>NZ_JBYSYN010000001.1:73444-2527427 GCF_058783475.1 Achromobacter sp. FW305-C-13 | reverse complement strand
TCGCCCGCGTCGGGGTCGGTGACCTCCAGCTTGCCGCCGGTAGTCAGCGCCAAGTCTTCGGTGACGGTGCCCTTGTCGTCGCCCGGTTGTGCCGGCGTGATGACCGCGCCGTCATCGGTGCCGTTGATGGTGACGGTCACTTCCTTGGAAACCACGCCGCCGTTGCCGTCATCCACCGTAACCGTAAAGGTCTCGGTGAACGACTCACCGGACTTGAGACCTTGGACGTCCTTGTTGGCGTTGTCCAGGTTGTAGGTCCAGTTGCCCGAAGCGTCGACCGAGAAGGAACCGTAGGTGCCCTTGCCGCCGTCATTGACGGACCAGGTGTGCGTATCGGTGGTGTCGATGTCGGTGACGTCGATCTTGCCCGTGGCGACCAGCGTGCCATCTTCCGTGACTGCGCCGTCAGCCTTGCCGGTCAGGACGGGGATGTCGTTGGTGCCGACAATCGTGACCACGACTTGACCGGTCGTGCCGTCAGCGGTGGTGACCGTAAACGTTTCGGTCAGGGTCTTGCCCGCGCCCAGGCCTTGGACGGCCGGGTCGTTGTTGGTGAGTTTATACGTCCACTTGCCATCAGCATCGATGGAGAACGTGCCATGCTGGCCAGCGGCATTCGTCTGGGCGACAAACACGGCTTCGCCGGCGTCCGGATCGGTCACATCCAGTTTACCGCCGACAGACAGGGTCTCGTCTTCAGTGACGGTGCCCTTGTCGTCGCCCGGTTGTGCCGGCGTGATGACCGCGCCGTCATCGGTGCCGTTGATGGTGACGGTCACTTCCTTGGAAACCACGCCGCCGTTGCCGTCATCCACCGTAACCGTAAAGGTCTCGGTGAACGACTCACCGGACTTGAGACCTTGGACGTCCTTGTTGGCGTTGTCCAGGTTGTAAGTCCAGTTGCCCGAAGCGTCGACCGAGAAGGAACCGTAGGTGCCCTTGCCGCCGTCATTGACGGACCAGGTGTGCGTATCGGTGGTGTCGATGTCGGTGACGTCGATCTTGCCCGTGGCGACCAGCGTGTCATCTTCCGTGACAGCACCATCAGCCTTGCCGGTCAGGACCGGGATGTCGTTGGTGCCCACAATGGTCACAACCACTTGACCGGTCGTGCCATCAGCGGTGGTGACCGTAAACGTTTCCGTCAAGGTCTTGCCCGCGCCCAGGCCTTGAACAGCCGGGTCGTTATTGGTCAGGTTATACGTCCACTTGCCATCGGCATCGATGGAGAACGTGCCGTGTTGGCCGGCGGCGTTCGTTTGGACCTGGAACACGGCTTGACCCGCGTCCGGATCGGTCACGTCGAGCTTGCCGCCCACGGACAGCGTCACGTCTTCGGTGACGGTGCCAGCATCGTCGCCCGGTTGAGCCGGGGTGATCACGGCGCCGTCATCGGTGCCGTTGATGGTGACGGTGACGTCCTTCGAGACCACGCCACCGTTACCGTCGTCGACGGTCACGGTGAACGTTTCGGTGAACGACTCACCGGACTTCAGACCTTGGACATCCTTGTTGGCGTTGTCCAGGTTGTAAGTCCAGTTGCCAGACGCGTCGACCGAGAAGGAACCATACGTACCCTTGCCGCCATTGTTGACGGACCAGGTGTGGGTGTCGGTCGTGTCAATGTCGGTGACGTCGATCTTGCCCGTGGCGACCAGCGTGCCGTCTTCGGTAACCGCACCGTCTGCCTTGCCGGTCAGGACGGGGATGTCGTTGGTGCCGACAATGGTGACCACGACTTGACCGGTCGTGCCATCAGCCGTCGTAACGGTGAAGGTCTCGGTCAGGGTCTTGCCCGCGCCCAGGCCTTGAACAGCCGGGTCGTTATTGGTCAGGTTATACGTCCACTTGCCATCGGCGTCGATGGAGAACGTGCCGTGTTGGCCGGCGGCGTTCGTCTGAGCCACAAACACGGCTTGGCCCGCGTCCGGGTCCGTCACGTCAAGCTTGCCGCCCACGGACAGGGTCACGTCTTCGGTAACCGTGCCAGCGTCATCGCCCGGTTGGGCCGGGGTGATCACGGCGCCGTCATCGGTGCCGTTGATGGTGACGGTGACGTCCTTCGAGACCACGCCGCCGTTGCCGTCATCGACGGTCACGGTAAACGTTTCAGTGATGGACTGGCCAGACTTCAGGCCCTGAACATCCTTATTGGTGTTGTCGAGGTTGTAGGTCCAGTTGCCAGACGCGTCGACCGAGAAGGAACCATACGTACCCTTGCCGCCATTGTTGACGGACCAGGTGTGCGTGTCGGTCGTGTCAATGTCGGTGACGTCGATCTTGCCCGTGGCGACCAGCGTGCCATCTTCCGTGACAGCACCGTCAGCCTTGCCGGTCAGGACCGGGATGTCGTTGGTGCCCACGATCGTGACCACGACCTGGCCGGTCGTGCCATCAGCCGTCGTAACGGTGAAGGTTTCGGTCAGGGTCTTGCCAGCGCCCAGGCCTTGGACGGCCGGGTCGTTGTTGGTGAGGTTGTACGTCCACTTGCCGTCGGCATCGATGGAGAACGTGCCGTGTTGGCCGGCGGCGTTCGTCTGAGCCACAAACACGGCTTGGCCCGCGTCCGGGTCCGTCACGTCAAGCTTGCCGCCCACGGACAGGGTCACGTCTTCGGTGACGGTGCCCTTGTCGTCGCCCGGTTGAGCCGGGTTGATGACCGCGCCATCGTCCGTGCCGTTGATCGTGACCGTGACTTGCTGGCTGGTCACGCCGCCATGGCCGTCGTCGACCGTAACCGTGAAGGTTTCGGTGATCGATTCGCCGCTCTTCAGGCCCTTGACAGTCGTGTTCGTGTCGTCGAGGTTGTAGGTCCACTTGCCGGTGTTGTCCACCGTGAAGCTGCCGAAGTCACCCTTGCCGCCGTTGCCGACCGTCCAGGTGTGCGTGTCGTTCACGTCCACATCGGTCTGGCCGAGCTGGCCAGTGACGCTGGTAGTGCCGCCGTCGGCCACCGCGCCGGTAGCCACGCCGCTGATGACCGGTGCGTCGTTGGAACCGTTGATGGTGATCGAGACTTCTTGCGTCGTGACGCCGCCGTGGCCGTCGTTGACCGTCACGGTGAACTTCTCGGTCAGCGATTCGCCCACGCCCAGCGCCTGCACGGCCGGGTTGCCGTTGGCCAGGTTATAGGTCCAGTTGCCGTTGGCGTCGATCGACAATGCGCCGTATTGGCCAGCGCCGTTGTTGTTGATCGACCAGGTGTGCGTGTCGGACGTGTCGACATCCGTCACGTCCAGCTTGCCGGTGACGGCCAGCGCGGTGTCTTCGGTCACGGCGCCGGCAGCCTGGCCGCTCAGCGTCGGAACGTCATTGGTGCCCTGGATGGTGACAACCACGGTGCCGGTCGTACCGTCCGCCGTCGTCACGGTGAAGGTCTCGGTCAGGGTTTCACCGACAGCCAGCGCTTGCACGCGGCCGTCGTTGTTGTTCAGGTTGTAGACCCACGAGCCGCTGGCGTCGATCGAGAATGTGCCATGCTGGCCGGCTTGGCCGGATTGCACGATGAAGCGGGCTTCACCATCATCCACGTCGGTGACGTTGAGCTTGCCGTTTGTGGTGAAGGTGGTGTCTTCCTTGACAGTGCCCTTGTCGTCGTCCGCGCCGGCAGGGGTGATGAGCGCCGGATCGTTCACGCCGACGACCGTCACTTCAACGGTGGCCGTGGACGTCGCGCCGCTGGGATCGGTGACGGTGTAGGAAATCGTGGTGGTCGCGGTCTGGCCTTCCGGCAGATGCTGGAAGCCCGTGCCCGGCGTGAAGACATAGCTGCCGTCCGGAAGCACCGTGAACGTGCCGCCGTTCGTGCCGGTAACGGATACGCCTCCCGGCGTCATCGGGCGGCCGCTCACCGAAACGATGGCCAGCGGATCGCCGTCGGGATCCGAGTCGTTGGTCAGCAGGTTGCCGCGGATGGTGGTGTTCTGATCGCCACGGCCGGTGTCGTTCAGCGCCGACGGGGCGGTATTGGTGGTGGTCGGCGTGGTGGCGCCGTCGTCGCCGTCACCCGTCAGGCCAGCGCCCAAGGCGCGCGGCACGGAGTCGTCGCCTCGGCCCGGGTTCGGGTAGGCCAGGTCCAGCGGCGAGGTCGTTTCAAGAATACGGGCCAGGCGGACAAAGCTGCTGCCGCCGGCATCACCGCCGCCAGCCACGATGGCGGCGGTGGGGTCCAGTTCGTCGAACGGGTCGCGTCCGGCTTGCAGGGCAGCCAGCAGGCGGTCGGAATCGGTGCCGGTGGGCGGGGCCACCGCGGCTTCGCTCGGATCGGCCAGCGGACCGCCCATGTCGCCATTCACGGCGACTTCACGGCTTTCTCCGATGACGATCGGCATGCCGTTTTCAACCTGAAGGGAAACCGTGGCGCCCGAGGCAGTGACGATGTCGCTGCCGGCGGGGACTTTGCTGCCTTGATGCAGTTCCGTCAAAGATCCGTCGCTATTGCGAATCCAAGCGCGACCGGAGATTTCGTTGACGACTGCGGGAGAAGAGTTGGCCATGTGGGTTCCGTTTCAGGGAGTTATCCAAGATGACCAGATACTAGAGGGCGCCGCTGGGGCGGGATATTGTCCTCAAGGACAGTATCAGGAAGTAATTTTGCTCCGAGTGTCGACGGGCGCGGAAATGCCGTGGACCAGCAGGGCGAGTTGCAGGCGGTCAGACACCTTCAGCTTCTCGAAAACCGCTGAAAGGTGGGCCTTGACGGTGCGTTCGGTAATGCCCAGCGCCTCGGCGATCGCCGCGTTGGCCTGGCCGCTGGCGGCGTACCGGGCGACGGTGATTTCGCGTTCGGTCAAGAGGCCGCCGTCCCAGGATTGCGAATCCTGGGCGCGTTCCGTCACTAATTTCAGCAGGCGGGCGACCAGCGACCGGCCCATCCAGATGCCGCCCGACGCCACCACTTCCAGCGCTTGCGCCAGTGCGGCGGCGGGGGCATGCGTGTGGCAATACCCATGCGCGCCGGCGCCCAGTGCTTGCGTGCCTTGCTCGTCGTTGGGGCTAGGGCTGGCGACGACCAAATGCAAGCCAGCCAGGGTCGATGCCCAGACGGGATCCTGCCAGGACGGCAGTCGCGGCACGTCGGTATCCAGCACCGCCAGGGCGCGGCCTTGCTCGCGCCAGCGTTGCAAGTCAGCCAGACCGCGCCCGCGCGCCGCCAGCCAACGCGTGGGATCCAGCGCACGCCAGTGTTGCCACAGCAGGTCGTCGTGCGTAATCAACAGGACGGGAACAGGTTTCATAAAGCCTTCCAGCTCTCCTTTAACGTTCGGTAAAGGCATTCGCCTTGGCACGCAAAATCGGTTTGAGCAGGTACTGCAGCACAGTGCGCTTACCCGTCAGGATATGAACCTCCGCCACCATCCCCGGGATGATGGGCAATAGCTTGTCGCCCACGGTGCTGCGATCCGTGCGGACGCGCACCACGTAGTAGGAGTTGCCTTTTTCGTCGGTCACGGTGTCCGCGCCGATCTGTTCGACCTTGCCTTCCAGACCGCCATAAATGGCGAAGTCATAGGCCGTGAATTTCACTTCCGCCTTCTGATCGGCGTGCAGGAAACCGATATCGCGCGGCTGAATGCGGACTTCCAGCAGCAGCGTGTCGTCCTTGGGCACGATCTCGATGATGTCTTTGCCCGGCTGCACCACACCGCCCACCGTGTTGTTGAAGAGCGTCTTGATGGTGCCTGCCAGCGGGGCGCGGACTTCAGCCAGCTTCACGCGGTCGGCCAGCGCCAGCTTGCCTTGGCGCAGAGTGGACAGCTTGGTGTTGGTTTCCGACAGTTCGCTGCGCGCCTGGTTGCGAATGTTCAGCTCGGATTCCTCGAGCTTGCTTTGCGCTTCCTTGATCGACGCCTGGAAACGGTCGATCTGGGCTTCGGCCCCTTTCTGTTCGCCGCAGTAGCGCGCCACGTCGCGTTGCAGGCGCAGCAGGTCCACTTCGGATACGGCGCCGCTCTTGAGCAGCGGACGCGTCACCTGCAACTCGCGCGAAGTCAGGCCGCAGCTGGCTGACGCCTGGTCGCGCTTGGCGATCGTTTCGCGCAGGTCTTCCTGCCGTTGCTTGAGCTGTTCGCGGGCGACGTTGACGGTGGCGTTCAGCTCGGTATTGCGCGCCTGCCAGGCGTTGCGCTCCATTTCGGCCAGGCCGGGCGCCTGCTTCAACACTTCTTCCGGGGCCACGAAGGGCTCGCCCGTGGCCAGCGCCTGCAACCGGGCCGACTTGGCGAGCAGCGACAGGTATTCCGCGTTGTTCTCGCCCAGCGAAGACGCGAACCGCGTGGAATCTATCTTCAGCAAGGTCTGGCCTGCTTGTACTTCCTGACCGGGACGCACCAGGATTTCCTCGACGATGCCGCCGTCCAGGCTCTGGATGATCTGCACTTGGCGGGACGGCACGACTTTGCCTTCGCCTCGCACGACCTCGTCGATACTGCCGGTCGCTGCCCAGACGAGCAACAGCGCGGTGGCTAGCAACGCCACCCACAGCAGGACGCGCGAACTGCGGGCCTGCGATTCGTGGATCACCCATTCGGCGTTGCCGACATAATCAGAACGCTTTTCAACCTTGCCTTTTTCCGTGCCGTCCAGCAGACGGTCGAAAAAGAATACGAAGACGTTGCGCAGTTTGCGCCACAAGCCGCCCAACAGGCCGTGCTTGGTCTCTCCAGGATTTTTCTGCATGGCGCCCTTAACTCCCGCGTCCGACGCGTCCCTGACGCAGTGCTTCGACAACTTGCTCCTTGGGGCCGTCAGCCACGATGTGACCGTTGTCGATCACGATCAGGCGGTCGACGAGGTCCAGCAGTGCGGTGCGGTGCGTGACCAGCAGAATCGTCTTGGTCGCGCTGGCTTCGCCGAGCCGCTTGCGCAGTTGGGCTTCGCTCTGGTGGTCCATGTTGCTGCTGGGTTCGTCCAAGAGCAGGATGGGGGGATCGTTGATCAGGGCGCGCGCGACAGCGACGGATTGGCGCTGGCCGCCCGATAGCGATTCGCCGCGCTCACCGATCACCATGTCGAACCCGTTGGGGTGCAGGTTGGCGAAATCCGTGACGCCGGCCAGGTTAGCGGCGGCCAGGATGCTGGCGTCGTCCGCATAGGGCGCGCCCATGGCCAGGTTGTGCTTCAGGCTGCCGTAGAACAGCGTCGGATCTTGCGGCACGTGGCCGATCGCGCGGCGGACGTCGGCCGGGTCGATCTGGCGCACGTCCACGCCGTCCAGCAACACGGCGCCTTCGGTGGGTTGATACAGCGCCAGCGCCAGCTTCTCCAGCGTGGTCTTTCCCGAACCAATGCGGCCAATGATGCCGACCTTTTCGCCGGGTTTGAGCTTGAACGACACCTTCTTGAGCACCGGCTGCGTGCTGCCGGGGTAGGTAAAGGTCACGTCGCGGAATTCCAGGCCGCCGTGGAATACCGGCCGATGCAGGAATTCAGCTTCGGCGGGACGTTCGATCGGCAGCTTCATATAGTTGTCGATCGAGCCCAGCGAGGTACGGGCATTCTGATATTGCATCAGCAAACCCGCCACCTGGCCCAGCGGGGCCAGGCAACGGCCCGCGATCATGGACGCGGCGATGATGCCGCCCATGGACATGGCGGATTCCTGCGCCTGGTACACGCCGATGATCACGACGGCGATCGACACCAGTTGCTGCACGGCCTGCACGAAGCCCACCGTGGACGAAGAGATCAGCTTGAGCTTGCCGCCCGTTTGCGCGATGAACTCGGTGGCGCGTTCCCAGTTGCGCTGAATCGAACCTTGGGCATTCAGGGTCTTGACGGCCTCCAGGCCGGTCAGCGCTTCCACCAGTGTCGCGTTGCGTTGCGAGCTGGCCTGGAAAGAGGCCATCGTCAGCGCTTCCATGCGCGCTTGCGCGGCCAGCGACACCAGCAGGATCAGGACGATGGCCACCAGGGGCGGCAGGATCATCCACGGTGAGATCCAGGCCAGGGCGGCCAGGAACAGCACGATGAACGGCAGGTCGACCAGCGTGGTGATAGTGGCCGACGCGATGAAATCGCGGATGGACTCAAAAGATCGCAGGTTGGCCGCGAACGATCCTACGGATACGGGCCGGCCTTCCATCCGCAAGTCCAGCACGCGTTCCATGATCTGCGCGGACAGGCGCACATCGACCCGCTTGCTGGCGCTATCCACCACGTGAGAACGCGCGGTGGAGAGGATCATGTTGAAAATCACGACCAGGGTGATGCCGATCGCCAGGACCCACAGGGTCTCGACGGCATTGTTGGGCACCACGCGGTCATACACGTTCATGGTGAACAATGGCATCGCCATGGCGAAGATGTTGATCAGCAGGGCGGCGATCAACGCGTCGCGGTACAGGCGGCGGTTTTCCATGATGGCGGCCCAGAACCAATGGCGCTCGCGCACTTTGGCGACTTCCGGGGCCCGCGCGTCAAAGCGGAACTGCGGACGCACGAAGCAAACCAGGCCGGTGTACTGCGCGGCCAGGGCTTCGGGCGTCATTTCAACGGAACTGCCGCCCAGTTCGGGGTGGCTGACCACATATTTGCCGTCTTCCTTTTTCAGCAGCAGGCAGGCGCGTTCGCCTTGCAGCAGCAGGATGGCGGGCAACAGGTCCTGGGAAATGCTCTCCAGCGTGCGCTTTACCACCCGCGCCGACAGTTGCGCGCGCGCGGCGGCGCGCGGTAGCAGCGCAGGGGTCAGGCGGTGCTCTTCCAGGGGCAGGCCTGAGGAAAGCGCCTGGGCGGTTGCCGTCACGCCGTGCAGGCGCGTGATTTCAACCAGGCAATCCAGCAGTGGATCATCGTGCGCCGCACGAGCGTCGGCACGCCATTCCCGAGCGGCCTTTTCAGATAACTTGTCCATCTTCGTCATCCAATAGGTCGAGGTGTTCCGAAAGGCGCGCGCGTTGCTGCTTGCGCTGTGAGAGTTTTTGTTGTGCCTGGATAGGCAGGTCCGTCATGCGCAAGGTGCCATTGGCGATCAAGGCGTCGATCAGGTCTTCCAGGACGCGGACAAAGTCCGCGTCCAACTGCGAAAATTCTTTGCCCTGGGGCGTCATACGGCCTCCTTGCGACCCAACCCCGGTCAGGGTTTGGTGTTGGGCGCGTTCAGCGGCACGAGCGTGGGCGGCAGCGTGCCTTCGTTATATTGGACGCGCACCGGAGCCAGGCGGGCAGCATCGGGAACCGTCGAGTTGCAAAGCTTGATCACTTCGTCGGTTACCACAAGCTTGCCGTTTTCCTCAGGCATCTCGTTGCGCGCGGGTTGCAGCGACAGCGCCGGCAGCAGCGTGTGCGACAGCGCCAGCCAGCGATATTGCGCAAGCTTGAGGTCATAGATGCCGTTGGTCAATGCGCGGCGCGATTCGAACAGTTCATTTTCGGTGTCCAGCAAGTCCAGCAGCGAACGCTGGCCGATCTGGAACTGCTGAGCGTAGGCATCACGCACCTTGGTGGTGGCCACTTCGTGGTCACGCAGGAAAGGCAGCTTCTGGCTCAGGCTGACAATGTTGTTCCAGGCCACGGCCAGGTCTTGCTGCACGTTGCGGCAGGTGTAGTCGCGGATATCCCGCGCGGCATAGGATTGCGCGGCGGTCTGGCGCACGCGGGCGGAATCGGCGCCGCCGCGGTACAGGTTGTAGCTCATGACAACCTGGACGCTGGAACTCTGGATGTCGCGGCTCTGCGGCGTGGGATCGTTCTGGTCGCGGCCCGTGGAGGCCACGAATTCAAACTTCGGCGAAAACGCGCCCTTGGACGACGACACGCCCGCTTCAGCGGCCTGCAGCCCGGCTTGCTTGGACAGGAAGCTGGGATTGCGGCGCAGCGAATCATTGAAGTTGCCGGGCTTGACCGGCAGCTTGTCGCCGACTTCGGGCGTCGGCTGCAGGGCTTCAGGGGGCAGGGCACCGGTCACGCGCTGGAAGCGTTGCTGCACGTCAAGCAGGTTGGCGCTTTCCGTCATCAAGTTGGTCTGGGCCAGCGACAGACGGCCACCCGCTTGTTCCAGATCGACCCGGCGTCCTACACCGGATTCCGTGCGTTCGCCGATTTGTTTCATTGTCTGCTCGTGCAGCGAATAGTTCTGCCGAGCCAGCAATTCCATGTCGCGGTAGCGCTGCAGGTCGATATAGGCTTGAACGGCGGCAAAAGCCGTGGAGTCGCTGGTGGCAAGCACGTCGTAAAAGCGCGCCAGCTTGTCAAAACCGGCTTGTTTGACGTCGTTGCTGGTGCGGAAACCGTCAAATATCAGTTGGCGCAATTCGACGTTGTACCCAGGACGGCTCCAGTTCTGCGAACCTACGCCCGGCACGTTGTTCCGGTATTCCCGGCCCACGTAACCTTGCGCATTGATCTGCGGGAAAAACGCCCCGCGGGCCACCGACTGGCCTTCCAGCGAAGCTTGGAAATCGTGGTACTTGGCCTGGATCTCGGGATTGCTGAGCAGCGTTTGTTCAACGATCTGGTTCAGCGTCACTGCGGGTTGGCCGTCGGCAGGGGCGGCGGCGGGCGCTGCGGTCTGCGCAAAGGCAGCGGGAACAAAGGCCAGGGCAATTATCGAAGTCGTGCTTTTGAGCAAAAACGAAGCCATAGTGATTATTCGCGAGTCAGGTTGGATTGAATGGCCGACATGTTGTATGCAAATGTCATATTCTTCGAGTCAAGATTTGTAAAGTCTTGCTGGATGCAACGGGTGGGCCATGAGATTTCTTCGCGCAACATCACCTAAAAGCACTGAATTTGCACGAACTTCACGACATATACCTGCCCCTTTTTTCATTAATACGTTTTATTGCGCATTATTTCGAATAAGGGTCAGGCATAGTGAAACTGGATTATATCGTTTTGATAATTTTGTATCTATTTTCTTTAACCAAAGGTTGAAGCGTGATTAATTTCCCACAGTGTTTGACACGCGCGAACGTCGGATTGAGGGGACAGATTCCGTAACGAACATGGTAGTGTTGGTACTAGTATGTATGGTGCAGTTGTACTAGGTTCAGACCCTGGGCATAATTCCTACATGCCGCAGTGGCCGGCGCGGGGGCGATTTGCTTTTCAACCGCGCGAGGCACGAGCCGGATTGTCTATTTGCAGAGCGCATCCATGGCCCAAACCCTTTACGACAAACTCTGGGACGCCCACATCGTCCATCAGGAATCAGACGGCACCTGTCTGCTCTATATCGACCGCCACCTGCTGCACGAAGTCACCAGCCCGCAGGCGTTCGAGGGCTTGGCGATTGCCGGGCGCAAACCGTGGCGCACGGGCGCCAACCTGGCGGTCGCGGATCACAACGTTCCGACGATCAATCGCGCCCAGGGTATCGATGACCCGGTATCCCGCCTGCAAGTGGATACGCTGGACACCAATTGCGATAAGTACGGCATTACCGAATTCCGCATGAATGACCTGCGCCAGGGCATCGTGCACGTGATCGGCCCGGAGCAGGGCGCGACCTTGCCCGGCATGACCGTCGTCTGTGGCGACTCGCACACCAGCACGCACGGCGCGCTGGGTGCGCTGGCCTTTGGTATCGGTACGTCGGAAGTCGAGCACGTGCTGGCGACCCAGACGCTCTTGATGAAGAAAGCCAAGAGCATGCTGATCAAGGTGGAAGGCGAATTGCCCTTCGGCTGTACGGCCAAGGACGTCGTCCTGCACATCATCGGCATCATCGGCACGGCCGGCGGTACCGGCCACGCCATCGAATTCGCGGGCAGCACCATCCGCGCGCTGTCCGTGGAAGGCCGCATGACGGTCTGCAACATGGCGATCGAAGCCGGTGCGCGCTCGGGCATGGTGGCGGTGGACGACAAGACCGTCGAATACTTCCGCGGCCGCCCGTTTGCCCCCGTGGGTGTGGTGTGGGACCAGGCCGTCAAATACTGGCGCACCCTGCACACGGACGAAGGCGCCAAGTTCGACACCGTGGTCGAAGTCAACGCGCGCGACATCAAGCCGCAAGTCACCTGGGGCACTTCGCCTGAAATGGTGTTGCCGGTGGATTCCCGCGTGCCGGACCCCGATCGCGAAAAGGACGATGTGCGCCGCAGCGGCATGGAACGCGCCCTGGAGTACATGGGCCTGAAGCCGAATACCCCGCTGACCGATATCCGTGTGGACCGCGTGTTCATCGGCTCCTGCACCAACTCGCGCATCGAAGATTTGCGCGCGGCCGCCGTCGTGGCGCGCGGCAAGCGCGTGGCCTCGAACGTGCGCCAGGCGATGGTGGTGCCGGGGTCGGGCCTCGTCAAACAGCAAGCCGAACGCGAAGGCCTGGACAAGATCTTCATCGAAGCCGGCTTTGAATGGCGCGAGCCCGGTTGCTCGATGTGCCTGGCCATGAACGCCGACCGCCTGGAACCTGGCGAACGTTGCGCCTCCACGTCCAACCGCAATTTCGAAGGACGGCAGGGTCAGGGCGGCCGCACGCATCTGGTCAGCCCCGCCATGGCTGCCGCCGCTGCCGTGGCCGGCCATTTCGTCGACGTCCGCACGTTCCGTTAAGCGAATCAGCCCCGAGTACCGACATCATGCAAGCATTTACCACTCACGAAGGCCTGGTGGCTCCGCTCGATCGCGAAAACGTCGACACGGACCTCATCATTCCCAAGCAATTCCTCAAGTCCATCCAGCGCACGGGTTTTGGCCCGAACCTCTTTGACGAGCTGCGCTACCTGGATCACGGCGAACCCGGCATGGACAACAGCAAGCGTCCGCTGAACCCGGATTTCGTGCTGAACCAACCGCGTTACCAGGGCGCCTCGGTGCTGCTGGCGCGCAAGAACTTCGGTTGCGGCTCCAGCCGCGAACACGCGCCCTGGGCGCTGACGCAGTATGGCTTTCGCGCCATCATCGCGCCGTCCTACGCCGATATCTTCTTCAACAACAGCTTCAAGAACGGCCTGCTGCCGATCGTGCTGTCCGAATTGGAAGTGGCGCGCTTGTTCGACGAAGTCAAAGCCTTCCCGAACTACAAGCTGAACATCGATCTGGACCGCCAGGTCGTGATTGCCCCGGACGGCCGCGCGATGGGCTTCGACATCGAACCCTTCCGCAAGTATTGCCTGCTGAACGGTTTCGACGACATCGGCCTGACCTTGCGCCATGCCGACAAGATCCGCGCCTTCGAGGCCGAGCGCCTGGCCCGCCATCCCTGGCTGGAAAGCCGTCCCATCGCCTGAATCCCATTCTGACCACAGGATCGTTTCTTAAATGACCCACCACATTGCAGTCTTGCCGGGTGACGGCATCGGCCCGGAAATCGTTGAACAGGCCGTGCGCGTCCTGAATGCGCTGGACGTGTCCTTCGACATCAAGCAGGCCCCCGTGGGCGGCGCCGCGTTCGACCAGTTCGAGCACCCGCTGCCGCCGGCCACGCTGAACCTGGCCAAGGAATCGGACGCCGTGCTGTTCGGCGCCGTGGGCGACTGGAAGTACGACAGCCTGCCGCGCGAATTCCGTCCTGAGCAAGCCATCCTGGGCCTGCGCAAGGCGCTGGGCCTGTTCGCCAACCTGCGTCCCGCCATCCTGTATCCCGAGCTGGCCAGCGCCTCGTCCCTCAAGCCCGAGATCGTGTCCGGCCTGGACATCCTGATCATTCGCGAACTGACCGGCGACATCTATTTCGGCACGCCGCGCGGCGTGCGTTCGTCGCCCGACGGCGCCTTCACGGGCGAACGCGAAGGCTACGACACGATGCGCTACGCCGAATCCGAAGTGCGCCGCATCGCGCGCATCGGCTTCGAATCGGCCCGCAAGCGCAACAAGAAGCTGTGCAGCGTGGACAAGGCCAACGTGCTGGAAACCTCGCAGTTCTGGCGCGATATCGTCATTGAGGTGGCGCGCGAATATCCCGACGTCGAGCTGTCGCACATGTACGTCGACAACGCCGCGATGCAGCTGGTGCGCAACCCGCGCCAATTCGACGTCATCGTCACGGGCAACCTCTTCGGCGACATCCTGTCGGACGAAGCCGCCATGTTGACTGGCTCGATCGGCATGCTGCCGTCCGCCTCGCTGAATGCCGGCGGCCAAGGCTTGTACGAACCCGGCCACGGCTCCGCGCCTGACATCGCCGGCCAAGGCATCGCCAACCCGCTGGCAACGATCCTGTCGGCGGCCATGCTGCTGCGCTACTCGCTGAATCTGGCGCCGCAGGCCGACCGCATCGAAGCCGCCGTGCGCCGCGTGCTGGCTGACGGCTTGCGCACCGCCGACATCTTCGAGCCGGGCACGACGAAAGTCGGCACGGCAGGCATGGGCGACGCGGTACTCAAAGCCCTGGCCTGATTTGCCTGGCAAGGGGCGCGCCCTTGCGGCGCAGCCCCTCGGTTTCCAAGGGCCGCCCGCAAGGCGGCCCTTTTTGTCGTGTTGCGACGGCGCTGCGAAAGGCGGGCCCGCATCTTGCGGCCCCTATTTTTTAAAGCTGCGCTGCAACATCAATGCGTGCATTCTGATAAATTGTTGAATTGCACGTTTTTTCTACCCCAGACCTTGTCTCCACCTTTATAGAGCGATTGAAATGAATCAAGCAGTAGGCCTTGTCGGCTGGCGCGGAATGGTCGGCTCGGTGCTCATGCAACGCATGCGCGACGAGAACGACTTCGCACTGATCGAACCGGTGTTCTTTTCCACCAGCAACGCTGGCGGCGCCGCGCCCACTTGGGCCGAAGGCGCAGGTCCGTTGCAAAATGCCTACGATATTGATGCTCTGAAAAAACTGCCGATCATCGTGACGGCGCAAGGTGGCGATTACACGTCCGAGGTCTACCCGAAGCTGCGTGGCGCGGGCTGGAATGGCATCTGGATCGATGCGGCCAGCACCCTGCGCATGGCCGACGACGCCATCATCGTGCTGGACCCGGTCAATCGCCCGGTGATCGACGCGGCGCTCAAGCGCGGCGTGCGCAACTTCATCGGCGGCAACTGCACCGTCAGCTGCATGCTGATGGGCCTGGCCGGCCTGTTCAACAACGACCTGGTGGAATGGATGACCACCATGACGTACCAGGCTGCATCCGGTGGCGGTGCGCAGCACATGCGCGAACTGCTGACCCAGTTCGGTGAAATCAACCAGGCGGTCAAGCCCCTGCTGAACGACCCCGCGTCGGCCATCCTGGAAATCGACCGCGGCGTGCTGGCCAAGCAGAAGGATCCGGCGCTGCCCCACGAACATTTCGGCGTGCCGCTGGGCGGCAACCTGATTCCCTGGATCGACAAGGACCTGGGCGATGGGATGTCGAAGGAAGAGTGGAAGGGCGAAGTCGAGACCAACAAGATCCTGGGCCGCGGCGCCGCTTTCGGTACGGCTCCGACCCCGATCGACGGCCTGTGCGTGCGCATCGGCGCGATGCGCTGCCACAGCCAGGCGCTGACCATCAAGCTCAAGCGCGATGTGCCGCTGGACGAAATCGAAGCGCTGATCGCCCAAGGCACGCAATGGGCCAAGGTCATTCCGAATACCAAGGAAGCAACCGTTTCCGCACTGACCCCGGTTGCCGTGACCGGCACGCTGGATATCCCGGTGGGCCGTCTGCGCAAGCTGTCGATGGGTTCCCAGTACCTGGGCGCCTTCACGGTGGGCGACCAACTGCTGTGGGGCGCTGCCGAGCCGCTGCGCCGCATGCTGCGCATCGCGCTGGCCGAAGCCTGATGCCGTTTCGGGCGCCCCGTTTGGGTGCCTGATCTTACGGTTTGGCAAACAAGGGCACCTGCGGGTGCCCTTGATGTTTATGCAATCGTCAAAGCAGTGTGGTGGATGTGCCCGCGAGCCAACGCCAATGCGCCTTTCAGGTTTGTGAAATGCGCGTCATCCATTACACTTTTCCGGTGAATTGAGGCCTGTTCTCGCTTAACTGGTGCGAACGGGCTCTAGCCCGTAATTCGACTACAAGAACGGAATTCCAGCTTATGACCCAGCGTTCGCGCCACGTGAAGCATGCCCGCCGTTTGAAAACCCTTCAATGGGCGATCGCCCTGGCGATAGGGTCGAGCATGTGCAGTTCGGCGCTGGCCATGCGCGTGGGGCATTCGCGTGTCGTGTCCGTGCCGGGTGCGCCCTTGCAGGCCGTAGTGGGGTTGCAGGAACTGACGCCCGACGAAGTTGCTTCACTGAAGGTGAAGGTGGCGGACGAAGCCGCCTGGGAACGCGCGGGCCTGAAGCCGCCGGTGCCGCTTGCCAGCATGGTGGTCAGGGTCGAAGACGGGCTGGACGGCACGCGTAAGAATCTGCGGGTGCGCGGCACGCAGCCTCCGGCAAGCGGGGCAGTGGACTTGCTGCTGGATATCAGTTCCAGTTCCGGGCAGCGTCAGGTGCAGGTCAGCGTGCTGGTGCCCTTGCGCGGCACCGGCGCCGATGTGACGCCAGCCGCGGTCGGCACAACGGCGCGCGCGGGCGGCACGGCGGGTTCCGTCAATGTGAAGTCGGGCGACAACCTTTTCGCCATCGCCCAGCGCAATGCCGTGCCCAATGCCTCTGTCTACCAGATGCTGGTTGCGCTGTGGCGCGCCAACCCAGAAGCGTTCATCCAGAACAATATGAATTTGGTGCGCGCCGGGCAAAAGCTGAATATTCCGGATGCGGCAACGGTCCGAGCGATCGATCCCGCGGAAGCGCGCCGTATTTTCAATGAACATGCCGAGGCATTTGCCAAGTACCGTGCACGGCTTGGCGCTGCTGCGGGTGCCAATCCGTCGGTGGTGAAAGGCCAGGACGCGGCATCGGGCACCGTCGCCCGACCGGGCGACACGGGCGTGGCCAGCGCCGCGCCGACGCAAGACCGCGTCCGCCTGTCCACCGGCCAGGCGCAGGACAGTGCCTCCGCGCAAGCGGAAGCGCAAGCCGATGCCAGGACCTCGTCTGAGCGCGCCATGAAAGACGTGGAAAGCCGGGTGAGTCAGTTGCAGACCAATGTGGACGACCTGAACAAGGCCGTCGCCCAGCAGGGTGCTGCCGGGGCCGGTGGCGCAGCGGGTGCCGCTGGTGCTTCGGGTGCCGCAGGCACTTCGGGTGCTGCAGGTACTTCGGGTGCCGCAGGTACTTCGGGTGCTGCAGGTACTCCGGGTGCCGCAGGTACTCCGGGTGCTGCAGGTACTCCGGGTGCCGCAGGTGCTTCCGGTGCCGCAGGTACTTCGGGCGCCGCAGGTACTTCGGGCACGGCAGGTGCGTCGGGTGCCGCAGGTACTCCTGGCGCAGACGGTACTCCGGGTGTAGCAGGTACTCCGGGTGCAGCAGGTACTCCGGGTGTAGCAGGTACTCCGGGTGCAGCAGGTACGTCGGGTGCAGCAGGTACGTCGGGTGCAGCAGGTACCTCGGGCGCAGCAGGTACGTCGGGTGCAGCAGGTACCTCGGGCGCAGCGGGTACTCCGGGCGCGGCAGGCGCCCCGGGTGCAGCCGGTACTCCTGGCGCCGCAGGTACTCCGGGTGCAGCGGGCGCGCCAGGCGCAGCCGGCACGCCCGGTGCGTCCTCTGCCGACAAGCCGGTGGGCACTGCTCCTACCAACGCCAAAGACCTGACTTCCGGCATGCCCAGCTGGCTTGCCGATAATCTGCTCGTCATCGTCACCGCCGTGCTGGCGCTGATCGCATTCGCTATCGCCTGGCTGCTGCGCCGTGCTGGCGCCCGGCGCGGGGACGACGACGAGGAAACGTACGCCTATAACGAGCCTGCGCTGGACACGGCAGCGCTGAACCGCAAGCTCGATACGATCAATCTCGACCTGGACGAACCGCCCACGGACGAACCGCGCCGAGTCAGCGGTCCACGGGTTTGAATAATGTCTAGAGTTGCATTGGGGCTGGCGTATGACGGCTCCGCTTGGCAGGGTTGGCAGACGCAGCCGCACCGGCAGACGGTGCAGGACACGCTGGAATCCGCCCTGGCCAGTTTTTGTGGTGTGGAAGGTGTCGTTCCCACGATTTGCGCCGGTCGCACCGATACCGGCGTGCATGGCGCGATGCAGGTGGTCCATCTGGACACGACGCTGGACCGCCGCATGGAATCCTGGGTACGGGGCGTGAACGCGTTTCTGCCTCCCAGTATCTCGGTGCAGTGGGCGCAGTCGGTGTCCGACGAATTCCATGCGCGATTCTCCGCGCGCGCCCGCACCTACGTGTATTTGCTGTGGCGCGGCCGGGTCCGGCCGGCGCTATGGGCGGGCAGGGCGGGCTGGTGCTTTCAGCCGCTGGATGTGGCGGCCATGCAGGCCGCCGCGAACGCGCTGCTGGGCGAACACGATTTCTCCAGCTTCCGGTCTTCGCAATGCCAGGCCAAGCATCCGGTGCGTCATATGCACCGGCTGGACATCCAAGAGCGTGGGCCCTTCCTGGTGTTCACCTTGAAGGCCAATGCGTTCCTGCATCACATGGTGCGCAACATCATGGGCGCGTTGTTGCAGATCGGGCAGGGCAGGGAGTCCGTGGATTGGATGGCGCAGTTGTTGTCCTGGCGCGACCGCAAGCTCGGCGCGCCCACGTTTTCGCCGGATGGCCTGTATTTGTCCGCGATTGATTATCCGACTGAATTCGGCCTGGAAGAGTTGGACGGCGGGTCGTTGTTGCTGTCGCCATTCACGCAGACCTATTAAGAAAGCGCCGTAACCCAAGGCGCGTTTCCCGCGCCCACTTGGAGGTTTTTGCCATGCAACGCCGCGCGTTTTTGAAGCAAACTGCCTTGGGCGCCGCCGCAGGTAGCGCTGCGTTGGCGGCTCCGGCCTTCGCGCAGGAAGCGCCCACCGTGTCGTGGCGGCTGGCGTCCAGCTTTCCGAACGAATCGCCCACGCTGTTCGCGGGCGCGGAGGACGTTGCGCGGTATGTGGCTGAAGTCACCGACGGGCGCTTCAACATCGAGATCTTCCCCGCCGGTGATCTGGTGCAGCCCGGCCAGGTGTTGGAAGCCGTGCAGCACCGTGTGGTGGACTGCGGCCATACCGCGTCGACCCGGTACTTCGACATGGATCCCGCGCTGTGTTTCGACGCCGGTGTGCCGTTCGGCCTGAATACCCGGCAGATGAATGCCTGGATGACGCAAGGCGAAGGCCTGGCGCTGACGCGCGTGCTTTTCGATAAATACAACATCTTGAATTTCCCCTGTGGTTACACCGGGGCGCAGATGGGTGGTTGGTTCCGCGGCGAGGTCAAGACCTTGGATGACCTGCGCGGCTTGAAGGTCAAGGCGGGCGGGTTCGCCCGGCACGTGTTGTCGCGGCTGGGTGCGACGCCGGTCGAGGTGCCGGTCTCGGATACCTATGCCGCGCTGGAAGACGGAACGGTAGACGCCGTTGCGTGGATTGGCCCCCATGACGACGAAAGCCTGGCGCTCTATAAAGTCGCCCGGAACTATTACTTTCCGGGATGGTGGGCGGGCACCTTGCAACTGTCGCTGTACGTGAATCAGGATGCGTACGACGAATTGCCCAAGCCCTATCAATCCGCGCTGGCGCTGGCCTGCCGGATGGCCACAGGCAACATGATCGCCAAGTACGACGCCGGCAACCCGGATGCCCTGCGCCGGCTGGTGTCGCGCGGCGCGCAACTGAAGGCGTTTCCCAAGCCTGTCCTGCAAGCGTGCTACGAAGCCTCGCTGGCCGCCTATAAAGAGATGGGCGCCAAGGACCCGATGTTCAAGAAACTGTACGAAAGCATGACGGCCTTCCGGGACAAGGAGGTGCCGTGGTTCCGCGTGGCCGAAGGCAGTTTCGATAATCTGATCGCCACGCTGGGCCAGCCGGCCGCCTGAACGCACGCGGCGCGCCGGATATACTGAACCGGCACGTCGCGTTGGGCGACATAAGTGATGAGTTTCATGCGCACACGCATCAAGATCTGCGGATTGACCCGCGAACAAGACATCGAAGCCGCCGTGTCGGCGGGCGTCGATGCGATCGGTTTTGTCTTCTACGCCAAGAGCAAGCGCTGCCTGACGCCGACGCGGGCCGCGCAACTGCGGCGCACGGTGCCGGCGTTTGTGGACGTCGTGGCGCTGTTCGTGAACCCGGACCCCGCTGACGTGCAGGCCGTGCTGGATCAGGTCGGCCCCGAACTGCTGCAGTTCCATGGCGACGAGACGCCGCAGGATTGCGGCCGCTACGGCCACCGTTTCCTGCGCGCGTTCCGCGCGGGCGCGCCGGGCCTGGACACCGCGGAAGACCTGGCTGCCAGCTGCCGCGCCTATGGCGAGGCGGCGGGGTGGCTGTTCGACAGCTACAGCGCCGGATACGGAGGCAGCGGTCACGGATTCGACTATGCCTTGCTGGATGAAGTGCGTGCCGATCCGGTGTCGCGGCCCTTGATCCTGTCGGGCGGATTGAACGGCGAAAACGTCGGCCAGGCCATCGAGTTGGTACGGCCCTGGGGGGTCGATGTCAGTAGTGGCGTCGAAGTCGAGCAAGGAATAAAAAGTTCTGATAGAATCTCGTTCTTCGTTGATGCAGCACATGCAGCGGACACGAAATTGAAGGGAAAAAGTAGTGCAGGCGGGTGAGGTTTTGGCGGTGGTTTCAAGCACCAGCGCATGCTTAAAGCAACGCTTTTAAAGCAGCACTTCAAACGCAATGAAAACAGCAAAAAGTTCTTCAAGACGATTTGCACAGTTCAAAAAAGCACTATATAATTCTTCTTCTTTGCAGGCGGTTAGCTCAGTTGGTTAGAGCGCCACGTTGACATCGTGGAGGTCGTTGGTTCGAACCCAATACCGCCTACCAGAATTCCTGCAAAGCAGTGCCAAGCACTGTCTTAAAAGCCGCGAAAGTCCTAGACTTCGCGGCTTTTTGCATTGGCGCGCGGAATGTAAACCGGAGCTGTTGCTTGGGTATGGGTTTTCTAGCGTGAATATTCCGCGAGCTGTTGTGCGCCAAAAATATTTCGGATCGCAGTCGCTGCAATTTGGAATGGGGAACGACCCATATTATTTTCATGCGGCATAAAGGCGTATCAATGCGGGCCATTCCCTGCAAAAAGCGCGCCCATCCCGATTCCGGAATTTATCTGATATGGTCCGGATAGACTCCACCCCAGCCAAACCATGCATAAATCTCTAAAGGCGATGCTCTTGATCCCCGGCCTGCTGCTGGCCGCCTGCGCGGTCAAGCCGCCGCCGGAAAAAGCGGCGCAGCCGCGTATCGATGAATTGCCGATGTATGGTGGCATGGATCGGGCGGCGGCGGCGGAACTGCAGGCAAGCGACAAGAAACTCATCGCCGACGCCACCCAGGCATTCGGTTCTGCCGACAATGCTTCAAAAGCCTGGGTCTCGCAGGGATATCGTTTCTATCAGGCAGATCAACTTGGCATGGCCATGCGTCGCTTCAATCAGGCATGGCTGCTGAACCCAGATAATCCCGAGGTGTATACGGGCTTTGCGGCGGTTCTGCATGATCAAGGCAAGTATTGCCAAGCCATGAGCATGATGGATCAGGCGATCAGCCATGATCCCCCCACGTTTCAGGGCATATACGCGGATGCCGGGCGTATTGCGGCCCGTTGCGCGGCGGAGGACAAGACGTTGCCGCCCGAGGCCCGGGTGGCGGCAACCGCCCGGTCAGACGCGTGGTACCGAAAAGGCGAAGCCGTCGAGCCCAACAAGGGCTACCTGTATTCCTCTTGGGCAACGGCCTATTACTGGCGGGGGCAATACGACCAAGCTTGGGCGATGGTCGTCAAGGCGCGCGCGGCCGGCGGCTCGCCGGGGCCAAAGTTCATGGACATGCTGCGCGCAAAAATGCCCGAACCCCGGACGTAGCCCTTGGGCTGCGTCAATCACCCCGGTCCAAGCCCGGCATTTGCGATATTCTGCTGACCATCATGATGAAAGCTCTGTGGTTGGCGTTGGGCTGCGTGATGTTGGCATTGGGCGTCATCGGCGCATTTCTGCCGGTCATGCCGACGACGATTTTCCTGATTCTTGCCGTGGGCTGCTTTTCGCGGTCCTCTCCGCGCCTGGAAAAGTGGCTGCTGGACAGTCCTACCTATGGACCGGCGTTGCGCACCTGGCGCGAACAGGGCGCGGTGTCGCGCAAGGGCAAGACCTATGCCTGCCTGGGCATGGCCGCCGGCTACGTGGTGTTCTGGTGGAGTGCCCATCCGTCCTGGCCACTGGCCGTGGGCGTCGGCTTGTTTTTCATCGCCAGCGCGGCGTATGTGTTGAGCCGTCCGGCGCCCAAATCCTGATCCCTATTTAGCGCATATTCAGGCGATTGAGACGCGGCTGAAAGACTGGCGCAAGGCGTAACGCGCCGAAACCGTTGCGTCGGAATTCCAGTGCCGGAATCCGCGGCTTCTCTGATGTAATGGGCCGCAGCAAGGCTGTTCAAGTTGCCGCGCGTCGTTCCTGTCGCGCTATCAGCCGGCAAGGATCATTCATGGTGAACAAGCGTCGGGAACTTCTATTTGCCGCAATGTCCGGTGCGGCTTTCGGGTGGGCGAGCCCTTCGTCCGCCCTGGCGGCAGGTCAATCCACTGCCCAGGAAACCCTGGATCTTTGGCCGGGCAATCGGCGCCCTGAAGGCCGGGGGCCCGATGGGCCGGAAAAGGTCAGCGCCAAGGGCTCGGTCACACAGGTGTCCCGGCCGCGGCTGATCGTCTATCGGCCGGCGCAACCCAATGGCAGCGCCGCTTTGGTGATCGCCGGGGGCGGGTATGCGCACATCGAACGCGGCTCGGAAAGCACGCCGACCTGCCTGTGGCTGCAGGCCCAAGGCGTGACCGCGTTTGAACTGGTCTACCGGTTGCCGGGCGAGCATTGGCCGGCTGAAGCGCCGCTGCAGGATGGCCAACGCGCCATGCGCCTGATCCGTTCGGTGGCGGGGCGATACGGCTTGGATACCGGGCGCATCGGGGTGATCGGGTTTTCGGCGGGCGGACACTTGGCCGGCTTCACGGCGGCCACGGCAGCCGTGGCACGATACGCCCCGGTGGACACGGCGGATAGCCTGTCATCCCGGCCCGATTTTGCGGGGCTGATCTACCCGGTGCTGACCTTCATGCCGCCATTCGACCATACGCATGCGCGCCGGGAAATCGTAGGCGAACACCCGACGGCGGCACAGAGCGCGGCGTTTTCAGTGGACCATTTGGTGACGGCGCAAATGCCGCCCGTCTTCCTGGCGCAGGCACAGGACGATCCAATCTCGCCCGTGGACAACAGCTTGCTGATGTTCAATGCGCTGCGCGCGGCGGGCGTGCCGACCGAGATGCATATTTTTCCCCAAGGCAAGCATGGCTGGGGCTTGGGCAAGCCCGGCACGCGCGTGCACGCGTGGCCGGGCCTGTTTACCGAATGGGCTGCATTCAACGGATTTTTCGGGCCGCTCAGTGCGAATGCCGGGGATCGCCCCGCGTCTCGATGACCTTCAGGTAAAGCGTCGCCGGTTCCAGGCAGCCTCCCGTCGATAACTGGCCGACCAGCTGCCGATACAGCGCTTGCCACGGGGTTTGTGAAGGCGGTGCCTGGTAGCCGGGTTCCTGTTTCCGCCTGGCCATTTCCGCATCGTCCACCAAGGCGGTCACGCTGCGCTGATTCAGGTCCACGCGGATCTTGTCGCCCGTGCGCAGCAACGCCAGGCCGCCGCCGACTGCAGCTTCGGGTGACATGTTCAGGATGGACGGGCTGGCCGAAGTACCGCTTTGCCGGCCGTCGCCCAGGCAGGGCAGGGAGTCGATGCCGCGCTTGATCAGGTGCGAGGGCGGCGCCATGTTGACGACCTCGGCGCTGCCGGGGTAACCCACGGTGCCTGCGCCGCGGATGACCAGGATGCAGTGCTCGTCGATGTTCAACGCGGGGTCTTCGATGCGGGCATGGTAGTCCTCGGGCCCTTCGAACACGATGGCGCGGGCTTCGAAAGCATTCTCCGATCCCGGCTCGGACAAGTAGGCGCGGCGGAACGCTTCGCCCACGACAGACATCTTGATGATGGCGCTGTCGAAGAAATTTCCGGACAGCACGATGAAGCCCGCGCGGTGTTTCAGGGGCGCGGCGCAGCTGCGGATGACGTCGGCGTCGTGGGTCTTGGCGGCTGCGGCGATGTCGCCGATGGTCTTGCCGGACACCGTGGGGCAGTCGCCGTGCAGGCGCCCTGCGACCAGCAATTCATGCATGACGGCGGGCACGCCGCCCGCACGGTGGAATCCTTCGCCCAGGTATTCGCCGGCCGGTACGCAGTTGACCAGCAAGGGCACGTCTTCGCCCAGCCGTTGCCAGTCGTCCAGGCTCAGGTCGATGCCGGCATGCCGGGCCATTGCGATCAGATGCGGCGGGCAGTTGGTGGAGGCGCCCAGCGCGGACGCCACGACGATGGCGTTCTCGAAGGCTTCCCGGGTCAGGATGTGGGACGGTCGCAGGTCTTCACGCACCATGTCGCAGATGCGCATGCCGGTGGCGTAGGCCATCTGGGCGCGTTCGCGGTAGGGCGCGGGGATGCTGGCGCAGGTGGGCAGCGACATGCCCAACGCTTCGGCCAGTGAATTCATCGACAGCGCCGTGCCCATGGTGTTGCAGTGGCCGACAGAAGGCGAGGATGCGGTGGCCAGCGTCATGAAGCCTTCGTAGTCCAGCTTGCCGGCCGCCATCAGGTTGCGCGCGTGCCAGATGACGGTGCCGGAGCCCACGCGCTGGCCGTCGTGCCAGCCGTCCAGCATGGGGCCGCCCGACAGAACGATGGCGGGCAGGTCGACGGTGGCGGCGGCCATCAGACAGGCGGGAGTGGTCTTGTCGCAGCCGGTCGTCAGCACCACTCCGTCCAAGGGGTAACCGTGCATGATCTCGACCAGGCCCAGATAGGCCAGGTTGCGGTCCAGCGCGGCTGTGGGCCGCCGGCCTTGTTCGGCCAGCGGATGCACGGGGAACTCCATCGGGATGCCGCCCGCGTCCCGGATGCCCGCCTTGATGCGCTCGGCCAGCGCCAGGTGATGGCGGTTGCAGGGCGCCAGATCGCTGCCTGTCTGGGCGATGCCGATGATCGGCCGTCCGGATTGCAGCTCTTGTCGCGTCAGGCCGTAATTGAGATAGCGCTCGACGTAGATCGCCGTCATATCGGCGTGCGCGGGGTCGTCGAACCATTTCTGGCTACGCAACTTGCGGGGTGTCTGGGACATGGAGGCTCGCTTTGCTTCGGTGGGATGGCGCTAGTTGCGCGCCTTCTGGATCTCGTCATTGAGCTGCTTGATGAGCTCGGGTCCGAGTTCCTGCGTGTACTTGTCCACGACGGGCTGCACCTTCTGCCGCATGCGGGCCACTTCCTCGGGGCTGATCGTATTGATCTTCATGCCGGCCTGTTCAAGCGTCGTCATGGCCTTGGCGGAATCTGCCCGGCTGTCCTTGCGTTCGAAGTCGCGCGATGCGGCGGCGGCCTGGCGGATCAGCTTCTGCTCGTCGGGCGACAGCGTGTCCCACCATTTCTTGGAAGCCAGCACGACCCAGGGGGTGTAGACGTGGCGGGAGATCGTCAGATAGGGCTGCACTTCGTAGAACTTGCTGCTCTGGATGGTGGTGATCGGGTTTTCCTGACCATCGACCGTACGGGTTTCGAGCGCGGTGAACAGTTCGGAAAACGGCATGGGGACGGCGTTTGCGCCCAGCGTGTTGAAGACGCCAAGTGCGATCTGGTTCTGCATGACGCGCAGCTTGATGCCTTGCATGTCTTCGGCGCGGTTGATGGGGCGCTTGGAATTCGTCATGTTGCGAAAGCCGTTCTCCCAATAGACCAGGCCGACCAGCCCGCGGGCTTCCAGCTTTTTCAGCAGGTCCTGGCCCAACTGCCCGTCCAGCACCGCATCGGCTTCCTTTTCGCTGTTGAACAGGAAGGGCAGGTCGAACACGCCGAATTCCTTGACCATGCCGGCCAGCGGGGCGGTGGAACCCACCATCATTTCCTGGGCGCCGCCGGCCAGCGCCCCTTGCATCTGTTCGTCGGACCCCAGGTTGGCCGAGCCGAAGGTCTTCATCTTGAGTTTTCCGCCGCTGACTTTCTCCAGTTCCTGCGCCAAAAAACGCGCGGCGCGGCCCTGGACGCTTTCTTCGTTCAGGCCATAGCCGAAGCGGATCAGGCGGGGCTTGACGTCCGCCGCGGCGGCCACGCCGGCAACCGCGCAGGACAGCGCGGTCGCCAGCACAAGTAGACGGGTTTTGAATCGGGTGATCATGGTGCTCCTCCTTGGGGTTTCTCTATGCCGTTAGTGCATCCAACGTGCGGGTACGGTGATCAGTTCAGGGAAGATCACCAGCAGGACCAGCAAGAGTGTGTAGGCGACCACGTAGCGCCACACGCCCCTGCAGATGGTTTCCATATTGATGCGGGCCACGCCGCAGACCACGTTGAGCACCGTGCCCACCGGCGGGGTCAGCAGCCCAACGCTGCCCACCATGACGAACATGACGCCGAAGTAGACGGGGTCGATGCCTGCCTTGACGACGACGGGCATCAGCACCGGGCCCAGGATCAGGATGGTGGGCGTCAGGTCCATGACAGTGCCCACCAGCGTCAACAGGATCAGCAGGGCGAACATCAGGAGCTTGGGCTGGTCCATCACCGGCTCCAGCAGGGCAATCAAATCCTGCGGCATGTCGGCCAGCGTGATCATGTAGGACGAGACCATGGCGGCTGCCACCAGGAACATGACGACGGCCGTGGTGCGTGCGGCGTTGACGAACAGCCGGCCCAGGTCGCGCACGCCGATCTCGCGGTAGACGAACAGGCTGACCAGCAATGCATAGACCGCGGCCACCACTGCGGCTTCCGTGGGCGTGAAGATGCCGCCGCGCAAGCCGCCGATGATGATCACGGGCAGCATCAGCGCCCAGAGCGAATCGCGCAGCGCCTTCAGCCGGTTGGCCCACGGCACGCGCGGCGACGGCTTGATGCTGCCGTGCTTGCGCGCCACCCACGCCCACACCGCGATCAGCGTCAGGCCCATCATCAGCCCGGGCGCGATGCCCGCGAAAAATAGCTTGGTGATGGATACATTGGTGGCAACACCGAAGATGATGAACGAAATGGAAGGCGGAATGATGGGGGCGATGATGCCGCCAGCCGCGATCAGCCCAGAGGCCTGGCCGGCCTCATAGCCCTTCTCGCGCAGCATCGGGATCAGGAGCGAACCCAACGCGGCGGCGTCCGCCACGGCCGAGCCCGACAGCGAGGCCAGCAGCACGCTGGCGAAGATGGCGACATAGCCCAGCCCGCCCTGGATATGGCCGACGAATGCGTTGGCCAGGTTGACGATGCGGCGCGAAATGCCGCCCGCGTTCATCAGTTCGCCCGCCAGCATGAACAGCGGCACCGCCATCAGGGTGAAGCTGTTGGCGCCTGACAGCATGTTCTGCGCCAGGATCTGGGTGTCGAAGAAGTCCAGCTGGAACATCATGGCCAGCGCGCTGAGCAGCAAGGCGAACGCGATCGGCATGCCCAGGGCGATCAGCCCCAGCAGCACAAGCAGGAAAACGGTCAGGATCATTGCGGGTGTCCGGGCGGGATGGGGGGAAGGGGCGGCGCGCGGTGTCAGGCCAGCGGAGGCTTGGCGTCAGACCAACGGGTCTTCAGGGCTGGATTCCGCCGGCAAGGGGCCCCCGGCCAGCACCCGGACCAGGTCGATCACCGTCAGGATGCCCATGACCGCCGCCGCGTACAGCGCCGCCGAGTTGAATACCGCCAGGCGCATGCCCGTGACGGGCAGCACGGTGTCCATGCCGATGACGGTCTGCACCCAGCTGCCTTCCGCCATCAGCCAAAGCACCCACAGGACCAGCAGTTGGCAGAACACGTGGGATACGCGGCGCGCGGCCGGCCCGAAGCGTTCCACCAGCATGGTCACGCCGATGTGCTGGCGCTCGCGCAGCGCGATCACCGAGCCCAGGAAGATCATCCAGACGAACGCCAGGCGGGCGACTTCGTCGGAGGCGTTGATGCCGGAATTGAACAGGTAGCGCAGTGCCACATTGCCGAATAGCAGTACGACCATGACGACCAGACAGGCCACCATCAGCCAGGTCTGCAAGGCGAAACACCAGTCGGCGGCGCGGGCCAGAGGCGTGCCGCCCGGCCGGCCCGAAGGGCTAGCTCGCATTGTTGTCTCCTATCCGTTTCCCGGAATTTTCTGGATTATGCTTTCGGTGATGTTAGCGCTAACATTTTCGGTTTGGCAACCCCCTGTTTTTTGCGTCAGACTACGCGCTTCCGACTCCACCGCGAGGGCCAATGTCCGTCCGTAAACCCCGAAGCACCCGCGCCGGCCGCGTCACCATGCAGGATGTCGCCCGCCGCGTGGGCGTCAGCGCCATTACCGTGTCGCGCGCGTTGCGCACGCCGGACAAGGTTGCGGAAGCGCTGCGCCTTCGCATCGCCCGGGTTTGCCAGGAATTGGGCTACGTGCCCAACCACGCCGCCAGCGCACTGGCGTCGGCGCGTTCGCAAACTATCGTGGCGCTGATCCCGTCGCTGAGCAACGTGGTGTTCGTGGACATCATTACGGGGATCAAGGACGTGCTGGACCGCCACGGCTATCACATGCTGATCGGCGTGACGGGATACTCGCCCGACGAAGAGGAGGCGCTGCTGCAGAAGTACCTGCAGCATTCGCCGGACGGGCTGATCCTGACTGGCATCGACCACAATCCCGGCGTGTGGGACCTGCTGCGCGCGCAGGAGATCCCGACGGTGCACACGATCGAAACCCTACCGGCCGGCGAAGACATGAGCGTCGGCTTTTCGCAGTTCGATTCCGGGTACGCGGCGGTGCGCCATCTGCTGGAACGCGGCCACCGCCGTGTCGGCATCGTCGGCGCGCAGCTGGACCCGCGGTCGCTGCGGCGTTGCGAAGGCGCGCGGCAGGCACTGCGGGATGCGGGCTGCCATGATCCGGCGCTGGAAATCATGACGCCCGAGAAGTCGTCGATCAGCCTGGGGGCGTCGCTGCTGCAAGACCTGCGTGCGCGCCATCCCGATTGCGACGCGGTCTTTTTCTGCAATGACGACCTGGCGCAGGGCGCGGTATTCCAGTGCGGGCGCCTGGGTGTGAGCGTGCCCGCCCAGATGGCCATCATCGGCTTCCACGATCTGGCCGGCACGGCCTGGACGACGCCGCCCCTGTCAACGATCGCCACGCCGCGCTACGAGATCGGCGCGGCGGCCGCAGGCCTGCTGATGCGGCATCTGGCGGGCGACGAGGTCGCCGAGCGCCATGTGGACCTGGGCTTTACGTTGGTGCAGCGGGAAACCAGCTAAGTCCGTGTTCACGCCGCGCGGCGCATGGCCAGGAAGACGCCGGCGGCCATGATGAGCGCCATGCCCGCCAGGGCCAGGCTGTCTGGCGGGCGCTGGAACCAGAAGGTGCTGAACAGCACCGCCAGCAGCAATTGGAAGTAGTTCAGCGGGGCCAGCGTGGCGGCCGACACGCGTTGGAACGCGGCGATCAGCAGGATCTGCGCCAGGCCGCTGCATGCGCCCAGGGCGATGATCAGCACCGCATCGGTCAGGTCCGGCCACGGGTCGGGCAGGAAGAATGGGGCGGGTAATGCCGTGACAACCAGGCAGATAATCGCGGTGTACGCGTATTGCACCGGACCGGAGACCTTGCCCGACAGCTTGCGCGTCAGCACCTGGAAGATGGCATAGCTGACGGCGGACACCGCCATCAGCACGGTACCCAGCAGCGGCAAGTCCGAACCGGGCCGCACGATCAGCAACATGCCCGCGAACCCGGCCGCCACCGCTGCCCACTGCACGGGACGCACGCGTTCGCCAAGCAGCCAGGGCGACAGCGCCACCATGATCAATGGCGACGTGAAGTAGATGGCCGTGGCTTCGGACAGCGGCATCCAGATCAGCGCAGTCATGAAGCACGAGGCCACGGTCGCCAGCATCACGCCGCGCAGCACCAGCAAGGGCTTTTCCGGCGCATCGCGCAGGCGCATGCCGCGGCCGTGCCGGAAAAGCATCGCCATCGCCAGGAAGATCACCGCCAGATATCGCATCACATTCAGGAAGGGCGCGGGGTAGCGCTCCAGCATATGCTTGGATCCGGCGTCGAAGGTGGCGAACGCCACCAGCGCGGCGAAGAACAACAGGATGCCGGCGTTGCGGGCGGAGGAAGAGGCGGGCAGGACGGCGGTGGGGATGGAGGACATGTCAGGGGGCGGCGTGTCCCATGCCTTGAAGGAAGGCGTCCAACGCCGGGCCGATCGCCTGCACCATGTAGCCGCCTTCCTGCACGACCACGGTGGGCACACCCAGGCTGGCGACGCGCGCGCCGATGTCGCGGTAGGCGTCGATGTCCAGCTTCAGCACGCTGATGGGGTCGTCTTTATACGTGTCGAAGCCCAAGGCCAGCACCAGCGCTTCGGGCGCGTAGCCGCGCAACGCCGTCAATGCCGTATCCAGCGCGGCCAGGAAGGGATCGTTGCCTGAACCGTGCGGCAACGGCAGGTTCAAGTTGTAGCCTTCTCCCTGGCCTTGCCCGCGCTCTTCCGCATAGCCCGTGTAGAACGGGTAGTAGGCGCTGGGGTCCGCATGCAACGATACGGTCATCACATCCGACCGGTGATAGAAGATGTTCTGGGTGCCGTCGCCGTGGTGCGCGTCCACATCCAGCACGGCCACTTTGGACCAGGTCTGCAACAGCCGGCTGGCCGCGGCGGCGCTGCTGTTCAGGTAGCAGAAGCCGCCGGCGCGGTCGCGGTGCGCATGATGGCCCGAGGGGCGGCACAGGGCATAGGCCATGCCGCCGGTGCTGGCCACGTGATCGGCGGCGGCGACCGCGCTGTGGGTGGACCGCAGCGCCGACCGCCAGGTCTGGGGGCCGATGGGGCAGGACAGGTCGCTCAGGTAGTAGCCCGTCTGCGCCACGATGGATGGCGACGGGCAGGGGCCGCGGCCCGCCTGTTCAATGCGGCCGTTGTAGTACGGCGACAGGTTGGGCAGGACTTCCGGGCCCGGGTCCACGCCGGGCGCCTTGAGCGACTGCCAGCGGGCATAGGCCGTTTCCAGGTAGTTCAGGTAGTCGGCGCTGTGAATGCTTTCCAACGGCTTGCGGCCGTAGTCGGCAGGTGCTTCGACCTTGATTCCGCGGGACGCCAGCGCGCCTTGCAGGCTTTCAGCCCGCGACGGCAGGTCGGTGGGCGCGCTCAGGCGGCCCAACCGCATGAACTGCTGCGGGGTGTGCAGCAATTGCTCTTCCGAAAAAAACGCCTTCATGATGGTCCTCGCTGACGCGTCAAGCCTGCTTGATTTCGATCTCGACGAAAACGAATTCGGTGTCACTGGGGTTGATGACGTTGTGCTCGACGCCAACGGGGCGATAGTAGGCGATGCCGGTCGTGAGCTGGCTGGTGATCTGGCCGTCTGGCGTGTCCAGCAACAGCGGGCCGGTGGTTTGCGGCACCACCACGTAGTTCATGCCGTGCCGGTGCCAGCCGGTTTCCCCGCCCGGCGGAAAGCGCCATTCGGTGACGGTGACCATGTCGTTGTCGATCTGCACGGTGGGGACGGCGGCGGGGCGTTGCACGGTGGTATCTCCTGGTGTTGTCATCGGTTCGGGGAATCAGGCCATTGTCGCCTGGGTCGGGTCCCAGTGCTGGCCGGGCACGGCGGCGATCAATTGCCGCGTGTAGGCGTGTTGCGGATTGTCGAAGATCTGAGCGGGCGAGCCGTACTCCACCACCTTGCCGCGGTGCATGACCAGCACGGAATTGCAGATCTGGGCCGCGACGCGCAGATCGTGGGTGATGAACACCAGCGCGATCTTCAGGCGTTGCTGCAGATCGTGCAGCAGTTGCAGCACCTGGGCCTGCACGGACACGTCCAGCGCCGATACGGATTCATCGGCCACCAGCACCTTGGGTTCAAGCGCCAGCGCGCGGGCAATGCCGATGCGCTGCCGCTGGCCGCCCGAGAACTGGTTGGGATAGCGGTCGAACGCGGACGGGTCCAATCCCACCAGCGACAGCAGTTCGCGCACGCGGGCTTCGGCTTGCGCCCGAGGCACGCCGTTGGCGACAGGCCCGTCGCTGATGATGCGCCCGACCGTATGGCGGGGGTTGAGCGATGCGAACGGGTCCTGGAAGATCATCTGGATGTCGTGGCGCATGGGCCTGAAGCGCGACTCCGACATCGTGGCAATGTCTTGCCCGTTGAAGATCAGCTGGCCGCCGTTGATGCCCACCAGCTTCAGCAGGCATTTGCCGATGGTGGATTTGCCCGATCCGGATTCGCCCACGATACCGAGCGTCTCGCCGCGGCGCACGGCAAAGCTCACGCCATCCACCGCGTGCACTTCGCGCTTGCCACCCAGCCAGCCATGGCCGATCACGTAGGTCTTCTTCAGGTCCTTCACTTCCAGCACGGGTTTGTCGTCCGCGGTGGCAACGCGTTCTTCGCCGCGCCGGTGCGGCACGGCCGCGATCAGGCGTTGGGTGTAGGGGTGGCGTGGGCGGTTCAGCACGTCGTCGGCGGGGCCCTGTTCCACCAGCACGCCTTTTTCCATGACGGCGACGCGGTGGGCGATTTCGGCCACCACGCCGAAGTCATGCGTGACGAACATCACGCCCATGCCTTTTTCCTTCTGGATGCGGGCGATCAGCGCCAGGATCTGCGCCTGGGTGGTGACGTCCAGCGCGGTCGTTGGCTCGTCGGCGATCAGCAGCGCCGGCTCCAGCGCCAACGCCATCGCGATCATCACGCGTTGCCGCTGGCCGCCGGACAGGCGGAACGGATAGACGTGATAAAGCGTGGCTGGATCCGGCAAGCCCACGAAGGCCAGCAGCTCCAGCGTGCGCTTCAAGCGTTCGGCGCCCGGGTAGGCGTTGTGCACGCGCATGACTTCGCTGATCTGGTCGCCCACGGTCATCAGTGGGTTCAGGGCCGACAGGGGCTCCTGGAAGATCATCGCCATGTCTTTGCCGCGCATGGCCTGCAGGGTGGCTTCGTCTTGCTGCAGCAGGTCTTTGCCGCGGAACAGGATGCGGCCTTGCTGCGGCGTCAGGTAGTCAGGCAAGAGACCCATGATGGCGTTGGCGCTCATGGACTTGCCCGAACCGGACTCCCCGACGATACACAGGATCTCGCCGGCTCGGATGTCGTAGGAGACGTCCTGGACGGCAAACGGACGGTCGCCGCCGCGGGGTAGGGCGATGCTGAGGTTCTGGATGGACAACAGGGGCGTGGCTTCGGTCATGTCGGCCTCCTATTCGCCGCGCTTGCGCAGCTGCGGGTTGAGGGCGTCGTTCAAGCCTTCGCCGATCAGGTTGATGGCCAGCACGGTCAGCAGGATCGCCACGCCGGGCCAGACGCTCATCCACCACGCTTCGCGGATCATCGTGCGCGCGGCGCCGATCATGAAGCCCCAGCTCATCAGGTTGCGGTCGCCCAGCCCCAGGAAGGACAGCGACGACTCCGTCAGGATGGCGGTCGCCACCATGAACGACGCCGACACGATGATGGGCGACATGGCGTTGGGCAGGATCTGCGTGCTGACGATGCGCGCGGGCGTCTGGCCGATGACGATAGCCGCCTGCACGAACTCGCGCTGCTTCAGCGTCATGAATTCCGACCGCACCAGGCGTGCGGCCGGGGGCCAAGACACGATGGCGATCGCACCCATGATGGAATAGACAGACGGGCTCAGGATGGCCACCAGCACCACCGCCATCGCCAGTTGCGGAATGGTCTGGAAGAATTCGGTGAAACGCATCAGCGCATCATCGACGCGGCCGCCGCAGTAACCAGCGACTGACCCCACCAGAATCCCGAAGAGCAGGGCCACGGCCGTCGACAGCAGGCCCACCATCAGCGACACCCGGGCGCCCCAGACCAGGCCGGCCGTGATGTCGCGGCCCAGCATGTCGGTGCCGAATGGATAGTCGGCATTGGTGAAGGGGGGGATCAGCGGGTCCGCCACCATCATCCAGGGGGATTCCTCGTACAGCAGGGGGGCGGCCAGCGCCACGACGACCACGATCAGCATGATGATCAGGCCGGCCACCGCGCCGTAGTTGCGCATGTACCGTTGGGCGAATGACTTCATGCGGCGGCTCCTTGCTGCGCACCGGCGCCGATGCGGGGGTCGATCAGGCGGTACAGCACGTCGGTCAGCAGGTTGAACACCACCACCATGATGGAAGTGACGAGAAAAATGCCCAGCAGCAGCTGGTAGTCGCGTTGCAGCAGGGCATCGAACATCAGGCGGCCGATGCCGGGCCAGGCGAACACGGTTTCGGTCAGCACCGCGCCACCGGCCATCTGGCCCAGCTGGATGCCGGCGAAGGTGATGACGGGCAGCAGCGCGTTGCGCAGCACATGGGTGCGGATCACGCGGCTTGGGCTGACACCCTTGGCGCGCGCCGTCTTCACGAAATCCATCCCGATGACTTCCAGCATCGACGCGCGCGTCAGGCGCACATACACGGCCATGAAGAAGCAGCCCAGGGTGATCGTGGGCAGGACCAGGTGCTGGGCGATGTCCGCCGCGCGCGCCAGGCCGGTCAGCCCGGAACCTACGGTTTCCATGCCGAAGGCGGGCAACCAGCCCAGCACGACCGAAAACAGCAGGATGCCCATCAGCGACAACCAGAACAGCGGCGTGGCGTACAGCAACAGCGCGCCGGTCATGACCGAGCTGTCGATCCAGCGGCGCTTGTTGCGATAGCGGGCCTTGGCGGCGACCACGCCCAGGAACACGCCCAGCACAATGGAGAATACGAAGGCGCAGGACATCAGCAGGAAAGTCGCCGGCAGGCGCTCCACGATCAGGTCCAGAACAGGCACGTGGTTGCGGTAGGAAAAGCCCAGGTCCAGCTGGACCACGCCCTTCAGGTACAGCATCAGTTGCGTCAGGATCGGCTTGTCCAAACCGAAGGCCACGCGCAACTGGTCCACATAGGCGGCGTCGCCCGCGCCGGCCTGGCCGGCCAGCACGGCGGCAGGATCGCCAGGCGCCAGGCGGATCAGGAAAAAATTGATGATCACCACGCCCAGCACGACCACCAGGGCCTTGCCGATGCGGGAAACAAGGAAAGACAGGAATTTCATGCTCTGGGTCCTCTCTGGACGGGCGCGGGCTGCCTGGGCAACGCCCTTCGCGCGGCCGGGCTCTGCCGCCGCGGGGGTTCCGCGGCGGCGTCTTGCTGCGCTTACTTCTCGATGTACACGTCGTCGAACGACTCGTTAAGCCCGATGGCGGTCTTGACCAGGTTCTTCACGTTGGCGCGATACAGGGTGGGGAATTCCATGTCCACCAGGAAGCCGTTGGCCACATCGTTGACCAGCGTCGTCTGCAGCTTGGTGTAGAGCTCCTGGCGCTTGGCCGGATCGACTTCAGAGGCCGCGGCCTCCCACTGCTTGTCGGTCTCGGGGTTGCTGTAGCCCTGCACGTTGGCGAACGGCGAACCCTTGACGATGTTCGACGTGATGTACAGGCGCTGCACGCCCAGCGCGGGGTCGCCGTACTGGTAGGTGAAGGTCGTCGTCATGTCGAAATCCCAGTTGCCCGTGCGACTCGCCCAGCCGCCTGCGTCCGTCGATTCCAGATTGACCTTGAAGCCCAATTGCTCCAGCGCCTGCTTGGTGTATTCGCCCAGCCGGTCCCACGTGGATCCGTACGGGAAGCTCAGCTGGCGGATCGTGTAGTCCTCCGGCTTGATGCCCGATTCCTTGATCAGCGCGCGCGCCTTCTTCATGTCGAACGGCATGGGTGGCATGTTCTTGTCATAGAACATTTCGGTCGTCACGAAGGGGCTCGTCGACACCTTGCCCAGGCCGAAGAAAATGTTGTTGACGACCATGTTGCGGTTCATCGCCGCCATGACCGCCTGGCGAACCTTCAGGTTGTCGAATGGCGGCTTGCGCATGTTGAAGATCAAATAGGCCTGCGGCGAGAACATCTCCCAGCCGGCCGTGGTGTATTCCACCTTGGGCAAGGCGCGCAGGCGCTTGATGTCGACGTTGTCCACGTCGCCGCCACGCAGTACGTCCACGCTGCCGCGCTCGAACGCCACCGCGCGCGAGGCCGCATCGGGAATCACGTTGAACACCAGTTCGTCCAGGTACGGCATGCCCGGCTTCCAGTAGTCGGGGTTGCGCGTCAGCTTGATGTATTCGCCGCGCTTCCATTCCTTGAACATGAAGGGGCCCGTGCCCACCGGCTTCTGGTTCGCCGGATTGGTCATGTAGTCGGTGCCGGCGTAGAGGTGCTTCGGCATCATCGGCGCAAAGCCGGGTTCGAACATCAGCATGAACGCCGGGAAGGGCGTCTTCAGTTTGACGACGACAGTCTTCGCGTCGGGCGCCTGAACCGACTCGACGAACTTGTTCAGGATGACGCGGGCGCGCGCATGCGTCTTGGGCAGCATGTCTGCCAGCGAGAACACGACGTCTTCAGACGTGAACGGCTTGCCGTCATGCCACTTGACGTTCTCTTGCAGATGGAAGGTGTAGGTCAGGCCGTCGGCCGCGGCTTCCCAGGATTTGGCCAAGCCCGGCTGCGGCTTCAAGTCGGTGGAGTAGGTCAGCAGGCTTTCGTAGATCTTGCCCGCGACGAATTGCGTGGGGCCCTGCTGGTTGATGGCCGTGACGATCACGGGCGGCTCCGGCTGAACGATCATGTTCAAGGTACCGCCCTTGGTCTGGGCCAGGGCTTGCGTGGCGGGCAGCGCGGCCGCAAGGACCAATGCGCCGATGCTGAGGGAGAACCATTTCTTCGATTTCACTGCGAGCCTCCGGGCTGGAAAGGGACTGACAGGTGACCGCCGTTGCGCGGCGGATGCCGGGCAAATAACAAGCAAACCTCGTGCCACCTGCATTTCTCAGGGGTACTACGGGTGAAGCCGCTACAACCATGCTTCATACAGGTGCTGGGTAAGGCGGCCGCGCACCATTGCGGCGAAATCGGCGGTGCTAGCGCGCGGCGTTGGCGCGCGCCACCATGGCGTCAAGCAGGACGTTGCAGCCGGCTTCCAGGTGTTCGGGCTGCGCGTCTTCAATCTCGTTGTGGCTGATGCCGTCCTTGCAGGGCACGAAGATCATCGCCGTGGGTGCCACCGCGGCCATGTAGACAGCGTCGTGTCCCGCGCCCGTCACGATGTTCATAGCGGGCAGGCTGCGACGGGCAGCGCCCTGGCGCACCTTGTCCACCAGGTCGGGGTCAAAGGGCGTGGGGCGGAAGTACTGCACGTCCTTCAGGTCGACCTGCACGCCATGTGCCACGGCGATGTCGTCGCAGACACGGCGCCATTCCTGGTCCATGCGCGTCAGCGTCGCTTCGTCTTCGTGGCGCAGGTCTGCCGTGAACCGGACCTGGCCGGGGATGACGTTGCGCGAGCCCGGATGCGCGTGGATTTCGCCGACCGTGCCGCGTCCGTGCGGCTGGTGCGCGTTCGCGATGTTGATCACGGCCTGCACCAGGAAGCTGGCGGCGAACAGGGCGTCGCGGCGGATCGCCATCGGGGTGGGCCCCGCATGCATTTCCATGCCCGTCACTGTGATGTCGTACCAGCGCAGGCCCAATGAGCCCGTCACCACGCCGACGACTTTCTCTTCGTGCTCCAGGATCGGGCCTTGCTCGATATGCGCTTCGAAGTACGCGTCGACCGGCCGTCCGCCAACGGGATCGGCGCCCGCGTAGCCGATGGCCTGCAATTCGTCGCGCACGGCAATTCCTTGCGCATCGCGGGCCGACAGCGCTGTTTCCAGCGGGAACTTGCCCGCGAATACGCCCGAACCCATCATGACGGGCACGAAGCGCGAGCCTTCCTCGTTGGTCCAGATGGCCAATTCCAGCGGCGCTTCGGTGTCGATGCCAGCATCGTTCAAGGTGCGCATGACTTCAAGGCCGGCCAGCACCCCGTAACAGCCGTCGAACTTGCCGCCCGTGGGCTGCGTGTCGATATGGCTGCCCGTCATGACAGGCGCAAGATCGTTGTTGCGCCCGGCCCGGCGCGCGAAGATGTTGCCCACTTGGTCCACTCGCACGCTGAGGCCCGCGTCGCGCATCCATCCCGTCACCAGGTCGCGGCCCTGGCCATCCAGGGCGGTCAATGCCAGGCGGCAGTTGCCGCCCTTGGGCGTGGCGCCGATCTGCGCCAGATCCATCAATGATTGCCACAGCCGCTTGCCGTTGATGGAAAGGGAAGACGATGTCATGGATTGCCTCGAAGGTCGGTGAATGAATCGAAGTCTTCGCGCAGGCGCGCCAGGATGCCCAGCAGGTGCGTGTGCATGGCGTGGCGCGCGCGGATCGGATCCCGTGCCACGATGGCGTTGAGGATGCGTTGATGTTCGGTATGGGCAGCGGCCCAGGCCTGCGTGGTGACGAAGTAGTCCTGCATGCGGCTGTACACCGGACTGGCCTGGCTCAGGTTCCATAGATGGGCCACTGCGGAAGCCAGCGCCGCATTGCCGCATGCCGCGGCGATGGCGCTGTGGAATTCGCGGTCGTGGCGGCCGGGGGAGTCGGTCAGGGACATGTCCGCATGCGCGTCGCGGATGGCGGCGATCTGGGCGGGCGTGGCCTGGTGGGCGGCTAGCGCAGCGCAATCCGGTTCGATCAGCATGCGGGCTTCAAGCAGGTCGAAGGGGCCGATGTCGTCGCGATCGGCGGTGCCGGCAGGGGACGGGCCGCCGGGCGGCGGGAACCCGGCTCCGTCGGGGGCGATGGTGACGAACACCCCCGACCCGACCCGCACTTCGACATAGCCCTCGATCTCCAGCGCGATCAAGGCTTCGCGGATCGACGCCCGGCTGACTTGCAATTGTTCCGCCAATTCGCGTTCGGACGGCAGGCGCGCGCCGCGGGGGAAATCGCCCGCCCGGATGCGGCCGGCGATCTGGTCGGCGATCATGCGGTACAGACGGGTAGCGGCGACGGCCTGGAACGAACTCATGACGGATTTGGCGATCAAAATGGCCTGGTGGTCAGGCCACCAATATAGGCATGTCGTTATTGAAATAGAAGGGAAATCTTGAATATTCAGGGAAAACGATCAGAGGGAATACGCGTCTTCCTATCAAGTGGTCAGGCCAGTTAGAGCGCTCGTTGGCGGCCGGCGCCGCTTTACAGTTTTCGAACAATTGGCGAACAAAACTCCCGGCCTTGCCGCGTCGCGCAAATCCATAATTCCCCCGCCCAATGCCGGGCGAGCCAAGGTGGTCCACCAGAAGGTGGCGGGGGAGATGCGGGTGGGGATGCGTGCAGTGCGGTCGGCCCGGATGGAGCGGTGGGGGATAGTGGCGGGACTGCTGGTGTTCGCCTTGTTGTGGCTGCCGCTGCTTGACCGGGGAGCGCTGGCGCCGCCGACCGACAACATCGAGCAATTGACATGGGTGCGCAGCCTGGAATGGGGTTACTACAAGCACCCGCCGTTGCCGACGTGGTTGCTGTGGCCATTTGTCCGCGTGCTGGGGTGGTCGGCGTGGGCGACGTATTTTGCGGGGGCGCTGTGCACCTTGGGGGCCTTTGCCTTGCTCTGGTGCCTGCTGCGCGAACTGCGTGGCCGCGCCTATGCGATGATTGCCTTGCTGGCCGGTCTGTGCGTCACCTTCTACAACGGACGGCTGTACTTCTATAACCACGAGATCGTGCTGATCCCGTTGGCGGTGGGCTGCGCGGTGGCTTGCTGGAAGGCCTACGCCACGCGCCGCATCGGCTGGTGGATCGTGTTGGGCGTCTGCCTGGGACTGGGCGCTTTGGCCAAATACCAGATCGTGGTGGCGGGCGTGGCTGTACTGGTCTTCTGGCTAAGCCAACGGGGCTGGCGCGATCCGATGCAGGTGTTCGGCCTGCAGGTGGCCGGGTTGACGGCCTTAGCCGTGTTTTCGCCCCATCTGATCTGGTTGGCGGCAAACGATTTCGAATCCTTGGGCTATGCCATGACCTCGTCGCTGGCGGCCAGCCTGTCCTGGCCGGCCCGCGCGCAAGAGGTGGCGCGGTGGTGGGGCGATCAGATGCTCAACCGGGCCATGCCCGCGTGGGTGCTGCTTTGGGTGTTCTGGATGCTGGCGCGGCGCAGGCGGTCAATGTTGGCCGCCGACGCCGCGGCGCCTGGCCCGGCTTCCGCCCCGGTAGCGCGGGACCCCGGCCGCGCACTGTTGCTGGCGTTCGGCTTCACGCCGCTCGTCTTCGTCAGTGTAATGACACTGGCCACTGGTTCCCACATCCAGCTGCATTGGGGAACGCCGTATCTGCTGTTTGCGGTGCCGGCAGTGATGGAACTGCTGCGGGGTCGCGCAGGGTGGCGGTGTGTCAGGCCGCGGGAAGCCTTGGTGGCCTTCGTGCTGATCCAGTTGGCGCTGATGGCGCGGATGGAACTGACCTCGCCCTTGGGGGCGGGACTGGCGCGGCGGCCGGCCGATTGGCGGTACTTCGATTCCCAGGCGCTGGCCCAGACCCTGCACAAACGGGCGACGCTTGCCTTGGGCGGACCGGTACGGGTGATATCGGGGCCGCCGGCCGAAGCCGGCGCGCTGGCGTTGCGCTTGCCCGAACAGCCGCTGGTGCTGATCGACGGGCAGGCGCGCCACAGCCCCTGGGTACCAGCCGGGCTGGCGGCTGCATGCGGCGCACTGGAGCTGAGCCTGAACACGCGCCCCGAGGGCTTTGATCCCGTTGGCGTCGATTTTCCCGGCCTGTACTGGCGGGTGCTGCCACCGGCAGCGGCCTGCGGCGCGTAGGGGCAGGCCGCTACTGCGGGTCGGCGTCGGGTTCTGGCGTTTGCGTGAAGGCGCGCACCAGGCGGGCAATGCCGTCCAGTTCGTCGTGCGCACCCACGACCCATTCCGGCTTTTCGAACGGGCTGTCAGACGGCGTCTTATCCAGGTTGGCTTTCAGGTCGTCCAGCAGTTCCAGCGCCATGTCGGTCGCCTGGGGGCTGCTGCGGGTGGAAAGGGCGATGGCAATCGCCAACGCCTGGCGCATGGCCAGCAAGCGGCCTTCCAGTTCAGTGCCCATGAGGTGTGTCCTTGTTCTGCATCGTGAATGACGCATTTTAAGGGCCAGACCGCCTGCGCCTGCACCGGCAGCGGGGTTTGCGCAAGATCAAGGTGGGTGGGGCGCCACAGGCGAATAATCCAGGGTATGCAAGCCGCCCTACGCCCACTCGTTTCAGAACCGCCGGCTCCAGCCGCCGCCGAGCCCTTTTTCCCGCCCCAGTTGCTGGCAAGGCTGGACAAGAATGGGCCGCGATACACCTCTTACCCCACGGCTGATCGCTATCACGCCGGATTCGGCAAGCAGGACTACCGGCAGGCGCTGCAGCAGCGGCGCGTCTCCAGCCCGGACGAGCCCCTGTCGTTGTACGTCCATATCCCGTTCTGCGACTCGGTCTGTTACTACTGCGCCTGTAACAAGGTGGTGACGCGTCATCACGAACGCGCCGCCCGCTATCTGGATGCGCTGGCGCAAGACATCGCGTTGCATGTCCAGGAACTGGGCGCGGGCGTTCCGGTGTCTCAATTGCATTTTGGTGGTGGCACGCCAACCTTCCTGTCCGACGACGAACTCACCCGGCTGATGCAGGACCTGCGCGCGGGCTTCCGGTTTGAAGCAGACGCCGAGATTTCCATCGAAGTCGATCCGCGCACGGCCACGCCGGCGCGTTTGGCCCATCTGCGCCAGCTGGGCTTTAACCGGCTGAGTTTCGGGGTGCAGGATTTCGACCAAAGGGTGCAGGTGGCGGTGCACCGCGTGCAGTCTTTCGAGGACGTGCGGGCGCTGATGCAAAGCGCCAGAGCCCTGGGCTACGACTCGGTTAATGTGGACCTGATCTACGGGCTGCCCTTGCAGACCACCGAATCGTTCGCGCGCACGATCTCGCAAGTGGTGACGCTGCGGCCCGACCGTATTGCGCTGTACGCTTATGCGCATCTGCCGGAACGCTTCAAGCCGCAGCGCCGTATCAATGAAGCCGATCTGCCCGACCGCGCCACGCGCGTCGGCCTGCTCAGCTCGGCCATCGACGGCTTTTTGCAGCAGGGCTACACGTACATCGGCATGGATCATTTCGCGCTGAACACGGACGCGCTGGCGATTGCCAAGCAGCGGGGCGAACTGCACCGGAATTTTCAGGGCTACAGCACGCAGCCCGACCGCGATCTGGTGGCGCTGGGCGTATCGGCCATCGGCCGCATCGGCAATACCTATAGCCAAAACGCCAAAGTGCTTGACGAGTACTACGCCGCCATTGAATCCGGCGATTTCGCGGTCGAGCGGGGGCTGGCACTCAATGCCGACGACCTGGTCCGGCGCGAGGTCATCATGGACATCATGTGCCAGGGCCGCGTGGATTTCGCGCGGATCGAAGCGCGCCATGGCTTGCGCTTTGGCGACTACTTCAGCCGCGAACTGCTGCAAATGGCCAATCTGGCCGAATTGGGCCTGGTGAATCTGCGTTCCAGCGAGGTCCAGGTGACCGGCCTGGGTTGGTATTTCGTGCGCGCGGTCGCCATGGCTTTCGACGGCTATTTGCGCAGCGTCACGACCAGCGCCAGCTATTCCCGGATCATCTGACCAAGGTAGGGGGGGGGCGCAGCTTCGGGGTCATTCGGCGAACTTCTCGCGCAGGTACAGCGCCAGCGACAGGTCGTCTGCCAGTCGCAGCTTACGCATGGCGCGGCGCTTGTGCGTGCTGACCGTCTTTTTGCTGCGCATGAGCCGGACCGCGATCTGCGTCACCGACAGCCCTTGGCTGATATGGCGCAGGATCTCGACCTCGGACGTGGTCAGCAGCGCATGCGGGTGCGTAGGCTGAAGGGGGCGGACCTTGCCTTCCACCACCGTCAGGAAGGGATCCCTGCCGTTCAGCACGCCGCGGATCATGTCCGCCAGGAAAGCCATGCCCCACTGCTTGGCCAGGTAGCCATTGGCGCCCGCGCGGAACGCGGCATATTGGGTTTCGTGAAGGTTTCCAGCTGAAAACGTGATGATCGCCAGGTTAGGGTGATAGCGGCGCAGGCGCCTCAGGTAGTTGACGCCGTCCCAGGGCTCCTGGGGTAGATAGAAATCGATCAGGGCGACGTCACAGGGCGCATGGCTCAATTTTTCCAACAGGGCGCGCGCCGACGTTTCCCGATGCACGACCCGGAATCCCGGCCGGCTTTCCAGGTGGGCGGCAACGCCCAGCGTCACGACCGGGTGGTCATCCAGCACGGCGACCCGGATGGAGGGGGGAGGACGCGACAGCAGCAGATGCCGGCGTGCGCCCGGAGGGCGATCATCGGCGTCGCCGCCGCGCGCGGGGGCTGAAAAGAATGACGCCACGGTTCCAGGCGTTGAAACAGGTTTCATCGATGCCCCATAGGCCGGTAAAAGGGAACGCCGGTGGTGGTTTCATCCGGTTCTGGGCGAAATCCTATGCACGCGTCGCGGGTTGTCTGAAATTTGCGAAGGCAGATTACGTTTCCCTACGGTTGTTCGGATGGGAAACGCGCCAAAATCAGACTGTTGCACCCTTGGCCTGACAAAGAGCGTACGCATGCCCAAGAAGATTCTGGTTTTAGGTCGGGACGGCCAGTTGGGTTTTGAACTCCGGCGCAGCCTTGCGCCCCTGGGCAATGTGGCGGCGGTGGGCCGGAGCGAGTGCGACTTGACTTATCCCCTGCAGCTGGCGCGAGTGGTGCGCCGTGAAAAGCCTGACGTTATCGTCAATGCCGCCGCCCTGACCTCGGTCGAACGTGCCGAAGAGGACGTGGTGCGCGCCATGCGGATCAACGCTGAAGCGGCGGGCGAGCTTGCCGCCCTGGCCGCAAGCCGGGGCGCGCTTATCGTCCACTACTCCTCTGATTACGTGTTCGACGGCGAGAAGCAAGATCCCTACGTCGAAACCGACGTGCCGGCGCCGCTGAATGCCTATGGCCGCAGCAAGCTGGCGGGTGAGCGCGCCGTCCAGGCCATGAACGCCGAACATCTGGTGTTCCGTACGTCATGGATCTATGGCGTGTTCGGCAACAGCTTTCTGAAGTCCATGCTGATGGCGCTGCGCCAGCCTGAGCCGTTGCGTGTCGTCAGCGACCAGCGCGGCGCGCCGACAGGCGCCGCGTTCATTGCTGACGTGACGGCGCTGGCGGTGGCGCGCTACCTGGGCGGGGAGGCGGGGTTCCCGTTCGGGCTGTACCATTTGGCGGCCGCAGGTCAGGTCACCTGGCACGAATACGCCTGCTACGTGGCCGAGCAAGCCCGGATGGCAGGGCTGCCCGTCACGCTGGTGCCGGCCGATATCCAGCCGGTCCCGTCCAGCCAGTCCCCGTCCACGCCGCGCAGGCCGTTGAATTCTTGCCTGGATACCCGTCTGCTGACGCAACAATTCGGGATCCACGCGCCGCCGTGGCAAGAGGGCGTCCGGCACGCGTTGGCAGCCATGGCGGGCAGCCGCAACCTGGCGTGAACGTGCCGATTTGTCTCGCTTACGCTACGGAAAGGGCGCAAATGGTGCTACAATCGGCAACGATAAACGCAATTGATCCGTTATTCCGATTGCGCAACACTTGCTCCGCGCCGCCTCGGGCGCGTACCACAGGCTTAGAACCATGTTTTTCCCGCTGGCACGAACTACGACCCGGAACTTTCGCCCTATGCCGCGTTAGTTTTTCGTGCGTCGGGTTTCACCGTGTCAGGTCAGCGGTAGGACTCAGCAAGACAACCACTAGAACGCGGCTCTCAGGCCGCGTTTTTCGTTTCCGATTTTCGAATTTTTAGTTCCCAGAACCCCAGGAAGCACTCCCGATGGTACAGATCACATTGCCCGATGGTTCGCAGCGCCAATTTCCGGGGCCGGTAACGGTTGCCGAAGTGGCGCAATCGATCGGTACGGGCTTGGCCAAGGCCGCCTTGGGCGGCCGCGTGACGGTTGAAGGCGCGGAATCCAAGCTGGTCGACACCAGCTTCCGCATCGAAGGCGATGCGCGCCTGGCGATTGTGACCGCGAAGGACGCCGACGGCCTGGACTTGATCCGCCACTCCACGGCCCACTTGCTGGCCTATGCCGTCAAGTCCCTGTTCCCCGACGCCCAAGTCACCATCGGCCCCGTGATCGACAACGGCTTCTACTACGATTTCTCGTACAAGCGCCCGTTCACGCCTGAAGACCTGGCCGCCATCGAAAAGAAGATGGCCGAACTGGCCAAGAAGGACGAAGTCGTGACGCGCGAAGAATGGTCGCGCGACGACGCCGTCGAATTCTTCAAGGGCATTGGCGAAACGTACAAGGCCGAGATCATCGCTTCGATTCCTTCGAACGAGCCGCTTAGCCTGTACCGCGAAGGCGATTTCATTGACCTGTGCCGGGGCCCCCACGTGCCCTCCACCGGCAAGCTGAAGGTCTTCAAGCTGATGAAGGTGGCCGGCGCCTACTGGCGCGGCGACAGCAAGAACGAGATGCTCCAGCGCATCTACGGCACCGCCTGGGCGACCAAGGAAGACCAGGAAGCCTACCTGCATATGCTGGAAGAGGCCGAACGCCGCGACCACCGCAAGATCGGCCGCGAACTCGACCTGTTCCACTTCCAGGACGAAGCGCCTGGCCTGATCTTCTGGCACCCCAAGGGCTGGGCCCTGTGGCAGCAGGTCGAGCAATACATGCGCGCCGTCTACAACAACAACGGCTACCAGGAAGTCAAGGCACCGCAGATCCTGGACCTGTCGTTGTGGAAGAAGACGGGCCACTGGGACAACTATCGTGAAAACATGTTCACGACCGAGTCCGAAAACCGCGTTTACGGCCTGAAGCCGATGAACTGCCCGGGCCACGTGCAGATCTTCAATTCCGGCCTGCATTCCTACCGCGAACTGCCGCTGCGTTATGGCGAATTCGGCCAGTGCCACCGCAACGAACCCTCGGGTTCGCTGCACGGCATGATGCGCGTGCGCGGCTTCACGCAGGACGACGGCCACATTTTCTGTACCGAAGAACAGCTCCAGGACGAGTGCGCCGACTTCACGGCCCTGCTGCAGAAGGTCTATCGCGACTTCGGCTTTACCGAAGTGCTGTATAAGGTCGCTACGCGTCCTGAAAAGCGCATCGGCTCGGACGAAGTCTGGGATACGGCCGAACAGGCGCTGATGGAAAGCCTGCGCCGCACCGGCTGCGAATTCGAGATTTCCCCCGGAGAAGGTGCGTTTTACGGCCCGAAGGTGGAATACACCCTGAAGGACGCCATTGGCCGTCACTGGCAATGCGGTACGATCCAGGTCGACTTCTCCATGCCTGTGCGCCTGGGCGCCGAGTACGTGGACCAGAACGACCAGCGCCGTCCGCCGGTCATGCTGCACCGTGCCATCCTGGGTTCGCTCGAGCGTTTTATCGGCATGCTGATCGAAAATCATGCCGGCGCGATGCCTCCCTGGCTGGCTCCGGTGCAGGCTGTCGTATGCTGCATTTCCGAACCTTCGGCCGATTATGCGGCTGAAATCACACAAAGCCTGAAAAAACAAGGCTTTAGAGTAGAGTCCGATTTGCGTGGTGAAAAAATCACTCGTAAAATTCGGGAGCACAGCCTGCAAAAGGTGCCGTACATTCTTGTCGTCGGCGACAAGGAGAAGCAAAACGGCACCGTAGCCGTACGCGGTCTGGGCGGACTGGACCTTGGCGCAATCGCATACGACGAGTTCGTCGCGCGCTTGACCGAGGATGTGTCCACCCGTCGCGACGTCAATCAACCTGATAGCAGTGCTGCTTAACATTTCTAGGAGCTTTCAACATCGCCACTGAAAAAGCCAATCGCATCAACGGTGAAATCCGCGTCCCCGAGGTGCGCCTGATAGGTCTGGAAGGAGAACAGCTGGGCATCGTCAAGATCGCCGACGCGTTCCGTCTTTCCGAGCAAAGCGACGTGGATCTGGTGGAAATCGCGCCGAACGCCGAGCCGCCGGTCTGCCGTTTGATGGACTACGGTAAGTTCAAGTACCAAGAGCAGAAGCGCCAAGCCGAAGCTCGTTCCAAGCAGAAGGTCATTCAGGTCAAGGAAGTCAAATTCCGTCCGGCCACCGACGAGGGCGACTACCAGGTCAAGCTGCGCAACCTGCGCCGCTTCCTCGAAGAGGGCGACAAGGCCAAGGTGACGCTGCGTTTCCGGGGCCGCGAAATGGCTCACCAGGAACTCGGTATGCGGGTGCTTGAACGTGTGCGCGACGATCTGCTGGAACTTGCCCAGGTCGAAGCCATGCCGAAGCTCGAAGGCCGTCAGATGGTCATGGTGCTGGCGCCCAAGAAGAAGGCAGTGCCCGCTGCGGGCAAGCCTGAATCGGCCGCCTGAGTTCCAGCCGCAGCCTTCTCTAGAGGGCTAGGCCGCTCCGCTTCCGACCCGCCGTCCGTCCTGTGACCGGCGGGTTCGCTTATTGGGCGGCTCTGCGCTACGATGTCATAAAGCCGCCTTCCCACTAGGGAAGGCGGCGTACGTTCGGGGTGTCGCGATGCATGTTTTGTTCGTTTTGGATCCCTTGCCGCTGCTAAAGGCGTACAAGGACAGTTCTGTCGCCATGATGCGTGCCTTGGTGGCGCGCGGCCATACGCTTAGCGTGGCCATGCAGGGCGACCTTTACATCGAGGCGGGCATCGTCAAGGCCGTCACCACGCCGATCGCGCTGGTGGCCGACGCCGACCTGCACGGCCATGACTGGTGGACGGAATCCGCCGCCCAGGATCTGCCGTTGGCGGACTTCGGGGCAGTCGTCATGCGCAAAGACCCGCCTTTCGACATGGAATACGTGTATTCCACGCACCTGCTCGAATATGCCGAGGCGCAAGGCGCCCGCGTGTTCAACAGCGGCGCGGCCATCCGTAACCATCCCGAAAAGCTGGCCATCACCGAGATCAGCGAGTTCACCGCGCCCACGCTGGTGACCCGCAACATGGCTCGCCTGAAGGCATTCCACGACACGCATCACGACGTGATCGTCAAGCCGCTGGACGGCATGGGCGGCACGGGCGTATTCCGCCTGCAGCCCAAGGATCCCAACCTGAACGCCATCCTGGAAACGCTGACCGACAACGGCGCGCGCACCATCATGGCCCAGCGTTACATCCCCGACATCGTCAAGGGCGACAAGCGCATCCTGCTGATTGGCGGCGAACCGGTGCCGTACTCGCTGGCCCGCATCCCGCTGGCCGGCGAAACGCGCGGCAACCTGGCCGCAGGCGGCCGCGGTGTCGCGCAGGAATTGTCCGCGCGCGACCGCGAAATCGCCGAAGCCGTGGCCCCCAAGCTGGCCGCCCGCGGCCTGCTGCTGGTCGGCCTGGACGTCATTGGCGACTACGTCACCGAAGTCAACGTCACCAGCCCCACCTGTTTCGTAGAGATTGCCGAACAGACCGGCTTCGATGTCGCAGGCATGTTCGTCCAGGCGCTTGAAAAAGCCGTGGCGACCACTGCCGTGGCGGCCTGATCTCTCTGGAATCCGTCATGACCACGGGTATTGTTATCGTCGTGCACGCGCCTTTGGGCGCGGCGATGCGCGAATGCGCCAGCCACGTCATGGGCAACCTTGACGGCATGCTGGCCATTCACGATATCCAGCCCGAAGACCGGCCGGATGACCTGGCGCCGGACGTCTTGAAAGACATCCTGGGGCAGGATCACGGCGCCGGCGTGCTGGTGCTGACGGACCTGATCGGCGCCACGCCCGCCAATATCTCCAAGCGGGCGGTGGCCGACGCCCAGGCCCAAGGCATTCAATGCTGCGTGCTGGCAGGCCTGAATACCCCCATGCTGCTGCGGGCGCTGACTTATCGCAACCTGCCATTGGCGGAAACCCGTGAGAAGGCCTTGGCCGGCGGGGTGCAGGGTGTCTTGCGTGTAGACTGACGGGCGGGAATTTGCCCTATTATGTCGGCTGATAATTCAAGCCGAAAAGCAGTTGGCGGTTTGGCGTTTTGCTGTGATCAACACCGCGGCGTTCATCCGCGGTCATAATATTTCCTATGCCTACTACAGACATCGTCATCAGCAATAAATTGGGTTTGCATGCGCGGGCGGCCGCCAAGCTGACGCAACTTGCCAGTAAGTTTTCAAGCGAGATCTTCATATCGCGCGGCGCGCAGCGTGTGAACGCCAAAAGCATCATGGGCGTCATGATGTTGGCGGCCGGGCTGGGCGTGACGGTCAAGCTGGAGGCTTCGGGCGGCGACGCCGAGCAAGCCCTTTCCGAAATCGAAACTCTGTTCGACAGCAAATTCGGTGAGCAGGAATAGAACCCCCTCTGAAACAGCCGGCCTGAGCGCTGCTCGGGCCGGCTCGTCCACGACCCTGGACCCCGCATACGACGGATCTGGCGCTGCCAGGCCCGTCGTTTGTCTTTACGGCAAAGGGGTTGCCAAGGGATACGCCATCGGGCGCGCCGTCGTCATGGGCGCTGCCGCGCTGGAAGTGGCGCACTACCGGATATCGCCGGAAGACGTGCCCACGGAAAGTGCCCGACTGACCGATGCCCTGGCCTCGGCGCAGCATGAACTGCGGCAACTGGCCGACACCTTGCCGGCCGATGCGCCGCGCGAGTTGGGCGCCATGCTGAACGTGCACAGCCTGCTGTTGGGCGATCCGTTGCTGGCTGAGCAGACGCTGGCCCTGATTGCCGAGCGCCACTACAACGCCGAGTGGGCGTTGACCACGCAAGGCCAGATCCTGGGCCAGCAGTTCGACGCCATGGAGGACGAATACCTGCGCGAGCGCGGGGCGGACGTCCGCCAGGTGATTGAGCGCGTGTTGCACGTGCTGGCCGGCACCTCCGCCATCTTGCCGGACATGTCCCACATGGGCGGCGATGATGCGCTGGTGGTCGTGGCGCACGATATTTCGCCCGCAGACATGCTGCGCTTGCGCGGCGGCCGCTTCGCGGCTTTCGTGACCGATCTGGGCGGCCCGACCTCGCATACGGCCATCGTGGCGCGCAGCATGGGCGTGCCCGCCGTCGTTGCCATGGGCAATGTGCGCGAGCTGGTCCGTGACGGCGACATGCTGATCATCGATGGCGCCGCGGGCGCCGTGGTCGTCAACCCGTCGGACCGGATTCTTCAAGAGTATCGCCGCCGCCAGGCGGTGTACGCCGACGAGCGGGCCGAGCTTGGCCTCTTGCGCGACGAACCCTCGATCACGCTGGACGGTATCGACGTTGTCCTGCACGCGAACATCGAACTCCCCGAAGAGGCCGCGCTGGCGCTCGCTTCCGGTGCCGACGGCATCGGCTTGTTCCGCAGCGAATTTCTGTTCATGGGGCGTCCGGACCTGCCCGGCGAAGAAGAGCAGTACGAAGCCTATTCGTCGGTCGTGAAAGTCATGGCTGGCCGGCCCGTCACCATCCGCACGCTGGATATTGGGTCGGACAAGACGCTGGATGGCGAGGCCACGGTCGCCACCAATCCGGCGTTGGGCCAGCGGGCGATCCGTTATTGCCTGGCGCGTCCGGAAATGTTCGCGACGCAGTTGCGCGCCATTCTGCGGGCCTCGGCTCACGGGCCGGTGCGCCTGCTGATCCCCATGATCGCCCACATGCACGAAGTGGTGGCGACCAAGGCGGCGATCGAATCCGCGCGGCGCGAGCTGGATGCACGCGGCCAAGCGTATGCGCCGCATATGGAAGTGGGGGCCATGGTCGAAGTGCCCGCCATCGCGATCGCGATCGAGCCTTTCGTCCAGGCGCTGGACTTCCTGTCGATCGGTACCAACGACCTGATCCAATACACCCTGGCGATCGATCGCGGCGACCACGATGTGGCCACGCTCTACGATCCCCTGCATCCTGCCGTGCTGCGCCTGGTGGCCAATACCATCAATGCGGGCGAGCGTGCCGGCAAGCCGGTGGCGGTCTGCGGCGAAATGGCGGGCGATTCACGCATGACCCGGCTATTGCTGGGTCTGGGCCTGACCGAGTTTTCGATGCACCCGCAGCAGCTGCTGGACGTCAAGCGCGAGGTGCGCCGTGCGCATTCCAACGCCTTGCGGATCAAAGTGGCTACCGCGCTGAACCGCGCCTTGCCCGTGGATCTGGACGCACTGGATCCCGCCTGAATCACGCTTCGGCAACGCCAAGTCAGTGAAATGAAAAAAAGCCCGGAACCGCAAGGTCCGGGCTTTTTCTCGTCCTTCGATGAATCAGCTGTGGTACGCCGATTCGCCGTGGCTCGTGACGTCCAGGCCTTCGCGTTCCTGGTCTTCCGGCACACGCAAGCCGCACAGGGCGTTGGCGATCTTGTAGGCAATCCACGCCACCACGCCGGACCAGACGATGGTCAGCAGCACGCCTTCCAGCTGGACCCACAGTTGGTGGGCGATCATGCCGGGCTCGGCCAGACCGGGGCCACCGAGGATCTGCGCGTTGAACACGCCGGTCAGCAGGGCGCCGACGATACCGCCCACGCCGTGCACGCCGAACACGTCCAGCGCGTCATCGGCACGCAAGAGGCGCTTCAAACCATTCACACCCCACACGCAGACGATACCGGCGATCACACCGATGACTAGCGCGCCAACCGGGCCCACCAGGCCAGCGGCGGGGGTGATGCCCACCAGGCCGGCAATCGCACCCGAAGCGGCGCCCAGCATCGAGGGCTTGCCCTTGACGGCCCATTCCGTGAACAGCCAGGCCAGGACGGCGCCAGCGGTGGCGATCATCGTGTTGAAGAAGGCCAGGGTGGCGTTCTCGTTGGCGGCCAGGGCCGAACCCGCGTTGAAACCGAACCAGCCCACCCACAGCAGGGCAGCGCCCACAAAGGTCATCGGCAGGTTATGCGGCTGCATGGCTTCGCGGCCGTAGCCCACGCGCTTGCCGACCACATAAGCACCCACCAGGCCGGCCACGCCAGCGTTGATGTGCACCACGGTGCCGCCGGCGAAGTCCAGCGCGCCCTTGGCATTGAGCAGGCCCGGCGCCGTTTCGGAGGCGAACCACACCATGTGGGCGATCGGCACATAGGCGAACGTGAACCAGATCACCGTGAATACCAGCACCGCCGAGAAGCGGGCGCGTTCGGCGAAGCTGCCGACGATCAGCGCGCAGGTAATGCCGGCGAACGTGGCCTGGAACGATGCGAACAGCAGCTCGGTCAGGGTGTTCGACATGGCGTACTTGCCGTCAGCCGGCGTGAACATGCCAGAGAAGAAGGCGCGCGACAGGCCGCCGAAGAAGGCGTTGCCCTCGGTGAACGCGAGGGAATAGCCGTAGATGAACCAGAGAACCAGGCCCAGCACGAACGTGCACAGCACTTGCAGCAACACAGAGAGCGCGTTCTTGCTGCGTACCAGGCCGCCATAGAACATCGCCAGACCGGGTACGGCCATCATCAATACAAGCAGGGTAGAGACGAGCAACCAGGAGATATCTGCTTTATCCATTTTCAGGCTCCAATGAGTCTTCTTTATTTATTTACAGCGCAGCTTCGCCAGCTTCACCCGTTCGGATACGGATCACCTGTTCCAGGGGGGCGGCGAAGATCTTGCCGTCGCCGATCTTTCCGGTACGGGCGGCTTGTTCGATCGCTTCGATGACCTGATCGACAAGGTGGTCGGGCACCGCGGCTTCAACCCGCAGCTTGGGCAAAAAGTCGACGGCGTATTCAGCGCCGCGATACAGCTCGGTGTGACCCTTCTGGCGTCCAAACCCTTTGACTTCGGTAACAGTCAGACCTTGGACGCCGATTCCGGATAGAGCCACCCGCACTTCGTCGAGCTTGAAGGGCTTGATGATGGCGATGATGAGTTTCATGGCATTTCCTCTCATGGTTGCACGTTGGCTTCGTCTATCAAGCAAGTTCCATGCCATGTTTGTTGAACCCGGGGAAGCGGGGCGGAGGCGCTCGAGTTGTGCTTGAAAGCACCAATGTGGTGCGTCATGCACCACGCATCAGCCTCAAGATGGTGCGTAACGTGGGGAATCGCGGCTTGCAACGAAATATGTTTCAAGGCCGACATTTGTAGCCAGTTGATGCTGCCATTGTTGCGGTTTGTCGTGAATTTTTGCGCGGACGGGCTTGCTGCACGTTGACTCGCTTCGGGCCGCACAGCGTTACAGGCCGTGGGTGTGGCCTGAATCAGGGGGCGATTCAGCCGCCTGCCAGCCAAGGGACTGGCCGCCCGAAAACAGGGATGCGCTTGATACCGGGGTTTACACGGATACGCTTGTTGCCGAGGGGCCACTGAAGAAGAATCAACAACAGCTCATGGCTCATCCAAAAGGACCAGGGCGAATCGGGTCGCTGGAGACGTTCCCGGTGTGGCGGCCCGCCCTAATAAGAAGCAAGAACGGAAAGAGGACACCATGAAGATTCAACGCAAGATGATTGGCATCCTGGCGCTGGCCGCATCGGTGGGCGTGCTGGCTGGTTGCAACAAGAGCGACGAAAAGGCGGCCCCGCCGGCCGCGTCGACGACTCCGGCACCGACTGCCACCCCGCCGGCTTCGACGCCGCCTGCGGCGACGCCCGCGCCGACGACGCAGGCACCACCCACCGCCTCCACGCCGCCGACCGCCAGCACCTCGCCTTCCGTGCCTGCGGAGTGCGAAGCGTATCTGGCCAAGGTCAACGCGTGCATGGACAAGCTGGGCAGCAGCAACCCGGCAGCGGCCAGTATCAAGCAGCAGCTCGAATCGGCCAAGTCGCAGTGGGCGGCGATCCCCGACAAGACCCAATTGGCAGCGCAGTGCAAGCAATCGTCTGACCTGTTCTCGCAGTCGGCATCCCAGATGGGCTGCCCGTAACGATGTTGGTAGGGGGTTGCCGCCATGGCAGCCCGGTTTTCTCCTGTGCTTTGATGGGCGGTCACCGCATGCGGCCCGCCCTCTTTTTTGCCCATTCGTCCTGCAGCGCGGGGCCCGAAGCACTACACTTGAGGCATCAAGAACACCGAGAGGCCGCTATGAACAATCGCACCCAGTGGATGGAAGACATCCAGAAGAACATCTCCGACCTGATCGCCCGCAGCCCCGCTGCCGACGTGGAAAAGAACGTGCGCGCAATGATGGCGCAGGCGTTCACCAAGATGGATCTGGTCACGCGCGAAGAGTTTGACGTCCAATCGGATCTGCTGGCGCGCACCCGCGCCCGCGTGGATCAGCTGGCGGCGCAAGTGCAGCAACTGGAAGAGCGTCTTTCGGCGCTGGACAAGTAAGCTCCCGCCTGTCTGCATCGCTGCACTGACGGCCGCCAAGCGCGGCCGTTTTTCATTTGAGATCCCGGCGGGCAAGGGACGAATACGTCCCTGCCTTGGCCACGGCGTTCTGCTGATTGCCGATACTGACGGCCTTGTTCCTTCGGGAGAGCGTCGTGACGCTTGCCGTTCTTGCCAGCCGGGCACTCAGTGGGTTGCATGCGCACGCCGTCCGGGTTGAAACGCATCTGGGGCCTGGGCTGCCCAGCTTCAATGTTGTGGGGTTGCCCGACACCGAGGTGCGCGAAAGCCGCGAGCGCGTGCGCGCCGCCATTCTAAACAGCGGTTTCGAGTTTCCGCCCGGCCGTATCACGGTGAATCTGTCGCCTGCTGATATTCCCAAGGAATCCGGCCGGTTCGACCTGCCCATTGCGCTGGGGTTGTTGCTGGCCTCGGGCCAGTTGGCCGCGCCCGCCGACGGCGGCGGCCCTGATCTGCCCGCGGCTGATCCTTCCCTGGCTGGCCTGGTGCTGGCAGGCGAGCTGTCCTTGACCGGTGCGCTGGTGCCGGTGGCGGCTCCCTTGGTGATTGCGCTGAGCGTGGCGCGGGAGGCGCCTGATGCCATCCTGATCCTGCCCGCAGGCAGCGCGGAGCAGGCGGCTTGGGTGCCGGGGCTAGGCGTGCTGTCGGCGCGAAGCCTGGCGGACGTTGCCGCACACGTCGCGGGTGCGTGCCGGTTGCCAGATGCAGTGCCGAAGGCGTGGCCGGCATCGCCGCCCGCGCCATGCCTGTCGGACGTGCGGGGGCAGCCCGGCGCGCGGCGGGCGCTGGAAGTGGCCGCGGCCGGTGGCCATAGCCTGTTGATGATCGGGCCGCCTGGCGCGGGTAAAAGCATGCTGGCGTCTCGCCTGCCGGGCCTGTTGCCGCCCCTGCAGCGCAGCCAGGCGCTGGAAGCCGCCGCGGTGGCCGCGCTGGCAGGGTTGCCCGAGGCGCTGATGGGCCATCCTCCGTTCCGGTCGCCGCATCATTCCGCGTCCGTCGCGGCGCTGGTGGGCGGTGGCAGCCGTCCGCGTCCGGGCGAGATCAGCCTGGCTCACCACGGGGTCCTGTTCCTGGACGAGCTCCCCGAGTTCAGCAGACGTACGCTTGAGGCATTACGCGAGCCGCTTGAGACGGGCAGGGTGGTCATCGCCCGTGCCCTGCATGCCGCCCAGTTCCCCGCCCGCTTTCAATTGGTCGCCGCCATGAACCCGTGCCCTTGCGGCTGGCGCGGGCACCCGGGGCGCGCCTGCATTTGCACGCCGGACCAGGTGGCGCGTTATGCGGGAAAGATTTCGGGCCCCTTGCTGGACCGCATCGACCTGCACGTGGCGCTGCCGCCATCCGACCCCGAATCCATGGGCGGTGCGCCCGGCGAGGCCTCCGGCCCGGTTCAGGAGAGGGTGATCCGTTGCCGCGACCGCCAGCAGGCCCGCCAAGGCAAGCCGAACGCGGCGCTGGCCGGGGCGGAACTCGACCAGCATTGCGCCATGGATGGCGAAGCACAGGCGCTGCTGTTTCAGGCCATGCGCCGCATGGCGGGGTCCGGGCGGGCCCTGCACCGGACGTTGCGGGTGGCCCGCACGATCGCCGATCTGGAAGGGGCGGACGTGTTGGGCGCTGGGCATGTGGCGCAGGCGGTGCAGTACCGGCGCCCGGGGGTATGATGGGCCGCTGAAACTCCTGGTTGGGTGTCAGAGGCGGTCCCTTCCGCTTTTTGCCGCGCCCGACTCGACAAAGACCAGGAAATCACCATATAATCAAAGGCTTTCCCGGATCTGGCGTACCTTTTTGCCAAGAGCTGGGAGGAACCCGTGCCTGGCAGCGATGCCACAGCCCGGGGGGAATCGACCCAGCAGTAACCCCGAAGTACCCCCAAGAAGTGACAACAGGTCTACAAGTTTTGCCGTTGCATCGGTGCTAGCCCTAGGGCTTTTTGCCAGCAACGCCAAGCACCTCGCGTCATGTCAAATCAACTACGAGTTTAAGTTTAGGGAATCATCATGCCCAAGATGAAAACCAAGAAAAGCGCTTCCAAGCGCTTTAAGGTTCGCGGCAGCGGCTCCATCAAGCGCGGTCAGGCGTTCAAGCGCCACATTCTGACCAAGAAGACCACCAAGGCCAAGCGTCAACTGCGTGGCTCGGCAGCGGTTCATGAATCCAACGTGGCCTCCGTCAAGGCCATGATGCCTTTCGCTTGATAAGGGAGATCTAATATGCCTCGCGTCAAACGCGGCGTAACTGCCCGCGCACGTCACAAAAAAGTCATTGCCGCCGCCAAGGGTTACCGTGGCCGCCGCGGTAATGTGTTCCGTATTGCCAAGCAAGCAGTCATGCGCGCTGGCCAATACGCCTACCGCGACCGTCGTAACAAGAAGCGCACGTTCCGTGCTCTGTGGATCACGCGTATCAACGCCGCCGTCCGCGAACATGGCGTCAGCTACAGCGTGTTCATCGCTGGTCTGAAGAAGGCTTCGATCGAACTCGACCGTAAGGTCCTGGCCGATCTGGCCGTGCGCGACAAGGCCGGCTTTGCCGCCATCGTGCAGCAAGCCAAGGCTGCCTTGGCTGCCTGATCGCGCGCTTTAACTCATCGCGCATCGCTGCAAACGGGGCTGTAATAGCCCCGTTTGCGTTTTGAAGGCTGGATTTCATGACTCTATTGGTTGACGACCTGGTCTCCCAGGCGCAAGAACGGTTCGCCGCGGCTACGGATGCCGCCGCGCTTGAGAACGCAAAGGCTCGATTCCTGGGTAAGGAAGGCGCACTGACGGTGCTGCTGAAAGGCCTGGGCAAACTCGATCCCGAGCAGAAGCGCGAAATGGGCGCCCGGATCAATCAGGCCAAGCAAAAAGTCGAAGAGCTTCTGACTGCTCGCCGCGCCGCATTGGCGCAGGCGGAATTGGATGCCCGACTGGCCTCTGAAACCATTGACGTCACCTTGCCTGGCCGTGGTCGCGCGCCGGGAGGTATCCATCCGGTGATCCGGACCTGGGAACGCGTGGAAGCCATCTTCCGTTCCATTGGCTTCGATGTGGCCGACGGCCCCGAAGTGGAAAACGACTGGACCAATTTCACCGCGCTGAACAACCCGCTGGACCATCCGGCGCGTTCCATGCAGGACACGTTCTACGTCGACATGAACGACGCCGACGGCCTGCCGCTGCTGCTGCGCACGCATACCAGCCCCATGCAGGTGCGTTACGCCCGCATGCACAAGCCGCCCATCAAGGTCATCGCGCCGGGGCGCACCTATCGCGTCGACAGCGACGCCACGCACTCGCCCATGTTCCATCAGGTGGAAGGGCTCTGGATCGCCGAGGACATCTCGTTTGCCGATCTGAAAGGCGTGTACACCGATTTCCTGCGTTGCTTCTTTGAAAGCGACGATCTTGTCGTGCGTTTCCGTCCGTCGTTCTTCCCGTTCACGGAACCGTCCGCCGAAATCGACATGATGTTCACCTCGGGGCCCAACCGTGGCCGCTGGCTGGAGATCTCCGGCTCGGGCCAGGTGCACCCCGAAGTGGTGCGCAATTTCGGTCTTGATCCCGAGCGCTACATCGGCTTTGCCTTCGGCTCCGGACTTGAGCGCCTGACGATGTTGCGCTACGGCGTGAACGATCTGCGCCAGTTCTACGAAGGCGATTTGCGCTTCTTGCGCCAGTTCAACGAATAACAGACGGCTGATCATGCAATTTCCCGAATCCTGGCTGCGTACGCTGGTCAACCCTCCGATCGCAACCGATGAACTCGCGCACCGGCTCACCATGGCCGGCCTGGAAGTCGAAGAGACCGTGCCCGCCGCGCCCGCCTTCACCGGCGTGGTCGTGGGCCATATCGTCGACATCGCGCCGCACCCCGACGCGGACAAGCTGCGCGTCTGCCAAGTGGACGACGGTTCCGGCGAACGCCTGCAGATCGTGTGCGGCGCGCCGAACGCGGCCGCCGGCCTGAAGGTGCCGCTGGCCCGCGTGGGTGCGGAGCTGCCTGGTGGCATGAAGATCGGCGTGGCCAAGATGCGCGGCGTGCAATCGTCGGGCATGCTGTGCTCGGCCCGCGAACTGGGTCTGTCGCAAGACCATGCCGGTCTGTTGGAGCTGCCTGCCGACATGGTGCCCGGCCAGTCCATCCGCGACGCGCTGGACCTGGACGACACGCTCTTCACGCTCAAGCTCACGCCCAACCGCGCCGATTGCCTGTCGATCCTGGGCGTGGCGCGCGAAGTCGCGGCCTTGACCGGCGCGCCGCTGTCGGTGCCGACCGCCGTCGCCGTGCCTGTCACGCTGGATGAGCGTCTGCCCGTCAAGATTGAAGCGCCCGACCTGTGCGGCCGTTTCGGCGGCCGCGTGATCCGCGGCGTGAACGCCCGCGCGGCAACGCCCGACTGGATGAAGTCGCGTCTTGAACGCGCCGGCCAGCGTTCGCTGTCCGCGCTGGTGGACATCTCCAACTACGTCATGCTGGAACTGGGCCGCCCGTCGCACGTGTTCGATCTGGACAAGATCGGCGGCGACATCAGCGTGCGCTGGGCGCATGAAGGCGAAACGCTGGAACTGCTGAACGGCCAGACCGTCACGCTGGACCCGAAGGTCGGCGTGGTGGTGGCGGGCGATCAGGTGGAAAGCCTGGCCGGCATCATGGGCGGCGAAGCCACCTCCGTGACGCTGGACACGCAGAACATCTATCTGGAAGCCGCGTTCTGGTGGCCGCAAGCCATTGCCGGCCGCGCGCGCCGCTACAAGTTCAGTTCGGAAGCCAGCCACCGTTTCGAACGTGGCGTGGACTACGCCAGCATTCCCGAGCACCTTGAATTCATCACCCGCCTGATCGTCGATATCTGCGGCGGCCAGGTCGGTCCCATCGACGACCAAATCGTCAACCTGCCGGCTCGTCCGCCCGTGCGCATGCGCCTGGCGCGCTGCCATCGCGTGCTGGGCGTTCCCGTCACGCAAGAGCAGGTCGCCAAGATCTTCGGCAGCTTGGGGCTGGAGTTCGCGGTTGAAGGCGATGACTTCGTCGTCAGCCCGCCGTCGTACCGTTTCGACCTCGTGATCGAAGAAGACCTGATCGAGGAAGTGGCCCGCATCTACGGTTTCGAGAGCATCCCCGACGTGCCGCCGATGGCGCGCGCCAAGATGTTCTCGCAGCCGGAAGTGCATCGCGGCGCGCATGCGCTGCGCCGCCTGGCCGCCGCGCAGGACTACCAGGAAGTCGTGAACTACAGCTTCGTCGAAGCGGATTGGGAGCGCGACTACGCAGGCAACGAGACGCCGGTTCGTCTGGTGAACCCGATCGCCAGCCACCTGTCGGTCATGCGGTCCAGCCTGATCGGCGGCCTTGTCGCCAACATCCGCCACAACGCCAACCGCAAGCAGTCGCGCGTGCGCCTGTTTGAATTGGGCCGCGTATTCATGCGTGACGCGTCCGTCGAGGACGGTCCGCTGGAAGTGGCGGGCGTGAATCAGCCGATGCGCCTGTCGGGCGCGGCCTGGGGGCCGGCCATGGAAGAGCAGTGGGGCGTTCCGACGCGCCAGGTGGACTTCTATGACGTGAAGATGGATGTCGAAGCGCTGTTCGGCGCACGCGGCCGCCGCCTGCGTTTCGAACCCGCTGCGCATCCGGCGCTGCATCCGGGCCGTAGCGCCCGCATCGAACTCGACGGTCGCGCGATTGGCTGGATCGGTGAACTGCACCCGCGTTGGGCGCAGCAAGCCGATCTGGCGCACGCGCCCGTGGTGTTCGAATTGAACGTGGATGCGTTGTCCGAAGGCGAGTTGCCGCAGGTGCGCGAACTGTCGCGCCAACCGGTGGTGGTGCGCGATCTGGCGTTGTGGGTCGATGCTCCCGTGTCCACGCAATCGATGCTGGACACCGTGGCCGCGGCCGTCAAGGCGGATGCGCAACTGGCCGTGGTGCAGGATGTGCGCGTGTTCGACGTGTGGCGCGAGAAGGCCCAGGGCAGCGAACCCGTCACCGAGAAAAGCCTTGCTTTCCGTTTCTGGCTACAGGACACTGAAGTCACGCTGGACGAAGCCCGTGTGGCGGATTGCCTGTCCCGCATCAAGGATGCATTGGTCAGTGCTCACGGCGCGCGCCAGCGTGCTTGAACCATGGGGAACAGTATGCTTGCTGCCGAGCCGCGCACTCTGACCAAGGCTGAGCTGGCCGAACTGCTCTTTGAGCGGGTCGGCCTGAACAAGCGCGAAGCCAAGGACATCGTCGATACGTTCTTCGAGGAAATCCGCGATGCCCTGGCTCGCGGAGACTCGGTCAAGCTTTCGGGCTTTGGCAATTTCCAGGTGCGCGACAAGCCGCCGCGCCCTGGCCGCAACCCCAAAACCGGCGAGACCATTCCTATCGCCGCACGCCGCGTGGTCACGTTCCACGCGAGTCAGAAACTCAAGAGCGTGGTGGAGCAGGCGACCCCTGCTGCACCCGACGCCGCGGAGTGATACGCTTTGTCGGTAATTGTTATCGGCTTCCAGCGCCCGCGCGGCATAAAATTCGCTTATGACACGTACTGAACCCACCGTTACCTTACCGCCCATTCCCGCCAAGCGTTACTTCACCATCGGTGAAGTCAGCGAGCTGTGTGGCGTCAAGCCCCACGTCTTGCGGTACTGGGAACAGGAATTCACGCAACTCAAACCCGTGAAGCGCCGCGGCAACCGTCGCTACTATCAGCATCACGAAGTGCTGCTGATCCGTCGCATCCGTTCGTTGCTGTACGAACAAGGCTTCACCATCAGCGGCGCGCGTAATCGCTTGGGCGATGCGCGCGACATGCCGCATGATCAAGATGCCGCCGTGCGTTTGTCGGGCGCCGAAATGCAAGCTTTGCGCAACGAGCTCGGCAACGTTTCGACGATGCTGGCCGACGCGTTGGGCATGCCGGCAAACGCCGCCGCCAGTGTCACCCCCAGCAACGCGGGCTCGGCCGTTTAAGCGCTGAATTTCTTGTCGTGCAAGATTGTTTGATTGAACGCAGTATCTGCAACGCGCGTGGCTCTTGAAGCAACGCGCATTGCATCAAGCAGTACGTTGCGCCTCGCGCGCGCCGCCTTGCACGAAGCTCGTGCAGGCGACGAACATGAGGCGCAAATTTTTTTGAGTATTCAGCACTTTTTTTGCACCAATGCGTGCAAACTTATTTTTGTTCTGCTATACTCTTTTTCTTTCGGGGCGTAGCGCAGCCTGGTAGCGCACTTGCATGGGGTGCAAGGGGTCGCGAGTTCGAATCCCGCCGTCCCGACCAGCAATACCCTAGGGGGTTAGTGATGAAAATCACTAACCCCCTTTCTCATTGGCGCTTCAGAACCATCATATTGATGGACAAGCATTGCTGATGTCGCAGACATTACGAGCATTCACTCAGCTCTTTGCGATGCGCGTTATAAGGCCAAGCATCGTCAGTATTGTGGGCGCATCGCGTCGACATGCCGAACACGGGAAGTGCTGGTATAACACCAGCGGATTAGGCCAAATCTCTTCGCGCAAAGGATCCCCGTGACGACCAAGCTTCCGGCAAGCCGCTATTTCGCATTGACGGCAAGTACGCTCTGGCAACGGGGCGGCGCGCTATGGCGGTCTACGCCTTGGGCGTTCGCCGTGTTCGTCTTGACGCTGCCCATCGCGCTGCTGTTGCCGCACCTGTCCTTGGTGTACTCGCCATTCTTCTTGCTTGTTGTCGTGAACGTACTGGCGTTGACGCGCCTGTCGGTCTCGTGGCTTCGGCAGACCGTGGCGGGCGGCCACGCGGATGATGCGGATTGGCGCTTGGGCAAACCGGAGTGGAGGGTCGTTGCCTTGCTTGCGCTGCTTATCGCGATAGGCATGGGGTTGATGTACGCCACCGCTAGAGTGCCGATCCTTCTTTATTTTTCATTGGGCGCCAACGCCGATAGCGTGTTCTTTGTGTGCCTGTTTTTGGCGCTTGCGGCGATATGGGCGCCTGTGCTGTATGGGGTCAGCACGTTTGCGCCGAGCCTTGCACGCGTTGCGGTATCGGGCCAGTACGATTTCTGGCGGACGCGTCAGGCGCGGCGCGTGCATGCGTGGCCGATGATGAGCATGCTGTTCCTGCTGGCGGTGTTCGTGGTGATCACGGGCGCCTTGCTATCCACCGCCGTTTCTGACATGTCGGCGGCCGCGATCGCGCTTGGTCTTGTGGGCATCCTGCTGTGCATCGCGCTGGTGATGATGGCCACGACGATGTCCGCCGTGGCGTATCGCGAGCAGGCGGCGGAGGTTGCTGGCGCCGGGGATTGATTCGCCAGCAGTTCACGCCGTACGCACCGGGGTTTATTCCCCCAGCAGTTCGCGCAATTCGTCGGCCCTTTGAATGTTCAACAGCATGGGGCAATAACCGAACATCGGTGAGCCCACATAGGATGTCGCCAGGTCGCATTGGCCATTGCGGTACGCGAGCCATGCCTTTTGTGTTTGCTCCAGCTTGTTGGCGTCTTCCGCCGATTGCTGCGCCAGGCGCGCATGCAGTTTGCCGTACAGCGCATTGATTTCCGCTTTGACCGACGCGGACACCGTACTGGAGCAATTCAGCACCGAAGTATTGTTGGTGGCGCCGGCCTCCGACAGGCAGCGGTTGTATTGGGCGGTGTAGTCTTTCGCGCCGGCGGCGTGTGTGGCGGTGGCCATCAGCAATAGGGCAAGGGCGGTCAGCGGGCGGATCATGGGTGTTGGGTGTGATGAAGTTGCGCTGGGCACCAGTTTCCCATGAGCCAGAGGTGTTGTGTGGGGCAGGGGTATATTGGTCGCTTCGCCCTCCCTCCCGACGCCTGACGTCATCCACTATGGCTTTCACGCATCAGATCAAATCCGGCCGCGCCCTGTTGGCCGTGGAAGTTGTTGGCGCCGGTGATCCGGTCATTTTCCTGCACGCGGCCATTTGTGACCGCCGGATGTGGCGGGCGCAGATGGCCGCCGTTGGCGCGACGCATCAAGCCATTGCGTACGACCGTCGCGGCTTCGGCGAGACGCGCGCAGAAACGGAGGACCATTCAGCCGTGGGCGATCTGTTGGCGGTGATGGATGCCGTTGCAGATGGCAAGGCGGTGACGCTGGTGGGGTGCTCGCAAGGCGGGCGCATCGCGCTGGACACGGCGCTTCTGCATCCCGCCCGGGTCCGTCGCCTGGCGCTGATTGCGCCGACGGTGCCGGGCGCGCCAGAGGCGGCTTATCCGCCCGGCGTGCAGGCGCAAATGGCGGCGTTGAAGCAGGCCGAAGTCAGCGGGGACCTGGACCAGGTGAATGCGATGAAGGCGCGTCTGTTTCTGGACGGGCCGCGAGAAGCCGAAGGACGAGTGGGTGGCTCAGCCAGGCAACTGTTCCTGGACATGCATGGCACCGCAATGCGATCGACGCCGGCGGGGGCCAGCCTGGATGCCGTGGATACGTTTGGCCGAATAGGAGAGATCACCGTGCCGACGCTGGTGATGTGGGGAAGTTTCGACTTTCCCCACATCCAGGAGCGGTCGCGGCGGGTGTCGACGCTGATCAGCGACGGCGCCGGGCAAGAAGTACCTGGCGCGGCCCACTTGCCCAGCCTGGATCAGCCCGAAGTGATCTCACGCCTGCTGGCGGATTTCATTTAGCGCCGCTTGTCTGCCCGCCGTGGCGCGGGTGGCAGCGGATTGCCGACATGGCTGGCCAACCAGTGTTCGATCTTGTCGTCCCGGCGGGCGGCCCAATCCTTGCCGATTTCCAGCACCAGCATGTTGCGGGTGTCGCCGTAGTCCTGGCCCGGTTCCTTCTGGAACATTTCACGCCAGATGTCGGACGCGACCAGATCCGTCGTTAGCAGCACGCCGATGCCCTTGGCGTCGATCCACAAGGGCGCGGCCCGTTCGTCGACGTGTTTTTTCAGGTTTTCCAGCAGCTTCTGGGCGAGTGAGGCGTTGTCTTTCGAAGCCGAAATCAGGACCAGATATTGCCGGTGGTCGCTGGAGGGTTCGTCGGAGTCGCCAAAAGGGTTTTCCATGGTGTATTCCTTTCGGGTAAGCGTGCATCGGGGCGCAGATGCGTCCTTGGAAGACAGGTTACTCGACGCGGGCGCCGGGCCGGGTGTTTGAGCAGGCGGGGGACAGCGCTGTTATGACGAAAGTTCTTCCGATCTGTGCCTGTCGCGAGCAGGCGGAGGCCTTGCATACTGCCGCTTTCCCCTTGGACAAGAGAAGCTCCCATGTGCTACCGATACGTCACCGCCGATGTTTTCACCACCCAGCCCTATAGCGGCAACCCATTGGCGGTGGTGCTGGATGCCCACGGCTTGGAAACTGCGCAGATGCAGCGTATTGCGCGTGAATTCAATTATTCGGAGACCAGCTTCGTGCTGCCGCCGAAAGACCCTGCGCATACCGCTTGGGTGCGGATCTTCACGCCGGATCGTGAGGTGCCTTTCGCTGGGCACCCGAACGTGGGCACTGCGGTGGTGCTGGCTCGCGAGATGATCGCCGCTGGACGCCCGGCGCCGGACTCGTTCATTTTCGAAGAGGCTGCCGGCCTGGTCCGGATCTCGTTGAAATCGGGCGCCAAGGGCGTGGAAGGCGTAGAGCTATTGGCGCCGCAGCCCTTGTCCCGCGCCAGCGAGGCGCCGGTGGCGGCGGTGGCCCGGGCGTTGAAGCTTGCGCCGTCCGATATCGACACGTCCGAGCACGCTCCGCAGGTGGTCTCGGTGGGGCTGATCTTCCTGGTCGTGCAATTACGCAGCCGGGATGCCCTGCGCCGCGCGGCGCCGGATTCTGATGGCTATGCGGCCCTGCTGCCGCTGGATGGCGCGAAGTCCATCTATGTGTACACGACCGATACCGGGGGGGACACCGTGGACGCGCCGACGGACATCCAGGCTCGGATGTTCACCGGACGCATGACGGAAGATCCCGCCACGGGCAGCGCAACGGCGGCGATGACGGCGTTGCGCGCGGCGCTGCGCGGCGAGGGGACGTTGCACTTGCGCGTGGGGCAGGGCGTGGACATGGGCCGCGCCAGCCTGTTGCTGGCGCATGCCGAGCCGCGCGCCGACGGCGTATGGGCGGGGGTGGCGGGCCAGGCGGTCATCGTCATGGAAGGAACGCTGCCCACGCCTGCCATCGCCTGACGGGCACTAGCCGGATCTTGCCTGCCGCGCGCGGGCTCGTGTATGCTCTTTCGCATGAACGCGATCCCCTTTGCGCCGGCGTGCCGGGCAGATAACCGACGAATCACTCGACGACTACGTTGAGTGGCAAGTCACGTTCAGGCGCCGAGTCTTCGGCGCTTCACCTTGAAGGCCACGATACCCCTCGTGGCCTTTTTGTTTGTGCTTTATCCGTTCCCGCTCGCGAGGCGTATCGCAAGGCCTTCGTTTCCCTCATCCAAGGAACGAAGCATGACCCAGCAAGCCCTATCCATCCGGCCCTACCATCCCGCCGACGAGTCGGCCATCGTCCAGCTATGGCGCGATTGCGGCCTGACGCGGCCGTGGAACGATCCGGTAAAAGACATCGCCCGCAAGCTCACCGTGCAGTCCGACCTGTTTCTGGTGGGTGAAGCGGACGGCGTGATCGTGGGCACGCTGATGGGCGGTTATGACGGCCACCGCGGCTGGATCAACTATTTGGCCGTATCGCCCGCACATCAGCGGCGCGGCTATGCCACCGTGCTGATGCGCGCGGTGGAGCGCAAGCTGCTGGAGATGGGGTGCCCCAAGATCAACCTCTTGATCCGCTCGGGCAACGTCGCGGTGCAAGGCTTTTACGAATCGCTGGGCTTTTCGTGCGACGAGGTGATCAGCCTGGGCAAGCGCTTGATCCCGGATATTTGAAATGAAAAAGTCCGGCACGCGCTGGTGTCGGACTTTTTCATGTGCGCGGCAGCACGCTGCCGGCGATTCAGCTTAGATCGCGACCGTCAGGTAGACGGCTTCGCGGCCGACGATCGGCATGCGGGTCGGCATGAAGATCGTGCAGTTGTTGCACGGCGAGCGGATTTCTTCGGTGCCGTTCATGGCGATCAGCTCGTCCTTGTCGAAGGTCTCGAAGCCGATGACCGGGCGGGTGAAATGGAAGTCTTCGGACTTCACCATGTGGACTTCCAGCAGCCGGTACCGCTGCGGCGCGGGCGGTGGCGTGGCGTCGGCCGGGGCATCGATCAGGCCCGTGTGCGCCAGGAACCGCAGCGTGACGTCGGTCGCCAGTTCAGCGGCGGACTTGGCGAAGTGCTGGCCGCATTCCACCACCAGCGCGCCGCCGCTGTCGGACAGCGGATCGCCGTGATGGCCGTAGCCCATGACGCCCGTGCCCGGGAACTTGTGCTGCGGCATCACCAGGTGCACGAGCGGCGCGCCGACGGCGGAGGCCAGCGCGGTATTGCGGTCCATCTCGTTGTAGACCCAGAAGGGCTGTACGGGCGCGCGGGTCGAGTGGATGTCCAGCACGAAGTCAGCGGCGTCCAGCACCGGGCGCAGTTCGCGGGCGCGGCGCAGTTCGGGGCTGTCTTCAGTGCCATCCAGCATGGCGGCCGACCAGATGCGGTTCAGGTTGTGAACGAGCTGGCGGTTTTCATAGGGCTGGTTGATGTCGAAGGCCTCGTAGGCTTCGACGTGGGCGAAGCTGACCGTCAGCGTACCGATCTTGGGTCGCACGCCGGTGTCCAGCAGATGGGTCGCGGCGACCATGCCACAGATCTCGTTGCCGTGGGTGATGGCGTTGATCAGCACGTGGGGGCCGGGCACGCCCGACTCGAAGCGGTGGACGTACGGGATGCCGGTGTTGCCCTCGCGGTATGCCGAGAGGTCGCGGGGCAAGACTTCAAGGGGGGCGGTGTCGGGTTCGAAAGCGGGGTTTTGCATGGGATGGAAGCCTATTCGGGGCGGATGCCGGCGCGGTCGATCAGGTCTTTATACAGCGCCAGGCGTTCGCTCATCATGGTGGTGAACTGTTGCGGGGTTTGGTTTTCAGGGGGCAGGGCGCCGGCCTTCTCCAGGGCTTGCGGCATGCCGTCCTGGCTGGCGACGGTGCGCACCGCGGCCAGCAGGGTCTGGATGATGTCGTCCGGCGTGCCGGCTGGGGCGGCCAACCCGATCCACGACATCGCGTTGAGCACCGGGTAGCCCAGTTCGGCGAACGTGGGTACGTCGGGCAGCGCGTCCAGGCGTTTGGGCGCCGCCACGGCCAGGGCGCGCATCTTGCCGACCTGGATGTGCGGCAGGAAGGGCGCCAGGTTGTCCAGCGCGAACTGTGCCTGGTTGGATAGCAGGGCATTGATCAAGGGCGCGCCGCCGCGGTAGGGCACGTGCATGGCCTGGACCTGCAGCGTGTTCTTGAACAGTTCCGCATTGAGCTGGCCCATGCTGCCGATGCCGGCCGTGGCGTAGTGCAACTCGTCGGGCCGTGCCTTGAGCAGGGCCACGAATTCGGCCAAGGTCTTGGCGGGCACGTCGATGTTGGTCACCAGCACATTGGGCGTGCGCGACAACTGCGAAATGGACGTGAAATCCTTGATCGGGTCGTAGCCCAGGTCGCTGCGCATCAGCGGGTTGGCCAGATGCGAGCTTTGCGACGAGGCGACCAGCGTATAGCCGTCCGGCTTGGCGCGCGCCACGCGCTGGCTGCCGATGGCGCCGCCGGCGCCGTCGCGGTTCTCAATGATGACCGTGGTGCCCAGCGCCTTGCCCAGCGCTTCGGCATAGATGCGGCCGATCAGATCGACGGATCCGCCTGCGGGAAACGGCACGACCAGCGTAATGGGGCGGGAAGGATAGGCGTTGGCACGCGCGGCCAGGGGCAGGACTGCGGCGCCCAGGCCGGCAAGGACGAGGCTGCGGCGCATCAGGGACGGCGCAGCGGAGTGGTGCTTCATGAAGCTCTCTTGTGAAGGCGGTCAGATTGGTCTATTTTGCAATATGCATTGCAGAGTCAAATATAAGATGCAAAGAATATTGTGGAATTTGGGGTTATCACCTAGAGCTGCCCCTTGCGGAATCGCTGCCATCATGAATCTGAATCAACGCATCGCCACCTACGCCAAGAAACTCAGCAAGACGGAAAGCCTGCTGGTCGAGGAAATGCAGGCGCGCTACCCGCAAAGCCTGCTGGAATCCGCTACCGCGCTGGCCAAGCGGGTTGGCACCAGCGCGTCCACGGTTGTTCGCTTGCTGGCCAAGCTGGGCTACGACAGCTATGCGCAGGCGCAAATGGAAGCGCGCTCGGAGGTGACCGCGCGCCTGGCCTCGCCGGGCGAACGCGCGGATGCGGTCAGCGCCGACAATCCGTCGGCGCGGGCCTGTCTGCAGAACGCGCTGCTGCATGACCAGCACAACCTGCAAGAGACCTTTGCGGCGATCGATGTGGCCGCGTTCGAATCCGCCGTGCGCCTGCTGACCCAACGCAAGGGCCGCGTGCATGTGCTGGGCTTGCGGCAGGCCGCGCCACTGGCCAGCCATGTGGCGCTCTACCTGAACCTGTGCCTGCCGTCGGTCAGGCCGATGGGCGGCGCAGGGCCGATGTTCCTGGAAGACCAACTGCTCTGGATCGACAGCAACGATGTGCTGCTGGCATTCACGTTCAGACGCTATTCGGTTGCGACGGCGAATGCGGTGAAGGTGTTCCGGCAGCGCGGGGGTAAAGTGGTGTTGATCACGGATGCGGCGTCCGCGCCCGCGGCCGCGTCCGCCCATCACGTGCTGGTCGCACGCAGCTCCAGCGCATCGCCGTTCGATTCCTATACCGCGGCCTTCTCGGTATGCAATGCGCTGCTGGCCGCTGTCGCGCAGCGCCGCCGCAAAGAGCTGGGCGCGGCGTTGGAGCGCGGCGAAGACCTGTGGGAGTCAAAGTGGATCCGGCCGGCGAACGAGGGTTCGTCCGCGAAGTAACGGAATCCTCCCTCGGTTTGGGGCAATCCGAAAAAATGGTCCGTTGGCATTCAAAGGCCCGTTTTCACCTGTTTTTTCTCGTCTGCAAGATGCGTTTGCACTACCTCGATTAGTGCACTGTGACCCGTTGAAAGGATCACTTTTCAAGCGCTTTTTTTTTTGGCATATTGCGCCCGGATACACCCATTTCAGGAGCAATAAGCATGAGCGCGTGGCCGCAGCGCCATATCGATGGCTTTCAAGTGGGATGCGAGATCGTGAGTCTGGATGCCGGGGTGCTGGCCATCGAGGTCACGGTTCGCCGATCAGGCGATGGCGATTTTCAACAGCGCTGGTCATTACCCAGATTCGTGACATTCGCAGATGCGGCGGTAGCCAGGCGCCATGCCGAACTGGTCCTCTCCGGGATCGTTTCGGTGGACGAGGCGACGGGCGAGCCGCGTTATGGCATCCTATAACTGCGCGGGCCGGGGCAATTGCCCTACCAAATGTTGCTGCCCGCGTGTGGAAAGCGGCAACAGGTAGGTTTTGTTTCGTTTATCACAACGTGTGCCTTGTGCCGACTAGTTTGGCCGGTACAGTGCTAGTGGAAGACAACAATAAAGGAGAGTTCCATGTTTGATACTTTTCCTGTCCTGCGTCGTGTTGGCCTGGCGGCCGCGACCATCGGTGTAGCAGGCCTGCTGTTCGCGGGCTGCACCACCAACACCCCCAAAAACACCGCGACATCATCGGAGAAGCGCGAGTCGATGAACAGCGCGGCCAATGCCACGTTGACCAAGCTGTACGCGGCCTCGCCGCAATCCAAGGAACTGGTGGCGCGCGCCAGGGGCGTGCTGGTGTTCCCTGACGTCCTGAGCGGCAGCTTCATTGTGGGCGCCGAGCATGGTAATGGGGTGCTGCGCGTGGGCGGCGCCAATGCGGGCTACTACAGCACGACTGCGGGTTCCGTCGGCTTCCAGGCCGGTGCGCAATCCAAGGCCATGGTCCTGCTGTTCATGACGGACGATGCATTGAACAAGTTCCGCAATAGCAGCGGTTGGACCGTCGGCGCCGACGCCACGGTGGCCGTTGTGAATATCGGCGCGAACGGCCGTATCGACACCAATACGGCGCAGCAGCCCGTTGTCGGCTTCGTGATGAACAACGGCGGCTTGATGGCAGGCGTGTCGCTGGCCGGCACCAAGATCTCCAAGCTCGACTGGTAAGCGCGCAACGCTGAAAAACAAAACGCCGCGGAAATTTCCGCGGCGTTTTGTTTTGCGTGGCTCTTCAGCCGAGAAGGGTGTCGCCGTTGTTGCGTACGGCGTTTTCGCGTTGCATTTCGGCTTCTTCGATGTTCGGGTCCAGGCCGCGCCAGCGCACGATACGGCCGCGGTCTTGCTCGGGTTCCCAACCCAGCATGCCGTAGCGCGTGATTTCAGTTTCGCCTGTGTCGAATTCCACTTCAAAGTAGCCCTGACGATCGGGTAGCGTGCCGCCGGGGAACCATTCAGTTTCGGGCATGGTTTGCTCCTTGCTAAGCGATGGGAGGGATGCCGGCGCGCGATCGCGCCGACGCGTTCATTGTGCGGGCGCGGGCGGCATCCCGCAAGTTTCCGAAAGCGACGCGCCGTATCAGGCGAGCGGAACGGCGGTGGTGTACAGCACCTGCTTGAGCGCGAAGCTTGAGCGGATGCTGGCGACCCCCGGGATGCGCGTGATGTGTTCGACGATCAGGCGTTCCAACGCATCCACGTCCGGCACCAACGCGCGGATCAGGTAGTCGGCGTCGCCCGACATCAGATAGCACTCCATGATTTCCGGCAGCACCGCGATTTCCCGTTCAAAGACGTCGAGTGCCGCCTTGCGCTGCTTGTCCAATGAGATCTGGATGAACACGTTGACTTTCAGCCCCAGCTTGCGCGCGTTCAGCAACGTGACCCGGCGATCGATCAGACCCTCGGTTTCCAGGCGGCGCACCCGGGCCAGGCAGGGCGAGGCCGACAGGTTTACGCGCGCGGCAAGTTCGACGTTGGTCAGGCGCGCATCGCGCTGGAGTTCGTTCAGAATTCGGATGTCAGTGGCATCCAGGTTAATTTCCGGCATAAGTCACCTAGGTGGAATCGATTGACAGTTCATTTGTGCTGGGGATGTAGTGTATCGAAGTGAATTGAGGTGAAATATGCCGGGGTTTACCCTATAGACTATTTCTTCCTTTGGTCAATCGGCCAAAGCGCAGAATAATCAAGCGGTAGATCGAGCAGTAATGAGTCAGCAAAGCACGTTGCGCAAGTTTTTGCCATTGATCGGGGCGGTCATGGTCTGGGGCGGTAATTGGCCGGTCATGAAGTTGGGCCTGGCGCACATGAGCCCGCTGTGGCTGGCCGCCAGCCGCTTCGGATCGGCGGCGCTGATCAGCGTGCTGGTGCTGGGTGCAATGGGGCGCTTGCGCTTGCCGACGCGCCAGGAATGGCCGCTGGTGGCGGGCGTGGCGTTGCTGCAGATGGGCGCCTTCACGGCATTGGCGCTGTGGGCCCTGCAATACGTGGCGCCCGGGCGTGCGTCCGTCATTGCGTACGCCACCTCGATCTGGGTAATACCGCTGTCGGCGCTGATCCTGAAAGAACGCCTGTCGGCGGGGCAATGGCTGGCCACCGCACTGAGCTATGCGGGCATCGGCGTGATCGTCGCGCCGGCCTTCAGCCCGTGGCAGGCGCATACGGTGATCGGGCTGGTGATGCTGCTGGGCGCCTCGTTCGCGTGGGCGTGCAACATCATCCAGCTGCGCGGCAATCGCCATGTGCGACTGGGGGCGGACATGATTCCGTGGCAGACCGCCATCGCCACCGTGCCGTTGGCCGTGCTGGCCTGGGTGCGCGACGGCGCGCCAGCCTTTCTGGCGGTGCCGGACGCCTGGCCCATCATCCTCTACACGGGTCCGCTGGCCACCGCGCTGACCTTCATCGTCGTGCTGGGCATGACGCAGAAGATGCCGCCCGTGGCCACGTCCATCGCAATGCTGTGCGTACCGGTGATCGGCCTGGTCGTGTCGTCGGTGGTGTTCCATGAGCGCATCTCGGCCGACCTGGCGCTGGGCCTGTCGCTGATCGGTGCGAGCGTGGCTGCGTCTGCCGTGGCGTCGCGCTTGAAGCGGCCGATGGTGCTGCGTCCATCCTAGAACGCTCTAGAATGGTTTCGCGCCGGGGAGGGCCTGGCACGTGATCTGGGTGCAGGGCGTAAATGGATTCGCTATATGTGTTGGTCGTGGTCGGCGCCATGGCCGCAGGGTTTGTGCAGGGCTTGTCGGGATTCGGGTTCGGGATGGTGGCCATGTCGTTCTGGGCGTGGACCATTGACCCCAGGCTGGCGGCCGCGATGGCCGTGTTCGGCTCGTTGACCGGACAGTTGCTGGCCGCGTTCACGGTACGGCGCGGTTTCGCGATGACGCATCTGCTGCCTTTCATCGCAGGCGGGCTGTTGGGCATCCCGCTGGGCGTCATGCTCTTGCCGCATCTGGAACCGTTGATATTCAAGGCTTTCATCGGCGCGCTGCTGGGCATCTGGTGCCCGGTCATGTTGTTCGCGACGCGCCTGCCGAAGATCACCGCTGGCGGCAAAGTGGCCGACGGCGTGGCGGGCGCGGTGGGCGGCATCATGGGCGGCATCGGCGGGTTCACGGGCGTCATCCCGACGTTGTGGTGCACCTTGCGGGGGTTCGACCGCGACGTGCAGCGCTCGGTGATCCAGAATTTCAATTTGTCCATGCTGGCAGTGACGATGGCGACCTATGTGTTCACGGGCGTGGTCACGCGGGACATGTTGCCGCTGTTCGCCATGATCGTGCCCGCGATGCTGGTGCCCACTTTGCTGGGGGCGCGCCTGTACGTCGGCATCAGCGATCTTGCCTTTCGCCGGATTGTGCTGGGCCTGCTGACGCTGTCGGGCATTGCCTTGCTGGCCTCGTCCGTGCCTAAGCTGCTGGCCTAGCGGCAAGCGCCTGGGCCGGCATGCTATCGTTGAGGCATTCAAGAGAGAATCACGCATGGCATTGCATCGTTTCCAGAAGGGCGAATTGGGTCATTGGCTGCGACTTGTCGCTGACAATTCCGAGCCTGATACCGCTCAAGTCGACGTGCCCGACGAAGTCGCGAAGGCGCTGGTGACCTTGCGTTGCGTTCAGGCGGGCCCAGATGGCCGCTGGCTGATCACCGAAAAGGGCAAGCTGGCCCTCCGCATGGAAGAGCCCGGCGCTATACATGTGCGCTGACGGGATAGGACGCTGGCAGTGATTGCCGGCGACTCGACTCCCCATTCCTGCCCCCAATCAATCCTCTCAGCAAAGGCGGCGTGTTGCGCGCAGACACCCGAATTTCCGCATAGTTTGCGAATGATTTCGCTGTATGTCGCGAGTTCATGGGTATTGGCGGGGCAGTACGGGAATCTCCTGAGACGGAATGTTCGATTTGGCATCTTCCAGACGTATCGCACATGCTGCGTCGCCAGTAAGATGAACTTGCGTGACGCTTTCAGGTCTATTCATTCATGCGGGATTTCTGCTCCCGCCACGTCACGCGTGGTTCACGCGTTTAGGTAACCGACTGGGAGGTAGCACATGCAGCATCGTGACCAGGAAGTACTGATCGACGTTTCCACAGCGGCCATGGATACCGGCGGATATGGCGTTTTGCTGACGGTAACGGCCGAGGGCGGCACCGAAGTGGATGCCGCATTTTCCCACTTGGGCAACTGCGCTTCCTTGGACGAAGCACGTGATCGCGCGGAAATCTTCGCGCAGAACTGGGTCGAGGAAAATATCTTCCGATAGGGCATTCCGCCCTGGGCGAAGCTAAGCGGTCAAACCGGTCTGTGCGCGCATGACGCTGCGGAGAATGCTCGAAAGTTTGCGACGAAAATTTCGGTTATCGTTGCTGCTCCAAAACCTGGGGCCCTATTCGGGTATGCGTCGTTCCAAGATGACTGCCGCACAGACCAATCATTCTCTCGCGGAGCACATCCGCGCGCTGCGCGAGCATTTCGACGGTGTCATCCTGCCCTTATGGATGGGGCAGGGCTTCAATGACGCAACCGGTCTGCCCTATGAATCGCTGGACGCCGCGACGGGTGCGCCGCTTGCGCCCGTGCGCTATCGCGCGATGGCGTGCGCACGCCAGTTGTATGTGTTTGCGCAAGCGCCGGGCGCGGCCTGCGCTCAGCATGCCGACCGCCTGTTTGATTCCTTGCGACGCGTGTTCCGCGACGAGGCTCATGGCGGATGGCGATACAGCGTGGACGCCGATGCGCGTCCGCTTGATGAAACCCAGGATCTGTACACGCATGCGTTCGTCGTGCTGGCCTGCGCGGCCTATTTCCAGCGCAGCCGCAACGCCGATGCGCGCAAGCTCATGCTGACGACCGCCTCGACGATCGAGGCGCGCTTCAAGACCCGTGACGGGCTATACCACGCCGCGCTCAGCTCTGACCTGAGCCAGCCGCTGCGACCGCCCGCGCAGAATCCCATGATGCATCTGACCGAGGCCTATCTGGCCGCGGCCCAGGTGGCCGAGCCGGCGCTGTTCGCCCAACATTTGCGCGGGCTCGCGCAAGCGATAAGCCAGTTCTTCGTGCATCCGCCCACCCAGTGCATTTCTGAAGCGTTGCAGGGCACGGCAGACAACCGGCTGGAGCCTGGGCACCAGTTCGAGTGGCTGTCGCTGGTGCACGGCGCGGCCGAGGTGTTCGACGGACTGGATCTGGCGGAGTCGCTACCGCGCGCGGTGCAGTGGTCCCGCCGGCATGGCGCGGATGTCGGGGGGGCTGGCGTGCTGGCGTCGTTGGATGAGTCCGGCGCGGTCATTGACGATACGCGGCGGATCTGGGCCCAGACGGAGTACCTGCGGGTCCTGGCGGTGCTGGGCGATTGGCCGGCGCTGGCGGCAGGGTTGGCCAGTTTCCGGGCCCGATTCCTGCACGACGGGGGCTGGTTCGAGTGCCTGGATGCCAGCGGGGCGGTGGTGCGCGCCGACATGCCGTCGACGTCGCCCTACCATTTGGCGACCTGTCTAGCGGCGTTGCCGGGCGTTGTTTAATTGCCCCGTTAACAATTATTGTCCTTGTGTTGTCATGAATTGATAGAAAAACATTGGTGAAATCCCTTACAATTTGCTAACACTGTTTGTGGGGAAGCATCAATGAGCGTTATGTGCTTGGCTTGCCAACGCATTAACCCGGGGCTGTCGGGCGTTGCGCCGCATTCGCACCTGGGACATCAAGGTTTCACCAATCCGACCCAGAAAGGGCGTGAGGAAAGCCGTGAAGACCATTTCCGCTGCCTGAACTGCGGCGCGAAATGGCTGCGTGAAACCGACAAGTGGGGCGTGGACTTGGGCTTCAAGCTGGCGCCCTGAGTCGCGTTGCGTTGTCGCATTGAAAGCGGGCCTCTGGAAAGAGGCCCGTTTCATTTTGCAATATATTGCGGCCGCCATCTGAAACTTCGTGCATCCATCCTGCTGCCGGCGGGTTCTAGCGGGCGGGATCCGCCGCCGCGACATCCGGATCTGCGCTGGCGGTCTCCAGCAGCCATTGCCGGAAGCAGGCCAGCGCGTAGTGGTCGCGGCGCTGGGCCGGCGCGCACAGGTGGTAGCCACGGCGTAGCCGGATGGGCAGATGGGGGAAGGGCGCAGCCACGCGGCCCGACTGAAGCTCGTCACGCACCAGGCAGCGTTGCAATACCGCGATCCCCATGTCGGTCATGACGGCACGGACCAGGATGGACACCTGGTCGAATCCATTGGACAGCGTTACGTCGTCGCGCGGCACGCCCGCCGCGGTGAACCATTGCGCCCAATTGTCCTTGCCGTTGGAGTGGTAGAGCAGCGGTTCGCCGAGCAGCCCGTGAGGCGTGTTCCACAGGCCTTGGGCTTGCCTTGCCGCCAGCCTGCCCGGGTGGCAGATCACCACCATTTCCCGCCCGATGACGTAGTCGGCATGCCAGCCCGGCCACTGTTCGGGCGTGCCGGACAGGATGCTGGCATCGGGCGTTGCGCCGGAAAAATCCTCGTTGCGGCGGTAGGCCGCGAAACTCAGCTGGATTTCGGGATGGCGCCGGTGGAAATCCGGCAGGTGGGGCACCAGCCAGGCGCTGGCCAGCGTGGGTACTGTGGACAGCGTCAGGCGAAAGCGCCGCTCGTCGGCCCGCAGCTCAGTGCTGAGCGCTTCAATCGCCTGTAACGGCGTCTGCGCCCCGTCGTAGAGCTTGCGGCCGGTGTCGGTCAGGGTCAGTCCGTGCGCGTTCCGGTGCATCAGGGGCTGGCCGAAATGCGCTTCCAGGCGGGAGATGGCGCGGCTGATGGCGCCTTGGGTCACGCACAGCGTCTGTGCCGCTTGCGTGAAGCTGCCCAGGCGCGCTGCCGTGATGAAGGCATGCAGCTCCGACATGGACGGCGAGTGCAGGCGCATTGAGCATGATCTTTGGTAATGAAGGAGTGCAATATAGTCGTTTGAAAGGAGATCGTAAAGTTTGGACACTGGCGGCCGTCTCTGCAGATCCATAACGACTTTTTTCTTTCGGAGTAGCCCCATGTCCCGCCGCCTGTTGGGCCGGTCCGCGCGTTTCGCGCTTGCCGGCATGTTCGCCACGTTGTCCTTTGCCGGTTTGGCCCAAGCCGCCGACTATCCGTCCCGTCCCATCAAGCTGGTGGTGCCGTTCGCCGCCGGTGGATCGACCGACATCGTCGCCCGTCTGGTGGCGGAATACGCCGGCCGCGATCTGAAGCAGACCATCGTGGTCGAAAACAAGGCGGGCGCGGGCGGTTCGATGGGCATGGAACAGGTGGCCCGGGCCACGCCGGATGGCTACACCATCGGCATGGCCACGATGAGCACCCATGGCTCGAACCCGGCCGTCTACCGCAAGATGAACTATGACCCGGTCAAGGATTTCGTGCCCGTGGCGAATGTGCTGGCCGTGCCCAGCATCCTTGCGATCAATCCGAACCTGCCGGCCAAGAACATGGCGGAATTCGTGGCCTTGGCCAAGAAGGCGCCGGCTGACCGGTACAGCTTCGCGTCGCCGGGCGTGGGATCGCTGGGCCACGTGAACATCGAGAATTTCATGATGCTGTCCGGCATCAAGCTGCTGCACGTGCCTTACCGCGGCGCGGGGCCGGCCCTGAACGACGTGATGGGCGGCCAGGTGGATGCCATCACCGACAACCTGTCGTCGACCTTGCCGCAAGTGCTGGGCGGCAAGCTGCGTGCGCTGGCCGTGCTGGGCGCCGAGCGCTCGCCGCTGCTGCCTGACGTGCCCACCTATATCGAGCTGGGTTACCCCGACATGGGCACGGGCGGCTGGTTTGGCCTGGTGGCGCCGGCGGGCACGCCGCCTGCCGTGGTCGATCGCCTGAACCAGGCGGTGCGTGCGGCGATGAAGGACCCCGAGTTCCGCAAGAAGGCCGAGGATGTGGGTGGTACGCTGATGCCGACGACCCCGCAAGAGTTCCAGGTCCAGATCGAACAGGCCCTGGCCCGATACGCCAAGGTGGCCAAGGCCGCCAACATTCAGGCTGACTGACAATGACACACGCCGATTTCAACGCGGTTTCCGTGCATGAACCCCAAGGGCCGGCCTTGCCGCTGGTCTGTGATTCGCCCCATAGCGGAGAGCACTATCCGGATGACTTCGGGGCCGCTGCGACGCGTTCGCAGCTGCGCCAGGGCGAAGACACGCACGTGGACGCGTTGTGGTCGGCGGCGCCTCAGCTGGGAGCCACGCTGATCGCGGCCAACTTCCCGCGCGTGTATATCGACCCGAACCGGACCTTGCAGGACCTGGACCCGGAACTGCTGGCCGAGCCTTGGCCCGAGCCGATTGCGCCGGGCGAGAAGACCCGCTTGGGCAAGGGCCTGATCTGGCGCCGGATGGACAAGGCCACGCCGATCTATGACCGCAAGCTGACGCTGGAAGAAGTACGGCACCGCATCCAGGCGTATTACGAGCCTTACCATGCGGCGCTGTCGCAGGCGATCAGCCGGGTCGAGGAGCGGTTTGGCGCGGTCTGGCACCTGAACCTGCATTCCATGCCCAATGACGCCTACGAGCGCCTGGGCCGGCAAAGCGAGCATCCGCTGGCGGACTTCGTGCTGGGCGATCGCGACGGCACGACCTGCGAGCCTGAGTTCATTGCGCTGATCGAGAAGGCCTTGCGCGATCTGGGGTACACGGTGGCGCGTAACGACCCCTACAAGGGCGTGCAGCTGATCGCGCAGATCGGGCAACCGGCGCTGAACCGGCACAGCCTGCAAGTGGAGATCCGGCGTCCCTTGTACATGGACGAGGCCACGCGCGAGCGCAACGCAGGATTCGAGCTGTTGCGCGGGCATCTGTCGCAGGTGCTGGAGCAGGTGGCGGACTATGTGCGCGTGCGCATGAATGCCGTTACGTCGACAAAATAGATTCGCGTGTGTGTTGCGGTGCCCGAAGCCGGAATTGATGCAGATCAATTCCGGTTTATTTTTTCCAGCGCACTTGTCCGAGCGAACAAGCGCTTGCTCCTGGGGCGGCGGCCCTGCGTCGACGGGAACGGCGTGGCAGCAGGGTTTTCGGGCATTTAAGTTTTCTTCTGCCGGGCCGTTGTCGCTAACAACGAGCTGCGCCGATCTTGGCCGCGGCGATAGGGAACCGTAATGCTAGAGAAGACGATCAACGGATTTTCGGTGGTTGCGTACGCGACGCAACCCGAGGGCCGCATCCCCCCGCGGGCGTTTCTGGAGACGCGGCGTCTTGCGCCCAAGGCGAAGCCTGCAGACGCGGGTGCCGAGGCGGCCGAGCCGGCGCAACCGGAAGCGGACAAGCCCGAAGGCCAGCCTTTCGAAATCTTCGTCAGCCGGCGCTTTCGCAGCACGATCGAAGCTATGTCGGCGGCGCGCAACGCATTGGATCGCGTCAAAAACGTGGACGAGGAGGGGGTACCGGACCCCCTGCCCGAATAGCGCGCGAGGGCGGGCGAAGTCGGGTCGGCAACGGTGATTGCCGGCGTCGGACCCCATATTGTTATCCCGACTTTGTATTTGTCGAACCCCTGACAGCAGGCTGATGATGCCGCATGGCAATCATCGCCATTCACAGTCTGCTCAAAAGGAAGGTTGATGAATACGAACGTCCATGCTCCAGCGCTTACCGCGCGGGGAGTTTCACGCCGCGCCCTGTTGCGCGCGGCAAGCGTCGCGGGATTGGCCGCGCCGCTGGGCATGCTGGGCTCTCGCGTACTGGCGGCCGATTCGGCGCCGCGCACGTTCAAGATCGCGTGGAGCCAGACCGCCGTCTGCCAATCGCCCGTGTCGGTGGCGCTTGAGCGCGGCTTCTTCGAAAAATATGGGTTGAAGGTCGAACGCATCAATTTCAGCGGGTCGACCGACCAGCTGCTGGAGGCGATCGCCACCGGCCATGCCGACGGCGGCATCGGCATGGCGCTGCGGTGGCTCAAGCCGCTGGAGCAGGGCTTTGACGTGAAGCTGGCGGTGGGCACGCACGGCGGTTGCATGCGCTTGCTGACGGCCGAAGACTCGCCCATCAAGAGCGTGAACGATTTGAAGGGCCGTCGCGTGGCCGTGTCGGATCAGGCCAGCCCGGTGAAGAATTTCTTTGCGATCCGCGTGGCCCAACTGGGCATCGACCCCGAGTCCGTGGACTGGCGCCAGTATCCGCAGGATCTGTTCGGCGAGGTGCTGAGAAAAGGCGAGGTGGATGCCATCGCCGGCGACGATCCGCTGATCTACACGCTGCGCGAAGACAACAAGCTGCGCGAGATCGCAACCAACATCGAAGGCGACTACGAGAACCGCACCTGCTGCGTGCTGGGCCTGCGCGGCGACCTGGTGCGCAAGGATCCCGAGGCGGCCGCGGCCATCACGCGCGCGGTGATCGACGCGCAACGCTGGACCGCGTCCAACCCCGATGAGACGGCGCGCATTTTCGCACCCTATGTGCCGGGCAAGGTACCGGCCGAGCGCGTGGCCGCGATCTTGCGCAGCCACAGCCACGGGCATGCCTCCACGGGGTCCGCGCTGCGCGAGGAGATCGTGGGCTACGCCAAGGACTTGAAGACCATCAAGGTGCTGAGCGCGAATCTGGACATCAACAAATACGCGCAAGTGGTGGTGCCCAATGTCCTCGGCTGATGCATTGCCGGCCCGCGCGGGCGGCGCGGCGCTGGCGCCGGGCTGGCGCTTGTGGAAGACGGGCGTGGCCGCCGCCGCCGTGTGGGCGGGCGTGGGCGGCGTGACGCTGGGCTGGCCGAACGTGGAGGTGGGTTTCTCGTCATGGGGCTACACGCAGGAGTTCGGCGTGGCGACCCTGGCGCTGGCGGCGCTGCTTCTGCTGGTGGCGGTGTCGGGCGCAGAGCAGGCGCGGCCGGTGCGCGCCTTGCGCCGCGCCGGGCCATGGCTGCTGGCGCTGGCGGTTGCGGTGGGCGCGTGGGAAATCGCGACGGCGAAACTGGCGCTGCTGCCCAGCCCGTTCTTCGCCCCGCCGCAGTCGCTGATCGAGGTCTACGTCACCGACTACAAGCGCTTGGGCGACAGCCTCGTGAATTCGCTGTGGCTGCTGGCCAATGGTTTCGTGTTGGGAGCGGCGGCCGGCTTCCTGACGGGCGTGGCGATCGGGTGGTCGCGCGGGTTGGGCTACTGGGTGCATCCGGTGCTGCGCTTTCTGGGGCCGGTGCCGTCCACCGCCTTGCTGCCGATGGCGTTCTTTTTCTTTCCCTCCAGCTGGTCGGCGGCGGTGTTCCTGATCGCGCTGGCGACGTGGTTTCCGGTGACGGTGCTGACCTGGTCGGGCGTGGCGGGCGTGAACCGCGCCTACTACGACGTGGCGCGCACGATGGGCGCCAACGAATGGTTCCTGGTGTTGCGCGTGGCGATTCCGGCCGCCTTGCCGCAGGTCTTCGTAGGCCTGTTCATGGGGCTGGGCGCGTCGTTCTCGGTGCTGGTGGCCGCGGAAATGATGGGCGTGAAATCAGGGCTGGGCTGGTACCTGTCCTGGGCGCAAGGCTGGGCGTCCTACGCCAACATGTACGGCGCGCTCTTTGTCATGGCGCTGGTGTTCTCGGGGCTGATCACTTTGTTGTTCCTGGGGCGGGACCGCCTCCTGGCCTGGCAGAAAGGAGTGGTGAAATGGTAGCGACAGCCGTGGCGCAAGCGCCCATCCACCGCGGCGCGGCGTTGGCCGTGCAGGGCGTGAATCATCATTTCGATCTGGACGGCACCGCTTTGCCGGTGCTCGACAGCATCGACCTGGAGGTCAAGCCGGGCGAGTTCGTGGCGCTGCTGGGGCCCAGCGGTTGCGGCAAATCGACGCTGTTGCGGCTGGTGGCGGGTCTGGAGCCACCCGCGCAAGGCGACTTGCTGGCGGATGGCGAGCCGATCGACGGGCCGTCGCCTTCGCGCATCGTCGTGTTCCAGGATCCCACCTTGTACCCCTGGCGCACCGTCTGGAACAACGTGGCGTTGGGCCTGCAGGCGCGTGGCCTGTTGAAGACCGAGCGCCATCGCGTCGATGACGCCTTGCAGCGTGTGGGCCTGGCTTCCTTCAGCAAGGCGTATCCGCATCAGCTGTCGGGAGGCATGGCGCAGCGTGCGGCGTTGGCCCGCGCGCTGGTCAACGACCCGCGCATCCTGATCCTGGACGAGCCCTTGGGCAAGCTGGATTCGCTGACTCGCATCGCCATGCAATCCGAACTGGTGGAGTTGTGGCAACGTGCGGGGTTTACGGCCCTGCTGGTGACGCACGACGTGGAGGAAGCCCTGTTCATGGCGTCGCGCATCGTGGTGCTGAGCGAACGGCCTGCGCGGATCAAGGACGAGATCATCAACGACCTGCCTTACCCGCGGCACCGGGGCGATCCGAAGCTGGCGCAATTGCGCCATCGCGCACTGTCCTTGCTGGGGCTGGATGCGACGTGGTGAGGAAACTGGGGCTGGCGCTGGCCGTGCTGGGCTTGCTGGGGGTTGCGGTTGCCGTGGCGGTTTGGCGGCAACCGCAAGCGGCGCTGGCGATTTCCCACTGGCCTTTCGCCTGGCGATATGACCCCGACCTGCCCGTCAGCCCCCACACCTGGCGGCAGCTATGGCTGGCATTGGCGCAGAGCGGCGCCGCGCTGGTGTTGCTGGTGTGCGCCTTGTTTTCCAGGCGCTGGCGCTACGGCCTGCTGGCCGTGGCCGTCGTGCTGGCTTTCAGCACGCAGTGGCCGCGTCCGCAGATGCTGCTGACCGAGGCGCACAGCACGTCGTATCAGCGTTCACCGTTGGCGTTTTCGGACGCCAACGTGCTGCAGGGCGGGCGGCTGTATCAGGCGCAGTGCGCAAGCTGCCATGGCGCGGCGGCCGATGGCCGTGGGCCGCGCGCGGCCAGCTTGCCCACTTGGCCCAGCGTGTTGGGCGCGCCGCTTTTCGACAACCGCCTGGAAGGCGAATTGCATTGGCACGTGGCTCAAGGCGGCAAGACGCCGGCCGCGTCCGCCATGCATGGCTTTAAAGCGGTGTTGAGCGCTGATGACATCTGGCGCGTGCTGGACTACCTGCGACTGCGCGCCTATGGAACAAGCGGTGGCACAGGCATGCCGGCCATCCCGGCGCCGGTCGTGCATCTGGCCTGCCGCGATGGGCGCGCGGACAGCCTGAGCGGATTGCGCGGCCTGCCGTTGCGTGTGGTGGCGCATGCACCCGACGCGCCGGACGAACCGCAGGACCCGCGCATATTGATGATTGCCCTGACGCGCGGCGCGCCAGGCGAGGTCAATGCCGACTGCGTGGCGGCGGATCGCGGCGCCTGGGATGCCTATGCCCTGGCGGCAGGTGTGCCCCCCGAGGCGCTGTCGGGCGCGCAGTTCATGGTGGACCGGCGAGGCTGGTTGCGTGCGCGCCGCCTGCCTGGCGCGGCGCCCGCCTGGACCAGCGCGGACAACGTCTGCGGGCCGGGCGGGCGGATGGAGGGCGGGGCCAAGGGCGGATTGGGTGACCTATTGCTGGCGATGGATCGGGCACCGATAGCCTTGCCGCAGAGGTCTCCTTGAATCCCGCGAAACCGGTCACCAGGTTGGGAGCGCTTCTTGCGGGGAAAGGGCGCGGCCATTCGGCCGATCAAGGTGAAGCGACATGAACACATCCCTACCCAATCCGCCCATTGAGCCCGAGCATCCCGATTCACAGGAAAAGCTGGATCTTCCAGACGATGCGGACGACGACTCCGACCTTCCCGAAGACGAAGCACAGCCGGAAGAACTGGCTGAACTGGAACCTGAAGAGCCGGTAGGCACGCCCGCATCCAACCAGCGGGAGTCATAAGTGCCCCTCCCATGCGTGGCCGGGATGGAGCGTCCGGCCAGCTGGGAATAGGTAGCGGCGCGCGAGCCGGTTACGGCGTTGGCGTCGGCATCGGCGTCGCGACGAGCTTGTCGGCGGGGAAGGGCACGAGCAAACCGCGTGCCGCCTCGGCCGGCGCCGTCAGCCAGTCGCCATAGGCGCCTTCGGGCAGGATGACGATCATGCGCTTTTCCTTACCCGACTGGTGGTAGTGCTTGAACAGCGGGTGATCATCCGCATTGACCGTCAGCATGGTGTAGCTTTCCTGGCGCTGGCCCGTGGCGTCGTGCCATTGGTCCCACAGGCCGGCGATGCCCAGGGGCGCGCCGTCGGCGCGGGTGAATCGCGTTGCAACGGACTTCATGCTGAGGCCTTCGTCAACGGGCCGCCAATCCGGTTCGAAGATCGCCTCGGCCGGGATGATGCAGCGTTGCCCCTTCTGCCATGCGCCGCGGAACGTGAAGGCGCGGGCGACTTGATCATCGCGCGCATTGAATGTCGACAGCTTGCCGGCATCGTTCAGTCCGTTGGACCGGGTCGATGCGCTGATCAGCCCCCACCGCCCTAGAACCGCCTCGCGATCCGGCACCGCGTCATCGCCGGCGTCATGCGCCACCGGGCGGCGCACGAACAGCCCCTGAAGCTTGGGCCACACGTCATACATGCCGAGCGCCGCGGGCTTGTCGCGCACCCCGAACTTCTTGAGCAGCAGTTCGGCATCCTTCAAGGTCTGGTAGTGGCTGCACATGCAAACCTCCGCTATTGCGTCGAGTATAGGCGCGGCAGGGGAAAAATCGGACGCGATAAGTGAGGGACATATAAGCGCACGGAATCCGGATATTCCGACAAGATAGTTCCCCTTGGCGGCCCTGCGACCCATCATCGTGGACAGGTTTCTTTGCACCCTTTCTTCATGATGAGGTCTTCAAGATGAGTACGTTGAACGAATATCTGGGCCAGAAACGCGCGGCCGTCCTGGTTCGCAACGGGCGTGATCCGCAGACCGTGGAGCCCGTGAAGCTGCGCGCGCACGTCAGCGCTGAGGGCCGTAGCGGCGTGCGCCGCATTCGCATCCGGGACCATCAGGTGGTCAGCGACAGTCCGGCCGACTTCGCCGGTTACGACCTGGGGCCCAGTTCGCCTGAGCTGCTGCTGGGCTCCCTGGGCAGTTGTCTTACGCACATCTTCCTGATCAAGGCGGCTGAGCTGGAACTGTCGCTGGAATCGCTGGAAGTCGAGATTGAAGGCGACCTGGACCCGCGCGGCGGCAAGCCGGGCTACGAGAAGGTGCCGTTCTTTCCGCACAATATCCGCTACACGGCGCACATCGTGTCGCCCGCCGACGAGCAGGCAGTGCGCGCCGTGCACGAGGCGGTGGAGCAGTGGTGCCCCATCCTGAACCTGCTCAAGCAGCCGCAGCCGCTGGAAGGCAGCGTGCGGCACACGCGCCCGGCGCCGCAATAAGCGGCGGGCAATCGCGGCGGCTCAGGTCAGCGTGCTGCGCATCAGGATCTCGGTGAGCGCGCGGGTGGGCTTATTGGGCGCGGGCGCCGAGATGACGATGAATTCCACCTGCGGCAGGGCGGGCAAGTGGCCTGCGCCCGCGGGGGCGGCCAGGCCCGTGGTGGACAGGTGCGAGGGCTGCACCGTGATGCCCAGCCCGGCGCGGGCGGCAGCCTGGCAGCCGGCGTAGCTGGTGCTGGTGCAGACGATCTGCCAGCTGCGGCCGGCGCGCGCCAGCGCATCCAGCGTCAGCGTGCGGGTCACGCTGGGTTCGCGCAAGAGGATTAGCGGCAGGGGCTCGTCGGGGGCGATGCGCAAGCCCTCCTTGGCCCGCCATAGCAGGGCTTCCTTGTGCAGGGTCTGTCCCCGGCGGTCGCCGCGGCGACGCTTGCCGATCATCACGTCCAGGCCGTTGTCGTCCAGCAGCTTGTAGAGCTCGCTGGTGACGCCGATGGTCAGGTCCAGCTCCACTTCGGGGTGGGCCAGGCGGAAAGCCGCCAGCACGTCGGGCAGCGGCCCCATCGCCAGGTCATCGGACGTACCCAGGCGGACGCGGCCGCGCAGCCGAGGCGCGTCGAACAGCCTTTCAGCCCGTTCATGGGCATCCAGGATGATTTCCGCGTGCACCAGCAGGCTGCGGCCGTCGCTGGTCAGCGTGAGCGAATGCGTGTCGCGCAGGAACAGGCGGCGGTTGACCGCCTGCTCCAGTTGCCGGACGTGTTCGCTTACCGTGGGCTGGGTCAGCCCCAGCCGCCGGGCGGCCTCGGTGAAGCTGGGCGCGGCCGCGGCGGCGGCAAAGGTCTTGAGCCACAAGGGATTGAGCATGGCGCGGTTTGGTCATAGGAATTTCCGATGACAGTTAAAGTAATCAGTGGGCTTCACGATGGCAAGGGGCGCGCCTATAGTTCCCGTAACTTTTCGACCATCCGACCGCCATGCGCCGCTTCCTGCCCGACCAATTCACGCTCATCCTGATCGCCACGGTGGTGTTCGCCAGCTTCTTTCCCGCGGTGGGCAAGGGCGCGTCCTTCATGATGGTGGCCAGCAATGTGGCCATTTCGCTGCTGTTCTTCCTGCATGGCGCGCGCCTGTCCACAGACGCCATCGTGGCGGGTGTGAAGGATGTGCGCCTGCACGCGCTGATCCTTGCGTGCACCTTCATCCTGTTTCCGGCGTTGGGCTTGGGGCTGCGGGCGCTGTTCCCCGGTTTGCTGACGCCGTCGCTGTGGCTGGGCGTGCTGTTTGTCTGCACCTTGTCGTCCACGGTGCAATCGTCCATCGCGTTCACCTCCATGGCGCGTGGCAACGTGCCCGGCGCCATATGCGCGGCGACGGCATCCAATCTGCTGGGCACTGTGCTGACGCCGCTGCTGGTGGCGGTGCTGCTGCATCGCCAGGGCGGCGGGCACGGGCTGGCCGATGCCGGCCGCATCCTGCTGCAGCTGTTGCTGCCGTTCGCTGTGGGTAGCCTGCTGCGGCCGTGGATCGGCGCCTGGGCGCAACGCAACAACCGTGCCCTGTCCAAGGTGGACCGCAGTTCGATCCTGCTGGCGGTCTACACCGCGTTCAGCGAGGCCGTTGCCCAGGGCATCTGGCATGCGTTCCCCGCGATCGACCTGGCTACGATGGTGCTGGTCAATGCCTTGCTGCTGGGGGCCGTGTTGCTGATCACGACGTGGGGCAGCCGCAAGCTGGGCCTGTCCAAGGAAAACGAGATCACGCTGGTTTTCTGCGGATCGAAGAAGTCGCTGGCCTCGGGCATTCCGCTGGCGACCGTGCTGTTCGGCACCTCGCAAATGGGCGTGGTGGTCCTGCCGCTGATGATCTTCCACCAGATGCAACTGATGGTGTGCGCGGTGCTGGCGCGCCGGTACGCAGAGCGCCAGGAACCGGCGCAGGTGGCGGTGGCCGGCGCCTAGGAACGCAGGAGCCTGGCAGCCCCCGTCAGGCGGCCTCGTCCCGCGGCTGGATCTTGCCGCTGGGTTGCCAGAAGACGTCGCCGTCGCGCTCAGTGACGGTCAAGACGGCCAGGCGGCCGTTCTTGCAGGGGCCGCCTACGCACAGGCCCGTGTCGGGTTGGTAGGTGGCGCCGTGGCGCGCACACATGAGCAGGTCGCCCGCACGCGTGAAAAAGCTGCCTTCCCAGTCGAGTTCGACGCCCACGTGGGCGCAGCGGTTCAGGTAGCCATGCACGCGGTCCTGGTAGCGCACGAAGAATGCGGTGGTCTGGCCTGCGCTGTCCGTCACCGGTACTTTCACGCCCAGCCCGCCGTTGACGAGCTCGGCGGCGGCACAGACTCGGACTTCAGGGGCGGCGGGGGAATCGTGCATGGCGGGCCTTCCAGGAAAAGGGTGCGATCTTCGGACAGGGGGCCGGGCTTGTCAATCGGCCGGGGCGGTGGGGATGACGGGAGCGCTGTCCTGCTGGCGGGCCCACATGCCCGCATAGACGCCGCCCTGGGCCAGCAGCTGCGGATGGCGGCCGCGTTCGATGACGCGGCCGTCGGACAGCACGATGATCTCGTCCGCGTCCGCCACGGTGGACAGGCGGTGGGCGATGATCAGCGTGCTGCGGCCCTGGCTGACTTCCCGCAGGTTCGCCTGGATTTCGCGTTCGGTGTGGGTGTCCAGCGCGCTGGTGGCCTCGTCGAACAGGAAGATGGCCGGGTTCTTCAGGATCGTGCGCGCAATGGCCACGCGCTGCTTTTCCCCGCCCGACAGCTTCAGGCCCCGTTCGCCCACCATGGTCTGGTAGCCGTCGGGCATGGTCATGATCAGGTCATGGATGTGCGCCAGCCGTGCGGCAGCCTCGATGTCGGCGTCGGTGGCGCCGGGCCGGCCGTAGCCGATGTTGTAGTGGATGGTGTCGTTGAACAGCACCGTGTCTTGCGGCACCACGCCGATCGCCGCCCGCAGGCTGGCTTGGGTGACATCGCGCACGTCCTGGCCGTCGACGACGATCGCGCCGCTATCGGTGTCGTAGAAGCGGAATAGCAGGCGGGCGATGGTGGATTTGCCGGCGCCCGACGTACCCACTACCGCCACAGTCTTGCCGGCGGGAATGGTGAAGCTGACGCCTTTCAGGATGGGGCGGCGTGCGTCATAGCCGAAATGTACGTCGCGGAATTCGACCTGGCCGCCCGCGATCTGCAGGGGGTGGGCATCCGGGCGGTCGGCCACCTCGCGGTCCTGGCCCAGCAGTTCGAACATGCGCTCCATGTCGATGATCGCCTGCTTGATTTCGCGGTAGATGAAGCCGAAGAAACTGAGCGGCTGGTACAGCTGCAGCAGGTAGGTGTTGACTAGGACGAAGTCGCCCAGCGTGTAGCGGCCTTCGGCGATGCCGGTGGCGGCCATCCACATGACCAGAGTGAGGCCGACCGAGATGATGGCGGCCTGGCCCACGTTCAGGATCGACAGGCTGACCTGGCTGCGCACCGCGGCGCGTTCGTAGCGGGTCAGCGAGGCGTCGTAGCGGCGTGCCTCGTGCTCTTCGTTGCCGAAGTATTTGACGGTTTCGTAGTTCAGCAGGCTTTCGATGGCTTTGGTGTTGGCCTCGGAGTCGGTCTCGTTCATCTGGCGCCGGAACTTGGCGCGCCACTCGGTGACGACAAGCGTATAGGCCATGTACAGGATCACCGTCGCGCCGGTGGCCAGCGCCAGCCAGACGTCGAACATCTTCCACAGCACGATGCAGACCAGGCCGATTTCAAAGAATGTCGGCAGGATGTTGAACAGCAGGAACGACAGTAGCGTCTGGATGCCCTTGGTGCCGCGTTCGATGGCGCGGGTCAGCCCGCCGGTCTGGCGCGACAGGTGAAAGCGCAACGCCAGGGCGTGCAGGTGACGGAAGATCTGCAGGCCGACGGCGCGGATGGCGTGCTGGCCGACCCGGGCGAAGATGGCGTCGCGCAATTCCGAGAACAGCAGCGATAGCACGCGGGCCGTGCCGTAAGCCAGGATCAGCCCTAGCGGCACCGTCACGGCGCCGGGTGCGCCTTTGCCCAGTTCGTCGATGGCGTGCTTGTAGATCAGCGGCACATAGACGGTCGCCGCCTTGGCGGCGAACAGACAGAGCAGGGCGGCGACGACGCGCACTTTCAACCCCGTCATCCCGGGGGGCCACAGGTAGGGGAAAAGGGTGCGCAGGGTGGAAAAACCGCCCCGATTCTTGGGGGGCGCGTCAGAGGGATTCATGGCTGGGCAAGGGGGCGGATGCGGGGGGCGGCCACGGGGGCGCAGGGGCGTGTAACGGCCATTATCGGACACGGGCGCTATTATTTGGCTGATAACCCCTGGTATCTACGGACCATTGCTGGGGGATGTTGATCCGGTATCGCGATGCGGGCGCAGCTCGGCAAGCCCGCTCTTTTGTCTCTTCAATCCTGGGGTAAGCCGGGCTGTGCCCAGGATTGCGCGACCTGGCGCGTATTCGCCGCGCGGGTGTCGCGGTGCAAGCTTCGGAGGGTCTTATGGCGAAAGTACCCGCAGTGAAATTGAACGACGGCAACAAGATCCCGCAACTGGGGTTGGGCGTCTGGCAGGTGCCGGACGAGCAAGCCTCCTCCAGCGTGAAGGAGGCGCTGGCGGCCGGTTACCGCTCGGTGGACACCGCGGCCATCTATGGCAACGAGGCGGGCGTGGGCGCCGGGCTGCGCGCGGCCGGCGTGGCGCGCAAGGACCTGTTCGTGACCACCAAGCTCTGGAATGACCGGCACGGCTACGACGACGCGCACAAGGCGATGGACGAAAGCCTGGAAAAGCTGGGCCTGGCGTATGTGGACCTCTATCTGATCCATTGGCCCGTGGCGGGCAGCGCGAAGTTCCTGGACGCCTGGCGCGCCATGGTCGAGATGAAGGAAGACGGTCGCGCCCGTTCGATCGGCGTGTCCAATTTCACGCAGGCCAATCTTGAGCGGCTGATGGAGTTGTCCAACGTGGTGCCGGCGGTGAACCAGATCGAGCTGCATCCCGGGTTCGCCCAGCGTGAACTGCGCGCGTTCCATGCCAAGCACGGGATCGCGACCGAGTCCTGGAGCCCCTTGGCCCAAGGCGGCATCACCAAGGAAAAGGTCATCCTGGAGCTGGCGAAGAAGCACGGCAAATCACCCGCGCAGGTGACGCTGCGGTGGCATTTGCAGAGTGACCTGATCGTGATCCCGAAATCGGTCACGCCCGCCCGCATCCGCGAGAACATCGACGTTTTCGATTTTGAACTGTCGGGCGACGAGATGGCGGCGATCGACGGCATCAAGGAAGGCGCCCGCCTGGGGCCGGACCCCGAGCGCTTCGGCAAGTAAGGCCGGCCAGCGCGGCCGTCGGCGGGGCAGGGGGTAGCGGGCCCCCGATGGGGAGGCGGGACCCCAATCCCCCGTGGCGGTACTTTTTGCGGGCCTAGTGCTTCAGCGGGAAGCACCAGTAGCGCACGATGACCACGAGCAGGATGGTCAGCGTGATCCAGGACGCCCAGTGCCAGGCGCCGGTGCCGAGCAGGGCGGCCAGCAGGCCGAACACGCTCAGCGCGCCCAGCAGGATCGGCACGCCCCACACGAACATGAAACCGCGGCCCCCTTTGCTGCTTTTACGGGCGGTCATGCGGGAGTCCTTTGCGGGGCGGCGGCGGCCTGATGCTTTTTCACGAGTTCGTTGATGCGTGCTTCGGTGGCGCGGCGGCGCGCCAGCCACAGGTAGAGGCCGCTGACCAGGACCACGATGGTGATCAGGTCCAGCAGCGCCCAGATGATCTTCAGGGGCAGGCCGGCGTAATCGCCGAAATGCAGCGGGCGGGACACTTCCAGCGCGGTCAGGTACCAGGGCATCTTGGCCACGGTCGTCAGCGCGCCGGTCTTGCCGTCCACCAGCACCGGGGTGTTCAGCTTCGAGGTCAGCGGCGTATCACCGCGCATCCAGGCGATGTAATGGTGCGGGCTGCCGAAGGCGTTGCCGGGGAAGGCGATGAACGACACTTCATTGCCCGGCAGCGCTTTTTTCGCGGTGTCGGCGGCCAGTTGGGCCGACGCCAGTTCGGTGGGGACCGTCTGGCCCTTGTAGGGTTCCAGGATGCGGACCAGTTCGGTCGATTGCCACAGGCGGAACAGCGGCGTCGACAACTCGTTGATGACGCCCGTCACGCCCACCACGAACGCCCAGACCAGCGTGACGATGCCCAGCAGGTTGTGAAGGTCCAGCCATTTCAGGCGGGTGGAGCGCGCGGCGCGCACCGTGCCGAATTCCAGCTTCTTCATGAAGGGGCCGTAGAGCACGACGCCGGACACGATGGCCACGCAGAACAGCAGGCCCATGAAGCCCAGGAACAGTTCGCCGGGCAGCCCCGCGAACAGGTCCACGTGCAGCGCCAGCATGATGCCCATGAAAGAAAACTTGTCTTCGGTATAGGGCGGGCCGTCCAGCAGCACGTCGCCCGTGCGGCCGTCCATGCGCACCGCGTGCCCGGAGACCTGGCCGTCGCCCGGCTTCTTGGCCATGCCCACGTAGACCTGGGGTTCGTCGGGGTCGAAGAACAGATAGTCGATGACTTCGCCCGGGTACATGGATTTGGCGCTCGCCACGAGCTTGTCCAGGTTGGCGGGGGGCGTGTTGGCCGGTACATCCGACAGGGGCTTGGCATCATCGAGCCAGTGTTCGATTTCGTGGTGGAACACCAACGGCAAACCGGTAAGACAGATGATGAGCAGGAAGATGGTGCAGACGAGGCTGGTCCACTTGTGGATCCAGTACCAGGTCTTGATGGTGGAGGCGGCTGTCATGGCGACGGCAGGAGGCGGCCTGCGCGGCCCCCTTTAAGGTATCAGTTGGGAAAGTCGGAACATTATCACGAACAATAGCGATTCTCGTAACGCAATATTTTGACCCCGTAGCCATGGGGGGCGCAACCGTGTCCGGCCGGAAACCGGGTTAAAAAGAGGGGTCAGGTTTCAACAGGCAAGAACAGCCACAGTCGGGTGATGGGGACGGATCCATCCGCCCGCAACCCGTGGCTGCCGGATCATCATGGAGCAGCGATTTCTGAAAGTCCCGCGCAATGAACGCGGCCGCGATTTTGCGGTGGGCGACGTGCATGGGCATTTTTCCCGTCTACAGGAAAGCCTGGACCGCCTGGGTTTCGACCCGGCGCGCGACCGGCTGTTTTCCGTGGGCGATCTTGTCGACCGGGGGCCGGAAAACGAGGCCGCCCTGGAGTGGCTGGCCCAGCCCTGGTTCCATGCGGTCCAGGGCAACCACGAGGACTACGCGATCCGCCACGTACGCACCGGGGAGGTAGACGTCATGAACTGGCGCGGCTACGGCGGCGGCTGGTTCCTCGACTTGCCGCCCGACCGGCAAAAAGTCTTTGCCGAAGCCTTCGCGCAACTGCCCATCGCCATTGAGGTTGAGACGGCCGACGGCGCGGTCGGCTTGCTGCATGCGGATTGCCCGGTGCTGTTCTGGCCGCGGCTGGAATCCGCGCTGCAAGACCGCTACAAGCGCACCAGCGCGGCTTGCCAGTGGTCGCGGGAACGGCTGCGCCAAATGGACAGGACGGTCATCAAGGGCGTGCGGGCGGTGGTGGCGGGGCATACGCCGGTGGCGGCGCCGCTGTTGCTGGGCAACGTCTATCACATCGACACCGAGGGCTGGCGGGAGGGCTATTTCACGTTCCTGGACCTGGAGTCGCTGCTGGCCTGGCCACGCGAGGTGGTGACTGAGCTGGCGACCGAGGAATAGGTCCGCCGGGCCGCAAAGTCGGTACGCGGAAATAGCAAAGGGCGCCTTGCAGGCGCCCTTCGTGTCTGTGGACAGCCGGGATCAGAGGGGCCGGGCCATCACGGGGGCGGAGGTGGTGACCGCGCTGGCACTGACACCGTTGCTGTCCAGATTGGAGGCAGGCGAACCTGCGGTAGGTGCCCCCCCGACGGGCGAACCCGTGGCAGGCGCATTGTCCGCGCGGGGCGCCGGGATCGGCATCAAGGGGGCCTGGACGGCGCTCGTCGGGTTCGACGGCGCCAAGGCCGCGCCGGGGGTCGGCAGCGGCTTGACCGAGGTATCGACCCCGTCGGTGGAGCGGTTGTTGTTCAGGAAGTCGGTCAGGGCATCGCCCGAGGACAGGTCCAGCGAGGCCACGGCCTGACCCGGCGGGAATTCCGAGAAGTAGTATTCGCCGTTTTCCACCAGCAGGCCGTCCGGACGCGGCGCCTGCTTGGCGTCCGGCACGCCCTTGAGCACGGGTTGCATGTAGTCCAGCCAGGTCGACAGGGCCAGGCCGCTGCCGAACTCGTTCGTGCCTAGCGACTTGGGCTGGTCAAAACCCATCCACACCGTGGTCGCCAGCGCGGGCGTGAAGCCCGAGAACCAGACGTCCACGGCTTCGTTGGTAGTGCCGGTCTTGCCGCCGACATCGTTGCGCTTGAGCACCTGGTGCGCGCGCGCCGCGGTGCCGCTGGTGGCGACGCCGCGCAGGATGTCGTCCATGACCCAGGCGGTGCGCGGGTCGATCGCGCGCGCCGCTTCGTCGCCGGCCTTGACGGGTTGCGCCTGCATCAGCACTTTGCCGGAACGGTCGGTCACGTGGTCGACTAGATAGGGCGTGACGCGATAGCCGCCATTGGCGAAGACGCTGTAGCCGTTGACCACCTGCAAGGGGGTGGCGCCGCCCGCGCCGAGTGCCAGCGGCAGCACCGCCGGCCAGCGGGACTTGTCGAAGCCGAAGCGGGTCAGGTAGTCCTGCGCATACTGCGGCGAGATGGCCTGCAGGATGCGGATCGACACCATGTTCTTGGAGCGGTACAGGCCCTGGCGCAGGGTCAGCATGGGCTCGTACTTGTTGCCGTCGTTCTTGGGCTGCCAATCTTTCGAGCCCGTCTGCGCCGCCGTCAGCATGAAGGGCTGGTCCGAGATCTGGGTGGCGGGCGTGAAGCCGCGCTCAAGCGCTGCGGCGTAGACGAACGGCTTGATGTTGGAGCCGGGCTGGCGCCAGGCCTGGGTCACGCGGTTGAAGGTGCCGCGGTTGTAGTCGAAGCCGCCGATCATGGCGCGGATGGCGCCGTCTTCGGGCGTCATGGACACCAGCGCGGCTTGCAGCGCCGGCATGTTGATGATTTCCCAGCTGTCCGTGTCCTTGTCGCCAGTCTTGTGGATGTAGACAACGGAACCGCGGCGGATGCGCTGGCTATCGCTCGCCTTCGGGTTCAGGGCGCGGGCGACGACGGCCAGCGCCTTCTTGTCCGAAATGGTGATGAGGTCGCGTCCGCTGCGCGCCAGCTTCACTTCCGTGGGGCTGGCCGACAGCACGACGGCGGCCAGCAGGTCTTCGCTGTCGGGCGCCTTGTCCTGCACGCCATCCAGGACTTCGTCCAACGCTTGCGGATCGTTCTCGACGCCGTCGGGCAGGTCGAGCTGGTCTTCCGGGCCGGGATAGACGGCGCGGCGCGTGTAGTCCAGCACGCCGTCGCGCACGGCGCGATAGGCGGCTTCCTGGGCCTTGGAATCGATCGTCGTGTAGACGTCGATGCCCTTGGAGTAGGTCTCTTCCTGGAACACGCCGTACATCAGCTGGCGCGCCAGTTCGGCCGGGTAGTCGCCATGCACGGCGAAGCCGCGCGCGCTGGTGCCGTCCGCGCCGCGGATCGTCAGGTGCTGCTTCAAGGCTTCATCGGCCTGCTCGGGCGTCAGGTAGCCCAGCGTCTTCATGCGGCCCAGCACGTAGTGCTGGCGGATTTCCGCGCGCGGGAAATTGGTGATGGGGTTGAAGCGCGACGGGGCCTTGGGGATGCCGGCCAGCATGGCGGCTTCGGCCGGCGTCACTTCCGACAGCGGCTTGCCCAGGTAGGTGCGCGACGCAGCGGCGAAACCGTAGGCGCGGTGGCCCAGGTAGATCTGGTTCATGTAGAGCTCAAGGATCTGGTCCTTGGTGAGCTCGTTCTCGATCTTGAAGGTCAGCAGCAGTTCGTAGAACTTGCGCGAGTAGGTCTTTTCCGACGACAGGTAGAAGTTGCGCGCCACCTGCATGGTGATCGTGCTGCCGCCCTGCGACTTCGAGCCCTTGACGACGTTGGTCAGCACGGCGCGCGCCACGCCCATCCAGTCGACGCCGCCGTGGCTGTAGAAGCGGTCGTCCTCGGCCGCCAGCACCGCCTGGCGCATCACGGGCGGGATCTCGTCAAAGCGCAGCACGTTGCGGTGCTCTTCGCCGTATTCGCCGATCAGCACCTTGTCGGCCGTATAGATGCGCAGTGGCACCCGCGGACGGTAGTCCGTCATGGCATGCAGGTCGGGCAGGCTGGGCCAGGCCAGCGCCAGGGCCAGCCCCAACAGGACGGCTCCGCACACGCCGGCGCCGGCCACGGCGATGCCCGCTTTGACCAGGAGTCGTTTCCAGGGAAGGCCCGATTTGCCGCCCGGGGTGGCGGAGGATTGCTGGGGGGTGCTCATTGCAGGCGATTCTAGGGCAGAACGCTATAGACCGGCCATGGCGCAATAAGGTTTCAGTAACCAAACTTGCCGGGGCGAGGTGGGGGGCGTGTGCCACGTAAATATAGGGACGGGGTCTAGCATACGCGGGGCGCGGCTTTCGCGCGCGTGCGCACAGGAATGCGCTGTGAAATGTATTGCGCGCCGTGACAAACAGCAAGGCCGGTTGCACGCTTTTGTCGAAATTCAGCGTCGGTTCAGCGCGTCGGCGTCCTGCAGGTAGCGCTGCGGGGGCGCGCCCAGCGCCCGATGGAACATGGCACTGAACGCGCTGGGGCTGCGGTAGCCCAGGTCGGCCGCGATGCGCGCGACGGGCACCCCCAGGGACAGGCGGCACACCGCGTCCGCCAGGCGCACCTGCTGCACCCACTGCCGGTAATTCAGGCCCAGTTCGGCCTGAAACAGCCGGATCAGGGTGCGGGCGCTGGCGCCGACTTCGCTGCCCCAGTCTTCGATGCCGCGCTGCAGCCCCGGCTGGTCCAGGATGGCCATGCAGATGGTCTGCAGCCGGCGGTCGCGGGGCCACGGGATCTGGATCGGCACCACGCGGGCGGCGGCCAGTTCGGACAGGATCAGCGCGGCGACCTGTTCTTCGCGGCCGCCCAGCGGGTAATCGACGGGCGCCGCCGTCAGCGCCAGGATCAGTTCGCGCAGCAGCCCGCTGACCTCGATCACCTGGCATTGCTGCCAATACCCCGCCGCGGCCTCGGCCTGGATGTAGAGCGATCGCATGGATACCGCGCCCACCATGTCCACGCCGTGCGGCACGCCCGCCGGCACCCATAGCGCGCGCAGCGGCGGCAGCGCCCAGAAGCCGCTGGGCGTGGTGACGCGCATCACGCCTTCGACCGCGTAGATCAGTTGGGCGCGGGGGTGGGAGTGGGCGCCGGTCTGCGCGCCGGCCGGGAATTCCTTGGCCATGGCCGTCACCGTGCGGGGCAGGTGCTGATAGTCCTGGGCGTTGATGCTGCGGGCGGGGTCGGGCAAGGGCAGGCGAGCGGGCATGAGTGTCACTTCCGACAAAAGGATAAGGCGGTCCGTGAAAGCGCCGTAGCCGTATTTTGTCACTTAAGCGACGAAAATTGGCAGATCTTAGCCGCGCCGGATTCCTACACTGTCCTCTGGTCCCGGCATGGCGCCGGGTGGTCCTGCCCCTTTGCATGCGCACCATGAATTCCGCCCAGAACCCCGTTGCCGGCGTCACGGACGCTTCCATCCCCGCTCCCGCTTCCGCGCAGGCCGCCACCCCGGCGGCGTCCGACCCGTCCACCGCCTTCAAGGTGCTGGGCGCCATCAGCGTGGCGCATCTGATGAATGACATGATCCAGTCGATCCTGTTGGCCATCTATCCCATGCTCAAAGAGTCGTTCAGTCTGTCGTTCGCGCAGATCGGGATGATCACGCTGGTCTATCAGCTGGCTGCATCGCTGCTGCAACCGTTCATTGGCTTCTACACCGACCGCCATCCGAAGCCGTATTCCTTGCCGGTGGGCATGGGCTTCACGCTGGTGGGCTTGCTGCTGCTGTCGGTGGCGCCGTCGTTCGGCTGGCTGTTGGTGGCGGCCGTGCTGGTGGGAACGGGGTCCTCGGTGTTTCATCCGGAATCGTCGCGGGTGGCGCGCATGGCCTCGGGCGGCCGCCACGGTCTGGCACAGTCGCTCTTCCAGGTGGGTGGCAACGTGGGCTCGGCGCTGGGGCCGCTGCTGGCGGCGCTCTTCATCATTCCGCACGGGCAGGGCAGCGTGGCGTGGTTTTCGCTGGCGGCGTTGTTCGGCATCGTCGTGCTGACGGGGATCGGACGCTGGTACAGCGCCAACCGCGTACGGCTCAAGCCGCGTGCGCGGCGCGACGGGGCGGGCAACGGGCTGTCGCGCAACCAGGTGCTGGGTGCCTTGACGGTACTGGGCGTGCTGGTGTTTTCCAAGTACTTCTACCTGGCCAGCCTGAACAGCTATTTCACCTTCTACCTGATCGGCAAGTTCGGCTTGTCGGTGCGCGAGGCGCAGTTGTACTTGTTCCTGTTCCTGGCCGCGGTCGCGGTGGGGACGGTGGTGGGCGGGCCCATTGGCGACCGCGTCGGCCGCAAGATCGTGATCTGGGTGTCCATCCTGGGCGTGGCGCCGTTCACGCTGATGTTGCCCTACGCGAACCTGTTCTGGACCGGCGCGCTGGTGGTGGTGATCGGCATGGTGCTGGCGTCGGCGTTTTCCGCCATCGTGGTCTACGCGCAGGAACTGGTGCCGGGCAAGGTGGGGATGATCGCCGGCCTGTTCTTCGGTTTCGCGTTCGGTATGGGCGGTGTGGGCGCCGCGGCGCTGGGCAAGCTGGCGGACGCGACCAGCCTGGAATACGTGTACCAGGTGTGCGCGTACTTGCCGCTGCTGGGCGTGGTGGCGATCCTGCTGCCGAATGTGGAGAAGCCCCGGGCGGGCACGGCCCGGGGGTAAGGCGCGGGGCCCGCTTGCCTTCAGCCCGCCTGGACCGAGCGCAGGCGGGGCTGGCTTTTTTCGATGTCCAGGATCTCGCCTTCGGCGCCGTGATGGATGACCGACACCCGGGCCGCGCGCAGTTGCGCAAGCTGGGCGGGCGTGACGGCGAAGCTCTTGGCCAGCCGATGGTCCGAGAGCGGCTTGATAGGCTTGCGGCGGTCTTTGCCGCCGAAGCGCCGGTGGTTGTAGATCGCCCAGCCCACCAGCAAGGCGGCATTCGCCAGCGCCAGCAGCCCATATCCCCAGAGCGTGCGCACGGTGGGCAGGAAGACGGGCCACAGGGCTACGTCGGGCCCGCCGGCCGCAGCGCGCAGGATGGCCACGATGCCGGAACCGAACAGATAGACGAAGTCGAACCAGCCGACGGCAGTCAGCAGAAGGTCGAACAGATAGCCCGCGCGCGAGCGTTGCGTGGTGATGATCATGATGCGTCCGGTGATTTGATGCCCCGGTCCGGGCTGGTCCAGCGCGCGCGCCGGGCCTGCTTGCGAAGCATGACTTTGGGAAAGCTGACCAGCGTGGTGAACAGGCTGACCATCCAATAGGCCAGCGGATACCAGATGACCCAGTACAGCGCGCGGGTCAGGCCGGGTTCATAGCGGCGGTCGATCAGGATGCTGACCGCGAATTGCAGCAGGCACACCATCGCCAGCATCATGCCGGTGAAGGCGGGCGGCATCAGGCTGGCGATCTGCATCTGGTTGGGCAGGGCGACGAACTGGCTGATGACCCACAGCAGCACCGAAATCGCGAACGCGAACGCCCAGGCGGTGGACAGGCAGAATTCCGCCACCAGCGGCCACAGCCGGCGATGGCGCCAGCTCCAGATCGAGCGCAGGTTCTTCAAGAAAACCTCGGCGCCGCCCTGAGCCCAGCGCAGGCGCTGCTTCCACAATCCGCGCAGGGTCTCGGGCATCAGGATCCAGCACAGTCCGCGCGGCTCGTAGAAAATCGACCAGTGGTCGCGTTGCAGCTTCCAGCTGATGTCGATGTCTTCGGTAATCATGTCCAGGCTCCAGTAGCCCACGCGATCCAGCGCCGCGCGACGGAACGCGGCCACCACGCCGGAGACGGTGAACACCTGTCCGTAGACGCGCTGCGTGCGCTTGATCAGGCCGATGATCGACGAGAACTCGCCCACCTGGATGCGGCCGATCAGCGTCGAGCGCGTGCGGATGCGCGGGTTGCCGGTGACGGCGCCGACGCGCGGATTGTCGATCAGCGGCGCCACCAGATACGCGGCCGCGTCTGGGTCCAGCACCGCGTCGCCGTCGATGCAGACCAGGTATTCGCTGCGCGCGGCCAGGGCGCCCATGCGCAGCGCCATCGCCTTGCCCTGGTTCTGAGCCAAGTGCACCACTCGCAGTTTCGGCTGCGATGCCGCCAGCCGGTCCAGCATGGCGGCGGTGCCGTCGCTGGAGCCGTCATTGATGGCGATGACTTCGATGTGCGGATAGTTCTGGTTCAGCGCGGCCAACAACGTTTCTTCGCCATTGCCGGCTTCGTTGAAGCAGGGCACCAGGATGGACACCAGCGGATCGCCGGCAAGCGAGGGCGGCTGGCGGTCCTTGCCCCAGGCCCAGTGCCGTTCCCAATGCCACCAGAAATAGATGCCGCCGGCCATCCACATGCCGGACATGAAGAGGGGGTAGAAGAAGACGAAGCCCAGCAGCGCTTCGCCGGTCAGCATCAAGGTGAAGCCGAACGGCGCGCCGAGCACCGCGCAAAGGATTATCAGGGCGAGCAGACGGTCGATCATCGGATGGGATACCACGCTTCGGAGAGGGCGGGCCGGATGCCTTGCAACCGGGGCTGGTCCTGCGAGAAGTCATCGGGGTAGTAGCCGAAACTGGGCGCGCCGCGCCGTTGCAGGCGCTGCATCCACCCGGCCAATACGGCGGTGTCCACGGGCGCGCCTTCGGGCTGGCCGGGGCCCGCGCGCCAATCGCGGCTTTGCAGTTCGAACACGGTCTTGCCGAGCGCGCCCGGACGGCGGGCGACGGCGTCGACCATTGCATCCAGCCAGGCGTTCTCCTTGCCCTTCGGCACGTTTTCCATCAGGGGCATCGCCATGGGGGCCGTCCAGTCGTAAGCGCCCAGGAAGTCGTCCAGGTTCTGCGCGAACCAGGTTTCGGATTCGGGATTCAGGACGGGCTGCGCATAGATGTTGCGCGCGGTCTTGATCTGCGGCCCGCGCACGGCCCGCACGCGCTGCGTGAGGCTGGCGGTGAAATCGATCAGGGCGCGGCTTTTGAAGCGGGTCCAGCGTTGCAGGGTGTCCGGATCCGCACGCAGTTCGGCGATGCTGCCGGGCAGGCCGGCCGCGCGGTAGGCGGCCAGTGCTGCGGGGCTGGCGTCTTCGAAATCGGACAACAGGGCGTCGTCGTGGAACAGCAGGCCGTCGAAGATCGCGTAGCGCGCCAGGTCTTCGTACAAGTCGCCGATGCGGGCGCGCACGGTGGCGTCGAAGGGCGACAGGCGGCGGTATTGGTCGGGGTCGGCTTGCGGCGCGCCTGCCGCCTCGGGGTCCCACCGGGTGACGCGTGGCAGCGACGGGTCCAGGTCAAAGGCCAGCACTGGCATCCAGGCATAAACCATCACGTTGGCGCGGTTGTGCAATTGCCAGGCTGCGCGGTTGAACAGGTCGGCGCGCATGGGCAGCCAGCGGTTGGGGAAGTACACCGACTTCACCAGGCCGTCGCCTTCGGGATCCGCATACGCCTGCAGGAACACGGTGTTGATCTGCATGTCCAGGATGCGCTGCACCAGTTCACCCAGGTTGCGGTCGGTCTGCGCGGGATCGGGGTCGTAGACGTAGTCCAGATCGACGTGCGCCACCCGCATGAAGGGGTTCGCTTCCATGCCGACGACGCTGTTGGCGAAGGGTTTCAACGCCGGGTCGCTGGACAGCAGCAGCCGGGGCGTGGACATCAGGCGGCCCAACCGCCCGGCGCCGTCTTCCAGCGTCAGGGCCAACTGATAGCCGTGCTCGCCCGCGATGCGCAACGTGGAGCCGCCTTCCGCGCCATATGGCCAGACCCAGACGCGGGGCGCGTGGCCGGTGACGCGGCGGATCTTCTCGGTGATGGCGGCTACGTCGCGGCCCATGCGGGCATTGAACTGGGCTTCGGTTTCGTATTGGTGGGTCTGTGCGTTGTAGGCGCGAATGGCCGCAGCCGGTTCGGTGTTGCCCTGAGGATTGGCCAGGGCGCCGTAGTGGGACGCGTCGGTGTGCGCAGCGATTTCCACCAGGCCGGACCGCGAGATTTCGCGGATCTGGTCCCAGGTCAAAAAGCGATCGCGCGCCTCTGGGCTGCCGCCGAAGTCCACCGGCTTGTCGGCCGGCGTATCCATCCAGACGCCAACGGGAGCCAGCAGCGCGGGCCAGCCATAGGCTTTCAGGATAGGCAGCACCCGGGTATAGAAGCTGCGGTAGCCGTCGTCGAACGACAGCAGCACGGCGCGTTCGGGCAGTGGCTGGCCGCCCTGGCGCGCCGCCAGGATCTGGTCGACGGACACGGCCTGGTAGCCGTTGGCGCGCAGCCAGGCCAGCTGGTCGACCAGCCGGTCGGTGCGCACGCTGAGGAAGCCCTGGTCAGGATCATCGTCTTCGACGTCGTGATAGGCCAGCGCCAGGAATTGATCCGGCTTCCAGGCCTGCTCGGCAGGAGCCACGGGGCGCTCGGCCGGCGGCGTGAAGACGGGGATGTCCTTGGCGCAGGCGGTCAGGGCCAGGATGACCAGCAGCAGCAAGCCTGCCAGGATCAAGCGGGTAGGGGTGTTAAGCGGCATGACGGGTTCTGGGTCCAGGTTCGGATGGAGGTTCAGAAGCGATAGGCAAGGTCGAACACGATGCGCAGTTCGCGTTCACGCACGCCGTCGTAAGGGCGGCTGATGCCAGTGACCATCGCACCCATGTCCAGCACGTCGTTGGCGCGGTAGCGCTGGCCGTAGCCCAGCGCCAGGACGCCGCCGGTGCCGTAGCCCTGCTGGCTGTAGGTGCCGGCGCCCAGCGTGCCGATCTGTTCCCAAGCGGTTTCGTAGCGGCGATAAAGCGTATGCGTCAGGCGTACGCCCGGTACCGCCATGAAGTCGGCGTTCGGGTTGAAGTAAGGCGCGTCGTCGCGCGTGTTGTGCTGGGACGACAGGTCCAGTTCCAGGTCCGCCTTCAGGTGCGGGGCGGTGTAGACGCGTTCGCGGCCGTTCACGCCCAGTTCCCAGCGGCGGTTGCCGTCGCTGAAGCGCGACGGGGCGACCGCCAGCGTCCATTCGCGCCGTTCGTTGGCGCGCCAGCGCACAAATCCCGTCAGGCGGTTGGACGAGATGTCGTTGGTCAAGGCGCGCAGCGGCGTCTCGCGCGACATGATTTCGCCCGAGCCGCCGATCTGCCAGTGGTCGTCCAGGTCGTAGGCGGCCGACAGGCGCACGCCCGGTCTCACGCCATGGCCGTAATCATTGGTGGAGACTTCGCCTTCGACGGTCAGGTCGCGGCCGCGCCATTCCACGCCGGTGCGCAGCCAGCGGTAGTTGCCGCGGCCTTCCTCGAAGTCGCCGGCCGCATACCCGCCGCCGCCGAACACGCGCCAGTTGTAATTGATGGGCGAGGAATAGAGCACGGCGTCGATGCCGAAGTCACCGTTGCCGTTGACGGGGCTGTCCGAGGCCAGCCCGCGATAGCCGCTGATACGCAATTCGGCCTTGTTGTGGACTTCCCATTCGCGCGCCAGACGGCGGCTGGTCAGGTTCTCGGGAGCGCGCGCCAGCGTATCGGCGGACAGCGCTTCCGCCTGCCTCCATTCCTGCAGGTCCAGCGCGGTGAAACCCTGGCCGTTTTCCACGCCCAGGCTGCGAGGCGCCAGGGTCTCGGCCATTTTCAGTTCGGCCTCTGCGGCGCGCGGCAACGACCGTGCGCGGTACAGGCCGGCCAGGTCGCTGCGCAGGCCGGAGTTGTTGGGCGCGTTGGCGACCATGTCTTGCAGGCTCGTTTGCGCGGCAACGGTGTCGTCGGCTTGCAGGCGCGCGGCGGCAAGCGTCTGGCTGCTTTCCAGGTTCAGATCATTCGGCATGCGGGTGGCCTGGCCCTTGTAGTAAAGCCAGGGGGCATAGCCCGACTGCACGGCTTCGGTCACCGCACCCGTCTCGTCGTATTGCTCGCCTTCGGCCAGCGCGTAGTAGCGCCCCGTCTGGTTGGCCAGCCGCTGCTCGGGATCGTCATTGTTGAAGGCGTCGTCGACGGCGACTTGCTGGTAGAGGTCGCGGGCACGTTCAGGCTGGCGCAGGTACAGATAAGCCGACGCCACATCGTTCAAGGCATAGCGCGGCACGCGGACGCCTTCGGAGACCAGGGCTTCGTACTCGTGCGTCAGGTCGGCCATGCGCACGCGCGCATGCAGGGCGTGCAGGCGGTCGATGCGGGCACGCGTCAAATCGTCGCGCGCCGCGTCGCCCAATTGCCGCCAGGCGGGAATCAGCACGTCGTAGCGGGCCAGCGCGCGGTCGGCGATCACGAAGCGTTCGGCCTCGCTGCGCGTCGGCATCGCCGCCAGGCGCACCTGCTGGGCCAGCGCATCGGCCTCGAAGCCGCGCATCTGGGCGGCATTGAACAGGTCCGCATGCTGGCGCGCGCGTTCCAGCGCGGTGTCTGCCATGCGGGCGCGCTGCAGCGCGTAGATGTACTCGCGTTGCACCGCAGGGGAATCGGGGGCAAGGCCTTGCGCCAGATCCGTCTGATGCAGCGCTTCAAAGGGCTGGCCCTGGCGGGCGTGGACATAGGCCAGCGCCAGGCGCGCATCAGGGCTCTTGGATTGGCGCGCCACCCATTTGCGGCCCGCGGTCAGGGCCGGGTCGAATTGGCCGGCGTCAGCCAGGGTCATGATTTCGCCGGCGGTGAAAGCAGGTTGTCCGGGGTAGCGGCGCAATCCTTCGCGGAAGGCGGCCAGGGCTTCGGGCCAGCGCCGTTCATCGCGATAGGCGCGGCCCACCGCCAACTGGACGTCGCCGGGCAGCGCCGTGCCGGAGGGCAGAGATTCGTAGGACGCGATGGCCTCGGCCGGCTTGCCCGCCCAGCTGGCGATGATGATGTGATCGTGGACGGCGCGGGCGCCAGCGGCCGGCCCTTGCTGTCGCAGCATGGCCAGCGCGGGCTCGTAGTCGCCGGCACGGGCGCGGATGATCAGGGCGTCGTAGTCCTCCGCCGGTCCTGCCAGAGCCAGGGCGGGCGCCAGGGCGGCGCAGGCGGCCAGTCGGCGCAATGTCGTTCGGGCAACCCGGGGTTGCTTGGGTCCTCTATCTTGCATCTGTTGTACTTCCGCAGTTGCGACTAGGGATGTTCATGGCTCCGCCGCCCTGGGGGCGCGCTGGCGGCAGAACCGGCAGCGACTCGAGCGGCGCGCGGGGCGCCCTCGGGAAGGGAAGCGAACATGTGGTTTGGACTGCGCGGCGCCCGCTACGGGGACCTTCGCACGCGCGCTGAGGCGGTGCATGGCTAGTACGCGCCACGCCCGTAGGGCGTGGTCGAGGGGCTTCTTGCGGCTCCTGCGACAGATGGGACTGTAGGGGTTTTCCGCAAATTCAACTGTCAATTACTGCAAAGGATGATCCTGACGCGTTGCCCTTGGCGTATTCTTCGTCGCATACCGTGCAATCGTCCTGGCGCGGCTGGTAAAGGTTCTGGATAAATCGCATTCGTCTCGCGACGGCTCTTGGCCGTCTTGCGTGCTGTGCGTCTATTTGTCCTTCTGGTAACAAAAAGCATCAAAAATGCTGACGTGTAACGCGTCTCCACTTACGAACCCAGTGCAACGGCAATTCCAAGCGACGGCAAACGCCTGAAGGCGCGACCCGGCAAAAACCATGACGACTTCCTTGTTCTTCCTGATGTGGGGGCTGGCCACGGCGTTGGCCTTGCCGCTGCTGCTGCCGTTCCAGGCGCGCGGCGTGGGCGGCGTCCAGGCGTTCATCGCAGCCAACGCGCTGGCCGTGGTGTCCCTGCTGTCGTATGCGTCGGCCGAGTTCGTTGCCGCAGGCGTCTATGTGATGGCGTCGAACGCGGCGTGGGTGTGCGCGGTGGGCCTGGTCTATGTGGGCCTGCGCCAGTTCTTCGGCCTGCCCCCGCACATCGTGCGCACCCTGGGTATCAGTGCGATGTGTCTGCTGGCGTTTGCCGTAATGCTGTACGGCGAGGACAACCTGGTCGGACGCATGGTGCTGTTTTCGGTCTACACGTGCGCGTACATGGCAATGGCGGGCTGGGTGATTTACCAGCAGCGCACCGAGATCCAGACGCGCGGCGTGACGCTTTACCTGATGTTGGCGACCTTCGGCCTGGCCGGCCTGCATGCAGTGCGCGCGGTGCTCTACGGCGCTGGCCTGGCGCCGCCTGTCTCGCTGCTGCAACCGTCATCCTGGGGGCTGTTCTTCATTGTCTGCGGATCGGTCACCGTGCCCGCGTTGTTCCTGGCCTTGCTGCTGCTGATCCAGACCCGCCTGTCGGAACAGATGCAGGCCGCGCTGACGTTCGACAGCCTGACCCGCGCGTATTCCCGGCGCAGCATCCTGGATGAACTGGACCACGAATTGCAGCGGTGCAGCCGCATGGGCGGCCAGTTGGCGGTGCTGGTGCTGGACATCGACCATTTCAAGTCCATCAACGACCGCTACGGCCACGCGGCCGGGGACACGGCGCTGCGGCATTATGCGCAGGTCGTGCAAAACGCGGTGCGCAGCTCTGACCGCTTTGGCCGGCTGGGGGGCGAAGAGTTCGTGCTGCTGATGTACGACTGTGATCCGGCGCGGGCATTGATCCACGCGCAGCGGGTGTGCGATGCCTTGCGGGATACGCCGCTGTATTTGCAGGGAGGCGAAGTGCAGATGACCACCAGCGGCGGCCTGGCGTCCTACCAGCCGGGCGACAGCGCCGACGGGATCCTGGCGCGCGCCGATGTGGCGTTGTACCGCGCCAAGGAGCAAGGCCGCGACCGCGTGGAAATGGCATTTTCCGGGCGCGGCACGGGCCGGGTGCAGGTGGGGGGTGTGGCGGCCAACGCGCCGTTGGCCGCTCAGGAAGCCTCGGGCGACTAGGGCCGGTCCGAGGTTCCTTTCAACAGCAGGCTAGGGCTTGAGGTGTTCCGTCAGGAACTTCTCCATCGCTTCGTAGAACTCGAACTTGTTCTCGTCATTGTGGAATCCGTGGCCTTCGTTGTCCTTGACCATGTATTCCACTTCGATGCCGCGGGCCTTCAGCGCCTTGACCATCTGGTCGCTTTCATCCTTGTTCACGCGGGGGTCTTTGGCGCCCTGCGCGATGAACAGCGGCGTCTTGATCTTGTCCGCATGCAGCGCCGGCGAGGTGGCCGCCAGACGGTCGTGGTCGCGCTCCGGATGGCCCACCATGTCCTGCATCTTGTCCAGCATGGGCTTCCAGTACGGCGGAATGGACTTCATGAACGTGAACAGGTTCGACACGCCCACGTAGTCCACTGCGGCGGCATAGAGGTCTGGCGTGTAGGTCACGCCGGCCAGGGTGGCGTAGCCGCCGTAGCTGGCGCCGTAGATGCCGATGCGCTTGGGGTCGGCGATGCCTTCCTTGATCAGCCATTGGACGCCGTCAGTGATGTCGTCCTGCATTTTCAGGCCCCATTGCCCGAAGCTGGCTTCCCAAAAGGCGCGGCCGTAGCCGGTCGAACCGCGGAAGTTCATCTGCAGCACGCAGAAGCCGCGGTTGGCCAGGAACTGCGTTTCGGGGTTGTAGCCCCAGCCGTCGCGTGCCCACGGGCCGCCGTGCGGGTTCACGATGCAAGGCAGGTTCTTGGGATCGCGCCCGGCGGGCAGCGTCAGGTAGCCGTGGATGGTCAGGCCGTCGCGGCTTTGATAGCTGATCGGGCGCACGTGCGCCATGTCCGCTTCCGGGATGGCCGGGTTGATGTCGGCCAGCTTGGTCAGCGTGTCGGTGGTGGCGTCATAGATGTAGCGCGAGCCCGGCGTGCGGTCGTTGTAGGCGGCGACGATGAACTTGTTTTCGTCGCGGTTGGAGCCTTGCAGCGCGATCTCGTAGCCCGAGAGCTTTGCCGACAGCGTCTTGAACAGCGCTTCGGACTGGGCGTCGAAGAACTTGAATTGCGGCTTGTCGGTCTGGTAGGCGGCCAAGGTCAGCACGCGCCTCTTGCGCGAGTAGCCCGCGCCGTCCAGGTCGACGGTGTCGGGGGTGAAGACTTCTTCTTCAGCGTCGGGCTTGGCGGGATCGATGACCACCAGCGACAACTTGTCGCGGCCGCGGTTGCTCAGTGCGTAAAGCTTCTTGTCGTCGAAGGTGAAGAACGACGGGCTGACGCTGGTGCGGTAGTCGGTCGTGATCAGCGGGCGGAATTCCGATGCTTCGTCGTCGCGGTAGAGCAGGGTGGTGTTCAGGCCGTCGCTGGTGACGGCGGCGCGCACCTTGCCTGCGTGGTCCGTCTGCCAGCCGACGATGTTGCCCGGGTTCTGCGCGACCAGCACGGCGGCGCCGGTGTGCACGTTGACGCGGTAGACGTCGAAGACTTCGGGGTTGCGCTGGTTGTGGCTGATCAGGACGTGGTCGGGATCGTCTTCCAGGTCGTCTTCGATGCTGGCGCGGGCGCCTTCATACGGGGTCAGGTCGGTGATCTTGCCGGTCTTGGCGTTGACGGCGAGCACGTGGTAGTTCTCGTCGCCGCCGAAGTCCTTCTGGTAGAGGACGACGTCGCCGCCCTTCCAGAAATAATTGCTGATGTCGCGGGCGGTTTCGCTGGTCAGTTGGCGGGGCTCGCCCACCAGCTTGCTGCCTTCCAGAGGCTGCACATAGATGTTCATGCGGGCCGGGTTGCCATCCACGCTGGTGGGCTGCATGAAGGCCAGGGTCTGGCCGTCTTCGGCCAGGCGGAAGAAGCCGCGTTCCGGATTGCGGAAGAAATCTTTCAGGGGATAGGCGCGAGGGGGCGGCGGGGTGGCGCAGCCGCCCAGTGTGGTGCCGACGATGCTGGCGGCGAGAACGGTGCGCGTCATGAATGAAAACAAGGGGAGACCTCCGTGATTTCAATGCCTTACGTCTTGGGCATTGGCGGACTACGGTGCCTGCCGGCGCCGGGCGCCGACGGCTCGTCGATAATGCCATAGTCGCGCGGGCAGTGTCGAACCGGCCCCACTTATGCCGCCTGGCGGTTTGCGGGATAATCGCGGCAATTCATCTGGAGAATTACATGTACAGGAATCTGGTCGCGGCATCGGCGCTGGCGCTGGGCCTGGCGGGGTGCTCGCTGGGCATTTCGCAGGACGGCACGTCGCCGCACAGCGAGTTCAAGGCGCCGGTCGCCTTCAATGATGCCTACGCCGCAGTGATCCGGCAGTCGAACAACTGCCTGCGCAGCACGGACAACGCCTACCGCGTGGTCTCTGACCTGAATGAAGGCGCGCAGTCGGCCATCGTGCGCGTGCTGGCGCCGTATACCGACAATGAAATGACGCGCGTCGACCTGAAGGCCGCCGGTGAGAAAAGCACCGACGTGCGCATCGTGATGTGGGGCAAGGGCACCTGGGACGCGGCGGCGATGCGCGCGATGCAGGACGCCATCTACTACAGCATCACCTCGTGCAGCACCTATATGCCGCTGGATCCGCGGCCGCCGGTCAAGCCGTCGCGCGACTTGCCGAAGTAGGCGGGCCGCAGCGAGGCGCCCGGATCAATCGCCGCCCGGACGGCGGCGGATGATCTTGAAGGTGGCGGTCGCGCGCGCGACCAGTTCGCCATCGGCGCGGCGGATGTCGCCTTCACAGAAGGCGATGGACGCGCCGCGGCGCAGGCAGCGCGCCTCGATGACCAGGTTGCCCGTGCCGGGCGACAGGAACGTGGTGTTCATGTCGATGGTGGCCATGCCTTCGGTGGCGTCGGCCGAGCCGCGGGCGGCGGCGCTGAGCGTGAAGTCCAGCACGCTCATCAGCGTGCCGCCATGCACGTCGCCGCGGCTGTTGGTCAGGTCTTCGCGCCAGGGCAGCGAGGTGCGGGCGTAAGCCGGCGCGATGCTCTCGGGCACCAGGCCGATAAAGGTCATGAAGGGTATCGTCAGGCCAAAGTAATCGGTTTGGGCAGTTGCGGTCATGGATCGGTTGTGGGCGGAATGGGAAAGCGGGATCAGCCGGTCATAATATATTTTTTTGCAGTGGCCGCCAGCGCATCGCCGGGCCGGCCTCTTGTCCCCAAGCGGAATGTCTGAACTTATGCGCAAGATCGTGCATGTGGACATGGATGCGTTCTACGCGTCCGTGGAGCAGCGCGACAACCCTGAACTGCGTGGCAAGCCGGTGGTCGTGGCCTGGACCGGCCCGCGTTCGGTCGTGTGCGCCGCGTCGTACGAAGCCCGGCGCTTCGGCATCCATTCGGCCATGTCCGCGGTCCGCGCGGAACGGCTTTGCCCGCAGGCTATCTATGTACCGCCGGATTTCAACCGCTATCGCGAGGTGTCGCGCCAGATCCGCCAGATATTCGCCCGCCATACCGACCTGATCGAACCGCTGTCGCTGGACGAGGCCTACCTGGACGTGACGATCAACAAATGCGGGCTGCCGTCGGCCACGGAAGTGGCGCAGGTCATCCGCCACCAGATCCGGGAAGAGACCGGGCTGACCGCCTCAGCGGGCATTGCGCCCAACAAGTTCCTGGCCAAGATCGCGTCTGATTGGAACAAGCCCGATGGCCAGTTCGTGGTCCGGCCGGGCAAGGTGCTGGACTTCTTGCAGCCCTTGCCGGTGCGCAAGGTGCCCGGCGTGGGCAAGGTGACGCAGGCCCGTCTGGAGCAACTGGGCATCCACACCGTGGGCGACCTGGCCACGCACAGCGCGGAAGAGCTTGAACACTACTTCGGCCGTTACGGCAGGCGCCTGTACGAATTGGCGCGCGGCATCGACGAGCGCGAGGTGCAGACCGACCAGCCGTTGCAGCAGGTGTCCGCGGAGACGACGTTTTCGGAAGACATCCGGCTGGACGCGCTGGGCGACGCCATCGACCGCATGGCCGACCGGGTGTGGGACCAGGCGCTGAAGAAGGGCGCGCTGGGGCGGACGGTGGTGCTCAAGTTGAAGACCGACCGTTTCCGCATCCTGACGCGCAGCCAGACCAGCCCGAATCCGCCGGGATCGGCGGCGGAACTTGCCGCCGTGGCCAAGCTGCTGTGCGAACGCGTGGAATTGCCGCCGGAAACCCTGTACCGGCTGGCAGGAGTGGGGATGAGCAATTTTGCCGATCCCGCCGAGCAGGCGCGCCAGCCGGATCTGTTCGGCGGCGCGTTCTAACTGCCCGCTTCGGATCAGGCCAGGCGGGCCTTCACTTGCTGGGACAGGGCGGTCATGTCGGCACGGCCGGCCAGGGCTTGCTTGAGCAGCGCCATGACCTTGCCCATCGCGGGCGCACCGGTCACGCCTTGCGCGGCCACTCCGGCGAGGGCGGCGTCGATGGCGGCAGCCACTTCTTCAGGCGATGCGGCCTGCGGCAGGAATTCCTGCAGCACGGCCATTTCGGCCTTTTCCTGATCCGCCGTTTCCGTGCGGCCGGCCTGTTCGAACGCGGCGATCGACTCGCGGCGCTGCTTGACCTGCTTTTCGATGATGGCGGTGATCTCGGCGTCGGTCAGGTCGCGGCGTTCGTCCACTTCCTTCTGCTTGACGGCTGCCAGCAGGAAACGCAGCGTCGTCAGGCGCTCGGCGGCCTTGGCGCGCATCGCGTCCTTGACGGAATCAGAGAGGCGGGCTTTGAGCGTAGCAGTGCTCATGGGTGAACCTTTTGTGTGGTGTTGCGGCAATCCGCCAGTGTAAACCGGGCAGGCCGGCGCGGGATGGGTAGCGTTTTGCCGCCCGCTTTTAAAGATGTATTATAAATGCATGTTTAAAAGCGAGTTCGCTCGCAACCCAAGGAGCACCTGATGTTGAGCCCCCAAATCCGTGCACTGGTCAAAGCCACGGCCCCCGTCCTCAAGACGCATGGCGTGGCGCTGACGCGCCATTTCTATGCACGCATGTTCGACCACAATCCCGAGTTGAAGCACGTCTTCAACCAGGCCCACCAGGCCGGCGGCCAGCAGCAGCACGCGCTGGCGGGCGCGGTGACGGCCTACGCCGAACACATCGACGACCCCTCCGTACTGATGCCGGTGGTGACCCGCATCGTGCACAAGCACGTCAGCCTGGGCATCCGGCCCGAGCACTACGCCATCGTCGGCAAGCACCTGCTGGCGTCCATCCGCGAGGTGCTGGGCGAGGCCGCGACCGACGAACTGGTCGACGCCTGGGGCGCCGCCTATGGCCAATTGGCGGATCTGCTGATCGCCGAAGAGGCGCGCCTGTACGCCGAATCGGCCGGTAAGCCCGGCGGCTGGACGGGCTGGCGGGCGTTCCGCGTGGTGGGCAAGCAGGTCGAAAGCGCTGAAATCACCTCTTTCTACCTGGCGCCTTCCGACGGCGGCGCGGTGCCTGCCTATCAGCCGGGGCAATACGTGTCGGTGCGCATCTACGTGCCTGAACTGGGCTTGATGCAGCCCCGCCAATACAGCTTGTCGGATGCGCCCGGGCAGGATCGCCTGCGCATTTCGGTCAAGCGCGAACCGGCCGGTGCGCAGACGCCCGCGGGACGCGTGTCCAATGCTTTGCACGATCGCCTGGAAGAGGGCGGCGTGCTGGACGTGGCGCCGCCGCAGGGGGATTTCCATCTGAAAGCGGACAGCGATGCGCCCGTCGTGCTGCTGAGCGGCGGGGTGGGGCTGACGCCGATGGTGTCGATCCTGAATCATCTGGTGCGCAACAACGATGAGCGCCAGATCCGCTTCGTGCACGGCTGCCGCAACCGGTCGGTGCATGCCATGAAGGACCACGTCAACCGCATCGCCGCCGAACGGGGCAATGTGCGCAAGGCCGTGTTCTACGAAGAGGTCGGCCACGACGACGAGCCGGGACGCGATTACGACCACGCCGGCCGGCTGGACTTGCGGGCCATCCGCGACGAGGTCATCGTGCCCGGCGCGGACTACTACCTGTGTGGTCCGGCCCCGTTCATGCTGGCGCAGCGCGAAGCGTTGCTGGCGCTGGGCGTGGGTCCTGACCGCATCCACGCCGAGGCCTTCGGCAGTGGCGGCGCGCCGGCCTGACCGGTGTATCCTGGCGGCCTGATCTGCCTGGGCCGCCAGGCAACCTGTCTTCCATCCTATGCAACTGACCCGATTCACCGACTTCGGCTTGCGCGTGCTGATGTATCTGACGCAATGCCGCGACCGGCCTGCCGCCGTCACCATCCCGGAGATCGCGGGGCGTTTCGACGTGTCCCGCAATCACTTGGTGAAGGTGGTGCACTTCATGGCGCAGCGGGAATGGGTCAGCACGTCGCGCGGCAAGGGCGGCGGCCTGAGCCTGGCGCGCCCTGCGTCGGCGTACCGCGTGGGCGACCTGATCCGCGAATTGGAACAGCAGGGCCCGCTGATCGATTGCCGCGAGCCGCCCTGTGCGCTGGACGGTTCCTGCCGCCTGGCAGGCGTGCTGGCGCAAACGCTCAATGCCTTCTACGACGCGCTGAACGGCTATACGCTGGCCGACCTGGTGCGCGACCCCACGGCGGCGGCCATCATCAAGCTGCACCGCGCCGCCTAGGCGGGCCATGACGTTTTGTTATGGATGCTGCCGGCTTTGGCATTTGCCGCGTTCCCGGCAGGCGTTCCAGAATAGAGGCTGTTCCCCGTCTTTTGTCTTGGGGCTTCCCAATGCAAAAGTGCCCCGGGTAGGGGTAGTAGGCAGACTTCTTTCAGGATTCAGGTATGCGCGTTTGCGTAATCGGTGCGGGCGTTGTCGGTGTGACGTCCGCCTATTTCCTGGCGCGCCAGGGTCACGATGTGGTGCTGGTCGACAGCCAGGCGCGGCCGGCCGAGGTGTCCAGCTACGCCAACGGCGGCCAGCTCAGCTATAGCTATGTCGCGCCGCTGGCAGGGCCGGGCGTGCTGCCCAGCGTGCCCGGCTGGTTGCTGCGCGAGGATTCCCCGCTGCGTTTCCGGCCCCGGCTGGACCCCCATCAATGGCGGTGGTGCCTGCAGTTCGCCCTGGCCTGCCGGGCGTCGGTCGCGAAGGCCTCGACCGCGCAGCTGCTGGGGCTGTCCTACCTGAGCCGCGACGTCATGCATACCTTGCTGGCGCAGGAGGACCTGGATTTTGGCCATTTGAAAAACGGCAAGCTGATTGCCTACCGCAGCGCGGCCCTGCTGGACAAGGCGCGCGCGCTGGTGGCGTATCAGGCCGGGCATGGCGCGGAGCAGCAGGTGCTGGACGCCGCGCAGACGCTGGCGATGGAACCCGCGCTGGCCGCCATGGGCGACAAGCTGGCCGGCGCCATCTACACCCCCAGCGAAGAGGCGGGCGATTGCCGCCAGTTCACCGAAGCCTTGTTCGACCGCCTGCAGGCGCTGGGCAATGTGGAATGCGTCATGTCCAATCCGGTGGCCGGCCTGCAGCGCGAAGGCCGTCGCATCGTGGCGGTGAACACCCGCGAGGGCGACATCGGCGCCGACGCCGTGGTGCTTGCCACCGGCATCGGCACGCGCGCCCTGCTCAAGCCGCTGGGGCAGGATGTGCCTTTGTATCCGCTTAAGGGATACAGCCTGAGCGTGCCGCTGTCGGATGACGACGCCGTCGCGCCGCGCATCAGCGTGACGGACTATGAGCGGCGCATCGTCTATGCCCGCGTGGGTGGCGTGCTGCGGATCGCAGCCATGGTCGATATCGGCAGCGCCAATGCGGACATCGATTCGGCGCGCGTGGACTTGTTGAAGCGCCAGGTGCATGAGGCCTTTCCTTCCCTCGACTTGCGCCAGGCCATTCCCTGGGCAGGCCTGCGCCCCGCCACGCCTACCGGCAAGCCGCTGATCGGGCGCGCTGCAGCTGCCGACAATCTGTGGCTGAACATCGGCCAAGGGGCGCTGGGCTTTACCTTGGCCTGCGGCAGCGCGGCCTTGCTGACGGCCCAGATGGCGGGATTGGAACTGCCGCTGGACCCCGCGCCGTTCCGGCCGTGAATGCGTCGGCCGGCGAGGTCGGCATGTCCATTTCGCGATAGCAGCTGCCTTTTCATCGGCAGACGGACCCGCGCACGCTCAATAGGATAGCGGTCATCCCGCAGCGCCCGCCGGCTTGCCGGCAGGTTCCAGCGGGATCCGATCCCCCTCCTGCGAGCGCATTCATCATGTCCTATTTGTTCCCCTTGTTCGCCATCCTGTTCTGGGCGGGCAATGTCATCGTGTCCAAGATGGCCGCCAGCGCCATCTCGCCCACGGCAATCACGTTCTACCGCCTGGTGCTGGCCTTGGTACTGATGGGCCTGTTCACGGCCCGTCCGGCCTGGCGCAACCGCAAGGTCATCCTGCGGCATTGGCCCAAGCTGGCGTTGTACGGCGCCTTGTCGTCGGCGGTGTTCCAGGCCCTGTCCTACCGCGCGGCTGAAACCACCACCGCCACCAACATGGCCATCCTGACGGCGCTGATTCCGTTGCTGAGCATGCTGCTTAGCGTCGTCATCCTGCGCGATCCCCTGACGCTGGGCATGGCCGCGGGCGGGGTGCTGTCGTTTCTGGGGCTGCTGTACCTGGTGGGGCAGGGCGACATGCTCAGCGTGTTCCAGCACGGCATCCATGTGGGCGACGGGCTGATGCTGCTGGCCGCCATGTCCTATGCGCTGTACGGGGTGCTGCTGCGCCACTGGAAGGTGCCGGTTCCCGCCTGGCAATCCACGTTCGTGCAGTCGATCTTCGCGCTGCTCTACATGCTGCCGCTCTATCTGCGCGTGCCGGCGGCGCAGGCTGCGTTGGACGTGAACACCATTCCGCTGATCCTTTATGCCGGCATCTTTTCGTCGGTGTTGCTGTCGTACCTGTGGATCGAGGGCGTGCACCGGCTGGGCCCCACCCGCTGCAGCATTTTCATCAACCTGCTGCCCTTGTTCACGGCGCTGGCGGCATTTGTGATGCTGCGCGAGCAGTTGCACGGATACCACCTGCTGGGCGGGGCGGTGACGCTGGCGGGCGTGCTCCTGGCGCAGACGGTGCAGCGTCCACTGTTCGGCCGGGCGCCCACCCGGGCCTTGGCGGCTGGCAAGGTCTAGGGTCAGTGCGGGGCTGCTTGCAGGGTCAACCGGCCCCCGACCGCTGATTCACGGGCGTTCAATACAGGCGCTTCCCGTCGCGCGATAGTGCGGTGCTTTAGCGGGAGCGCCCATGAGCCTTTTCCAAAGAACCACCATCGCGCTGGCGCGCAGCCCCATGATGGGCCGCGCGATGCGGGCGATGGCCGCCCGGTCGTCACTGGCGCGCCGTTTCGTCGGCGGCGCGGATGTGGAGGCCGCCGTCCAGACCGCCTTGCGCTTGCGCGACGCGCACGGCATCCGGGCGTCGCTCTTCTATCTGGGCGAATACGTGGCGGACCCGGCCGCCATCGAACACAACGTGGCGCAGGCCATCGACGCCTGCGACGCGCTGGGCAGGGCGGGCCTGGACGTGCACGTTTCCGTGGATCCCACCGCCATCGGCTATATGGACAGCGATGCGCGCGGCGAAGACAACGCCCGGCGCATCGCCGCGGCGGTGTCGCGGGCCGCGCGCGGCGGGCAGGACTGGATGGTGCTGGACATGGAAGACGCCGCCATCCGCGACCGCACCTGCGCACTGCACCGCAGCTTGCAGGAAACTGGCCTGCCTGTCGGCCTGACCTTGCAGGCGCGGCGCCGGCGCACGCCGGAAGACCTGACGTGGGCGATCCGGCAACGGACTTCGCTGCGCCTGGTGAAAGGCGCGTTTCCTGAGCGCGCGCTGGATCACGCGGGTCGCGCGGGCATCGATCAGGCGTATCTGGACGCGGCGTCCATCATGCTGTCGCGCGAGGCGCGCGACGCGGGTTTCCATCCCGTCTTCGGCACGCATGACGACCGCCTGGCCGGCGCGATCATGACGCTGGCGCGCGAGCGCGGGTGGCCGCCCGATGGCTTCGAATTCGAAATGCTCTATGGCGTGCGCCCCGACTGGCAACTGGCGCTGCGCGGCTTGGGCTATAACGTCAGGGTCTATCTTCCGTTCGGCGGCGACTGGTGGCCGTACGCCATCCGCCGGGTGGGGGAGAATCCTCGTAACGCGTGGCTGCTGGCCCGTTCCCTGACCTCGGACGGGCACTATTTCAGCTAGCCACAGCCTGAAGGCATCATGGCGGTTTCTCGACACATCTGGCATTGCGGCGCCGGCCTGCCCGGCGACGTGCTGATCGCGGATTTGCGCGCCTATCGCTATGCGCCACATTTCCACGACGCCTGGTCCATCGGCGCCATCGAGCACGGCCGTTGCACCTTCACGGTACATGGCCAGGCTCATGCCGCCAGCGAGGGCGACCTGGTGGTGATCGCGCCTGGCCAGGTCCATACCGGCGGCACCTCGGCCGCGCCGTTGACGTATCGCATGGCGTACATCGACGCCCAGTGGTTCGACGACCACGCGCGCGCCTTGTTCGCCGACGGCGCGCGTTTGCCGGGGCCCGTCATCACGGCGCCAGGCCTGTGCACGCAATGGCTGGCCGCGCTGACGCCGGACCCGATTCCCGACCCGGCGCGCCGCGAACGCCTGTCCGCCGCCTTATTCGGGCTGCTGGCTGCGCACGCCGGCGCCGGCGACCCGGCCTTGACCGATGCACCCGACGTCTGCGCCTTGCTGCGCGAACGCATGGCCGCCGATCCGTCCTGCGCGCCGGATCTGGAAGCGCTGGCGCAGGCGCAGGACCGCCATCGCACGACGCTCGTCAAGCAGTTTGCCCGCCGCTATGGCCTGCCGCCGCAGGCCTGGCTGCGCAATTGGCGGGTGGCGCGGGCGCGGGTGCTGTTGCGCGATGGCTTGCCGCTGGCGCAGGCGGCCCATGCGGTGGGGTTTGCGGATCAAGCGCACCTGACCCGTGTCTTCAAGCAGGTCTACGGCAGCACCCCCGGCGTGCTGCAACGGGCTGGCGCGTCCCACACGTTGTGAGCGCGGGGCGTCTCCATCCGGTAGTCGGAGTATTTGCGCGTGAAAAAGGCGGCGCCCAGTTGTTCGGCTGCCAGCAGCGGTTGGCGCGGGTCCGCAGCGACTTCTCCGCGCTTGTTGCCTGCGCCGTGCACATAGCCGACAAAGTCCGAATGCGTGTAGCGCGCGTATTCCTGCACCTGATGCACGATGCCCAGCGCCGCGCCGGCATAGGTTTCCTCGGACACGACCGTCAGGCCCAGGCGCTTGCCGGTCATGGCGGCTTTGACCCGTTCCGGCTCCGGGCCCGAACCCGCGTAATGGGTGAAGGAACGGTCGAAGAACGCCTTGGCCTGCGCGGACATCCCGTACCAATACACAGGCGTGCAGATCAGGACGCCGTCGGCAGGCAGGAAATACTCGCCGAACAGTTCGCCGTAGCGGTCGGCCGGGGCGGAACCGTGGCGCAGGTCGGGCAGGAAGCCCTGGATGTAATCGTCCAGGAATAGCAGGGTAGTGGCGGTGCCGGCCGCGTCGGCGCCGCGTTGCGCGGCCGCGGCCAGGGCTGCGCTGTTGCCGTCGCGCCGGGGGCTGCCCACCAGAATGAGCAGCTTTTTTTCTTGATGATTTGAATTCATGTTGGGATCCTTGGATTCGGCATGCGTGGTTCATGCTTGACCGTCAATGTAGGGAGGACAAGACGCCGCGACAAATGACGATTCCTTGGTTATGATGAATTCATTTCATGTATAGGGCCCCTTCATGTTTGCCAACCTTCCGGTCACGGCGCTGCGTACGTTTGAAGCGGCGGCCAGGCTGCGCAGTTTCAAGCTGGCTGCTGCCGAACTTGCGGTGACGCCCACCGCGGTGTCGCACCAGATCAAGGTGTTGGAACGGCAGGCGGGGTTCGCGCTGTTCGACCGCGTGCCGCGCGGCGTGCGGCTGACCGACAAGGGCGCGCGCCTTTTCGTCAGCGTGCACGGCGCCTTGCTGGATGTGGCGCAAACGCTGGACGCCTTGCGGCCGGCGCCGGCCTCGGGCGCGTTGACGGTGTCCACTACGCATTCCTTCGCGGCGCTGTGGCTGGTGCCCAGGCTGGGGCGCTTCTACGACGCCTATCCGCAATACCAGTTGCGCCTGAACGCCAACGCTGATCCCGTGGACTTGCTGCAGGACGCCAGCGTGGATGTCGCGATCCGCTACAGCCCGCATGCCTATCCGGCCTTGCACGCCGCGTGCCGGCTGCCGGAGTCGTTTGGCGTATACGGCGCGCCTTCGATGGTGGCGCAGGCAGGAAAACGCGCGCCAGCGCTAGTAACGGTGCACTGGCGCGATTCCCAGCTGTATGACCTGGGCTGGCAGGCGTGGTGCGACGCGGCGCGCTTGCCGTCGTGGCGCAAGCCGGCGGCGGTGCATGCGTACACGGAAGAGCATTACGCCCTGCAGGCGGCGATTGCCGGGCAGGGCCTGGTGCTGGCCAGTTCCGTCATGGTGTCGGACAGCGTGGCCGCCGGCACGCTGGCGGCGTATCGGCCTGACGTGCGCGTGGCTGGGTCCGCCTACACCGCGCTGTGCGCGCCGGGCCGCGAACGGCACCCCCCGGTCAAGGCGTTCCTGGGTTGGTTGAGCCAGGAGTTTCTGGGGTAGCGCGCGGCGCCGGTTCCAGCGCCTTGGGGGTGAGCGCGGACCGAGGCACGGGCCGGGGAAGCAGCGGCAGTGCCGCCAACATGCAAAGCCCGGCGATCACCCAGGTCACCGGCCACGAGCTGGCCGCGACCACGTGCGGAATGGCCAGCGGCGTCAGGAACAGGCCCAGGTAGACGCAGCTGTTGGCCATGCCCAGCGCGGTGCCAGCGCGCGAGGCGCCTGCCAAGGTGGCCAATTCCGTATAGGCCACGCCGTGCCAGGCCGACGCGCAGATGCCTGCCGCCGCCAGCAGGCTGGCGGTCGTCAACATGGCGCCCGGGCGGCCCGGGGCGCCGTCGACTGCCCAGGCCACGGCGCCCAGCGCCGCGAACAGCAGGCAGCTCAGCCAGGTGCAGCGGCGCAGGAAGGCGCGCCGGTCGCCATGGCGATCCGTCCAGCGCCCGGCCGCGATACGCGCCACCATGGCGCCCAGTTGCACGGCGACCATCACGCCCGTCACCGTGCCGATGCCCGCCTGGCTGAAGTCGTGCAGGAACACGGTGGCGAACGTCAACACCGCGAATTGCGGGCTGCACATGACGCCGATCGCGACGGCGGCCCGCCAGACGCGGCCATCGCGCAGCGGCGAGGCGGCCGGGCGCGCCGGGGCGGTCGAGCGGGTCGAGGCAGGGCCGGCGCGTCCCGGTTCCCGCAACCAGCCTGCGGCAAGCGCGGCGGCCACGCCGCACATCAGGCTCAGCGCGCCGAACACCGCGCCAAAGCCCGCGTGCGCCGCCAGCCACGGCAGCAGGAGCGCGCCCAGGCCGCCGCCCAACGGCACCGCGGTTTGGCGGATGCTCATCGCCAGGCCGCGCTCGCCTTCGTCGAACCAGGCCATCACGGCCCGCCCGCTGGCGCCGTTGACGCTGCCGCCCAGGCTGCCGACCAGCACTAGCCCCAGCGCCAGCAGCCACAGGCTGGGCACCCCGGCCGCCGTGGGCGCGGCAAAAATGCCCATCCAGGCCAACGCCGCAGCCGTGGCGCCCAGGCCGCTCAAGAGCACCGGGCGGTCGCCCCAGCGGTCGGTCAGCAAGCCCCAGGGCAACTCGAACAGCGCCACGCCCAACCCCAGCAGCCCCAAGGCCAGGCCCAACTGGTCGTTGTCCAGCCGGTAGCCCGAACGCATGAACACCGCCGTCGTGGGCAGGCCGGCCGCCGCGGCCGAAAAGGCGGCGTTGGCGGCGACGCCGACCGCCAGCACTTTCCAACGATGGGCCGGCCGTGCCGCTTCCGAAGGCATCGTCAATGCGGGGCAAGAGGGTGGGGACATGCGGGGCTCCGACGGGCAAAAGAAAAGGACCCGGTCAGTCTGCGCTTCTGCTATCGTTCTGAAAATCAGGAAATTTTGGTTTTATAGTTTTGAATATCGGGACTATTAATGCGGCAGGTCACGTTCGATCTTGATGTGTTGCGCAGCTTTGTGGCCGGGGTCGACCTGGGCAGCTTCGGGCGTGCGGCGGATCGTCTTGGCCGGTCCACGTCCGCCGTCAGTGCGCAACTGAAGAAGCTGGAAGAGCAGGCCGGCGTGCCGCTGCTTCGCAAGGAAGGCCGCGGCCTGGCGCTGACTGAGGCGGGCGAGACGATGCTGGCCTACGCGCGCCGGCTGCTGGCGCTGAACGATCAGGCGTCGCGTGCCGTGCGCGGGGCGGAACTGGAAGGCCGGGTACGGCTGGGCTTGCAGGAGGACTTTGGCGAAACGCTGCTGCCCCAGGTGTTGGGCCAGTTCGCCCGGGCGCATCCCAAGGTCAGGATCGAAGCCCGCGTCGCGCGCAATGCCGACCTGCTGGAGCGCATCGCGCTTGCGCAGCTGGATCTGGCGCTGGCCTGGGACCATGATGCGCGCCTGCCGCATGCAGAGCGTTTGCTGGAGCTTCCAATGTGCTGGATCGGGCCGGCGGCGCCCGCCGCGTCCGTGTTTACGGACGATGGCGATGTGCCCCTGGTGGCGTTCGAGGCGCCGTGCCTGTTCCGCGATTGCGCGACCGAGGCGCTGGACCGGGCGAACCTGTCCTGGCGCGCCGCGTTCACCAGCCCCAGCCTGGCCGGCTTGTGGGCAGCCGCTACCGCGGGTCTGGGGGTGGCGGTGCGCACGCCTTTGGGCCTGCCCGCCACGGTCCGCACGCTGGCGCCGGGCGAGCAGGGCTTGCCGGCCCTGCCGTCGATTTCGCTGTCGCTGTACCAGGCGCAGGCGCAGCCTGACCCCGTGGCCGCCGCGTTGGGCGATATTGTGCGGCAATGCATCCATGACAGCGCCCCGCGCGCCTTGGCCGGAGAGACCCGCCGTGAACCGCTTCCATGAAATGACCGTGTTCCTGGCCGTGGCCGAGGCCAGGAGCTTTGCCGCCGCCGCCCGGCGGCTGGAAATGTCCGCGCCCACGGTGACGCGCAGCGTCGCGGCGCTGGAGCATCGCCTGGGCGTCTTGCTGCTGGTGCGCACTACGCGAAGCTTGCGCCTGACCGAAGCCGGCGAACGCTACGCGGCCGATTGCCGCCGCATCCTGGACGACGTGGAGCAGGCCGACGACGCCGCGGCGGGCGTGATGGGGGCCCCGCGCGGCGCGCTCAGCATCACGGCGCCCGCCTTCTTCGGCGAACTGCATGTGATGCCGGCGGTACTGGGCTATCTGCGCGCGCACCGTGAAGTGTCCGTGCGCACTTTGCTGGTGGATCGCGTCGTGAACCTGCTGGATGAAGGCGTGGATGTGGCGGTACGCATCGGCGCCTTGCCGGATTCGACCTTGACCGCGGTGCCGGTGGGGCACGTGCGCCGTGTGGTGTGCGCCGCGCCGGGTTTCCTGCAGGAACACGGCGAACCCAAGGACCTGGACGCGTTGCCGCGCTTTTGCACGATCACCGCGGCCATGGAGGGGCGGGGCACGCAGTGGCGCTTCCAGCAGGACGGCCAAGCCCGGCGGCTGAGCGTGGATTCGCAATTGACGGTCACGTCATTCCAGGCCGCAGTCCTGGCGGCTTGCGAAGGGTGGGGCCTGACGCAAGTGGTGTCGTATCAGGTGGCCCGGCATTTGGCCAGCGGCGCCTTGCAGGTGGTGCTGCGCGACTTCGAACTGCCTCCCATGCCGGTGCACGTGGTGTATCCCGAGGGCCGAAAAAGCTCGGCGAAAGTGCGCAGTTTCGTCGATTTCTGCGTGGATGCGCTGCGCCGGGACCTGGCCACGCTGCCCGCCTGACACGCGAGTTTTCCCGCACTTTCTTTCACGGACTGCAAGAGTGTCTTGCGGCCGCTGGCTGTTCTCGTTTGGCGCATACGGGGCCAAGATGGAGGCACGATCCACCCACTTGAGAACTTCGCATGGCTACCGCTCCGTTGACCTTCTACAGCTTCCCCTTGTCCGGCCACGCGCATCGCGTCGCGTTGATGCTGTCCCTGCTGGAGGTGCCGCATCACCGCGTCGACGTGGACCTGCGCCAGGCGGAACAAAAGCGTCCTGAATTCCTGGCAATGAACGCGTTCGGCCAAGTGCCGGTGATCGACGACAACGGCGTGGTGGTCGCGGATTCCAACGCCATCCTCGTCTACCTGGCCAAGCGCTACGGCGGCGGCGCGTGGCTGCCCGAGGATGCGGCCGGGGCGGCGCAGGTGCAGCGCTGGCTGTCGGTGGCCGCAGGCCCCTTGGCCGGTGGCCCGGCGGCGGCCCGCCTGGTGACCGTATTCGGTGCGTCGTTCGACGTGGACGCTACGTTGGCGCGCGCGCATGCCTTGCTGTCCGTCATGGATCGCGAGCTTGCGCAGCGCGACTTCCTAGCGGGCGCGGCCCCGACCATCGCAGACGTGGCTTGCTATGCCTACGTGGCGCACGCGCCGGAGGGCAACGTGTCGTTGGCGGACTATCCGCATGTCCGAGCGTGGTTGGCTCGCATCGAAAACCTGCCGCGCTTCGTGCCGATGGCCAGCACGGCCGCCGGCCTGTTGGCGGCTTGAATGCCGGCCTCGTGCCGGCCAAGGAACGCATCATGAACGCTTCCGATCCTATCCGTGTCGCGCCGCCCTGGCACGTCGGCGAACGGCTGCTGCAAACCCGCGCGGGCGTGGCCGAGCGCATGGCGCAGATCGGCCCCAAGGTCGTGCGCGACTACATGCCGGACCAGCACCGGGAGTTTTTCGCGCAATTGCCCTTCCTGGTGATGGGCACGGTGGACGACCGGGGCGACCCGTGGGCGGGCGTGCTGGAAGGGCTGCCGGGATTTGCCGTGTCGCCAGACCCGCACACCCTGCGCGTGGCGGCCGTGCCGGATGCCGACGATCCGTTGCTGGCCGGCCTGGGCCCGGACCGGGCGGTGGGCCTGCTGGGTATCGAGCTGCATACCCGGCGCCGCAACCGCATGAACGGCCGGGTTGCGGCCTGGGACGGCAAGCGATTCGACGTTGCCGTCGCGCAATCCTTCGGCAACTGCCCGCAGTACATCCAGTCGCGCGATTTCCACTTTTCGCGTGCGCCGTCGCTGCGCTTTCCCGGTACGCCGCGCGAACGCGATGGGCTGGACGATGCGGCACGCGCCTTGATCGCGGCCTCTGATACGTTCTTTGTCGCCAGCTACGTGGACGTTGAGGGCGGCGCGGGCCGTGCCGTGGACGTGTCACATCGCGGCGGCAAGCCGGGGTTCGTGCGGGTGGACGGCAATGTCCTCACCATCCCCGATTTTTCGGGCAACCGCTTCTTCAATACGCTGGGCAATCTGATGGCGAACCCGCGCGCGGGCCTCGTCTTCATCGATTTCGCGCGGGGCGACGTCCTGCAGTTGTCGGGGCGGGCGGAAGTGATTCTGGACAGCCCCGAGATCGATACGTTTGCCGGCGCTGAGCGCCTGTGGCGCGTGGACGTTCGCCGCGCCGTGTGGCGGCCAGGCGCGCTGGCGCTGCGCTGGAAGTTCGATGCGTATTCGCCGACGGCGCTGGCGACGGGGCAGTGGCCGGCGGCCGCCTAGGCGCCCGGCGTGGTCTTTTGCACCACGGTATCTTCCGGATCCAGCAGGCGCCCGTCCTGGGCGCGGATCTCCAGCCGGCGCACCGTCTGGCCGCGCTTGCGGTCGATCAGTGTGGAATGGGCTTCGGCGGGGGCGTAGTAGTGGTCTTCGCCCCATTGCCGCAAGCCGACGATGACCGGGAACAGGGCGCGGCCCTTTTCCGTCAGCACGTATTCCTGATAGGCGCTGCCGTCGGACGCCGGGACGGCAGTAAGGATGCCGTGCGCGACCAGCGTGCGCAGCCGGTCGCTCAGGATGTTCTTGGCGACCCCCAGGCTTTTCTGGAATTCGCCGAAGCGTCGCAAGCCATCGAAGGCGTCGCGCACGATCAGCAGCGACCACCAGTCGCCGATCGCGTCTAGCGAGCGCGCCACGGGACAGGCGGCGCCTTCAAGGCTGGTGCGTTTGACCATGTCGGGCCCTTTAACAAGAGGATGACGGGGACAGCGGATCGGACTTTATGGTTGCATTATAAAACCTAAAGCCCTAGCATTCTGGTTTCGTAATAAAACCATATTGGAAATCCGATGCGTGCCCGATCCGACGATTCCCCCCACGATGTCGGCAGCCCCATGCCGACCTGGCTGGTCATGCTGCTGGCGGTGGCCTGTGCGCTGAGCGTGGCCAACGTGTATTACGCCCAACCTTTGCTGGACGCCATCGGCCGGGAGTTCGGCCTGGACGACAGCGCTGTGGGCATTGTCATCACCGCCACGCAGCTGGGGTGCGCCCTGGCCTTGCTGTTCGTCGTGCCCCTGGGGGATCTGCTGGACCGGCGCCGGCTGATGATTGGGCAACTGGGGCTGCTGGTGCTGGCCTTGGGCTCTGTGGCGCTGGCGGGCAACACGCCGTGGCTGCTGGCCGGCATGGTGGCGCTGGGGCTGCTGGGCACGGCGATGACGCAGGGCTTGCTGGCCTTGTCCGCCGCCTTGGCGGCGCCGGCCGAGCGCGGCCGAGTCGTGGGCGCGGCGCAGGGCGGCGTGGTGATCGGCCTGTTGCTGGCGCGTACGGTGGCGGGCCTGGTTGCGGATGCATGGGGCTGGCGCGCGGTGTATGTGGTGTCGGCGGCGCTGGCCGCCTTGCTGGCCTGGGTGCTGGCGCGCCGCTTGCCGCACCGGCGTCTGCCGGTGGCCGACCTGTCGTACTGGGCATTGCTGCGTTCCCTGTACGCCTTGATGGCGCGCGAACCCGTGCTGCGGGTGCGCGGCATGATCGCGTTGCTGATGTTCGCGGCGATCAGCGCCTTCTGGACGGCGCTGGTGTTGCCGCTGTCGGCGCCGCCGTATTCCTTGTCGCACACGGCGATTGGCGCGTTCGGGCTGGTGGGCGTGCTGGGCGTGTTGATGGCGGCGCGCGCCGGCCGGTGGGCGGACAGCGGGCTGGGGCAGCGCACCACCGCAGCGGGCCTGCTGCTGCTGTGCCTGGCCTGGGCGCCCATCGCCTTGCTGGAGCACGGCCTGTGGGCGCTGGCACTGGGTGTATTGATCCTGGATGTGGCGTTGCAGGCGCTGCACGTGACCAATCAGACGATGATCTTCAGCATCAGCGCGCAGGCGCACAGCCGCCTGGTGGGCGCGTACATGATGTTCTACGCGGTGGGCAGCGGGTTGGGGGCTATCGCGTCAACGGCCGTGTACGCGCGCTGGGGATGGTCTGGCGTCTGTGTGCTGGGCGCCGGCATCAGCCTGGCGGCGTTGCTGTTCTGGGCGGCGACGCTGCCGAGGAAGGCGGCTGCGCACGCGGCCCGGTGCTGAACCCGGTGCTGAGTCCGGCACCCGTTGGTGCCGGCATGCCGATCAGTGGTGTTCCAGCGTGTGGGCGATGGCCGCGACCTGAGAAGCGAACGCCGCAGCGCCTCGGTCGCGCGGGCGGGGCAGGGCGATGTCGTAGCTGCCCACGACGTTGGCGGGATGCCCGCCCAGCACGACGACCTTGTCGGCCAGGAACACCGCTTCTTCGATATCGTGCGTGACGAACAGCACGGCGGCGCCGGACGCCTGCCAGACGCGGATCAGTTCCTGCTGCAGGTTGCGGCGGGTAATGGCGTCGACCGCGCTGAAGGGTTCGTCCATCAGCAGAAGGTCCGGCTTGACGGCCAGGGCGCGGGCAATGCCTACCCGCTGCGCCTGCCCACCGGACAACTGGTGGGGCCAGCGGCGGCCGTAGTCCCCCATGCCTGTCAGCTGCAGCGCGGCATCGATGCGTTGCGTCTTTTCCACGCGATCCAGCCCCAGGCCTTCCAGGCCGTAGCCGACGTTGCCGCCGACCGTGCGCCAGGGCATCAGGCGGCTGTCCTGGAACACGACGGCGCGCGTGCGGCGTCCCGGGCGCGGCTGCGCCTGGAAACGGACCGCACCGGCCGTGGGTTCCGTCAGGCCCGCGGCGGCGCGCAGCAGGGTGGACTTGCCCACGCCCGACCCGCCGACCACCGCGACGAAGCTGCCCGCCTCGATGTTCAGGGACAGCCCCTGGATGACCGGCGCGGCGGCCCCCGGATGCTGATAGGACAGCTGGGTGAATTCGATCACGGACGCCATTGCAGCACCTTCCCTTCAACGGTGGAGAACGCCAGGTCGCAGATTGTGTAGACCAGCGAGATGATCAGCATGTAGACGACCACGGCGTCGTAGGCGCCCACGCCGGCGGCGGCGTTCATCTCCTGGCCCATGCCGGGCACGCCAAGCAGTTCGGCGGCGATCAGCGTCATCCAGGCTTGCCCGATGCCGGTGCGCACGCCCGACAGGGCGCCGGGGGCGATGGCTGGCAGCGTCACCGAGAACGCACGGGCCAGATAACCGCCATGGCCGAACGCGCGGGCCAGTTCGTAGTAGCGCGGGTCCACGTTGCGTACGGCGCTGTAGGTGGCGAAGTAGTTCACCCAGAACACGCCGATCGCGATGACGAAGGCCGCGCCCGCATGGCTGACTTTGAACCAGGCGATGGCGAACACGACCCACGCCAGCGGCGGGATCGGGCGCAGGATGCGGGCCAGATAGGCTTGGGTCAGGTCGAAGCGCGGCAGCGTGGCCGCGGCCAGGCCCACGCCGAAGCCCAGCGCCGTGCCCAGCGCCAGCCCCCAGAAATAGTGGATCAGGCTGGAGCCGATGGCAGGCAGCAGGCGCCCCGATTGCCATTCCTGCGCCAGCGTGCCGGGCAACGCGAAGGGGTCGGGCAGGGTGCCGCGCGGCGCCCATTCCCAGAGCAGCGCGGCTTTCCAGATGCCGATGAACAGGATCAGCCCGGCGATGCCGTAGGCGGCCCGGCGCGCGGCGGCCATCCACGGCGGCGGGCCGCTGCGCCCGGCAGCAGGTGCGGCGAGCGGCGGCGTGGCCGGGCTCATTGCCGGGTTGATTCCCGGGTCAATTGCCTGATTCATGGCTTGGCGGCCTTGTCGTAATAGCGGGTGTCGAACAACTGCTTCACGTCGACCGGGGGCGCTTCGACGGTGCCGAGCGTTGCCTGGAACGTCTGCAGTTCGGCCGTGGCGTCGACGATGGCGTGCGGGTCGGCTACGAACTGGTCATGCGAGCTGCGGATGGCTTTTTCCACCAGGCCGCGGTCCAGCCGGCCGCCGCCCACGTACTTCTGCACGTAGCCTGCGGCTTTGGCTGGATCGTTCTTCAACAGCGCGGTGGCCGACAGATGCGCGTTCACCAGTTGCTGCACGGTATCGGGGTGGTCGGCGATCAGCTTCTCGCGCACCAGCAGCACGGCGCCAGGCTGTTTCGGGAACAGCTGCGAACCGCGCGCCACCACGCGGGATTCCGGGGCGCGGGTCAGGACGGTGGTGACGGTGGGCTCCAGGATGGCCGCGCCGTCGATGGCGCCCGTCAGCAGCGATTGCTGGATCTGGGCTTCGCCCTGGTAGATCAGTTCCACGCTGGCGGGATCGGCCTTGATCTGGTTGCGCAGCCAATACTGCAGCGCGGCTTCGGGCACGGCGCCCTTCGGGTAGCTGGCAAGCACGGGCTTGCGGCCATGGTCCTTGGCGAAACGGGCGAATGCCGTGGCCGGGTCGCCGGAGGCGAAGTACGGGGCCAGCGGGCCCAGCGCCACCACATTGACCTGTTCGACGATGTTCGAGGCGACGACCTTGATGTCCGCGCCCTTGGCACGTGCGACCAGCGCGGGCCCGATGCCGACGTAGGCGGCGTCCAACTGGCCGGCGATCAACGCCTGGGTCAACGCCGGGCCGCTCTGGAATTGCACCAGCTTGGGCGCCGGGGCGCCCTTGGCCTGCAAGTTGCCTTCTTCCAGGCCGATGAACAGCTGGGCATCGGGCAGGATGGGCAGATAGCCGATTTCCAGTGCGGGCGGCGCGGCCAAGACAGGGGAGGACGCGGCGGCAGAGAGCACGGTGACAGCCAAGAGCTTGCGGAGCATGGGAAATCCTGTGAGTCGCGCCTTGATGCGGCTGGCGCTTTGCCTACGGGCAAAGGGTTTTCCGGTGTCCGCCTAATGATTTTAAATATGTTTATTCTTATTCTTTATTCATTATGGTTATATGTTTAATGGTGCCGGGGAACGGGGAATAGCGGCAGACTCACCTATCAAAACCCAATGAAAAAGACCGCGAAATCGCGGTCTTGTAGTCATGCGGCTGCCTGGCGGTTACGGCTGGATCTCGTAGTCCTTGGAACCGAGGACCACGGCCGCCAGGCCCGGGGCCTGGGTCAGCTTGTGCAGCGCATAGCACTGCACCGTGGCGATCTTGGCCTGATGGAACTCGGGATCTTCCTGCTGATGGTCCAGGCTGACGAGCAGCGCGCGCGCCATCTGCCAGCCGGCCAGCGTGGTGCCCGCCAGCAGCAGGTAGGGCACGGCCGACCCGAACACGGCGTTCGGCGCGCTGGCGGCGTTGGCCAGCACGAAGTCCACCACGTTCGCCAGGGCCAGCCGAGCTTGCCGCAGCGGCTTCAGCACCAGATTGGCGGCAGGTTCGCTGCGCGATTCCAGCTCCGATTCGGTCTGGCGGATGGCTTCCAGCAAGGCCTGGGCCACGGCGCCGCCGTCGCGTAGCGTCTTGCGGCCGACGAGGTCATTGGCCTGGATGGCGGTCGTGCCTTCATAGATGGTCAGGATGCGGGCGTCGCGGTAGTACTGGGCGGCGCCGGTTTCCTCGATGAAGCCCATGCCGCCGTGCACCTGCACGCCCAGGCTGGCCACGTCGATGGACATCTCGGTGCACCAGCCCTTGACGATGGGCACCAGAAACTCCTGGACGGCCAGATGGCGGCGGCGCACGTCGGCGTCGGGGTGGGCGTGCGCCTGGTCGGCATGGCCGGCGGTGACGTAGGCAAGCGCGCGGCCAGCTTCGGTCAGGGCGCGCATGGTGCCCAGCATGCGGCGCACATCGGGGTGCTGGATGATGGCCACGGCCTCGCGCGAGGACCCGTCCACCGGACGGCTCTGCACGCGGTCCGCGGCATAGGCCAGCGCATGCTGGTAGGCGCGGTCGGCGATGGCGATGCCCTGCACGCCTACGGCATAGCGGGCGGCATTCATCATGATGAACATGGCGTCCAGCCCGCGGTTTTCCTGGCCGACCAGATACCCCAGCGCGCCGCCCGCGTCGCCGAACTGCAAGGTGGCGGTGGGGCTGGCCTTGATGCCCAGCTTGTGTTCGATGGACACGCAGGTGACGTCATTGCGCGCGCCCAGCGAGCCGTCTTCGTTCACCAGGAACTTGGGCACCAGGAAGAGCGAAATGCCTTTGACGCCTTCGGGCGCGTCCGGCAGCCGCGCCAACACCAGGTGGAGGATGTTCTCGGTCAGGTCGTGGTCGCCGTAGGTGATGAAGATCTTGGTGCCTGACAGCCGGTAGGTGCCGTCGCCCACCGGCTGTGCGCGCGTGCGGATCATCGCCAGGTCGGAACCGGCCTGCGGCTCGGTCAGGTTCATCGTGCCGGTCCATTGACCCGAAATCATGGGGCCGATGAAGCGCTTTTTCAGCTCGGGGGAACCGGCGGTCAGCAACGCTTCGATGGCGCCGTTGGTCAGCAGCGGACACAGCGCGAACGACAGATTGGCGGCGTTCAGCATTTCAGAGCAAGGCGAACCGATCAGGCCGGGCAGTCCCTGGCCGCCGTATTCGACAGGATGCGACATGCCCTGCCAGCCGGCCTCCGTGTATTGGCGGAAGGCCTGCTTGAAACCGGCCGCCGTGGTTACGGCGCCGTCGCGCCAGGCGCTGGGCTCGCGGTCGGCGGGGTGATTCAGCGGCGCCAGCACCTCGGCGGCGAAATGGGCGGATTCTTCCAGCACCGCCTGGGCGGTGTCGGGCGTGGCCTCCTCGAAACCGGGCAGGGCAGCGACTTGCTGCAATCCGGCCAGATGGTTCAACACGAACAGCATGTCTTTCACGGGGGCTTGGTACGTCATGGCGTCGGAGCTCCTGGATTCAGGGTTGTGCGGGGACGGCGTTCAGCCGGCCTGATCGGGTTTGGAATCGGATTTGGAATCGGGGTCGGCCACGTCGATGGCCCGGGTTGCGCCGACGGCGGCGCGCAGTTCGAATTTCTGGATCTTGCCGGTGGAGGTCTTGGGCAGTTCGCCGAAACGCACGGCGCGGGGCACCTTGAAGCCGGGCAGCAGCAGCTTGCAGTGCGCGATGATCTCTTCGGCGGTGGCGGTGCAGCCGGCCTTCAGCTCGACGAAGGCGCATGGCGTTTCCCCCCACTTGGGGTCGGGCATGGCCACCACCGCCACGGCGGCGACGGCAGGGTGGCGGTACAGCGCGTCTTCGACTTCGATGCTGGAGATGTTCTCGCCGCCCGAGATGATGATGTCCTTGCTGCGGTCCTTGATGCGGACATACCCGTCGGCCGTCATCACGCCCAGGTCGCCGGTATGGAACCAGCCGCCTGCGAAGGCCTCCTCGGTGGCGCGCTCGTTCTTCAGGTAGCCCTTCATGCAGATATTGCCGCGGAACATGATCTCGCCCACGGTCTGTTCATCAGCGGGCACTTCTTCCATCGTGTCGGGGTTGCGTACCGAGATGCCCGCCTGCAGGTGGTAGCGCACGCCTTGGCGCGCGGTGAGCAGGGCGCGGCGCTCGTCGTCCAGCACGTCCCACGATTCCTGACGGGCGCAGACGGCGGCCGGTCCGTAGACTTCCGTCAGGCCGTACACGTGCGTCAACTCGAAGCCGATGTCGCGCATCTTGGCGATGACCGCCGGCGCGGGCGCGGCGCCCGCCACCATGGTGCGCACCGTGTGCGTGATGCCGGCGCGCATCTCGGCCGGCGCATTGGCCAGCGCGCTTTGCACGATGGGTGCGCCGCAGTAGTGCGTGACGCCCTCGTCGCGGATCAGGTCGAACACGGTCTTGGGATCGAACTTGCGCAGGCACACGTTCACCCCGGCGCGCGCGGCGACCGTCCACGGGAAGCACCAGCCGTTGCAGTGAAACATCGGCAGGGTCCACAGATAGACCGCATGCTTGGGCATGTCCCATTCCAGGATGTTGCTGACCGCGTTCATGTAGGCGCCGCGGTAGTGGTAGACCACGCCCTTGGGGTCGCCGGTGGTGCCGGACGTGTAGTTCAGCGCAATGGCGTCCCATTCGTCGGCGGGCGGCTTCCAGTCGTAGTGGGCGGGGGCGTCGGCCAGGAACGCTTCGTAGTCGGTGGCGCCGGGCAGCGTGGCCGGGGCGCTGTCCAGATCGTGCACGGACACGATTTTCAGGTGCGGGAATTCCGCGCGGGCGCGCTGGGCGACGTCGCCGTATTCGGTGTCGACGATCAGCGCGCGGGCCTCGCCGTGGCCCAGCATGAACAGCACGCTGGGGGTGTCCAGCCGGGTGTTCAGGGTGTTCAGCACCGCGCCCAGCATGGGCACGCCGAAGTGCGCTTCGACCATGGCGGGGATGTTGGGCAGCATCACCGCGACGGTGTCGCCGCGCCGGATGCCGGCATTCGCCAGCGCGTTGGCCAGCCGCTGGGCGCGCTCGTATGTCTGGGCCCAGGTGCGGCGCACCTTGCCGTGCACCACCGCCAGGCGGTGCCCGTAGACGTCCGCCGCCCGGGCGATGAAATCCACCGGGGTCAAGGCTTCATAGTTGGCGTCGCGGCGCGCCAGGCCGTGGTCGAACATGCTGCTCATGCGTTGTCTCCGAGCGGGGCGCCCAGGCGCCCCTTGTCTATTTTCGGGAACCTTGATTCCCGTCGCTTGCGTGAGCTTAGGGCGCGCCGGAAAATACTGTCTGTCGCCTGCATGACAGACCGCCGGTCGACCCTGCAAACTCCAGTTTTACACGGTTCTGCCCATGACCGACGTTTCAAACATTGTTTCCGCCCCGGAACTGTCCCGCCTGTTCCGGGCCTGCGCCTGGTTCGGCGCACTGGACGGCCGCCACCAGGATCTGGTGCTGGCGACCGCGCGCGCCGAACACGTGGCCAGCGGCGCCTGGATCGCGCGGCGCAATGCGCCGTCGGACTATTGGTTGGGCGTGCACGCCGGCTTGCTGAAACTGGCGATCTACAACGAGTCCGGACGCAGTTGCACGTTCTCGGGCGTGCCGCCGGGCGGTTGGTTCGGCGAAGGCAGCGTCATCAAGCGCGAACTGCGCAAATACGATGTGGTGGCGATCCAGCCGTCGCTGGTGATGCTGGTGCCGGCCGCGACGTTTCACGCGCTGCTGTCGGCCAGCCTGCCGTTTTCGCACTTTGTCATCGGCCAGTTGAATGACCGGATGGGCGAATTCATCGCGTCCATCCAGAACCACCGTTTGCTGGACGCCGATGCGCGCGTGGCGCAGTCGCTGGCGCAACTGTTCAATCCGCAGCTGTATCCGTCCACCGATCTGACCCTGGCGATTTCGCAGGAAGAACTGGGGTATCTGACCGGCCTGTCGCGCCAGCGGGTCAACCAGGCGTTGCAGGCGCTGGCCGACCAGGGCATCCTGGCGCTGGCGTACAACCAGATCAAGGTGCTGGGCCTGGACCGCCTGCGGCAGTACGGCCTGGATCAGATCTGAGCCGCCTAGCGGGGAGGCTGGGCGCGGGGCGGCTGCAGGGCGCGCGTCAAGGCGGCGCGCGCCAGAATACGGGTGGAGTCCAGCGTGGGCAACGCGGAATTGCCGTCGTTCAGCACCAGCGGAAGCTCGGTGCAGCCCAGCACCACGGCGTCGCAGCCGGCATCCCGCAAATTGCCGATGATGGCTTGAAGCCGCGTCACCGATTCGGGCTTGAACACGCCGTAGACCAGTTCATCCATGATGATGCGGGCGAGCGCGCTGCGGTCTTCCTGGCCGGGCCGCACATAGTCCAGGCCTTGCACGCCAAGCTTGTCGGGATAGACATCGCTGTCGACCAGCCAACGCGTGCCCAGGATGCCGATGCGCCGATAGCCGCGCGCCGCGGCGTCGGTGGCGACTTCCTCGGCGATGTGCAGCCAGGGCCGCGGAGACTGCGGCAGCACATGGGCCAGCGCCTGGTGGATGGTGTTGTCAGGGCAGATCAGGAAATCTGCGCCCGCGCGCGCCAGCTTGTCGGCCGACGACAGCATCAGCGCGCCCACGCCGGGCAGGTCACCACGATCCAGGCAGACCACGTAGTCAGCCAGCGAATGGGTGTGCAGCGAGATTTCCGGGTGCGCGTGCGGCCCCATGCGTTGCGCGCCTTCCGCGCACAGCGTGCGATAGCACAGCGCCGCGCCCTCGGCCGAGCAGGCGACGATGCCGATGTGTAGCGGTGTGGCGTTCATTCTGAGGACTCCTTGTTCAAGGCGCGCACGTGGCGGGCGATTTGGCGGAAGCTCTCGGCCATCGCCGCCTGCTGCGAGGCGGGTAGTTGCGACAGGAACAGTTCGTCGATGGCGGGCCCGTACACCTTCCACATCTGGAGCCGCAGCGCGCGGCCCTTGGGCGTGAGCCGGGCGTAGGTGGCGCGCCGGTCTTCGTCGGACCGGAAGCGCTCCACTAGGCCCGCGGCTTCGATGCGGTCCATCAGGCGCGTGAGGTTGTAGCGCGCGATCACCATGCGTTCGGCCATTTCAAACATGCGCGCCGTGCCATCGGGTGCGCGTTCCAGCGCCCACAACGCGTCGTACCACGCCAGCGGCGGCAGGTCGGCGGCCGACAGCCGCTTTTCGATTTCCTCTACCACCAGCGCATGCGCGGTCAGGAAGAGGCTCCACGCGTCGGGCTTGCCCGTGGCCATGCGGTCGGTTCCTTTTGGTTGAAATGCAGGGATGCAGCCCGCGATTGTAGAAGGCAGGGCTCGACGTGTCAGGGTGGAAAGTACCTGCTGGCAGTGATTTATACCCGTTTTGGTCAGGGTCAAAATGACCGTCCCGAATTCAAGCGTTTGATTTGACGCTGCTTTTTCCTGGCACGGAATTCGCATAAGGGAACGTACCCCACTAACCGCAACACTGGAGGGCGTTCCCATCATGGGTCCGTATCGGAAATTATGGTTCACGTTGATCGCCGTGGTGGCGATCACGTTCGCATTGCTTGGATTCTACGGGGGCGAGGTCTACCGGCAGGCGCCGCCCATCCCCGGCACGGTCGCCACGGCCGACGGCGCGCGCCTGTTCGGCCGCGATGACATCCTGGACGGCCAGACCGCCTGGCAATCCGTGGGGGGCATGCAGCTGGGTTCCGTCTGGGGGCATGGCGCGTACCAGGCGCCGGACTGGACCGCCGATTGGCTGCATCGCGAACTGACGGCCTGGCTGGATCTGGCCGCGCGCGATCAGCACGGCCAAGCCTATGCGCAGTTGGCCCTGCCCGAGCAGGCGGCCCTGCGCGAAGCGCTGAAGGCCGAATACCGCGCCAACCGCAGTGATGCCGCGACCGACACGCTGACCGTCAGCCCGCGCCGGGCGCGCGCCATCGCGCAGACCGCCGCCTACTACGACCAGCTGTTTTCCGATGCGCCCGCGCTGCACGGTAGCCGCGAAAGCTTCGCGATGAAGGAAAACACCTTGCCCGACGCCGCGCGCCGGACCCAGCTGACCCGGTTCTTCTTCTGGACCGCGTGGGCGGCGGCGACCGAGCGCGAAGGGAAAACCGTCACCTACACCAACAACTGGCCGCATGAGCCGCTGATCGGCAACCAGCCCAGCGCCGAAAATGTCATGTGGTCCATCATCAGCGTGGTGGTGCTGCTGGCGGGCATCGGCCTGCTGGTCTGGGCCTGGGCGTTCTTGCGTGGCAAAGAAGAAGACGAGCCGCAGGCGCCTGAACGCGATCCGCTCACCACGTTCGCGTTGACGCCATCGCAGCGCGCCTTGGGCAAGTACCTGTTCCTGGTAGTGGCGTTGTTCGGCTTCCAGGTGCTGCTGGGCGGCTTCACGGCGCACTACACGGTCGAAGGCCAGAAGTTCTACGGCATCGACGTGTCCCAGTGGTTCCCGTATTCGCTGGTGCGCACGTGGCATATCCAGAGCGCCTTGTTCTGGATCGCCACCGGGTTCCTGGCGGCGGGCCTGTTCCTGGCGCCCCTGATCAACGGCGGGCGCGACCCGAAGTTCCAGAAGGCGGGCGTCGACATCCTGTTCTGGGCGCTGGTGCTGGTGGTGGTCGGGTCGTTCACCGGCAACTATCTGGCGATCGCGCAGATCATGCCGCCCGACCTGAACTTCTGGCTTGGCCATCAGGGCTATGAATACGTGGACCTGGGCCGGCTGTGGCAGATCGGCAAATTCGCCGGCATCTGCTTCTGGCTGGTGCTGATGCTGCGCGGCATCGTGCCCGCCTTGCGCAAGCCTGGCGGCGACAAGAACCTGCTGGCGCTGCTGACGGCGTCGGTTGGCGCGATCGGGCTGTTCTACGGCGCGGGCTTCTTCTACGGCGAACGCACGCACCTGACGGTGATGGAGTACTGGCGCTGGTGGATCGTGCACCTGTGGGTCGAGGGCTTCTTCGAAGTGTTCGCGACGACGGCGCTGGCATTCATTTTCTCGACGCTGGGCCTGGTGTCGCGCCGCATGGCGACGACGGCCAGCCTGGCTTCGGCTTCGCTGTTCATGCTGGGCGGCATTCCGGGCACGTTCCATCACCTGTATTTCGCGGGTACCACCACGCCCGTCATGGCCGTGGGCGCCAGCTTCTCGGCGCTTGAGGTGGTGCCGCTGATCGTGCTGGGCCACGAGGCGTGGGAGAACTGGCGCCTGAAGTCGCGCGCGCCCTGGATGGCCGACCTGAAGTGGCCGCTGATGTGCTTCGTGGCCGTGGCGTTCTGGAACATGCTGGGCGCAGGCGTATTCGGCTTCATGATCAACCCGCCGATCTCGCTCTATTACATCCAGGGCCTGAACACCACGCCGGTACACGCGCACGCGGCGCTCTTCGGCGTCTATGGATTCCTGGCGCTGGGATTCACCCTGCTGGTGCTGCGCTACATCCGTCCGCACTACGCGCTAAGCCCCGGCTTGATGAAACTGGCGTTCTGGGGCTTGAACATCGGCCTGGCGCTGATGATCTTCACCAGCCTCCTGCCGATCGGCCTGATCCAGTTCCACGCCAGCGTCAGCGAGGGGCTCTGGTATGCCCGCAGTGAGGCCTTCATGCAGCAGGACCTGCTGAAGACGCTGCGCTGGGGCCGCACGTTCGGCGACGTGGTGTTCCTGCTGGGCGCGCTGGCGATGGTGATGCAGGTGATCCTGGGATTGTTGAGCACCCGTCCCGCCCTGGCAGAACCGCGCCTGCGGGCCGGGACCGCGCAAGGGTAGGGCAGACGATCCCGACTTTGCGCCAGCGCAACGTGGCTGCGCGCATCGGCCGGTTCAATGGAGACTTGCCCGCGCCAGGTCGGCGCGGGGCCTCCGGAGCCTTCCATGCGCCTGCTTTGCCTCGCGGTCCTGTCCTTGCTGATGACCGCCTGCGGGCCCGCCGACCGGGCCCGCCTTGCCGTGCCGGAACTGACCCGCCTGCCACCGGGTGAACTGCGCCACGTGCCGCCTGGCGAGGTGCTGCAAAACGGCTATCCCGCAACGCCCGTGCCGCGGCTTGCGCGCTTTCCCCAAGGTTTTTCCATCATGACCCGCCAGGTCAGCCAGGCCGAGTATGCGTCGTGTGTAGCCGCGGGCGCGTGCAAGCCGCTAGATGCGGAACAACGGCGGGCGTCGGCGTCCGATCGGCCGGCGGTGGGCATCAGCTGGGCTGATGCCGACGCCTACGCTGCCTGGCTGTCGGCCGGCACCGGCCAGCGGTTTCGCTTGCCGACCTATGCCGAATGGGCCTATGCGGCGGGCGAAGCGTTCCGCGAAACGGCGGTCGAACCATTTCCCGACCGCGACGATCCCGCGCAGCGCTGGCTGGCGGAATATGCGCAACAGGCAAGCGGACAGGCGGACGGCGAGGTGCGCGCGTTTGGCGCGTACGGCGTCAACGCCAGAGGGGTGAAGGACATGGCAGGCAGCGTGTGGGACTGGACGTCGGATTGCCATGTGCGTCGCGAGTTGACGGCGGCGCTGGACGATCCGCAGGAGACGGCCGGCGAGGGCAATTGCGGCATCCGCGTCGCGGCGGGCCGGCATATCGCCTATCTGCCGGACTTCATCCGCAACCCCAGGAACGGCGCGTGTTCCGTGGGCGTGCCGCCGGCCAATCTGGGCCTGCGCCTGGTGATGGAAACTGGCTAGGGGTTCAGTGCACGGCGGGAACAACGGCCGCGGACGGGCCCGCGCGGCACGACAGGCAGGCGGCGCAATCCACCGGCAACGGGGCATGCCCGCACAGGCGGGCCAGCGCGGCGGGCGAGCGCAGCACGATGCGCATGCGCCCGCCGCCGCCGATGATGCCGCGCTGTTTCCAGTCGCTGAGCAGCCGGCTGACGGTGTGCAGGGTGGTGCCGGTCATCTCGGCGATGTCCTGCCGCGTGATGGGAAAGCCGATGTCGACGCCGTCGCGGGTAGGCAGGCCGGATTGGTCGATCAGCCGCAGTATCGTGCGCGCCACGCGTTGTTCGACGTCGTCGTTGGAGAGTTCCTGGATGCGCTGGTGCGCCTCCTGCAAACGGTGCCCCATCGTGTGCAGGGCGGTGGCGGCCAGCTGCGGATGGCTGGCGGTGAAGGTAGACCAGGCCGCGGCGGGCCAGGCCAGACACACGCTTTCCTGCACGGCCAGGACCGTGGCGGGATAACAGGCCTGCCCCATGGCGCAGGCCAGCCCGAACATGTCGCCCGGGTTGACGTAGCGCACGATGATCTGCTCGCCCTCTGGCGTGACCTGGACCACTTTCAGGCAACCGTGCAGCAGCACGAAGAAGTGCGCGCCCGGTGCGCCCTGGGCATACGCCACGGCCCCGGCCTCAAGCCGACAGGGCGCGGCGCCTTGCAGCGCGGCGCTCAACTGCGCATCGGACAGCGGCCTGAACAGATCCAGGTTGCGCAGCAGGGCGTGGCAAAGCGGCGATGGCATGGCGATGGTCCGTTTGAAAGGGCGGAGCAGATTTCCACGCCTTGATGGTGACACCGCGGCCGCGTGCCGGCAATGCGCACGCGGGCATTGCCTGGCCGCGAGTTTGCGCTACAGCAAAGAAGGATGCGTGCGCGACGCCTTCAATGGAGTTGCCGACAGACTCGGCGTTGAAGAATCGGAAAGAGGAGTTGCATATGAATGCCTTGCGTCCCACCGTGATCGCCACGGCCTTGTTTTTCACGCTGGCGGCTGGCCTGGCCGGTGCCCAGAACGCCGACCAGTTGCCGCGCGCCAAGGTCGCGCTGGTTGCCCCGCCGCTTGTCCATCCGCACGAGCAGGTGGCGCGGTCCGGGCCCAAGGTGATCGAATTCGTCATGACCATCGAAGAAAAGAAAATGGTCATCGACGGCAAGGGCACCACTTTGCAGGCCATGACGTTCAACGGGTCGTTGCCGGGCCCGACGATGGTCGTGCATGAGGGCGATTACGTCGAGGTGACGCTGGTGAATCCCGCCACCAACGCGATGCCGCATAACGTGGACTTCCATGCCGCCACGGGCGCGCTGGGCGGCGCCCAACTGACTAATGTGAACCCGGGCGAACAGGCCACGCTGCGCTTCAAGGCGGACCGCAGCGGCACCTTCGTCTATCACTGTGCGCCGACGGGCATGGTGCCCTGGCACGTGGTGTCGGGCATGAGCGGCACCTTGATGGTGCTGCCGCGCGACGGCTTGAAAGACCCGGACGGCAAGCCGCTGCACTACGACCGCGTCTACACCATCGGCGAGTTCGACCTCTACATCCCCAAGGACGAAAACGGCAAATACAAGGACTACGCGACGCTGGCCGACAGCTACGCGGACACGCTGGAGGTGATGCGCACGCTGACCCCGTCGCACATCGTTTTCAATGGCAAGGTCGGCGCGTTGATGGGCGACAACGCCTTGACGGCCAAGGTGGGCGAGACCGTGATGCTGATCCATTCGCAGGCCAACCGCGACACGCGGCCCCATCTGATCGGGGGCCATGGCGACTGGGTCTGGGAAACCGGAAAATTTGGCAACCCGCCCCAGAAAAACCTGGAAACCTGGTTCATCCGGGGCGGCTCGGCGGGGGCCGCGCTGTACACCTTCAAGCAGCCGGGCGTGTACGCATACCTGAACCACAACCTGATCGAAGCCTTTGAATTGGGCGCGGCCGGGCACATCAAGGTCGAAGGCAAGTGGAATAACGACCTGATGCAGCAGATCAAGGCGCCGGCGCCGATTCCGCGCTGAGTGGCTTCGACGGGCAAGGGCGCCGCCATGGCGCCCAGCTGTGCGTGAATAGTTGCACTTGCAATTGTTAAAAAACCTCCCTACGATTGCAATTGCACATTATGCAATTGCAATTCACGATGTGGAATGACGGCGCCCGCTATCCCGACCAGGCGCCGCCCACGCACCTAGAGGAGGACGCCTATGGACACCCCGATCGACCCGATCGACGCCGACCCGCAGGAAACCCAGGAATGGCTGGAGGCCATGCAGGCCGTGCTGGCCCACGAAGGCCTGTCGCGCACGCACTATTTGCTGGATCAACTGATCAACCAGGACCGCGCGGCCAACGGCCGCTACGCGGCGCCGGGCGTCACGCCTTACGTGAACTCCATCGCTGCGGCCGCGCAGGGCGGGTTTCCCGGCGACCTGGGGGTCGAACAGCGCCTGGACGCCTACCTGCGCTGGAATGCCATGGCCATGGTGCTGCGCGCGGGCAAGACCTCAGGCGTGGGCGGCCACATCGCGACCTATGCGTCGGCCACGACGCTGTACGAAACCGGCTTCCGCCATTTCTTCCGGGCGGCCACGCCGGAATTCCTGGGTGACATGCTGTACATCCAGGGCCATTCGGCCCCGGGCATCTACGCGCGTGCCTATCTGGAAGGCCGCATTTCGGAAGCCGAGCTTGACCGCTTCCGCCGCGAGATCGGCGGGGGCGGGCTGGCGTCTTATCCGCACCCGCGCACGATGCCCGGGTTCTGGCAGTTCCCGACGGTGTCGATGGGCCTGGGGCCGCTGATGGCCGCCTATCAGGCGCGCTATATGCGCTATCTGGAGGACCGTGAACTGATACCCGTGCAAGGCCGCAAGGTCTGGGGATTCCTGGGTGACGGCGAGCAGGACCAGCCCGAAACGCTGGCCGCCGTGGCGATGGCCGGGCGCGAAAAGCTGGACAACCTGATCTTCGTGGTCAATTGCAACCTGCAGCGGCTGGACGGCCCGGTGCGCGGCAACGCCAAGATCATCCAGGAACTGGAAAGCGTGTACCGCGGCGCTGGCTGGAATGTCATCAAGGTAATCTGGGGCGCCGGCTGGGACGCGCTCTTGGCCCAGGACCACGACGGCCGCCTGCGCCGCCGCATGATGCAGTGCGTGGACGGCGAGTATCAGGTGTTCAAGGCACGCGGCGGCGCCTATGTGCGCGAACACTTCTTTGGCGCGGACCCGGTGCTGCTGGAACGCGTGGCCCATCTGTCGGATGACGAGATCGGCGCGTTGAACCGCGGCGGGCATGACCCGGCCAAGGTCTATGCCGCCTATGCGGCGGCCCTGGCGCATCGCGGCCAGCCCACCGTTATCCTGGCCAAGACCGTCAAGGGCTACGGCATGGGCGCGGCCGGCGAAGCCGCGAACACCAACCACCAACAGAAAAAAATGGCCGACCCGGCCGTGCGCGCGTTCCGCGACCGCTTTGCCATTCCGGTGCCGGACGATCAGCTGGAGCAGATTCCCTACATCAAGCCCGCGCCGGGCAGCGCGGAACAGGCCTACTTCGACGCCGCCATCGCGCGGGCGGGCGGCCATCTGCCCCGCCGTCCCGCTGGGCCCGGCCCGCTGGCCACGCCGGCGCTGGACGCGTTCGCCTCGCACCTGAAGGGCAGTGACGGGCGCGAGTTTTCCACCACGATGGCGTTCGTGCGCGTGCTGGCGCAATTGCTGAAAGACCCGGAGATCGGCCCGCGCGTGGTGCCGATCGTGCCGGACGAATCGCGCACGTTCGGCATGGACGGCATGTTCCGGCAGGTAGGCATTTACTCGCACGTGGGGCAGTTGTACACGCCGCAGGATGCCGACCAGCTCAGCGTCTACCGCGAAGACCGCAAGGGCCAGATCCTGCAGGAAGGCATCAACGAGTCGGGCGCCATGTCGTCGTGGATCGCCGCGGCCACCGCCCATAGCACGCATGGTGTTGCCACCATTCCGTTCTACATCTTCTATTCGATGTTCGGCTTCCAGCGCGTGGGCGACCTGGCCTGGGCGGCGGGCGACATCCGCGCGCGCGGCTTCCTGCTGGGCGCGACGTCGGGGCGGACCACGCTGGAAGGCGAAGGCTTGCAGCACGACGACGGCCACAGCCACGTGCTGGCCTCGGTCATTCCGTCGTGCCGTGCCTACGATCCTGCCTACGCCTATGAAATCGCGGTGATCGTGCAGGACGGGATGCGCCGCATGTACCAGGATCAGGAAGACGTTTTCTACTACCTGACGCTGATCAACGAGAAGACCGCGCATCCGGCCATGCCGGCGGGCGCCGAGGTGGGCATCCTGCAGGGCATGTACCGCTTGCGCGAGGCGGCGCCGGGCGCGCTGCGGGTGCAATTGCTGGGTAGCGGCGCGATCTTGCGCGAGACCCTGGCCGCCGCAGATCTGCTGCAGCAGGACTTCGGCGTGGCCGCCGACGTTTGGAGCGTGACCAGCTATTCGGAACTGGGGCGCGACGGCCACGAGGCCGAACGCTGGAACCGCCTGCATCCGCTGGAGGACGCGCGCCGCGGCTACGCCGAAACCGCGCTGGCCGGCAGCATCGGTCCGGTCGTGGCGGCCAGCGACTACATGAAGACGGTGCCCGAGCAGATCCGGCCGTTCATGGCGGGCCGCCGCTATGTGACTTTGGGCACGGACGGATTCGGCCGGTCGGATACGCGGCAGGCGCTGCGTTCCTTCTTCGGGGTGGACCGCCATCACATCGCGCTGGCGGCCTTGAAGGCATTGGCGGACGACGGTCTGATTGACCGGGCGAAGGCGGCCGACGCCATCGCCCGCTACGGCATCGACGCAGAAGCGGTTTCCGCCGCCTTGCCGTAGGGGATCAGGACGCGCGTCGGGGCTAGACCCGGCGCGCCAGCATGGCCCAGACGCCGGCTGCGGACAGCATGGCGCCGCCGCCCAGGTTGAAGCCGCGCTGCGCCCGGGGCGACGCCAGCAGCCGGCTGGCAGAACCCGCGAACACCGCATAGGCGGCGGCGTTGATGCCGGCGCAGGCGACGAACGTGGCCGACAGCATCCACAATTGGCGCGTCACGTCGCCCGCCGGGTCGATGAACTGCGGCAGGAAGGCGACGAAGAAAATCATGCCCTTGGGGTTCAACGCCGTCACCAGGTACGTGTTGGCGAACAGCTTCCAGCGCGAGGCCGCGGCGGTGGCCACAGGCAGCGAGGCCGGAGCCACGCCCGCGCGCAGCAGCTTGAAGCCCAGATACAGCAAATACAGCCCGCCGGCGGTCTTGACCACCGTGAACCAGAAGGCAGAGGCCTTCAGCAGGGCGCCCAAGCCCAGCAACGACAGCACCAGGGCGGTGGAGTCGCCCAGCGCCACGGCCAGCACCAGCGGCAGGCGCGCGCGTTTGCCGTACGTCATGGAATAGCTGATGACGGTCAGGATCGTCGGGCCGGGCAGCATGACAAGCAGCGCGGATGCGCCCAGAAAGGCCAACCAGGTTTCAAGCGACATGGGACTCGCGCTCCGATGGGGTAGGGGGGCTGCCGGGCAGCCGTGCCGGTGACTGTAGGCCAATCGCAGCGCTTTGGGAATGCCCCGGCGCCGGGTGGTGTTAAATACGGTTTTCCCGGACAGTGAACGCGTGGCCGCAAGGCTTCTCGCGAAGGAAACACCATGGCATTCGATTTTGATCTGTTTGTGATCGGCGCGGGCTCCGGCGGCGTGCGCGCCGCCCGTTTCGCGGCGGGCTTCGGCGCGCGCGTGGCGGTGGCGGAAAGCCGCTATCTGGGCGGCACCTGCGTCAACGTGGGCTGCGTGCCCAAGAAGCTGCTGGTCTACGGCGCCCACTACAGCGAGGACTTCGAGCAGGCGCACGGTTTTGGCTGGACCGCCGGCAAGCCGTCGTTCGACTGGCCCACCCTGATCGCCAACAAGAACCGCGAGATCGAGCGCCTTAACGGCATTTACCGCAATTTGCTGGTCAATAGCGGCGTGACGCTGCTGGAAGGCCACGCCCGCATCGTCGACCCGCATACGGTCGAGATCAATGGCCAGCGTCACAGCGCCGCCAACATCCTGGTGGCCACCGGCGGCTGGCCGCAGGTGCCGGACATCCCGGGCAAGGAACACGCCATCACCTCGAACGAGGCCTTCTTTCTGAAGGCGCTGCCGCGTCGTGTGCTGGTCGTGGGCGGCGGTTACATCGCCGTGGAGTTCGCCTCGATTTTCAACGGCCTGGGTGCACAGACCACCCAGGCCTACCGCGGCCCGCTGTTCCTGCGCGGCTTTGACCAGGGCGTGCGCGAACACTTGCGCGACGAGCTGGTGAAAAAGGGTATCGACCTGCGCTTCAACACCGAAGTCACACGCATCGACAAGCAGGCCGACGGCACGCTGGCGGCCACGCTGAAGGACGGTTCCGTCATCGAGGCCGATTGCGTGTTCTACGCCACGGGCCGTCGTCCGATGCTGGATAACCTGGGCCTGGAAAATACCGGCGTCAAGCTGAAGAAAGACGGCTTCATCGAGGTGGATGACGAATACCGTACCGCCGAGCCCTCCATCCTGGCGATTGGCGACGTCATCGGCCGCGTGCCGCTGACCCCGGTGGCCCTGGCCGAAGGCATGGCCGTGGCCCGCCGCCTGTTCCGCCCCGAGGAATACCGCAAGGTGGATTACAAGCTGATCCCGACCGCCGTGTTCAGCCTGCCGAACATTGGCACGGTGGGCATGACGACGGAAGAGGCGCGCGAGGCCGGCTACGAGGTCAAGCTCTTCGAAAGCCGTTTCCGGCCCATGAAGCTGACGCTGACCGAGTCGCAGGAAAAAACGCTGATGAAGCTGATCGTGGACGCCAAGACCGACCGCGTGCTGGGTGTGCACATGGTGGGCCCCGACGCGGGCGAAATCGTGCAGGGCATCGCCGTGGCGCTGAAGGCGGGCGCGACCAAGCAGGTGTTCGACGACACCATTGGCATCCACCCCACGGCGGCCGAAGAGTTCGTCACGCTGCGCACCCCGGTCGCGCAGTAAGGCGATACCGGCGGAGCGCTACAAGCGTTCGATCATGGCGCGCGCCGCCGCCGGCGCGCGTTCTTTCGCGCCATTGATGAAGAACGCGTAGACGTCCTGCGGCCGCGCGGCGCCCGAGGGATCGGGCCCGATGCGGCGCAGGTCCGCCGGGTCGGCCCCGCGCGCCCAGGTGCGCAGGCGCTCGGCCCAGGCATCCAGCACCTTGGGCGCATAACCCGCCTTGAAGGTGGGGCTGGCGCGCATCAGGCGCGCATAGACGAAATCGGCCGTGCGGTCGGCGATGGCCGGGAAGTCTTCGCTGTCGGTGTAGACGGTGGCGGCGCGGTGGCGGCGGGCCAATTCCAGGTATTCGTCGCACGCGAAGCTGGCGTGCCGCACGTCCAGCACGTGGCGCAGCTTCAGGCCGTCGACGTTGTCCGGCAACAATTCCAGGAAGGCGCCGAAGTCCTCGGCGTTGAAGGTCTTGGTGGGGGCGAACTGCCAGACCACCGGGCCCAGCTTAGGTCCCAGTTCGGCAATGCCGCTGTTCACGAAGCGCTGGATCGAATCCTTGGCGCCGGCCAATTCGCGGCGGTTGGTCGCGTAGCGCGACGCCTTGAGCGAAAACACGAACCCCTCTGGCGTCTCGTCGCGCCATTTGGCGAAAGTTGCCGGCTTCTGGGTGCTGTAATAGGTGCCGTTGATTTCGATGGCGGTCAGCTGGCGGCTGGCGTACTCCAGTTCCCGCGCGTGGGGTAGGCCCTCGGGGTAGAACGGGCCGCGCCAGGGCGCGTAGGTCCAGCCTCCTATGCCAACGCGGATACGGGGGGAACTGCCCACCACGGACGGGTGACGCTGCGGCATGTCCAGGTGCTCCATGCAATCGGACGAACCTGACCACTGTATCGCCGCGCCCATGCCGGCGTAAAGCGTGCGGGCCCGGAACAGGAAGTAACACTGGCGCGGCTGTCGTATTCGCGATACGGCAATCCGACCCTTTGCGAACTTCTGGAGTTTGCCTTCATGCCAGCAAACACCTTGCGTGTTTGCCTACGACAAAAAACTCCTGTTCCGGTACAGTTTTGCGATAACGTGTAGGCCTTCAATCCGACTTCGCCCGGCGCCCGCCGGCTCATCATGCCTGACCTGACTCATCTGCTGACGTTCGCCCTGGTTGCGCTGGGCATGGTGCTTACGCCCGGGCCCAACATGATCTACCTGGTGTCCCGCTCTATTTCCCAAGGCCCCCAGGCGGGTCTGATCTCACTGGGCGGCGTGGCGGTCGGGTTCATCTTCTATGTGCTGTGCGCCGCCTTCGGCATCACCGCCTTGCTGCTGACGGTGCCGCTGGCCTATGACGCGCTGCGTATCGGCGGCGCGCTGTACCTGCTGTACATGGCGTGGCAGGCGATCCGGCCGGGCGGCCGTTCGCCGTTCCAGGTGCGCGAACTGCCCAAGAGCAGCCCGCGTACGCTGTTCACCATGGGCCTGGTGACCAATCTGCTGAATCCCAAGATCGCGGTGATGTACGTGTCGCTGCTGCCGCAATTCATCCAGCCCGACCACGGCAGCGTGTTCACGCAGTCGCTGGCGCTGGGCATGACGCAGGTGGCGGTCAGCCTGTCGGTCAATGCCGTCATCGCCATCATGGCCGGATCGATCGCCGGCTTCCTGGCGGGCCGTCCGCTGTGGATGGTCGTGCAACGCTGGCTGATGGGAACGGTGCTGGCGGGCCTGGCCGTGCGCATGATCATGGATACGCGCCGCTGATGGAACACGATAGCGGCTTTTTCGCGTCGCTGGGCGGCATGCTCGGCGAAGCGCTGCGCGGCATCGTTGCGGGCATCAAGTGGCTGCTGGGCGGCCTGGGCGGCGCCTTGGGCGACTTCTATTCCGGACTGGCCGGCGCGATGGGCATGAGCCCGTCGATATTCAACTTCGTCCTGCTGGTGCTGGGCCTGATGTTCCTGTGGGCGGCGGTCAAGGCCTTGCTGCGCCGCTCCATCATCGGATTTCTCTTCTGGCTGGTGTTGGCGGTGCTGGTGCTGGGCGGGCTGGTGGATTAGCCGCGGGCGGCCTGGCCGTCAGCGCCGGGCTTTCAACGCGATATCCCGCAGCCGGCCGACCAGCGCCGGGAACCGCTCGGCCCCCGTGTTCCCATATCCGATCACCAGCCCATTGTCTTCCGGGCGGGGCGTGATTGCGAATGAGGAGAGCGCGCCGGGGTTCATCCCCAGCTTGCGCGCCTGCTCCACGATCGCCACATCGGAAAACGCCGGCGGCAGTCGCACGGTCAGGTGCAGGCCGCTGTGGCCGCCCAGCACTTCATGATCGATCTCAAGGTGCGCGGCCAGCGCGTCGCGCAGCGCCGCCTGGCGCTCGCGGTACAGCCGCCGCATGCGGCCCAGGTGGCGCGAGAACTGGCCGTTGTCGATGAAGGCCGCCATGGTCAGTTGTTCCAGCCGGTGGCCGCCGCGCAGCATTTCGATGACGGACGGCATGGCTTGCGTGGCGATGGTTTCGGGCAGCACCAGGAAACCCAGGCGCAGGGCAGGGAACATGGTCTTGCTGAACGTGCCCACATACAGTACGGGGGCGTCGGGCAGCAGGCCCTGCATGGCCGCGATGGGCTCGCCCTGATGGCGGAATTCGCTGTCGTAGTCGTCTTCGATGATCCACGCACCCGCGCGGCGCGCACGTTCCAGCAGGTCCAGCCGGCGCGCCACCGACAGCACGGCGCCGGTGGGGTACTGGTGCGACGGCGTGGTCTGAATCAGCCGCGGCGGGCGCGTCTGCCACGCGTCTTCGGGAATCACCATGCCGTCGGCGTCCACGCGCATCGCCACGACGTCCAGGTCGCCCGCATGAAAGGCGGACTTGGCGCCTCGGTAGCCGGGGTCTTCCAGCCATGCGGTGTCGCCGGGGTTGGTCAGCAGTTGCACGCACAGCGCCAGCGCGCCCTGTGCGCCTTCAGTGATGACGATGCGCGAGGCCTCGCAGCGCACGCCGCGCGATACGCGCAGGTACTGGGCGATGGCTTCGCGCAGCGCGGGTTCGCCCACCGGATGCCCATACCCCAGCGTGGTGGCCGGGGCGGCCTGCAGCGCGCGGTCCTGCGCGCGGCGCCACGCATTGACCGGGAACTGCGTCAGCGCGGGGGTACCGGGCGTCATCGGCAGGGAACCGTCGTGCAGGTAGCGCGAGGCTACGATGCGCGACAGACGCTTGGCGGTGAAGGAGGATTCGGCTGGGGGCGGCGCGGCCTGCCGGGCGGCGTTGCTGGCGGCGGCCGACAGCGGCGCCACGCGCGTGCCTTGCCGGTCGGCGATGACATAGCCTTCGGCAGTAAGCTGCTCGTAGGCGATCAGGACCGTGTTGCGCGAAATATCCAGGTCCTCGGACAGCGCGCGCGACGATGGCAGTTTGCCGCCGGCGGGCAATTGGCCGGCCAGGATGGCCTGCTTGAGCCGCTGGATCAGCTGGCGCTGGCGAGGCAGCGCGCCGGGGCCGCGCGACAGCGGGCTGGACAACAGGGCGGCGTCAGCAGGGTCGCCCAGGGATGGCAGGGGAGTCATGGCCCTATTAAATTCAAGGATCGTGGTGCTTTTTATGATGCCACGATTCCGATATCGTGAGGTCATGCGTGTTGCGTCCGCCACCGCCGGCGACGCGCGCTAACCAGGATGAGGCCCGTAGCATGCAACCCCGCGTCAACGCATTCCAACAACCCATTGGCCCTGATGTTCCCGGCTGGACCCCGCGCGCGCGTCCGCCCCTGACGCCGGCCGTTGGCCGTTACTGCCGGTTGGAACCCCTGTCCGCCGAGCGCCACGCGGCGGACTTGTATCAGGCCTTCAGCCAGGCGCCGGACGATAGCGACTGGACCTACATGGGCGTCGGGCCTTTTGCCGACGAGGCCGCCTACCGGGCGTTCGCCGAGGCCGCGCAGGCGGGCAGCGACCCCTTGCATCATGCCATCATCGATCTGGAAACGGGCCGCGCTATCGGCACGCTGGCGCTGATGCGGATAGACCCGCCCAACGGCGTGATCGAAGTGGGCTTCGTGTCGTTCTCGCGCCAGCTCAAGCGCACCCGCATCGCGACCGAGGCGCAGTTCCTGCTGATGCGCCGCGCGTTCGACGAACTGGGTTATCGCCGCTATGAATGGAAGTGCGACAGCCTGAACGCGCCGTCGCGCAAGGCCGCCGCCCGGCTGGGATTCCAATTCGAAGGCATCTTCCGCCAGGCCACGGTCTACAAGGGCCGCAGCCGTGATACGGCATGGTTCTCGATCATCGACAGCGAGTGGCCGGCGCTGCGCACTGCCTACGAGCGCTGGCTGGACCCCGAGAATTTCGACGCCGAAGGCAACCAGCGCAAGGGCCTGGCCGAACTGACCGCCCGGGAAAAGGCCGCGTGCGCCTGATCCCGATAGCGCTTGCGCTGTTCTGGGGGCTGAACTGGCCGGCGGTGAAGATCATTCTGTCGATCTTCCCGCCGTTCACGCTGCGTGTCATGGGCTTAGGCAGCGGTGCGGTGCTGCTGTTGCTGCTGGCCCTGGCCAAGCGCGTGGCCCTGTTGCCTCCGCGTGCGTCGTGGCCCGGCATCATCGTGGGCGGCCTGTTGGCCGTGGCGGTGTTCAACCTGGCGGTGGCGTGGGCGCAGCTCAGCACCAGCACCTCGCGCGCTGCGGTGTTGACCTTCACCATGCCCATGATGTCGGCCGTGCTGGCCTGGGCCGTGCTGGGCGAACGCCCCGACCGGCGCCGGGCCGTGGCGCTGGCGCTGGGCGCGCTGGGCGTGGCGATCCTGGCCTGGCCGGTGCTGCATGCCGTCTTTGTCGACCACGACATTGCCGCGACCAAAGGCCTGGCCTTTCCGCTGATCGCCGCTTTCGGTTGGGCCGCCGGCACGGTCTATCTGAAGCGGTGGCCCGTGGCGGGCAACCGTATCGTGGTGACGGCCTGGCAACTGGTGGTAGGCGCGGCTTGCGCCTTGACGGGCATGCTGATCGCGGGCGAGTCGTTTCCCACGCAGGGCTGGAATGCGCGGGTGGCCGGCGCGCTGGCGTTTCACATCATCCTGGGCACGGCGGTGGCGTATTGGCTGTGGTTCGTGCTGAGCGAAAAGGTCAGCGCCACCGTCGCGGCATTGACGACACTGATGGTGCCCGTGGTCGGGGTGCTGGGCGCGATGGCGCTGGTGGGCGACCGGCCGGGCGCGGCAGACTGGCTGGGCTTCGCCTTCGTGCTGGCCGGGGCGGCCCTGATCGTACTGAACTTGGGCAAGGCGCGGGGGTGACGCCGGCGGCTCACCCCCGCTTGCGCAACAGGTTCCTGATCACTTCCGCGCCGCTGACCAGCGTGATGCCCGACAGCACCAGCACCGCGCCAATGACAAAACCGGCGTCCAGCGGCTCGTTCAGAATCAGCACGCCGAAGCTCACGCCGAACAGCGGTGTCATGAAAGACAGGATCGACAGCCGCGACGCCAGGTAGCGGCGCAGCAGCCAGAACCAGGCGAGGTAGCTGGACAGCGCCACCACCACCGACTGGAAGGCCACGCTCAGCACGGCGGCCTGCGTGTAGCGGATGGTGTCTTGACCGGTGGCGGCGGCATAGGCCAGCAGCCCGATGGCGGCCACCGCCATCTGATAGAAGAGCGTCTTGGAAGGCGCGGCTTCCGATAGCGAGGTCTTGCGGATGGCGACCGTGGTGGCGCCCCAGAGCAAGCCCGCGGCCAGGCCCATGGCATCGCCCAGCAGCATGTTCGAGGATCCCGCCTGCGCTGGCTTGCCCAAAAACGCCACCCCGATGCCGCCGAACGCGATCGCCACGCCCAGCCACTGGAGCGGGCGCATGCGTTCTTCAGGTAACAGCCAATGCAGGCCCAGCGCGGCGAAGATGGGGGCGGTGTACAGGAACACCGACATGTGCGAGGCCGTGGTGTAGAGCAGGCCCTGCGCCACGAACAGGAATTCTCCCGCGAACAGCAGGCCGACGATCAGGCCGGGCAGGGCGGTGCCGTCGCGGAATGCGTGCAAGCCCTCGGCCCGCCACACCACCACCGCCAGCACCAGCGCCGCGAACGTCGAGCGCAGGCCGATCTGCATGATCGGCGCGATATCACCGGCCACCAGCTTGATGGCGATCTGCTGGAAACCCCAGCACACGCACAGGGCCAGCATGCCGCTGGTTGCGAGCGCGTCCAGCGGCAAGCGTTGGGGCTTGGCGGTGGGCGCGCTCACGGCAGTTCGGCGGGGTAGCTGTCCAGCGCCAGGCCGATCTGCTGGCGCAAGTCCCATTCGGCCAGGGTCGATTGCACCGGGCCGAAGAAGGCGCCGTCGCGCGTGACGAACATGGCGGGCAGATGAAAGACCTCGTAGCGTTCGACCAGCCCGCGGTTGTCGCCCGCATCCACCCAGCACACGCGTTCCACGGGCAATTCCAGCGCCGGCAGCTGTTCGCGCGCGATGCGGCAGGTGCCGCAGGTGCGGCTGTGAAAGACCAGCAGCGTCAGGCCGGGCGCATCCAGCAGGAAGCGGTCGGCGGTGCTGTCATTGAGTTCTATCTGTTCCATGGGCGGCGGGGGGACGAGTCGTGGGCGCCAGACGAACCCGGCGCAAGGCGTCCATTATGGCAGCGCGGCGCCCGCGGGCCAGGGATACCCGCGGGCGCCGAATGGGTGTGCCGATTCAAGCGCCGCGCAGCACCCGGTCCAGCTCCAGCACCGACTGGTACAGGACCCGGGTGCCGTCCAGCAACTGCGCGGGTTCGATCCATTCTTCCGGGCAGTGGCTGCGGCCATTCAGGCACGGGATGAAGACCATGCCGATGGGGCCCGTGGGCGCCATGTACACGGCGTCATGGCCCGCGCCGCTGGGCAGGCGCATCGACGCGTAACCCAGCTGGTCGGCCGCGGCCTTGACCGCGTCCATCACCAGCGGCGAACAGTCCGTGGGCTGCGCGCGGCTCAGTTGCGTGAAGCCTGCCGTCAGGCGCAGCGCCTTCAGGTCGTCGGCCACGCCGGCCATCAACGTTTCCGGGAACGCGTCCAGCACGGCGTTGCTGTCGCTGCGCATTTCCAGCGTTAGCTCCACCCGGCCGGGCACGGCGTTGGCAGCGTTCGGCGTCATCGACAAGCGGCCCACCGTGGCCACCACGTAATGCGGATTGCCGCTGGCGGCGCTGGCCTGGCGGCTGGCGGCATCGATGATGCGGGCCGCACCCACCAGCGCGTCGCGGCGGATATCCATGGGGGTGGTGCCGGCATGATCGGGCTGGCCTTCCACCACGATCAGCACGCGGCGGATGCCCACGATGTTGGTGACCACGCCGATCGGCAGGCCGCGGCTTTCCAGGACGGGGCCCTGTTCGATATGCAGTTCGACGAACGCCGCGGTGTCGCCCGCGTTGCGCAAGGGGGCATGAAGCGCCGCCGGGTCGCCGCCGATGCGGGCGATACCTTGGGCCAGCGTCTCGCCGTCGGGGTTGCGGGCGGCCAGCATGTCGGCCGTCAGTTGGCCAGAGAGCGCGCGGCTACCCACGCACGAGATGCCGTAGTCGCTGGGTTCTTCGGACAGGAAGTCGATGACTTCGAACGGATGCGCCAGTTCGATGCCGTGTTCCTGCATCGTGTGCGCGACTTCGATGCCGGCCAGGACGCCGATGATGCCGTCGAAGCGGCCGCCGGCCATGACGGTGTCGCAATGCGAGCCGGTGGCAATCGGCTTGCGCGCGGGGTCGCGCCCGGCGCGGGTGCCGATCAGGTTGCCGCCCGCGTCCAGGCGGGTGGCCAGGCCGGCGGCTTCGAACTCGCTGCGCAGCCAGGCGCGGGCCTCGTCGAACAAGGGCGAAAAGGCGCGGCGCGTCCACGGGACGTCGGGCAGGGTGAAGCGGGACAGGGCTTCAATGCGCGACCAGAGTCGGTCGGCATTGAGCGGGGGGAATTGGGGGGAAGGCGATGCAGGGGGTGTTGCGTGCGGCATGAAGATTCCTGAAGATGCGCCGTAGATTATGTCATGGCGATCTAGTGCGCCGCCCCTTCAGGATGCCAGCCGCCACGACGGTTCGCGCTTCTCCAGGAAAGCGGCCACGCCTTCGCGGGCTTCGTCGGTGCTGCGGCAGGCCGCGATCCGTTCCACGGTGTCGGCGATCAGCGCCGTGTCGATCGGCTGGCCCGCGAAGTCCCGCACCAGACGCTTGCTGGCTTGGACGGCATCGGGGCCGTTGGCGCACAGCGTGCGGCAGATTGCCTCGGCCGCTTCATGCAGCGCCTCGGCCGGCACCACGTCGTGCAGCAGCCCCAGGCGCAGCGCGGTGGCGGCGTCAAAACGTTCGGCGGTCAGGAAATAGCGGTTGGCCGCCCGTTCGCCCATGGCCCGGATCACATAGGGGCTGATGGTGGCGGGCAGCAGCCCCAGGCGGGTTTCAGACAGGCAGAAGTGCGCGGAATCCGCGGCGATGGCGATGTCGCAGGCCGACAGCAGGCCCATGCCGCCGGCGTAGGCATCGCCGTTCACGCAGGCAACGACGGGTTTGGGGCACGACCAGATGGTGTGCAACATATCGGCCAGCCGGGTGGCGTCGGCGCGATTGTCGGCGTCGGTATGTGTGGCCATCTTGCGCATCCAGTTCAGGTCGCCGCCCGCGCAGAACGCCTTGCCGGCGCCGGTCAAGAGCAGCACGCGCACACGGGGATCCTGCGCCGCCTGCCTGACGGCGCTGGTCAGCGCGGCAATCAGGGTCTCGTCGAAAGCGTTGCGCATGTCGGGGCGGTTCAGCGTCAGGCGGACGATGGCGCCGTCGTGGGCGACGTCCAGGGGGGCGTGTAGAGTCATGCCGGGTCTCCCGTTGTATTGAATATGGCTCAATAAGCTAGGTGCTACTGCTCGATGATTCTAGGGCTATTTTGGGTAATCCGCGATGCATTCCGGTCAAGTATTGAGTTATCCTCAAAAAAATAACGGAGCGAGACATGAATCCACAATCAGGCGGCCAGGCCGCCGATCAGCGTTATTCGTCGGTATTCCGGCCCGGGCTGTACGACGGCAAGACCATCCTGGTGACGGGCGGCGGCAGCGGCCTGGGGCGCTGCACCGCGCACGAACTGGCGGCGCTGGGGGCGAGCCTGGCGCTGGTCGGTCGCAAGCTGGACAAGCTTGAAGCGGCGGGTGAAGAGATTGCCCGCATCTACCCCGAAGCCGCTGGGCGCATCAGCCTGCACGCGTGCGATATCCGCGACGAGGCCGGCGTGCGCGGCGTGGTCACGGACGTGCTGGCCCGGCATGGCGCCATCGATGGCCTGTTCAATTGCGCGGGCGGGCAGTTTCCGGCGCCGTTGGACCGCATCAGCTTCAACGGCTGGAACGCGGTGGTCCAGAACAACCTGCACGGCACCTTCCTGATGGCGCGCGAGGTCTATACGCAGCACATGCGCCAGCACGGCGGGGCCATCGTCAACATGCTGGCCGACATCTGGGGCGGCATGCCGGGCATGGGCCATTCGGGCGCGGCGCGGGCAGGCGTGTGGAACCTGACCGAAACCGCCGCTTGCGAATGGGCGCACGCCGGGGTTCGTGTGAATGCGGTGGCGCCGGGCTGGATCGCGTCGAGCGGCATGGACAGCTACGACGACAAGTACCGGGCGGTGTTGCGCAAGCTGAAGACCAAGGTGCCGCTGCAACGCTTCGGCACCGAGGCGGAACTGGCGGCGGCCGTGGTGTTCCTGCTGTCGCCGGCGGCCGCCTTCATCAATGGCAGCGTTATCCGCGTGGATGGCGGCGTGCCCAACGCGCGCCACTCCTGGTCCTTGCAGCCCGCCGAGCGCGGCGAGGTCTATAACGGCTTTCCTCAGTACGTGCCGCCGTCCTTGTTTTCGGACTCTGCTGACGATTCGGAAGCCTGAAGCCGATGCAGGGCGTCGCGCACTTCGCCGCGGAACCGGGCCAATGCCAGCGCGTCCTGGCGGGGCGGCTGCAAGGCCTGCCACAGGAAGCCGACCAGCTGGTCGGCCGTGGCGGACACATCTACCCGCGCGCCGCGCAGGATGGCGTCCCACAGCACGTGCTCCATGGGGCCATAGACCGCCGACCGCAACAGCCGCAACGGCATGTCCCGCCGGATGTCGCCGTCGGCCTGGCCTTGGGCCAGGATGCGCATCAGCGGCGCGGTGTAGCGGCGCTGCAGGCCGGCGTAGACCTCGCCGAAATCGTCGTTGCGGGCGCGTCCTTCGGACAGGATGAAGGCGCACAGCCCTGGGCCTTCGGCCAGCAGGTGCCGCAGGTGCGTATGCACCAGATAGTGCAGCTGCGCGCGCGCGCCCTGCACGTGGGGCAGGCTGTCTTCGACCTTGCCGATGATCTCGTCGTACCAGTCGCTGATTACCCGCACGCACAGTTCCCGCTTGCCGCCGAAGTAGGTGAAGATCGTGGCTTCGGATACGCCCAGCCGCTGGGCGATCTCGGTCGTCGTGGCCGCCTGGAAGCCGGCCTCGGAGAAGACTTGCCGGGCCATGTTCAGGATGTCGCGGATGCGCTGTTCCGACTTGGCGCTGGCCGCCGGGCGGCGGGTCGGGACGACAGGGGGTTTTTCCATGCGGACGGCAAAAGGGCGGGTAGGCGGGGCTTATTATTGAGCCAGGGTCAAGCAAGTTGAGCAAGCCCTGGATGATCCATAACAACATCAGAGACTAAACCATGCTGTCCCGAGCCGAATCCTACAAGCAGCTTGTGTCCCAATTCCAATGGCAGGTGCCTGCGGACTTCAACATCGGCGTCGACGCCTGCGACAAATGGGCCGACGGCAGCGGACGCGTGGCGCTGATCTACGAAAAGAGCGACGGTGCGCAAACGCGCTATACCTTCGACGACATCAAGGCGCAGTCCAACCGCCTGGCGCACAGCCTGGAGCGCCACGGGGTGCGGCGCGGCGACCGCGTGGCGGTGTATTTGCCGCAGGCGCCCGAGACCGCGGTGACGCACATCGCCGTCTACAAAATGGGCGCGGTGGCGGTGCCGCTGTTCACGCTGTTCGGCGTGGACGCCATCCAGTACCGGCTGGCCAACAGCGGCGCGGCGGCGCTGGTGACCGACGCCGAGGGCTGCCGCAAGCTGCTTGAAATCCGCGCCAGCCTGCCGGACCTTAAGGTCATCTATTGCATTGATGGCGAAGGCGAGGGCGGCGCGGTGCCGTTCCATCCGGCGCTGGCCGCCGAGTCCGACGACTACACGCCGGTGCGCACCGCGGCGGACGACCCCGCCGTCATCATCTATACGTCGGGCACCACGGGCAAGCCCAAGGGCGCGCTGCATGCGCATCGCGTCCTGCTGGGGCATCTGCCCGGCGTGGAGATGTCGCACGAGTTCTTCCCCGAAAACGCCAAGCTGATGTGGACGCCGGCCGACTGGGCCTGGATCGGCGGCCTGCTGGATGTGCTGCTGCCGTCTTGGCACCACGGCGTGCCCGTGCTGGCGCGTCGTTTCGAGAAGTTCGACGGCACCTCCGCCCTGGAACTGATGGCGCGCCACGGCGTCACGCACACCTTCCTGCCGCCTACCGCGCTGAAAATGATGCGCGGCGCAGCCTATCCCGAAGCGGCCGGCCCGTTGGCCCTGCGCTCGGTGGCCAGCGGCGGCGAATCGCTGGGGGCAGAGCTCATCGACTGGGGCCGCCGTGTGCTGGGCGTCACCATCAACGAGTTCTATGGCCAGACCGAATGCAACATGCTGGTGTCGTCGTGCTCGTCGCTGTTCGACCCGCAAATCGGCTCGATCGGCCGTGCGGCGCCCGGGCACCGGGTGGCTATTGTGGATGACCAGGGCGTGGAAGTGGCCGATGGACAAGAGGGCAACATCGGCGTATTGCGGCCGGACCCGGTCATGTTCCTGGGCTACTGGAACAACCCCGAGGCCACCGCCGAGAAGTTCGTGGGTGACTACCTGCTGACGGGCGACCTGGGCGTGCGCGACGAGCAAGGCTTCATCCGCTTCGTGGGGCGTAATGACGACGTCATCACCAGCGCCGGCTACCGCATCGGCCCGGCACCCATCGAGGACTGCCTGATCGGCCACCCGGCCGTGCGCATGGCGGCGGTGGTGGGCGTGCCGGACGAGCAGCGCACGGAAATCGTGATGGCCTATGTGGTGCTGAACGACGGCTTTGACGGCGACGAGGCGCTGGTCAAGGCCCTGCAGGCGCATGTCCGCACCCGCTTGGCCGCGCATGAATACCCGCGCGCGATCCGCTTTGTAACCAGTTTGCCGACCACCGCCACCGGCAAGATCATTCGCAGGGAGTTGCGTGACGGCCGCTATTCCTGAGCCGTCTCAACCCGTGACAAACTCGTCCATGAGGATGGGTTGACGGGTTGCCCCGCGCTGCAAGTATGATGGCGCAAATTACATACGGCCCCACGCAATTGGGGCCGTATCACCATTTGTCTAAGTATGGAGATAGCCCCAATGAATAAGCCATTGGATGGGGGCCTTGCGGCGTTGAACGTGCCGGCCTACGTCAAGCATCGCGGCCTGATTGACTGGGTGGCCAGTTTTGTCGCGTTGGCCAAGCCCGATCGCGTCGTCTGGTGCGACGGCTCGCAAGAGGAATATGACCGCCTCTGCGAACAGATGGTCCAGTCCGGCACGATGCGCAGGCTGAACCCCGCCAAGCGGCCCAATTCCTTCCTGGCGTGCTCGGATCCGTCCGACGTCGCGCGAGTGGAAGACCGCACCTTCATCTGTTCGGACCGGCCCGAAGACGCCGGCCCGACCAACAACTGGGCCGACCCGGCCCAGATGCGCGACACGCTCAACGGCCTGTTCGACGGCGCCATGCGCGGCCGTACGCTGTACGTCGTGCCGTTCTCGATGGGCCCCCTGGGTTCGGACATCGCCCACATCGGCGTGGAACTGTCCGACAGCCCCTACGTGGCCGTGAACATGCGCATCATGACGCGCATGGGCAAGCAGGTCTATGACGTGCTGGGCACCGACGGCGACTTCGTGCCTTGCGTGCATTCCGTGGGCAAGCCCCTGGCCGCCGGCGAAGCCGACGTGGCCTGGCCGTGCAACCCTACCAAGTACATCGTGCATTTCCCCAAGAGCCGCGAGATCTGGAGCTACGGCTCGGGCTATGGCGGCAATGCGCTGCTGGGCAAGAAGTGCTTTGCGCTGCGCATCGCCTCCACCATGGGGCGCGACCAGGGCTGGCTGGCCGAACACATGCTGATCCTGGGCGTGACCTCGCCCAAGGGCCGCAAATACCACGTGGCCGCCGCGTTCCCGTCCGCCTGCGGCAAGACCAACTTCGCCATGCTGATCCCGCCGCAAGGCATGGACGGCTGGAAGGTCACCACCATCGGCGACGACATCGCCTGGATCAAACCGGGCGCCGACGGCCGCCTGCACGCAATCAACCCGGAAGCCGGCTATTTCGGCGTGGCCCCGGGCACCAGCGAGCAGACCAACTTCAACGCCATGGCGACCCTGAAGGCCAATGTCATCTTCACCAACGTGGCGCTGACCGATGACGGCGACGTCTGGTGGGAAGGCATGACCGACACGCCGCCCGCGCACCTGATCGACTGGCAAGGCCAGGACTGGACGCCCGCCATCGCGCGCGAAACCGGCCGCAAGGCCGCGCACCCGAACGCGCGCTTCACCGCGCCGGCCGCGCAGTGCCCGTCCATCGATCCGGAATGGGAAAACCCCGAAGGCGTGGTCATCGACGCCTTCATCTTCGGCGGCCGCCGCTCCACCACGGTGCCGCTGGTGACCGAGGCGCGCAACTGGGTCGAAGGCGTCTACATGGCCGCGACCATGGGTTCGGAGACCACCGCCGCCGCCGTCGGGCAGCAGGGCGTGGTGCGCCGCGACCCGTTCGCCATGCTGCCGTTCTGCGGCTACAACATGAGCGACTACTTCAACCACTGGCTGAAGCTGGGCAAGCAACTGGAAGCCACCGGCGCCACGTTGCCGCGCATCTATTGCGTCAACTGGTTCCGCAAGGGCCCGGACGGCAAGTTCGTCTGGCCGGGTTTCGGCGAGAACATGCGCGTGCTGCGCTGGATGCTGGGCCGCATCGACGGCCAGTCCAAGGGCGTGGACCAGGTGTTTGGCGTATCGCCCAGCTATCAGGACATCGATTGGACGGGTCTGGAATTCACGCCGGACAAGTTCGACCAGGTCATGTCGGTGGACGCTGCCGCCTGGCGCGAGGAACTGGCGCTGCACCACGAGCTCTTCGGCCAACTGGCCCAGGGCCTGCCTGAAGACCTGCCGGTCACCAAGGCCAAGATCGAAGGGCGCCTGGCAGCCTGATCGCTGACTGCGTCTGAAAAGCCCGCGTGCTGCATAGGCACGCGGGCTTTTCTATTTCATGATGACTTTTCCCTGGGGCATTGCGAGCCAGCGGGATATTTAAGGAGTCATTGTGGCGAAACCGAAGCGGGAACGACTCGTGGGCGATGCGGCACAAGCGTCGACGCAGACCGTGGACATGGCAGCGGGCTCACCCCTTGCGGAATCCGCAGCGTTGCTTGGCGATATCAAGGCGATGATCGAAGCGGCTCGCCAGCGCGCGGCGTCTGCGGTCAACAGTGAACTGACAATGCTCTACTGGCGCATCGGCCATCGCATTCATACGCAAGTTCTGGCGGGGCGGCGGGCTGACTATGGGGTGGGACTGCTCGCGGCGCTGGCGGCGCAATTGGTCAAGGGCTACGGAGTCGGCTTCGCCGTGAAAAACCTGCGCCGCATGGTGCAGTTTGCGGTCGCGTTTCCAGATGAAAAGATTGTCGTATCACTGATACGACAATTGAGCTGGACGCACTTTATCGCGCTGATCCCTTTAAAAGATCCACTTCAGCGAGACTTTTACGCGCAGATAGCCAGCGCCGATCGCTGGAGCGTCAGAACGCTGCGCGAGCGGATCGGCTCAATGCTCTACGAGCGCACCGCATTGTCTCGTCAACCGGACAGGCTGGTTGCACAGGAATTGGAATCCCTGCGCAATGCGCAGCCGATGTCGCCCAGTCTGGTGATGCGCGATCCCTATATCCTCGACTTTTTAGAACTGCGCGACACCTGGCAGGAAAGCGACCTGGAAGCGGCCATCATTCGCGACATGGAATCCTTCCTGCTTGAACTGGGCGCGGGCTTTACCTTTGTGGCGCGGCAAAAGCACATCCAGATCGACGACGAGGATTTTTACCTTGACCTGCTGTTCTACAACCGCAAGTTGCGCCGGCTGGTGGCGGTGGAGTTGAAGGTGGATGAGTTCAAGGCGGCCTACAAAGGCCAGATGGAGCTTTACCTGCGGTGGCTGGATAAATTCGAGCGCGAGCCCGAGGAAGCCGCGCCGCTCGGCATCATCCTTTGCGCGGGCAAGAAGTCCGAACAAATCGAGCTCTTGGAACTGGACAAGTCAGGCATACACGTGGCGGAGTATCTGACCGCCTTGCCACCGCGGGCGGTGCTGGTGGAACGGTTGCAGCAGGCCGCTTGCCGGGCGCGTGCGCAGATCGAACAGCGAGGCATGGCGGAACGAGGCACAATGGCTTCATGAAACTGGACCCGGAAGACCTTGCGAAGATCAGCGCGCTGACGCTCGCGCACTATGAAGAGAACGCGGAATCGTTCGAGGCCGGCACGCGCGACCACGATGTCAGCCAGAACATCGCCGCGTTGTTGCGGCATATCCAGGGCGAGCCGCCCTACGACATCCTGGACCTGGGATGCGGACCCGGCCGCGACTTGAAGACCTTCGTCGCGCTGGGCCATCGGCCGGTGGGGCTGGACGGCACGCCCAGCTTTGTCGCCATGGCGCGTGCGGCCAGTGGCTGCGAAGTCTGGCACCAGGATTTCCTGAAACTGGCGTTGCCCGCCGAACGCTTTGACGGCATCTTCGCCAATGCCGTGCTGTTTCATGTGCCCGGCCAGGAATTGCCCCAGGTATTGCGCGCGCTACGTGCGGCGCTGAAACCGGGCGGCGTGCTGTTCAGCTCGAACCCGCGCGGCGGCAATCAGGAAGGATGGAACCGTGGGCGCTATGGCGTCTACCACGACCTGGACGGCTGGCGCAGCCTGCTGGAGGACGCCGGCTTCGAAGCGCTGGAACACTACTATCGCCCGGAAGGATTGCCGCGCGACCAGCAGCCCTGGCTGGCCAGCGTCTGGCGGCGCACCGGCTAGCGCGGTGCGCATCGGGCGCTGCCGCCACGGGCGGCGCCTTGGCAGAAAACGGACAGCGGCTGCGCATTCCGGCCATCGTGTCCAGCCTGCATCCCCATTTCCTCGAATAAGCGCAGTCCGCGGATAGCGGCTGCCGGATCCGGCTACGCCCGCCACGCGGCGCGGCATCAGTATTCGCCTCACTCAGTCAGCAATGCGGAGGTGATGCGATGAAGGGTCTGCAAAACAAGGTTGCCATCGTGACCGGCGGCGCCACGCTGATCGGCGCGGGCGTGGTCCAGGCGCTGCGCGACAAGGGCGTGCGCGTGGCGCTGTTCGACATCGACGCCGCCAATGGCGAACGCGTGGCCGGGGCGGACAAGGCCGCCACGCGCTTCTGGCAAGTGGACATCTCGGACGACACGCAGTTGGCGCGTGGCGTGGCCGAGGCCGCGTCCCACTTTGGCCGCATCGATTATCTGGTCAACCTGGCCGCGACTTACCTGGACGACGGCGCCGCTTCCGGCCGCGCCGATTGGCTGCGGGCGCTGGACATCAACGTCGTAAGCGCCGTGATGGCCGCCCGCGCCGTCCATCCCCATCTGCTGGCCGCCGGCGGCGGCGCCATCGTCAACTTCACCAGCATCTCGTCGCGCGTCGCGCAGACCGGCCGCTGGCTGTATCCGGTGTCCAAGGCGGCACTGCTGCAGGTCACGCGCAGCCTGGCCATGGACTACGCCGCTGACCGCATCCGCGTCAATTCCGTATCGCCGGGCTGGACGTGGTCGCGCGTGATGGACGAACTGACGCAAGGCGACCGCGCCAAGACTGATCGCGTGGCCGCCGATTACCACTTGCTGGGGCGCGCCGGCGATCCGGCCGAAGTGGCCGAGGTGGTCGCGTTTCTGCTGTCGGACCACGCCAGTTTTGTCACCGGCGCCGATTACGCGGTGGATGGCGGCTACTCCGCCATGGGGCCGGAGCAGGCGCGGCCGGCGATTCCCCGTCTGGCGCAGTAACGGGCCATGAACAGGCCCGCGGCAAGGGCGGCGGGCAATGCAAACGAAAGGAGAGGGATGATGCGTCGAATCGCGATCGTGGGCGGCGGCCAGGCCGGACTGCCCCTGGCGTTGGGGCTGTTGGACAAAGGGTACGAGGTCACCGTGGTCACGAATCGCGACCCGGACAACATCCGCAACGGCAAAGTGATGTCCAGCCAATGCATGTTCGATGCGTCGTTGCAGATCGAACGCGACCTGGGCCTGAACCAATGGGAGGCCGACTGTCCGACCGTCGACGGCATCGGGCTGGCGGTGCCGCATCCCGAGCAGCCCGGGCACAAACTGATCGACTGGGCCGCGCGCCTGGACCATTCCGCGCAGGCGGTGGACCAGCGCATCAAGATGCCGGCCTGGATGGAACGGTTCGAGGCCCGCGGCGGCAGGCTGCTGATCCAGGACGGTGGCGTGGGCGAGCTGGAACTGCTGGCCGCTTCGCATGACCTGGTGCTGCTGGCCGCCGGCAAGGGCGATGTCGTCAAGCTGTTCGAGCGCGACGCGCAACGGTCGCAATTCGATCGGCCGCAGCGCGCGCTGGCGCTGACCTACGTCGCCGGCATGCGCCCCGCGCCCGACTACTCGCGGGTCGCTTTCAACCTGATTCCCGGCGTAGGCGAGTACTTCGTGTTCCCGGCGCTGACGACGGGCGGCCCTTGCGAAATCATGGTGTTCGAAGGGATCCCCGGCGGCCCGATGGATTGCTGGCGCGACATCAAGTCGCCGCAGGCGCACCTGGCGCAGAGCCTGGATATCTTGCGCACCTACCTGCCTTGGGAGGCCGACCGCTGCAAGGCAGTAGAGCTGACGGACGCCAACGGCATCCTGGCCGGCAGTTTCGCGCCCACGGTGCGCAAGCCGGTGATGACCTTGCCGTCGGGCCGTCTGGTGTTCGGCCTGGGCGACGCCGTGGTGACCAACGATCCCATCACCGGACAAGGCTCCAACAACGCGACCAAGGCTTGCGCCGTGTATCTGGAGGCGATCCTGGCGCATGGCGACGCCGCCTTTACGGCCGAATGGATGCAGCAGACCTTCGAACGCTTCTGGGACTACGGCGGCGCGGTGGTGGAATGGACGAATTCGATGCTGATGCCGCCCGCGCCCCATCTGCTCAAGTTGTTGAAGGCGGCCGAGGATTCGCCGGCGCTGGCCAGCGCCGTCGCCAATGGGTTCAACCATCCCCCGTCGTTCTTCCCGTGGTGGCGCGACGAACTCGCCTGCGAAGCGTTCATCGCCTCGAAGGCGGCGCGGGCGGCGGCATGACGGCGCCGCTGGACTGGGGCAGCACCGACCTGCACCCCAAGGTCCTGCGCGGCGTGCTGGGCAGCTACCCGACCGGCGTGGCCATCGTGGCCACGCGCTGCCCGGACGGCCGCAAGGTCGGCCTGACCATCAATTCGTTCGCCTCACTGTCGCTGGATCCGCCGCTGGTGCTGTGGAGCCTGGTGAACCATTCGCCCAATCTGGCGGCGTTCCGCGATTGCAGCCACTTCACCATCAGCGTGCTGGCCTGCGGCCAGGAAGCGCTGGCGATGCGATTCGCCAGTTCGGCGGTGGCCGACAAGTTCGACGGCACGCCGCTGCATGAAGTGCCGGAGGGCGTGCCTGCGATCGCCGGCGCCGTCGCCACGCTGGTGTGCGCGAACGACCAGCAGAACGCCGCGGGCGACCACCTGCTGCTGTTCGGGCGCGTGCTGCGTGTGGCCAGCGTGGCGGCGACGCCGCTGGTGTTCCATGCCGGGCGCTTCACGGCGCTGACCGCCGCGTAGCGGCCTTACCCGTTGGAGTGATTCATGGCCACAGAGTCAGACGCGCAGGTCGTCATCGTCGGCAGCGGGATGAATTCGCTGGTGTGCGCCGCGCTGTTGGCGCAGCGCGGCAAGTCGGTGCTGGTGCTGGAGCGCAACGGCCGGTTGGGCGGATGCATCCGCACCGAAGAACTGTTCCCGGGCTACCACCATGACGTGCTGTCGTGCTGGTATCCGCTGTTTGTAGGCAGCCCGGCCTATGCGGCGCTAAAGCCCGCGCTGGCCGAAGCCGGCCTGGAATTCCTGCAAGGCGAGTACACGACCGGGCTGGTGCGGCCCGACGGTTCGGGGCTGGCATTCAAGCAGGACATCCAGGACAGCGCGCGGCGGCTGGACGCCTGGGCGCCGGGCGATGGCACGGCATTTGCCGCCATGGCGCAACGGCTTTTCGGCGAGGACGCCGCGCTGACGTTCGGGATGCTGGGGCAGAACCCGTACGGCGCGGGCATGCTCAAGCTGCTGTTCAAGGAATGGCGCAAGCGCGGCATGGACGGCCTGGCCGCCTTTGCCGCGGCGTCCCTGGAACCGTTTCGCCGATGGGCCGAACGCGAGCTGCGGTCGGACGCGGCGCGCGCCCTGATCGCACCCTGGGTGCTGCATACGGGGCTGGGCCCCGACGACGCGTGCTCTGCCTTGATCGGCAAGCTGACTTTCGCGGCCGTCGTGGCCGGCGGCATGCCGGTGGTCAAGGGCGGGGGCAGCGGCGTGGTGGAGGCGTTGGCGAAAGTGATCGAGCAGCACGGCGGCCGATTGCTGACCGGCACCGCGGTCGAACGCGTGCTGACCCGAGGAGACGGCCGTCGGCGCCGCGCGGTCGGCGTGATGGCGGGCGGCCGCGAATACCGCGCAGCCGAGGCGGTGGTCTGCAACGTGACGCCCGGGCAACTGTACGGCCAGCTATTGCCCGACGCGCCCGAACCCGTGCGCCAGCGCGCGGCCGGCTACCGCTACGGCCGCGGCGGCATGCAGATCCATTTCGCGCTGAACGCGCCGCCGGACTGGCTGACTCCCGAACTGCGTCATGTGCCGCTGGTGCATCTGACCGAGAGCATGGAGCAGGTGTGCGCATCGGTGACCGAAGCCAACAACGGCCTGTTGCCGGCGCGCCCCACGCTGGCCATCGGCCAACCCGTTGCGGTGGACCCTTCACGCGCCCCGGCAGGCGGCTGGATCCTGTGGGTGCAGATGCAGGAACTGCCGGTGTGCATCAAAGGCGACGCGGCAGGCGAGATCGCGGCACCCGAAGACGGGCGCTGGAACGCCGCGCTGCGCGAGGCAGTGGCCGACCGCGTGCAGGCGCGGCTGGAGCCAGTCATGCCGGGGCTGGCGCAGCGCATCGTTGGCCGCCGCAGCTATTGCCCGGCAGACCTTGAAGCCCTGAACTGCAACCTGGTGGGCGGTGATCCCTATTCGGGCGTGTGCTCGCCCGACCAATTCTTCTGGCTGCGGCCCTTTGCCGGCAGCCAGGGCGCGCGCGCGCATCGGACGCCGCTCTCCAACCTTTTCCACATCGGCGCCGCCACCCATCCAGGCCCCGGCCTGGGCGGCGGCTCCGGCTATCTCGTCGCGCAACATCTGGCGCCCCGTGGGGGCAGGAGCGGAACATGAGCAGACACCTTGAACGCCGGCGGCTGGCCTGTGCCGTGGCATTGGCGCTGGCAGGCACGGCGGCCCAGGCCACCGAAGGCGGCGGGCTGGGCATCTACCCCGACGGCCTCGAGAACTTCATGTCCGGCGCCTTGCCGCCGCCCGGCGTGCACATGCTGGTCTACGGCGGCGGGGCGCGCTACGACACCTTGCGCGGCAACGATGGCGAGCGGGTGCCGGTGCCGGGCTTCAAGGTCGACGTCAACGTGCTGGCGCCACGTCTGATTTGGGTGACCGAGCAGCACGTGATGGGCGGGCAACTGGCCTTCCACGCGATCGCGCCGCTCCTGGACGTCACGTTCAAGGCGGCCGGCGAACGCTACCGCAGCACCGGCCTGGGCGACATGACGCTGGGCGTGGCGCTGGGCTATCACGTGTCGCCGACGCTGCATTACGTGGTCGGACTGGACATGTATGCGCCCACCGGCGAGTACGACCGCAAGGACCCGTCCAGCCTGGGCAAGAACTACTGGACCGCCCAACCCGTGTTCGCGCTTAGCCGCATCAGCCCGGACGGCTTCAACGCCGACCTGAAGGTGATGTACGACTTCAACTTCCGCAACTCCGCCACGGACACCCGTTCGGGGCAGGCGATCCATGCCGACTACGCCTTGGGCTGGGGAGTGGGCAAGGGCTGGGTGCTGGGGGTAGGCGGCCACGCCTTCCAGCAAGTGACGGACGACAGCGGACCGAACAGCGCCGCGGGCCGGGCGCGCGCGTTCGGGGTCGGCCCGTCGGTGCGCTACCTGAACGACAAGGGCTGGCTGTTCACCGCCAAATGGCAGCAGGAATTCAAGGTGAAGAACCGGCCAGAAGGCTCGCAGCTGTACGTGAAGCTGGCGATTCCGTTCTAAAGCAGGAGGGGCGTCCCGGCCTGACTCAAGTCCAGCGCGGCCCCGCCGTGCTGGACCTTTTTCTCTTAGGCGTGTTCTCACCCGCAACGGCGCAAGCTCTGGCTTGGGCTTTCGCCGTACCGCGCCTTGTACCCGGCGCTGAAGCGGCCCATGTGCGCGAAGCCCCAGCGCAGGGCCACGGCGGCGATGCTGTGGGTTTCGCCCGACAGCAGTTCGGCTCGGGCGCGCTCCATGCGCAGGTCGCGCAGGTAGTGCATGGGACTCACGTCCAGGAATTCCTTGAACCCCGCATACAGGCTGCGCACGCTGACGCCGGCGATGCGGGCCAGTTGTTCGGCGCTGACGGGTTCGTGCGCGTGGGCCTGCAGATAGTCCTGCACGCTGCGCACGTGGCGCGGCAACACCGCGGCGCGGCGGCCGGGCGGCACGCAGGTGTAGTTGTGCGGATGGGCCGACAGCAGGGTGGCCGCGACCAGTTGTTCCATCTGGTGCACGATCAACTTGTGCGTGGCCAGGTCCGCGTGCTGCGACGAACAGTCCAGCAGATACGTCATGAGGCAGCGCCAGGCCGGGCAATCGCGCCAGCGGAATCCCAGCTGGAAGCGCAGCGGCCGATCCAGCGTACAGCCCAGTTGGCCCATCAGCGTGCGCTCGAGCAGGGAACGGCCCACGCGAAGCATGAACTGATCGCTGTCGTCGCTCCAGCGCATCGCCAGGTCGTCGTCCGGGCTGACTACGGACGCGACGTCTGGCGTGGAGTCCACTTGCTGCGGGCCGCTGCTGATGCGGGCCGATCCCGCCAGCGGCATCTGCACCAGGAAGAAGTCCTCGAGCGGGCCGGGTCGGATCTCGACATGGGCGCCGTAGCGCAACCGGTTCAACGAGACATCGCCCAGCGGCTGGTGATGCATGCGGGCATCCAGGCGCTGCATCGCGCCCACCACGCCCAACTGATGCGGCCGCATGACCCGGCCGACCATGGAGCGGGCTTCATCCAGATCGCCGGAGGCGAACAACTGCTGCGCCGGCAGCCCCAGGACGGATTCGATGCGCGGCGCGGCGGGCGGCCAGGTAGTGCTGGTGGCGGACGGCGTCGGGTTGATCATGGCAGGGGTTTCCTCCCGCGTGGGAGCCTGGAAGGATTCGATAGTAAAGCTGCGCAGGGCGGGGCGGACTGGTGGAAAACCCGTCCCGCGCCGGGGGAGCCTGGCCGTTTCCTGCACTGCCTATCCGCGGAATGCGAAAAACCGCGGCCAGGGCCACGGTTTTTCGCGCACGGCTTAATCGCCGTCAAATGAAGGAGTTAAGGCCTGGGGCGGGCAGACGGCGCCCGCCCCTTGGCGTCAGTGCATCTTCCCGTAGCGGCCGGCGTTGAAATCCTGGATGGCTTCGACGATTTCCGCTTGCGAGTTCATCACGAACGGACCGTATCCCACCACCGGCTCATCGATCGGCTCGCCGCTCAGGACCAAAAACACGGCGTCGTTGTTGGCTTCGACCGTGATGTCTTCCCCGTCCTGCGAGAACAGCGCCAGATGCGCGTCGCGGGCGACGGACTCGCCGTTGACCAGCACCGTGCCGCGCAGCACCACCAGCATGCTGTTGCGGCCCGCGGCGACGGGAAACGTCGCGGTCTTGCCCGCATTCAGCCGCACGTCCCACACGTCCATGGGCGTGAAGGTGCGCGCCGGACCGGCCTGGCCCGCGAAGTTGCCCGCAATCACCCGCAGCGAACCCGCATTGTCCGGCAGCGCCACCACGGGGATGTCCGCATTGAGGATGCCCTGGTAACCCGCCGGCGCGGTCTTGTCGCGGGCAGGCAGGTTGACCCACAGCTGCACCATCTCCAGCTCGCCACCCGACCGGGTGAACGCGGGGGAATGGAATTCCTCATGCAGAATGCCCGAGGCCGCCGTCATCCATTGCACGTCGCCGGGACCGATGACGCCGCCGTTGCCGGTGGAGTCGCGGTGCTCGACCTCGCCGCTGTAGACGATGGTCACGGTCTCAAAGCCGCGATGGGGGTGCTGCCCCACGCCGCGCGGATGGTCGGCCGGCTCGAACTTGGCCGGGCCGGCGTAGTCCAGCACCAGGAACGGGCTGACGTTCTTGCCTTTGTCGTTGTAGGAGAACATCGAGCGCACCGGGAAGCCGTCGCCCACCCAGTGGGGGCGGGGAGCAGCGTGCAAACCGAGGATCTTCTTCATAGCGTCTATTCCTATTGCGCGACCCCTGCGGGGTCGTTCGTCATAGGGTTAAAGATAAGGGCGGAACGCTGGTTTCGGTAGTCCCCCCTATTGATAAGCACTGTTCCATAGATCGGACGATGCCCCCATCCCATTCCGCCGGCTGCCGTCTGTCGTATCCTTGCCCGATGGAACTACGCGCGGACACTGCCCAGGAAGGGCGCAACCACCACGTCTGGGGCTTCGCCCCTGTCGCAACCCCCCATTCGCGGGTGCTGGTCCTGGGCTCCATGCCCGGCGTGGCGTCGCTTGCGCAGGTCCGCTACTACGCCCACCCTCGCAACGCATTCTGGCCCATCGCCGCGCAGGTCCTGGGCTTCGATCCCGCCCTGGACTACCCCCACCGCCTGCAAGCCCTGCAAGCCGCCGGCATCGCCCTGTGGGACGTCCTGCAAGCCTGCGAACGCCCCGGCAGCCTGGACGCCAACATCCGCCACGACACGCTCATCCCCAACGATTTCGCCGCCTTCCTGACGGCCCACCCGGCCATTACCCGCATCTGCTTCAACGGCGGCAAGGCCGCCACCCTCTACCGCCGCCACGTCCTGCCCACGCTACCCCAAACAAACCTGGAATACGTGGATCTCCCCTCCACCAGCCCCGCCCACGCCGCCGCCTCCTTCGAGACAAAGCTCGCCGCCTGGCGACAAGCACTCACCGCCTAAACACGAAGCGGCACCCCCCGCAATCCCCCACCACGTATGCCCGAAAAGGCCGCGCAGGGCGGCCTTCTCGGGCGGGCATGCCACCCCTTCCGCGGCATTCTCATCCCCACCAAAACGCCAAGCACGCCGCTCCCCCCAGCGGCCTTGGCATGACGCTGCTGGAGCTGGTTGTCGCGCGGGCGGGGGTGGGGCGGCCGTTCGGTGACGCCCGACGGAATCCGAAGGGAGCCGTAGGCGGACGAGGATGAGGACGGGGAAGTCCGGCCCCCGCGGGCCGGACCGTCATCGTTGGCCGCGCCACCCCCGCCCGCGCGACAACCGGCGCCCCAAGAAATCAGCACCAGCAACCAGCAACGGCAACCTCCGACTCCTTGACCCCGTATCCGTCCCCAGTTGATTCAAATCAACCCCCTATATAACTCCCAGTGATAAGTTAATAACAACAAAAAGTAACCGCCCGGAGCCCCAAGCAATGCCCCCTTCACCAGAACCCCCCCTACCCAGTAAACGCGGCTTCCTGAAAGGACTCCTCGGCCTGAGCGCCGCCGCCACCATCATCCCCATCCACGCCGAAGCCACCGGCCTGAACGGCCAACCTCCCCGTCGCCCCGGCATCCCCGGCAAGCGCTACGGCATGGTCGTCGACATGCGCAAATGCATCGGCTGCCAGTCCTGTACGGTCAGCTGTTCCATGGAAAACCTGCCCCCCATCGGGCAATTCCGCACCACCGTCCTGCAATACGAAGTCACCCCCGACGACGGCAGCCCTTGCGCCATGGTCATGTTGCCCCGCCTCTGCAACCACTGCGACAACCCGCCCTGCGTCCCCGTTTGCCCCGTGCAAGCCACCTTCCAGCGGGAAGACGGCATCGTGCTCGTCGACAACGAACGCTGCGTCGGCTGCGCCTACTGCGTGCAAGCCTGTCCCTACGACGCCCGGTTCATCAACCACGAAACGCAAACGGCCGACAAATGCACGTTCTGCGAACACCGCCTGGAAGCCGGCCTGTTGCCGGCCTGCGTGGAAAGCTGCGTCGGCGGTGCGCGCGTCATCGGTGACATGAACGACCCCGAGAGCGCCATCTCCAAACTGCTCGTCGAACACAAGGCGGACATCAAGGTCTTGAAACCCGAAATGAAGACCGACCCCCACGTCTATTACATCGGCCTGCCCGACGCGTTCGTGCACCAGGTCGACGGCCAGGCCGGCGTGCGCCTGGCTGGCGGACATTGAGCCATCACAGGGGACTTTCATGCAGATCTCGGAATTGCTCACGCCGGTCTATGACGCCGCCTGGTTGCCTTGGGCCGTGCAGTATTTCTTTCTTATCGGCATCAGCGCCACCACCGCGCTGACCGCCGCCTTCGCCGCTTTCGGCCCGGCCGGATCGTCCGCGCGCCGGCTGCTGCCGGCAGCCGCGACCGTGCTGCTGGTGACCGCCGTCGCCGCGCCGGTGTCATTGCTGGCCGACTTGCACCAGCCCGGCAGGTTCTGGCACTTCTACGCGCATTTCACGCCATGGTCGTGGATGTGGCTCGGCGCCTTGCTGCTGCCCGTGTTCGTGGGCCTGGCCGTGCTGTTCTGCGCCGCGTGGTGGTGGGGCCGCATCGCCTGGGTGCGCCTCCTGGGCGTGGCCCTGGCGCTGTCGGCGGTGTCGATCCTTGTCTACACCGGCGCCGAAGTCATGGTGCTGCGTTCGCGGCCCTTGTGGCACACCGTGTTCCTGCCCGTGAACTTCGCCTTGACGGCCTGGCTGGGGGCGCTGGGCGCCATGTTCCTGGTGGGCCGCTGGCTGCCCGGCGGCATGCAGGCCTTGCCGGTGGGCATGCTGCGCCAGCTGAGCTTGGCCGCCGTCGTGCTGATGGCCTTGGGCGCCGGCGCTTGGGGCCTGCTGGGCACGCTGGGCGTGGATCCGTCGTTCGACGCGGCCCTGCGGCTGTTCGCCGAATTCCCGATCTGGCGCATCAGCCTGGCGGGCGCCGTCATCACGGCCTTCTGCATGATCGCGCTGCTGCAGCGCCCGGCCCAGGCGCTGGCCGCTCCGCTGCCGTCGGCCACCCTGGCGCTGACCATGCTGGCGGCCGCGTGGATCTTCCGCTGGGTGGTGTTCATGAGCGTGCAGGGCGTGCCCAAGTATGGCGCGGGCCTCTACCTGTACGACATGCCCTGGGGCAGCGACGGCCTGCTGGGCATGGTCGGGGTGCTGGGCCTGTGCGTGGCGCTGGTCACCGCAGTGACCTGGGCCCTGGAGCGATTCCCGGCGCACGCGCGCGGCATGGCGGCCTGAGTGGCCTAAGCGGCAAAAGCGGCCGCAAGACGAAAGCACATGGAAGACAAAGCAATGGACAAGCAACACGAAGACGACAAGCCTGGCGCGGCCGACGCGCCCGACAATGCGCTGCAGGACGCGGCGCGGCGCAAGCTGATGGTGCGCGGCGGCATGGTCGCCGGCGGCATGGCGGCCTTTGCGGCCGGCTATGGCGAAACCGTCACCCGCGCGGTCAAGGGCCTGGCGCACGGCACGGCCGGCGTTCCCACCGCCCATGCCGTGCGCGGCAATTCGCTGACGGCGGAGTTCCGCATCGACCCGCTGACTGGCGTGTTGTCCGCCCAGCCGGGCCAGACGGTCAGCCCGTCCAGCTGCCTGGGCTGCTGGACCCAGTGTGGCGTGCGTCTGCGCGTGGACACCAAGGAAAACCGCATCCTGCGCGTGGCGGGCAACCCCTACCACCCGCTGGCCACCACGCGCCCCGCCGCGATGGAAACGCCCGTGCGCGAAGTCTATGCGCAACTCGGCGGCGAGAACGGCCTGGAAGGCCGCGCCACGTCCTGCGCCCGCGGCTCGGCCATGCTGGAACAGATGAACAGTCCGTTCCGCGTACTGCAACCGATGAAGCGCGTGGGCGGGCGGGGCGAAGGCAAGTGGCAGACCATCTCGTTCGAGCAACTCGTGCAGGAAGTGTGCGAAGGCGGCGACCTCTTCGGCGAAGGCCATGTGGAAGGCCTGCGCGCCATTTTCGACCGCGACACACTGCTGGACCCTGACAATCCGGAGTACGGCGCCAAGGTCAACCAATTCCTCTTCACAGACGCCTCCAACGAAGGCCGCACGCCCCTGATCCAGCGCTTTGCCGCGCAGTCCTTTGGCACGGTCAACTTCAGCAACCATGGCTCGTACTGCGGCCAGAGCTTCCGCGTGGGTGCGGGCGCCGCCTTGGGCGACTTGAAGGGTATGCCGCACGGCAAGCCGGATTGGGACAACGCGCGCTTTGGTCTGTTCATCGGCGCCGCGCCGGCGCAAGCGGGCAACCCCTTCCAGCGCCAGGCCCGGCAATTGGCCGAAGCACGGGTGCGGCCGGAGGAAGACAGCTTCACCTATGTGGTCGTGTCGCCCATGCTGCCCGCGTCCTCCAGCCTGTCGGCAGGCTCCGGCAACGAGTGGGTGCCGGTGAATCCCGCCAGCGACCTGGCATTGGCGATGGGCCTGATCCGCTGGATCCTGGACAACGAACGCTTCGATGCCCGCATGTTGGCGCAACCGGGCCCCAACGCCATGAAGGCGGCGGACGAAGCCGCCTGGACCAACGCCACGCATCTGGTGGTGGCTGAACCCGGCCACCCGCGGCTGGGCAGTTTCGTGCGCGGCGCAGACCTGGGCTGGCCGCGGCCGACCGACGCCGACGAAAAGTGGGAAGACGTGTATGCGGTGCGCCTGGAAGACGGCACGCTGGCGCCGCACACGACTGCGTCGCCGGCCACGTTGTTCGTCGATGAGCGCATCGCCGTGCCGGGCATGGCAGGCGGCGCGGAAACGGTGCGCGTCTGCTCGTCACTGGCCTTGCTGCGCGAGGAATCGCACCGCAAGTCGCTGGACGAATACGCCGGACTGTGCGGCGTGCCGGCCGACAAGATCGCCTCGCTGGCCAAGCGCTTCACCAGCTACGGCAAGCGCGCCGTGGCCGACGCGCATGGCGGCACGATGAGCGGCGCGGGTTTCTACACGGCCTACGCCATTGCCATGCTCAACACGCTGGTGGGCAACCTGAACGTGGACGGCGGTCTGGTGCTGGATGCCGGTCCGTTCCCGCCTTACGGCCCCGGCCCGCGCTACAACATCGCCGGCTTCGCCAACCGCGCCACGCCCAAGGGCGTTGCCTTGTCGCGCAACCGCTACCCGTACGAGAAGTCCAGCGAATTCAAGCGCAAGAAGGCGGCGGGGCAGCCGGCGTATCCGGCGTCCGCGCCCTGGTATCCGGCCACCGGCGGCCTCAGTTCTGAAATGCTGGCGTCCGCTTTGGCGGGGTATCCGTACCGCGCCAAGGTCTGGTTCAACCACATGAGCAACCCGATCTACGGCATCGCGGGCTTGAAGGGCGTGATCATCGACAAGATGAAGGACCCGCGCATCCTGCCGCTGTCGGTCTCGATCAACCCGTTCATCAACGAAACCAACGCGCTGGCCGACTACATCGTGCCGGACACGGTCACGTACGAAAGCTGGGGCGTGTCGGCGCCCTGGGCCGACGTGGTTGCCAAGGCTTCCACCGTGCGCTGGCCGGCCGTGCAACCGCGCGTGGCACGCACCGCCACCAACGAGCCGGTCTGCCTGGAAACCTTCCTGATCGCCTGCGCCAAGCGCCTGGGTATGCCGGGCTTTGGCCAGAACGCGATCTCCGACAAGGACGGCGCCAAGTACGCGCTGGACACGCCCGAGGACTTCTTCCTGCGCGGCATGGCCAACATCGCGTTCTCGGCCGGCCGCGCCGTGCCCGAGGCCAGCGACGACGACATGGCGCTGACCGGGGTGGACCGCTATCGCAGCCTGTTGCAGCACAAGCTCAAGCCTGGCGAATGGCGGCAGGTCGCCATGCTGATGAGCCGGGGCGGCCGCTTCGACAAGATGGAAGACGCCTGGGTCGACAAGGGCCAAAGCCGCCAGACCCGCCAGACCCGCCAGGCTTACGCCAAGCCGCTGCAGGTCTGGAGCGAGGAACTCGCGGGTTTTCGCCATGCGATGACCGGCGAACGCTACAGCGGCTGTCCGACCTGGTATCCCGCACGCCTGGCCGATGGCCGCGACGTGCGCACGGAGTACCCGGCGCAGCAATGGCCCTTCCTGCTCAGCTCGTTCAAATCGAACCTGATGAGCTCCATGTCGATCGGCGTGAACCGTCTGCGCCAGGTGCATCCGCACAACCCGGTGTCGATCAACCGGCAGGATGGCGAACGCCTGGGGCTGCGCAACGGCGACCCCGTGCGCATCGTGACGCCCGGCGGCGCCGTAACCGGGCTGGCCTTGCTGCGCGACGGCATCCAGCCGGGCGCGGTCGGCATCGAGCACGGCTATGGCCACACCGAGCTGGGCGCGCGCGCCCACGTGGTCGACGGCAAACCCATGCCGCACGATCCTGCACTGGCGGCAGGGGTCAACCTGAACGACCTGGGTTTCGGCGACGCCACGCGAGGTGAACACGCCAACGTCTGGATCGACTGGGTGTCTGGCGCCGCGGTGCGCCAGGGCCTGCCGGCGCGGATCGAGCGCGCCTAGGCCGGCGTGGCCGATGCCCGGGCGTGCTAGCGCACGACGGTGTCGGCCACCAGTTCCAGGCCGTCCGCGCGGACGGCCACATCGGGCAGCACGCCGCTCAGGTCGCCAGGCCGGGCGGCGGCCGTGCCGGAACGACTGATGCGGATCTCCACCTGCACGCGGTTCGCGCGTGACAGCGTGGCGTCCGGCGACATGGCGCTGCTGTCATCCAGCACAAACGCACGCGGCAGGTCCGAAACGCGCACCTGCAGAATCGCCAGCGGCATGCGCGACCCTTCGACGGGCCGCGCCAGGATGAATACGGTATCGCCGGGCTGGACCTGGCTGCGCAAGGCGTCCGCGATGCGGGCTTGCCCACTGATGCGGGCGGCCGTGGCATCGCCGGCGGGCGGCGCCGCAGACGGTGCGACCGGCGCGGCCTGCGGCGTGGCACCCGCCGTGGCACCCCCCGTCGCATTCATCGCGGCGGTCTCCGTGGTGTTACGCGCGGATGGCGCGCCGTTTGCCATCGCGCGGGCCTGGGCGATATTGGACTGGATCTGCCGCGCGGCCTCGGAGTCTGGCGGCAGCAGGGCTTGCAGCCGTTCCCAATGGGCCAGCGCCTCGGCGGCGTCGCCGCGCCGCAACGCCATCATGCCCGCCAGCGCCAAGGCCTTGGGCTGATCCGGCTGCGCGGCCAGCGACTGCGCCACGGCCGCGACCGCATTGGCGTCCGGTACCCCCTGATTGGCCGACAGCAGGGCGTCGGCCAGGTCAGCCAACACGGCGGGCTGGCCGGGAACCAGGCGCAACACCTGCTGGTAAGCCGCGACCGCATCGGTGTAGCGGCCCAGCGTTTCATAAGAGCGCGCCAGCGTGTACCAGCCGTCCGCGTCGTCGGGCGCGTTGCGCAGCCGCTGCGCCAGCGCATTGATGGCCAATGCCATGTCGTCGCCCGTGTCGTCCGCGTGCGGTTCGACGGCGCTTGCCATGACCGACACGTCTGCCGCCGCGCGGGGATTGCCTAGCTTGCCGTAGAGCAGCACGGCGGCCACCGGGATCAGCACGCTAAGCAGGCAGGCGGTCGCCACACCCGCGCGCAGGCCCCGCACCGGCGCGGCCTGTCGCTGGCGTTGGGCCAGGTCTTGCAGCAGGTCCCGCTGCAACTCGTCTTCCGCGCGGGCCAAGCCATCGGCGGTGAGGGTGCAGTTCTGCCTGTCGCGCCGCAATTGTTCGCGCTGGGCCAGGTAGAACGCGCGCACATTGGCGTCGGAGGCGGTGTCAACGGGCGGCGCGCGGCGTACCAGCGGCGGGATCAGGCACAGCAGTGTCGCCAACAGCAGCAACAGGACGGCGAGCCAGAGGGTGGTCATGAACCGGTATCCAGAAAGCGGGCGGCGCGCGCGCGTTCGTCGGCCGTCAAGGGCGCGCGGGCGCCCGACCGGCGTTTCAGCGTACGCATCAATACCCAGAAGCCCAGCGCCAGCAACGCGAACGGCCCCAGCCACAGCAGCCAGGTGATGGGCTTGAACGGCGGGTCGTAGCGGACGAAATCGCCGTAGCGGTCTTCGAAGAAGCGCATGATCTGCGCGTCGCTGCGGCCCTCGGCCAGTTGGGCATGGATCAGGTTGCGCATGTCGTGAGCGAGCGGCGCATTGGAGTCCGCCAGCGTCTGGTTCTGGCAGACCAGGCAGCGCAGGCCGTGGGCCAGCTTGTCGGCGCGTTGCTGGTCGGCGGAAGACAACGCGGGCAGGGCAGGCGGCGCTTGCGCGGCGGACGCCGGCGCCGCTGCCAGGCTCAGCGCCAATGCCAGCACCAGCGACGCGGTGGCAAGAAGGCCGGGCATTCTCATCGCAACCCCTCGATCAATGGCTGCATGCGGTCGCGCCAGATGTCGGGCGTGATCAGGCCTAGCTGCTTGTAGCGGATGCGCCCGGCGCCGTCGATCACGAAGGTTTCGGGCACGCCATAGACCCCGTATTCGATACCGACCCGGCCGTCGGTGTCACTGGCGGATGCGACGTAGGGGTTGCCGTTGCGGGCCAGCCAGGCCAGCGCGTCTTCGGGCTTGTCCTTGTAGTTCAACCCGTAGAGCGGAATGCCGTGGCGCTGGGCGGCTTCGCGCAGCACCGGCAGCTCTTCGCGGCAGGGGCCGCACCACGACGCCCACACGTTCAGCAGCCAGACCTGGCCGCGCAACGATTGCACGTCCAATTGCTGGCCGGGCGCTTGCAGCAGCGGCAGGCTGATCGCTGGGGCGGGCTTGTCGATCATGGCCGACGGCACCGCGCGCGGATCGCGCGACAGGCCCATCGCCAGGAAGACGGCCATCGCCATGAAGACGCCTAACGGCAGCAGGTAGCGCAGCATCAGTACCCCTCCCGCGCCGGACGGGGGGCGGGGGCCGCCTCGCCCTCGAGGCGGCGCGCCGATGCTTCCTGGGCGCGTCGGTAGCGCTTGTCGCCTGCGGCCAGCAGGCCGCCCAGCGCCATCAGCAGGCATCCGGTCCAGATCCAGGTCATGAAGGGCTTGACCTGGATGCGTACCGTCCACGCGCCATCGCCCACGGGCTCGCCCAACGCCACGAACAGGTCGCGGCTAAAGCCGCTGTCGATGTCGGCCTGGCTCAGCGCCATGTCCTGCACGGTGTACAGGCGTTTTTCGGGATACAGCGTCACCACCGGCTTGCCGTTGCGCGTGACGGGAAATACCGCGCGTTGCGCGCTGTAGTTCGGCCCGACGGCGGGCGCCAGGCTGGCGAAGGTGAACTGGTAGCCGCCGGCTTTCTGCGTGGCGCCCAGTTCCATGCGCAATTCGTGCTTGACCTCGTAGCCGTTGGCCAAGGTGACGCCGGCGATGAAAATGCCCACGCCGGCGTGCGCCAGCAACATGCCGTACCAGGCGCGCGGCTGGCGGCCCAGGCGACGCAGCCAATGGCCGTCGCCGTCCGTCAGGCGCTGCCGGGCGTGCGCCGCGGCGCTGGCAACCGACCAGCCCGCCAGCCACAGGCCCAGCATGATCATGGGCGAGCCCAGCCGCAGCGGGCCGGGCATCGCCAGCGGCAGCAGCACGGCGGTTGCCACGCTGACGCCGAATGCCACGCGCAGCCGTCGGCCCAGGTCGGGTATGCCGGCCTGCTTCCAGCGGGCCATGGGCCCCACGCCCATCAGGAAGATGGCCGGCGTCATCAGCGGCACGAAGACGGCTTCGAAGTAGGGCGGGCCGATGGATATCTTGCCCCAGTCCAGCACGTCCAGCACTACCGGATACAGCGTGCCCAGCAGCACCGAGCCGGCCGCCACGGTCAGGACCACGTTGTTCGACAGCAGCAGCGATTCCCGCGACAGCAGCGAAAAGCCGCCGCCCAGCCCGACCGTCGGCGCGCGCCAGGCGTACAGCATCAGCGAACCGCCTACGATCACGGTCATGAAGGCCAGGATATACAGACCGCGGCCCGGATCCACCGCGAAGGCGTGGACGGAGGTCAGCACGCCGGAACGGACCAGGAACGTTCCCAGGATGCTGAGCGAAAAAGTGCAGATCGCCAGCAGCACCGTCCAGCTGCGGAAGGCCCCCCTGCGCTCGGTGACGATCAGCGAGTGGATCAGGGCCGTGCCTGCCAGCCAGGGCATGAACGAGGCGTTCTCCACCGGGTCCCAGAACCACCAGCCGCCCCAGCCCAGCACGTAGTAGGCCCAGGCGCTGCCCAGCAGGATGCCGATGGTCAGGAAGGTCCAGGCGGCCAGCGTCCAGGGGCGCACCCAACGCGCCCACAGCGCATCCAGTTCGCCCGACAGCAAGGCGGCGATGGCGAAGGCGAAGGCAACGGAAAACCCCACATAGCCCATGTACAGCATGGGCGGGTGCACGATCATGCCGGGGTCCTGCAGCAGCGGATTCAGGTCGCGCCCGGCCATGGCCGGCGGCATCAGTCGTTCGAAGGGGTTGGACAGGAACAGCAGGAACAGCAGGAAGCCCACGCTGATCCAGCCCATCACTGCCAGCACGCGGGCGGCGAAAGCCAGGGGCAGGCGGCGGCTGAACACGGCGACGGCGAGCGTCCAGGCGGTCAGCAGCAGCAACCACAGCAGCAGCGACCCCTCGTGTCCGCCCCAGACGGCCGCGAAGCGGTAGGCGGCAGGCAGGTCGGCGTGGGAATTGCCTGCCACATACAGCACCGAGAAATCGTTGTGCACGAACGACCAGGCCAGGCAGCCGAAGGCCAGCACGGTCAGGCAGAACTGGCCCACAGCGGCGGGCCGCGCCACGCGCAGCCCGGCCTGCCAGCCGGTGGCGGCGCCGATCAGCGGCAGGGTGGCTTGCGCCAGCGCCGTCAGCAGCGCCAGGATCAGGCAGAACAGGCCGATCTCGGGGATCATCGGGGCTGCTCCCGCATCGCGTTGGCAGCCGTGGCTTGTCCGGCGCGCTTGATCGCATCGGCGGCCTCGGGCGGCATGTAGTTCTCGTCATGCTTGGCCAGCACTTCCGTGGCGCGGAACACGCCGTCGGCGTCCAGCTTGCCCGCCACCACTACGCCCTTGCCCTCGCGGAACAGGTCGGGCAGCAGGCCTTGATAGGTCACGGGCACGGTATGCGCGGTGTCGGTCACGATGAACCGCAGGGTCAGGCCGTCGGCCTCGCGGCGCACGGAGCCTTGCTCCACCAGCCCGCCCACGCGAAAGCTCCCGGTGCGTGGGGCTTCTTTCGCCACCACCTGCGTGGGGCTGAAGAAGAACACCAGGTTCGATTGCAGCGCATTGAGTACCAGCGCGGTGGCGATGGCCAGCAGCCCCAGGCCGCCCGCGATGGCGAACATGCGGCGCTTGCGCGGCGTCATGGTCGTCCCTCGCCAGCTTGCCTGCGTGCGGCCTGGCGCCGGGCGCGCGCGCGGCGCCACAGCACAAGGGCCTCTGCACCCATCAGCGCCAGGGTGACGCCGTAGGCGCCCAGGATGTAAGGGCTGTGGCCTTGCAGCGAGAACAGCGCGTCCCAGCTCATGGGGCCTCCGGGGCGGGGCGGCCGGCGCGCGCCGCGCCAGGTTCGCGTTCGGCGATGATGCCGCGCACCCGCGCCAGCGCCACGGCCGCGCTGTACAGCCAGAAGGCCGCCACCATCAGCAGCATGGCGGCGACCATGATGCGCGCCATGCTCGGGGCAGATGTCAGGTTGATGGATGCGCCCTGATGCAGCGTGCTCCACCAGCGCACCGAGAAATAGATGATGGGCACGTTGACGACGCCGGCCAGCAGCAGGATGGCGCCGCCGCGGTCGGCGCGGCGCGTGTCGTCGGTCGCCGCCTGCAAGGCCATGAAGCCCAGGTACAGGAACAGCAGGATCAGTTCCGAGGTCAGCCGCGCATCCCAGACCCACCACGCGCCCCAGGTGGGCTTGCCCCACAACGCGCCGGTCCATAACGTCAGGAAGGTGAAGAGCGCGCCGGTGGGCGCCAGCGCCCGCATCATCATGAACGACAGGCGCGTGTTGTAGATCAAGCCCAGCGCGGCATACCCCGCCATCACCAGGTACAGGAACATCGACATCCACGCCGCCGCCACGTGGATGAACAGGATGCGGTAGACCTCGCCCTGCTGGCTGTCCGTGGGCGCCACGGTCAGGCCCACATACAGGCCCGCGCAGGCGAAGAGGGCGGCCGCCAGCGCCAGCACCGGAATCAGGCGGCCAGCCAGCGGATAGAACACCGCGGGCGAGGCATAGCGCAGCCAGCCGGCGCCAGGGGTGGCCGGCGCGGGGGAGTAGGGCGAATCGAAGGCGGGTTGCTTGTGCATGGGGCCCCTCAGTCCAGCGCCACGCGCAGCGCGGCGGACGCGCTCCACGGGCATAGCAGGATCGCCAGGCACAGGCAGGCGCCCAGCAGCGACAGTTGCGGCCCGGCGCCCAGGCCCGCGTGCGTGGCGGACACGGCGCCCGATCCAAAGATCAGCACCGGCACGTACAGCGGCAGCACCAGCAGGGGCAGCAACGCCCCGCCGCGCAGGCCCAGCGTCAGCGCCGCGCCCAGACCGCCCACCAGCGCCAGCGTGGGCGTGCCCAGCAGCAGGGACAGGACCAGTACGCCGATCGCCTGCGGCGGCAGGCCGAATTGCAGCGCCAGCACGGGGCTGGCCAGGATCAGCGGCAGGCAGCCGCTGACCCAGTGCGCGGCGAGCTTCACGCCTACCAACAGCGGCAGCGGGTGCGGCGACACCAACAGTTGCTCCAGCGCGCCGTTGGCGTGGTCTTGTGCAAACGGGCGGTGCAGGCTCAACAGGATGCCCAGCAACGCGCAGACCCACAGTACGCCCGGCCCGATCGCCAGCAGCAGGACGGGATCGGGGCCGACCGCCAGCGGGAACAGGGAACCCGCCACGATGAAGAACAGCGTGGCGCCCAGCGTATCCGCGGGCCGTCTCCAGGCTAGCCGGATGTCACGTAGCGCCAACTGAGACAGCGTAGCCAGCATCCGCGTAGTCATCCATGTTCAAGGTTTGCGTGCGGACGACGGCGGTGCCGGGCGCGCGGTGCGACGCCACGACTGCGGCGCCGCCGGCATCCAGGTGTGCGTCCAGCGCCCGCCACAACTGCTCAAGGCTGGCGGCGTCCAGCCCCGCGTCGGGTTCATCCAGCAGCCACAGGGGCTTGCCGCCCAGCACCACGGCGGCCATTGCCAGCCGACGGCCCTGGCCTTGGGACAGCCGGGCCGCGGGCACGTGCACGCTGCCCTCCAGACGCCAATGGCGCAGGCCCGTCGCAATGGCGTCGTCGTCTTGCGGCGTGCCGGCCACATGCAGGCTATAGCGCAGGTTCTCCAGCGCCGTCAGTTCGCCGCACAGGCCGTTGGCGTGCCCCAGGAACGCCACGCGCGCGAAGTACGCCGCCGTGTCGCGGCGCACCTCCTGGCCCTGCGAATAGAGCGTGCCGGCCAGCGGGCGCAGCAGGCCGGCCAACATGCGCAAGAGGCTGGTCTTGCCGCTGCCGTTGGCGCCCTGCACATGCAGGAGCTGGCCGGCATGCAGCTCGATATCCACCGGACGCAGTCCCTCGGGCCCGCTGCAAGGGCCGCCGCGCGGACTGCGCAGCCCGCGGGCCGCGAGCAGGGGCGGCGGGGCGTCAGCGGGCCGCATTCGCCACCTCTTTGGGCGCCCTGGCCGGCGGCGTCGCGTCAGAGGTCTGGCCAGGCGGAATATGCGGCAGCGTATGGGCGATGCCCTTGTGGCAATCGATGCAGGTCTTGGTCTTGTCGGCCAGATAGGTCGAGTGCATGTTCTGCGCGCGCACGCTTTGGCGCGTGAAGTCCATGTATTCGTAGTTATGGCAATTGCGGCATTCCAGCGAGTCGTTGGCCTTGAAGCGCGCCCATTCGTGCTGAGCCAGCTCCAGCCGCTTGTCCACGAATTTTTCGCGCGTGTCGATGGTGCCGAAGATCTTGCCCCAGACTTCCTTGGACGCCTGCATCTTGCGGGCGATCTTGTCGGTCCAGTTGTGCGGCACGTGGCAGTCGGAGCACAAGGCGCGCACGCCCGAGCGGTTGGTGAAGTGGATGGTGCCCTTCAGTTCCGCGTACACGTTGTCGCGCATTTCATGGCAGCCCGTACAGAACTTTTCGGTGTTGGTCAGTTCCATCGCCGTGTTGAAGGCGCCCCAGAACAGGATGCCGCCGATGAAGCCGCCGATCGTCAGAAAGCCCAGGCTGAAGTGCACGCTGGGGCGGCGGATGATGTTCCAGTAGCGCTTTAGGAGCTTGAGCATGGCGGCATCGATCCCTTACTTCTTGTCGGCGGCCGGGGCCGTCAGGCGCTTGAGGATCACATCGATGTCCTGATAGGTATTGGACACCAGCGGCTTGGCCTCGGCCTGCGGCACGTGGCACTGCACACAGAAATAGCGCCGTGGGGATACCTCGGCAAGCACGTTGCTGTCGCGGTCCATGTAATGCGTCACGCTCAAGGGCGGCGCCTGGGTTTCCTCGGTGTTCACCCGCGCATGGCAGGCCAGGCAACGGTTGTAGTTCTTGTCGATCTGGTAGCCGTCGATCTTGTGCGGAATGGTGGGCGGCTGCATCGAATAGGTGCGCATCCGCTTGATGTCCTTGTTTTCGATCGGGCTGATCAGCGGCGGGTTGGCTTCTTCTGCGATCGGGGTGGGCCCGCGCATGGGGTCTTCGACCTCCAGCGGCGGAGCGGCCCAGGCGGCCGAGGCCAGAAGGATGCCGATGGCGATGGTGGCGGCGCGTCGTTTCATGGCTGTCTCCCGGGGCCGCTCAGACCTTGACGATCTTGACCGCGCACTTCTTGAAGTCGGTCTGGAAAGAGATCGGGTCGGTGGCGTCCAACGTGACCTTGTTGATCAGCTGGCCAGCGTCGAACCAGGGCACGAAGACCAGGCCGCGCGGCGGCTTGTCGCGCCCGCGGGTCTCAAGCCGCGTGCGCATCTTGCCGCGCCGCGACTCGATCTCGACTTCCACGCCGCGCCGCAGGCCCATCGCCTGCGCGTCGTCGGGGTGCATGAAACAGACCGCGTTGGGAAAGGCCCGGTACAGCTCGGGCACGCGCCGCGTCATCGATCCGGAATGCCAGTGCTCCAAGACGCGGCCGGTTGACAGCCAGAATGGGTATTCCTTGTCAGGGGATTCCGGAGGCGGTTCGTAGGGCAGGGCGTAGATGATGGCGCGTCCGTCCGGATTGCCGTAGAACTCGAAGCCGGCGCCCGCCTTCACGTAGGGGTCGCTGCCTTCGCGGTAGCGCCACAGGGTTTCCTTGCCGTTGACGACGGGCCAGCGCAGGCCGCGGGCCTCGTGGTACGTGTCGAAGGGGGCCAGGTCGTGCCCGTGGCCGCGGCCGAATTCGGCGTATTCCTCGAACAGCCCCTTTTGCGCATAGAAGCCGAAAGCCTTCGCTTCCTGGTTTTCGTATTCCGCATTCAATTCGCTGTTGGGGAACTTGTTGACCTTGCCGTTAGCAAACAGCACGTCGAACAAGGTCTTGCCCCGGTACTCGGGCTTCTTGGCCAGCAGGTCGGCGGGCCAGACCTCTTCCACCTTGAAGCGCTTGGAGAATTCCATCAACTGCCACAGGTCGGAGCGCGCGTCGCCCGGGGCGTTCACCAGTTGATGCCAGAACTGGGTGCGCCGTTCGGCGTTGCCGTAGGCGCCTTCCTTTTCCACCCACATGGCTGCGGGCAGGATCAGGTCGGCCGAAATGGTGGTGACCGTGGGGTAGGCGTCCGACACCACGATGAAGTTGTCGGGGTTGCGGTAGCCCGGCAGTCCTTCATTCATCAGGTTGGCCGCCGCCTGCATGTTGTTGTTCACCATCACCCAGTAGGCGTTGATCTGGCCGTCCTTGAGCATGCGGTTCTGCAGTACCGCGTGCGCGCCCACTTTTTCGGGAATGGTGCCGTCGGGCAGTTTCCAGATCTCTTCCGCATGCGCGCGGTGCTTGGGGTTGGTCACGACCAGGTCGGCCGGCAGGCGGTGCGAGAACGTGCCCACTTCACGCGCGGTCCCACAGGCCGACGGCTGGCCGGTCAGCGAGAACGGGCTGTTGCCCGGCGTCGAGATCTTGCCGGTCAGCAGGTGGATGTTGTAGACCATGTTATTGGCCCACACGCCGCGCGTGTGCTGGTTAAAACCCATGGTCCAGAACGAGGTCACGCGGATCTTCGGGTCGGCGTAGAGCTCGGCCAGGTCCTGCAATTGCTTCTGCGGCACGCCGGTCAGCTTGGACGTGTATTCCAGGTCGTACTTCGAGACGAACTTGGCGAAGTCGTCGTAGGTGATGGGCTTGGAGCCGCCCGCCTTGTCGGCGTTCTTGGCCGCCTTCTGCAAAGGGTGGTCCGGCCGCAGGCCATAGCCGATGTCGGTGTTGCCTTCATGGAACACGGTGTGCTTGTCCACGAAGTCGCGGTTCACGCGCTTGGTCTGGATGATGTAGTTGGCGATGTAGTTCAGGATCGCCAGGTCCGTCTGCGGCGTGAAGGTCAGCGTCAGGTCGGCCAGTTCATACGAGCGGTGCTCGAAGGTAGACAGCACCGCGACCTTCGTCTTGGGGGCGGACAGCCGCCGGTCGGTCACGCGCGTCCACAGGATGGGGTGCATCTCGGCCATGTTCGAACCCCACAGCACGAAGGCGTCGGCGTTCTCGATGTCGTCATAGCAGCCCATCGGTTCGTCGGCGCCGAAGGTCCGCATGAAACCCACGGCTGCCGATGCCATGCAGTGCCGCGCGTTCGGGTCCAGGTTGTTCGACCTGAAGCCTGCCTTCATCAGCTTGAGCGCCGCGTAGCCTTCCCACACGGTCCATTGGCCCGATCCGAACATGCCCACCGCCGTGGGCCCCTTGTCCTTTAACACCCGCTTGAACTGTTCGGCCATCACGTCGAAGGCCTGGTCCCAGGACACCGGTGCGAACTCACCGTCCTTGGCGTACTTGCCGTCCTTCATGCGCAAGAGCGGCGTGGTCAGCCGGTCGTTGCCGTACATGATCTTGGACAGGAAGTAGCCCTTGACGCAGTTCAGGCCCTTGTTGACCTCGGCGTTGAAATCGCCGTGCGTGGCCACGACCTGGTTGTCCTTCACCGCGACGTTCACGCCGCAGCCGGTCCCGCAGAACCTACAGGGCGCCTTGGACCATTTCAGCTTGGCGGCCTCGGATTCGGTCACGATGTTCTGCGTGTACCCGACGATCGGGATGCCCGCCACGGTGGCGGCAGCCGCGGCGGCGGATTGCTTGATGAAGTCTCTACGAGCCATGGCCATCGTCAATCTCCTCGTTCATCGCGGCAAGCGTGTCGGCATGCTGGTAGACCAGCGCCGAGGCCAGCACGCCATCGAGGCGCTGGATCTCAGAGATCCGCGCCATCATGTCGTCGGTGGAGGGCGCTTCCAGCGTGACCACCAGTTTTCCGGTGTCGGACGCGCCATGGATTTCGGATCCGGTTACCGCCAGGATGGCGGCGCGGACGTCGGGCAGGCGTTGGGGCAGGGCATGCACCACCAGGCTGGCAATGTGCAGCTCAGGGGGCGCCGCCAAGGGCGCGGGGGAGGCAAGCGCGGACATGGGAGGTTTTCCGTCGCGTCGCATCAGCTGCCCGGAGGGCCGGCAATCAGCTGATAGAACCAGACGATGAAACCGTAGCCCGCCACGATGATGACCGTAAGGACGGGGGCCATGACGGCCGTCAGGAACAGGAAACTTCGAAGCTCCTGGGGCTTGGTGTACCCATCAGACTCGTTTTGCACACACCACCTCACTACGACAGTTGGGGTATTGCGTTTAACGTGCGGATGTCGAAGTTTTTAGCAGTGGTTTTACATCGCGTCAATGTTGCATCACGGCGAAACAATCGCGCGGTCGCGCTATATACAAAGGTGCCTGACGCCTTGCCGGAGCGCGCTCCGGCAGACGTCAGGCACCTTGTATTGATTCGCGTTGCGGATTAGCCGATAGCGCCGTAGATGCGGCGCGCATCCGCCGCGGTGGCCAACGGACGGCCCAGCGCGCGGGCGCCTTCGGCAGCCTGGCGAACCAGCGCCGCATTGCCGGACGCGATGCTGCCGTCGCGCAGCTTCAGGTTGTTCTCGAAGCCCACGCGCATGTGGCCGCCGAATGCCGCCGCGGTCGTGACGCAGGCGTTTTCCTCGGCGCCGAACGCGCAGATCGCCCAGGGCAGCGATTGGTCGTACGCCGCCAGGAAGGGCAGCAGGTCATAGGCCGACGACGTCTGGCCCACGCTGTAGCGGCCCAGCACGAACAGCACCGACCAGGCGCCCGGCGGCACCAGTCCGCGGGCGCGCAACGATTGCCAGCGGCGCACGTCGCCTTCGTCGTACAGGATGATCTGGGCCATGATGCGGCGCTCGGCCACCCAGGCCAGAAACGCCGCCAGTTCCGCTTCGGGAACGTCCGGCACGGCGATTTCGCGCAGTCCCATGGACACGGCTTCGGGCTGCAGTTCGCGCACCAGCGCGATCTGCTCGGCCGCCTTGTAGACGCCAGCGGCTTCGCTGGTGACCTGCACCAGCAGTTCGCGGCCCACGGCGCGGTCCACCGCGGCCAGCGCTTCGCGGTAGGCGTGCGCGCACAGCAAGTGGCTGCCATCGGGCTTGCGCACGTGCATGTGCATCATCCCGGCGCCGGCGTCCAGGCAGGCGCGCGCTTCCAGCGCCAATGCCTCGGGCGTCATCGGCACGGCGGGGTGGTCGGCGGCTTTCTTGTAGGCGCCGTTGGGCGCCACGGTGATGATGACGGGGGAGTCGGCCAGCGCGGCGCGCGGCAGGGCGGCAGCGTTCAAGGCTGGATCTCCGGCAGTTCGGGGCTGATCAGGTCCAGGCCGGCGCGCAACAGGCGGTCGTAGCGGGCGCGCTCGGCGGCGATCGTCTCGGGCGTCCAGGCGTAGAAGCCTTCACCGGCCTTCATGCCGTAACGGCCGTCGGCGGCGCGTTCGGTCAGGCAGCGCGCCGGGTGGTCCGAATTGCAGAAGGTCGGGTACATGGTCGCGCCCGCGGCGGCGTGCACGTCGATGCCCGCGTGGTCGCGTTGCATGACGGGGCCGGCCGCCAGGAAGCGGAAGCCGAAGCCGAAGCGCACGGCGGCGTCCACGTCTTCCGGCGACGCGATGCCGCGGTCGATCAGGTCGAAGGCCTCGCGCGACAGCGCGTGCTGCAGGCGGTTGGCCAGGAAACCGGGCAGGTCCTGCTTGACCTTCACCGGCACGCTGCCGCAACGGCGCATGAAGGCGATCAGCGAATCCGCGCAGGCGTTGTCGCTGGCTTCGCCCAGCACCACTTCCACCAGCGGCACCAGGTGCGCGGGCATGAAGAAGTGCAGGCCCAGCATGCGGCCGCGCGTATCCAGGCCCTGGCCGATGGCGCTGATGGGGAAGCTGGAACTGTTGCTGGCCAGGATGGCGTCGGGCCGGGCGCGCTGCGCCAGGTCCGCGAACAGGGCCTGTTTGATGTCCAGGCGTTCGGGAATGCACTCGATGACGAGATCCACGGTGGACCAGTCCACGGCGTCCAGGCTGGGGGCGGTGGCCAGCAGGGCGGCATTGGCTTCGCGGCCGATGGTCTTCAGGTTTTCGGCGACGCGGGCGGGCAGGCCGGCCGCGCGTTCCGCGTTGGATTCGATCACGGTCGTCCGGCAGGCCGCGCGGGTCAACACCACCGCCACGTCGGCGCCCATCGTGCCGCCGCCCACTACCACTGCATGCGCCGCGCCCGGGTTGGGCAGCGCTTTTGCGTCCGTCTGCATGGTTTGCTCCTCTCTTGCATCGTCGTTGGGGGCGAGTGTAGAGAAGCCGCTTTGATTGATGAATCAGATTTTTTGGATAGAATGATCGTTAAAACAGATCAATAGAGACAGGCAGGCCGGCATGCAGATCAATCTTTCGATGCGCGATATCGACACCACGCTGGTGCTGGGGCGCACGCTCAATTTCCGGCAGGCGGCCGCGCAGCTGCACCTGTCGCAATCGGCGCTTTCCACCCAGATTCAGCGCATCGAAGAGGCGCTGGGCGTGCGGCTGTTCGACCGCACCACGCGCACCGTGCGCCTGACGGCGGCGGGCGAGGTCTTCCTGCAGCAGGCCGCGACCCTGCAGGTGGCGTTTCGCGACGCGATCGCGGCCGTCAGCGGCGTCACCAGCGCCGAGCAGGGCCAGGTGTCGGTGGCCGCCTTGCCCTCGCTGGCTGCCCGGCTGTTGCCGCGCGTGCTGATGGCCTACCGCCAGGCGCATCCGCACGTGGCGCTGAAAGTGCGTGACACGCTGTCCGGTCCAGCGTTTGATCTGGTGCGCGCCGGCGAGGTGGACTTCGCGCTGACCGCCGCCGATCCGCAGCACGCCGACTTGCACTACGTGCCGCTGATGTCCGACAGCTTCCTGCTGCTGATTCCCGAATCCCACCCCCTGGCCAAGACGCGCGGACCGTTGCGCTGGGCCGACACGGCCTCAGCCGCGCACGTATCGATGGTGCAGCCCAGCAGCGTGCGGCAGTACACCGAATGGGCATTTCTGCAGAACCGCATCCGCTTCACGCCCGCGTTCGAAGCCGAGCATCTGACGACGATCGTGGCCATGGTCGAGTGCGGTTTTGGCGTGGCCGCCTTGCCCGAGATCGCGGCGGGCGCGGTATCCCAGACGGCCATCGTCCAGCGGCCGTTGACGGGGCCGGTGGCCGAGCGCTCGATCGGTCTGGTCACCTCGCGCAACCGCAGCTTGTCGCCCGCCGCGGCGGCGCTGGTGCAGACCTTGAAAACGTACCTGGCGGCGCATCCGCGCTAGGGCGATGAAGCCGCCGCCGGAGGCCGTTTGATTTCTCTCAAGCGCCCCGTCAAAGCCCCTCGACACCCGGTTGCCGATGGTATTATTCTCAGTACACTAACTAATCGGAGCTGCCTCAACGTGCCGGATGTACAGAAAAAGACGACGTCCCAGAAGCGCGTCGCACCTCAGAAGACAGACAGCAATATTTTCGATCCGGCCAAGCAGGTGCTGTGGTCGCGCCCCGGCTATCTGGTGCGGCGCCTGAACCAGATCCACTACGCCATGTTCTACGAAGAGTGCAAGACGCAGAACGTGACGCCCGTGCAGTACGGCGTGCTGACGGCGCTGTCGCTCAGCCCCTGGCTGGACCAGACGGCCATCGGCATGGAATTGGGGCTGGACCGCACCACGACTGCTGACGTGGTCAAGCGGCTGCAGGAGCGCGGCTTGGTGGAACGCCGCGTGAATCCCACCGACAAGCGTTCGCGCCAGGCGGTGATCACCCAGGAAGGGTTGCGCATCATGGGGCTGTTGCAGCAGGGCATGGCGCGGGCACAGCAGCGCTTGCTGGAACCCCTGTCGGCGCGCAACCAGGAAATCTTCATGAAGCTGCTTTCCACGCTGGTCGAAGCCAATAACCAGTACAGCCGTACAACGCTCAAACCGATGTAAGGCAAAGGGGGGCGCCTGCGGCGCGATCCCCCTTTTTCATTCCTTCAACGCATTCGCCTGAGGCACGCTGCGGGCAGCTTGCCCATCCCCCAGCGAATTGCGCACCCAGATCAATTCGGCGGCGATCGCCACGGCAATCTCGGCCGGCGTCTTGCTGGCGATGCGCAAGCCCACCGGGCCATGAAGGCGTTCAATCTGATGATCTTCCAGGTCGAACAACCGCAAGCGCTCACGCCGCTTCTCCTGATTGGCGCGCGACCCTAGCGCGCCTACATAGAACGCGGGGGACTTCAACGCTTCCAGCAGTGCCATGTCGTCAAGCTTGGGGTCATGGGTGACGGCCACGATCGCGGTGCGTTCGTCGGTGCCGATCTCCAGCACGGCATCGTCGGGCATGCTGGTCAGCAGCGTGGCTTGGGCCGCGTTCCAATCGCTGAAGAATTCCTCGCGGGGATCGCACACCGTGACGTGGAATTCCAGCGTTGCGGCGATGTCCGCCAATACGCGGGCAGTATGGTTCGCGCCGATGATCAGCAGCCGCCAGCGCGGGCCGTAAACGCTGCGGAAGCGCCGGCCGTCGAAATCGGGCCCGTCGGCAGGTCCGGCAGGTGAGATCGAGGTGTGGCCATCGACCAGGTCCACCGTGCGTTGGATCAGATGATGCGCGCGAATCGATGCCAGCACGCGGTCCAGCCATTCGGTGTCGTGTAGCCGTTCACTGATCAGGCGCAGGGTGCCGCCGCAAGGCAGGCCGAAGCGCGCGGCCTCGTCCCGCGTGACGCCGTAGGTCAGGCGGGCAGGGGCATCGTCAAGGTCGCCAGCGCGGGCGCGTGCAATCAGATCGTCTTCGATGCAGCCGCCCGACACCGAGCCGACCACCCGGCCGTCGTCGCGCACGGCCAGCATGGCGCCCGCCTGCCGGGGCGCCGAACCCCAGGTCTGCACCACGGTCACCAGGTGCACGCGCTTGCCCGCAGCGACCCAATCCCGGGCTTGTTGCAATACGTCCAGATCCAAAGCGTTCATTGGCTTCTCACACAGGAAAGGCCTGGTCGACGCAGGGGCGTCGGCACGGCCTATGTGTTCACTGTACTGATGATTATCGGGCGTGTCTCTAGTGTCTATCCCTACCCGGGCCGCTTCATTTCAGGCACGCCGCTTGCCCCGGGATTTCCCTAATTGGTCAGTACGCTGATTATAAAGTCAGTATACTGACGTAAATTCGGAAGCCGCGACGGCCCCGGTTCCCATAGGGGAGAGTGCCGTCTGGCGTTCCGGTTGTTCCAATCAAATAGTCAGTGTACTGATAAATACATTGGCATGCCATGGCGGGGCAGGCGTCGCGCCATCACACTGGGAGCAGGGGAATGAGCAAAGTGCGCAAGATCGCGTTCGAGGAGCACTACACCGCGGTCGGATTCAAAGACTATTCAAAGAGTTTTGCGCAGCATATCGATCCAGCGGTGCTGGCCGATCTGGCGGCGCGCCTGACCGACTTCGATGAAGTCCGATTGGGCGAAATGGATCGCGCCGGCATCGACTACGTCATCCTGTCGCAGACGGGGCCCGGCGTACAGGCCGAAGCCGACGCGGCGGTGGCGGTCAACCGCGCCAAGGAAAACAACGATTTCCTGGTCAACCAGACTGCCCGGCATCCGACCCGCTACGGCGGCTTTGCCACCTTGCCGATGCACGACCCGAAGGTTGCCGCGGCGGAACTCGAGCGTTGCGTCAGGCAACTGGGCTTCAAGGGCGCGCTGATCAACGGCCACACCAACGGCGTCTACTACGACGACCGCGCCTATGACCCCTTCTGGGAACGTGTGCAGGAACTGGATGTGCCGATCTATCTGCACCCCACCGATCCCTATGTGGTGCCGCAGGCCTACTCGGGCCACCCGGAGCTGGTGGGCGCGTCCTGGGGCTGGGGCGTCGAAACCGCCACTCACGCGCTGCGGCTGCTGTTCGGCGGCGTGTTCGACCGCTACCCCGGGGTCAAGCTGATCCTGGGCCACATGGGCGAGGGCCTGCCGTTCCAGCGCTGGCGCTTTGACAGCCGTTTCGCCGTCTACTCGCACGGCATCAAGCTGGCGCGCGCGCCGTCGGAATACCTGGGCAGCAACATCGTGATCACCACGTCCGGCGTCTGTTCGCCTCCCACCCTGGTGGCCGCCATTGCCGAAATGGGCCGCGAGGCGGTGATGTTCTCGGTGGACTACCCCTACGAATCGACCGCGCTGGCCGCCGAATTCATCGAGCAGACGCCGATGGACGACGCGACCCGCGACCTGATCTGCCACGGCAACGCGCAACGCCTGTTCAAACTCTGACTTCACCGGAAAAAGGAGCAACCATGCAGAAACCCTTCCGCATCGGCCAGATCGTGCCGAGTTCGAATACCACGATGGAAACCGAAATCCCGGCCATGCTGCTGGCGCGCCAGCAGATCCGGCCGGAGCGCTTCACGTTCCATTCCAGCCGCATGCGCATGAAGAAGGTGGTCAAGGAGGAGCTTGCGGCGATGGACGGGGAATCCGACCGCTGCGCGGTGGAACTGAGCGACGCGCGGGTGGACGTGCTGGGCTACGCCTGCCTGGTGGCAATCATGGCCATGGGCCATGGCTATCACCGGGTGTCGGAAAAACGCCTGCAGGCGCACACGGCTGCCAACGGCGCGGACGCGCCGGTCATCACCAGCGCGGGCGCGCTGGTGGACGCGCTGAAGGTGATCGGCGCCCGCCGTATCGTAGTGGTGGCGCCCTACATGAAGCCCTTGACCGAGCTGGTCGTGGACTACATCCGCAACGAAGGCTTTGACGTAGTCGACTATCGGGCGCTGGAGATTCCGGACAATCTGGAAGTGGGGCGCCATGACCCGGCGCGCCTGCCCGAAATCGTCGCGCAGATGGATACCCGCAACGTGGACGCCATCGTGCTGTCGGCCTGCGTGCAGATGCCGTCCTTGCCGGCCATCGCCAAGGTCGAGGCCCAGACCGGCAAGCCGGTGATCACCGCTGCGGTGGCCACGACCTACGCCATCCTGAAGTCGCTGAACCTGGAACCCGTGGTGCCGGGCGCGGGCGCGCTGCTGTCGGGCGCTTACTGAGGACGACGGCCATGAGCACTTATCTCTACGGGGCGAATGTCCAGGCCAACGGCATCCGCCAGCACTACCTGCGCTACGGCGGTGCGCACACCGCGGGTCGGGACGCCGTCGTGATCGTGCCGGGCATCACCAGCCCGGCGATCACATGGGGCTTCGTCGGCGAACGTTTCGGCAAGACGTTCGATACCTACATCCTGGACGTGCGGGGCCGCGGCCTGTCGGAGGCCGGCACCGCGCTGGACTACAGCCTGGACGCGCAGGCCGCGGACGTACTGGCGTTCGCGCAAGCGTTGGGCCTGGAGCGTTACAGCCTGGTCGGGCATTCCATGGGCGGGCGCATCGGCGTGCGCGCGGGCCGGACCCAGCCCGCCGGCCTGCGCAGGCTGGTTCTGGTCGACCCGCCGGTGTCCGGTCCCGGCCGCCGGCCGTACCCGGCCAAGCTGCCGTGGTATGTGGATTCCATGGCGCAGGCCCGCCACGGCATGGATGCGGACGCCATGCGCGCGTTTTGCCCGACCTGGACCGATCAACAGCGCCAGCTGCGCGCCGAATGGCTGCATACCTGCGACGAACGCGCCATCGTCCAGAGCTTCGAGGCGTTTCAGACCGACGACATCCATGCCGACCTGCCCCAGCTGAACGTACCCGTCCTGCTGGTGACCGCGGAAAAAGGCGATGTGGTGCTGGACGCGGACGTGGCGGAAATCGCGCAGTTGGCGCCCGGTACGCAGCATCACCGGGTGCCCGCGGCCGGCCACATGATCCCGTGGGACAACGAGGAAGGTTTCTACGCGGCCTTCGGCGATTTCCTGGGCGCGCCGCTGGCGCGGGCCTGAGCCGCCGGACTTTCAAGAGAAGGAGGCAACCATGCCTGTAAGCGACTATGAACTGGTGAAGGCCTGGCAGCAGGTGCTGACCTTGTCCCAACTGCAAGCGGGCCAGACCGTGACGGTGCTGACCAGCGCGGCGACCCACCCGCAGACGCTGTCGACGGCGTTGATCGCGGCGCAATCCATGGGGGCGGTAGTGAACCGGCTGGATTTGCCGCCCGTCAACGGCGAGAAGGCGTTAAGCCGCGATTCGCTGGCCTATCTGGGCACCACGCCGCTGACGGGCAACAAGCCCGCGATCGCAGCGTTAAAGGAAAGCGACCTGGTGCTGGACCTGATGACGCTGCTGTTCTCGCCGGAACAGCACGAAATCCTGGCGACGGGCACCAAGATCCTGCTGGCGGTGGAGCCTCCCGAGGTGCTGGCGCGGCTGGTGCCCACCGAGGCGGACCGCGCGCGGGTGAAGGCGGCGGCCGCGCGCATCGGCGCCGCGCGCGAGATGAGCGTGGTGTCGGCGGCGGGCACCGACCTGCGCTGCCCGCTGGGTGAATTCCCCGCGATCAGCGAATACGGCTTTGTGGATGAACCGGGGCGCTGGGACCATTGGCCCAGCGGCTTTGTCCTGACCTGGCCGAACGAGCGCGGCGCCAACGGCAAGATCGTGATCGACGTGGGCGACATCCTGCTGCCGCAAAAGCTCTACGTGCGCTCACCCATCGAACTGACGGTGGAAAACGGCTTTGCCACGCGGATCGAAGGCGGCGTCGACGCGGAACTGCTGCGCGAATACGTGGCGTCGTTCCGGGACCCCGAGGCCTACGCGATTTCGCATATCGGCTGGGGCCTGCAACCGCGCGCGCACTGGACCACGCTGGGGCTGTACGACCGCGAGGCCACGATCGGCATGGACGCGCGGGCGTACGAGGGCAATTTCCTGTTCTCGCTGGGTCCGAACAACGAGGCGGGCGGCAGCCGCAGCACCACCTGCCATATCGACATCCCGCTGCGTGCGTGCACTGTGCGGCTGGACGGCGAGGACGTGGTTCGCCAGGGCAAGGTGCTGGACGGCGCTGCCCGGCAGGAATAGGCCATGGTGCCCTACAACCATCGATCAAGGAACCTGCTTCATGAATGACGATATTTCCGCCTACGCGCGCCAGGGCTTCGGCGCCGCCATGGCTCCCAAGCCGCCCTACGGCCTGCTGATCGTGGACCTGGTCAACGGCTTCGCCGACCCTGCGGTGTTCGGTGGGGGCAACATCGCGCCGGCCATCGCGCAGACGACGCATCTGCTGGCCCACGCGCGCAGCCAAGGCTGGCCGGTGGCCCACAGCCGCATCGTGTTCGCGGACGACGACGCCGACCACAACATCTTCACGTTGAAGGTCCCGGGCATGCTGACGCTGAAGGAAACCCACCCCAATAGCGCGATCGTTCCCCAGCTGGCGCCCGCCGCCGGGGAACTGGTGGTGCGCAAGACGGTGCCTTCGGCGTTTTTTGGCACCTCCCTGGCCGCCTGGCTGTCGCAGCGCGGTGTCCAGACGCTGCTGGTGGCGGGCGCGGTCACCAGCGGCTGCGTGCGGGCAAGCGTGGTGGACGCGATGCAGTACGGCTTTCGGCCGCTGGTGGTGTCGGACTGCGTGGGCGACCGCGCCATCGGCCCGCACGAGGCCAACCTGTTCGACATGCGCCAGAAGTACGCTACCGTGCTGACCTGCGACGAAGCGATGCGCGCCACCCGGGTCTGAACGGCCCGGTCATCGTCCAAGGGAAAAGGGGTTGCGCCGTCCGGCGCAACCCCTTTTTCTTTGGCGCCCCGATGGACTACACGGGATACACCAGGTCGTTGGCCAGGATGGTGGTGTCATACACCACTTGCCGCTCTTTCAGCTTGAGCACGCCGTCCTGCTTCGTGAAGCGGTCGTAGTAGGTGCCGGCAAGGTGCAGCGTCGTGGGGCCTTCCACCAGGGTCTGCATCAGCATGAACGCGGCCTGGGCCTCGATGTCGCCGTCAGGCGATTCGCTGATCACGCGGGTATTGCTGACCAGGTGCAGCATGTAGCGCGGCGCGAACATCTGGGTGCGCGAAATGGCCACGGCGCGGTCGTGCATCATGGCGCGGCCCTCAGAGTAGACGAGCCCCACCGGCAGGCCCAGCTCGGCGTTCTCGCGCGCAGTCACGCGGTACAGGCCGTCCTCGGTGAAGAAGGCGGGCCAGGCCTCGACCTGGCCGGCGTCCAGCGTCGCGCAATAGTCGGCGTGGAATTCCTCGATTTCCTGGCGCAACGCGATGGCGCGCGCCGGGTCGATCTTGCGGGGGGAAAATTCGAATCGGGTTCTCATCTGTCTCGGTTCCTGCCTTAGAAGCCCATCACGCCGCGGTAGTAGCTGTACATCGAGCGGATCGCGGCCTCCGAGATCAACGTGTTGGACGTGCCTTGCTTGCCGGATTCCAGTTTCAGCACGTTGACGTCGGTGCTGGCGCGCCGCACGCCTTCCTGCACGAACTTCATGGCCTCGTTGTCTTCCAGGCCCAAAAAGCCGGCCGGCCCCATCAGGTTGCCCTGGCGCAGGCGATGGCGTTCCATCTCGGGCGTATCGTCTTCATAGCCGAACATGGTCCACTGCATGATCATGCTGTCGGGCCCGTTGGGCACGATCTGGCGCACGCCCAGCGTATTCATTTCGCGCTGCACGATCAGGTTGGGCCACACCGTCTGCATGGTGACCGACCAGGGCGAGTCGAATTCTTTGACGAACTCCAGGAAGCGGTCGTCCTGCAGGTGCAGGCCGTCGTGGAAAGAGCGCATCTCTTTCTTGTTCTCTTCGCTGACGGAGGCGTACTTGTCTTCGCTCTTGGCCGAGGCCATGGTGCCGTGGCGGCCATGAACGGAATCGACCAGCATCGCCGACTTGTTGCCGGCGACCAGCAGCCCGAACACGACCAGGAAGGAATGCAGCAGGGTCGCGTGGTAGGGGTCCTTCAGGTTTTCGTGATACATCTTCCAGTTGCACGGCAGCTCGTTGCGGTAGTAGCCGTGGATCTTGAGCTTCTTGCCTGGAAAGACGGTGTCGAAATCGGTCAGGATCTCGGGCGTCAGGTACTGGTCGATGGGTTCGACCTCGGCGCTGTACGAGGCGAAGATCACGCCGTTGCGCGTGGTCACGTAGAGCTTGCGCAGGCCGTGTTCGTCGTTCTTGAAGTCCTTGGGCATGCCGCCTTCGCGGTTCACGCCGCGCTTGAAGGGGATGCCTTGCAGATTGCCCTTCAGGTCGTACGACCACTGGTGATAGGGGCAGACGAACTCTTTGGCGTTGCCCTGGCTGTTGCGGCAGAACTCGGCGCCCCGGTGGGCGCAGCGGTTCTCGAACACGTTGACCGACCCGTCTTCGGCGCGCGAGACCACCACGGGCGTCGGCCCGACGTAAGAGCGCTTGTAGTCGCCCGGATTGGGCAGTTCGGCCTCCAGCGCCACGTAGTTCCAGGTCTTGCCGTGGAAGATCTTCTCGACTTCCTGGTCGTAGACGGCGCTGCTGGTGTAGACCCAGTCAGGGATGTAGTGCAGCGCGTCTTCCGGCCAGACACAGTCGGCTAGCGCTGCATCCTTGGCGGCTACCGTACGGCCGATGACGGTTTGTGATTGATACATGAAAAGCTCCTGTCGAGGCGGGGCAACAATGGAATTCAGGACGTGGCGGCTGCGCTCTGCTGGCTGGCTTTCACCAGCGGCTTGAGCGCCACGGTTTCGTCGGCGTAGCGCTGCGGATCGATGCGCAGGCCTTGTTCGAACAGCACACGCAACTGGCGCAGGTCGCCGCCGGCGTTGACGGCGATGGCGTGCACGGGGACGCCATCGCGGTGGCCCAGCCAGATGAATTTGGGCGCGTCGCCCTGGCTGTCGGGCACGCCGCGGCAGGCATAGGCCAGGCCGGCTTGCGGCAGGCCCAGCATCTGCACGTTGCAGCCGAACTGGTCCGTCCAGAACCAGGGGTAGGGCTCGCCCGGGGCGGGCTGGCCCAGCATGCCGGCGGCGGCGGCGCGCGCTTGCTCATTGGCGTTCTGCCATGACTCCAGGCGCAGTGCCAGGTTCAGGTGGCGCCGGTGCTGGCTGGCGCAATCGCCCGCGGCGTAGACGTCGGGATCGCTGCTGCGGCAGTGGGCGTCGACGACGATGCCGCCGTTGGCGGCGTCCAGCGCCAGTCCCGCCTGCTTGGCCAACGACACCTCGGGCGCAAGGCCGATGGCCACCACCACCACGTCGGCGTCGATCACGGTGGCGTCCTGCAGTTCAAGGGTGAAGCGCGCTTGATGCTTCATCGTCGCGTCCGCGTGGGGGTGCGCGCTGCTGCGCGCAATGCGCGCGTCCAGGCGCAGCGCCACGCCGGCATGGCGGGCGCGTTCGGCCAACCAGTCGGACAGCGCAGGCGGCAGCACACGCTCCAGCAGGCGGGGCGCGCTTTCCAGCACGGTCACCGCCGCGCCCAAGGCGCGTGCGGTGGAGGCCACTTCCAGGCCCAGGAAACCGCCGCCGATCACCACGACACGCGCTTGCGGCGTCAGGCCGGCGCGCAGCGCGGCCGCATCATCCAGCGTCCTGATGTAATGCACGCCGGCGGTGCCGCGCGGAAAGGCGGGCAGTTCGCGCGCCCGGCCGCCGGTGGCAAGCAGGCAGCGGCTATAGCGCAAGGCGCGCCCATCGGCCAGGTGGACCTGGTGGTCCGCGGGATCCAGACGGACCACTTCGGCGCCCGTCAGCAGCGTGATGCGCCGCTGTTCATAGAAGTCGCCGGGATGGACCGCCGTCTGCGCATGCGCCTCGGCCGATTGCAGCACGGCCTTGGACAGGGGCGGGCGCTCGTAGGGGGCATGCGCTTCGCGGCCGATCAGCGTGATCGGGCCTTCATGGCCCTGGTCGCGCAGGGCGGCGGCGGCCACCGCGCCGGACTGGCCGGCGCCGATGATGAGGATCGAGTCGGCGTCAGCCATGATCAACCCTGCACGTCCGCGTAGATGTCCTGGCCTTCGACCTTGACGGGGTACACGCGGATGCCGCTAGTGGCCGGCGCGCACATGGCCTGGCCAGTGCGGATGTCGAACCTGGCCTGATGCAGCGGGCATTCGATGCAGCCGTCTTCCAGAAAACCGTCGGACAGCAGCGCATAGGCGTGCGTACAGACATTGTCCGACGCAAAGAACTCGCCTTCGCTGCGATACAGCGCAAGCTGCTTTTCGCCGGCCGCGACGGGGATGACTTCATCGTCGTCGGTCAGCTGGTCGGTGGAGGCGATGCGGATCCAGTTCATATTGTCTCTAATCAGTATGCTGAGTAATGTGGTCAGTGTACTGCTCAAAAAAACAAGTCTGGAGCTAGGGATTTCCCCGACGTGACGATCGCAGGCGGTCTGCTGCGCGCGCCTATTATGCCCGCCACGCAAACGCGCGGGCGCGCCACTTCCTCTATATGGAAGGACTACCCGTAAACGCCGTCGGCGCCGTCCTGCCATGCGCGCCGAACGGGTCGCAAACGCAGGGTTTAAGCGGCTTTCGCAGTCGGGATTAACCTTGTTGACACTCAAAATTACTGTCAGTATGCTGATCAACAATTCAGTGTGCTAACGTTTTTTCGGGTGTACGGAAGCGGCGTTGGCATGGGTTGAGGCGGGTCCAAGGGGACTCAATCGAATAGATCGGGAGCAATACATGCAACGACGCCGTTTCCTCGCACAAGCCGCTGGCGCAGCCGGCGCCGGCCTTGCCACCGTGGGCATGCCCGCCATCGCGCAATCCGCGCCGGCGGTGCGCTGGCGCATGTCGACCAGTTGGCCCAAAAGCCTGGACACCATCTACGGTTCGGCAGAAGAGCTGTGCAAGCGCGTGGCGCAATTGACGGACGGCAAGTTCGAGATCCGCGCGTTCCCTGGCGGCGAGCTGGTGCCGGCGGCGCAGAACATGGATGCGGTCAGCAACGGCACGGTCGAATGCAATCACGTGCTGAGCACGGCCTACATCGGCAAGAACACCGCGCTGACGTTCGACACCGGCCTGTCGTTCGGCTTGAGCGCGCGCCAGCACAACGCCTGGGTCCATTCCGGCGGCGGCCTGAAGATGCTGCGGGCGCTCTATAAGAAATACAACATCGTGAACCACGTCTGTGGCAACGTCGGCGTGCAGATGGGGGGCTGGTACCGCAAGGAAATCAAATCGCTTGCCGATCTGAAAGGCCTGAACATGCGGATCGGCGGCATTGGCGGCATGGTGCTGTCCAAGCTGGGCGCGGTGCCGCAGCAGATTCCGCCAGGTGATATTTATCCGGCGCTGGAAAAGGGCACCATCGACGCCGCCGAATGGATCGGGCCCTACGACGACGAGAAGCTGGGCTTCAACAAGGTGGCGCCTTTCTACTATTCGCCCGGCTGGTTCGAAGGCAGCGCATCCATTACCAGCATGGTGCACGACAAGGCCTGGGAGGCATTGCCTCCGGCCTACCAGGCGGCATTCGAAGCCGCCGCGGGCGAACAGACCATGCGCATGCTGGCCAACTACGACGCGCGTAATCCGCTGGCGCTGCGCAAGCTGATTGCGGGCGGCGCCAAGGTCAGCTTCTTCCCCAAGGAAGTGATGGACGCGGCCTACAACGCGTCGCAGGAACTGTGGGTGGAACTGTCGGCCAAGAATCCTGACTTTGCCGCGATCTATCCCGACTGGAAGAAATTCCAGGCCGAGCAGGTGGGCTGGTTCCGGGTGGCCGAAAGCCCGCTGGACAACTACACCTTCGCCGCCGTGGCGAAGGCCCAGGCCAAATAAGACGCAGGAGACAGAGGGTAGTCATGACGACAGAACACGCCAGTACGCACGGCCGGCCAGGTAAGCCGCAAGGAGTGGGCGCGCGGGTGCCGCGCAAGGAGGACGCGCGCCATCTGCACGGCAAAGGCAATTTCGTGGCCGACATGGCCATGCCGGGCTTGAGCGAAGTCGCGTTCCTGCGCAGTCCGCTGGCGCATGCGCGCATCACGGCGGTGCGCGTGGCCGACCAGATCGCGGGCAATGTGTTCCTGCGTCAGGCCATGCCCGATGCGCGCGACATCGTGGCCGATTCCACGCTGCCCACCTATCAGGCGTCGGCCCAGCCGCCGCTGGCCTCGGGCAAGGTGCGTTTCGTGGGGGAACCGGTGGCCATGGTGTTTGCGCCCACGCGCGCCGAAGCCGAGGACTACGCCGAACTGATCGAGGTCGACTACGACGACCTGCCGGTGTATGCCGACGTTGACAGCGCGCAGGCCGCACAGGGCGACTTGCTGCACGAGCAGTGGCGCGACAACGTCTTCGTCACGCTCAATGCCGACAAGCAGTTCGACGAGTACGCGGCGCAGGCCGAGGTGGTGGTGCGCCGCAAGATCGACCTGGCGCGGCAATGCATGGTGCCGATGGAAGGCAAGGCGGTGCTGGCGTATTGGGACCATCAGGCCGACCAGCTGGTAGTGGTCAGCGCCACCCAGGTGCCGCACATGATCCGCAGCGTGCTGGCCCAGTGCCTGGACCTGGAGCAGGGCCGTGTGCGGGTGGTGTCGCCGGATGTGGGCGGCGCCTTTGGCTACAAGTGCGTGCTGCAGCAGGAAGAGTTGTGCGTGGCCTGGCTGGCCAAGACCTTCAAGCGGCCGTTTCGCTTCATCGAAGACCGCCGCGAACACCTGACCGCGGGCGCCAACTCGCGCGAGCACCACTATGAAATGGTGGCCTACGCCGACCGTCGCGGCAAGCTCCTGGCGTTGGACGCCAAGATCACCATCGACGGCGGCGCGTATTCGGTATGGCCGTTCACCATCGGCCTGGAGCCGGGGCAGGCCATCGGCAACCTGCCCGGGCCGTACGCTTTCAAAGGTTACCGCTGCGTCACGCGGGCGGTAGCCACCAACAAGCCCGGATTCGTGCCGTATCGCGGCGTGGCGCGCACCGGCGTGTGCTTCGCGATGGAACTGACGATGGACGCGATCGCACGCGAGGTCGGGCGCGAACCGTGGGAAGTGCGCCAGGAGAACCTGGTGCAGGGCGATCAGATGCCGTTCGTCAACGTGACGGGCAAGCACCTGGACAGCGGCGACTATCCGGCCAGCCTGCAACAGGCCATGGACATGATCGGCGTGGCCGCGGTGCGCGAGCGCCAGCGCCAGGGCGAAGCCGATGGGCGTCTGATCGGCGTGGGCCTGGCGACCTATACCGAGCAGGCCGCGCACGGCACGTCCGTGTTCGCCGCCTGGGGAACCCCCGTCATTCCGGGGTTCGACCAGGCCACCGCCCGGGTCACGCCCGACGGCGGGCTGGAACTGCGGGTGGGCGTGCATTCGCACGGACAGGGCATGGAAACCACCTTTGCGCAGATCGCCAATGAAATCCTGGGTGTCGACGTGGGCAGCATCAAGCTGCTGCACGGCGACACCGGGCAGACGCCGTTTTCCACTGGTACCTACGCGTCGCGGTCGCTGGTGATGTCGGGCGGCGCCGTGTCGCAAGCCTGTAAGCGCCTGCTGCCCCGGCTGACGCATATCGGCGCGCACCTGCTGCAGGCCGATCCGGCCAGTGTGGCGTGGAACCAGGATCGCCTGGAGGCGGGCGGCAAGTCGGTGTCGGTCAAGGACGTGGCCGACGCCTGGTACCTGCGGCCGCAACTGCTGCCGCCCGACGTGGATCCCAGCGGCCTGGAGGTCACCGTGGGCTATAAGCCCAAAGTCGACACGGGCTGCTTCACCTACGCCACCCATGCGGCGGTGGTGGCGGTGGATCCGGGCACGGGCGGCGTGGAAATCCTGGATTACGTGGTGGTGGAAGATTGCGGGACGATGATCAATCCCATGGTCGTCGAAGGTCAGACCATCGGCGGCGTGGCCCAGGGCATCGGCACCGCCTTCTATGAAGAGACGCCCTACGACGAGAACGGCCAGCCCCTGGCCTCGACGCTGGCGGACTACATGCTGCCCGGCGCCACCGAAGTCCCCAACATGCGCCTGCATCACTTCGAGACGCCATCGCCGCACACCGAATTCGGCGCCAAGGGCATGGGCGAGGGAGGGGCCATCGCGCCGCCAGCCGTGCTGTTCAACGCCGTCAACGATGCGCTGCGTCCCTTGGGCGCGGCGGAATTGCTGCGCACGCCCTTGTCTCCGACGCGCGTCCTGGCCGCCATCGCGCAAGGAAAACAGACGGTTCAGCCCGCCGCCGCCGAGGTGATGGCATGAAGGCCGCCGCATTCGAGTACACGCGTCCCGGCTCGCTGCAGGAAGCCCTGCGGGCGCTGCGCGAACACGACGGCCGCGCCAAGCTGATGGCCGGCGGCCAGTCGCTTGGGCCGATGCTGAACCTGCGGCTGGCGCGTCCGCCGGTCGTCATCGACATTTCCGGCTTGGCGGAATTGCGTACCGTCACCCGGCAGGACGGCATGCTGCGCGTGGGCGCGGCCGTGACGCACGCCGAAATCGAGGACGGCGTGCACGAGCTGCTGCGCGGCACGCCCTTGCAGCAGGTGGCCCCGGGCATCGCCTACCGCGCCATCCGCAACCGCGGGACGCTGGGCGGCAGCCTGGCGCATGCCGACCCGGCGGCGGATTGGGTGCTGACGGTGGTGGGGCTGGGCGCGACGCTGGAGATCGCCGGCCCGGACGGCGTGCGCAGGGTGCCGGCCGACGGCTACATGCAGGGCGCCTACACCACGGCGTTGCGGGAAGACGAACTGATCGCCGCCGTGCTCGTGCCGGTTCCCAGCCCGCAGGCGCGCTGGGGCTATTACAAGTTCTGCCGCAAGACGGGCGAGTTCGCCGAAGCCAGCTGCGCCGCCTGGTTCGATCCCGTGGCGGGCACGGCGCGCATCGCGGTGGGCGCCCTGGACGGCGCGCCCAGGCTGCTGCCCCGGTTGGCCGCGCGCATCGCGCAGCAGGGGCTGGCCGGCATGGACGAGACGCTGCTGGCCAATGAACTGGCCGGTGTCATGCAGGACAAGGATGAACACCACCGCAAGCTGCACGGGACCGCGGTGACGCGCTGCCTGGCGCAGGCGTTGGGCTGACAGGAAAAACCATGGTTCAGGTGACATTGGAAGTAAACGGCAAGCGCGTATCGCACGAGGCGCCCGCGCGCATGCATCTGGGGGATTTCCTGCGGGATCAGGCGCGCCTGACCGGCACCCACCTCGGTTGCGAACATGGCGTCTGCGGTGCCTGCACGGTGCTGGTCGACGGAGCGCCGGTGCGGTCCTGTATTTCGTTCGCGGTGGCGTGCGAAGGGCGGCAAGTGACCACCATCGAAGGGTACGACGCCGATCCGGTGATGCAGCGGCTGCGCGCCGCCTTCACCCGGCATCACGCCCTGCAATGCGGCTATTGCACGCCGGGCATGCTGGCGACCTCGCGCGATATCGTGCTGCGCCTGCCCGATGCGGATGAAAGCCGGGTCCGGGTGGAGCTGTCCGGCAACCTGTGCCGTTGCACCGGTTATATGGGCATCGTCGCCGCGGTGATGTCGGTGCTGGCCGACTTGAAGGCGCAGCCTGATGCGGCGGTGCAGGCGTTGCGCGCCGCCCAGGCGCAAGGCCGCGGCGCAGCGCCCGTGGCCGAGAAGCCGGTGGCGTTCGCCGGTTTTACCCCAACGATGGCCAGCCCGGCTGAAGCGACGGCCTCGGCCACCGCGGCTACCGCGGGCAGTGCGGATAGCGTAGCTCCAACCCCCACGGCGGCGGCGCCGGCGGACAAGAAAGCGGGGCGCGGCAGCCAGATCGACGGCGGCTTCCAGGTGCCGTTCCCGGCGGCGGAAGTCTGGGCCTTCATGGTGGACTTGCCGGCCCTGGCGAGTTGCCTGCCGGGCGCCTCGATCGAATCGCACGAGGGCGATCGCGTCAAGGGCAAGGTCGCCATCAAGTTCGGGCCCATGGCCGCAGCCTTCAACGGCGCGGCCCGCCTGGAACGCGACGACGCCGCCATGCGGGCAGTGTTCCGCGGCGCCGGGCAGGACACGCTGAGCCAGTCGCGCGCCAATGGCGACATCACGTATCAGCTTGAGGCGCTGTCGCCCACCGAGACGCGGGTCAACGTCAATCTGCTGTATTCGCTGCAAGGGCCGTTGGCGCAGTTCTCGCGGTCGGGGCTGGTGCAGGATTTCGTGCGCCGCATGATCGCCGACTTCGGCAACAACGTGACGGCCCGCTTGCGTCAGCCCGCAGGGCAGGGCGAACCCCTGGTCCAGGCCAGTTTCAATCCCACGGCCATGTTCTTCAGCGTGCTGTGGGCGCGTATCAAGCGTTGGTTCGGCCGCGGCGACTGATCGCGGACGAGGTCAGGCCGCCGCAACAGCGGCCGCATAGTGTCGTCGGATAACGGGGAAGAGCATGCATGCGGGTTTCGCAAGAGGTTGGCGCCACGCCATGTGGGGCCTGGCCGCGGTCGCGCTCAGCGCGTCGGCCTGGGCCCAGAATCCAGAACCGCTGCGGGTGCGGCTGGACTGGACGCCGTGGGGGGTGCACGGCGCGTTCCACCTGGCGCAGCAGAAGGGCTGGTACCAGCAGGCCGGCCTGGACGTCTCGCTGGAAGACGGCAACGGTTCGGTGACCACGGTGCAGATCGTGGGGGCCGGCGATAGTTTCGACGTCGGGCATGCGGCCTTGGCTTCGGTGATGATCGCCCGTGAGAAGGGCATGCCCGTCAAGGCGGTGGCGGTGTTTGCGCGCCAAAGCGATATCGGGCTGCTGGTGCCGGCGGAGGCCGGCATCACCGGGCCCGCCCAGCTCAAGGGCAAGAAGGTGGCCTATACGGCCGGTTCGTTGGAGGCGCCGTTCATCGATGCCTTCCTGGCGGCGGGCAAGCTCAAGAAGAGCGACCTGGAACTGATTAACGTGGACTCCGCCGGCAAGGCGTCGACCTATGCGATGGGCCGGGCGGACGCGGCGTTCTCCACGATCCCGTTCTTCCTGCCGGTGGTATCGCAGAACCGGCCTTCCAGCGCGGTGCGCTTTGCCGACTTCGGCCTGAACATGCCCAGCTTCGGCCTGTTCGCCAATGAATCCAAACTGGCCGCGCGGGGCGAGGCCATCGCGCGCTTTGCCAGCATCACCGCGCGGGCCTGGGAATACATCTACGCCGGGCATCAGGACGAGGCGGTGTCCGCCATCCTGCAGCAGCGGCCGCAGGCCCGCCTGGACAAGACCGTGCTGCGCGGCCAGATCGACGCCTTGCAGCCGTACTTCGGCCAGCCGGCGGCAGGCGAACGCCTGGGCGCGATCGTGCCGCAGGACTGGACCCAGGCGGTCAAGACACTGTCTTCCGTCGGGCTGATCGGCGCTGGCGCCGAGGCCTCTTCGTTCTATGTGACCGGCTTGGTGCACCCCGAACGCTACGACAGCCTGGTGCAGCCATGACGCCGTGGGCGGTGTCGGCGCGGGACGTGCGTAAACGCTACCCGGGGGCGGCCGGCGTGGAGGCGCTGGCCTCGGTGTCGGTCGACGTGCCGCAAGGCCGCTTCGTCAGCATCCTGGGGCCGAGCGGGTGCGGCAAGAGCACGTTCCTGCGCTGCGTGGCGGGCCTGGAGACCCTCTCCAGCGGCGAGTTGCAGGTGGCAGGCGTGCCGGTGGATGGGCCGCCGCAAGGCATGGGCATGGTGTTCCAGCGCGATGCGCTGCTGGAATGGCGCAACGTCCGGCGCAATATCCTGCTGCCGATCGAATTCGCGGGCAAGCCCGTGGCGGCGTATGAGGGCAAGGTACGCGAGCTGCTGGCCTTGAGCGGCCTGACGAAGTTTTCCGAGAGCTATCCGCGCGAGCTGTCCGGCGGGATGCGACAACGCGCCGCGATCTGCCGCGCCCTGGTCGACGACCCGCAACTGCTGCTGATGGATGAGCCGTTCGGCGCCCTGGATGCGCTGACCCGCGACCAGATGAACGTGGAGTTGCAGCGGATCTGGATGGAAACCCGCAACACGGTGCTGTTCGTGACCCACGGCATTGCCGAAGCGGTATTCCTGGGCGATGTGGTGATGGTGTTTTCGCCGCGCCCCGGCCGCATCCTGGAAACGATCCACATCGACCTGCCGCGGCCCCGGCCGCTGGCGCTGCGCGAAACCCCCGCTTTTGGCGAATACGTGCGGCATATCCGGGGCATGTTCCAGCAGATGGGTTTGATAGACGAGGGCGCCCGCGCGGCGTCACCCGTGGAGAGCGCCCGATGATCCGGCTATTGCGCAGTGCCGCCCGCCGGATGGCGGGCCTGGTGTCGGTGGTGGTGTTCCTGCTGCTCTGGGAAGTTGCCGCCCGGGTCTTCCACGTACGCGCCATCATGTTGCCGCTGCCGGGGCAGGTGGTGCTGGAACTGGCGTCCGAATGGAGCTGGTACGCCGGCCACGCCGCCTACACCCTGATGACCACGCTCGCCGGCTTTGCGCTGGCGGTGGCCGGCGGCGTGGCGATCGCCATCATGCTGGTGGGGTCGCGCTGGTTCGAGCGATTCATCTATCCCCTGATCGTGGCCTTGAACAGCGTGCCGAAGGTCGCCATCGCACCTTTGTTCGTGATCTGGATGGGCACGGGCGCCGAACCCAAGATCGCCATCGCCTTCCTGATCGCCGTGTTCGCGATCATCGTCGACACCGTCCATGGCCTGCGATCGGTTCCGCAGGACGTGCTGGACCTCGGGCGGGTGCTGAAGGGCTCGCGCTGCGACTTCTTCTTCAAGGTGCGGCTGCCCAGCGCGCTGCCCTCGATCCTGGCGGGCATGAAAGTGTCGATATCGCTGGCGCTGGTAGGCGCCATCGTCGGTGAATTCGTGTCGTCGCAGCGCGGCCTGGGTTACGTGATCATGAGCGCCCAGGGCACGTTCGACACGGTGCGGGTGTTTGCCGCGATCTTCGTGCTGGCGCTGATGGGCATGGTGCTGTTCGCGCTGCTGGTGTGGCTGGAACGCCGCTCGACACCGTGGCTGCGGCACCACCGGGAAGACGGTTGAGAAGGTTTCCGTGTCCGCGGCGGCAGACCGCGGCGTCGGGGTTGGGCAAACGTGTGATTAGAAACAATTCTGGGGAAAACAGATGCAAGCACTACTCGCCTTGTCGCGCGGCATAGACGCGATCAACCTGCGGATGGGCCGGATCGTGTCCTGGGTGACGCTGCTGGTCGTCCTGGTCAGCGCCGGCAACGCCATCGTGCGCAAGTTCTTCCACTTCAGCTCCAACGCCTGGCTGGAAATGCAGTGGTACATGTTCGGCGCGATGTTCCTGCTGACGGCGGGCTACACGCTCTTGAAGAACGACCACGTGCGCGTGGACATCATCGCGTCGCGGCTGTCGCGCCGCGCCCAGGTGGGGATCGAGATCTTCGGCGTGCTGTTCTTTTTGCTGCCGGCCTGCCTCTTGATCATGTACCTGTCCTGGCCGGTGTTCATGGATTCGTACCTGAGCAACGAGCATTCGTCCAACTCCGGCGGCCTGATCCGCTGGCCGGTCAAGCTGTTGATCCCCGTGGGTTTCGCGCTGCTGGTGCTGGCCGGCGTGTCGCACCTGATCAAATGCATCGGCTTCCTGATGGGGCGCTGCCGCGACCCGCGCGAACGCGAGGGCGCCAAGAGCGCCGAAGAGGAACTGGCCGAAGAAATCGCCCGTGAAGCGCAAGCGCGCGAAGCGGCCGCTGTGCGTGAACTGGATAACAAGGGTCGCTGATCATGGAGTTCTTCATTGCCAATCTGGCGCCGATCATGTTCGCGACGCTGATCATCTTCCTGTTGCTGGGCTTTCCCGTGGCGTTCGCCCTGGCGGCCAACGGTATCCTGTTCGGTCTGGTGGGCATGGAACTGGGCCTGCTCAATTCCTCGCTGTTCCAGGCGCTGCCGCAACGGGTGTTCGGCATCATTTCCAACGACACGCTGCTGGCGGTGCCGTTCTTTACGCTGATGGGGCTGGTGCTGGAGCGCTCGGGCATGGCCGAGGACCTGCTTGAGACGATCGGCCAGCTGTTCGGCGCGGTGCGCGGCGGGCTGGCCATCGCGGTGGTGTTCGTGGGCGCGATGCTGGCCGCGACCACGGGTGTGGTGTCGGCCTCGGTCATTTCGATGGGGCTGATATCGCTGCCGATCATGCTGCGCAACGGCTATGACCGCAAGCTGGCCAGCGGCGTGATCGCCGCGTCGGGCACGCTGTCGCAGATCATCCCGCCGTCGCTGGTGCTGATCATCCTGGCCGACCAGCTGGGCCGTTCCATCGGCGACATCTACCGGGCGGCGATGGTGCCGGGCTTCGTGCTGGCCGGGCTGTACATCGCCTACATCGTCATCATGAGCCTGCTGAAGCCGGCGTCGGCGCCGGCGCTGCCCGAAGAGGCGCGCCGCTTCCAGGAGCCGAACGGCACGCGCGGCGGTCGGTCGCTTCTGGTGCTGATGACGATTTCAGCCGTGTCGGCCTACTTCCTGGGCCTCTGGGTCGAGAACAACACCGCGCCGATCGACGAACGCATCGTGGTGGCGCTGCTGTTCTGGGGCGTCACGGCCTTCGTCATTGCGCTGATCAACAAGGCGTTGGGGCTGGGCCTGCTGTCGGCGCTGGCCGAGCGGGTGACGTTCGTGATGATTCCGCCGCTGGCGCTAATCTTCCTGGTGCTGGGTACGATCTTCATCGGCGTGGCCACGCCGACCGAAGGCGGCGCCATGGGGGCGGTGGGGGCCATCCTGATGGCGTTGATACGCCGCCGCCTGTCGCTGGACCTGCTCAAGCAGGCGATGGACACGACGACCAAGCTGTCCTGCTTCGTGGTGTTCATCCTGGTGGGGTCCACCGTGTTCGGCCTGACCTTCCGCGCGGTCAACGGCGATCTCTGGGTCGAGCATCTGTTGACGGGCTTGCCCGGCGGGCAGTGGGGCTTCTTGATCGTCGTCAGCGTCCTGACCTTCGTGCTGGCCTTCTTCCTGGACTTCTTTGAACTGGCGTTTATCATCGTGCCCTTGCTTGGGCCGGTGGCCGACAAGCTGGGCATCGACCTGATCTGGTTCGGCGTGATCCTGGCGGTCAACATGCAGACTTCGTTCATGCATCCGCCATTCGGCTTCGCGCTGTTCTACCTGCGGTCCGTGGCGCCGCGGGACCGCTACAAGGACCGAGTCACGGGCAAGATGATCGAGCCCGTCACCACGGGGCAGATCTATTGGGGCTCGGTGCCGTTCATCGTGATCCAGTTGCTGATGGTCGCCGCGGTCATGGCGTTCCCGGGCATGGTGATGCACTACAAGAGCGACGCGGCGACAGTCGACCCCAGTTCGGTGTCGCTGGAAGTGGGCGGGGCCGCGGGCGCCGGCGCCTACGGGGCGGATTCCAATCCGTTCAAATAAAACGGGCAGGGGCAGCGTGCCGGCTTAGCGCCCCGGCCGCACCTGTTCCGAGGCCAGATAGGCGTCGCGCGATGGCAGCAGGTGGTCGCGGCACACCGTCATCAGGGCCGCCCGGTCGCCGTCGCGCAGCGCCTGGATCATGGCCCAGTGTTCCTGGCGGGCGCGTTCGCGGTAGCCGGCCGCCACCAACGTGCCGAAGCGGATGGGGTGGGTGCGCCGGGCGTATTCCTCGATGGCCTGGCCCAGCACGGCGTTGTCGAGCAGCCCGAAGAACTCGCGGTGGAACCGCTGGTTGCTGCGGAACACGCGGCGCGCGTCGCCATCGGCCACCGCCGCGTCGTGCTCGCGTTGCACCGCCACCAGCGCCGCCAGCCGCGCTTCGGGCACGGGCAGCGGCATCTGGCTGGCGGCATGCACCTCCAGCACCTCGCGCAGCGCATACAGCTCCATCACTTCGCGGGTGGAAAACGCCCGCACGACGGCGCCGATATTGCGCTTTTTCTCGACCACGCCCAAGAGTTCCAGCTCCGCCAGCACCTGCCGCACGGCATGGCGCTTCATGGCGAAGCGCGCCATCAGCTCGTCCTCGGTCAGGCGTTCGCGCGGGTGCAGCCGGCCGAAGACGATGTCTTCTTCCAGGGCGGCCACCGCGGTCTGCGTGGCGTCAGGGGCCTCTGCTTGCAGGGCGTCGGGCGTGATGGCGTTCATGGGGCAGCGTTACTTCTTCGGCACGGTGTCATGGGTGACGCCGGCGCGCAGGAAGTCGAAATCGACGCCCTGGTCGGCCTGCGTCACGGTTTGCAGGAACAGCTTGCGGTAGCCGCGTTCGGCGGTGGGCCGGGTGATGGGCTGGGCCGCAGCGCGGCGCGCCAGTTCGGCGTCGTCCACCAGCAGCGCGATTTCACGCTGCGCTACCGACAAGCGGATGCGGTCGCCATTTTGCACGTAAGCCAGCGGCCCGCCAATGGCGGCCTCGGGCGTGACGTGCAGCACGATGGTGCCCGCCGCCGTGCCGCTCATGCGGCCGTCCGAAATGCGCACCATGTCCTTGACGCCCGCACGCGCCAGCTTTTTCGGAATCGGCATGTAGCCGGCTTCCGGCATGCCGGGCGCCCCGGTCGGGCCGATGCGCTTAAGCACCAGGATGTCGTCGGCGGTCACGTCCAGCGCGTCGTCATCGATGCGCCGCGCCATGTCTTCGGCGTCTTCGAACACCACCGCGCGGCCCTCGTGCTCCATCAGCTTGGGGTTGGCGGCGGACTGCTTGATGATGGCGCCGCCCGGGGCCAGGTTCCCGCGCAGCACGGCCAGGCCGCCCACGGGGTAGATGGGCGACGCGGCGGTGCGGATCACGTCCTGCGTGAAGGGCGCGGGAGCGTCGTCCAGTTCCTGGCCCAGCGTGCGGCCGGACACGGTCATGACGTCCAGGTGCAGGTAGGGCCGCAGTTCGCGCAGCAGCGCGAGCATGCCGCCGGCGTCGTGGAAATCTTCCATATAGTGCTGGCCCGACGGCTTCAGGTCGACCAGCACCGGAGTTTCGCGGCTGATGCGGTCCAGGCCCGCCAGGTCGATATCGATGCCCAGGCGGCCGGCGATGGCGGTCAGGTGGACGATGCCGTTCGTGGAGCCGCCGATCGACAGCAGCACGCGCAAGGCGTTTTCGATGGACTTGCCGTTGATGATCTGGTCGGGCGTCAGCCGGGACGCGGCCATGGCGACCGCGGTGGCGCCGGTCCGTTCGGCCACGCGTACGCGGTCGGCCGTGACGGCCGGAGCGGATGCGCCGCCCGCCACCATCATGCCCAGCGCTTCGGTGATGCAGGCCATGGTGCTGGCCGTGCCCATCACGGAACAGGTGCCCACGCTGGCGACCAGCTGGTTGTTCACGTCGGCGATTTCGGGCGCGTCGATTTCGTCGGCGCGGTAACGGCCCCAGTAACGGCGGCAGTCGGTGCAGGCGCCGACGCGTTCGCCGCGGTGCGACCCGGTCAGCATCGAGCCCGTGACCAGCTGGATGGCGGGCACGCCGGCCGAGGCGGCGCCCATCAACTGGGCCGGCACGGTCTTGTCGCAGCCGCCGATCAGCACCACGGCGTCCATGGGCTGCGCGCGGATCATCTCCTCGGTGTCCATGGACATGAGGTTGCGCAGGTACATGCTGGTCGGCTGCGAGAAGCTTTCGTGCACCGAAATGGTCGGGAAGTCCATCGGCAAGCCGCCGGCCAGCATCACGCCGCGCTTGACGGCTTCGATCAGCTGGGGCGCATTGCCGTGACACGGGTTGTAGCTGCTGCCCGTGTTGACGATGCCGATGATCGGACGGGCCAGCGCGTCGTCGGACAAGCCGGCGCCCTTGATGAAGGCCTTGCGCAGGAACAGCGAGAAACCCTTGTCGCCGTAGTTTGTCAGCCCGCGGGCCACGCCCTGCGCGGTGGCGCTGTCGCTGTCAAAAGGCCCCGCTGCGGGCTTGCCGCCTTTCGTCTCGTCCGTCATTTTCAGTCCCGATAATATTATTGATAATCCAGGGCCAAGATCATATCCACCCTTCGAGAGGCCTCGCAAGCGGTTTCTGCGTGCCGATATATTGATCTGTTTATAAGATCAGTCGATAGAAAAATTCTGATTCTTCTATCAAGTTCAGCCTCCTACACTGGCGCCGTTGACGAGCCGGGCGTCCGTCCATTCCTATACTCATCCCGGCTGGAGAGACCTCAATGTCAGACCTGCGTCTGCGGCCGCGCCGTGCCGTTCTGCTTTCCCTGCTGGCCCTCTGTGCTGGCGTTTCCGCCCCGGCGCTGTCGGCCGACGCGTATCCGGACAAGCCCATCCGCCTGATCGTCCCGTATCCGCCCGGGGGCGCGACCGACGTGATCGGCCGCGTGCTGGCGCAGGAATTGACGGGCGCGCTGGGCCAGTCGGTGATCGTCGAGAACCGTGCGGGCGCCGCCGGCAACATCGGCGCGGACCAGGTCGCCAAGGCGCAGCCCGACGGCTACACCTTGTTGATGGGCGCGCTGACCAGCCATTCCATCAACGCCGCCCTGTACCGCGGCCGCGTCACCTATGACGTGGAAAAGAGCTTCGCGCCGGTGTCCATCGTGGGCACGGTGCCGCTGGTGTTCGTCGTCAACCCGTCGGTGCAGGCCAAGACGCTGTCGGAATTCATCGCGCTGGCCAAGTCCAAGCCGGGCTACATGACCATGGCCTCGGCCGGCAACGGCTCGCCCCAGCATCTGGCTGGCGAAATGTTCAAGCGCACGGCGGGCGTCGACATCCTGCACGTGCCTTACAAGGGCAGCGGCCCCGCCATGACCGATCTGATGGGCGGCCAGGTGCTCAGCATGATCGAAACGGTGCCGGCCGCGCAGGGCAATATCAAGGCGGGCAAGCTGCGCGCGCTGGCGGTGACCTCGCCGGTGCGCGTGGACGCGCTGCCGGACGTGCCGACCGCCGCCGAAGCGGGCCTGAAGGACTTCGAGGTCAGCTCGATGTTCGGCATCGTGGCGCCCGCCAATACGCCGGCGCCGGTCATCGACCGCCTGAACGGTGAACTCAAGAAGATCCTGGCCAAGCCGGAAGTGAAGGCGTCGCTGCTCAACCAGGGCGCCATCGCCACCTGGACTACGCCTGCCGACGCCAGCGCCCGCGTGTCGGCCGAACTGGCCCGCTGGACCAAGGTGATCGATGAAGCCGGGGTGAAGGGGGACTGATCCGTCGGGTTGATCCGCCGGGTTGCGCCTTTTACGCGACACGCCGAAGATTTCTTCATGGAATCTTCGGCGATTTTGTTTGTGCGTTGCGGTGCCATCCGGCGCAACAAGGCGTGCGCGCCGGGAGGTGGCGGCGCATTAAAGATGTTGTAAGGGAGCCGGTTTCCCACACGCCCGTGATAGTCGGTGAAACAATCCGCAATACAGCGTTTGACGCGCCGCACATAGGTGTTGACCCCGCCCAGGCTTGGCCGTAATGTACTTTTCGGTCCAGCTACGACTGGTCATACTAAAGGCGCCTACTTTTAGTGTGGCAGGCCTTAGGACAGTGGGGGGATACCACGATGACAGAGAATCAGGACGAAAAGTCGATCCTGTATACGCATTTCGGTACGCACAGCCCATATTGGCGGTTGGCCGCCGATAGCGATGCCTTTGAGCTTTCCGCCGTCAAGGGAGCGACCAATATCGCGATGGCGCTGCGTCCGGAACAGGCTGACGCCGTCCGTTCGCTGACGGGCATTACGTCCAGCCTGCGCATCGATATCTCGCTATACGGGGATCTGCTGCGGCTGCATCTGGTAGGCCGCAAGATCAACCCCAACGAATGGGCCGGCACCGCATCGGCGCATTCCGACACTGAATCCGTCGCCAAGGACCTGGTCGAAGGCCTGTCGTTTGCCGAAACCGTAGTGTCCGAAGCCAACTCGGTGATCGTCATCGTGGACCAGAACGGCCGCGTGCAACGCTTTAACAAGTTGAGCGAGGAATACACCGGCAAGCGCGAACAGGATATCGTCGGCCGCAGCGTGTTCGAGATGTTCATGACGCGCGAAGAAGCCATGGCGTCGCGCCGCAATATCGCGGAATTCTACAAACGCGGGCAGTCCTACGAGGCCGAACGGCTGATCAATACAGTCAAGGGCCCCCGGCTGTTCCTGTTCCGCAATAAGTTCGTCACCAGCGGCAGCGGCGAAAAGCGCGTGTACCTGATCTGCTCGGGCACCGACATCACCGAAGAACGCCAGGCGCAGGAGCGCCTGCGCGTGCTGGCCAATACCGACATGCTGACCAACCTGCCCAACCGCCACGCCATCACGTCGCGCCTGAAGGCGGCGCTGGCGGCCGGCAAGGAAGGGCGGGGCGGCGTCCTGTTCCTGGACCTGGACAATTTCAAGCGCATCAACGACCACTACGGCCACGGCTTCGGCGACCGCCTGCTCAAGGCCGTGTCGGTGGCGATCTCGACCTGCCTGTCCGAAGGCCAGACGCTGGCCCGGCTGGGCGGCGACGAGTTCATCGTGCTGCAGGAACAGGCGCAGGCCTGGGAGCTGGAAGCCACCGCCGAGCGCATCATCGAACGCCTGCGCGAACCTTTCCGCCAGGGGCTGATCGAGGTCTACACCAGCTGCTCGATCGGCATCGCAATGTACCCGGACCACGGCGCCGACCTGGACAGCGTGGTGCGCAGCGCCGACATCGCCATGTACGTGGCCAAGGAAGCGGGGCGCCATACCTACCGCGTTTTCCAGCCCGACATGGACCGCCGCAATGCGGACTACGTGTGGTTGGACACGAACCTGCGCAAGGCGCTGGCCGAGAACCACCTGATGCTGTACTACCAGCCCAAGCTCGTCGGGCGGACCGGTGAGGTCGACGGCGTGGAAGCTCTGCTGCGCTGGCGTTCTCCAGAGCGCGGCATGGTCTGCCCCAGCGTCTTCATCCCGTACGCCGAGGAATCCGGCCTGATCTCGCCGCTGGGCGTGTGGGTGATGCGCGAGGCCGCCCGCCAGGCGGCCGCCTGGAAGCGCGAAGGCCTGAACATCCGGATCGCCATCAATATGTCGGCGCGGCAGCTGGACGACAAGGGCGTGGTCAGCGACTTCATGAGCGCCATTGGCGACGCGGAACTGGACCCGTGCCTGCTGGACATCGAGCTGACGGAAAGCTGCCTGATCGAAGACGAAGTCGCCGCGATCGACCTGATCAAGCAGTTCCGCCAATTGGGCGCACGCGTGCACCTGGACGATTTCGGCACCGGGTATTCGTCGCTGTCGCAGCTGGCCCGCATTCCGCTGGATGCCATCAAGCTGGACGCCAGCTTCGTGCGCGGCGTGAACGAGAACCCGGTGTCGCAGGCGCTGGCGCGGGCTATCGTGGCCGTGGCGCGTACGCTGGAACTGAAGGTGATCGCCGAAGGGGTGGAAACGTCGGAAGAAACCGCGTTCCTGGATACGCTGGGCGTGGATGCCAAGCAAGGCTACCTGTATGCCAAGCCCATGCCCGCGAGCGAGTTTTCGACCTGGCTGGCCCAGCGCCGCCGACTGCATCTGATCGCCTGATACAGCCGGCGTCCGCCCGTGGCGGATCAGTGCATGGTGGCTTCCTGCGTCGCGTCGGCGCTGGAGGCCGTGCGCCGGTTCTGCGCCATGACCAGGCGTTCCATGTAGGCGCGGTCCTTCGGATCGATCGCGAACGCGGCTTCGACCCAGTCCTCTGTGATGTCCATCAGTTCAGAGCGCGACAGGTTCAGCACGCGCTGGCGCGCGCGCAGCATGGCCCGCATGCCGTTGAGCTTGGGGCGCATCACGTCGATGAAGGTGCGCGTGGCGCGGTAGGCGTCGCCCGGCTCGAACAGCGCGTCGACCAGCCCCTTGCCGTGGAACCATTCGGCGGTATGCGATTCGCCCGTGCTGATCAGGTCTTCGGCCAGCTTCATGCCGGAGCGGCGCGCCACCAGCGAATAGCCGCCCATGCCCGGGAACAGGTTGAACGCCATTTCCGGGAAACCCATGCGGGCGTTGTTCTGCGCCAGCACAAAGTGGTGGGCCAAGGCGGCCTCGAAGCCGCCGCCCAACGCCGTGCCCTCGATCATGGCCAGCGAGATGGCGCCCGTATCGAACCCGCGCGAGGCCGCATGCACGCAATCCACGCATGCCCGCGCGTAGGCCCGCAAGGCTTCGCGCTTGCCGGTCCGGATCGCCTCGGCGAAGAAGTTGAGGTCGCCGCCCACGTTGTAGATCTGGGGCACGAGCGAGCCCGTCACCCAGAAGTCGATGGGCAGGCCCGAATCCTTGGCGGCCCGCGCCAGGGTCATGATTTCGTCGATGAGTTCGTGGTTAAAGCAGGGCCGGGGCTGCGCCCGGAGCATCATCCACATGACACGACGTCCCTCCTCGTAAAACGCTGAAATCTGCTTCATGTTGCCCGCTGCGGTAAAGGGGTGGCAGTCTGGATGAATGAGTTGATTCATGTGCTTTCGTCCAATCGATCAAGGTGAGTCGGAGTACTGCCGGGTCAGCCTAATACAGAGCTTCCGGCTGTCGTCTCATGCAAACCTCGTTCGAGTGGCCAGACTTGTCCGTAAGTCAAAAGCGCGAGCGAACAATGCAAAAGTCTTGCAGACTAAGGCGCCGGATCGGCCGCTCGGGCGAGGGGCGCATCGGCGCAACGGATGAGGACCCACGCAAATTCGCGAGGATCGGGGCGATGCGCGAAACGGCGAGGGGGCGGCCCGCGCTCATACATTCGGATGACGGTGTTGCTTGCTGGCAACGTATAACAATTCTCATTTGTAAATAGGATTGGTTCTCGATAGCATCGCGCCTTTCATTTATCTGAATAAGGCGTTGCGATGTTGTCCCCGTTTGTCCCGCGCTCCCTGTCCCTGGGCGTCGCGCTAGCCCTGTCGTCCGCATTCCCGCAGGCGATGGCCCAGACCGCCCAACTGCCCGCGATCAGTGTTGAAGGCGTCAGCGCCGATGACCCCCGGGTACCGGAGGTGACCACTGCCACGCGCACCCAGACGCCGGCCCGCTACGTGCCCCAGACCATCGACACGGTCAAGGTCGAGAACGTGCAGACCTACGGCGTCACGACCATCAGCGACGCGCTGTCCGGCATGCCCAACGTATCCAGCGCGCAAGACACGCGTTTCGACTCGGTGCGCATCCGCGGCTTCGACGCCAGCAACGACTTCTATCTGGATGGCATCCGCGACGACAGCCAGTACGTGCGCGATCTGCACAACATCGAACGCATCGAAGTGTTGAAGGGCCCCGCCGCCGTGCTGTACGGGCGGGGCAGCCAGGGCGGCATCGTCAACCGCGTCAGCAAGGCGCCGCAGCCCGGCCGCGAATCCTCCATCGAGGCACAAACGGGAAGCTGGGACTTGCGCAGCGTCTACGGTGACCTGAGCGCCGACCCGTCGGACAACGTCAGCGTGCGCCTGAACGTGGGGCAGGAAGACACCAACAGCTTTCGCCACAAGATCGGCGGCACCCGCCAACTGGTGGCGCCCGCCATCAACTGGCGCATCACGCCGAACCTGGACTGGCTGGTGCAGTACGAATACAGCCGCTATGACCGCACGCCCGACCGCGGCATTCCCAGCGTGAACGGCCGGCCCGCAGACGTGGGCCGCAGCACCGTCTACGGCGACCCGGACCGCGACTACATCGACGACCGCGCGCAGTCCTTCCGCTCGCGCCTGGCGTATACGCTGGCGCCCGACTGGCAGTTGCGCTACACGCTGGGCGTCTTCAAGCTGGATAGCGACTTCGACAACACCTACCTGACGGGTTACAACGCCGCAACCGGCAAGGTCGTGCGCACGCGCTGGCAGCAGGACCTGACGACGCGCAACATCACCAATAACCTGGAAACGGAGGGCCTGTTCCGCACGGGCGGCATCGAACACCGGGTGTTGTTCGGCATTGAACTTGCGCATCAGGACCGGTCGCCCACCTTGTATTCGGCCGCCACCAGCGGTCCGGGGGCGCAGCCCGTGCCGTCGCTGGACCTGTACGACCCCGACCTGTCCCAGCAGCACAACGGACGGATGGCGATCAACAGCGATGCGCGCCACAAGGTGAAGAGCCAGGGCTACTACGTGCAGGACCAGATCAAGCTGAACGACGCCTGGCAAGTGTTGATGGGCGTGCGGATGGACCGCTTCAGCATCGACTCCACCAATCGCCTGCTGGACGCGTCTGCCTCGCATGACAGCAGCGGCGTCAGCCCGCGGGTGGGGGTGGTGTGGACGCCCGTGCGCGACCATTCCCTGTATGCGTCGTACAGCAAGACGTTTTCGCCCACCGGCGGCGGCACGATCGGCATCACGCCGAATGCGCGCGGCAACACCAACGACCTGGACCCGGAGCACACGCGCCAGACGGAAGTGGGGGTCAAGAGCGATTGGCTGGACGGGCAGCTCAGCACCACCCTGGCGCTGTATCAGCTGGAGCTCTACAACCGCCGCACGACGGATCCCAACGATCCGACCATCGTGCTGCTGACGGGCAAACAACGTTCGCGCGGGATCGAGCTGACGGCGGCAGGCCGCCTGACGGGCAATTGGTATCTGCGCGGCGGCGTGGGCTTGCAGAACGCGTCCATCGTGGAAGACAACAACGGTCTGGCCGGCAACCGGGTCAGCAACGTGGCGCGGCGCAACGGCAGCGTCTTCCTGACCTACAAGCCGGCTGAAGGGCTGTACGGCGAAACCGGCCTGACCTTCGTGGGCGAGCGCTACGCCGACAACACGAACCTGACGACGCTGCCGGGCTACGCCCGCTGGGACGCGATGCTGGGCTACCGCACGGGCCATTGGGATTGGCGCCTGGCCGTGCGCAACATCACCGACAAGACCTATTACGGGTCGGCCACCAGCGCCGGCCAGATCCAGGTGGGTGAACCGCGCACCGTGGTGGCCACGGCGCAATACCGATTCTGACCTGACAGGGGGGCGCCCGGGGAGGGGCGCCCGCGCAAGGCTTACTGCGGTTCGATCTTGGCGTCGATGGCGCGTTGCGTCCAGATCTGGCGTTGCGATTCAGCGAACGCCTTGTGCTCGGCCACGGAATTGGGCGCGACCTGCATGCCCAGCGCGTCGAATTTCGCCACGGTGTCGGGCTCGCTCAGGATGCGGGCGATTTCGCCGTTCAACCGTTCGACCACCGGGGCCGGGGTACCCGCGGGCGCGGCCACGCCGACCCACACCACCAGGTCGAAATTCTTGTAGCCCGCTTCGGCCAGCGTCGGCACGTTCGGGAAGTCCTTGGCGCGGCTTTGGCCGGTGAAGGCAATGCCCGTCAGCTTGCCGCTGTGCATGAAGGCCGTCACGACGGACTGGTCGGCAAACAGATAGTCCACATGCCCGCCCAGCAGGTCCGTCACGGCGGGCGGCTGGCTCTTGTAGGGCACGCCATTGGCGGCAGCGCCAGCCACGGTGTTGAAAGTGGCGCCCGCGATCTGGCTGGTGGGCGACCCGTAGGCGTAGTTCAGCGGGCGTCCCTGGGTTGCCTGGACCAGCTTGGTGACCGAGGTGTAGGGGGAATCCGCGCGCACCACCAGCATCATCGGAATCGTCGCGATCCGGATCACGTGGATGAAATCCCCGGTCGGGTCATAGGGCAGCTTGCGGAACAGCGCGGGCGTGGCCGAATGTGTCGAACTGCTGGTCAGCACCAGCGTGTAGCCGTCTGCGGGCGCGCGGGCGGCCGTGACGGAACCGATCGTGCCGGAGGCGCCGGGCTTGTTTTCGATGACGATGGGCACGCCCAGGCGCGGACCCAGCTTTTCCGACAGGATGCGGGCGCTGGTGTCGGTGGCGCTGCCGGGCGAAAACGGCACCACGATCGTGATGGGCTTGTTGGGATAGGCATCGGCGGCGTGGACGGCCGTGCCGCTTGCCGCCAGAGTGAAGCCTGCGCAGGCGGCTGCCAGCAAGCGCCGGCGCACCGGGTGCGGAATTCGGGTCATTGAAGTCTCCTGTCTTGTTCTTGCCCAACCGCCACGGCACGCGGCGTCTGGGCCATGCGGCATGATGCGTCTGGCCGGCTTATCTCAACAAGGGACTAATTTTCATAGACCTATTCCGTATCCGGATGAATCGGCCTGTCGTCCAGGAAAGCGGTGGGGTCGGGCGAAGCTTCGCGGGCGTGGAGCGTGGCTTCCAGTTCGTCGAGGAAGGTCTTGGCGGCCAGCGACAGCCGGGTGCTGCGGCGCTGGATCAGCGACAGCTCATGGCGGCGCTGGGGGCCGTCCTGGATGGCCGCTGCATGCAGGCCGAGCAGCCGAGCGAATGCGCACACGTAGCCCGGCACGATGGTGATGCCCAGCCCGGCGCGCACCAGGTTCAGCACGGAAGTCAGCATGCCGGCTTCGATGCCGGAATGGAATTCCAAGTCGAGTTCGCCGCTGATGTGGTCGACGGCGCGGCGCACGCTGTAGACATTGCGCAGCGTGATGTGGTCATGCGCCGCCAGGTCGGCCCAGCGCACGCGGGCGCGCCGCGCCAGCGGGTGGGACGGGGCGCATACGGCGTACATGGAATCGCGGTAGATGACGCGCGCCTCCAGCCCTTCGCCGTGCGCCTGCGTCGACACGATGCCGAAATCGGCACGGCCATGGCGGACGTGTTCCAGCGTGTCGTCCGTATTCAGCTCGTAGAGTTCGAGCTTCACGCCGGCGTGCAGGCGGTGGTAGCGCGTGATCACGTCGCCCAGCAGGCCCACCATCATCATCGGCGAACTGGCCACGCCCACCACTCCGCGCTCCAGCGTGCGCAGCCCGGACATGCTGCGTTCCGCCGCGCGCACCGTGCCCAGGATCTCCTGGGCGTAGGCGTAGAAGTCGGCGGCGCCTTCGCAGGGCGTCACGTTGCGGGTAGACCGTTCGAAAAGCGGCTGGCCCACTTCGGCCTCGAGCTCGGCGCACAGCTTGCTGACGGCGGACTGGGTGACGAAGGCGGCGCGCGCCGCAGCGGTGAAGCTGCGCAGTTCATAAAGCGCGCAGAACACGCGCAGCTGCTTGAGAGTGATGTTCATGTTCGGGCGGGCAGGGCGCGGCCGCCCGGGGTGGGCTTAGCCGCCAGCGTCGAGCATATCCCGATCCGCGTCCTGCCGTGGCGCCGGCCGGCGCAAGGCGCCCGGCGTGCGCGAAAACCGCACCGGGATCGAGGTGGCGGTCAGCGTTCCTTCCGTCGGATGCTCCACGCGCTGGAAGAAGCCGGTGGCCGCCAGATGGGGGTCGTCGAACAGGGCTTCAGGCGTGTTCACAGGGGAATGCGGGATGTCGGCGTCGGCCAGCAGCGCCAGCCAGTCGGCGGTGCTGCGCAGCGCGACGATGCCGGCCAGGTGCTGATACAGCGTATCGAAGTTGCGGCCGCGCGTTTGCGGGCTGAGATAGCGCGCGTCGGCCGCCAGATCGCCGCGTCCCGACAGGCTGAAGAAGCGCTGCCATTGCGCATCGGTATAGGGCAGCAGCGCGATGTAGCCGTCCAGCGTGCGGTAGGGCCTGCGTTCGGGCGACAACACCCGGCTGTAGCCCATCTCGCCGCGCGCCGGGTCGAAGGTGCGCCCGCCCATGTGCTCGATCAGCGTGAAGGACACCATCGTCTCGAACATCGGCACTTCGATCGCCTGGCCGCGGCCGGACTTTTCGCGTTCGTACAGGGCCATGGGGATGGCGTAGGCTAGCGTCAGGCCTGCCACCTTGTCGGCCAGGATGGTGTTGATGTAGGCGGGGGCGCCAGTGTTGCGGCCCTGCAGGTCGGCCAGGCCGCTCATGGCCTGGATGATGTCGTCGAAGGCGGGCTTGGCGGCGTAAGGGCCGTCTTGGCCGAAGCCCACCGCCGAACAATAGATCAGGCGGGGGTTGCGGGCGCACAGGGTCGCGGCGTCAAGACCGGCACGCGCCAGCGCGCGGGGCCGCACGTTCGAGATGAACACGTCGGCGCCATCCGCCAGCGCCAGCAGCCGCTGCAGGTCGGCCGGGTCTTTGGCGTTCAGGGTGACGCTGCGCTTGTTGCGGTTCAGGTTCAGGTAGACCGCGCCCATGCCGGGCGACGCGGCAGGCGCGGATGCGCGAAAGACGTCCCCTTCGGGCGCTTCCACCTTGATGATGTCCGCGCCCATGTCGCCCAGGATCTGCGTGGCGTAGGGCCCCATGCCGACCGAGGTCATGTCGATGACCCGCACGCCGGCCAGCGGACCGCTTGCTTGCGCCGGACTCATTGGCCATCCCGCTTGTGCTTGCGGGCCAGGAACGGCGCCATGTATTGGCGGGGTTCGTCGGTGGTGAAAGCGGCGCCGAAGGCGTCGACGCTGCGGTCCAGGCCGGCTTCGACCGTCGACGTTTCCCAGTAGCGCAGCAGCGCCTTCTGCGAGGCCACGGCGCGCGGGCCGCTGGCGGCGATGGGGCCAACCGTGCGCTCCACCAGCGCGTCCAGTTCACCGGCGTCGCACAGGAACTGCAGGAAGCCCCAGCGCAGGGCTTGCTCGGCGTCAACATTTTCACCGGTCAGCAACAGCCAATTGGTCGCGCCGGGGCCGATCAGCGTGGGTAGTAGCACGGCATGGATCACCGACGGAATGCCGACGCGCACCTCGGGCATGCCGAACACGCCATCGCGCGAACCCAGGCGGATGTCGCAGGCGGCAGCCAGCTCCATGCCGGCGCCTAGGCAGAAGCCGGGGATGCGGGCAATGGTGGGAACCGGCACGTTGCGCACGGCTTCGCACAGCTCGCGCAAGCGGGTGATGAATGCGCGGCCGCCGGCGGGATCCAGTTCGGCCATTTCATAGATGTTGGCGCCGCCGATAAAGGCGCGGTCGCCGGTGCCGCGAATGACGAGCGCCCGCGCATCGGCCTGCGCGGCGATCCACTGCACCGCTTGCGTCAGGCCCAACGTCACGGGCGTGGCCAGGATGTTCAGGCTTTTGGCGTCGTGGATACGCAGGGTGTAGACGCCGCGCTCGTCGCGTTCGATGCGGCTATGGGGAAAGTCGGGGATCGGGGCGTGCATGGGGGGCTTGTCTCCGTAATGGCAGGGTTGCAAGCCATCCTAGAGGGTTCGGTTCATCCCGACAAACAAGGTTTTTTCATGGAATAAGTCCAGTTGGGAATAAATCGGCGGGACGTCCAACCCCCCGGGGGCCGTGGCCGTTCAGGCAACGCCGCCGTTGGCGCGCAGGATCTGGCCATTGACCCAGCCGCTGTCCGGTCCCGTCAGGAACGACACGACGCCCGCGATGTCGTCGGGCTGCCCCAGCCGTTCCAGCGGCGGCATCTTGGCGAAGTGCTCGATCAGTTCGGGGCTCTTGCCCTTCAAGAACAGCTCGGTGGCGACGGGGCCGGGGGCCACGGCGTTCACGGTGATCCGGCGGCCGCGCAATTCCTTGGAAAACACGTGCGTGAAGCTCTCGACGGCGGCCTTGCTGGCGATGTAGACCGCATAGCCCGGCAGGTTCAGCGCAATCGTCGTGCTGGACACGTTGACGATGCTGCCGCCATCGGCCAGCCGGGTGGCGGCTTCGCGCAGGGTGTTGAAGGTGCCGCGCGTATTGATGTCGAAGGTCTGCGCGTAGTCTTCGTCGGAGGTGTCGGCCAGCGGCTGCACCTTCAGGACGCCAGCGCTGTTGACCAGCGCGCTGATGCGACCCAGTTCGGATTCCACCTTGTCGAACAGGGCGCGCACATCGGCCGCCTTGGACACGTCGGCTTGCACCGCGACGGCGCGGCCACCGGCCTGCCGGATTTCGTTGGCCAGCGCGTCGGCTTCCGCCGAGCTGGATGCGTAGTTGATGCCGACCGCAAAGCCGTCGCGGGCCAGGCGGCGCACGATGGCGGCGCCGATGCCGCGGGATCCGCCCGTGACCAGGGCGACGCGTTGCAGGGTCGATTGTGAGGCTGGGGTGTTCATGCGCGTTCTCCGATAGGGAAGGGGTGAGACGCATAATGGACTATTCCAAACCGAAGATAATTACCCTATATTCGCTAACATAATTCCATTTACATTAATAATTGGCAGATCGGCATGGATCGTTTTCAGGAAATGCAGGTGTTTGTCCGCATCGCGGAGCGGGGCAGTTTTTCCCAGGCGGCTGAAGACTTGCAAATTCCCCGCGCCACGGTCACCAACCTGATCAAACGCATGGAAAAGCGCCTGGGGGCGCGGTTGCTGGAACGTACGACGCGCCAGGTGCGGCTGACGCACGATGGCGAGGCCTATTACCAGCGCTGCGTGCGCCTGTTGGCCGACCTGGAAGAGGCCGACGGCGCGTTCCTGAACACCGCGCCCAAGGGGCTGCTGCGCGTGAACGCCCAGGGCACGCTGGCCAAGTATTTCGTAATGCCGGGGCTGCCGGGTTTCCTCGAGCGCTATCCCGACATCGTCCTGCACCTGGGCGAAGACGACCGCCTGGTGGATATGGTGCGCGAGGGCGTGGATTGCGTGTTGCGGGCGGGCGCCTTGCAGGATTCGTCGCTGGTGGGCCGGCAGATTGCCCTGATGCCGCAGGTCACGGTGGCCAGCCCCGCCTACCTGGCGCGTTTCGGCACGCCCGCCAGCGTGGACGATCTGACGGGCCACCGCGCCGTGGATTACTTGTCCAGCGCCACCGGCCGCAGCATTGCGCTGGACTTCATGGTCGACGGGCGCAACGTGCTGGTGCGTCCCGGCTCGGTCATCAGCGTGACGGGGGCCGAGCTTTACACCGGCGCGGCGCTGGCGGGGCTGGGGCTGGCCCAGGTGCCGCGCTACCGGGTGGAACGCGAGCTGGCGGCGGGGCACCTGCGGATCGTGCTGCCCAAGACGCCGCCCGCGCCCATGCCGGTGTCGGTGCTGTACCCGCAGAACCGGCAGGTGTCGGCCCGCGTGCGCGTCTTCACGCAGTGGCTGGCCGACGTGTTCGCCACGGCCTTCGATCAGACGATGCCGGTCAGGTAGTACACCGCGATCACGACGAACACCGACAGGGTCGATATCAACGTGATGGCGAAGATGTCGCCGTAGGACTGGCGGTGCGTTAGGCCGGTGACGGCCAGCAGCGTGATCACCGCGCCGTTGTGCGGCAGCGTGTCCATGCCGCCGCTGGCCATGGCGGCGATCCGGTGCAGCACATCCATCGGGATGCCTGCGGCAACGGCGCCGTCGATGAAGGTCTGCGCCATGGCGGCCAACGCGATGCTCATGCCGCCCGAGGCGGATCCCGTGATGCCCGCCAGCGAGGTCACGGCGATGGCTTCGCCCACCAGCGGGTCGGGAATGGATTTCAGCGCCTCGGCCACCAACAGAAAGCCCGGCAGCGCCGCGATGACGCCGCCGAAACCGTATTCGGCCGCGGTATTCATGGAGGCCAGCAGCGCGCCTGACACGGCGCTTTTGCTGCCTTCGGCGAAGTGCGCCTTGATGCTGCGAAACGAGAACAGCAGGATGGTGAAGATGCCGGCGATCAACGCGCCCATCACGGCCCACAGCGCGACCTGATCGGCGGCGTTCACGGGCATCGGCTTGGGCAGGCCGGGCAGGTTCACCTCGGCGCCTGCGGGATACCAGCCAGGGATCCAGCGCGTCAGCAGGAAGTTGGCAACGCCCACCACCACCAGCGGCAGCAAGGCGACGAGCGGGTGGTGGTCGCGTTCGCTGGGCGGCGTCGTCGGTTCATTGCGCAGCTCGGTCCCGTAGGTCTCGCCGGCCGCCGCCGCGCGCTTGCGCCGCCACTCCAGGTAGGCGATACCCGCCGTCAGCGTGAACGCCGCGCCGATCAGGCCCAGCCAGGGCGCGGCCCACGTGGTCGTTTCGAAGAAGGTGGTGGGGATGATGTTCTGGATCTGCGGCGTGCCGGGCAGCGCCGTCATCGTGAACGTGAACGCACCGAGCGCGATGGCGCCCGGCATCAGCCGCTTCGGAATGCCGCCCTGGCGGAACATTTCGGCGGCGAACGGATATACGGCGAATACCACCACGAAGAGCGATACGCCGCCGTAGGTCAACACGGCGCACACCAGCACGATGGCGACAATGGCGCGTTCCGCGCCGATCATGCGCAGTACCGCCTGCACGATCGCGCGGGAAAAACCCGACAGTTCGATCAGCTTGCCGAACACGGCACCCAGCAGGAACACGGGGAAGTAGAGCTTGGCGAAACCGGCCATGCGCTCCATGAAAATGCCTGAAAACACGGGGGCCAGCGCGGAAGGATCCGTCAGCAATACCGCGCCCATGGCTGCGATGGGCGCGCACAGGATCACGCTGTAGCCCCGATACGCCGCCAGCATCAGAAATGCCAGCGCCGCCACCACGATGAACAATCCGGTCATTCGATACTCCAGGAATGAAGAGATAAGGGGTGAAGGGGCTACACCTTACCTCATCAAACCGGCTCCTCGTGACGCTGGCGGCTCACGCGTCCAGCAGCCCTTGCGCCTGGCGCGCGATGTTCAGGTCGATCGCAGCATCGTCGCCGTCGCCCAGGTACCAGACGGCCGACAGCCCGCACCACGCCACGATCCATTGCAGCAGGCGGCGGCGGTCCAGGCCGGACTCGGCCACGATGAGGTCCAGGCGCCGCTCGAAGCAGCCGGGCACGATAGCCACAGGCGGCACGGGGTCCGACAGGTCGGGGTTGCAGAAGATGTTGGCATAGTCGAACGCGCGTTCGCCGTAGAGCCGCTTGGGGTCGATGACCAGCCAGCCGCGTTCGCCGAAGTCCAACACGTTGTCGTGGTGGAAGTCTCCATGCAGCACCGCGAGGTCGCGCGGATCGTCCAGCAGCGCGCGGGCGTGGCGGGCGCTGTGCGCCAGGATGCCGCCTTGCGCCTGGGCCATGGGCCACAGTTCCACGAACCATTCTTCCAGGCTGCGCAGCGGCGGCAGCGGTTTGACGCGCGGGGCGTGCAGCGCCTTGAGCACGCGGCAAAGGATGCGCGTGGCCTCGTCGTCGCGGCCCGTGCGGGCGTAGGCCGCCAGCGAGCGCGTGCCGGTGGCGCGTTCCAGCAGGATGGCGTAGTCGTCGTGCGCCAGCACGCGGGCTGCGCCTTGGCCGTCCCACCACGTCATCAGCACGCCGCCCTGGCGTTCGTCTTCTTCGACCGAGACCTTTAGCATGGCCGGCGCGCCGTCGCGCGTGACGGGCAGCAGTTGCGCGGCATGAGTCACGATGGGGGCGCCGTCGGGCACGAGGTTCCAGCGGGATAGGTAGGCGTCGAACATGGGGCAGGGGGAGGTGGTTGCCGGGCTGTATATAGTAGGGCCTGTCCTTAGGCCTTAACCCTTAGGCCCGCAATCGTCGGGCATCTTGGAGAATCACGCATGAGCGATCCGCAACCGGACCAGGCGCATTGGCGCGCCGTGGCCGATCAATGGATCTCGTGGGCCAGCACCCCGGGCCATGATGCCTTCTGGGCATACCGTGAGGGCTTTTCGGCCTACTTGGGCGCGGGCCGCGGGCGCGCGCTGGAAGTGGGCTGCGGCGAAGGCCGCATCAGCCGCGAGGCACGGGCGTTGGGCTATCACGTCACCGCAAGCGATGCCGTGGCCGCCATGGTCGAGGCGGCGCGCGCCGCGGATTCCGCCGACCGGTACGACGTCGCTCCCGCGCAGTCCTTGCCTTATGCGGACGGCGAGTTCGATCTGGTGATTGCCTACAACGTGCTGATGGACGTGGACGACGTGCCGGCCGCGCTGCGCGAGGCGCGCCGGGTGCTCAAGCCGGACGGCACGCTGTTCATTTCCATCGTGCATCCCTTCCGTGACCGCGGCCGGTTCACCGGACCGCAAGCGGACGCGCCGTTCGTGATCGACGGCACGTATTACGGGCGGGAACATTTCGACGGCAAGGAAACGCGCGACGGCTTGAGCATGCATTTCGCGGGCTGGTCGCTGCCCTTGCAGGATTACATGGCGGCGCTGGAAGCGGCGGGGCTGGCAATCGTGTCGCTGCGCGAACCGCAGCCGGACGCCGCCCCGACGGCGCAACTGCAGCAATGGACCCGGCTGCCGATGTTTTTGTGGATCAAGGCCAAGCCCATGGCGGGTGGGGTGTAGACGGTCGCGGGTTGCCCGACCCGCTTAAATCGCCGCCGCCTTGCGCGCCAGCCTGGCGACGCCGAAGCTGGTCGCCAGTTCGTGCCCTTCCAGATCCGCCAGGGCAATCCAGCGGGCGTCGCGCGCATCGTCGCCCGCGACCGGTTCGCCGGATTGCCAGCGGCACAGCACGGCGATCAGGATGAAGTGGCGGCGCAGGGCGCCGGCTTCGTCGCGGTCGAAGACGTCTACCGCATCGAATACGTGCAGCGGCTCGGCGACCACGCCGGTTTCTTCCAGCAGTTCGCGCGCCGTGGCGGCCTCGATGCGTTCGCCCGCGTCGATCTTGCCGCCGGGAAAGGCCCAGCAGTTCTCGTCGGGTGGGTTGGCGCGGCGCACCAGCAGCACGTGGCCGTCGCGGACGACGGCGGCGATGGTAGCGGGAATGGGGCGGGCAATGGGGGTGGACATGCGGATTTCCGGCGTAGGGGCAAGCTGCAAGGGTACGCTTTCAGGCCCTTAGCGCAAATCCCCGTGGTGCCGGACGGCATCCTTGGGCACACTGTAGCCGCGCCGAATCGAGCGCGTCAGACCAGAATCAAGGGGCAGCACCATGGACACGCCGGACCGGCAGTTGCGTTATTTCTTGCGGATCGCGGAGCTGAAGTCCTTATCACGCGCCGCCGAGGACCTGGACCAGACGCAATCCGGCCTGAGCCGGCAACTGGCGGCGCTGGAAGCCCACGTCGGCAAACCCTTGTTCACGCGTACCGGCCGGGGCGTGGAACTGACCGTAGCAGGCAGCCGCCTGCTGGAAGGCATTCAGCCCGCCTACCAGAACATCGACCGCGTCCTTGACGCCGTGCGCCAGCAGGAAGGCGTGACCCACGGCACGGTGCGCCTTGCCACCGTGCACACGCTCAGCTACTACTTCATGGCCGACGTCGTGGCCAGCTTCGTCAGCAGCCACGAACACGTGAACCTGTCCGTGATGGGGCGCAGTTCGCCCGACGTGGTGGCCCTGGTGGAAAGCGGCAAGGCCGACGTAGGTTTTGTCTACGACGCGGCGGTGGCCTCGGACAATCTGACGTCCACCCCGTTGTTCGATGACGAGATGTGCCTGATCGTGCGCCGGGACGTGCCGCTGGCGGATGCCGTGGATCTGGGCGGCATGCCGTTGCGGCTGGTGGGCTTTCCGCCGCATTACGCCTTGCGCAAGATGATCCACAGCGCAGGGCTGCAGCCCGAGTTCATGGCCGAGGCCGAGACCATCGACGCCATGCTCAAGCTGGTGTCCTCGGGGGTGGGCGCCTGTATCCTGCCGTCGCGTATCCCCGAAAAGCTGCTGACCGACTACGGCTTGCGCAAGGTCGGCATCCGCAGCCCGGTGCTGCGCCGCCGCGTGGTGGCGATCACGCCGGCCCAGCGCCAGCCCTTGCCGCTGGTGGCCGAGCTGTTGGCGTGCGCGCACCGCATCGCGGCGGCGTAACGCCCAACCCCAGCAACCCCAGCACCCCCGGCGGCCCCGTTCCGCCTTCCGAATAGCTGCTATGAGCCTGGCTGCATGGCTAGTTTGCGCGGTGGTTTCCATACTGTCCTGACCTTGCACGGCGTCCGTCGACGCCGCAAGCCAAGGACATCAAGGGGAAACCATGAATACCGCATTGCGAGAGAAATCGTATTTCGACACCCGCGCCACGCAGGAAATGGCGCGCCATCTGCAGGCCGTGCCGCGCAGCATCCAGGAAACCATGGCCTACGCCTGCCGCATCCTGGCGATGACCGAGCAGGAAGCCGGCCTGGCGGGACAGATCAGCGTGCGCTCGGCGCGCCCGGGCGCGTACTGGACCCTGCGCTTCGGCCTGGGCTTTGACGAGGCGACGCCGGCGGACTTCATTGAAGTCGACCGCGACCTGCACACCCTGACGGGCGACGGCATGCCCAACCCGGCCACGCGCTTCCATCTGTGGGTGTACGAGGCGCGCCCGGATGTGCAATCCATCATCCACACGCATTCGCCGTGGGCCTCGGCGCTGGCCGCCGCGCGCCAGCCGCTGGTCATTTCACAGATGGACATGACGCCCCTGCACGACGACTGTGCCTTCCTGGGTGAATGGCCGGGGGTGCCGATCGCGGACCAGGAGGGCGTGATCATTTCCGAGGCGCTGGGACGCAAGCGGGCCATCATCCTGGCCCACCACGGTTATCTGACGGCGGGTGGCTCCTGCGAGGAAGCGACGTATCTGTCGGTGTATCTGGAGCGTGCGGCGCGCATGCAGATCCGCGCCCAGGCGTTCGGGCCGTTGACGCCGGTAGACGACGCCCTGGCGCGCGAGGCGCACGACTACCTGCTGAAGCCGTCGATCGTGCGCGCGACCTTCGACTACTGGGCCCGGCAAACGCACGGCATCGCGCCGTTGCCTCTGCTCCAAGCCTGATTTCGCTCGCATCCGATCACGACCTTTTCAAGGGGAGTCACGATGATGACGACCAAGCCTGCTGCTGCGCGCTCGCGCCGCGATTATGTGACGGCTGGCCTTGCCAGCATGATGGGCACCACGATCGAGTGGTACGACTTTTTCCTGTACGGCACGGCTGCCGCACTGATCTTCAACAAGATCTTCTTTCCCGCCTTCGACCCGCTCACAGGCACGCTGGCGGCGTTTGCCACGTATTCCGTGGGGTTCTTCGCGCGGCCATTGGGCGGCGTGATTTTCGGCCACTATGGAGACAAGATCGGCCGCAAGTCCATGCTGCTGATCACCTTGCTGCTGATGGGCGTGCCCACCATCCTCATCGGGCTGATCCCTTCGTATGAGCAGATCGGTTATTGGGCCGCCGTGCTGCTGGTGCTCATGCGCTTTCTGCAAGGCATTGCAGTGGGCGGCGAATGGGGCGGCGCAGTGCTGATGGCGGTGGAGCATGCGCCCGAAGGCAAAAAGGGCTTTTTCGGCAGCCTGCCGCAGGCGGGCGTGGCGCCCGGGCTGATCCTGTCGTCGCTGGCGATGGGCGCCGTGGCCGCGCTGCCCGAAGAGGACATGCTGTCCTGGGGCTGGCGCCTGCCGTTCCTGGCCAGCGTGGTGCTGTTGCTGGTGGGTTGGTTCATCCGCGTCAAGGTGGCCGAGTCGCCCGACTTCGAGCAGATGCGGGAAAAAGGCGCCAAGGTTGAGGTGCCGGTGGCCGAAGTGCTCAAGCACCACCGGCGTGCGTTGCTGGTGGTGGTCGGCGCGCGGCTGGCCGAGGTGACGTGGTTCTACACGGTCGTGACGTTTTCGCTGGCCTACGCCACGGGCACGCTGGGTATCCCGCGCTCCGTCATGCTGGACGCCACGATCTGGGGGGCGGCGCTAGCCCTGTTCACGATGCCGCTGTTCGGAGTGCTGGGCGACAAGATCGGCCACAAGTGGGTGTTCATGGCGGGCACGGTGGGCATCCTGATCTGCGCGCCGGTCTTCTTCAACCTGCTGGGCTCGGGCGATAAGGCCTGGATCATCGTGGCGGTTTGCCTGGCGGTGGGGCTGGTATACGCTTGCCTGTACGGACCCGAAGGCACCTTGTTCTCCAGCCAGTTTCCCGCGCATGTGCGGTACACCGGCATTTCGCTGGCGGTGCAGGTGTCGGGCGCCATCGGCGGCGGGCTGGCGCCGATCGTGGCGACCTGGCTGCTGGCCAAGGGCGGGGGCGACCCGAAGTACGTGGTCTGGTACCTGAGCGCGCTGGGCGTGGTTGCTTTCTTCAGCGCCTGGCGCATGCAGGGCGAGGCCGCCACGCCTGCCGCCCTGCGCGTGCCCGCGGCGGCAAGAACCTGAGGCTCCCATGAAGACGATCGACTATTACTTCTGGATGAACTCCGACTGGGCCTATTTGGGCGCGGACCGGCTTGAAGAGCTGGCGGCCCGCCAGCAAGCGGCGATCCGCTACCTGCCCGTGGACTTGCCCGACGTCTATGCGCGTACCGGCGGCGTGCTGCTTGGGCAGCGCTCGCTCGAGCGCCAGGCCTATCGCGTGGCGGAGCTGGCGCGCTGGTGCGCCAAGCTCGGCATCCACGTCAACCCGCAACCGGCGCACATGTGCCCGGATGCGTCGCTGGCCTCGCGCATCGTCATCGCGGCCGATCGTGCCGGCATGCCGGTGCTGGCGCTGTACAAGGCGATCCTGAAGGCGGAATGGGTGGACGATCAGGACATCTCCGACCCCCTCGTCCTGCTCGGGGTCATGGAGAAACTGGGACTGGCTGCCGCCAGCCTGCTGGCGGCAGCCGACGCACCGGACATCGAGGCCACGTATCGCCGCAACACGGATGAAGCGGTCCAGGCCGGCGTGTTCGGCTCGCCGTCCTACGTGTATCGGGGCGAAGTGTTCTGGGGCCAGGACCGGCTGGAAATGCTGGAGGAAGCCATTGCGGCGTCTTCGGACGAGTAGGCGGCGGGTAGGGTGGTGGCGCGCTTCACGCGCCGCCGCCCGCCAGGCTCTTCAAGGCAAAGACGCCAGCTTGTCCGGGCCTGCCTGGCCTCGTGCCAAGAAGTCGTTGGCACGGACGATGTCCACGTCGTTGCGGCGGTCGGCATCCATATAGGGCACGTGCTTGCGAAAATCACGCCACAGCGCCGCCGTTCCCGTGCCCAGCTCGTAGTCGGGACGCTGGGCGCGCCGCAGGTCCACCGCCTGGGCGGCGTGCATCAGTTCAACCGCCAGCAGCGTCGTCAGCCGGTCGATCTGTGCGGAGACCCTGCGGCCGGTAGCGGGCGCATTGGTGCCCACATCTTCGATGTTGCCGGCCTGCGCCTGCACGTCGGTCACGATGGGCAGCGACAGGGTCCGCACATCCGCGGCAAGCGACGACACCGTTTTCTGGATCGGTCCATAGCCGATCGCGCCATTGCCGGGACTGAGAAAGCGTGGCAGCGCGGTGAACGCCGGGTCGGTGAGCCGTAAGGTGCGTTGGGCCGACAATTGCGCCGTTTGGGACAAGGCGACGCCGAGGCTTTGGAGCGGCAGTACCCAGGCGCTGGGGTCGAATCCGGCGGATGGCAGGACGGCGCCGCGCACGGGTCCGTCCGTGACGTAGAACTGGGCCGCGTAGGCTTGCGTGCCTGCGGCCGGTTGCGCGTCCAGCGCCACGGTGGGATTGTCGTCGGAACTGTTGATCTGGATCTGAAGCTGGCGCTCCAGCAGGCCCAGCATGTCTCGCGCCGCGCCATGCACCTGGCTGACGGTGCGAAAGCTCAACGGGTCTTGCAGCGCGCGCTTGGGGTCGGGTTGCCACAGGGCGCTGCCATGCAGCAGCGTCAGCATGTGCCCAGCCGTCCGCCGCTGTCCGTCATAAGGCCGTTGCGCCTGCGTCGCGGCCAGCAGGGGCGCCAGGTTTCCATCCAATCCTTCAAGCGACAAGGCAGCCACCGCATCAGCCTGGTCCAGCAGGCGGGCCGCGTCCAGCGCCGCCAGCGAGGCGACGGCGGCGCCGTAGGCATTGGCGCTGACGATGGCCAGGGCGTCTTTGCCGAACGGGCGTACGGGTTTCAGGCCGGCCAGTTCCAGCGCTTCTGCCGAAGGCATGCGGCGGCCTTGGTAATAGGATTCGCCTTCGCCCATCATCGCCAGCCCGATCTGCGCCAGGATGGTGATGTCGGCCTGTCCGACGGAGCCTTCACCGAACATCACGGGTGTAATGCCGCGATTCAAGAACTCGGCGTACTGGCGCAATATCTCCACCTGCAGGCCGGAGCCGCCGAACAGCGCCGAATTCAACCGGATGAGCATGGCTGCCCGAGTCACGTCCTGGGGGGCTTCGGCGCCATACCCGGCGCTGTGCGAATGCAGCAGGTTCCGGTTGAACTGTTCAGAGACCTTGCGCACGTCGGGCGAGATGTCGCCGCCCTTGAAGAGGGTTTGATCCTTGTTCAGACCCACGCCGCGGTTCAATCCGTATACGGGGCGGTCCAGCTTGGCGTAGGCCAGCAGCAGTTCGAAGGAGCGCTGGGCACGTGCGGTAGCGTCGTCAGCCAGCACGACGCCGCAGCCCAGTCGCGCGACGGCGCCCACCTGCTCCAGGGTGAGCGAGCGGCCGTCCAGCGTGACCGGCTTGCAGGCTGCGGATGCGCTCGTTGGGTGCCATAGCGCCAGCAGCAGGGGCGCCATGGCGGCGCCCCGCCGCAGGGCAGAGGAGAGGGAGGCGAGGCGACCGCGCAAGCGGGCGATGCTGCGGCGGCGAAGCGGGCGGGCAGGGGCGTGCGGCGCGGGATGCATGAGCATGGCGGCTCCAGACAGGCGATGGTGGGGCTTCGAAGGGACGAGAAGGCTAGCGCGGCGGGGGCGCGCCCAGGGGCAGGCGCATCAGGTCTTGCCCCAGCACGACCGGACCCTTGAAGGTCTGGCGCGCCTGCAGCCAGTGTTCGGCGGGGGCGTCGCCCGGCACGAGATGCGACAGCACCAGCGTTTTCACGCCCGCGCGGGTGGCCACGTCGCCGACTTCGAGCGGCGTGGCGTGCGCGTGCAGCAACTGTGTGGCCAGCGCCTGCTGCCGGGCATCCCAGGGCTTGGCGCCGACGATATGGTCCACCCAGGCCGGGTCGATCGCTTCGTGCACCAGGATGTCCGCGCCGCGCGCCAGCTTGACCAGGTTGTCGCTGACCGCCGTATCGCCCGAAAACACGACCGAGCCGGCCGCCGTGTCGAAGCGGTAGGCAAAGTTGGGGTACACCAGCCCGTGCGGCACCAGGATGGCGCTGACCTTGACGCGGGTATCCTGCCAGACGGCGAACGGCTCCATGGGCGGCGCCGGATCGGTGTTCGGATCCTTGACGACGCCGGCCGGCACCACGATGTCGTGCGCCTGGAAGAATTGCCGAATGTCCGGCACGCCTTCGCTGCGCACGCGGATGTTCAGGTCCGCCGCCATGCCGGCGACGATGGACGCCACCAGGTCATGCGTACCCGGCGACGGATTCTCGGCATGAATGACCACATCGTCCTTCATGCCCGGCGCCAGCGGGGGCAGCACGCCGCGCGGGCCGGGCCCGATGATCTGCATGGACGCCCTGGCGCGGCGGCGCGCGCTGGGGTCGTAGGCCAGCAGGTTGGCCAGGTCGATGATGTGGTCGGTGTGCAGATGCGTAAGGAACACCGCTTGTTCGGTGCCGGGCTTGACGCCGGCACGGCGAAGCTGGCGGTAGGCGCCCGAGCCCACGTCGACGATGTAAGCCTGTCCATCGACCACCAGTGCGGACGAAATCCCGTGGGGAGAATCTTCACCGTACCAGGTGGGGCCACCCGCCACGCCCAGCAGGACCAGTTCGGCGGGCGGCGGTTCGGTGGCGGCGGCCGCCCGGGGGGCCGCCGACCAGAAGGCCGTAAGCGTCAGCGCGGCCGCTGCGGCGCCCAGCCGGCGCCAATCGCCCGGACGGCAGGCTCCTGCCTTGCGGGGCTTATCCATGACGGCCCTGCGGCAAGATGGTCAAGGCCACCAGCGCAACGACGCATGCGCCCATGACGTACAGCGCGGGGGCGAAGGCCACGCCGGTGGTGTAGGTGATCCACGTCAGGATGGCGGGCGCAAATCCGCCCAGTATCGTCACCGCCGTGTTGTACGACAGGGACATGCCCGAGGACCGCACCGCCGTGGGAAAGACTTCGGACAGCGCTGCCGGCGCCACGCCCACATACATGGCCACCATCAGGCAAAACATCGACTGCACCACGATCAGCGTGGTCTGCGTGTGCGACACCTTCAGCCACATCATCAGCGGATACACGGCGATCAGCAGGAGCAACGCGGCGGCGCGCAGCACGGTGCGCCGGCCGTAGCGGTCGGACAGCGTGCCGGAGAACACGCAGCCGCCGATCAGGAACAGGTTGCCGACCAAGGCCGCCACGAAAGCCTGAGAGCTGGAGAAGCCCAGGGATTTCTGCACGTAGATGGGCATGAAGATGATCAGCGCGTACGGACCGACCGCCCACAGCACCGACATGCACAGGCCCGTCAGCAGTTCCTTCGGATAGTCGCGCACCACGGCAAGCAGCGGCGTCTTGACGCGGTCGTTCTGGCGTGCCTGGCGTGCCTGCTCTTCGCGGAAGTGCGGCGTTTCGTCCAGCGCGCGGCGCATCCACAGCCCCACCGGCGCGATCGCCAGGCCGATGATGAACGGCACACGCCACCCCCATTCCCCGATCTGCTGCTCGGTCAGGAAGGTAGTGACCAACGTGGCCACCAGCGCACCCAGCAGATTCGAAATGCCCATGCTGGCCTGCAGCCAAGACGCGTATTGACCGCGCTTGCCCTCCGGGGCGTGCTCGACGAGGAAGGCGGTGGCGCCGCCGACTTCGCCGCCGGCCGAAAAGCCCTGCAGCACGCGGCCGCAGACGATGAGCAGCGGGGCGCCCACGCCAATGGCGGCGTAGGGCGGGGCAGCCGCGATCAGCAGCGTGCCGACGGCCATCAGCATGATGGTCAGGGTCAGCGCGGCCTTGCGGCCGGCGCGGTCGCCATAAGAGCCCAGCACCAGCGCTCCCAGTGGCCGAACCACGAAGCCCAGCCCGAACGCCAGGAACGAGGCCATCAACTGCACGGTCGGGTCTTCGTTGTGAAAGAAGTTCTGACCGATGTACACCGCAAACAGGGCGTAGACGGTGAAGTCATACCACTCCAGCGCGTTGCCTGCCGATGCCGCGATGACGGCCTTGCGGCCGCTGCGCTCTTGCGCGGTGGCCTGGGAAGCGGGGTGGCCCGGCAAGGCCCCGATTCCCGGATTGATGATCACGTCTTTCATTGCATTCCCCATTGAGATCGTTTGCGCTTGATCCGCGCTATCTATTACTGCTGTCCGTCTGTCCATTGACTGAATCGCATTGCCCGCCGCGTTATTGGCCGCCTGCACGGCCAGTGGCGGAGGTATCGATGCGAGCGATGCCTTTTTTGCGCACTTCATCCAGTGCTTCCTCGTAGCCTGCGTCCGCGTAACGCAATACGCCGCTGGCGGTGTCGTTGGTCATGGACAGCCGCAGGCGCGTTTCGGCCCCCTCGGTGCCGTCCGCCACCACCGTCACGCCCGCGCTGGTCATGTAGCCGCTGTACCCGCCGCCGCCCGAGTGGATCGCGACCAGGTCGGCGCTGGATGAACAGTTGATCATCGCGTTCAGCAACGGCCAGTCGGCAATGGCGTCCGAGCCGTCGCGCATGTTTTCGGTCATGATGTTCGGGTGCGCCATCGCACCGGCGTCCAGATGGTCGCGGGTGAACGCGACCGGTGCGCTCAGGATGCCCTCGCGCACCATGCGGTTGACCTCCAGCGCCAGCTCGGTGCGCTCGCCGTGGCCCAGCCATGCGATGCGCGCGGGCAGGCCTTCGAACGGCACTTCCTTGCGCGCCAGCCGGATCCAGTTGGAGACGATGGCGTTGTCGGGAAAGCGCGCGAGCAGGAAATCGTCGATCTTGCGGATGTCGTCGGGGTCGTTGGACAGCGCGATCCAGCGGAACGGGCCGATGGCGCGCGCGAACAGCGGCCGCAGGAACGCTTCGGTGAAGACGGGGATCTCGAACGCGCGTTGCACGCCGCCCTGGCTGGCATGGGTGCGGATCAGGTTGCCGTTGTCGAAGACCACTGCGCCCTGGTCCTTGAAGCCCAGCATGGCGGTGACGTGGCGCACGATCGAAGCGCGGCTGGCGTCCATCAGCCCGGGGATATTGGTGCGACGCAGTTCCGCCACGGCTTCAAGCGTATGGCCGGCAGGGATGTAGCCGTAGACCAGGTCATGCGCCGACGTCTGGTCGGTGACGATGTCGGGCACGATGCCGCGCGCCAGGATTTCGGGATAGATGTCGGCGGCATTGCCCAGCAGGCCCACCGACAGCGGTTCGCGTCGTTCCTGGGCCTGGCGGATCAGCGCAAGGGCCTCGTCCAGCGTATCCGCGCGGCGTTCCAGGAAGCCGGCCTTGATGCGCTTGTCGATGCGTTCGGGGTTGATTTCCACCGTCAGGATGGCGGCGCCCGCCATGCGGCCGGCCAGCGGCTGCGCGCCGCCCATGCCACCCATGCCCGCGGTCAGGATGAATCGGCCCCGCAGGTCATTGCCGAAGTGGCGTTCGGCGATGCGTGAAAAAATCTCGTACGTGCCCTGGATCACGCCTTGCGAGCCGATGTACTGCCAGTCGCCCGCCGTCAATCCGCCCCAGCAGATCAGATTGTCGCGTTCCAGCTGGTAGAAGTTTTCGGCGTGGGCCCATTGGCCGACCATGTTGCAGTTGGCCATGATGACGATGGGCGCCATCGGATGCGTGCGAAGCACGCCGATCGGCTTGCCGGACTGGACGATCAGGGTCTGATCCTCTTCCAGTTCCTGCAACGCGCGGACGATCGCGTCGTGCGATGGCCAGTCGCGCGCGGCGCGGCCCAACGCCGCATAGACCACCAGGTTGTCGGGGTCTTCGCCCACCGCCAGCACATTTTCCAGCAGGCGCAGCAGCGCTTCCTGGCGCCAGCCTTTGCAGCGCAGCACGTTGCCGCCGGGGATGTTGAATGCTCGTTTCACGCCGATGTCCTCAGGAAGCCAACGCGTAGTCGGTGAAGTTCATGCCCAGCGCCTTTTCCACGATGGGGTAGACGGACGGGTCCGTCACGCTGGAGGACAGGGGGAGGTGCTGCTTGCTCACGTGCAGGATGCTGACTTGCAGGCCCTCGCGCAGCTGGCCGGCGCTGACGGGGTTGCCGTCGGCGTCCAGCGTGGTGATCACGTCCGGATAGCAGGCGACGCGTCCGCCTTGCCCATCGGTGACCGCCATGTGTTCGTTCATCACGTGGATCACGCGCTTGGCGGCGCCTTCGCCGATCTCGACCGTGCCGATGTCGAAGGCCTCTTCGGTGTATTTGAGGGTATTGCGCACGACCTTGCCCGAGCCAATGATCTCGCCCTCGGTGGCCTTGCAGATCGCGTCGATCACCGCGCTGCCGCCGCGGGGTTGCGCCGCCAGGATGGCTTCGCCCAGCGCCAGCGCGCGGCTGATGCCGCCCAGCGCGGCGTGGCGGCGCACATACGAGGCGCGGATCGGGTTGCGGCAACTGGCGATGAAGCCGCCGGCCATGTCGGCCGCCTTGCGCAGCACGGGCGAGACGCGCCCGGTGGCGCCATGGATGGTCAGTTCCATATAGGCGTTGTTGGCGCGGTTGCCGCCGACGGCGCACTGGATCATGGGTTCGGGGCTACCGGCCAGGCCCAGCGACCCCATGTCCCCGGTGGGGTGGGCGCGGATATCGCCCACGGCATCCACGACCTTGGTGCCCAGCACGGCCGAAGGCAGCCAGCCGTTGAGCGTGCTGGACATGCCGTTCTGGCCGATGATGAGGCCGTAGACGCGTTCGCCCAGGGCATCCTGCAAGCGCTGTGCCGCGCGGACGTAGTCGATGCCCAGCATCTGCCAGTCGGTCAGCCCGCCCGGCGCGCCGATGGCGGCCGCAGTGGCGATCCACGCATCGTCGGGCACCTCGTCCATCGACACCAGCTCAGGCCGGCCGATGGTGACCGCCAGCGAACCCAGTTCGCGCCCATGTTCGGCCCAGCCGCCGCCGCCACAGGCGAACACCGAGCCACCCCGCACGGCCGCCTCGACATCGCGCATTGTCAAAATCCTACCCATGATGGCCTTCTCCCCGATTGCCGTTTCAATAGCTTCCCGCACGTTTTGCGGAACAGACGGGGGCATCATAGGAACCAATTTTGATAATGTCGTATTACCTTTTATGCCTGCTGCATAACATCGTGTTAATGGATCGCGGCGGCTCATAGCGCAGCTGCTGCGCCTTGGTCTGGCGCCCTAAGGGATATCCCCAGGGACTGCGCCGCAGCCGCGGGCCGTGCCCTAGGGGCGCTGGTCCATCGTATGAAGCACGTCGATGAACGCCTGCGCCAGCCGTGACAAGGGCTGAAGCTGCAGGTGGAACACGTTGACGGGCGCGTTGACGGTTCCGACGATGGGCACGGTCACCACATCCGACCAGATCGGGCCGGCCACGGTGATCTCGTCCACCAGGGCCACGCCGGCGCCCGCCTGGACCAGGGCGCAGGCCACGTGGGCCTGCTGCACTTCGATACGTGGTTCGGGCTGCGCATCGCCGCCGCCGAACAGCTTGTTGATCAGCATGCCGAACGGGATGTCGGCGCTGTAGCCGATCAGCGGTTCGTCGACCAGGTCTTTCACGGTCACCTGCTTGCGTCCCGCCAGCGCGTGGCCCTTGGGCAGCACGGCGACGATGCGGTTTTCATAGAGGGGTTGCCAGGCCAGGCTGGGATGGTCCACCGGCATGTACGCCACGCCCAACTCCACCTGCTGCGTCAACAGCGACTGCAGCATCACTGAAGGAATCAGCGTCTGCAGCACGATGCGCACCTCAGGGAACTGCCGTCGGAACTGCGCGATGGCGCGCGGCAGCAGGGATTGGCCCAGGCTGGGGCTGCACGACAGGCGCAACTGGCCCTCGCGGTTCTCGGCCAGGTTGTCCGCCACTTCGTTGACCCGCTGCACGTTCTGGTACAGCGCCGTCACCTCGACGAACAGGCGGCGCGCCTCCGGCGTGGGATACAGCCGGCCCTTGATGCGCTGGAACAGCATCAGTCCCAGGCGTTGTTCGGTATAGGCGATCAGCCGGCTGACCGCGGGTTGGGAGACGAACAGCAGCTTGGACGCGCCGCTGATGGATCCGCTGAGCATGATGGCCCGGAAGACCTCGATCTGCCGCAGATTGAGTTTCATATGCTTAACCTGATGTTAATTCCTACGCACATATAAGCATAAGACGTTTTGCTTGGGCCGTTACTACACTTCCAACACTCAACACAGGATGGAAGCGGTCATGAGCGAATTCGATTTGGTGGTGCGCGGCAATATCGTGGACCCGGACGGGGTGGCGATGGACGGTTGGCTGGCGGTGCGTGACGGCCGTATCGCGCAGCGGGGCACGGGCGTGGCGCCCGCTGGCCGTGACAGCGTGGACGCGCGCGGCATGTGGATCATGCCCGGCGTGGTGGATGGCCAGGTGCATTCGGGCAGCCAGCTGAACCAGGAAGGCCTGGGCTGGGCCTCCCGCGCGGCGGCGGCAGGCGGCGTCACCGTCATGGTCGACATGCCCTACGACGATCCGGAACCCGTCGCCTCGCGCCCGCAGCTGGACGCCAAGATTGCCGAAGTCGAGCGCGACTGCCATGTGGACGTTGCGTTGTTCGGCACGCTGAACCCGCAGCATGGGCTGCAGGCGGCCGCCGGGCTGATCGAAGGTGGCGTCTGCGCCTTCAAGTTCTCGACGTTCGAAGCCACGCCGGGCCGCTTTCCCCGCATCGAGGAAGACGACCTCTACGACGCCTTCCGCCTGATTGCGCCTTCCGGGCTGGCTTGCGGCGTGCACAACCAGATGCAGGAGATGACGCGCAAGAACATTGCGCGCCTGGTTGACGCCGGCGACACGGGCTGGGACGCGTTCATGCGGGCGCATACGCCGCTGATCGAAAACCTGGCCACCGCGCTGATCTACGAGATCGGGGCGGAAACGGGCGCGCGCGCCCACGCGGTGCACGTGTCGACCTCTCGCGGCTTCCAGATCTGCAACATGTACCGGCAGAAAGGCCATCACGCCAGCATCGAGACCTGCGTGCAGTACCTGATGCTGAATCACGAGGAACATACCCGCCGCTTCGGCGCCAAGACCAAGCACTATCCGCCAATCCGGCCCAAGGCCGAAGTGGACCTGCTGTGGACGCACATCGCCAACGACGAATGCACGTTCGTGTCGTCGGACCATGTCAGCTGGGGCCTGGAACGCAAGCAGAACCCGAACGTCTTCAAGAATTCGTCGGGCGGTCCCGGCCTGGAAACGCTGCTGCCGGCATTCTGGACTGGCTGCGAAGAGCACGGCATTTCGCCGTCGATGGTCGTGCGGCAACTCAGCAGCAACCCGGCCCGGCATTTCCTGCTGGATGACCGCAAGGGCACGCTTGAGGTTGGCAAGGACGCAGACATCGTGATCCTGAAGCCCGAACGCTACGCTTTCGATCCGGCGGGCAGCCTGTCGGCGGTGCAATGGAGTTCGTTCGAAGGGCGCGAGTTCACCGTGCGCGTCGCGGGCACCTGGTGCCGGGGCCAGCAGGTCTACGACGGCCAGCGCATCGTCAACCAGAAGGGCGATGGCCGCTTCCTGCGCCCGCGCCAGGCATGAGGACGACGATGACTCTCGCCGAACTTCCTTCCTTTCCGCCGCTCAATGCCGACCGCCTGTGGTCGCGCGTTGAAGCCTTGTCCCGCTTCACCCTGCCCGACGTCCCATGGACGCGCCGCGCCTTTTCGCCCTTGTTCGACGAGGCTCGCGCCTGGCTGCGCAGCGAATTCGAAGCCGCCGGCCTGGCCACCCGCCTGGACGCGGGCGGCAACCTGATCGGCACCCGCGCCGGGCGCGACCCGGCCCGCAAGCCGATTGCCACCGGCTCGCATTGCGACACCGTCATGGCCGGCGGCCGTTTCGACGGCATCATCGGCGTCCTGGCCGGCATCGAAGTCGCGCACACGATGCAGGAACACGGCATCGAACTGGCGCATCCGTTCGAAGTCATCGACTTCCTGTCCGAAGAACCCAGCGACTACGGCATCTCGTGCGTGGGCAGCCGCGCGCTCTCCGGCCAACTGACGGCCGACATGCTGGCCGCTCGCAACCCCGACGGCGAGACGCTGGCCCAAGGCATTGCCCGCGTCGGCGGCGACCCGGCGGCGCTTCATGCCCCCTTGCGCGGCGCGGGTGACACCGCGGCGTTTGTCGAACTGCATATCGAACAGGGCCCCGTCCTGGAAAGCCGCGGCCTGCCGATCGGCGTGGTCACCAACATCGTGGGCATCCGCCGCGTGCTGATCGTGGTGGAAGGCCAGCCCGATCATGCCGGCACCACCCCCATGGATATCCGCCGCGACGCGCTGGTGGGCGCGGCCCGCATCATCGATGCCGCCAGCCGCCAGGCCAGCGCCGCCAGCGGCAATCCGCATTACGTGGTGGCCACGGTGGGCCGGTTGTCGATGACGCCGAACGCCGCCAACGCCGTGCCCGGCCGGGTGGAGCTGACGCTGGAAATGCGCAGCGACAGCAACGCCGTGCTGGACGCGTTCCCGGAAACGCTGATGGCGGGCGTGGCCGACGACCTGAAGGCGCTGCGCCTGACGGCAGGCTTCACGCAACTGAGCCGCGCGCAGCCCACGGACTGTTCGCCGCTGGTGATGGACGCGGTCAAGGCCGCGGCCGACCAGCTGGGTTACGCGTCGATGCGCCTGCCCAGCGGCGCGGGCCATGACGCCGTGTACATGGCGCCCACGGGCCCCATCGGCATGGTCTTCATCCCGTGCCTGAATGGCCGCAGCCACTGCCCGGAAGAATGGATCGAACCCGCGCAGTTGCTGGACGGCACCCGGGTCCTGTACCAGTCGGTGCTGGAGCTGGACCGGGTGCTGCGCGCGTAAGCGGGGTGCTGCCGCCTACTTCTTCACCAGCGGGCAGGTCGACTTTGACAAGGGCATGAACGCCTGATCGCCGGGTAGCGTCGCCACCAGCTTGTAGTAGTCCCACGGCCGTTTGGATTCAGACGGCTGCTTGACTTCGAACAGGTACATATCGTGCACCATGCGGCCGTCTTCGCGGATGCGGCCGTTGGTGGCGAAGAAGTCGTTGATGGGCAGGGCCTTCATCTGCTTCATGACGGCCACGGGTTCGTCGGTGCCGGCTGCCTGCACGGCCTTCAGGTAGTGCATCACCGACGAATACGTGCCCGCCTGACTCATGTTGGGCATCTTCTTGAGCTTGTCGTAGTAGCGCTGCGACCAGGCGCGGGTCTGGTCGTTCATGTCCCAGTAGAAGGCCTCGGTCAGGGTCAGGCCGGCGGCGGCTTCCAGGCCGATGGCGTGGATGTCGTTGATGTACAAGAGCAAGCCGGCCATTTTCTGGCCGCCCTTGGTCAGGCCGAATTCGCTGGCGGCCTTGATGGCGTTCACGGTGTCGCCGCCCGCGTTCGCCAGCCCGACGACCTGGGCTTTGCTGGCCTGGGCCTGCAGCAGGTAGGATGCGAAATCGCTGGATCCCAGCGGATGGCGCGAGGCGCCCAGCACGGTGCCGCCATTGGCCTTGACGACTTCGGTGGCGGAGGCCTGCAGCGTGTGGCCGAAGGCGTAGTCCGCCGTCAGGAAGTACCAGGTCTTGCCGCCTTTCTCCACGGTGGCGCGTGCGGTGGTGTTGGCCAGCGACCAGGTGTCGTAGGTGTAGTGAACGGAATAGGGCGAGCACAGGTCGTTCGTGATGCGTTCGGTGCCGGGGCCGCTGAAGACGACGATCTTTTTCTTTTCGCGGGCCACTTCCAGCACGGCCAGCGCGGGCGCCGAGCCCGCCACGTCCATGATCGCGTCCACCTTCTGGGTGTCGTACCATTCGCGCGCCTTGGCGGCGGCGATGTCTGCCTTGTTCTGGTGGTCCACCACCATCAGGTCGATCTTCTTGCCCAGCACCGTGCCGCCGAAGTCGGCGATCGCCATTTCGGCGGCGGTGGCGCTGCCTTTGCCCGTCACGTCGGCGTAGACGCCGCTCATGTCCAGGATCAGGCCCAGCCGGACGATGTCGTCAGAGACGGCGGCAGATTGCGCGTGCGCAGGGGCGGCCAGGGCGGCGGCGATGGCGGTGGTGGTGAACAAACGGGTAAGCGTGCTGCGGCAATGCGATGAAATCCGGGGCGTGTTGGCGTTAGCCATGGTTTGTCTCCTCTTGTGCCGGATCTGTCTGGAACCTGCTGGCGCTTGATTGGCGTGATGCCGCGCTCTATGTGGGTCTGGGTCGGGCCGCGAAACGGGGGCGTGGTGGCGGGGTAGGCTCCTTGGGCGGTCGGGGTCGGGGGGATCAACGCTGGGTCAGCAGGTCGAATTCCATTCGCACTTTGCGGAACGGGAATTCCAGCCGCGCGAAATACACCACGCGGCCATCGATGCAGGCATAGCGCCGCAACTCGGCCACGGGCGACGACACTGGAATCTGCAAGGATTCAGCGGACTCCTGGCCGGCCTCGATCACGTTCAGCACCTGGCGGGCCTCGGTGATGCGGGCGCCGTAGAACTGGTCCAGCACCGGCGCGACGGTGCTTTTCTGGATGCGGGCGCGATGCTTGCGGAACAGGCCGCTTTCCAGGAAGACCTCGCTATAGCAGAAGGGGCCCGCCTCCGTGGTGTGCACGCGGCGCAGATATTGGAAGCTGCCGCTGCGGTCGGCCTCGCAGGGCATGCCCAGCGTGTCGGGCAGCGGCGAGTCGGCGCTGGATTCCACCAGCGACACCGTGCCCAGCTGATTGCTCAGTTCCACGGTTTCGGCCCAGGTCTTGGGGATCAGCAGCGTAGGCGTTTCCGGCAGTTCGGCGTTGACGAACGTGCCCGTCCCGCGCGAGCGCCGGATCAGCCCGTCCTGCTCCAGCAGGCCGAACGCCTGGCGGATGGTCGCCCGCGAAATGCCATAGGTTTCCATCAGCGATTCCAGCGGCGGGATCTGCTGGCCCGGCCGCCAGGTGCGGTTCTGGATATGGCTGCGGAACAGCGCCGCCGCTTGCAGGTAAAGCGGCTGGGGGCTGTGCGAAAAGAGCTTGCGGGCGGACATGGTCAGGGGGCGGGCGGCGGTGAAGGATCCGAGAGCATAGCGTCTGCCATGTCGCGCAACCGGTGCTTCTGGATCTTGACCGAGTTGGCGCTCTCGACCGATGGGAAGGCGTCCAGCACCGTGAAGCCCGCGGGCGCCTTGAAGCCCGCCATCGCAGCTTTGCAGGCGGCCGTCCAGCCGTCGGGATCGGCCGTGGCGCCCTCGTGCAGCAGCACGAAGGCGTAAGGCACGATCTTGCCCTGGCGCGTGGCGCCTACGACCTGGCAGGCGCGCACGCCGGGCAGGGTCTCGACCACTTGCTCGATTTCAACCGGGTTCACTAGAAAGCCCGACAGCCGCAGGGAATCGCCCATGCGCGTCTGGAACACGAACTGGCGTGGCGTCAGCGTGTAGCCCAGGTCGCCCGTCTTGAAATAACCGTCGTCCGTGACGGCGTGGCGCGTGGCTTCGGGGTTGTCGAGATAGCCTTGCATCAGGCTGGGCGACAGGATTTCGATTTCACCGGATTGGCCGTGCGGCAGCACCTGCCCGGATTCGGGGTCGCGGGCGCGTACGCGGGCGTCGGGATAGATCAGCGTGCCCCCGGGCTGATGGCGCGCCGAGACATCGCCGTCTGCCGGATCGCGCGGCTGGCCCGCCACCAGCGCGATCAGTTCGCTGGACCCGTACAGGCCGGTCAGTGGCACGCCGGCCTCGCGGGCCAGGTCCAGCATGTTGTCCAGCGCGGGCGTGAAACTGGCGAAGCCGAACAGGCGCGCCGAGGCGAAGGCGCCAGGCGGGGCGGCCTGCATCATGCCGACCAGCGCCTCGTTGTTGGCGTACGTATGGGTGACGGCATGGCGGGCGACGGCCTGGGCCGATTCCGCGGCGTTGAACACCGGCGCGCAGACCACAGGCACGCCTTGCGCCAGGCCGCCCACCAGCGTCGCAAAGCCGAATGCGCCGCAAAACGGCGCGCTGGCCAGCACGCAGCTGTCGTCGTCGTAGCCGAAGGCCTGCGCGACCGCCGCGCCGTGGCGCAATAAGGTCTGCTGGTCATGCAGGACGAACTTGGGTTTGGACGTGGTGCCCGATGTGGTGAAGCACAGCACGCCGGCGTTGCCGTGCGGGGCGGGCGGCGGGGTGTCGGCGGCCAGCAGGTCCGCATAGCGGTGCACCGGTATGCCGGGGACGGCGGCCGGGGCGGCGTCGTCCGCCCCGGTCAGCGCCACCACGCCTTGCAGGCGCGTCAATTGAGCGGGGTCGACGCCGTCAAGAATGCCCTGGAAATCGATGCCCTTGAAGCCCGGCCAGAACACCAGCCAGTCCGCTTGCCCGCGGCCCAGGATGTCGGCTACTTCCAGCGCGCGAAAGCGCGTGTTGACGGCCAGCACCACGGCGCCCAGGTGCGCGCAGGCCAGGAAAGATTCCACCCAGGCCGCGCAGTTGGGCAGCCAGACGGCCACGCGGTGGCCAGGCCGCACGCCGATGCGGGCGAGCCCCGCGGCCAGTGCCCGGCTTTGCGCGCGCAACTGCGCGGCGCTGATCCGCTGGTCCTGGTCGATCAGCAGGCTTGCCTCGGGGCGGCGCGCGGCCAGCGCGTCGAGGTGGCCGGAAAACGTCGAAGTCGGTACGAACATGGCTTACACCGTGGCGATCGGCGTCACGGGGGAGCCCACCGCGCCCGGCATGCGCAAGGGCGGAGCGGTCAGCAGGAAGCGGTTGCGGCCCTGCGCGTGCAGCCAATCGGCCAGGTCTTTCAGGTACCAGAGTTCCGCCAGCGGCACGCCCAGCTTGAACAGGCAATGGTGATGCAGCGGCAGGATCGAATGGCCGGGGCCGGATGTGCGCGCGGGATAGGACTCCACGGCGTAGTTGTCCGCGCAGAGGGCGGCGACCCCGCTGGCGGTGATCCAGTCCAGCAGCGCCGCGTCGGCGCCGTCCAGCACGGCGCCGGTCTGTTCCAGCACGTGCGGATCGGGCTGGCCGTTCATGTCCACCAAGCGTTCGGCGAAACCCGTGCGCAGCACCAGCATGTCGCCCGGCTCGACGACGACGTTCTGGTCGCGCATGGCGCGCTGCAGTTGTTCGTGGCCCACCAGTGTGCGGCCGGGGCCGAACGCGCGTGCCAGGTCCACCAGCACGCCGCGCCCCTGCATGCCTTTTTCGGCGTAGCGGCTGATGCTCAGCTTGCGGGCATACGAGCCGCCTGGCGGGCAGCAGGCGTCTCCCGACGTGTCGGGATCGGCGCCGCCGAACACGTCGACGCCGGCGGCGTAGCCGTTGTAATAGACGCGGCGGGCCTGGCCGTCGCCCTGGATGTCGAAGAGGGCGCCTACGTGGCACAGGCCGTCCCACTGCGTGGAGTACTGCATGGACAGCGTGACCTGGTCATCCGACAGCACGTCGACCGCCTCGGGCTGTACCTGCGACATCGCGAAATTCAGGTAGGGCGTGCCTTCGCGGAACGTGGGCTTGAGCGTGGGTGCATGGCGGCGCGGATTCAGCACGTTGCCGCCGGGCAGGTCCAGCGGCAGCGACAGGCAGAACACCTTGCCCGCGCGCACTTCGCGCACCCCCTGCAACACCTTTTCTTCCGTCAGCAGGTTCAGCCGGCCCAGTTCGTCGTCCAGCCCGAAGTCGCCCCAGGTGGACCCTTCCGGGCGTTGCGTCCAGCGTTTCATTTGCTTGTCTCCTATCCGTTTTCTATGTTTTTATAACTATAGTACGTATTTACGTACTTTGAGTATCCGCGAAAGCCTTAAGAAGAAACCCGCAATAAGCGAGTTCGATAGGAGACAAAATTCATGACGCAATTCGTGCATCCGCGCGCCGCGCGGCGCTGGCTTGCCGCCGCCGCCCTGGCGGCTGTGGCGCTACCCGCGGCCCAGGCCGCCGGCTATCCCGAACACCCCGTCACCGTCGTCGTGCCGTATCCGCCGGGCGGCGGCGCGGACATCTTCGGCCGCGCCATCGCCAATGCGCTGCAACCGGGTTTGAAGCAGACCGTGCTGGTGGAAAACAAGCCGGGCGCGGGCGGCAACATCGGCATGGCGTACGTGGCCCGCGCGAAGGCGGACGGCTACACGCTGGGCCTGGGCACCATCGGCACGCAGACCATCAACCAGTTTCTCTACAGCAACATGACGTTCGATCCCGAACGGGATCTGGTACCGATCGCGCTGGTCTCCACGACCCCAAACGTGATCGCCGTCAGCGCCAAATCGCCGTACAAGACCGTGGCCGACGTCATCAAGGCGGCCAAGCAATCGCCCGACAAGAAGCTGACCTATGCCTCGCCCGGGATCGGATCGTCGGTCCATCTGACGGGCGCGTATTTCGAATCGATGGCGGGGGTGGCGATGCTGCACGTGCCGTTCAAGGGCACGTCCGCATCCTTGCCGGCCGTGGCGGGCGGCCAGGTGGACCTGCTGTTCGACAACCTGCCGGGCGCATTGGCGCAGATCAAGGACGGCAATCTGGTGCGCGGGGTGGCCGTCACATCCGGCGAGCGCGATCCGTCGGTGCCGAACCTGCCCACCGTTGCGGAGTCGGGTCTGCCCGGGTTCGACGTCACGGCGTGGTTCGCCTTGTACGCGCCGCGCAACACGCCGGCGCCCGTGGTCAAGCAATTGATCGATGCCGCGCGCAGCGGCCTGCAAAGCCAGGCCATCGCCACCAACTTCGCCACCATGGGCGCCAAACCCGGTACGCTTTTCGGCGACGACCTGGCGGCCTTCGAGCGCGACGAGCGCAAGAAATGGGGCGGACTCATCAAAGACAAAGGAATCACCGCGCAATGAACACCCCCATCGCACTTGTCACCGGCGGCAGCCGGGGCATCGGCCGCGCCATCGTGGCGCGGCTGGTGCAGGACGGCTATCAGGTCGTCAATTTCAGCCGCCGCGCGCCCGACCAACTGCTCCCCGGCGAGACCTTCCGCTCGGTCGACCTGGGCGATGCGGCGGCCACTCGCGAGGCGGCGCGCGAGCTGGCGGCCGAGCGGCCGGTGCTGCACCTGGTCAACAACGCGGGGATGATCCAGGTCGCCAACATCGAGGACGTTTCCGAGGAAGACCTGCTGCGCACGATGGCCTTGAATGTCACGGCGCCCGTGCTGCTGTTGCAGGCGTTGTTGCCGGGCATGCGCCAGGCGGGCTACGGACGCGTGGTCAACATCGGCAGCCGCGCCGCGCTGGGCAAGGCCGGGCGAACGGTGTACGGCGCGTCCAAAGCGGGGTTGGCCGGCATGACGCGCACCTGGGCGCTGGAGCTGGCCGCCGACGGCATCACCGTGAACACCGTTGCGCCAGGCCCGATCGCGACCGAATTGTTCAACCAGTCGAACCCGCCCGGCCAGCCGAAGACGCTGGCGCTGGAAGCCTCCATCCCCGTGGGCCGGGTCGGGCAGCCGGAAGAGGTGGCGCACAGCGTCGCCCTGTTCCTGGACCGGCGCGCGGGCTTCATCACGGGGCAACTGCTGTACGTGTGCGGCGGCATGTCCGTGGGGCTGGCGGGCTAAAGGCTGTCGTCCAGTTCCCAGGTGAATTCCGGCGTGACCTGCAGCGACAGGCCTTGCGGCCAGAGCAGCTTGTGCAGCCGGATCACCTCGTACGCATAAACGTTTTCCGCCAAGGGCAGGCCCTGGTCGAGGATGGCGCGCGCGGCGGGGACGCCGGTGCCCAAGGTTGCCGACAGGCGGGCGATGGCGGTGCCGCGCGCGATGCCTTGCGCACGCGCGCGCACTGTGTAGGGCGTTCGGTCATGGAAGGGGTGGTTGGGATTGGTCGTGGCCACCATCCAGCCGCAATGCGCGCATTCCGCAATCAGGCTCATGCCCTGCGTGCGCGTGGCTTGGGGATGGCCGCATTCGGGGCAGGGGCTGTCGGTGATCGGCATGTCAGGAAAGCCGTTCCGGCCTTTTATGCAATGGTCCCACATGCTGCTCGACGGTCTTGCGCGGCATTTTGCCGGTGCTTTGCAGCGCGCTGGCCCGTTCTTCGCGCAGGCGCCGCAGCACTTCGGTGGGCGCCACGCCGAAGTGCGCCGCGAATTTGCGCTGGAAGGTGCGCCGCGACATATGGCAGGCGTCCGCCATGTCGTCCACCGACCAGCGCGCCGACAAGTGCGCTTCAATCTTTTCGACCAGATCGCGGAACGGTACGGCGACGCGGTCTTGCAGGCGCAGGCTCTGGCTGTACTGGCGCTGGTCGCCGTCGCGCCGCATGAAGACGACCAGCCGGCGCGCCACCTGCTGCGACAGTGCCGCGCCATGGTCGCGTTCGATCAGGGCCAGCGCCAGATCGATGCCTGCGGTGACGCCGGCAGAGGTCCAGTACTTGCCGCTTTCGATGAAGATGCGGTCGTCCTGCACGCGCAGCGCGGGGTACATCTGGCGCAGCCGGTCCGCCGAGCGCCAGTGCGTGGTGACGGCCAGGCCGTTGAGCAGGTCCGCCGCGGCCAGGACGAACGCACCGGTACAGACGCTGCACGTGCGTGCGGCGCCGGCGTCGCGGCGTCGCAGCCAGGCGCGAGTTTCCGCGTGCGAGCTGGCGCGGTCGACGCCGGGGCCGCCTGGCACCAGCAGCATATCCACCGGTGCGTCACCGTCTTCTTCGAAGGTGCCGTCCACCTGCATGCGCAGCCCTTGCTCCCAGGTGCTGACGACGCGTTCAGCGGCGATCGTATTCAACTGGTACAGCGCCTTTCCCGCCTCTTCGTTTGCCGAACTGAATGCCTGCCAAGGGCCTGCCAGGTCCAGCGGCTGAAAGCCGTCGAACAGGACGAACAGCACGCGTTGTGGCGCGTTTTCCGCCATTTGTGGCGCAACGGGCTGGGCGCGTCCGCCTATGCTGGGCGTTGGCGTTCTTGAAGGAGCATCGTCATGCATGTGAATATTCTCTTATTCGAAGGGCTGACCCAGCTGGATATGACCGGCCCCTATGAGGTCCTGGCGAACGCGCCGGGCTTCACCGTGGATTTTGTCGCAAAAACGCGGGATCCGGTACGGTGCGATCGCGGATTGCAATTCGTGCCCACCCAGACGCTGGCGTCCGCGCCGCCCTGCGATCTGCTGGTCGTGCCCGGCGGGCCGGGCACGGATGATGCCATTGTTGACCCCGATTGGGTGGCATTCACGCGCAAGCAGGGGCAAGACGCGCAATATCTGTTTGGTATTTGCACGGGGTCGCTGCTGCTGGGTGCGGCCGGGCTGTTGCGCGGCAAGCGGGCGTCCAGCCATTGGCGGGCGCGCGAACTGTTGTCGCGCTTTGGCGCCATCCCTACTGACGAGCGCCTGTGCGTGGACGGCAACACCTACACCGCAGGCGGCGTGACCTCGGGCATCGACATGGGCCTGAAGGTCGTCGCGGCGCTTTGCGGCGACGACGTCGCCAAGCTCATTCAGTTGCAGATCGAATACGACCCCAAGCCGCCGTTTCCCGGCGGCACGCCCAAGACGTCCGAGCCGGCGGTGGTCCAGCGTTACCTGGAGATGTCGCAGGCGCGGTTCGATCGGCGGCGCGCCGCGGTGGACCGGGCGGCGGCGGCCATGCCCTAGGGCGGGTTACTTGCCCAGATGGTCCAGCGGCAGCGGGCTTTGCGGTTTGACCGTCTGGATGGCGAAGTTGCTGCGGATGTCCTTGACGCCCGGCAGCTTCAGCAGTGTGCCCAGCAGGAAGCGCTCGTAACCGCGCAGGTCGGGCACTACGACCTGCAGCAGGAAGTCGGATTCGCCGGACACCAGGTGCGCGGCGATGACTTCCGGCAGCGCACTGACTTCCTTGCGGAACTGTTCGGCATCGCGTTCGTGGTGCCGCTCCACCTTGACGCCGACGAACACGGTCAGGCCCAGGCCGACCTCGTCCGGCGCCAGCCGGGCCTCGTAGCCCTGGATCACACCCGCTTCTTCCAGCATGCGCACGCGGCGCAGGCAGGGCGAGGGCGACAGGCCGATCTGCTCGGCAAGCTCCACATTGGTCAGGCGGCCGTTCTGCTGCAGGGCCTCGAGAATGCGCCGGTCGTAAGCATCCAGGTCGCGTTTTGGCATAGATTTAAGAAATGGATTAATGAAGAAGATGAATATGCCAGCCATGGTAATCGGATTGGCATGAATCGCAAGCACATGCCAGCCCGATTTTCCTAGAATGATCGCCTTGAAGAATGCGTGGGAGAGCGCGGTGATGGCCGATATGGCGATGTTTCTTGGGGCCTTGTTGATTGTGTACGTGGTGCCTGGGCCCGACATGATCCTGTTGTTGGAAACGGGAGTATTGCGGGGCCGGGGACAGGCGTTGGCGGTCGCCGTCGGTCTGGCCATTGCGCGCGCCGCCCACGTGACATTGGCGGCATTGGGCCTGGCAGCCCTGTTCAAGACCCACCCGTGGGCGTTCGATGCCGCGCGCACCGTGGGCGGCATCTATCTGATGTGGCTGGGCGCGCGGCTGCTGCGGGCCGGGCCCGTGGTGCTGGACGCTGCCGGCCAGACGCCGCCGCGAGGCTCGGGCCTGGGCGGCGCGTTGATTGCCGGCGTGCTGACGAATGTGCTCAATCCCAAGGCCCTGCTGTTCTGCTCGGTGCTGCTGCCGCAGTTCGTGTCGCCGGACCATGGGCCGATCGGTCCGCAATTCGCGCTGCTGGGCGTCATCCTGGTCAGTCTCGGCTTGGCGTTCGACGTGGTGTGCGCGCTGGCGGGCGGGGCGGTGGGGCGCTGGATGTCGTCCAGTCCGCGCGCGCAGAAGGTGCAGAGCGTGATCTTCGGTACCGCGCTGATCGGTTTCGGCCTGCGGCTGACGTTCGCGCAACGCCCGGCCTGAAGCGCATCGCGACAAGGCGGGGCAAGAAAGAAAAAGGGCCTGACGCATTGCTGCGCCAGGCCCTTTTTCTTTCACGGCAGCGCCGCTTACTTGCCGAAGGCGTAGGCGTCTTCGTCCACGTCTTCCTCTTTGGCGGCAGGCGCCGTGGCGCCGTCCTGCAACAGTTCCGCCGCCGTCATGCCCTTGGTCAGTTCCAGGGCCTGGCGCTCGAACAGGCGCCGGTACAGGCCGCCCTTCAAACGGATCAGCGCATCGTGGCTGCCTTCTTCGATGATGCGGCCATGGTCCATCACCAGCAGGCGGTCCAGGGCGCGCACGGTCGACAGGCGGTGCGCGACCACCAGCGTGGTGCGGCCTTCCATCAGCCGGTCCATCGCCTGCTGGATCAGCACTTCGCTTTCGCTGTCCAGGCTGGAGGTGGCCTCGTCCAGGATCAGAATGGGCGAGTCCGCCAGGAACGCCCGCGCGATCGCCACGCGCTGGCGCTCACCGCCCGAGAGCTTCACGCCGCGTTCGCCCACCAGCGTGTCGTAGCCCTTGGGCAGCGACATGATGAAATCATGCGCGCTGGCCAGCCGGGCGGCCTGCTCAATATCGGCCTGGGTGGCGCCGGGCCTGGCGTAGGCGATGTTCTCCGCCAGGGTGCGGTGAAACAGCACCGGGTCCTGCTGCACGATGGCGATCTGGCTGCGCAGCGACGCCTGCTTCACCTGGGCGATGTCCTGCCCGTCGATGGTGATGCGGCCGTCGTTCACGTCATACAAACGCTGGATCAGCTTGATGAACGTGGTCTTGCCCGAGCCCGAATGCCCCACCAGGCCGACGCGTTCCCCGGGCGCGATGCGCGCGGAGAATTTGTCGTACAGCGCGGTGTTGTGCGAGCCATAGCGGAACGTCACGTCCTCGAAGCGGATTTCGCCTTCGGTGATCTTGATCGCACCCGCGCCGGCGCGGTCGGTCACGCCCAGAGGCTGGCGTTCCATTGCCACCAGTTCCTCCATGTCGTTGACCGAACGTTGCAGGTTGCGGATGTGCATGCCCACGTCGCGCAGATAGCCTTGCAGCACGAAGAACATCGTCAGCGTGAAGGTGATGTCGCCCACCGTCGCCTGGTTGCGCGACCACAGCAGCAGCGACGCGCCAAGGATGGCGGCCTGCATCACCACCAGCATCGCGCCCTGGATGCCGCCGTTCAGCGTGGCGCGCACCCAGGTACGGCGGGTGCGGTTGCGCCACTTGTTGACCACGCGGTCCAGCCGGACTTCTTCGCGGGTCTCCGCGCCGAAGGCCTTGACGACCGCGTTGCAGCTGACGGCGTCCGCCAACGCGCCGCCCATGCGCGTGTCCCAGGCATTGCCCAGACGCGCGGCCGGCGCCACGAAGCCCAGCGACAGCGCCGCGGTGACGGCGATGTACAGCACGGAACCCAGGCCCACCACCAGCCCCATCAGCGGCCAGTGCGCGCCCAGCAAGGCCGTGGCGCCCACCAGCATCACGACGGATGGCAGCAGCGCGACCAGCAGCGTGTCGTTCAGGATGTCGACGGCCCACATGCCGCGCGTGATCTTGCGCACCGTCGAGCCGGCGAAGCTGTTGGCATGCCAGTCGGTGGAAAAGCGCTGCACCCGGTAAAAGGCGTTGGACACGATGCCGTTCATCATCTTCAACGTGAAGGTGATGATGTTCTGGAACACGGCCTGGCGCAGCAAGGTGCCGCCCACGCCCAGTGCCACCAGCAGCCAGAAGGCCGTGAGGGCGGCGCTCCAGGCCAGATCGTCGCCCGTTGAACCGGACGCGACGGCGTCGACCAGCCGGCCCGCGTACATCGGGGTCAGGATATCGGCCACGGCCGATAACAACGCCAGCACCACGATGACGAGCGTGCGCCAGGGTTGCAGGCCCCAGTGGCGGAAGGTAAAGCCCAGGACATCCTTAAAGGCCTGTCCTCGAAAGTCTATTTTTTTTCTAGCCATAACAATGGCCTGGCGGCACAAGACACGCCAGGATGTCCTTGTGAGGAAAGAGGGGATAACAAGCCAGATGCCAAGGGCACCGGCGACTGCGTTCAGGGGTTTGGAGCGGGCACGGAGGACCGGTCGCTAGGTAACGGTCTAGCGATGGTTCCGCGCGGGCGACGACTTAATGGCGTCGCGGGGACACGCGCGGGACGGCGTTGGGCATGGGGTGAGTCATCATGCAGCCTCCCTGTCGGTGATTTGAGTGGACGAAAAAAGGAAATGGGCAAAGGCCCGTATTGCTGATTCTATAGAAGTGATGTAGGCGAATCAACGGGGGCAGGGCGTGCGGCGCGTCGAGTGTGGGTTTTTTTCAACTCGGGCGCTGGCCGGCGGCAAAGCCCTGCTGGCCATCACGCCGACGTGAACAAGTCCGCGGGCAATTGTGCGACCGCGTCGTAAGTCAGGCGGATGTGCGCGGCAAGCAGCGCACAGGCGCGGTCGGCGTCGCGCGCCAGCGTGGCATCCAGGATGCCTTGGTGTTCATCCTGCAAGTCGCGCGCGATGGGCTTGCGCGTGACGGTCAGGCGGCGATAGCGCTCGGCCTGCTGATACAGGATGCCCAGGAAATGATGCATCCAGCGCGATGGACAAGCGCTGATCAGTTCGCGGTGGAACTCGCGGTTGCGCTGCTCCCATTCCTCGAAGCGGGCTTCCGGGTCCGCGGCCAGGCGCTGCTCGGCCTTGCTCAACCGGTGGAAGGCGGCCAGAACGGCGCTTTCCCAGGTGTCGTCGCCCATCGCGATCGACTGGCGCAACGCTTCGGTTTCCAGCAGCACGCGGTTTTCGGTGATGTCGCGGAAGTCTTCCAGCGAAATGGGCGTGACGTGAAAGCCGCGCTGCCCCTGTGCGATCACCAGCGCGTCCGACACCAGCAGCGCCAGCGCTTCGCGCAGCGTGCCGGCGCCCACACCGTAATCGTCTTTCAGGTGTTCGACGCGCAGGCGCGAGCCGGGCGGATGCTTGCCCTGGATGATGTCGCGCCGCAGGTTGACATAGGCCGTGCCCACCAGGGTATTGGCCGAGGCGGTGTGGGCAAGCGAGGGGAGCGGGGTTCCGTCAGACATGAAGAGCACTGTAGCACTACGCCAAAAAAATCTCGATAAAAATTGTTGACTTCGAGATTTACGCTGCCTATCGTAGAAAAAAGCGCCGCCAATCCAGCGGAAAAATTCCCCCGGCACGATGCCGGCGGCAGGCGCACCTGGAGACAAGCAGTGATACGGCTACATGACATCCGGTACGTCCGGCTGGGCACCCGTGATCTGGACGCTGCGGTGCGCTACGCGACCGCGGTGCTGGGACTGGAGCTTGCCCGCAAGGAACACGGGGCGGCGTATTTCAAGTCCGACTCCCGCGACCACACCCTCTGCTATTTCGAAGGCGATCCGCGCGACCACACCGCCGCGTTCGAAGTGGATTCGCCCGACGAACTGGAGCAAGCCGGCGCCGTGCTCGAGCGCAGCGGCTACCAAGTCGCCGCCGGGCGGCGCGAGGATGCCGAGCAGCGCTACGTGCGCGATTTCCTGCAATTCACCGACCCCTCCGGCAACCGGATCGAACTGGTGCTGGCGCCGCAACACAGCGGACGGCGCTACTTTCCCGGCCGTGATGCCGGCGTCACCGGCTTCTCGCATATCGGCCTGCGCACGCTGGATCCGCGGCGCGACGAGGCCTTCTGGACGGGCCTGCTGTCTGCCCGGGTCAGCGACCGCATCGGCGAGGCGCCGTTGCTGCGCATCGATGAAGTCCATCACAAGATCGCGCTGTTCCCGTCCTCGTACCCGGGTGTGCAGCACATCAACCATCAGGTCGAAAGCATTGACGACATCATGCGCGCCTGGTATCAGCTGCGCGAATGGAACGTGCCGATCCGTTTCGGCCCCGGCCGGCATCCGACCTCGGGCGCGATGTTCCTGTATTTCGACGGCCCGGACGGGATGATCTACGAGTATTCCACCGGCGTCAGGCTGATCAGCGCCGAAGAGGAAAAGACCCATCGGCCGCGCAGTTTCCCCGCCGTGCCGTCGTCGTTCTGCATGTGGGGCGCCAAGCCCGATATCCCGGAGTTCAAGACATGAGCGCATCGCGCAAGGACGCCAGCGCCGGGCAGGAGGCGCTGGTGCGCGTCGCCGCGCGCGCGCTGGCCCGGGCCAATCTGGTCCACGCCTACGGGCATTGCAGCAGCCGGCTGGATGCCGACCATTTCCTGGTTTGCGCGGCGCGGCCCATGGGCCTGATCGCACCCGGCGAAGCGGGCACGGTGGTGCCGGTGCATGGCGACCTGCCCGAAGGCGTGCTGGGCGAAGTGCGCATCCACCAGCACATTTACCGGCTGCGGCCGGACGTGGGCGGTGTGATCCGTTCCATGCCGCCCACCGTCATGACCCTGTCTTCGGCGCGCGTCACGCCGGCCGCGCGCCACGGCATGGGCTCTTATTTTTCGCCCGCCGTGCCGTTGTGGGACGACCCGCAACTGGTGCGCAGCGATGCGCAGGCGCGTGGCGTGGCCGAAACCCTGGGGGCGGCCAGCGCGATCGCGATGCGCGGCAACGGCGCCGTGGTGGCCGCCGAGTCGCTGCTGCATGCCACCGTGCTGACGTGGTATCTGGAAGACGCCGCCCGCATCGAATGGCAATTGCGCGCGGCGGGGCTGGCCGACGGCGCGCCGGTGCTGTCGCCGGCAGAGGCCGCCGCCCGCGCGGTGGGCACCGGCCGCATCTATGAACGCATGTGGGAATACCTGACCGCCGGCGACCCCGAAGGCGCGCTGGCCGACCTGTCACAACCGAGGGCGCAATGACCGATTTCCGCAATTTCATCGACGGCCGCTGGGTCGAGACCGGTAAAACCTTTGACAACCGCGATCCGGTCGACAACCGGCTGATCGGCCGGGTGCATGAAGCCGGCGACGCCGAAGTGGACGCCGCGGTGCGGGCGGCCAAGGCGGCGCTGCGCGGCCCGTGGGGCGCGCTGAAGACGCAGCAGCGCGTAGAACTGCTGCACGCGGTGGCCGACGGCATTACCCGCCGTTTCGACGATTTCGTCGACGCCGAGATCGCCGACACCGGCAAGCCTTACGACCTGGCCAGCCATCTGGACATCCCGCGCGGCGCGGCCAACTTCAAGATCTTCGCCGACCTGATTCGCAACGTTCCCAACGAGACCTTCGACCTGGAAACGCCGGACGGCGGCCACGCCTTGAACTACGGCGTGCGCGTGCCGCGCGGCGTCATCGGCGTGATCTGCCCGTGGAACCTGCCGCTGCTGCTGATGACCTGGAAGGTCGGGCCGGCGCTGGCCTGCGGCAACACGGTCGTGGTCAAGCCGTCCGAAGACACGCCGGGCACCGCTACGCTGTTGGGCGAAGTCATGAACGAAGTCGGCGTGCCGGCCGGCGTCTACAACGTGGTGCACGGCTTCGGGCCCGATTCCGCTGGCGAAAAACTCAGCCGCCACCCGCTGGTGGACGGCATCACCTTCACGGGCGAAACCCGTACCGGCCAAGCCATCATGCAGGCGGCGGCGGTAGGCGTGCGGCCCGTGTCGTTCGAGCTGGGCGGCAAGAACGCGGGCATCGTCTTCGCGGACGCCGACTTCGACCGCGCCGTGGCGGGCATCGCCCGTGCCGCGTTCGACAACACGGGGCAGGTCTGCCTGGGCACCGAGCGCGTCTATGTGCAGCGGCCCATCTTCGAGCGCTTCGTCGCGGCGCTGGGCGAGCGGGCGCGGGGCTTCAAGCTGGGACGGCCCAAGGACCCCGGCGTGAACCTGGGCCCCCTGATTTCGCAGCGCCATCGCGACAAGGTGCTGAGCTACTACGCCCGCGCCCGCGAAGAGGGCGCGACGGTGGTGGCGGGCGGCGGCGTGCCGGACATGCCTGACGGGCTGGCCGCGGGCGCCTGGATCCAGCCCACCGTGTGGACAGGCCTGCCGGAATCGTCCGCCGTCATCCAACAAGAAATTTTCGGGCCGTGCTGCCACATCGCGCCGTTCGATACGGAAGAGGAAGCCATTGCCCTGGCCAACGCTACGCCTTACGGCCTGGCCGCGACCGTATGGACCAGCAATGTCGGCACGGCCCATCGCCTGGGCGCGGCGCTGGACGTGGGCATCTGCTGGATCAATTCGTGGTTCCTGCGCGACCTGCGCACGGCGTTCGGCGGCGCTAAGCAATCGGGCATCGGCCGCGAGGGCGGCGTGCATTCGCTGGAGTTCTATACCGAGCTGCGCAATGTCTGCGTGAAGCTCTGACGCATCAAGGCAGGCGCCGCGTAGAACGGCGCCGCCGCTCAACCCCCAAGGAGACATCAGATGCAAGCAATCCCAAGCGGCCTTGCCGCACTGGCTGCGGTGGCGACCCTGGCCGTGGCTGCGCCGCAATCGGCGCGTGCCGACATCCGCATAGGCTTTACGGGCGTGCTGTCCGGACCGCAGGCGGCGCTGGGCCAGGACCAGTACGACGGGCTGATGCTGGGCATCGAGCAGTTGGGCGGCAGCCTGGGCGGGCAGAAGGCGGTGGTGATCCGCGAGGACGATCAGCTCAAGCCTGACGTGGGCGCGCAGGTCGTGCAGAAATTCATCGAAAAGGACAAGGTCGACGTCATCGTCGGTCTGGGTTTTTCGAATGTGCTGATGGCCGAACTGCGGCGCATCAAGGAATCCGGCGTGGTGGCGCTGTCCACCAACGCCGGCCCCGCGCCCATCGCCGGCCGCATGTGCCTGTCGAATCTCTTCGTGCTGGGGTGGCAGAACGACAGCATGTCGGAGGCCATGGGCAAGTACGTCAAGGATCAGGGCTACAAGCGCGCCTACCTGATGTCGGCCAACTATCAGGCGGGCAAGGACAAGCTGGCGGGCTTCAAGCGCTTCTATGGCGCGGCGCCGTCCGACGAGGTCTATACGCAGCTGGGGCAGCTGGACTATTCGGCCGAGATTTCGCGCATGCAGTCTGCCGGCCCCGATGCGCTGTTCGCCTTCTACACGGGCGGCGTGGGCGTGAATTTCGTGCGCCAGCTGCGCCAGGCCGGGCTGATGGAAAAGCTGCCGTTCTTCTCGGAAAGCCTGATCGATTCCAACACGCTGACCGCGCTGAAAGAGCAGGCCGTGGGCGCGATCTACGGCACGCCGTGGGCGACCACGCTGGACAATCCGCAGAACCGCAAGTTCGTCGAATCTTTCAAGGCCAAGTACGGCCGCCTGCCGTCGGAGTACGCCGTGGGCGGCTACGACGCGGCCTATCTGCTGGACGCCGCCGTGCGCGCGCAAGGCGGGAAAGTGGGCGATAGCAAGTCGCTGGCCACGGCCGTGAAAGCGGCGGGCGCCACCTTTCCGTCGGTGCGCGGCACGTTCCGGTTCAACACCAACAACATGCCCGTGCAGAACCTGTATGCCTACCAGGTGGTGAAAGAGGGCGAGGGCGTGGGCGTCAAGCAGTTGGCCACCGTGCTGAAGGACCACCAGGACGCCTACGTGGCGGACTGCCCGCTGAAGTGACGGGGCGGCCGCCCTCGGGAGACGTCCGATGAATGGATCGCTGCTGCTGTCGCAATTGCTCAATGGCCTGCAACTGGGTGCGTTGCTGTTCTTGATGTCGTCGGGGCTGACCCTGATCTTCGGCATCATGAACTTCATCAACCTGGCGCATGGCTCGCTCTACATGATCGGCGCCTTCCTGGGGGCCACCGCCTACAACGCCAGCGGCTCTTTCACGTTCTCCATCCTGGCCGCGGTGGCGGGCAGCGGATTCGTGGGCGTGGTGCTGGAACGGCTGATCGCACGTCCGCTGTACCGGCACGACCACCTGTACCAGGTGCTGGCCACGTTCGGGCTGATGATGTTCTTCAACGAGCTGGCCTCGGTTATCTGGGGCAGCCGGCCGTATTACGCGGCAGTGCCCCAGACGCTGGAAGGGGCGGTCAGCCTGTTCGGCAACGACTATCCCGTCTACCGGCTGATGATCATCGGGGTCGGCGCGCTGGTGGCAGTAGGCGCATGGTTCTTGATCCAGCGCACGCGCTTTGGCATGCTGATCCGCGCCGGCGCCAGCAACGCGCCCATCGCCAGCGTGCTGGGCGCCAATGTCGACCTGCTGAAGACGCTGCTGTTCCTGCTGGGTTCCGTGCTGGCCGGCGTGGCCGGCGCCTTGGCGGGGCCGATCCTGTCGGTGCAGTCGGGCATGGGCGAACCGGTACTGATCCTGGCGTTGGTGGTCATCGTGGTGGGCGGCATCGGCTCGGTGCGGGGCACGCTGATCGCCGCGCTGCTGATCGCCATGATCGACACGTTGGGGCGCGCTTTCCTGCCGGACCTGCTGCGTGCCGTGTTCGACGCGCCGGTCGCCAACGCCGTGGGGCCGGCGCTGGCGTCGATGCTGATCTACGTCTTGATGGCCGTGGTGCTGGCGTTCCGCCCGCAAGGCCTGGTCTTTTCGGCGCGCCGCTGATCCGCGCGCCAGTGAACAAGGGCAATCCATCATGCAAGAATCTTCGTACCGGCGCTGGGTGCTGCCGCTGTTGTTCCTGGTCCTGGCCGCCGTCCCGTTCGTGGCGCAGTGGCTGGGCGAACCCTTTTACGTGACGTTGGGCGCACGCATCCTGATCTACGCGCTGGCGGCGCTGGCGCTGAACCTGGTGCTGGGCTTTGCGGGACTGGTCAGCTTTGGGCACGCCATGTTCCTGGGCCTGGGTTGCTACGCCGTGGGTATTCTCAGCTTCTACGGCATCGGCAGCGGCTGGGTGCAGTTGGCCGTGTGCATCGTGGTGTGCGCGCTGGTGGCCCTGGTGGTCGGGACGGTATGCCTGCGCACGTCCGGCATCGGCTTCATCATGATCACGCTGGCCTTTGCGCAGATGTTCTATTTCCTGGCGGTCAGCCTGCGCGAGTACGGCGGCGACGACGGGCTGAATATCTACGACGCCAGCGCCTTCGGCCTGTTCGACCTGGGCGGCAGCCAGCCGGTCTATTGGGCGGCATGGGGGCTGCTGCTGGCGGCCAGCCTGGGCATGCTGCGGCTGCGGCGTTCACCCTTCGGCATGATCTTGCGCGCCACGCACGCCAATCCACGTCGCGTGGACGCGCTGGGCTATTCGGTGTTCGGCGTGCGGCTGACGGCCTATGTGGCCTCGGGCGTGCTGACCGGCATCGCCGGGCTGTTGCTGGCCAACCTGACGGCCTTCGCCTCGCCCAGCTACATGTCGTGGCCGGTGTCCGGCGAGCTGATCGTCATGGTGGTGATCGGCGGCCTGGGCAATGTGCTGGGTCCGATCTTCGGCGCGGTGGCCTATCTGCTGATGGAAGAGGCCTTCAAGAGCGTGACGCAGCATTGGATGCTGCTGATGGGGCCCGTGGTCGTGGTGATCGCAATGCTGGCCCGGGGCGGCTACGGCCGCTCGCTGGCGTGGCTGTGGCCGGCGGGGCAGGCGCCTGCCAAGAAGGCCCAGGCCAGCAAGGCCGAGGTCAAGGAGGCGTCGGTATGACGGCCGCTACGATGGCCGCGCCCGCCGCGCTGGCTACCCGCGATCTGGTGCGCCGCTTCGGCGGGCTTGCCGCGACCGACGGGGTGTCGCTGGATGTCGCGCCGGGCGAATTGCACGCGCTGATCGGCCCGAACGGCGCGGGCAAGACCACGCTGATCAACCTGTTGTCGGGCGAACTGCGGCCCGACGGCGGCGCGGTCACGCTGGGGGCGGCGGACGTCTCGCGCGCCACCGTGCAGGAACGCGTGGCGCTGGGCATGTTGCGCTCCTATCAGGTGACGTCGGTGTTCGACAGCTACACGGTGCTGGAAAACGCCTGCCTCGCGGCGTTGCGCAAGCGCCGGCGCGGGCTGTCGGCCTGGACCGCGCTGCGCGATTGCGCCGACGTGGTGGAGGCGGCCCGCGAGGCTCTCAGCGCCTGCCGGCTTGACGCGGTGGCCGAGGCGCCGGTGGAAAGCCTGGCCTACGGGCAGCGCCGCCAGTTGGAAATTGCCATGGCGCTGGCGGGCCAACCGTCCGTCCTGCTGCTGGACGAACCCATGGCGGGCATGAGCGCGGCGGAAAGCGCGGGCGTCATCGCCTTGCTGCAAAGCCTGAAGGGCCGCTACACGATCGTCCTGGTGGAACACGACATGAACGCCGTCTTTGCACTGGCCGACCGCATCAGCGTGCTGGTCTACGGCAAGATCATCGCGACCGGCACCGCCGACGCGATCCGCAACCACCCTGACGTGCGCCGCGCCTATCTGGGCGACGACGCCGACGCATGAAGGAGCCGCCATGTTGACGATACGCGGGTTGACGGCGGGCTACGGCCATTGCCAGGCGCTGTTCGGTGTGGACCTGGACGTGGGGCAGGGGGAGGTGGTGGGACTGATCGGCCGCAACGGGATGGGCCGCAGCACCGTCATCAAGTGCCTGTTCGGCCTGCTGCCCGCCAGCCAGGGCAGCATCCAATACGGCGAACGTTCGTTGCGGGGCATGGCGCCATACCGGATCGGCAGGCTGGGTCTGTCGCTGGTGCCGGAAGGGCGCCAGATCTTTCCCACGCTGACCGTCGAGGAAAACCTGGTGGCCACGGCCAGCGAACGGGGCCGCGCCCAGGGCTGGACGCTGCCTCGTGTCTATGCGCTGTTTCCCCGGCTGCAGGAACGCCGCACGAACCTGGGCACGCAACTGTCGGGCGGAGAGCAGCAGATGTTGGCGCTGGGGCGCGCGCTGATGACCAACCCCAGCCTGCTGGTGCTGGACGAGGCCACTGAAGGCCTGGCGCCGGTCGTGCGCGCCGAGATCTGGCGCGTGCTGGCGCAACTGAAAGCGGAAGGCTTGTCGATGATCGTGGTGGACAAGAACACCACGGCCTTGCTGCGGCTGTCCGACCGCAACGTCATCCTGGACAAGGGGGCGACGGTGTGGCGCGGCAGTTCAGCGGAACTGTCAGCGCGGCCCGACCTGGTGGCCGCCTACGTGGGAGTCTGAAATGAGATTGCAGGACAAGGTAGCGCTGGTCACCGGCGCGGCGGGTGGTATCGGGCTGGCGATTGCGCGGCGTTTCGTGGACGAGGGCGCCTACGTGCTGCTGGTGGACCGCAAGGAAGCCGAACTGACGGCGGCCGTGCGCGGGCTGGGCGCGCGGGCGGCGGCCTTCGTGGCCGACGTGACCGACCCGGCCGCAGCCAAGGCGCTGGCCGACGATTGCGTTGCGCGCTGGGGCGGTCTGGACATCTGCGTCTGCAATGCCGGGGTGATCCGCGCGGCGGACTTCCTGGACCTGACGCTGGAAGACCTGGACGCCGTCATGAATGTGAACGTGCGCGGCACCTTCCTGGTGGCCCAGGCTGCGGCGCGGGCGATGGTCGCGGGCGGCCGGCAGAACGGCGCGATCGTGACGCTGTCGTCGATGACGGCGGAACTGGCGATGCCGGACCAGCTGGCCTACGGCGCCAGCAAGGGGGCGGTGCGGCAGATGACCAAGTCGATGGCGTTGTCGCTGGCGCCGCATGGCATACGGGTGAACGCGATCGGGCCGGGCAGCATTGACACCGAGATCCTGGCCACCATCACGAGCGACCCCGCCGCCCGGCGCACGGTCCTGTCCCGGATTCCGATGCAGCGCCTGGGCCAGACGGACGAAGTGGCAAAGGTGGCGGTATTCCTGGCGGGAGACGACGCCAGCTATGTCACGGGGCAGACGGTGTACGTCGACGGGGGGCGGCTGGCGCTGAACTATACGGTTGCCGTGCCGGAGTGAACGTCGCGAAGTCCGCCCAGCACTGTTGCGTGAAGGTGTACAGCGCGTCTTGCGCGGACAAGGGCGTGCGTCCGGCCAGGCGCGCCAGCACGTAATGGCCCTGGCGCTGCCGGTCTGGCGGGATCGGCACTTCCACCAGTCGCCCGGCCGCTTGCTCGCGGCGGGTGACGCAGATCACGCCCAACAGCAGCGTGTCGGTGTGCAGGGCTAGATCCACCAGCGGATCCAGGTTTTCGCAGCGCGTCGTCACCATGACTTCGGGCGCACCACCGGGCCCCAGCGTTTCGGCCAGCCGTAGCGACACCTCGGGGCTGAGGGTGCTGGATGCCACCGGATACTGCCGGATCTGTTCGATGCCGACGCGTTTGTGCGCCAGGATGGGATGGCCCGCGCGGCACACCATGCCGGCGCGCAACGGCGCGAGCGGACGGGCGTCGATGTCGGCCGCGTCATACAACATGCGCGCGTCGCAGACCATCGCGTCGATGCGCTCGCCGCGCAGCATGTCCAGCAGGGTCGCCGTGGCGCCCAGCTCGACGCCCACGCGCACCTGGGGATGGTTGGCCGCCATGTGGGTCAGGAAGGGCGAGAGCAGCAGGGAGGCCGGCGTGGGGCTCAGGCCGATGGTCAGCGTGCCGGACTCGCCACTGTGCAGCGTCTTCAGTTCACGCTGCAGCTCGGTTTCTTCGAAGCGCATGCGGCGGGCCCGTTCGGCCACGCAGGCGCCGTACGGCGTCAGGCGGACCTGGCGCGTGCCGCGGTCCAGCAACGGCAGGCCAAGCTCGGCTTCCAGCGCCTGGATGCTGCGGCTGAGGGCTGGCTGCGACAGGTTCACCTTCTCCGCCGCGCGTGAAAACGTGCCGTATTCAACGACGGCCAGCAGATGCTTGAGTTTCTGGAAGTCCATGTAGGAAGCGCATGAAAGCTATGAAATAAATGCATTGGAATTATAGTTTGGCGCTTCGTATCATGGTTTGTAGACGGTGCCCGCAAGAGGCGCCGCACTCCGCGTCCGGGTCTCGCACCGCGGCGCGGCCTATCAATACGGAGACAGATTCACATGAAGCAGCACTTGTTGTCGGCCGCCATCCTGGCGGCCTGCGCCGGCGTGGGCGCGGCCCACGCGCAACCTTCCACCGCCGGCAATGCCTCGGCCACAGTGGCCGACGCCCGCGCAGCGCGCCCGGCCAGCGGTCAGGTGACTATCCGCCGCGACGAATACGGCATGCCCCACGTCTATGCCAGTACCGTGTACGGCATCTTCTACGGCTACGGTTACGCGGTCGCCCAGGATCGCCTGTTCCAGATGGAGATGGCGCGCCGCAGCACCCAGGGCAAGGTGGCCGAAGTGTTGGGCGAAAAAATGGTGGCGTTCGACAAGTCGATCCGCGGCAATTTTTCGCCCGAACGCATCCAGCGCCAGTTGGCGGCGTTGCCGGCTTCTGAACGCCAGATCCTGGACGGTTACGCGGCAGGCATGAATGCCTGGATCGCACAGGTGCGCGCCAAGCCGGACAGTCTTACGCCCAAGGAATTCAACGACTTGCAGTTTCAACCGTCGGACTGGACACCCTACGATGTGGCGATGGTGTTCGTGGGCACCATGGCTAACCGGTTTTCGGACGCCAACAGCGAGATCGACAACCTGGCGCTGCTGACCGCGCTGAAGGACCGGCACGGCGACACGCGCGCCATGCAGATCTTCAACCAGCTGCGCTGGATGACCGACAGTCGTGCGCCCACGACGGTGCCCGAAGAAGAGGGCGTCTACCAGCCCGAAGTGGCGACGACGCCGGCCAGGCTGTCCTACGCGCTGCCGCGTTACGACGGCACGCCGCCCATGCTGGAGCGCGTGGCACGCGACCCGCAGACGCGCGGGGTGCTGGACGAGGCGCCCGCGGCCGTGCCCGCGCGCCTCCTGGCCCAGTTCGCGGATTCCGGCCAGCCCGGGATCGCGGGCTTTCCGACCACCAGCAACATGTGGATCGTGGGGCGCGACCACGCCAAGGACGCGCGCGCCATCCTCTTGAACGGCCCGCAGTTCGGCTGGTGGAACCCCGCCTACACCTACGGCATCGGCCTGCATGGGGCGGGTTTCGATGTCGTAGGCAACACGCCCTTTGCCTATCCCAGCATCGTGTTCGGCCACAACGCGCACGTGACCTGGGGCTCGACGGCGGGCTTTGGTGACGATGTGGACATCTACGCCGAAAAGCTCGACCCCGCCGACCGTACGCGGTACTTCCACAACGGCGAGTGGAAGACCATGGAAAAGCGCACCGAGCTCATCGCCGTCAAGGACGGCGCGCCCGTCCTCATGGATGTCTACCGGACCGTGCACGGCATCGTCACCAAGTTCGACGACAAACAACATGTGGCCTATGCCAAGGCGCGCGCCTGGGAAGGCTACGAACTGCAATCGCTGATGGCCTGGACGCACAAGGCGCAATCGCGCAACTGGGACCAATGGAAGCAGCAGGCCGCGCGCCATGCGTTGACCATCAACTGGTATTACGCCGACGACCGAGGCAACATCGGCTACGCGCATACGGGCTTCTACCCCAAGCGCAAGCCCGGCCATGACCCGCGCCTGCCCGTGCCGGGCACCGGCGAGATGGACTGGGACGGCATGCTGCCGTTCGCGACCAATCCCCAGGTCTACAACCCGCGCCAGGGCTTCATCGCCAACTGGAACAATCAGCCCATGCGCGGCTATCCGTCCACCGACCTGTTCGCCATCGTCTGGGGCCAGGCCGACCGCTACGCCGAAATCGAGACCCGCCTGAAGGCCATGACCGCCAACGGCGGCAAGGTCAGCCCGCAGCAGATGTGGAACCTGATCCGCACCACCAGCTATGCCGACGTCAACCGCCGCCACTTCCTGCCGTTCCTGCAACGCGCGGTGGCGGGGCTGCCGGCCGACGACGCTCGCGTGAAACTGGTTGCGGGGCTGCAGTCGTGGGATGGGATGAGTACCAGCGACAAGCAGCCGGGCTTCTATGACAATGCCGGGCCGGCGGTGATGGACGCGTGGCTGCGCGCCATGCTGAAGGCGACGCTGTCTGACGAGATGCCAGCCGACTTCTTCAAGTGGTACAGCGCCACGGGCTATCCCACGCCAGCCGCGCCGGCGACCGGATCGGTCAACTTGACGGTGGGCGTCAAGGTGCTGTTCAACGCGTTGGCTGGGCCGGACGCCGGGGTGCCCCAGCAGGTCGATTTCTTCAACGGGCAGCGCCCGGAAGCCGTGAGCCTGGCCGCGCTGGACGAGGCGCTGGCCACCTTGCAGAAAGCGTATGGACAAGACCCCGCCGCCTGGCGCATCCCTGCGCCGCCGATGGTGTTTGCGCCCAAGAACTTCCTGGGCGTGCCGCAGGCGGACGACAAGGCGGTGCTGAGCTATCCCGCTACCCAGAACCGCGGCACCGAAAACAACATGACGGTGTTCGACGGCAAGGGCGTGCGCGCCGTGGATGTGGTGGCGCCGGGGCAGAGCGGCTTTGTGGCCCCGGACGGCACCCCGTCCGTCCACACCCGGGACCAGTTCGACTTGTACAACCGCTTCGGCAACAAGCGCGTCTGGTTCACGGATGCGGAAGTGCGCGCCAACGCTACGTCGGTAGAGACGCTGCGTTATTGACCGCGTAGCCGCCCTGGTGGCTGGCCAGGCGCGCATAGGCCCCTTGCTTTCTCAGCAACTGGTCATGCGTGCCGGCTTCCGCCAGGGTGCCGCGCTCCAGCACCAGGATCAGGTCGGCGTCACGAATGGTGGACAGCCGGTGCGCGATCACGAGCGTGGTGCGGTGGCGCATCAAGGTGTCCAGCGCCCCGCGCACCTGCATCTCGGACAAGGTGTCCAGATGCGAGGTGGCTTCGTCCAGGATCAGCACCGGCGCGTTCTTCAGGAAGGCGCGAGCGATCGAAATGCGCTGACGCTGGCCGCCTGACAACTGCATGCCGCGTTCGCCTACGCGGGTCGCCAGGCCATCGGGCAGGGTCCGTACGAAGTCGGTCAGCGCCGCCTGGTCCAGCGCGCGGGCCAGCTCTTCGGGCGTGGCTTCGGGGCGAGCCAGCCGGATATTGCCTTCCAACGTGTCGTTGAACAGATAGGTGTCCTGCGTCACCAGCGCCACGCGCTCGCGCAGCCCGTCCAATTGCAGTTGCCGCACGTCCACGCCGTCCAGCTTCACCACGCCCGTGCGCGGATCCCAGAAGCGCAGCAGCAGGCTGGCTACTGTGCTCTTGCCCGCGCCCGACGCACCCACTACCGCGACCGTGGCGCCGGCTGGCGCCTTGAAACTCAGATCCTTCAACGTGTCTTCGTCTTTGCCGGGGTAGGCAAAGCTGACGTGCTCGAACGCCAGCGACAGGCCGTGCGTGGCCACGGGCGGCGCCAGCGGGCCGTCGGTGACGGGCTCGGGCTCGTTGGCAACGACATGCAGGCGGCGTGTGGCGGCGATGGTGTCGGCCAGTTGCCGGCTGACCTGCGAGATCTCGGACACAGGCAGGAAGGTCGCCAGCGCAATCAGCACCAGCAACGGCAGCATGCTGGCCGACAGCGCGCCGGCCGACACCTGCAAGGCGCCCACGACGGCCACGGCCAGGCCGCCCAGGCCCATCGCCACTTCAAACCATGCGGTCTGCCGGGACAGGTCGCGCAGGATGTCCAGGCGGCGGATGCGGTACTGGTCGGCGACTTTCAGGAACTGCTCGCGCCGGCGGCCCGTGGCCTGGAACGCGGTCAGGTCGGCCAGGCCCTGGATGGTGTCGGTGGTGTGGGCGCTCATTTCGCCCAGGGCTTGGCGGGCCTTGTCGCCCAGCGCATCGACGTGGCGGCGGCCGCGCACCGGCGACACCAGCGCATAGGCCAGGAAGGGCAGCAGCGCCAGCGCGACGGGCCAGCTATAGACGCCCAGGAAGCCCAGCACCGACAGCGGCACCAGCACCGACACGATGGCGGGCGCGATGGTGTGCGCGTAGAAATACTCCACCATTTCCACGTCCTGCGTCGCCAGCGCCACGAGGTCGCCCGAGCGGCGCTGCAGCAGATACGCCGGCGCCAGGCGTTCCAGCTTGTCGTAGAGATTGACTCGCATGTCGGCCAACAATTGGTAGGCCATGGCGTGCGCCAGCCAGGACTCCAACCAGTGGAACAGCGCGGCCAGCGGGGCGGCGATCAGCAGCCCGACGATCAGCCCGGAAACGTCCCGGCCGTCCCGGATGGCGGCCACGATCAGGGCACTGAAGATGCCCACCCCGATGAAGGCGGCCACGCGCGCCACCCCCAGCAGGATGGTGGCGGTCAAGGTGCCGCGCCACGGCCGGACGACGGACAGCAGCGTGCCCAGGGTGGCGCGCCAGCCGACCTGCTCGGCGTCCTGGTCCAACGAGCGCAGGGCGGGGCCTTGCTTGTCGTCGGAGGCAACGGCGGGCGTCTCTTGCGGCTGCACCAAGGCGGCCGGGGCGGGCGCGGGCGATCCGGCCGACGGGTTCTGGTGGGCGGCGGCCTGCTCATGCATCAGGCGGTAGTACAGCCCGCGCTGCGCCATGAGCTCCGCATGCGGGCCGGCTTCCACGACACGGCCCTGGTCCAGCACCAGGCTGCGATCGGCGCCGATCACGCTGGCCAGCCGGTGAGCCAGGATCAGCGTCGTGCGGCCCGCCATCAGGCGGTCCAGCGCCTGCTGGATCAACGCCTCGTTTTCGGTATCCACCGACGACAGCGCTTCGTCCAGGATCAGGATGGGCGCATCGCGCAGCAGCGCGCGGGCAATCGCCACGCGTTGGCGCTGGCCGCCCGACAGTTGCAGGCCGCGCTCACCGATGCGGGTGCCGTAGCCGTCCGGCAGCGCCATGATGAAGTCGTCAATGTTGGCCGCGCGGGCGGCGGCGCGCACCTGTTCGTGCGTGGCGTCGGGGCGTCCCAGCCGCAGGTTGTCGTCGATCGTGCCGTGGAACAGCGTGATGTCCTGGCTGACCAGTGCGATGTGCGACAGCAGCGTCTGCGTATCCAGCGTGTTCACGTCATGGCCGCCCACTCGGATGCTGCCCGACTGGGGCACGCATTCGCGCAGCAGCAGGCGCACGATGGTGGACTTGCCTGCGCCGCTGGGGCCGACGATGCCGACCCGTTCGCCGGCCGCGATGCTGAACGCCAGGCCCTGATGCGCACGGCGTTCGGGCGTGTACGAGAACGCCACCTCGTCGAACTCGATGGTGGGCGCCAGGCGGGCAGGCGCGGCGCGTGCCGCGCGCGTATCCGGTGCCGGCGTCAGCGGTTGCGCATCCATCAGCGCGTGGATGCTGACCGCGGCGGATTGGCCCAGCATGCCGCGGTGCAAGACCGAACGCAGATCGCGCAGCGGGCGGAAGATCTCGGTGCCGGCCATCAGCACGATCAGCAGCGCTTCGACGCTCATGTCGCCGGCGGCCACGCGCCAGGCGCCCAGCGTCAGCGCCAGCGCGGCGCCCAGCGCCACGCCCAGGTCACTGATGCCGCGCGTCAGCAGGCTGACCGACAGCACCCAGAAGGTGTTGTCCGACAGGCTGCGTGCGCGGGCGGCCAGCCGTTGGCCCCAGGCCTTGCCCTGCCCATAGGATTTCAGGGTGGGCAGGCCCTGCACCGCGTCCAGGAAATCTTCGCCAAACGCGTTCAGCGCCCGGGTGCGCGCCTGGCTGGCGCGGCGGTCAAGCATATGGACCGCCATCGGGCCGAACAGCGCGAAGAGCGCCGCCGCCAGGAAGACCAGCGCAGTGGGCACATCCCAGAATGCGATCACGGCAAAAATGGCGAAGGGCGCCGCCGCCGCGATGGCGACTTGCGGCAGGTACTGGCCGAAGAAGGTCTGCAATTGTTCGACGCCGTCCACCACCGTCAGCATGACGCCGCCGGTGCGCTGGTTGGCGAACCAGGCCGGCCCCAGGGAGACGATGCGGTCGTACAGTTTGCCGCGCAGCGTCTGCTGGATCGATGCCGAGGTGCGGTTGGCCTGCACGGTGCGCCAGTGATCGAACACGGCGCGCAACAGCACCATCGCGCCGACGCACAACGCGGGGGTGATCCAGTCCTGCCAGGGCGCGCCATCGAACACGCGGGCCAGCAACTGCCCCAGGAAAACGTAGCGCGCGATGCCGGCCGCCAGCGCCAGCAGGCCCAGGAAAATCCCGCCCGCCATGCCGGCGCGCAGGCCCGCCGTCAGTTGCCACAATCGAGAGTCGAAATACATATCAATGCTCCATCCAGAGCTTGCATGGTCACTGATACAACGCGCGTGCGAAAGCGATAGTTTTTCAATCATGGGTTGAGATAAACTTAACCCATGGCCGATCTTCCCAACCATACTCCACCGCTGGCCGCTCTGCGCGCTTTCGAAGCCGTTGCCCGCCTGGGCAGCTTGAGCCGCGCCGCCGCGGAACTGCACGTCACCAAGAGCGCCGTCAGCCATCAGCTGCGCGCGCTGGAAACCGACCTGGGCGTACCGCTCTTGCGGCGCGGGGGCACGGTGCGCCGCGCCGAAACGACCGAAGCCGGTGCCGATCTGCTGGCTTCCGTACAACAGGCCTTGACCCTACTGGACACCGCCTGCCGCAATGCTCGGGCCACCGCGCGCGGCCGTCGGCGTTACACGCTGAACGTGTCGGCCAACCCGTCGCTGGCTGCGCTATGGCTGGCGCCGCGCATTGGCCGTTTCATTGAATTGCACCCCGACATCGGGGTCCAGGTCTACCTGCACGCCAGCCAGGACCCGGCCTGGAAGGCCCAGGACATCGACCTGGCCTTTCTGCACGTGCGCACCCAGGGGCCACATCTGGCCGCGCCGGGCGACATTCCGCTCATGTCCGAAACCGTCGTGCCTGTGTGCAGCCCCGCGCTGATCGCCGAAGCCGACCGCAACGACCCGCGCATTTTCCTGCGTCACCGGTGGCTCGAGGAAAAGCATATCGACAGCCCCGAGACCGATTGGCGAACCTGGAACGGCCGGCTGGGCCTGGCCGACGCGGACTGGCAGGAGCCCATGGTGCTGAGCGGCCTAAGCACCGTCGTGGCCGCCGCGGCGGCCGGCGTCGGCATCGCGTTGGGCCGCGCGCCGCTGATCGATGAAGACCTGGCCAGCGGCCGCCTCGTGCCCCTGATGCCGCAGTTGCGGATGCCGGGTTCCTGGGGTTACGTGATGCGCATCCACGCCAACCGTCCGATGGACGCGTCGCTGCCCGCGCTGGTGGAGTTCCTGGCCGAAGAAGGGCGCAGCACTGGGGCATGGCAGGACGTAACGCCGCTGACCGTCGACCCGATATCTAGGCTGCCATGAATGTGATATTGCGCCCGGCCTGGCTGGCCTGGGTGGTATTGCCGCTTTGCCTGTTGGCGCTGGCAGCAGGCAAAGCGTCGGCGCAGACGTCGACCCCGGGCGACGCGCTGGCCGACTGGGTTGCCAACGGCCGTGCCCTGGGCCTGGTGCGGCCCGACACGCCCTGCCAGGACTTCCTCAAAACCCTCGGAAAGAAGCCGGACTACGTCGAATACCTTGGATGCGAGCAGGACGACGATTCCTACATCCAGCCCATGGAGGCCCGTTATCGCGTGAGCGGCGCCTTTGCGGCGGAGATGGAAGCCTACCTAGGCCAGACTTTCGGCATGCCGCCGCTGGAATACGTCTGTTGCGGCTGGGCGAATCGCGGGCCGTTCTTTTGGCGCGATGGGCCCGGCAGCGTCAGCTATGAAATCAGCATGGGTGTCGAAACGTTGCGGATCCCGCGCAGCCAGTGGCAGGAAATTCCCAGCTTCAGCGTCCGGGTGGGCGTGATCAGGAAGAGCCCGTAGCCGAGCGTTGGCCGGCTCAGTCCGCGCCGCCCTTGGCGCGGGGTGGGGTACTGATGGTCACGGCCGACGTAACGATCAGCTCCATCAGGATATTGCGGGCCAGATTCTCGGCGTAGTCGTTGCGGGCTTCCGCGGTGGCGATAGCGCGTTCCACCGAGCCTTCCACGATGGCATTGACTTGCTGAATGTGCAGTTCGCAGATTTGCACCAGATCGGGATGACGCTTCTGATGGAAATACAGGAAGCGACGCGCGAGCGTCTGCAGCATGGCGTGGAACTCGGCCGCGTAGCTGTTGCGTGACGCGGCCCCGATCTGGCTAGTCAGCGCAAAATGCAGGCGCATGTAGACGCGCATGTCGTTGACCGCCTTCAACTCTTCCAGCTCGCGCGCCAGTCGGGCCAGTTCGGCGCGTTCCGAGTCGTCGGCCCATTGCGCCGCCTGGGCGACTATCAGCCGTTCGATCTCGCGTCGTGCCTGGATGATCTTCAGCTGCCCCTGGTAGTCGATCTCCGAGATGAAGATGCCCTGGCGCGGGGCGATTTCCACCAGCCGCTGGAATGCCAGCTTCTGCAAGGCGTCGCGTACCGGCGAGCGGCCGATGCCCACGCGCTCGCTAAGCGTCGTTTCCGACCATTGGCTGCCCGGAGGCAGCTCGCCTGTAACGATCATTTCCTCCAGCGCGCTGTAGGCTTTTTCCGTCTGGCTGACTGCCGTGCGGACAAAGAGGGGGGAAGACAGGTTCATGGAGTGGGAAGCGCGTGTTGTTGAAGTTCGCGTTTTAACACTTTGCCGGTGCTGTTTTTCGGCAATTCGTCCAGAAAGACATAGCGCTTGGGACGCTTGAAGCGCGCTATGGATGCGAGACACAGCTGATCCAGATCCCGTTCCTGTACGTGGGCGCCTGGTTTAAGTACCACGAAAGCCAATACTGCTTCCCCCCATTCCGGGTCGGGAGCGCCCACTACCGAGACTTCCCGCACGGCATCGTGGCGCATCAGCGCCTCTTCCACCTCGCGCGGATAGATATTGGTGCCGCCGCTGATGATGACGTCCTTGGAGCGGTCTTTCAGATGCAGCAGTCCGCGCGCGTCCCTGAGGCCGATATCCCCGGTATGCAACCAGCCGTCGACCACCGTGTCGGCGGTGGCTTGCGGATTGTTCCAGTAGCCCAGCATCACGGTAGGGCCGCTAACGGCCACCTCGCCCAGTTCGTCCTGCCCCACGGCCTGGCCACGGGCGTCGCGCAGTTCGACGTCCATCGACGTCTGGACGTAGCCCACCGATCCCAAGAGCGCATCGTCGTTCGTGCGCACGGCTTCAGCAATCTGCGAGGCGGACAGGGCGGATATCGACATGGGGCTTTCTCCTTGACCGTAGATCTGCGCCACACGTGCGCCGAAGCAGGCGACGGCATCCTTGATGTCTTCGATATAGAACGGCGCGCCGCCAACGATCAGGGCGCGCAGGCCGGGAGGCGGCCCGCCGGCCTGTCGAGCATGGCGCACCATGCGCTGCACGATGGTCGGCGAGGCGAACAGGCTGACGTTGCGGTAGTGCGTCAGCAACCCATGCAGTTCGACCTCATCCAGGCCGCCGCTGTCCGGAACGATTTGCAAGGCGCCATGCAGCCAGTACGGGATACTGTAGAGACCGCCGCCGTGCGATAGGGGCGCTACGTGGACCATGGCGTCTCCAGGCTGCACTGCCTGCACGTCGGCATAGAAATTCAGGCACATGCCAACCAGGTTGGCGTGGCTGAGCATGACGCCTTTGGGCTTGCCGGTCGTGCCGCTGGTGTAGAACAACCAGGCGAGCTCCTGCGGGGAACGCTGCTCCAGGGGCAGCGCGGGGCCGCGTGTCGCCGCCGCGTAGTCGTCGGACTCCACGTCCACCACGCGCATCGCGTCCAGGCTACGGGCGACGGGCGCCAATGCGGCGTGGATCTCCCCTTGCGACAGGCATAGGCGGGCGTCGCAATCGCGCAGTATGTATTCCAGTTCGGTGGCGTGCAGTTTGGCGTTGACGGGTACGGCACACAAGCCGGCATGCCAGACGGCCAGCATGGATTCGATATAGCTGGGATGATTGCGCAGCGCCAGCATGACCCGTTGGCCGGCTTGCAGGCCCATCGGGCCGCGCAACCAGCCGGCCAGCGCTTGCACTCGGGCTTGGAGGCCGGCATACGTAAGGGGAGTGCGCAGACCGGCGGCCAGCGCGGGCTGGTCGGCATACGTGGTGGCGCTGCGCTGGAAAAGAGAGCTGAGATGCATGGTTGTCTAAAAGTTGAACAGGCCGCAATCAGTGGCCAAGCAGCGTGATGCAGGTGACCGCTTCTTCCACGCCGTTGAAGCCGCCGCCGTTTTCCGCGATAGCGAAACGCGCGCCGTCGACCTGCCGCGCGCCGGCTTCCCCGCGCAGCTGGACCACCATTTCGTGAACCTGGGCCAAGCCGGTGGCGCCGATGGGGTGACCGCGCGACAGCAGCCCGCCAGACACGTTGATAGGGATGCGGCCGCCCAGGCTGGTGGCGCCGGATTCCGCCAGGAGGCCGCCTTCGCCGAACGCGCAGAATCCCAGGGCTTCGGTCTGTTGAATTTCGGCGAATGCGGTGGCGTCGTGGACCTCGGCCAGAGACACGTCCTGCGGGCCGACGCCGGCGCGTTCGTAAGCCTCGAGCGCGGCCAGGTGGCACAGGTGGCGGTCGTACCTGTCCGCGGGGCGGTCAGTCGCGGTGCGTAGAACACTAGCGTACAAGCGTACCGCCCGTGCCTCCCGAAGCCGCTTCAAGCCTTGCGCGTTGCAGACGATGGCGGCTGCCGCGCCGTCACTGATGGGGGCGCACATTGGAAGCGTCAGCGGCCAGGATACGGGACGGGCGGCGAGCGCCTCATCGATGGTCAGCGGGTACTGGAACTGGGCGAGCAGATTGCGCGTGGAGTGCATGTGGTTTTTGGCGGCCACGGCGGCAAGCTGTCGCTGCGTGGTGCCGAATGTCTTCATGTGCAGGCGCGCCAAGCTAGCGTAGATGTCCATGAACACGCTGCGCTTGCCAGGCTCTTCGAAGCCGGGCGGCGGCGTGACGTCAGGAGCAAGGGCCATCAGCCGCGCCATCTGTGCCGGTGCGTCATGTACGTCCCAGGCACCGTCGAACACGGCGAAACTCTTGGCCTTGTCTTCGGCGTACAGCTTGTCCACGCCCACGGCCAGGCAGATGTCGCCCGCGCCGGACTCCACATACAGGTGCGCGGCGTTCAGCGCGGTACTGGAACTGGCGCAGGCGTTCTCGATATTGGTGACTGGAATTCCGACGATACCCATCACCTTCAGCGCCACTTGGCCCGCGACCATATATTGGCCTTCGATGGGCCCCTGGCCGGCCGTCGCGAAGTAGGCCGCTTGAAGGTCGGCAGCGTCGCAGCCGGCGTCGGCCAATGCTTGTGTGACGGCGTCCCGAACCAGGTCCTTGACGCTTTTTTCAGGTTGCTTGTCGAAGCGGGTGATGCCTACGCCCGCGATAAAGGTCTTGCCGTCGCTCATGCTCTGACCCCGGTTGTGAGGATGGATTCGATGATGTCCCGTTCGGCTCGGACGTCGGCCGCCGATCCGCTCCAGGCGATTTCGCCATGGTCCAGCACGTACTGGCGATGCGCCAGCCGCGCGGGGACTTTCAGGTTCTGTTCGACCAGGACGATGCCCGTGCCCTGGCGGTGTACCTCTGTGAATACGTCTATCAGGTCAGTGACGATACGGGGCGCCAGGCCTTCGGTCGGTTCGTCCAGCAGCAGGATGCGGGGGTTGCCCAGCAGCGCGCGCGCGATCGACAGCATCTGCTGCTCGCCGCCAGACAACTGGTCGCCGTCAAAGCCGATGCGCTCGCCAAGGCGTGGGAACACCTGCAGTACGCGTTCCAGGGTCCAATAGCCGGGCCGGTGCGCCAGCGCACCCATGCGCAGGTTCTCACGCACGGTCAGGTTGGGAAAAATGCGGCGGGTATCAGGTACCAGTGCGATGCCGTCGCGGCTGATCTGCTCGACCGCGCGCCGTGTGGCATCCTGGCCGCCATTGCGCCGGCTTCCCGATGACAGCGGCAGCAGTCCGATCAGTGCCTTGAGAAGGGTGGACTTGCCGGCGCCGTTGCGTCCGACGATGGCGACGATCTCGTCTTGAGCCGCGCGCAGCGTGATGTCTTTCAGCGCCAGTGCCTGGCCGTAATGCACCTCGGCATGCAGCAGTTCGATCATGCTGCCACCTCTTCGCCCAGGTAGACCGCCCGCACGGTGGCGTCGTCACGGATGGCCTCTGGCGGTCCTTCGGCCACTTTTCGACCGTTTGACAGCACGACGATATGCTCGGACAGCGTCATGATCACATCCATATTGTGTTCGATGAGCAGCACTGTGCGGCCGGTAGCGGCATGACGGATCAGGCGGGTGGCCTCGGCGATCTCATGGTGGCCCACGCCGGCCAGTGGTTCGTCCAGCAGCAGGATGCGCGGATTGGGCAACAAAGTCAGACCCAGTTCCAACGCACGCTGCAGCCCATACGACAGCGTGCCGGCGATCGTGTTTCGCCAGGGCGCAAGATCTGTCAGTTCGAGCATGGCGTCGATGGTGGGGGCCAACCGGCGGTCGTAGCGTGGAGCCAGCCAGAAAGGCAGCAAGCGCGAATGGCTGATCTGCGCGGCGATGCGCATGTTCTCCAATACCGTCATTTCGGGAAAGATCTTGGTGATCTGGAAGCTTCGGCCGATACCGTGCCGGGCTCGTTCATAGGCACGTAGACGCGAAATGTCCGCGCCGTGGCACAGGATGCGTCCGCCATGGCCTGGAAGATGTCCGGCCAGGACGTTGAGCAAGGTTGTCTTGCCTGCGCCGTTGGGGCCGATCAGGCCATAGACTCGGCCCGTCTCGAAGGCATAGCTGAAATCCTCGATGGCGCGCAGCGCACCGAACGTAACGCTGACTCTGTCGCACTGCAGGGCGAGGCGGTTCATGACGGACTCCCTTCGCCAGGCGCCAGGGGGGCGTCGGATGCTGTCTTGGGGGCAGGTTGGGACGTTGGAGCCGCGCGGTGGGCCAGGCGCAAGCGGGTTTGAAGGGCGCCCAGGACTCCTTGCGGGAAGTACAGCGTGGCCAAGATGAAAATCAGCCCCAGGATGCCGTACCAATAGGGGGTCCAGCCGCTAAGCCACTCCTTCAGTACCTCAAACAGCAGCACGCCGGCCACCGGTCCCCATAGCGTGCCAGCGCCGCCCAGCAACGTCATGATGATGACATCGCCCGAGGTGGTCCAGTGCAGCATTTGCGGATTCATGTACATCAGGACGGATGCCAGCAGCCCGCCCGCCAGCCCGCCCACGGCGCCGGAAACCAGGAAGGTGACCTGCTTGAGGCGCTGTACGTTGTAGCCCAGTTGGCTGGCTCGGATCTCGTTCTGGCGCACTCCCGCGACGGCCCGCCCGAAGGGCGATGCGCGCAGCATCGACATGAAGGCCATCACCAGGGCAAAGACCGCGGCGACGTACCAGTAGAAGTTCACGGTGTCGAAGAAGTCGATGCCGGCCAGTTCCGGTCGGCCGATGCCGGGCAGGCCGTCCGCGCCGCCAGTCCATTCGCGCAGTTTGCTGTCGGCCAGGATGTACATCAGTTGCGATAGCGCCAGCGTGACCAGCGCGAAGAAGATGCCCGATACCCGCAGCGCGAACACGCTGAAGAGCCAGGCGCATGCAGCGCCCGCCAGGATGGCAAGCGCGAGCCCTGCTTCGAACGGCAAGCCGTAGCGTTGCGTGGCCAGGGCCAACGCGTAGCCACCGGTGCCCAGGAAGGCGGCGTGGCCGAAGGACACCATGCCCAGCAGGCCGAATACCAGATCGAAGCCTACGGCGAATATCGACCACACCATGATCAGGATGGTCAGGTTGAGCAGAAAGTCGTTCTGTGTGAGAAACGGCACCGCCAGCACTGCGGCGGCAACGCCGACGGCAATGGCGGCATCTTGGCGGAAGATCGTCATGCCAACCTCGCTTGGCGGGAAAACAGCCCTTGCGGACGGGTGAGGAGCGTGGCGATCAGCATGGCGAATGTCAGGATATCGACCCAACTGGGCATGAAGGTGTAGCCCACCGCGCGGACCATGCCGATCAGTAGGGACGCGGCGACCACGCCGCGGATATTGCCCAGCCCGCCCAGGATGACCACGATGAAGCAGTCGATGATGGTATTGGTGGCCATGCCCAGCTCGATCGGAAACAGGGGGGCGGAGATGGCGCCAGCCAGGCCTGCTAGCGCGGCGCCCACGCCGAACACGGCACTGCGGATGGTGGCAGCGGGCAACCCCAGGATGCGTACCATTTCGCCGTCGCTGCTGGCGGCTCGCACGAGCATGCCGAAGGTGCTTTTCTCAAGCACGAAGAAGAGCGCCACCGAGACCAGCAGGCCGAAAACGATGACAAACAGCCGGTAGACGGGAATGGTGCTGCCCGCCAGATCCACCGTGCCCGCCAGCAACGCCGGCATCGGCGTTTCCTGATAGCCCAGGCCCCAGACGAACTTCACGGCTTCGCTGATGACGAGGATGAAGCCAAACGTGAGGATCAACTGGTAGAAATGGGGGCGGTTGTAAAGCGGCCGCAGGGCCAGGCGCTCCATTGCCACGCCCACCAGGCCCACGCCAGCCGTCGCTACGACTAGGCCGGCGACGAAAGATCCGGTGCGCAGATGGATGTCGAAGGCAAGATAGGCGCCCAGCATGTACAGCGCGCCATGGGCGAAGTTGATGACGCCCAGCATGCCGAAGATTAGCGTAAGGCCAGACGCCAGCAGGAATAGCAGCATTCCCAAGCTCAGACCGATGATCACAGTGGACATGGCAGCTATCCGTCAGCCTGCGCAGGGTTCGAATACTTGGTCCGGCGGAAAGACGCGGACGATATCCATGACATAGGCCGGCTGGGGAGCCTTGCCTGCGCTCACGACGCCCCACAACCCGTTTTGCATCGCCTGGTGGTCGCAGGCGCGCATGATCTTCTTGCCTTCCACGGAGTTGTCGCGGACGCTGCCGGCAAACGCCTCTACCCACTTCTCCTTATCCCAACTGCCGGTCTTTTCCACCACGTCCAGCCACCAACTCATGCCGTCATAGGCTTCGCCCGCCGCAGCGGAAGGATATTCGTTGTACTTCTTGCGAAACGCCTCGACGAATGCCGTATTGGGTTCGTTGTCCACGGTGAAGTGATAGCGCACGCCGGATTGCACGCCTATCGAGGTGGGTCCCACGCCGGCTGCCATGGTCTCGTCGGCAATGACAGGGCCGAAGATCTTGCGCGTCTTGCCCAAGTCGATCTGTCCTGCCTGCTTGACCATGGTGACGGCATCCGAGCCTGTCATGAAGAGCGCCACGCCGTCCGCATTCGAACGCGCAATCTTGTCGGCGATGGATGAATAGTCTCGGTTGCCCAGCGGCGGGAAGTCCGCCCCGACGATCTCGATCCCGGCCTTCTCGGCTTCGCGGCGGTACCAGTCCCAGCTGTCGCGCGTGGCTTGGTAGTCAGCTGTCACGCCATAAATGCGCTTGAGCTTTTGTTCCTTGGTGTAAGCCAGCGCCATGCGTTGTTCCATGCCCAGCGTATTGGAGGTGCGGAACGTATAGCGGGAGCCGCCGGGCACCGTGATCTTGTCGTCCGCTGACATGGTGACCAGGTGCGGGATCTTGCGCTGTTTGGCGATGTTCATGATGGCCAGCGTGCTGGCCGAACTGACCGCGCCGAAGATCATCTGCGACCCGTCGGAGATGAGACGCGTGGTCTTCTGCACCGCGGGCTGTGGCTTGGTCTCGTCGTCCTCCCATGTGACCTGGATGGGCTTGCCCAGCACCTTGCCCCCGCGCTGTTCGATCGCGACGGTGACCCCCTTGCGCATGTCTTCGCCGAAGATGCCATAGGTGCCGGACAGCGACACCACGCCTCCAATTTTGAACGTGTCAGGTTCGGCCGCTTGCGCGCCCGTCATGAGCGCGGCGTATAACGCCAGCGCGCCGCAGCCGGCGGGACTCCATGTCTTCATTTTCGTCTCCTCGTATTTTTCGTTATTGATCGTAATGTTTTACGTAGCTTGATTGATATACTACGTTGGTCGCTGTGATGTGAATAATTGGGGTAAACCCGCTACATCTGGACGAAAAGAAACCGCCCCAAAGCCAGTAGGCATTTGGGGCGGTTCAGCGTTCAGCGGAGGGAAGGGGCGGCTGGCAAGCCCTTTTGGATTTAGTCGCTTGCCAACTCCATGCTGCGCGTGACCTCTTCCTGCACGCGTTCCCAGATGGAGCGCTTCAGTTCCACGAAGCGCGGCGACAACTGCACGTCGGCGCTGCGCGGATGGGGCAGGTCGTTGTGGATGTCCTGCACGATGCGGCCGGGCTTGGACCCCATCACTGCCATGCGGGTGGACAGCGTCAGCGCTTCGTCGATGGAGTGTGTGATGAAGACGATTGTCTTGCCGCTTTGCTCATAGATCGACAACAACTGGTCCTGCAGCACCTGGCGCGTCATGGCGTCCAGCGCGGCGAACGGTTCGTCGAACAGCATCACGTCCGGGTCGTTGGCCAGCACCCGCGCAATCGACACCCGCTGCTTCATGCCCCCCGACAGCGCGTGCGGATACTTGTCCGCCGCCGCCTTCAACCCGACCATTTCGATGTACTTGCGGGCAATCGGCGCGCGTTCCTGCTTGGACATGCCGCGCATCTTCAGGCCGAACTCCACGTTCTCCTGCACGGTGCGCCAGGGAAACAGCGCATATTGCTGGAACACCATGCCGCAGGCGGCGGTCACGTCGGTGACGGCGCGGCCGTTGATGGTGACGGTGCCGGTATTGGGCGTGATGAAGCCCGCCATCAGGTTCAGCAAGGTGGACTTGCCACAACCGGATGCGCCCAATAGCACCAGGAATTCGCCGCGCTTGACCTCAAGGTCCACGCGGTCCAGCACGGGCACGTCGCCATAGGATTTGGAGATGCCCTTCAGCTGGATCATCGTGTCGTTCATCGTTGCCATGCCAGCACCCATCGCTCAAGAAGCCGCAAACACAGATCCGTCACCAGCACGGTGAAGCTGATCAGCACCATGCCCAGCACCACCGTGTCGGTCTGGAAGAATTCCTTGCCGTTCATGATCATGAACCCCAGGCCTTCCTTGGACGCCACCAGTTCAGCCGAAATCACACAGGTCCAGGACAGGCCCAGGATGATCTTCATGCCCGACAGGATCTGCGGCAGGCACCCGGGGAACAGCACTTCGCGCATGACCTGCCAGCGGTTGGCGCCCAGGTTGCGCGCCGCCCGCACCAGCACCGGGTCGATGCTGCGCGAAGCTTCCATCACGTAAAGCAGCGCCGGCACGAACGACCCCATGAACACGATGCTGTACTTCTGGGTTTCGGTGATGCCGAACCACAGCAGAGACAGCGGGATCCAGCTCATGGACGGCAGGGGGCGCAGGAACGAGATGATGGGGTCGAACACGGCGCGCGCCACCTTCGACGTGCCCAGCAGGATGCCCAGCGGAATGGCCACGATGACCGCCGCCAGGAAGCCCACCATCACGCGGCGGGTGGAGGCCAGCACGTTGTAGAACAGCGTGCCCTGGTCGGACATGGACCAGGCCCGCGCCAGGACCTGGGACGGCGCGGGCAGGAAAATGGGATCGACCGCGCCGGCGCGGCACAGGCCTTCCCACAGCAACAAGAAGCTAAGAAGCGAAAACACGCTGACCCAGATCAGCCGTGTTTCCCTTGAAGACGAACGCGAGGACATAGGCGAGGCGTCCCGTGCTTACCGGGTCGCGGCCGGGAGGTACGAAGCCTGGACCCAGTCTTTCACCTGGGGCGCTTTGTCGATCTGCTTGAGCGACACCAGCATCTCGGCCAGTTGCTGCATGCCGGTGACGAAGTTGCCCGGTTCCACCATCAGCCCCTTCTGATCCGCGGCGGAATACCACTGCGTCTGCTTGATGACGGCCAGTTGCTCGTCCCTGGACAGGCCGGTCAGTTCCAGCAGCACGCTGGCGGCCTCGTCGGGTTGCTGGCTTAGCATCGCGTTGGCCTCAAAGACGGCATGCAGGAATTTCTTCACCGCTTCCGGGTTTTCGCGCCCCAGCTTGGCATGCGTCAGCAGCACGTCCGGCCCCGGGGTGATGGCGTACTGCTTGTAGAGCGAGAACGCGGTGTCGTCCAACAGCACGTGCGTGCCCGGCACCGCCTTGATGCGGTCGAAGGCCGGCGTCCACGCCACCGCGGCGTCGATCTGCTTGCCCTGGTAGGCGGACAGCAGGTTGGTGGCCGGCAGATTGATGATGGAGACGTCGCGGTCGGGATCAAGACCCGCCTGGCGCAGCACGTCCAGCAGCAGTACGTGGGCGCTGGACGCGTAGGTCACGCCGATCTTCTTGCCCTTCAGGTCCGTCACCGACTTGACGTCGTCGCGCACCAGCACGCCTTCGGCGCGGCCGAAGTTGTTGGGCGTGGCGATCACCTGGAACTGGCGGGCTCCAGCCGCCATCAGGGCCAGCGACGACACGACGCCAGTGCCGGCCAGGTCGATGTTGCCGGCCATCACGGCGCTCATGCGGTCGGACGACGTGGCGAAGCTCTGCCATTTGATGTCCAGGCCCTGCTTGGCGAAGAGGCCCGTTTTCATCGCGATGTAGGCCGAATAGTGGCCCAGCCATGCCGAACCGCCGTAGGTGTATGAGGCGTTGGCGGCGCGGCCGACCATGGGAAACCCCAGGGCGCTGGCGCCCGCCAAAGCTGCGGTGCGCACCAGCATGGCGCGGCGAGTCATGTTCATATTTTTCCCCTACTGGAATGTAGATTGACCGATAGATGTCATGTCGCCGGCACTCTGGGGTGCGGCAGGCCAGACTGTCACCCGGCCACCGCTTCGCGACGTGAATATAAGGAGCGGCGATGGTCAAAATTCGCCGTGCTTAAGCAATCCGGTTTTGCGGACGCCGTTTCATCGGCCGCTTTTATTAAGTATTCGCGCTGCTTATATTGCGGCGGCCAGGAGAGGGCAGGTTCACACTCGCGCCACTTGTCCTTGGAGCCTTGTCCGTGAAAAGTTTTGACGTGATCGTGATTGGTGCCGGCGTGATCGGCAGTTCGGTAGCCTTCCATCTGGCCGAGCTGGGCGCAAAGAATGTGCTGGTGCTTGACCGGGCCACGATCGGCGCCGGCACGACCTCTCAATCGTCCGGCATTTTGCGCACCCACTATTCGGTGCGCGAGAACGTAGAGCTGGCCCAGCGCTCGTGGAACGTGTTCAACAATTTCGCCAGCTATGTGGGCGACGAGGAAGCCTCTTGCGGCCTGGTCAAGTGCGGCTACCTGATCAGCGCGGCCGACAACGACAAGCTGGAACCGCTGCGCGGCGCACTCGAGCAACAGCGCGCACAAGGCATTGCGCTGGAATTGCTGAATGCCGCCCAGGCGCGCGAATTGCTGCCCATCGCCTCGTTCGACGATGCCGCGCTGATCGGCTTTGAACCCGAAGCCGGGTTTGCCGACGCGTATCTGGTGGCCACCAGCTTTGCCCGCGGCGCGCGCCGGCGGGGCGTGACCATCCGCGAAAACGTCGACGTCCGCAAATTGCTCATCGAGCATGGTCGCGTGGTCGGCGTGTCTACCTCGGAAGGCGACTACGCCAGCCCGCTGGTGATCAGCACGCAAAACATCTGGACGTCGGAATTGGCCGCGTGGACGGGCGTTGCGATGCCCGTCGTGCCCGAGCGCCACGCGGTGCTGGCGCTGGAATGCGACACCGCGCCCTACACGTATTCGATGCCGGTCTATAAGGACCTGGCGTCCCCCGGCATGCTGTATTGCCGCAGCTATGGCGGCAACCAGATGCTGGTCAGCGAGGGCATCGTGGGCGAGGCCCTGCAAAAGAGCGACGCCGAACAGGGCGATATTCCGCTGGATTACGTGGCGGAAGTGGGCGAGCAGGTGGCAGCGCGCTTCCCCGCCTACGAGACCGCGGGGCTGGCCTCATCCTGGACCGGCGTGTACGACGTGACGCCCGACTGGAACCCTGTGCTGGGCCGCGTGCCTGGCGTGCAGGGCCTGATCGTGGGTTTCGGTTTTTCGGGCCACGGCTTCAAGTTGTCGCCGACCGTGGGGCGCGTGCTGGCGCAGGAAGCCTTGGGCCTGCCGACCGACGTGTCGCTCAAGCCCTATGACATCGGCCGCTTCGAAAGCGGTGCGTTGCTGACCGGGAAGTACGGCCTTGGCGCCGTCTCCTGATCGTATGCGCTGGACTCACGCCGCCTGGCAGGCCTTGCCGCCCGAGCCATGGAAGAACGGCGGCGGCGTCACGCGCACGCTGGCGGTGGACGGGCAGGCGCCGGAGCCGCGCTGGCGCGTCAGCATCGCGGACATCGAGCGGGATGGCCCGTATTCGCGCTTTCCGGGCTATGACCGCGTTTCGGTCGTGCTGTCGGGCCAGGGCGTGGCGCTGCAAGGAGAGGGCGGCGGGCTTGATCTGCTGCCCGGCGTGCCGACGGCGTTTGCCGGCGACCTCGCGCTGCAGTCCCGTCTGCTGGGTGGTCCCGTTCGGGTATTGAACCTGTTCGTGCTGCGCGGTGCGGCCCAGGCAACGGTGTCCTGTGCCGGCTCGGCACCGGCCCCGTTGATTGTCGGCGCGCTTGCCGCCGTCCCCGCTTTGGTTCAGGCGTTCAGCATGAGCGTGGAGGTGGACGTCGGGCCGGGGCTGGACGCCGTGTTGCTGGACTTGCGCGTGGCGGCGATTCCTGCCGCCTGACCGTTCTTCTCTTCGCCTCCTGCCGGGGGCATTGATTGATTCCTTAATCCAGGAGTGTTCGCATGAAGGTATTAGCCGCGGTCAAGCGCGTGGTTGACTACAACGTCAACGTGCGCGTCAAGGCCGACCAGAGCGGCGTGGACATCGGTAACGTCAAAATGTCGATGAACCCGTTCGATGAAATCGCCGTCGAAGCGGCCGTGCGCTTGAAAGAGCAAGGCGCGGCGGCCGACGTGGTCGCCGTGTCTTGCGGCACGGCGTCGTCCCAGGAAACGCTGCGCACCGCGCTGGCGATCGGCGCCGATCGCGGCGTGCTGGTGCAGACCGACGTCGCGCTGCAGCCACTGGCCGTGGCCAAGCTGCTGCGCGCCGTGGTGCAACAGGAGCAGCCCGCGCTGGTGATCCTGGGCAAGCAGGCGATTGACGACGACGCGTGCCAGACCGGGCAGATGCTCGCGGCGCTGCTGGGCTGGCCGCAGGCCACGAACGCCAGCGCCATCGAGGTGGACGGCGCCGTGGCACGCGTCACGCGCGAGGTGGACGGCGGCCTGGAAGTGCTGGCGCTGACGCTGCCCGCCATCGTCACCGCCGATTTGCGGCTGAACGAGCCGCGCTATGTCACGCTGCCCAACATCATGAAGGCCAAGAAGAAGCCGGTGGATGTCCTGACGCCGGAGGCGCTGGGCGTGGATCCGGGGTCGCGGCTGGAAACGTTGCGCGTGGAAGAACCCGCTGCGCGCGCACCCGGCGTCAAGGTGGCGGATGTGGCCGCGCTGATCGACAAACTGAAAAACGAAGCGAAGGTGATCTGATGACGGTCCTGGTTATTGCCGAACACGACAACCGCGGGCTTGCCGGCGCCACGCGCAACGCCATCGCCGCCGCGGGCAAGCTGGGCATGCCGATCCACGTGCTGGTGGCGGGCGCGGGTGCAGAAGCCGTGGCGGACGCCGCCGCACGTATCGCGGGCGTCCAGAAAGTGCTGCTGGCCGACGCGCCGCATCTGGGGGATGGCCTGGCCGAGAACCTGGCCGCGCAGGCGGTGGCGGCAGCAGGCGGCTACACGCATCTGTTCATGGCCGCCACCACGCAAGGCAAGAGCGTGGCCCCGCGTGTGGCTGCCTTGCTGGACGTGGCGCAGGTCTCCGATGTGATCGAGGTGGTGTCGGCCGACACGTTCAAGCGCCCCATCTATGCGGGCAACGCGATCGCCACGGTCAAGAGCGGCTACCCTGTCGTCGTGGCGACGATCCGGCCGACGGCCTTCGACGCCGTACCCGCCGAGGGCGGCGGCGCGCCGGTCGAAACGGTGGCAGCTGTACCCGATGCGGGCCGGGCGCGTTTCGTCAGCCGCGAACTCGCGGTGTCGGAACGCCCGGAACTGGGTGGCGCGCGCGTGGTGGTGTCGGGAGGGCGCGGGCTGGGCAGCGCCGAAAACTTCAAGCTGCTGGACCCGTTGGCGCAGAAGCTGGGCGCAGCCCTTGGGGCTTCGCGCGCTGCGGTGGATGCGGGGTATGCGCCCAATGATTGGCAGGTGGGGCAGACCGGCAAGATCGTGGCGCCGGCGCTGTACGTGGCGGTCGGGATCTCGGGCGCCATCCAGCACCTGGCCGGCATGAAGGACTCCAAGACCATCGTCGCCATCAACAAGGACGGCGACGCGCCGATCTTCGGCGTGGCGGACTACGGTCTGGTCGGCGATCTGTTCGAGGCGGTTCCCGCCTTCACCGCCGGGCTGTAGTGGCGCGTCAACGCCGCATGCTGCGCCACAGCGTGGCAGGCGGCAGCCCCAGGGCCGGGGCGATGTCTTTCTGAATCAGGCGTTCCACCGCCATCAGGATCACGTCCCGCGCCTCGGTGGGCAGCTTGCCCACTTCCTGTTGCCGCGCCGCCAGATACAGCGTGCGCGACAGGCTCGCGTCGTCGCTGCGCGCGGCGCCCAGGTAAGGCGCCAGCGGCAGCACGCGCAACTGGTCCACGAAATGTCGCGACTGCCAGATGCATAGCGGCGTACTGATCGCAAAGCCGATGCCCGCCGTGACCAGGCTCAGCAGGGGATCGGTGTTGTCGAATTCAAAGGTGCGCTCGATCATCACGTCGTGCGATTCGATCAGGCGATCGATCTCGGCGCCGATGAACGAACGCGCGCTGTAGCGGATGAACTGCATGCGCTTGCCCAGTTCCTTGAGCGTGGCGATCTTGTCCATGTCCATCGTGCGCGGCACGATCAGCACATAGGGTTCGCTGAACAGGCTGATCTTCTTGATGGTGGGCTTGCCAGCCAACGCGCTGGTGGTGACCACCAGGTCCAGTTGCCGGTCCTCCAGCTGCTTGTCCAGCACGGGCGTGATGCCCGACCACAGCCGGATCTGGCGCGACGCGCCGGACAGGCCGTGGATCAGGGTGGGCCCCAAGGTGCCCGCGAAGGAATCCACGCAGCCGAAGCGGACGATGTTGCGCTTGGCCCGGCTCAGGTTGCGCACGCTTTCCGTCATGTCGCCTGCCTGGGCCAGCAGGCGCGCGGCATGGTCAAACAACAGTTCGCCTGCGGGCGTGGGCCGCGCCGGCCGCGTGCTGCGGTCCAGCAGTTCGGTCGACATGGCGCCTTCCAACTGCTTGATCCGCTGCGACACGGCCGCTTGCGACAGGCCCAGCAGGCGCGCCGCGCCGGAAACGGACGCGGCTTCCACCACCGCCACCCAGGTCAGCAGCAGGCTCCATTCCGGATAGTTTTCCGTCGTGGTGAAGGAAAATCGGTTCATTGCCTGGCCTGTCCTGGACGGAGGTGCGAGGGATCAGCGCTGGCGCGCCGTGGTTTGCCGCAGGGCGGCCTGCACCATGCCTTCGACCACCGGGATGACCTTGTCGGCCAAGTCGGCCCGCCATCCGTAGGGATGCGTTTCGTCCATATAGGTGGACTGGCACATTTCCAGCTGGATGGCGTGGATGTTGTCGGCCGGCGCGCCGTAGTGGCGCGTGATGTAGCCGCCCTTGAAGCGGCCGTTGATGGCCCAGGTGTAGTCGCGGCAGCCGTCCAGCTGTTCCTTGACCGCCGCCAGGATGTCCGGTGCGCAGGCGGCGCCGTCGGAGGTCCCGATGTTCAGGTCGGGCAGCTTGCCCTCGAACAGGCGCGGCAGCACGCTGGCGATGGAATGCGCTTCCCACAGCAGCACCGTACCGTGCTCGGCCTTGATGCGATCCAGCTCTTCGCGCAGCTTGGCGTGATAGGGCTGCCAATAGGTTTGCAGGCGGTGCGCGCGCTCGGCGTCCGTCAGCACGGCGTCGTTCTGGTAGAGCGCGTCGCCGCGGAACGTCTGGGTCGGGCACAGGCCGGTCTTGGTCTGGCCGGGGTACAGGCTCTCGTCATTGGGCGGGCGGTTCAGGTCCACCACATAGCGCGAATAACGCGCGCCGATCACCGACGCGCCCAGCGCTTGCGCGAATTGGTACAGCGTGTCCAGGTGCCAGTCGGTATCGCCGGACTCCAGGCCCAGCGGCGTCATCTGCGCGCGCTGCGTGTCGGGGATCTGGCTGCCCAAATGGGGAATGGAGATCAGCAGCGGGGCGGTGCCGCGGCTGAAATGATAGATGTCGCTCAAGGGAAAACTCCGGATAACAAAGACGGTGCGCTGCGGGGTGCTGCCGCAGGCGATGGGCGCTTGTATGCTAGGCAGCATGGCCCGTCGCGGTAATTGCATCAGTTTAATGGATATTGATGATCAGGCTGGCTGATGCAAAGAACTATGGACGTGACGGCTGCGCATAGGGCCCCCATGGCGGGGCCGTGTTCCAGACGCCGGCGATCTCATCGATCAGCATGCGCACCTTGGGTGACAGATGCCGCCGGTGCGGATACACCGCGCACACCGGGGAGCCCGTCGGGGCCACGGTTTCCAGCACGGGCATAAGCCGGCCCGCGCGCAAGTCGTCGGCAACCAGGAACGCGCCCAGTTGCGCGATCCCGTCGCCTGCCAGCGCGGCGTCGCGCAAGGCTTCGGTATGACCCAGCCGCAGGCGGCCGGCGACGGGCACGTGGCGTTCCTCCCCCTGGACGGCAAAGCGCCATGGCACCAACTGCCCCGCATGCGTGAAGGCCAGCGTTTGATGTTGGCTCAAGGCGTCCGGCGTGGCCGGCACGCCGTGGCGCGCCAGGTAGCCCGGCGCGGCGCAGGTGATCAGCCGGTGCGGCGCCAGCACCCGCCTTACCAGCCGGCTGTCCACGTCGCCGCCGATGCGGATCGCCACGTCGATACCGTCGCGCACCAGATCGGTGTAGTCGTCGGAAAAGCTGACGTCCGCCTCCACGTCGGGCCAGCGTCGCAGGTAGCCGCGCAGCAGCGGCATCAGGTGCAGCCTGCCCAGCGAAACCGGCAGATCGATGCGCAGGCGGCCGCGCGGGGCCTGCTTGCGGCTGGCCATGGCATCGGTGGCGTTGTCCACTTCGGACAGGATGCGCTGCGCATGGTCGTAGAAGATCCGGCCGTCGTCGCTCAGGCTGACGCTGCGCGTGCTTCGGTGCATCAGCCGGGCGCCCAGGTTTTGCTCAAGCCGCGCGATGCATTTGCCGATGGCCGACCGCGACAGGCCCAGCTTTTCGGCGGCTGCCGTGAAGCTCTGCGCATCGGCCACGCGCACGAACGCCAGCAGATCGCCGATGTGATCCAGACGACTGGAAGGGGCGGCTTTATTGTCCACGAATCGTCCCTTGTGTATCGCTATACGCCTACTTTATCAGCAGAATGGAAACAGTAGACTGCGTAGGGGTCGGCCTGGCAACAGGCCTTTTCCGGATAGCGTCATCCTATGTCCCGCAGCACACCTTCATCTTCTGACTCCCGTTCTGACCCGCTCATCCAGACCTCCCGGCGCGCCTGGCTAGGCGTCCTTGCCGTAGGCTTGGCCACGTTCAGCGTCGTCACCACCGAAATGCTGCCGGTGGGCCTGCTGGTGCCCATCACCGGCGACCTGCACGTGTCGGTGGGCGAGGGCGGGCTGATGCTTTTCGTACCCGCTATCCTGGCGGCGCTGTTTGCACCTCTGGTCGTTGTCGGCGCCAAAGGCGCTGACCGCCGCTGGCTGCTTTGCGGTCTGCTGGCGATGCTGACCGCCGCCAATCTGGCCAGCGCGCTGGCGCCGTCCATGCCCTGGCTCCTGGGGGCGCGGATGCTGGTGGGAATCTGCATCGGCGGCATCTGGGCCATCGCCGGTGGCCTGGCGGGCAGGATCGTCCCGCCCCAGTCGGTGGGAACGGCAACCGCCATCATCTTCGGCGGCGTGGCCGTGGCCTCGGTGCTGGGCGTGCCGCTAGGCGCCTTCATTGGCGACCTGGCGGGTTGGCGTGCCGCGTTCGGCGCGATGGCGGCAGGGTGCGCGGCCGTGCTGCTGCTGGTCGCCCTGGCCTTGCCGCCGCTGCCTGCGCCGCGCAGCTTGTCCGCGCGCCAACTGGCTGCGCAATTGGCCAATCCGGCGGTGCGCCTCGGCCTCGCGATCACCCTGTTCCTGGTGGCGGGGCATTTCATGGCTTACACCTTCGTGCGGCCGTTGCTGCAGTCGCATGAGGGCTTTGGCCAGCCGTGGATCGGCCCGCTGTTGTGCGCCTATGGCGCGGCCGGGGTAGCGGGCAATTTCGTGGCGGGGGAGGCCGCTGCGCGCCAGCCTGGCCGCGTCCTGCTGACGATCACGCTTGCCTTGCTGCTGACGCTGGCGTTGCTGGCCGCATTGGGGCATCTGCGATTTGCCAGCGGTGTCTTGTTGGTGGCGTGGGGGCTGGCCTACGGCGGCGTGTCGGTATCGCTTCAGGCCTGGATGATGCGGGCGGCCCCGGACGCCGTCGAAGCGGCCACGGCGCTGTTCGTGGCGATGTTCAACCTGGGTATCGCTGCCGGCTCCTTGCTGGGCGTACCCAGCGTGGACGCGCTGGGCTTGCGGGCAAACCTGTGGCTGGCGGCCGCGTGCATGCTGCTGCCGGCGGGCGCGCTGTGTTGGTGGCGGCAACAGACAATGCGGGCGCGTGAAGCCGGTTCGGTATTTCGGTAGAATTCCCACATCTTCAAGGAGCGCATCGAAGTGATCCTCTAAAGCCGACAAGAATCAGACTGCCGTGCCCGGCCTTTGCGCTGCGGGCCGCGGTCGCCTCAGGCCTGCTCCACGGAGCCGGTCGTCATTCTTAGGCGTGCCTATCGCTCTGTGTGGCGTCGCGCCAGTTGCTTTACAGGATCCTTCATGACTGCCTCTTCTTCCTTCGATTTCCTTGCCCACAACCAGGCCGCCTGGGACCAGCTAGCCGCGCAAGATTGCGAGTGGTCGCGCCCCGTCACGGCCGAGGCCATTGCCGCCGCGCGCGCGGGCAAGTGGTCGGTGCACCTGACGCCGGGGCCGTTGCCCCAAGGTTGGCTCGATCACCCTCAAGGCCTGCGCATCCTGTGCCTGGCTTCGGCGGGCGGCCAGCAGGCGCCGGTGCTGGCTGCGGCCGGCGCGCAGGTGACCGTGTTCGACGCGTCGGAAAAGCAATTGGACCAGGACCGCCGCGTCGCCGCGCGCGACGGACTTGCGCTGGACGCGGTGCAGGGCGACATGCGCGACTTGTCCGTGTTTGACGACGCGTCGTTCGACGTCGTGTTCCACCCGATCTCGAACCTGTACGTGCCGGACGTGCGCCCCGTGTGGCGCGAGTGCCACCGCGTCTTGCGCCGCGGCGGACGTCTCTTGTCCAGCTTCTACAACCCGATCGTGTTCGTGGGGGACCGCGACCCGGCCTACGCGAAGCAGGGTGTGATCCGGCCGGCCTATGCCTTGCCCTATGCCGACACCCGCGACCTGGATGCCGCAGCGCTGGCGGCCAAGCTGGCGCGCGGCGAGGCGGTGGTATTCGGGCACAGCCTGGCCGACCAGATCGGCGGGCAGTTGGAAGCGGGATTCCTGCTTGCGGGCTTTCACGAAGACCACCAGCCCAATCCCCGTTTCCTGATCGACCGCTACGTGCCGACCTTTCTGGCCACCTACGCCGTCAAGCCCGGCTAGGCTTCGACGCGCGGCTCAGCCCGCGATCTTGCGGTTGCTGCTGTCGCGCACGACCAGTTCGGGCGCCAGCCGCAGGCTGTCCGGCTGGCCGCCCGCCAATTTCTGCAGCAGCAGTTCCAGGCCCAGCCGGCCCATCTGGTGCATGGGCGAATGGATCGTGGTCAGGCCGATGGGCAGAGCCCCCGCAAGCGGCGTGTCGTTGTAGCCCACGATGGCGACGTCGCGGCCGGCTTCCAGGCCCTGGTCGCGGGCAGCGCCCATGACGCCCACGGCCAGGAAGTCGTTGACGGCGAAGATGGCGGTGGGGCGATCGGCGGGCGACAGTAACCTGGCGCCGATATCGCGGCCGGCGTCCGTGTCGAACGGGCTTTCAATGCGCCAGTGCGCAGGCACCTCCACGCCGTGCTGCGCGCAGTAGGCGAAGAAACCTTCGGAGCGGTCGCGGCCGGTGCTGGCGAAGGGTTCGCCCACCATCACGGCGATGCGGCGGTGGCCCATGCCCAACAGGTGCTTGGCGGCCAGCCGGCCGCCTTCCAGGTCGTCGCAGGTGACCGCGCAATGGTGATCGGCATGGCGGCTGACCAGCACGAAGGGCACGTCGCGCCGCGCCAGCTCGGCCAGGAGCGGATTGGGCGTCGCGTTCGCGGGCGCGCTGTGCGCGTCACCCAGGATCAGGCCGTCCACGCGGCGCGCCAGCGCCATGTCGATCAGTTTGCGCTGCTTGTCCGGTTCGTCCTGCGTGTTGGACACGAAAGTCAGGTAGCCGTGTTCGGCCGCGGCCTCGTCGATGCCTTCGTAAATGGTGGCCAGCACCATGTCCGACAAGCGCGGCACCAGCACGCCGATCGTGCGGCTGCGCCGCGTCTTCAGGCTGGCCGCGTGGGGATTGGTTTGGTAGTGCAACTCGGCGGCCAGCGCCCGGATGCGTTTCACCGTGTCCGGCGCCGCGGCGCCGCGCGCATCGTCTGCGGATCCGTTCAGGACGCGCGACACGGTGGAAACGTTCAAACCGAGCTGCCGCGCCAGGCTTTGCAGCGTGACAGGGCGCGATTTATTCATGGGGCTGGAGGATACACGCGGAAATAGCGCAGCAGGGCATATCTCGGCAACCTAGGGTTTTCACTGAATCGATTTTTGCGTTTGGACCCCTTAGCATTGCGCAACCCAAACGTTTGGGTAAAACGACTGGATCGAATCGCAATGACAACTGAAAGCCAGAATTCCCGGTTCCGGTACCGGATCTTCACCATGGTCGTGCTGCTGGCGCTGATCAACTACATCGACCGCGGCGCCATGTCCTACGCAGCCGCGCACATCACCGGCGAGTACGGGCTGGACCGCGGGGCCTGGGGCTCGGTGCTGGGCTACTTCGGCTACGGCTACATGGTCGGCGCGCTGTTTGGCGGCATGCTGGCCGACCGCTACGGCCCGCGCAAAGTCTGGATCGTGGCCGGTGTCGCCTGGTCCGTGTTCGAAATCGCCACCGCCTGGGCGGGGGATTTCGGCCTCGCGTTCCTGGGCGGCTCGGCGCTGGCCGGCTTCGCCACCATCCGCATCCTGTTCGGTGCGGCTGAAGGACCGGCGTACTCCATCATCAACAAGACCATCGCCAACTGGGCGACTACGCGCGAACGCGGCTTTGTGGTCGGGTTCGGCCTGCTCAGCACGCCGCTGGGCGCCTTGTTGACGGCGCCGGTGGCCGTGGGCCTGCTGACCCTGACCGACAGCTGGCGCGCCATGTTCTTCATCCTGGGCGGCGCAGGGTTGCTGGTGCTGGTGTTCTTCATGCGCATCTTCACTGACCGCCCCGAGACCAACCCGCGCGTGTCCCCGCAGGAACTGGCCGAAATCCAGTCCTCGCGCGCCCAATCGGCCACTGGCGCCCAAGGCGCCGATGCACCCGTGCTGCCGTGGTGGAGTTTCTTCCGCAGCAAGACGTTAATGCTGAACACGCTGGGCTATTTCGCCTTCATGTACGTGAACTTCCTGCTGTTGACCTGGACGCCCAAGTACCTGCAGGACAACTTCGGCTACAGCCTGTCGTCCCTCTGGTACATGGGCATGATTCCCTGGACCGGCGCCTGCATCACCGTGCTGCTGGGCGGCCGCATTTCGGACCTGCTTTTCAAGCGCACGGGTAGCCTGAAGATCGCCCGCAGCTGGTTCGCCGCCGCCTGCCTGCTGGCCACTACCCTGTGCTTCCTGCTGGTCTCGCAGGCGCAATCGGTGTTTGCCGTCATTGCGCTGATGACCCTGGCCAATGCGCTGAACGCCTTGCCCAACTCGGTCTACTGGGCCGTCGTGATCGACACGGCGCCCTCCAACCGCGTGGGCACCTTCAGCGGCCTGATGCACTTCTTCGCCAACATCGCCTCCATCCTGGCGCCGACCCTGACGGGCTACCTGACGGCGCGCCATGGCTATTCGGTGATGTTCATCGCCGCATCGGTGGCGACAGCCGTCGGCATGGTCGCTATGCTTCAGGTGCGCCCGGGCGCGGGCCCGCGCATGCCCGCCAGTCCGGCCCAGCCTTCGGGAGCTTCCCAATGACCCAATCCAACCCGACTTCCCCGCAGCTTGCCGTCGAACCCGGATTCTTCCGGGGGCGCCGCATCGCCGACTTGCAACAGGCCATGGCCAGCGGCAGCCTGACCGCCGAGGATCTGGTGCGCCATGCGGGCGCCGCCATTGAACGGCTGAACCCGCAGCTCAACGCCTTCGTCCACGTCGACATCGCCGCCGCGCTGGCCACCGCCCGCGAACGCGACGCCGAACGCGCAAGCGGCAAGGTGAGGGGGCCATTGCACGGCATTCCCGTCGCCATCAAAGACAACGTCGATACGGCCGACATGCCCACGACGATGGGCGCCGCCCATTTCCTCGGCCACCGGCCGCAGGCGGACGCGCGCTGCGTGGCGCTGCTGCGCGAAGCCGGCGCCATCGTCGTCGGCAAGACGCTGACGCATGAATTCGCCTACGGTCCCACCGGCGACCGCAGCGTGCAAGGCGCGGCGCGCAACCCGTGGCGCACCTCCCAGATGACGGGCGGTTCCAGCGCAGGGAGTGCCGCCGCAGTGGCCGCCGGCATGGTGCCGGTCGCGCTGGGCACGGATACCGGCGGTTCCGTGCGCGTCCCCTCTGCGCTATGCGGCCTGGTGGGCTTCAAGCCCACGCATGGCCGCGTCTCGGATGCGGGCGTGTTCCCGTTGGCGCCTACGCTGGAAGACCCGGGCGTGCTGGCCAACTGCGTGGAAGACGCGCAGGTTTTCATGCAGGCCTTGAGCGGCGGCGCGATTGCTCCCGCTCCCGCCATCGCCGCCACGGCCAGCCTGCGGATGGGATGGGTGGCCAACGTCCCCTTCGCCATCGATGACGCGGCCGTCACCGCCTGCGTGCGGGCGGCAGCGGAACGCTTTGCGGGCGGTGCCGTGCAAGCGGCGCCCGAGGTCACGCCGCACGCGCGTGCCTTGCAAAGCGCGCTGGGCGCCATTCAGCGCGCTGAAGCCTATGAGGTGCACGCCGAGCGCGTCGAATCCGAACCCGGCAAGTTCGATCCGGAAGTGCTGGAACGCCTGCGGGCCTCGCGCCCGGTGCAGGGGTGGGAGTATGTGCGGGCCTTGAAGGAAAGGGCACGCCTCCAAGCCGAATTCGCGCGGCTGTTCCAGCAGGTGGATGTGCTGGCGTTGCCGGCCGTCGCCATCACCGCGCCCGCCTTGCAGCAACGCAGCGTGGCGGGCCCCGGCAGCGCCGGTGTGCGCGAGACCTTGCTGGGCTTGACCAACCCCTGGAACGTGCTGGGCCTGCCCGCCATCAGCCTGCCTGCGGGCTGGGTGAACGGCATGCCGGTGGGCTTGCAACTGGTGGCCGCGGCGGGCGCCGACGAGGCCCTGCTGGCGCTGGCCGCCAGCCGTTGGCAAGCGCCGCAGGCGGCCTGACAGGAAAGGCCTGCCGGTCCTACTTCGCGTGGGCGGGCAGGTCCAGCTTGCTGCGCCGCGGCATGACGGGGCGGAATGGCGGCGGTAGTTTTTTTCGTTTGCGGCGTTGCCGGGCGGCTCCCAGAATGGCTTGGCGGCGCGGGCTTGCTGGCCTGCGTCGACATCCAAAAATAATGAGGAGACGTTGTATGCAGGGCTTTACCCGCAATCCGTTGTTCGGCGCCGTCTTGAGCGCATCGGCGCTGTTTGTTGCCTTGCCCGCCCAGGCGGTATCGCCGCCGCCCGCCCAGGGGCAGAACGGCATGGTCGCCAGCGCGCACAAGCTGGCCAGCCAGATCGGCGTGGACGTACTGAAGCAGGGCGGCAATGCCGTAGACGCGGCCGTGGCCGTGGGCTATGCGCTGGCCGTGACCTTGCCCCAAGCGGGCAATCTGGGTGGGGGCGGCTTCCTGGTGATCCGCATGGCCGATGGCCGCGAGACCATGGTCGATTTCCGCGAGGCGGCGCCCCTGGCCGCGACCGCCGACATGTACCTGGACCCGGAGGGTAAGGTGCGCCGCGAAGCCGTGTCGCGGTCCTGGCTGGGCGCCGCGGTGCCGGGCACCGTGGCCGGACTGGAGTACGCCCGCGACCACTATGGCACCATGCCCAGCAAGCCGCTGGTGATGCCGGCAGTGGCGCTCGCCCGCGACGGCTATGCGTTGACTCAATGGGACGACGTGGTGGTCCACGCCGACCTGCTGACCACCTTCGCCAAGACCGATGCCTACGTCGGCAAGTACTTTCTGAACGGCGGCCGGCCCTACCGTGCCGGTGAAACGTTCCGCCAGCCTGCGTTGGCCAAGACCTTGCAGACCATCGCCGACAACGGCCCGAAGGCGTTCTATCAAGGGTGGATCGCGGACGAAACCGTGCGCGCCAGCAAGGCGGGCGGCGGCATTTTCGCACCCGAGGACTTTGCACAGTACAAGGCGCTGACCTACAAGCCCATCCACTGCAGCTACCGGGGTTATGAACTGGTGTCCGCGGCGCCACCAAGCTCAGGCGGTATTTCGCTGTGCGAAAGCCTGAACGTGCTGGAAAACGTGTCGCTCAAAGACATGGGCCTGCGTTCCGCCGCCAGCACGCACCTGTACATCGAAACCCTACGCCGCGCGTTTGCGGACCGCAACGTCGAGCTCGGCGACCCGCGCTTCGTCGAGAACCCGGTCGACAACCTCATCTCGAAATCCTACGCGCAACAGGTGCGCGCCAGCATCGATCTGGGCCGCGCGACGCCCTCGTCGGCGATCAAGGGCGGCACGCCGGTCAAGGAAGGCAGCCACACCACCCATTACTCGATCGTCGACCACGCGGGCAATGCGGTGTCCGTCACGTATTCGCTGGGCCTGCGCTTCGGCACGGGCAAGGTGGCGGGCGACGCAGGCTTCTTTCTGAACGACACTATGGAAGGCTTCACGGCCAAAGTGGGCGCACCCAATGTCTTCGGCCTGATCCAGGGCAAGGCCAACGCGATTGCCCCGGCCAAGCGTTCGCTCAGCTCCATGACGCCCACGGTGGTGCTCAAGGACGGCAAGGTCTACATGGTGACGGGCAGCCCCGGCGGCCCGCGCATCATTACGACGACCTTGCAGACCATCCTCAACGTCATCGATTACGGCATGGATGTGCAAGCCGCCGTCGACGCGCCGCGCATCCATCATCAATGGCTGCCGGATACCGCCTATCTGGAAGCGGGCGCGCTGTCGCCGGACACGCAGGCGTTGCTTGAAAAAATGGGCCACACGTTCAAAGTCGAGGAAAACTGGAGCGTGGCCGACGCGATCGTGGTGGACCGCGATCGGGGCCTGATCTTCGGCGGCCACGACAACCGGGCGCCTGCCGGCGCGGCGTTGGGCTACTAAGCGCCAACGCAGGCGCCCGTGCCCGACGGCGGGCAGGGCAGACGGCGGCCGATCGGCCGCCGTCGTTCTAGATCGGTCCGACCGAGGTCCCGAAACGGATGGCGCGGCGCCTGCCCTGCACGGAGAATTCCTCTTCGGCGCCGTCCGCTTCGGAAGAACGCACCCACATCATGGCCGACAGGCCGGATTTCGCGTCGTAGCTGCCGAACCAATCGATCAGCCGTCCGACATAGCAGCGCGCGCCGACGTGCACCGCGACATCGGCCACGGTCTCGTAGGAATAGTGCCCCGGGCCGTATTGGTAGTAGCGGTCCCGCTCGTCCTCTTTCACGCCCGCGGGAATGGGGCACAGCGGCCGGGCCGGCGCGCCGGGCTGGCTGGTCGAGCCTTCGCCACGCGCGGATTCGGGGTCGATCCGGGCCAATGCCTGCGTCAGGCCGGCATGCATGGCGTCGTCCAGCACCACAACCTGGGCTTTGTCGGAACGCTTCTGTTCCTTCGGCACCTGCAGTTGATAGCGGTATTGCACCGTCAGCGTGGGCACCTCGCCCACGGCGTGGAAGGGGCGCAGCAGGTGGATGTGATCCACGCCATAGGTGCTGTTGCGGTAGGCCGCGTAGACGCGGCCGCGCAGGCGGATCCACTCGCCGGCCTGGTTCGAGCCGCGGCCGTTCAGTGTGTACAGGCCGGACGCGGCTTCGCCATTGGCGCCGACAGCCTCGGTATAGCGCCCACCATTGCGGCGCAGCGCGCTGACGTCCGAGAACAGGCCTGTGCCACCCGTGTACGAATCCACCACCAGGTCGCGCTGGCCATCGCCATCCAGATCCATCAAGGTGTAGGACGCGACGCCGTTCTCGCCGCCGGCGTCGATGCCGGAGGCCTGCAAGGCCTGCCATTCGTCCGGCGTGACGCCCTCGGGTCGCTTGATGGGGAATTTGGCCAAGTCGTCATCGTCGTTTTCGCGCACATTGGCGAAGGTCGTCGCGCCGGTCTTGACGGATAGCGCCGCCAACGTGTCTTCCACGGGAAACTCGGCGTTCGTCCGGCTGGCGGCTTCCATGGCCTGGCGCAAGTCTTCCAGCGCCAGTCGGTCGGTCTCGTCCGGCACGTAGGCGGTGGCGCTGCGCAACATGTCCTGCAACGCGCTCAGGCGCAACAGATATTGGTCGCGGATGCAGTTGGCCTGGGCGCCGCATCGGTTGCGCGCGCGGAGCCAGTCGCGCTGGTCCTGGCGCAAGGCCTCGCGTCCGTCGGGGCGGGCAGCCCCCAGTTTGCCGTATGCCGCCGACAGCTCGCTGTCTTGGTGCAGCAGGTCCGCGTCGGCGCAGATGGTCAGTTCGGTTGGGGTCTTGGCTTGCGCGCAATTCATGCCGGCGGCAAGCGCGGGCTGGGCAAGCGGCGCCAGCGCGAGTAGCGCGCCAAGCAGGGGTTTGGGGATCAGCGTCAAAGTTCGGCGAGAAGTGTGTAAGGTAGAGTGCATTACACGATTGAACCGTTGAACCAGGCAAGCCGCCCGTTGCGGCGCGCGCCAATTTTTGTTGTGAGTTCCATGATTGATGACCTGATCCAACTGGGCAAGCTGATCAGCCTTGGTCTGGCGCTGATGCTGCCGCTGGCCAATCCGCTGACTTCCATGACGCTGCTGTTGTCCCTTGGCCAGCAGATCCCCTACAAAGAGCGTGAACGCCAGGTTACCCAGGCCGCCTTCTATGTCGTCGGCATCATGCTGGTGACCTATTACGCGGGCGCGTGGATCATGCACACCTTCGGCATCTCGATCCCGGGCTTGCGCATCGCCGGCGGCCTGATCGTGGTCAGTATCGGGTTCAGCATGCTGTTTCCGCCTGCCGAGTCGCGCACGCTGGAATCCGAGGCGGCGGCCGACGCGCAGCAGCGGCAAACACCGAACATCGCGTTCGTACCGCTGGCGCTGCCCGGCACGGCGGGGCCGGGCACCATCGCCATGATCATCAGCGGTGCCGCGTCCGTGGATACCGCTATCACGCCCGACTACGCGCCGTGGGTGATCGCGGTGACCCCCATCATCGTGTTCGCGTTGCTCGGTGTCTTCTTCTGGGTGTGCCTGCGTTCGGCAGGCCGCATCGTGGCCGTGATCGGCCAAAGCGGCGTCGAAGCGATCTCGCGCGTCATGGGCTTCCTGCTGGTCTGCATGGGCGTCCAATTCGTGATCAACGGCGTCCTGGAAATCGTGAGCCAGCATGCAGGCGGCTAGCCAGTCGGCCCGCGGCGGTTGGCTGCGCCGTGGCGCCTCCATCGCAGGACGCCTCATCGGCAGCCTGCTGGTCGCGGCATCCGCCGTGTGGGGCGTCTTGGCGCTGGTTTATCAGGCGCCGGGCGGACGATGGGGCAAGGCTGCGGCCATCCTGCTCTGGGCGGTGCTGTGCGTCGGGGCGCTGATTGCCCTGTGGCGGGCGGACCCGTGGCGCCGGCGCGCCGCATGGGCCTACGTGGCCGGCTTGGTTGCGCTGTGCGGATGGTGGCAGACGCTTGCGCCGTCCAATGACCGCATCTGGGCCGATGATGTGGCGAAGATGCTTCGGGGCACGGTCCATGGGCCGATCGTCACGCTTGAGAACGTGCGCAATTTCGATTGGCGCTCGGACAACGACTACACCGTACGTTGGGAAACCCGTCAATACGACCTGGACCAACTGGTGTCGGTGGACATGGCGCTGTCGTACTGGGCAGGCCCGGCGATCGCGCATACGCTGGTGTCGTTCGGTTTCGCGGACGGCCGTCACGTGGTGTTCTCGGTCGAGATCCGCAAAGAGCGCGGCGAGCAATTCTCGGAGATCGGCGGGTTTTTCAAGCAGTTTGAACTAAGCGTGGTGGCCGCCGAAGAGCGCGACATCCTGTATGTCCGCGCAGGTCCACGCGGCGAAAGCGTCTACCTGTATCCGGTGCGCATGCCCGTGCCCGCCATGCGCGAATTGTTCCTGTCGTACGTCACCACCGCCAACGCGCTGGTCGATACGCCCCGCTTCTATCACACGGTCACCGCCAACTGCACGACGCTGGTCTATCAAATGGTGCGCGCCATCGTACCGGGCTTGCCGCTGGACTTCCGCATCCTGCTGTCGGGCTATCTGCCTGAGTACCTGTACGAGCAGGGTGGGCTGGATGCCAGCGTGCCGTTGGAGGTCTTGCGCCGGCAGGCCGCAGTCGGCCCGCTTGCCGCCCCGGGCGGTGACGCCGTGGCGTTTTCCCGCCAGATCCGCCGGCATGATGCGCCCGCGCCAGCGGGCGCAACCCCATAGCGCCGACGCCTGCTACACCTGATAGGCGCGCAGCAGGGCGTCGACGCCGTAATGGCAGGTGGCCAGGTGATCGGCGTGCGGGCCCTCGGCGTAACCGCCGACCAACCGGGCATGGAACGCGATACCGTTGATCAGGTTGCCCAGGGTCAGCGCGGCTTGGCGCGGGTCGTCGATCTTGAGTTCGCCCTGTTCGCAGGCGTGCCGCAGGCACTGTTCCAGCGGTGTGTGGACCTGGCGGTCCACCGCCTCCTGCAAAGCCGCGGCCAGTTGAGGCATCCGGTGGCATTCCGACACCAGCAAGCGGTGCAGGGCGGCCGACCTGGGTTGGACGGCATAGGCCAGCAGGCGCACGGCCAGATCGTGCAGGGCTGCCCCAACAGCTTGGCGAGGAGGTGTCGCCAGGAACACCGCGGACCGCAAATTGTCCAACTCGTACTGCAACACCGCGGCCAGCATGCCTTCTTTGTTACCGAATAGCTGATAAGCCGTTGCGGCGGACCCCCCGGCCTGCTGCACGATGCGCTGGATGGAAGTCTGTGCGTAACCGTGCTCCAGCAGCGACTGGCTGGCCACTTCCAGCAGCCGCAAGCGCCGGGCGTCGCCCTTGCTGGTCCGCGCGCGCGACGTCGAATCGGTCGAATCACAGTTCACCCGTTTCTCCCCGTTTCCGAAGCGTGATATCGGACCAATTTACTCCACTTCGGGTTTGTAATGTAGAGTACATTACACTCTTAAGCGCTTCACGCGTGCGCATTTTTCACGTGGGTTTTGGGCCTGGTATCAGAACCGGGCGATTTTGAAGGAGGGCGCCAAGATGTTCTGGTTGGCCCTGAGTATTGCCCTGATTGTTGCGGTCGCCATCGGTGCGACCCTGTTACGCCACCCTGGCGTTGTTCTCTACGACTGGATCGCCACTCGTCAAGCAGCCCCTCGCGCGCGTCCTGCCACGCCCGCACCGCAAGCGCAGCCCCGCCCCGCCAAACACGCCGAACCCGCCGCTCTGGCGGGATAGCCGCTGGCAGCTGATCCGTTGCCAGCGACTCCCCTGGCAACGCCTCCCCGGCTACTACCCGTAAAGACGAAAAAAAGGCCATCCCATGTGGGATGGCCTGAAGTCAGAAAGGGCGCCCCGACTCTGCTCAGTTAGGGCGGCCCGTCGCCTGCTTAGAAGCGATGGCGGATACCGACGCCAACCGTGCTCATCTTGTTGCCGTCGATGAAAGCGGCGCCATCGGCGTAGGACGCCAGGGCGTACAGGTTGGTCCGCTTGGACAGATCGTACGTGTAGCCCAGGCTGTAGATGTCCATGGCGTACAGGTTCTTGTTCGGATCAGCACGCTGCCACGACGCGAAGACGTTGCTGGCGCCGCCGATCGGCGCGCTCACGCCGACCATGTACGAATTGATGCGCAGGCCGTCCCACGTGAAGCGGCCATTGGTGAAGCCTTGGCCCATGGCGGAGCCACCGGCTTGCTGGCGGCCGCCCATCAGCGAGAAGTCTTGGCCGGCGAACACGCCGTCTTCCGAACGGCCATAGGCCAGCGACAGCTTGACCACTTCGAAGTCGTAGGCGCCGCCGATGATGAACTGCTGCGGTTGCGGCTGGTTCGGCTTGCGGTATTGCACGTCGTACGACAGGGCCAACTTCAAGGGGCCGTTGTCGTAGCGCACGCCAGCCGTGATGGCGCGGTTGTTTTCCTTGGTCTTGAAGCCGGTCGGGCCTTCGACGTCATCGGTCGAGAACGAATAGCCCACGCCGCCCTGGAAACCGCTCCAGACCGGGGTCTGGTACATGACCATGTTGTCATAGCGAACCGTGTTGGCCGCGCTGAAGGCCATACCCATGTTCGCGTTCAGATAGTCCAGCGAGAACGGGTCGATGTCGCCGAAGTACTTGGAGGCGATGTTGGTCTGACGGCCCAGTTCGAGCAGACCCCATTGGTCGCTGCTCAGGCCGACGGTGGCTTGGCGGCCGAACAGGCGGTCGCCTTGCGAACGGTTGCCGTTATTGGCCGTGAAGCCGCTTTCCAACGTGAAGACCGCCGACAGGCCGTCGCCCAGGTCTTCCGTGCCGCGCAGGCCGAAGCGGGATCCGTTCTGGATGCCGTCGTTCATGCCGATCCGGGATTGGTAATCACCGCCATACACGCCACGATTCGAATCGGTGGTGCCCACCTTGCCGCGTTGGTAGGTCAGACCCAGGTCGACGATACCGTACAGGGTGACAGACGTCTCAGCCTGTGCTGCGCCGGCCATGCCAGCCAGAATCGCGCCTACGAGCAAAGTTTTTGTTAGTTTCATATCCACATCCGGTTCTAAGGCTTGTATTGCCTGCTTTCAGCGCCGTGAAAGCAGCCCAGGCCTCAACAATAGGGAACGCCACCGGAAAACATGAAACTGAAAACTACATAATGGTTCGGAATATACAAATAAGGGCCAGATTTGATAGTGCCCTCTCTGACGGCGGGCTGACGGCAATAAATTTAGTTACTTGGTTCACATATTAAAACTCGGCATTTATGGCTTAAGAACAACAGTCGCCGCAAATCCGGTTATTCCGAATTCGAAATTTTACGACTAAGCATTGATATTATTCGAGAAAAAATTGTCGAGCTATTGCGTACAAATTGATAAAGTGTTTCTATCATTTCGTTGCGATTGAGACGGTATCGCATCTATATTGAGCTGACATCGCATTTTGGTGCGAGTATCCATAATGCCGATCCATGAAAAAGCGCATCGCGCCGGTCGGCGGATGCGCAGTTGCGGGGCCAGGTTTTGCCCCGGTTTGCAGAGGTTGGCGGGCGGTCAGCAGGCCGGTCTTTGTAACCCTAGATGGCCGCGCAGCGTGCTGTGTTCATACTCGGTGCGAAACAGCCCGCGCTTCTGCAGGACGGGAACGACGTGGTCGACAAAGTCGTCGATGCCGCCCGGCAAGGCAGGGGGCATCAAATTGAAGCCGTCTGCTCCTTCGTTTCTGAACCAGGTTTCCATCTGATCCGCGATCTGCTCGGGCGTGCCGACCATGGTGCAATGTCCGCCGCCGGCGGCTAGCCGGCCCAGCAGCTGGCGCACGGTGGGCTGTTCGGTCTCGATGATCCGCAGAATGGTCGCGTAGCGGCCTTTCGGTCCCTTGAAATCGGACAAGGGGGGAAGCGCGGGGACCGGCGCGTCCAGTTCCCACCCGGAGCAGTCCTGCAGCACGAAGGTCCCTAATTGGCGCAGAGACGCATCGCTGGGCAGCAGCACGTCCAGCTCGCGTTGCTTGGCCCGGGCTTCGGCTTCGGTCGAGCCGACATAGGTGACCAGGCCCGGCATGATCGGGACAAAGACGTCGCGGCCTGCGGCGCGCACGCGCTGCTTGATGTCGCGGTAATAGGACTGCGCCGCGGGCAGGTCGTACGCCACGGCGTAAATGGCTTCGGCGCGCCGGGCGGCCAGGTCGCGACCCTGGTCGGAGGCGCCGGCCTGGAACAGCACCGGGTGGCCCTGAGGCGGGCGCGGGACGGTCAGCGGGCCGTCGACCAGGAAATGGTCGCCGTGATGGTGAATCGGATGAACCCGTTCAGGTACGCCGTACACCCCCTCGCGGTCGATCGCCAGCGCCTCGTCTTCCCACGAGTCGAACAGCCGGAGCGCGACATCCACGAATTCTTCGGCGCGGGCATAACGCCAGTCGTGTCCAGGCATGGCTTCGTAGCCATGGTTGCGTGCCTCGGCGTCGAACATGGAGGTCACCACGTTCCAGCCCATGCGACCGCCTGAAATGTGGTCCAGCGACGCGACCATGCGGGCGGCGTGGAAGGGCGTGAAGAAGGTGCTGGAGACGGTGCTGATCAGGCCGATGCGGGTCGTGGCCCGCGCAATGGCCGCCATGGTGGTCAGCGGTTCCAGATACCAGCGCGGTCCATCGCCGATGTTATCCATCGACTGTCCGTCGGCGAAGAATATGGCGTCCAGCTTGCCGCGCTCGGCGGTGCGGGCCAGGGCTTCGTAATAGCTGATGTCGCCCAGGCGTTCGGCCGCTGAATCCGGGTGGCGCCACGCTGCGCGGTGGTGGCCGCAGCCGAAGATGAACAGGTTCAGGTGCATCATGGCTGTCAATTCTTGACGAGCCCGCCGTCCACGACCAGATTCTGGCCGGTCACGCTGCGCGACCAGGGGCTGGCGAAGAACAGCACGGCGTCGGCGAATTGCTCGGGCGTGGTGACGGCGCGCAGCGGCGTGCTGGCGGCGATCAGGTCGAACACCGCTTCGGGCGTGGCGGCCGACGCGTCGGTCGTGCGCAGCAAACCGCCCGACACCATGTTGACGGTGATGCCGTCGGGGCCGAGGTCCTGCGACAACGTGCGCGTGAACGACAGCAGGGCGGCCTTGGCGGCCGTGTAGTCGTGGTAGGGCACGACGGGGTTCTGGACCAGGTTGGTGCCAATGTTGATGATGCGGCCGACGCCGGCGCCGCGCATCCCGGGCAATGCTGCCTGCGTGGTGTTCAGCGCACCGCGCACGCTGCCTTCGATCTGCTGGTTCAGGTTGTCCCAGGTCAGCGTGTCGGCATGCGGGCGGGCGTCGCCATTGAATTGGAAGGCGGGCAGGGCGTTGTTGACGACGGTCGTGACCGGCATGCCGAAGTGGCTTTGCGCCTGAGCGACCATCGCTTGCACCGCTTGCGCGTCGCGCACGTCGGCCTGGATGGCTAGCGCCCGACCTGGCTCGGTGGCGGCCAGTGCCTGCGCGGCGTCGGCGCTGTTCAGGTAATTGATGACCACGCGGGCGCCTTCGCGCAGGAAGGCGCGCGTGATGTGCGCGCCCAGGCCGCGGGCGCCGCCCGTGATAATGACCAGTTGTTCGTTCAGGGCGGGGGCGGAGTGTGCAGGTGACATGATCGGGCTCGTCGTTTCCATCGGCAGGCACGCAAACGGGTGCCGCAAGCGGGCGAACTTAGCATGAAACCATGCGTTGACATTGCCTCGCCGCTCTCCTAATCTTGCGGCAATTCCTGGGGGAGCCCTGTTTCGGGCTGAGACTCCGCGTCATCGCGGTAACCCTTTGAACCTGATCCGGGTAATGCCGGCGAAGGGAAGGACATCGCACGACTCGTGCGCCCTCCCTAGCTTTTCATCCATCTTGCGGCCCCAACATCCAGTCGGGCCGCTTTGTCGCGCGCCCGGCTGCCGGCCGGTCGCGGGAGGGCTGTACCACCATGTTGACCCAATCCACCGCCTTGATGTGGCTGCTGCTGTTTTCAGGCGGTTTCGCGCTGGCTAGTGTGCTCTACACGCGGCGCAAGCGCGGCACGCTGGAAGACTACATCGTGGCCCGCAACAGCCAGGGCGCCTTCGGCACCATCCTGACACTGATGGCGTCCACCTTGGGCGCCTGGATCCTGTTCTCGCCGGCACAGGCCGCGACTTGGGGGGGCCTGGCCGCGGTGATCGGCTATGCGCTGGGTTCCATGTCGCCGCGCCTGGTCATGATTCCGCTGGGGCGGCGCATGCGCGAACTGATCCCGCACGGGCACACGCTGACTGAATTCCTGATGGCGCGCTATGGCCGGCCCATGTACGGGCTGGCGCTCTTCATCATGCTGTTCTATCTCTTCATCGCCTTGTCGGCCGAAGTGACCGCGATCGCCAAACTGGTCACCATGCTGGCGCCGGTGCCGCTGTGGGCGACTGCGGCCATCGTGATGGGCACGACCCTGCTGTACACGACGTACGGCGGGTTGCGCTCGTCGATCTTCACGGACCAGGTGCAGATGATGGTCATCGTGCCCTTGCTCGTGATCCTGTGCGTGGTCGGCTGGCAGGCGGCGGGCGGCGCATTGCCGACGATCGAAGCGTTGCAGGCCAAGGCGCCCCAATTGCTGGACGTGACGGATCCGGGTGGCGTGAAGGCCGGGCTGACGTTTTTCGTGGCGATCCTGCTGACGGGCATCTTTCACCAGGGCAACTGGCAGCGCATCTATGCCGCGAAAGACGCGCGGGCGATGCGCAACGGCTTCCTGTTGGGTGGCATCCTGGCTGCCCCGTTCATCTTTTTGATGGGTTTGTTCGGCCTGGCATTCGTGGGGCTGGCCCCGGCGGGCGACAGTTCGATCGCGCTGTTCAGCGTGATCATGCCGCATGCGCCCGCGTGGTTTGTCATCGCGCTGATTCCGCTGGGCCTGTCGCTGGTGATGAGCACGGCCGACACGGCGATCAGCGCGGTGTCCAGCATCGTCGCGGTGGACATGCGCCGCCTGATGCCCAACGCCAACGGCATGGACATGAAGCGGCTGGCCCGCTGGGCGGTGCTGCTGCTGGCCATCCCGGTCATGATCGTGGCGTCCCAGGGCTACAGCGTGCTGTACCTGTTCCTGTTGGCCGACCTGCTGTGCTCGGCTGCCGCCTTCCCGGTGTTCTACGGCTTGTTCAGCCGCAAGCATGACGGCCTGACCGCGACCACCGCGACGGTATCTGGCCTGGTGGCGGGCCTGTTCTTCTTCCCCGCGCCCGGCGACAAGCCGACGTTCCTGTTGGAATCCTTCCTGTTGGCGGCGTTCGTTCCGGTCGCAACGACGGTGCTGATGCGCTTGTTGCGGCGCGGCCGCCAGGAATTCGATTTCGCGACGCTGAGCGCGGCGGTGCGTCGGCTGGATCGAGACTCCGTGTAGGATCTTGAGCGCAGGGCGGGCGGTGAGAAAACAAAAAAGCCTTGGAACACAACCGTGTCCAAGGCTCTTTTTTCTGGAATTTGGTGGAGCGGAGGAGGATCGAACTCCCGACCTTCGCATTGCGAACGCGACGCTCTCCCAGCTGAGCTACCGCCCCATGAAGCAAGACCAAAACTATACAGGAACAATCTGGCGGCGCGCAACACGCCGCCAGACAAAAATTTTCAGACGAATTCCAGGGTGGCGATCACCGGTGCGTGGTCCGACGGCTGCTCATTGCGGCGGGGTTCCTTGTCGATCACGCAGGCGATGCAGCGCTTGACCAGCGGGGCCGACAAGAGCACGTGGTCGATCCGCAGGCCGGCGTTGCGACGGAAGGCGAACTGGCGGTAATCCCACCACGAAAACGACTTTTCCGGCTGTTCGAACAGGCGGAAGGAGTCCGTCAGGCCCAGGTCGAGCAAAGCACGCAGCGCGGCGCGTTCCGGCTCGGACACAAGGACCTGGCCTTCCCATTTCTCGGGGTTGTGTACGTCTTCGTCGGCGGGGGCGATGTTGTAGTCACCCAGCACGGCCAGGCGCGGGTACTGCTTGATCTCTTCGGCCAACCAGTTGTGCATGGCTTCGTACCAGGCCAGCTTGTAGACGTACTTGTCCGAATCCAGCGACTGGCCGTTGGGGCAGTAGGCGCACACGACGCGCACGTCGCCTTCGGGGCTGGGAAAGGTCAGGGCCAGGACGCGCTGCTGGGGGTCTTCGTAGCCGGGGATATTGCGCACCATGGAGGTGCCGGGCACGCGCGAAATGATGGCGACGCCGTTGTACGTCTTCTGGCCAGCCCAGACCGCGTGGTAGCCGGCTTCCTTGAAGGCGGCCTCGGGGAACTTGTCGTCAGTGAGCTTCAGTTCCTGGATGCACAGCACGTCGACCGGATTGGCGGCCAGCCAATCCAGGACTTGCTGCAGGCGCACGTTAAGGGAGTTCACGTTCCAGGTGGCTAATTTCATGGTTCTTATCGGTCGTTGACGAGTGCTGCGGCGCTTGCGCCAGCAAGTTCCGGAAAGACGCCGCTGGCTTGGATGCAGCATGCGCGACTGGCCGTGGCGGGCCATCCGGGCGAACGACGAATGATACCTTGCGTGGCCCAGGGTGTAGCGGGGCGCCGCGCTCCGTTTGCCGGGCCTGCGCGGCAAACACCGACGCAACAATCTAGTGAGAATTGCTGAACATTATCGCCGGTATCATTTTGTAGTATCTCCACTGAAAGAATAATGAAAGGTGGAGAAAATGGCGATTTGCAGTGACTGCGAGGGTATCGTGCAGCAAACGCGCGGGGCGGCCGGCCATGCCGGGCTGATCAGCCTTGGGGCAGTGCGCAGCCTGGCGGCCGTCACCCGCAAGGCGAACCACGAAGCTTTTGTCTGCGGGGTTTGCGATACCGAATGGGACTACTTGCACGACAAGCGCGACCCCAAGGCCGGGTGGACGCGGAATTGATGGGCGCAAACCCGCCGCGCAAGCGGGTCAATGCTCCGAGCCGCTGTTGAGCATCCGGCTTTTGGCCTTTTCGATATGCGCGCGCATGACGTTGCGGGCGCCGTCGGCGTCCTGGTCCCGGATCAGGCGGTAGATGTGACGGTGCTCGTCGATTGCGGCGCGCGTGCGTTTCCAGGGTTCGCTGTGGACCAGGTGGCGCATGACGTTCACGGCGTGGCTGACGTCGTACTCCAGCGATTTCAGGACCTGGACGAAGCGCTGGTTGCTGGTGGCCGCCGCGATGGCACGGTGAAAGCCGTAGTCGTGGTGGTGGGCGATGGCGCCTGAGGCGTCGGCCTCTTCGTAGCCCGTCAGCATGCGGTCCATCTCGCGCAGGTCGTCGGTGGTGCGACGCAGGGCGGCCAGGTAGGCGCATTCGGGCTCGATCACCATGCGCAGCTCCAGGCCTTCCAGAATGTGGCCGACGCGGCGCGCAGGGTCCACGGCGGGCATGCCGCCCATCAGGTCGGGCTTGGCGCGCACATAGGTGCCTGATCCGCGGATGGAGTCGACCAACTGGTCTTCGCGCAATCGGTCGAGTGCTTGCCGGACCACAGGGCGCGACACCTCGAACAGCGCGGCCAGTTCCAGTTCGGTGGGCAGCTTGTTGCCGGGCGCGATCTTGCCGGTGGCGATGGCGTAGAACAGGCTTTCATAGACGCGTTCGGCAAAGCGCTCGGCGCGCACATAGCCCAGGCCAGAGGCCACTTCGGCCAGCACGTCCAGTTCGGGACGGGGGCGGGCGGCGGCTTCCAACAACGATTCCAGCTGCGGGTCACGCACGTCGCTCATCGGGGCGCTCCTGATGAATATGCCGGGTTTGTCATTCGTGATGACAAGCCGCGGCGGGGTGGGCTTCCAGTATAAATCCCTGAAATATTAGGGATTACCCGAGGCGTCAGAAAAATGTCCTGAAGCTTGGGACAAAAGCTGTCAATTCAATTGACAAGTTGCGGCGGCCTCTCGTACCTTGCTTGAAACCTCATGGATTCCTGCCCGAGACGCTGCACGCGCGTCGGCGCCTTTTCCGCAACCGGCCGTCCGGCCGCTACTTTACTCCGCACATCGTGACTCAGAAGAACTTTATCGCCAATGAATGGGTGGCTGCTGCCGCCGGTGAAACCATTCCCGTCCTGAACCCGTCCGATGGCAAGGCCTTCGAGGCGATCGCCCGGTCGGGCGAGGCAGATATCGACCGCGCCGTGCAGGCCGCCCGCCAGGCGTTTGAAGGCGAGTGGGGCCAGATGGCGCCCGCCGCGCGCAGCCGGTTGCTGATGCGCATCGCGTTTGCGCTGCTGGACCGCCAGGAAGAACTGGCGCAGCTGGAATCGGCCGATACGGGCAAGCCCATCAAGCAGGCTCGCGCGGACGCCGCGGCGGTTGCACGCTATTTCGAGTTCTATGCCGGCGCGGTCGACAAGCTGCATGGCGAGACCATTCCCTACACCCCGGGCTTCACCGTGCTGACCGTACGCGAAGCGCATGGCGTGACGGGCCACATCGTGCCCTGGAACTACCCCCTGCAGATCTTCGGCCGCAGCGTCGGCGCGGCGCTGGCCGCGGGCAACGCCTGCGTGGTCAAGCCCGCCGAAGACGCGTGCCTGTCGCTGTTGAAACTGGCCGAGATCGCTGCCGAAGTGGGCCTGCCCGCCGGCGCGTTGAACATCGTCACCGGCTACGGCCATGAAGCCGGCGCTGCGTTGACCGCGCATCCGGGCATCGACCACATCTCGTTCACCGGTTCGCCGCAGACTGGCAAGATGGTGGCGCACGCCGCGGCGGAAAACCATGTGCCGGTCACGCTGGAACTGGGTGGCAAGTCGCCGCAGGTCGTGTTCGACGACGCCGACCTGGACGCCGCCATGCCGGTGCTGCTGGCCGCCATCATCCAGAACGCCGGCCAGACCTGCTCGGCCGGCAGCCGCGTGCTGATTCAGCGCGGCGTGTATGAGACCGTGATCAAGCGTCTGTCGGAGGCCTTCTCGGCCACCGTCACCGGCCCGGCCGCGCAAGACCTGGACGTGGGCCCGCTGATCAGCGCTCGCCAGCATGACCGCGTGCGGGGTTTCCTGGCCGAGGCCGAAAGCGAAGGCTTGAAGGTTGCCGCGCGCGGCAAGCTGAAGGACGGCACGCCGGAATCCGGCTACTACCAGCCGCCCGTGCTGTTCCGCGACGTGCCGCCCGACAGCCGCCTGGCGCAGGAAGAAGTGTTCGGCCCGGTGCTGGCCGCGATGGTGTTCGACACCGAGGAAGAAGCGCTGGAGATCGCCAACGGCACGCTGTACGGCCTGGTGGCCGGCGTGTGGACCCGCGATGGCGCGCGCCAGATGCGCCTGGCCCGCAAGCTGCGCGCCGGCCAGGTGTTCGTCAACAACTACGGCGCCGGCGGCGGCGTGGAGCTGCCGTTCGGCGGTTCGCGCCAATCCGGCTATGGCCGTGAAAAGGGCTTTGAAGCGCTGTACGGCTTCACCACCCTGAAGACCATCGCGATCCGTCATTGATCGCGCGGCGGGTGGCGTCCGCCACCCGGCCTTGCGGGGCGGCTCCTGGCAAAATATCGGTTAACGTTGATGTTTTGCTTCAGGGGCCTGCCGCCCCGTATTCAGGATCCGTATGTTCACCGGTATTGTTCAAGGCACCGCGAAGATCGCGAAGATCGCGGATCGCGAAGGCCTGCGCACCTTCACGCTGGATTTCCCCCCTGGTTTCTGCGTTGACCTGGCCATTGGCGCCAGCGTCTCGACGGACGGCGTTTGCCTGACCGTCACGGAACTGCTGTCAGATAACCAGGCGACCTTCGATGTCATGCTGCAAAGCCTGGCCATCACCACGCTGGGCAGCTACGTCGAAGGCGATCGCGCCAACGTCGAGCGCGCCGCCCGCGACGGGGCCGAGATCGGCGGGCACCCCTTGTCCGGCCATGTGGACTTCACGTCCGAAGTGGTCATGGTGAAGTCGTCCGACACCAATCGCCTGATGCGTTTCAGCATCCCTGAAGACTTCCGCAAGTACGTGTTCGCCAAGGGCTATATCGCCATCAACGGCGCCAGCCTGACCGTGTCGGAAGTGAACCGCGCCGAAGGCTGGTTCGAGGTCTGGCTGATTCCCGAAACCCGCCGCATGACAGTCTTCGAAGACAAGCAGGTGGGCGACTTCGTCAATATCGAAATCGAACGCAGCACCCAGGTGGTGGTGGATACCGTGCGCGAGACGGTGCAGGAAAGCCTGGGCAAGCTGCAACCGCTGCTGGAGGCCATCCTGAAAGAGAAAGGGCTGACGCTGGAAGATTTCGTCAGCCCTCAGGGTAAGCTCAAGTAAGCCTGCCGGGCCAGGCGCCGTTTATCGGCTGGCTACCGGCTGGCTACCGGCGGGCGAAGGGCTGCCCCAGCGGCCGGACGCGGATGCCCGGCTGCAAGCGGGTCCAGGGCAAGTCCGCCGGGTCGGCCTGCATCGGGCCCGGCGCCTTGGCCACCAGCACCTCGTGCGCGATGGGCTGGAAGTCGGCCCGGAAATGCACGGAACTCTTCACTACCAGGATCGCCATGTCTTCGGGCTGCACGCCGCCCACGCGGAACAGGTTGCGGTCCAGCATCTGCGCCTTGCAGGCGCTGACCACGACGCGCACGCCGCCGATCCGCAAGCCCGCGACCGCTCCCAGGTCCACATCCATCCCATGCATCATCGGCCCGTCAAAGCGCAGCTTGCCGGGCGATAGCGTTTCCACCACGAATTCGCCTTCGAATGCCATGTCGCCCGCGACGCCCGATTGGCCGCCCAGGCGTAGCGACACAGTCTTGCCGACGCCAGCGGCCGTCGCGGCTTGCACGGCTGCCGGATCATAGAAGAGGCCAAGCGCCGCGTTCTGCGCATCCGCTTCGACCAGCGCGCGCAGCATGCCCGTCGTGTTGGCGTCGCCGCCTGCGCCGGGATTGTCCTGGGTGTCGGCAATGACGACGGGGCGTGATGCGCCCGCCGTCAAGGCCTGCGCGCGTCGTACCGCGTCGGCCGGTTCCAGGAAGTCGGGCGACCATTGCGGTTCGAGTTCCATCACGCGCTGGTACAGCGCTTCGGTGACCTGTTCCACCGCCGCGGCATCCGTGCCGTAAGCCCAGACCACCGGGCCGCATTCCGGAAAGTCCGCCGCCGGAAAGCCGGGCGCGAACGAGATCGAGGCGACGCCCGGCGTCTGTTCCAGTTGCGCCAGCACCTCGTACACGCCCTGCGACGGCTGCAGCATCGTGCACATGCCGTTGATGGGGATCAGGAAGGGCAGGCGGCGTTCGCTGCGAGCCCATTGGCTGCCGGCCGCGATACGGGCCAACAGCAAGCGCGCGGCGTGTTCGCCGGTGTCGGCCATGTCCACATGCGGGTACGTGCGGAAGGCCGCCAGGCCGTCGGCCTCGTGCAGCATCTGCGCCGTGACGTTGGCGTGCAGGTCCAGGCTGGCGATGACCGGCACGTCCGGCCCCACGATCCCGCGCACGCGGGCCAGCAATTCGCCTTCGCCGTCATCCAGGTGTTCGGTGACCATGGCGCCGTGCAGGTCCAGGTAGACGGCGTCGTAAGGGCCCTTGCGCGCGGCTTCCACGATTTCGCCGGCGATGCGCTCGTAGGCGTCGCGGGTGACGTGGGCGGACGGGCTGGCCCCGGCCCAGATCACGGGATGCACGGTGTGGCCCTGCGACTCGATGGCGTTGATGAAGCCGCCCGCGGGAATATTGACTGCGCGCAGCGCCAGCACGTCTTCGCCACGCACCATGGCGGGAAAGCCTTCACCCCGGACGAAGTTGTCGTAGCCCGCCTTGGAGGGCGCAAAGGTATTGGTCTCGTGCTGAAAGCCTGCCACCAGGATATGCATGTCTTTTCCTCTTGTTCATTGTGATAGCGCGCAACACCCGGCAGTGTGGCATGAGAGAGGCAGGCAAGCACCGAAAAAAAACGGCTAGGGCCGTGACCGCGTGGACGGACGATTCCCGCGTTCCGTGCCGGGTTCGGCGCGTCGCATGGCGTTACTTTTTCAATGGTTATTTATTTTCAGATCAAGCAATGGCAATGCTTTTAAGCCAATTATGGTCTGAGAGCCGCATAAAAGGCCGATAAAATACCAAAATACCCATGAAAAGGGCGTCTTGAGGCAGATTCGACTACAATGACGGCACTTTCGGAGGTTTCTATGTCGGTAATATCCGATATCAAAATACGCCCCCTGGAGCGCGGCGACCTGCACTTCGTGCACAAGATCAACAATAACGACGTCATCATGCGTTATTGGTTCGAAGAGCCCTACGAGGCCTATGACGAACTGGTTGCCCTCTATGACCGCCACTTGCACGACCAGAACGAGCGGCGTTTCATCATCGAGCACGACACCGGCCAACCGGCCGGCCTGGTGGAGCTGGTAGAAATCGACTACATCCACCGCCGCGCTGAATTCCAGATCATCATCGCGCCCAGCTATCAGGGCCGGGGCTACGCCAAAGCGGCGACCCGCATTGCGGTGGGCTACGCGTTCCGCGTGCTGAACCTGCACAAGGTCTACCTGGTAGTGGACAAGGACAACATCGCGGCCGTGCACGTGTACGAACGCTGCGGCTTCCAGATCGAAGGCCTGTTGAAGGAAGAGTTTTTCTCCAACGGCGCTTATCGCGACGCCTATCGCATGGCACTGCTGCAGCACGAGCACCTGCGTGATGTCGGCCCCGGCGCGCCGGATGCACCCGTGCTGCGCGACTGGCCTCAGGAAGAACAGACGGGCTGAGGCCCGTCCGTCCGTCTTTCGTCTTATTCCGACCTGTCTTATTACTTCCCGTCCTCTCGCGCTTCGGCTTACGCCGCGGCGCGCAGCAGGCGCAGGCCATTGGCGACCACCAGCAGGCTGGCGCCTACATCGGCGAAGACCGCCATCCATAGCGTCGCCTGGCCGGTCATGGCCAGCGTCAGGAACACTACCTTGATGCCGAGCGCCAGCGTGATGTTCTGGATCAGCACGCGATGCGTGGCGCGCGACAAGCGCAGGAAGGTGCCGATCTTGCGCAGGTCGTCGTCCATCAGGGCCACGTCGGCCGTTTCGATGGCGGTGCCCGTGCCGGCCGCACCCATGGCAAAGCCGATATCAGCGCGGGCCAGCGCGGGGGCGTCGTTGATGCCGTCGCCCACCATGCCCACCCGCCCGCTGGGCGCCAGCTTGCTTTCGATGGCGGCCAGCTTGTCTTCGGGCAGTTGATCGCCACGGGCTTCGTCGATGCCCACTTGTTTGGCGATGGCCTGCGCGGTGGGGGTGTTGTCGCCCGTCAGCATCAGGGTCCGCACGCCCAGCGCATGCAGGTCGGCAATGGCGGCCGCGCTGGTCGGCTTGACGGTGTCGGCCACGGCGGCCAACGCCATGACGCGAAGGCCGTCGGTCAGCGCGATCGCGCTTTTGCCTTGGCGTTCCAGTTCATCCAGGCGCGCTTCCAGCTTGGGGCTGGACACGCCCAGTTCGCGCATCAGGCGGCGGTTGCCCAATTGATAGGTCACGCCGTCGATCTGCGCGCTGACGCCGCGCCCGGGCAGGGCCGTGAAAGCCTCGACGTCCAGCAAGATCTTGCCTTCATCGCGTGCCGCATTGGCCACCGCCAACGAGACGGGGTGGTCGGAACGGGCGGCCAGGCTGGCGGCGATCAGGGCCGCAGGCTGACGGGTCTGGTCGGACACGTCCCAATCCTGCAGATCGGTCTGCACCGGTTTGCCGTGCGTCAGGGTGCCGGTCTTGTCCAGCGCCAGCCACTTCAGGTTGCGACCTTCTTCCAGATAGACGCCGCCCTTGACCAGGATGCCGCGCCGCGATGCCGCGGTCAGGCCGCTGACGATGCTGACCGGCGTGGAGATCACCAGTGCGCATGGGCAGGCGATGATCAGCAGCGCCAGGGCGCGGTAGATCGCGTCGAACCACGGTTGATCCCACAGCAGGGGAGGCACTACGGCGACCAGCAGCGCCACGCCCACCACGGCGGGCGTGTAGATGCGCGAGAAGCGGTCGATGAAGCGCTGGGTGGGGGCGCGCGCGCCCTGGGCTTGCTCGACCGCGTGGATGATGCGGGCCAGCGTCGTGTTGCCGGCGGCCGCGGTTACGCGGTATTCGAACGAGCCCGACGCGTTCACGGTGGCGGCGAAGACGGGATCGTCCTGCCCTTTTTCCACGGGCAGGCTTTCGCCGGTGATGGGCGACTGGTCCACGGCCGAGCTGCCGCTGACGATGATGCCATCGGCAGCGATGCGTTCGCCCGGACGCACGCGCACCACATCGTCCACCTGCAGCTGCGCGGCAGGCACTTCAAGCCAGCGGCCGTCGGCCTGGCGCACTGTCGCCGTTTCCGGCGCCAGGTCCAGCAGGCCGCGGATGGCGTTGCGCGCGCGGTCCAGCGACCGGGCTTCGATCAGTTCGGCCACGTTGAACAGGAACATCACCATGGCGGCTTCGGGCCACTGGCCGATCAGCACGGCGCCGGTCACGGCGATGCTCATCAAGGCGTTGATGTTGAGGTTGCCGTTGCGCACGGCGATCCAGCCTTTGCGATAGGTGGTGACCCCGCAAGCCAGAATGGCAGCCACGGCAAATGCCGCCGTGATGCCCAGCGGCCAGCCGGCGAAATGCGAAAACTCGGACAGGGCGGCCAGTACGCCCGAACCGCCGATCAGCCACCAGTTCACGGGCTTGGCGGCGGGGGCAGGGGTGCGGGGCGCCCCGTCGGCCAGCGGTTCCGGCGTCATGTCCAGCGACTTGATGGCAGCCATGATGCGGTCCAGCGCGCCCTCGGCGTGCACGACCGTCAGCACGCGCTGCATCAGGTTGAAGTCCAGCGCATGCACCCCGTCCAGGCCGTCGAGCTTCTTGCGGATCAGTGTTTCCTCGGTGGGGCAGTCCATCTGCCCAATGCGCAGGCGGGCCAGCAACTGGCCGGGGCCGGCGGCAAGCGTGGCGCCGCCGTCGCTCGACAGCGAGAGGTTCTCCATGCTGTGGGCGTGGCCGCAGCAGGCGGCTTCCGGTTGCGCATGGCGATGGCCGTGATCATGGGCATGGTCATGCTTGTGGTCATGAGCGTGCTCGTTCGAATGGTCGTGGCCCGCATGATCGTGACCGGAATGATCGTGTTCGGAATGATCATGACCGGCGTGATCGTGCCCCGCCTTGCCCCGCGCGTGTCCGCCGCCTGCGCAGCAGGCGTCTTCTTGCTTGGCGGGCAGGGGTTGTAGGGATTTGACTGGTGGGAGGGACATCTTCTTCGCCTTGTGTAAGCAGATGGCCGTATTCCACACCTTGGAGTTACTATAGGGTCAACCCCTTAATTCACTCGGATGCGATCCAGGGAGGCGCGATGCGTATTGGCGAATTGGCCACGGCGGCCGGTACCACGGTCGAAACCGTCAGGTACTACGAAAAAGAAGGGCTACTGCCCGCGCCGGAGCGCGGCCTGAATAACTACCGCAGTTATGGGCAGCCCCATCTGGAAAGGCTGCGCCTGATCCGCAACTGCCGGGCGCTGGACATGACGCAGGACGAGATCCGCGCCATCCTGTCCCTGGCCGACAATCATCAAACGGGATGCGGCCCTATTAATGAGCTGTTCGACGAACACATTTCCCACGTGGATGAACGCATCGCCGAACTGACGCAGTTGAAGACGCAACTGACCGAATTGCGCCAGCGCTGCCTGTCGGCGCGGCCCGACGCGGAAGACTGCGGCATCCTGCACGGCTTGTCCGAAATGCAGGTCGAAGAGCGCCAGGAGCGGCATACGCACTTGGGCTGATGCCCTTGCTGCGGGGCGGGGGATACCCGCTCCAGCCGCCCTCATCGCTTAATATGAGAATCTGTTTCTTTCCCATTTGCGCCCGAATCAATGACCGTAACCACTACCGCCACTCCGCTGCACGCCCTGACCACGCGCCGTTCCGTGAAGTTCTTGCGGGGTCCGGCGCCCAAGCCCGACGAACTCGAACAAATCCTGCAAGCCGCCATGTCGGCTCCCGATCACGGCGCGCTGCGTCCGTGGCGTTTTGTCGTCATCCAGGGCGAGGCCATCGGCAAGCTGGCTGATGTCGCGCTGGAAGCGGTCAAGCGCAGCGGCGACCCGCGCATGACGCCTGAAAAGGAAAAATCGGTGCGCGAATGGATGGCCGGCGTGCCGCTGTTCGTCGCCGTGGCGCAGAAGATCGCGCACGACAACACCAAGATCCCCGAACACGAGCAACTGCTGGCTACGGGCTGCTCGGTCATGAACATCTTGAACGCCGTGCACATGCTGGGCTACGGCGCGTTCTGGAGCACGGGCGTCGGCACCTACGTCGAAGACGTGCAGAACGCACTGGGCCTGGACTCGCTGGACTACCGTTTCCTGGGCTATCTGGCGATCGGCACGCCCGCTTGCGCGGTACCGCCGGCCAATCGCCCTGACTACCGCGAGTTCGTCACGGAGTGGACTGGTCCGGTCTGACCGCAAGCCAAGCATGTTGGGGCGCCTGAAACAGGGCGCTTGCGCGCCAGGCAATAAATGACAATAATTCTTATTGTTAATTAGCCTGGCGCCTTTCCATGTCCTCATCCGCACAGCCCACGGAGCATTCCGCTGCCGAGCTGTATGAAGCGCATCACTCCTGGTTGCAGGAGTGGCTGCGTCGGCGGCTGGGGTGCCGCCATGATGCGGCCGATCTGGCGCACGATACGTTCGTGCGTGTCCTGGCCGGCCGACAGGCCGACACCATCCGCGAACCTCGCGCGTTCCTGACCACATTGGCGCAGCGTACGCTGTTCACCTTCTGGCGCCGCCGTGAACTGGAGCGCGCGTATCTCGACAGCCTGGGCGCTTTGCCGCCCGCCACCGCGCCTAGCGAAGAAAGCCGCGCGCTGGTGGTCGAGGCCCTGATGCATATTGACCGCGCGTTACAACGCCTGCCGCTCAAGGCGCGCCAGACTTTCCTGTACAGCCAGCTCGACGGACTCGGCTATGCCGAGATCGCCGTGCGTGTCGGCGTATCCGTCATCACGGTGCGGCGCTACATGAAGCAGGCCATCACGCTATGCGTGGCGGCGCGCTTGGCTGAATGACCGCGCCGTTGCTGCCGGCCGATCTGGAATCGGCCGTGGATTGGATGGTGCTGTTGTCGTCGGGCAGCGTGGCCGCGGCCGACCGTGCGCGGTTCGAGCAGTGGCGGCTGGCGGATCCCCGCCATGGCGCGGCCTGGGATCAGGTCAATGCCGCCGTCAAGGATTCCTTTGCGGCGCTGGGCGGGGGCGAGCAGCGCCAGGCGGCCGGCCGCGCCCTGCTGACCCCGCCAGCCAGGCGGCGGATGCTGCGCAACGCGCTGGGCCTGGCGCTGGCGGCGGGCGGCCTGGCCGCGCTGGTCGACCGCCAGACCCCGCTCGGTACGCTGACCGCCGACCTGCGCACGGGCACGGCCGAACGTCACACCTATACCTTGCCGGACGGCAGCGAATTGACGCTGAATGCGCGCTCGGCCGTCGATCTGGATTTCAGCGCCGGCGTGCGGCGCGTGCGCCTGCAGGCGGGCGCGGTTTATGCGCGTGTGGCGCCTGACGCCGAGAGGCCGTTCATCGTCTCGACCGCCGAAGGCGAGGTGCAGGCGCTGGGCACGGTGTTCAGCGTGGCGCGCGGGGAAGAGGCTTGCGTCGCCAGCGTGGTTGAACATCGCGTCGAAGTGCGCGCCGCGGGCCAGCGCCGCGTGCTGCAGGCAGGCGAGGGCCTGCGGTTCGATGCGCAAGGCCTGGGCCAGCCGGAAACCGTACTGGCTGACGCTGCCGCCTGGCAAAGCGGCATGCTGGTCGTGCATGACGAGCCATTGGGCGCGGTGGTGCAAGCGCTACGGCCCTATCGGCGCGGCCTCATCCGCATCACGCCGGCCGCCGCGCGGCTGCGCGTGTTGGGGGCGTTTCCGCTGGACGACACCGGCCGCGCGCTGGAGTCGCTGCGCCAGACCCTGCCGATCGACGTCACGTCGCTTGGGGGCTGGTTCGTCAGCATCGATGTACGCGACCCCCGCGCTGAAAATAAATGATCACTTTTGTCCGCGTCGTTGGACATCCCTCCTGAAACACCAAACTGTTGCAGGAGAATCCATGTTTCATCGTCGCCCGCTCCGGCCTCTAGCCGCCGCGCTGTTCATCGCCTTGGCCGTGCCCGCGGTCCATGCCCAAACCCAGCAGGGTGGTCCCGCCGCCGCCCGCGCCGTGCTGCGCTTCGATCTGCCCGCAGGCGCCCTGGGCGATACGCTGACCCGCATCGCACGCCAGAGCGGGCGCGCGGTGTCCGTCGATCCCGCCCTGGTGGCGGGGCGCACTGCGCCGGCCATCGCCGGGGATTTCACGGTCGAAGACGCGGCGCGCCGCGCGCTTGCCGGCAGCGGCCTGGAACTGGCCGTCACCGCCAATGGCACGCTGAGTGCGCGCCGCGCCCCTCAAGGTGCGACGCTGCTTGAGCCGGTCCGCGTGACCGGTTCCATCGAATCGCCTACCGGGCATGTGGACGGCTACGTGGCGCAGCGCGCGCTGTCGGGCACCAAGACGGACACGCCGCTGATCGAAACCCCGCAATCCGTGTCGGTCGTCACCAGCGATCAGATCCGCGCGGTCAAGGCAGGGTCGGTGGCAGACGCGCTGGGCTACACGCCGGGCGTATCGGCGCAGTCTCCTGCCTTCAGCCGCATGGTGGACGACCTGATGCTGCGCGGTTTCAATGTGGCCGCGGGGAACTCCGGGCAATTGCGCGACGGCTTGAAATTGCAGTCCAGCGTCTACGACGGCGGGCAGGAACCGTATGGGCTGGAACGGGTGGAAGTGCTGCGCGGCGCGTCGTCGGTGCTGTATGGGCAACTGAGTCCGGGCGGTGTGGTCAACACCGTCAGCAAACGGCCCTCGGCCGACGCGCTGCGCGAGCTGAACCTGGATACCGGCAGCTATGGCCGCCGGCAGGTGTCGGGTGACTTCACCGGCGCCCTGTCCGAGGACGGCGCCTGGACGTATCGCCTGACGGGCCTTGCCCGCAACGCCGACAATTGGGTGGACCATGTGCCGGACGACCGGACCTATCTGGCGCCAGCGTTGACGTGGCAGCCCTCGGCGGCGACTTCGCTGACGCTGTTGGCCAGCTATCAGCGCATCCGCACGCGCTTTGCCGCGCCCATGCCGGCCGCCAATACCTTGAATGGCCAGATCCCCCGCAACCTCTTCATCGGCGAACCGGATTTCGACCGCTACGACACCGATACCTACACCGTCGGCTACGCGTTCGAGCACGCGTTCAACGACCGGGTGAAGCTGCGCCAGAGCACCCGGTATTTCACGGCGGACGGCACGTGGGACTATCTGAGTTTTGGCGGCTTGCAGGCCAACGGCCAGACCTTGCGGCGCGGCGTGGTCAGCCGCAGCGAACACTCGTATGGCGTCGCAACCGATACCTCGCTGGAACTGAAGCTGGACGGCGGCCCCCTGCAGCACACCGTGCTGGCGGGGCTGGACTACTACCGCAGCGGCTATGACTCGCATCGGCATTCCGGCACGGTGGCGGCGTTGGCGGACATCTACCACCCCGTGTACGGCGCGGTGCCGGTGCTGAACACCGCCGCCGACTACGGCATCAATACGCGTTCCGATTCGCTGGGCCTGTATCTGCAAGACCAGATCAAGATCCAGGACAAATGGGTGCTGGTGCTGGGCGGCCGCCAGGATTGGGCGGACACCGACCAGAAGAACTACGCCAACGGCGCCACGACGCGTCTTCGCGACAGCGCCACGACCGGCCGCGTGGGCCTGGTGTACCTGGCCGACAACGGCCTGGCGCCTTACCTCAGCGCCAGCCAGTCGTTTGCGCCGACCATCGGCGTGGATCGCGCGGGCAACGCGTTCAAACCGACCAAAGGCACGCAGTACGAACTGGGCCTGCGCTACGAGCCACCGGGCGGCAACATGCTGTACAGCGCGGCGGTCTATGACCTGACCCAGACCAATGCACTGACCAGCGATCCGGCCGACGCGACGTACTCCGTGCAGACCGGCCGGGCGCGGTCGCGCGGTCTGGAACTGGAAGCCAAGGCGCGCCTGGGCGCCATGAACTTGACCGCCAGCTATGCCTACACCGACGCTCGCACCACGCGCAGCACAGTCCCCTCGCTGGTTGACCAGCGCATTGCGCTGGTGCCGTTGCACAGCGCCTCCGTCTGGGCCGACTACAACCTGACCGGAGCCGGCGTGCCCGGCCTGACCCTGGGCGCGGGGGTGCGTTATGCCAGCTCGACGAACCTTCCTGGCTATCCCGCGAACGTGCCCGGCCAGTTCCTGGTCGACGCCCTGGCCGCCTATGACTTCGGCGCGCTGGACCCGGCCATGTCCGGTTTGTCGTTGACGGTGAACGCGCGCAATCTGTTCAACCGCGGTTATCTGGCTTGCGCGGGTGCGACCGGGTGCCGCTACGGCGATCCGCGCACGCTGTATGCCACCCTGAGCTACCGCTGGTAAACGCTGGAAAACCCCTAGTGGGATGCGGGCCCGCGTGAATGCTGGCCCGCCTCAACGACCCCGTCCCCTGTGCTAATCTCGTCGACGGCCACGCATATTTATCCCTATGCGCGGGCCGACGATGGCAGCGCTTGAGGTCACACGCCTTTGGCAATGTCTTGGTAGGAAGAAAACGCATGACACGATCAAGCGTGGAGACAATATATGAGCCAATATGGGCCGTTGAAGTTGCACGTCCCCGAGCCCACAGGGCGTCCGGGTTGCAAGACCGACTTTTCCTATCTGCATCTGTCGCCGCCCGGCGAGGTGCCCAAACCCCCCATTGATGTTGCCGCAGTTGATACCGGCGCCTTGGCGTACAGCCTGGTCCGGGTGATCGATGACGACGGCCGCGCGGTGGGCCCGTGGGCGCCCGAGATCAGCAACGATCAGCTGCGCGCTGGCATGCGGGCCATGCTGAAAACGCGCATCTTCGACGGGCGCATGCTGACCGCACAGCGCAAGAAGAAAATCTCGTTCTACATGCAGAGCCTGGGCGAGGAAGCGATCGGCTCCGCCCATGCGCTGGCGTTGGAGCAGGGCGACATGTGTTTCCCGACCTATCGCCAGCAAAGCATCCTGCTGTCGCGCGACGTGTCGCTGGTCACCATGATGTGCCAGCTGATGTCCAACGAACGCGACCCGCTCAAGGGGCGTCAGCTGCCGGTGATGTATTCCGACCGGCAAAACGGCTTCTTCACCATTTCCGGCAACCTCGCCACGCAGTTCATCCAGGCGGTGGGCTGGGCGATGGCATCCGCCATCAAGGGCGACACACGCATCGCGTCGGCCTGGATCGGCGACGGCGCGACCGCCGAGGCCGACTTCCACACCGCGCTGACGTTCGCGCATGTGTACCGCGCGCCGGTCATCCTGAACGTAGTCAACAACCAGTGGGCCATTTCCACCTTCCAGGCAATCGCCGGCGGCGAAGGCGCGACCTTCGCGGGCCGCGGCGTGGGCTGCGGCATCGCGTCGCTGCGGGTGGACGGCAACGATTTCCTGGCAGTCTATTCCGCCTCGCGCTGGGCCGCCGAACGTGCCCGCCGCAACCTGGGCCCGACCCTGATCGAATGGGTGACGTACCGCGCCGGTCCGCACTCGACTTCCGATGACCCTTCCAAGTACCGCCCGGGCGACGACTGGGCGCATTTCCCGCTGGGCGACCCGATCGAGCGCTTCAAGAAGCACCTGATCTCGCTGGGCATCTGGTCCGACGCCGAACACGAGGCCGTGCGCGCCGAGCTCGACGCCGAGATCGTTGCAGCCCAGAAGGAAGCGGAAAGCTACGGCACGCTGGTGGACGGACACGTCCCCAGTGCGGCCAGCATCTTTGAAGACGTCTACAAAGACATGCCGGAGCATCTGCGCCGGCAGCGCCAGCAGCTCGGAGTCTGATCATGGCAATTGATAACAACGCTGGTCCGGCCTCTGCGCCGATGACCATGATCCAGGCATTGCGCTCCGCGATGGATGTGATGCTGGAGCGCGACAACAACGTGGTGGTGTTCGGGCAGGACGTCGGGTATTTCGGCGGCGTGTTCCGTTGCACCGAGGGCTTGCAGACCAAATACGGCAGCTCGCGCGTGTTCGACACGCCGATCTCGGAAGGCGGCATCGTGGGCGTGGCGGTGGGCATGGGCGCCTATGGCCTGCGGCCCGTGTGCGAGATCCAGTTCGCCGACTACTTCTATCCCGCCTCCGACCAGATCGTGTCGGAGGCCGCGCGCCTGCGCTACCGCTCGGTGGGCGAGTTCATCGCCCCGATGACCATCCGCATGCCTTGCGGCGGCGGCATCTATGGCGGGCAGACGCACAGCCAGAGCCCCGAAGCCATGTTCACGCAGGTCTGCGGGCTGCGCACGGTGATGCCGTCCAACCCCTATGACGCCAAGGGCTTGCTGATCGCTTCGATCGAGAACGATGATCCGGTGATTTTCCTGGAGCCCAAGCGGCTCTACAACGGTCCGTTCGACGGCCACCACGACCGTCCGGTGACGCCGTGGACCGGACGTCCGGGCAGTGTGGTGCCCACCGGCTACTACACCGTGCCGTTGGACACCGCCGCCATCGTGCGGCCGGGCAAGGCGCTGACGGTGCTGACCTACGGCACCACGGTGTATGTGTCGCTGACCGCCGCGGAAGAGACCGGCATTGATGCCGAAGTCATCGATCTGCGCAGCCTGTGGCCCCTGGATCTGGAAACCATTGTGAATTCGGTGAAGAAGACCGGCCGCTGCGTGGTGGTGCACGAAGCGACCCGCACCTGCGGGTATGGCGCGGAACTGATTTCGCTGGTGCAAGAACACTGCTTCCATCACCTGGAGGCGCCCGTCGAGCGCGTGACCGGTTGGGATACTCCCTACCCGCATGCGCAGGAGTGGGCGTACTTCCCCGGCCCGCGCCGGGTCGGCGAAGCGTTCAAACGCGCGATGGAGGTGTGAGATGGGGATCCATATCATCAAGATGCCCGACATCGGCGAAGGCATTGCCGAGGTCGAACTGGTGGGCTGGCACGTCAAGGTGGGCGACACCGTCGCCGAGGACCAGCCGCTGGCCGATGTGATGACCGACAAGGCCACGGTGGAAATCCCGTCGCCCGTGGTCGGCAAGGTGGTCGCGCTGGGTGGCGACGTAGGGCAGGTCATGGCCGTGGGCGGAGAACTGATCCGCCTGGAAGTGGAAGGCGAAGGCAATGTCCGCGCCGGTTCGGCGGCGCCGCAGAAGGCGGCGCCTGCCGCTGCCGATGCCCCCGCGCCTGCCAAGCAGGACGGGGCCGCGAAGGCGGCTGCAGGGGGCATCGCCGGCCAGATCGCGGCATCCGTGTCGCAGCCGGCGAGTCCGGCGCCGGCCAAGTCGCAGGCCGCGTCGCGTCCGGCCGCCGCCGCCGCCGCGCCGGTCGTGGCGCGTCAGGCGGGCGACAAGCCGCTGGCGTCGCCCGCCGTGCGCAAGCGCGCGTGGGACCTGGGTGTGGAGCTGCGCTACGTGCAGGGCAGCGGCCCGGCCGGCCGCGTCATGCACGAAGACCTGGACGCCTATCTGCAATCGCAAGGATCGGGCAGCGCCGCACGCGGCGGCTCGGCCTATGTGCAGCGCAATGACGAAGAAGCCGTGCCCGTCATCGGGCTGCGCAGGAAGATCGCGCAGAAGATGGCGGAGTCCAAGCGCCGCATTCCGCACTTCAGCTACGTCGAGGAAATCGACGTGACCGAGCTGGAGGACTTGCGCGTCCAGCTCAACCAGAAGTGGGGCGAGTCGCGCGGCAAGCTGACGTTGCTGCCGCTCTTGGCGCGGGCCATGGTCGTGGCGTTGCGGGACTTCCCGCAGATCAATGCGCGCTATGACGACGAAGGTGGCGTGGTGACGCGCTACGGCGCCGTGCACATCGGCATCGCCACGCAAAGCGACGGCGGGCTGATGGTGCCGGTGATGCGCCACGCCGAGGCGCGCGACCTCTGGTCCATGGCGGCCGAGATCGGCCGGTTGGCGCAGTCGGTGCGCAGCGGCACGGCCGGACGCGATGAGCTGTCCGGCTCGACCATCACCATCACCAGCCTGGGACCCTTGGGCGGCATCGTCACGACGCCGGTGATCAACCATCCCGAGGTCGGCATCGTGGGAGTGAACCGCATCGTCGAACGGCCCGCTTTCCGCAATGGCGCCGTGGTGGCGCGCAAGCTGATGAACCTGTCGTCGTCGTTTGACCACCGCGTGGTGGACGGCATGGACGCGGCGCGATTCATCCAGGCGGTGCGCGCGCTGCTGGAACAACCCGCGCTGCTTTTCGTGGAGTAAGCATGAGCCAGATCACAAAGACAACGACCTTGCTGGTGATCGGCGGCGGCCCCGGCGGCTATGTGGCCGCCATCCGAGCCGGCCAATTGGGCGTGCCGACCATCCTGGTCGAAGGCGGCCAGTTGGGCGGCACCTGCCTGAACATCGGCTGCATTCCTTCCAAGGCGCTGATCCACGCGGCCGAGGAATTCGACAAGGCGCGTCACTACGCGGACAAGTCGCCGCTGGGCATCTCGGTGCAGGCGCCGGCCATCGACATTGCGCAGACTGTGGCGTGGAAAGACGGCATCGTCGGCAAGCTGACAGGCGGCGTGGCCGCGCTGTTGAAGAAGAATGGCGTGGAAGTGGTGCAGGGCTGGGCGAGCCTGCTGGACGGCAAGACCGCCGAAGTGGCCACCGCCGACGGCGGCAGCCTGCGCATCCAGTGCGAACACTTGCTGCTGGCGGCCGGCTCCGAGCCGACGCCGCTCGTGTCCATGCCGTTCGGCGGCATCGTGGTGTCGTCCACCGAAGCACTGTCGCCTGCCAGCATCCCCAAGCAATTGGTGGTGGTCGGCGGCGGCTACATCGGCCTGGAACTGGGCACCGTGTACCGCAAGCTGGGCGCGGAAGTCGCCGTGGTGGAAGCGCAGGACCGCATCCTGCCGACCTACGACGCGGAATTGACCAAGCCCGTGGCGAACGCGCTGGCGAAGATGGGCGTGGCCCTGCATGTGAACCGCAAGGTGCTGGGCTTGAACGCTGCGGGCGACGCGGTGCGCATTCAAGACGCATCCGGCGCCGAAACCCTGTTGCCGGCCGACCGGGTGTTGATCGCCGTGGGACGCCGTCCGCGCACGCAAGGCTGGGGGCTGGAAAGCCTGCAGCTGGACCGCAAGGGCAATGCGCTGCGCATCGACGATCAGTGCCGCACCTCGATGCGCGACGTCTGGGCCATTGGCGATATTGCCGGCGAACCCATGCTGGCGCACCGCGCCATGGCGCAGGGCGAGATGGTGGCCGAACTGGTGGCGGGCAAGCGCCGCCATTTCCAGCCGGCATCGATTCCTGCCGTGTGCTTCACCGATCCCGAGGTCGTGGTGGCGGGCCTGTCACCGGCCGAGGCCGAAAGCGCGGGGCTGGATTGCCTGACGGCATCCTTCCCGTTTGCCGCCAATGGCCGCGCCATGACCCTGGAGTCCACCGACGGCTTCGTCCGTGTGGTGGCCCGCCGCGACAACCACCTGATCGTGGGCTGGCAGGCGGTGGGGCGCGGCGTGTCGGAACTGTCGACGGCGTTTGGCCAGTCGCTGGAAATGGGCGCCACCCTGGAAGACGTGGCGGGCACCATCCACGCGCATCCGACCTTGGGTGAAGCGGTGCAGGAAGCGGCGCTGAAGGCGCTGGGCCACGCACTGCATATCTGACGCCAGGCCCGCTTCGGGCCGTCTCGAACCGCCGCGTTCCTGGTCTGCCGGGGCGCGGCGGGTTGAGGCAGGCATGCCGGGCATCAGACGTCCGGCGTGCCGTCAGTGCAGTCCTTACTTGCTGCCGTCGATATAGGGCCGCGACTGCAGGATCAGGATCTTGTCGCCTTGCACGGCCCATTCGATGTCCTGGTCCACGTTGCCCAGCCGCACCTTGATCTGGTTGCCCACGGCAGCCAGCCTGGCGACCAGCGCGTCGTTCAGCACCTGGCGTGAGCCTTCGATCGGCACTTCGCGCACGCCGCCCGCGGCATCCGCTACCAGTTGCGTGTCTTCGGCCGACCGGCTCAGGACCTGCACCGCCTTGGACCAGCTGGAATACATCAGCTGCTCGGCCTGGCGCTTGCCTTCCACCACCTTGATACCCAGGCCGCGCTTGGCCGAGATGTACGTGACGTAGCGGCGCGAGGCATCGAATGGATCACGCGTGATCATCACGCCCGAGCTGTCCGAGGCTGCGGCCTGTTGCACCAGCACGCCCATCACCACGCCATCCTGGCCGATGCCGGCCGCGCGCCGGGCCTCGTAGGCTTCGAAGTTGTAGATGGATGCCCACACCGTCAGCACGGCTTTGGGCAGCGCGTCGGCTTGCGTCACGTTGGGGACGGTGGTGTAGAGCCCCGCGCCGCTGAAACCCGGCAGGTCTTCGGAATTCGACGAGCTGCGCACGAAGACGCCGCGGCCGTGCAATTGCTTTTGCCAGCGTTCGCGCCATGCCGCCGCAAGCGCCGGGTCGGGCTGCGCCTGGATGATGTCCTGGCGCAGCGCGGCGAGCTCGCTGCGGCGAACGTTGGCGTCGCTGGCGAAGTCCGGCCGTTTCTCTAGCGCGGCGATGCGTTCGGGCACATGCAGCTGCTGCATGAATGCCGCGTATTGCGCGAAGGGAATGCAGAAACCGTCCGGCACGCTGGCCAGCGGCGCCAGGGAGGATTTCAGTGCGCCCAGGTTGGCGGCCTTTACGCCGCAATGGCGGCTGTCGCGGGTGGCCATGCCGGTAAGCGGCTTGAGCGCTTTGACGGTCAGATCGGGCTTGGGCAGCGGCAGGCCGGCAGCCTTGGGAGGCGGCGTCGCGGGCGCGTCGGGTTTGGCCACGGGGCGCACCTGATAGCCATTGCTGGAGACATCCAGCTCCACCCATTGGCCGTCGTATTGGCGTAGCGCGGCCACGCCATCACGCACATAGGCGTTGGGGATGCGCCAGCCCTTGGCCAGCAGGTTCACGTGCGACAGCAGGGTGGAGGGCCGTTGCGTGACCAATCCCGCGACGGGCGGCAGCGCGACCGGCACTTCGTCCAGCACCAGGATATCGGTGGGCGCCAGATCGTGGGTGTCGTCCACCGAGGCCACGATGCGCAAGCGGCCTTGGGCGTGCCCGGTGTTCAGCGGCAGGAAGGTCTGTTCGCGCAGCAGGGCCTCCTGGGTGACGAAGTCCAGGCCCACGCGTTGCGCGGTCTGTTCGTGCATCGTGGAGTTGGCCTTGAAGCGCAGCGGCGCGTAGAAGGTCGCGCGCAGCCGCTCGCCGGTCAGGGCTAGCAGTTCGGGCGTCAGTCGGTCGCCTTCCCAGAATTCATAGGTGTAGCCGGGCAGGTCGCGTTGCCAGCTCAGGGTGCCGAACAGCAGGCGGCGTTGCGGGTCCTTGTACTGGGCGATCAGCGTGGCCTTGTCCGTGCTGGGCAGCAGCCGGCGTTCGCGGGCGAAGGTCTCGTGCAGCGTATAGCGCGGCGTGTCGATGTAATAGATGCGGTCGGCGTGCTTGCGGTCGATCACGAACAGCACATGCGGGATCTCAAGCGGCGTGCCGGGGTTGTACACGCGGGCCAGCTGCTGGAATTCCGCTTCGGTACGGATCTGGCCCAGGAACGCGGGGCCGCCGCGCTTGGCGTCTTCGGCTTTGCGCGCTTCGATCTCGTCCGGCCGCAAGGGCCGGGAGTTTTCATAGGGGGAGGGCTTGCGGGCGGTTTGCGCCTGGGCGGCGGAACCGATGCCGACGGCGGCCAGGCCAAGTGCGGTAAGGGCGATCAGGCTGAGTCGGCGCAGCAGGTCAAGACAACGTGATGCAAGCGATAGGCGCATGAAAAGGCGGGCAGAACGCAGGGAGTTGCGATGATATCGGAGCACCTGCGCGGCACCGTAGGCGGAGGTGTCCGGATGTATCCAGTCACTGCTTAACCGTCCTCCAGACTTACAAATACCCAGTTTCAGTGATTCGCGGGCGCGCTCGATTGCCGTGTAATCCGGGTTCGGCTTTAAGTCGCGCCGGCGACGTGAGGACCCGACCGTCAAACACGCCCGACGGAACGGGTTCTTGTAGGGCCTTTGTGCAGGGACAGCAAATGCTGTCCCTGTTTTTTTTTGGCGGATTTTGCCGCCCGGCGCAGTCGTTGTGCCAAATGCAACAAGGCCCCCAAAAGGGGGCCTTGCTTTATTGCCCGCGTGGGCCGGAATCAGCCTTCGGCGGTTTCGTCCAGAATGCGCTTGGCTTCTTCAGCCACGCGCTCGGGCGCCGTGCCGCCAATGTGCTTGCGGGCGGCAACCGAGCCTTCCAGCGTCAGCACCTGGTGCACGTCGTCGCCGATCTGGGCGTGATAGGCCTTCAGTTCGTCGGTGGACAGGTCGGCCAGGTCGCAACCGCGCTGTTCGCAATCGCGCACGGCGTGGGCCACCACTTCGTGGGCGTCGCGGAACGGCACGCCGCGCTTGACCAGGTAGTCGGCCAGGTCGGTAGCGGTGGCAAAACCCTGCAGGGCGGCGGCGCGCATGTTGTCCGCCTTCACCTTGATACCGGCAGCCATGTCGGCAAAGATGGTCAGCGTGTCGCGCACGGTGTCCACGGTGTCGAACAGGCCTTCCTTGTCTTCCTGGTTGTCCTTGTTGTAGGCCAGGGGCTGGCCTTTCATCAGGGTCAAGAGGGCGACCAGGTTGCCGTTCACGCGACCGGTCTTGCCGCGGGCCAGCTCGGGCACGTCGGGGTTCTTCTTTTGCGGCATGATCGAGCTGCCGGTGCAGAAGCGGTCGGCCAGATCGATGAAGCCCACGCGCGGGCTCATCCAGAGCACCAGCTCTTCGGACAGGCGCGAGACGTGCGTCATGATGAGCGCGCCGGCGGCGCAGAATTCGATGGCGAAGTCGCGGTCGGACACGGCGTCCAGCGAGTTGCGGCACACGCCGTCAAAGCCCAGCGTCTTGGCGACGCGTTCGCGGTCGATGGGGAACGACGTGCCGGCCAGGGCGGCCGCGCCGAGCGGCAGGCGGTTCACGCGGCGGCGGCAGTCGGCCAGGCGCTCGGCGTCGCGGCCGAACATTTCAGCGTAGGCCAGCAGGTGATGGCCGAACGTGACGGGCTGGGCGACTTGCAGGTGAGTGAAGCCCGGCATGATGGTGCCGGCGTTGTCCAGAGCGACCGCAGCCAGCGCGTGGCGCAGCTGGCGCAGCAGGTCCTGCAGGTTGTCGATTTCGTCGCGCAGCCACAGGCGGATGTCGGTAGCGACCTGGTCGTTGCGGGAACGGCCGGTGTGCAGGCGCTTGCCCGCATCGCCCACCAGTTCCACCAGGCGCTTTTCGATGTTCAGGTGGACGTCTTCCAGATCCAGCAGCCATTGGAAGCTGCCAGCGTCGATTTCAGACAGTATCTGGGTCATGCCGCGCTGGATGTCGGCCAGATCCTGGGCGCCGATGATGCCCTGGGCGGCCAGCATGTCCGCATGCGCGAGCGAGCCCTGGATGTCGTGGCGCGCCAGGCGCTTGTCGAAATCCACGGACGCCGTATAGCGTTTGACGAGTTCGGAAACCGGTTCCGAGAACCGGGCGGACCAGGCCTGCGCCTTATTGGCGAACTGGTTTTGATCGGAGGAGGGAGTGTTTGCCATGATGGGCGGAATTATAGGGCCTGCCGCCGGGGCGGCGCACGCGGCGGGCTTGCGGGGCCGCGATCGGGCCGCGGCGGCGCGTCCGCCGGGCGCGACTTGTTGGATAATCCCCCGTTAGTTTCAAGAACTTAGAACGAGAACACGAGATATGCCCCTGGAATGGGAAGAACTGGTTACCCAACTTGATACCCACATGCCGCGCGAGGCCTGGGCGCAGACGCTGGTCGGCATCGGCGTGCTGATCCTGACGGCGCTGTTCGTCCAGTGGGTCGTCGCCCGGGTGGTGCTGTTGCTGGCGCATCGCGTGCTGGTGTTGAGCGGGCGGAAGGACTGGGACCAGGCCTTGCAGCGCCGTCGCGCCTATCAGAACCTTTGGTATGCGGTGCCGTTCGCGGTGGTGTCGCTGGGCATCGGGCTGGTGCCGCACGTGGAAAAAGCGGTGACCATCGTGGGCCGGCTGGCGCACGCAGGCGCGTGGATCTGCGTATTCATTGCGTTCTCGGGGGTGTTGAGCGCCTGGCAAGATACGTATTCGGCCACGACGCGGGCGCAGACCCGGTCGATCAAGGGCTATATCCAGATCAGCAAGCTGATCCTGATGGCGGTATGCACCGTTTTGGTGCTTTCCATCCTGATCGACCGCTCGCCGCTGTGGATGATCTCGGGTCTGGGCGCGTTGTCGGCGGTGCTGCTGCTGGTGTTCAAGGACACGCTGCTGTCGCTGGTGGCCAGCACCCAGCTGACCAGTAACGACATGCTGCGCATCGGCGACTGGATCGAAATGCCGCAGTCCAACGCCGACGGCTTCGTCAAGGACATCGCCCTGCATACGGTCAAGGTGCAGAACTGGGACAACACCGTCACCACGGTGCCGACCTACAAGCTGTTCTCGGAAAGCTACCGCAACTATCGCCACATGTTCGAATCCGGCGGCCGGCGCATCAAGCGCACGCTGCGGATCGACGCCTCCACCGTGCGCTTTTTGACCGACGACGAAGCGCAACGACTGATGCGTTTCCGTCTGCTGCACGACTATCTGCAGGCCAAGACCCAGGACATCGCGCAGACGAACCAGACGATGGGCGAGCTGGCCAGCGTGCCGGCCAACCGGCGGCGCCTGACCAACATCGGCACCTTCCGGGCCTACGGCCTGGCGTTCCTGAAGCAGAACAAGGAAGTCCGCCAGGACATGGCGATGATGGTCCGAATGATGGAACCCACCGCGGACGGCATCCCGGTCGAGGTCTATTGCTTTACCGCGGTGACGGCCTGGGTCGAGTACGAACGCATCCAGGGCGACATCTTCGACCATCTGCTGGCCATCCTGCCCGAACTGGGCCTGCGCCTGTACCAGCAGCCGTCCGGCGCCGATATCGGCGCGATGGGCACCCATCTGCGCGAAGGCGCCATCCAGGCCGCCTTGGCGGCCGAGCGCGACCGGCAGGCGCTGGCCCCGCCCATGGACGGCATGGCGGCCGAGCGCGGCATGAGCGACGGCAAGATGCCCCGCTAGGCAGTGTGCCCCGGGGTGGCGTGAGATAATCCGACGGTTGGAACTTAGTCTTCATTGACCCAGGCGATCACCCCGATGTCGAACCCGTTCTTCAACCTGTATTCCCACGGCTTCGCCCGGGTGGCGGTCGGCGTGCCCGAATGCCGGGTCGCCGACCCGGCGTTCAACGCCGCGCAGACCATCGAGCTGGCGCAGCAGGCCGCCCAGGGCGGCGCCGTGCTGGTGGCGTTTCCTGAACTGGGCCTGTCGGCCTATACCTGCGACGACCTTTTCCACCAGAAGGCCTTGCTGGACGAATGCGAGGCGGCGCTGGCCCAGGTGGTGCAAGCCACGGCCGAGCTGGATATCGCCGTCATCGTCGGCGCGCCGTTGCGCGTGTCGCACCAGCTGTTCAATTGTGCCGTGGTGGCCGCAGGCGGGCGCGTGCTGGGCGTGGTGCCCAAGAGCTACCTGCCCAATTACGGCGAATTCTACGAAGCCCGCCAATTCAGCGCCGCCGATTGCGCCGCCGCGACCGAGATCCGGCTGATGGGCGAAACGGTGCCGTTCGGCCCCGAGCTGCTGTTCCAGATGGAAAAGCTGCCGCTGTTCCAGTTTCACGTCGAAATCTGCGAAGACGTCTGGGTGCCCATCCCGCCGTCCTCGTTCGCGGCGCTGGCCGGGGCGACCGTGCTGGTGAACCTGTCTGCCTCGAACATCGTCGTGGGCAAGTCCGAATACCGCCATCAACTGGTGGGGCAGCAGTCGGCCCGCTGCCTGTCGGCCTATATGTACACGTCGGCGGGGCGCGGTGAATCGTCCACCGACCTGGCCTGGGATGGCCAGGCGCTGATCTACGAAAACGGCGAGCTGCTGGGCGAGTCCGAGCGCTTCCTGAACCATTCCCACCTGCTGTTCTCGGACGTGGACCTGGACCGCCTGTCGCGCGAGCGCATGCGCCAGACCACCTTCGGCCAGTCGGTGCGCCGCCACCAGGACGAGGTGCGCAAGTTCCGCACCGTGGCGGTGCCCGTGAATCCGCCGCTGGACGATGCCGAACTACCGCTTGAGCGGCGCGTGGCGCGCTTTCCCTATGTGCCGGCCGACCCGCAGCGCCGCGACGCCCGGTGCAAAGAGGTCTACAACATCCAGGTGCAGGCCTTGGTGCAGCGCCTGTCCGCCAGCAAGATGGCCAAGGTCGTCATCGGCATTTCCGGCGGGCTGGACTCCACCCACGCGCTGCTGGTCTGCGCCCAGGCCATGGATACGCTGGGCCTGCCGCGTTCGAACATCCTGGCCGTCACGATGCCGGGCTTTGCCACCAGCACCCGCACGTTGCAGCAGGCGCGCCGCTTGATGGCAGTGGTGGGTTGCACGGCGTCCGAGATCGACATCCGCCCCAGCTGCCTGCAGATGTTGAAGGATCTGGGCCATCCCTATGCAGAAGGCAAGCCGGTCTACGACATCACGTTCGAAAACGTGCAGGCGGGCGAGCGCACCAATCACCTGTTCCGGATCGCGAACTTCAGCGGCGCCATCGTCATCGGCACGGGCGACCTGAGCGAGCTTGCACTAGGCTGGTGCACGTATGGCGTGGGCGACCACATGTCGCACTACAGCGTCAACGCCAGCGTGCCCAAGACGCTGATCACGCACCTGGTGCGCTGGGTGGCCGAATCCGGCCGCCTGGGCGAGGAGGGCGCCGAGGTGTTGCTGGACGTGCTGGGCACGGACGTCAGCCCCGAATTGGTGCCTGGCGGCGCCGACGACAAGCCGGTCCAGAAAAGCGAAGACGCCATCGGCCCCTACGAGCTGCAGGATTTCAACCTGTACTACACGCTGCGCTACGGTTTTGCGCCGACCAAGGTCGCCTTCCTGGCGCTGGCGGCCTGGCGCGACCGCGAGGCCGGTGCGTGGCCGGATGCCGGCCATGTGGCGCGCAACCAGTACGATCTGGCCGCCATCAAGCGCAACCTGAAGATCTTCCTGGACCGGTTCTTCCGCACAAGCCAGTTCAAACGCACCTGCGTGCCGAACGCGCCGAAGGTCGGGTCGGGCGGTTCGCTGTCGCCGCGGGGCGATTGGCGCGCGCCCAGCGATTCGGAGTCGGTGGTGTGGATGCGCGACGCCGAACGCATTCCGGACGCCGCGCCCGACGCCTGATACGGGTTCTCCCGCTACTGTGCTGCGATGCCGGTGGTATTCTCTTATTCATTGCGCCTTGCCTGCCGCGACGGCATGGCAAGGCGCCGCAACAGATCAAAAACCCAGGACGACCAACGTGAAACAAGTCACCGCCATCATCAAACCCTTCAAGCTCGACGAAGTCCGCGAAGCGCTGGCCGAAGTCGGCGTTAGCGGCTTGACCGTGACCGAGGTCAAGGGTTTCGGCCGTCAGAAAGGCCATACCGAGCTCTATCGCGGTGCGGAATACGTGGTGGACTTCCTGCCCAAGATCCGCGTTGAAGTCGTGCTGCCCGACGACCAGGTCGACGCCGCCATTGAAGCCGTGGTCAAGGCCGCGCGCACCGGCAAGATCGGCGACGGCAAGATCTTCGTCAGCCCGGTCGAACAAGCCATCCGCATTCGCACCGGCGAAAGCGACGAAGAGGCCCTGTGAGCCTCTCCTGTCTTCCCTTGCGGTGAGCGGCGGCGGTTCCTCCGCCCGCGCTCAACCGCAACGCTGCGGCACCTTGCGCAGGCTTTCCGTATATCCCAGTGCCGCCACGCGCTCCGCCAGCTTGGCATAGGCCGAGTCGCTCAGGCACGGCACGCGCGCCATGATCCACACGTAGTCGCGCTTGGACCTGCCAATAATGGTGGTCTGGTAGGCGTCATCCAGATAGGCGATGACGTATTCCGCTTCGATCGGCCAGAAAAACTGCATGCCCCAGACGGCGTTGCCCGTGTCGGGCCGCACCGTCGCCACGGGATGCATCGTGTCCTCCTTCGCGTCGAAGCTGCCTTTGCGGTAGCGGAAGTCGGTCTGGATCCTGCCGTCCGGCAATAGCCGGTAGCTTTCCACGGCGTCATAGGCATGGCGCTCGGGCCAACTGGGAATATGCGCGATCACATACCAATCGCCCATGAAGCGGGGCAGGTCCACGTGCTCGACCGGCGGCATGGGCGCGGGCGCGGCGCACCCCGTCAACACGCCGACCACGCCGGCACACAGCGCGCGCAACAGGGCGGGCCTCATGATGGACGCGTGAACCGGTAGTGGCCCACTCCCCATTGTTGTCCGTCGTCATAGCCGAAGAGTTCCGCGCAAGCCATCCAGAACATGCGCCAGCGCTGGTTCCACAGGCCGGCGTGCGGTCCGTAGGCCTGGGTCAGCACGGACCTGGCCTGCTCGCGGCGTGCGTCCTGGTTGGCCAGCCAGTGGTTGGCCGTGCGCGCGTAGTGCGTGCCGTTGAGAAACCATTTCGCTTCCAGCTGCAGATCGCGCTGGAAGTGCAGCAGCGTATCGGCCGCCGGCATGATGCCGCCCGTGAAGAAATGGCGGCCCATCCAGTTGCCGGCGCCGCCGGTTTCGAACGGATAAGCCCGTTCGCGGTGGGCGAAGATGTGCACGAACAGTTTGCCGCCGGGACGCAGCCATTGGCCGATGCGCGCTATCAGGTCCTGGTAGTTGCGCATATGTTCGAACATCTCGACCGATACGCAACGGTCGTACGCGCCAGCGGGCAGCGACAGCACGTTCACGTCGCAGGTGATGACCTGCACATGCCGCCAGCCGCGTTCGCGGCAGCGTGCCTCGATGTGCTGGCGTTGGGTTGCGGAGTTTGAGACTGCGGTGATGCGGGCGTTGGGAAAGTGTTCGGCCATCCACAGCGTCAGCGAGCCCCAGCCGCAGCCCAGTTCCAGGATGTCCTGGCCGTCGGCCAGTTCCGCGCGTTCGGCATACAGGCTCAGCATCGCAGCCTCGGCCGCATCCAGCGTCTCGGCGCCCGTCGGGTAATAGCAGCTGGAATACTTCATGCGCGCGCCCAGGCAAAGCTGGAAGAACGCGGTGGGCAGTTCGTAGTGCTGCGCGTTGGCGGCGTCGGTATGGATCGCGACCGCGCTGGCGCGCAGGCTGGCGATCAGTTGCTGATCGCGCGCCGTCCAGGCGTCGATGCCGCCGGCGTATTCCTCGGCCAGGCGCTCGGCGCACAGGCGGCGGATTCCCAGGCGCAGCAGCGCGTCGGGCACCAGGCCGCGTTCGGCCAGGCCAAGCAGGCCGGGGGCGGGGCGGTCAACGGCGAGGGGAGTGTCGTGCAGGGTCGCGGTCGTCATGGCGTGCCTCGTCAGGATTTGGGAAACCACGGAAAGAAGGCCGATGTGCGGCGCTGGTACTCGCGGTAGTCGTCGCCGCGTGTGCGCAAGGCCTGCTGCTCGGTAAAGGGGATGCCGCTGATCCAACGCAGGAACACATACATCAGCACGGGCCCCAGCCAGGACAGCCAGGCCAGGGGCGAACCCCAGGCCAGCGCCACGTAGCCGAACCAATGGCACCATTCGAAGAAATAGTTGGGATGTCGCGAGTAGCGCCACAGGCCATCGCGGCAGGTCTGGCCGCGATGCGCCGGGTCATCGCGAAAGCGATCCAGTTGGCGATCGGCGACCCCCTCGCCAGTCAATGCCGCCAGCCAGACGGCAAGGCCCAGCGCGACGGGCAGGCCCTGCGCCGGGCTGGCGCCCACCGCCAGGAACGGCAGGCTGAACAGCATCACCAGGCCAGCCTGGAACATGAACAGGCCGAAGAATTTGCCTTGATGGCCGTGCCAGCGCTCGCGCAGCGCGCGGTATCGGCCGTCTTCCTCCTGGCGCACGCGCCGCCACAGATGCGAGGCCAGGCGCAGGGACCACACGCCGGCCATCACGGCCAGACAGGCCCGGGGCACCCAGGCCCCTTGCCCGGTGGCCGCGATCAGCAACGCGCTGCCGCCCATGCCCAACGCCCAGACCACGTCGACAATGCCCGCATTGGCATGGCGACGTTGCCAATGCCAGGCCAGCGCCATGGCGGCAACCATGAAGACCGCCATGGTCAGCCATTGTTGCAAGGGGCTCATGCCGCCTCCGATACCCAGCGTTCACCCGTGCTGCGGGCGCCGGGGTGCGTCAGCAGCAGGTGCGAGACACCGATCGAACGTTCGAGAAAGCCGCCCTCGCAGTACGCCAGATAGAACTCCCACAGCCGGCAGAAGCGGGCGTCGAAACCTTGCGCCTTGACCTCGGGCAGGTGCGCCAGGAAGCGCTCGCGCCACGCGTGCAGGGTGCGGGCATACGACTGGCCGAAGTCTTCCAGGTGCACCAGGGCCAGGTCGCAGGCGCGGGTCTTGGCGCGCAGCATGGCCTCGATGGAGGGGATGAAGCTGCCGGGAAAGATATGGCGCTTGATGAAGTCCACCGAGCCCAGCGCCTGCCGGTAGCGGTGGTCTTCGATGGTGATGGCCTGGATCAGCGCGCGGCCTTGCGGGTTGAGCAGGCTGGCGACCTTGCGGAAGTAGGTCTCCAGATACTGGGCGCCGATGGCCTCGATCATTTCGATGGAGACCACCTTGTCGTACTGGCCTTGCAGGTCCCGGTAGTCCTGCAGCACGACGCTGACGCGGTCCGCCAGGCCGGCGGCGCCGACGCGCGCGGCGGCCAGGTCATGCTGCTCGCGCGAGATGGTGGCGGTGGTGACATGGCAGCCGTAGTGGCGTGCGGCATGGATGGCGAAGCCGCCCCAGCCGCTGCCGATTTCCACCACGCGGTCGCCTGGCCGCAACGCCAGTTTGCGGCAGATGGTATCCAGTTTGCGCCATGACGCGTCTTCCAGCGTGTCGTTCGCGTCCGCCCACAACGCTGACGAATACATCAGGTCCGGGGACAGGAATAGCGAGAAGAAATCATTGCCCAGGTCGTAGTGGGCGGCGATGTTGCGGCGGCTGCCCTCAGGGGTATTGCGGTTGCCGGCATGCCAGCGCTTGAGCGCCCACCCGGCCAGCCGCGCCAGCCCGGATTCTATGCCGTCCAGCGTATCGCGGTTGCGCACCAGCAGGCGCACCAGGCCGACCAGATCGTCGCAGGTCCACATGCCGTCGCCGAACGCCTCGCCGGCCCCGACACTGCCTTGTGTGGCGACGAGCCGGTAGAAGCCCATGTCGCTGACGGTCAGGCGCACGAGCGCCGCGCCGTCGCCCAGCGTCTCGCTGCCCAGGCTGTCTTCGATTGCCAGCCGGCCGTCGGTCAACTGCGAGAGGCCCGCGAGCAGGCGCTTGCGCAGCAGGCGGTCCAGCGCGCTGACGGGGCGGCTTGCCGAGACGGCGGCGTGTTCGGATGGCGTCATGGCTTTCATTGCGGTTCTCCGTTGGGCGTGCGGGGATGGTCGTGGATGGGGTTGCGCTTGAGCCAGAGGCGCAGGGCTTGCCAATGGATGCCGCCAATCACTTGCAGCGTCATCAGGGGAAAGCGCCACAGCAGGCGCGCCAGCGCCGCGCCGTCCAGCTCGCGGCGCTGCAGGGTCAGGTGCGCGTCGAATTGCGCCTGACCTTGCCGGCTGACGCGCATGTGGACCCGAAGATCCTCGCCCGGCGGGCTGAAGCGCCAGTCATACGCGCAATCCATCGGCATGAAGGGCGACACATGAAAGCGTTTGTCGAAGCGCCAGATCAGGGATTCGTCCTGCCGTTCGGCGGTATCGGCCGGCAGCACGATGCAGTGGCGCTGCTTCCAGGGGGTGTTGGTGATTTCAGCCAGGATGGCGGCCAGGGTCACGCCGTCGGCTTCGTAGCAGTAGTAGAAGCTGACCGGGTTGAAGACATAACCCGCATAGCGCGGATGCGCCAGCAGCCGGATCGGCCCGTCGGGCGCATCACGCATCGTGGCGCGCAGGCGCGCGCGGACCGCCTGCGCCAGCGGCAGGCCCGAGGCGCCGTCCAGATAATCGCTGCGCCGCCATTCGGCCAGGTTGCGCCGATTGGCCGACCACAGCCAGCGGTGCTGGAAGACCTGATCGATTTCGTCCAGATCCAGGTACAGCTGCGCCATGCGGTAGCTGAAGCCGTGCGGGTGCGGCACGTGGCGCCTGTGCGTCACGCGGCCTTCATAGAGGGCGCTTTGGGGAATCATGCCGCCGCCCGAGACAATGGCGCAGCCCGCGACTGGATGCCGCGCACCACGTCCAGGGCGCTGGCCACGCCATCTTCATGAAAGCCCCAGCCCCAGTACGCGCCCGCATACCAGGTGTGGCGATGGCCGGAGACCTCCGCGCGGCGCGCTTGCGCGGCGACCGACGCCAAGGTGTAGACCGGGTGGTGGTAGCGCATGCGGGCCAGCACATGCGCGGGGTCGATCGCCTCGCTGCGATTGAGCGTCACGATGAAGGGCAGGCGCGAGGACAAGCCCTGCAGCAGGTTCATGCAGTAGCTGACGGAACAGGGCGCGGACGGATCCGCCGGTACGTAGGCGTTCCAGGCGGCCCAGGCCTTGCGTCGATGGGGCATGAGGCGGGCGTCGGTGTGCAGCACCACGTCGTTGTCCTGGTAGGGAATCGCGCCCAGCACCTGGCATTCGGCAGGTGTGGGGTCCGCCAGCAGCTTGAGGGCCTGATCGCTGTGGCAGGCGAAGACCACTTCGTCGTAATGCGGCTGGCCGTCGGGCGAGGTGACCACCACGCCTGTCGCCTGGCGCATGACCTTGTGCACCGGGCAGTTCAGGCGCTCAAGCACGTTCCACCGTTCGCGCAGGGCACGGATATAGGTGCTGGATCCGCCTTGCACGACGCGCCATTCGGGTCGTTCGCTGACCTGCAGCATCTGGTGGTTGGCCATGAACTGCACCAGATAGCGCGCGGGAAAATCCAGGATGCTCGCCGCGGGCGACGACCACAGCGCAGACGCCATGGGAATCAGGTGATCGGTCCGGAATGCGCTGCCATAGCGGTGCAGGGCAAGGTAGTCGCCCAGCGTCGGGCCGGGATCGTCGGTGGCCAGCAGCGCGGGCGACTCGCGGTAAAAGCGTAGCAGGTCTCGCACCATGCCCAGAAAGCGCGGTGACACCATGTTGCGGCGCTGGCAGAACAGGGTGTCAAGCGAGGTCGCGTTGTACTCCAGCCCGCTCGCCTGCTTGTGCACCGAGAAGCTCATGGTGGTGGGTTGCGACGGGACGCCAAGCTCGTCCAGCAACGTCGTGAAATGCGGATAGTTGACCGGGTTGTGCACGATGAAGCCGCTGTCCACGGCATAGCGCCGGCCATCCTGCTCCACCGAATGGGTATGGGTGTGGCCGCCCAGATAGTCGTTGGCCTCGTACAGCGTCACGTCATGGTCGCGGCCCAGTTTCCAGGCGCAGACCAGACCCGCGATGCCGGAACCGATGATGGCGATACGCATGGTCATTCCTTGGCGCGCGCCAGCACCCAGGCCGGCACGGGTTTCAAGTCCCAGATCAGGCCGGCGGCCGCCAGCAGGCGCAGGCCATACCAGGTGATGTCGATCTCCCGGGCGCGGAAACCCTGGCGGGCCGAGCCGGGATAGAAATGGTGGTTGTTGTGCCAGCCTTCGCCAAAGGTCAGCAGCGCCAGCCAGGCGTTGTTGCGGCTGTCGTCCAAGGTGTCGTAGCGGCGTTTGCCGTAGCGGTGCGCCAGCGAATTGATGGTGACGGTGGCATGGAACAGCACGACGGTCGAGATGAAAAAGCCCCACACCAGCATCTGCGGGCCGCTGGTGCCCAGCCCGGGCGCCAGGCGTTCCAGCACCGCGCCCAGCGCATAGCAGGCGAGCGCCAGCGCGACGGGCACCGCGGCATCAAAGCGGTCCAGCCAGCGCAGTTCGGGGTAGCGGCGCAGGTCGGGAACGCGCGCCATGTCGGTGGCGAAGGCGCGCGGCGTCAGGAACCAGCCCATGTGGCTCCACCAGAAGCCATGGCGGGCGGGCGAATGCAGATCCTGTTCATCGTCGGCGTGGCGGTGATGGTGGCGGTGGTGGGCCGCCCACCACAAGGGACCGCGCTGGGCGCACGAGGCGCCCAGCACCGCAAAGGCCAACTGCACGCCGCGCGAAGTGCGGAAGGTGCGGTGCGAGAAATAGCGGTGATAGAAACCGGTCAAGGCGAACATACGCACGGCGTACAACGCCGCCGCGACGGCCAGGGCCACTGGTGAGACGCCTGTCCATAGGGTGCCCAGGCAACCCGCGTGCAGCAGGGCGAAGGGCAGCGCCCGCGCCCAGTCGATGCGGCCAGGGTCGCCCCCAGGCGCACCGTCGGCCTGGGTGTCTACCCAACGGCGTATCGAGGCGGTCCAACCAGTGAATTCGGGGCGCATCATCGTGTCCTGTTCGAGACGTGCAGGGATATACGGGTGCGGACGCGCATCGGATGCACTGGTGGAAACCCTAGTCGCAGCCGTCGGTCTGCGGCAGGGTCGATAGAGTCGGGACGGGGGACGCGGCGACGAATGCGCTCAGGTCGTCCAGTACCGGCGCGCGCCAGCGCAGCGGCCGCGCCAAGGCGCCGACCAGCAGCTTGTGGCCCAGCCCGGGGTATTCGACCAGGCGCGCGCAGGCGCCGGCTGTGCGCAACGCCCGCGCCAGGCTGGCGCTGTTGCGCTGCGGGTCGACCGTGGTGTCCGCCGCGCCAGTCAGCAGCAGGCCCGGGGGCGCTGCGGCGCTGACGTGGCGGATGGGCTGCGAATCCGCCGGCGTATCGGGAAACTGGAACACCGGCCGGACGTCGCGCGCGACGATGGGCAGGAAGTCGTAGGGGCCTGCCAGCCCGATCCAGCCGGCCAGCGTGCCGGGGGCGGTGCCGGCGCCTCGCAGCCAGCGCGGGTCCAGCGCCAGCATGGCGGCGATATAGCCGCCCGCGCTGTGCCCGGCCACGAAGACCCGGCCAGGATCGCCGCCGTAGCCGCCGATGTGCTGCTGCGTCCAGGCCACGACCTGGGCGGCGTCTTGCAGGAAGGTCGGGTAGCGGGCTTCCGGGTAAAGGCGGTAGTCGGCGATGACGGCGACGATGCCGCGCGAGGCCAGCGCATCACCCGCGAACCGGTAGTCGGCCCGGTCGCCGCTGCGCCAGCTGCCGCCATAGAAGAACACCACCACCGGCGCCCGGTCCGCGTCTGGCGGGGCATAGATGTCCAGGCGCTGGCGCGGCAACGGACCGTAGGCGACGTCGGGTGTAGCCCGGCTGGCGGCGTCGGGCACGGCGCCGTTCAGCAGCGTCAGGGGGGAGCAGGCGGCCAGCAAGGCCAGCACGGCGAGCGCCAGGCTCGCGACCAGCAGGATGTCGAGCAGGCCGCGGGGGGCGGCGCCTGTCCAGGAAGGCATGGGGTGCTCCGCAATGGGGACACCCCTCTATACGGGCCGGGGCCCGCGCTGGATGCAGGTCAGATCTTCAGGACGTCGCCGCTCATGATGACCGGGCCCGTGGGCGCGCCGGTGGGCGAACCGCCCGGCGGCTCAAGCGTGATGGCCAGTTGCTGGATGCCATCCAGGCCCTGGGCGCGCCGCAGTGCGGTCTGGCCCTCGGGCGACACCAGGCCGACCGATTGCGGCGCTTGGCCGGGAGGAATGACCCACAGTTCCAAGGCCTTGTCGCCGGCGCGTGTGGCCAGGTTCTGCAGCGCGTGGATGTGCAGGCCGCCGGCTTCGTCGGCGCGCACCACCAGCATGGCTTGCGCTTCCGGGCTTTGCAGCACGGCCATCAGTTGCGCCCGGGCGGCGCGGTCGACCTGCGTGGGATAGACGATGACGCCGGCCACCAGCAGGGCGGCCAGCGCGCCGCTGGCGACGCGCCAGAAGGCCAGGCCCCGCCACCACGGGGCGGCTCCGGGCCGCAAGCCGGATTCGATGGCGCGCCAGACGCGCCGGGGCGGCGTCTTGGGCGGCAGCGACCAGAGCAGGGGATAGATGTCGCCCTCCCACTCGCGCACTTGCCGTCGCAGGTTGGCGTCGGCGGCCATCAGCCCCTCGAAGCGGCGGCGCGCGCCGCCGCGCATGGCGCCGGCGACATAGTCGGCCGCCAGCCGGGCGCGTAATTGCGGATCGCGGTAGTTCATGACAGGCACCTCTTGAGCCGTTCCATGCCGCGGCGCACCCAGCTTTTGATGGTGCCCAGCGGCGTCTGCAGACGGCTGGCGATCTCGCTGTGGCTCAGGTCATCGAAGAAAGACAGTGCGATAGCCGCGCGCTGCTGACCCTCGAGTTGCTTCAGGCAGTCGGCCAGGCGCCGGGCATCCTGATCGGTCTGCAGGCGTTCGAACGGGCCCGGCGCGTCGTCCGCCCACGCCAGCGTCAATTCGCCGTCGGCGTCGGGGCGCTCCAGGTCCGGCCTGCGCAGCAGGTCGATACAGCGGTTGCGCACGATGCGCGTCATCCAGGTCATGACTTGGCTCTGCTCGGAAGAATAGCGGGCGGCGTTGCGCCAGATATTGATGAAGCTGTCCTGGAGAACTTCCTCCGCCCAGTCGCTTCGTCGCAATATACGTACGGCAAGCGCAAACAGATGCGGGGACGTCTGGCGATAGAGTTCGGCCAGCGCGGATTCCTGGCCGCGCGCGCAATCCTGTATCAGGGCCTGCAGACGAATCGGGTCGGGCATGGCGAATATCCGGGGTCACATGGCGTGCGGTCGCGGAAGGCGACGGGGTCGAGGCAGCGGCAAAACGAACGGCCAGGCCATTGCGCAATATTACAGAAACGCGCGGCCTTGTCCTGCTGCGCGGCCTCTTCCCCCCGGGGGGAGGGGGAACGCCCGTCAGCGGATAAGCTGATTCATTTCCAGGATCGGCATCATCACCGCCAGCACGATCAGCAGTACGAATCCGCCCATCAGCAGGATCAACGCCGGCTCCAGCAAGGCCGTCATCGCCATTGCGCGCCGTTCCAGGTCGCGCGACAGGTTCTGCGCGCCGCGGTCCAGCAGCTCGGGCAGGCGGCCCGTCTTCTCGCCGCTGGCGATCAGATGCACCAGCAGAGAGGGGAAGACTTTCTGCGCGCCCAGCGACGCGGACAGCGCCGCGCCTTCGCGCACGCGCTCCGACGCTTCGTCCACGGCCTGGCGCAGCACATCGTTGCCAAGCGTGCGGCGGGCGGCTTCCAAGGCGGTCAACAGCGCCACGCCGCTGCCGCACAGGATCGCCAGCGTGGACGCGAAGCGCGCCGCATTCACGCCCAGCACGAAGCGCCCTGCCAGCGGCAGCCGCAGCACGCGCGCGTGCCAGGCCCGCCGCGCCGCCGGCGCCCGCAAGGTATAGCGCCACAACGCGATCAGCAGCACCAGCGCAACGCCCGTCACCATGCCCCATTCGCGGACATAGTCGGACAGGGCCAGCATCACGCGGGTCAGCATCGGCAACTGCTGCTTGGCGTGGTTGAAAGCGGACACCACTTGCGGCACTACGTAGCCCAGCAGAAAGATGACGATGATGACCGATACGCTGGCCACCACCGCCGGGTAGATGAACGCCGTCATCACTTTGCTGCGCAGCGTGTTGCGTTCTTCGATGTAGTCCGCCAGCTTTTCCATCACCTGCGCCAGGTCGCCGGATTCTTCGCCCGCGCCGATCAGCGCGCGGTAGATCTCGGGAAAGTCGCGGGGGCGCGCAGCCAAGGCGGTGGACAGGCGATGGCCGGCGCGCACGTCGTCGCGCACGCTGCCCAGGGTGGCAGCGATGTGCTTCTTTTCGGCTTGCTCCAGCGTGGCGGACAGTGCGGCGTCCAACGGCAGGCGCGCGGCCAGCAGGCTGGCCAGCTGGCGCGTCAACCAGGCCAGATCGGCGTCCGACAAGCGGGTACGCAAGCTGGCGCCCAATCCCTCAGCTCTTGCCGCCAACGCGGTGGACAACGGCAACAGTCCGCGGCCGCGCAACTGGTTGCGGGCACCCCGCTCGGAGTCAGCATCGATCGTGCCGCGCACGATTTTTCCAAGCGCGTCGGTCGCTTCGTAACGGAAGGAAGGCATGGTTGAGGCAAGGGGGCGCACGCAAATGCGAAACGTGCAAAAGCCCCGAATTTAAAGGGTTTCCAGCCAGTATGTTGCATGTCAAATATGACCGTAGTGTTGCACTGTCACCCCGTATACTCCGACGCGCTTTCACGTTTTTTCACACGATTTCACGTCTCAGGCACCTATCTCGTCATGCGTCATCTCGCGCAGTTCAGCCTTGCGGTCTTGCTTGCAGCAAGCCAAATCGGACCGGCACTCAGCACGGCCCACGCCCAACAGGCAGACAACCGTGTCAGCCTGAATTTCGTCGACACCGATATCCCCGCCGTGTTGCGCGCGCTGTCGCTGTTCACGCAGCGCAACTTCCTGGTCGACCCCCGCGTCAAGGGCAAACTCACGCTGGTGTCGGACCGGCCCGTCGATAGCGGACAGGCGCTGGCCATGCTGACCGGCGCATTGCGCCTGCAGGGCTTTGCGATCGTAGATGTGGACGGCGTGACGCGAGTGGTGCCCGAGGCCGATGCCAAGCTGCAAGGCAGCGCGGTGGTAGGCAATACGCGGCCCGCAGCGCCAGCATCGAGCACGCCGACGGGCGGCGCCGCGCGCGCGCCGGTGCCGGTGTCGACGTTTGCAAAGGGCGGGAGTAGCGGTGAAATGCTGACGCGCGTGTTTCCGCTGAAGTACGAGAACGCCGCGAACCTGGTGCCGGTGCTGCGGCCGATGGTGCCGCCGAACAACCCCATCAATGCCTACCCCGGCAACAACACGCTGGTGGTGACGGACTACGCGGACAACCTGGAACGGATCGCGCAGGTCATCGCGCGCATCGACGTGCCCAGCTCGATCGACACGGACGTGGTGCCGGTGCAGTCCGGCATCGCGACCGACATCGCCATTCTGGCCTCGCAACTGCTGGATACGCAAAGCAGTGATCCGACCCAGCGCATCGCCGTCGTGGCCGACCCGCGCAGCAACAGCGTGCTGGTGCGTTCCGGCAGCCCCGCGCGCACGCGGCTGGCCCGCGACCTGATCATGAAGCTGGACGCGCAGCAGAACCGTGCGGGCAACCTGCATGTGGTGTACATGCGCAACGCGCAAGCCACGCGCATCGCCGAAGTGCTGGGCGGCTTGCTGACCGGCCAGGCGAACGCCGCGCCGGGCGCCAACGGTAGCGCAAGTGGCGCGTCAGGCCCCACGGGCGGCGCGCAAGGCGGCGCGCGCCCGCAGAACACCGCGTCCAACACCGGCGGCCAGATGGGGCAGGGCATGTCAGGCTCGTCCAAGGGCGGCCTGTCGGGTGAGCAGGAACGTATCTCGCGCGAAGACAACAGCACCCAGGCCGTGTCGTATTCGGCAGGCGGCGCCACCATCCAGGCAGACCCGGCGACCAACTCGCTGATCATCTCGGCGCCGGAGCCGCTGTACCGCAGCCTGCGCGAAGTGATTGACCAGCTGGACCAGCGTCGCGCACAGGTGCTGGTGGAAAGCCTGATCGTGGAAGTCAGCGAACAGAAGGCCGCGGAATTCGGCATCCAGTGGATGACGGGCGCGGGCAACATCAACAGCGGCGGCACCAGCTTCATTGGCGGCACCAACCTGGGCGGCAGCGGCATCACCGGCACGGGGCCCACGTCGATCGACGCGCTCGGCGGCGGCTTGAGCCTGGGCGTGGTCAAGGGCACGGTAGACGTGCTGGGCAACAAGGTCATCAATCTGGGCGTGCTGGCGCGCGCCATGCAGAATTCGGGCGAAGCCAACATCCTGTCCACGCCGAACCTGCTGACGCTGGACAACCAGTCCGCCAGCATCCTCGTCGGCAAGACCGTGCCCTTCGTGACGGGGCAGTACGTGACCTCGGGCAGCAACGGCAGCTCCAATCCGTTTCAGACGATCGAGCGCGAGGACGTGGGCTTGAAGCTGAACATCCGTCCGCAGATTTCGGAAGGCGGCGCGGTCAAGCTGGACATCTACCAGGAAGTCAGCAGCATCGACGAAAGCCGCTCCAACGCCACCACCGGCATCGTGACCAACAAGCGCGCCATCGACACCAGCGTGCTGATCGACGACGGCCAGATCATCGTGCTGGGCGGCCTGCTGGAAGACAACGTAACGCTGACCACTAACGCCGTGCCAGGCCTGAGTTCGCTGCCGGTGATCGGGTCGCTGTTCCGCTACGATTCGCGCAAGCGCACCAAGACCAACCTGATGGTTTTCCTGCGCCCGTACGTCGTTCGCGACGCCAACCGCAGCGCCAGCGTCACCATGGACCGCTACGACTACATGCGCCGGGCGCAAGCCGCCACGCAGCCCGGCGAACACTGGGCATTGCCCGATATGCAGGCGCCGATGCTGCCGCCGCCGGGTTCCGCGCCGTCCGTGTCGAACAACGCCTATGACCTGCGGCCGGAACAGCAGGCGGCCACGATGCGCCGTCCGCCGCCCGCCACCGTGGAATCCTTCGCGGTGCGGCAGTATCCGGGCATGGCGCCGCAGCGCGACGCGTCGATGCCGATGCGCGTGTCGCAGTCGGTCACCATGGGCGTCGCGGTGGACCCCGAGTCGCTGCTATGAGCGCGCACCCCTTGCCCTATGCCTGGGCGCGCGCGCAGCGCGCCGTGCTGTCGCTGCGTGCGGGGCAGGTGCAGTTGACGGTCAGCCCGCGCACCCCCGATTGGGCGGTGCGCGAGATCCGGCGCTGCCACGGCGATATCGCGCTGGCGCATGTCGACGACGAGGCGCTGGAGACCTTGCTGACGGCCGCCTACAGCCATTCCGAGGACGCGGCGTCCGTCATGGGCGTGGCCGAAAACGAGATCGATCTGGACCGGCTGCTGCAGGACATGCCCGAAGTGGCGGACCTGCTGGAGGCGCAGGACGACGCGCCCGTCATCCGCATGATCAATGCGCTCTTCGCGCAGGCGGCGCGCGACGGCGCCAGCGATATCCACATCGAGCCCTTCGAGACGCATTCCGTGGTGCGCTACCGCGTGGACGGCACCTTGCGCGATGTGGTGTCGCCGCGCAAGGCTCTCCATGCCGCGTTGATTTCACGCATCAAGATCATGGCGCATCTGGACATCGCGGAAAAGCGCCTGCCGCAGGACGGCCGCATTGCGCTGCGCGTGGGCGGACGGCCGATCGACGTGCGCGTGTCCACCTTGCCGACCGGGCATGGCGAACGCGCCGTGCTGCGCCTGCTGGACAAGGAGGCAGGGCGCCTGCAGCTGGAACGCCTGGGCATGTGCCCGGAGGTGTTGACGCAGCTGGATCGCCTGATCCGGCAGCCGCACGGCATCGTGCTGGTGACGGGGCCGACCGGCAGCGGCAAGACCACCACGCTCTATGCGGCGTTGAGCCGGCTGGACGCCGCCACCAGCAACATCCTGACGGTCGAAGACCCGATTGAATACGACCTGTCGGGCATCAGCCAGACCCAGGTCAACGCCAAGATCGACATGAGCTTCGCGCTGGCCCTGCGCGCCATCCTGCGCCAGGACCCGGACGTGATCATGATCGGCGAAATTCGCGACCTTGAAACCGCGCAGATCGCCGTCCAGGCCTCGCTGACGGGCCACCTGGTGCTGGCCACACTGCACACCAATGACGCCGTGTCCGCCGTGACGCGCTTGACGGACATGGGGGTCGAGCCCTTCCTGTTGGCCTCGTCGTTGCTTGGCGTGCTGGCGCAACGTTTGGTGCGCAAGCTGTGTCCGGAATGCAAGAGGCCCGCCATGCTGGATGGCAGGCAGGTGTTCCATCCGGTGGGATGCCCGACCTGCAATCACACCGGCTATAGCGGACGTTCGGGTATCCACGAGCTGTTCACGGTGGACGATGATGCGCGGCGCCTGATCCATGAGGGCCGCGACGAACGCGAGCTGCGCCTGGCCGCCGTGGCGGCAGGGATGCGGACGATGCGGCAGGACGGCCAGCGCTGGGTGGACGGCGGCCAGACGTCGCCGGAAGAAATCGTGCGCGTCACGCGCGACGCCTGACGTCGCGCGCGCGGACACCGGCAAGGTTCACTTACCGGTGCCGAACAGCACCGTATCGTTCGAACGCCGGCCAAGGGTCGACATCAATCCGTCCAGCGCGGCGCGCTGGGCGTCGGTGGCCGACGCGGCAAACGTGGCCTGGCCCTCGAAATTCACCCCCCGAGCCGTCGCATTGCCCTGGCCGGACACCGCCAGCACGCCGCTTTCCGTACTGAGCGCCAGCGCGGCGCCCGGTTTGCCGGTGCCTTGTACCCGCAGCAGGTAGGTGCCGACAGGCGCGACGGAGGTCAGTGCCGTGCCGGCATTGCGCCAGCGCAGATCGGCGATCGGGCCGGTCGGCAGGGGCCCGCCCAGCCGCAGGGCCTGCCAGCTGATCTCCAGCATGCCTTCGGGCGCCAGCGTGTTCCAGGGCGCGCCCAGCGCGGGCAAGACCGAGGCAGGGACGCGCAGGGACTGCGCCGGCAGCGACAGGCCCGTCCAGCCGACGCGGGCGCGCAGCGGCCCTTGCAGCCAGGGGTGAGTGATTTCCAGCGCCATCGCATTCCAGCGCCATTGCCATTGCACCGGCTGCGGCAGCACGCGCTGCGACCCCTTGGGCCCCAATGCGATCCAGGCGCTGCCCTGCCACACGGTGCCACTGGCGTCGGCCAGTGCCACCAGCGATTGCTCCGGCTGCAGCGCCAGCAGCCACCGCGCAGGGAGCACGCTGACTCCGGCGGCCAGCGCACAGGCGCCGCTGGCCAGCAGAAGGGCGGCCGCGCGCTTGTTGATCCGGGGTAGCGGCATCAGCGGGCTCCCGCCTTGTCCGGCAGGGCCAGGGTCACCTGGCCATTCACCAGACCAGGCAGCGGCCGACCATTGGGGTTGGCGGCGCGGGTCAGGTCGACCTTGTGCGTGGCCAGCCCCCAATCGCGGCCCGCGCCGTCCAGCCAGCGCAGTAGCGCGGACGAGGGGGCCTGATTCAGGGCCAGTTGCACGCCGGCGCCAGATTCCGGCTGACCCAATGTCCACATGCCCGCCGGCAGGCCGGCGCGTTCCAGGCTGGCGCCCAGTTCCGCCGAGGTGGGCATGGCCGTGGCTGGGGTGGCGGACCGCTGGCGCAGGGATCGGGCTTGTGCCGTCAGGTCGGCGACGCTGGCGGCCTGGGTGCGCAAGGCCGGCAATTCACCCTGAAGCTTGCGCATCGCATTCAAGGGCGGTTCGATCAAGGTGACGAAGACCAGAGCCGAACCCAGCAGCGCGGCCGCGCCCGTGACCAGCCGGCGCTCGCGCGGCGCCAGCGCTTCGTAGCGCTGCCGTGCCCGGGCCAGTGCCGGGTCCACAGGCTTGCGGAGGGATTGCCAGGCGTGTTGCAGGCGTTGGTTCAGTGTCATGGTTGCTTGCGCAGGATGCGCCAGGTGTTGTCGGTATCGCCGCGTTCGAGTTTCAGGCCCAAGGCGGCCGCCTGCTGGATCAGTGCCGGCGTTTCCGCAACGCGTTGCGCTTGTTCGCCTGCATCGACCAGTTGCAGGGTCAGCGCCTGGTCGGCGTACGTCAGGCGCGCGACCTTGTCGGCCGCGAAGGGCAGGGTTTGCGCGGCGGCGCGCGCCAGCGGCAGGAAGTCCGCAGCGCTGGCCGCGCCGCGGTTGGCTTGCAGCGCATCCAGCCCCTGCTGGGCCTGTCGCGCGGGGTCCAGCACCACGGGCAGATCGGGGAACGCGGCCAGCACTTGCTGGCGCATCCCATTTTTCAGCGCGTCAGCTTCGGCGCCCAATTGCGCGGCATGGATGTTCAGGCCGGCTATCCACACGGCGGCCGCGGCCGCGCTCCAGCGCCATACCGGGCGCCAGCGCGATACGCGCGCCGGAGCTAATTGCGGCATGGCCAGCGACCAGGACGGCGAGGGCGCGCGCCAGCGCGGATCGGCCGGGTCGCGCAACGGCGCGTCGGATTCGGGCGCCAGGGTCTGCGGCGCGATGAGCGCATGGGCGCGCAAACCCTGCGCATTCAGCAGGCTCCACGCCCGCCGCACGGGTTCGCGCGGCGCCCAGGCCAATGGCACCTTGCCGTCGGCGCCGCGCGCACCGTAGCCGATCGCCAGCGCGTCCAGGTCGCTCAGCACCAGCGGTTCCAGCGCGCTGTGCACCGCGGCGGCGAAGCGTGCACGGGCAACGGCAGGGATCTGCACCGTGGTGGCGATGACGTCGGCCGGATGCAGCACGGCCTCGCACGCGGCGTTGGGATAGGCATTGCCCAGGGCCTGCAAGGTCAGTTCGCCCTGCTGCGCGCAGCGTCCGCGCCGATCGAACCAGGCATAGGGCAAGGGCGAGCTGGCGCTGAACTCATCCAGGGGTGGCAGCGCGATTCTCAGGGAGTTTTTGGGGCAATTCATGGGATTTCTCGTGTCCATATCGTGTCGGGCGCGGCGGGCGGGGCGCTGCGCACCAGCGCCTGCATGGATACGCGGGCCCGCTCATAGACCACGGTGCCGCTGGCCAGGAACCAGCCGCTGGCAGTCGTGACAGTGGGCGCGGGCCCTTCCACGCCGGTGCCGGCAAGCCGGTTGGCGAAGTCGCCCGCGTTGTTGAACCAGTTGCCGCGGTCGCGTTCGCCGGTCATCGCGCGCGCCTGGCTGAGCGACAGGCCCGGCACCAGCGCGGCGATGACCTCGGCGGGCGCGGTGTTGACGTTGACACTGGTGGCGACCGGCAGCACGGTCATCGTGCGGCGCAGCGCATTGCGCACGGGCGGTTCCAGCCCGAGCTGGGCGGCGATCTCGTCCACGCCACGCGGCAGCGGCGCGCGCGCGTCGGGTGCGGGGACGGGCTGGCCGTTCGACGAGGCGGGGGAATCGGCTGCCAGCGCCGGCGGTTGCGCGGCAGCCACGATGTCGATGAGGTGTCCGGCCAGGGTGTCGGGCAACTGCTGCACGTTCAGCAGCCGGCGCAGCACCTTTTCCTGTTCGGGTTGCGGCACGCCGTTGCGCGCAAGATTGCTCAGGTTGTATTTGCCTTGCTCGTCCTGCACGCGGCCCGAGAACACGGCCACGCGGTCGTCGCCCGGCCGTTCGATGCGGGTGTCCAGCACGGGCGTCGCCCAGATCTGGTCGCCGCGTGTGGTGGACTCGCGCTTGCCGTGATCGCGGATGACCAGGCGCGCCCAGTCGATGCCGCCGGCCAGCATCACGCGGGCCTGTACGCGGGCCAACTCGTTTTCCACGCGGCGGGTGCTGGCGGTCTGGCGCTGAAAGAGGCTGGTGGTCAGTGCCGCCACGATCGCGACGATGATCAACGCGCTGATGACTGCCGCGCCGCGTTCGCGGGCGGGGGGAAGCACCGTCATGGCAGCTCCAGGATACGGGTGTAACGCTGCGGCGCATTGGCCGCGCCGCGTTCCAGCATGATCTCGATGCCGGTGGGCGCGGTGGCGAAGCTGGCATTGGCGTCGACCCAGCCCGTGCCCGGGATCCAGGCGCGCACGCTCATTACCCGTACGCCGGGCAGGAGCAGTACGCCGTCGGTCGCGGCCGGCAGCGGGCTGCGCGGCGCCGGCGGGCCGCTGGCGCGCCACAGGCCGTCCGCGCGCACTTGCCATTGCACGCGCTGCCACAGGCCGTTGCCGTCGGGATCGGGGCGCAGCAGCTCCAGGGTGTTGCCGCCGCTCGCCCGGCGCAACAGGCGCAGGCCGCTCGTCAATACCAGTGCGTCCTTGCCGGCGGCATCAAAGCCCGGTCCGGTGTAGGACAACTCGACGTCGCGCCCCATCTGCCCCAGGGTGCGCACGATGGCGTCCGTGTCCTCGGCCTCCTGCTCGATCCAGTCCCGCGCGCTGGACACGCTGGCCAGGCCGCGCCACGCCATCAGGCTGACCAGCGCCATCAGCGCCAGGGCCACCAGCACTTCGATCAGCGTAAAGCCGGCCTGGGCGGCGCGGGCGCGGGCGGGAGGGGTAGCGGCGCGGCGCATGGTCATCGCAGGCTGGACAACAGCCCGTCCAGTTGCAGCAGCACCGCGTCCGGACGCGCGGAGCGCGTGTCATGGACATTGACGGAAACCTGCCGGAAGCTGCGGTTCATGGAATTGGTGAAGACCAGTTCGCATTGCAGCGCGCGGCCGCCTTGCGGGCAGGGCACGGTTTGCGAACCGGCACGCGGCAGCACCTGATCCAGCCGAAGCTGGGTCAAGGCGTTCTGCGCGGCCAGCAGCGCCAGCGTCTTGTCCTGCAAGGCGCGGTTGTTGGCCGACATGACGCCGGTCGCGCGCAGGGCGGCGGCCATCGCCACGGCGATGATGGCCAGCGCCACCAGCACTTCGATCAGGGTGAAGCCGCGCTGGCGGTCGGCGGGGCGGGGCAGTTCAGCGGATGTCATAACGGCCGGAGGCGTCGCGTTGCAGGGTGATGCTGGCATCCCCCGCGTGAAGCGTAAGCGTCATTGGGGCGGCGACCCATTCGGTGTTGAAGACAAGCGGTCGGTCGGGATCCAGCCGCAGCTGGACCACCCCGGCCGCCCAGGTTTGCGGGCGCAGCATGTCGTCGTGTTCCAGGTGGTCGACGGGCACGGGTGTGTCTTCTTCCGCGCTGGGGCCCGGCAGGCGCCCCTGGCGCTCGAATGACCAGCCTTGGCCGTTGGCCAGCCAGCGGATGGGGCGGCCGTCGCTGCGGGCTTCGCTTTGCGCCACCGTGAAAGCATCCGCCAGGCGTTGGGCGTCGCTGCGCAGGCCGTTGTCGCGCTTGCCGATGGACAGGCTGACCATGCTGGCCGCGATGGCCACGATCACCAGCACCACCAGCACCTCAACCAGCGTGAAGCCGCGTTCAGAGCTCCCAGGAACCGATGTCGGCATCGCCGTTTTCTCCCCCGGGCTTGTTGTCGGCGCCGAACGAGAAGACATCGATGTCGCCCTTCACGCCGGGGCTCAGGTATTGATACGGGTGACCCCAGGGGTCATTGGGCAACTTGTCCAGATAGCCGCGCCAGTTGTTGGCGCCGTCGGGCTTTTCGGCCAGCGCGCGCAGGCCTTGCGCCGTGGTGGGATAGCGGCCGTTGTCCAGCCGGTACAGCTTCAACGCCTGCATGATGCCCGCGATGTCCTGGCGCGCGGCGACTTGCCGGGCCTGGTCGGGGCGGTCCAGCACGCGCGGCACGATCAGGGCCGCCAGGATCCCCATGATCACAATCACCACCATGATCTCGATCAGGGTGAAACCTTGCTGGCGGGCTAGCCCACGCGGTAACTGACGCACTTTGCAACTCCGGTCTTTTGCTAGAAGCACGGGATTGTGGACATGAAATATGACAGTAATGCGTTGCCGCGCCGCCCGCCTGCTACCATGGCCCTTCTACAAGGAGCGGTAATGGCTACAAAAGAGAAGTCTTCGACTGGATTGGCGGCGTTGGTGGAAAAGGCGCTTCAACAGAAGAAGCAGGCTGCCGCCACACAGAAACCGGCAGGGTCTTCCCTGTCGAACCTGGCAGGCCGCAAGCAAATGGGCCGCCCCGCGGGCCGCAAGCGCTGATCGGCGGGCGCTTGAAAGGAAGCGCCGCCTGACCCGCAAGCATTCGACCAATTCCCCACGTTCAATTCACCTGTGCGATCCCCGCTGGCGCTGCCAGCGCGGCGGGCGTTGCCAGGCGGTTCATTCTCCCCCCTTGCTCCACCGTCACGGCATCCACGGCGATATCGCGCAACACGATGCCTGGGGCCACTTCGCCGCCCGCGCGGTAAGCCAGGGGCGGACCCCCATCCACGCTGAGCACCACCGCGCCATCCGGACCGGCCGCGATCAGGCCCAGCACGCTGATCTGCGTGCGCATCACCTCATCTTTTCCGAACCACAGCGCCACCGGCGTGTTGTCGGCTGCGCGCGGCGCGGCGGCGGATACGGCGGGAGGCAGCGGGCCCGGGCGCGGCGCAAGCAGCACGGCGGCCCATACCCCTACGCCCGCGGCCAGCGCCAGCACGGCAAGGACGCGCAGCGCAGCAGGCGCGGAGGGCAGGGAGGGGCGCAAGGAAAGAGGCATGAGGACGACAAAGGATTCGAAAAGCGACGCGCCCGACTATAGCGGTCGTTCATGACAATGCCGATATCAAAAAACCGCCTTCGATTCAGCTTCTGTACAGCTTTCTGTCATTGCGCTTACACGGCGCCTATCTAGCATGCCGGCAACGCTCAACCCTTCGGGGCGAGCATTCATCCGATCCAACTGGGACACCCGCATGCAAGATACGAATCAAGCCAATCGCCGCCGACTCCTGAAGATGCTGGGAGGCGCGCCGATGCTGCCGATCGGCGGCGTCAGCATGGCTGCGCTGCTGGCCGGCTGTAATTCGAGCGACGACGATGACGACAGCGATGGCTCGACGAATCCGAATCCCAACCCGCCCGTCACGCCGGTGACGTTCACGTCCGCCGCATTCACGTCGATGCCCGCGCCCACGCTGGCCACGCCGCAACTGATGGCGCGCACGACCGTCAGCTCGGCGCTGGCGCTGACTTTCAGCGACGGTTCCAAGCGCACCGTCGAACTGGGCTACGAGCCGTTCTTCATGACGGGCGACGCGGTGCCGGACGGCAAGGGCGGCACGATGGTGGCCGGCGGCTACTTCAACCTGGCCGGCGCGCCCATCATGGACAACTCGGTGCCTGCGAAGGCGCGCCAGTTCTTCTCGAACTGTCCGGACGGCACGTCGCTGCTGGCGCTGTCGGAGCCGACGCAGGTTGCCGGCGTCGCTGGCAACGCGGTCTACGCCGTGGTGCAGTTCGAATACCAGTCGATGGATCAGGCCGGCAACGACATGTATGGCCTGCTGCCGTCGCCGATCGCCGTGCTGACCCTGTCGCAAGACCCGAACACCGGCAAGCTCAGCCTGGTGAAATACAGCAACGTCGACACGTCGTCGGTGCATGGCCTGTGGATCACCTGTGGCGCCAGCCTGTCGCCCTGGGGCACCCACCTGTCCAGCGAAGAGTACGAGCCGGACGCGACGGTCGCCCGCACGCAGGCGGCCTTCCAGACCTACAGCCAGAATGTCTACGGCGACCCCGCCAAGGCGAATCCCTACCACTATGGCCACATGCCGGAAGTGACCGTGCATCCGGACGGCACGGGCACGGTCAAGAAGCACTACTGCATGGGCCGCATCTCGCACGAACTGGTGCAGATGATGCCCGACCAGCGCACCGCGCTGATGGGCGACGACGCCACCAACGGGGGCCTGTTCATGTTCGTGGCCGACCGCAAGGCGGACCTGTCGGCGGGCACGCTGTACGTGGCGCAATGGACGCAGACCTCGGGCACGGGACCGGGCGCCGGCACGCTCAAGTGGATCAAGCTGGGCCACGCCACCAGCGCCGAAGTCAAGGAGCTGGCCGACCAGCTGGTGGCCGCCGACATCATGGACGTGCGCACCGTTGACCCGACCGACGCGTCGTTCACCAAGATCCGCTACAGCGGCAAGGACAACTGGGTCAAGCTGCAGCCGGGCCGCCGCCAGGCCGCCGCTTTCCTGGAAACGCATCGCTACGCGGCGATGGTGGGGGGTACGCTGGCCTTCACCAAGATGGAAGGCACGACCGTCAATGCCCGCGACAAGATCGCCTACAGCGCCATGTCGCGCGTGGAATCGTCGATGATCGACGGCAAAGTCCCGGGCCTGAAGGTCGAAGGCAATTCGGCCGGCGCCGTGTACCAGCTGCACATGAAGGCGGGGCAGGTGGATACCGATGGCAGCACGATCGACAGCGAATGGGTGCCGGTGGACATGGGCGCCGTGACGGAGCTGATCGGCAAGCCGCTGGCCACGCCGGACGCGCTGGGCAACACGCATGACGCCGATTTCATCTCGAACCCCGACAACCTGAAGTTCTCCGAAAAGCTGCGCACGCTGTTCGTGGGCGAAGACAGCGGCGGCCACGTCAACAACTTCATGTGGGCCTACAACGTCGACACCAAGGCATTGTCGCGCTTGCTGTCGTGCCCGGTGGCGGCGGAATCCACGGGCCTGCAGGCCGTGGACGAGATCAACGGCTGGACCTACATCACCAGCAACTTCCAGCACGCGGCCGACTGGGGCGCCATCCACGCAGTGGTACGTCCGACGCTGGAACCGCTGGTCAAGGCCAACTACAAGGACGGCTTCGGCGCGGCGGTCGGTTATCTGACCGGCGTGAAGATCGGCGCGTAAGCCGCGCGCCTCAGCGCATGCGGGACGGGGCGGTGCAGGCGCCGCTACCGCTGCAGTTCCAAAGGACCGGTACGCCGGTCCTTTTTCATGGGCGTCGCAACCGTTTTTTTTCGCAAAAGAATCCTGATCCGTCGATCAAGCTTTCTGCCCTTTGTTTCATGGGGCCTTCACGTTGAACCGCCACTATGTGCGCAGCGTAAAACCCTGTTCATGAAACGAGAAGATAAGCATGCAAGCATTGAATTGGAGAAGATGGTGCGCCATGTTGCTGGCTACCAGCGCATTGGCGGGCTGTGGGGGCAGCGACGATGACGACGACACCGAGGCGCCTCCCACGACGCCGCCAGTGACCGAGCCGGGCAAGCCGGCCGTCGAGAAGGTGCTGTTTATCGGCGTCGATGGCTTGACGTATGACGCCATGCGCAGCGGCGTTGCGGACAAGACTCTGTCCAACATCGGGCAGTTGACGGTCACGCGCGCCTGGACGGGCGGCGTGACGGGCGGTGTGACCCAGCAGCCGACGCTGGCCGCCCCGGGCTGGGCCACCTTGCTGACTGGCCAATGGGCCGACGTGCACGGCGTGCGGTCCGACGCGGCGGGTCAAGCGATGAAAGCGCCCAGCCTGTTCCAGCGCGTCAAGGCGGCGCGCCCCGATGCCCGCCTGGCGGGCGCCTTCAATTCGACATTGCTGGCCGGCCTGGTCGGCAGCGATCGCGACGCAGGCTACGTGCAAGCGGTGACCGACTGCGCGGGCGTTGACGACTGCGTCGCCACGCAGGCGCGTGACCGCATCACGGAGGGCTACGACGTGGTCGTGGCCCAGTTCGGCGCCGCCGAGCGCGCCGCGTCCGACAGCGGCTTCGGCGCCAATTACCAGGCCGTGATTCGCCAGACGGACGCAGCCGTGGGCATCCTGGCCAAGCAGATCGCCGACCGCCGTGCGGCGAACCCCAACGAGAACTGGCTGATCGTCGTGGCGACGAGCCACGGCCTGGGCAAGACGGGCACCGTCGACGGCCTGCCGCTGTCGTCCAACAAGACCATCATGCTGGCGACGAACCAGCCGGCGATGCTGGGCGGCACGGCCGACGATGCGTCGTTTGACGGCGTCTGGGACAGCAACTGGTACGCGCTGCCCAGCGCTGCCGACGTTGCGCCGACGATGCTGGCGCATCTGGGCGCGCTGCCGGCCGACGGCCAGTACGACATGGCGGGCACGCCGTTGTCCGAGCCGCTGGCGCTACGCCGGCTGGCGACCCGTACGTCGATGGACAACAAAACCGTGACGCTGTCCTGGGTGCGCGTTGGCGAACCCGACGGCGAGCTCGTCATCAGCCGCGACGGCGCCGAAGTGGCGCGCCTGCCCGGCACGGCCACGGAATACGCGGATACGGGCTTCACGTTCGATACCGAAGGCGTGCACACGTTGAACTACAGCGTGTCCGCAGGGCGCGCCGTCAGCGCCACGCGCGCCACGGTGGTCTATGCCAAACCCGTGGTGCTGTTGCCGTCGCTGCGCACGGGTCTGACGATGCTGTTCCCGTTTGAAGGCAACGTGACCGACATCGCGGCGGGCGGCGGCGTGATCACGCCGTACGACGGCGTGCAAGCCCCGGCCTTCGCCGACGCGGGCGTGTTCGGCAAGATGTTCAAGAACGAGCGCGGTTCGGCCGCCCTGGGCGCTTTCAAGCTGGACTACCCGGCAGGTCTGCTCGACAGTCTGCAGGTCTTCACGATCGGCTTCTGGTTCCAGTCCGACGGCACGGCCAACGACCGCTCGATCCTGGGCAACAAGGACTACAACTCTGGCGGCAACCCCGGCATCACCATCGCCCAGTGGGCTGGCCCCGAGCTGCGCTTCAACCTGGCGGGCGGCGGATCGCGCGTCGACATCAACGGCGTGAAGTTCACGGCCAACAAGCCGGTCTACATCGCCATGACCGTCGACAAGACCGCCAAGACCATGACGGCCTCCGTCTACGACAGCGAACTGGGATTCACGCGCCGCTCGACCGCCACGGGTTCGGTGAACCTGGCGCAAGTGGCCGGCGTGTTCGGCCCGCACATCGGCTTGAACGAAGACGGCCGCGGCACCTACGGCATCTGCTGCGCCGGCACGAAGGGCCCGTACACGATGAATTTCGACGATCTGGCCTTCTGGTCGCGTGCCTTGACCGAGGCCGAAGTGAAGTCGCTGGCCATGTCCGGCAAGTCCGTTTCCGAACTGTTTCCCTGATGTTCCTAGGATAGAAAACCATGAGCAACTCCTTGATCTTGCGCGGTTTGCTGCGCGTCGGCGCGGTGCTGATGCTGACCGCCACCCTGGCCGCCTGCGGCGGCGATGACGGCGACGACAGCAAGCCGGACAACGGCGGCGGAACCGAAACCCCGACGCCCGTGCCGCCCACGCCGGCCAAGCCCGAACTGCGTTGCGCGCCTTGAGCCGCGCTCCCTACCGAGTCATAGGAAACGAAACCGTGAAGTCCGAAAAAGACCCGATCCACGCCGGCAAGCGCCGCTTCCTGCGCAACGCCGCGGCGTCCACCGCCGGCCTGACCGCGCTGTCGATGTTCCCGCCCGCCATCCGCCGCGCGCTGGCCATCCCGGCCAACAACCGCACCGGCACGATCAACGACGTCGAGCACGTGGTCATCCTGATGCAGGAAAACCGCTCGTTCGACATGTACTTCGGCACGTTCAAGGGCGTGCGCGGCTTTGGCGACCGCATCACGATCCCGCTGGCGCAGAACCGTTCGGTCTGGGAACAGACCAATGGCACGCGCGTGGTCATGCCGTATCACCTGGACAGCACGCAGGGCAACGCCCAGCGCGTGTCGGGCACGCCACACGACTACGTGGACGCGCAGATGGCCTGGGACGGCGGCCGCATGAACCAGTGGCCGCGCTACAAGCAGAACCAGTCGATGGGCTACTACCGCCAGAAAGAGGTGGACTTCCAGTTCGCGCTGGCTGAAGCGTTCACCCTGTGCGACGCCTACCACTGTTCCACGCACGGCGGCACCAACACGAACCGCCTGTTCCACTGGACCGGCACCAACGATCCGCTGGCGCAGGGCAATGGCCCGTCGACCCGCAACCAGTGGGATAGCCTGGGCGCGTCCACCACCGGCTGGACCTGGACGACCTATCCGGAACGGCTCCAGAAGGCCGGCGTCAGCTGGACGGTCTACCAGAACCTGCCCGAGAACTTCGGCGACAATCCCTTGGCCGGCTTCCAGCAATATCGCCGCGCCAACGAGCAAGCCGGCAATTCCGCCAACGGCGCGCCGTACCCGGCCTGGACCCCCAGCATGGATGCGTCCAATCCGCTGTACAAGGGCACGGCCAACACCATGCCTGACGGCGGCTTCCTGCAGGCCCTGCGCGACGACGTCAACAACGGCAGGCTGCCGCAGGTGTCGTGGATCGTGGCGCCCGCCACGTATTCCGAACACCCCGGCCCGTCCAGCCCCGTCCAGGGCGCCTGGTACATCCAGGAAACGCTGGATGCGCTGACGTCGAACCCGGACGTATGGAGCAAGACCGTCCTGCTGATCAACTTCGACGAGAACGACGGGTACTTCGACCACGTGCCGCCGCCCGCCGCCCCGTCGCTGAACCCGGACGGTTCGATGGCCGGCGCGTCCACCGTCAACACCGACCTGGAACGCCACACGCACGCCTCGGCCCAGGACGCGGCCGACAACCGCGTCTACGGCCCCGGTCCGCGCGTGCCGATGTACGTGGTGTCGCCGTGGAGCCGCGGCGGCTGGGTCAATTCCCAGGCGTTCGACCACACGTCCGTGCTGCGTTTCCTGGAAGCCCGCTTCGGCGTGAAGGAAGAGAACATCAGCCCGTGGCGCCGCGCCGTGCTGGGCGACATGACCTCTGCGTTCAACTTCGCCACGCCCAACGACGAAAAGCTGCCCAACCTGAATCTGCAGACGCGCGCCGAATCGGACCAGAAACGCACCGAGCAGGAAGCCCTGACCGCCGTGCCGCTGCCGGATCCCAGCACCCAGGCCAAGCCGGTACAGGAAGCGGGCCACCGCTATTCGCGCGCCTTGCCGTACGAATTGCACACCAGCGGGCGCAGCCAGCCCAGCACGGGCAATATGTGGCTGGTGTTCTCCAACACGGGCAAGCAGGCGGCGGTGTTCCACGTCTATGACCGCCTGCACCTGGACCGCCTGCCGCGCCGTTATACGGTCGAAGCCGGCAAGCAGCTGGAAGGCAGCTGGGATACGGCGGTAGACGGCGGCAAGTACGACCTGTGGGTGCTGGGCCCCAACGGCTATCACCGCCAGTTCGCGGGCGACCTGGCCCTGGCCCGCACGGCGCAGCTGGATCCGGAAATCCGCGTCTGCTACGACATCGCCAACGGCGACGTCTATGTCAGCTTCATCAACAGCGGCAAAGACGCCTGCACCTTCGAAGTCACGCCCAACGCCTACTACAGCAACAACGAGCGTTGGACGCTGACCGTGCCCGCCGGCAGCAAGGTCGAGCAGCACTGGGCCCTGGAAGGTAGCGGCCACTGGTACGACTTCACGGCGCGCCTGGCCGAAGATCCGTCGTACCTGCGCCGCTTCGCGGGCCGCGTCGAAACCGGCAAGTCGTCGGTGACCGACCCGGCGATGGCGACCTAAGGGTCAGGCAGCGGTCTGCGGTTCGCGCGCCCGGAATGCCGTGGCGCACGCATCGCAGATCGCCGCCGTGATGCCCTGGCGCGCATGCTCGCGCCGTTCGAGCATGCCAATGGCCCGCGAAAGCGGGCCTAAGTCCTGGGGCAGCGTCAAGATCCGCAGTTCCGGGCTGTGCTGCCAGTTTGACCCGTTGATCAGCGGCAGCAGGGTCACGCCCACTTCCTGGCGCACCAGTTCCACCAGCGTCTCGATGGCGTTGAGTTCCAGGAATTCATTGAGCGGCACCGCCAGGCGCCGCAGCAGGCGGTCGATCTGCAGCCCCGTGCGCTGGGTGCGGTCAAAGCGCAGGAAGGGGTTGTTCGCCAATACCTGACGGGCGTCCTTGCCCGCGGCGGACGCCGGGGCGATCACCACCAGTTGCTCTTCATATAGCGGCGTCCAGCGCGTGCTGGCCATCTTGCGGCCGGCTTCCACGAGGAAGGCCGCGTCCAATTCGCCGTCTTCGACCTTGCCGGCCAACTCGCTGGCCTTGCCCGACAGGATGCGCACGTCCAGCTTCGGGTGGGCCTTCTTCAGGCCCGACACCACCTTGGACAGGGTCCCCATGCAGGACACGATGCTGCCGACCGACACCGCGCCAGCCAGTTCGCCCGGCACGGTGCGCGGCAAGCGCATTCGGTCGTATAAATCCAGTAAATGCTTGATTTCAGGTAGCAATTCCCGGCCGGCTGCGTTAAGAATGGCAAGACGCCCGCTGCGGTCGAACAGTTCGCGGCCAAGCTCCGCCTCCAGGGAACGCATCTGGAAGCTGACGGCGGCCTGGGTCAGCGCCACTTGCTCGGCGGCTTCGGAAAAGGAACCGTGATGGGCGACTGCCAGGAAAGTGCGTAAAAACCGGATCGTACTCATAAAATTTTCTTTTATGACGGAACAAAAAATCAAATTGATTTAATTAGATCACGAGAGTACCTTCGCCTGCTTAACCGTTCAGACCGTTTAGAGACAAGCCGATGAAAACCTTTGACTGGGTCAACCCGTATCCTTCCGTACGCATCCCGCTGTTTGCGCGCAACGTGGTGTCCACGTCGCATCCGCTGGCAGCCCAAGCCGGGTTGCGTATGCTGCTCAAGGGCGGCAACGCCGTGGACGCCGCCATTGCGGCCGCCGCCACGATCGTGCTGGTCGAACCGGTTTCCTGCGGCTTGGGCGGCGACTGCTTCGCCATCGTCTGGGATGGCAAGGAACTGCATGGTTTGAATTCGTCGGGCGTGGCGCCCGCCGCCTGGAACACCGAATACTTCAAGGCCAAGTACGGCACGGGCCCGGACGGCCTGGCCATCCAGCCCAAGCGCGGCTGGGACTCGGTGACGGTGCCGGGCGTGGTGGCCGGCTGGGCCGCGCTGCACGAAAAGCTGGGCAAGCTGCCGTTCGAGCAACTGTTCGAACCTGCCATTGAAATCGCCGAGCGCGGCTATGCCGTGCCCCCGGTGGTGGCGCACAAGTGGGGCGCCGCAGCCCAAGAACTGAAATCGCAGCCGGGTTACGCCCAGGCATTCATGCCGGAAGGCCGCGCCCCCAAGGTCGGCGAACACTTCCGTTTCCCGGACGCCGCCAATACGCTGCGCCGCATCGCCGAATCCAAGGGCCGTGACTTCTATGAAGGCGAACTGGCCGAACGCATCGCCGCCTTCAGCAAGGAATGCGGCGGCGCGATGACGCTGGAAGACCTGCGCAACTACCGCCCGGACTGGGTCAAGCCGATTTCCAAGTCGTACCGCGGCTACGAGCTGCACGAGATCCCCCCGAACGGGCAGGGCATCGCTGCGCTGATTGCGCTGGGCATCGTCGAACGCTTCGACATGTCGGACATCCCCGTGGATTCCGTGCAGTCGCAGCACATCCAGATCGAAGCCATGAAGCTGGCTTTTGCCGACCTGTACAAGTATGTGGCCGACCCGCGCGCCATGCAGGTCACCCCCGAGCAGATGCTGTCGGACGCCTATCTGGACAGCCGCGCCAAGCTGATCCGCCTGGACCAGGCCACCCATTTCGAAGCCGGCCGCCCGCACGCCGGCGGCACCATCTACCTGACCGCCGCCGACGAAAACGGCATGATGATCTCGTTCATCCAGTCCAACTACATGGGCTTCGGGTCGGGCGTGGTCGTGCCGGGCACCGGCATCAGCATGCAGAACCGGGGCGTCGGTTTCTCGATGGACCCCAAGTCCGCCAACGTGGTCGAAGGCGGCAAGCGTCCGTTCCACACCATCATCCCGGGTTTCCTGACGCGCGGCGGCAAGCCGGTCATGAGCTTCGGCGTGATGGGCGGCGACATGCAGCCGCAGGGCCATATGCAGACGGTCGTCCGCATGATCGACTACCACCAGAACCCGCAGGCCGCGTGCTGCGCGCCGCGCTGGAAGGTCAACCGCGACTTCACGCTGGACATCGAGACCAACATGAAGGCTTCCACCATTGCGGGCCTGAAAGACCTCGGGCATGCTTTGAAGTCCGTTGACGATCCCTACATGGACTTCGGCGCCGGCCAGTTCATCTGGCGCATGTCCGAGACCGACAACGAACTGGGTTATGTCGCCGCCAGCGACAGCCGCCGCGACGGCCAGGCGGTCGGCTTCTAAACGTTAAGCTCGCAAGCAACAAGGGGAAAAACACAATGAAACGCTTGACCATGACCTTCGGCACCAGCTTGCTGGCGCTGGCTGCGGGGGCGGCGTGCGCCCAGAACATCCGGATCGGCCTGCAGGAAGACCCGGACGTCCTGGACCCGCACCGCGCCCGCACCTACGTCGGCCGCATCGTGTTCACGTCGCTGTGCGACAAGCTGGTGGACATCGATCCCAAGCTGCATTTCGTGCCGCAACTGGCCACGTCGTGGTCGTTCAGCCCCGACAACAAGGTGCTGACGTTCAAGCTGCGCGAAGACGCGCTGTTCCATGACGGCACGAAGTTCGACGCGCCGGCGGCCAAGGCCAACCTGGAACGCGCCATGAGCCTGCCGGACAGCCTGCGCAAGGGTGAACTGGCTTCGGTCGAGAAAGTGGATGCGCCGGACGCGTCCACGCTGGTCCTGACCTTGAAGAAGCCGGACGCCACCTTGCTGGCCCAGCTATCCGACCGCGCCGGCATGATGCTGTCGCCCAAGACCTTCGCCGACGCCGACGTGGCGTCGGTGGGCCGCAAGCCCGTGTGCTCGGGCCCGTACAAGTTCGTCGAACGCATCCAGAACGACCGCATCGTGCTGGAGAAATTCGACCAGTACTACGACGCCAAGGACTACGCCTTCAAGCGCGTGACCTTCCTGCCCATCCCTGACACCACGGTTCGCCTGTCGAACCTGCGTGCGGGCGACCTGGACATGCTGGAGCGCCTGAATCCGTCGGACGCGCCGCAGGTCAAGAACGATGCCAGCCTGACGTTTGCGCCGGTGGCGGGCCTGGGCTTCCAGCAGTTCATGTTCAACGTAGGCAACGGCAAGCGCGCCGAAGACAACCCGTTCAAGAACAAGCTGGTGCGTCAGGCGTTCCAGTACGCGCTGGACCGCAACGCCATCAACGACGTGGCAGGCGGCGGCATCTTCGAACCCGCCCAGCAGCCGTTCCCGCCGGCCAGCCCCTATCACAGCGACAAGTTCCCGGTTACCAAGCGCGACGTGGCCAAGGCCAAGGCATTGCTCAAGCAAGCCGGGTTCGACCGCGTGAAGGCCGAACTGGTGTTCGGCAACAACACGACGACCTCGTCGATTGCCGAGATCGTCCAGGCGATGGCGTCCGAAGCGGGCTTCGACCTGTCCTTGCGCCCCACCGAATATGCGGCCTTGCAGAAGGAATCGTCGGCGGGCAACTTCCAGATCGTGATGCTGGGCTGGTCCGGCCGGGTCGATCCCGACGGCAACGTGCACGCGTTCGTGACCTGCAAGGGCGCGCTGAACGATGGCCATTACTGCAACCCGGAAGTGGACAAGCTGCTAAACGAGGCCCGCACGGTGCCCGACGAAGCGAAGCGCAAGGAAATCTACGATCAGGCGCAGACCATCATCCAGGACGAGCTGCCGGGCGTGTACAACTACTACCAGCCGTGGCCGTTCGCCATGGGCAAGAAGGTCAAGGGCTTTACGCCGTATCCTGACGGCATGATCCGCCTGAAGGGTGTGACGTTCGCGCAGAAGTGACGACGAGGCGCGGCGTCCTCCCGGGGGCGCCGCGCACGTTGGAGGCGGCGACGCGTCCAACGGTTCTTTGCGGCGGCCGCGCGCCAGGTGATGTTGGCCTGACGCCGTCCGCCGTTCCTGTTCTACGGTTTTTCCCACATGCTTAAACTCATCTTGCGCCGCGTGGTCGTCGCGATACCGACACTGATACTGGTGTCGATGATCGTCTTCATGCTGCAAAAAATCCTGCCCGGCGATCCGGTGCTGACACTGGCCGGCGAAGAGCGCGACCCGGCCGTCCTGGACTACCTGCGCGACAAATACCGCCTGAACGATCCCTTGCCCGTGCAATACGCGGCCTGGGCCGGCCAGGTGCTGCAAGGCGACCTGGGCAAGTCCCTGCGCACCGACGTGCCCGTCACGACGCTGATCGCGCAAAAGCTGCCCGTCACCCTGCAACTGGCTGCGATGGCGATGTTCTTCGCGCTGCTGATCGGCATCCCGATGGGGATCATCGCAGCGGTGCGCAAAGGCAAGCCCATCGAAATGGGGGCCAACATCGCGGCGCTATCCGGCATGTCGATCCCCAACTTCTGGCTGGGGATCATCCTGATCATGGTGGTGTCGGTGCAGTGGAAGCTGCTGCCGGCCTCGGGCTACGTGTCGCCAGCGGAAGATTTCTGGCTGTCGATCAAGACGATGCTGATGCCCTCGCTGGTGCTGTCCACGGCGATCGCGGCCTACCTGATGCGGCACACGCGTTCTTCCATGCTGGAGGCGCTGTCCGCCGACTACGTGCGCACCGCGCGCGCCAAGGGCGTGTCGCCGCGCCGCGTGGTGCTGCGCCACGCCTTGCGCAATGCGCTGATGCCGATCGTCACGCTGGTGACCTTGCTGTTCGGCGAATTGCTGGCCGGCGCCGTGCTGACCGAGCAGGTCTTCACGATTCCCGGTTTCGGCAAGCTGGTGGTGGACGCGGTGTTCACGCGCGACTACGCGGTGGTGCAGGGCGTGGTGCTCTGCGTGGCGGTGGGCTTCATCCTGATGAACCTGCTGGCCGACATTCTGTACATCCTGGTCAACCCCCGCCTGAGGCACTCATGAGCGCACTTCCTGCAACGGCCGCAGCCGTCACGCCGCCCCGCAGCCGCAACCGCGCCTGGGGCAAATTCAAACGCAACCACATCGCGATGCTGGGTCTGGGCATCGTGGCGTTCTTCGTCCTGCTGGCCGTCCTGGCGCCGTTCATCGCCAACCACGACCCCCTGCAGACCAGTTTCACCACCATCCGCAAGGCGCCGTCGGCGTCCTATTGGCTGGGCACGGACGAACTGGGCCGCGACATTTTCAGCCGCATGGTCTATGGCGCCCGCGCCTCCCTGATGGCGGGCCTGGTGTCCGTGCTGATCGCGCTGGTCGTGGGTGTGCCGTTCGGGCTGGCGGCCGGTTACTTCGGCGGCTGGACCGATAGTTTCATCTCGCGCGCCACCGAGGCGCTGCTGGCCATTCCGTTCCTGATCCTGGCCATCGCGCTGGCCGCCTTCCTGGGGCCCAGCCTGACCAACGCGATGATTGCCATCGGCGTGTCGGCGGCGCCCAAGTTCGTGCGCTTGACGCGCGGGCAGGTGCTGGCGGTGAAAAACGAAGACTATGTGCAAAGCGCCCGCGCGCTGGGCGCATCCGACTTGCGCATCATTGGCCGGCACGTGTTCCCCAACGTGATGCCGCCGCTGATCGTGCAGGCCACGATCACCATCGCCACGGCCATCATCGCCGAGGCCAGCCTGTCCTTCCTGGGCCTGGGGCTGCAGCCGCCGACGCCGTCGTGGGGCTCGATGCTGAACACGGCCAAGAACTTCATGACCCAGGCGCCCTGGATGTCGATCTTCCCCGGATCGGCCATTTTCCTGGTGGTGCTGGGCTTCAATCTGCTGGGCGACGGGCTGCGCGACGCGCTCGATCCGCGTCAGGAAAAGTAATCACTATGGCAACCATGGATCCCAAACGCGTCGTGCAGGTCAATGACCTGACCGTGCGCTTCAAGACCCCCGAGCGTACGGTCGAAGCCGTGCGTAACGTGTCGTTCCACGTCGATCGCGGCGAAACCCTGGCCATCGTGGGCGAGTCCGGTTCGGGCAAGTCCGTGACTTCGCTGGCGCTGATGCGCCTGGTGGAGTACGGCGGCGGCAAGATCGTCAACGGCGACATGTTCCTGCGCCGCCGCAACGGCGAGGTGCTGGACCTGGCCCACGCACCCGATTCCACGCTGCAACGCGTGCGCGGCGCCGACGTGGCGATGATCTTCCAGGAGCCGATGACGTCGCTGAACCCCAGCTTCACGGCCGGCAACCAGATTGCCGAAGCCCTGCAGCTGCACCAGGGGCTGGACGCGGCCGGCGCGCGCGCCGAAACGCTGCGCATGCTGGAACGCGTGCGCATCCCCGAAGCTCGCGCCATCCTGGACCGCTACCCGCACCAGTTGTCGGGCGGCATGCGCCAGCGCGTGATGATCGCGATGGCGTTGTCGTGCAAGCCCCAGCTGCTGATCGCCGATGAGCCGACGACCGCGCTGGACGTCACCATCCAGGCCCAGATCCTGCAACTGATCCGCCAGTTGCAGGAAGAGATGGACATGGGCGTGATCTTCATCACCCACGATATGGGTGTGGTGGCCGAAGTGGCCGACCGCGTGCTGGTGATGTATCGCGGCGACAAGGTGGAAGAGGGCGGTTCGGACGAGATCTTCGCGCGTCCGCAACACGCCTATACGCGCGCCTTGCTGTCGGCCGTGCCGCGCCTGGGCGCCATGCACGGCACCGACGAGCCTGCGCCGTTCCCGCTTCTGAAAGTGGAGGAAGCCGCCCACGTCGCCGATCCGGCCGCGCTGGTGGACGCGCCCGTGGCGGCGCCGAGCACCGTTCGCCGCGAAAACGGGCCGGTGCTGAAGGTGCGCGACCTGACGACCAGTTTCGATATCACCGGTGGCATCCTGGGCCGGGTGCAAAAGCGTGTGCATGCGGTCGAAAAAGTCAGCTTTGACCTGTACCCCGGCGAGACGCTGTCTCTAGTGGGCGAGTCCGGTTGCGGCAAGACCACGACGGGCCGGTCGCTGCTGCAACTGGTCAAGAGCAAGAGCGGCACGATCGAGTTCGACGGCAAGAACATCGGGGCGCTGCGCGGCAGCGCGATGCAGACCTTGCGTCAACACATCCAGTTCATCTTCCAGGACCCGTTCGCGTCGCTGGACCCGCGGATGACGGTGGGCTATTCCATCATGGAGCCGCTGTTGATCCATGGCGTGGCCCGCGGCAAGGCCGCGCAGGACCGCGTGCGCTGGCTGATGGACAAGTGCGGCCTGCTGCCTGAAATGATCGACCGCTATCCGCACGAGTTCTCGGGCGGCCAGCGTCAACGTATCTGCATTGCGCGGGCGTTGGCGCTGAATCCCAAGGTTGTGATCGCGGACGAGTCGGTGTCGGCGCTGGACGTGTCGATCCAGGCGCAGATCGTGAACCTGCTGCTGGATCTGCAACGTGAGCTGGGCGTGTCGTTCCTGTTCATCTCGCACGATATGGCGGTGGTGGAGCGCGTGAGCCACCGGGTGGCGGTGATGTACCTCGGGCAGATCGTCGAGATCGGACCGCGCCGAGCGATCTTCGAGAACCCGCAGCATCCCTATACGAAGAAGCTGATGGCGGCAGTGCCGATCGCGGATCCGCAGCGGCGGCATCGCGAGCGTTCACTGCTGGTGGATGAGATTCCCAGCCCGATGCGTAAGTTGGGGGATGATCCGTTGGTGGAGCCTTTGGTGGCCGTGGGTGACGGGCATTTTGTGGCGCGGCATGCTATTGGGGTGTATTGAGGCGGGGGTGCATTCGGCGTTTGATCGGTTGCGTTTTTAACGCGCAGTCGGCGCCGGGGTGGGGGCGGGCGCGGGTCAACGATTGCGGTCCGGAGCCTTCGCTCCGGACGGCCCCGTCGTCATCTTCGTCACCGCCGTTGGCGGTTCCTTCAGATTCCCTCGGGCGCATCGACTCCCCGCGCCCACCCCCACCCCGACGCCGACTGCTCCACCGATTGCCTCTGCCTGCCATCGGGGAGGGCGGGGTGCTTGGCGTTTTTGCCCCGGGCCAGGAGGGGTGAAGGAGTTTGCGGGGCCGCCAAAGACGGCCGCGCGGGCGGCCTTTTTTGGCGTTCAAGCGTCTTGCGGCGGGACAATGACGCTTCGCGCTCGCCGAAACGGTGTGGCGCATCCCGTAGGATGGGTGGAGCGCGGCAAGGCCTGCCTAATTCAGAGGCCGCCAACGCGCGTAACCCATCGGGGTTCGCCCGCACCGATCGTGGTTCACAAAGACCGCCTTACGCGATCCCCCCACCGTACCTACCATCTCCCGCGTCAGCGCTTCTCCAGCGCCAGCTTCAATCCAAACGCAATGAACACGGCACCGGTCATACGGTCCAAACCGCGCATCACGGCGGGGCGGGACAGCCATCTTGCCAGTGGGCGGGTGGCGGCGACGAGAAGGGCGAACCAGAGCACGCCCAGGAGCGCGTGGATGGCCGCCAGTAATAGGCTGAAGGTCAGCACATCGCTGCCTGCGGGGATGAACTGGGGCAGGAACGTGATGTAGAAGATGCCCACCTTCGGGTTCAGGGCATTGGTCAGACACCCACGCAGAAACCAGCCTGTGGCGCTGGTGGCAGCGGGCGCGCCGCGGGGGACCGGATCAGAGGCGGTCGCGTGCGGGCCCGGGCTGCGGCCGGGCAGGGTGCGCCACAGCAGTTTGGCGCCCAGGTAGAACAAGTAGACGGCCGCGCAGATCCGCAGCGTGTCGTAGGCCAGCGAGGATACGGCCAGCAACGAGCCCAGGCCGAAAGCCGCGATGGCGCCCCAAAGCAGGCATCCCGCACAAATACCCAGCCCCGCCATCAGTGCCCGGCGTCCGCCTTCGACGGCGGCGGTGCGCAAGACAAGCGCCGTATCGAGACCCGGGGTAATTGTGAGGATAGCGGCGGCCAGCGTGAAGGCGAGCAGAGCGGCGGTGGCGGTCATGGTCGGAAGACGAGGGCGCAGACGAAAAGGGGATGTCGATGTGGGCAAAGTCCACAATAAGTGTAACGCCGCCACCCGTCATTTAGCCCCGACGCCGGATGGGCGGCGCGCGCGCAAAGTCCGCATGCGCAAGCCGCCCCGTGCCGCGCGCCGCCCATCTCTACCACTCCCCCGATGGAGGCGCCCCGAGCAATCCCGCCCCGCATGCGCGAAGCGGCCCCCGCCCGACGACGCACGGCACGTATGCCGATTGTGGCCGCCCGGGCGGCCACAATCGGCGGGCCCCGCAAGCCTCGACACCGACCACGGCTCCAACAACGCACCGGGCCCGGACAGATCCAGCTTGTCGGCGTGGGGGGCAGGGGCGCGAGCAACCTCGATGCGCCCGAGGGAATCGGAAGGGAGCCGAAGGCGGACGACGATGACGACGGGGCAGTCCGGCGCCGGCGCGCCGGACCGCAATCGTGGGCGCGAGCGCCCCTGCCCCCCACGCCGACAAGCGACCTACGAAGTGCCAGCACACAGACCAACTCACGAGGCCACGCGAAACACGCCCCTCCCGCAAGCGTTATCATGGCGGCCTTCACGCAATCTGCACGATTTCAACGGATTTTTCACCATGGCCCTGCGCGCCACCATCTACAAGGCCGAACTAAACGTCGCCGATACGGACCGCCACTACTACGGCAGCCATTCGCTGACGGTCGCCCGCCATCCTTCGGAAACCGACGAGCGCCTGATGGTCCGCCTGGTCGCCTATGCCCTGCATGCGCAGGAAGAACTGGCGTTCACCAAGGGCCTGAGCGATACCGACGAGCCCGACTTGTGGGTCAAGGACCTGACCGGCGCGGTCAAGCTGTGGATCGAAGTGGGTCAGCCCGAAGAACGCCGCATCTTGCGCGCCTGTGGCCGCGCCGATGAAGTCATCGTGTACTGCTACGGCGGGTCGGCCAGCAAAATCTGGTGGGACGGCGTGCGCAACAAGCTCGAGCGCACCCGTAACTTGAAGGTCATCAACCTGCCGTCGGACCAGACCCGTGCGCTCGCCAAGCTGGCCGAACGCACGATGCAGCTCAACGCCAACATATCGGACGGCATCGTGTACTTTTCGGCCGACAAGGGCGAAGTCAGTGTCGAGCCGGAGGCCTGGCGCTAGGCGCCGTGCCTGCATCGCCGCGTTACAAATTCACCCCGTATTTTTCTTGCACGGGGTCTTTTTGCGGGATTAATATGATGATCATAATATTTCGGATTCCCGACCATGCCTGGCCCATCATCCCGTAAAGCGCTTTCTCACGAACGCATCGTCGACGCCGCGGCGCGCGCGATTCGTCGCGAGGGTTATGCGGGCGTCGGCGTGGCCGACGTCATGAAAGAGGCTGGGCTGACCCACGGCGGCTTCTACGCGCATTTCCCGTCGCGGGATGCCTTGCTGGCCGCCGCGATGGAACGCGCCGGTCGCGATGGCGCGGCGCGCATGTCCAAGAGCATGGAGCAACGCCGGGCCGACGGGGCCAGCCCCTTGCGCGCCTGGGTTGAGGCGTATCTGGGCGAGGCGCATCTGAAAGGTTGTGAAGGGGGCTGCCCGGTGTCGGCACTGGCTTCCGAGATCCCGCGCCAGTCGTCCGAAGTGCGCGAAGCCTCGGCGGTGCGTGTGCAACGCCTGATGGAAGCCGTGCGGCAGGCGCTGCCGGCAACAGCCGGCGAACATGCCGCCGCCGCGGTGACCAGTACGCTCGTGGGCGCGTTGCAGCTGGCCCGGGCGCTGGGCGACAACGCCGAAGGGCGCGCGGTGCTGGCCTCTGCCCGCCACGCCATCCTGGACCAATACGACCGCGAGGCCAACGCCCCGTCTGCCTGACCCGAACCGAATCCGAAGGCCGCATTGCGCGGTTTTTTTACCGGCCGTAAATATGATGATCATCATATTTAGCCAACACCAGTTGCTCTATCTACCCCCCAAGGACATCCCATCATGGATCTCAAGAATGCAGTGGTTTTGATTACTGGCGCCAACCGCGGTTTAGGGTTGGCCTTTGCCCGCGAGGCGCTGGCCCGCGGGGCGCGCAAAGTCTATGCCGGCGCACGCGATCCGTCGACCGTCACCTTGGCGGGCGTCGAAGCGATCAAGCTGGACGTGACGAATTCGCAAGACGTGGCGGCCGCCGCGGCGCATGCGTCGGACGTGACGCTCGTCATCAACAACGCCGGCATCGCAGCCATCGGCGGTTTCATGGCGGAGGGCAGCATCGAGTCCGCGCAGCGTCATCTGGACACCAACCTCTTCGGCTCGTTGCGTGTGGCGCAGGCGTTCGCGCCGGTGCTGGCCGCCAATGGCGGCGGAGCGCTGCTGAATGTGCTGTCGATTGCCAGCTGGATCAACGGCCCGCTGCTGGGCGTCTACGCCATGAGCAAGTCGGCCGCGTGGGCCATGACCAACGGGTTGCGTAACGACTTGCGGGCGCAGAAGACGCAGGTGCTGGGACTGCACATGGGCTTTGTGGATACGGATCTGACCAAGGGCATCGACGGCCCCAAGTCGACGCCGGAATCCATCGTGAGCCAGGCGTTCGACGGGCTGGAGGCGGGCGCCGAAGAAGTGCTGGCCGACGACCGGACCCGTCAGGTCAAGCAGGGTCTGTCCGCCGAACCGGCGGTTTATCTGAAGGCGCTGGGATAAATCCATCATGCACGCTACTGCCCGCTCCGCGCCGGCATCTCCGCCGGCCATCTCTGCAAACGAACCCGACTCCGCGAACGACCCCGCTATCGCGCCCGCCGCGGCGTCTCCGTGGCCGATCTTCTGGGTTGCGAGCATCGCCGTGTTCCTCGTGTCGCTGGACAGCACCATGCTGTACGCGGCGTTCGGCGCCTTACGCGCCGGCTTTCCCGAGGCCTCGGCCGCGGACATGTCGTGGGTGCTCAATGCCTACACGGTCGTGTTTGCCGCCATGCTGATCCCCTCAGGTGGTCTGGCCGATACGCATGGCCGCAAGCGCATGTTCATGGTCGGGGTGGTGCTGTTCCTGGCCGCCTCGGCCGCATGCGGCCTGGCAGGCAGCGTGGGGTGGCTGATCGCCGCCCGTGTGCTGCAGGCCGTGGGCGCGGCGCTGCTGACGCCGGCGTCGTTGTCGATCGTGCTGGCGGCCTTTCCGTCCTCCCAGCGCGCCGTGGCGGTCAGTCTGTGGGGCGCCGTGGGCGGTTTGGCCGCGGCGGTCGGCCCCAGCCTGGGGGCGTTCGTCGTGGACATGGCGGGCTGGCCCTGGGCCTTCTACATCAACCTGCCGTTGGGCGCCTTGTCGCTTTGGTACGGCGCAGGTTTGCTGAAGGAGTCCGTGAAGGCTGATGCGCGCCGCCGCGTGGACGGCGTCGGCATGGCGTTGTTGATGGTGGCCGTGGGCGCGTTGGCGCTGGCGATTGTGCAGTCGGAATCGCCGTCCTGGAGCCGGCTGGAGCTGGGCGTGGTGGCCGCCGTGGGCGTCGTTTCGCTGGGGGCTTTCGTGGCCTGGGCGCGTGCCACGCCGCACCCGCTGGTGGATTTGTCACTGTTCAAGCATCGCACCTATCGCTATGTGAACCTGGCCACGCTGAGCTTCGGCATTGCGTTCGCGATGATGTTCTTCGCGTTCTTTTTCTACATGACGGGGGTGTGGCATTACAGCCTGCCGCGCGCCGGCCTGGCCGTGACGCCGGGGCCGCTGCTGGTCATGCCGACGGCGATCCTGACCGGGCGCCTGGCCGCGCGGATGGGCCACCGTCCGTTCCTAGTGGGCGGCTCCTTGATCTACGCGGCCAGCGGATTGTGGTTCCTGCTGGTGCCGGGCGAGCAGCCCGCGTATCTGACGCAATGGCTGCCGGGCCTGCTGCTCAGCGGGATCGGCGTCGGCATGGTGTTGCCGTCCTTGTCGGGCGCGGCCGTCAGCAAGCTACCCGCGCAGCACTATGCCGTGGGCAGCGCCGTCAACCAAGCGACGCGGCAGATCGGCGGGGTGATGGGTGTGGCGATCACGGTGCTGATGCTGGGCCATGGCGCGGTCAGCCACGCCGCCTTCTCGCCGCTGTATGTGGCGCACGTGGCGCTGGCCTTGGTGACGGCGTTGCTTTGCCTGGCGGTGGACACCCGGCCAGGCAAGCGCTGACCGTCATTGCGTGCAGGCGTCCGGCGCAAGGTTGGCCGGATCGCCGCAGGCATTCCATTGCGCGGGCGTCATGGCGGGCACCAGCGCGACGCGCCCCATCGGGTCGAAATAGAAAAGGACGCGGCCCGGGTGTTTTTGCATGGCCAGCCAGATCTGCTCCTGGGCCTGTGGCGTGACGTGCGCCGCGCCTTGGGCGTCGGTTTCGCCCTTGGCCAGCACGGTCTGCACGGCAGGGTCCCAGGAAGACTGGTCGTCGCCGTCCATCGGCACCTCGTCGGCGATGCGTACGATGCGCCATTCCATACCGGGAATTTCACCTGGGAATGCGGCCAGGTGTTCGCGCAGGCGCGGATACAGGCGGTCCGGGCGCGCGGCGGGTTCCGGATAGGCGTAAGGCCCCTGGCTGTCGTTCGGTGCGACAAACGCGGAGTACTGGCGTACGTAGCGCTGCGCCGGCTTGCCCTGCGCGTCCAGGGTCTGGACGGCCAAAGGCTGGCCCGGCGATAACGTGTCGATCACGCGCAGCAAGCGGCCCGAGGCGTCGCGCACGTAATGCCGGCTGGCGCCGGGGCCTTTGGCGTCGCCGCAGCCGTCATCGATGAAGGTGCTCAGGACGCCCCGCGCATCGCGTTGCAGGCACGCGCGCCGGGTTGCGGCATAGGGCTGCGCATCGGACGAGCCCGACAGGTCGTATTCGGTGTAGGCCGCCAGCGCACCCGCCGTGTCGTAGGCCAGGACATACCCGCCTTCCAGCACCGTCCTGCCGCGGATCTTGCCATACCGTTCCACGCGGCACAGCCTGCCGTCCGGGCTGAAGTAAAGCCGGGTCGGGGCGACCGTGCCCGGCGTTTCCCGGGTCCGGTAGGCCGACCAATCGACCTTGTCCGTCCAGGTGTGCGGATCCGGGTCGCCGCGCTCGTTGGTCCAGGCAAGTTTGCGGTTCGTCGGCACGCGTTCCCCCTGTTTGCCGAGCAGAACGCGGTCGTTCGCCAAGTCGGCGGACACCGGCACGGCGGGCAGTGTGGAGGGTTCGGAAAAATCGGTAACGGCCGGACCGCAATCGGCAAACGCGGGGGTGGCAAGCAGCGCCTGGGCGGCGGCCAGGGCAAGGACGATCGGCAGCTTACGCATATTGTTGCGCGTCCATGTACTTCACCAGATCCCAGAATTCCTTCGATACCCCGCCCAGGCGCAGCTTGCCCTGTGCGTCTTCAAACAGCAGGAAGGGGTAGGCGTCGCGCGTCAACACGCCGGGGTCCGGCAGCCGGTATGGCTTGAAGATTTCCGGGTTGTTGAAATAGTTCTCCAACCGCCCGCCGCCATCCACATGCATGTAGCGCACGCGCAAAGTCTGCTGTTTGAACGCGGCCTGGGTTTCCGGATAGACGCCGCCATCGCCCGCGACAACCGAATTGGACAACGCCGCCATGAACACGCGCTGGATGCCCACAAACCGGATTTCACCATGGGTGGTGTCGCCTTGGGCGCGGGCCAGTTCCTTCACCACCTGCGAGGCGCGCGAACCGGGCACCAGCGTGCCGGCGAACAGTTTGTCCACATCCGCATTTTCCCGATCGGGCATTTGGCGGAACTGTTGGAAATCCCGACGGAAATCCTGCAGCCATTGCTGGTAGCGCTGGTTTTCCGCTTGCCGGTCGAACGTCTGCGCAAAGCTGGCGCCCGCATGCAGAGTGATCAGGCTGGTGATTGCCAGCAGCCAGAAGCGTCGGAACCAAAGGGTAAGCATGGGAGGGGACATGTCGGTGACCAGGCTGCCAGGGAAAGGGGGAGGGGGACGCGTGAAGGCGATCATTGTGGGGGATCCGCTGCCTCTGGCGTCGCATCCGTTGCCAGCGCGCGTGGGCGGCCGGGCCTGCCGAAGAACCAATAGGTGCAAAGCAGCGAGCCCACGATGCCGGGCAGGGCGCCCACGCTCAAGGGGAATAGCAGGTCCGTCCATCTGAAGTCTTGGCTGCCGAAGGCGGCCAGGAACAGGAATCCGTACAGGCCGCCCGCCACCGTCATCATGCCCAAGGCGGGCCAGGTCGGAAGAACGGGTTTGAGCGCGCCCGCCACGACGCCGCACAGCAGCGCCGGCACGATGCCGAAGACGTAGAACCACGGCAGGCCAAGGACGGCCACGATCAGGTTCTGGGGATCCCGGGTCACCGCCGAGAGGGCCAGCATGAGCGCGGCGCCGCCGACGGCCGGGGCGATGAAAGCGTACATGAGGCCACCGGCGACAAGGTCGCTGACGATGCGGCGGCGGGTGTCGTCGGGCTTGGGGTGCCGGAAGCGGTAGCCCACGGCAGCCAGGGTGCCAAGAAGGAGCAGGCCGAGAACGAGGTAGGGTCTCATTACCTTATTCTGGCATAAGCGGCCCCGCGCGGCGCGAGCCTCCTTGGCGCCGGGCGGGAGCCAGCCTTCCGCGCCTTAGCGCGGCGTGCGCTGATGCGGGACCAGCGGCGGCACGGGCCGGTCCGCGATCAGTTCCCAGAAGCCGGGCAGGAAGCACTCGGCCACCAACAGCGGTTGGCCCTGGCGCCAGAACACGGATCGGCGCGCCCAGATGCGGGCCGCGTCGTGGTCCTGCTGGTCAGGCGGCAGGACGCCACGCGCCGTGGCGTGAAACGGCACCGGGCGCGCCAGGCGGCGGCAGGCGAAGGGCGACCGGATGACGGTGCTGTCGTGATACAGCATGTCGGCCAGCGGCCGGGTCAGCAGCCGGCGCATGCCTTGCCAGGCGCCGTGCGACGCGCCCAGGGGCGTGAGGCTGCGGGCCGGCACGCTGTCCACGCCGTTCACCGACATCAGCACTTCCCGGATCCACACGGGCGTGCCGGGGGCGATGCCCATGGCGCGAGCCTCATCCAGCGGAGCGCCGTCGGCGTATTCGGCCAGCACGCGCAGGCGGACCTGGCCGACTTGGCGCAGGCCGGCGGTCAGCGCGCCGGGGCGGAACAGCCAGTGGCGCACGGCCGGCGACAGGATGGGCGGGGCGACGGAGAGCCAGCCAGCGGCAAGGGGAGGGTGATGTGCTGCGGGTTTCATCATGGCTGCGTATTATGCCAAGCTCGGCTGACGGCCCCAATGCGTCGCAATGACGCAGCGGCAAGGGCGACGCCGTAAAAAGGGCTGCGCGGCTAGCGGCCGGCCCGCGATTCCTGCGTCCGGGAAAGCACTTATTGTCCCGGGATCGGCGCGATCTCTATTATTTGCCCACGGTCAAGATTGACCGGAATGCCTTTCCTCCCGTTGACGGGACCCGCAATCGGCTTTGGCCGTTTCGAGCAAGGCATGCAGTACCCCGCAGCAATAATTGCTGCTTGAACATTTGGTATGGCTATAGAAGCCCCCGACTTGCACGCGATGCGTGGTCGGGGGCTTTTTCGTTTTCAATTTTCAAATTGGGAGATCGCATGCAAGCGTCGGACACGCAGAGTTCCCCGGCCACGGCCATCTGGGTAGCCAGTGTGCAGATGGCCCCCGTGATCGGCGACGTCGCCGCCAATGTGGCCCGTTCGACCGAACTGGTGGAGCAGGCCGCCGCAAAAGGCGCGCGGCTGGTGGTGCTGCCCGAATTGGCGAACACGGGTTACGTATTCGCGAGCCGCGAAGAGGCTTATGCATTGGCCGAAGCCGTGCCCGGCGGCCCCAGTTCGCAGGCCTGGATCGCGCTGGCGCAGCGCCTGGGCATCTACCTGGTGGCGGGCATTGCCGAACGCAGCGGCGACCGCCTGTACAACGCCGCCTTGATCGCGGGCCCTTCCGGCTACATCGGCACGTATCGCAAGCTGCATCTGTGGGGCGACGAAAACCTGTATTTCGAGGCTGGAGACCTGGGCCTGCCGGTGTTCCATACCGAGCTGGGCCGCCTGGGCGTGGCCATTTGCTATGACGGCTGGTTCCCCGAGGTCTACCGGCTGCTGGCGGTGCGCGGCGCGGACATCGTGGCGGTGCCGACCAACTGGGTGCCGATGCCAGGGCAGACGCTAGACGGGCCGGTGATGGCGCATGCGCTGACCATCGGGGGCGCGCACAGCAACGGCTTGACCGTGGTGTGCGCCGACCGCGTGGGCACCGAACGCGGCCAGCCTTTCGTGGGCCGCAGCCTGATCGTGGGATCGCAGGGCTGGACGGCCGCGGGCCCCGCCAGCGTCGACCAGGAAGAAGTGCTGCTGGCGCCCATCGACGTGCAGGCCTCGCGCCGGGCGCGCCAATTGAACGATTTCAACCACGTGCTGCGCGACAGGCGCTGCGATATCTACGACGAGCAACTGGGCGCTGATGGCGCCCCGCGGCAACGTTAAGCGATGGCCCATGGCCGACTCCCAAGGAGCAACCTCATGAAACCCCTGTTCAGCAGCTTCCGCCTCCGCCTGTCGTTCGTCGCATTGCTGGCGGGTGTCGCCAGCGCGCACGCGGCAGAACCTTTGCGCATCGGCGTCCCGGTCGGCTTGTCGGGCGCCAACAGCGTCGTGGCGCCCGGCGTGGTGCAGGCGTCCCAACTGGCGGCCGACGAGATCAACGCGGCTGGCGGCATATTGGGCCGCCAGATCGTGCTGGAGATCGCCGACGACGCCTCGGGCGCCGTGGGTGCGCAAAAGGCCTATGACACGCTGGTCTTCCAGAAGAAGGTCGATGCCATCATCGCCATGGAAACCAGCGCGGCGCGCAATGCCGCGCTGCCTATCGTGTCGCGCGGCAAAGTGCCCTATATCTACACCTCGTTCTATGAAGGCCGTTCGTGCAACCGCTGGATGCACGTGAACGGCTGGGTGCCCGAGCAGCAGGTGGCGCCGGTGGTGGACCACTTCATGAAGGAGCGCGGCGCCAAGACCTTCTTCCTGGTCGGCAGCGACTACGCCTTCGGCCGCGGCATGCTGAAGTTCACGCGGGAATACATCGAGAAGCAGGGCGGACGCGTGGTGGGCGAGGAATACCTGCCCATCGACGGTTCGGACTGGACGTCCGTGGTGTCGAAGATTCGTTCGGCAAACCCGGATGCGCTGATCAGCTCGACGGCGGGGGGCGGCCCGAACGTCAGCCTGGCCAAGCAGGTCAAGGCGGCGGGCCTGTCCATGCCCTACGGCAACCTGGCGATCGACGAAGGCACGGCCAAGACCATGGGCGACACGGCGGTGGGCATGTACATGTCGGCGTCGTACCTGACCAGTATCGATACGCCGCAGAACCGCAAATTCCTGGACGGCCTGAAGGCGAAATTCGGCAACGATGCCAAGACCGCGAATGAATTCTCGGGCCCGCAGTACGAAGCCTTCTATCTGTACAAGGCGGCGGTCGAGAAGGCGGGCGGCATGGATCCGCAGAAGGTGGTGCAGGCCCTGAGCGAGGTGTCGTTCGACGGCCCCCGCGGCCCCGTCAAGATGGACCGCCAACGGCACGCGGCGCTGACCATGCGCCTGGGCCAGGTGCAGCAGGACGGTTCCATCAAGATCCTGCAGACGTTCGATAAGGTGGACCCGGGTGCGCAATGCCCGGATCTGAAGTGACGCCGCAGTAATGTGATACGCGCCGCCGGCCCGTCCGGCGGCGCCGGAGATCGATATGGGTTTGCTGCTGGACATCTTGAGCACGGCCGCCATGCTGTTCATCGTGACGTCGGGGCTGATGATCATCTTCGGCGTGATGAAGATCGTCAATTTCGCGCACGGGGCGATTCTTACGCTGGGAAGCTATGCCAGCCTGGTCGTGACGCAGTTGGGCCTGAACCCCTGGGTGGCCCTGCCGTTCGCGTTGGCGGTCGGCGTGCTGGTGGGCATGGGCGTTGAACGCCTGATCGTGCAGCCGCTGTACAAGCGGCCGCTGGACGCGATCCTGGCCACGTGGGGGCTGGGCATCGTGATCGGCCAGCTCATCACCGTGTCATTCGGGCGCGAAGTGCAGTTCGTGGATTCGCCGATCCAGGGCGCCGTGTCCTTCCTGGGCACGGAGTACTCGGCGTACCGCCTGTTCCTGGTGCCCGGGGCGCTGCTGATCTACGCCGCCATGACGCTGCTGCTGAACGGCACCCGCTTCGGCGTGCGGACCCGCGCCGTGATCATGAACGAGGACCTGGCGCGTGGCCTGGGCATCAACGCCGAGCGCATACGCTTCACGACCTTTGGCCTGGGGGCGGGGCTGGGCGCGCTGGCCGGCGCGCTGATCACGCCGTTATCCAGCGTCGATCCGAACATGGGCCTGCCGTGGCTGGTCAGCGCCTTCATGCTGGTCATGGTGTCGGGCCATTCGATCACTGCATTGCTCCTGACCTGCCTGGCCTATGGCGCTTGCCAGGTGCTGGTGAGCATTTTCGTCAGCCCGATCCTGGGCGGCGTCACCATCGCCGTATTGGCCGCGCTGACGCTGCGCCTGCGTCCCCAAGGATTCGCCCATGACTGACCATACGCTTGCCCAAGACGCGCAGGCGGCCTCCGTGCCGGCCTCGCGCTCGCCGCGCGGCCAGGGACTGCCGTGGCTGGCAGCCATGTGCCTCGCCCTTACCGTGGCCGGCCCCTGGCTGTTCGACACCTACTTGCTCAACGTGCTGATCAAGGCGCTGTTTTTTGCGATGGCGGCGGTGACGGTGGATGTGCTGTGGGGCTACACCGGCCATCTGACGTTCGGCCAGTCTGCCTTTTTTGGCGTGGGCGCGTATGCCGCCGGCCTGGCCTTCACGCATTATGGGTTTTCGCCTGGTACCGCTGCGCTGGCCGCAATGGCGGCAGTGGGTACCGCGGCGCTGCTTGCGCTGGTGACGGGGTGGCTGTCGTTCTATCGGGGGGCGTCGCCATTCTTCGCGACGGTCATCTCGCTGGTGCTGCCCATCGTGCTGATGCAGCTGGTGTTGGCCGGCGGCACCTATACCGGGTCGTCGTCCGGCCTGACGGGCTACGAGACGTTCGACCTGTCTCTTGAGGCCTGGTATGTGATTGCGGCGGGAACGCTGTCGGTGGTGGCCTTGCTGGCGTGGGTCGTGGTGCGCAGCGACGGCGGGCGCATCCTGGTGGCGCTGCGCGACAACGAATCGCGTTGCAGCTACCTGGGCCTGAACACCGCCCACTGGCGCATCGTGCTGTTGGTAGTGTGCGGCGCCGTGGCCAGCCTGGCGGGGTTCGGCTATGGCGCGTTCAGCGGCGTGGTGGCGCCGGAGCTGACAGGATTCGTGTTCGGCACGGAGTTGATCATCTGGGTGGCGCTGGGCGGACGCGGCACCATCTGGGGCCCTGTACTGGGCGCCATCCTCATCAATGTGGCGGGTTCTTACCTGAGCGGGAACCTGCCTTTCCTGTGGCAATTGTTGCTGGGCGTGACGTTCATCCTGGTGATCCTGCTGTTGCCGCGCGGGCTGTTGCCGCTGCTGACGGCGCCGTTCCGGCGGCGCGGCGCGGCAGCTCCCGTGCCCACGCTTGGTGTGCGCACCGGGCAGCCGCAACCGGCCAGCGGGGCATCGTGGGCCTTGAACCTGTCTGGCGTGGCCAAGCGCTTCGGCAGCCTGAAGGTGCTGGAAGGCATCGACCTGCGGGCCAAAGGCGGTGAGCTGGTGGGCCTGATCGGCCCCAACGGCGCGGGCAAGACCACGCTGATGCGCTGCATTGCCGACGGCGCCGAACGGTCCGAAGGCGATCTGGAGCTGTACGGCCACCGGGTCCTGCGGGACGGTCCGGAGCAATGCGTGCGCTACGGCCTGGGGCGCAAGTTCCAGAACGCCAACGTGTTCGACACGATGACGGTGGCCGAAAGCCTGCGCATCGCCACGACACTGCGCGAGCAGCCCTCGTGGTGGCGCCGCGCGTCCACGTTGGATCTGCCGCCTTACGCGCTGGAAGTGCTGCGCGTGACGGGGCTGGACCAATGCCTGGGCAGCGTGGCCCGCGACCTGTCACACGGGCAGCAACAGGCGCTGGAACTGGCGATGGTGCTGGCGCTGGAGCCGCGCATCGTGCTGCTGGACGAGCCTACGGCGGGCCTGTCGAAGGCTGAGCGGGCGCAGATCGGCCAGATGCTGTCGTCGCTGGCGCACAAGTACGGGCTGTGCTGCCTGCTGGTGGAGCATGATCTGGACTTCGTGAAGGAGGTGGCGACGCGGATCGTCGTCCTGCATCAGGGCCGGATCGTCATGGACGGGAGCTTCCGCGACGTCGTGGAATCCGAATTGGTGCGTACCATCTACGCGGGCAGCGCGCAGACCGCGCAAGGAGCAGGGCAATGACGGGTACTGCGCCGGCATTACGCCTGGACGGCGTGTCCAGCGGCTACAAGGGCTCGGTGGTGCTGAACGATATTTCGCTGTCGGTCGAGCGCGGCGCCTGCGTGGCGCTGCTGGGCAAGAACGGCATGGGCAAAAGCACGCTGCTCCAGACCATCATGGGCTACCTGCCCAAGTTGCGGGGGCGTGTCAGTGTGGGCGGGGTGGACGCCACGCGCTTGCGCCCGCACGAGGTGGCGCGCTGCGGCGTCGCCTACGCGGCGCAGGAACAGCCTCTGTTTCCCGACCTGAGCATCCGCGACAACTTGCGGCTGGGCCTGCCGAACGAGAAACTCTTCGACGAGCGCTTCGCCGACATCACCGAGCTGTTCCCGGTGTTCGCGACGCGGCTGCGCCAGCACGCCGGCACCTTGTCGGGCGGAGAGCAGAAGATGCTGCTGGTGGCGCGCGGACTGATGCAGCGGCCCGAACTGCTGCTGCTGGATGAAATCACTGAAGGGCTGCAACCCTCGGTGATCGAACGGTTGGGCCGCGCCCTGAACTGGGAGCGCGAACGGCGCGGCACGTCGATGTTCATCGTCGAGCAGAACGTGGCTTTCGCGCTGGACGTGGCCGACCGCTATCTGGTGCTCAAGCAGGGCGCCATTGTGGACGCAGGCGACGCTGGTGCGCCCCAGGCCATCGGCAATATCATTGACCATCTCAAGGTATGAACGCCGCCATTTCGGTTTCCTCCCTGGCCGGCACGCTGGATTCACGCGTAAGGACGTCATCATGACCTCGCTCCAGGACAAGGACGCAGAACGGCCCGGCTGGCGCATCGGCGTGCTCTATTCGCGCAGCGGCGTGACGGGCACGACCGAGTCGCAGCATTTCTTCGGGACGGTGCTGGCCGTGGAAGAGATCAACGCCTTGGGCGGCGTGCTGGGCCGGCCGCTGGAACCCGTGGTCTACGACCCGCGCAGCGATGCCGAGGAATACCGGCGCCTGGCGGCCCGCCTGCTGCTGGACGACGAAGTCAGCGTCATCTTCGGCGGCTGCACCTCGCATTGCCGCAAGGCGATGCTGCCGGTGGTGGAGCGCACCAATTCCTTGCTGTGGTACGGCTCGGTGTACGAGGGCTTCGAGTATTCGCCCAACGTCATCTACACCGGCGCGGCGCCCAATCAGGGCAGCATGCAACTGGCCGCCTACCTCATCCAGAACTGCGGATCGCGCATTTTCCTGGTGGGGGCGGACTATATCTATCCACGCGAAACCAACCGCATCATGCGCGAGACCGTGGAGGAGCACGGCGGCGAGATCCTGGACGAAACCTATCTGCCCTTGGGCTGCGACGAAAGCGACATCATCGACGTCGTGGCGGACATCCGCCGCATCCAGCCCGATGTGGTCTTCTCCACGCTCATCGGCGCGGACGCGCAGCGCTTCTACCAGCGCTACCACGAGGCCTGCCAGCAGGCGGGGGCGCAGACGGCCCACATTCCCATCGCCAGCCTGACCATGGCGGAGTCCGAGGTTGCTGAGATCGGCCCGCAACGTTGCGTGGGCCACATCACCGCCGCCACCTATTTCAATACTGTCGATACGCCCGCCAACCAGCATTTCCTGGCGCGCTGGCGCGAGCGCTTCGGCGAACATCCGGCCAGCGTCTATGCCGAAACTTGCTACAGCCAGGTGCACCTGTTCGCGCGCGCCCTGCAGCGGGTGGGCAGCATGGACACGCGCAAGCTCGTGCGGGCGGTGCATCAGGTCCAGTTCGACGCGCCGGACGGGCAGATGTCCATCCTGGCGGAAAACAACCATTGCGTACTGACGCCGCGCATCGGCGTATGCCGGGCGGATGGGCGGTTCGACATCGTCTGGGAGAGCGACCAGCCGGTGAAGCCGGACCCCTATCTGACGGCGTTCGGTCTGGACGAATTCTGGTTGAAATGAGCATGGACCATAGCCTACGCCGCCTCTATGAGGACCTGCGCAGTGTGGCCGTCGCGGTGGTGTACCCGCCCGGCGAAGACCGCGACGTGCTGGTCGAGCAACTCAAGCGCATCGGTTGCCGCATCCATTTGCATTGGCCATTTCCGGACGCCGCGCCCGCCGGTGCGGACGTGATTTTCTTCCAGGTGTCGCAGTGCGTGCAGAACAGCTCCGCCTGGTCGGCCAGCGAAGTCGAGGCCACCTTGATCGCGCTGTCCGAATACGAAACCCCCACGACGCTCAAGCAATTGCTGAAGACCAACGCGCACGGCGTGCTGACGCGGCCGTTCCGCTCGGCCGGCATCTTGAGCACGCTGGTGCTGGCGCGCTCGGCCAAGCAGTTCCAAAGCCGGCAGCAGGTCAAGATCGACAAGTTGGAAAACACCATCAAGGCGCGGCGCGTCATTGAAAAGGCGATCCGCGTGCTGATGGACCATCAGCGGCTGGACGAGCGCGCGGCCTATGAACACATGCGGACCCGCGCCACCGGGTTGCGTGTCAGCGTGGCGGAAGTCGCCGCCATGATCATCGAGGCCAGCGAGGCCATGGAAAAGCTTGGCCTGGGCGGCTCGCGCCCGGGGCCGGGGCAAAACGGCTAAGTGCCGGCCAGCAAAGAGGAAAACAATGAAAGTCATGATCGCCCGCCTGAACCACGAGACCAATACGTTCTCGCCCGTGCCCACGCCGCTGGCCGCGTTCGGCAACGACGGCCCCGCTTTTGGCGCGCAGGCCTACGAGGACAACAAGGGCAAACGCACGGCTATGTCCGCTTTCATCGACCTCGCGGAGGCGAACGGGGCGTCGCTGGTCACGCCGGTATCGGCCACCGCCTATCCCAGCGGCCGGGTGGATGCGGCCGCCTATCGCACGCTTTGCGATGCGATCGTGGCCGGCGCGCGAGGGTGCGGCGCGATCCTGCTGGATCTGCACGGCGCCATGGCGGTCGAAAGCACCGATGACGGCGAAGGCGACCTGCTGGAGCGCCTGCGCCAGCAGACGCCCGACGTGCCGATCGCGGTGGCGCTGGACCTGCATGGCAACGTTACGCCCAAGATGATGGCCAACGCCGACGTGATCGTAAGCTTCAAGACCTATCCCCACGTGGACATGTACGAGACCGGCGAACACGCGGGACGCATCCTATTCGGCTGGCTCAACGGCGGGCCGCGCCCGGTGATGGCGTGGCGCCGCCTGCCGTTGATGACCCACACGTTGCGCAGCGCCACGGCCGAAGGCGCCATGCGCGATGCCGTAGAGGCGGCCCGGCGTGCCGAGGCGGCCGGCATGCTGGGCGTGTCGGTGCTGGCCGGGTTCGCCCTGGCCGACATTCCCGCGCCATGCCTGAGCGTCGTGGTGGTGGGCGCGGGCGAACAGGCGCAGGCCGAGCAGGCGGCTACCGAGATGGCGCAGGGCATCTGGGCGGCGCGTGACGGCTTCTTCTACGACAGCGAACCCCTGGCCGATTCCCTGGCCCGGGCCGCCGAACTGGCGGGCGGCGCCAGCAAGCCGGTGCTGTTGCTGGACCATGGCGACAACTGCATGTCCGGGGGCACGTGCGACACCATGGAGGTCCTGATGGCCGCGGTCGACGCCGGGCTGACGGGCATCGTCGCCGGCCTGTATTGCGACCCCGAGGCGGTGGCGGCGCTGACGACGGCGGGTGAGGGCGCGCGGGTCGAGATCCTGGTGGGCAACAAGCGGCCCATCCCGGCGATCGGCCGCCCTGCGGCGCCGGTACGGCTGCGGGGCGTGGTCGGGGCGGTGACGGACGGCCAGTACGTCATCACGGGGCCGACGTATACCGGCCAGACCGCCTGCATGGGACGTAGCGCGGTGCTGGACATCGGCGCCGCCAAATTGGTGATCACGGAGCGCACGCACGAACCCTGGGATCTGGGCGTGTTCGAAAGCATGGGGCTGGACCCTCGCCAGGCCCGCTTCGTCCTGGTGAAGTCCCGGATGTACTGCCGCCCGGTCTTCGAACCGATCTCGCAGGCGCTGGTGGAATGCGGTAGCCCGGGCGTCACCAGTTCGGACTTCTCGCTCTTTCCCTACGAGCGCCGGCGCCGTCCGCTCTATCCGCTGGAACCCATGGCGCCGTCCGACTACGATCCGGCGGCTTGAGCGGCAGGCCGGTTGGCGTCCGCATACAATACCGGCCATGGAAAAAGTACGCATCTCCAAGCTCATGTCCGAGCGCGGACTCTGCTCGCGCCGCGAGGCCGACAGCTATATCGAACGCGGCTGGGTCCGCGTAGACGGCGCCGTAGTGTCCGAACTGGGCGCCCGGGCCTATCCCGACCAGGTGATCACGCTGGAGCGCGCCGCGCAGGCGCGCCAGACCTCGCGCGTCACGATTCTGATCAACAAGCCGGTGGGGTATGTGTCCGGCCAGGCCGAAAAGGGCTACACGCCCGCCGTGGCGCTGATCGACTCGCGCTCGCGCTTTGCGGGCGACCGGTCGCCGCAGCGTTTCGAACGCGCCCATCTGGACGGGCTGGCCGTAGCCGGCCGGCTGGACATCGATTCCCAAGGCCTGCTGGTGCTGACGCAAGACGGCCGCATCGCCAAGCACCTGATCGGCGAAGATTCCAGCGTCGACAAGGAATACCTGGTGCGTGTGCAGGGCGACCTGACGGACCGCGGGCTCGAACTCCTGAATCACGGCCTGTCGCTGGACGGCCGCGCGCTCAAGCCCGCCCATGTGCGCTGGCAGAACCACGACCAGCTGCGGTTTGTGCTGCGCGAGGGAAAGAAGCGCCAGATCCGCCGCATGTGCGAACTGGTGGGCCTGAAGGTCGTGGGCTTGAAGCGCGTGCGCATCGGCCGCGTGTCGCTGGGGGATCTGCCCCTGGGCCAATGGCGTTATCTGCGCGACGACGAAGGGTTTTGACCCCTATTTATTCTTAACGCTGCGGCGATTCCGGCTTGCAGACCCTATGAATGGCGGCAGATTTTTCAATCTGTTTCCGCGACCCCGCTAAGTCATGAAAGCGGGGGTATCCTTCGCTTGCCCGTCGCTGCCCAGGCGCTCGATCAGGAATTCGATGAAGATCCGGGTCTTGGCGGGCAGGAGCCGGGTTTCGGTGACCGCGTAGACAGGGAAGGGCCCCAGTTGCCAATCCGGCAGCACCCGCCGTAACTGGCCGGACTGCTGTTCTGCCGTCTGGCCGCCGACCAGCACCGCGATGCCCGCGCCCAGCATGGCCAGCCGGCGCGCCATGGCCACGCCATTGACCGAAAACCGGTTGCCCGGGGTGAATTCGATGTGCTGGTCGCCGTTGGACAACGGCCAGCGGGTCACGCGGCCAGCGCCTTCGGCGCGGAACTCGATGCACTCGTGGCGGGTCAAGTCACTGGGGTGCCGGGGTTCGCCGTGCTTGTCCAGGTAGTCGTGCGAGGCATAGAGGTGGGCCGGCAGCATGCCCAGCAGCCTTGCGATTTGCGTCGAGTCGGGCAGGTCGCCGATTTCGATGGAGATGTCGCAGGTCTGGAACACGCGGGACGCGTGGTCCGGATTGGCCAGATCCAGGAAAAACGTGACGTCGGGATAGCGGCGGGAGAACTCCATGAACGATTCAGCCAGGAAGTCCGTGCCGAAATCCGCAGGCATGTTCACCCGCAGCGGTCCGGTTGGCGTATCGACGAGTTTCTGCAGTTCTTCGTGGGCGATCTGCGCTTCGGCCACGATGCGCTGGCAGCGCTCGAAGTACAGCCGTCCGGCGTCGGTCAACTCTACCTTGCGCGTCGTGCGGCTGAGCAGCCGCAGGCCAACGGATCGTTCCAGTTCGGCCACCTGGCGAGACAAGGTCGACTTGGGGACACCCAGCGTCGCCGCCGCGCGGCTAAAACTGTGCGTCTTGGCCACTTCTACGAAGAGTTCCATGCCTTGTAAGCGTTTCATGGCGAGATTCTGTCACATGCGAGGGTCTTGGAATTGTCCCATAAATGGAATGATGTTTTCTTAATGTGCCCCTTTGTTTCCAGGGCGGGATAACGCAGAATGCGTGTTCTGCAATGCAGCAATGCGATAAAGCCCACCTTGCGTATTCAACGCGAATCCACCCAGTCGATGCGCACGACCCGCCCTAGCCGCGAAAGCGAGCATGGCGTGGGGGCATAACTTTTTTGTCAGAATTCGGGAATGCAATCTATGAATAAGAAAAGCGCTATGTGGCGCAGCGCGGCGGTTGTCACGCTGACGGCATCGGCTCTCACCTTGGCCGCTTGCGGCAAGAAGCAAGACGCGCCGCAGGCGGGCAAGCCGCAAGTCTCGGTCGTGACCCTGACCACGCAGCCCGTTTCCCTGACCACCGAATTGCCGGGCCGCACGTCCGCATTCCGCGTTGCCGAAGTCCGGCCCCAGGTCAACGGCATTGTCCAGAAGCGCCTGTTCACCGAGGGCGGCGAGGTCAAGGCGGGCGAACAGCTCTATCAGATCGACCCCGCGCTCTACCAGGCCAGCGTCGACAGCCAGAAGGCGGCGCTTGCCCGCGCCCAGGCGCAGCAGAAGACCGCCGCCTTGCTGGCCGAACGTTACAAGCCGCTGGTGGCCACGCGCGCCGTCAGCCAGCAGACCTATGACAACGCCGTCGCCTCGCGTGACCAGGCCGCCGCCGACGTGATGTCGGCCAAGGCCGCGCTGGACACGGCGCGCATCAACCTGGTCTACACCAAGGTGTTGTCACCGATCGACGGCATCATCGGCCGGTCGTCCGTGACCGAAGGTGCGCTCGTTACGGCCAACCAGACCGGTGCGTTGGCTGCAGTGCAGCAAATTGACCCGATCTATGTCGACGTGACCCAGTCCAGCGTCCAGCTGCTGCGTTTGCAAGACGCGCTGGCCAGCGGCCAGCTGAAGAAGGCCGATGGCGAACAGGCTGCGCTGGTGACGCTGACGCTGGAAGACGGTTCGCAATACAAGCAGACCGGCAAGCTCCAGTTCTCGGAAGTGACGGTGGACCAGGGCACGGGCTCGATCACGCTGCGCGCGGTGTTCCCGAACCCGGACCGCCGCCTGCTGCCGGGCATGTTCGTGCGCGCCCGCCTGGCTGACGGCGTGGCCGCCGACGGCCTACTGGTTCCGCAACGCGGCGTGACGCGCAACCAGCGCGGCCTGCCGACGGCGCTGGTGGTCAATGCCAAGAACCAAGTCGAATTGCGTGAATTGAAGACCGACCGCGCCATTGGCGACAAGTGGCTGGTTACCGACGGCCTGGCCGCCGGCGACAAGGTCATCGTGGAAGGTCTGCAAATGGTGCGGCCGGGCGTCGAAGTCGTCGCCACCGAAGCCGGTGCCAACGCGCAGCAGCCGCAGGCGGCGAACGCCGCGCCGGCCAAGCAGTAATCAGGGAGCCATGCATGGCAAAGTTTTTTATCGATAGGCCGGTTTTCGCCTGGGTGATCGCGATCGTGCTGATGATGGCCGGCGCGCTGTCCATCCTGCAATTGCCGGTCTCCCAATACCCCAACATCGCGCCGCCGGCCATCGGCATCGCGGTGACCTACCCGGGCGCGTCCGCGCAGACGGTGCAGGACACCGTGGTGCAGGTGATCGAACAGCAGATGAACGGGCTGGACGGCTTGCAGTACATCTCGTCGGAAAGCAACTCCGACGGCAGCATGTCCATCACGCTGACCTTCAAGCAGGGCACCAACCCGGACACGGCGCAGGTGCAGGTGCAGAACAAACTGGCGCTGGCGCAGCCGCTCTTGCCGCAGGAAGTGCAGCAGCAGGGCATCCGCGTCACCAAGGCCACGAAGAACTTCCTGATCGTGGCGGGCTTCGTGTCCACCGACGGCACGATGACCAAGGACGACCTGGCCGACTACGTCGCCTCCTACGTCCAGGATCCGATCAGCCGCACGCAGGGCGTGGGCGACTTCCAGCTGTTCGGCTCGCAGTACGCAATGCGCATCTGGCTGGATCCCGCCAAGCTCGTCAACTACGGGTTGACCACGGTCGACGTGGTGGCGGCGATCAAGGAACAGAACGTGCAGGTGTCGTCCGGCCAGCTGGGTGGCCTGCCGTCCGTGCGCGGGCAGCAGTTGAATGCCACCATCATCGGGCCGTCGCGCCTGGAGAAGGCTGAAGACTTCGGCCGCATCCTTCTGAAGGTCAATGCCGACGGTTCGCAAGTGCGCCTGGGCGATGTCTCGCGCATCGAACTCGGCGGCCAGACCTACGCCATCGACAGCTTCTACAACGGCAAGCCCGCCTCGGGCCTGGCAATCAAGCTGGCGCCGGGCGCCAACGCGCTGGATACGGCGCAGGCGGTGCGCGACACCATCAACAACCTGAAGCCGTATTTCCCGCCGGGCATGGACGTCGTCTATCCGTACGACACGACGCCGTTCGTCAGCCTGTCGATCCATGAAGTGTTCAAGACGCTGGTGGAAGCCATCATCCTGGTCTTCCTGGTGATGTACCTGTTCCTGCAGAACTTCCGCGCCACCATCATCCCCACGCTGGCCGTGCCGGTGGTGCTGCTGGGCACGTTCGGCGTGCTGGCCGCGTTCGGCTATTCCATCAACACCTTGACGATGTTCGGCATGGTGCTGGCCATCGGCCTGCTGGTGGACGACGCCATCGTGGTGGTCGAGAACGTCGAGCGGGTGATGGCCGAAGAGGGGCTGACACCCAAGCAGGCCACTCGCAAGTCCATGGGCCAGATCACAGGCGCGCTGATCGGCATTGCCATGGTGCTGGCCGCCGTGTTCATCCCGATGGCGTTCTTCGGCGGCTCCACGGGTGTGATCTACCGCCAGTTCTCGATCACCATCGTGTCCTCGATGGTGCTGTCGGTGCTGGTGGCCATCGTCTTCACGCCGGCCTTGTGCGCGACCTTGCTCAAACCCATCCCGAAAGGCCATCACGGCACGAAGAAGGGCTTTTTCGGCTGGTTCAACCGCACGTTCGAACGCAGCAGCAACGGCTATGCCAACAGCGTGGCGCGCGGCCTGAACCGCACCAAGCGCCTGATGGTGGTGTACCTGGCGCTTGTCATCGCCATGGGCTGGCTGTTCACGCGCATCCCGACGGCGTTCCTGCCGGCTGAAGACCAGGGCATTCTGTTTGCCCAGATCCAGACGCCGGCCGGCGCCACCGCGGAAGCCACCAAGGCCGTCATCGACGACGCCACGAAGTATCTGCTGACCGAAGAAAAGGACGCCGTGACCTCGGTGTTCGCGGTCAACGGCTTCAACTTCGGCGGCCGCGGCCAGAACGCGTCCATCCTGTTCATCAAGCTGCGCGACTGGGAAGAACGCGGCGACGCGAAGCTGAAGGCCGGTGCCGTGGCGGCGCGCGCCAATGCGCATTTCGCGAAGACCGAGCGCCGTGCGCAATTGTTCGTGGTGCCGCCGCCGTCCGTGATGGAACTGGGCAACGTGACGGGCTTCGACTTCCAGCTGATGGACCGCGCCGGCGTGGGCCATGAAAAGCTGCTTGCCGCGCGCAACCAGCTGCTGGGCGAGGCCGCGAAAAGCCCGGTGTTGATCGGCGTGCGCCCCAACGGCATCGAAGATGCGCCGCAGTACCAGCTGGACATCGACCGCGAGAAGGCGCGCGCGCTTGGCGTGGCCGTGTCGGACATCAACAGCACGCTTGCCACCGCCTGGGGGTCGTCGTATGTCAACGACTTCATCGACCGCGGCCGCGTGAAGAAGGTGTTCGCGCAGGGCGAGGCGTCGTCGCGCATGCTGCCGGAAGACCTGAACAAATGGTACGTGCGCAACAACGCGGGTGATATGGTGCCGTTCTCGGCGTTCTCGAAAGCGACGTGGAGCTTCGGCCCGCAGAAGCTGAACCGCTATAACGGCGTGCCGTCCTACAACATCCAGGGCCAGGCGGCGCCGGGCTACAGTTCGGGCGCGGCCATGGACGAGATGGAACGGTTGGCGGCCAAGCTGCCCGTGGGTGTGGGCTTCGAATGGACGGGCCTGTCCTTCGAAGAACGCCTCTCGGGTTCGCAAGCACCGGCGCTGTACGCGATTTCGCTGATCGTGGTGTTCCTGTGCCTGGCGGCGCTGTATGAAAGCTGGTCTATCCCGACCGCGGTCATGCTGGTGGTGCCGTTGGGGATCATCGGCGTGCTGTTGGCGACCTTGATGCGGGGCTTGTCCAACGACGTGTACTTCCAGGTGGGGCTGCTCACCACAGTGGGGCTGGCGGCCAAAAACGCCATCCTGATTGTGGAGTTCGCCAAAGAGCACTTCGAGGCTGGGGCCAGCCTGACGGAATCGGCCATTCACGCCGCCCGCCAGCGCCTGCGTCCGATCCTGATGACGTCCCTGGCATTCATCCTGGGCGTGACGCCGCTGGCGATCTCGTCGGGCGCCGGCTCCGGCAGCCAGAACGCGATCGGCACGGGCGTGATCGGCGGCATGCTGACCGGTACGTTCCTGGCCATTTTCTTTGTCCCCGCGTTCTTCGTGATCATGCTGCGCATGTTCAAGGTCAAGCGCATGAGCGAAAACCGCGACAAGCACGACACCAGCGCCAACGGCCCGCAGGAAGTGTCCGCCGAAGGACAACCGTAATGAAACTTCAGATGAGAACCTTATTGTCTGTTTCCCTGGCGGCGGCCCTGGCGGGCTGCTCGCTGGCCCCGACGTACGAGCGGCCGGACGCGCCGGTCGACGCCGCCTATCCCACCGGCCCGGCCTATAAGGCGGACGGTTCGCAAGCGGCGCAAGGGATGTCCACGGCCGATATCGGCTGGCGCGACTTCTTCGGCGACCCGCTCCTGCAACAGCTGATCGAGCTGTCGCTGGCGAACAACCGCGACTTGCGCGTGGCGGCCCTGAACGTGGAAGCGGCGCGGGCGCAGTACCGCATCCAGCGTGCCGATCTGATGCCCAGCGTGGGCGTCGCCGGCCAGGAGTCGGCGCAACGCACGCCGGCGGACCTGTCGCCCAGCGGCCGCGCCACGACCAGCCACAGCTACCAGGTAGGCGCCGCCATGTCCGCCTGGGAGCTGGATCTGTTCGGCCGCATCCGCAGCCTGAGCGACAAGGCGCTGGAATCGTATCTGGCCTTGGATGAAACCCGCACGGCAACCCAGCTGACGCTGATCGCCGAGGTGGCCAATGCCTATCTGACGTTGCGCGCCGACCAGGAACTGTTGAGCCTGACGCGCGACACGTTGAAGAGCCAGGAGGATTCCTTCAAGCTCACCCAGCAAAGTTATGACCAGGGTCTGTCCACCGCGCTGGACCTGAGCCAGGCCGAAGTGTCGCTGCGCACCGCCCAGCGCAACCTGTCGCAATACACGCGCCAGGCCGCGCAGGACCGCAATGCGCTGACGTTGCTGGTGGGCCAGCCCATGTCGCCCGAGATCTCGGCGGCGCTGGAGCAGGCCACCAAGCTGGACGACGGCATGCTGCCGACCACCTTGCCGGCCGGCCTGCCGTCGGACCTCCTGGCTCGTCGCCCGGACATCCGCGCCGCCGAGCACCAGTTAAAGGGTGCGAACGCCAATATCGGCGCGGCACGTGCGGCGTTCTTCCCGACCATCAGCCTGACCGGCCAGGCGGGCACCGCCAGCGCCAGCCTGGGCGGCCTGTTCGAAGGCGGTTCGGGCGCCTGGAGCTTCGTGCCCCAGATCACCGTGCCGATCTTCGCGGGCGGCTCGCTGCTGGCCGGCCTGGACTTGGCGAAGGTACAGAAGAACATCCAGGTCGCGCAGTACGAAAAGTCCATCCAGACGGGCTTTCGCGAAGTGGCGGACGCCCTGGCCGGCCGCGGCACGCTGGACGACCAGATTCAGGCGCAACGCCTGCTGGTGGACGCCAACCAGCGCGCCTACGACGTGTCCGACCAGCGTTTCCGCCAAGGCATCGACGACTACCTGAGCGTGCTGGATTCGCAGCGTTCGCTCTACAGCGCGCAGCAGGCGCTGGTGGACACGCGCCTTGCCCGTCTGTCGAACCTGGTGACCTTGTACAAGGTGCTGGGCGGCGGCTGGACCGAGCGTACGGCCACCGCGCAAGCTACGCCGGCCACGGGTTCGTAGGATGGGTGAAGCGCGAGAGCCCTTGGCGAAGCACTCGCTTGCCCAGCGCGCGCAACCCATCAAACGGCGATGGCGCAATGGCCGATCCGGCCAAGAACCCACCGCCGGATAGCCAAGAAAAAACGGGCCGATCTTTCGATCGGCCCGTTTTCTTTGATGTTTGCCTAGCGGAACGTCAGGTTCGCTTCTTGGCGATCATGCCAACCACGAACAGCACGATGATGGCGCCCACGACCGATGCGATCCAGCCGGCGGGTTCGCCTTCCGCGTACCAGCCCATCGTCTGGCCCAGGAAACCGGCGACGACAGCGCCCACGATACCCAGGATGGTGGTCATGATGATGCCCATGTTCTGGTCTCCGGGCATGATGGCCCGGGCGATCAGGCCCACGATGAACCCGACGATGATCATGATGATGAAGCTCATGCGCGTACTCCTTACTAGGGGGAAAAGGGGCAATGTGCACTGATGATACTCACGCTCCGAATCGCCCCGCTGTAACAACTGGTATGTGGCGCACGCCCGCAACATGTTGCGGCGCATTGTTGCAGCCCCCCTTGGGTCAGGAGGTCAGGTCGATCAGTTGGCGCACATCCTTGGTCAGGGCGTCGATGCTGTCGGTGTCCGAGGCCAGCAGGCGTGCGCGGCCTTCGTTGTCGAAAATGTACACGCCGCGGCTGTGCGTCACTTCATACATGTCGGCGTCGTCGCCGGGCCGGGGCTTTTCGATCTGGTAGGCGACGCGGTAGCGGCGGGCCAGGTCGGCGATCTGTTTTTCGTCGCCGGTCACACCAATGGCGTTGTTGTTGAACGCGTTGACGTAGGCCTGCAGGATGTCGGGCGTGTCGCGGTGCGGGTCCACGCTGACGAACAGGATGCGCACGTCGCGGGCCTTGTCGCCCAGGTTCTGCAGCACGGCGGTTAATTGCGCCATGGTGGTGGGGCAGATATCCGGGCAACTGGCGTAGCCGAAGAATAGCAGCACCGTCTTGCCCTTGAGGTCGTCGCTGCTGACCGTCTTGCCGCCCGCGCCGGGCAGCGAGAATTTCAGGTCGGGCAGGTGGCCCTTCACGTTGTAGAGCGTCCAGTCGACATTCCGGTCGCCGCACGCGGCAAGCAATACGCACAAGGCCAGCAGCAAGCCACGCCAGGCGCGGCCGGTAATGAAGTGTCGCATAAGTCCAGGGGCCGAAAGGGTTGGAAGGGGAAAGCCCGGCAAACCTGTCGATTCTACCCGCAAGCCCCGGGCAGGGCGGCGCGCCCCAGACCGCTGATGTCGTGCAGCCAGCACGCTTCTTGTCCTGGCGCAAACTTCTGGTGCGAGAAAGGGCACAGGCCGACTTGTGAAGCTTTGTCTGAATATTGTTGGAGAACTTGCAAATTCGCCCCGCCGGGCCATACCGGCGCACTACATTCAGGGCCTTGTCAGTGCAGTGTTTCAGGGAAGCTTCGAACGTGGACATGGCCGTGGGCACCGCCCTTCGTTATCCGTACTATCCGTATTACCCGGTGGTGGTGGACATCCTGCGCAGCCGGGTCGCCGATCGGGTGCTGGACGCGCCTTGCGGGCTGGGCTGGCTGGGCGACACGCTGCCGGGCGCCAGTGGCCGGCAGGTGGTGCTGGACGGCGTGGGGCTGTGGGAGTTTCCGCCGGCAAGCGCGGGCTACCGTTCCGTGACCGAACACGACCTGGAAACGCCGCTGGCTGTCGCCCAGGAGTACGACGCAGCCGTCTGCTGCGAGGCCATCCACTTGCTGACCAATCCGGGCGTGCTGGTCCAGAGCCTGCACCGTGCGCTGCGTCCTGGCGGCACGTTGATCCTCACCACGCCGAACACCTGGAATCTGCGCTCGCGCTTTCAGTTCCTGATACGCGGGTTCCATTCGGGCTTCCGCCCCATGGTGGGCCGCCAGCGCGGTGCGGACTACATCACGTATTTCCCTTGGAGTTTTCCGCAACTGCATCTGCTGCTGTCGCACTATGGTTTCGTGGACATCACGCTGCACGAGGTCGACGAGGTCAAGCCCAAGCGGAGGATCGAGCACTTGCTGGCCGTGCCGTCGCAGTTGTACTACCGGCAGCGGATCAAGCGCGCGGAGACCGAGGCAATCCGCGATTTCTGGAAGCAGGCGGCGTCCAGGCAGTCGGTGCACGGACGCTGGCTGGTCGTATCGGCGCGCAAGCCGGCGGACGAAAAATAACGGCCCGCACGCGGCGGGCCGTTTCAGGGAAAGACGCGGGCTTCAGTTGCCGCTCATGCCGCTATGGCGCAGCAGGGCGTCGATGCGCGGCGCGCGGCCGCGGAAGGCCGCAAACGATTCCGCTGCCGGACGCGAGCCGCCCACTGCCAGCACTTCGCGGCGGAAGCGCGCGCCGGTTTCCGGGTCCAGCGTGCCCAGGGCGTTGCCGGCCTGCTTGGCTGCCGCTTCCTCGAAAGCTTCGTACGCATCGGCGGACAACACTTCCGCCCACTTGTAGCTGTAGTAGCCCGCGCCGTAGCCGCCTGCGAACAGGTGCGAGAAGGCGTGCGGCAAGCGATGCCATGCCGGCGGGAACAGCACCGCGACTTCCTGGCGCACTTCCTGCAGCAGCGCCAGCACTTCGGCGATGGTGGCGCCCTTCGCGCGGTCGTGCATCAGCATGTCGAACAAGGCGAACTCGATCTGGCGCACGGTCTGCATGCCGCTCTGGTAGTTGCGGGCAGCCACCAGGCGGTCGTAGAGCGCGCGCGGCAGGGCTTCGCCCGTGTCCACATGGGCCGACAGCTTTTGCACCACCGCCCATTCCCAGCAGAAGTTCTCCATGAACTGCGACGGCAGTTCGATGGCGTCCCATTCCACGCTGGCGAAGGCCGCGGCGCCCGGTTCGTCCACTTCGGACAGCAGTGCGTGCAAGGCGTGGCCGGTTTCGTGGAACAGGGTGATGACGTCGTCATGCGTCAGCACGGCGGCGCGGTCGCCATTGGGGCGCGAGAAATTGCAGGTCAGGTAGACCACCGGCGTCTGCACGCGGCCAGCCACGACGCGGCGCGTGCGCTCGCTGTCGACCCAGGCGCCGCTTTGCTTGCCGGAGCGCGCATACAGGTCCAGGTACAGGTAGCCGATCAGGTCGCCCGTGGGGCTTTCCACGCGCACGCCGCGGGCATCGCTGTGCCAGGTGGACACCGGCGTTTCCGTCAGGCGCACGTCGAACAGTTTTTCGATGACTTCGTACAGGCCTGCCAGCACGCGCGGCTCGGTGAAGTACTGCTTCACCTCGTCTTCGGAATAGGCGTAGCGCGATTCGCGCAGGCGCTCCGAGGCGAAGGCTACGTCCCAGGGCTGCAGCCCGTCCAGGCCCAGTTCGCCGGTGGCGTAGGCGGTCAGTTCGGCCAGGTCGCGTTGGGCGTAAGGCTTGGCGCGGGCGGCCAGGTCGCGCAGGAAGACGGTCACTTCGCGGGCGTCGCGGGCCATGCGGGTCTGCAGGCGCAGCGCGGCGAAAGTGCCCAGGCCCAGCAGGCCGGATTCTTCGGCGCGCAGCGACAGCAGTTCTTCTATCAGCGGAGAATTGTCGAACTGGCCGTCGCCATGTTCGGACGCCACGGTGCCATAGCCGCGGTACAGCGCTTCACGCAGCGAGCGGTCTTGCGCGTACTGCATGACGGGCAGGTAGCACGGCATCTTCAGCGTCAGCTTCCAACCCGGCTTGCCGTCTTCCTCGGCGGCGGCGCGGGCCGCGGACAGGACATCGGCCGGGATGCCGGCCAGACGGGCTTCGTCTTCGACCAGCAGCGACCAGGCGTCGATGGAATCCAACACGTTTTCCGAGAACTTCTGCGAGGCCTGCGCTTCGCGGTCAGAGATCTGGGCATAGCGGTCGCGGTCGGCGCCCTGCAGTTCGACGCCGCTCAAGCGGAAGTCGCGCAGCGCCATCTCGACGATGCGGCGGCGCACCGGCGACCACGACGCGAAATCGGGGGCGGCGGCCAGGCGCTGGTATTGCTGATACAGGCCTTCGTGCAGGCCGACCCAGGTCGAGAACTCGGTGATCAGCGGCAGGGCGGCGTTATAGGCTTCGCGCAGCTCCGGCGTGTTGACGACGGCGTTCAGGTGGCCCGCCACCGACCAGGCGCGCCACAGGCGCTCGGAGGCGGTGTCCAGTGGTTCCACCACGGCTTCCCAGGTGGGCGCCAGCCCGGCATCAGCGGCGTGGTCGACGGCCTGGCGGGCGATGCCCAGCAGTTCCTCGATGGCGGGCACGATATGCCCGGGCTTGACGGCCGCATAGTCGACCAGGTCGGAGACGGGAGCGAGCAGGGGGTTCTGGGTCATGGTGTTACCGGCGTGAGCAATAGCGGGGCGGCGCGAGGGGCATGCACCCGGGCGCCGACGGAGGTCATAGGGATCAGGTAAGGGCGATCCGCCCGAATGCAAGGGCGCAAGGGCGCCCCAAGGGGGCGGCAGGGGAGCGTCCGGGCGGGAGCCGCCCGGACTGCCCGGCGGGGATCAGGCGGCAGCCCGTTCCGCGGCTTCAACCGTATTGACCAGCAGCATGGCGATGGTCATGGGGCCCACGCCGCCGGGGACGGGGGTGATGGCACCGGCCACTTCGCGGGCGGAAGCGAAGTCCACGTCGCCGCACAGCTTGCCGTCGTCGCCGCGGTTGATGCCCACGTCGATGACGACCGCGCCGGGCTTGATCATGGAGCCGTCGATCATGCCGGGCTTGCCCGTGGCAACCACCAGGACGTCGGCGCGGCGGGTCTGGGCCGCCAGGTCGCGCGTCTTGGAATTGCAGATCGTGATGGTGGCGCCGGCTTGCAACAGCAGCATGGCCATCGGCTTGCCGACGATGTTGCTGGCGCCGACGATCACGGCTTCAGCGCCGCGCAGCGTCACGCCTTCCGATTCCAGCATCTTCATCACGCCGTACGGCGTGCAGGGGCGGAACAGCGGCTGGCCGGTCATGAGCAGGCCGGCGTTGCTGATATGGAACCCGTCCACGTCCTTCTCGGCCGCGATGGCTTCGATGACCTTGTGCGAATCCATGTGCTTGGGCAGGGGCAATTGCACCAGGATGCCGTGGATCGTCGGGTCCTGGTTCAGGACGGCGATGCGGGCCAGCAGTTCGGCCTCGGTCATCTCGGCGGGGTACTGTTCCTTGACGGAATGCAGGCCGGCCTTCTCGCAGGCGGCAACCTTGTTGCGCACGTACACCTGAGACGCGGGATCCGCACCCACCAGCACCACGGCCAGGCCGGGGCGGGTGCCCTTGGCGGCCAGGGCCGCGACGCGCTGGGCGACTTCTTCGCGAATACGCAGCGACAGTGCTGCGCCATCGATAATCCTAGCGGTCATGCGTGGGCCTCGGGTTTGGCCAAGGCCACTTTCATCAAATCAGCAACGGTAGTCACTTCCAGTTTTTCCATAATGTTGGCGCGATGCGCCTCGACGGTCTTGATGCTGATGCCCAGGTCGTCGGCGATCTGCTTGTTCAAGCGGCCGGCGACAATGCGCTCCAGCACCTGCTGCTCGCGCGCGGTCAGGCGCGCCAGCATGGCTTCGTGATCCTTCTGGGCCTGATGCTTGCTGACGCGTTGCGTGGCCTGTTCCAGCATGCGCGCGACGATCTCGCGCAGGTCGGACTCGTTGAAGGGCTTTTCCAGGAAGTCGACCGCGCCTTTCTTCATCGTGGACACAGCCATGGGCACGTCGCCGTGGCCGGTGATGAACACGATGGGCAGCGGCGCGTTGCGGGCGATCAGTTGTTCCTGGAGTTCCAGGCCGCTCATGCCCGGCATGCGCACGTCGGCGATCAGCACGCCGATCTGGCTGGCGTCGTAGTCTTCCAGGAAGGATTCGCCGCTGGCATAGGCGCGAACGCGGTAGCCATTGGCTTCCAGCAGCCAGCGCAACGAATCGCGGACCGCTTCGTCGTCGTCAACAATAAATACCGTGCTCGACAGGTGGGGCGTGTTCATGCGTGCAACTCCTCGGACTGATCATTCTGGGCCTGCGTCTGGGACGCAGCGCAGGGCAGGGTAAAGCGGAAAATAGTACCGCCGGCGGGGTTGGGGTCCGCCCACAGGCGGCCGTGGTGCGATTCGATAATGGTACGGCAGATATTCAGCCCCATGCCCAGGCCCTGGGATTTGGTGCTGAAGAAAGGTTCGAACAGGCGCTCGGGCTCGGCCAGGCCATGGCCGCGGTCCACCACGGCGACTTCGATGTGCTGATCGTGCAGGATGACCGCCACCTTGAGCTCGTCGGACTCGCTCTTTTCCATGGCTTCCAGCCCGTTCTTCAGCAGGTTCAGCAGCACCTGCTCGATCAGGATCGGGTCGGCCAGCACGTCCGGGGCGTTCGAGGGCACGAAGCTGTCGATGCGGATGCGGCGCTTGCGGGCGTCGATTTCGGCAAAACCGATGGCATTGTCGACAATGCGGCCGATGGCCACGCGCTGGCGGCGCGGTTCGCTGCGCTTCACGAATTCGCGGATGCGGCTGATGATCTTGCCGGCGCGCTCGGCCTGGGAGGCGGCTTTTTCCAGCGCCGGCAGCAGCATGTTGGGGCTGGTGTGGCCTGCCTTGACCAGGGCGACGGCGCCCATGCTGTAGTTCGCGATGGCGGTCAGCGGCTGGTTCAATTCGTGCGCCAGCGACGAGGCCATTTCGCCCATCGTCGTCAGGCGGCTGGTCAGCTGGATCTTTTCTTGCTGCACGCGGGACGCCTCTTCGTGGCCGCGGCGCTCGGTGATGTCGCGCGCAACCTGCATGCGCACGCGGCGGCCGTCGGTCCAGGCCAGCATGCGGTGGTGCACTTCAAACCAGCGCTGCACGGAGGGCGCGAACACTTCCACCGATTCGTCGGTGAAGCGGCCGCGGCGGCCGGCCAGCAATTCGTCGTGGCCGCCCGTCTGCGCGCCGAACACGCGGCGGTAGGTGCGGTTGGCGAACAGCAGTTCCAGGCCGTCATGGGTGTCGGCCGTCACCGAAATGGCGTCGTCCAGGCCTTCCAGCACCGTCATGAAGCGCTCGTGCGCGGCGGTGAGCGCCTCGCGGATGCGCTTGGGTTCGGTGATGTCCGTCATGGACGTCATCCAGCCGATCTGGTTGCCGTTGGGGTCCAGCAGCGGGGACACATACATGCGGGCGGTGAAGCGCGAACCGTCGCGGCGCTGCGCTTCGACTTCCAGGCCGCTGCTGGGCGTCTTGCCCGACATCAGCACGTCCAGCGTGTGCTGGTGCTGTTCGTGGCGGCCGGGCACCCAGTAGGGGAAGGGCGGGCTGCGGCCGATCAGGTCGGCCTCGTTCCAGCCGATCATGCGGCAGAACGCCGGGTTCACGTAGGCGATGCGGCCTTCCATGTCGAGCACGCGCATGCCGGTGGACATGGAGTTCTCCATGGCGCGGCGAAAGCCCGTTTCGGCGATCAGCGCGGCCTCTGCGGAGGAACGGAAGCGGGTATAGCGCCACAGCATCAGCAGGCTGATGACGATCACGCAGGACAGGGCCAGCACCACCCAGATCAGGCGTTGCTGACGCATTTCCTGGTCGATCGTCACAAACATGACGCTGTCGTCATGGATGCGTTGCAGCCAGAAGAACACCCCCATCACACAGATGTACAGGATCAGCACCATGGCGGGCGTGACCCAATACACGCCGCGGCGGCGGGTGCGGGCGTGATCGTGGAACGGCGTAGGTATATTGGACTTGGGCGCGCTGGACATGGAATTCGGGCCAGATAGACCGCGCATTTTAGTGCGGGTTGGCATGGAATTGCCGGGAATCAACCCCGGCTTTTGGTGTAAGGCATAAAAATTACCCCCACACGGCGCTCGTTGGGCGCTTTTGGTGCCGCGGGCGGGCATATTTTGCCTTGGCGCGGCCGAGGCGCGAAAATCGGCTTGCAGTCAGGATACATTCAGCTTGTGGTCAACATTTCGCATTATGAAATGCCGTACCGCAACATGAAATTTTCCTTGCGAGCGGTTAATCTTCTTTCTTAGAATGCCGGCTGATAGGGAACCGACCCAAAGCAGGTCTCTAGAAAAACACCCCGACCCATGCCTGACATGGTAGCCCGGATGATCCCGGCTACCATGCAGAGTCCGCGAGTAGATAAGCGGGTGTGGTCACGAACGAACCCCAACAGGAGACACACGATGTCCTCTTTCGCCCAGGCTGGCGCCCCGCAGGCTGCCAACGACGAAGACACCCTTGAAACCCAGGAGTGGCTCGAAGCCCTGGCGGCAGTCCTTGATCGCGAAGGGCCGCAGCGCGCGCACTACCTGCTGGAACGCCTGATCGACGAAGCCCGTCGCTCCGGCGCCCACATCCCGTTCTCGCCGAATACCGCTTACGTCAACACGATTCCCCCGGGCCTCGAGCCCGCGCATCCGGGCAACCTGGAGCTGGAATCGCGCATCCGTTCGTACGTGCGCTGGAACGCCATGGCCATGGTCGTCAAGGCCAACAAGCACAATCCGCCGGACGGCGGCGACCTGGGCGGCCACATCGCGTCGTTCGCCTCGCTGGCCACCATGATCGGTTGCGGCCAGAACCATTTCTGGCACGCTGAAGACGAAAACCACGGCGGCGACCTGGTCTACTTCCAGGGCCACACCTCGCCCGGCATGTACGGCCGCGCCTACCTTGAAGGCCGCCTGACCGAAGACCAGCTGAACCACTTCCGCCAGGAAGTGGACGGCAAGGGCCTGTCGTCCTATCCCCACCCGAAGCTGATGCCGGATTTCTGGCAGTTCCCGACGGTGTCGATGGGCCTGGGCCCGCTGATGGCCATTTACCAGGCCCGCTTCCTGAAGTACCTGCACGCCCGCGGCATCGCCGACACCAGTAACCGCAAGGTCTGGGTGTTCTGCGGCGACGGCGAAATGGACGAACCCGAATCGCTGGGCGCCATCGCCCTGGCGGCCCGTGAAAAGCTCGACAACCTGATCTTCGTGGTGAACTGCAACCTGCAGCGTCTGGACGGTCCGGTGCGCGGCAACGGCAAGATCATCCAGGAACTGGAAGGCGACTTCCGCGGTTCGGGCTGGAACGTGATCAAGCTGATCTGGGGCGGCTACTGGGATCCGCTGCTTGCGCACGACAAGGAAGGCATCCTGCGCAAGATCATGGAAGACACCGTGGACGGCGAGTACCAGGCGTACAAGGCCAACGACGGCAAGTTCGTCCGCGAACACTTCTTCGGCAAGCACCCGAAGCTGCTGGAAGCCGTGTCGCGCATGAGCGACGAGGACATCTGGCGCCTGAACCGTGGCGGTCATGACCCCCACAAGGTGTACGCCGCGTTCGACGCCGCGACCAGTCACACCGGTCAACCCACCGTCATCCTGGCCAAGACCATCAAGGGTTACGGCATGGGCCACGTGGGCCAGGCCAAAAACCCGACCCACCAGCAAAAGAAGCTGGAACTGGAATCGATCCGCGAATTCCGCGACCGTTTCGGCATCCCGATTCCCGACGACCAACTGGCCGACCTGCCGTACTTCAAGCCGGCCGAAGATTCGCCGGAAATGAAGTACCTGCACGAGCGCCGCGCCGAGCTGGGCGGCTACCTGCCGCGCCGTCGCGCCCGCGCTGACGAGCAACTCAAGGCGCCCGCGCTGGATGCCTTTAAGGCCGTGCTCGAGCCCACCGCCGAAGGCCGCGAGATCTCGACCACCCAAGCCTTTGTGCGCATCCTGAACCAGGTGCTGCGTGACAAGGAACTGGGCCCGCGCGTCGTGCCGATCCTGGCCGACGAATCGCGCACCTTCGGTATGGAAGGCCTGTTCCGCCAGATCGGCATCTATGCGCCGGAAGGCCAGAAGTACACCCCGGTCGATAAGGACCAGGTGATGTACTACAAGGAAGCGGCCGACGGCCAGCTTCTGCAGGAGGGCATCAACGAAGCGGGCGCGATGAGCTCGTGGATTGCGGCGGCCACGTCGTACTCCTCGAACAACCGCATCATGATCCCGTTCTTCATCTACTACTCGATGTTCGGGTTCCAGCGCATCGGCGACCTGGCTTGGGCAGCGGGCGACATGCAGGCGCGCGGCTTCCTCCTGGGCGGCACCGCCGGCCGCACGACGCTGAACGGCGAAGGCCTGCAGCACGAAGACGGCCATAGCCACATCCTGGCGTCCACCATCCCGAACTGCGTGTCCTACGACCCGACGTTCGGCCATGAGTTGGCCGTGATCATCCAGCATGGCTTGAAGCGCATGGTGGAAGACCAGGAAAACGTCTATTACTACCTGACGGTGATGAACGAAAACTACCCGCAACCCGGTCTGACCCAGGGCGACGAGGAAGGCATCATCAAGGGCATGTACAAGCTGAAGTCGCACGGCAAGGGCAAGAACCGCGTGCAACTGATGGGTTCGGGCACGATCCTGCGCGAAGTCATGGCTGCGCAAGAGCTGCTGGAAGCCGACTGGGGCGTGGCCTCGGATCTGTGGAGCGTCACCAGCTTCACCGAACTGCGCCGCAACGGCCTGGACGCCGAACGCCACAACATGCTGCATCCCGACGAGAAGAAGCCGCAAGTCGCCTACGTCACGGAACAGCTGGCCAAGACGGAAGGCCCGATCATCGCGTCGACCGACTATATGAAGCTCTTCGCCGACCAGATCCGTCCGTTCGTGCCCAAGGGCCGCGAATACAAGGTGCTGGGCACCGATGGTTTCGGTCGCTCGGATTTCCGCTCGAAGCTGCGCGAGCACTTCGAAGTGGACCGCCACTTCGTCGTCGTCGCCGCACTGCGCGCGTTGGCCGACGAGGGCAAGGTGCCGGTTGCCAAGGTGGCCGAAGCCATCAAGAAGTACGGCATCAATCCGAACAAAGCCAACCCGCAATACGCCTGAGGGTAAAGAGACATGAGCAACATCGTGCAAATCAAGGTTCCCGACATCGGCGACTTCAAGGAAGTGGAAGTCATTGAAGTGCTGGTGGCGGTGGGCGACACGATCAAGGCCGAACAGAGCCTGATCACCGTCGAATCCGACAAGGCCTCGATGGAGATCCCCGCGTCGCAAGGCGGCGTGGTGAAGTCCATTACCGTGAAGGTCGGTGACAAGGTCGCCGAAGGCGCGGTCGTGCTGGAAGTGGAAGCGGCTGACGCCGCTGCCGAGGCGCCCAAGGCGGACGCCAAGGGAGCGCCCAAGGCCGAGGCCAAGGAAGCGCCGAAGCAAGCCGCCGCTGCCGCGCCCGCCGCCCGTGCCGAAGCCGCCGCGCCGGCTGCCGCCAGCGGCCCGATCGAGATCGAAGTGCCTGACATCGGCGACTTCAAGGAAGTGGAAGTCATCGAAGTCATGGTCGCGGTCGGCGACACGATCAAGGCCGAGCAAAGCCTGATCACCGTCGAGTCCGACAAGGCCTCGATGGAGATCCCGGCTTCGCAAGGCGGCGTGGTCAAGGAAGTGAAGGTCAAGGTCGGCGACAAGGTCGCCAAGGGCTCGGTCGTGGTCGTGGTGGAAGGCGCTGCCGCCGCGGCGGCTCCGGCCGCCAAGACCGACGCTGCGGCTGCTGCGCCGGCGGCCAAGGCAGAAGCCAAGGCCGAGGCCCCGGCTGCTGCTGCGCCGGCGTCGCGCCCGGCTCCCGCCGCCGCGCTGGAAGATCCCAACCTCAAGCCCGGCCAACTGCCGCACGCTTCGCCGTCGGTGCGCAAGTTCGCCCGCGAACTGGGCGTGAACCTGAGCAAGGTCAAGGGTTCGGGTCCGAAGGAACGCATCACCGCTGAAGACGTGCGCGGTTTCGTCAAACAGGCGCTGGCCGCCGGTCCGGTTGCCGCCGCAAGCGGTTCGGGCGATGGCGCGGCCCTTGGCCTGCTGCCGTGGCCGAAGGTCGACTTCACCAAGTTCGGCCCGATCGAAGCCAAGCCGTTGTCGCGCATCAAGAAGATTTCCGGCGCGAACCTGCACCGCAACTGGGTCATGATCCCGCACGTCACCAACAACGACGAAGCGGACATCACCGACCTGGAAGCGCTGCGCGTCACGCTGAACAAGGAAAACGAGAAGTCGGGCGTGAAGGTCACGATGCTTGCCTTCCTGATCAAGGCCGTGGTTGCGGCCCTGAAGAAATTCCCCGAGTTCAACGCGTCGCTGGATGGCGACAACCTGGTGCTCAAGCAGTACTACCACATCGGTTTCGCTGCCGATACGCCCAACGGGCTGGTGGTGCCGGTGATCCGCGACGCCGACAAGAAGGGCATCCTGCAGATCGCGCAGGAAATGACCGAACTGTCCAAGAAGGCCCGCGACGGCAAGATCTCGCCTGCTGAAATGCAGGGCGGCTGCTTCTCGATCTCGTCCTTGGGCGGCATCGGCGGCACCTCGTTCACGCCGATCATCAACGCGCCTGAAGTGGCCATCCTGGGCGTGTCGCGTTCGTCGCACAAGCCCGTCTGGGACGGCAAGCAGTTCGTGCCGCGCCTGATCGTGCCGCTGTCGCTGTCGTACGACCACCGCGTCATCGACGGCGCGTCCGCTGCCCGCTTCAACGCCTATCTGGGCGCCTTGCTGGCCGATTTCCGCCGCATCGCGCTGTAAACGGGGAGCCCTATGAGCAATACCGTTCAAATCAAAGTGCCGGACATCGGCGACTTCAAGGAAGTGGAAGTCATCGAAGTGCTGGTCGCCGTGGGCGACACGATCAAGGCCGAACAAAGCCTGATCACCGTCGAATCCGACAAGGCCTCGATGGAAATCCCCGCGTCGCAAGGCGGCGTGGTGAAGTCCATCGCGGTGAAGGTCGGCGACAAGGTCGCTGAGGGCGCGGTCGTGCTGGAAGTGGAAGCGGGCGGCGAATCTGCCGCGGCGCCCGCCAAGGAAGCGCCCAAGGCTGCCGAGGCCCCCAAGCAAGCCGCTGCCGCACCGGCGCCGGCCGCCAAGGCCGCCGCACCCGCGGCAGCCACCTTCAAGGGTTCGGCTGACGGCGAATACGACATGCTGGTGCTGGGCGCGGGGCCTGGCGGCTATTCCGCCGCCTTCCGCGCTGCCGACCTCGGCCTGTCCGTGGTGCTGGTCGAACGCTACGAAACGCTGGGCGGCGTCTGCCTGAACGTGGGCTGCATTCCGTCCAAGGCGTTGCTGCACAACGCCGCGGTCATCGATGAAGCCCGCGAGCTGGCTGCCCATGGCATCAGCTTCGGCGAGCCCAAGATCGACCTGGACAAGCTGCGCGGCTACAAGGACAGCGTGGTTGCCAAGCTGACCGGCGGTCTGGCCGGCATGGCGAAGGCGCGCAAGGTCACCGTGGTGCACGGCGTGGGCGAATTCGCCGATGCCAACCACCTGACCGTGAAGGCGGCCGACGGCAAGAGCCAGACGCTGCGCTTCAAGCAAGCCATCATCGCCGCCGGCAGCCAGTCGGTGAAGCTGCCGTTCATGCCCGCCGACGACCGCGTCGTCGACTCCACCGGCGCCTTGCTGCTGCGTGAAGTGCCCAAGAAGATGCTGATCATCGGCGGTGGCATCATCGGCCTGGAAATGGGCACGGTGTACTCGACCCTGGGCGCTCGCCTGGACGTCGTGGAAATGCTGGACGGCCTGATGCAGGGCGCCGACCGCGACCTGGTCAAGGTATGGCAGAAGAAGAACGCCTACCGCTTCGACAACATCATGTTGAAGACCAAGACCGTGGGCGCGGAAGCCAAGAAGGACGGCATCTACGTTACCTTCGAAGGCGAGGGCGCACCCAAAGAGCCGCAACGCTACGACCTGGTGCTGCAGGCCGTTGGCCGCAGCCCGAACGGCAAGAAGATCGGCGCCGACCGCGCCGGCATCGCCGTGACCGACCGCGGATTCATCGAGGTCGATCGCCAGATGCGCACCAATGTGCCGCACATCTACGCCATTGGCGACATCGTCGGCCAGCCGATGCTGGCGCACAAGGCGGTGCATGAAGGCCACGTGGCGGCGGAAGCCGCGGCCGGCCAGAAGTCTTTCTTCGACGCGCGCGTCATTCCGTCGGTGGCGTACACCGATCCGGAAGTGGCATGGGTCGGCCTGACCGAAGACGAAGCCAAGAAGCAAGGCATCAAGATCGAGAAGGGCGTGTTCCCGTGGGCGGCTTCCGGCCGCGCCATCGCCAACGGCCGCGACGAGGGCTTCACCAAGCTGATTTTCGACGCGGAAACGCATCGCATCCTGGGCGGCAGCATCGTGGGCACCCACGCTGGCGACCTGATCAGCGAACTGGCCCTGGCCGTGGAAATGGGCGCCGACGTCGTCGACATCGCCAAGACCATCCACCCGCACCCCACGCTGGGTGAATCGGTGGGCATGGCGGCCGAAGTGGCCGAAGGCGTCTGCACCGACTTGCCGCCGATGAAGAAGAAGTAATTACGTCGCGGCGGCATTGCCGTCCGCGCGTAAAAGCAAAAGCGCCGGCCCTGTTCTAGGGGCCGGCGCTTTTTTTGTGCGGGTCGTAGGCCGGTGTCGGCGCGCCAGGCGGTCAGGCCTGCGTGTTGATGCGCGAGCCCAGCGTGCTGTCGATGGCCGTCGGCGCCACGGACTGCATCAGCGTCGCGATGGTGTCGGCTTGCGAATTCAAGACCTTCTTCAATAGCCGGGCCTGCACTTCCTGCACGACGTTCGCGTCTTTCAGGGCGAGGGCGGTATTGACGGTGTTGTTGACGGAGTCCATAAGTCGCGGTGTCCTAATCGAAAAACGGGTCGGGCCAGACCCAACGTTCACGCATTATTGCGCGGAATCCTCGCGTGGTGCAAAGCATTGTCACAGGTTTGCGTGGCCATCCTGTGACAAGTGGCCAGACGGATCATGGCTGCGTCGGGCATTCCTTGACCGTACCCCAGCCATGATTCGGTTCGCAGAATTGCTTGCGAGCAGCCCAGGCACAATCCGGCCGTTCGAAAAATCCCAGCTGGGCGCAGCGGGCTAATTCGCCCTTCAATGTATCGACCCAGGCCATCGGGTTCTGGGCGGGGATTTCGGTGATGCGCAGTGTCGATTTCGGGCCACCGGCGACGGGCGCAGGGTCTGCGGCCACGTGCGGGCGCGGAGGCGATGCCTCGGGCGGGGCAGTGGGTGTTGCGCCCGCCCCGGGCGCCGTTGGGGCCGTGGCGCGTTCCGGGTCCGCCGTCGGGGTGGATTCCGATTCCGGTGCGGATTCGGGTTTAGCGGAGGGCGTGGCATCCGGCGAGGCATCCGGTGCGGACTTGCCCGAGGCATCGCTCTCCCAGTCAGACGGGGCGTCTTCGGGCACAAGCGGCGGCAGGGGCAAAAGCGGCACGCGCACAGGGCTGGCCGACGTGGCACCGGTGATCCCGTTGTTGGGTGCGTTCCAATACACGACCAGCAGCACCAGCGCACCGTAGATTGCCAGGGTATAGAGCACGGTCAGGGTGGCGGACCCCATGCGTCGGCCGGTCAAGGGCGCGGCGTCGTCTCGGCCCAACAGGGCACGCCAGCCGACCAGTGCGGCGCCCGGGGCGGAAATCAGCCACCAGCCAATCCGGCGTAGACAGCCGGGCTCGGGCGCAGGCAGAGCAGCCTGCACTTGGGCGGCCAGCAATTCGCGCAACGCGCGGTTCTCTTCTCGCAGACGCAACGTCTGCGCGTCCACCGGCGCCTGAGAGTCTGGATCCGGGGTGCCGTCGTGCTGGGTAGCGAGTGGATCTGGGGGCGTGGCGGTCATGGCGTGAAAAAATTAGATACAAAGCTGCGGCCGCAATTATGCCGGGATCGCGCACGCCCCAAAAATCCGATAAGGCGGCAAAAAGCTGGCTTCAAAATTGTCTTGGAAAGGAACCCGCATTCCCGGTTGCGCGAATAGGGTGCAAGAGCCGGTAAAAACCTGCGCTTTTCGCTCGATTCCGCTGGCATCAGCGCTGATATTCTCGCCAACAATTGCCACTGGTACATGCCCGATGCGGAGTTTCTCTTGAACGCGCCTGAGTCCTTACCCGATGGAGGCCGCGACGTTGCGGCTTCTCCCGCTTTGGCCGATCACGCCATCAATTTCCTGAGTTCGCCGGGTCACCTGCGGGCCACAGCGCATCTGTACGGCTTGACCAGCGTGCCGCTGGACGAGGCGCGCGTGCTGGTCTTGGGTTGCCGAGCGGGGGCTAACGCGTTCCCGTTTGCCGCCGCTTACCCTGGCGCCAAAATATTGGGGGTTGACCCCGATTATTCCCAGATTGAACTCGCTCGCCAGCATGCCAGCATCCTCGGCTTGGCGAACGCGGAATTCATTGCAGCGGACTATGCCGCAGTGACGCCGGAAATGGGCGAGTTCGACTACATCATCGCGCATGACGTCTTCAGCTTGCTGGACCGCGATCAGGCCGCCGAGATTCTTCGCATCTGCCGCTTGAACCTGGCTTTCGAAGGCATCGCCTACGTCAATTACGACACCTACCCAGGGGGCCGGGCATTCGAGGCCGTGCGCGATGCCATGATGCTGTACAGCCATGGCGCCGAGACGCCGGAGGCGCAACGCGACGCCGCCCGGACTGCGCTGACCTTGTTCACCAACGGGATCGCCGCCGGCAACCCCATGGCGGGCGCGCTCAGCCTGGCGGCCGAGCGGAGCCGAGCCGATCTGGATGCCGGTTTGTTCGGGATTGCGCGTCAGCCTTATTACTTCGTGGAGTTCTCCGAGCTGGTTTCCGGCTTTGCCATGATCTGCGCAGGCGATGCCGAACCCCAGATTGAAATGGCCGATTCCTATGGGTCCAACGTCTCGCTGGCCCACGGTCTCCTGGGCTTGGGCAAGCAGCGGGTGTTGCGGCAACAGAATCTGGACTTTTCCGTCGGCCGCCAGCACCGTCGCACGCTTCTGGTGCACCAAGAGCGCGCCGAGCAAGTGTTGCCGCAGGTCGCCCTGCCGCGATTGATGGACCTGCGCTGGGCGGGCCGTTTCCGGCGTTGCGCGCTGGGACTGCGCGACGTGAAGAATGTTTACTTTGAAACGACGCCGGGGCAGGTTTTTTCGACGGATGATCTGACCGTGCAGCGTGTCGTGGACGCTTTGGGATGCGCCTGGCCCGAGTCCCTGACCGCGACGCGCCTGGTCGAGTACGTACAAGCCGGCCAACAGGTGCCGGAAGGCAAGACCGCCCAGGAAGTGACCCAGGCCGCGCTCCTGTATCTGTTGCGCCGCGGCCTCGTGCGATTCGTGGTGGATGCCACGCCCTACGACACGCCTGCCGAAAGCGAGTTGCAGGTCGTCCCCCACTTGTTGTCCGCCGTGGCGGCGCGCAAAGACGGGCTGGCGGTGCCGCTCTTCAACTGGTGGCATGAGTCGGTTGACGAACCAGTGGAACCCGTCGTGCTTGACCGCCTGGCCGCGGGTCAGTCTTTGTCGGCGATCGACACCGTCATTCAGGATGAAACCGCGTCGGCGCCGCCGGCGGATTTGAATATCGAGAGTCCGGCTGCTGATGTCGAGAAAATCTCGTTGGCGCAGCAATTGCGGGCGCTCAGGCGATCCGCATCGTTGCGCGTCGGCGCCACCCGCTGGCGGGATTTCCTGCAAGAAGGTTTGGAGGCGAGCAAAGGCGAGCGCCATTCATGGGCGCTTTATGTGCAGGCCTTGTCCCGATGGTTGCTGACGCAACCCGAGACGGTCCGCAAGTTGCGTGGCGTCACGCCCGAACAGCAGAAAGAGGCTGTCGAACTGCGCATGCTGGCGTATCTGGGCAAGGCCAATGCCGATACCGAAGCGCGCGTCCGCCGTTTGATCAAGCACGCACCGCGTTGCGATGCCGCGTGGGACGCGCTGAGTTCGATTCAACGCGACCGTGGCGAGCTCAAGGAAGCGGCCGCGTCACTGCTGCAAGCGTTCAAGCTTGATGCGGGCACCGCGCATCGTTATGTGCTGCTGTCGTTGCTGCTGATCTCGATGCAGCTGCTCAATGAGGCCGAGGTCGCTTGCTTGCAAGCCATATCCATGCAACAGAACTACGGCTCCGCGCACAACGTGCTGGGCAGTTGCTATCACAAGGCTTCGCGCTACTACGAATCCATTTTCCACTACCAGCGCGCCTTGGAACTTGATCCGGCCCAGTTGGATTCGATCGGAAACTATGGCGTCGTGCTGGCGGACATCGGGGACTTTGAAGGGTCGGACCGGCAATATAAAGAGGTGTTGCGCCGCACGCCGGACAATCCGCAGGTCTGGGGCAGCAGATTCTTTGGATTGAACTACTTCCCTGATCGTACCGCCGAGCAGATATACGCGGTTTACCAGGAGTTCGACGCCTTCTATGGCGAACCGATGCGCAAGCACTGGCTGCCGCACCGTAACGAGAGGAATCCTGAGCGTCGCCTGCGGATCGGCTACGTCTCGCCCGACATCCGGGTGCATCCGGTGACGCTGTTTCTTGAGCCGTTGATGGCGAATCATGACGCCGGGCAGTTCGAAGTCCATGTGTATGCGCACCTGGAAGTGGAGGACGAGGTCACCGAGCGCTTCAAGGGCTATGCACACGGATGGACCCGTACCAACGGGATGTCCGACGACGTCCTCGCCCGCCGCATCCGCGCCGACAAGATCGACATCCTGGTGGATCTCGCCGGCCACACCGCCAATAATCGCCTGGGTGTGTTCATTCGCAAGCCTGCGCCCGTGCAGGTCACGTGGCTGGGCTTCGGATGTACGACCGGTTTGAAGGCCATCGACTATATCCTGATCGATTCCGACATGGCGCCGCCGAGCTCGGAGCATTTGTTCGCCGAAGCGCCGTGGCGGCTGGACGGCAGCAATTTCGCGTATCGGCCGAAGGCCGAAATGGGTGATGTCAGCCCGTTGCCGGCCATCGCCAATGGCTATGTCAGATTTGTCACGCTGTCCCGGGCGATCCGGTTCAACGAGCACGTCCTGCGGGTGTGGGCAGACATCCTCAATCGCGTGCCGACGGCAAAACTCGTGGTGGACAGCCGCAGTTACGTGTCGACCGGCTTGCGTGAAGACCTGGAGACGCGTTTCGCGGTGCACGGCATTCCGGCCAGCCGCCTTGAAATCGGTTTCCATTCACCTCCCTGGGACCTGCTGCGCGAGTGCGACATCACGCTCGACTGCTTCCCCCATAACTCGGGCACGACCTTGTTCGAAAGCCTGTACATGGGGCTGCCCTTCGTGACCTTGACGGGCCGCCCGGGCGTGGGCCGCATTGGCGCCTCGACGCTGACGGGACTGGGCCGCAGCGAATGGACTGCCCATACCGAAACCGAATACGTCGACAAGGTGGTGGCGTTGGCCAGCGACATTCCGGCGCTGGCGCGTATCCGCGCCGGCCTGCGCGACGAGATGCGTGCAAGCAGCCTGATGGACGAACCCGCTTATGCGCGCAAGGTCGAGACGGCCTTTCGCGCCATGTTCAAAAATTGGTGTGAGAAACAAGCATGAAGGCAATCATTCTCGCGGGCGGCCTGGGCACGCGCATTTCCGAAGAAACGCACGTCAAGCCCAAGCCTATGGTGGAAATCGGCGGCAAACCCATCCTGTGGCACATCATGAAGATGTATTCCGCACACGGCGTCAATGACTTCGTGATCTGCTGCGGCTACAAGGGTTATGTCATCAAGGAGTATTTCGCCAACTACTTCCTGCACATGTCGGACGTGACCTTCGACATGGCGAACAACCAGATGGAAGTGCATCAGCGCCATGCCGAGCCGTGGCGGGTCACGCTGGTGGACACCGGTGATGACACGATGACCGGCGGCCGCTTGAAGCGCGTTGCCGATTACGTCAAGGACGAAGAAGCCTTCTGCTTCACGTACGGTGACGGGGTGGCGGACGTGGACATTTCCGCGCTGATCGCCTTTCACCGCAAACATGGCCGCGCCGCGACCGTGACCGCCGTGCAGCCTCCGGGGCGCTACGGCGCGCTGAAGATGGAAGACGACCTGGTGGCGGGTTTCACCGAGAAGCCGCGCGGCGACGGCGGCCTGATCAACGGTGGCTTCTTTGTGTTGTCCCCGGCGGTGCTTCCCCTGATCGAAGGGGATCACATTTCCTGGGAAATGGAGCCGCTCGAGACCCTGGCCCGCAAGGGCGATCTGATGGCCTTCCGGCACATGGGCTTTTGGCAGCCGATGGATACGCTGCGTGAAAAGCGCATGCTGGAATCGCTGTGGGAAACGAACAAGGCGCCGTGGAGGGTTTGGTGAGCGCCGATGCAGCCGGCTTCTGGCGTGGAAAACGTGTCTTCCTGACGGGGCACACGGGATTCAAGGGCGGCTGGCTCGCCTTGTGGCTGCACCGCCTGGGCGCTGAGGTCAGCGCCGTGTCGCTGGCGCCGCCCGCTGGTCAGCCGAGCCTGTTCGAGGCGGCGGGAATCGCCGCCGTGGTCGACAGCCATATCCTGGATATCCGCCAAGCGCCCGCGCTGGCCGCCAGAATCCGGGCGTTCCAGCCGGAGATCGTGTTGCATCTGGCGGCGCAGCCGCTGGTGCGCGCCAGCTATCGCGAGCCGCTGCAAACGTTCGACACCAACGTGATGGGCACGGCGCACGTGCTGGATGCACTGCGCGGCTTGCCGGGCGTGCGCGTGGCCTTGTGCATTACGACCGACAAGGTTTATCGCAACGAGGAATGGCCCTATCCGTACCGCGAAAGCGATGCGTTGGGGGGGCATGACCCCTACAGCGCCAGCAAGGCGGCCGCCGAGTTGGTGGCTGCCAGTTATCGCGACGCGTTCCTGCGGGAACAAGGCGTGGCCGTCGCGACCGCGCGGGCCGGCAATGTCATCGGCGGGGGCGATTGGTCCGAAGACCGTTTGCTGCCCGACGCCGTCCGCGCCTGGCAGGACGGCCGCACACTCGACATCCGCAACCCCGTGTCAGTGCGGCCGTGGCAGCATGTGCTGGAGCCGTTGGCGGGCTATCTTCGGTTGGCAGAGACATTATGGGCGCAACCCGAACTGGCCGGTCCGTTCAATTTCGGGCCGCCAGCGCACGAGGCGGCGACGGTGCGGGACGTGATTGAATTAGCGCGCGCGGCCTATGGCCGGGGCGAGGCCGCGTACGGCAAAGTCGGAAGCGGTCCGCACGAGGCGGGTTTGCTGGCGCTGGATACGTCGCGCACCCGCTCGGTACTGGGCGTGCAATCGCGCTGGAGCCTGGAACGGTCTGTCGCCGAAACCATGGGCTGGTACCGGGCCCATCATGAAAACCAGCACGCGCGCGCTTTGTGCGAGGCGCAAATCGATGCCTACGGCCCCCTGTGAACCGGATGTGCGCCGTCCACGGCAAGCAACACTGATTGTAGAGAAAGAGCATGAATCCTAATGAAATCCGGGCGCAGATCGCCCAGTTGGTCGACCAGTACCACGACGCCCAGGAACGTGAGCGTGCGGCGTTCGCGCCCGGTAAGACCGTGGTGCCGCCGTCGGGCAAGCTGATCGGGGCGGCCGAATTGAAGGCCATGGTCGAGGCGTCGTTGGACGGCTGGCTGACCACGGGCCGGTTCAATGAGGCATTCGAGCAGCGCCTCGCCCAATATCTTGGCGTCAAGCACCTGATCACCGTCAATTCCGGATCGTCGGCCAATCTGGTGGCGTTTTCGACGTTGACCTCGCCCAAGCTGGGCGAACGCGCGATCCGCCGCGGCGACGAAGTGATTGGCGTGGCCGCCGGGTTTCCCACCACGGTCAATCCGATCCTGCAATTTGGCGCGGTGCCGGTGTTCGTCGACGTGGAACTGGGCACCTATAACGTGAACGCCAGTCTGCTGGAAGCCGCGATCACCCCGCGCACCAAAGCGATCATGCTGGCGCACACGCTGGGCAACCCGTACAACCTGGACGTGGTCACGGCCTTGTGCAAGAAGTACGGGCTGTGGCTGATCGAAGATTGTTGCGACGCGTTGGGTTCCACCTACAACGGCCGCATGGTCGGCACGTTTGGCGACATCGGCACGCTTAGCTTCTATCCCGCGCACCACATCACCATGGGCGAGGGTGGGGCGGTCTTTACGAACGATCCGCACTTGAAGCTGATCGCCGAGTCGTTCCGCGATTGGGGGCGTGATTGCTATTGCGGACCGGGCAAGGACAACACCTGCGGCAAGCGCTTCTGTCAAAAGCTGGGCAGCCTGCCGGAAGGCTATGACCACAAGTACACGTATTCGCACATCGGGTACAACCTGAAAATCACCGATATGCAGGCCGCTTGCGGACTGGCGCAGATGGACCGGGTCGAAGAATTCGTGGCGCAGCGCAAGGCCAATTTCCGCTTCCTGAAGGAACGGCTGGCCTCCTGCGAGGAATTCCTGATCTTGCCGGAAGCCACGCCGGGCTCCGACCCGTCCTGGTTCGGATTCCCGATTACGCTTCGCCCCGAAGCTCAGGTGCGGCGCGTGGACCTGTTGACGTATCTGGACCAGGACAAGATCGGCACGCGCTTGCTGTTTGCCGGCAACCTGACGCGTCAGCCTTCGATGGTGGGCCAGCATTACCGCGTCTCGGGTGAGCTGACCAACACTGAGATCATCATGCAAAACACGTTCTGGATTGGCGTGCAGCCGGCACTGACGCCGGAAATGCTGGACTACGCCGCCAGCCGGATCGAGCTCTTCTTCGGCGTCGGGATCTGACATGCTTGCCCAAGCCTTGGATATTCCGGGCTGCTATCTGCTGACCCTGCCGCGCTTTCCGGATACGCGCGGCGAGTTCCGCAAGCTGTTGCATGCGCCGACGCTGGCGGGATTGGGGCTGGAGACGGCCTACGCCGAATCCTATGTGTCCGTGTCGCACCGCGGTGTGCTGCGCGGCATGCACTTTCAAGTGCCGCCGTCGGACCACGCCAAACTGGTGACCTGCTTGACCGGCCGCGCCCGGGATGGCCTCTTGGACCTTCGGCGCGGGTCGCCCACGTTCATGCAATCGTTGTCATTGACGCTGGATGGCGATACCCCGCAAGCCGTGTATGTGCCGCGCGGAGTGGCCCATGGATTCGCCGCGCATCGCGACCATACCGCGCTGCTGTACTACACGACCTCGGTGCATGATCCCGAGCGGGATGCGGGGGTGCACCCCGCCAGTGCGGGCATCGACTGGTGGGAGGGGGAAGCCGGCATCGGCGATCCGCTGATGTCGCCGCGCGATGCGGCGTTGCCGGCGTTGAACGATTTCACGACGCCTTTCACGTTTACGGAGCCGCAATGACGGTGCGCGTGCTTGTCACCGGAGCCAGCGGATACGCGGGCGGCGTGATTGCCGAGGGTTTGCGCGCGCAGGGCATGGAGGTCCTGACTGCAGGCCGCGCGCCCACCCATGACATCACGCTGGATTTGTCCGACCCTGCCGGCGTGGCGGCCTTGACGCTGCCGCACGGCCTGCATGCCTGCGTGCATGCGGCGGCGATGCACGAAGTCGCCTGCCGCGCGAATCCGGCCTTGGCCTACGTGGTCAATGTCGCGGGCACGCGCGCGCTGCTGGACGCCTGCGGGCGGGCGGGCATTGCGCGGCATGCCTACGTGTCGACGTTTCATGTGTTTGGCCGGCCCGAAGGAATTCTGGGGGAGGCCTCGGCGGTGACGCCGGGCAATGACTACGGGCTGACGCATTGGCAGGCGGAGCAGCTGTATACGCTGGCGGCGCAGACACACGGCCTGTCGGTGGATATCTTGCGGCCGGCCAATCTATTTGGTCTGCCCGCGCAGTGGGCAGGCTTTGACCGCTGGACGCTGGCGCCTTTCGACTTCTGCCGCCAGGCGGTGGCACATGGACGAATCGTGCTGCATGGGCAGGGCACGGCGGTGCGCAACTACCTGAGCGCCCAGCATTTCGCGCACACGCTGGCAGGCCGCTTGACCCAGCCTGGTGCGGGCGTGCTTCACGTGGCCGGCGCCGACTGGCGGATTCGGGACCTGGCGAATCTGGCCGCGTCTTGCGCCAGCGAGTCGTTGGGTCGCCAGGTGCCGGTCGTATTCGGCTCGGCGGTGGAAACCCCGGCGCCTGATTACCAGTTCACGTCCCGCCACGACGCCGCAGAGGGCGGGGACGCCCACGCGGCGATGGCCGCGTTTCTCTTTGGAACGCTGGCGTATCTGAGGAAGTCTCAAGCATGAACCGTCTATCTGTCCTGGCCAAGATTTCCCCCTTGGCTGACATCGAACGATCGGTGCGCGGCAATCACGTCACAGTGGGCGACCACGCGACGATCGATAGTTTCGTGAAGATCAAATTTGCGGGTGGCGATGGCGACGTGCACATCGGCGACCAGGTCTATCTGAATTCCGGCGTGGTGATCTATTCGGGCCATGGCGTGAGCATTGGTCGCGGCACCTTGATCGCCGCCAACACGACCTTGGCGCCCACGAACCACGAGTACCGCCGTAGCGACCTCACCATCATCGAGCAGCGCTTCATGCCTAGCAAGGGCGGGATCCTGATCGAAGAAGATTGCTGGATCGGCGCCAATTGCGTGCTGCTGGACGGCTGCATATTGCGGCGTGGATGCGTGGTCGCGGCCGGCACGGTCTTGCGCGGCGAGTGGCCGGCGTATGCCGTCATCGCCGGCAACCCGGCGGCGGTGATTCGTCATCGCACCCCGGATGCGTATTGAATATCTATCGGAGTAGGACCGGTGAAATCGAATAAGAAAAGCGCGCCTAAACCCGCGAGCGGCCAGACGATGAGCGTGGATGACGCGTTCGGCGTGGCCGCGCGGGCATGGCAGGAAAACCGCCAAGCGGACGCGGCCCATATCTGCAGGCAGATCGCGACGATTCGTCCCGACCATCAGGGCGTCAAACATCTGAACCTGGCGATGCAGCACGGCGTGCGCAACCTGGTGTTCACGGCGTTGGCCCTGGCCGACCCCGATGTTTACAGCATCGGTGATTATTCGTACGGGGTGCCCTCGGTTTTTCCCCACAATCAGCCCCACGAACCAGCCAGGCTCACCGTCGGCAATTTCTGCACCATCGGGCATGGGGTCGAGATCATCCTGGGGTCGTACCACCGTCAGGACACCTACACGATCTATCCGTTCTCGGCGCCGCATTTTGGTACCTTGTTCGCGTCCACGCAGGACATCACGGACTACTCCACGACTCGCGGCGGCGTGACGATCGGTCACGACGTGTGGATCGGAGCCGGCGCGAAAATCATGTCGGGGGTCACCATCGGCACGGGCGCGGTGATCGGCGCAGGGTCCGTGGTGTCGCGCGATGTGGGCAACTATGAAATCTGGACGGGCAATCCCGCGCAGTTCCGCCGGCGTCGTTTCGACGAGGCCGTGTCTGCCCGCCTGATGCGCGCGCGTTGGTGGGATTGGCCGAAGGATTTGATCGAACGCCATGCACGCGACATCATGCGCGGCACGCCCGAGGCGTTGGATGCACTGGAACGCGGCCACGATGAATGGCTTGCGCGTTTGCGGGCGCCGGTTGGCGCGCCGTTCGAGATGGTGCCGGGGCAATCGGGGCTGGTTCGGGTACGCCGCGCCGCTGGCTGGCGGGAAGGGCGCCCCACATGGGTGGTGCTGCATGGCTCGCTGGGCAGCATCGCCACCGTGCAGGCCTTCGAACCCCACCTGCCCGATGCGAACCTGCTATTTGTGGACTTGCCCGGTTGCGGCGCCAGTACCGCGCCGCAGGACATGTCGGTAAATGGATTCACGGATGAGCTGTTGCCGGCGCTGTTGATGGCCGCGCCCGCGGGATTCGGCATATTGGGCGTATCGTTTGGTGGCAGCGTCGCGCTGGAAATCGCACGCCGTACGCCGCTGTGCAAACAGGTGGTGCTGCTGGACACGCCGTTCTCGGCCGCGAAGCTCTGGCACAACCAGGCGTTCTTGCGCGGCGCCCTCGCGAGTCGCCCCGACGACCGCTATCTGCGCAGCTTTGCGCTGGAAATCTACGGGGTGACGCCTACGGCCGCGGTGGAGCGCGACTATTGGCCGTTGCTGCAGGGTATCGCGCAGCCGGTGACCGTGCTGACCGGTAATGTGCCGATGCAGCCGCCCCGCGATATGCCGCCGGTGCCGTGCTGCCTGGATGAGGAAGACCTGGTGCGTCTGGCGGCCCTGGGGTTGCGCGTGGAACGCATCGCGGGTGGCCATGACCTGATCAACGACAACCCGGCGGCCGTGGCGGCGGTAGTTCGGTCCACGGGCCTGACCGCGTAAGTCGAGGGCTGCGCTCGACGATAGAATGAGCGCAAAGCAGGATGCAAGCAGGGGCGGATGAATATCCGCCCCTTTTTCATGTGCGCGCCATTGGTGTTGTCGTTTCAATCCTGAGCACGCAAGGCGTAGTGATTGTGGCGTGACTGCCCATAAAAAAAACCAGCCCGAAGGCTGGCTTTCCTGTTTCGGAGCGGGTCTGGCGTCGAACTGCGACCCCAGACCCCGACCGAGGGACTGTCCGCTGGAATTAACGCAGCAGCGACAGAACCGTTTGCGGAACTTGGTTGGCTTGTGCCAGAACCGAGGTGCCAGCCTGTTGCAGGATCTGAGCCTTGGTCATGTTCGACACTTCCGTGGCGTAGTCGGCATCTTCGATGCGCGAACGAGCGGCGGACAGGTTGTTGATCGTGTTGTTCAGGTTGGCAACAGTCGATTCGAAGCGGTTCTGGATCGCGCCCAGGTCGCTACGCAGGCTGTCGACTTGCGACAAGGCCTTGTCGATGCCGGCCAGCGGGTTCGTCGTGGCAGCGAACGTCGAAGCCGAAGCGTCCTTGCTGTTGACGGTCACGGTGCCACCGGAGACGGACAGGTCCGAAGCCTTGACCGACACATACATCTTTTGGCCGGTGGTAACGCCCGGCTTCGTCGCGCCGGCGGTTGCCGTGACTTCGACGAACAGGTTGCCCTTGCTGTCCTTGACCAGCGAACCGGACGTCGGAGCGGTCGAGCCCAGGTCCTTGCCGTTGGTGATCGTGACGGCGGCCGAAGCGCCGGCGGTGACGCTGCCGGTCGACACGCTCAGGAACGATTCGACGTCCGAGTTGGCGGCGGTAGCCACGGTGCCTTGCGGGCCGTTCAGGCTCAGCTTGTCCAGACCCAGCGACTTGGCATCGATCTTTTCCAGATTGATGGTGATCGTTTCGTTGTCGTTGGCGCCGACTTGGATCGTCAGCGTGTTGTCCTTGGCCAGAACCTTGACGCCGTTGAACTGGGTCTGTTCCGACACGCGGGTGATTTCACCCAGGCGCTGGCTGATTTCAGCTTGGATCGAATCCAGGTCGGTCTGCGAGTTCGTGCCGTTGGTGGCTTGAACCGACAGTTGACGGATACGTTGCAGGTTGTTGTTGACTTCGTTCAACGCGCCTTCGGTCGTTTGAGCGATCGAGATACCGTCGTTGGCGTTACGGGCAGCTTGCGTCAGGCCGTTAACGTTGGCGGTGAAGCGGTTGGCGATGGCTTGGCCAGCGGCGTCGTCCTTGGCGCTGTTGATGCGCAGGCCCGACGACAGGCGCTCGATGGCGCTGCCCAGGGTCGATTGCGACTTGTTCAGGTTGTTCTGCGCAACCAGCGACAGGTAATTGGTATTGATGACTGCCATGTGAGGCTCCCAAGAGAGAAAGGCTTCTTCAAACTGGGCAGCAAGGCCGCCCACTGGTGTTAACGGGAAAGTTCGTCGACTTCTTGTCTAGGAATCTCTCCGTTGCAAGGATTACGGCAGTCCTAAATCATTCTTTAGCCCTATTTCGCGAAAGTCGTATTTATTGTTGTATCCGCCGAGACCGTTGTTGGCGGATCTCGCTGCGGCCTGGGAAGGGGGAAATAGAAACGGGCGCCGCGTGGCGCCCGTTCTTGTTTGCTGCTTTCGCGTTGGCTGGCGGTCTCTATATAGAGAGAGTCGCCGATGCCGCCTAGATGATCTGCGCGATCTGTCCTTCCTGGGGCAGTTCCTGCCAGGCCTGGTCTTTCAGCTTCGCGCGAATGCGGGCCGTGGCCTGCGAACGCAACTGGCACACCCGCGCTTCGGTGACATTCATGATCGCGCCGATTTCTTTCAGGTTGAGCCCTTGCTCGTAACAGAGCGACAGCAACAATTTTTCTCGGTCGGGCAGGGAGTCGATGGCGTGGATCAGCGCCTGGCGGAAATCGCCCGCAAGCAATGCGTCCAGAGGATTGCCGCCGGCCGAGCCGTGGTTGAGCGTGGCGGTCCAGTCTGATTGGCCGGAGGCCGAATCGGGCTCCACGGTGAAATCTTCGTAGTGCACGATCTGCACGCCCTGGGCGTCGTGCAGCAGCGTCTGGTATTCGCCGATCGGCATTTCCAGCTGATGGGCGATTTCCGCCTCGCTGGGCGCGCGCATCAAGCGCTGTTCCAGTTGCTGGATAGCTTGTTCGATCTTGCGCGCCTTGGCGCGGACGCTGCGCGGAAGCCAGTCCTGGCCGCGGAGTTCGTCCAGCATCGCGCCACGAATGCGGGTCGTGGCGTAGGTCTCGAATTGGGCGTCTGCCGTTTCCTGATAGCGCCTTACGGCGTCAAGCAGGCCGATCATGCCGGCCTGTATCAAGTCGTCGAGCTCAACGCTGGCGGGTAGCCGGGCGAGCAATTGCAGGGCCAGCTTCCGCACTAGCGGGGCATATTCGACCAAGCTGTCATCTGCGTGGGGCATTGCGGGAATGTCAGGCGGTGTCCATCGTGACGCATTGTCTGACGTTGTCAATTTGCGACATTGTCGACAAACGCGCGGCTGCGCTAAAGCTACAAATTAAGTGATCGGCAAGGTGTCATTGTCGGGACTGCACAACATTTCATTCCTCGAAGTACGCAATGTTTTGAATGCTTATTTGCCAAATTGACGTAAATTCGTGTCGAACAACTATGTCAAGGTGTATCTATTTTCGTAAGTTGCGCAATATCAACAAAGATTTGTCATATAAGTCATAGAAAATGACATCACCTGTGGTAAATTTTACTTAAATTGCGAACAAATGATACATTTCGCATTAAAACAGGATGCAGCAAGCCGCCAGGCAATCCAAATTGCCGGCGCTTTTAGTTATCGAGCCCCGTGGGTGGGATAGGGATAGGGAGTAGGGCGTGCAACAAGTCGAAAATTCATTGCTGGCAGATATTCGCGAAGTGAATCTGTCATATCTGTTACTTGCGCAACGTATGTTGCGTGATGACTATGCCGCATCGATGTTCCGTCTGGGGTTCAGCAACGAAGTTGCCGACATCCTGATGCGTCTGTCGCCGGCTCAACTGGTGAAACTGGCTAGCTCCAGCTCGCTCCTCTGCCGATTCCGTTTTGACGATTACAGCCTGTTGTCCGCGCTGACCCATGACGTTTTGGGTGGTGCGCTGCAACAAGCGCATGCAACCATCCTGCTGGCCAAGCAACCTGTAGAAGAACTGGCCTGACGGCCGTTCGAAACCCAATCGGACTCTCGCGCAATGGCCTCGAAAAGCGTTTCTCAGGAAGCGGACGACATCCTGCTAGCCAGCTCCATGATCACACTGGGTGCGCGGCTTCAGGTGCTGGAGGCTGAAACCAGCCTCAGTCACGACCGTCTGGCACGCTTGTATCGCGAAATCCGCGGCTGCTCGCCACCCAAGGGCATGCTGCCTTTTTCGGTCGATTGGTTCATGACCTGGCTGCCGAATATTCATTCGTCGCTGTTCTACAACGTGTATTCGTTCCTGAACTCGCGCACCAGCAGCAAGGGCATACGCGCCACCATCGATGCGTACCGCCTCTATCTGGAGAACGCGGGGCTGGATGCCGCAGAAAATGCCGAGCCTGTCCTGAGCTTTACGCGCGCCTGGATGCTGGTGCGATTCTTTGATAGCGGCATGTTGCAACTGTCCGCTTGCCGCCAGTGCGGCGGCCATTTCATTGCCCACGCCCACGATCCGCAATCGGATTTCGTGTGTGCGATCTGCCGGCCGCCACCTCGTGCCGGCAAGACGCGCGCGGCGGCCAAGGCACGCGCCGGCAGCCGTCCGGCGCCCGCCGTCGACGCCGCACGGCCTTGACTGCCCGCACCCGGGTTGGGCGCGTCTGCACCGCCCGCGCCCGGGCCTGCGACGGCCAAATACATCAAAAGCCCTGGAAAACTCCCCGTAACCCGCCTTTTTGGGTCGGGGGGAACAGGGGATCATTGACGCCAGTTTTAGACTTCGTTGGCAGGGGCCTGATGTGTTGATTGTTATCGGTTTTCTCGTGGTGATCGTGTCGGTCGTCGGTAGCTTCATAGCGCTGGGCGGCCATTTGGGCGCGCTTTACCAGCCCTTCGAGCTGACGCTGATCTTTGGTTCGGCTATGGGGGCGTTCCTGGCGGGCAACAGCAAAAAATCGCTGATGCTGGTCAAGAAGGCGCTGCCTGACGCGCTTAAGAGTTCGCGCTACGGCAAGGACGTCTACATGGAGCTGATGGCGCTCCTGTATGTATTGCTGAATAAAGCGCGTCGCGAAGGCCTCATGGCCATCGAATCGCATATCGAAGATCCGGCCTCCAGCCCGATCTTCAGCGAATATCCCCGCATCGCCAAAGACGCGAAGCTCATGGAGTTCATTACGGACTACCTGCGCATCATGATCAGCGGCAACATGAGCTCGTTTGAAATCGAAACGCTCATGGACGAGGAAATCGAGACCTACCGCCATGAGCGCGAAGTCCCGGCGCATGCGTTGCACCAGATGGCAGATGGCCTGCCCGCATTCGGCATCGTGGCCGCAGTGCTGGGCGTGATCAAGGCGCTGGCCGCCGTGGACCAGCCGCCGGCGATCCTGGGCGACCTGATCTCCAAGGCCATGGTCGGCACGTTCCTGGGCATTTTGCTGGCCTATGGCTTCGTGGGGCCGCTGGCCTCGCGGGTTGAGCGCCGTACGGACGAAGCGATGAAAGTGCTGGAATGCATCAAGACCACGCTGCTGGCCAGCATGAACGGCTACCCGCCCCAGTTGGCGGTGGAGTTCGGCCGCAAGGTGCTGTTCTCGTCCGTGCGTCCGACCTTCGGTGAGCTGGAAGAGCACGTCCGGCAAACCAAGTCGACCGCGACCGGCAAGGCCTGACGGAGCGGGCCATGAGCACGGTAAACAACCACCGTGTGGTGATCCGCCGCAAGAAGGTCAAGGGCGGCGGGCACCACGGGGGCAGCTGGAAGATCGCTTACGCCGACTTCATCACGGCGATGATGGCGTTTTTCCTGGTGATGTGGCTGATCAGCATCGTGCCGCGCGAAGAACTCAAGGGCATTGCGGAGTATTTCCGTATGCCGTTGCGCGTGGCGATCATGGGCGGGCCCAACAATTCGGCCGAAACCAGCGCGGTGCCGGGGGGAGGGCAAGATCCCCTGCGCAGCGAGGGCGATGTGCGCCGCGCCCAGGGCAACCGCGTGGAAGCGCAGCCCATGGGCGACGCGGAACGCCGCGAACAGCACCGCCTGGAAAACCTGAAGAAGCGGCTTGAGAACGTCATCGATACCAGCCCCGTCTTGAAGAGCTTCAGGCCGCAGCTGCTGATCGACCTGACGACGGAAGGCCTGCGCATCCAGATCATTGACAACCAGAACCGTCCGATGTTCGCGACCGGCCGCGCGGAAGTGCAGCCTTATATGCGCGACATCCTGCGGGAATTGGGGCCGGTACTGAACGAGCTGCCGAACAAGGTCAGCATTTCGGGTCACACCGACGCCTCGCAGTATGCGCGCGGTGAGCGTGCCTACAGTAATTGGGAGCTTTCCGCCGACCGTGCCAACGCGTCCCGCCAGGAGCTGGTGGCCGGTGGCATGAACGAAAGCAAGGTCATGCGCATCCAGGGGCTGTCTTCCAGCATGAGTCTGGTTAAAGATGATCCTTACGCGGCCGTTAATAGACGTATCAGCCTCGTGGTGCTCAATATGAACACCCAGAAGCGCATCGAAAACGAGAACGCCGCCGCGGCGGACGTCAGCGCGAAAGATGCCCGCGAGGTGGGAACGGCCGTGGAGGCGGTGCAAGCCGCCGCCCAGGCTGCGACGGCAACCAAGCAAGGTGAAGCGGCGAATGCGCCGCCCGCCGAAGGGGTTCGATAGCAATGGCGGCAACGATTCTGGTGGCGGACGATTCAGCGACGATGCGGATGATCGTGCAGGCGACGCTGACGGGCGCGGGATGGAAGGTATTGACGGCCGGCAATGGCCAGGAAGCGCTGGAAGTGGCGAAGAACCACCCGGTGGACCTGGTCGTCAGCGACTGGAATATGCCGGTCATGGGCGGGTTGCAACTGATCCAGGGCCTGCGCGAGCAGGACCAGTACCTGGACGTGCCTGTGCTGGTGCTCACCACCGAAGATGACGTGGGTAGCAAGATGGCCGCTCGGGATCTGGGCGTTTGTGGCTGGCTGTCCAAGCCGGTCGACCCCGATGTGCTGGTGGAATTGGCGACCGAGCTGCTCGATGAGCAGGCCGGCGCGTAAAGCAGGTTCATTTATGAAGGCGTACGGGTCATGAGTTCTGGTTTGGACCTCAGTCAGTTTTACGAGACCTTTTTCGACGAGGCGGACGAGCTGCTCGCGCAGATGGAGCAGTTGCTGCTGGAACTGGATGTGGGCGCGCCCGACATCGAGCAGCTCAACGCCATCTTCCGCGCGGCCCACTCGATCAAGGGCGGTGCGGCGACATTCGGCTGTTTCACGCAGCTTGCGGGCACCACCCACCTGCTGGAAAACCTTCTGGACGCAATCCGTCGCGGCGAAATGGCGCTGCGTACGGACATGATTGATATCTTCTTGGAAACGAAAGACGTGCTCAAAAGCCAACTGGATGCCTACCGGGCCTCCGAAGAGCCCGATGAAGCCGTGTTTGAGCGTATCTGCGCCGTGTTGAGGCAGCTGGCGCTGGAGCATAAGGATCCTGCCGCGGCCGGGGCTGCCCCCGCTGCGGCGGCGGCGCCTGCACCGGCACCGGTTGTGGCGGCACCGGCGCCTGTGCCGGCACCGGCCCCCGCGGCCGCGCAACCCGCCGCCGACGCCGGCGATCTGCCGCTGAAGGTACGGATCACCAAAGTGTCCGACAAGGACGCCGCGTCCCTGCTGGAAGAAATGGGCAACCTGGGCACGGTCAAGGCCAGCGAACGCGCCGACGGCGTCTTGACCGTGTGGGTGGACAGCACCTGCACGCCGGACGACATCGAAGCCGTGTGCTGCTTCATCGTCGACGGCGATCAATTGAACATCAGTCGCGAAGCGGCCCCGGCAGCCCAAGCGGCGCCGGCGGTGGCGGAACCCGCAGCCGTCGCTGCGGTCGCGGCTGCGCCCGCCCCGGTGGCGGCACCTGCGCCTGCGGCGCCGGTGGTGGCGGAATCGGCGGCTGCCGCCGAAGCGATCACTCAGGCCGCAGCGCGCGCGTCCCGTCCGGCGGCTCCGGCGCATGCCGACAAGGAATCCACGTCGATCCGCGTGGGTGTGGAAAAAGTCGACCAGGTTATCAACCTGGTGGGCGAACTGGTCATCACGCAAGCCATGCTGGCGCAGACTGCCTCCACGCTGGATCCGGTGCTGCACGACCGCCTGCTCAACGGCATGGAACAGCTGGAACGCAACGCCCGCGACCTGCAGGAAGCGGTGATGTCGATCCGCATGATGCCGATGGACTACGTGTTCAGCCGCTTTCCCCGCCTGGTGCGCGACATCGCCAGCAAGATGGGCAAGCAGATCGAACTGCAGACCTACGGCCGCGCGACCGAGCTGGACAAGAGCCTGATCGAACGCATCATCGACCCGCTGACGCACTTGGTGCGCAACAGCCTGGACCACGGCATCGAGACGCCCGAAAAGCGTATCGCCGCCGGCAAGGATCCGGTGGGTCAACTGGTGTTGTCCGCCCAGCATAACGGCGGCAACATCGTCATCGAAGTCAGCGATGACGGCGGCGGCCTGAACCGGGACAAGATCCTGAAGAAGGCCATGGCCCAAGGCCTGGCGGTCAACGAGAACTCGCCGGATGACGAAATCTGGCAACTGATCTTCGCGCCGGGCTTCTCCACGGCCGAAAAGGTCACGGACATCTCCGGCCGCGGCGTCGGCATGGACGTCGTGCGCCGGAACATCCAGGACATGGGCGGCCACGTGCAGCTGTCTTGCGAGCCGGGCAACGGCACCACGACCCGCATCGTACTGCCGCTGACGCTGGCCATCCTGGACGGCATGTCGGTGCGCGTGGGCGAAGAAACCTTCATCCTTCCGCTGAACCACGTGACGGAATCGTTGCAACCGACCAACGACCAGATCTATTCGGTGGCGGGCAACGAACGCGTGATGCATGTCCGCGGCGAATACCTGCCGCTGGTCGAGATGCACCGCGTGTTCTCCGTCAACGACGCCCAGACGGATCCCACGCAGGCCATCGCCGTCATCATGCAGGCCGAAGACCGCCGTTTCGCGCTGCTGGTCGATCACCTGATTGGACAGCACCAGGTCGTAGTCAAGAACCTTGAGTCGAATTACCGCAAGGTCCCCGGCATCTCCGCCGCCACCATCCTGGGCGATGGCAGCGTGGCGCTGATTGTCGACGTATTTGCGCTTGCGCGCGCCAACCGTGAACGTTGGTCGCAGCCCGAAGCCATTCTGAATTGATGGAGCACTGAAAAATCATGGCAGCCAAACCGCAAGCGCAATCCGCGCGCAACGAAGATGTCGGCAGCGAATTCCTGGTCTTCACGCTGGGCGATGAAGAGTACGGCATCGACATCCTGAAAGTGCAGGAAATCCGCGGCTACGACGCCGATACGGTGACCCGCATCGCCAACGTCCCTTCGTTCATCAAGGGCGTGACGAACCTGCGCGGCATCATCGTTCCGATCGTCGACCTGCGCATCAAGTTCAACCTGAACCGGGTCGAATACAACGAGCAGACCGTTGTGATCATCCTGAACCTGGACCGCCGCGTGGTCGGCATCGTGGTCGACGGCGTGTCCGACGTGCTGATGCTCAACGCCGGCCAGATCCGTCCGGCACCGGAATTCGGCGCCACGCTGTCCACCGAATACCTGACCGGTCTGGGGACGGTGGATGAGCGCATGCTGATCCTGGTGGATATCGAAAAAATGATGACCAGCGATGAAATGGCGCTGGTGGAGAAGGCCGCTTCCTGATCGGAATTCGGCCGGAATGCGGGGTAGAGGCGCCATATTGAATCCGATGTGGCGCTTTCCTTTAACGATTGCAGTCAAGGGATGGTTCTTGTGATGCGCAAGTTTTTCGCGAACATGACGATACGCAGCAGCCTGTTGTGGGTGCTGGCGTTTTTCTCATTCATGTTGGTGATCGGGGCGGCGCTTGGCGTGCTGTCCCTGCGCATCAGCAATGGGACCCTGGCCGAAATCAAGCAATCGCAGGAACTGGACGACGCGGTGGGCCGCGTGGTCTCCAGCTACAAGGACTCCATGAATGGTCTCGCCCGTGCGGCGACGGCCAACTATGCGGATATCGTCAGCAACGTCGGCCAGGCCACCTTGCTGACGCAGGGCCTGTCTTCGGAGGCCACCGGCCTGCTGGAGCGCGCCAAAGCGGCCATGAACAAAGGCCAGGCGGAATTTGAGTATTACAAGACGCTGCCGCAACCTGTCGAGGCTGCCGACTCGCTCAAGGAAATCGAGGCCTCGTATGGCGCGCTGGTGCAGCAAGGCCTGACGCCGCTGGTCGCCGCCCTGGAAAAGGCCGACATGCCGGCCTACCAGAAGCAGGTGCAGACGGTGCAGGACGCGCTGGAAGGCCGCTTCGCCCGTGCGGTTGAAGGGTTCGATTTCTGGCGTGCCAGCAAGATGCTGGACGCGCATGAAGTGGCGCAGGTGCGGTATCAATTCGTGCTGATCGCCGTCAGTGCGGGCGGCGTCATCGCCGCGCTGCTGGTGTTTGCGACCTATGTGTTCTTGCGCCGCCGCGTGCTGCAGCCGCTGAAGGAAGCCGGCCATCATTTTGACCGCATCGCAGGCGGCGACCTGACCGCCCGCGTGGACGTGCGCAACACCAACGAGATTGGCCAACTGTTCGCGGCGCTCAAGCGCATGCAGGAAAGCCTGACGCGTACGGTCTCGACGGTGCGTCGCGGTGTGGACGAGATCAATGTGGGCTCGCATGAAATCGCGGCCGGCAATACTGACCTGTCCAGCCGCACCGAGCAACAGGCGGCGTCCCTTGAGGAAACCGCGGCCTCGATGGAACAACTGGCCTCGACCGTGAAGCAGAACGCCGACAATGCGCGCCAGGCAAACCAGCTGGCGGCAAGCGCGTCGGACGTGGCCGAGCGCGGCGGCGCCGCGGTGTCGGAAGTGGTGAACACCATGCACGGTATTTCGGCCAGTTCGCGCAAGATCTCGGAAATCGTTTCTGTCATCGACGGCATCGCGTTCCAGACCAACATTCTGGCCCTGAACGCGGCGGTGGAAGCCGCACGCGCGGGCGAGCAGGGCAAGGGTTTCGCGGTGGTGGCGGGCGAAGTACGCTCGTTGGCGCAGCGTAGCGCCCAGGCGGCCAAGGAAATCAAGGGCCTGATTGAAGACTCCGTCACCAAGGTGGGCGCGGGCTCGCAGCAGGTGGAACGCGCGGGCGCGACGATGCAAGAGATCGTGGCGTCAGTGAAGCGCGTGACGGACATCATGGGCGAGATCTCGGCGGCGTCCGAAGAGCAGTCCAGCGGCATCGACCAGGTCAACCGCGCCGTGTCGCAGATGGACGAGGTGACGCAGCAGAACGCGGCCTTGGTGGAAGAAGCGGCTGCTGCCGCAGGTTCGCTGCAGGAACAAGCCCAACGGCTGGCGGAAGCGGTTGCGGTATTCAAGATCAATGCGGGCGAAGTCATCGAAGTGCCGGCGCATCGCCTGTCTTCGGCGCGCTCGTCCGATGACGACTCTCGCTTGCAAGCGCCCGACGCGTTTGCGCTCGGGCACTGAGGAGCGTAGTGGCAACCGCAGCAACTTCGGCGCCGTCCATCCCGGTGGACCGCCAATTCGATTTCCGCGACGCGGACTTTTCCCGCGTGCGCAAGATGATTCATGCGCGCGCCGGCATTTCGCTGGGCGCGCATAAGCGCGAAATGGTCTACAGCCGGCTGGCGCGGCGCTTGCGCGCCCTGGGCCGGCAGGATTTCGGCAGTTATCTGGACCAGCTGGAAAACGAGCCCGACGCGGCCGAGTGGGAAGACTTCGTCAATGCGCTTACGACTAATCTGACGGCATTCTTCCGCGAGTCGCACCACTTTCCCATCCTGGCCGACTTTGCGCAGAAGCGCGGCGGCCCGGTGTCGGTATGGTGCTGCGCCGCCTCCACGGGGGAAGAGCCGTATTCCATCGCCATGACGCTGGTCGAGGCGATGGGGCCGCGCGCCAGCGCGTGCACGGTGCTGGCCACCGACATCGACACGAACGTGTTGAACCGGGCGCGAGCGGCGGTGTACCCGGCCGAGCGGGTGGCGAAGATGGAAGACGAGCGCCTGCGGAGGTTCTTCCTCAAAGGCCGTGGCGCCAACGCAGGCCAGGTCCGGGTGCGTCCCGAGATCGCCGACATGGTGCGCTACGAAACGTTGAACTTGCTGGCGCCGTCCTGGGCAATCAGCGAAAAGTTCGATGTGATCTTCTGCCGCAACGTCATGATCTATTTCGACAAGCCGACGCAGGCGAAGATACTGGAGCGTTTCGTGCCGCTGCTCAAGCCGGGTGGCCTGCTGTTTGCCGGGCACTCCGAGAACTTCACCTACATCAGCCGGGATTTTCGTCTGCGCGGGCAGACGGTCTACGAATGTGCGAGTAAGGCCTGATCGGGCCAAGGCAGCAAACAATGAAAAAAATAAGCGTTTTGTGTGTGGACGACTCCGCGCTGGTGCGCGGGCTGATGACGGAGATCATCAACAGCCAGCCGGATATGGAAGTGGTCGCGACCGCGCCGGATCCGCTGGTGGCGCGCGAGCTGATCAAGCGCCATAACCCCGACGTGCTGACGCTGGACGTCGAAATGCCGCGCATGGACGGGCTGGATTTTCTGGAAAAGTTGATGCGCCTGCGGCCGATGCCGGTGGTGATGGTGTCGTCGCTGACGGAGCGCGGCGGCGAAATCACGCTGCGCGCGCTGGAACTGGGCGCCATCGACTTTGTGACCAAGCCGAAGCTGGGCATCCGCGACGGTTTGCTGGAATACACCGAAATCATCGCAGACAAGATCCGGGCGGCATCGCGAGCCAAGCTGCGCACGCCGACGCCGCATGCGCCGCAAGCCGCGCCCGCGCCGATGCTGCGCCGGCCGCTGGCAAGCTCGGAAAAGCTGGTGATCGTAGGCGCCTCCACGGGCGGCACCGAAGCCATCCGTGAAGTCCTGCAACCCCTGCCGCCGGACAGCCCGGCCATCCTGATCACGCAGCACATGCCCGCCGGCTTCACGCGATCGTTCGCGCAGCGCCTGGACGCGCTGTGCGCCGTGACGGTGCGCGAAGCGGTTCACGGCGACCGGGTGTTGCCCGGCCACGTCTACCTGGCGCCGGGCGGCGATACGCACATGCGGCTGGGCCGCAGCGGCGCCAACTATGTGATCGAGCTGGAAGCCAGCGAACCCGTCAACCGCCACCGTCCTTCCGTGGACGTGTTGTTCAATTCCGCCGCCATTGCCGCCGGCAAGAACGCCATCGGCGTCATCTTGACCGGCATGGGCAAGGACGGCGCCGCCGGCATGCTGGCGATGCACCGTGCGGGCGCCCATACGATCGCGCAAGATGAAGCCAGCTGCGTGGTGTTTGGCATGCCACGGGAGGCCATCGCCATTGGCGCTGCGGACGAAGTGGTAGCGCTGTCGGCAATCAGCGAACGCATTCTGACTCGCCTGGGCGACCGTGGACACCGCGTTTGACGCGGATGAATCCACGATCGGTCTCAAGCAAATTTTTTCTGGAGTGAAAGATGGTAGACAAGGGCCTGAAGATTCTGGTGGTGGATGACTTCCCCACGATGCGGCGGATCATCCGCAACCTGCTCAAAGAGCTGGGTTTCGAGAACGTGGATGAGGCCGAAGACGGTGCGATCGGGTTGGAAAAGCTGCGTAACGGCGGCTTCCAGTTCGTCGTGTCCGACTGGAACATGCCCAACCTCGACGGCCTGGAAATGCTCAAGCAGATCCGTGCCGACGCTGCGCTGGCTTCGCTGCCGGTGCTGATGGTGACGGCCGAAGCCAAGAAGGAAAACATCGTGGCGGCGGCTCAGGCCGGCGCCAACGGTTACGTGGTCAAGCCTTTCACCGCGGCGACGCTGGAAGAAAAGCTCACCAAGATCTTCGAGAAAATTGCCGGCTGAGGTGTGCAATGAGCACAACGCAAAACGTTGAACCCGCAGCGGAGAATCCTGACCTGATCCACCGTATTGCCTCGCTGACGCGCATGTTGCGCGACAGCATGCGCGAACTGGGCCTGGATCAGGCGATCAAGGACGCGGCCAATGCGATTCCCGACGCTCGCGATCGCCTGCGCTATGTGGCGCAGATGACCGAGCAGGCGGCCAATCGCGTCTTGAACGCGACCGAGCAGGCCGGTCCCATCCAGGACAATATGTCGCGTTCGGCGCAGGCGCTGGATTCCCGCTGGCAGCAATGGTATGACCAGCCGCTGGAACTGCCGGAAGCGCGCGAACTGGTGAAGGACACGCGCGCGTTCCTGGCGGATGTGCCCAAGCAGACGCAGCAAACCCAGTCCAAACTGATGGAAATCATCATGGCGCAGGATTTCCAGGACCTGACGGGCCAGGTCATCATGCGCATGATGGACGTGGTGGGCGCGATTGAACGCGAACTGCTGCAAGTGCTGCTGGACAACGTGCCGCAAGAGCGCCGCGACGAAGCCAACAGCCTGCTCAACGGGCCGCAGATCAGCCCGCAGGGCAAGACGGACGTCGTCACCAGCCAGGACCAGGTCGACGACCTGCTGGCCAGCCTGGGTTTCTGACGTTTTCCGCCGCACCGCCTGGCCTTGACGGCGGCGGTGCGCGGCGCCCGCAGTCCGCGTGCATGAACGTATTCCCTAAGGGCGCAAACACCGCCTGATCGATAGACTTCCCGCCATAAGAAAAAACGGGGCCTTGCAGCAAGAGACACGGCGCGCGCAAAGCGCGCCAGGCAACGGATGCCCATAGAAGGCGATCCGGGCCAGCACAAGGAGGTCCATCTTGGCCAGATCCGTATTCCGCTTGGGCGGCATGTGGGGGTTGTTGCGCCGGCTTAACCGCGGCGACGCCATGCTGTCGGATCGCACGCTGCCGATCAGTCCCGCCGTTTTTCCGCTGCACCGCTTTCTGGGGCAGATCCGCCGGCGGATCATGACCGTGCGGCAATCCAGCATTGAAATCGCACTGAACGCGGCCCGTACGCAGTTCCAGGCGGGACGCTGCTCGCTGTTGGCGCAGGAACAGGCGCGGGCGGCCGGCGCGCTGGCTGACAGCGGTGCGCAGATCGCCGCGTTGTCCACGTCCACCTCCAGCCATGCCCGCGAGATTGCCCAGGTTTCGGGCCGCAACCTGCACGCGGCCGAGCAGGCCCTGGCAGAGCTGTCCGACGTGAAGGCCCGCGTGGATCGCATGACGCGCGAGATGGCCGCGTTCACTGAAGTGGTGGGGCAACTGACCGGGCGCGCGCGTTCGGTGGGCGACATCAGCAAGCTGATCAAGGACATAGCCTTGCAGACGCAGTTGCTGGCGTTGAACGCGGGCGTGGAGGCGGCCAGGGCAGGGGACGCCGGCCGCGGTTTCGCGGTGGTGGCAAGCGAGGTCGGCCGGCTGGCCGAACGCGTGAACGCCGCTACCAGCGATATCGGCCGGCACACGGCAGAGATGCTGGACCTGGTGGATACCACCCAGCGGCAGACGGGCACGTTGCGCGACGACGTGGACGCCTCCGGCGTGGTCCTGGACCGCACGTGCGCCGACTTCGAACGTTTCGTGCGCGATTTCGACAGCATGAACCGCCAAGTGGGGGAGGTGGTGCAGGCGATCGGCGAGGTCGACGCCACCAATCACGGCATGAGCCAGGAAGTCGGACGCATCGCGGCGTTGAGCGCCGACGTGCTGGAGCGCGTGGGCCACATGTCGGGTGAGATCGACCGCATCCGCCGTCAGACCGAAAGCGTGCAGGAAGTCTTGGCCGACATGCGCACCGGCAATACCGCGTTCGACCGCCTGTCCGAGGCCGTGGACGACTTCCGGGCTGCGGCCGTTCATCTGCTGGAAGACGCGCGCCGCCGAGGGGTGGACGTGTTCGACCGGCATTACCAACGCATCCCCGGCAGTGAGCCGGCGCGCTACCACACCTTGTACGACCGGGCGATCGACGGCCCCCTGACCCGATTGCTGGACAGCGTGCTGGAAGCGGTGCCCGGCGGCATCTACACGATCCTGGTGGATGGCCGGGGTTACGCGCCGGCGCACAACAGTCGGTTCTCGCATGCACCTACGGGCGACGCGGCGATCGATATCGGCCGGGTGCGCCACAAGCGGATTTTCGACGACCCCGTCGGCGCTCGGCTGGCCGCCAATACGGGGTCGATGCTGTTTCAGACCTACTCGCGGGACACTGGCGAAATCGTCAACGACATTTCAGTTCCCCTTTATTTAGGGGCGGAACACTGGGGCGCCGTGCGTATTGGTCTGGACTACGTGCGCTTCCAGGCCGCGCTGGAAGGTGCGACGCCACTGCGCGAGGCCGTTTCGGCGGGGCACTGACCGGGCACGCGGGCGCGGGCCGCCGTGCATCCGGGCATGGACGGGCGGCCGGAGCCGTGACGCATCCGGGAATAGCGCCGCTTTCCCCCCGTTTCTTGGGTGATCGCCAAACCCCGGGGCCTCCTAGAATCTCGGCGGGCAGCTCGTAATCCGAAAATCCGCGAGCCGCAACGACACCGCAGAGCATGGCCGAAGAAAGCGACCTCGAAAAATCCGAAGCCGCCTCTCCCAGGCGCCTGGAAAAGGCGCGCGAGGAGGGGCAGATTGCGCGTTCCCGGGAATTGGGCACGTTCATGATGCTGGCCGCCGGTGTCGCGGTGATCTGGATGGGCGGCGGTACGCTCTATCAGGGCCTGAGCGGCGTGTTGCGCAACGGCCTGGCGTTCGACCAGCGCATCGTGACCGACCCCGGCGTGATGGTGGAACTGGCCGTCAGCGGTTTCGGCCACGCGTTGCTGGCGACCTTGCCGGTGTTCGGCGTGCTGGTGGTAGTGGCGGTCCTGTCCAGCGTACTGCTAGGGGGCATCGTCATTTCGGGCAAGCCGCTGCAGGCGAATTTCTCGAAGCTCAGCCTTTTTTCCGGCCTGAAGCGGATGTTCTCGTCGCAGACCGTGGTGGAATTGATCAAGGCGCTGGCCAAGGCCCTGCTGGTGGGCGGCGTGGCCGTCTGGGTGATCTGGCGCTATCACGACGATATGCTCAGCCTGATGCACGTGGCGCCGTCGGCCGCCCTGATCAAGGCGCTGTCGCTGGTGGCGCTGTGCTGCGCCTTCATCGTGGCGTCCCTGCTGATCATCGTGATGCTGGACGTGCCGTGGCAGATCTGGAGCCACCTGAAAAAGCTGCGCATGTCCAAGGAAGACGTGCGCCAGGAACACAAGGAAAGCGAAGGCGACCCCCATGTGAAGGCGCGCATCCGCCAGCAGCAGCGCCAGGCAGCGCGACGCCGGATGATGTCGGAGGTGCCGAAGGCGGACGTCGTGGTGACCAACCCGACGCATTACGCCGTGGCGCTGAAGTACGACGAGGAAAAGAGCGGCGCGCCGCGCGTGATCGCCAAGGGCACGGGGCTGATCGCGGCCAAGATCCGCGAACTGGCCGCCGAGCACCGCGTTCCCACATTGGAGGCGCCGCCGCTGGCGCGCGCATTGCATCAACACGTCGAACTGGGGCAAGAAATCCCGGGCGAGCTATATACCGCGGTGGCGGAAGTGCTGGCGTGGGTCTTCCAGCTGCGTTCGTGGCGCTCGGGATGGGGGGTCGAACCGACCGCTCCGACCCGACTGGCCGTGCCCGCCGCACTGGACCCGCAGGCAAACACCGCAGCACAAGGAGTTTAAGGAATGAGCGCTTTGCTCACCATGTTGAAGAGTAGCGGGGCCGGCCATGCGCGGCTTCTGGCGGGTCCGATCCTGATCGTGATGGTGCTGGGCATGATGGTGCTGCCCCTGCCCACGTTCCTGCTGGACTTGCTGTTCACCTTCAACATCGCGTTGTCCGTGATGATCCTGCTGGTGGCCATGTTCACGCGCAAGCCGCTGGACTTCGCCGCGTTCCCGGCCGTCCTGCTGTTCGCGACCCTGCTGCGCCTGTCGCTGAACGTGGCGTCAACCCGCGTCGTGCTGCTCAACGGCCATACCGGCCCGGACGCGGCGGGCAAGGTGATCGAGGCGTTCGGCCACTTCCTCGTGGGCGGCAACTTCGCCGTCGGGATCATCGTGTTCGTGATCCTGACCATCATCAACTTCATCGTCATCACCAAGGGTGCCGGCCGTATCGCCGAAGTGGGCGCGCGCTTCACCCTGGACGCCATGCCCGGCAAACAGATGGCGATCGACGCCGACCTGAATGCGGGCCTGATCGGCGAAGACGAGGCCCGCCGCCGTCGCGCCGAGGTCTCGCAGGAATCGGACTTCTTCGGCTCGATGGACGGCGCCAGCAAGTTCGTGCGCGGCGACGCCATCGCCGGCCTGCTGATCATGGCGATCAACATCATCGGCGGCCTGATCGTGGGCGTGGCGCAGCACGACATGTCGATGAGCGATTCGGCCCGTGTCTACACGCTGCTGACCATCGGTGACGGCTTGGTCGCGCAGATCCCGGCGCTGGTGATCTCGACCGCCGCTGGCGTGGTCGTGTCCCGCGTGTCGACCGACCAGGACATCGGCCAGCAGATCATCAGCCAGCTGTTCTCGAACCCCGCCGTGCTGTTCCTGACGGCCGGCATCATCGGCATCATGGGCCTGATCCCCAACATGCCGCACATTGCCTTCCTGTCCTTGGCCGGCGCGCTGGGCTGGGGCGGCTGGATGCTGCACAAGCGCCGGCAGAAGGCGGCGCAGGCCGCCGAGCAGATTCCGCCGCAAGCGGTCACGCAGGCCCAGGCCGCGGCCGCCGAGGCGAGTTGGGATGACGTGTCCATGGTCGACCAGCTGGGCCTGGAAGTGGGCTATCGGCTGATTCCGCTGGTGGACCACGCCCAGAATGGCGAATTGCTGCACCGGATCCGCAGCCTGCGCAAGAAGTTCGCGCAGGACGTCGGCTTCCTGCCGCCGGTCGTGCACATCCGCGACAACCTGGAACTCAAGCCCAACGACTACCGCATCCTGCTGTCGGGCGTGGAAGTGGGGCATGGCGTTGCGATGCCGGGCCAGTGGCTGGCCATCGACCCGGGCGGCGTCACCGTCCAGATCAAGGGCACACCCACGACCGACCCCGCGTTCGGCCTGCCGGCGCTGTGGATCGACGGCGGCCTGCGCGACCAGGCCCAGGTGGCGGGCTATACCGTGGTGGATGCCGGCACGGTGGTGGCGACGCACTTGAACCACTTGATGCACCGCCACGGCTCGAATCTGCTGGGCCGCCAGGAAGTGCAGCAACTGCTGGACCGTATCGGCCGCGACGCGCCCAAGCTGGTCGAGGATCTGGTGCCCAAGACGCTGTCGCTAACCGCGCTGCAGAAGGTGCTGCAGGGCCTGCTGTCCGAAGAAGTGCCGATCCGCGACATGCGGACCATTATCGATACGCTGTCCGAACACGGGCCGCGCCTGGCGGCGCAGGCGGCCGGCTCAGGCGGCCAGCCCGATATCAACGAATTGATCATGCTGACCCGCCGTTCGCTGGGCCGCGCGATCACGCAGCAATGGTTCCCCGGCGAGGGCGAGCTGCGGGTCATCGGCCTGGATGTGAAGCTGGAGCGCGTGTTGTCGCAGGCCATGACCAGCACCGGCGGATTGGAACCCGGCCTGGCAGATACCTTGTTGCGCGAAACGCAGGCAGCGGTCGAGCGCCAGGAATCGCAGGGCAATGCGCCGGTGCTGCTGGTGTCGCCGGTGCTGCGCGCGCCGCTGTCGCGCTTCTTGCGCCACCACCTGCCGCAGCTTGGCGTGTTGTCGAATACTGAAATACCCGATGAGCGCATGGTCCGCGTGACCGCGCTGATCGGCGGGAGCAATGGGCCATGAAGATAAGCCGCTTTTTTGGCGTCAACAGCCGTGAAGTGATGCGCCAGGTGCGCCAGGTGCTGGGGCCGGATGCGCTGATCGTGTCGAACCGCAGCGTGGACGGCGGTGTGGAAGTGCTGGCCACCGTCGAGGGCGCGTTTGACGATGCGGCCTCCGAGACGCCGCAACGGGACTCCGCCCCGTATTCCCCGGCGCCCGCCGAGCGGTCGTATGCAGCTCCCGCTGCTCCCGTCGCGCCTGCCGCCATGCCGCAGACGGGCTATGCCGCGCCGTCCCGGTCGATCGCTGCCTACCAGTCTGCCTTTGCGTCGTCGGCATTGCCGGACGAGGACACGGGCCCTGAAGACGTCGCTGGCGCTACCTCCGCCCCGGCCGTGCCGTATCCGACGGCGCTGCAACCTGCGCCCACACAACCGGCAGCGGCTGCGACGCGGGTGGAGTTGCCCGCATTGCCGCCGGCCCGCCCGATGGCGTCCGCTACCCCGGCGCCTGCTGCTGTGTCCGTGCCAGTGCCTGCCGCTGTGCCTACGGCTGCCGCAGCCGCGTCCATGCCTTCGCCTGTCGTCGCCACGCCTTCCATGGCTCAGACGCCGGATGCGCCGTTGCGCCAGCCGCCGGCCATGCCTGCCGCCGCGCTGCCGGCAGACACCGCCGCGGGTTTGCAAGATGCCATCAGCGCGTTGCGCGGTGCACTGGAAACCCGCATGGACGGCTTGCTGTGGGGCGGCCGGCCGGGTTCGGGCCGCGAACCCGCCGCCGCCGCGCTGTTCCGCAGCCTCCTGGATGCGGGGTTCAGCACGAAGCTGGTGCGGGCGCTGGTGGACCGGCTACCGCAGGGCATGACGGCCGACGCCGCCCAGTCGTGGGCGCGCAATGAACTGGTGACGCACCTGCCGGTCGTCGCATCCGAAGACGAATTCCTGGCCGGCGGCGTCTACGCGCTGGTGGGGCCGACCGGCGTGGGCAAGACGACGACGCTGGCCAAACTGGCCGCCCGCTGCGTTGCCCGGGAAGGTCGCGATCAGGTCGCGATGCTGACCACGGACTTGTTCCGGATCGGCGCGCTGGAACAATTGCAGATCTATGGCCGCCTGATGGGCGTGCCGGCCCACTCGGTGCGCGATGCTGCCGAGTTGCGGCGCATCCTGGCCGAACTGGGTAACCGCAAGATTGTGCTGATCGATACCACAGGCATCAGTCAGCGCGACAGACTGGTGGCCGAGCAGGCCGCCATGCTGTGCAACGCCGGCAAGCCGGTTCGCCGCCTGCTGGTGCTGAACGCCGCCAGCCAGGGCGACACCCTGGACGAAGTGGCGCACGCCTACCGCAACGGGGTGGGCGAGGACGTGGCCGGCTGCATCATCACCAAGCTGGATGAGGCTACACGGTTGGGTGCCGCGCTGGACACGGCGATCCGCCACCGGCTGCCGATCCACTATATGTCGGTCGGGCAGAAAGTGCCCGAGCACATGGAGCTTGCGCGCGCCGACGTGCTGATCGATCGCGCCTTCGCGATGGTCGAGCGTGCCCGCGCACTGTACACGCCCAGTGAAGCAGACCTGGCGTCGTTGGCGCCCGCAGCTCGCGAGGCCGATGCGGTGGACCCGGCGCGTCGCCGCCAGTTGCTGGCGTCCGCGATCCTGCGTCCGCAGGGCGGGTCGGCGTCTATCGCGGCCGCACAGAACCTTGACGATACGATCGCCATGCTGGACAGCGATCCGGCGTGCGCGCAGGCGCGAGCGTCGTGGCGCGAGTACGTCGGCGACGGAGCGGGCGCAAGCCTGGCCGCGCTGGGCGATGAACCGTTGGCGATGGTGCGGCGCGAATTCTCGGCCACCTGCCACCGCCACCTGCTGGCCGTGCATGGCAAAACCACCATGAAGGGCGAAGGCTTGCCTGGGGGAACGCTGCTGGGCGCGTTGCTGATGAGCGACCGCGGCGCTGCCCTGGCCGCGCCCGCGCAGCAACTGGCGTTGGCGCACGGCATGTTGACGTCGTTCGCGCCTGCCGCGCCGAGTCAGCCGGATGCGGCCCTGGCCTTGGAGGCTCGCGTGCGTTGGCTGGGCGAGCAGTTGCCGCGCCTGCCGCTGGTGCATCTGCTGGAGGCGGGCACGTCCGGCCTGTGGCAGTCCTTGACCGGGCAGGGCGCATCGTGGGTGGCGCGCTGCCCGGGTGGCATGCGGGTGGTCCAGGACGAATGCCCGACCAATCTGAATGCGGTCGGCAAGAGCGTAGGTTATCTGCCGGTGGGGCAGCCGGGCGACATGCCGGGTCTGCTGACCGAAAAAGCCGGCAAGCGCGTGCCGCTCGCGCTATGGGCGTCCGGTACGGAAATCGTCTTGCCGGGCAAGAGCAGCGACGGGGCGGCGATGCGCCTGGTGTGCGCGCGGCTGATCGATACCGAAAGCGGCGAGATCGCCGTGCAGCTGTTTGGCTTGACGAACTTACCGGCGTCCCAGGCCGATGCGGCCACCGTGGCACGCTGGCTGGTGCTGCAGGATGAGGCCCGCGCCGGGTTCCGCTATATGGCCAATGCCTGGCAGGCGTTGCCGGCGGTGGATGGTGCGCATACCTTGGCGCGGCAGTCCTTGATGGCGGGCCAGTTGGGCACGGCCTGCTGGCAGATGGCGCACTCGCCGTCCGCCGATGTGGTGCGGGGGCCGTTGTCGGGCATTGTGGGTTCGGAGCGCAAGCTGTCCGGCCGGATGTTGCCGGTGGCGATCCTGAAGATGTTCGCGATGCTGGAAATGACCGGCGGCGCCTAGTCCCGCGGCGGATGGGCACCAAACGAAAGGCGGCGCATTGCGCCGCCTTTGTCTATTGCTGAAGCGGTAAAGACGTAGGGGCGCTCAGCCCGCCACGATGGGCTTGCGGCCTGGGGCACCGCGCGCTCCACGGCCCTGAGCGTCGTACGTGGTGGCGACGCCCACGCCGTTGATGTTGCGCAGCGCGTCCAGCGACTGCTGGGTATAGCGCAGGTGTACGTCGATCAGCGCACCATTGCGCATATTGATTTCGTTGGCCGAGGCCGACTTGGTCAGCAGCGCTTGCCAGATCTCGGACAGCTGCGGGTGCAGCACGGCGGCTTGTTCGGTGCCGGCATGCCCGACGGGCAGGCCGATTTCGGACAGCAGGCCGTTCCGGGTGTCGCTCAGGTCGACCAGTTGTTGAGCAATGCGCCCCTTGCGTTCGGTGATGGCCTGCAGCGCGCCGACGTTCCCCGGGCCCACCAGCACTTCGGTCTCTTCTTCCAGAATGGTCGAGAACTCGGAGATCAGGGCATCTTCCTGCCGCATGCAGGACTGGAGGGAATCGACGGGGTTCATGATCGTGCTTCGAAGGCGGTAGGGCGGTGAACGGGGAATTACTTCAGCAGATCGCGCGCGCTGGCGATCAGGCTGTCGGCAATCTTGCCGGTGTCGATCTTCAACTGGCCTGAAGCAATCGCGGCGCGAATGGCGGCCACGCGCTCGACGTTGATGTCGTTCGAGCCGTCTTGCAGGGCCAACATCTTGCGCGACGCCGAGCTCAGCGCCACTTGCGAGCTGCTGGAGCCGCTGCCATTGCTGGCGCCGTACGCCTGCGCAACCGCGGAATCCGGGCGTTGGGCAACGGCGTCGGCAGAAATGGGCCGGTTGGTGGTCGAATTGATTTTCAAGGTTTTCTCCGCAGGGCGTCCTGGGTCGGTTTGCGACGGATCCGCCTACTTATGTCTCTGTAACGGCAGGGCCGGAACGAACTTTAGGGCAGGCCGTCGCCTGGCGCAGCGCGATTTGTAACATTACCTACAGTTGTATTTCAACCAGCCCCGCATTCTTGACCACCCCGCTGACCACTTGGCCGCTGGCCGTGCGTACCTGCACCATCGCGCCGGGCGCGGCGTTGTCCAGCGCCAGGCCTTCGCTGCTGACCACGAAACCGTTGCCGCGCGCGTTGATCCGGACGTTTGAGCCGCGGACGACGGATTGGGCGTTGCGCAGCGACGATCCGCGGACCGGTTGCCCGGCATTGATTCGGAAGGCGGCCGTCATGCCGATGACGGTCTGGGGATCGGTGATGGCGCCGGGCGGGAGCGACACCAGATCGCCGTCCCGGGGGGAAAGATCGTCCGGCGTCAGTGCCTGGCCGGCCGAGATCATCCGCGATGCGACGTAGTAGTAGCCGGGGACGCTCACGGTCGCCTGCACGTAAGTCGTCCAGGGCTTGGGCGCATTGCAGCGCACGCCGACGGTCATGCGCGACCGCAGCTTCATACCCGACGGCATAAATGGGGACATGGCGTCGCAGGGCGCCAGGCGCTCGGCGCGCGGCGGGTCGATGGAGACGGCGGGTTGCCCTGGCAGTCCGGCCAATTGGTCCAGCAGATAACTTTGCGCCGCGACGGCAATCGCCTCCGGCGCCTGGCTGGCGGCGTCCTGCGCCAGGGCCGTCCCGGAGGTGGCCAGGGCCAGGGCGATCAGGCAGCCGGCGCGCGCGCAGAGATGTCGTGCGGAGATTTTCATGATGGATGAATTGTAGGAGTCCGGGCCGTTCGGCAATACGGGAATTGGATGAGAAATGGCGGGTTATTTGGCTGATTGTGTTTTGCCGCCGGCCCCTATGATGCCGTCATCCAATGGGATAACGGTGCGTCCGAAGTCCCTTGCTCTATCCGTATTGCAACGCACGAAGGCGCCACGATGCTAGACAGGCTTAACGAAGATTTCCGGTTCTACCAGCAGGCCTTGGGACTGCGCGCGCAGCGTCAGGAAGTGCTGTCGTCGAACATCGCCAATGCCGACACGCCCAACTACAAAGCTCGCGACTTTGACTTCAAGGCCGCGATGCAGACCGCGATGGAAGGCACCATGCGCCTGCCGGATACGTCGCTGGCGCTGACCTCGGCCCGCCACATCCCGGCCAAAGCCGTGTCCCAGGGGCCGACCGAGCTGCTGTACCGCCTGCCCTACCAGCCCAGCATGGACGGCAACACGGTAGACATGGACATCGAGCGCGTGCAGTTTGCCGACAACACGTTGCATTACCAAAGCACGATGCAGATGATCTCCGGTCGCATCCGGACCATGCAGACGGCTATTCAGGATTGATTCATAAAGGGAGCGACAGGCAATGTCCTTGTTGAGCATTTTCGATATCGCCGGTTCGGCGCTCAGCGCGCAATCGCAGCGCATGAACGTGTCGGCCAGCAACATGGCCAACGCCGACAGCGTCGTGGGTCCGGACGGCCAGCCGTATCGCGCCCGCCAGGTCGTGTTCCAGGTCAACCCGGCTGCTGGCCAGGCGCTGGGGCAGGAGATCGGCGGCGTCCGGGTGGCCGGCGTCATCCAGGATCCGTCGCCCCTCAAGCAGGTCTATGACCCCAAGCATCCGCTGGCCGACGCCCAGGGCTACATCAGCATGCCCAACGTCGACCCGGTGGCCGAAACGGTCAACATGATCGCGGCATCGCGGTCCTACCAGGCGAACGTCGAGGTCCTCAACACCGCCAAGGCGTTGATGCAGAAGACGCTGACCATCGGCCAATCCTAATTTCCTGACAGAGTGAATCCATGACCACCGTTGACCAGAACACCAGCACCACCGGCCTGGGCCTCGCGCAAAGCGGCGCCAACGGCTCCAGCACGGCGCAGGGCTTGCAGGACCAGTTCCTGAAGCTGCTGGTGACCCAGCTGCAGAACCAGGATCCGCTGAACCCCATGCAGAACGCGGAGCTGACCTCGCAGCTGGCGCAGATCTCCACGGTGGAAGGCATCAACAACCTGAAGAACACCATGCTGGCCATCAGCGGCCAGATCGACGTGTCGCAGTCGATGAACGCCGTGGCGATGATCGGCAAGGGCGTGCTGATCCCCGGCACCAAGGTCAAGGTCGGCGTGGATGGCGACAACGCCGCCGAACGCGTGGTTACCCCTTATGGCCTGGATCTGCAAGGCGATGCGCAGAAGGTGCAGGTCCGCATTTCGGACTCGAACGGGGCGGTCGTGCGCACCATCGAAATGGGCGAACAGAAGACCGGCGTCTACACGCTGAACTGGGATGGCAAGAACGACAGCGGCGTGGCGCTGGATGCGGGCGCGTACACCGTGTCCGTGCTGGCGACCGACGGCGATGGCAAGAAGGTGAATGCGGAAGTGCTGAGCTACGGCCAGGTCAAGAGCGTGGCGTATTCCACCAACGGCTTGCGTCTGGATCTGGGCCTGGATGGCCAGACCAGCATGCTGGACGTGCGTAAGGTAATCGGCGCCTGAACCGGGCGGATTTGAATCGGCGCCGGCGCATGCGCGACGGCTTCACTAGATAAAGATTAGCGAGAGAAAACATGGGCTTCGGACAAGGATTGAGCGGCTTGAACGCCGCATCGCAGAACCTGGACGTGATCGGCAACAACATCGCCAACACCGGCACCGTCGGCTTCAAGTCGTCGACCGCGTCGTTCGCCGACGTCTACGCCAGCTCGCGCGTGGGTCTGGGTGTCAAGGTGTCGGCGATCACGCAGCGCTTCACTGTGGGTACGGTGCAGGGCGGCGGCGGCGATTACGACATTGCGATCGACGGCGCGAAAGGCATGTTCCGCGTGACGGACCAGAGCGGTGCGGTGATGTACACCCGCAACGGCGAATTCCTGGTCGACAAGAACAATTTCATCGTGAACGCGCAGGGCTACCGCATGACGGGTTACCCCGCCGGCGCGATCGGTGCTAATCCGACCGAACTGCAATTACCGACCGCCAACGTGGCCCCGCAGGCCACCAGCACTGGCACGACCGTGGCCAACCTGGATGCCAACGCTAAAGTGGTGTACCTGACGGATACGGTGACCAAGCCTGCACAGGACGGCACCGTCACGTTGGGTGGCACGGCTTATACGTTCACCCGCAACGCGACGGGCGACCTGGTCTGGGCCGCAGGCGCGCCGGCCGCCGGCACCTACGGCACGGCACCGAATACCGTCACCATCGATGGGACGGGCGCGATCACCGCCGGCGATATCACCCAGATTCCCGGTTACGTGAACTACACCGCGGCAGTGACCGAAATCGGCCGTCCGTTCGATCCCACGATTTCCAGCAGCTACACGAACGCGTCGCCCATGACGGTGTTCGACTCCCTGGGCAACTCGCACCAGGTGATGCAGTACTTCGTCAAGCGTCCGGCCGATGCGGCGGGCAACAGCGTCTATGACGTGTACTACACGATGGACGGTCAGGCCATGGCGCCCACGACTCAGGCGGGCGGCGTATGGGGCAACCCCCAGCAGTTCACGTTCAACAAGGCCGGCGCGCTGACCAGTGCCCCGGTCGTGACGCTGAGCTTTGCGGCGCCGGGTGGCACCACCACGCCGGCCGATCCGATCAGCATCGCCATGAACTACACCGGCACCACGCAGTACGGCAGCGACTACAAGCTGGTGGCCAAGCCCAACGGTTACACGTCCGGTGAATTCAGCGGCATCAACATCAGCGGCGACGGCAGCCTGGTGGCCCGCTACACCAACGGCGAGACGCAAGTCGTCGGCACGATCGTGCTGGCCGACTTCTCCAACCTGCAAGGGTTGCAGCCGGTGGGCAACAACGCCTGGACTGAAACCGCGGCGTCCGGCCAACCGATCCTGGGCCAGCCGGGCACCAACGGCCTGTCCAAGGTCGTGGGCCAGGCGACGGAAGCGTCCAACGTCGACATGAGCAAAGAGCTGGTCAACATGATCATCGCCCAGCGCACCTATCAGGCCAACTCGCAAACCATCAAGACCCAGGACGAAATCATGCAAGTCCTGATGAACCTGAAGTAAAGCCTGACAGGCTCGCGACGACACCGACGGAATAGGCAATGGACAGAATCATCTACACCGCCATGAATGGCGCAGCGCGTATCACTGAGCATCAGGCGGCGCTCGCCAACAACATGGCCAACGTGAACACGACGGGCTTTCGCGAGCAGATCGCGCTGTACCGGTCGGTTCCGATGACGGACGGGGTGAGTCTGCCTACGCGCGTTTCGACGGTGGCGTCCACGCCCGGTAACAGCTTCCAGATGGGCACCATGCAGACCACGGGCCGCGACCTGGATGTGGCGCTGGCCAGCGAAAACGGCTGGATCGCGGTGCAGACCCCGCAGGGCGAAGCCTATACCCGGGGCGGCAGCCTGCAGGTCGGCATCAACGGCCTGCTGCAGACCTCGCTGGGCCAGCCGGTGCTGTCCGATCAGGGCGGCCCCATCGACGTGCCGGACCAGGCTGCGCTGACGATCACTTCCGACGGCACCATCACGGCCATTGGCGCCGGCGACGGTCCCAACAACATCCTGAACCTGGGCCGCATCAAGCTGGCGAACCCGAACAACGCGCAGTTGGTGCATGGCGATGACGGCGTCTTCCGCCTGGCGCCGGTCAACGGCCAGCCGGCGCCGCCCGCGCCCGCCGACCCTGGCCTGCGCGTGTTGTCCGGCGTGCTGGAAGGCAGCAACACCAATCCCATGAAGGTGATGGTGGGCATGATCGAAAACGCGCGTCGCTTCGAGCAGCAGATGCAGGTGATCCAGCAGTCGGACCGCAACGCGGAACGCGCCAACGGGATTCTGTCCGTCGGCTGATCCCGCGGGCTGATTTAAACAATTTTCGCGCGCGGCCAAGCCGCGGCACCAGGAGTACTTCATCATGATGCGTTCGTTGTGGATTGCCAAAACGGGCCTGGAAGGTCAACAGACCTCCATGGACGTGATTTCCAACAACTTGGCCAACGTCTCCACCAACGGGTTCAAGCGCGGCCGCGCCGTGTTCCAGGACCTGATGTACCAGACGCTGCGCCAGCCCGGCGCCCAGGTGGGCGACGCCACGCAACTGCCGTCGGGCCTGCAATTGGGTACGGGCGCACGCGTGGCTGCTACCGAACGCATCCATACGGAAGGCAACCTGAACAACACCGGTGGCGAAATGGATATCGCCATCAACGGCCGCGGCTTCCTGCAAGTCGAACTGCCTGACGGTACCCAGGGCTACACCCGTGACGGCGCGCTGCAGCGCGACCAGAACGGCCAGCTGACGACCGTCAGCGGTTACGTGATCCAGCCGCCGATGAACGTGCCGGACAACGCGCTGTCGATCTCTATCGGCAAGGACGGCATCGTTTCGGTGACGCAGCCCGGCGCCGCCGGCGTGAACGTGCAGATCGGCCAATTGCAGATCGCCACGTTCATCAACCCCACCGGCCTGCAAAGCATCGGCGAGAACCTGTACCTGGAAACCGACGCGTCGGGTCCGGCCAACCTGCTGCAGCCTGGCGTGGACGGCGCAGGTTCGATCATGCAGAACTACGTCGAAACGTCCAACGTGAACGTTGCCGAAGAACTGGTCAACATGATCACCACGCAACGCGCCTATGAAATGAACAGCAAGGCCGTCAAGACCTCTGACGAGATGCTGGCCCGCCTGTCCCAACTGTGATGCCCATGTCTGTCCTGCGTCTGGTATTCGCTGCGGCGCTGGCTATGCTGGCGGCCGGTTGCGCCATGATTCCGCCCGAGCCCATCGTGACCGGGCCGACGACGGCCGCACCGCCGCCGCCGCCGATGCCCATGGCGCAGCCCACGGGCTCCATCTATCAGCCGACCACGTACGGCAACTATCCGTTGTTCGAGGATCGCCGGCCGCGCAACGTGGGCGACATCGTCACCATCGTGCTGAACGAGCGGACGAATGCCTCCAAGAACGTGGCGACCAATACCAACCGGTCGGGATCGACCTCGCTGGGCATCGCTGCCGCGCCGTCCTTCATGGACAGTTGGGCGGGTGCAAACCTGAATACCGACGCCAAGGGCGGCAACGTGTCGCAGGGCAAGGGCGACAGCACGGCCAACAACGCCTTCACTGGCACCATCACCACGACGGTGGTGGGCGTGATGTCCAACGGCAACCTGCAAGTGGCGGGCGAAAAGCAGATCGCCATCAACCGCGGCAGCGAATACGTCCGCTTCGCAGGCGTGGTGGATCCGCGTTCCATCACCGGCACGAACACCGTGTCGTCCACCCAGGTGGCCGACGCCCGTATCGAGTACCGCAGCAAGGGCGTCATGGACGAAGTCCAGACCATGGGCTGGCTGCAACGCTTCTTCCTGATCGCTTCGCCGTTCTGACCATGACACAACCGACTCCGATATCCGCCTTGCTGTCCCTGTTCGCCCGCGTCTGCGTGGCGGTCGGACTGGTCGCTGGCGCCGGCGTGGCACAGGCCGAGCGGCTCAAGGACCTGGCCACGATCCAGGGCGTGCGGGGCAACCAGCTGATCGGCTATGGTCTCGTCGTGGGCTTGGACGGCAGCGGCGACCAGGTGCGGCAGACTCCGTTCACGCAGCAAAGCCTGACCAACATGCTGTCGCAATTGGGCATTACCGTGCCCGCCGGCAGCAACATGCAGTTGAAGAACGTGGCGGCGGTCATGGTCACGACTACCTTGCCCGCGTTCGCCCGGCCCGGCCAGACGCTGGACGTGGTGGTGTCTTCGATGGGCAACGCCAAGAGCCTGCGCGGCGGCACCTTGCTGATGACGCCCATGAAGGGCGCGGACAGCCAGGTCTACGCCATCGCCCAGGGCAACATCCTGGTGGGCGGGGCCGGCGCTTCCGCGGGCGGTTCCAGCGTGCAGATCAACCAGTTGAACGGCGGCCGCATCAGCGCGGGCGCCATTGTCGAGCGCGGCGTGCCCACCACGTTCTCGCGCGACGGCTACATCCATGTGGAACTGAACAATACCGACTTCGGCACGGCGCAGAACGTGGCGACGGCACTGAACAAGAAGTTCGGCCAGGGCACGGCGACCGCGCTGGACGGGCGCGTGGTGCAGGTGCGCACGCCGATGGAGCAGGCTTCTCAGGCCCGCTTCCTGTCGCTGGTCGAAGACCTGCAGGTGGCGCGCGCGCCGACCGTGGCCAAGGTCATCATCAATGCGCGCACCGGCTCGGTCGTCATGAACCGCACGGTCATGATCGAAGAGGCGGCCGTGGCGCACGGCAACCTGTCGGTCATCATCAATCGCCAGAACCAGGTGTCGCAGCCCGACACGCCTTTCACGGAAGGCCAGACGGTGGTGGTGCCCAACACCCAGATCGAAGTGCGCCAGGACAACGGCTCGCTGCAGCGCGTGAGCACCAGCGCCAATCTGGCTGACGTGGTCAAGGGCCTGAACGCCCTGGGCGCGACGCCGCAGGATCTGCTGGCCATCCTTCAGGCCATGAAGACCGCTGGCGCCTTGCGCGCTGAACTGGAAATCATCTGACGATGGCTGTCGCAAACGACGCGTCCCGAGGCGCCGCCCGGCAAGATTCGGTCTTCGACATGGGTCGCCTGTCGGACCTGAAGCGGGACGTCAAGAAAGACCCCGAAGGCACCGAGCAGCAGAAGCAGGTCGCCAAGCAGTTCGAGGCCCTGTTTCTGCAGATGATGGTCAAGCGCATGCGCGAGGCGACGCCCAAGGAAGGGCTGTTCGACTCGCAACAGACGCAGATGCTGCAATCCATGGCCGACGAGCAGTTGGCGCTGCACCTGGCGACTCCCGGCATCGGGCTGTCCCAATCCATCCTGGCGCAGATGCAGCAGGGCAAGCCGGCCGACGTGTCCGATGACGCGGTGCGCGCGATCGGGCAGGGCGCCGACCTGGATTTCCGTACTGGCGGTTCGCGGGAAGTGTCCGCGTTGCTGAATGTGATGCGCAACAACCGCGCCAGCGACCGCGCGCTGGCCGCCGCTGAAGGCGCGCCGGAACACGTCGTGGACTTCGTGTCGAAGATGTCGCGCGCGGCCAATCTGGCGTCGCAGCAAAGCGGCGTGCCCGCGCGCCTGATCATGGGCCAGGCGGCCCTTGAATCGGGCTGGGGTCAACGCGAGATCAAGCACGCCGACGGCAGCACCAGCTACAACCTGTTCGGCATCAAGGCGGGCGCCAGCTGGAAGGGCAAGGTCGTCAATGTGCTGACCACGGAATACGAAGATGGCGTCGCGAAAAAGGTGACGCAACCCTTCCGCGCTTATGCGTCGTACGAGGAATCGTTCGCGGACTACGCCCGCCTGATCGGCAACAGCCCGCGGTACGAGGCCGTCACCCAGGCACGCAACGAGGTCGACGCGGCGCGCAAGATCCAGGATGCGGGCTATGCGACCGACCCGCGCTATGCGCAGAAACTGATCGGCATCATGGGCCAGCTCCGAGGGGCGGCCACCCAGGTGGAAAATTCTCGCCAGATGTTGGAAGGACTCTAAATTTGGACGATCTCCTGCCGTTAATGGAGTATCCAGAGATAACAGCTGCGGTTACATACGGGGCATTGTCAGCATGAATTTGTATAAAACGGCATTGGGCGGGCTGAACGCCGCACAAGCGGGTTTGGCCACCACCAGCCACAACATCAACAATGCCACCACGGTCGGCTACAACCGTCAGCGCGTCATGACGTCCACCGCGGGCGCGCAAGCCACCAGCAACGGATACATCGGCCGCGGCGTCCAGGTCGACACCGTCGTGCGCAGCTACGACAGCTTCTTGTACAAGCAGCTGGTCGGCGCGCAGGGCAGCGGTGCGCAAATGCAGGCCCAGCTGGATCAGGTGTCGCAGATCAACAATCTGTTTGCCGACCGCACCGTGGGCATTGCCCCAGGCCTGACCAACTTCTTCTCCAGCATGAACGCGGTGGCCAGCAAGCCCGCCGATCCGGCTGCACGCCAGGATTTGCTGGGCAAGGCGAACAGTCTGGCCACTCAGATCCGTTCCGCCTACACGGAAATGCAGAATCAGCGTGAAGGCCTGAACACGCAGATCACCGCTACGGTCGAGCAGGTCAATAGCTACCTGACCCGTATTGATGACCTGAATACGCAAATTTCGCTGGCGACGGGCAAGGCCGGCAACGGCCCCCCCAACGACCTGCTGGACCAGCGTGACCTGGCCGTGGCCGAATTGAACCAGCTCGTGGGTATCACCACGTACGAGCAAGGCGACAAGATCAATATCTCGTTGGCAAAGGGCGGCCAGGCGCTGCTGTCCGGCACCACGATCTATCCGCTGCAAGCCGTCCCGTCGACCAAAGATGCCGGCCGTACGGTCCTGGCCTACACGTTGCCGGCGGGTTCGGGCAAGACGGTGTCGGTTGAACTGTCCGACAACGAAGTCACCGGCGGCAAGCTGGGTGGCCTGTTGCAGTTCCGTTCGTCTTCGCTGGACGTCATGCAGGCCCAGTTGGGCCAGATGGCGGTTGGTCTGGCGATGTCCTTCAATGAACAGCACCGGCAAGGTCTGGATCAGAACGGCAACCCGGGCACGGACTTCTTCAGCATTTCGTCGCCGCAAGGCGTGCCGAACACGCTGAACAAGAGCAACGCGCAGATTTCGGGCCAGTTCACGAATCTGAACAACATCAACGCGAAAGACTACGAAATTTCGTTTGATGGCACGAACTACCAGGTTCTGCGTATGCCGGAAGGCAGCCAGGTCTATAACGGCCCGGCTACCGGCACGCCGCCCAACGCGACGTTGAACATGGAAAACGAGATGGGCGTCACGTTGACGATCAACGCGCCGCCCCAGGCGGGCGATAAATGGTCGTTGTCGCCCACGCGCGATGCTGCCCGCGACATCAACGTGCTCATCCAGGATCCGGAACGCATTGCCGCAGCCGACACCGAAGGCGGCGACGCCAACGGCAAGAATGCGCTGAAGCTGGCGCAGTTGCAGACCGCCAAGGTACTGGGCCACGGCACGATGAGCACCACTGACATGTTCGGACAGGTGGTCAATACGGTGGGCGTGCAGACGGCGCAGGCCAAGTCCGCCGCCACCGCGCAGGCCAACCTGATCAAGCAGACCGCCGCCGCGCAGCAATCGGTGTCGGGCGTCAACCTGAACGAAGAATACGTGAGCTTGTCGCTGTACCAGGAGCAATACCAGGCCAGCGCCCGCATCATCGATGTGGCGAGCACCGTTTTTGACACGCTGTTGGGCCTGCGTGGCTGATCAGACCGTTGAACTGTGATGACTAGAAAGAATTTCGGAGTTGCACCATGCGCCTGAGCACCACGATGATGTATACGAACGGCCTGAGCGGCGTGCTCTCTCAGGAATCGGACATGAACCGCCTGGTCGAGCAAGTCGGCAGCGGCAAGAAGTTCCTGACGCCGGCAGATGATCCCTTGTCGGCCGCGCTGTCGATTGGTGTGGCGCAGACGCAAAGCATCAATTCGACGTACGCGTCGAACCGCCAGACGGCCAACACGAACCTTGGCCAGGAAAACAATACGCTGGATTCCATCAAGAACACGCTGCAGGATGCGCGCACCCGCGTGGTGCAGGCCGGTGGCGTGTTGTCCGACAGCGATCGCCAGACCCTGTCGATGAATCTGAAGAGCACACGCGAGGCCCTGCTGGGTCTGGCCAACACGACCGACGGTAGCGGCTTGTACCTGTTCTCGGGCAATGACGGTAGCGTGATGCCCTATACCAAGGACGGCACGGGCAAAATCTCGTACAGCGGATCGGTCGGCGAACGCACGATTCAAGTCGACCAAAGCCGCCAATTGTCGACCAGCGACTTGGGTATTGACATCTTTGGCCGCGCGAATCCCGGTTCGCAGGCGTACGTCGCCTCGACGCCGGCCTCGAACACGGGCACGGCGCAATTCAGCGCCGTCTCGGTGACCCCGGGCAGCGGCAACCTTGACAAGAACTTTTCGGTGACATTCGAGGCTGACGCCGCCGGCGTCATCGGTTTCCGCGTGACGACTACCGACGCCAATGGCGGCAACCCGGTCACCGTGCCGGATCCGTCTTTGCCGGCGACCGGCTATGCGCCGGGCACCACGATCGACTTCGGCGGCGTGTCGGTGACCGTCACGGGCGAGCCGAAGGCCAACGACGTCATCAAGGTCGAAAACGTGCAGTCCACCGACATGGACGTGTTCTCGACGTTGGACGACCTGATCGCGGCGCTTGACGCCCCGAGCACCGGCGACCCGGTCGCGACAGCCCGCGTGACCAACGCGCTGGCCACCGCCAACAAGAAATTGTCGAACAGCTACGACAACGTGCTGACCGTGACCGCTTCGGTGGGCGCCCGCATGAACGAGCTGGAAGCGCTGGATGCCACCGGTACGAAGAAGGGCCTGACCTACGCCAAGTCCCTGTCCGACCTGGAAGACCTGGACTACTACGCCGGCGCCAGCCAGCTTGCGTTGCGCCAAGTGGCGCTGCAAGCCGCCTCGGCGGCATTCATGACCATTCAGGGGTCCAGCCTGTTCAGCCGCAAGTAACGCGGCGGGACCCCAAAAAGCGCACGGATCGCGTGCGGAGATTTGCGCCCTTACGGACGCTTCTGGCCAAAGGCCGGGGCGTCCGTGGTTGCGTGCAGGGTAGGTAGTGTCGTTTCACGTTGCTTAACGCTCGGATATTTCATGCTTGTCAATTTGAAAGTTCGCACCTGTATCGTTCTGGTGCTGTTGCTCTTCACGGGCGCCATGTTCATATCCAATGGCGTGGCCTGGATGGGGTTGAATTCCAGCAACAATAAGCTGGAGCAGGTCAACGACGCCTATTCCAATCAGGGTACGCAGCTCAACCGCGCCAACGCCGCCTTGCTGCGTGGCCGGTTGCTGTTGGCGACCTCGCTGATGGACATGCAGCAAGGCAAAACCGAACAAGCCAATGACCAGACCAGGCGCGCCGACGTCCTCATGCAGGAAGGCGCCAAGTGGCTTGATGAGTTCCGCAAGGCGCCGCGCATGGACGGTTCCGAGGCGCTGGTGGCCAAGCTTGAAGCGGCCTACAAGCAGTTCGATGACGTTTACAAACGCCAAGCCGCAGCACTGTCCAAGATGGCAGTGCAGGACTACCTGGATCTGAATGATGCCGGCAGCGCCGCTAACACGGCCTTCCGCGAAGCCGTGAATGCAGTCTTGGAGTTCCTGGACAAGCGTACCGACGAACTGGTGGTTCAGGCTGAAGTCGACCACAACATCTCGCGCACTGTGACGATCGCGTTGCTGGCGATCGCGCTGATCCTGGCCCTGGGTTGCTGGGTGTTCATCAACCGCACCGTCCTGCGTCCGCTGCATCAGGCGGGAGACCATTTCGACAAGATCGCGGGCGGTGACTTCACCGGCCGGATCGAAGTGCGCAGCACCAACGAGATCGGACAATTGTTCGGCGCCATCAAACGCATGCAGGAAAGCCTGACGCGCACGGTGGCGATGGTGCGCCGCGGTGTGGACGAGATCAACGTGGGCTCGCGCGAGATTTCCGCAGGCAACACGGACCTGTCCAGCCGTACCGAACAGCAGGCAGCGTCGCTTGAAGAGACGGCCGCCTCGATGGAGCAATTGGCTTCCACAGTGAAGCAGAATGCGGACAACGCGCGCCAGGCGAACCAGCTGGCGGCAAGCGCCTCGGACGTGGCCGAGCGCGGCGGTTCGGCGGTGGCTGAAGTGGTCAACACGATGCAGGGCATATCCGCCAGCTCGCGCAAGATCTCCGAAATCGTGTCCGTCATCGACGGCATTGCGTTCCAGACCAACATCCTGGCCCTGAACGCGGCGGTGGAAGCCGCGCGTGCGGGCGAACAAGGAAAGGGTTTTGCGGTAGTGGCGGGCGAAGTGCGCTCGCTGGCGCAGCGCAGCGCCCAGGCGGCCAAGGAAATCAAGGGCCTTATCGAAGACTCGGTCACCAAGGTGGGCGCGGGTTCGCAACAGGTGGAACGCGCAGGCGCGACGATGCAAGAGATCGTGTCCTCGGTCAAGCGCGTGACCGACATCATGGGCGAGATCTCGGCGGCGTCCGAAGAGCAATCCAGCGGTATCGACCAGGTCAACCGCGCCGTGTCGCAGATGGACGAAGTGACGCAGCAGAACGCGGCCCTGGTGGAAGAAGCGGCCGCTGCCGCAGGCTCCCTGCAGGAACAAGCCCAGCGTCTGGCCGAAGCGGTTGCGGTATTCAAGATCAACGCGGGCGAAGTGATTGAAGTGCCGGCCCATCGGTTGGCACAACAGTCGGATGCTCCGCGTATGCCGGCACCGCGCGCGCAGGCTCCGACGTCCCGACCGGCGGCACCTGCAGCCCGCTTGGCCAAACCGGCCGCGGCGCCCGCGCAGAACGCTGCACAAACTGCTTCGCAAGCGCCTCAAGCCCCGCAGGCCGAAACCGAAGCCGAAGCGGGCGAAGTGCAGGCTCCCAAGCCCGCGCCTCGCAAGACACAGGTGGCGCGTCCCAAACCCGCGGCGTCGGCCGCAACGGTGGCGCGTCCCTTGCGCCGCCCGGCCACTCGCGCCGATAGCGCTACGGATGCCGCGCCAGCGGCGTCCGCCGCCAGCCGCAGGCCCCCGCCCGCGGACGATGATTGGGAGTCCTTCTGACGGGATGACCGCTCAGTGCATTGAACAGGCAGCAGCATACGCAATACCCCCCTTTACGGTCCGGCGGCCACAGCGCGCCGCCGGGACGACTACCGGAACTATCGGAAAATGTTCAGCAATCTGAAGGTGCGCACGGGCTTGATGCTCGCTCAGTTGGCAGTTGCCCTGGCCGCACTGGTTGCCATTGCCATGGGCTGGAACAGCATGCGTTCCAGCGCCGACACGATCAACGCCCTGGACTCCCTGAGCGTCCAGCAAAGCAACCTGATCAAGGACGCTTATACGCAGATGCTGCGCGCGACCATTCGTGCAGACATCACCGCGGCGCAACGTGCAGCGGGCGATGCGAACGGCGCGGCTGAAAACTCCCGCACCGTGCAGCAACTCATCGCCGACGCGAAGAAGAAGATGGAAAGCTTCAAGGCGATTCCCAAGGTGACCGCGCTTGGCAAGGCCGCCGAGGGCGACTTGCTGACGTCGTTCAATACCTTCTCCGAAGCGCTGCAGTCCATGATGGGCGCATTGGACAAGGGTGATTCGGCCGCGTATCTGGCCTTGAAGAACACCAAGGCGGGCGCGGCCAGCGGCGCGTTTTCCAAGCAATTGACCGAATTCGCCAACGACATCAACGCCTTCAGCGAACAGCAGGTCCAGGCCGCGCGCAGCCAGACGTCGACAATGGCCTTTGTGTATCTTGCGTTGGCCGCGCTGATCCTGGTGGTGTCGCTGGGCGCGTTCCTGTTCATGAACCGCGTGATCCTGCGGCCGTTGCGCACGGTCAGCGACAGCTTCGACAAGATCGCCGGCGGCGATCTGACGGTGCGCGTGGACGTTAATTCGTCCAACGAGATCGGCCAGTTGATGGCGGCCGTCAAGCGAATGCAGGAAAGCCTGACGCGTACGGTTTCGACGGTGCGCCGCGGCGTGGACGAGATCAACGTGGGCTCGCGCGAAATTTCCGCGGGCAACACGGACCTGTCCAGCCGTACCGAACAGCAAGCCGCGTCGCTTGAAGAAACTGCCGCCTCGATGGAGCAGCTGGCCTCCACCGTGAAGCAGAACGCGGACAACGCACGTCAGGCGAACCAATTGGCGGCCAGCGCGTCTGACGTGGCCGAGCGCGGAGGTTCGGCGGTGTCGGAAGTGGTCAGCACGATGCAGGGCATTTCCGCCAGCTCGCGCAAGATATCCGAAATCGTCTCCGTCATCGACGGCATCGCGTTCCAGACCAACATCCTGGCTTTGAACGCCGCAGTGGAAGCTGCACGTGCGGGCGAGCAGGGCAAGGGCTTTGCGGTGGTGGCGGGCGAAGTGCGCTCGCTGGCGCAGCGCAGCGCCCAGGCGGCCAAGGAAATCAAGGGCCTGATCGAAGACTCCGTCACGAAGGTGGGCGCAGGTTCGCAGCAAGTGGAACGCGCCGGTGCGACGATGCAAGAGATCGTGGCTTCGGTCAAGCGCGTGACCGACATCATGGGCGAGATCTCGGCGGCGTCCGACGAGCAGTCCAGCGGCATCGACCAGGTCAACCGCGCTGTGTCGCAGATGGACGAGGTGACGCAGCAGAACGCGGCACTGGTGGAAGAGGCAGCTGCTGCCGCAGGCTCTTTGCAGGAACAGGCCGAGCGTCTGGCCCAGGCTGTTGCCGTGTTCAAGATCAACGCCGGTGAAGTGATTGAAGTGCCGGCCCGCCAACTGGCGCAGCAGCGGTCTGCTCCGCGTGTCGCCGCACGCGTGTCGGCGCCCGCTGCTTCAACGCCCGAAGCGCCCGCCGTCGAAGCCCCCGCCGCCAAACCGGCGCCTGCCGCACGCCTGACGCATGCAGCGCGCACCAAGCCGGCGGCAGCTGCCGAAGGTGCCACGGCGGCGCGCCCGCTGCGCCGTCCCGCACCGCGCGCGGCAACGGCCGCCAACGACGCCAAGCCGGCGCCGGCGGCAAGCCGCCGCCAGGCGCCGTCCGACGACGATTGGGAATCTTTCTGATACCGGAATTGCCGGTGAATGGGTAGGGTATGCGAGGCTATATACAACTTCTGGCGACTGCCGCCATCGCGGTTCTGCTGGCCGGCTGCGCGGCGACGGGTCATAACTTCGACCCGGGCAAGTTGTCGACCCTGACGCCGGGCCAGACCACGCTGGAAGAGGCCTCGCGGGCGCTGACCGCGCCGCCGGACAAGTTATACAAGCAGACCGACGGCACGCTTCTGGCCCTCTGGTCCTTCAAGATCACGTTTGTCGCCGACGGCCTGTACAGCCGCAAGGAAGCCCTGCTGCAGTTCGGCCCGGATGGCCGTTTGATGCGGCTGGTCGACAGCACCAATATTCTGCTGGAACCTTGGGAACGCCAGAAGTTGTTGGGGCCTGCACCCGCGCCTGAGTTGAATCAGGCCTGGCCGCCGGCGCCTATGGCCGAGCCCGAGGTGCAAACCATCTACATACCCGGTCCGGGCGAACCGGCCGGGTTGGCGCCTGCGAACAAATAAGTCTTGTTGTAGTTCGGCAGAGAGCATTGCGGCGCAAGCCGCAATGACCGTCGCCCTGAATGTACACCCCATGTAACAGGGCGTGTCGGCAGGGTGGTTTTTCATTTGGTCAGAGCAGTTCCTGAGGGATGGGGAAAAAATATGGAAGCGAGTCTCGAATCCGGCGCGAAGGCCGGCAAAGGCGGCAAGAAAAAGGCCGCGCGCGCACCTAAGGTGAAGCGCAAGCTCCGGTTGCGCGATGCCCGCGTCGGTACGATGCTGCTATGGGTCATGGCGTTCTTCGCGATCTTGATCGCGGCGGTAGGCGGCCTGGCTGCGTTTTTCCTGCAGCACAACTACGAATCCATCCGCGAAGTCAACGCACTGACCGAACGCGCCAAGCAGGTTGAAGTGATCAACAGCGACATGCTGCGCGCCCGCGTGAGCCTGATGGTGGCGGCGCGCCACCTTCAGGAATCCGGCTGGGGCAGCGGCGAGAACTCCGCCCGCGACGCGGCTGCCGCCCTGAAGGGCGCGACCGACCTGCTGACGGGCGTGCGCGCCCGCTTCGCGGACTTCCAGAAGAACATGCTGCAGGACGACACGGGCCGCCAGTTGTCCATGAACCTGGTCCGCCGCTATCGCTCGTACATCGACGACGGCGTGGACACCATGGTGGAGGCCCTGCGCAGCGAAGACTATTCGACGTTCTACATGGTGAACAACGAATACGGCACGCCGCGCAGCGCCGCCTTCATCGAGGCGCTGAACGATTTCGGCAAGTACATCGGCGACCAGCAACAGGCCACGATCGACCAGGCCGAGGCGAACTTCAACCGCGCCATGGTGGCCGTGGGCATCGCAGTCGGCCTGGCGCTGGTGCTGATGGTGTTCTGCCGCATCCTGTTTGGCCGCCTGGTCGTGCGCCCGCTGGTGGAAGCCGGCCAGCATTTCGACAAGATTGCCGCTGGCGACCTGACCAGCCGCGTCGAAGTCCGTTCGCACAACGAAATCGGCCAACTGATGGCGGCGGTCAAGCGCATGCAGGAAAGCCTGACCCGCACGGTAGCGACGGTGCGTCGCGGCGTGGATGAGATCACGGTGGGCTCGCGAGAAATCGCCGCAGGCAACACGGACCTGTCCAGTCGGACGGAAGAGCAGGCTGCATCCCTTGAAGAGACCGCAGCTTCGATGGAGGAACTGGCCTCCACGGTGAAGCAGAACGCCGACAACGCACGCCAGGCGAATCAGCTGGCGGCAAGCGCCTCGGACGTGGCCGAGCGCGGGGGTTCCGCGGTATCCGAAGTGGTCAGCACGATGCAGGGCATTTCCGCCAGCTCGCGCAAGATCTCCGAAATCGTCTCCGTCATCGACGGCATTGCATTCCAGACCAACATCCTGGCTTTGAATGCGGCTGTGGAAGCGGCGCGTGCGGGTGAGCAGGGCAAGGGCTTTGCGGTGGTGGCGGGCGAAGTGCGCTCGTTGGCGCAGCGTAGCGCCCAGGCGGCCAAGGAAATCAAGGGCCTGATTGAAGACTCCGTCACCAAGGTGGGCGCGGGCTCGCAGCAGGTGGAACGCGCGGGCGCGACGATGCAAGAGATCGTGGCGTCAGTGAAGCGCGTGACGGACATCATGGGCGAGATCTCGGCGGCGTCCGAAGAGCAGTCCAGCGGCATCGACCAGGTCAACCGCGCCGTGTCGCAGATGGACGAGGTGACGCAGCAGAACGCGGCGCTGGTGGAAGAGGCGGCCGCCGCCGCAGGTTCGCTGCAAGATCAGGCTCACCGCCTGGCCGAAGCCGTCGCGGTGTTCAAGATCAATGCCGGTGAAGTGATTGAAGTGCCCGCGCATCAACTGGGCGGCTATGCCGCGCCGACGTTGACGCAAGGCTGACGTGTCGGTGGTGCCCGGACCGGCCGCGCGATGGGCGCGGCAGGATGGGCAGCTACCGCGGACATGACCACGGCCGCGCCTGAGCGCGGCCGTGTTTCTTGTTGCGCAACGGCAATGGGATGCGGCGTGCGATTCCTACGCACGTTAAGTTTTCGAAAATTTGACCGTAAACAAAAATAACGCCTGAAATGGGCGGTGAACAGTGTTTGACGGCAGCGGATCCTGCCCGACAAGCCGGGCGGGTACAGGTCGATGCGGGGCGTCAGGTCCGGTTGCTCGCTGCCATTCATTCGCTGCTCTTATGAAGTAACCGGAGACTAGCTGTGCGCGTGAACCTACCCGTCCATGACGTGGAAACCAAGCTGCGTGAAGATCAGTACCTGATCTCGCGCACCGATACCAAGGGCCGCATCGTCTACGCGAACCCGGCGTTCGTCGAAGTCAGCGGCTTCACCCGCGAAGAACTGATCGGCAAGCCGCACAACATCGTGCGCCACCCCGACATGCCGTCCGAAGCCTATGCGGATCTGTGGGATACGCTGGAATCGGGCGAATCGTGGCTGGGGCTCGTCAAGAACCGGCGCAAGGATGGGGGCTACTACTGGGTGCTGGCCAACGCCACGCCGATTGTCGAAAACGGCGAAGTCGTCGCGTATTCGTCTGTGCGCGTGCGTCCGTCGGACGAGCAGGTGGAGATGGCCGAGGAGCTGTACGCCCGCATCCGCGAAGGCACGGCGCGCGGCGTGCGCATCCACCGCGGCCGCCCCGTGCGCGCGGGCTGGCGGCGTGGACTGGATCTCGTGGCGTTTCCCTTCAAGCGCAGCGTGCGTAGCCGCATGCTGCGCCATGCGCTGCTGTCTGGCGGCATCGTCGCGGGCGCGGGCGCCTACGGGCTGCATGCTAACTGGGCCACGCTGGATACCCTGGGCGCCAGCCTCGGCTGCGGCGTCATTGCACTGGGCGTGATCGCCATTTTCGGCATGGGCTGGAGCCTGTCGCGGTCTCTGCTGGATCCGATGGTGGATGCCGCCAACATGGCGCGCCAGGTCGCCGCCGGCAACCTGACCACGCAGATCGTGGCGGATTCTGACGATGAAGTGGGCAGCCTGAAGTTTTCGCTGGAAGTCATGCGCAAGAGCCTGATCGGCATTGCACAGGACGTCTACCGGGGCATCGAGGGCACCACGCACGCGGCCGTGCATATCGCCCGCGGCAACCAGGAACTGGCGGGTCGTACGGAAGGGCAGGCGGCCTCGCTGCAGCAGACGGCTGCCAGCATGGAACAACTGACCTCGACGGTGCGTCAGAACGCCGACAACGCCCGCCAGGCCAATCAATTGGCCGCCAGCAGCATGGACGTCGCGCGTCGCGGCGGCGTGGCGGTGGGCCAGGTGGTCAACACCATGCACGGCATTTCTGACAGTTCGCGCAAGATCGCGGACATCGTCAGCATCATCGAAGGCATCGCGTTCCAGACCAACATCCTGGCATTGAACGCTGCGGTGGAAGCCGCGCGTGCGGGCGAGTCCGGCAAGGGCTTCGCGGTCGTCGCCGGCGAGGTGCGCAGCCTGGCACAAAAGAGCGCGCAGGCCGCCAAGGAAATCAAGGGATTGATCGAAGATTCGGTCGATCGCGTGTCGGAAGGGTCGGCCCAGGCCGAGCAGGCCGGTGCCACGATGGAAGAAATCGTGGCCGCCGTGCATCGCGTCACGGACATCATCGGCGAGATCTCGCAGGCTTCGCAGGAGCAATCCAGCGGCATCGAGCAGGTGGACTCCGCCGTATCGCAGATGGACGTGATGACGGTGCAGAACACGGCGTTGGTGCAGGAATTGGGCGGCGCGGTGGTCCAGTTGGGCAACCAGTCCGGCGCGCTGCGCGAAACGATCCGCGTATTCCGGTTGACCGGCCAGCCCTGACCTGCCTGGTCGATCAACATCCTGCAAACGAAGCGGCCGCTGAAAAGCGGCCGTTTTGCATGGTGCTGATTTCGAGCTGGCCAAGCAGGGGGCTATCGGCCCGCCAATGCGTCGACCACCCGGCTCATGGCGCCCAGCCCGGATTCGAACAGCGATTCCAAAAAGGGACCAGCATGCGGCAGCACCACGGTCAGCACGGTGACGCCGACGATGAGGGTGACCGGAAAACCCACCGAAAACACGGACAACTGCTGCGCCGCGCGGTTCAGGATGCCCATCGCCAGGTTGATGGTCAGCAGCGCGCAGATCAGCGGCAGGGCCAGCAACAGGCCGGAGACGAACACGGTCTTGCCCCATTCCACGACCACTCCCCAGCCGTTCTGATGCAGCTGGATCATGGCCACGGGTAGTGTGTCGAAAGACCGCACCAAGGCCGCCAGGACGAGGAGATGGCCGTCCAACGCCAGGAAGGTCAGCATCGCGATGATGTTGAACAGGCGCGAAAGTACGGCGGTGTTGGCGCCGGAGCTGGGGTCGAAGAATGACGCGAACGACAAACCCATTTGCAGGCCGACGAATTCCCCCGCCGTCTGCACGGCGGCGAACACCAGGCGCATCGTGAAGCCCATGGCGATGCCGATCAGCACCTGCTGCATCACCATCCACAGGCCGGCGAACGACCCGGGCGCGATCGGCGGCATGGGGTCCAGCGCCGGGCTGACGGCGACGGCCAGCACAAAGGCCAGACCGACCTTGACCTTGACGGGGATGATGGATTCGGAGAACAGGGGGGCCGTGCCCACCAGCGCCAGGATGCGCACGAACGGCCAGAGGAACTGGCCGATCCAGCCGTTGAGCTGTTCGAGCGTGAAGGCGATCATGAGGGAAGCGTCTGGCGTCTGGCGGCGCGGGCCGCTCAGGACACCAGCATGGGGATCTGGCCGATCAATTGCCGGATGTAGTCGACCATCACGCCGATCAGCCACGGGCCCAGCAGCACCAGCACGCCGCACATCGCCAGCAGCTTCGGAATGAACGACAGCGTCATTTCGTTGATCTGCGTGGCGGCCTGGAAAATGCTGATGACGAGACCCACCACCAGCACGACCAGCAGCAGCGGGCCGGCCATTGCCAGGACGATCTTCATCGCCTGGTAGGCCATGGTCATGACGGTTTCGGCTGTCATGGCGATTCTGCTCCGGGCGTTATTGGTAGAAGCTCTGGGCGAGCGAGCCCATGAGCAGGTTCCAGCCGTCGGCCAGCACGAACAGCATCAGCTTGAACGGCAGCGCCACGGTGACGGGCGGCACCATCATCATGCCCAGCGCCATCAGCACGCTGGCGACCACCAGATCGATGATCAGGAACGGGATGAAGATGGTGAAACCGATCTGAAAAGCAGTCTTCAGTTCGCTGGTGATGAACGCCGGCACCAGAATGCGCAGCGGCACTTGCGAGGGGTCTTCCAGTGCCGGCTGCTTGGCCAGGTTGGCGAACAGCGACAGGTCGTTCTCGCGAGTCTGGTGCAGCATGAAGGTGCGCAGCGGCCCCGCGGCCCGTTCGACGGCGGTCTCGAACTGGATCGAGCCCTCGGACAGCGGCTTGTAGGCGTCGGCGTAGATCTTGTCGAACACCGGCGACATCGTATAGAAGGTCAGGAACAGCGCCAGCCCGATCAGCACGTGGTTGGGCGGCGACATCGCCGTGCCCATTGCGCTGCGCAACAGGCCCAGCACGATGATGATGCGGGTGAAGCCGGTCATCATCAGCAGCGCGGCCGGCAGGAACGACAGCGAGGTCATCAGCAGCAGCGTCTGCATGCTGAGCGAGTACGTCTCGGAGCCGTTGGGGCCGGGAGTGGTGGTCAGCGCCGGCAGCGTGGCCTGGGCGACGACGCCGGCGGGAAAGAAGGCCAGGCCCAGCACGGCGGCGGCCGCCAGCAACGGCAGCGCGTTCTGGCGGGCGCGGGTGGAGGTCGTGCGGGTGAGCAAACTCATGGGTATCGCTTGGATCGCGCAGGTGGCGCTAGCGGCGCTTGAGCGCCTGGCCCAGCTTGGCCGCGAATGCTGCGGCGGGCAAGGGCGAACCCTCCGGCAACTGGCCGGCGGGCAGGGTATGCAGGGTGCTGATCTGGTTAGGGCTGACGCCCACCACCAGCCAGGTGTTGTCGATCTCGACGACGACGATGCTTTGGCGCGCACCAACCGGCAGGCTGGCGACCTGCTTGAGCAGGTTGCCGCCGCCGCGCTGGGTCAATCCTGCGCGCTTGGCGAGCCATGCCGAAACCAGGATGGCGGCCACCACCAGCACAAGGCCGATGATGACGCGCAGCAGAGAGGATTCGGTCATGGCGCCGGTGCCGTCAACGACGGTTGTTCAAGCGGTTGATCCGCTCGGACGGGGTGATGATGTCGGTCAGGCGGATACCGTACTTGTCTTCGACGACGACGACTTCGCCCTGGGCGATCAGGTAGCCGTTGACGAAGATGTCCATCGGCTCGCCGGCCAGGCCGTCCAGTTCGACGACCGAGCCCTGGCCCAGCTGGAGCAGGTTCTTGATGGTCAGTCGGGTGCGTCCCAGTTCGACCGTCAACTGGACGGGCACGTCCATGATCAGATCGATATCGGTGCCGGCGCCGGCGGTGGCGCCTGCCAGGGGCTTGAACACCGACTGCGCGGCGGATTGCGCGGCAGGTTTTGCCGGCGCCGGTGCCGGCGCAGCAGGCGCGGCGGGCGCGGCCTGTGCAGGGGCTGCCGGCGTGGCGGCGGATTGTTCAGCCATCGCGGCTGCCCAGTCGTCCTGCGGCTTCAGGCCGTCGGCCTGGGTGGGCGGATTGGCGCGGGATTGTTCGGCGAGCGCGTCGGCCCAGTCGTCGGCCGGGGACGAGCCGGTGCCAGGCTCGTTCTTGTCAGTCATGGTCGGGGGCCTCGTGTGAATCGGTATCGTAGGTAAACATGTTCTGTACGCGCAGCGCGTACTGGCCGTTGAAGACGCCGTAGCCGCATTCCATCAGCGGCACGCCATCCACATTGGCAATGATGGTTTCGGGCACGTCCACGGGAAGGACGTCACCCACTTTCAGGCTCATCAGCTCGCGGATCGACGAGGGGATGCGCGCGAACTCTGCGACCACGTCGATGTCGGCGCTGCGAACCTGGCGCGACAACTGCTGCGACCAGCGCTGGTCCACTTCTTCCAGCGTGGTCTCCTGCAGCGGCCGCGTCAGCAGATCGCGCACCGGCTCGATCATGGAGTAGGGCAAGCAGATGTTCAGGTCGCCGCCGGTCGCGCCGAATTCGATATGGAACGAGGTGACGACCACCACTTCATTGTTGCCGGTGATGCTGGCGAACTTGGTGTGCATCTCCGAGCGCACGTACTCGAATTCGATCGGATAGACGGGATCCCAGGACTTGCCGTAGCTTTCCAGGGTCAGGTTGAGCAGGCGCCGGATGATGCGCTGTTCGGTCGTGGTGAAATCCCGGCCTTCGACGCGCGTGTGGTAGCGGCCATCGCCGCCGAACAGGCTGTCGATGACCAGGAACACCAGGTTCGGGTCGTAAGTAAAGAGCGCCGTGCCGCGCAGGGGCTTCATCTGAATCATGTTCAGATTGCTCGGCACGGGCAGGTTGCGTTCGAAATCGGCGTACTTCTGGATCTTGATCGAACCGACCGTGATGTCCGCGCTGCGGCGCATGAAGTTCAACAGCACGTTGCGCATATGGCGCGCGAAACGTTCGTTGATCAACTCCAGCGTCTGCATGCGGCGGCGCACGACGCGTTCGGGCGAGCTCAGGTCATAGGCGCGCGCGCCATCGTTGGTACTGGCCGCCTCGGTCTTGCTGTCGCTCTCGCCGGTGACGCCGGCAAGCAGCGCATCGACTTCGTCCTGTGAAAGGAATGCCTCGTAGGCCATGCTTATTGCACCACGAACGCCGTGAACAGTACGTCGGTGACATACTGGCCGTCCGGCAGGGGCGAGAAGGGGCGGTTGACCGCCTGCTTGATCGCGGTGGCCATATCCGTCTTGCCTTGCTGCGTCTGCACGCCGGTGGGCGATTGCGAGGACAGCACCATCAGGATGCGGCTGCGCACTTCAGGCATGTACTTTTCAAGCCGGGTGCGGGTCTGTTCGTCGCTGACGCGCAGGGTCAGGCCCACGTGCATGATGCGTTCGGTGTCGGCGTTCTGCAACGTGACGGTGAATGCTTCGATCGGCACGAAGATCGGCGCAGGCACGGCGACAGGAGCGGCAGGCGGGGCGACGAAGGTCGTCGGCGCTGCCTGCGGGCCTTGGCCGGGCTGGCCCGGCTGACCGGGTTGGCCAGGCTGGCCGCCCGGGACCTGGCCCACGCCCAACTGCACCGCGGCGCCGGCTTGCGGCTGCTGCATGCGTTGGGTGATGAACCAGGTTGCGCCGGCGCTGGCGGCGGCGACGAGGAGCAGGACCAGTATGGCCAGGATCGGGCGAAGGATGCGGCCGATGCCGCCGGAGGTCTTCGCGCCCGACGGCGCGGATAAGGTTTTGGAAGTCGCCATCTCGGTTTCGATGCGTATTGGGCCGCTGGTGAAAACGGATACTTAGTGGATGAAAGCATTCTGCCCCAATTCCCGCCTCGGCTTGGAGGCGAAAAACAGGGCGAAAGCCGCGTATCTCAAGCTATTGCTGCACTGCCCGCATCCATTGCTGGCCGCGGGCCGCCTGTTTGCTACGCGAAGGTGTCGACCAGGGCGTTGGCATTGCGCGGCGAGGGCACGACGGGCGCGGCGTTGCCGGCCGCCGCATCGGCAACCACCGATCCGCCGCCGTTCTGACGTTGCGAGCCATTGCCGCCCTGTTGTTGCGCGAATTCCTGCTGCGCGGCCTGTTCGCCGACGCTGGTCTGGCCCAATGAAATACCGGCTTGCGCCAGCGCTTGCTGCAATTGCGGGATAGCGGTTTCGATCGCCTGGCGCACTGACGCGTGAGCCGACACGAACGAGGCGCTAGCCACGCCATCGGCCAGGTTCAGGCTGACGCGCAAGGGGCCCAGGTCGGGCGGATCCAAGCGCAGTTCTGCCGTTTGCATGCCTTGGCGCGCGTTGGTGCTCATCATCACGACTTGCTGGCCCAGTTCGGTACCCCAATGCGTGCCGCCCACGGGGGTGGCGATCTGCATCACGACGGGCACGGCCGGTGCGGCAACAGCGGCTTGATTCACCACGGGCGCGGCTTGGCGCTGGGTCGCGGCGGCCAAGGCCTGGGCCAGATGATCCTGGGCCGAAGCGCCGTGTTGCGGGGCCTGGAATTGCTGCGCCGTGCTGGTCAACGCCGCGGTCAGTTCTTCTTCGGTGCGTGCCGGCAGCGTTGTTGTGTGTTCGGTCTCGGCGCGGGCATCGCGCGGTACGCGCGGCAGCGTAAGGTCGGTGGCAAGACGAATCGACTCGGTCTTCGCCGCAGGCTTCGCGTTGGCGGGCGCGGCTTCCACAGCCGGGGCCACGGCGCTGCCCGGCTTGACGGCGGCGGTCACCACCGGCAGGGCGGCCTGGGCATCGCGCGCGGCAAGCGCGGCGGCAGCTTCGGCCTGTTGGGCCGTTGCGGCGACCGGCGTGCCAGGCGCGGCGGCGGCGCCGGCGTTGACGTTGGCGGCATTCAGCGTGGCGTTGAGCACGGCCGCGCCGGAACCCAGCGCCGCGGCGGCGGCTTCGGCGTTGCCGCGGGCAAGCTGCACTTGTTCAGCCGCCTGGGCGGCGATTTCAAGCGCTTGCTGCGGCAAGACCGGCGCGGCCGGTTGTTGGGTGGCGGCAACCGCCATTGCGCCGGCTTCCGCGGCGGCGGCGGTCTTCACCGCATCGTCGATCGCGCCGGCAGCGGCGTTTTCAGCCTTGCTGGCCGGGTCGTTGGCGGTGGTGTTCTTGCCGGGCGTCTTGGCGCCGTTGTTCGCGGGGCGCGAATCGGCGGACGGCTTCGGACGCTGCTGGGCCAGTACGTCGGAAAAGCTCGGGCCTTTCTTGTTCGCGGACGCGGACTTGTTGGCGCCAAGCGCGTCGGCGATCGACGTCTGCGCGACGGGTGCGATCGTGGGCAAGGGCAGGGGAGCGGTCATCTTGGGCTTCCTGTGAGGTATTGCTTAATGCAGGCCGGCCTGGCGCTGGACCAGGCGGGCGGAGTATTCATCGTTGGCGCGCTGTTCGCGGCGGGATTCCACGACGGCCTGCGCGCGCATTTCGCGCTGCGCCAGGGCATCGTAGGAATTGAGCTTGCGTTTTTCCTGCTGCCAGTACTGGCGGCCTTTGGCCAGGTTCTCGTCTGCCTGGCGCAGCACGGTCTGCTGCTGGCTGATCGCGTCATCCAGGGTGCCGATGAAGCGCTGGTAGTTATGGCAGTCGCTGGCCGACATTCCCGTCGTCATCGCCTGCTGCAGGCGCTCCAGGTAATCCTGGCGGTAATCGTTCAGCATGCCCAACTGGCGCTCGGCATTGGTGCGCTCGGCGCTGAGCCGGCCCAACAGGCGCGCGGCTTCGTCCGTGCTTTCCTTGGCCAGGTTGATCAGCATGTCCAAGGGCAATTGGCTAGGCATAGGTGTCCCTTAACTCGAAACTGGCGCGCAACTGGTTGACGGCGTCGTCGTAGCCGACGTTCTCGCCGATGTCCTGCTGCAAGAACGCCTCCAGACGGGGGTAGCGGGCGATGGCTTCGTCCAGCTGCGGATCGTTGCCGGCGGCGTAGGCGCCGACGGCGATCAGGTCGCGGTTGCGCTGGTAGCGCGACAGGTTCTGCTTGAACCGGCGCACGACGGCGAACTGCTGCGGCGTGATCAGCGAGGTCATCGCACGGGAAATCGACGCCTCGATGTCGATGGCGGGGTAGTGGCCGGCTTCAGCCAGATGGCGCGACAGCACCACGTGGCCGTCCAGGATCGCGCGCGCCGAGTCGGCGATCGGATCCTGCTGGTCGTCGCCTTCGGCCAGCACGGTGTAGAACGCGGTGATGGATCCGGCCTTGCCCGACGGGCCGGGCGCGCCCATTCCGGCGCGTTCGACCAGCATGGGCAGCTTGGCGAACACCGACGGCGGGTAGCCTTTGGTGGCGGGCGGTTCGCCGATGGCCAGCGCAATTTCCCGTTGCGCCATGGCGTAGCGGGTCAGCGAGTCCATGATGAGCAGCACATCCAGGCCCTGGTCGCGGAAGTGTTCGGCCAGGCGCGTGGCGTAGGCCGCGCCTTGCAGGCGCAGCAGGGCCGATACGTCGGCGGGCGCCGCCACTACGACCGAGCGCGCCAGGCCTTCGGGGCCCAGGTTGTGCTCGATGAATTCCTTGACTTCGCGGCCCCGTTCGCCAATCAGGCCCACGACGATCACGTCGGCCTTGGTGTAGCGCGCCATCATGCCCAGCAACACGGATTTCCCCACGCCGGAACCGGCGAAGAGACCCATGCGCTGGCCGCGCCCGACGGTCAGCAGCCCGTTGATGGCGCGCACGCCCGTGTCCAGCACGGTGTCGATCGGTGCACGGGACAAGGGGTTGATGGGCAGGGCGGACAGTGGCGCCAGTTCAGCGCCCGTCAGCGGGCCCAGCCCGTCCAGCGGGCGGCCCGCACCGTCCAGCACGCGGCCCAGCAGGGCGTTGCCCACCGGCAGGTGGCGGCCAAGCTGAGGCTTGGCGTTGCCGTTCAATTCTGCCTTGCGCGGCAGCGGGATCTGCCGTTGCACGGGCGGTTCGCCGGGCACGACGCGCGCGCCGGGCGGCAGGCCGGAAATGTCGGCCTGCGGCATCAGGTACAACGTGTGGCCGTCGAAACCCACGACTTCGGCGTCGGCCCAATGGTCATGGCCACGCGCGATTTCAATGCGGGCGGCCGCGCCGACGGGCAGGCGCAGGCCGGTGGCATGCAGCACCAAGCCGGTCGCGCGGGTGATCTTGCCGCTGACCAGCCACGGGTCGGTCGACGCGGCGCGGATCGAGCCGATCTCCAGCTGCGTCTTCCAGCGGTCGATGACCGGGACGGCAGGTGCTGCAACGGCGGGCGCGGACGACAGCGGCGCGGCCGTCTGGCCGGGCTGTGCCGGAGCCGGATGGCTGTTCACGCCGGCTCCTCCCAGGAGACATTGCGGCCCAGCGAGGCCGCTACCCGGCGCCAGCGCGTCTGCAGCGTGGCGTCGATGTCGCCGAAGGGCGTTTCGGCGCGGCAACCGCCGCGCGCGATGGATTCATCGGCCAGCACGCGCCAATGGCCTTCTTTCAGTTCGTCCGCCAGGTGCAGGCGGATCAGCTCGATGTCGTCGGGGTTGGCCCACAAGCGCATCTGGCCGCCGGCTGACGGGTTGATGTGCAGCACGTCGCGCACGGCGGCGGCAACCGTTTCAGGCTGTTCGGCCAGCGTCGTGCGCACGACCTGCTGCGCGATGTCCAGGGCAAGCGTCAACAAGCTTTGGCCCATTTTTTCTTCCAGCGAACCCAGCGATGCGGCGCAGGCTTCGACCAGCGTGTGCAGGCGCTGCGCTTCGGCCGCGCCTTGCTCGCGCGCCTGGGCCAGGCCTTCTGCGAAACCGGCTTCGCGTCCCGCGGCGAACCCCGCATCGTGTCCCGTTTGCTGGCCCGCTTCCACGCCGGCCGCGTGGCCGTGCGTGTAACCTTCCTCGCGCCCTTCGGCCATCGCCTGGGCGCGCAGCTGCGCCATCACCACGGCGGGATCCGGACCCGGATCGGGTTCGGGCTCCGGCTCGACTTCGACGGCCGCCGGCTCGTCGAACGACAGCATCTGCCAGCGCCGCCAGGCGGCGCTGCGCGAGATGAGCGTCGTCGCGCCGTTGTCCGCTTCAGACATACGCGTCGTCTCCAGAATTGCCCAGGACGATCTGGCCGCTTTCGGCCAGGCGGCGGGCGATCTGCAGGATCTTCTTCTGCTCGGCTTCGACCTTCGACATGCGGATCGGACCCTGGGCTTCCAGGTCCTCGCGCAGCATTTCGGCCGCGCGGCTGGACATGTTGCGCAGGAACTTGGCGCGCAGCTCTTCCGGCGCACCCTTGAGCGCGACCATGAGCGTGTCGTTGTCGATTTCCTTCAGGATGAGCTGGATAGCCCGGTCCTCGACATCCAGCAGGTTGTCGAAGACGAACATCTCGTCGATGATCTTCTGTGCCAGGTCGTTGTCGCGTTCGCGCAGGCTGGCCACGACGGTTTCCTCGTCCGAGGAATTCATCATGTTCAGGATCTCGGCCGCTGTGCGCACGCCGCCCATCTTGCTGCGCTTGGCGCCCTGGCCAGCCAGCACGGAATTCAGCACTTCGGTCAGTTCCGACAAGGCCGCAGGCTGCACGCCGCCGAAGGTGGCGATGCGCAGCATGACGTCGTTGCGCAGGCGATCGGTCAGCAAGGCCAGCACGCCGGCGGCGCGGTCGCGCTCCAGGTGGACCAGGATGGTCGCGATGATCTGCGGGTGTTCGTCGCCGATCAGCTCGGCCACGGTGTTGGGGTCCAGCCAGTTCAGCGCGTCGATGCCGCTGCCGCCGTCGCCGGCTTCCAGGATGTCTTCGATCAGGCCGGCTGCGCGGTCGCTGCCCAGCGCCTTGGTCAGGACGCTGCGGATGTAGTCGTCCGAGCCCAGCGTGACGGCCATGAACTGATCGGCTTCCTGGCGGAATTCTTCCAGCACGACAGCCACGTCATTGCGCGTGACCTGCTTCAGGCTGGCCATCGCGGCGCCGACCTGCTGCACTTCACGGGCGCTGAGGTATTTGAAGACCTCGGCTGCCGCGTCCTCGCCCAGCGACATCATCAAGACGGCGCTGCGCGTCATGCCGTCCATCGGGGTGGAATCATTTTTCATCTTTGCTCATCCAGGTGCGCAGAACCATCGCGACGGCGCGCGGATCCTTATTGGCCATCGTGCGGGCGCGTTCCAGGTTGTCTTCGTAACGGCTGACTTCCTTCGAGCGGGCCACGTCCTGGGCCTCGCGGGCTGCTTCGACGCGCTCGGCCTCAGCCATTTCCGGATCAACCGGCGGATACAGGTACTCGGTGACCGAGCGGCGAACCTTGCGGTACAGCCAGAGAGCAACCACCAGACCCACCAGCCAAGCCAGGATGGTCTTGAACAGGGCGATCATTTCCGGGTCGCGCCACATCGGCACCGGCGGCGGGCCATCGTTGAACTGGCTGTTCACCAGGTTCAGGGAGTCGCCGCGCGTTTCGGAATAGCCCATGGCTTCGCGGACCAGGTTGGTCAGCTTGTTCAGTTCTTCGGGCGGCAGGGCTTGGGGCTCGCCGTCCTTGTCGCGGATGTAGTTCACCACCACGGCGACTGACAGGCGCTTCAGATTGCCCACCGGCTGCTTGATGTGGCTGATGGTGCGGTCCACTTCATAGTTGGTAGTGGCGTCGCGGCGCTCGTTCAGGTTTGTCGTGGCCGTCTGCGTGCCCGTCTGCTGTTGCTGCGCATTGGCCGGCTGTTGCGGCTGGCCCGGGCGGGGCGGTTGCGGCGCGGGCGGGTTGGCGATCGGGGCCTGTGCGTTGGCCGGGGCCTGGTTCGACAGCGCGCCGGGCACGCCCTGGGCGGGGTTCACGCCGCGCTGGGTGGAATCGCTGGTCTGCTGGCTGCGGATGGCGGACTGGCCCGGTTCCTGGTTCGGGCGATAGACTTCGGAGGTCTCTTCGCGGCGGGCGAAGTCGACGTCGGCGCTGGCCTGGGCGTGGACGTTGCCCGGGCCGACCAGCGGATTCAGGATGGTCAGGATGCGTTCGACCGTGCGCTGTTCCATTTCGCGCACAAAGCGCATCTGGTCAGCGTCCATGCCGCGGCCTTCGCCCAGCGGCGCGGACAGCAGGCGCCCGTTCTGGTCGACGATCGATACATTCTCAGCGGTCAGTTCGGGCACGCTGGAGGCCACCAGCCACGAGATCGCCGATACCTGGGCGTCGCTCAGGCTGCGGCCCGGGTAGACGTTCAGCAGCACCGACGCCGTGGGCGCCTGGCGTTCGCGCACGAACAGCGATTGGCGCGGCATGGCCAGGTGTACGCGGGCGTGCTGCACGGTGTGCATCGCTTCGATCGAACGAGCCAGCTCGCCTTCCAGGCCGCGCTGGTAGTTGATCTGCTCAGCGAACTGGCTGGCGCCGAAGCGGGCGTTGTCCATCAGCTCGAAACCGACCGAGCCGCCACGCGGAAGCCCTTGTGAAGCCAGTTGCAACCGGGCGTCGTAGACGCGGTCGGCCGGAACCAGCAAGGCAGTGCCGGTCTCGTTGTAACGGTAGGGCACGTTCATTGTGCCGAGCGCCGTCACAATGGCACCGCCATCGCGGTCGTCCAGGTTCGAGAACAGGACCTTGTACTTGGGTTCGCTGCCCCACATCACGGCAGCAACGACCAGCGCAACGACGGCGGCCGCCGCGCCAAGCAGGATAGGCTTGGGCAGCGCGCGTATCTTTTCCAGGGCGGGGAACTTCGCCAGCAGCGACGAACTCAGAGTGGCCTGCTGATTCATCGATGGCTCCCGCTGGCTACGCGGAGCAGGGAAAAGGACTTCATGTCTGGGTAGGGCAGATTACACATGCAACGTGCTTCTGGTCTGGGGAGAGCCTGGATTATTGCCGTTGGTACGACAATCCCAATCGATGAAAACAGCCGGTTTTTGGCGTTACTTATCCTCTATGTCGACGGCAAGGCGAAAGCCGCGGCCATGGGTGTGCGCCTAGCTGGCGGCATTCGAGGAAATGTCGGGGTTTTTGGCGGTTTTTATCGGCTATGGGCGCGCGCGATCGGCGTTACGCTCTGCACAACATTGGCGTCATGCCCCACCAGCAAGGAATCAGGTAATGGCTGTATCAGGCTTGTCCGGCATCGAAAGCATGCTCCAGCAGATGCGCTCCGTCGTGAGCAAGGCGGAAACCGGCAATCTCGCCGCCGGTGAAATGGTCGGCCAGCCCGACGGCTTCGCTGCCGAGCTGCAGCGCTCGATCCGCCGCGTGACCGCGGCGCAGAACGCATCGTCCGCCCAGGCGAAGGCCTTCGAAATGGGCGCGCCCGACATTTCGCTCAATGATGTGATCATCGATATGCAGAAAGCCAGTATCGGCTTTCAGACGGCTGTGCAGGTGCGCAACAAGCTGGTTGCCGCCTACAAGGAAATTTCCTCTATGGCCGTTTAAGGCCAAGGAAAGAAACGGGGGGCTTTCCTTGCTGCCCCCTCGGGCGTATCAGTCGCGCTGCGCGCCTTTCTCAAGGCGCCACACCACTTTCTGCAGCCAGTTCTCCTGGCGCGCATCCAGATTCAGGAATACGGCGCCCACGTGGCTCATCGGCGGTTCGCCGGTCAGCGACACGTGCCTGGGCGCCTCGTCTTCTGGTGTTCCCGGCTGGATCATCGGCTGGCCCGAAATCGGGTAGACGTTGCGCACTTCCAGATCGGCGCTGAGCTTGCCCAATTCACCGAAGTCCAGGTGCACGGCTTCCATCACCGTGCCGCGCTCGGGCAGCACTGGCACTGCCAGTCCGACCCGCAGGCCCACGCCATCGACCGACAGGTCGCGCACTGTGAAGCTGTAGGGCTTTTCTTTGGGCGCCGGTTGCCAGCTGGCCTGGCACAAGTTGGCGCTGCCGGCCAGCGATGCGCGAAACATCTTGCGCCGCTGGATGCGGGCGAGCCGATCGGGAAAGGGCGACACCAACGCCGCGCTGCCGTCGTCGAATTGAATCACCTCTGGCCGCTGCACGCGGAACCTGATTTGCACGCCGCCGTAAGCAGTGGCGTGAAAATGGAAAGTGGTGCCGCTCAATAGGCCCATGCTGTCGGACTGCTCGAAGTCGGCGCCCGCGTAGTCGCGGGGCCGCCAGAAGAACTGGCGGGTGTGCTTGTCCGCGCCCAGGACAAGCACGGCCATCTCGCGGTCGGCGGCATCGCGCACGAGGATGTGGCTGTCGGGGTGCGTCAGTTCAAACAAGGCTGAGCGCATGTCTTCCGGCCGGGTCAGCAGGAATTCCGGGTCGCTGGCATCCAACACGATGGTGGTCCTTAGAGAGTGAGGTCAGGCGGGTGGCGCGGCTTCGGGAAGCTCGCGCGATTCCAGGCGATAGAGCCAGGCCAGCAATTCTGCCACTGCTACGTACAGTTGGGGGGGAATATGTGCGTCCAGGTCCACCTGCATGAGCAACCCGACGAGTTCGCGGGACTCGTGCACGTACAAGCCGTTTTCTTCGGCGGCACGGACGATGGTGTCGGCCAACTGGCCGTAGCCCTTGGCGACGACGCGCGGAGCGCCGTCCTTGTCGTCATACGAAATGGCGACTGCCGCGTTGCGATTGGCGTTGCGGCCGTTGTCCTCGGCGTAGGAGGTGGTGCTCATCAGAGGTCGTTCGGGTCGATGGCGCGGGGTTCCGTCACGCTGACCGCCAGGTTGCTCAGGGTCAGGCCTGCGGCGAGGAGACGCGATCGCAGTTGGTCGGACGAGTCATTGATCTCGGCGGCCGCCAGGGGCGCAACCAGTTGCAGGACGATCTGGTCGCCGGCCAGGTTCAGCCGGGCGTCCACCAGGCCAAGCCGGGGCAGATCCAGCTTCAGGCGCGTAGCCCAGGTGGGCGTGGCCGAATCGGGATCGCCGCCGTAAGGGTCGCGTTCTACTTCCCATTCCATCGGGGTGCCCGGCCAGGCTTCGCCTTGCCAGGTCAGCGACTGGTTGGCCAGCACGTCCAGCTGCTGACGCACCAGCACCGTCAGGTCCTGGTGGATGCCGGTGATCGGCGCACCCGGTGCCGAGGTGGAGGACGATCCGGCGCCGGAGGGCGCATCCGCGCCGCCGCCTGCGCGTCCCGAGGCAGGGGCCTCCGGCCGGGCGCGTGTCGTCATGGTGTTCTGCGGGATGTCGTCTTTGCTCAGTTTGGCCTGGGGCTCGTTCTGCAGCGACGACGGGCTGAGTCGCCCGAAGACCATGTTCGTCAGATGCGATTCGTAGAACAGGCCGCTGGTTTGCAGGGCCTGGCGCAATGCCTGGCCCAGCAAACGGGCGGACGGGCCGCTTGCCGCCTGCGAGGCGTGAGCAGCGGCATCGGCGCCGCGGGCGGCGTTGGCGTCCGCCGGGCCGGCGGGTCGCGCAAGCTTGGTAGCTGCGGCGGTATCCGCGGCGGTGGCGAGGCTGGCTGCGGCCGCAGGCTGGGCCGGCGCCGGCGTCGCGGCAGGCGTGGGTTGGCCCGCAGTCGCTGCGGCCTGCTGTCCGGACGGGGTTTGACCAGCGGTTTGGCCCGGCGCGCCGTTGGCGTTCCAAAGCGGGGCGCGCCCCTGCACGGCAGGCGCGGCCTCGGGATACTGGGCCAGCAAGGCAAGAATCGTCCGGGCGGTTGTGCCCAGCGTGGTCGGGGCCGACGCAGTAGTGTCGCTGCTGGTGACGAGTCCACGGGCAGCCAGCGCCAGGGCGGCGGCGGTCTTGGCGTCGACAACAGTATTCTGGCGGTCGCCTCGGGCGCCGCCAGTCTGTATGCCTTGCCGGGAATCGCGGGTGGAGCCATCCGACGAGCCAGGCTTATCCAAGCCTCCGGGCTGGCTGACCGCGTCCGGCCGTGCGCCGGAGACCTGATTGGCGGTAGCGGCGGACATCGTCGTGCCAAGCACGGCGTCCAACCGCTGCACCAGGACGTTGCCGAGTGCGGCGGGACCTACGCTCATTCTTCAGGCGCCTGGTTACCGTAGGCCGACAGCAGCGTCTGCTGGCGCTTCATGCGTCCCAGCAGTTCGCCCAGTCGGGCCAGTTGCGGCAGCGCGAGGTCGCGCGTCAGCGCGTCGTTCTCCAGGATGCGCACAAGCAAGTCATATTTCATGGCGCGCGCGGCGTCATCCAGCGGAACCGTGCGTTCAGTCATGCGCAGGCGCTCGACCTGCTCGCAATATTGTTGCCCATGGACCATCGCGGCATCCCAGTCGCCGGCTTGGGCGGCTGCAAGCATTTCGCCCGTGATGAAGGCGATTTCCTGGTAGCGTTCCAGGATGGGAGTGGTGGGCTGGGTAAGGGACGTCATGGAAATCTCGGGCGTTTGCTGGCGGGCTGGGTTCGTTTGCGCCGTGCCATCAAGGCTGCGTGCCGCCGACAGGGCGGTCGATGGAAGTCTGCCAAGCCTCGGCCAGATCCGCCAACAGGCGGTCGGCAATTTCAAGCTGCTCGGGGTCTGCCTTGAGATTCGCCATCAAAAGCGTACGGACGATGTAATCGTAGAGGCGGGCGAGATTCTCAGCGATCTCGCCGCCTGCCTCCATGTTCAGTCCGGTCTTCAGGCCCTCGTCGACGATCTTGATCGCCTTGGAAATGGCCGCGCCGCGCTCCGTCACCCTGGCTTCCTGCATGTGAATGCGGGCCTGCCCGATCGCTGCGCGGGCGCCAAGGTACAGCAGGGAAATCAGCCGTTCCGGGCTGGCGCCCAAGATCTGCGTTTCCAGGCCGATATCGGCGTAGGAGCGGACAGAATGCGAGCCAGTGGGACGGCGAGCGGCGTAAGTCATTAATGCATCTTCTATAAATTACTTGGATTTGGCTAATGCCGCGAACTGTTGGGTCAGGTAGTTGGCGGTCACCGTCTGCTGCGACACGAACTTGTCCAGCGCAACGAACTGGGCGCGCATGGCGGCCATGGAGGCGACGCTGGAAGCGGTGGCACGCGCCAGTTGGTCCTTCACGTCCTTGATCGACTCGTTCAGGCCGTCCTTGCGGATCTGGATCGAACCGTTGCTGCCAAGAATCGCCTTGGAGGCATTGTCGAACTTGGCGGCAAGGCCGTCGGCCGAGGTCATGATGCGTTTGACGTCGGCCGGGTTGGAAGTCAACGCCTTGTCGAGTTTGGTCTGATCCAGCTTCAACACGCCGGTCTTGGGGTCGGTCGTAATGCCCAGATCGCCCAGCGAACGCATGCTGCCTTCCTGGGTGACCACTTGCAGGGCGTTCGACATCGCCGACTGGATGCCGCGCGCCGTGCCGTCGCCCGTCAAGGCCTGGTTCGTCTGTGCGGTAACGTCAAAGGCGGTGTACTTCGTGATCGTCGATTGCAGCGAGTTGTAGGCGGCAACGAAATCCTGCACTGCCTTGCTGGCCACCGACGTATCGCTTTGCAGCTTCAGGGTGACGGTCTTGCCGGGTTCGGTCTTGGCCGTCAGATTCAGTGTGACGCCGTCGATCGCCGTCGAAATGTTGTTGCTGCTGCTCTTGACGGTAATGCCGTTGATTTCGACTTCCGCATCCGTGGCGGCGGTCTGTTGCACCAGCTTGTCGGTCGGGCTGTTGTTGTAGCTCAGGATGTCCTGGAGCGACTGGCTGCCGGTCACCGTGATGGTCTTCACCGAAGCCTGTTCGCCGGTGTCCTTGGCGCTCAGCATCAGATAGCTTGCGCCATCGCCGTCGGTGATGATGGTGGCGCGCACACCCGCCTTGTCATCTGCGTTGATGGCCTTCGCGATACCGTTCAGCGACGTATCGCCCGACACGTCGATCGTGCGCTTGGTGCCATCGGTCAATTCGATTTCGAACGAACCGGTCGCGCCGTTGGTGGCGGTCCGGTCGGCCACGACACCCGATTGCAGGGTCTGGGCGGTCGCCAGCTTCTTCACGTTGATAGCATATTCGCCCACCGTCGCACCATCTTCACCGATGGTCGCGGTCAGGCCGTCGCCGACCACATTGGGTTTCACGGCATCCAGCGTCGACGATTTGCCGAGGGCGGCGGCAGCCTTCTGCAAGGCCTCCACGGCGCTCTGCACTTGGCCGTACGCACTCACGCGAGCCTCGTAACTGGCTTGGCGATTGGTGAACAGACTCAGCTTTTTGTCCTCGGCGGCCTGAAGATCCGTCAGGATCTTTTCCAGGGGCAAACCGGTGGTCGAGCCGAGGTTAGTGATGGAAGCCATGTGAAATTCCTTTCTTGCGAAGCGATTCTGTCAAAAATACGGTGCCGGCGATTGGCCGGGTAAGGGCATAAGGCGGGCCTAATTCGGTGCTTCTCTCACAGATTGGCGCCAAAATAAGCGATAAACGCCGTTTTAAGGGGCGTATCAAGCTGTGGTTTTGATGCCATTGCCTTGCATGTTCACGATCATTTTGGCGATTTTCAGCACCGTTTCGCTGGGGATGGTGCGAAGTACGTCACCGGTTTCCGCATCCACCACCGACACGACGACCTGATGTACGTTGGGATCGATCTCAAACTGAAGTTGCGTGGACCAGGCCTTCATCTGATCGTTGATTTCGTCCAGCGCCTTGTCCAAGGGCAGCTTCTGCGAGTCTGATTGGTCCGACGTGGCGCTGTCGGAAGCGCCGCTATTGGTCGTTGCGGCGGCGGGCGTGACGCTCACGGCCGGTTCGGCCACGACGTGCGCCTGCGTCATCGCAGCAGGTGCGTACGTAGCGGGTGCTAAGGGGGTTACGGCCATGATCACTCCAGCGGCGATGTGGGCGTCTCGGAGGAACGCGCTGTTTTCAGGGAATTCTCAGCTACCATAACGGCATGCCCGCAGGGAACTTTAGCCCTCGGCGAGGCAGATGTTTCACGTGCTAAATAGTTCGGATCGGGCAATGAGTGTCAAGACGGCGCTGCGAGTTATCGAAATCATCGAAACCTTTGCCCGCGAAAAACGCGCGCTGCCCTTGTCGGAGCTGGCCCGGCTGCTGGACGTTCCGGTTTCCAGTTGCCTGGCGCTGATCCGCACCCTGACCGGCCTGGGCTACCTGTACGAAACCGGGCGGCGCCAGGGCTACTACCCCACGGGCCGCCTATTGGCGATGGCCCAGCGCATTGCCCGGGCCGACCCCGTTCTGGACCGGGTCTACCCCAGCCTCGTCGAATTAAGGGACGCCACGCGCGAGACCGTGGTGTTTGCCAAGCTGACGAAGGACGGACGCGTGGTCTACCTGGATGTGCTGGATTCCCCACATACCATCCGATATGCGCCCGTTGCGGGTGAGTTCAAAGACGTTCATGCCAACTCGTTGGGCAAGGCGTTGATGTCGCTGATGGACGAACCCGCGCGCGAGATGATGCTGGCGGGCATGGCAATGACCCGCTATAACGAGCGCACGCTTGTCACCCCGCAAGCGCTGCAGGACGATATCCAGCGGTCGCGTCAGCGGGGCTGGTTCATGAACAGCGGAGAATCCATCGCGGACGTGGGCGCGATCGCCTGGCCGGTCACCCTGTCGGGCGAGCACTATGCGATCTCGGTGGGCGGCCCGATCTACCGGATCGAGCCGCAGCAGGAAGCCTATGCGCGGATCCTGCGGGCGGCCTGCACCGGGCTGGAACAGCAGGCCTGAGGCGCCGCCGCGCCAGGCGGCGCGGCACAGACGGCGTCAGTACGACTTTGGCAGCCCCAGCACCTTTTCCGCGATGAAGCACATGATCAGCTGCGGGCTGACCGGTGCAATCCGCGGGATGAAGCTCTCGCGCAGCAAGCGCTCCACGTGGTATTCCTTGGCGTAGCCCATGCCGCCCAGCGTCATCACGGCGGTCTGGCAAGCGTTGTAGCCGGCCTCGGCCGCCAGGTACTTGGCGGTGTTGGCGTAGGGCCCGCAAGGCTGGCCCGCGTCGTACAGGCTGGCGGCCTTGAATACCATCAGGTCGGCCGCCTCCAACTGCATCCAGGCCTGGGCAAGCGGGTGCTGGATGCCCTGGTTCTGTCCGATGGGGCGGCCGAACACGGTGCGCTCGCCGGCGTACTTCACCGCCCGGTCCAGCGCGGCGCGGCCGATGCCCACCGCTTCGGCGGCGATCAGGATGCGTTCCGGGTTCAGGCCATGCAGGATGTATTCAAAGCCACGGCCTTCCTCGCCGATGCGGTCGGCCACCGGAATGCGCAAACCGTCGATGAACAGCATGTTCGAGTCCACGGCCTTGCGGCCCATTTTCTCAATCTCCCGCACTTCGATCTTCTCACGGTCCAGATCGGTATAGAACAGCGACAGCCCCTGAGTGGGCTTGTCCACCTCGGACAGCGGCGTGGTGCGCGCCAGCAGCAGCATCTTGTTGGCGACCTGCGCCGTCGAGATCCAGATCTTGCGGCCATGCACCACATACTCGTCGCCCTGGCGGACGGCCCGCGTGGACAGCTTGGTGGTGTCCAGCCCGGCGTCCGGCTCGGTCACGGCGAAGCAGGCCTTCTCGCGGCCGGCGATCAGCGGCTCCAGCCATCGCGCACGCTGCTCGTCGCTGCCGAACACGACGACCGGGTTCAGGCCGAAGATATTCATATGGACGGCGGACGCACCGGTAAACCCCGCGCCAGAGGCCGCGATGGTCTGCATCATCAGTGCGGCTTCGGTCATGCCCAGTCCGGCGCCGCCGTATTCCTGCGGCATGGCGATGCCCAGCCAGCCGTCGCGCGCCAGGTCGGCGTGCAGCGGCTCGGGAAAGCCGCCTTCGCGGTCGCGTTCCAGCCAGTATTCATCGGGGTAACGGTCGCAAATGCGCGCAACGGCGTCACGCAGCGCCAATTGATCGGGGGTGAAGGCAAAGTCCATCAGTTATTTCCATCTTGGGTAATGCCGCGGTCGACCAGGGCGTCGATCCGGGCGGCGTCATAGCCGGCTTGCTCCAGCACTTCGCGGCTGTGTTCGCCCAGCCTGGGGGCGTGCCGGCGCAGGGCCGTGGGCGTGCCCTGGTATTGGCCTAGCGGAGCGGTCGTGCGTATCCGGCCTTCGGAGGGGTGGTCCATTTCGCGGATGAACCCGGTGGCCGCCAGATGCTCGTCCTGCAGCAGCCCGTCCACCGTGTACAACTGGGACGCGGGGATGTCCGCGCGCGCCAGATCGTCCAGCCATGCCTGGCTCGGGCGCGTGCTGATCACCTCCGCCACAAAGGCGTAGACCTCGCTGATATGCGCGGCCCGCGCCCCATGCGTGCAGAAACGAGGATCTTGCTCAAGCTCCGGCCGGCCGATCAGACCGAAGAAGTTGCGCCAGTGCTTATCGTTGTAGATCAGCAGGCAGATGTAGCCGTCGGCTGTGGCGTAAGGCCGGCGATGTGGCGCCAGCAGGCGCGCGTAGCCGGTCGGGCCCAGCGGCGGCTCGAAGGTGGCGCCGCCCAGATGGTCGCCCAGCACCAGGTGCGCCATGCCTTCGAACATGGGGATCTCGACCTGTTGGCCGCGTCCCGTCGTCCTGGCGTGCAGCACCGCCGACACCAGGGCAATGCCCACGTGCAGGCCCACGGCACGGTCCGCCAGCGTCAGCGGGGCATAACGCGGCACGTCGCCGCTTTGCTGGGCCGACAGCGCGGCGATGCCGGTCTGGCCCTGGATCAGGTCGTCGTAGGCGGGCCGTCCGGCGTACGGGCCGGCCTCGCCGAAACCGTAGGCGCCCAGGTAGACGATGCGCGGGTTGCGCGCGGCCACCGCTTCATACGACAAGCCCAGGCGGGCCATCGCCTGCGGCCGGATGTTGTAGAGCAGGGCGTCGCAGCTTTCGGCCAGTTTCAGGCAGGCGTCCAGGCCCTCGGGCGTCTTCAGGTCCAGCACGATGGACCGCTTGTTGCGGTTCAGGTGCAGGTACAGGTGGCCCATGCCGGGGTTGCGCATGGGGCCGACGGCCCGCATGTTGTCGCCCGAGGGCGGTTCCACCTTGATCACGTCGGCGCCCAGGTCGGCCAGGATCTGCGTGGCGTAGGGGCCCATCACGACCGAACTCAGGTCCAGGATGCGCACGCCGGTCAGCGGGCCGGCGCCGGATGTCGTCTCAGAGGGGATGCGCTGCGTCATTGCTGTTCGATTCCCGCGTCGCGGATCAGCTTGCCCCACAGGTCGCGTTGTTCGCTGACGAACTGCGCAAACGCCTCGGGCGTGCTGGAGAAGGCGTCGAAGCCCAGGCCGGCCAGGCGCTTCTTCACTTCCGGTTTGGCCACGACCTGGTTGATGGCGGCGTTCAGTTTGGCCACGACGTCAGGCGGCAGTCCGGCCGGGCCGAAGTAGCCGTTCCAGGAATTCAGGTCGAAGTCCTTCACGCCGGACTCAGCCATGGACGGCAGGTCCGGCACGATGGCGCTGCGTTCGGCGGTGGACACGGCCAGCGCGCGCAACTGGCCCGATTGCACGAAGGGCAGGCCGGAAGCCAGGTCGGTGAACATGAAGTCCACCTGCCCGCCGACCACATCGGTCAGGCCTTGAGGCGTGCCCTTGTAAGGCACGTGCAGGATGTCGATCTTGGCGCGGTCGGCCAGCGTGGCGCCAGCGACGATGCCGGTGCTGTTGCCGCTGGCATAGGTGATGCGTCCCGGGTTCTTCTTGGCGTCCGCCACCAGGTCGGCGACATTCTTCCAGGGGCGCTTCGGATTCGCGACCAGGATGAAAGGCAGGTTGCCGCCGCGCGCGATGGGGGTGAAGTCCTTGACCGGATCGTAGGGCACGTTCTTCATCAGCCAGGGGGCGGCCGAGTGCGACGTGTTGGTGGTGACGAAAAGGGTGTAGCCGTCAGGCTTGGCGCGCGCCACGTAGCTGGCTGCGATGGTGGCGTTGGCGCCGGGTTTGTTCTCGACGACGATCTGCTGGCCCAGGATGGCCGACAGTTCGGATCCGAATATCCGGCCGACGGCGTCGGTGCCCGAACCGGCCGGGAAAGGCACGATCAGGGTGATGGGTTTGTTGGGATAGTCGGCGGCGCGGGTGGCGGGGGCCGCCATCACGGCCGCTGCGCCAATCAGCGCGGCGCCCAGCAGGCTCAGGTTTCGCATGGTTTGTCTCCAGTTTTTGTGGGGTCAAGCGCGGCTCTTTGTCCGCTGCCTGTCGCTGCGCCGTCAGGCGGCAGGGGGTGATGCCGGGAAATCGCGGATCACGCGATCGGGGGATTCTTCATAAGGCGGCGTGTAGATCACCAGCAGGCGGGCGGGTTCGTCGCTGGTCACGGTGAAGACGTGCGGGATGTCGGGCGGGAAATAGCAGCAGTCCCCCGGGCCCATGTCGGCCCATTCGTCCTGCACCTGGGCGCGTGCCGTGCCCGAAATCAGATAACAGACCTGTTCGATGCCGGGGTGGGCATGGGGCAGGGCGCCTTTGCCCTTGTCGATGACACCTAGCAGAACTTCCACGCCGCGAGCACCGACCGTCTCGGGGCTGATCAGCCGGCGATTGAGCGTGCCGGTGTGGTTGGCGGGGTGGTAGCCCGGAACGTCGGCCTCGCGGACCAGCCAGTTGGGGGTTTTCGGTTGCGTCATGGTCATCCATTTAAATTCTCATACATAAATTTATTTTCACGTATGAAAAAAACATCGGCAAGCGCTTTTTCGCCCGAGATACCGTGCCGCGCCCTAGGGGATTAGGGAAAACACCGTGCGCGGACTGCTAAAATCCAAGGCTGATCTCACTTCGCGACCCCGCCATGTCCCCTGTTCGTCCGCCTGACGCCTCCGCCACCCTGTCCAATTGGCTGCAGTACCTGGAGTCCATCCACGCCACTGCGATCGACATGGGCCTGGACCGCGTCCGCGAAGTGGCTGCGCGCATGGGGCTGGAATTGTCCGGCGTGAAATTCGTCGTTGGCGGGACCAACGGCAAGGGTTCCACCTGTGCCATGCTGGAAGCCATCTTGCTGGCGGCCGGCTACAAGGTCGGGCTGTATACCTCCCCGCACCTGATCGACTTCAACGAACGTGCCCGCGTCAATGGCCAGATCGCTTCCGACGCTGCCCTGATCGAGCAGTTCCAGGCCGTGGAAGCCGCCCGCGGCGAGGTCTCGCTGACGTACTTCGAATTCACCACGCTGGCCATCCTGCGCCTGTTCTCGCAATCGCGCCTGGACGCCGTCGTGCTGGAAGTGGGCCTGGGTGGCCGCCTGGACGCCGTCAACATCGTGGACGCCGATTGCTCCATCGTCACCAGCGTCGACCTCGACCATACCGACTGGCTGGGTGACACCCGTGAAAAAATCGGCTTCGAAAAGGCCCATATCTACCGCGCCGGCCGCCCCGCCATCTGCAGCGACCCCGTGCCGCCGCAATCGCTCCTGGACCACGTCGAGCAGATCGGCGCCGACCTCTGGCTGTTCGGGCGCGATTACAACTATTCCGGCGATCGCCAGCAGTGGGCGTACGGCGGCCGTGAACAGCGCCGCAGCGCGCTGGCCTATCCGGCCCTGCGCGGCGCCAATCAATTGCTGAACGCCTCGGCCGCGCTGGCCGCGCTGGAATCCGTGCGAGACCGCCTCCCGGTGCAACAGCAGGCCGTGCGGCTGGGCCTGCTGCAGGCCTCGCTGCCGGGCCGTTTCCAGATCCTGCCGGGCCAGCCTTCGGTGATCCTGGACGTGGCGCACAATCCGCATGCTGCGGCCGTGTTGGCGCAGAACCTGGACAACATGGGGTTCCATCCGTATACCCACGCGGTCTTCGGCATGCTGAACGACAAGGACTTGGCGGGCGTGGTGGCCAAGTTGGGCACCCGTATCGACCACTGGTATTGCGCCGGCCTGCCCGGGCCGCGCGGAACCGCCGGCCAGGCGCTGGCCGAGCAGGTAGCCGCGGCGCTACCGCCGTCGCCCGCCGGGGCCGAAAGTCCCAGCATCGCGGCCTATGCGGATCCCGCGCAGGCCTACGCTGCGGCGCGCGAACGGGCGGGCGAGAATGATAGAATCGTGGTGTTCGGGTCGTTTCTCACCGTGGCCTCGGTTTTGCAGGCTCTGGGTCGCAAGGCATAGGCAAATCGGGTCTTGGCGGCCCGCCGCCATATTGCCGCAAGGCGCCGCAAGGAATTCTCTTCCATGGGTTTTTTCAAACGCAAAGATCCTGCCGATCAGGCGCAGTCCTCCAAACGGGCGGCAGTGCCTAGCGAGGTGCAGGCTGCGGAGCTGCGCGGCCGCGCGCGGCGCAGGTTGGCAGGCGCCGTCGCCCTGGTGCTGGCGGCTGTCATCATTCTTCCCATGGTGCTTGATTCGCAGCCCGTGCCGGTTGCCGACAACATTCCCATCCGCGTGCCGGAACGCAATACGCCGTTCCAGCCGCAGGTAAGCGAGCCGCAGGCCACCGCGCCTGCCACGCCGGAGTCTGGCACCCCGGGTGCGGCCCCCACGGATCCTGCCGCTGTCCCGACGCCGCCGCCCGTCACGTCGGTGCCGCCCGTGGCCGTTGCGCCGACGACCCCGCCGGCCGCGCAAGTGACGCCGCCGCCGGCTACGCCGCCCAAGCCCGAAGTCAAGCCGAAGCCTGAACCCAAGCCGGAACCGAAGCCGGCCACGGCGCCCAAGCCCGACACGCGTTCGGACGACGGCGCACGCGCCCTGGCTCTGCTGGAAGGCCGTTCCGCGCCGGCTGCCGCCGCCCCGGCGCCCAAGCCCGCCGCCGCCAAAGGCAACTTCGTCCTGCAGATCGCGGCCTACACGACATCGGAAGACGCCCAGTCGCGCCGCACCAAGCTGCATCAGGCGGGCGTCACCAACGCATTTGTGGAACAAGCCTCCATCGGAGGCAAACAGCAGTACCGTCTGCGCGTGGGGCCGTTCCCTTCGCGCGAGGCGGCGCAGGCGGCCCAGGCGCGTTTGCGCACCTTGGGCTATGACAATGGTTTCATCGCCGCGCAATAGTGACCGGCTTCGACTTCGTCGTGCTGGCCATCCTGGCGGTCTCGGGTGTGCTGGGCCTGGTGCGCGGCCTGCTCAAAGAGGTGCTGTCGCTGGTCGCCTATCTGCTGGCCTTCGTGGCCGCGATATGGTGGGGCCCTACGGTCTACACGTGGCTGGAGCCCTATATTGAAACGACGCTGCTGCGCATGGGAGTCTCATACGCCGTGGTGTTCATCCTTGTGCTGCTCGGTGTGGGTTTGGTCAACATGACGCTCTCCGCCTTGATCCGCAGTACCGGACTCAGCCCCGCCGATCACGGCCTGGGCGGCATGTTCGGGCTGGCCCGTGGTCTGGTGATCGTCCTGGCGCTGGTCGCCGCCGCCGGGTACACGCCGCTGCCCCATGAGCCGTGGTGGAAGGACGCCATGTTTTCGCATTCGGCCATCGAGGCCATCAAACATATCAAAACGTGGCTGCCGCCGTCTTTGGCGACATGGCTGCCGTATTGATTAGCTTCAAATCAACCAGGAAATCTCACCATGTGTGGAATCGTAGGGGTCATCGGGCGCGGGCCGGTCAACCAGCTGCTCTATGACAGCTTGCTGTTGTTGCAGCATCGCGGGCAGGACGCCGCGGGCATCGCGACGTCGCAAGGCAACCAATTCAATATGTACAAGGCTCACGGCCTGGTGCGCGACGTCTTCCGTACGCGCAACATGCGCTCGCTGCCGGGTACGTCTGGCGTCGGCCAGGTCCGCTATCCCACCGCGGGCTCCAGCGCCAGCGAGGAAGAGGCCCAGCCGTTCTACGTCAACGCCCCGTTCGGCATCATGTTCGCCCACAACGGCAACCTGACCAACTGGCGCGAACTGCGCGAATCGCTCTATCGGGTCGATCGCCGACACATCAACACCAACTCGGATTCCGAAGTGCTGCTGAACGTGCTGGCGCACGAGCTGCAATCATCGGCCAATGGCGTGTCGCTTGATGACGACGCCATCTTCCGCGCGGTGTCGGCCGTGCACAAGCGCGTGCGTGGCGCCTACGCCGTCGTGGCGCAGATTTCCGGCTACGGCCTGCTGGCCTTCCGCGACCCCAACGGCATCCGTCCGTTGTGTATCGGCCGCATGGAAACCGACGAAGGCACCGAATGGATGGTGGCGTCGGAATCCGTGGCGCTGGAAGGCAGCGGTTTCGTCTTCGTGCGCGATGTCGATCCGGGCGAAGCCGTGTTCATCGACCTGGACGGCCGCTTCGTCAGCCGCCAGTGCGCTGACAATCCGCAACTGGTGCCTTGCATTTTCGAATACGTGTACTTTGCGCGTCCGGATTCGCTGATCGATGGCGTGTCGGTCTACGACGCCCGCCTGCGCATGGGCGAATACCTGGCCGACAAGGTTGCGCGCAACATGCGCCTGGGCGATATCGACGTCGTCATGCCGATCCCGGATTCATCGCGTCCTGCCGCCATGCAATTGGCTGCCCGCCTGAACCTGGACTACCGCGAAGGGCTCATCAAGAACCGCTACGTGGGCCGTACGTTCATCATGCCGGGCCAGGCCGTGCGCCGTAAGTCCGTGCGCCAGAAGCTCAATGCCATCGGCATGGAATTCAAGGGCAAGAACGTGCTGCTGGTCGATGATTCCATCGTCCGCGGCACGACCAGCCGCGAAATCGTCGACATGGCGCGCGCCGCCGGCGCCAACAAGGTGTATTTCGCCTCGGCTGCGCCTCCGGTCCGCTTCCCCAACGTGTACGGCATCGACATGCCCACGCAGTCGGAACTGATCGCCACCGGCCGCTCCGACGAGGAAATCGCCCGCGCCATCGGCGCCGACTCGCTGATCTACCAGGACTTGGCAGACATGCAGCAATCGGTGCGTGACCTGAACCCCAAGATGTCGCGTTTCGAAGCCTCGTGCTTCGACGGTGAATATGTCACCGGCGACATTACCGCCGAATACCTGGCCCGCCTGGGCCAGTCGCGCGCGGAGCCGGGCCAGGACGAAGGCGCCAGCGGCCTGCAGTTCAATATGGGTTACGCCGCTAACGACGCCTGATCCGTTACTGTCAGGCTGATTGAAAATGCCGTCCCTAGGGACGGCATTTTTTTCGCCAGGCCGTTTACCCCTTCGCCTCCCAGAGGGTTTCCCGCGTCGCCTCCAGATGCGTCAGATACAGGCGCAGGTCGAATTCGTATTGGTGGTAGTGCGGTTCCATCCGCAGGCACATGTTGTAGAAGGCCTTGTTGTGGTCCTTCTCTTTCAGGTGCGCCAGCTCATGCACCGTGATCATCTTCAGGAACTCGGTAGGCACCGTCTTGAACAGCGTCGCCACGCGGATCTCGTGCTTGGCGCGCAGCTTGCCGCCTTGCACCCGCGAAATGTACGTGTGCTGCCCCAGCGCATGCTGGATCACGTGGATCTTGCTGTCGTAGGCAACCTTGTTGATCAGGTCGCCATTGCGCATATAGGTGTTCTTCAAGTCCGTCACGTACTCATACAGCGCGCGGTCGGTGCGTATGGCATGGGGACCATCCGGGTAGCGCGACAGCAGTGCGGCGCCCAGTTTGCCTTGGTCTAGCAGTTTCTGGGCCTGGAGCAGCAGGGTTTCCGGGTAGCCGGTCAGGTATTTCAAAATGATCTGCGCGAGGCGCGCCGCTTACTGGGAGCGGCTGCGCCCGAAGACGACAGGCAGCGCCGTGAAGAACAGGATCACGAACAGCGCCAGGCTCCACAGGGCGTACTCGATACCCAGCACCGGCACCTTGGCGTCCATGCAGGTGGCGAAGATGCCGAACAGCCAGGGAATCGCGCCTTCCAGGCCGATGCCGGTCATGAAGCGGTCGGCAAAGGTCTGGTCGCAGGACAGCATGTTGGCGGCGACGCTGTATTGATACCAGGCCGCGGCCACGCCACCAACGGACAGCAAGGCCGCCAGCGCCGCGGCGATGCGCGTCAACGCCCGCCCGCCGCCGAAGCCGCCGATCAGGGCGATTACGCCGATCACCAGGTAAATCAGGCGCTGCATGACGCACCAGGCGCAGGGCGGCATGTCGAAGACGTGCTGGGAGACGAGGGCCACGCCCACCGCGCCGAAGCAGAATAAGGCGATCAGGCGAAGCAGGCGTTCAGAACGAGTAGTCATTGTTGTTGCGGATTCGGGTTGGTCGGGGCGGGATCCATGTCCAGCCAGGCTCAGGGCTTAGGCCTTGGGAATCGGAATTGGTTGCATGACTTGCGTCAGCACGCCAAGCATCAGGTCGCGCGCGCCTTCCCAGAAGATCTGTACGCCCAGGCACAGCATGATGAATGCGGACAGCCGCATGAACACGGCGGTGCCGTTGTCGCCCAGGCGGTGCAGCATCTGGGCGGCAAAGCGCAGGCAGATATAGAGCGTCAGCGACACGGCGATGATGCCCGGAATCGAGCCACCCAGCCGTACCAGGCTTAGCACGTGGTTCTGGTCGCGCAGCGAAACGCCCACGGTGATGGCCGCGGCGATCGAGCCGGGGCCGCAACTGATGGGGAAGGTCAGCGGATAGAAGGCGCGGGCCTTGGCCATTTCCGGGGTAAAGGATTCGGCCATGCGCGCCACGCGTTCGGTATCGGCGTCAGGGGAGTTCACCAGTCGCCAGGCGCTGGCAATCACCAGCATCCCGCCGCCGACGCGCACGATGGATAGCGAAATGCCAAAGAAGCTCAGCAGCACGTTGCCGGCCACCATGGCCACGATCAGCATCAGGCAAACGTTGATCGCCACCCGCTTGGCCAGCACCATCCGCGTGGAGGATGAGGCGCCTTCCGTCAGCGACAGGAAGATCGGCGCGATGGCCGGCGGGTTCAAAAAGGGCAGGAGCGTGGCCAGCGCGAAGAAAAAGCTGCCACCGAAAACGCGCAAATAGTCATTGAGCTGCATGGAGCGGGCGTCGCCTGGCCGAAAACCCGGATTGTATGCGGTCCGGGGTGGTCTGGCGATGCCTTGCGGCGCGATCAGGCGACGCGCTGCTGCGCCTCTTCGCCGGCCAGCGCGTCCAGGACGTCGCGTTCGAACTGCATCTGGCTGCGGGGGCGCGCCAGCGCCGAGCCGTCCACAATGAACACGTCCTCCACGCGGTCGCCCAAGGTCATGATCTTGGCCATCAGCAGGTTGACCTCGTGCTGGGCAAACACGCGCGCCAGCGCGTGCAGCAGGCCGGGGCGGTCAGTCGCGGTGACTGACAGGCGCCACGAGGTGCTGCGCTCGTCGGGCTGCAATTCGGCTTGCGGCATGACGGGAAACACCCGGGATACCCGGGATTGCCGGCTGCGGCCGAAATAGCCGCCGCGGCTGGGCTGCGTCTGGGCGGCCGCGTGCGGGTCTTTCAGGCGTTCCGCCAATTCATGCTCGACCAGCGTGGCTTGCGCGCGCAGGTCGCTGGCGCCTTCCGGCAGCAGTACGATGAAGCTGTCCAACGCCCAGCCGTGCCGCGTGGTGTGGATCCGCGCGTCCTGAATGGATAGGCTCTTGGCGTCGAAATAGCCGCAAATAGCCACGAACAGATCGGGCGCGTCGCGGGTATAGACCATGATCTGCAGGCCTTCCCCTTGCTCGGTCGGGCGGGCCTTGACGACTGCCTGCGCGGGCGCGACCTGGTGATACAGGTGGCGCGTGTGCCAGGCGATGTCCGAGGCGTCGTGACGCAGGAAATAGGCCACGTCCAGCTGGTTCCAGAAGGCCTCGCGGGCATCGTCGCGCAAGCCGACCAGCCGGGTCAGGCGGGCGGCTTCTTCCTTGCGTTCCGTCAGCACGGTATGGGCGTCGGCATGGGCGCCGCCCAGGGCTGCCAGCGTCAGCTTGTACAGGTCTTCCAGCAGCTTGCCCTTCCAGGCGTTCCAGACTTTGGGGCTGGTGCCGCGGATGTCGGCTACCGTCAGCAGGTAAAGCGCCGTCAGATGGCGTTCGTCTTTGACGGTGGCGGCAAATTCCTGCACCACGGCCGGGTCCGACAGGTCGCGCTTTTGCGCGACGGCCGACATCAGCAGATGCTGGCGCACCAGGAACTCCGCCAGCTTGGCGTCCTCGGGATCCATGCCATGGTCTTGCGCAAACTTGCGCACTTCGCGAGCGCCAAGCTCGGAGTGATCGCCGCCGCGGCCCTTGGCGATGTCATGGAACAGCGCCGCCACATACAGCACCCAGTGCCGGTCCAGGCCCGCGATCAACTGACTGGCCAGGGGATATTCCTGAGCGTGCTCGGGCATCGTGAAGCGGCGCAGGTTGCGCACGACCGCCAGAGTGTGCTGGTCCACCGTATAGGCATGGAACAGGTCGTGCTGCATCTGGCCCACGATGCGGCGGAACACCGGTAGGTAGCGCGGCAGGATGTTCAGCATGGTCATGCGCCGCAATTCGTGCACGATGCCGCGCGGCTGCTGCAGGATCTGCAGGAACAGCTTGCGGTTGACCGGGTTGCGGCGGAACTGCGCGTCGATGCGGTGGCGCGAATGCCAGATGGCCCGCAGCGTGCGGGCCGACATGCCTGTGAGCTCAGGGTGCTGCTGCATCACCAGGAAGGCGCGCAGCAGCAGTGTGGGATTGCGTTCGAAACCGTCGTCCCGAATGATGTCCAGGCGGTCGCGCAGATTGCGAAAATCATCGTCGATGTCGCGCGCATCGCTGTCGGGGCGCGGGAACAGGCGTTCTTCGATGTTCTGTACCAGGATGCCGTTCAACTGCGTGACCAGGCGCGCCGCCCAGTAGTAGCGCTGCATCAGCAATTCGCTGCCGCGCCGCGTGGCGGTGGCATGAATGCCATAGACCTCGGCCAGCGCTGGCTGCAGGTCGAACAGCACGCGGTCTTCGCGGCGGTTCGACAGCAGGTGCAGTTCGATGCGCAGGCGCTTGAAAGCCTGTTCGGCCTTGCGCAGGTCGCGTGCCTCTGACGAGGTCAGCAGGCCCGCCTGGGCCACCGACCGCCAGCTGTCGCCGAAGCCCGCCGCGCGCGCCATCCACAGGATGACCTGCAGGTCGCGCAAGCCCCCCGGCGACTCTTTGCAGTTCGGCTCCAACGCATAGGGCGTGTCGTGATAGCGGGCGTGCCGTTGCTGCATCTCCACGCGCTTGGCGCGGAAAAAGGCGCGCGGGTCCAGCCGGGATTTGGTCGCGGCGTCGAACTTCTTCATCAGAGAGCGGCTGCCGGCCAGCCAGCGCGATTCCAGCAGTGCGGTTTCCACCGTGATGTCGGCGTCGGCCTCGCGTTCGCAGTCTTCGATGGTCCGCACGCTGTGGCCGGGCTCCAGGCCCAGGTCCCACAACGACGCCACCAGTCGTTCGATGGCGGATTCGTCTTCACGTGTCGGGACGTGCGGCAGCAGGATGAGCAGGTCGACGTCGGAATGCGGAAAGAGTTCGCCGCGGCCATAGCCGCCCACGGCCGCCAGCGTGGCGCCCGCTGGCAGCGGGCAATGCTTGACCAGGTCGCGCAGGGCGGCATCCACGATGCGGCGCAGCTCGGACAACAAAGTGTCCGGCCGTTCGTGTTCCCGGAACTGGGCCACCGCGGCCCGCCGGGATTGCTGGATGCGTTCACGCAGGGAACTCAGGATTTCGGCAGTCATGGCGGCGGGCGGCAGGGCCTCAGACGGCGGGAATGACGATGGGCTCGGTAATGAAAGCAGGCGGGGGCGGCATGCCGGGCGACAGGGTCAGGACTTCGTAACCGGTGTCAGTCACGCAGACAGCATGCTCCCATTGCGCCGACAGGCTGTGATCGCGGGTGACAACCGTCCAGCCGTCGGACAACTGGCGGATCTCGCGGCGGCCGGCGTTGATCATGGGTTCAATGGTGAACAGCATGCCCGTCACCAATTTCACTCCCGTGCCGGGTTTGCCGTAATGCAACACTTGGGGATCTTCATGGAAACGCTGGCCGATGCCGTGCCCGCAGAACTCGCGCACCACGGAAAAACCGTTCGATTCGGCGTGCTTCTGAATCGCGTTACCCACATCGCCCAATGTGGCCCCGTTTTTCACCTGCTGGATGCCTTTCCACATGCACTCAAAAGTGATGTCGGTCAGGCGGCGCGACAGGATGGATTGCTCGCCCACGGCGTACATGCGGCTCGTGTCGCCAAACCAGCCGTCCTTGATGATGGTGACGTCGATGTTCAGCGAATCGCCGTTCTTCAGCACCTTGTCGCCGGGAATGCCGTGGCAGACCTGGTGATTCACGGACGTACAGATGGCGCCCGTGAAGGGGGGGTAGCCGGGCGGGGCGTAGCCCACGGTGGCGGACTTCACTTTCAGGACGTCAGTCAGGTATTCCAGGCAAAGACGGTCCAGCTCCCCGGTTGTTACACCCGGCTTCACGTAGGGGGTGATGAAATCGAGGACTTTGGCGGCGTCCTGGCAGGCGGCGCGCATCTTGGCCAGGTCGGCCGGGTTGGTAATTGTGCCCATGAAGTAACTTGACGATCTCTCGCTTGAATGTCTGCTTGAAAGAATAGTAGAATTATAGGCTTCCCTAAAATTTTGGGGGAAGCTCGGCTGTGGCGGGGTAGCAATGCCAGTCACTGCCGATAGTTGTAAATCGGGTAACGGCAAGAGTCGATCCCGGCGGAAGGTTAGGCTTTTGAAGCCGCTTTCTCAAGGCCGCAGTTGGCCCAAACGATCCTGACGTGTGATCGGCAACAAGCCCTGAAGTTTCACCGCAAGCGAAGGTTGTGGAGCGAAATCGGGCAAGTTGTCAGGTTCTGAAAGGGTTGGGTGGGGCGGCGTCGGTCATGGGACAGGCGGGTAAAAGGGCTGTATCGAAGCCGGGGCACGGCGTACTTGCAAACCTGGCCACGTTTTAGAGCGGCGATGCAGGTTCGGTATGGACGTCGGATTAAGTTCTTGAAAACCTTCGGGTTTTTTTAAGAAATGCCCCGATGGTCTGATGCGCGGGTTGGCGTTGAGCTGATGCGCGAAGAGCTGGATTTCGCTGCCAACAAAACAAGTCCGGGGTGCGCTGAGCGGGAAACCGCCGGAAACTTCCAGGAATCTCCTGGAGTGTCCGGGTCAGCGCCAGGCAGGTGTGCGGTGCAAGGCTCTCGTCGTGACGGCCGTCTGGGTTTATCGCGGCAGCGTAGTTTGTTTATTGCGGCAGTGATCGGTCGGCCCGGTTAAAATTTTGTCCATCCCGCGTGTTGCGGGAAATCGCGCGCAACACCACCCAGGGTGTCAGCCAGATGCTGATGCAGGTGCGGCGCAAGAAATCAACCCTTGGAGAATTACATGTCTTTGATGCGCGAAATGCTGGAAGCGGGTGTCCACTTTGGTCACCAAACCCGTTACTGGAACCCCAAGATGGCTCAGTACATCTTCGGTCACCGTAACAAGATTCACATCATCAACCTGGAAAAGACGGTTGATAAGTACCAGGAAGCCACCAAGTTCGTGAAGCAGCTGGCTGCTCGCGGCGGCAACATCCTGTTCGTCGGCACCAAGCGCGCTGCACGCGACCTGGTTGCTTCCGAAGCTGCCCGTTGCGGCATGCCCTACGTCGACGCCCGCTGGCTCGGCGGCATGCTGACCAACTTCAAGACGGTCAAGACCTCGGTCAAGCGCCTGAAGGACATGGAAGTCATCGTCGCCGACGGCGGCGCTGAGCGCATGATCAAGAAGGAAGGTCTGCTGTTCCAACGCGAACTGGACAAGCTGAACAAGTCGATCGGCGGCATCAAGGACATGAACGGCTTGCCCGATGCCATGTTCGTCATCGACGTCGGCTACCACAAGATCGCCATCGCTGAAGCCAAGACCCTGGGCATCCCCGTGGTCGCCGTGGTTGACACCAACCACTCGCCCGACGGCATCGACTACGTCATCCCCGGCAACGATGACTCGGCCAAGGCCATCGCGCTGTACGCCAAGGGCATCGCCGACGCCGTGCTGGAAGGCCGCGAACAGAACCTGAACGGTCTGGTCGAAGAGCAGGGTGAAGGTCAGGAAGAGTTCGTCGAAGTGCAGGACAACCAGGCCTAAAGCCTGCTGTCATGTCCGGCGGTTAGTGTCTGGGAGCGGCTCTGAACAAGGTCCGCTCCCGCCTCGCCGGCACTGCGAAGGTGGGCTCCCATCTTCCGAACCCGTAATCGCGGGCGTCCCATCGAATCAAATCACTGCCCCGGCGAGCCGGGGCGTGTCTTAGCAAAATTGGAGCAAACATGGCTGAAATTACCGCTGCCCTGGTCAAGGAACTGCGCGAGAAGACCGACGCGCCCATGATGGAGTGCAAGAAGGCCCTGACGGAAGCCGAAGGCGACCTGGTTCGCGCCGAGGAAATCCTGCGCGTCAAGCTGGGCAACAAGGCCAGCAAGGCTGCTGCCCGCGTCACCGCCGAGGGCCTGATCGGTCTGTTCATCTCCGCCGACGCCAAGCAAGGCGCCGTGATCGAAATCAACTGCGAAACCGACTTCGTCGCCAAGAACGACGACTTCGTTGGCTTCGTGAACAAGCTGGCTGAATTGGTCGCCACGCAGAACCCGGCCGACGTGGCCGCTCTGTCGGCACTGCCGTTTGGCGACAGCACGGTTGAAACGACCCGCACCGCCCTGATCGGCAAGATCGGCGAGAACATCTCGATCCGCCGCTTCGAGCGCATCCAGACCCCGAACTCGCTGGCCAGCTACGTGCACGGCGGCAAGATCGGTGTGCTGGTGGAATACACCGGCGCCGAAGAAGTGGGCAAGGACCTGGCGATGCACATCGCCGCCACCAAGCCCAAGGCCCTGAACGCCGACGGCGTGAACCCGGCCGACATCGCCGCCGAGCGCTCGGTGGCCGAACAGAAGGCCGCCGAGTCGGGCAAGCCCGCCGAAATCGTCGCCAAGATGGTTGAAGGTTCGGTTGCCAAGTTCCTGAAGGAAGTGACCCTGTTGTCGCAGCCGTTCGTCAAGAGCGACAAGCACACGGTCGAGCAGCACCTGAAGGAAAAGGGCGCTTCGATCAGCAAGTTCGTGCTGTTCGTTGTCGGCGAAGGTATCGAGAAGAAGACCAGCGACTTCGCCGCTGAGGTTGCCGCAGCCGCCGCCGGCGCAGCCTGACCTCGGGGTAGTGCTTAAAGGCCGGCACTAGATTAAATTCTAGTCCGGCCTTTTTCGCCGCAGGCCGTCCCAAAGCGCAGGTCGCCGAGGGGCAGCAAACCCGAGTAGCGGGTGCGGTGTTGGGGGTCTCCCCCATTCTTGTCTTACACTTTCGTCGGATTGTTCTTCGGGATATCACCTATGAGCAGCAGAGCATACAAACGGGTTCTTCTCAAACTTTCCGGCGAGGCGCTGATGGGCGATGATGCATTTGGCATCAATCGCGCCACCATCGTCCGCATGACCGATGAGATCGCTGAGGTCGCCGCCACGGGCGTCGAACTGGCCATCGTCATCGGCGGAGGTAATATTTTCCGTGGCGTCGCCCCGGGTGCGCAGGGCATGGACCGCGCCACCGCCGACTACATGGGCATGATGGCCACCATCATGAACGCGCTGGCGCTGCAAGACGCGCTCAAGCACAAGGGTATCGACACCCGCGTACAATCCGCCCTGAACATCGATCAGGTCGTTGAGCCCTACATCCGCCCGAAGGCCTTGCGTTACCTCGAAGAGGGCAAGGTAGTCATCTTCGCCGCGGGTACCGGCAACCCCTTCTTCACCACCGATACGGCCGCCGCCCTGCGCGGTGCTGAAATCGGCGCTGAGATCGTGTTGAAGGCCACCAAAGTGGACGGCATCTATAGCGCGGATCCCAACAAGGATCCCACCGCTACGCGTTATGCGCGCATCAGCTTCGATGAAGCGATCGTTCGCCGTCTGGAAGTCATGGACGCCACCGCGTTCGCGCTGTGCCGTGACCAGAAACTGCCGATCAAAGTGTTTTCGATCAATAAGTCCGGCGCGCTCAAGCGAGTCGTCAGCGGCGAAGACGAAGGCACGTTGGTACACGTTTAAAGAAAAGGAAATTCCATGAGCGCCGCAGAAATTCGCAAATCCGCCGAAGACAGGATGTCCAAGTCGCTTGATACCCTCAAGATCAACTTGGGCAAGATCCGTACGGGCCGCGCCCATACCGGCATCCTGGATCACGTGCAGGTCGAGTATTACGGTTCGCCGGTTCCGGTCGGGCAGGTCGCCAACGTGAACCTCGTGGACGCCCGCACCCTGAGCGTGCAGCCCTACGAAAAGCAAATGTCTGGCCCGATCGAAAAGGCCATCCGCGAATCGGATCTGGGCCTGAACCCGATCTCGATGGGCGACACCATCCGCGTGCCGATGCCGGCCCTGACGGAAGAGCGCCGCCGCGACCTGACCAAGGTCGTGCGCAGCGAAGGCGAAGATGCCAAGATCGCCGTGCGCAACCTGCGCCGCGAAGCAAACGAAGCATTGAAGAAACTGGTCAAGGACAAGGAAATCTCCGAGGACGACGAGCGTCGTTCGCAGGACGATGTCCAAAAGCTGACCGATCGCGCCGTGGCCGACATCGACAAGATGGTCGTCCAGAAAGAAGCGGAAATCATGACCGTATAATTCTGGATCGCCCTGGAGCCAAGCAGCTTGACCGTTTGGCTCCGGCGTCAGGATTTCTTGCCTATGCGCCGTCCTTTCCATTGCCCCGCAGCACCGTTATGCAGCAGCGATGGAACGACGGCGCAGGTTTTTCTCCCGCATTTTTGATTTCGCCGGTCTACCGCGCATTTTCCGATCCATGGCAACCAGTTCGACCCAGGCGGTTCCCGATACTCGCGACATCCCCGAGCATGTCGCCATCATCATGGATGGCAATGGCCGGTGGGCGACGCGTCGGTTGCTTCCCCGCACGGCCGGACACGCCAAGGGCGTGCAGGCGGTGCGCCGCGTCGTCGAGGCCTGCGGCCGCGCCGGCGTGCGCTACCTGACCTTGTTCGCGTTCAGTTCCGAGAACTGGCGCCGGCCCGCCGAAGAAGTGTCGCTGCTGATGCGCCTGTTCGTGCAGGCGCTGGAGCGGGAGATCGGCAAGCTCGAAGAGCAGGGCGTGCGCCTGCATGTGATCGGCGACCTGAGCGCGTTCGAGCCTCGCTTGCGGGAGCTCATCGTCGCGGCCCAGGCCCGCACGGCTCACAATGACCGTCTGCACCTGACGGTGGCTGCCAACTACGGTGGCCGCTGGGACATCCTGCAGGCCACCCGCGCCATGCTGGCGGCCGAGCCGGCGCTTGCCACCCGCCCCGAGCTGGTGGACGAAGAGCGCTTGGCCAAGCACCTGTCCATGTCCTGGGCGCCCGAGCCCGACCTGTTCATCCGCACCGGCGGTGAGCAGCGTATTTCCAATTTCCTGATCTGGCAGATGGCCTACGCGGAGTTCTACTTCACGGATCGCTATTGGCCGGATTTCGGCGCCGCGGAGCTGCAGGCGGCTTTTGACTGGTATCGCACCCGCGAACGGCGCTTTGGCCGCACCAGCGCGCAAGTCAGCGAAAACGGCGCGCAATAAGCAGACGGCGACCAGCGCGTCTTTCCAAAGCAGCACACGAGGAGACCGTCATATGTTGGGCCAGCGTATCGTTACCGCCGTCATTCTGTTGGCCATTCTGGCCGCCGCGATGATCAGCGCCAATCCCTGGTGGTTCGTCGCCTTGCTCGCCCTGGCTGCCGCGTGCGCCAATTGGGAGTGGCTGCGCCTGACGTTGCCGCAACCCCCGTCCCCCCTGATCTCTGTCGGCGTCGCCGTGCTGCTGTTTGCCGGCATGCTGGCGCTGACTTCCGCCTGGCTGACCGGCGACGGAACCGGTGTGAGTGATCCTGCCTGGGTGCTGTACTACGTGGTGCCCGCCGTGGCCGCCGTGTGGCTGTTCGGCGGCGTGACCGCGGTGGTCCGCGGGCGCTCGGACGCGGCGCCCGCCAGCCTCGGCTGGTCGGTGTTTTCGGTGCCGGCGGCATTTGCGGCGTGGGCGGTGCTGGCGCAGATGTTCATGGCGCGCGGTGCGGGCTTCGTCGTATCGCTCCTGGCCCTGGTCTGGGTTGCGGACATCGCTGCCTATTTTGCCGGTCGCGCCTTCGGCAAGCGTAAACTGGCTCCGCGAGTCAGTCCGGGCAAGACCATCGAAGGCGCCATCGCGGGTGTGCTGGGCGCCGTGGTCTGGATTGGTCTGTCCAGCTTGTGGTCGGGTTCGTTCGGCGCTGCCTTGGTCGAGCGCTGGAGCTTCTGGCTAGCCTTGCCGATCGCCGCGCTCCTTGGCGTGCTGTCCATTGTGGGGGACCTGTTCGAGTCGCTGCTCAAGCGCCGGGCCGGCCGCAAGGATTCCAGTACGCTGCTGCCCGGCCATGGCGGGGTCTATGACCGTATCGACGCGATTCTTCCCGTCGCGCCGTTCGCGCTACTTTTGTCTGGAGTGTTGTTTTGACGGCTTTTCAACGCGTCGTCGTGCTGGGGTCGACTGGTTCGATCGGTGAGAGCACGCTGGATGTGATTGCCCGCCATCCCGAACGGCTGGCGGTTTACGCGCTGTCCGCGTACAGCCGCATGGAACGCCTGGCAGAGCAGGCTGAGGCCAGCCGCGCCGCCGTCGTGGTGGTGCCCGACGAAGCTGCCCGCAAGCGGTTTGTGGCTGCTTGGGCTGGATCCCAGGCTATGCCTGAAATTCGCGTGGGCGCCCAAGCGCTTGCCGACACTGCCGCCGACCCGCAATGCGATTCGGTCATGGCTGCCATCGTCGGTGCTGCCGGCCTGCCAGCGGCGCTGGCCGCCGCCCGCACGGGTAAGCGTGTGCTGTTGGCCAACAAAGAGGCGCTGGTCGCCGCTGGCTCGCTCTTCATGCAGGCAATACGCGACAACGGCGCAGAATTGCTGCCTATCGACAGCGAACATAACGCCATCTTCCAGTGCATGCCGCATGGCGGGCGGGCAGGTGCGCCCGACGCGCCGGCTCCCGGCGTTCGGAGACTGCTGCTCACGGCCTCGGGCGGCCCCTTCCGGAATCATGACCTGGAAGACCTGCACGAGGTGACCCCGGACCAGGCGTGTGCCCATCCCAACTGGAGCATGGGACGCAAGATTTCGGTCGATTCGGCCACCATGCTGAACAAGGGCCTGGAAGTGATCGAGGCGCATTGGCTCTTTGCCATGCCGGCCGACCGCATCGAGGTCGTAGTGCATCCCCAAAGCGTCGTGCATTCGATGGTGGAGTACAGCGACGGATCCATCCTGGCTCAAATGGGCCAGCCCGACATGCGCACGCCCATTGCCTACGGGCTGGGATTTCCCGAGCGGCTCGATAGCGGCGTGGGGCCGTTGGACCTGACCCGACTGGGCCGCCTGGACTTCGAAAAACCCGATCTGGCCCGCTTCCCGTGCCTGGCGCTGTCGTTCGCCGCATTGCGGGCGGGGCAGGCGGCCTGCGTTGCGCTCAATGCCGCCAACGAGGTCGCCGTCGAGGCGTTTTTGGGCGGACGGCTTGCCTATACCTGGATTCCCCGAGTGATCGAGGCCTCCCTGGAGTGGCAGGCGCGGCAGGCATCTGTTACGCTCAATAGTCTTGACGATGTGCTTGCGCTGGATTCCGACGCGCGCCGCTTCGCAGGTAACCTGGGGCTGGCCTGATGGCCGGCCGCGCTTGCTTTCAGATTTTCTAGATCCCGATCCCGATGCTTTTCACCCTGCTGGCCTTTGCGGTTGCGCTTGGCTCCCTGATCATCTTCCATGAGCTGGGACATTACTGGGTAGCCCGCCTGTGCGGGGTGAAAGTGCTGCGTTTTTCGGTGGGCTTCGGCAAGGTCATCTTGCGCCGCACGGATCGCCACGGCACGGAGTGGGCGGTTTCCGCCTTGCCGCTGGGCGGCTACGTCAAGATGCAGGACGATCCCCCTCCGGGCGCCTCGGCCGCCGAGGTGGCCAGCGCCTTCAACAACAAGTCCGTCGGCAAGCGTATCGCCATCGTCGCCGCGGGTCCCATTTTCAACCTGATCCTTGCGGTCTTCCTGTATGCCGGCCTGAACATGGCCGGCACGGATGAACCGCAAGCCATCATCGCTCAACCCGCGGTGGACACGCCGGCTGCCCGGGCCGGCCTGCTGCCCGGCGACCGCATCCTGGCAATCGACGGCCAGGAAGTCAGCTCCTGGTCGGATGCCCGCTGGCGCCTGATGGATGTCATGGCCACGGGCGGCCGCGCCCAGATCGAGGTCACGACGCCGGCTGGCGCCGTCCAGCAGCGTGAACTGAATCTACCCGCCAACGCAATGGACCCGGCCGGCGGCGATCCGTTGGCTGCGGCCGGCATCCGTCTGGCCCAGCCCAAGCCTGCCGTGCGCGCCGTCAACGACGGTGGGGAAGGGCAGGCGGCAGGCCTGCGCCAGGGCGACCTCGTCATCGCGGTCAACGGCCAGCCCACGCCGGACACCGGCGCATTGGTCAAGCAGATCCAGGAAAGCGCCGGCAAGACGCTGTCGCTGACCCTGGTGCGCGACGGCGCCAATATCTCGCTCAACGTCACCCCGCGCCCTGAATTGGTCAACGGCCAGGAAATCGGCCGCCTGGGGGTGCAGCTCGGTGGCGATATTCCGATGGTCACCGTGCGCTACGGCATTTTCGAAAGCGTGTGGCGCGGTGCCGTCCGCACGTGGGACACCGCCTGGTTCTCGTTGCGCATGATGGGCCGCATGGTGACGGGCGACGTGTCATGGCGCAACGTCAGCGGCCCCGTCACGATCGCGGATTACGCCGGCCAGACCGCCAGAATCGGCATTGTTGCGTATATCGCCTATATCGCGTTGATCAGTATCAGTCTGGGCGTACTAAATTTGCTCCCCATTCCTATGCTGGATGGTGGCCATCTGCTGTACTATCTCGTCGAAATTGTGCGGGGTAGCCCGCCGCCAGCGAGGTGGATCGATATCGGACAGCGCGCCGGCATAGGTTTATTGGCAGGCCTTATGGGGCTTGCGCTGTTCAACGATTTCACGCGTTTGTTCACTTAAACGCGATTTAGCATAAAATCCCCCGCCATTTGCACGACCGAGGATACTCAAGGATGTCTTTTCGCCGGATGTTTCATCACAAAAAGGGTGTACTGCCGGGTCTGATCGCCGCATTGCTGCTGCCGGCCATGGCCCAAGCCTTCGACCCTTTTGTCGTGCGGGATATCCGCGTAGAGGGTATTCAACGGACTGACGCCGGCACGGTGTTCGGCTATCTGCCCGTCAAGGTCGGCGAGAAGTTCACGGAAGAAGAAGCGACCGAAGCGATCCGCCGCCTGTACGGCACGGGTTTCTTCACCGACGTGCAGATCCAGACGGACAACAACGTGGTCGTTGTGGTCGTGCAGGAACGCCCGACGATCGCCTCCGTCAACTTCAACGGCATGCGCGAATTCGATTCCAAGGCCATCACCACCTCGCTGGGCCAGGTGGGATTCGCCGAGGGCCGCATTTTCGACCGCTCGATGCTTGAACGTGCGGAATACGAACTGAAGCAGCAGTACCTGTCCAAGGGCAAGTACGGCGTCGAAGTGACCTCCACCGTGACCCCGCTGCCGCGTAATCGCGTGGGCGTGAGCTTCGACGTGTTCGAAGGCTCCGTGGCGCGCATTCAGCAAATCCGCTTCGTCGGCAATAAAGCCTTCTCGGAAAGCGATCTGCTGGACGAGTTCAAGCTGACGACGCCGGGCTGGCTGACCTGGTACACCGACACAGACAAGTACTCGCGCGAAAAGCTCGAGGGCGATCTGGAACGCCTGCGCTCGTTCTACCTGGACCAAGGCTACCTGGAATTCTCGGTCGAGCCGCCGCAGGTCACGATCTCGCCGGACCGCAAGGACATCAACATCACGATCACCGTTCACGAAGGCGAACCCTACAAGGTCCGCAGCGTGAAACTGGCCGGCAATCTGCTGGGCCTGGACAAGGAAATCAACGCGCTGGTGCAGACCAAGCCGAATGAAACGTTCTCGGCTGCCAAGGCCAACGATTCGGCCAAGGCCATCACCGACTACCTGGGCGAGCTGGGTTACGCGTTCGCCAACGTCAACCCGAACCCGCAGCTGGACCGTGCCAAGCACGAAGCCGATCTGACGTTCTACGTCGACCCGAGCCGCCGCGTTTATGTGCGCCGGATCCAGATCGGCGGCAACACCCGTACGCGCGATGAAGTCGTGCGCCGTGAAATGCGCCAGCAGGAAGCGGCCTGGTACGACGCCAAGGACATCAAGACCTCGCGCGACCGCGTCGATCGCCTGGGCTACTTCAGCGACGTCAACGTCAAGACCGATCCGGTCCCGGGCTCGCCCGACCAGGTCGACGTCAACGTCGACGTGAAGGAAAAGCCCACCGGCATGATCAACCTGGGCGTGGGCTACGGCTCGTCCGAAAAGGCGATTCTGTCGGCCGGTATCAGCGAAGACAACGTCTTCGGCAGCGGCACCAACCTGACGCTGCAGTTGAACACCAGCAAGACGAACCGCGCGATCGTGCTGTCGCACACCGATCCGTACTGGACCAAGGACGGCATCAGCCGCACGACGTCCGCGTATTACCGCGTGACCGAACCCTGGAACAACAACGACGGTGATTACCGCGTCAAGGCGATCGGCCTGGGCATGAACTTCGGCATTCCGATTTCGGAATACGACCGTATCTTCCTGGGCGCGAACTTCGAACACAACCAGATCGACCTGTTCACGAATTCGCCGCAGGCCTACAAGGACTTCGTCGGCCAGTACGGTGATTCGACGAACTCGGTGATCTTCAGCACGGGGTGGTCCAACGACACGCGTGACAGCGCGCTGGCGCCGACCAAGGGTTCGTATACGCGCCTGAAGGCGGACGTGTCCACGGTCGACCTGCAATACACCATGCTGACCGGCCAGCAACAGTACTTTGTGCCGCTGGGCGGTTCCTACACCCTGGCGCTTAACGGCATGGTGGATTGGGGCCGCAGCTACGGCAGCAAGAACTACCCGATCATCAAGAACGTGTATGCCGGCGGTATCGGCACCGTTCGCGGCTACGAAGGTTCGTCGCTGGGTCCGCGCGATACGCTCACGGGCGATTATCTGGGCGGTACGCGCCGCGTGATTGCCAACGCGCAGTTGTACCTGCCGTTCCCGGGCGCCTCGAAGGACCGCACGCTGCGCTGGTTTATCTTCAGCGACGCGGGTCAGGTGGCGGCGGGCAGCGGTTTGAGCTGCACCCGCGGACGTAACAATACCGAGGTCGAAGATCCTTGCGGCTGGCGCTTCTCGGCCGGCGTGGGCTTGTCGTGGCAGTCGCCGATGGGTCCGCTGCAGCTGTCCTACGCTCGTCCGCTCAATTCCAAGGCGGGTGACGACAAGCAAAGCTTCCAGTTCCAGATCGGGACAGGTTTCTAAGCGCGCCGTTACGCTTGAAAACAAGGGAGGGGCCTACCGGCCCGGCTCCCTTGCTGTTTAGTGGCACAATACATACTTTGGCTTTGCCTTACTGGAAGGTGAGATTTTCATGATGTCTGATTTCGCACTTAAATCATCGAAGACGCCGGGTGCCAAGCGCCGTGGCAAGCTGGGCGGCTCCATTGCCCTGGTGGGTGCGCTCATTCTCGGTTCGGCTGCTGCGATTCCCGCACAAGCTCAAAACACCAAGATCGGCTTCGTCAATACCGAGCGGATCCTGCGTGAGTCGGGCCCGGCGAAGACGGCGCAAAGCAAGATCGAAGCTGAATTCAAGAAGCGCGACGACGAACTCCAGCGCCTGAACAACAGCCTGCGTTCGCAAGCCGAAAAGTTCGACAAGGACGCACCTGTCCTGTCGGAGTCGGACCGCGTCAAGCGTCAGCGTGAACTGTCGAACCTGGATACCGACCTGCAGCGCAAGCGCCGCGAATTCCAGGAAGACTTCAATCGCCGCCGCAATGAAGAATTCTCGGGCATCGTGACGAAGGCCAACGAGGCCATCAAGCGCATCGCCGAGCAAGAAAGCTACGACCTGATCATCCAGGACGCCGTGACGGTCAACCCGCGCATCGACATCACCGACAAGGTGATTCAGAGCCTGGGCAAGTAAGCAGTACCCGTCGAGTTATGCCGGTTTTACTGGATCTTGCCCGCGCGCCGACGCTTGAAGCACTGTTGAGCGCTGCCAATACCCAGGGCATGGACTGGCGTATCAGCACGGCCCCCGGCGCGGACCCCTTGCGGGTCTGCGGCATCGGGACCCTGTCTTCGGCAGGCAGTCAGGAAATCGCTTTCCTGGCGAACCCCCGCTACCAGAGCCAGCTCGGCTCGACGAAGGCAGGGGCGGTCATCGTCTCCGCCGAGGTCGCCGAGGCCCTGGAAGCCGAAGGGGCTGCCCGGCCGCCGTTCGCGCTGGTCGTCTGCAAACATCCCTATCTGCTTTACGCGCGTGTGGCGCAGTGGTTCGATGCCGCCCGGCGGCCTGCGGAGCCTGCCGCCACGCACCCATCGGCAGTCGTCGCGCCCGACGCGGTGATCGAGGAAGGCGTGCGTATCGGCCCCAATTGTGTCGTGGAATCCGGTGCGCGCATCGGCCGCGATACGGTATTGGGGCCGGGTTGCGTCATCGGCGCCGGATCGTCTGTCGGGCCGGGAAGCCGGCTGCATGCGCACGTCACGCTGTACGAAGGCGTGAAGGTGGGCGCGCGGGCGATCATCCACAGTGGCGCCGTGCTGGGCGCGGACGGATTCGGCTTCGCGCCGGACCCCTCGCTGGGCAAGGGCGCCTGGGGCAAGATTCCCCAGCTGGGCGGAGTGACGGTCGGCGCCGACGTTGAAATCGGGGCCAACACCACGATCGACCGCGGCGCGCTGGACGACACCTTGGTGGCGGACGGCGTCAAGCTGGACAACCAGATCATGGTGGCGCACAACGTGCGCATCGGCGCGCATACCGCTGTGGCGGCGTGCGTCGGGATCGCGGGTTCGACCACCATCGGCGAACGCTGCACCATCGGCGGCGCGGCGATGCTGTCGGGCCACCTGGTTTTGACTGACGACGTCCACATATCGGGTGGCACTGCGGTGACGTCCAGCATTTCGAAGCCTGGCCGCTATACCGGGGTGTTCCCGTATGCGGAACATGGCGAATGGCAGCGCAACGCAGCCGTGATACAACAGTTGGCGCAACTGCGCCGCCGCGTGCGGACGCTGGAAAAAGACTAGGGCGCGCGGTTGCCGCCCTGGCGTGCACGCGCCAAAATTATTTCATTTCGCAGGAAAGCATAGAAAAATGGAACTCGACATCAAGGGGATCATGGAGAGGCTGCCGCATCGTTATCCGATGCTGCTGATTGATCGCGTCGTTGAAATGGTGCCTGGCAAATCCATTGTCGCCATCAAGAATGTCTCGATCAACGAACCGTTTTTTAACGGTCACTTTCCTCACCATCCGGTGATGCCGGGCGTGCTCATCGTGGAAGCCATGGCGCAAGCCTCGGCTTTGTTTTCGTTCACGGACGAGAACGGCGGCCTGAAGTGCGAAGGCTCCAAGACGGCGTACTACCTGGTCGGCATCGACGGCGCGCGTTTCCGCCGCCCCGTGGTGCCGGGTGACCAACTGCGCATCGAAGTCGAAGCCGAACGCCTGAGCCGCAGCATCTGTAAATACGCCGCGCGCGCGACAGTCGACGGACAGGAAGTGGCGTCCGCCAAGCTGATGTGCGCGATTCGCAGCCTGGAAGAGTAAATGGCAGGACATATCCATCCTACCGCTGTCGTTGACCCGGCGGCAAAAATCGACCCGACTGCCGTGATCGGACCGTTCGCAGTGGTGGGGCCTGATGTGACCATCGGCGCGGGCACCGAGATCGGCCCGTACTGCATGGTCGACGGTGTCACGACCATCGGGCGCAACAACCGCTTTTACCGCTACTGCTCCATCGGCGGCATGCCGCAGGACAAGAAGTATGCGGGCGAAAAGACGCGCCTGACGATCGGCGACGGCAACACGGTACGTGAGTTCGTCACACTGAATACCGGTACCGTGCAGGATGGCGGCGAGACGACGCTGGGCAATGACAACTGGATCATGGCCTATGTGCACGTCGCGCATGACTGCCATATCGGCAGCCACACGATCCTGGCCAATTCGGTGCAGCTGGGCGGCCACGTACACGTGGGCGACTGGGCCATCATCGGCGGCTTGACTGGCGTGCACCAGTTCTCGCGGATTGGCGCGCACACCATGACGGGCGGCAATAGTTCGCTGATGCAGGATTCGCCGCCTTTCGTGCTGGCGGCCGGCAACCCCTGCCGTCCGGTGGGGATCAACGTCGAAGGCCTGAAGCGCCGGGGCTTTACCCCGGTGATGATTTCGGCCCTGCGCGAAGCCTACAAGATCATTTTCCGCCGCGGTTTGCCGCTGGATGCAGCGCGCGCTGAATTGCGCAAGCGCCAGCAAGAGATCCCCGAGGCGGCCGAGCATCTGCAAACGCTGCTCGAGTTCCTTGACGTCGCATCGCGCGGCATCATTCGTCCATGAGCACGCGGATCGGCATGGTGGCCGGCGAGCCTTCGGGCGACTTGCTGGCCGGTCGTATCATTGCCGGTCTGCAAGCGCGCGATCCCGGCGTCCACTGCGAAGGCATCGGCGGGCCGCAAATGCAAGCCCGCGAATTCGATGCCTGGCACCCCATGCATGCCCTGACGGTGTTCGGCTACGTGGATGCTTTGAAGCGGCTGCCCAGCCTGCTGGGCACCTATCGCGACGTCAAGCGCCGCTGGCTGGCTGAACCGCCCGCCGTATTTGTCGGTATTGACGCGCCCGATTTCAACCTCCGGCTGGAGCATCAACTGCGCCTGGCCGGTACCCCTACGGTGCATTTCGTCGGACCCTCCATCTGGGCCTGGCGCTACGAACGCATCCACAAGATCCGCGAATCGGTGTCGCACATGCTGGTGCTGTTCCCGTTCGAGGAAGAGATCTACCGCAAGGAAGGCATTCCGGTCACGTATGTGGGCCATCCGCTGGCCGGCGCCATCCCCATGGAGCCGGACCGCGCTGCGGCGCGCGCGCGGCTGGGCATCGATCAGGACGCCCGGGTGCTGGCGATTCTGCCCGGCAGCCGCTCGTCTGAGATCCGGCTGTTGGCGCCGCGTTTCCTGCAGGCCGCGCAACGCCTGCTGAAAAAGGATCCGGCCCTGCAATGCGTCGTGCCCATGGTCAATGACCAGCGGCGCGCGGAATTCCAGGCCATCCTGGCCGAGCACCCGGTGCCCGGCCTGCGCTGCATTACCGCGGACGATCTGCATGGCGCGGGCGGCGACCGCAAGGCGCCGGTGGCGTGGTCGGTCATGGAAGCCGCCAACGCGGTGCTCGTCGCCAGCGGCACTGCCACGCTGGAGACGGCGCTCTACAAGCGGCCGATGGTGATTTCGTACGTGCTGTCGCCCTGGATGCGCCGGATCATGTCGTGGAAATCCGGGCAGCAACGGCCGTACCTGCCTTGGGTGGGGCTGCCGAACGTGCTGTTGCGCGATTTTGCGGTGCCCGAGCTGCTGCAGGACGACGCCACGCCCGAAAAGCTGGCCGAGGCCACGTGGGCGTCGCTGACCGACGATGCGCTGATTGCGCGCGTCGAGGCCCGCTTTACTGCCATGCACCAGGAATTGCTGCGCGACACGCCAGCCCTGGCCGCGCAGGCGATCCTGGAGGTGGCCGGTGGAGCAGCCTGACCTGTTTGCGGCCCCCGAACAGCCGGCGATGCTGACGGCCGGCGTCGACGAGGCGGGCCGCGGTCCGTTGGCCGGCGCCGTCTATGCGGCCGCAGTCATTCTGGACCCGGATCGGCCGATCGAGGGGTTGGCGGACTCGAAAGTGCTGAAAGCCGCCCGGCGCGAAGCGCTGGCATTGCAGATCCAGGAGCGCGCGTTGGCCTGGTGTGTCGCCAGTGCCAGCGTCGGCGAGATCGATTCTCTGAATATCCTGCGCGCCACCATGCTGGCGATGCAACGGGCTGTCCAGGGCCTGTCCATGCCGGCGCAACTGGCGCTGGTAGACGGCAACCAGGCGCCCAAGCTGGCCTGCACGGTGCAGACCGTCATCAAGGGCGACGCCCTGGTGCCCGCGATCTCCGCTGCATCCATTCTGGCCAAGACTGCGCGCGATGCGGACCTGATGCGCCTGCACGCGCTGTATCCGCAATACGCGTTCGACCAGCACAAGGGATACGGCACGGCGCTGCATCTGCAACTGCTGCGCGAGCATGGCCCCTGCGCCGAGCATCGCCGCAGTTTCGCTCCCATCAAGGCTTTCGGCCTGGTCTCATGAAGCACATCAGTTCCCGCGACAATCCCGCGGTCAAGGCGCTGGCCAAGTTGGCGGGCACCGCGGGCAAGCGCGGCGCGCCCGTGCTGCTGGACGGGGTGCACCTGTGCCAGGCGTGGCTGCAGCATCATGGCGCGCCCGATCAGGCCGTCTTCGATGTTGACCGCCTGTCTCAACCCGATATCGCCGCGCTGGCGGCGGCCGTCCCCGATTCCCGTTGCCTGGCACTGGACGCCCGGTTGATGCAATCGGTGGCCAGCGTGGAAAGCGGGCAGGGCGTCGCATTCCTGGTAACGCCACCGGCGCTGGAGCTGCCGGTGGCGGTGGAAGAAAACTGCGTGCTGTTCGATCGTATCCAGGATCCTGGCAACGTCGGCACGCTGTTGCGCACCTGCGCGGCAGCCGGCGTCAAGCGGGTGTTCCTGGCGACCGGTACCGCGGCCGCCTGGTCGCCCAAGGTGGTGCGTAGCGGCCAAGGCGCGCATTTTTCCCTGGCAATCCACGAGCACGTCGATCTTGCCGGCTTGCTGCCGCGGCTGCGGGTGCCGTTGGTGGCTACCGCGCTCGACGGCGCCCAGAACCTGTATGCCGGGCGCTTGCCCGCGCAATGCGCATGGGTGTTCGGCCATGAAGGGCAAGGCGTCGCGCCGGCGTTGCTGGCCGTGGCGGAACTGAAAGTCTGGATTCCCCACGACGCCGTGGCGGTGGAGTCCTTGAACGTCGGCGCGGCGGCCGCCATCTGCCTGTTCGAGCAACGGCGGCAAGTGTTGGGAGAACGTGCATGAAAGCGTTTGGTTCACTAATTCCGGCTGCTTGCCTGGCGGCGTTGCTGGGCGCGTGCGCCTCGACTTCGCCCGTGAGCGCCGTATTCGTGCCGGTCGTGGCGAGCGAGGCGTCGAGCGTGTCGCAATTGTCGCGCGACGTCGTGGCGCATGTGCCGGACGGCGAGGCCTACACGTTGCCCGAGGGCTCTCGGTGGCGGCGAGTCGGGGCCTTGGTGCAGGGCGACGTCTATCGGCCCCTGGGCGAACCGCTGCGGGTCGGCAAACGCGGCGGGTCGGACGCCTATCTCGTGGCGTCTTCGGGCAAGCTGTTGGGCTTCTATTTGCCCAGCGGCAGCATGTTCGTGCCGCTTGGCAAGCCGGTCGTGCTGCCATTCTCGCAGCGCCAATGATCAAATACAAAAAGGGCCGCTTCTTATGCGGCCCTTTTTTCATGTGCAGCGTTTGGATGTGGGCGGGACGTCAGCCGCGGTCCAGGCCCACTTCCTGCAATACCGTCGTCGCGATTTCTTCGATCGACTTGGTGGTGCTGGACAGCCAGGAAATCCCTTCGCGGCGCATCATGCGCTCGGCTTCCGCGACCTCGTAACGGCATTGCTCCAGCTGAGCGTAGCGGCTGTTGGGGCGGCGTTCGTTGCGGACTTCGGCCAGGCGCTCGGGTTGGATGGACAGGCCAAACAGCTTGGCGCGGTGCGGCGCGATGGTCGAGGGCAGGGTGCCGCGCTCGAAATCGTCGGGGGTCAGCGGGAAGTTGGCCGCCTTGATCGCGTATTGCATGGCCAGGTACAGGCTCGTCGGCGTCTTGCCGCAGCGGGATACGCCGACCAGGATGACGTCGGCCTGATCCAGCTGGTTCACGAACTGTCCGTCGTCGTGCGCCAGGCTGAAGTTGATGGCGTCGATCCGGTTGCGGTATTTCTCCGAATTGGCCTGCATGTGCGAGCGGCCGATGGAGTGACTGGACTTCAGGCCCAGTGCTTGCTCGATATGGCTGACGAAGGTGCCGAACAGATCCATGAAAATCCCGTTCGCCTGGCGAACACGGGCCAGGATCTCGGGGTTGACCAGGGTGCTGAACACAATGGGAGGAACACCGGCTTCCAGGGCGCTGCGGTCGATGCGCATGGCGACCTCGGCGGCTTTCTCCAGGGTGTCGACGAAAGGCAGGCGGATCGGCTTGAAATCGACCTCTTCGAACTGGGAAAGCACCGACTGGCTGAAGGTCTCAGCGGTGATGCCGGTACTGTCGGAAACGATGTATACCGTGCGTACGATCGGGGTAGATGTCATGTGTAAAAAATTCCAACCAGTCAGATAGCCGAGGGTACTCCACCGAGTACAATCAGGCCCCTATAAGTCACCCCAAGGGCGGTCCAAGGCCAGTTTGGTCAGCGTGTGGAAGGGCGGTTTTCCACGCCTCTTCATGCATTGACCAAACTCGCTTTCATTCCATTGTAAAAGGTGACTTCAATGTCGTACGTTGTTTTGTTCGAGCAGCTCCGCATGACGGACGTGGACTCGGTAGGAGGCAAGAACGCATCACTAGGCGAAATGATCAGCCAGCTGTCTGGCGCGGGTGTCCGCGTACCGGGCGGCTTTGCCACGACCGCTGACGCCTTCCGCGACTTCCTGAAGGCCTCGGGCCTGGACAAGCGCATCGCTGAACGCCTGACCACGCTGAACCCCGAAGACGTCCGCGAACTGGCCAACGCCGGCGCGGAAATCCGTCAATGGCTGGTCGAGGCCCCGTTCTCGCCCGAATTCGAAGCCCAGATCCGTGAAGCCTTCGCCAAGCTCGACGCTGACGGCAAGGGCTCTTTCGCCGTGCGCTCGTCCGCCACGGCCGAAGACCTGCCCGACGCCTCGTTCGCCGGCCAGCAGGAAACCTATCTGAACGTCGTCGGCATCGATGACGTGCTGGACAAGATCCGCCACGTGTTCGCGTCGTTGTACAACGACCGCGCCATCTCCTATCGCGTGCACAAGGGCTATGCCCACGCCGACGTCGCCTTGTCGGCCGGCATCCAGCGCATGGTGCGTTCCGACAAGGGCAGCGCCGGCGTCATGTTCACCATCGACACCGAATCGGGCTTTGAAGATGTCGTGTTCATCACGTCGTCCTACGGCCTGGGCGAAACCGTAGTGCAAGGCGCGGTCAACCCCGACGAGTTCTACGTCTTCAAGCCGACGCTGGCTCAGGGCCACTACCCGATCGTCGGCCGCCGCATCGGTTCCAAGCTGATCAAGATGGAATTCGATCCCGAGCGCCCCGAAGGCCGTGCCGTGCGCACCGTCGACGTGCCGGTGTCCGAGCGCAACCGCTACTCGCTGACCGACGACGAGGTCAATGAACTGGCCCGCTACGCCGTCATCATCGAAAAGCACTACAAGCGCCCGATGGACATCGAGTGGGGCCGCGACGGCGTCGACGGCAAGATCTACATCCTGCAAGCGCGTCCGGAAACGGTGAAGTCGCAGCAGGGCGCCAACGACGTGCAGCAGCGCTACCGCCTGAAGGCCACCGGCCAGGTCCTGATCACCGGCCGCGCAATCGGCCAGAAGATCGGTGCCGGCCCGGTCCGCGTCGTGGGCGACATCTCCGACATGGACAAGGTCCAGCCGGGCGACGTGCTGGTCACCGACATGACGGATCCCAACTGGGAACCCGTGATGAAGCGCGCCTCGGCCATCGTCACGAACCGCGGCGGCCGTACCTGCCACGCGGCGATCATCGCGCGCGAACTGGGCATTCCGGCGGTTGTCGGCTGCGGCAACGCCACCGACCTGTTGAAGGAAGGCCAGGCCGTGACCGTATCTTGCGCGGAAGGCGACGAAGGCCGCATCTATGACGGCCTGATCGAAACCGAAGTGGAAGAAGTCCGCCGCGGCGATATGCCCGCCATCGATCTGAAGATCATGATGAACGTGGGCAACCCGCAACTGGCGTTCGACTTCGCGCAGATCCCGAACAGCGGCGTGGGCCTGGCCCGTCTGGAATTCATCATCAACAACAACATCGGCATCCACCCGAAGGCAGTCCTGGACTACCCGAACGTGGACGGCGAACTGAAGAAGGCCGTGGAATCGGCGGCCCGCGGCCATGCCAGCCCGCGCGCCTTCTTCGTCGAGAAGATGGCCGAAGGCGTGGCGACGATTGCCGCCGCTTTCTACCCGAAGCCGGTGATCGTGCGCATGTCGGACTTCAAGTCCAACGAGTACCGCAAGCTGGTCGGCGGTTCGCGCTACGAGCCCGAGGAAGAGAACCCCATGCTGGGCTTCCGCGGCGCGTCGCGCTACATCGCCGAAGACTTCGCCGAGTGCTTCCGCATGGAATGCGAAGCGCTGAAGAAGGTGCGCGACGACATGGGTCTGACCAACGTCGAGATCATGGTGCCGTTCGTGCGTACCGTGGGCCAGGCGGAAAAGGTCGTCAACCTGCTGGCCAAGCACGGCTTGGCACGCGGCGAAAATGGCCTGAAGCTGATCATGATGTGCGAAGTGCCGTCCAACGCCATCCTGGCCGATGAATTCCTGCAATTCTTCGACGGCTTCTCGATCGGTTCCAACGACATGACGCAACTGACGCTGGGTCTGGACCGCGACTCGGGCATGGAACTGCTGGCTGCCGACTTCGACGAACGCGATGAAGCCGTGAAGTTCATGCTGCGCCGCGCGATCAAGGCTTGCCTGGCCGCCAACAAGTACGTGGGTATCTGCGGCCAAGGCCCCAGCGACCACCCGGACTTCGCGCAATGGCTGAAGGACGAGGGCATCCTGTCGATGTCGCTCAACCCCGACACCGTTGTCGATACCTGGCAGCGCCTGGCCAAGCAGTAATAGGCTGCCGCCAGCAAAAAAACCGCGCCGGAGAACGGCGCGGTTTTTTTTTGTGTTTCGATTTTCGGCCTGGCGCTATCCGGCCTTTTCGAGAACGACCTCCCACAGGGCCTTTTGCTTGAAGTACTTACGCGTGGTCCGGGGCTCTAGTGATAGCTGGAGCCAACCCTGGGCGAACAGGCGTTCAATCGCTTGCTTGTCAAAGAATCGCTTGGGTTGGTTATTGACGACATAGAAGTTCTCGTCGATCTGTGTACCGCTGCCCGCACCGAAGTGATGATCGTCGGTGGCGTTGAGACGGCAAAGCAGCAGGCCTGCCGGCCGAAGGCATTCGCGGATTCTGTCGACGATGTCTGTCGTTTCGGACCAAGGGAAGTAATGCAGTGACAGGCTCGCGATCACTGCGCCGAACGGTGTGGGGGTCTCAGGTAAAGGTGCGCGCACGTCGCGCTGTTCGATTCGAGCCGTCGGTGCGCGAGCGGCGGCGATGGCAACATTTGCTGGGGAGAGGTCAAACGCAGTGACTGCAAGCCCTGCTCGGGCCAACGTCACCGTATCGTCGCCATGGCCGCAGCCCACTTCGAGCACCGGAGCATTGCCGGCGCGCTCAAGGATCAGGGGTAACCAACGATCAAGCCAAGGGTCTGGAAACATGCGGGGGTCACCTACGAAAATGGGAGGAAGGGTGCGACGGCGCTGGTCGGCATCAGGCGCCGTTGGGAGGCACCCTGAAGCGTTCTGTGATGCAGTTCTCGGCCCGCCTTAGTGCGGCCAGCGTTGCGGACGCCCACGTCGGCAGCCGCCGGGGAGTGCGGGCGACAGGCGGGTGCCGGGGCGTCAAGCCAGGCGCGGTATCTGGGGCGGCTACTCGCCGGACGAAAAGCGGGGCGTTGTCCATGACAAGATGTTCTGTCATGAGCTAGCATCCGTAAAGTTGAAGTTTATGATCTGACTAGTCAGAAATGCTGATGCGTAACTTGAATCTTGATCACGTCCAGACCCTGATCGCCATCGCCGACTTGGGCACGTTCGGGGCCGCCGCGCAGGCGTTGCATCTGGCGCCGCCCACCATCAGCTTGCACGTCAAGGAGTTGGAGTCGCGCATGCAGGCGGCGCTCTTTGTGCGTGGGCGCAGACAGGCGGAGCTGACGTCCGCGGGCTTGGCGTTGGTGCAAGAGGGGCGCCGCCTGCTGGCTGCCAGCGACGATCTGATCGATCTGGTGCGATGCCGTGCGGCGGGCGGGGACGGCGTGGTGAAAATCGGTGTGTCGGCCGGGGTAGGGGGGCGATTGCTGCCGTTGATGCTGGATGCCCTGGGACGGCGCAACCCAGGGGTCGAGCTGAAGCTTGAAGCGCTGGGGTCAGCCGAGGCGATGTTGCGGCTGCAAGCGAGCACACTGGACATCGCTATCGTTGCCAGTCCCCAGTCCGCCGCTGTCGGGATTGTGCAATTGCCTTGGCGCAACGATCCCGTGGTGGCGCTGGTTCCGTCGATCTGGGACGCTCCGGACCTGGTGACGCCAGATTGGCTCTCGACCCGGCGATGGGCCTCCTTTGCACCCGGGACGCAGATGCACGGCCTGATTGCGGCATGGTTTGGTCAGGCCGGTTTCAATCCACGCCCCTTTTTTACGCTTAGCCATCCGGGGGCGTTGACGCATTTGGCCACGGCGAATCAAAGTGCCGTGATCTTGCCGTTGGAAGAGGTGGAGGAAATGCGGCAGGCACCCGGTGTAAACGTGCGCCCGTTATCTCCGGCGCTCATGCGTCCGATGGCCGTGGCATACCGACGTTTACCCACGCCTGGCGATGCGATGGCCGCGGTACTGGCTGTGCTGGCGGAATTCGCGATCTGATTATCGCGACCCTGGTTTGGCAATTCGATAACTATCGCTATGCCGCCAGGGCTTCCCGGGCCAGCAGGGCGCGTTTGCGATCGATGCCCCAGCGGTAGCCGGCCAGCGAGCCGTCGGTGCGCACCACGCGATGGCAGGGGATGGCAAGCGCGATGTTGTTGGTGGCGCAGGCGCGGGCCACGGCGCGCACGGCGCGCGGCGAGCCGATGCGTTCGGCGATGTCGGTATAGGTGGCGGTCGTGCCGGCCGGAATGTCCCGCAGGGCCTCCCAGACGCGGCGCTGAAACGCGGTGCCGCGCACGTCCAGCGGCAGGTCCAGGCCGCGGGACGGGTCTTCCACAAAGCCCACCACGGCAGCCACCCACGCTTCGAACTCCGTATCCGCGCCGATCAGCCGCGCGGCCTTGAAGCGGTCTTGCAGGTTGTGCACCAGTTGCTCGGGGTCGGCGTCCAGGGCGATTTCGCAGATGCCGGTGCTGCTGGCCGCCACCAGCAGCGCACCGAGCGAACATTGGGCCACGGCGAAGCGGATCTCCACGCCTTCGCCGTCCTTGCGGAATGCCGTGGGCGTCATGCCCAGAATGGCCGGCGCGGCTTCGTAGAACCGGCCGCTGGAATTGAAGCCGGCGTCATACATGGCGTCGGTGACGCTGGCGCTTTGCTTGAGTTGCTGGCGTGCGCGGCTGGCGCGCAACGCATTGGCGTAAGCCTTGGGCGTGATGCCCGTAGCGGCCTTGAAGACGCGGTGGAAATGAAAGCGGCTCATGCCTGCCTGCTCGGCCAACGTGGACAGGTCGGGCGGCTGCTCGGCCTCCAGGGCGCGGCAGGCGCGCTCGACGGCGGCGGCGTGCTGTTTGCTCAAGGGGGCGGCGGTTGGGCTCATTCGGAACTCCTGTCGTGCGCACGATCAGATGCGCGGTGACCCCATGGTCTCAAAGACGCGCGGACGCCACACTCCGGATGTTGCGCGCGGGCAGAGCTCAGGCAGGCGCGTATACATCCAGGAACCGGCGCAGCAATCCACCCGCCACGGGCGTCGCACGGACGTTGGCCGACAGGTCGGGAATGTCCAGGTTTTCGGCGGCATAGCGGCGGCCGTAGCGCTCCAGGTGGGCGCGCACGAAGTCCGGGCCGAATTCCGGGTGGAACTGGGTAGAAAACACGTTGCGGCCGATGCGGATCATCTGGTGCTCGTCCAGGTCGGAACGCGCCAGCACGGCCGAGCCGGGAGGCGGCTGCAAGACGGTCTGGGCGTGCAGCATCTGCGCGGGAAAGGTGGCCGGCAGGCCGGCCAGCAGCTTGTCGCCCGAAGCCGGGGGCAACAATTCGACCGTCTGCGTGCCCACTTCGCGCCCGGCGGGGTTGTAACCCACCTTGCCGCCCAGCGCGTGCGCCAGCAACTGGTGGCCGTAGCACACGCCGAACATCGGCAGGTCGGCGGCGGCGGCCTCGCGCAGCCAGGCAGCGGTTTCCTCGCTCCAGGGCTCCTTGTCGGTGACCATGGCGGGCGATCCGGTGATCAGCGCGGCACGGTAGCGGGCCGGGGCTTGCGGACGCTGGCCCTCATGCACGGCCACGACTTCGATGGCGTCGGCGGCCAGGCCAGCGGCTTTCGCCAATTGTTCGGCATAGCCGCCGAACTGGCTTTTAAGCGTGTCGTCCGGATCGCCAGTGTGCAGGATCAGGACGGGTAGGGCAGAAGATATTGCAGCGGTCATGGAAGCTTGTGCATGAAGAGGGCGGACGCCGGCGATCCGGATGGGATCAGGGCATCAATGCGCATCATAATCCAGTGCAAACATTCGTGAGCCCGGCATCCGCCCCGCTGCGTCCCGGAAATACGTACAATCCGCTCACGACTCATCCTTTCAGGCGACCTTAAGACTATGTGGATCTGGCTGGGACTGGCCGCGCTGGCCCTTATCGGGGAACTGGCGACGGGGACCTTCTATTTGCTGCTGGTTGCCTTGGGATTGGCGGCCGGGGGCGTCGCCGCCTGGCTGACCGCGGGCCTGGAGTGGCAGCTGGTGGCTTGCGGCGTTGTGCTGCTGCTGGGCCTGTTGCTGCTGCGCAAGACGCGTGTCCTGAAAAAGCGCGAGGTCAATTCGGCCCGCAACGCCGACGTCAATCTGGACATCGGGCAGACGGTCACCGTGGAAGCCTGGTCTGAACAAGGCACGGCACGCGTCTGGTACCGCGGCGCCCACTGGCAAGCCGAGCTTGCCCGAGGCCAAGCGCCGCGCGCCGGCGAACACATCATTACCGAACTGCGTGGTTCGACTCTGGTGCTGACCCCGCGGGGCACGCCGGGTTCGGCACAGTAGAACCGGCTTGCGCCACGCGCAGCCCGCAGCAGGCGCCGTTGCCGGCAGGCAGCGGCGCCCTCGCACTTACTCCAGGAGAGGCTTTACATCATGATCGATACTTCAACTATCGTCCTGCTCGTCGTCGTCGCGCTGGCGATCCTGATCGTCATCAAGTCGATCGCCATCGTGCCCCAGCAGCACGCCTGGGTGGTCGAGCGCCTGGGCAAATTCGACCGCGTCCTGTCGCCCGGCGCGGGCTTCGTCATCCCGTTCATCGAACGCGTGTCGTACAAGCACTCGCTCAAGGAAATCCCGCTGGACGTGCCCAGCCAGGTCTGCATCACGCGCGACAACACGCAATTGCAGGTCGACGGCGTCCTGTATTTCCAGGTGACGGACCCGATGCGCGCGTCCTATGGCTCGTCGAACTACATTTCGGCGATCACGCAGCTGGCGCAGACCACCTTGCGTTCGGTCATCGGCAAGATGGAATTGGACCGCACCTTCGAAGAGCGCGATTCCATCAATAGCAACATCGTGTCGTCGCTGGACGAGGCCGCGTTGAACTGGGGCGTGAAGGTGCTGCGCTACGAGATCAAGGATTTGACGCCGCCCAACGAGATCCTGCGTTCCATGCAGGCGCAGATCACCGCCGAACGTGAAAAGCGCGCGCTGATCGCGGCATCCGAAGGCCGCCGCCAGGAACAGATCAACATCGCTACCGGCGAGCGCGAAGCCGCCATCGCGCGCTCGGAAGGCGAAAAGCAGGCCCAGATCAACCAGGCGCAGGGCGAGGCCGCCGCGGTGCTGGCGATTGCGGAAGCCACCGCCAAGGCCATCACGCAGGTCGCCGATGCCGTGCGCCAGCCGGGCGGCATGGAAGCCGTCAACCTGAAGGTGGCTGAGCGCTACGTCGAAGCGTTCGGCAACGTGGCCAAGGAAGGCAATACGCTGATCCTGCCGGCCAACATGTCGGACGTGGGCGGGATGATCGCTTCCGCCATGACCATTGTGAAGTCCACGCGCAACACCTGATACAGCGCCCTGCGGCGCTCCAGCCATGATCGCTCCCGTTAATTTGCTTTTGATAGCAGCGCTGGCGGGAGTGCTTTCCTTGTGTGTGCTGGGGTCTCTGGCCCGCAGCGGCATGGCGGGGATCAAAGAAGCCATACGCGCCAACTTGCTTACGCTGTTGGCGTTTTTTACGTTCGGCCTGCAGAACACGTCGGCGCCTTGGTGGCTGTCGATCGTGGTGCCCAACTCGGCCATCGCGCTGGCGCTGTATTCCTATTATTCGGGCGTGCGTCGCTTGATGGGGTTGGGCGTGCCGCGGCATCTGATGATGCTTGGATGCCTTGCAACGCTCATGGTGCTGCTGATCTACACCTATGTGGATTGGCGGGTGGGGCCGCGCATCATCGCGATGTCGCTGCTGCAGATGGGATTCCTGCTGGCCGTGGCCGTCACCGTCCAGCGCAACATGCCGGCGCACCGCTCGCGCTACAGCTACCGCTTCGTGTGGGCGGTGGCGGTGGTGTCCGCCGCAGTCTGCGCCATTCGGGCAGGCGCCCACATCCTGGACCTGGTGCCCCCGCAAGCCTTGATGGAACCCAGTGTCTGGAACATCGCGTATCTGACGCTGGGCGTGCTGGTGATGCCTTGCTTGACGCTGGGCACCATCATGATCATCCACGACCGCATGCTGGCGGACCGCGAGCATGAAGCCAACACGGATTTCCTGACGGGGCTGATGTCGCGCAAGGCCTGGTGGATGCAGGCGGAGCGTTATTGCGCGCAGGCGTTGCGCACGCGCCGGCCGTTGACCTTGCTGCTGCTGGACATCGATCATTTCAAGGGGATCAACGACACGCATGGCCACGCGGCGGGCGATGCGGTCCTGCGTCATTTCGGTCTGCTGGCAGGGGCGACGCTCCGCACGGGCGATCACGTCGGCCGCGTGGGCGGGGAAGAGTTCGGTGTGCTGTTTCCCGACATGCGCAGCGATGCGGTCATGGAAGTGGCGGCCCGGCTGCTGGATTCCGTGCGGCGCACGCCGTGCTCGCACGGGGGCAGCACCATTTCATACACGTTCAGCGCGGGGGTGGCCGAATGGATGCCCGGCGAGAACCTGCAGGTGTTCTTCGAACGGGCGGACCGCAAGCTCTATGCGGCCAAGTCGAGCGGACGCAACCGCATCGTGGGGCCGGGCGGGCAGCCCGAGCATCCTGCCTTGCCGGCCGCCGCCTGAAGTCAGTCGTCCTTGTCTTTACGCGGGGCGCGCGTGTCGTGCTTCATGATGCGTTCTTTCTCGCGCTGCCAGTCCTTTTCGCGCGCGGTGTCGCGCTTGTCGAACAGCTTTTTGCCGCGGCCCAGCGCGAAGTCCAGCTTGATGCGCCCATTCTTGTAGTGCAGGTTCAGCGGCACCAGTGTATAGCCGCGCTGCTCGACCTTGCCGATGAGTTTGCTGATTTCCTCGGCCTTGAGCAGCAGCTTGCGCGTGCGCATGGCATCGGGGTGGATATGGGTGGACGCCGTCGGCAACGGGCTGACGTGCATGCCCAGCAGGTACAGTTCACCATCGCGTACGATGACGTAGCTTTCCTTGAGCTGCACGCGGCCATCGCGGATCGCCTTGACTTCCCAGCCTTGCAGGACAAGGCCGGCTTCGTAGCGGTCTTCGATGAAATAGTCGTGCGTGGCTTTGCGATTGTCGATAATGCTCATAACGCCTTTTTTGCCTGGGGGCTTTGTGGGTCTTTTCGGGGAGGCTGACGGGCGGGGCAGGGTGGACATGCCGTCCGGCGTGCCGCGCGCTTGCTTTTCCCGTTATTAGGCCCAGGTCATGCGGTGCCGGTAAAATCTTGCCATTCTAGCCATTTGCGATAGTCGATGCACAAAGTACAACGATCCGTCCTGGTGCCTTACAGCGCCGCCCAGATGTTCGATCTGGTCGCCGACGTGGAAAAGTACCCCGAGTTCATGCCGTGGTGTGGCGGCGCCGAGGTGCAGACCCGCGACGAACACGGCATGCAGGCCTCTATCCTGATCAGTTTCGCGGGGATGAAGCAGCGCTTCACCACGCGCAATACCCACGTCTATCCCGACCGGATCGATCTGGAACTGGTCGACGGCCCATTCTCCAGCCTGGTCGGGCATTGGGAATTCCAGCCGCTGGCGGAAGACGCCTGCAAGGTGCTGTTCACCATGGAGTACGCGTTCTCCAACCGTGCGCTGGAAATGGTGGTGGGCCCCGTGTTCAACCGCATCGCCACCAGTTTCATTGATTCCTTCACCAAGCGGGCGCAGGCCAAGTATGGGGAATGAACCCTGTAGCGCGGCGCTGTTGAGCATCAGCGTCTGCTATGCCTTGCCGGGCCATGTCTGGCTGCGCGAGGTTCAGTTGCCTGAGGGCGCGACGGTGGCCGATGCCTTGGCCGCCAGCGGATTTGCCGAGGCTTTCCCGGTGGTGCAGCCGTGGGCGCGCGGCGTGGGCATATACGGTCGGGCCACCGAGCCACAGGCGCGATTGGCCGACGGCGACCGCGTGGAGATCTACCGGGGGCTGAGCTTCGACCCCAAGGAATCGCGTCGCCGCCGCGCGGAACACCGCCGGTCCAAGACGGCCAGGAACGGCCGCGTGCGTCCGGCCGGGCTGCTGTAGGCCGTTCGCCGCGGCGCAGGCTCCCGGGGCCCTGCCGACATTGTCATCAATAGGACAAATCGTGCCGCGGCATCCGGCGTAACATAAAGGCGGTTTCACACTTACGTTTACGTTAACGTCATGTCAAAATCGACACGCTGACGTTCACGAGACGGCAGCAACGCCAACAGACAATACCGATTACAACAGGAGACAGGCTGTGGACTTGGAACTGACCGACGAGCAGCGCGCGTTCGCGCAGGCCGCCCGCGACTACGCCGAGGGCGAACTGGCGCCCCACGCCGCGCGCTGGGACGCCGAAGGCATCTTCCCGCGCGAGGCCTTCGCCCGGGCGGGCGAGATGGGCTTCTGCGCCATCTATGCCAGTGAAGAGATCGGCGGCCTGGGCCTGCCGCGCCTGGACGCCACGCTGGTGTTCGAGGAAATGGCGGCGGTGGACCCCTCGACGACCGCTTTCCTGACTATCCATAACATGGCCACCTGGATGGTCGGCAAATGGGGACAGTCCGCGTTACGCGAGGCCTGGGGCCCGTTGCTGGCCAGCGGCCAGAAGCTGGCGTCGTACTGCCTGACCGAGCCGGGCGCCGGTTCCGACGCGGCTTCCCTGTCCACCCGCGCCCAGCGCGACGGCGACCACTATGTGTTGAACGGCGCCAAGGCCTTCATCTCGGGCGGCGGCGATACCGACCTGTTGGTCGTGATGGCGCGCACCGGTGGCGAGGGGGCAGGCGGCATCAGCGCGTTCGCGGTGCCCGCCGATACGCCGGGCATCAGCTACGGCCGCAAGGAAGAGAAGATGGGCTGGAACAGCCAGTCCACGCGCCCCATCACGTTCGAAAACGTCCGCGTGCCGGCCGGCAATCTGCTGGGCCAGGAGGGCGAGGGTTTCAAGATCGCCATGAAGGGCCTGGACGGCGGCCGCATCAACATCGGCACGTGCTCGGTGGGCGCGGCGCAGGGCGCGCTGGACGCCGCCCGCCGCTATATGGACGAGCGCCGGCAGTTCAATCGCCGGCTGGCCGAGTTCCAGGCGCTGCAGTTCAAGCTGGCCGACATGGCTACGCACCTGGTCGCCGCGCGCCAGATGGTGCGCCTGGCCGCCTGCAAGCTGGACGCGGGCGCGCCGGACGCGGCGACCTACTGCGCCATGGCCAAGCGCTTCGCGACGGACATGGGCTTCCAGATTTGCCTGGACGCGCAACAGATTCATGGCGGCTACGGATACTTGCGGGACTATCCCTTGGAGCGTCTGGTGCGCGATACTCGCGTTCATCAGATTCTGGAGGGCACCAACGAGATCATGCGCGTGATCATTGCCCGCCAATTGTTGGAAAAAGGAGCCGACATAAGATGAATGCACCGGTGTTGTTCGAAGAAAGAAGTGCTGCGAACGGCATGCGGTTCGGGATTGCGACGCTGAACGCGCCGCAGACCCTGAACGGCCTGTCGCTGGAAATGGTGGACTTGCTGGCGGCGCGCCTGGACGAATGGGCCCGCGATCCGGGCGTGGCCCTGGTGGTTCTGCAAGGCGCGGGCGAGAAAGCGTTCTGCGCTGGCGGCGACCTGCACGGCCTGTACCGCAGCATGGGCGAAAACAAGGGCAAGAGCGGTTGGAGCAACGCGTATGCGCGCCGCTTCTTCGAGCACGAATACCGGCTGGACTACCGCATCCATACGTATCCGAAGCCGGTGCTGTGCTGGGGGCATGGGATCGTCATGGGCGGCGGCATCGGCCTGATGATGGGCGCCAGCCACCGGGTGGTCAGCGAGACCTCGCGCCTGGCGATGCCGGAAGTATCCATCGGCCTGTTTCCGGACGTGGGCGGCAGCTGGCTGCTGAACCGCATGCCGGGCCGCATCGGCTTGTTCCTCGCCCTGACGGGCGCGCATATGAACACCGCCGACGCCTTTTTCGCCGGTCTGGCGGATTTCCGCTTGAACCATGCGGATTGGCCGAAGCTGCTGGCGTCGCTGGAAGAGCAGCCCTGGGCCGGACAGGCCGCGGGGGCGCCGGAATCGTCGCTGGCACCGCGGTCCATGAACGACGGCCTGCTGCGCCGCGCGCTGACCGCGCTGGAACCGCAGACCCCGCTGGACCCGGGGCATCTGCGCCAGCACTCATTCCTGATCAACAACCTGTGCAATGGCAACCGGCTGGACGAGATCTATGAAGAGCTGGCCCTGTTGAAGGACCACGCGGATCCGTGGCTGGCGCGTGCGGCGACGACGATGCTGGCGGGCTCGCCGGGTTCGGTGCGCCTGGCATTCGCATTGCAGCAACGCACACGCCTGCGCTCGCTGGACGACGTCTTCCGCGCCGAGTACATCGCGGCGCTGGCCTGTACGGCGCACGGCGATTTCGCCGAAGGCATCCGCGCCTTGCTGGTCGACAAGGACAAGAAGCCGCACTGGAATCCCGCCGTCCTGGACGTGGCGACGGATGCCTGGGTGCAGAAGTTCTTCGAAGAACCGTGGCCCGCCGGCGAGCCGCATCCCCTGGCCGACCTGGGCCAGGAAGGGCGTTGACGCGCCGGCCGGTTCGCGTGGCGGGCCGGCCACCCCAAGATTTCCGTCATGCAGGTCACGATGAATCCATACCTACAGCAATAGCAACAGGAGACAAGACATCATGAGCAGTATCGCGTTTATCGGTTTGGGCAACATGGGCGCGCCCATGGCATTGAATCTGGTCAAGGCTGGCCACAGCCTGACGGTGTTCGACCTGGTGCCGGCCGCCGTCAAGCTGCTGACCGACGCCGGCGCGCGCGCCGCCGCGTCCGCGTCCGAAGCCGTCAAGGGCGCCGAGGTGGTGATTTCGATGCTGCCGGCCAGCAAGCACGTCGAAGGCCTGTACCTGGGCGAAGACCTGCTGGGCAAGATTTCTTCCAGTGCGCTGGTCATCGAGTGCAGCACCATCGCGCCGGATTCGGCGCGCAAGGTGGCGCAGGCGGCCGAGGTGCGTGGCATCACCATGATCGACGCCCCGGTGTCGGGCGGCACGGGCGGCGCGGCCGCGGGCACTCTGACCTTCATCGTGGGGGGGCAGGAGGCCGCCCTGGAGCGTGCGCGCCCCGTGCTGGAGAAGATGGGCAAGAACATCTTCCACGCGGGTCCGGCGGGCGCCGGTCAGGTGGCCAAGATCTGCAACAACATGCTGTTGGGCATCCTGATGGCGGGCACGTCGGAAGCGCTGGCGCTGGGTGTGGCCAACGGGCTGGACCCGAAAGTGCTCTCCGACATCATCGCCAAGAGTTCAGGCCGCAACTGGGCCACCGAGCTCTACAACCCCTGGCCGGGCGTCATGGACCATGCGCCGGCCTCCAAGGGCTACGCGGGCGGCTTCGGTGTGGACTTGATGCTGAAGGACCTGGGCCTGGCGGCCGAGGCGGCGCTGTCGGCGCGCGCGTCCATCCCGTTGGGTGAACTGGCGCGCAACCTGTATTCGCTGCACAGTTCGGGCGGCTCGGGCAAGCTGGACTTCTCCAGCATCGTGAATCTGGTCAAGCGCGAGCAGGACTGACATGACCGGCCATCAGTCTCCGTCCGACCCGGCCGCACGGGTCAGGGCCAGCTTCGAGCAACAGAGCATCATGCGGCTGCTGGGCGCCGGGCTGGACGTGGTGGAGCCGGGCAGGGTGGACATCCTGCTGCCCTACCGCGCCGACTTGTGCCAGCAGAACGGCTTTCTGCATGCGGGGATCTCCACGACGATTGCCGACAGCGCGGGCGGCTACGCGGCCTTCACGCTGTTCGGGCCCGGCGAGGACGTCCTGACCTCGGAGTTCAAGATGAACTTCCTGGCGCCTGCCAAGGGCGACCGCTTTGTCGCCAGCGGGCGGGTGGTGAAGCCGGGCAAGCGCCTGTCGATCTGCCAGGTCGAAGTGCATGCGTACGACGGCGAGCAGGCCACGATGTGCGTGATAGGCTTGCTTACCGCGGTACGCGTGACGCCGCGGTGAACCCGGCGCGGCGCGCGCCCAGCCTTGCCGGCCGGGCGCGCGCCGCATTTGTCACGCACCGCATGGGTGCCGCGTAATGCCTTCAAAAGAACATCATCGGATCTTCCGCAGCAACTGGCTGCGCGCCGCCGTGCTTGGCGCCAACGACGGCATCGTCTCGACGGCCAGCCTGATCACGGGCGTCGCGGCGGCGCAGGCCACGCACGGCGCCATCTTGACGTCCGGATTGGCGGGGCTTGTTGCGGGTGCGCTGTCCATGGCAGCGGGTGAATACGTCTCCGTCCGTTCACAGGCCGACACCGAGGCGGCTGACCTGCGCATGGAGCAGCGGTCGCTGAAGCGTAATTCGGAGGAAGAACTGGCCGAACTGATCGACATCTATGTGGCGCGCGGCCTGTCGCGCGAGCTGGCGATGCAAGTCGCTCGCCAATTGACCAGCCACGACGCGCTGGACGCGCATGCGCGTGACGAATTGGGTATCTCTTTGCATAACCGGGCGCGTCCGGTACAGGCGGCGGTCGCTTCCGCGGCGTCGTTCGCGGGGGGGGCGGCGTTGCCGTTGGCGGTAGCCGTGACGGCGCCGTTGCCGCAATTGATCGTCTGGGTGATCGGCGCGTCGGTGGTGTGCCTGGCGGCGCTTGGTGCCCTGGCGGCAGGCGCCGGGGGCGCGCCCAAGGGGCCGGCGGCGCTGCGCGTGACGGTGCTGGGGGCATTGGCGATGGCGGCAACGGCCGCCGTCGGGGCGCTGTTTGGCGTGGCCGTGTAAGGCCAGCGCCGGGCAGCGGAAGGCCTCAGGGCGTGATCGAGTAGGGTAGCGGCGCCGCGGCGATGCGGGGGCCATCCGCCGCGCCCAGCCGCAGGTCACCTTCGGGCAGGGCGGCAAGCGTCGTTTCGAACAGCACGGAGGCGACGCCGGCTTCGCTGGCGGCATCCACGACGCGACCGATCGGCTCGCCGGGCTGGGTGGCGTCGAACACGTCCACGCCCGCCAATGCCGCGCCTTGCAGGCTGACGTCAGCAATGGTGCCGTAAGCCATGCGGCGCTTGACGGTGCCGCGGTAGTGGCTGCGCGCCACGACTTCCTGGCCCGGATAACAGCCCTTGGTGAAGCTGACGCCCTGGATCAGTTCCAGGTTGACGGTCTGCGGGATGAACACGTCCTGCGTGGCCGTGGCGATCCAGGGGATGCCGGCGGCCAGGTCCGCCACCTGCCATTGCGAGGCGGGTGCCAGACCCAGCACGGCAGCCAGCGGGGCGGCCTCGTTCAATTGTTCGTCGGACGCGATCCACCACCAGCGCAAGCGGCCGTCGGCCGAGGGCGCGGCGATCCAGGTGCCCGACGGCAGGTCGGCGCGCTGCCATGCGGCGCGCGGCAAGGCGCCGGTCACGGCTTCCAGCGCGGCGGCGTCTTCGGCCGTTGCCTGCACGCCCGCGACGTGCAGCGGGGCGGGGGCCAGCTTGACCTTGGCGCGCAGCACGAACATCGACAGGCGCTTGATCAGCGCTTGCGACAGGTCCTGGCGGACCAGGCCATAGAGTTGCGGGGCATCATCCGCGCCGGGGGCCGCACGCCACATGACCATTGTGGCCAGCAGGCGGCCCTTGGCGGTGCAGTAGCCCGCCAGGCGGGCGGCGTCGGCGGGCAGGCCGGTGACGTCTTGCGTCAGTTGGCCGTGCAGGAAGGTCAGGGCATCGGCGCCGGACGCGCTGAAGACCACAAAATCTTCCAGCGGGGCGCATTGTGCGCAACCTTCGGGACGAACGGGGATCGAAGCATAGAAAGCGTGCATGGCGGCGGTGTTATCGCGTCATCAAAGAGCAGATGATAGCCGCCTTCCCTCTGCGCAAGCACCAAGCCCCCGACAGGCGCAGGGCTGTGCCGCGCATTCCGACCCCTCTTTTGCCGCGACAGGTCCGCCTGATCCATTAAACTTCTGGGACTTATGAAGAAGCGACTCCGTTTTTACGTCTTGTGGTCATTCCTGCTTATCGTGATTGCCGCCGCGGCAGCCGTGGGCGCCGCATGGAGCTGGATGCACCGGCCCATGCATTTACCGGCCGACAGGATTGATTTTGTAGTGGACCCGGGCAGCAGCCCGCGTACGGTCGCGCGCGCGCTCAATGCGGTCGGCGTGCCGATGTGGGAGCCAGGTTTTGTCTGGATGGCCCGCCTGACTGAGCAAGACAAGCTGATGAAGGCGGGGGGATACCAGGCCATCAATGGCGATACCCCCTGGCTGCTGCTGGAACGCCTGGCGCGCGGCGACATGACCCAACGCCAGATCACCTTCCTGGAAGGCTGGACCTTCCGCCAGATCCGCCAGGCGCTGCGCGAACATCCCGACGTCAAGCAGACCTTGGGCGACACCAGCGATGAAGCGCTGATGGAGCGGCTGGGGTCGGACATCACGCATCCCGAAGGGATGTTCTTCCCCGATACCTATATCTTCACGCCCGGCAGCAGCGACTACGATCTGCTGCGCCGCGCCTATCAGGAAGGCCAGCGCATCTTGCAGGACACGTGGGCCAAGCGCCAGTCCGGCCTGCCGGTGGCCACGCCCTACGAAGCGCTGGTGCTGGCGTCCATCATCGAAAAGGAAACCGGCCACGGCCCGGATCGCCGGCGCGTGTCCGGCGTGTTCACCAACCGGTTGAAGATCGGCATGCTGTTGCAGACCGACCCTACCGTCATCTACGGCATGGGCGAGAACTATCAGGGACGCATCCGTAAGCGCGACCTGCAGACCGATACGCCCTGGAACACGTACACGCGTCCGGGCCTGCCGCCGACGCCGATCGCCGCCGCGGGCCGGGCGGCGCTGCTTGCCGCCGTGCAGCCCGAGCAGCACAAATACCTGTTCTTCGTCTCGCGCGGCAACGGGACCAGCGAATTCGCCGAAAACCTGTCGGGGCATAACCGCAACGTCTCTCGCTACATTCTGGGGCAGGGGCAGACCACGCGCCCGACCGCCGTGCCGGCGCCGGCGCCCACGCCTGCCGGGGCGCCCAGTGCCCCCGCTGCCGCGCCCGCCGATGGCGGCCAGGCTGCCGGCGCAAGCCCTGAAACCGATTCCGAAACAGCACAAGGACAAGATCAATGACCTCACGCGGACGCTTCATTACGCTGGAGGGCGTGGACGGCGCGGGCAAAAGCACGCACACCGTCTGGATCGCGGACTTTTTGCGCGCGCAAGGCGTGGAAGTGGTGTCCACGCGCGAACCGGGCGGCACGCCGCTGGGTGAGAAGCTGCGCGCCCTGGTGTTGACGGACACGATGGGGCTGGATACTGAGACCTTGCTGATGTTCGCGGCCCGCTGCGAGCATGCCAGCCAGGTGATCGAACCGGCGCTGGCACGCGGGGCCTGGGTGGTATGCGACCGCTATACCGATGCGACCTACGCCTATCAGGGCGGCGGACGCGGCCTGGGCGCGGCACGCATCGCCGTGCTTGAAGACTGGATGCAGGCGGGTCAGCCCGACCGTACCTGGCTGTTCGACGTCCCGCTGGAAGTGGCTCGCGCCCGTCTGGCCGATGCGCGCGAGCCCGACCGCTTCGAGCGCGAGGGCGCCGAATTCTTCGAGCGCACCCGCCAGGCCTATCACGCCCGCGCCAAGGCCAACCCCGGCCGCATCCATATCGTGGATTCCACGCAGTCCATCGACCAGATCCGCACGGAACTGGAAGCGGGGCTGCGCGCGCTGCTGGCCGTGCCGGCATGAGCGCACCCCAATTCCTGCCTTGGCAGATGGACACGGCGCGGGCCTGGCTGGGCAACCGCGACCGTTTCGCCCACGCCTGGCTAGTGCACGGCCTGGCCGGCATCGGCAAGCTGGATTTCGCGATTGCCGCGGCCGCCAGCCTGCTGTGCGAAACGCCCGAGAATGGTCTGGCCTGCGGCCATTGCGCCGCCTGTGCCTGGTTCGCCAGCGGCAACCACCCCGACTTGCGCCGCATCCGGCCCGAAGCCGTTGCGGTGGAAGAGGGGGCGGACGCCGCCGAGCCCGCTGAAGATGCCGAACCTGCGACCGGCCCCGCCAAGCGTGCGCCGTCCAAGGAAATCCGCATCGACCAGATCCGTTCGCTGGAGTCCTGGTTCAATACCGCGACGCACCGCGGTGGCTGGCGCGTGGCGCTGCTGTATCCCGCGCACGCGCTGAACGTGGTGTCGTCCAACGCCTTGCTCAAGGTGCTGGAAGAGCCGCCGCCCCATACGGTTTTCCTGCTGGTGGCGGACGCCCCGGATCGTCTGCTGCCGACCCTGGTGTCGCGATGCCGGCGTTTGCCGCTGCCGGCGCCGGACCCGGACACCGCGTTGCAGTGGTTGCGCGCGCAGAACGTTGAGCCCGCGCGCGAATGGCTGGCGGCGGCAGGCGGCGCGCCGCTGGCCGCGTTGCGCCTGGCGCAAGCGGGCGACACTGCTTGTCCGCCGTGGTTGTCACAGCTGATCGGCCCGCTGGCCCAGGGGCAGTCGCCCGACGTGGGCACCTTGGCCGAATCGCTGGAGAAGGTGCCGGCCAGTGAATGGATCGACGCGCTGCAACGCGTGTACACCGACCTGATGCTGGCCAGCGCGGGCGCGCCGGTGCGGTACTTTCCAGCGTTGGCCACGGGCGTTGCCCAGGTCGCCGCACGCATGGACCGCGCCCGCGTGGCCGAAGCCGCGCGCTGGCTGACGCGGCAGCGCGCGCTGGCCACTCATCCGTTGAACGCCAAGCTGTTCGCGCACGCCACCCTGCAACGCGTGGTGCTATCCTGCCAGGCGTAAGTCCCTGATCCAGCGGCGATTCGCCCGGCAACGGGTTGGGGCGCCGCCGCTTTTTCTGTAGTCAAAACATGTACGTCGATTCCCACTGTCATTTGAATTTTCCGGAGCTGGCGGCTGATCTGCCGGCCATTCTTGATCGGATGGCCGCCAACCAGGTGACCCACGCGCTGGTGGTCAGCGTCAACATGCCCGAGTGGCCTGGCCTGATGGCACTGGTCGAACCGCAGGCGAACCTGTGGGCCTCGGTGGGCGTGCACCCCGACTACGAGGACACGCCTGACCCGTCGCCGGAAGAACTGGTCCGGCTGTCCGAACACCCCAAGGTCGTGGCCATCGGCGAGACCGGCCTGGACTACTACCGCCTGTCCGAACCGCTGGATTGGCAGCGCGAGCGCTTCCGCCGCCATATCCGCGCCGCCCGCGACACGGGGCTGCCCCTGATCGTCCATACGCGTGCGTCTGCCGAGGATACGGTGCGCGTGCTGCAGGAAGAGCGCGCGTCGGAAGTGGGCGGCGTCATGCACTGCTTCACCGAGAATTGGGAAGTGGCGCAGGCCGCGCTGGACCAGAATTTCTACATCTCGCTGTCGGGCATCGTCACGTTCAAGAACGCCCAGGTGGTGCACGAGGTGGCCGCCAAGGTGCCGCTGGACCGCCTGCTGATCGAGACGGACTCGCCGTATCTGGCGCCCGTGCCGTATCGGGGCAAGCTCAATGACCCGTCCAAGGTGATCCACGTAGCCGAGAAGATCGCCGACCTGAGAGGCATCACCGTGGCCGAAGTGGCGCAAGCGTCCACCGACAATTTCTTCCGTCTTTTCAATAAGATAAAGAAATAAGTTAAACCTGATTATTCAATCTGATTCCTAGGATAGCCATGACCGCCCAAACCCCGACCGCCCGTCACTTTCTGTTGTCGCGTTGCCGGGGAGCGCTGTTGGCCCTGGCGGTTGGGCTGGCGGCGCCGATGGCGCATGCGGCCAACCCTGGCGACTGGTGGGTCTACGTTGCCAATGACTATCCGGACGACATCAAAGACCTGCTGGCCCACGGGTCTGATCCCAACGTGCGCTACAAGAACGGCCAGCCTGCGCTGATGCGCGCGGTGGTGGATGGCGCCTGGAAGGTGTTTGACGTGATCGCCGCGGACAAGCGCACCGATGTGAACGCCGAGAACCCGGCGGGAGAGACGCCGCTGATGTACCTGGCGATCGCCGGCCAGACCGAGCGGGCGAAGACGTTGATCGCCCGCGGGGCGCAGGTCAACCGGCTGGGATGGACGCCGCTGCACTATGCGGCATCGAAAGGGCAGATGGAGATGGCGCGCCTGTTGCTGTCGAAGAAAGCCATCGTCAATGCCCCAGCCCCCGGGGGCGAGACGCCGCTGATGATGGCGGCATTGGGCGGCAACAAGGAAATGGTGGACCTGCTGGTGAAGTCGGGCGCCGACGTGACCACGCGCGACCTGAAAGGGCAGAGCGCGGCCGACTGGGCCCGCAATGGCAAATCAGCGTCACTGGCGACCGAACTGACGGCTATGGTGGCACGCGCGGACGATGCCAAGCGTGCGCGCCGAGCCGCCAACCCGGCGCCTGCCGAGGCCGAGACGGCCCCGGTGCCGGAAGCGATCGCCCCGACGGCAGCGCCCGACGTACCGCCCGCCCCGGCTGCGGCGTCGGGCAACGCGCCCGCGCCGGCGGCATCGCCCAGCGTGGGCGGTGTGTCGGGCGTGAAGCTGAACAACTACGACACGCCGGCTTCGCCCTGAGGCGCGGCGCCTGGCCCGGGCGCGTCAGCCACGGCTGGCCTCCCGCCCGCGCCGCTTAAATCACGTAGTTCTTGTAGCGCTCGATGTACTCGCGGGCGCTGGCATTCAATTCGCGCACGCAGCGCTCGGCTTCGTCGGCGTCGCCGCGAACCATCGCGTCCAGCAGGGCGCGGTATTGCTTGATTCCCATCTCTGAACGGCCCGGCAGCAACGCCACGCGGCGCATCGACACGCGGGTGCGGTCGTAGATGCGTTCGATCATGTCGCTGAGCACGGGGTTGCCCGCCAGTTCTTTGACGTGATTGCGGAACTGTTCGATCGTAGCCACGTGGGCCTCGATGTCGCCGTTTTTCAGGCTTTGTTCGAAGGGCTCGCCCAGCAGGGCCTGCATGGCCTCCCAATCGGCAGGCGTGGCATTGGCGATCGCCAGCCGCACGGCCAAGCCGTCCAGCGCTTCGCGCACCTGATAAAGCCGATACGTGGTTTCCATGTCGACGAGGGCGACGACGGCGCCTTTATTGGGCACCCGTTCAACCAGCGCGCGGTCTTCCAGCGTGGCCAGCACTTCACGCGCTTTGGCGCGCGGGATGTCGTAGGCCTGGGCCAGATCCTCTTCGGGCACGCGGGTGCCCGGCAGCAAAGCCTGCGAGGCAATGCGTTCCCGCAGGTCGCGGATGACCTCGTGGGTCGAGGCCGCCTTGCGCTGTTCTGTCGTGGCGGCGTCAGAGGGGGGATTGGCGCGTTTAGTGGGCATGTAGGCACCTGGATTGAGTCGCGGGAAGCATAGCATTATTTTGAACTCAAGATTGTGCACAATCAAGAATGCGAAATTGTAAATTGTCGTTGACACAATAAAACGCACAAGAATATAGTGACTTCACTTCGTCGGCTTACCCACGCATCCAAGGAGCCCAGGGCAATGAAAGACGCCGTGCAGTCATCTCAACTTCCTGGCCCGCAGTGCCAGGCTTACCTGGGGCGGCGCAATGCCGCTGTGGCGGCGGGCGTGGCCAACGGCCCGCCGGTATTTGCGGAACGTGCGGCGGGCGCGACGCTGACCGACCTGGATGGCAATGCCTTCATCGATTTCGCCGGTGGCATCGGCACCCTGAACGTGGGGCACGCCCATCCCGAGGTGGTTGCGGCGGTGCAGGCACAGGCCGAACGCTATCTGCACACCTGCTTCAACATCGTCATGTACCCGGGCTATATCGAATTGGCCGAAGCCCTGATTGATCTGGTGCCCGGCAACTGGCCCAAGAAGGCCATGCTGCAGACGACGGGCGCGGAAGCCGTGGAAAACGCGATCAAGGTGGCGCGGCGCGCGACGGGCCGGCAAGCGGTGGTGGCATTCGAAAGCGCCTTTCATGGGCGCACCTACATGGCGCTGTCCCTGACGGCCAAGGCGCCGGCCTATAAAAGCGGGTTTGGCCCCTTTGCCCCGGAGGTGTACCGTGCGCCGTTCCCCGTGCGGTACCGCTCGGACTTGAGCGAGGCGGAATGCGCCCAGGCGGCGTTCGATGCGTTCCGCAGGCTGGTCGAAACCGAGATCACGCCCGAGCAACTGGCGGCCGTGATCATCGAACCCATCCAGGGGGAGGGCGGCTTCCATGACGCGCCGCCGGCCTTCCTGCAAGCGCTGCGGGCGTACTGCACGCAGCACGGCATCGTGCTGATTGCCGACGAGATCCAGTCGGGCTTTTGCCGCACCGGCGAATGGTTCGCCACCGCGCATGCCGGCATCGAGGCCGATCTTTACACCTTGGCCAAGTCGATGGGGGGCGGGCTGCCCATTGCCGCGCTAGTGGGTCGCGCCGACCTGATGGACGCGCCCAAAGTGGGCGGATTGGGCGGTACCTATGGTGGCAATCCGCTGGCCTGCGCCGCGGCGTTGGCGACGATTGCGGTCATGCGGCGCGAAGACTACCCGGCCCGAGCCCGCGACGTGGGCGCACGGGTGCGTGAACGCTTTGCGGCGTGGGCCTCGCGCTTCGGCATAGTGGGCGACGTGCGCGGCCTGGGCGCCATGGTGGCGTTCGAAGTGGTCCGGGACAAGACGGGGCACGAGGCGGCCGGCGACCTGGCCGCACAGATCGTGCAGGCGGCCTATCAAGGCGGGCTGATCCTGGTGAAAGCGGGCTTTCACGGCAACGTCATCCGGTTTCTGGCGCCCCTGTGCATTACGGACGACGAGCTCGCCCGCGGGCTGGACATTCTTGAGCGCGCGGTCGCAGAGGTCCAGCAAGCGGCCGATGCCCACGCGCGACACGCGGCATAAAGGGGGTTTGGCATGCACACGTTGTTGAAACTGAAGAACGCCCGCAAAGTGGTCAGCCAACTGGGCGCCGCCCGGCCCGGGATGGAAGTGCTGGTGCTGTACGACCTGTACACCGGCCACAATGTCGAGCCCTTGGCCATCGCCGTGGACGAAGCGGGCGCGGGCTTGAACCTGTTGCAGATCGCGGGGTCCGCACGGCATGGCCGCCAATTGTCGCCCGTGGTCGCCCAGGCCATGCAGGCCGCGGACCTGGTGATCGCGCTGACCCGCGCCAATGCCGCACATACGGATGCGCGCCAACAGGCGACCCGCGCTGGCGTCGGCGTGATCGTCCTGCCGGAATCGCATCAGCCGGACTTCTTCCTGGCCGAAGGTTGGGAGGCCGATTTCGATGCCTTGCGTCCGCAGATCGAAGGCCTGGCGGACGCCTTGACGCGGGCGGACACGGCGCGGGTGACGACCGAACTGGGCACCGACGTGACGATGAGCATTGCCGGGCGTCGGGGTCGGGCGCTGCACGGGTTTGCGAACACGACGGACATTTCGGCGGGGTATTGCCTGGAATCCAGCCTGGCGCCGGTGGAAGGAACGGCCGAGGGCGTGATCGTGGTGAACGCCAGCATTCCCGGCGTGTCGCTGATCCGCGACGAGCCGGTGCGCATCCATATCGAGAAGGGGATGGCGGTGGCGATCGAAGGGGGCGAAGTGGCCCGCCAGTTCCGCGACTTGCTGGCCAGCTTCAACGATCCGCTGGTCTACAACCTGGGTGAACTGGGTGTAGGCATGAACCCGCGCTGCCAACTGGATGGCACGATGCTGTCGGATGAATCCGTCTACGGGTCGATCCAGCTTGCGCTGGGCACCAGCGCCTATATCGGTGGCACGGTCAAGGCGGCGGCGCATTACGACACCATCGTCACGGACGCCACGTTGACGCTGGACGGCCGGGTAGTGCTGCAAGGCACCGACCTTCGGCTGGAGGAAGCGGCATGAGCATCGACCTGAACCGCGAACCGGACGGCGTGGCAACCGTGCTGATGAACCGCCCGGCCAAGCGCAACGCCTTCACGCTGGACATGTACCGGGAATTCGGCCGCCTCATGGGCGAGCTGGACGCCGATGACGGGGTGCGCTGCGTCGTGCTGCGCGGCGCGGGCGGCGCGTTTTGCGCGGGCAGCGACATCGCGGGCTTTGGCGACGAACGCGACGGCGCGGCGCAAGCGGCGGACTATGCTGCCTTCACGCTGTCGATGACGGACAGGCTGAAGCACCTGCGCCACCCGACAGTGGCCTGCATTGAAGGCGTATGCGTGGGCGGCGGGCTGGAACTGGCGGCGTTGTGCGACATCCGGATCGCCGGGCGAAGCAGCCGGTACGGGATCCCCGTCAACCGGATCGGTTTGACCGTCGACCACCAGGAACTGGCGGACCTGATCGCGGTGATCGGCGCCACCCGGGCGCTGGAGATCCTGCTGGAGGGCCATGTCTTCGGCGCCGACGAGGCCATGTCCAAAGGGCTGTTGAGCCGGGTCGTGGACGACGGGCAGGTGGTTGAACACGCTTATGCCACGGCCCGCCGTATTGCGGCCGCCGCACCGCTGGTGAACCGCTGGCACAAGCGTTTCGCCGCCCAGTTGCGCGCCGGCCGCCCGCTGACCGATGCGGAGCGCCGCGAGGCCTACGCGTGCTTCGGTACCGAAGATTACCGGCGCGGCCGCGAGGCGTTCGCGCAGAAGCAGGTTCCCGCATTCACCGGCCGCTGACCGGCCACCGAACCAAGACGGATCCCACATGACTCAAGCTGCATCCCCCCTGGCCGGCATCAAGATCCTGGATCTGTCCCAGATCATGGCCGGCCCGTTTTGCACGATGGTGCTGGCCGACCTAGGCGCCGAGGTCATCAAGGTCGAGAAGACCGGCTCGGGCGACGATTCCCGCGAGATGGGGCCCTATGTGAACGGGGAGTCCACCTGCTTTGCGCAGATCAACCGCAACAAGCAGGGCATCGCGCTGAACTTGAAGGACCCCGAGGCGCGCGAGGTGCTGTACGACCTGGCGCGGTGGGCCGACGTGGTGGTCGAGAACTACCGGGTCGGCGTGACCCGGTCGCTGGGCGTGGATTATGAGACGCTCTCGGGGATCAATCCGCGCCTGGTGTATTGCTCGATTTCCGGCTATGGCCAATCCGGGCCTTACGCGGGCAAGGGCGGTTTCGATCTGGTGGCGCAAGGCATGAGCGGCATCATGAGCATGACCGGCGAGGCAGGCGGTAGGCCATTGAAGTCCGGCATCGCCATCTACGACGTGGGCGCGGGGCTGACGGCGGTCTACGCCATCCTGGCCGCCTGCATCCACCAGATGAAGACGGGCGAAGGCCAGCACATCGACATCGCGCTGGCGGAATGCGGACTGCCGTGGTTCGTGTGGGAGGCCGCCGCCTACTTCGCCGACGGCACGGTGCCGGAAGGCACGGGCAGCCGGCACCGGGTGTCCGCGCCGTATCAGGCGTTCGACACCCGCATGGGCTTCATCATGATCGGGGCCGCCAACCAGCGCACCTGGGAACGCCTGTGCACCGACGTGCTGGAGCGTCCCGAACTGGTTACCGATCCGCGCTTCGTGACCAACTCCGACCGGCTGGCGCATATCGCCGAGCTGGAGCCCATCCTTGAAGCCGAGTTCGCCCGCGCCGATGCCGCGGAATGGATCGCACGTTGCGAACGGGCCTCGGTGCCGTGCGGGCCGATCAATGATTTCGGACAGGCCATGCAAGACCCTCACTATCTGGCGCGCGGCATGGTGCAGGAGCTGGACCATCCCGTGCTGGGCACGATGAAGACCATCGGCATCCCCACCAAATTCTCGCGGACGCCGGGCGCCTTGCGCACGGCGGCGCCGCTGATGGGCCAGCACACCGACGACGTGCTGCGGCGCTTCGGCGTATCCGACGACCGTATCGCGGGCATGCGCGCCCGGGGGGTGATCGCGTAGACCGTACACCCGCAGCAGGCAGTACCGAAGTTGCATCCAAGCCACAAGGGGACGCCGGCGTCGCGCACGCCGGCGGCTATTCGAAGTTGAACAACGATGTTCACGCCGCAAGGAACCTTCATGACGCAGCCCACTCATTTTTCCCGACGCGATTTCCTCGCGGCCAGCGCCGCGCTTGCCGCCTCCGGCGCGGTGCCCGGCCTGGCCTGGGCGCAGGCCCAGGCAGCGCCGCCATTCCGGCTGGGCGCGCTCAATTCCATCACCGGGGTCGGCGGGCCATACGGGCCCGCCATGCTGGAGGCTATCAAGATCGCCATTGCGGAAGTCAACGCAGCGGGCGGCGCGGCGGGCAGGCAGATACAGCTGTACGCCGAAGACGACCAGACCAAGCCCGATGCGGCGGTACTGGCCGTGAAAAAACTGATCGAGATCAACAAGGTTGAAGCGGTGGTGGGCATCTGGCCGTCGTCGGTCGGGCTGGCCGCCATGCCGATCACCAACGCGGCGGGCCTCATCACGATGAACACCTGCGGCGCGCCTGAGATGCTGACCGAGAACAAGCTGGGGCTCGCCTGGATGTACCAGGCGTCCAACGCCGTGTTCGGCCGCGCGTTCGCCGAAGTGGCACGCCAGCGCGGCTTCAAGCGGCCGGCGGTGATGGCGTTCAACAATTCCACCTTCGTCGGGCAGGCCAATTATTTCCGGGACGCCTGGCGGGAGAAGGGCGGCGACGTCAGCGCGTTCACCGTCTACGAGCCGAACCAGACCACCTACCGCACCGAACTGAACAAGGTGCTGGCGTCCAAGCCCGATGTGATTTCACTGAGTGCCTACCGGCCCGACGCCACCATCATCCTCAAGGAATGGTTCCAGACCGGCCAGGACTGCAAGTTCATCATGCCGGGCTGGACCGCCAATGAAGACCTGGTCAAGGCATTGGGCAAAGAGGCGACCGAGGGCATCATTTCGATCTCGAATGTGGCCGCGCACGAACATGCGGCTTACAAGCGCTTTGCCGCCGAGTTCCGCAAGCGCACCAAGCGCGAGCCGGACATCTTCGCGTCCCAGTCCTATGACATGGTGATCACGCTGGCGCTGGCCATCGAGGCCGCAGGCGCCACGGCGGACGTGGCGGCCATCAACGGCAAGATCCGTGCGGTAACGGCGGAAGGCGGCGGCGAGAAAGTCAGCGGCTTCGCGCAGGGGCAGGCCCTGTTACGCGCCGGCAAGCCGGTGGACTACGACGGCGCCTCGTCGCGCCTGGACTTCGGCAAGCAGGGCGAGACCGTGCCCGATTTCGGCGTGTTCGACATCCGTGACGGCAAGCTGGTGCTTAACGAAGTCATCGCCGGCAAGGTCTGACGGCCAATCCAAGGGGAACATAAGATGGATGCAATCACCGTCATCAACGCCGGGATCAACGGCGTTGTGATCGGGATGCTGCTGGCGTTGCCGGCACTGGCGATTACGCTGGTGTTCGGCATTGCCCGCTTTCCCAACGCCGCCAGCGGCGACTACATGACGCTCGGGGCCTACGCCGCCGTTTTTACCCAGGCGCTGGCCGGCGGATCCCTGCTGGCGGGCGGCGTGGCCGCTGTCGTGGCGACGACCGCCGTCAGCCTTTTCTTCTATGCCTGGGTGTTCCGGCCGCTGGAGTCCCGATCGAACGTGTCGCGCCTGATCGCCTCGATCGGCGTCGCGTTCGCCTTGCGCAGCACGATCACGTTTTTTGCCGGGCAAGACCAATACACCTTTGATCTTCCCCTGACGCGGGCGTGGAACTTCGGGGGCGTGCGCATTCTGCCGACCGACGTTTACATCGTGGGCATCGCGGTGGGCGCGCTGGCGCTGGTCTTCGCCCTGATGCACATGACGCCGACGGGCCGGCGCATGCGGGCGGTGGCTGACAACCCCGAACTGGCGGCGGCCAGCGGCATCCGCGGGCGGCGCGTCATGGTCACGCTGTGGAGCATTGCCGGGGCCTACTGCGGCCTGGGCGGCGTGCTGCTGGGCATCAAGGCGGTGGTGATTCCCGAGCTGGGCTGGGAACTGCTGATGCCCATGTTCGCGGCGGTGATCCTGGGCGGCATCGGCAATCCCTTGGGCGCCATTGCCGGGATCATGGTGTTCAGCATTGCGCAGGAAGTCGCCAGCCTGGTGGTGGGGCCGGCCTACAAGATCGTCTTCGCGTTCGCGGTGCTGCTGTGCGTGCTGCTGCTGCGTCCCCAGGGTATTTTCGGCCGGCCGATGGCGGCGAGGTGACATCATGGAAGCCTATCTGATTGCAATCGCCATCGGTATCCTGATCTACATGCTGCTGGCCTTCGGCCTGTCGCTGCATTACGGGTTTACCGGACTGATCAACTTCGGCCACGTCGGTTTCTTCGCCATCGGCGCGTATACGTCAGCGCTGTTGTCGCTGAAAGGCGTGCCGGTGCCGGTATCCATGGCGGCGGCCGCTGCGTTCGCCGCGCTGGCGGCCTATCCGCTGGGCATGATCGCGTTGCGGCTGGGCAGCGACTACCTGGCCATCGTGACCTTGGGGTTCTCGGAATCCGTACGCATGGTCTTGCAGACCGAGGAGTGGCTGACGCGCGGCATGCATGGCCTGCCAGGCATTCCCCGTCTGTTCGCCGGCTGGGCGTCGCCGCAGACCGTGGACCTGTGGATCATGTTGTTGCTGCTTGCGGTCAACGCCGGCGCGCTGCTGCTGATCCACCTGGTGATCCGCAGCCCCTTCGGCCGCGTCATCGAGGCGGTGCGCGATAACGAGGTCGCCGTGCGCGCGCTCGGCAAGGACCCAGCCAAGTTCAAGACGCGTTCGCTGATGCTGGGGGCGGGGCTGGCGGGGTTGGCCGGCGCGTTCCAGGCGCACTACCTGACGTTCATCAGCCCCGAGCAGTTCGTGCCGCTGATCACTTTCTACATCTGGATCGCCATCATCCTGGGCGGGGTCGGTCGCCTGAGCGGCGTTGTGGCCGGGACCGTGCTGCTGGTCGGCTTCCTGGAAGGGTCGCGCTTCGTGCGCGACTTCGTCGGGGGCATTTCCGAGGTGCAGATGGCCAGCGTGCGCATCGGCATCATCGGCATCGCGCTCATCTGCGTGGTGCTGTACCGGCCGCAAGGCCTGTTCGGCAACACCTCGACTCGCAGGAGAAAGGCATGACGCTGCTTTCGATCAAAGGGCTGAGCGCCAGCTTCGGCGGCTTCAAGGCGCTGGACGACGTTTCGGTGGAAGTCCGCAAGGGCGAACTGGTCGGGGTGATCGGTACCAACGGCGCGGGCAAGAGCACGCTGTTCTCGGTCGTTACCGGGTACATCCCGCCAACCTCCGGGTGCGTGCGCTTCGCGGACGAGGACATCACCGGGGTGGCGGTGCATCAACGCGTGCGCCGCGGCCTGGCGCGCACGTTTCAGGTGCCGCGCGAATTCAGCCAGCTGACCGTCTTTGACAACATGATGGCGGCAGCGCCCGACCAGCGCGGCGAAAAGCTGGCGGCGCTGGTCTTTGCGCGACGCGAGGTGGCTCGAGAAGAGGCGCGCAACGCCGAGCGCGTGCATGAACTGCTGGCGTTTCTGAACTTGTCGCGAGTGGCGGACGAGCCGGCCGGCAAGCTGTCGGGCGGGCAGAAGAAGCTGCTGGAGCTCGGCCGGCTGCTGATGCTGGAGCCGCGCTGCATTTTGCTGGACGAACCGTTTGCCGGCGTCAATCCGGTGCTGATCGAAGAGCTGTCGGCGCGCATCGTCGAATTGAACCAGCGCGGCCTGACGGTGGCGATCATCGAGCACAACCTGGACGAGCTGGCGCGGATCGTGCCGCGCATGTATGTGATGGACCGGGGGCGCGTGATCGCCGAAGGCGCGCCCGATGGCGTGCTGGCCAACGAACGCGTGCGCGAAGCCTATATGGGAGGGGTGATATGAGTTTGCTCGTCATGCAAGGCCTGTCCGGCGGCTATGCCGAGGTGGATATCGTCAGCGGCATCGACATGACGGTGGCCGCCAACGAGATCGTCACCATCGCCGGCACCAACGGCGCGGGCAAGTCCACGCTGGTCAAGGCAGCGATGGGGCTTTTGCCGCGTATCGCTGGGACGATGGCGTTCGATGGCCGCGACCTGCTGGCGCTGCCCGTGGAGGAACGCGTGCGCATCGGCATCTCGTACGTGCCCCAGGTGCGCAACGTGTTCGGCGCGTTGACCGTGCTGGAGAACCTGCAGGTGGTGGAGCACGTGCAGGGGCGCGAGCAGCGTATCCGGGACATGTTCGAGCTGTTCCCGGCGCTAGCGGGACGGCGCAAGACGCATGCTGAAAACCTGTCCGGCGGCGAACGCCAGCAGTTGGCGTTTGCGCGGGCGCTGATGTCGTCGCCCCGGCTGATGGTGCTGGACGAGCCGTCGGCCGCTTTGTCGCCGGCGCTGACCGAGCAGGTGTTTGCCGAGGTGCGCCGCTTGCCGCAGATCGGCGTGGCCGTGTTGATGGTCGAGCAGCGTGCCCGCCAGGCGCTGGCCTTCAGCGACCGGGGATACATCCTGGACTCGGGGCGGATCGTGCTGACCGACACCGGGCAGGCGCTGCTGGCCAATCAGCACATGAGCGATCTGTACATCGGGCGGGGCGGCCATTCGTCCAATGCCCGCCCGGCGGTTTGAGGCGGCACCGTCCTCGTCCGCATCCTTCATCGACATTCTGGAGCCGTATCTTGCCTGCTACCGACACGATTGATCGCCCGGCGTCCCCCGTACGCCGCCCCGCGCCCAGCGCCACCGCCGCCTTGACCGCCACCGAGGGGCTGGCGGCGCTGGAGCAGGGCCGGCTGACCTGCGAAGCCTGGGCTCGGGCCTGCCTGGACCGCATCGAGGAACGCAACGCCGGCGTCAAGGCCTGGGTGCAGGTCGACGCCGACCGCGCGCTGGCGCGCGCGCGGCAATGGGATCGCCATGGCCGGCCGCAATTGCTGGACGGGGTGCCGCTGGGCATCAAGGACACCATCGATACCGCCGATATGCCTACGGAACTGGGCGACCCGGAGATTTTTCCCGGGCGCCAGCCCGATGCGGATGCGCCGGTCGTGACGCAGGCGCATGCGCTGGGCTTTAACGTATTGGGCAAGAACACGGTGTCGCGGCACGCCATCATGCTGCCCGGGCCCGCTCGCAACCCGCATGACCTGAGCCGCACGCCCGCCGCATCCTCCGCGGGCTCGGCCGCCGCCGTTGCCGACTTCATGACGCCGCTCTCCATCGGCACGCAGACCGCGGGGTCCATCCTGCGGCCGTCCGCCTTTTGCGGCGCGGTGGGGTTCAAGCCCACGCTGGATGCGATCCCCTACGTCGGCATCCGGCGGTATTCGCGCGTCCTGGACGTGATCGGCCCGATCTCCCGCAGTGTGGACGACGCGGCGCTGTTCATGCGCGCCTTCACGGGCGACCCGCGCTACGATCCGCGCCTGCCCGTGCGCAGCGACTTCCGCGCAGGCGTGTGGCGGCCCAAGGACTGGGCTGATACCGAGCCGTGCATGCGCGAGCGCTTCGAGGCGAACCTGCGGGCCTTGTCCGCCGCTGGAGTGACAGTGACGGAACTGGCCATGCCGGCTGCGTTCGACACGATGGGCGAGGCGCAGGACGTGATCATGGCCTATGACCTGGCGCGCGAGTACGCGGCGCTAAAGCGCGACCACGCGGCATTGTGCGACCCAGGGCTGATCGACTACCTGACGATGGGCGAGGGGCTGTCGGCCGCCGATTACGCTGGCGCGCTCGACGCGGCGGACGCTTGCCGCCGCGCCTTCTACGACGTGGCGCGCGACGTCGACACGGTCGTGATGCCGTCCACGCTGGGTGAAGCCCCGCTTGCCAGCAGCACTGGTAGTTCGGCGTTCATCCGTATCTGGTCTCTGCTGCACAACCCGTCCATCACGTTGCCGGTGGCGCGCGGGCCCAACGGCCTGCCGCTGGGCTTCCAGATGGTGGGCTTCGTCAAGGAAGACGCCCGGCTGCTGTACTGGGCCCGTTGCGCCGAACACATCCTGGGGTCGACCGCCCACCAGGCTTGAGGGCAGGCTCCAGCTGCAGCGGATGCCAGTCCGAAGCGGTTCGTCGGCAATTTCGGACTGTTTGGCGCCTTGCGGCGCCATTTTTTCGCCCAGGAATTCGGGGTTTTCCCTGTTGTTTCTCAATATTCGGGAATCGAAAGCAAGGATATAGCCGGAAATTGATAATCTGAGCGTTCATTGCTTGGAGCTATATCTTGATGTCGGAACCCTCGGTAGGGGCGGGCGCAGACCGTGTCCTTTATGTGTTGGCCACGTTGGCCCGGCACGATGGCACGCTGACGATCGCGGCGTTGGCCGAGAAGACCGGCCTGGCCCAAAGCACGCTGTACCGGCAGGTGGCGTTGCTCAAGCGCTGGGGATTCGTGGCCGAGCACGAAGGCGAATACGGCCCGGGGCCGCTGTGCGTCCAACTGGCCTGGGGCTTTGACCAGTCGTCTTTCCTGATTCACGAGGCGCAACCCGACATGGCCGCGCTGGCCGCGGCGTCCGGAGAAACCATCGGCCTGCTGGTGGCCGTTAAGGACCAGGCCGTCTGTCTGGACATGGTGGAAAGCCAACACCCGCTGCGCTGTTCCTTCACCAAGGGCCGGGGCCTGCCGCTGGCGCGCGGCGCTTCCGCGAAATCCCTGCTGGCCTTCATGCCGCAAGCCCGCTTGCAGGCCGCGCTGGCCTATCTGGCTGCCGAAGCCGGCGTGGACGCGGCCCGTCTGGCCGACGAACTGGAATTGATCCGGGCCCAAGGCTACGCCGTGACCGATAGCGAAGTCGACGCCGGCGTGTGGGGCGTCAGCGTGCCCATCTTCCAGCGTCCCAACCAGGCCGTGGCCTCCATCACGCTGATGGCGCCGTCCACCCGGGCCGCCCAGCGTCCCCGGGCGTTGATCGACCTGACCGTGGGCGCCGCCCGCCGCATTTCCGACCGTTTGAAGGTGCACTGACCCGCCGTGCTCCGGCTTGCCCCGCCAGTTTGAATTCCACGCTGTACCGCAACCATCGCCGTACCCATCCGCCGTATTTCATCCGCCGTATTCATCGCCGTACCCCTTTCCCATAGGACTGACCATGACCACTCGCCGCACATTGCTGACCGCCGCCCTGACGCTGGGCCTGGCCTGGAGCGCCGGCCCCGCGCACGCCCAGGAAACCATCCGCGCCGTCACTGACGCCACCTTCCCGCCGATGGAGTTTGTCAAAGACGGCAAGCGCACCGGTTTCGACATTGAGCTGGTCGAAGCGCTGGCAGGCGCCATGGGCAAGAAAGTCGAGTGGATCGACATCGACTTCAAGGGCCTGATTCCCGCCTTGCAGGCCGGCCGTGCCGACATCGCCGTGTCCGCCATCTACATCACGCCCGAGCGCAGCAAGGTCGTGGACTTCACCGATCCGTACTACGCGGGCGGGCTGGTGGTGCTGACCAAGACGGATAGCCCCATCAAGACGCTGAAGGACCTGGACGGCCGCAAGGTGTCGGTGCAGGTCGGCACGAAGTCGGTCAACTACCTGAAGGACCACTTCCCGGCCGTGCAGCGCGTGGAAGTCGAAAAGAACCAGGAAATGTTCAACCTGGTGCAGATCGGCCGCGCCGACGCCGCCGTGACGGGCAAGCCTGCCGCCAAGCTGTTCGCGCAAAGCACCACGGGCCTGACGGTGCTGAACGACCAGGTGACCACCGAGGACTACGGCATCGCCGTGCCCAAGAACAAGCCTGAACTGACGCGCGAGCTGAACGCGGCGCTGCAGAAGTTGAAGAGCGACGGCAGCTATCAGGCCATCGTGACCAAGTGGTTCGAGGCGCCCGCGAAATGAACCTGGATTTTTCTCCCGTCTTTGCCGACTTCGACGCGCTACTGCGCGGCGCGGTGGTCACCGTCGAGGTGACCGCCGGCGCCTTGCTGCTGGGTTGCGTCATCGGCCTGCTGGTCGGCGTCGGCCGGCTCAACCCGCAGCGCCGCGTCATCTACCACCTGTGCAGCACGTATCTGCTGTTCTTTCGCGGCACCCCGTTGCTGGTGCAGCTGTTCATCTGGTTCTTCGGCCTGCCGCAGTTCGGCGTGACGCTGCCGGCGTTCGCCTGCGGCGTGCTGGGCCTGGGCATGTATTCCGGCGCCTACGTGTCGGAAATCGTGCGAGGCGCAATCCAGTCGGTCGACCGTGGCCAGACGGAAGCGGCGCGTTCACTGGGCATGTCATCCGGCCAGGCCATGCGCATCATCATCCTGCCGCAGGCGGTGGTGCGCATGATCCCGCCGCTGGGCAATGAGTTCATCGCGCTGATCAAGAATTCCGCGCTGGTGTCGTTGTTGACCATTCACGATCTGATGCATGAAGGGCAGAAGATCATCAGCGTGTCGTATCGCTCGCTGGAAACCTATCTGGTGGTGGCATTGATCTATCTGGTCCTGACGACCGCCGCCATGGTGATTTTGCGCAAGGTGGAACAACGCCTGCGCGCCGGAGGGATGGTGCAATGAACCAGTTCGGCAATCCACAGGAAATGATCCGCATCCGCGGCCTGCACAAGTCTTACGGCGACCACGCCGTGCTACGGGGCATCGATTTCGACGTGCTGCCTTCGCAGGTGGTGGTCGTGATCGGGCCCAGCGGTTCGGGTAAAAGCACCTTGCTGCGCTGTTGCAACGGGTTGGAAGTGGCGCAAGCCGGCACCGTGGATATCTGCGGCCAGACCTTGCTGGACCACGGCCAGCTGCTGCCGGAGGCGCAACTGAACCAGTTGCGCATGCAGGTGGGCATGGTCTTCCAGGGCTTCAACCTGTTTCCCCATCTGTCGGTGCTGGAGAACGTGACGGTCGGTCCGCGCAAGCTGCGCGGCATGGGCCGCGACGAGGCCAATGCACTGGCGGAAGACTTGCTGCGCAAGGTTGGCCTGTCGCAGAAGACGGCCGCCATGCCGGCCAGCCTGTCGGGCGGGCAGAAGCAGCGCGTGGCGATCGCCCGGGCGCTGGCCATGCAGCCCAAGGTCATGCTGTTCGATGAACCCACGTCGGCGCTGGACCCGGAACTGGTGGGCGAAGTGCTGCAGGTGATGAAGCTGCTGGCCCGCGAAGGCATGACGATGATGGTCGTGACGCACGAAATGGGCTTCGCCCGCGACGTGGCCGACGTCGTGGCCGTGATGGACGGCGGGGTGATCCTGGAATCCGGCCCGCCTGAGGTGATCTTCAGCCAGCCGCGCGAACCGCGTACCCGGGAATTCCTCCAAGCCGTGTTGAGCGCAGGGCAGGGGGCGGCGGCATGACTTCCCCGCAATTGGATAAAAGCGTGTGGAAGGCGCGGGACGATAGCGCCGAGCAAGGCGACACGCGCCGCCTGGCGCATATCGTCGAGGCCGCCGCGGGGCAGGTCGAAAAGGGCGAGCCCGTGCTGTTGGGGTTTGCCTGCGACGCCGGGGTGGCGCGTAACCAGGGGCGTGTCGGCGCGGCCGAAGGCCCGGCCGGCATCCGCAAGTTCCTGGCGGGCCTGCCTGCCCATGGTTTGACGCGACTGCTGGACGCGGGCGACGTGGCGTGCGTGGGCGACCAGCTGGAAGACGCCCAGGAACGCCTGGGTCTGCGCGTGGCCGACCTGCTGGGGCAGGGCGCCCGCCCGCTGGTGCTGGGCGGTGGCCACGAGATCGCCTGGGGCAGCTTTCAGGGCCTGGCGCGCTGGCTGGAAGCCCGTGGCGACACGGACCCCGTACTGGTGCTGAACCTGGACGCGCACTTTGACTTGCGCACGGGCCGTCCGGGCAGTTCGGGCACGCCGTTCGACCAGATCACCCGCTACTGCGAAGCGCGCGGGCAGGCGCTGCAATATGCCTGCCTGGGCGTGTCGCGGCTGGCCAATACGCCCGCGCTGTACGCCCGGGCGGCCGAGGTCGGCGCGGTCTGGGTCGAAGACCACGACATGCAGGAACGGCATCTTGAAGCCCGCCTGGCCAACGTGGACGCCTTGCTGGCGCGCGCGCGCCATGTCTACCTGACGATCGACCTGGACGTGTTGCCCGCGGCAGTCATGCCCGGGGTGTCGGCCCCGGCGCCTTATGGGGTGCCGATGTCGGTGATCGAGGAAATCGTGCTGCGGGTGAAAGCCAGCGGCAAGCTCCGGCTGGCCGATATGGCGGAGTACAGCCCGCGCTTCGACGTGGACGGGCACGGCGCCCGCGCGGCCGCCCGGTTGGCCTGGCAACTGCTGTCGGCCTGAAGGCGGATGCGGTGATCAAGGGGCGGCTTCCTCAGGGAGGTCGCCCCTTTTTGCGTGCCGGCGCGGGTGGCCCCGCGTCGGCGAAGCGGCGGCCGGGCAAGCTGGACGCTTGCGGAACGGGAGCTTAGGATAGGGGCAGTTCCAAGACCGGGCGTGTGACCCGTACGGTATCCGCAACAGCTATATGTCCCTATTTAATATATTTTAAATTTAAATGGGGACGCTATAACTTTCGTGGATAAAATGGCGCAACTTTGTCAGGAGATCATGCTCATGTCTCAAACTCCCACCCATGCCTTGCCGTCTTATCTGAATGCCGATGACCTCGGCCCCTGGGGTAATTACCTGCAACAAGTCGACCGGGTCACCCCGTACCTCGGCACGCTGAGCCGGTGGGTCGAGACCCTGAAGCGCCCGAAGCGCGCGCTGATCGTCGATGTGCCGATCGAACTGGACAATGGCACGATCGCCCACTTCGAGGGCTATCGCGTGCAGCACAACGTGTCGCGCGGCCCGGGCAAGGGCGGCGTGCGTTTCCACCAGGATGTGACCCTGTCCGAAGTGATGGCGCTGGCCGCCTGGATGTCGGTCAAGAACGCGGCGGTGAACCTGCCCTACGGCGGCGCCAAGGGCGGCATCCGTGTCGATCCGCGCAACCTGTCGCAATCCGAACTCGAGCGCATGACGCGCCGCTACACCAGCGAAATCGGTGTGATCGTGGGTCCGTCCAAAGACATCCCCGCGCCTGACGTGGGCACCAACGCCCAGACCATGGCCTGGATGATGGACACCTATTCCATGAACGAAGGCGCGACCGCCACCGGTGTGGTCACCGGCAAGCCGATCGCGCTGGGCGGCAGCCTGGGCCGTGTCGAAGCGACCGGCCGCGGCGTGTTCGTCGTGGCGTGCGAAGCCGCCCGCGACCTGAACATCGACGTCTCGAAGTCGCGCGTGGTCGTGCAGGGCTTCGGCAACGTGGGCGGCACCGCCGCCCGCCTGTTCCATGAAGCCGGCGCGAAGGTCATCGCCGCGCAGGATCATACCGGCACGGTGCACAACCCCGAAGGGCTGGACGTCCACAAGCTGCTGTCGCACGTGTCGCAGCACGGCGGCGTGGGCGGCTTCTCGGGCGGCCAGGCTTTCGACAAGGACGAATTCTGGACGCTGGAAACCGAATTCCTGATCCCGGCTGCCCTGGAAAGCCAGATCACCGCCGAGAACGCGCCCAAGGTGCGCGCGAAGGTCGTGGTGGAAGGCGCCAACGGCCCGACCACCCCGGAAGCGGACGACATCCTGGCCGAACACGGCGTCTACGTGGTGCCGGACGTGCTGGCCAACGCCGGTGGCGTGACAGTGTCCTATTTTGAATGGGTGCAGGACTTCTCCAGCTTCTTCTGGAGCGAAGAAGAGATCAACCAGCGCCTGGAACGCATCATGCGCGAAGCCTACGGCTCCGTGTCGCAAGTGGCCAAGGAACACAAGGTCACGTTGCGCACTGCCGCGTTCATCGTGGCTTGCACCCGGATCCTGCAAGCGCGCCAAGTGCGCGGCCTGTATCCTTGATGACTGAATCGGCGAGGCGTTCTTGAACGACTCGTCGAGGAGGTAGAGGGAGACAAAAACAGAAATCGCCCCGAAAGGGGCGATTTCCATTTCAGGAGATACGCATGACGCAACACTTGCCATCCACGACACTTGCCGTGGATCCCGCCTGGATCGACGCCTACGGCCATCTGAACGCCGCCCACTATGTCGGCATCTTCGACCGGGTGGGATTCGAATTGCTCAGCCAGGTGGGTGTCGGGTTGGACTATACCGAGGCCACGCGCTGCGGCATCTATACGATGAACGTCCACGTGGCCTACCTGCGGGAAGTGCTGGAGGGGGATCCCCTGATGCTGCAGGTGCGCCTGCTTGAGTCCGACAACAAGCGGCTGCTCTGCCTGATGGAGCTGACGCAAACGCGCGACGGCTATCTGGCGGCCACGATGGAGCAGTTGTCGCTGCACGTCGACCTGAACACGCGGCGCGCCACGCCGTTCCCGGACGCGCTGGCAGCGCGGCTGGCGCGCACGGTGGCAGAACACGCCGAACACCCCCTACCCAAAGGCTACCGGCGGCTGCTGCCGTTGCAGGGGGCTCGCTGAGCATCCGGCGCCGGTACGCACGTCCTATCTTGGAGGCGTGCCGGCATCCGCGCCGAATGTTGCTTGTTAACACACCCCGATGACAGCCTTGCGACCGCGCCCTACACTTAGCCCGGGTGTGGAGCTCAGGCCACATGTAGGCGTTTTTTTCGAGATCTTGGACGGGTTTTCCTTGCGTCTAGAAAACTGACACATTGCGTCCCTAGAATTCGTTCCTGCCATGCGCCGCACGCCGTTTGCCATGCAAACCCAGCCACCTGCGCATGTATGTTCAATCAAAGGGATTACGCAATGAAAAAGACTCTGCTCGTCACCGCGCTGTTCGCCGCCCTGTCCGGCGTGGCCCAAGCCGAAACCTCGGTGACGCTGTACGGCCTGATCGATACTGGTATCGGCTTCCAGCAAATCAAAGGCAATAACGATTACAAAGAATCCAAGTTCGGCATGGTCAATGGCGTGTCGAGCGGTTCGCGTTGGGGCCTGCGCGGCGCCGAAGACCTGGGCGACGGCCTGAGCGCCGTGTTCACGCTGGAAAGCGGCTTCAACTCGGCCAACGGCCAATCGGGCCAAAGCAGCCGCCTGTTCGGCCGCCAAGCCACCGTCGGCCTGAAGAGCGATTCCTGGGGCCTGCTGGAATTCGGCCGTCAGACCAACATCGCGTCGAAGTACCTGGCCGCGATCGAGCCGTTCGCCGGCAGCTACGGCCAAGCCAACGTCGGCGTGGCCTTCAGCGCCGCCAACACGGTCCGCTACGACAACATGGTGCAGTACTCGACCCCGTCGTTCAGCGGCTTCCAGTTCGGCGTCGGCTACTCGTTCAACGCGGCTGACACCACCGCCGCGCAAACCGGCTTCAAGACCGCCGACAACACCCGCGCCATCACGACCGGCCTGCGCTACGTCAACGGCCCGGTGAACGTCGCGCTGACGTATGACCAGCTGAACCCCGCCAACCAGTTGAACACCGATGCCACGCCCAAGTCGTGGACGATCGCCGGTGCGTACGACTTTGAAGTCGTGAAGCTGGCGTTGGGCTTCGGCCAGACGCGCGACGGCTGGTTCACCGGCCAAAGCGTCAACTCGTTCGGCAGCGGCAGCCCCACGGCGACCAGCTTCGGCACGAACGTCGCGGTGTCGGGCTTCAAGGCCAACTCGTACCTGGTCGGCCTGACCGTGCCGCTGGGCGCCAGCAGCATCCTGGCGTCGTGGCAGCGTGCTGACCCGAACGGCAGCAACCCGCTGACGGCCGGCAACGAGTCGACGATGAACGTCTACAGCATCGGCTACACGTACAACCTGTCCAAGCGCACCAACCTGTACGCGCTGGGCTCCTACGCCACCGACTTCGCGTTTGTCGACGGTCTGAAGAGCTCTGTCGGTATCGTGGGTATCCGTCACCGCTTCTAAGCGCCTGACGTGAGCCGGCGGCGGGCGCGCTTGCGGCGCGCCGCCGGCTCCTTCAGGCCGCGGTTGCATTGAGCGGACTGGGCGTCTTACCCGGCCATAGACGCGAAAAAAGCGGCCACCTCCCTAGCTCCACCCTCAGTCCGCTCACCCGAACCCCGGTCTCGAAGAGACCTTGCGCGCCGCGGCGCGTGCAAAAGGCCGGCAACAGGCAGATGCCTGTTGCCGGCCTTCGCGTATCGGGAGCGCAAACCATCTCGCCCGACGGCTTGCTTGCAGCTCGCCGCAACCGCTATCGGCTACGACTTCGGCAGCAACTCCGGTTTGAAGATGCCGCGCAGGTCCGCGTACGGGATGCTGAGCTCGGGCTCGCCATGCGAGTACGGCGCAATCGAATAGGCGTCGTACTTCACGACGATGCCGTCGCGCGTCAGCGCGAAGTTGTCGCTTTCCTGGAAGGGCCACATCTTGCTGTAGGCCGCGGGGTCCCGCTTGGCATCCGGATTGGCCGTCAGCCACTTAGCGTGGGCGCGCTGCAGCGCCGCCACGTATTCGGCCCGACGGCCAGGGATCAGCGCTTCGTCCAGGCTCATGACGCGGTCGCGGCTGCGTTCCCAGTTCAAGTACTGCGTGGCCGGGATGCCGTGCGCGGCGCCGGTCAGGAACTGCTCGGTGTGCAGTTCGATCGACACGATGTCGCCCACGGTGTCCTTGACGCTGGCCTTGAAATAGGTGGCGTCGCGCGGACGGGCCGTCGACCAGAAATACTGCGTGTACTCCGACAGCGTGTTGTACGGGCCGCGGCGGTTGGCGTCGGTGCCGGTCATGTAGGCCAGCACGTGATCCACCAGCGCCGTCAGCTTGGGGATGCCCGGAAACGCCACGCTGTCGATTTCAATGCGCGGGCAGTCGCCCTCGCAGCCGGGCTTGTTCGAGGCCCATTTGATGCGTTCGGTGGACAGGTCCCCCACCTTCTCCGGCGTGGAGGAGGTGGGGCTGGCCAGGGTGATGTTCGCCGGCGGCGCACTGCCGCAGCCGGCAAGCGCCAATAGGGCAGCGCCCAGGATCAGACCGCTTATCGCGCCTTGCGGCGTGAACGTGCGACGCATTGAACTACCTCCACAAAATCTAGGCTTGATGGCAACAGGCTTTGGCGGTCAGGGCACCACGCCGGTCCATTCAGGGGTGGAGAACTTCTCTTCGGCCTGTTGTCGGGCGCGCGCCAGCGTGTCGCTGCCGATCTGCCCGGGGGTGAGACGGTGCAGGCCGGCAAAAGTTTCCACCATGCGGTCGATGATGACCTCGCGCGCCAGCCCGGTCTGCGTGCGCAGCGGGTCGACACGCTTCTTGGCGCTGGTGGTGCCCTTGTCGGATAGCTTTTCGCGGCCGATCCGCAAGACTTCGACCATTTTATCGGCGTCGATGTCATAGGACATGGTTACGTGGTGCAGCACGGCGCCGGCCCGGCGCGCTTGCGCGGCGCCGCCGATCTTGCCGATGTCCGAGGCGATGTCGTTCAAGGGCTGATACCAGGCCTTGATGCCCAGGCCCTGCAGCGCGGTCAGCACCCAGGCGTCCAGGAAGGCATAGGATTCCTGGAAACTCATGCCGTGCACCAGCGCTTGCGGCGCGCTGAGCGAATAGGTGATGGAGTTGCCGGGCTCGATGAACATCGCGCCGCCACCGCTTACACGGCGCACGACCTCGATGCCGTGGCGCTTGGCGCCCTCGGGATCGACTTCATTCTTCAGGGATTGGAAGCGGCCGATCACCACGGCGGGGGCGGACCATTCCCAGATGCGCAAGGTGGGCGGCCGCTGGCCGGCGCCGACTTCATCAGTGATGACGGCGTCCAGCGCCATGTGCAGCGACGGCTCCTGCGGGCCTTCGTGGATCAGTTGCCAGTCGTAGTCGTTCCAGTCGGTGCGCGTCATGCGAGCGCCCTCCGCAGGACGACGGCGACGGCCTCGGCGGAAAAGCCGAACAGTTCGGCATCGGCGGGCAGGGCCGATTGGACGGCAACCGCCAGTTCCAGTTCGCCGGCGTCGGCCGGCATGCCGTTCAGGCCATTGTTGATGGCTTCAAGCGCTTCGGGCGGTTCAAGAAAGAAGTCGCCGCTGATACGCACGTCGGCCAGGCGACCGTCGCGCACTTCCAGATCCGCCACGACCAGTTTGCCACCGGGGACTTTATATTCGCCATGCATGGGCGCTCCTTGCAAAATCATCTACTTGCACTACAGGCTGAGTTTCATGCCATCGTGACTGGCCTTGAAACCCAGGCTTTCATAGAACCGGCGCGCGTCCGGACGCGCGCGGTCGGTGGTCAGCTGGACCAGGCCGCATCCCTGGATGCGGCATTGTTCAATCGCCCATTCGAACATGGCGCGTCCCAGGCCCTGGCTGCGGTAAGACGAGGCGATGCGCACGCTCTCGATTTGTCCGCGCCATTGGCCCTGCCGCGACAGGCCGGGTATGAACGATAACTGCAAACAGCCGACCAGGTGGGAATCCTGCTCGACCACTGCCATGAATTGATTGGAATCCTGGTTGATCGCGGTAAACGCGGCAATGTAGCGCGGATTCGGCGGCACGGACGGGTCTTCGCGCGTGGCGCCCAATTCGTCGTCGGCCAGCATCGCGATGATATGCGGCAGGTCTTCGGCGCGCGCGCGGCGGAACGCCAGTTTCGGTGCTGTCATGGGCGGTCTCCGGCGAATCAGCGGGTGACTTGCTGCGCGGTCTGGCCGAACAGGATGCGGCGGGACTCCTCGTCGCTGATGGACGGGGCGGTATTGATGGTGTCGGCCAGCGCATAGGCGCGTTGGGTGGCGGGTCGCGCGGCGATGGCGTTGAACCAGCGCTGCAGGTGCGGGAAGTCGTTCAGGTCCTGGCCTTGCTTGGCGTGGGGCACGATCCAGGGGTAGGCGGCCATGTCGGCGATGGAATACTCGCCCGCCACGAATTCGCGGTCGGCCAGGCGCTTGTTCAATACACCGTACAGGCGGTTGGTCTCTTTGACATAGCGGTCGATGGCGTAGGCGATGCGTTCTTGCGCATAGCCCGAGAAGTGGTGGTTCTGGCCGGCCATGGGCCCCAGGCCACCCATCTGCCAGAACAGCCATTGCGAGACTTCGGCGCGGCCGCGCACGTCGGCGGGCAGGAAGCGGCCGGTCTTCTCGGCCAGATACTGCAGGATGGCGCCAGACTCGAACAGCGAGATCGGCGCGCCGCCGTCGGCGGGCGCCTGGTCGACGATGGCGGGAATGCGGTTGTTCGGCGCGATGGCCAGGAATTCGGGTTTGAACTGATCGCCGCGGCTGATGTTCACCGGGTGGATCTTGTAGGGCAGGCCGGTTTCTTCAAGGAACAGCGTGATCTTGTGGCCGTTGGGGGTGGTCCAGTAGTAGAGATCGATCATGGGGAGCGTCCTGGGAATCATGGCGCCGCCGGCGGGGGCCGGCGGATGGAAAAGCCATGATAGCGGGGACGGCTTGGCCCCGCCCTGAATAACCGGGGCCGGGGTGCGGGTTTCCGGTGCCGCTGCCGCGGTCAGGCCGTGCCGGCGCCGGGGCGCGGGCGGCCCGGCAGGCGCCAGGTCCAGTTCAGGCTGACGCCCGCGGCGGCCAGGAAGATCATCGCCACGCCCACGACCTGCGTGGCGTCCATCCGGTGGCCGTAGACCAGAAAGTCCAGCATGATGGCCACGGCAGGGTAGATGAAACTGAGTGCGGCGGTGGACGTGGTGGGCAGCTTCTGGATGGCCGAATACATCAGTATGTACATCAGGCAGGTGTGGATCAGGCCCAGGGCGACCAGGTAGCCCCATTGCAAGGGCGCGGCGGGCAGGGCGTTGAAATCCGCCATGGGCAGCAGCATGATGGCGCCAAGCGTCACCTGCACCAGCGCCAGCACCTGAGGCGGGATGCCCTTGAGCCGCTTGACGATGATGGCGGTGATGCCATAGAGGGCCGCGGCCCCCAGGCCCAGCATCAGCCCCGACAGGTATTCGCTGCCTCCAGCCCCCCCGGTTTCCGACAGGCGCAGCACCAGCAGCAATCCGGCAAATGCCACCACCGACCAGGCAAGCTTGCCGCGTGTAGGGCGTTCGCCCAGGAACAGCACACCCAGCCCGATCAGGAAGAAGGGCTGCACGTTGTAGACGGCCGTGGCCAACGAGATGGACGCCAGCCGATAGGCCGAGAACAGCAGCACCCAGTTCAGGACCAGCGCAGCGCCGGCGGCAAGCGCCAGGGCCAGCGTGCGGGCCGTGAACAGGCCGGGCCTGAGCAGTCCGCGCGCCCAGCAATACAGGAACAACGACAACGCGCCGAAGACGCAGCGGAAGAACACGACGTTCCAGGCGCTTTGGCCGGACTCGATGACGAACACGCCCAGTGTGCCGGACAGGGTCATGGCGGCGGCCATTTGCGCCAGGCCGAGGCGTTCTGATGCGGGATTCATGAGCTTTCTCCGGGCGGGCTGTCCGCGATGTACGATGGAGAAATTATCCCAGGCAGATCAAGGTGGTTATATGATGTTCGTGTGGTGCTTTTAACGTCATACCTTCTTTTAGGTGGAATTTATGCAAAACGACCTAAAAAACGAAAGCCCTGTTCTGGATGGCATCGACCGCCGCCTGGTCGAGACCCTGTCGGCCAATGCGCGCACCACCACGGCCGACCTGGCCCGGCAGGTGGGCATGTCGGCGCCCAGCGTGGCGGACCGCCTGCGGCGGCTGGAGGAATCGGGCGTGATACGCGCCTACACGTTGGATGTGGACCCGGTAGCGTTGGGCTACACGTTGGAAGCCATTGTGCGCATCCGGCCCTTGCCCGGGCAGTTGCGGCATGTGGAAGGGCTGATCCAGGAGATCCCGGAATTCGTGGAATGCGACAAGGTGACGGGCGATGATTGCTTCATCGCCCGCGTGGTGCTGCGGTCGATTTCGCACCTGGACGGAATTCTTGAGCGCGTGACGGAGTTCGCCGAAACCAATACCGCCATCGTCAAGGCACACACGGTGCGTCGGCGCCTGCCGCCCTTGCGCTAGGGCGGTTTAGGCCCCAGCCGCGAGCCGGCTCAGACCGGCGCAGAGAGCGCCCGGACGATGTCGTCCTTCAGGCCCGCCGGCGTGTCCGTCGGTGCGTAGCGCTTGATGACCTGGCCGTCGCGGCCCACCAGGAACTTGGTGAAGTTCCATTTGATGCCTTCGGTGCCGAAGACGCCGGGCTTTTCGCCCTTCAGCCAACGGTACAGCGGATGCGCATCCGCGCCGTTCACGTCCACTTTGGCGTAAAGCGGGAAGGTGATGTCGTATTGGGTCGAGCAGAAGTTGCGGATCGCGGCCTCGTCGCCGGGCTCCTGGTGACCGAACTGGTCGCAAGGAAAGCCCAGCACTGTCAGCCCGTCGTCGCGCAGCGACCGGTAGAGTTCTTCCAGGCCCGCGTATTGCGGTGTGAAGCCGCACTTGGAGGCGACGTTCACCACCAGCAGCACGCGGCCGCGGTAGATGTCCAGGGATTGGTCCTCCCCGTTGATGTCGCGGGCCGTGAAATCGAAGATATTGCTCATGCGGGCTCCTGTGTCAGGCGTCTGGACGCGAGGGCGCCAGTGCGCTGGCTTGCCCGTCGAGTGTAGCGCCTGGCCCGGCGCCGGCGCTGGAACTCAGACCAACTTCAGATCCAGCGGGGCCACGCCGGGAAACACCTGCGCCAGGCGCGCCTTGTCCAGCCCGTACAGCCGCGAAAACAGGCCGGCGAAGACCGCGCGGTATTCGTTCAGCACGGGATAGTCGCGGTCCTGGAACAGGGTGTCGCGCTTGACCGCGACTTGCCGGCCCGCGATGCGACCACCGCGCACATTGCCGCCCATCACCCAGTACACGGTGCCATGCCCGTGATCGGTGCCCTTGTTGCCGTTTTCGCGAAAGGTCCGGCCGAATTCGCTGATCACGACGACGGTGGTCTGTTGCCACGCAGGGCCCATCGCGTCGGCGTAGGCGGCAAGCGCCCGGCCCAGTTGGCCCAGGCGGTTGGCCAGCGCGCCGGTGGCGGCGCCTTGGCCCACGTGCGTGTCCCAGCCGCCCACGTCGACAAAGCCCAGGTTGTAGCGGTCGGTCATGAAGCGGGCGATGCGGCGGATTTCCAGTTCAAGCTTGTCGGTGGAGATGGCGTTGCCGTTGGCCGCCTGCATTTCGGCGTCGATCTCTGCGCGCGCGGCGCCCATGACGCGTTGGCCTTCGGTGACGGCTGCGTGCAGGTCCGTACCCTCGTAGAGCGAGGCGATCACCCGGGCATCTTCTTCGTTCAGGCGGGATTTGCGTCCGGCTCCCAGCAAGTCGATATTGGGGATGCGCGTGTCGCCTCGGAATATCTGCGGGACGTCTGAGGTGAAGGCGGCGGGTTGGGAGCGCTTGGCATTCAACGCGGTCGTCAGCCGATTGAGGAACCCCGACCGGTAGTCGCCGCCTTTCCCAGAGGCCTGTCCCCGCTCGATGCTGTTCTGCGTTTCGAAATGGCTGCGGCTGAGGTCGTCGGTGCCGGCAAATGCCACGAAGGCCAACTGCCGCTTTTCATAGAACGGCAGCAGGCTGTCGGCCAGGGCCGGATGCAAGGCCCAGCCGTCGGCAAGCGGCAGGGCGGAACCGGGCCCGCCGCCCGGCCGGGGAATCGCGATGGTGGGCCGCGCTTCATAGTAGAAATCACTGCTTGCGGGAACCAGCAGGCTGGCCGCGTCGTACGCGCCGCGCATGAAGACCACCAGCAAGCGGTTGCCCGACGCGGCAGGCGCGGCATAGAGCCGGCTGCCGCCCAGCACCAGCGGGGCGGCAGCCATCAATTGAAGCAGTCGGCGTCGATCCATGAGGGGGCTCCTAGCGGCGCATGAACTCTGGCGAGGCCAGCAGGTAGGTGTTGGCGACAGGTGTCGATTTGGCTTGTTCCACGGCCTCTTGCGTGCGGCGCGACAACGTCGAGAAGAGGCCATTGCCCGCGTTGGCTTTCAGCAGGTTCGGCGGGCGCGGTACGCTTGGCGGCTGCTCGTCGGGCTTTTCCCGATAGAACACGCGCGGCGCATCGGCAATGGTGCTGGCGATTTCAAAGCGCGCCGTCATCTGGCCAGACCCGGCCCAATCCGATTGGGACGGCGGGTAGCCGTCCGGGGTCAACCGCTGATACAAGGGTTGCCCAAGCTGCTTGAGCAAGTTGATGCTGCCCCGGGCATTGACGATGGGCGGCAAGCCGTTGTACGTCAATCGCAATGAAGAATACAGGTAGTGGACCGGATCCTTGAAGACACCCGACTTCAGGGACGCGGCAAATTCGGGCGAGGAGAACAGGGTGTGCAGGGTGGCGGAGATATCGCCGCCCTTGTCCAGAAAGGTCCGGCTCATCTTGTCGATCAGGGAGGGGGGCGGCGCGTCACCGACGAAAAAAACCGCCAGCTTGCGGCTGATGAATGTCGCGGTGGCCGGCTGGCGGGCCAGCAGGTCGGCCGCTTGTTCCACTTCCCGCATGCCAGCGCCAGCGATGGTGTGCCCCAGGAATACTTTGGTGCCGTAATCGTGGCGAGCCGGGTTGAAAAGGAAATAGCCCTGCTGCACGACTTGCCCGCGCAACGCCGTCTTGACCTTGGGCGGCTCAAGGCTGTTGCCCAGTCCCAGTCCCGTAAGGATGCGGGCCAACTCCTGCACGTCGTTCTGGGAATAGCCGCCATCCACGCCTAACGTGTGCAGCTCCATCAGTTCGCGAGCGTAGTTCTCATTGATCTTGCCCGCCACGTTCTGCGTATTGTCCAGATAGATCAGCATGGACGGAGACCGCATGGTGGCGGCCAGCAGGTCGCGGAACTTGCCCAGGGCATGCGGACGGATCGCGCGGTCTTCGTACTGGGAAAGGAATATGCCGACGTCGCCTTTCTCGCTGTCCACGCTGAAATGGTTCATCCAGAACCAGGTCATCTGGTCTTGCAATTGATTGGGAGAGTAAAGCGCCCGCCACAAGGCGCGTTCGCCGACCTCGGCGCCGCGTTCACGCGCCATTTGTCTGGCTTGGCGGTTCGCGCTCAGCTTGTCCTCGTCGGAACGGTCTTTGGCCTTTTGCCGTATGTCTATCTGGGCTGCCCGTGCCTGCTCGTCCGATTGCTGCGAAATGGACAAGGCATCGATGCGTTGCTGCACCTCGGGCGGCAATGGCGCCTGAGCCGCGGGATGCAATTGCGCAAGCAGATAGCGGTCGATCCCCATCGTCTGGGCACGCGCCAATTCTGTCGGCGTGGCGCCCCAGGTCACCCGATTGACCAAGGCGGCGTCCCGCGCCTGCTGTGGGGAGGCTTGCTCGGCGAGCGCCCCTGCGGCCAGCGGCAGCAGTAGCAAGGGGGCCAAGCGGAAAAGCCAGGAGGTCAGCCGTGCCATAAATCGGTTTCCTTCAACCAGGACACTTGATGTCAGACAGAGTATTCACTGAAGCATTCCCCGGCGGCGTATTCTTGAAACGCAAGGAAACGGATCGTTTGTTCCTGACGAACCTATCCCCGTGCGTGTGAGGGGCCATTCAGGCGGCAACGCAGCCGCCGTCCTATCATGTCGCAACGATCTTCAAGTGCCAGCAGGAGCGCCGCGATGGAAGGAATGATTGAACGCCTGGAGGCCATGCTGGCCAAGGGCACCGACAACATGCTGCTGCGGTTTTCGCTGGGCAAGGCCTATGCCGAGCAGGATTGCTTTCGCGAGGCTGAACCGCACTTGCGGGCGGCCCTGGCGTTCGACCCCGCTTACTCGGTCGCCTGGAAATGGCTGGGCAAGGCCTGCCTGGGCCTGGGCGACGTGGAAGGCGCACGGGCGGCGTGGAACTCGGGCATGGAGGCCGCGCAGGCGCGTGGCGACAAACAGGTCGAAAAAGAACTGCAGGTATTCATCAAGCGCTTGGACAAGCAGGCGGCGGCCGGCGTCTGAGCCGGCCCCCCGTCATCGTCAGGCCTGGCCTTCCAGCAACGGCCGCGCGCTAGGCGTCGCGATCAATCCCGCCGATACAGGCGTGGCGGCACGCTTGGGCAGTACCGTCTGGCTGCCGGCCACGCGGAACACTTCGATGGCGTGGCGCAGTTGCGCGCCTCGGGTGCGCAAGTTGTCCACGGCCAGCGCGGCCTGCTCGACCCGCACCGCATTGCGTTGGGCCGCGGTATCCGTTTCCGAAATGGTGCGGCTGACGTTGTCGATGCCGGTGTGCTGTTCGGTGGAGGTGGCCGCGATCTCATTCATGATCTGCGTGACCTGCTGCACGGAATCCACGATGTCCAGCATGGCGGCGCCCGCACGCTCCACGTGCCGCACGCCATCGTTGACGCGCTCGTTGGACGCTTCGATCAACGCTTTGATTTCGCGGGCAGCGGTGGCGCTTTTCTGCGCCAGGCTGCGCACTTCCGTGGCCACTACCGCGAAGCCCTTGCCGGATTCGCCGGCGCGGGCGGCTTCCACAGCGGCGTTCAGGGCCAGGATGTTGGTCTGGAACGCGATGCCGTCGATGATGCCCACCACTTCGGTGATGCGCGAGGAACTCTCGACGATCCCGTGCATGGCGGCCACCGCTTCGTTTACGACCTGGCCGCCGCGCTTGGCTACGTCCGAGGCCTGGCTAGCCATCCGGTCTGCGCCGTGCGCGTTTGACGCGTTCTGCTTCACCGTGGCGGCCAGCTGTTCCATGCTGGCCGCGGCTTCTTCCAGCGACGCGGCCTGGCGTTGGGTGTGCGCGGACAGGTCCTCGTTGCCGTCGGCAATCTCCGAGGCGGAGTGCAGCGCGCTTTCAATGCCATCGTGCACGTCGCGCGTGATGCTGACCAGGCTTTTGCGCATGACTTCCAGCGAGAACTTCAGGGCGCCGATCTCATCGCGCAGGCTGGCCGAGGGCAGGGGCGTGCTGAGGTTGCCCGCGGCGATCTGCCGCGTGAAGTCGGTGGCGGTCGCCAGCAGCCCCGAGATGCTGCGCGCGAATCCCCAGCCTGAGGCGAAGATGAGGATCACGCCTGCCGCCAGCACGGCCGCGGCGATGGCGAGTTCTTCGGGCTGCATGCGGTCGAACATGCCGTACAGCGCGACGCCGGCCGCGCCCAGGAACAGGGTGGACGCCAGCATGGCCCAGGCCAGCATGCGCGAACGCACGCCGGTCAGGCGCCACAGCTTGCCGCGCGCCAGGATGCCGGCGATGCCCGTCGGCCGTGCCTGGCCACGCACGAGCCGCACGCCGCGCGCCGTGCCGTCGCGCAGTCTTCTATAGAGCTTGTCGGCTGCGTCGATCTGCGCTTGGGTCGGCTTGACGCGAACCGACGCATAACAGACGGTTTCCCCGCGCTCGATGATGGGGGTGACATTGGCCAGCACCCAGTAGTAGCCGCCATCCTTGCGGCGGTTCTTGACGACGCCCGTCCAGGATGCGCCGCGCTGGATGGTGCGCCACAAATCCTCGAAGGCGGCTTCGGGCATATCCGGGTGGCGCACGATGTTGTGGGCGGCGCCCACCAGTTCCTCGCGAGAGAAGCCGCTGACTTCCACGAACGCGGGATTGGCGTAAATGATGCGGCCACGGGCGTCGGTGCGGGAGATCAGGTACTGCTCGTCGTGAAGCGTGTATTCCTTGTCGTAAACCGGCTGATTGTTGCGCATGCGTCTGTCGTCCTGTGATGGGCGGGGGCGTGGTGCAGCCGGGGATCATCGGGGAGGGGCGCGTGCGCGGGGTTGATCTACATCAAGATATTGGAATGTTATGCAAAACGTAAATTCATGCGATGTGGGTCATACGGCAGGCAGGTTGCCGAATGCTTCCAGCGCGCGAAGCCGGCTTTGCGCCAGGTCCACGATGGGCGCGGGATAGCCGGCGGCCGCGCGTTCCATGGGGCTGGGGTCATGGATGGCTTGATCGTCCAGGTGCGCCAGTTCAGGCAGCCATTCCCTCAGGAAGATGCCGCGAGGATCGAACCGGCGGGATTGCGACAGAGGATTGAACACGCGGAAGTAGGGCACCGCATCGGCCCCCGTGGATGCGCTCCATTGCCAGCCGCCATTGTTGGCGGCCAGGTCGCCGTCCACCAATTGCGCCATGAACCAGGCTTCGCCCAAGCGCCAATCGATCAGCAGGTTTTTGGACAGGAACATGGCGGTCACCATGCGCAGCCGGTTGTGCATCCAGCCCAGCGCCAGCAGCTGCCGCATGGCGGCGTCGACGATGGGAATGCCCGTTTTTCCCTGCTGCCAGGCATGCAGGTCTGCAGGCGCGTCGCGCCACGGCACGGCGGCGGTCTCGGGTTTCATGGGCTGGTGCATGGACAGCGACGGGTAGGCGGCCAGCAGGTGCTGGTAGAACTCGCGCCACAGCAGTTCGTTGATCCATGTGGCGGCGCCGGCCTTGCCGCTATCCAATTCGCCATGATTGGCTGCCAGCGCCGCACGCAGCGCTTGCCCGGGCGACAGTACGCCGGCCGCCAGATAGGGCGACAGGCAGCTGGTGCCGGGCAGCGAGGGGAAGTCGCGCTCGTCCTTGTAGGCGTCGATGACGCCGTCGGCAAAGGCGGCCAGCCGGTCGCTGGCCGCGGTTTCGCCGGCGGGCCACAGCGCGCGCACGGCATCGTTTGCAGGCGGGAATCCGTCGAAGGCGTCGGGGAGGGCGTCGGCCTTCCACGCCGGCGCGGTTTGGGCGCGGGGGGCGGGCACGGGGCGGATCGGCGCGGTTCGCAGGCGTTCCCTGCACGTGCGCGCATAGGGGGTGTAGACGCGGTAGCACTCGCCTTTGCCTGTCAGCACCGTGCCGGGGCGCAGCAACGAGGCGCCGTGATGCAGCGTCCATTCCACGCCGCTTGCTTGCAGCGCGTCGGCCACGGCCGCATCGCGGCGGCGTTCGTTGATGGCCCATTCGGTATTGGCGTGGACTTGCCCAATGCCGTGGGCCTGGCAGAAGCCGGTGATGGCGCCGGGGGCCTCGCTCCAGTCCGCGACCGTCAATAATTTGAGGGGAATGCCCAGCTTGCCCAGGTCGGCCGAGAGTTCGCGCAGGTTGCGCAGCCAGAAATCTACTTTGGCCGGCGCGTCGCCATGCAGGCGCCATTGGCCGGGCGACGCCAGGAACAGCGCAGTGACCGTGCCGTTTTCGGCGGCGGCGGCCAGAGCGGGGTTATCGTGCAGGCGCAGATCGGTGCGTAGCCAGAGCAGCGTGTTCATCTAGGGCAATCCAGGACGGAAATCGGCGGACAGGCGCGCCCGGCCATTGAGGCTGGCATTCTATCGCGCGGCCCGTCCATGGAAGACGATGTAAAAACTACGAGTAGATGTGACCGGGGCAACTCAGCGGGGGACGGGTGGGGCACTGGGCCAGATCCGAGGTTTCCACGACAGCACGCGGTCAAACCATGAAACACGCTGAGGCCGCATACGTATTGACGCGCTTGTCCCCGCGCCATGTAATTCACTTAACGACGAGAGCAAAAGTGAACGCTATGGGAAATCTGATGGACCTACGCCCGTCCTTTCTGAGGGGACGCACAACCGCCGGCAAGACGTCGCTCGATGTCCTGCAAAAACTGTGGCGTTCACTCGACCTTCCCGACGAGTCGCTGGATCACGTGTTGCTGACCGGCGCGGACCCGGTGCTGCCCTCGTCCTTTGCGGTTGGCGCGGCGGCGCAAGCCAGCATGGCCGCTGCCGCACTGGCTGCGGCCGAACTCTGGCATCTACGCGGCGGCACGCGTCAACAGGTTTCGGTCGACATGCTGCATGCCGCCCAGGAATGCCGCAGCCATTTCAAGATCAACGGCGTGACGCCCAATCCGTGGGATCCCGTCAGTGGCGTGTACCGCTGCGGCGACGGAGGCTGGGTGCGTATCCACGCCAACTTCGCGCATCATCGCGACGGCGCTTTGGCGTTGCTGGGCTGTCCGACCGGTGAGGGCACCACGCGGGAAACGGTGGAGCGTGCGCTGAGCCGCTGGAAGGCGCTGGACTTCGAGCAGGTCGCCGCCGATGCGGGCATGGTGGTTGCCGCCATGCGCAGCTTTGACGAATGGGACCGCCATGCGCAGGGCCAGGCAATCGCCTCGCAGCCCCTGATGACCATCGAACGCATCGGTGAGGCCGACCCGCGGCCCTTGCCGAAGTACGGGCACGACGCGCGGCCGCTGAAGGACATCCGGGTACTGGACTTGACTCGCATCATCGCCGGGCCCGTCTGTGGACGCGCGCTGGCCGCCTATGGCGCCGACGTGATGCTGGTGAACTCGCCCCAACTGCCCAATATCGACAACATCATCGACACCAGCCGCGGCAAGCTGTCGGTGCTGGCCGACCTGGACACGGCCGACGGCCGCATCGCGCTGGGCAACCTGTTGCGCAGCGCGCACGTGTTCGTGCAGGGCTATCGGCCGGGCGGCATGGCCGCGTTGGGCTTTGGGCCGCAGGACGCCGCGCGCATCCGGCCTGGCATCGTCTATGTGTCGCTATCGGCCTACGGCAATACCGGCCCCTGGGCCAACCGGCGCGGGTTCGATTCACTGGTGCAGACGGCCACGGGCTTCAACCACGCCGAGGCGCAGGCGGCAGGACAGGAAGCGCCCAAGCCCCTGCCCATGCAGATTCTGGATCATGCGTCCGGGTACCTGATGGCATTCGGCGCGCAAGTCGCGCTGGCGCGGCAGGTGACCGAGGGTGGAAGCTGGCACGTGCGCGTGTCGCTGGCGCAAACCGCGCATTGGCTGCGCAGCCTGGGCCGGGTGGATGGCGGGCTGGCCTGTCAGATGCCGGAATTCGAGGGTTTGCTGGAAACCGAGCCGTCGGGCTTTGGCGAATTGCTGGCGGTGCGTCATGCCGCCCGCTTCTCGGAAACGCCGGCGCGGTGGACGCGCCCGTCCAATCCGCCCGGCACGCATCCGCCTGTCTGGCCGTTCAATTAGGCCGCAAGCGCCGTCGTAAAAAAGCCCGGACGAATAGCCGGGCTTTTTTACGTGTTACTGCTTCGCCTTCCAGTCGCGCAGCGCGCGCATGGTGTTGGCTACGTGCGAGTCCGGATTCATGTCCGTGAATTCATAGAGGATCTTGCCTTGCGGCGAGATCACGTACGAGATCCGTTGCGCGTAGTCGGGACGCTTGTCGTGCACGGCGTCGTAGGCCTTCATGATCTTGCCGTCGCCATCGGCCGCCACGGCGAACTTGCTGCGGCATTCGCTGACCGAAAACTTGTTCAACGTGTCGATATCGTCCGTCGACACGCCAATGACGGTGGCGCCCAGAGACTTGTATTCGTCCGTGGCTTCGGCGAAGTTGTGCGCTTCGATCGTGCAGCCTTTGGAGAACGCGGCGGGGAAGAAGTACAGCACGACGGGCCCTTGCTTTAAGGCCTCGGTCAGTTTGAATGTGAAGACGTTGCCGCCCAGCGAGGCCTGGGTGCTGAAGTCAGGCGCGGGCGCGCCCACGTTCAAGGCGGCCTGGGCCGACGTGCCGGCCAGCAGGCCGCAAAGCATCAAGCAGGAGACAAGGCGTTTCATGGGAGGCTCCGATATCCAGTGTGGCGCGCGGGCGGGCGCGGCAAAGTGCCTACTGTAGTCCCGCCGTTGGCAGGGGTCCAGTTCAGTCGCGGTTCGGCCCGCCGCGACCCTCGCCGCGCTGCGCTTCACGGTCTCGGCCGCCGCCCTGCTGGGGGTGTCCTTCCGGACGCGGCGAGGTTTGTTGGCGCACCTGCTGCTGCGCTTGCTGACGCTGCTCGCGGGCCTGTTGCTGCTGCTGGTGCTGCTGGCTATCGCGGGCCTGTTGCTGGCGGGCCTGCTGCTGTGCGTCCCTGGCCTGCCGCGCCTGCTGTTGCTGCTCGCGATCCTGATGCTGCCGCGCCGCCTGCTGGTCGCGGGCCTGTTGCTGTCGCACTTGCTGATCGCGCGCCTGTTGCTGCTGCGCTTGTTGTTGCGCCTGCTGCTGCGCACCCCTGGCTTGGTCCCGCGCCGCGTCGCGTGCCGGGTCCCGCACCTGCTGCGGCGCTGGCGATTGTGGGGGGCGCGCCGTGCCCGAGACGGTTTGTCCCGGACCCTGGCCGCCAGCGAAGTTGGCGGCGGGCGCGCCATTGCCGGCGCCAGGCCCCGGGCGATTGTCGCGGCCGTGGTCCCGTCCATTGCCGGGATTGTTTCCTGGGCCATTGCCCGGGCGCGCCTCGCCGCCGGGACGTGGCGCGTCAGGCGGGCGCCCGTTGTTGTTGGGATGGTCGACGAACGCCTGGGGCGGGCGGCCCTTGTTGTGATCGTAGAACTGCGCGCGGTTGTTGCCCGCATCGCGCATGAACCCGCGCTGCATGTCGGTGGGGGGGGCGTGCCGGTCGTTGCGGGCGGCTAATTCGCGGGGGTCGGCGTCGCGGCGGATGCCATCAGGCCCGCCGTGGTAGCTCACGCGACGGTTGTCGACGTTGTTGACGACGACGGTGTGGTTGTAGACATTGGTGACGCGCGTCACGTTCACGTTCGTCACGGACCGGTTGTAGTAGAAGCGGTCGCGGTTCCAGTAGCCGCCGACGTAGCCGATGCCGACATAGCCGAAGCCGTAGTTGATGCCGCCATAGAAACCCACGTGAGGGCCCCAGTAGCCGGCGTTCCAGACATACAGGCCGTTCACGAAGCCCCAGTAGCCCGGCGTCCAGAGCGCGCCATGGTAGGGGGCCATCACCCATGCGCCGGGCACCCAGAAGAAGCCGTAGCGATTGCGGCTCCAGTAGCCGGGCACCCACATGTAGCCGTCTGCCGGTGCGGGCGGCTGCACATAGACGGGCAGGGGCGGCGGTGGTTCCGGGCTGCGGTCCACCAGGGCCAGGTTGGCGTTGGCGGGGTCGCCGTTGTCATAGGCCGGGGCAGCGGGCGCAGGGGGCGGCGCATAGGTCTGCGCGGCCGCGCCGGCACAAATCGCCAGCAAGGCTGCGGTGGCCAGGGGCCGAAAGCGGGAAATCCGAACGGACGGTGTCATGGCTGTTCCTGATCGCCTCGGGTGCGAGGATCAATATCCGCGGTAGTAGTAATGCGGAGCGGGGTACGCCGGGTAATAGTAGTGCGGCGTGTAATAGACGGGGGCCGGGCGGTAGTAGGCCGGGCGGGCCGGCACCACGACGCATCCAGTCAACGAACTGGCTATGGCCAGCACCAACAGCAGACGCTTCTTCATTTGAGTCACTCCCAACCAGCGCCAGGTGTGTGGCTTACTTCCTAATGCGCTGATACGGATTAGGCCATACCCTCAGGCGGGAGTTCGCGGCTGTAATCGTTCCGAAACAGCTTTCAAGTGACGGATGTTTGCGGCTGCGTGACGGCGCATGTCGTTCGTATCAATCTCTGCGGAAAAAGCAACGGGGCCGCCTGAGCGACCCCGTTGTATTGCCTCGCGCCGGGTGAGGGCGCAACGCCAAGCCAGGTGGTTAGTTCCAGCGGCCGCCGTTGCCGGCCAGGCTGAAACGGCCGGCGCCCATGAAAGCGATGGCCAGGGCGGTGAACAGGAACATGCCTTGCAGTTCCAGGGCCCAGCCGCCGGTGTTGGTGATGGTGCCCAACTGGCCGGTATGGGCCAGCAGGATCGCAACCACCATATTGATGGCGATGATCAGGCCGCCCAGGCGGGTGTAAACGCCGATGATGAGCAGCACGGGCGCGATGATTTCGCCCACGTACACGCCATAGGCCAGAAAGCCCGGCAGGCCGTGCGACGACAGCATGCCGCTGATGCCGGTGACGCCGCCGCCCATCAGTTTGGACAGGCCGTGGAGCAGAATCAGAATGCCGAGGGTCAGGCGCAGGATCAGCTTGCCGGTATCGTCGGACTTGATCATGGTGAGTTTCTCTTGTGATGGTTAAGGGGACAGCGGCTCGTTGGAGCGCGCTGTTTACCTTTGGTTCCGCGTCCGGCGCGCCCCGATTGAGGCGGCAACGCCGGGCCAGGCGGGGCCATTATGGCAAAACCCGAGCAAAATCATCAAGCTTTCATCGCGGTCTTTCGACCGGTCGATCAGAAAAATTCCCTGTCCCGGCAGCAATCAAAATTCTTCGAGGAACCGCATGCGGAACCGGCGGCCCTTGATATTGCTGTTGGATACGCGCGAGAACACCTGCTTGGCGATCTGGCGGTCCAGTGCCACATAGGAGTTGAACTCGGTGATGTTGATCTTGCCGACTTGTTCGAAAGTCAGCCCGCCGTCGCCGGTCAGGGCGCCCAGCAGGTCGCCCGGGCGCAACTTGTCCTTCTTGCCGCCCTGGATGCACAGCGTGACCATCGGCGCGCGCAGGGGGCGGTCGGCCTTGGGTTTCAAGGACTTGATGTCGCCCCACTTCAGCGGCGAACCCTGGTATTGCTCGACCAGGTTGGCCCAGCGCATTTCGTCGGGCGAACACAGGCTGAGCGCCAGGCCCTTCTGATCGCCCCGGCCGCTGCGGCCGATGCGGTGCACGTGGACTTCGGTGTCCTTGGTGACGTCCACGTTGATGACGGCGCCCAGGTTCTGGATGTCCAGCCCGCGGGCGGCCACGTCGGTGGCGACCAGGACCGCGCAGCTCTGGTTGGCGAACTGGATCAGGATCTCGTCGCGTTCGCGCTGCTCCAGGTCGCCGTTCAAGGCCTGGGCGCTGATGCCGTCGGCCTGCAGCCGTTCGACCAGGTCGTGGCTGCTGATCTTGGTGTTGCAGAAGGCCAGCGTGGAGACGGGGCGGAAGTGCGCCAGCAGACGCGCCACGGCGTCCAGGCGGTCCTTGCCGTCGATTTCGTAGAAGATCTGTTCGATGCGGCTGGCGTCGTGCTGCGCTTCGACCTTGACTTCGGCCGGGTTGCGCAGGAACCGGGCGCTGAGCTTGCGGATGTTGTCGGGGTAGGTGGCCGAAAACAGCAGCGTCTGGCGTTTGGCCGGGCAGTGCGAGGCGATGGCGACGATGTCGTCATAGAAGCCCATGTCGACCATGCGGTCGGCTTCGTCCAGCACCAGCGTGGTCAGGCCGGCCAGGTCCAGGCTGCCGCGCGTCAGGTGGTCCTGGATGCGGCCGGGCGTGCCGACGACCAGGTGGGCGCCGCGCGCCAGCGATTCGGCCTGGGGGCGGGCGGCGGCGCCGCCGCACAGGGTCAGGATCTTGACGTTGGGAATCAGGCGCGCCAGCCGGCGCAGTTCCTGCGCGACCTGATCAGCCAATTCACGGGTGGGACAGACCAGCAGCGCCTGGGGCGTCAGGCGGCTCGTGTCCAGCTTTTGCAGCACGCCCAGGCCGAACGCCGCGGTCTTGCCGCTGCCCGTCTTGGCTTGCGCGATGATGTCGCGGCCTTCCAGGATGAGCGGCAGGCTTTGCGCCTGGATGGGCGTCATTTGCTCGAACCCCAGGCTTTGCAGGTTGTCGAGCAGGGCGGGCAAGAGGGGCAGGGAGGAGAAGGGCGTGTTGGTCACAATAGGAGGTATCGCAAAAAATGCGAAAAACAGAGTCGACCGACAGTGTAAGCCCTGGGCATGGCCAGACCTTCGCTCGGGCGGGCGGAGCGCCCAGATAAATCAGGGACGCAGTGCGCATGACGCCGCAGGCTACGGCTGCGGTTCGTACGTGCCCGCCAGCGCTCGGGCCGCTTCCTGCATGCGGGGGAGCCAGGCTCGCGCGCCGTCGATGGACAGGCGGGCGACCGGCGCGTGCAGGGCTACGGCGGCGATGACGCGCGGCCCATGCAGGATGGGCACGGCCATGCAGACGATGCCCAGCAGGAATTCTTCGCGGTCGAAGCTGGCGCCTTCTTTCTTGATGGCGCGCAGCTCTTGCTCAAGCGCGGCGACGTCGCACAAGGTGTTCGGCGTGTATCGCGGCAAGGGGGCGGCGGCCAGCAGCCGCGCGCGGGGCTCGCGCCGCATATGGGCCAGGAACAGTTTGCCGCTGGCCGAACAGTGCAGCGGCACGCGCGACCCGGTCTGCAGGTTCACGCGCAGCGGCCAGGCGGTTTCCACGCGGTCCAGATAGATGACTTCGTCGCCGTCCAGCATGGTGCAGTTGCAGGTCTCGCCGATTTCATCGACCAGGCTGTCCAGGATGCGGTGGCGTTCGCCGCGCAAAGGCGAATTCAGCAGCGTCTCGCGCGCCAGCGCGCTCAGGCGGGGGCCGCTGACATAGCTTTTGCCGGCCGGTTCGCGCAGCAACATGCCGGCTTCGACCAGGCGCGTCAGGATGCGCAACACGGACGGCTTGGGCAGCCCGGTGGCGTCGGTCAGCGCTGCCAGCGACACGGGTGATTCGGATCGGGCGACCTGCTCCAGCAAGGTCAGCGCGCGCAACGCGGCGGAGGATTCGTCTTTCATCTTTCAATATTTGAAGATTCGGCGGCCAATGACCCATCGTCGCACGGATTTTGCAGAAAATGAAACGCAGAGGGGTGGGACAGGCGGGTTTTCTCCGGCAGTATCGAATCACCCCGGCCACGATGCAACCACACAAGCGCCGGCCTGCCAGGAGAGAGACCATGAGCAGCAAGCAACACATGACCCCCAGCGAAGCGTTTGTTGAAACGCTGGTCGCGCAGGGCGTCAAAGACGTATTCGGCATCGTCGGTTCGGCCTTCATGGATGCGCTGGACTTGTTCCCCGCCGCAGGCATCCGCTTCGTGCCCACGGTGCACGAGCAGGGCGCCGCGCACATGGCGGACGGCTATTCCCGGGTGACGGGCCGCCACGGCGTATGCATTGCGCAGAACGGCCCCGGCATCACCAACTTTGTGACCGGCGTGGCCGCTGCGTATTGGGCGCACAGCCCGGTGGTGGCGATCACGCCCGAGACCGGCACGTCCGGCATGGGGCTGGGCGGCTTTCAGGAAACCGAACAGCTGCCCATCTTTTCGCGCATCACCAAGTATCAGGCGCATGTGAACCGCCCGGACCGCATGGCGGAATTCACGGCCAAGGCCTTCGACAATGCAATGGCCGAACGCGGCCCTACGCAACTGAATATTCCGCGCGACTACTTCTACGGCGAAATCGATGTGGCCATCCCGGAACCACGTCGCATCCGCCGCGGGCCGGGTTCGGAAGAAGACCTGGAAGCGGCGGCCCGCCTGTTGGCCGAGGCCAAGTTCCCGGTCATCGTGGCGGGGGGCGGCGTGCTGTTCTCGGAAGGCCAGGCGGAATGCGTGGCGTTGGCCGAACTCTTGGGCGCGCCGGTAGTGACCAGCTATCTGCATAACGATGCGTTCCCCGCCAGCCACCCGCTGTGGTGCGGGCCGCTGGGCTATCAGGGCGCCAAGGCCGGCATGAAACTGCTGTCTCAAGCCGACGTGGTGCTGGCGCTGGGGACGCGCCTGGGGCCGTTCGGCACCTTGCCGCAGCATGGCTTGGACTACTGGCCGCAAGGCGCGCGCATCATCCAGGTGGACGCCGACCACCGCATGCTGGGCCTGGTGCGTCCGGTGTCGGTGGGCATCTGCGGCGACGCGCGGCCGGCCGCGGCGGCGTTGACCGCCAAGCTGAAGGACCGCGAGGTCGCCTGCACGCGTACCAAGACGGCGCGCGGCGACGAGATCGCCTCGCAGAAGGCCGAATGGGAAAAGGAACTGGATGGGTGGTCGCACGAGCGCGACGACTGGAGCCTGGACATCATCGAACACGGCGGCGGCCGCATGCATCCGCGCCGCATGCTGCGCGAGCTGGAACGCGCAATGCCCAAGCAGGTGATGGTATCCACCGACATCGGCAACATCTGCTCGGTCTCCAACAGCTATCTGCGCTTTGACGAACCGAACTCCATGCTGGCCGCCATGAGCTTCGGCAACTGCGGCTATGCACTGCCGGCGCTGATCGGCGCCAAGCTGGGCCGCCCCGACCGGCCGGCGGTGGCCTACGTGGGTGATGGCGCCTGGTGCATGAGCTTCCAGGAATTGCTGACCTGCGTGCGCGAGAAGATCCCGGTGACGGCGGTGGTCTTCCACAACGGGCAGTGGGGGGCGGAAAAGAAGAACCAGGTGGACTTCTACGGGCGTCGCTTCGTAGGCAGCAACCTGATCAACCCCAACTTCGCGGAACTGGCCCGTGCGATGGGCGCGGAAGGCATCCGTGTTGAGCACGCCGATCAGGTCGGCGCCGCGTTGCAGGCCGCCTGCAAGGCGCAGTCGGAAGGCAAGACCACGGTGCTGGAGATGATGGTCAGCCAGGAACTGGGCGACCCGTTCCGGCGCGACGCGCTCAAGCAGCCGCTGCGCTTGCTGGACAAGTACAAGCAGTACGTGAACCAGCCGTTCCATTCGGGCGAAGTGCCGCTGTCGATCGATCCCGTCAAGGGGTGACCGATGCCTGCGGCGCGGCCGGTGCCGCGCCGCAGGCATTCCATTTGACCTTGCGGACATCCGCGGCAGGAGCACGTACCCATGGCAATCGACCGATTGTTCGAACCCCTGCGCGATGCCGCGCTATCGGCCGGGCGGCTGCGCACCGCGGTGGCCTATCCCCTGTGCCCGGCAAGCCTGGGCGCGGCCGTCCAGGCGCGGGACGCCGGCTACATCGAGCCGGTGCTGGTGGGCCCGGCGCGCCGCATCGCCGCCTTGCTGGCCGAGATGGGCGTGCGTGCCGGCGAACTTGAGATCGTGGACACGCCGGATGACGAGAAGCTTGCCGCGCGGGCCGCCGCCGCCTTGGCGCGCGATGGCGCGGCCAGCATGTTGATGAAGGGCAGCCTGCACACGGACCATTTCATGTCGGCCGTGGTGGCCCGCGAATCCGGGCTGCGCACGGACCGCCGCATCAGCCACGCATTCGTCATGGCGGTGGCCGCGTATCCCAAGTTGTTCATCCTGACGGACGCGGCCGTCAACATCGCACCGACCTTGCAGGAAAAGGCGGACATCGCCCAGAACGCCATCGACCTGGCGCGGGCGCTGGGCGTGGCGCGCCCGAAGCTTGCGGTGCTGTGCGCGACCGAGTCCGTCAATCCGTCGATGCCGGCCACGCTGGACGCCGCCGCGCTGTCGAAGATGGCCGACCGGCAGCAGATCCGGGGCGGCGATATCGATGGGCCGCTGGCGTTCGATAACGCGATCTCGCGCGACGCGGCGGACCAGAAGGGCATCGTGTCGCGCGTGGCCGGCGACGCCGACATCCTGCTGGTGCCCGACATCGAGGCGGGCAACATGCTCTACAAGGAGCTGACCTGGCTGGCCGGTGCGGGCACGGCCGGCCTCGTGCTGGGCACGCGTGTGCCGGTGCTGCTGACCAGCCGCTCCGACTCCATGCAGGCGCGCGTCAACAGCTGCGCCGTCGCCGTCCTGTATGCACGCGCCTGCGCGGCAAGCGCCGCCGTTTCCGCATGACCGTCTCGCTGGCGTCGCTGGCACCAAAGACTCTGCCTGTTTGGTACTAAGGCCTGGTCCATTGGATGGCTACGCTTACGCGAAAGCCATCCAACGAGTGGCCAAACACATCAAGGGAAAAATCATGCGCAGCGCACGACAAGGCTTGGCAACGATTCTGGCGGTGATGGCGATGGCGATGGCGGGCGGGGCGGTGGCGGCGGATGCGCCCAAGCCCGGCGGCACGCTGGTCGTGGGATCGACGCAGGTGCCCCGCCATCTGAACGGCGCGGTGCAATCGGGTACGGCAACCGCGCTGCCCAGCGCGCAGCTCTTTGCCAGCCCCCTTCGTTACGACGCGGACTGGAAGCCGCAACCCTATCTGGCCGAATCGTGGGAATTGGCGCCGGACGGCAAGTCCCTGACGCTGCATTTGCGCAAAGACGCCGTGTTTCATGACGGCAAGCCCATTACGTCCGCAGACGTGGCGTTCTCGGTCATGGCGGTCAAGAACAACCATCCGTTCCAGACCATGTTCGCGCCCGTGCAAGCCGTCGAGACGCCCGACCCCTATACGGCCGTGCTGCGCATGAGCCAGCCGCACCCGGCGATCCTGCTGGCCTTGTCGCCGGCGCTGATGCCCGTGTTGCCCAAGCATATCTACGACGACGGGCAAGACATCAAGACGCATCCCCGGAATTCGACGGACGTAGTGGGGTCGGGCCCATTCAAGTTCAAGGAGTTCAAGCCCGGCCAGGAGATCGTGCTGGAGCGGTTCGACAAGTTCTTCCTGCCGGGCAAGCCGTATCTGGACTGCATCGTGGTGAAGATCAATCCGGACGCCACCAACCTGTTGATCGGGCTGGAACGTGGCGACATCGGGGCCTTGCCCTTCATGACCGAGCCGACCATCTTGCGGCGCGCCAAAGACAACGCCGCCATCGTCATGACCAATCGCGGCTACGAGGGCATCGGCGCGCTGAGCTGGCTGGCCTTCAATACGGCGCGCAAGCCTTTGAACGACGTGCGCGTGCGCCAAGCCATCGCCTACGCGACCGACAAGGGGTTCATCACCAAGGCGTTGAACGCGGGGTTCGCCAAACCCGCCGACGGCCCGATCGTGGGCACCAGCCCCTACGCCACGCCGGACGTGAAGAAGTACCCGCTGGACCTCAAGAAATCGGAGCAGCTGCTGGAGGAGGCCGGTTTCAAGAAGGACGCCAAGGGCGAGCGCATGACGCTGACGGTGGACTACATGCCCGGCTCGGACGTGCAGGGCAAGAACGTGGCCGAGTACCTGCGCAGCCAGTTGAAGAAGGTGGGCATCGCGGTGCAGGTGCGCGCATCGCCTGATTTCCCGACCTGGGCCAAGCGCATCGCCAGCCATGATTTCGACATGACGACCGATATTGTCTTCAACTGGGGCGACCCGGTCATCGGCGTGCACCGCACCTACCTGTCCAGCAACATCCGCGACATCATCTGGACCAATACGCAGTCCTACTCCAATCCGAAGGTCGACGCGCTGCTGGCGCAGGCGGGCATGGAGACCGACGTGGAGAAGCGCCGCGCGCAATACGCCGAGTTCCAGCGCCTGGTGACCGAGGACGTGCCGATCGATTTCCTGACGGTGATTCCGTACCACACGCTGACGTCCAAGAAGGTGCACGGTATGCCCGAGGGGATATGGGGCATGTTGTCGCCGCTGGACGACGTCTACCTGCAATAAGGCGGAGCCGCCATGCTGCGTTTCATCTTGCGCCGTCTCGCCTACGCGGGCCTGTTGCTGCTGGCCGTGGTGACGCTGAATTTCCTGCTGATCCATATTTCGCCCGGCGATCCCGTCGAGACCATCGCCGGTTCCATGGGCGGCATCAGCGAAGACCTGCGGGCCCAGTTGCGTACGCAGTACGGACTGGACAAGCCTTTTCTGGTGCAGTTGGGCCTGTACCTGGCGCAGGTGCTGCGCGGCGACCTGGGCTATTCCTACTTCTTCAACGTACCCGTCGCCCACCTGATCTGGGATCGCGTGCCCGCCACGCTGCTGCTGGTGGTGACCTCGGTATTCAGCGCCTTCATCGTGGGCACGCTGCTGGGCACACTGGCCGCCAGGAAGCCCAACGGACCGCTGTCGCAAGGCATCACGCTGCTGTCTGTGGTGGGCTATTCGGCGCCGGTGTTCTGGACGGGCATCATTTTGATCATCCTGTTTGCGTCGGTGCTGCCGGTCTTCCCGGTGTCCGACATGCGGTCGGCGGGTGGGCCGCAGGACGGCTGGGCGGGTGTGGTGGACGTGCTGCATCACCTGGCGCTGCCGGCGTTCACGCTGGCGTTCGTCTACCTGGCGCAGTACAGCCGCCTGGCGCGCGCCAGCGTCATGGAAGCGCTGTCCGCCGACTACATCCGCACCGCCCGCGCCAAGGGGTTGCCGGAGCGCTCGGTCCTGTACAAGCACGCTTTGCGCAACGGCGTGCTGCCGGTGGTGACCATGCTGGGCCTGCAGTTCGGCAACGTGCTGGCAGGCGCCATCCTTGTCGAGACGGTCTTCAACTGGCCCGGGCTGGGGCGGCTGGCGTTCGACTCTGTGCTGCGGCGCGACTACCCGACATTGCTGGGCATCCTGCTGTTCGCCTCGCTGCTGGTGGTGGTGATGAATCAGCTAACCGATCTGGCCTACCGCCTGATCGATCCCCGGATCAAGACATCATGAGCCAAGCGCCTTCCGTGATTCCCCTGCCTGCCGTAGCTGCCACGGCGTCGCGCGCGCCGTCGCGGCAATCCTACGAGGCCTTGCGGGTGTTCGTCCGCAATCCGTCGGCTGTTTTTGGGGTGCTGCTGCTGGCCGCCATCCTGGCGGTGACGATCTTCGGTCCGATGCTGATGCAGGCGGACCCGTTCGAGATCGCCAGCGCGCCCATGGAACCGCCCGGCGGCGAGATGCTGCTGGGCACGGACTACCTGGGGCGCGACGTGCTGACCGGCATGGTCTATGGCGGCCGCGCCACCTTGCTGGTCGGCGTGGTGGCCGCGGTGCTGTCGATGGCCATCGGCCTGACGGTCGGCGCGCTGGCCGGCTACTACGGCGGCTGGGTCGACGAGACGCTGATGCGCATCACCGAATTCTTCCAGGTGCTGCCCACCTTGCTCTTTGCGATGGTGCTGGTGACGTTGTTCACCCCATCGCTTGCGACCATCGCGGTGGCGATCGGCGTGGTCAGCTGGACCGGCACCGCGCGGCTGGCGCGGGGCGAGTTCCTGCGCCTGAAACGGCGGGAATACGTGCTGGCCGAACGCGTGATCGGCGCGGGCGACGCGCGCATCATCTGGCGCGTGATCCTGCCCAACGCGCTGGCGCCGCTGATCGTGTCGGCCACGCTGGCCATCGGCACGGCGATCCTGTTCGAAGCGGGCCTGTCGTTCCTGGGGCTGGGCGACCCCAACATCATGAGCTGGGGGCTGATGATCGGCAGCAACCGCCCCTACATCCTGACGGCGTGGTGGGCGGTGACGCTGCCCGGCGCGGCCATCTTCCTGACGGTGCTGGCCGTCAGCCTGATCGGCGACGGACTGAACGACGCATTGAACCCCACGTCGCGGGGGCGCTCATGAACGCGCGCCTGGAAGTTCCCGCCCTGGAAGTCGAGGCCCTCAGCCTGGAGTTCCGCTCGCGTGGCCGCGTGGCGGAGGTATTGAGCCAGGTCAGCTTCGAGCTGCGTGCGGGCGAAACGCTGTGCCTGGTCGGGGAGTCGGGCTGCGGCAAGAGCATGACGGCGCTGGCCATCATGCGGCTGATCCCGGCGCTGGGGCGGATCGGCGCCGGCCGCGTCCGCTTGTCGGGCGCGGACCTGGCGTTGCACGACGACGAGGCCATGCGGCGGGTGCGCGGCAACAAGATCTCGATGATCTTCCAGGAACCCATGACGGCGCTGAATCCCGTGTACACAGTGGGCGACCAGATTGCGGAGCCTTTGCGGCTGCACCAGGGCCTAAGCCGCGCCGACGCCCGCGCGCGCGCCATCGACATGCTGAAGTCGGTGGGCATCCCGGTCCCCGAGCGGCGCGTGGACGACTACCCCCATCAGATGTCCGGCGGCATGCGCCAACGGGTGATGATCGCCATCGCGCTGGCCTGCGATCCCGACGTCCTGATCGCCGACGAACCGACCACGGCGCTGGACGTCACCGTCCAGGCGCAGATCTTCGACCTGTTGCGCGAGCAGCAGGCGCGGCGCGGCACTGCCGTTCTGCTGATCACGCACGACATGGGCGCGGTGTCGGAAATGGCCGATCGCGTCGTCGTGATGTACGGCGGGCGGGTCGTGGAGCAGGGCGGCGTGCGGCAGATCCTGGCGCATCCCCGCCATCCCTACACACAGGGGCTGATCGCCTGCCTGCCCGAACTGGACCGGGAACCCGACGATATCCGGCCGGACCTGCCCGAGATACCGGGCGTGGTGCCCTCGGTGTGGGACCGCGGCGTGGGGTGCCCCTTTCTGGACCGCTGCACCCGGTCGCTGGCGCGTTGCCGCAGTGAATTCCCGCCCTTGGTGCGCGTGGACGAGGGCCAGGACGTGGCCTGTTGGCTCTATCAGGAGGCCGCATGACGCCGCAGCCGCATGTTCCCGCATTGCTGTCCGTCCGGAACCTGGCCGTGCACTTTCCCGTGGGGGGCAAGGGCGCCGACGGCAAGCCAGTCGTGGTCAAGGCGGTGGACGGCGTGTCGTTTGACCTGGCGCGTGGCCGCACGTTGGCGATCGTGGGCGAGTCCGGCTCCGGCAAGACCACCACGGCGCTGTCCGTACTGCGGTTGGCGGACCCAACCGCGGGCTCCATCCATTTCGACGGCACCGACCTGACCGCCCTAGGCGGCGCCTCGTTGCGGCAGATGCGACGCCGGCTGCAGCTGGTGTTCCAGGATCCGTATTCGTCACTGAACCCGCGCCAGCGCGCCGAAGACATTGTGCGGGCGCCGCTGGACTTGATGCGCATCGACCCGCCCGGCGGGCGCGAAGCGCGCGTGGCCAAAATGTTTGAACTGGTGGGTCTGCGGCCCGAACAGCGCCAACTGTTTCCGCACCAGTTTTCCGGTGGGCAACGGCAGCGCCTGAACGTGGCCCGGGCGCTGGCCAGCGCGCCGGACCTGATCGTGTGCGATGAGCCGGTGTCGGCGCTGGACATTGCCATCCGCGCGCAGATTCTGAACCTGCTGCGGCGGATCCAGCGGGAGCAGGGGCAATCTTTCCTGTTCATTTCGCACGACATGGCCGTGGTCGAGCACATCTGCGACGACATCGCGGTGATGTATCTGGGCAAGATCATCGAACAAGCTTCGCGCCGCGCCTTCTTCACGCGCCCGCTGCATCCCTACAGCGTGGCGCTGATGTCGGCGGTACCGACAGTCAAGGGCGGGCGCGAATCGGCCGCGCGCCGCGTGCGGCTGATGGGCGACCCGCCCAGTCCGGTGAACCCCCCGCCGGGTTGCCGGTTTGCCGGCCGTTGCCCGGCCGCGCAGCCGGCCTGTTCGACGCGCGAGCCCGAACTGCGCGAAGTCGTGCCGGGCCACCGCGTTGCCTGCCATTTTGTAGAGGTCCGCGACGGCGCCGTGGTGGCGCCGTTGCAGGGCTGAATCCAACCGTCACAAGGAACCCTCGATGACCCGGCCTGAAGGCAACACGACGATCTACGCCGCCCGCAGCATCCTGACCATGAACCCGGCCCAGCCGCGCGCCACCCACGTCGCGGTGCGGGACGGCCGCATCCTGGGCGTGGGCAGCAGGGAAGACCTGGCGGGATGGGGTCCGGCGGACGTGGACGACCGGTATGCCGGCAAGGTGCTGATGCCCGGCCTGGTGGAAGGGCATTGCCATCTGCCCGAAGGCGGCATGTGGAAATTCGTGTACGTAGGCTTCTATGATCGCCGTGGGCCCGATGGCCGCCTTTGGGAAGGCCTGAAAAGTTTCGACGCGGTGGCCGACCGGCTGCGCGAGGCCGAACGCAGCCTGCCGGCGGGAGAAACCCTGATCGGCTGGGGCTTCGATCCCATCTTCTTCGACGGCCAGCGCATGGGCGTCCAACATCTGGATCGTGTGTCCGCGGCGCGCCCCGTGGTTGTCATGCACGCCAGCATGCACCTGATGAACGTGAACACGCCAATGCTGGCCCGGGCGGGCATCGACCGCGATACCGACATCGAAGGCGTGACGCGGATGGAAGACGGCCAGCCCAGCGGCGAGCTGTGCGAATTTGCGGCCATGTTTCCGGTCATGCGGCTGATTGGCAGCCCGTTCCGCACGGTGGGGCTGTCGGAAGACGGGCTGCGCATGTTTGGCAAGGTGGCGCAATGGGCGGGCGTGACCACCGCCACGGACTTGGTCAACGAACTGGGCGACGAGGGCGTGGCGACCTTGGCGCGCATCACGGCCGAACCCGACTATCCCGTGCGCATCGTGCCCGCCGCCTCGGCGCTGACGTATGCGGGCGACCCCGCGCGCTGCCTGGAAAAACTGGCGGCCGCCAAGCGCTTGAACCACGACAAGCTGCACCTGGGCATGGTCAAGCTGGTGGTGGACGGATCGATCCAGGGCTTCACCGCCCGGGTGCGCTGGCCCGGCTATTACAACGGGGCTCCCAACGGCATTTGGGTCATCGCGCCCGCCGAGCTGGACGCAACCGTGCAGGCCTATCACGATGCCGGCGTGCAACTGCACATCCACACCAACGGCGATGAAGCCACGCAACGCGCGATCGAGGCCGTGGACCTTGCCTTGCGCCGCACGCCGCGCCGGGACCACCGCCACACCCTGCAGCATTGCCAGATGGCCGATGCGGCGCAGTTCCGGAAAATGGCCAGCCTGGGCATGTGCGCCAACCTGTTCGCTAACCATCTCTACTACTGGGGCGACGCCCATTACGCGCTTACCATGGGGCCCGACCGCGCCAACCGCATGGACGCCTGCGCGTCGGCGGCGAGCGCGGGGGTCCCGTTCTCGATCCACTCCGATGCGCCGATCACGCCGCTTGGACCCTTGTTCACCGCCTGGTGCGCGGTCAACCGCCAGACAGCCTCGGGCCGCATTCTGGGCGAGTCCGAGCGGATCAGCGTGGATGCAGCGCTGCATGCCGTCACGCTGGGTGCCGCCTATACCTTGCACATGGACCATCTGGTCGGCTCCATCGAAGTGGGCAAGTACGCCGACTTCTGCGTGCTGGAAGACGATCCCACGACGGTGCCCCCCGACCGGTTGAAGGACGTTGCCGTGCTGGGAACCGTCGTCGGCGGACGGCCGTTGGCGCTGGAAGGCGCCTGAGATGGCCGCCACTGGCGCGGTGCGCATTCCGCTGACGGTCGTCGGCGGCTTTCTGGGCGCGGGCAAGACGACCCTGCTGAACCATGTGCTGAGCACCAGCCGCCGCCGGGCGGCGGTGCTGGTCAATGACTTCGGGCCGATCGATATCGACGCGGGTCTCGTCGCGCAACGTGCGGACGCGGTGATCCGTCTGGCGAACGGCTGCGTGTGCTGTTCGATGGCTGGTGGCCTGGATGATGCGCTGGCGCGTGTGCTGGCGCTGGACCCGCTGCCGGAATGGATCGTCATCGAGGCCAGCGGCGTGTCGGACCCCTCGCGGATTGCGCAGGTGGGCATGTGCGACCCCTTGCTGCAACTGGAAGGCGTTGTGGTGTTGGTGGATGTGGCGAACGTACGGGCGTTGGCCGCCGATCCCTTGCTGAGCGATACCGTGGCGCGGCAGTTGAAGGCGGCCGATCTGCTGGTGCTGAACAAGACAGACCTGGCGACGCCGCAAGCGCTGGCCGAGGTGCAGGGGTGGCTGAAGGACGTGACGCAGGGCGCGGCCATGATTGCCGCGCGGGAAGGGCGCGTCGACTTGCGCTATCTGTCGGGCGAGGCGATGCCGGGCGCGTCTGTCCACGAGTGTGGGCATGCGGGCTGCGACCACGCCGGGCATCGCGGCGCGATGCCTGGGCAGGACCCCGACCATCCCTTCCAAAGCTGGCTCTGGGAAGCGCCCGGTACGCTGAATGCCGACCACTTGGCGGGGCAGTTGCGGCAAATGCCCCGTCAACTGTTGAGGGCCAAGGGATGGGTCCGCACTGACCGGCACGGCCTGGTGCTGGTGCAATGGGCGGGCCGCCGCGTGCGCTACGACACGCAGGCCGCGCCGCCCGATGGATTGGGCGCGACCGGGCTGGTGTTCATCGGCTTGCGCGACGCGATCGATCCGCGGCAAGTGTCCGCGATGCTTGCGCCCGCCACGGCGTCATGACTGGTGCAAGCGATTTCCCTTTTCTGGTTCTAGACCCTGCGGGACCGCTCACTTACCTTGGATCCTGTACGCGGGCGCATGCCGCGCCGGCGTCTATCGGAGGGTTGGCAATGCACAAGACCGTCACCGTGGAAATGCTGGCCGAATTCGCGGCCGCCTGGAACCGCCACGATATCGATGCCTTGATGAGCTTCATGAGCGAGGACTGCGTGTTCGAGACCGTGGGCGGCCCCGAGGCCTGCGGCAGCCGGCACACCGGAACAGACGCGGTCCGCGCCGCGTTCGCCGCGGCGTGGAAGAACTTTCCCGACGCGCAATGGAACAACGGCCGGCATTGGGTGGCAGGCGACCGCGGCGTGTCCGAATGCACGTTCACCGGGACCGCCGCGGACGGCTCGCGGGTGGAGGCCGACATGGTCGATGTCTTCACGTTCCAGGACGGCAAGATCCGCGTGAAGAACGCATTCCGCAAGCAGCGCCCGGCGCTGCCGGCCCGTGCCTGAGGCCCGGCCTGTCAAGCCCCGGACACCCCCCCGGCACTTTCCCGGACACACCCAGGACTCGGATTCGAAGCATGGATACCCAAATGCCCTTCGACACCTCCCGCCCGCCTCGCGCGGCCACCCCAGGGGCCAACGCCTACAACCCGACCTATGACCCCCTGGTGTCGCCGCCCGGCCGGGGGCAGGACTACGCGCCTACGTACTGGGTCGCCAGCGCCGGCGAACCGCCGGAGGACGACGGCCCCATCCAGGGCGACGTCGACGCCGACATGGTGATCGTGGGGTCGGGCTTCACCGGCCTGTCGGCGGCGCTGACCTTGGCGCGCGACTTCGGCGTGCGCGCCGTGGTGCTGGAAGCCAACCGCGTCGTGTGGGGCTGCACCAGCCGCAACGGCGGCCAGGGGCAGAATGCGTCGGGGCGCCTGTACCGGTCGCAGTGGATCGCGCGCTGGGGGCTGGACACCGCCCGCCGCCTGGACGCGGAGATCCGCGAAGGCTTCGAATACTGGAAGAGCCTGGTCGCGCAGGTGGATTGCGATGCGCAGCCGGGCGGGCATCTATACACGGCGCACCGCCAGAAGAAGATGGGCTTTCTGCAGAACGAGGCTCGTGTGATGCGGGAGGTGTTCGGTTACGACGCGAAGATGCTCAGCAAAGCGGAACTGCGCGAGCGTTATGTCGATGACCACGAAGCGGTCGGCGCCATGCACGAGCCCGACGGCGTGGGCGTGCACCCGCTGAAGCTGGCATACGGCTATCTGCGTCAGGCGCGGGCGCTGGGCGTACGCGTGCACCCGTCAAGTCCGGTGCTGGGCTGGCGTGTGGAAAACGGCGTGATCCTGCTGGAGACGCCGGGCGGCGTGGTGCGGGCGCGCCGCGTGGCGTTCGCGACCGGTGGCTATACCGCCCAGGGCGTGAACCCCTTGCTGGACAACCGCATCATGCCGGTGCTGTCGAATTCGCTGGTCACGCGTGTGCTGTCGCCCGCCGAACGCGAGGCGGCGGGATTGAAAAGCACCGTGTTCATCACCGATACGCGCACCTTGCGCTTCTACTACCGCCTGCTGCCGGACGGCCGCATGCAGATCGGCAGCCGTAGCGCCTTGCGCGGCGCCGATGCGCAGCATCCCAGGCATCTGGCGCTGCTGCGCGAAGGCCTGGCGCGCAAGTTCCCGTCGCTGAGGGGCGTGGACGTCGCCTATTCCTGGTGGGGCTGGGTGGACGTCAGTCACGACATGATGCCGCGCGTGACTCAGCCGGACCCCGCGCTGCCGGTGTATTACGCGTTCGGGTATGGCGGCAACGGCGTGGCGTTCTCGGCGCACGCGGGTAGGCGCCTGGCCGAACGGATGATGGGCAAGGACGGGCCCGCCTGGGATCTGCCCATCTACGATTCGCCGTTGCCGGGGCATCTGTTCGCGCCGTTCCGACGGATCGGGCAGGGCTTGCTGTACCGCTGGTACCACCTGCGGGACGAACACCTGTAGCCGGGCATTGCGGCCCGGACTAGGAGGCAGGCCCCGAAGTCAGGCCCCGAAGTCAGCCCCTATGCCGCCGCCCGCATGCGGTAGCGGCGCACTACCTGCGCCAGCTTTTCGATGCCCGGCCCGATATGCTCGGGCCGGATCGACGTAAAGCCCACGCGCAGGTAGTTGCGGGGCGCCTCCGTGCCGTTCATGAAGAACACGTTGCCGGGTTCGACGACGACGCCTTCGGCCAGCGCGGCCTCGGACAATTCGGCGGCGTCCAGCCAGGGCGGCCCGGCCAGCCAGCAGGACGAAGAACCTGTGATGGGAATCGCCTTGAAGTCGGGCAGGTGTCGAGCCAGCGCCTGGGCAAGCTCGGCGCCGCGCTTCTGGTAGGCCTGCGATTGTTTGCGCAGCAGCGAATGGTGATGGCCCAGCGAAATGAACAGCGAGAAGGCGCGCTGGATATAGGCGGATGGGTGGCGCAGCATCAGCCGACGCAATGCCCGCAGTTCGCGGGACAGTTCGCGCGGCGCGACGATGTAGCCGATGCGCAGGCCCGGCGCGAACGACTTGGCCAGGCTGCCGACGTAAATGACGCGGCCGTCGCGGTCCAGGCTTTTCAGCGCCGGAATGGCGCCTTCGCCCCAGCGGCTTTCGCTTTCGAAATCGTCTTCGATAATCATGCTGTCGGCCTGGCGCGCCAGCGCCAGCAGGTTTTCCCGGCGCTCCATCGCCAGCGTGACCGTGGTGGGACATTGATGGCCGGGCGTGACGAAGACGTAGTCGCAGCCCAAGAGGTGCGTGCCCGTGCACAGGCCGCGTTCGTCCACCGGCAGCGGCAGCAGGTTGCGCGTGTGGCTGGCGAAGATGTTGCGGGCGTCGGGGTAGCCGGGGTCTTCCATGCCGACCACGGTGTCGTCGTTGACCAGCAGATCGGCCAGCAGGTAGAGCGCGTGTTGCGCGCCCACGGTGATGACGATTTCCTCGGCGTCGGCCCAGACGCCCCGGCGGGGCAGCACCTGGGTGCGGATCTGTTCGATCAGCGTCGGGTCATCGTGCGTGATGAGGTCCGGCGCCCAGCTGCGGATGTCCAACACGGACAGCGCCTTGATGCAGCACTCGCGCCATTCGGCGGTGGGAAAGAGGTCAGGGTCGAACTGGCCGTACACGAAAGGGTAGGGCTGCTTCTGCCAGTCTTGGGGTTTGGTGATATTGCGTTGCCGCGACGGCCGGAAGCGCAGCCGTTCGTCCCAGCGCACGCGCTGCGGGTCCGGCACGGTATCCGGCGGCGCCGCGTGCGCGGCATCCGCGGCCGAACCGGAATGCCCTTGCATGACGGAATCGCAGACGAAGTGGCCGCTGCGTTCGCGCGACACCAGATACCCTTCGCTGACCAGTTGCTGGTAGGCGAACACGACCGTATTGCGGGCGATGTGCAGTTGATCGGCCAGTTGCCGGCTGGAGGGCACTGGCATGCCGGGCGGCAGATGGCCGCTGAGGATGGCCGACACCAGCATCTGGCGCACGCGCCCCTGCAGGCTGAGGTTGGGTGCGCTTTCCCTTTCGAACAGGCGTTCCCACAACACAGGCTTGAGCATCGAGGCCTGGCTGGACATGACGGCTCCTTGTGACGGCGATGCGGACCCCGCCGCACGCTGCGGGCGGGGTCCGGATCTGTGCCTCAGGATAGAGGAGCGGCCAGGGGGAAGAAATGGGGGATTGCCCTGTTGGAAAACGTCCTAGATGCGTCCCTTCCAGGGGATGGCGAATTTCTCCAGGTAGCGCACCAGCAAGTCGAAGGCGAAGGCGAACACGCCGATCACGATGATGCCCATGATGACGGTGTCGCTGGCCAGGAACTGGGCGGCGTTCAACACCATGAAGCCCAGGCCCCGGTCGGCGGCCACCATTTCGGCTGCGACCAGCGTGGTCCATCCCACCCCGATGCCGATGCGCATGCCCGTGAAGATTTCGGGCATGGCTGCCTTCAGGATCACGTGCCAGACGATCTGCATCCGCGTGCCGCCCATCGCGTAGGCGGCATGGATCTGCTCGATGGACACCGAGCGCACGCCGGCCCGCGCGGCGATTGCCATCGGCGCGAAGATGGCCAGGTAGATCAGCAGGATCTTCGGGAATTCGCCGATGCCGAACCAGATGATGATCAGCGGCAGGTAGGCCAACGGCGGCAGCGGGCGGTAGAACTCGATGGGCGGGTCGAAGATGCCGCGCGCATAGCGGTTTACGCCCATCAGGATGCCCACGGGAATCGCCGTCAGGCAGGCCAGGAAGAACGCGCTGAAGACGCGCGTCAGGCTGGCCAGGGCATGCTCGGCCAGGGTGGAATTGGCAACACCGTCCGTCATGGCCGAGACGAACTTGTCGTAGACCGCAATGGGGGACGGCAGGAACAGCGGCCGCACCCAGCCTGCACTGGTCACCAGGAACCACAGGGCGATCAATGCCAGGCTGGTCAACAGGCTGATGTGCCCGCTGTAGCCCGCGCCCGGGGCGCCGTAGACCATCCCGGGCGTCGCGGGCTTGTGCCCCGACCGGTTCCTAGACATGGACGGCTTCGGGCGAGGCGGCGGCGCGCTCGTCGCCGTAGATGATGCCAAGGACTTCTTCGCGCATGGCGATGAAGTCGGGACTGGATTTGATGCCACGTCCATCGCGAGTCTCCAGGTAGCGCCGGTTGAAGTCCGGCGTGAAGGTGTGCGTGATGCGGCCCGGGCGAGGCGACATGACGATCAGCCGCGAACCCAGGAAGAGCGCCTCTTCCACGCTGTGGGTGATGAAGAAGAACATCTTGCTGGTCTGGCGCCAGATATCCAGCAGCAGTTCTTGGATGGTTTCGCGCGTCAGGGCGTCCAGCGCCGCCATCGGCTCATCCATCAGCAGCATGGCGGGGTCGCAGGTCAGCGCGCGCGCGATGCCCACGCGTTGCTGCATGCCGCCCGACAGCTGATAGATCATGTGGCGATGGAAGTCCTGCAGCCCCACCAGTTCCAGGTTGCGGCGGGCCCGGGCGCGTCGCGTCGCCTTGTCCACGCCCTGCAGCTTCAGGCCGAATTCCGTGTTCTCCAGCACGTTCAGCCAGGGCAGCAGGGCGTGCTTCTGGAAGACGACGCCGCGGTCGGCGCCCGGCCCCACGATGGGGCGGCCCCCCAGCGTGATTTCCCCCTCGGTGGGGGACAGGAACCCGGCCAGCAGGCTGAGCAAGGTGGTCTTGCCGCAGCCCGAGGCGCCCAGCGCGACGACGAATTCGCCGGGCTGGATGGTCAGGTTGACGTTCTGCAGCGCAACCACCGGCCCGCTGTCGTGCAGGCCGGGATAGGTGACGCTGACTTGTTCCGCGCAAAGCCGCTGCGCGGTGGAGGTGGACAGCATGGTCATGCGGGCTCCCCTTATAGCGCGCCGGGCCGTTTATTTGGCTGCGGCCTTCGCGTATTGGTCCGTGACGTGCGGGCTGTAGTCGGTCAAAGCGCGGTCGATCTGCTTCTGGTCCTTCAGGAATGTGGCGCTGGCCGCGAACGCCCGCGCCGCGCCCGACTCCTTGCCGCCGCCCAGCCATTCGTTCGAGGCCTGTTCCTGCGCGGTGGGGAACACCAACAGGCCCAGCGCTTCAACCACGTCGTCGGGCTTGCCGCCGATCAGGCGCACGATGCCCTTGACCTGCGGGGACTCGGCCGTCCACTTGGCGCCGTTGGCGCGGTAGTCGGCGTAGGACTTGGCCAGCACGCCGGTGAAGGCGGCCATGAACTTCGGGTTCTTGGCGGCCCAGGCGCGGTCGACCACGATGCCGTCGAAGGTGGGCACGCTGGCCGCGCCGATCTGCTGGGAATCGGCGATGATCTTGCCGCTCTTGGCGATTTCCGTCAGCGCGGGCGGCCAGACATAGGCGGCATCGATGTCGCCGCGCTGCCAGGCGGCCACGATCTGCGGCGGCTGCATGTTCAGGATGCGCACGTCGCGCGGCGAAATCTTCCACACCTGCTCCAGCCCGACCAGCAGGTGGAAGTGGGAGGTCGATACGAAGGGGGTGGCGACGCGCTTGCCCTTCAGGTCGGCGGTGCTGTTGATGCCGGAACCGTTGCGCGCGACCAGCGCTTCGGACTTGCCGATGTTGTCCAGGACCCAGAACAGCTGCATGTCCACGCCACGGGTGGCAGCCGAGGTGATGCCGGTGGACCCCAGGACGCCGACCGGCACATTGCCGGAGGCTAGCGCCGTGGAGATGTCACCGCCGGACGTGAACTGGCGCCAGTCGACCTGGTAGCCGGCTTCCTTCAATGCGGAATCGAAACTGCCGTCCGCGATGGCGGACAGGAACGGGCCCACGATCAGCTGAAATCCGACCACCAGCTTGGTCTGGGCATAAGCGGGTGCGGCCAGCAGCGCGGCGGCCAGGCCGGCAAGGGTGCAGCGGCGGATGTGGCGGAATATCGCGTTCATGGTGGTCTCCGGAAGGGATCGGCCGCGCCCCGGCGCGGCCGGCTTGCTGGATGCCAGTTTGCCCGGATGGGACCAGAACGCTAGGGCCAGATGCCTGGATCAGTAGGAGCCAAAAGCCGGGAGCCCTAAGCGGCGGGGCCCGCCTGCTGCGCCGGCGCTGCCATGTCTGGCATCGTCGTCGCAGCGGGCGGGCCCGCGATATGCCCCAAAAGAGGGGGGCGTGTCCTGCTATCGGATGAGGCTCAGGAATTCGGCCCGGGTCGACGGGTTGTCGTGGAATTCGCCCAGCATCACGGACGTGACCATGGACGAGTTCTGCTTTTCCACGCCGCGCATCATCATGCACATGTGCTGGGCTTCGATGACGACGCCCACGCCGGCCGCGCCGGTGACGGTCTGGACGGCCTCGGCGATCTGGCGGCTGAGGTTTTCCTGGATCTGCAGGCGGCGGGCATACATCTCGACGATGCGGGCGACCTTGGACAAGCCCAGGACGCGGCCGGCCGGCAGGTAGGCCACGTGCGCCTTGCCGATGAAGGGCAGCATGTGATGCTCGCACAGCGAGTACAGCTCGATGTTCTTGACCAGCACGATTTCGCGGGTGTCGGAGGTGAACAACGCGCCGTTGACGATTTCGTCCAGGTTCTGGCTGTAGCCGCGGCACAGGTGGCGCATGGCCTTGGCCGCGCGGGCGGGCGTATCGGCCAGCCCTTCGCGGGACGGGTCTTCCCCTAGTGCTTCGAGAATGGCGGTGTAGTTCTTTTCCAATGACATGGGGGGACTCCTGGGGCAGCGCGCTCGTCGTGGCGTTGTGTCGTGTGGCGTCGGGACGCCGGAATGCAGGCAAGTCTACCGCAGCCGGGGCGGGGGGGCAGGCGCCCGGGTCGAACCCCGGGGGTCAGACGCCCCGGTTCTCCACGGCGTACTTGATCAGTTCGGCCTGCCCGTCGATGCCCAGTTTGCGCTTGATGTTCAGCCGGTGGGTCTCGACCGTGCGCACGGACAGGCCCAGCGCCAGGGCGATCTGCTTGTTCGCCTGGCCGTCGGCGATGTGGCGCAGCACGTCGCGTTCGCGCTGCGTCAGCAGGGTGGCGGGGGCGCTGGCCTGCGACAGGCGCACGGCGGCGGCCGCGCTGAAATAGGTGCGGCCCGCGACGACGGCGCCGATGGCGGTGACGATTTCTTCGGCGGGCTCGTCCTTCAGCAGATAGCCGCGGGCGCCGGCCTTCACCGCCTGCACCATGTACTCGGGGTTGTCGTGCATGGACAGCACCAGCACCGCGATCTGCGGATAGCGCTCGTGCAGCAGGGCTGTCAGCTCCAGCCCGCCCACGCCGGGCATGTTCAGGTCCATCAGCACCAGATGGGGCAGGGTGTCGCCCTGGGGGTCTTGCGCCAGGCACGCGGCCAGGAAGGCCAGCGCCGCCTGCGCATTGCCGGCTTCGCCCACCACGCGCAGGCGCGGCACGGTTTCCAGGCGCAGGCGCAGGCCGTCGCGCACCAGGGGATGGTCGTCGACCAGCAGGAGTCGGATGGCGTCGGGGATGTCGGTCATGCTTGGGTCGTCGCGGTAGGGGCAGCCGCGCCCGGCAGGGGCAGCCAGGCCTGCAAGGTGGTGCCTTGGGCGGTGGAATGGAAGCTCAGGTTACCGGATAGCGCGCTCATGCGTTCCCGCATATTGCGCAGGCCGATGCCGCGCCGCGGGTCTTGCTGGACCTCGGCGAGGTCAAAGCCGCGGCCGTCGTCGGAAATCGTCAGGCGCAGGTCGTGGGCGCTGTAGGCCAGCGTCATGTCGGCGCGGGTAGCGCCTGCATGGCGCATCACGTTGGTCAGGGCCTCCTGGGTGACGCGGAACAGCGCCGTGGCGTAGGCGTCGGGCAGCTTGACCGGGCGGCCGGTGGTGCGCAGGCGCACGGCCAAGGGCGGCGCCCCGTCCGTGCTGGGAATGGCGAATTCCCGTCCCAGGTGTTCCAGCGCCGCGGGCAGGCCCAGGTCGTCCAACAGCGTGGGGCGCAGGTTGTGCGAGATGCGGCGCACCTCGCCCACGGCGCTGTTCAGGCGGTCCAGCGCGCCGCCCAGCGGGCGGTCGATGTGGGCCAGCGCCTGCGGCTGTTCCGGCAACGATTGCCGCAGCCGTTCCCTTGCGGCTTCCAGCGACAGCTTGATGGACACCAGCACCTGGCTGATGCCGTCGTGCAGTTCGCGCGAGAGCCGGGCGCGTTCGTCTTCCTGCGAGCGCACCAGTTGCTGGGCCATCAGCCGCAGCTTGGCGTCGGATTGCCGGTGATCGCTGATGTTCAGCGCCAGGCCGCAAGCCGCCACCCCCAGGATGGAAACGGCCGCAATGCCCGCCACCCAGGCGAACATGCTGCGGATGTTGGCCTGCGCGGCGGCGTCGATGCGCACCAGGGCCTGTTCCACGTCGTCCAGGTAGATGCCGGTGCCCAGCATCCAGCCCCAGCGGTCCAGCACCACCACGTAGCCCAGCTTTTCCACGGTCTGGTGCGTGGAGGGCTTCTCCCACAGGTAGTGCACCACTTCGCCTTGCTGGCCGCCGCGGCGGGCGGCCGTCAGCAGGTTCTGGATGACGGACTGGCCGCGCGTGTCGCGCAGGTTCCAGAGGTCTTGCCCCACCAGCTCGGGTTGGCGCGGGTGCATCAGGTTCTTGCCGTGCAGGTCGTAGACGAAGAAATAGCCGTCGTGGCCGAACTCCATTTGCGCCAGCAGTTCCAGCGCCCGTTGGCGCGAGGCCTCGTCGTCGCCCGCCGCCTGCAGCGGGGCGACGGCGCTGTAGGCCAGGCTGACGTAATGGCGCAGTTCGCTTTCCTTGCTGGCCAGCCAGGCGCTTTCGACGACCTGCTTTTCGCGCTGGGCCAGCTGCAGGCCCTGCACGTAGACAGCCACGGTAATGGCGGCCACGGCCACCAGCAGGGGGACCGCGGCAAGCAGCAGGATTTTCAGGCGCAGCTTCATATTGTGGGGTTCAACCCGGGTAGCGATTGGTGCGATGCATCACGGCCGGCTCTGTGGGGAAACGACTCGTTCACGTGCAGGATTTTACGGTTCCCGGCGATTTATGCTGCGGCGCATTGCGTAGTAACACGTAGCTCGTTTGCGTAGTTTCGCGCTTGTTGCCGGGGGGGCAAAACGAAATACTAACGCCCGCGTCCCCAGGACGCAGTGCGGGCGCGTGCGCGTCCGCCACCCCACAACAATGAGTCTGCCTTCCGCGGGACGAAAAAAGCGTTTCACGCCACAAGCATGGCGGGAGGCAAGAGGAGCACTTATGCATACCAGCAGTAAGGGACTGGGTCAGCACCTGGTCTGGCTGGCGGTTGCGGTACTGGGCGCGTTCGCGCTGGGCACCGTGGCGCTGGCCAGAGGGGAGACCATCAACGCGCTATGGGTGGTGATCGCCGCCGTATGCGTCTATTTGATCGCATACCGCTATTACAGCCGTTTCATCGCGAAGAACGTCTTCCAGCTGGACGCCTCGCGCATGACGCCGGCCTGGAAGCACAACGACGGCCTGGACTACGTGCCCACCAACAAGCACGTGCTGTTCGGCCACCACTTCGCCGCCATCGCCGGCGCCGGCCCCCTGGTGGGCCCGGTGCTGGCCGCGCAGATGGGTTATCTGCCGGGCATGCTGTGGATCCTGGCCGGCGTGGTGTTCGCCGGCGCCGTGCAGGACTTCACGATTCTCTTCATCTCGACCCGCCGCGACGGCCGTTCGCTGGGCGATCTGGTCAAGTCCGAGCTGGGCAAGATCCCCGGTGTGATCGCGCTGTTCGGCGCCTTCATGATCATGGTGATCATCCTGGCCGTGCTGGCGCTGATCGTGGTGAAGGCGCTGACGCATTCGCCGTGGGGCACCTTCACGGTTGCGGCCACCATCCCCATCGCGCTGTTCATGGGCGTGTACCTGCGCTACATCCGTCCGGGCAAGATCGGCGAGGTGTCGATAATCGGCTTTGTCGGCCTGATGGCCGCCATCACCTTCGGCCAGGACGTGGCCGCGCATCCGGTCCTGGGCCCGATGTTCGACTTCGATGGCAAGGGCCTGACCTGGATCCTGATCATCTACGGTTTCATCGCCGCCGTGCTGCCCGTGTGGCTGCTGCTGGCCCCGCGCGACTACCTGTCGACCTTCCTGAAGATCGGCACGATCGTCGGCCTGGCGATCGGCATCGTGGTCGTAGCGCCTGAACTGAAGATGCCCGCGCTGACGCAGTTCGTGGACGGCACCGGCCCGGTCTGGTCGGGCAACCTGTTCCCGTTCCTGTTCATCACCATCGCCTGCGGCGCCGTGTCGGGCTTCCATGCCCTGATCTCGTCGGGCACCACGCCCAAGCTGATCGAAAACGAAACCCAGGCCCGCTATATCGGTTACGGCGGCATGTTGATGGAATCGTTCGTGGCCATCATGGCATTGGTGGCGGCTTGCGTGATCGAGCCGGGCATCTACTACGCCATGAACAGCCCGGCGGCCGTCATCGGCACCACGCCGGATCAGGTGGCCCAGGTCGTGTCCAGCTGGGGCTTCGTGGTCACGCCGCAAGACCTGATCCAGACGGCCAAGGACGTCGGCGAAAGCACGATCATCTCGCGCGCGGGCGGCGCCCCGACGCTGGCCGTGGGCATGGCGCACATCCTGCACCAGGCCATCGGCGGCCCCGGCATGATGGCCTTCTGGTACCACTTTGCCATCCTGTTCGAAGCGCTGTTCATCCTGACCGCCGTGGATGCGGGCACGCGTGCCGGCCGCTTCATGCTGCAAGACCTGCTGGGCACCTTCGCCCCGTCGCTCAAGCGCACGGATTCGCTGCCCGCCAATCTGATCGCCACCGCCTTGTGCGTGGCGGCCTGGGGCTACTTCCTGTATCAGGGCGTGGTGGATCCGCTGGGCGGCATCAACACCTTGTGGCCGCTGTTCGGCATCGCCAACCAGATGCTGGCCGCGATTGCGCTGACGCTGGGTACCGTCGTGCTGTTCAAGATGAAGCGCGACCGCTACGCCTGGGTCACGATCCTGCCCACGCTGTGGCTCCTGGCTTGCACGCTGACGGCCGGCTGGCAGAAGCTGTTCCACGCCGATCCGCGCGTCAGCTTCCTGGCCCACGCCGACAAGTACAACGCTGCCATCGCCGAAGGCAAGGTACTGGCCCCGGCCAAGTCGCTGGGCGAGATGTCGCGCGTGGTGCTGAACGACTACATCAACGCCGGCCTGTGCGCGATCTTCATGTTCGTGGTGGTCAGCATCGTGGTGTTCGGCCTGAAGTCGGTGCAGCGCGCCCGCGCCGAAAACAAGCCGACCTCGCGCGAGACGCCGTACGAAACGCTGCCCGCCGCGGCGGGCGCGGACTGACCGCCAAGGAGGCGCCGCATGCTGTTTGGCAACATGAGTTCAGCCGCCGGCGCCGCCGGCCGTTACCTGGGGCAGACGCTCCGGTTAATGGTCGGCGTGCCGGACTACGAGACGTATGTGGAACACATGCGGCGTACCCACCCTGACCAGGAGCCGATGACGTACGAGGCCTTCTTCCGCGAGCGCCAGGACGCGCGCTACGGCGGCAAGAAACGGATCGGCTGCTGCTGACGAAAGCCCCTTCGGGGGCTTTTTCTTTGGGTGTGGGATTGGGGCGTCCGAGAGGACGTGGGATTGGGGGCGTGCGAAAGGACGTGGAATTGGGGCGTAGGCAAGGACGTAGGATGGGTGGAGCGCGCCAATTCCGCCAACAGAACGCCGCCCTTGGCCGCGCGTAACCCATCAAGCAGCGATGGTTCCCTGGCCGAAGGGGAAAAGAACCCATCATGCAGCGATGTTCCCCTGGCTGCGTTGTCCAAGATTCCGCCGCTGCTTGATGGGTTACGCGCGTTATGCAGTCGGGTTCTTCCTTAAGGATTCTCGCGCTTCACCCATCCTACGACACCCGTCGCAGCTTTTCCGAATAGATCACCAGCGGTACCGCGCACAGCGCGCACACGGCCATCACGATGAAGCCGCCCGGTGCATAGCTGCGGTACAGCGCGCCGCCCAGCTGGATGCTGCCGAACATGAACACGCCGCCAGACAGCAGCGCGTAGAGCGCGATCGCCGACGTCTTGCAGGCGGCAGGCACGTGGCGGGTGATGTACCACATGATCGCGGCGTTGTTGCCCGCCAGCGTGAAGCACTGCAGCAGTTGCAGCGCGGCGATCAGCGCCGGGTCGGTGGTGGCGGACAGGCCCGCCCAGCGGATCGCCGTCATGACGGCCGACATCAGGATCAGCCATTGCGCGCCGGTCCGGGCCAGCACCTTGGGCGCCAGGAAGAAGAACAGCACTTCGCTGCTGACGCCCACGACCCACAGCAGCGAAATCAGTGCGGTCGTCAGTCCGCTGGCGGTCCAATACAGCGTGGAATAGGAATACAGGAAGCCGTTGCTGGCCTGGACCAGCGACGCTGCCGCGATGCACATCAGCAGCGGCCGGTCGCGCAGCACCGCCAGCATGGGCAGGCGCACGCGCTCGACGGGAGCCTCGTCGGCGGCAGGGCGCGCGGCCTGAGGCAGCAGCCGCACGCAAGCCAGGCAGGCCACGATCAGCAGGATCGACAGCCACATCACCCAGTCGGCGTCGAAGGTCTTGATCAGGTAGCCCCCGATGACGGTGACTGCCGCAAAGCCCAGCGATCCGCAGGCCCGCATGATGGTGTAGGCGTTTCCTTGCTTTCTGCCGCTGGCGATCGCCATGCGGTCCATCAGCGGCAGCACGGCCGGAAAGACGGCGTTCAGCAGCAGCGTGATGGCCAACATCCAGCCTGCCGTCTGCGCAAACGGATAGCAGATGAACAGCACGAGCGACGCCGCCAGCGCCGAGGCGATCAGCGCGTGTGCGCGGCCGCTCTGGTCGGCCAGATGGGCCACGACCGGCGTGGACAGGATCTTGGGCAGGAAGGAGGTGGCGACGATCAGCCCGATGACGGCGGGATCCACGCCGCGGCTGGCGAACCACAAGGGCAGGAAAGGGATGCTGACGCCCTGCAGGCCGTAATACAGGAAGTAGAACCCGTGCAACGCGATGGCGCCTTGTCTGGCGTCGGGATTGCCGCGCATAGCGATGGTGTGAATCTGGCTGAGACGAAGGCGCGTAGCATACTCCTTCCAGGGGCGGGCGCTACCAGGGCAGCGGGGCCTTTTCACCGTTGGCGTGTTCGCCGTAATAGATCGACGGCAGGAAGCGCGACAGGTAGGTGAATTCGGTATAGCAATGCCGCAGCAGGCTCAGGCCCAGCGCATCGGGCACGTCGTGTTCGGGGTGCGCGCTGGACTTGCCCAGATAGAAGCGGCTGCGCAACACGCAGCCGAACGGCGTGTCGCGCGCCAGATGGATCATGTCGCCGTCCAGGGGATCACCGTCGGCGTCCAGCGTGATGTGTTCGCCGAATCCAATGCGTGCGTAGACCGCGGCTGACACGTCCTGACGTTCGAGGGCCGCTTGCAGCCGCAGCGGATCGAAGCATTCGCGCGGGTCGTGGAATTTCAGCTTCGCGGCCACGGGCGGGATGTCAGCCAGGGATTCCACGGCGTGAATCGATGCGCCGATATAGCTTTCGCCGCGCCGCCATTGGGCGTCCCACCCACGATGCTCGACATGGTCCTGCGGGTGCCACCATTTGATGTGCTGGGTGGTTTCGAAAAACGTGAACCACCAGTCCAGCATGCGGCCCTTGCAGCCGTGCAGGTCGGTGCGCGCGGCCACCACCAGTCCGCCGCCGGGCAACCGGGTGATGCCCGTTTCCAGGCGCAAGGGGGAGGGGTCCAGCAGGGTGTCGATGTCTGCCAGGATGTGGGAATCGTCCGGGTGCGGGGTGGCCATGGAGAGGCTCCGAGTTGGGGAGCACCTATTCTATAATAAAGAAACGTTAAGCGTTTCCTAAATAAACGAGCGTGTAAGATCGCATCCGGAACACTCAGGAGGACGGCGTCGATGCCGCAAACATCCCCGACCGCCGCGCCCCGTGCGCGCGGGCGTCCGGCCCGGCCGGAATCGGAACAATTGGCGGCGGCGCTTGAAGCCGCCACGTGGCTGCTGTTGAACGCCGGCTATGCCGCGACCACGCTGGAAGCGGTTGCCAAGCGGGCCGGGATGGCCAAGAAAACCGTCTATCGGTATGCCGCCAATCGAGAGGATCTGGTGGCCCAGGTGGTACGCGGCTGGACGGATGCCTTTGAACCCGTGATGGCCCAGGAAGTCCAGACGTCTGCCGAGGTGCTGCCCGCCTTGGCCCGCGTGTTGGACGTGATTGCAGCGCGTGCGCTGTCGGCCGACGCGGTGGGCATGTTCCGTTTGCTGACGGCGGAATTCCCGGCGCGCGAGGCGCTGCTGCCCGTGTATCAGAAGAACGGCATCGAACGGGGCACGGCGATGCTGGGCGATTGGCTCGCCCGGTTGGGCGAACGCGGCCTGATCCAGATCCGGCAGCCGCACGTCACCGCTGGCCTGCTGCTGTCCATGGTGATCGCCGAGCCCCTGCGGCAGATGGCGCTGGGCCTGGCGCCGCCGTTGCCGGAGGGTTCCGTCAGCGACCGTATCCAGGCGGCGCTTGCGCTGCTTGCCGCAAGCCGCACCGGCGACGGGCCCGGGTTTGCGCTGAAAGGCTGAGGGAGCTGGGCCGCGTTGAGCATTCAGCTTGCCGCCAGTTGATTCAAGCCATTGGCAAAGGCCGCGTGCGGGATTACCCTGGGGTATCTCGCATGGCGTAGTCCATGCCGAGACTGCGTACTTTCTATCATTCCAAGGAGCGGCAATTCATGGCCAAGAAACTGAATGAGAAGACCACCAAGACGCTCAAAGAGCGGCGCAAACTTCCGCTGGCAACGCCTACCGACCTGGCGGCTGCTGCCACCCGCGACATCTCCGCCGCGCTGAACCAGCTACTGGCCGACGTGTTCGCGCTGTATCTGAAAACCAAGAATTTCCACTGGCACGTCAGCGGTCCGCACTTCCGCGACTACCACCTGCTGCTTGACGAGCAAGGCGACCAGTTGTTCGCCATGACCGACCCCATCGCGGAACGCATCCGCAAAATCGGCGGCACCACGCTGCGTTCGATCGGGCACATTTCGCGCACCCAGCGAATTTCGGACAACGACGCCGATTACGTCCAGCCCCTGGACATGCTGGCCGAGCTGCGCGAAGACAATAAGGTGCTGGCGGCCTCGCTGCGCGAAGCCCACAACATCACCGACGAGCATCGCGACATCGCCAGCTCCAGCCTGATCGAAAACTGGATCGACGAGACCGAACGCCGCACCTGGTTCCTGTTCGAAGCCAGCCGCCAGGGCGACTCCACGGGCCATTGATCCCGGCGCTCACCCCGCGCGCACGAACCACCGCCCAGCCATGACGGCCTGGGCGGTTTTTTATGCCCCCGGCTTGTTCATTTCCTGGCCCATGAACGTTCACCCCGTATCGGCCTGGCGAGAGTACCGTAGCCGGACCCCTAATTCGGGACGCATGGCCTGCGGCGCCCGCACTCTCCCGCCGCGACTAAGGCTTTTATCCAATAGGCGCAGGCGGCGGGAAGCAGTAAAAGAACCGAATCATTTGCGGGCATGTTTGCACTGACCAAACGAAGGCAACTCGCCAAGGCGAAAAGGCACCGTCGATATTGACCGCCAGGCGCAAGCGCCGCCGGCAGGCAAGGGCTGGCACGCATAGACGCGGGGTGTAAGGGCGTTCACGCGGCACGCGCCGCAGTACGCGCGGCAGCTTGAATTGTTGCGGTTCGGCTTTTGATCGAGCTTTAGCCCAATGTCGCTGCTGACTCGTTACCGTCGTCTGCTGCTGGCTGGCGTGCTCTGCCTGCAGGGGTGCGTGAAGCTTGGCCCGGACTTCGAACCTTCGCGCGAGGCATGGACCGGCCAATGGGACACGCCGGCGTTGCAGCTGGCCACCCAGGCGCGGCCGCAACCAGATGCCCGAGAATGGTGGCGGCTTTTCGACGACCCGGTCCTGGAATATGTCATCGCGCAGGCCGATGCGAACAATCCGGGCGTGCAGATCGCCGGGCTGCAGATCATGGAAGCTCGCGCGCAGCTTGGCATCGCCCGCAGCGGCCTTTATCCCCAAACCCAGATCGTGGGCGCTGACGCCCTGTATCAACGCCGGTCTTCGCGCTCGGCCGAGGGGAACCCGCGCCCCAGCAGCTTCTGGCAATACAGCGCGGGATTCGACATTGGCTGGGAACTGGATTTCTGGGGGCGATTCAGTCGCGCTATCGAGTCGGCGGATGCGTCATATTTTGCGGCCCAGGCGCATCGTGAAGACGTGCTGGTTTTGCTGCATGCCCAAGTCGCCGAAAGCTACTTCGCCCTGCGCACGACCGAGGCGCGGTTGCGCATTGCCCGCGACAACGCCGTCATCCAGAAGCGCAGCTACGAAATTACCGAACGGCTATTCAGAAGCGGCGAGACGGATGAACTCGACCTGCAGCAGGCAAAGACCCAGTATCTGAGCACCCTGGCCACCATCCCTGAATTTGAAAGCCAGATCGCGCGGACGCGCAACGCGCTGGCCATTTTGATTGGCCGCCCGCCGGGCCCCATGCCGGAATTGCCGGCGCAGGCGGAAAAGGCGGCCGTCGTGCCGTTGATCGACCGGGCGGTGTTGCAGGACGTTCCCGCCAATTTGCTGTTGCGACGCCCCGACATCCGTGCCGCGGAATTTCGTATCGCGGCGCAGTCGGCGCTGGTCGGCGTGGCCGAGGCGGACCTCTATCCCTCGGTGGCCCTGTTGGGCAGCATCGTCTGGTCCGCCACGTCGCTGGCGGGGACGTCGGGCGGAATGGCGCTGCTGGGTGGACCCACGCTGAGCTGGAACGTGTTCGACTACGGCCGCCTGAAAAACAACGTGCGCGTGCAGGACGCCCGACTTCAGCAACTGATCGTCGCTTACCAGGACGCGGTCCGGCAAGCGGCGCGCGAGGCCGACGACGCCGCCAGCGGGCTGATCAAGGCGTTGGAGCGTGATGGCATCCTGCATGACTCGGCACAGGCTGCCGGGCGCTCGCTGACGTTGGCCAACGCGCTGTATCGCGAGGGTTATTCCGACTTCCAGCGGGTGCTGGACGCCCAGCGCGCGTTGGCCGCCCAGCAGGACGCCTACGTGGTGAACCGGGGCGCCGCCGTAAGCGACTTGATTGCCTTGTACAAGGCGCTGGGCGGCGGCTGGCACAGCGACGCGCCCGTGCTCGACCCGGCCACGCGCGACCAGATGCGGCAGCGCACCGACTGGGGCGATCTGTTGTCCGAGCCGTCCGGCCCCGCCGCGGGTCCTTCCGTGCAGAAGGTGCGATCCGATGAGTGACACGCCCCGTCCCCCCGCCGCTCCCGCGACCCCAACGCCCTCAGCGCCGCCCGCGGCTCCGCCGCCGCCACCTCCTTCCGACCCCTCCCGGAAGGGCGTCAGGTGGGTCGGCCTGCTGATCGTGGTGAGCCTGGTGTGGTATCTGCTGGCCGACCGGTTCACGCCTTACACGCAACAGGCGCGCGTGCAGGCCTTTGTCGTATCCGTGGCCTCGGAGGTATCGGGCCGCGTGGCCAAGGTGCATGTGCGGAACAACCAGGACGTCCAGGCCGGCGCCATCCTGTTCGAAGTGGATCCGGAGCATTACCGGATCGCCCTGGACCGCGCCCGCGCAGACCTGGAGGCGACGCGCCGGCAGATCGGCGCCAGCACGGCCGGCATCGATTCCGCGCAGGCGTCGTTGCGTGCGGCGCAGGCCAATGAGGTCAGGGCGCGCCAGGACAGCAGCCGACTCGAGCGCCTGTACCGCGACGACCAGGGCACGATTTCGCTGCGCCGGCTGGAGATCGCGCGGGCGAACCTGGCGCAGGCCGTCAGCCAGGTCGCGGCGGCGCGGGCGGAAGTGCAGCGGGCGCGCGAACAGGAGGGCGGCAACGAGGAAGACAACGCCAAGCTGCGCAGCGCCGCGTCCGCCGTGGAAAAGGCAGAACTGGATCTGGCGAACACGCAGGTGCGCGCCCGCGCGGCGGGCCTGGTCACCGACCTGCGCACCGATGTCGGTCAATTCGCCGCCGCCGGTAACCCGGTGATGACGCTGATCGCCATCCACGACGTCTGGATCAACGCGGAAATGACGGAAAACAATCTGGGCCATGTCGAAGCCGGCACGCCCGTGTCGGTGGTGCTGGATGCGCTGCCCGGCAGAATCTTCGAGGGCCGCGTGCGCAGCGTGGGGTATGGCGTCAGCGTCGGGCCCGGCACGCCGCCTGGCAGCCTGCCGACGGTGCAAAACAGCCGCGACTGGTTGCGCCCGGCGCAACGCTTTCCGGTCGCGGTCGAGATCAATCCGGGGGAATTGCCCAATTTGCGCGGCGTGCGGGTAGGGGGCCAGGCAGAGGTCATGGCGTTTCCTTTTCCGGGCAATCCGCTCAACCCGCTGGGCCGCGTGTACTTGCGCCTGATGAGCTGGCTTTCCTATGCCTACTGACGCTACGCATGCTGATCCCGACCCACGTGCCCGGCGGGCGCTGCGCCTGGCCATCGGCACCGCGCTCTGCCTGGCCATCGGTTTCGGCCTGAACCTGCCGATTCCCATGGTCGCGCCGGTGCTCGGCCTGTTCCTGCTGGCCTCGATGAACCGCCCGCTGTCGTTCAAGGCCGGCCTGGGCCTGATCGTCGTGGTTCTCGTGACCACGGCCCTGGGCCTGTTGCTCAGCCCGGTGCTGCGCTACTACCCGCTAAGCGGCGTGCTGCTGATCGGCCTGGGGCTCTTTCTTGCCTTTCGCTTCGGCATGCGCGGTGGCAACAACCTCGTGTCCCTGTTCCTGGCCATCGGCCTGACCATGATTTCGGCCGCCGGCACCATCGATTTCAGGCTGGCTGCGATCGTGATCGAGGCGCTGGTCAAGGGCTTGTTCGTCGCCGTCCTGGTGCTGGGGTTCTGCCACTGGCTGCTTCCTGAGCCGCCCAACGCGCCGGTGCCGCCGCCGCCTCCGGTCCTGCCCGACAACGAGGCCAGCCGGCTGGCGCTGCGTGCGTCGCTGGTCGTGCTGCCGGCTTTTCTGCTGGCGCTGACCGATCCGCTGGGCTACATGCCCATCATCCTGAAATCGATCAGCCTGGGCCGACAGAGTGGTGTTGCCGCAGCGCAGGGCGCTGCGCGCGAGCTGCTGGGCTCGACGCTGTTGGGGGGGGCGCTGGCGATCGTCTTCTGGTGCGCGCTGAGCCTGTTCGTGAATCTGTGGATGTTCTTCCTGTGGATGCTGCTGTTTGGCCTGGTGGCCGCGCGCAAACTCTATCGACTAGCCCCGACGCGGCATCCGCCCAGCTTCTGGTTGAACACGCTGGTGACGCTGATCATCCTGCTTGGCCAATCGGTGCAGGACAGTGTCGCGGGCAAGGACGTCTACACCGCCTTCGCGGTGCGCATGGGACTGTTCATCGTCGTCACGCTCTATGCCTGCCTGATGCTGCGCCTGCTTGAACCGCAACCCCGGACGCCGCGCAAACCTGGCCTTCTTCACCGCTATTCGCCTGGAAGACTCAAAAGGAGCCCACCATGACCCCGCAAGACACTCAACCCCCTGCTGCCTCCCCCGCCGGATGGCGCTTCAAGTGCGGCATCGGCATGTTCATCCTGGCCTTCGCGCTGTGGCTCCTGATTCCGATCGCGGCCTCGATGGACACGCCGGGTTCGCGCATCGCGGCCCTGACGGGCGCGATCTTCATCGCCAACAAAGTGCTGCTGATCTCGTGCATCGCCGTCATGGGCAAAGAGGGATTCCAGCAGCTCAAGGCGATCGTCTTCGGCCACGCCAAGCGCCTGGCGCCGGTGCAGAAAGTTGGTCCTGTCCGCCACGCCATTGGCCTGGTGATGTTCGTCCTGCCGCTGCTGACGTCGATGCTTGAACCCTACATCGACCAGATCTGGCCTGGGCTCAGGCCCAACCTGTGGCAGCTGCAACTGCTGGGAGACGTCATGCTCATCGCGAGCTTTTTCGTGCTGGGCGGCGACTTCTGGAACAAGCTGCGAGGCCTGTTCGTCCGCTCGGTGTAGGCAATGGCATTTTCATGCGACTGGCTACTTCGCCTCTGCGCGGGCCGTACGATGACGAGCCGCATTGGCCAAGTCAGCGATCGGCGCCAGCAACCCGCGATCGAACGCCTCGTGCGCCTGGCCAGCGCGCAGCCGCAGGGGCCAGTCGGCGTGCGTGAGCGCGCCACGGCCCAGCGACACGAAGTCCGCCTCCTGCCGCGCCAGCATCCCGGCGGCCTGCGTCGCGTCATGGAGCGACCCGTTTGCCAGCACCGGCACCGAAACATGCCGACGCGCCAGCGCGGCGAGGCTGGCGCCTGGCGCGCCGAAGGCGGCGTTCCAGGCTTCGAACTCGGTCGTGTGCAGGTAGTCGATGGGTAGCGCGCCGAGCGTGCCGAAGATCTGCGCCGCATCGGCCTCGCCGCCTTCCCACTTGTGCGTGAAGTCGTTGACCTTGCCCTGCGAGCTGCGCACGCCCACGACAAAGGGCTGTGTCGTCGACTGCCGGACGGCCTGGATGACCTCCGCCGTCACGCGCAGGCGGTTCTCCAGGCTGCCACCGTAGCGGTCCTGGCGCAGATTCGTGTGGGCGGTGAGGAACTGGTCCAGCAAGTACCCGTTAGCGCCGTGTATCTCGACACCATCGAATCCTGCTTCCTGCGCTCGGCGCGCCGCCTGCGCAAAACCTTCGATCGCTTGGGCGATGTCATCGGCGGACATCGCGTCGGGCAAGCGGTACGGCCCTTCACCCCGATAGAAGGCCATTTGCTGGCCCGCCGGCAACACCGCCGAGGGGCCCTTCGTCCCGGTGCAATAAGGATTGCCCTGCGACAGCGCACCGGCGTGCATCAATTGCGCGATGATGCGGCCGCCGTGCGCATGCACACGGTCCACCACGGTGCGCCACGCATCGCGCTGCGCGTCATCGGCCAGGCCGGGTTGGAAGAGATAGCCCTGCGCATAGGCCTTGTCGGTATAGATGCCCTCGGTGATCACCAGGCCGAAGCCGCCGGCGGCGAAAGCTTCGTAGTAGTCGGCCATCAGCGGGGTGGCGTGGCCGTCCGCCGTGGCGCTGACGCGTGTCATGGGCGCCACGGCCAGACGGTTGGCCAGGCGCAATTCCCGTCCCACCCGAAGCGGCGTGAACAATCTGGCGTGCGCAGTGTGCGCATCGCCGGTCGAACGATCGACAGTCGTGTCCATGTCAACGGCCCTCCGGGTGGCGTACTGCGGCGATGGCCTCGATCTCGATCATCGCGGCCGGGTCGTACAGCGCCTTGATTTCCGCGATCGTGTCGGCCGGGTAGGGCGCCGAGAAGAAGCGGCGGCGCAGCGTCACCACGTCCTGGAAATGCCCCATATCGGTCACGAAGATGGTGACCTTGATCACGTCCGCCAGGCTGGAGCCGCCGGCTTCCAACGCGCGGCGCAAATTCGAGAAGGCCTGCTCGCCCTGGGCCAAAAAGCCGCCCGAGACGATCTTGCCGTCGTCGGCGGCACCGGCTTGCCCGGAGATGAAGAGCAGATTCCCGTACTGGATGCCTTGCGACAGCAGGAAAGGTTCGTAATTGTCGGGTTGGGTCTTAACGCGTTGCAGCATGATGCGATTTCCTTCACTTGTAGGGGAGGGGAAGTCAGCCAGGAAATGGCCGGTTCAGGCCTCCAATGTAGGCACCGAAACCGCTCGTGACAAAGGTTCATTTGTCAGCTATAAGAAGAGAATTTCTCATCTATAGGTCAGGCGCTACGCATGCAACGCCGAGTTCTTCCGCTTTCTGCACTTCGCGCATTCGAAGCGGCCGCGCGCCTGGGCAGCTTCAAGGCGGCCGCCCACGAACTGTCCGTGACCCCGACCGCCGTCAGCCACCAGATCCGGGCGCTGGAGGCACAGACCGGTCTTGAACTGTTCGATCGTCAAGTGCGCAAGGTGACGCTGAACGATGCGGGGATGCTGCTTTATCCGGTGCTGCGTGACGGGTTCGATGCGTTCGAGGCGACGCTGGCCCGGTTGATGCAACAGCGAACGCGAACCCAGGTCAGCATTTCCGCGACGAATGCCTTCACCGTGAAATGGCTGGTGCCGCGCATGAGTGACTTCCGGGCCCTGCATCCCGGCATCGACTTGCAGTTGCTGGCCAGCGACGATCTCGTCGACTTGCGATCGACGGCGGTCGATATCGCAATTCGCTATGGCCGCGGGCCGTATCCCGGTCTGGTGACAGAGCCCCTGTTCAACGACCGGTTCGCGCCGGTGTCAAACCCGCGCCTGGGCGTCACGTCTCCGGAAGACCTGGCGCGCGTGCCACTGATCCGTTTCGACTGGAAGCGGCCGCAGCCCGACAACCCCACTTGGGAACGCTGGTTCAAGGTCGCGCAACGGGCAGAACCGCCTCAGGCAAGCGGCCTGCGCTTTTCGGACGAAGGCCATGCCATACAGGCGGCCGTCGCCGGCCATGGCATCGCGCTGGTCAGCTTGGCGCTGGTAACAGACGAACTGCAGGCCGGCCACCTCGTGCAGCCCTTCGGCCCGGCGATCGACGGGCACACCTATCACCTGGCCACGTACGCCGACCGGCCGCGCTCGGCGCCGGTCCAGGCGGTGGCGCAATGGTTGCGGGCACAGGCGGCGCATCGGGAATAACCGCCACGTAGTAGGGGTTCAATCGTCAGATAAATTCCGTTGCATTTTATTGGGGACGGCGTAGCGTCCTGAACGGATAATCCGCGGCACCATTTGTCGAGGATTTTATTTTGAAGTTGAAAGCTGCTTTCCTGATTTCCGCTCTGAACGTCGCCGTGCTCGCCCCGGCGCACGCTGAAGCTCCCCGGTCTGTGGACGCGCGGACCTTTGATATCGCGGGGGTCAAGACCGGTATGGATTACGACGAGGCCGTCGCCGCAGCGGCGAAGAATTTCCAAGTCAGCAAAAGCGAAATGAAGGCGGGATATGCGACGCTGAACCCCGTCACCAACACGAAAACGCCACTGGATTTCAGTTATCGGAAAGACGGCGTCGAGCTGGTGGTTCATTTCGAGCCGCGAGTTCCCGTCGATAAACAACGGCCCCTGGCGGTGTCTCTGATCAATTATGAAATGCCGTGGACCCCCGCCAACAAAGCCGCCATGGGCCAGGCAGTCGTACAGAAGTACGGGAGGCAGTCAAACTATCCCAATGACCTTTCCCTGGAATGGTGCCAGAAGCCGAGCTCGAACCCGGGGATGGGCTGCTCGATCGATATGAAGCAGGCCGTTTTGAATTACACGGGCGTGAGCATCCGGCTCTATGACCCGGCGTGGTCTGACGCGCGGGTCGAATTCATCAATCAGTCGAACGCCAGGAAGCCCAGCTTCTGAGTTCGATGAAGGCGCGCTCCGAGAGTTGACCGGTGCCCGCACTTGCCGCCTTGCGACGGCAAGCAGATCTGAAAGGCCAGCGCCGGTCCATGTATGGCAGGCGCTGCCGAACGTCCTTCAGTGAATCTGTTCAGAGCCTGCGGGCTGCAGTTCCGACAGGGCATTCCAATCGGGATCCTTGAACATGCGCAGGTTGATGGGATAGACCGGATGTCCCGCCAGGCAGGCGTTGAATGCGTCGAGGAAGGTTTCGACGTTATCGGTGTAGTACCGCCACTCCTTCAGATGATTGCCTGTCATGCAAGCCACCTGCACACCGACGGGGGAGTTCTCGAAGGCTTGCTCGATGGCCTCTTCAAAGCGATTGGTGTGCTGCTTGTCTTCGTCATTGGGCATGCCGGACTCGATGCCGGTATAGGGCCACGAGATGATGATCAGGTTCTCATGGATCTGACGATCAGGCGCCGACGGCATCCCGGTACGAAAACGAACGATGACCGACAGACCGTTGACGCGGGTTTCGCCCACGGCCCACATATCGCCTGGAAAAATGCTGCTCATTGAATAAATTCCTGCATTGAAGCCGAACCGACGGGTTCGGGGTTGGGTACTACTTGTCTCGAGACGTGGAAAAGAACGTTCCGCCTTGGCCATCCGGTGTCAACGTCACCTTGAACGGAATCTGCTGGTTGCACAGTTGCACGATCCATCGTTCATCGACGCTTCCGTACTGCCGTGACGCGGCCGAATTGCCGGTGCCGACCGGATTGATCTTCACGACCTCGGTTTGAATCGCGTCGACCTTTTGGCAATTCGATTGTATTTGGGCCTGCATGGAAAGGTTTTGGGCGACGTCGGCTTTCAACGTTGCACCCGCGTGCGTGTTGCCGGTGATGGGGACGTTGGCCTGCGGGGTGGCGCAAGCGGCAAGCCCAGAGACGGATGCGGCAATGATGAACGCGCGCAAAGGGTTATTCATGATGATTTCCTTGTCGGTCGGTTGATGCTATTCGACGAAACGACTGGCTGGCGTCGGACGGACCGCCTTGAGAATACCGCAGATGCGGATCCCCATCGGATAGGCCGATGCCTCGATCAGACATTCCTTCTGGCGCCTGACTGCGCGTCACGCCACCATCGCTCATTCCAAACTTCCAATCACGATTTTCAAGGAGATGAGCATGGGTAACCGTCTTGCGGGACAACGCGTCGTGGTCGTCGGCGGTAGCTCCGGCATGGGGCTGGCCGTCAGTGCACAGTTGCTGCGCCTGCATTGCGAGGTGCTGATCGTGGGCCGATCCCGCGACAAACTTGATGCGGCGCGCGAGGCGCTGCGGGCGTTTGGCGCGCCCCGCCTGCATCAGGTGGATGTGACGAGCGAAGCGCAAGTGCAGCGGCTGTTTGAAGAATCCGGTCCGGTGGACCACCTGGTCTGCACGGCTGCCGACATCCGTGGCGCCTACGAGTTGCTGCCGCAGCTTTCCTTGGACGCGCTGGATCGGGCCATCAGCTCGAAGGTCGTCGCGCCCATCCTGCTGGCCAAGCATGGCGCCCAGCGCATGCCGGCACACGGCTCGATCACACTGACTTCCGGCATCGCCGCCTATCGGCCCAGGCCCAAGGGCGTGGCCGTGGCGGCGATCAATGCCGCACTGGAAGGGGTCGTACGTGCGATGGCCGTCGAGCTTGCGCCGTTGCGGATCAATGCCGTATCGCCGGGCTGGGTCCGTACGCCGATCTGGAAGGACGTGGCTGGCGCCGACAGCGAACCGCTCTTGGCATCGATGGCCGAGCAGCTTCCCGTGGGCAGGGTCGGCACCGGCGACGATATCGCCGATGCCATCGTCTTCCTACTTGGCAATGGCTACACGACCGGCACCGTGCTGCATGTCGATGGCGGGCATCGGCTCGTCTGAAGCAGTCGCCGCAAGCCGGATCATCTCGATGAAGGCGGCCACCTGGCGCGTGGGCGCGCGAAGCAAGGTGAGAAGACAGATGGGAAGACCTTCTCCCCCTGTCGACAATGGCCGCCACTGGCCGCGTGCCGCGGTTGCCGCCGGATCCAGCGCCATCCGTGGCAGGATCGATACCCCAAGTCCCGCGGCCACCATCTGCATCAAGGCCGGTACGCTGTCGGCAGTACCTCGGATACGGGGCCGCACGGAGGCATCCTGCAACAGGGCCTCCAGGTATTCCCGATACCGGCAGCCTTCCATCGTGACGATCAGCGGAAACGCCGCAAGCGCGTCAGGGCTGATGCGAGCTGTCTGGCTGAGGGGATGGCCAGGGGGCAGCACGACCACCGGCATGTCCCGGGCAATGACTTCCGCCCGCAGGTTGACGTCGTGCGCCGGCCACCCGTGCACCAGGCCAAGGTCGGCCGTTCCATCGAGCACCGCCTGGGCCGTCGCCTGGGAGTTTCTTTCCTGCACCGCGACCTGTGTGTCGGGATGCATGCCCGCAAAGTGCAGCAGTTGCGGAAGCAGCACGCTGGTGCACAAGGTCTGCGGGGCAACGACCCGGATCGTGCCGCCTGGGTTGTCGACGTTGTCGCGGACTTCCCGGTAGGCATCATCGGCCATGGCAAGCAACTCGCGCGCGCGGATGGCCAGTTTTTCTCCGGCTGCGGTGAGTTGCAGGCGATTGTTCTGGCGGATGAAGAGCGCCTGGCCGACGCTTTCTTCAAGCGCTCGCACCTGTTCCGTCACGCTAGGCTGGGACAGGTGTACCCGTTTGGCGGCTTGTGTGAAGCTCAACGTTTCCACTGCCGCGACGAAGATTTTCAGCTGCCGTAGTTGGAACATGGGACTGGGGCGTTGGCCGTATGGGGCGGCCCGGGGGCGGAGCCTGGGGATGTAACGTGGCCCCACCGCCAGGCGGATGGCGATGTGATGCTGAGTTTACGGCAACCCGCCTGGGCGCGGCGATCACCTGGAAGCTAGCCGTGGGGGGCAATCGGAATTCCATCCCCGCGGCACAGGCCCAGGATCGTGCGCCGCAGCCACTGGTGCGCAAGGTCGCTCTGGAAGCGGGGGTGCCAGGCCTGAGTAAGCAGCACCGTTTCCAGCGGCACGGGCAGATCGAACAGCCGGATGCGCAGCCCGGCGCTGAGCGCGCTGCGCGCGAGATGTTCGGGCATGGGCAGCAGCAGGTCGGAATCTTGCAACGTGAACAGGGCGGCAGAGGGCGTGGGCACGATCAGGGACACATGCCGTTGCAGGCCTTGGGCCTCCAATGCGGCGTCGAGAGGGCCCGCGGACTTGCCGCGCCGGGAAATGCCGATGTGCCCCCAACGCGTGAGCCGTTCGGGCGTAATGTCGTCTTCGAAAATCGGATGGTTCTCGCGGGCGACGCCGACGAACGTGGTGGTGAACAACGGCTGCACCCTGATTTCCGGGCCGAGTTTGCGGGATGCACTGATAAACAGGTCAATACGACCGCTGCGCAACGCCTCGACGTCCACATCGTCTTCCTCGGGAGAAAAACGCAGCATGGCGCGGGGCATGTCCCGTGCCATCGCCTCCAGCAAACGGCCAGCGTGGATGCCCACGAATTCGTCATTGGCGCGCACGCTGAAGCGCCGCTCCAGCGTTGTCAAATTGGATTCGGTGGCAGGAGCGAGCGCCTGGGTCGCGTGCTCGACCGCCACACGTACTTGCTCGCGCATCGCCAGTGCCCTGGGGGTCGGTACCAATTTGCGGCCTGCCAGCACGAAGACCGGGTCGCCCAGGGTCTCGCGGATGCGGCCCAGCGTGCGGCTCATGGCGGGTGGGCTCAGGTTCATGCGCCTGGCCGCGCCGCTCACGCTGCCTTCCTCCAGCAGCACGTCCAACGCGAGCAGAAGGTTCAGGTCGGGGTGCTCCATGGTGTGCCTCGCATCTGCTGCAAAAAGCAGAATCCTACCCCTATACCGTGCAGCGAGAGCATGAATAGACCCTTGCGTTTGACGCACTCATTGCGTGCGGACAGCGGTATTTACCCCCCCCTTCAACGAGCAGGGCTTTAAGGTGCCAGACGACATTTCTGCTTTAAGGTATGCCTCTTCCGTCTTGAAGTCAGACGACATCTTGGCCGCACGCGCTACGAAGGAATCCAGCTCATGAGTCCCGCAACAGATATCGCCATTGCCATCGTGGGCCCGGGCGCCATCGGCACAACGATCGCCGCCGCGCTGCACGAGGTTGGCCGCCCGCAGCTGTTGTGCGGACGCACGCCCCGCGACCACCTCACGCTGCATGATGGCGATCGTCGCGTCCTCGTTCCGGGCCCCGTGCAGACCGAGCCGGGCCGGATCGACCGTAAGGTGGATCTGGTTTTTCTCGCGGTCAAGGCGACGCAGACCGAGACGGCGTCAGGATGGCTTGCGGCATTGTGCCGTCCGGATACCGTCGTGTGCGTACTGCAGAATGGCGTTGAACAGTTGGAAGCGGTCGCAAAGCACGCGCCGCGTGCGCGGGTCGTCCCGGCTGTCGTGTGGTTTCCCGCGCAGTCTCAAGCCGACGGCTCGGTACGCTTGCGGGGCGAAGCTCGCCTGAGCCTGCCGGACTCGCCGGCCTCCCGCGTGGTGGTGGAGGGGCTCCGGGATACCCGGTGCGCCGTGGAGATCTCCGCGGATTTCCCGTCCGTGGCCTGGCGCAAACTGCTGCAGAACGCGGTGGCCGGCCTGATGGCCCTGACGCATCGGCGCGCCGGCATGTTCGTCCGGCCCGACATCGCCGGGCTCTCGCTGGCATATTTGCGAGAATGCCTGGCCGTGGCGCGCGCCGAGGGAGCCAATCTGGGCGACGAGGTCCCTCAGGAAATCCTCGCCAAGTTGCAAGCCGCTTCCGCCGACTTGAGCACGTCCATCCTGACAGACCGCGAAGCCGGCCGGCCCCTCGAATGGGACATCCGAAACGGCGTCGTCCCGCGTCGCGCCCGGGCCCACGGCATCCCGACGCCGATCAGCGACATCATCGTGCCGCTGCTGGCCGCGGCGAGCGACGGGCCGGGTTGAAGACCGGCGTTCGTCAACGGCATGCTCGAAGAAGTCGATGTGGTGATCAATGGCCTATCAGGCGTTCGCCACCGGCCATTGGAAGCGCTGTGCCACCTTGTCGAGAAAGCGGCCAGCGGCCTCGCGGTGGTACTCGGAAGAGCGCGCCACGCCCTGGCCTGCGGCCTCCATGTCCAGCATGGTGTTCAGATCACTGTTGAGCGATGCATTCAAGCCGCGCTTGGTGATCGCCAGCGCCGCCATCGGCAGTTCGACCATGGACAGCGCGATCTGCCGCGCGCGCTCGTGGATCAGCTCCTGCGGCTGGATCTCGAACACGATGCCCATTTCCTTGGCTTCCTGCGCCTGGAACTCGCGGGTGGAAAAGGCCAGCTCCTTGGCCCGTTGCAGGCCCACCATGCGCGGCAGGGTGTACATCGTGGCGCAGTCGGGAATGGCCCCCAGCCGCAGAAACGACAGGCAGAAGCGCGCGCGCGGCGATGCCAGGATCAGGTCGGCGGTCAGGGCCAGGCCCAGCCCGGCGCCATAGGCCGGGCCGTCGACTGCCGCGATCACCGGCCGGTCCAGCGTGATCAGGCCTTCTATCGTCAGGAGCAGGCTGGCCATGCGCTCCCGCGCTTCCTCGGCGGAACCACCGGACCCCATGGTGGAGATGTCTCCGCCCGAGCAGAAGGCGCCGCCGGCGCCCGCCAGGATCACGACGCGAACGCCGCGGTCGCGCCGGATCGCGTCCACTAGGTGGGCCAGCTCCTCGCGCATGGTCAGGTCCAGCGCGTTTCTCTGGGCAGGGCGGTTGAGGGTGATGGTGGCGACGCCGCCTTCGACGGCATAGAGCAGGGTCTTGAACTCGCTAGAGATGACTTGCATCGTATCGTTCTCCATGTCTGCACTCCATGATGGCCGGGCCGCGCACTTGAGCCTGGCCGCAAGCTGCCGCGGCCCGTCAGGCGATGGCGCCGCGTTCGCGCAAGGCCTGGATCTCGGTTTGCGCCAGACCCAGTTCCGCCAGCAGTTCTTCCGTGTGCTCGCCCGGCGTGGGTACGGCGCGGGCCTGCCCCGGCGTGCGCGACAGGCGCGGCGCGGGGGCGGGGCATAGCGTGCCGCCGCTTTCGACGAAGCTGCCGCGCGCCTGGTGATGCGGGTGCCGCGGCGCTTCTTCGAAGTCGAGCACGGGCGCAAAGCAGGCGTCCGTGCCTTCGAGTAGCAAGCACCATTGCTCGCGGGTCTTGCCGGCGATGATGCCCGCCAGCTTGGCGCGCAGCTGCGGCCATTGCGCGCGATCCCATTGCTGCTGGAAATCCGGGTCGTCGATCCCGCAGCGTTCCAGCAACAGGCGGTAGAACTGTGGTTCGATGGCGCCAATGGAGACGTACTTGCCATCGGCGCAGGTGTAGCAGCCGTAGAAGTGGGCGCCGCCATCCAGCATGTTGGACTGGCGCTGGTTGACCCAGCCGCCATTCTGCAGCTTGCCGTGGTAGGCGCTGGCCAGCAGGGAGGCGCCGTCACAGATGGCCGCGTCCACCACCTGGCCCCGGCCAGTGCGTCCGGCTTCAAGCAGGCCGCAAAGAACGCCGAAGGCCAGCATCATGGCGCCGCCGCCCATGTCGCCGACCAGGTGCAGCGGCGGCGCGGGCGGCAGTTCGGCATGGCCCATGGCGTGCAGGGCGCCGGTGATGGCGATGTAGTTCAGATCATGGCCGGCCGACTGCGCCAGCGGACCGTCCTGCCCCCAGCCGGTCATGCGTCCGTACACCAGCCGCGGATTGCGCGCCAGGCATTCGTCGGGCCCCAGGCCCAGCCTTTCCATGACGCCCGGCCGGAACCCTTCGAGCAGGGCGTCGGCCTTGTCCAGCAGCCGCAATACGATATCAGCCGCGCCGGGCTGCTTGAGGTCCAGCGCGATCGTGCGGCGGCCTCTGTCGATGACGGTGCCGCCGCCGCCCAGGAATCCGGGCGTGAGCCGGTCAATGCGAATCACGTCCGCGCCCATGTCCGCCAACATCATGGCGCAGAACGGGCCGGGCCCTATGCCGGCCATTTCCACCACCGTAAATCCGCTCAGAGGACCAGCCATGTCTATCGTCACTCCATGATTGCGTGTTTCAGGACTCGAAGAATTCGGCGCGCGCGTCCAGGATGATCTGGATGTACTTCTCCATGTTGGCGTCCATGCGGTGAGTGGGGCCGACAATGGACAGCGCCGTCAGCTGGCCGCCCACACGGCCCGCGATGCCGACGGCCGACACGCCTTCATTGCCCTCGTCGCGGCTGTTGAAGTAGTGCTTGGCCCGTTGCGATTCGATCTGCGCACGCAAGGTGTCGGGGTTGGTGATGGTGCTGGCCGTGACGTGCTCGAACGGCAGCGTGTCGATGAGTGCATTGCGTTCCGTCGCGTCCATCTCGCCCAGCAAGGCCTTGCCCAGCGCGGCGACCTGCAGGTCGAAGGTGGTGCCGGGCTGCACCACGTAGCGCAAGGCGCGCGGGCTCTCCTGGCTGGCGTAGATCTTCACCTTGTTGCCGTCGAGGAGGCCGCACATGGAGGACTCACCGGACTGGCGCGTCAGGATCTCCAGCGCTTCGGATGCGAAGGCCTGCAGCGGGTCGGCCGCCGAGATGCCTTGCGCCACGTCGAGCAGCCTGCCCGTCGGGTGGAAGTAGCGCGATTTCGGTGTGCGCAGCAGATAGCCGGCCTGGCGCAGCGTGTAGAGCAGGTCCGAGCAGCTGCTGTCGGCCAGATCGAGAAAGCGCGCCATTTCCGAATTCGTCAGGGGACGGCGTTCCCGCGCATAGACTTCGAAGACTTGCAGCACACGTTGCGCGGTAGGGAGAATTTGCGGCATAGGATGTCGGAGTTGAGTGGGGAGCCGGCCGGGGCTTTGGCGTAGCCGGTCATTTCAAGGCGGATATGCCCAATACGCTTTGCGCCATGAGCAAGGCCTGAATCTGGTTGGTGCCTTCGGCAATGCTCAGGTGGCGGGCGTCGCGGTAATAACGCTCGACCGGGAAAAGCGTGGTGTAGCCCGCGCCGCCATGCACTTGCATGGAAAGTTCCGCCACGCGCAGCACGGCGTCGGTGGCGTGGCGCTTGGCCATCGAACATAGCATCTGGCTGTCGGCGGCGTTGCGGTCCAGCGCGTCGGCGGCGCGCCAACACAGCAGGCGCGAGGTCTCGACCAGCGTCATCATGTCGGCGATCATATGCTGCACCAGCTGGAAGCCGCCGATGGGCCGGCCGAACTGGACCCGGTCGCCGGCGTATTTTACCGCTGCCTCGTAGGCGGCCTCGGCAATGCCCAGCGCTGAGAACGCCACCACGCAGCGGCCGATGTTGAGGTATTTCTTGGCCAGCGCAAAGCCCTTGCCCTCGGTGCCGATCAGGTTGGCCGCCGGAATCTCCACGTCTTCGAACAGCAGTTCACCCAGCGGGCAGCTCAGCATGCCCATCTTGTGGATGGGGCTGGACGAAAAGCCCGCCATGGCGCGCTCGAACAGCAGGCAGGAAACGCCGCGCTCGCCATTTTGCCGCTGGGTCTGCACGAACACCACGCCCAGCTCGCACACCGTGCCCAGGCTGATGTAGAGCTTGCGGCCGTTGACTCGCCAGCCGCTCGCGGTTGCGACGGCGCGGGTTTCGACGTTGGCGGCGTCCGAACCGATGTTGGGTTCGCTGAGGGCAAAGCTGGCGATCGCGTCGCCCGACAGGACCCGCGGCAGGTACTTTTCCTTCAGGTAGGGCGAGCCGCCTTCGCTCAGCACCGAGGCGGCGAGATTGCTGGTGCTGACGATGCTGCGCAGCGAAGGCCAGACGCGCGCCAGCTCGGCTATCAGCATGCCGTAGGTCGTCATCGGCAAGCCATAGCCGCCGTCCTTTTCCTGCAGCATGCCGCCCAGCAGGCCGAAGTCGCGCATGGCACGGACCATGTCCTGCGGCACCACGCGGGCTTCGGCTTCGTAGCGGTTGACGATCGGCGCGACTTCGGCGGCCAGGTACCGGCGCAACGAGTCGCGCAATTCGATCTGGGTGGAGTCCAATGAGAAGTCCATGCGTGTCCTAGGCGAGTATGTTCGGGAAGGAGAGTCCAGTGGCGCTCATGGCTGGCGTTGGCCCAGGGCGGGGTCGGCGCCGGGGCGCAAGCCGATCAGCGCGTCCAGCGGCATCGCGCCTTGTCCTTCGGCACCGACCCAGACCGGGTTGAGCTCCATTTCCTGCAAGGCGTCGCGGTGGCTCCAGGCGAAGTCCGATACCCGCAGGATCAGGTCCTCCAGGGCCGTCAGGTCGGCAGGCGCCTGGCCGCGCACGCCGTCCAGCACTTCGGCGTAGCGGATCTCGCCGAGCAGCGCACGCGCGTCGTCTCGCGACAGCGGAATCATCCGGTGTGCCACGTCGCGGATGGTCTCGACGAAGATGCCGCCCAGGCCGAAGGTCAGCACCAGGCCGAAGGCCGGGTCGATGTGCACGCCGACGAGCACCTCGCGGCCGCCTGGTGGCAGCATGCGCTCCACCAGTATGCCGTCGATAGCGGCGTCGGGGTTATGGCGCGCGACGGACTCGTGGATGGCGGCATAGGCATCCCGCGCCGCACTGGCGCTGGCGATGCCCAGCTTGACGCCGCCCGCTTCGGTCTTGTGCGCGATCTGGGCGCTGACCACCTTCATCACTACGGGAAAGCCCAGGCGCTCGGCTTCCTGGGCCGCCTGCGCAGCGCTGGCGACCACCACCCCTTCAGGTATCGGCAGGCCGGCTTCCCGCAGCAGGGATTTGGCGGCGGCTTCGCTAAGCATGCGGACCTTGCCGGCTGCGGCTGCCATTTGTTGGGGAGCGGCGGCGCTCTCGTGCGCGGGCAGCTTCCACGGGATGGCCTTGGACAGGGCCGCGATGGCGTCCGATAGAGACAGGAAGGGCAGGAGGCCGGCCGTCTCCAGCAACTGGAAACCGCCGCCCAGGCGCCGGCTCATCCAGACCGGCACGATCAAGGTGGCGGTTTCGGCCGCCACCGTGGCGATGGCCTGGGCCATGCCGTCGGTGATGGAACCGTAATCCATGGGGATAGGGAACAGGACCGTGCCCACCTGGGGGTCGGCGCATATCGCGCGCAGGCATGCGGCCGAGGCCTCCGGGTTGCGCAGGATGTCGGCGGTGGTGTCGACGGGATTGTCCATGCTGGCGAAATCCGGCAGCAGTTTGCGCAGGGCGGCCTTGGTCTCGGGCGCGAACACTGCCATTGGGAGGCCGGCCGCGCCGGCGATGTCGGCCGCCAGCGCGGCGGTACCGCCCGAGAAGGTATAGATGCACAAGCCGTTGCCGCTCTTGGGCGTGATCTGGGTCAGCAGGCGCGAGGCCGCCAGCAATTGGTCCAGGTCGTCCACCTCAATGGCGCCGAACTGGCGGAACACGGCGCTGTTGACGGCGGCGGTGCCGGCCACCGACGCCGTGTGCGACTGCGCCGCGCGCACCCCGGCTTCCGAGCGCCCCACCTTCAGCACCACCACAGGCTTTCTGCGGGCATGCGCCAGTTCCAGCGCGGCGGTCAGCCGACGGCCGTGCTTGACGCCTTCCATCAGCAGGGCGATTACGCTGATCTTCGGATCGTTCGCCATGTGGGCGATAAAGTCGGGAATTTCCAGGTCCACCTCGTTGCCGGCGGAAAACCACAGGCCCACGCCCTGGCCGAAAGACAGGCCCTGCAGCAGGTTGCGGCCCAGTCCGCCGCCCTGGGTCGCCAGGCCGATCGAGCCTGCGTTCAGATCGTCCTTGAAAGCGGGCGAGAAGGTCATGCCCAGGCGGTCGCGCACATTCACGAAGCCGGGGCAGTTCGGTCCGTAGACGTGCAGGCCGGTGGCCTCGCACAGCTGGGCGATCTCGCGTTCGAGCCGCTGGCCTTCCTCGCCCGCTTCCGAAAAGCCGGATGTCATGACCACGGCGAAGGGTATCCCGCGCGCCGCGCATTGCCGCAAGGCATCCAGCACCAGCGTGGCGTTGATCATGATCAGCGCTACGTCGATCTCGGCCTCGGGCAGGGCGCTGATGGAGGGCCAGCACGGCCGTCCGCCGATTTCCTGGTAGGCCGGGTTGACCGCGTACACCTCGCCGGGCACCGACGAATGCAGTACCAGGTTGTCGTACAGGCGGCGCCCCTGGCTGGATTCGCGGGCGGAAGCGCCGACCACGGCCACGTTGCGCGGATTGATGAAGCGGCTCAGATCTGCAAACGGTTTCATGCTGCACCCTCCATGGACCGCAGAATCATCGCGAAGTCTGCCTGAACCACTACCTCGCCGCGCTGGTTGATGGCTTCGCGTCGGAACACCACCTTGTCCTTGCCTGGGCGGTACTGCCCGGTTTTTTCCGCCACCGTCACCCGCACCACGATGGTGTCGCCGATGAAGGTAGGTTTGGGAAAGCGGCAATGGATGTCGATCAGAGCCAGTACATAAGGTTCCAGCTGACGGTAGCCGCTGGACTGGGTGGTCAGTCCGGACAGCACGGACAGCACCAGCAGGCCGTGGGCGATACGCTGGCCGAAGGGCGTGGCGCTGGCGTATTCGTGGTCGACGTGCAGGCGGTTGAAGTCGCCGGACAGGCAGGCGAAGTTGACGATATCGCTCTCGGTGATGGTGCGGCCGGCTGATTCGAAACGATGGCCGACTTCCAGGGGCTGCTGGACGGGAAGCGGGGGCGGGCAGGCAGGGCTTGCGCTTTGCATGGTTGATCGGATTCCGGAGTGGGGGCGCGGGGAAGGGATATCAGGAAGCGTAGCGGCCGCCGGTCACGTGCAGCAGTTCACCCGTGATGAAAGAGGACCGCTCGGAAGCCAGGAAGGCCACGGCATTGGCGATGTCCTCGACCGCGCCCAGACGCGGCACCGGCTGGCGCGCCAACGCATTGGCGCGCAGCGTGTCATAGGTTGACAGCCCGCGCACCAGCGGCGTTTCGATCAGCCCCGGGGCGATGGCGTTGGCGGTGATGTTGAATTTGCCTTGTTCCAGCGCCAGCGCGCGGGTGAATCCGATCAGCCCGGCTTTGGCGGCCGAATAGTTGGTCTGGCCGGGATTGCCCCAGTGTGCGCGCGAGGCAATGTTGATGACGCGGCCCCACTTCCTTTCCATCATCGAGGGCAGGGCAGCCTTGGTGCAGTAGTAGGCGCCCTTCAGGATGGTGTCCACCACCGAGTCCCAGTCTTCCACCGGCATCTTGAGCAGGTACTTGTCGCGCGTGAAACCGGCGTTGTTGACCAGGATGTCGATGCCGCCGAACGCGTGCGCCGCGAGCTCGGCCATGGTCTGGACTTGATCAGGATCGCAGACGTCCAGCACGGCGCCGATGGCATCGTAGCCCGCCTGTTTCAGGCCGCCAACCGCCTGTTCCACCGATTCGGGGTTGATATCGGTAATGACGATCCGCGCGCCTTCCTGCGCCAGAGCCAGCGCCGAGGCGTAGCCGATGCCGCGGCCGGAGCCCGTGATGACAGCGACTTTACCGGTGAGTTGCAGGTCCATCTCCATTCCCCTTCTGTAGCTGATAGTGCCCGCCGCCCTGGGCCCGAAATCCGATATCTCGGGATAGGCGACGAGCAGGTTCGAATTTATTCCGAGGTTCCGAACAAATATACACACCACCGGAAATATTGACAATTAATATCGGCACGTCGTTATACTGTTCGGCATGTCGGAATAAGATGGCCCGACGTTCCCCTATCTCTAAAAAAAACGGAAGGAGATCGACTCATGGAAATGTTGAAGGGATTGTTGGCCGCGGTACTGAGCCTGACTGCTGTCGGAGCAGCGGGCGCGGCCGACGCTTATCCGGATAAGCCGGTGCGGGTTTATGTGGGCTTCGCGCCGGGCGGCGCCACCGACTTGCTCGCCCGTCTGTATGCCAAGAAGCTGGGGGAGCGTTTCAATCAGACGTTCATCGTGGAAAACCGTCCGGGCGCCGGCGGCAACATCGCGATCCAGGCGCTGACGCAGGCGCCGGCCGATGGCTACATCATCGCGATGGCGGCCAACTATGTGGCTGCCAACGCCGCCATGAAGCGCAACCCCTACGACTGGGAGCGCGATCTGATGCCCATCGGCATGGTGGCGTCCACGCCCAACATCCTCGTGGTGCCGCCCGGCTCCAGCATCCAGGGCGTCGACGACCTGATTCGCAAGGCCAAGGGTGGGGGCAACAAGCTTACCTTCGCGTCGGCCGGCATGGGCTCTTCCATTCATCTGGCCGGCGAATTGTTCAAGGTCATGGCCGGCGTCGACATGACCCACGTGCCCTACAAGGGGGTGAGCCCGGCCGAGGTGGACCTAATGTCGGGCACGGTAGACATGATGTTCGGCAGCGTCTCCACCGCGATCCCGCTGGTGCAGTCCAAGAAGCTGAAGGCGCTGGCGGTGACCGGGCGCGAACGCATGAAGGCGATGCCGGACCTGCCCACCATCGAAGAGGCCGGCCTCAAGGGCTACGACGTGGAAGCGGTGTACTTCATGGCGGCACCCGCCAAGGTGCCGGCACCGGTCTTGAAGAAACTGGCCGACGCCGTCGCTGACATCAACACGCAACCCGATGTGCAGGAGTTCATGGACCGGATCTATGCCCGGCCCCTGACCGGCGGCCCGGAGGAGGCCCGCGCTTTCCTGAAGACCGAAGTGCGGAAGTGGCAGGGCGTGGTCGACGCGACCGGCATGAAGGTGGATTGACGCGCAGTAAGGGATCCGCCCAGCGGAGTCCAGACAGCGGGCGCCACAAGCCCGCGAGACGAAAACTATCAGGAGACAGACATGAACAAACGCAGGCGAGTCGCGCTGGCAGTCCTTGCCGGCCTGATGACTTCATTGGCCTTGCCGCAGATGTCGCGAGCGGCGGAGGGCTACCCGAACAGACCTTTGCGGCTGATCGCGCCCAGTTCGCCGGGCGGCATCCTGGACATCACCAGCCGGATCGTGGGCAAGAAATTGTCTGAACGGCTGGGGCAACCGGTAGTGGTCGAAAACGTGCCCGGCGCGGCCGGCATTCTGGGCATGCAGAGCTTGCTTCGGGCCGAGCCCGACGGGTACACGATGGTCATGGGCAGCAGCGGGCCGAACGCGGTCAATTACACGCTGTACAGCAAGCTGCCGTATGCGATGTCCGACTTCGCGCCGGTGGCGCGCATCATCACCATGCCGAATGCGCTGGTCGTCAACGCCAACGCGCCCGTCAAGACGCTGGCGGAGTTCCGTGACTATGCCCGCGGCAAGCAGGGCAACCTGTCCATGGCGGTGTCGATGATCGGGACCTCCGGACACCTGGGCGGCGAATTGCTGAAGAATCGCCTGGAGTTCACGGCCGTCACCGTGCCGTACAAGGGGGCGGCGCCGGCCACCAACGACCTGGTCGCTGGCCAAGTCGACTTTACGGTCGAGAACGTGATCACCGTGGCGCCGTTGGTCAAGGCCGGCAGGCTGCGGGCGCTGGCCGTCACCACCCGTGAACGCAGCCAGATATTGCCCGACGTGCCGACGCTGGCCGAGCAAGGCTATCCCGATGTGGACGTCGGTGCCTGGCTGGGCGTGCTGGTCGCAGCGCACACGCCGCCGGCCGTGGTGGCGCGCCTGAATACGGAGCTCAATGCAGTCCTGGCCGATGAAGACGTGAAGAAGCAATTGGCGCAGCAGGGCGGCATTCCTCTGGGCGGCACGGCAGCCGAGTTCGACGGCTTCATCCGGTCGGAAAAGGACCGCTGGGAAAAAATCATCAAAGCCGCCGGCATCAAGGCGGAATGACCTGTACGCCGGCGGCGGCAAGGTCGCCGCCGGCATGCTTAGGGAGGCATGATCCATGGCAATCGATTATCAACGCCTGCGCAACTGGAAGTTCGAAGACCGCGTGGACCGCTACACCGAACGCGACTGCATGATCTATGCGCTGGGTCTGGGCTACGGCACTGATCCGGCCAATGAAGACGAGCTGCGCTACGTGCACGAAGAGGGGACGGCCGTGGTGCCGACCTTCCTGGCCACCCTCGGCGCGCCCAACGGTTGGGCAACCGACCCGGCCACCGGCATCGACTGGGTGAAGATCCTGCACGGCGAGCACCGCATGACGTTTCACGCCCCGCTGGCCGCGGCCGGGGCAGTGCGCAGCCAGACCCGCGTCACGCGGGTGGTGGACAAAGGCGCCAGCAAGGGAGCGCTGGTGGTGACGGTGCGCGACATTTCCGACGCCGATAGCGGGGCACCGCTGGCCACGGTGGAGCACGTGTCGTTCTGCCGCGCCGATGGCGGCTTTGGCCAGGGCGACGAGCCGCCGGAGGCGTTGCCGGCCACGCCACAGCGCGAACCCGATCAGGTCGTGTTGCTGTCCACGCTGCCGCAGCAAGCCTTGTTGTACCGCCTGAACGGCGACCTCAATCCGGTGCACGCGCTGCCGCACATGGCGCGCGCCGCCGGTTTCGAGCGGCCCATCCTGCACGGGCTGTGCACCTATGGAATGGCTGCGCGCGCCTTGCTGCAGGCTTGCGCAGCTGCGTCGCCCCAACGGCTGGGTGCGATCGCCGCGCGCTTTTCCGCACCGTTCTTCCCGGGCGAGACGCTGCGCGTGGAAATCTGGCGCGATGGCGACCGCCTGCAATTTCGTGCGCTGGCCGACGAGCGCGGCACAGTGGTGCTGAGCAACGGCGTTGCCCGCCTGGCCAATTGAGCAAACCAGAGGTGAACCATGTCTGCACTTGAAGCCCATGCCCGGGAGATGCCCGATCGCATCGCCTACCGCATGATTCCGTCCGGTATCACGGTGACCTGGCGCGAGCTGGAGCTGCGCAGCCGCAAATGTGCCGCGGCCTTGCTGGATGCCGGCCTGCAGGCCGGCGACGGGATTGCAGTATTCCTGGAGAACCATCCGCGGTTCTTCGAACTGCTGTGGGCCGCGCATCGCGTCGGCCTGTACTACACCACCATCAGCAGGCATCTCAAGCGTGAGGAAGCGCGCTACATCATCGAAAACTGCGACGCGCGCGTGCTGTTCTATTCCGGCTGCACGCAGACCGAAACCGATGTGGACAGCCTGGATGCGCGCGGCGTGCTGCGCGTCTGCATGGACGGCGCGGACGCCGGTGCAATCCAGTACGAGGCCTGGGTCGGCCGCCACGCCGACGACGTGGCGCTGCCGGAAACCCCGGAAGGCACGGACTTCCTCTATTCGTCGGGCACCACCGGCCTGCCCAAGGGAATCAAGCGTCCGCTATCGGTCGCCAACCGCTACTTCCGTGTCGGCGACTCGCCCAGCAGCGCCTGGAAGGCGTTCGATCGCGACACGGTCTATCTGTCCACGGCGCCGTTCTATCACGCGGCCCCGGTGCGCTGGAACATGGCGGCGCTGCGCGCCGGCGGCAGCTGCGTCATGATGGAAAAATTCGATGCGGCCGCGGCGCTGGAGGCCATCGCCGCCTACGGTGTCACGCATTCGCAATGGGTGCCGACCATGTTCATCCGTCTGCTGCGCCTGCCAGAGACAGAGCGCACGCGCCACGACCTGTCCACGCTGCGCTACGCGGTGCATGCGGCCGCACCGTGCCCGGCCGACGTCAAGGAAGCCATGATCGCGTGGTGGGGACCGATCCTGTACGAGTACTACAGCGGCACGGAACTGGTCGGGCGTACGTCGCTGGGTTCCGAGGAATGGCTGGCGCATCGCGGCTCGGTGGGCAGACCGGAGTTCGGCCAGGCGCACATCATGAGCGAGGACGGGCTGACCGAACTGCCGGCGGGCCAGCCCGGGGTCATCTACTTTTCGGGGGGCGGTTCGTTCGAATACCACAAGGATCCGGACAAGACGCGCGGCGCCTACAACACGCGCGGCTGGGCCACCTATGGCGATATCGGCTACCTGGACCAGGACGGCTATCTGTACCTGACCGATCGCCTGTCCAACATGATCGTATCGGGCGGAGTCAACATCTATCCCCAGGAAGCGGAGAACCTGCTTTGCACGCACCCCGCCGTGGCCGATGTGGCGGTCGTGGGCGTGCCGAACGACGAGTTCGGCGAGGAGGTCAAGGCGGTCGTGCAATTGCGTGATCCCGGGGCTGCCAACGCTGACCTGGCGCAGCAGCTGATCGCGTATTGCCGCGAGCGCATCTCGCCCATCAAGTGCCCGAAGAGCGTGGATTTTTCCACCGACATGCCGCGCACCGAGACGGGCAAGCTGCTCAAGCGCCTGGTCAAGCAGCGCTACTGGCCCTAGGAGGCCCTTCATGACAGATCAGGAGGCAGCATGAACCAGCAACGCAAGCTCTTCTCGGCGGACCATGAATTGTTCCGCAACACGGTGGCGCGCTTCATTGCGGACGAGATCACGCCCCATCACTATCAATGGGAACAGGAAGGCCTGGTGCCGCGCGACCTGTGGCGCAAGGCCGGCGCGGCGGGCATCCTGCTGCCTAGCACGCCTGAAGAATACGGCGGCGGCGGCGGGGATTTCCTGCACACCATCATCGTCGTGGAGGAGATCGCCCGCGCGCTGGCTACGGGCGTGACGGGTTTCACCACGCATTCAGACATCGTGGCGCCGTATTTATTGAATTTCGGCACCGAAAGCCAGAAGCGGCGCGATCTGCCCGGCATGGCCCAGGGCGACATCGTGGCGTCTCTCGCGATGACCGAGCCAGGCGCGGGCAGCGACGTCAAGGCGATCCGCACCGCGGCGGCCCGGGCTCAGGGCGGCTACGTCATAAACGGCCAGAAGACCTTTATCACCAACGGCTTCCATGCTGATCGTGTGCTGGTGGTGGCTAAGACGGATCCCGGCGCCGGCTCGCGCGGCATCAGCCTGTTCTGGGTCGATGCCGCGACGCCCGGATTCACGCGCGGGCGGCTGCTGGACAAGGTCGGGCAGAAGGCGCAGGACACGGCCGAACTGTTCTTCCAGGACATGTTCGTGCCGGACGAGGACATGCTGGGAGAACCGGGGCAGGGCTTCGGCTACCTGATGAAGGAGCTGGTGCGCGAACGGCTGATGATCGCGGTGCGCTGCGCCATGGCGCTGGAGAGCGCGCTGCAGTGGACCGTCGACTACACCAAGGAACGCCGTGCCTTCGACAAGGCTTTGATCGACAACCAGTACATCCGCTTCAAGCTGGCCGACATCAAGACCCTGGCCGCCGCCACCCGAGCCTTCGTCGACGGCTGCGTGCAGCAATACCTGGATGGCGAACTCGACGCCGGGGGCGCCGCCATGGCCAAGCTGTGGGCGTCTGAAGCCACCAGCGCCATTGACGATCTGCTGCAGTTCCATGGCGGCTACGGCTACATGCGCGAGTATCCCATCGCCCGCGCCTATACCGACGTGCGGCCCAATCGGATCTATGGCGGCGCCTCGGAAGTGATGCGCGAGCTGATAGCCCGGACGCTTTGAACCCTATTTTTGGACTTCGACAGGAGCAGATTCCTACATGACCAAGCATCTTTCGAAATCGGTCGCCATCGTTGGCGCCGCCGAATCCGACCTCGGGAAAGTGCCCGGGATGACCTCGCTGGACCTGCAGGCGCAGGCGGCGGCCCGCGCCCTGCGCGATGCGGGATTGACTCTCCAGGACGTCGACGGCGTGTTCGCGCACGTGGACGACAAGTTCGCCGGACTGCATCTGGCCGAATATTTGGGCATACGCCCGCGCTACGTGGATTCAACCAGCGTGGGCGGCATGTCCAGCGTCATGCACGTCCGCCACGCCATGGCCGCGATCGAGGCCGGTATGTGCGAGGTGGCGCTGGTGGCCTACGGCAGCACCCAGTTGTCGGACGGAACGCGCAAGGTGGGCGGTACGCCGGAGGACATGCGCATGCCGCGCGGGCAGTTCATCACGCCCTATGGGCAGCTGAGTCCCATCGGCTACTACGCGATGGTGGCGCAGCTGCACATGCAGCGCTACGGCACCACCCACAAGGACCTGGCCGAAGTGGCGGTAGCGGCGCGAAAATGGGCGCAGCTCAATCCCAAGGCCTACCGGCGCGAGGAAACCTCGATCGAAGAAGTCATGGCTTCCAAGATGATTGCCGATCCTTTGCGCCAGCGCGACTGCTGCCTGGTGACCGACGCCGGCGGCGCGGTCATCGTCACGTCCGCCGCGCGCGCTCGTACGCTCAAGCGCCCACCGGTCTACGTGATGGGCATTGCCGAATCCTTCTCGCATCATTACACGCCCTTCAATACCGCGGACTGGTTGGACACCAATGTGGCGCAGACGGCGGACGCCGCGCTGGAGATGGCCGGCGTCACGCGGGCGGACATCGACGTGGTGCAGATCTACGACCACTTCACCATCGGCGTGATCCAGTCGCTGGAGGAGCTGGGCTTCTGCAAGCGCGGCGAGGGCGGGGCCTTCGTGGCGGACGGACGCCTGGCGCCCGGAGGCGACTTCCCCATCAATACCTCGGGCGGCGGCCTGTCCTACAACCATCCCGGCCAGTTCGGCATGCTGCTGCTGCTCGAGGCCGTGCATCAGTTGCGCAAGGAATGCGGCGAGCGCCAGCTGCCCAAGGCCGAACTGGCTCTGGTCCATGCGCCCGGGCTGGTTTTTTCCTGCAACACCACCCTGATTCTCGGAGTCTGACCATGGACCACGTTCAACGCCCGCTGCCGCAACCGACCCGGATCACCCAGCCCTACTGGGATGCAGCGAAGGAAGGCCGCCTGGTCATCCAGCAATGCGGCTGCTGCAACGCGCGCCAGTTCTATCCGCGCGAGTTCTGCACGGCCTGCCTGTCGGACAGCATCGAGTGGATCGAGTCCGCAGGCCAGGGAACCGTCTACACCTACACCATCAACCGGCGCCCGAGCAATGCGGCCCTGAGTGAAAAAGTGCCGTACGTCGTGGCCATGATCGACCTGGATGAGGGCGTGCGCATGATGGCCAACATCATCGATAGTCCGCCCGAGGCGGTCCGGATAGGAAGCCGTGTGTGCGTGTGCTTCGAGCAGGCCTCTCCCGAGATTGCCTTGCCGCAGTTCCGGTTGGAATAACTCAAGGCACGGCGGCGGCGGGAGCTGCCTGCCGCTGCGCCAGCGACCGCGGCATCCATACTCAAAACTGCGTATGTACCGGCTACAACCCATTCACTAAGCTGGTTTGATATTCCCTATACAACGGGGGATCTGCCAGGTTCTACGCAATCCAGCGCTTCCTGGTTCGACGCTCGAACGCCATGTTTCGCGGCGTGTTTTGTTGCGTCCATGATCTGGAGAAGCTCAATGGATATCAAGCATGCGTCCTCCACCGCCAGCCTTTCTCCCTTCGAACTAAAAGACGAACTCATCACCCTGGCCGGCAGCGTCACCAACCGGCTGATGCTCAATGCAGGGAGAGGGAATCCCAATTTTGTGGCTACGGTCCCCCGTCATGGATTCTGGCAGTTGGGCCTGTTTGCCATGACTGAATCCGAGCGATCATTCTCCTATCTGGCCGAAGGGGTAGGGGGCTTTCCCAGACGCGAGGGGATTGAAGAGCGCTTCGATCTGTTCACTCGCAGCCATCATGATGTTCCCGGCGTAAAGTTTCTTTCCGGGGCGGTGTCGTTCGTGCGGGACCAACTGGGCCTTGATGGAGGCGACTTCATCTACGAGATGTGTCAGGGCATTCTCGCGTGCAGCTATCCCGTGCCGGACCGCATGCTACGGCTTAGCGAAAAGATCGTGAAACAGTACATCCGCAGGGAGATGATTGGGGGCCACCCGTTTGCCGGGGACTTCGACCTCTATGCCGTGGAAGGCGGAACTGCGGCCATGACCTATCTTTTTAATTCGATGAAGATCAATCATCTGCTTCAGGCAGGCGACGTCATCGCGCTGGGCAAGCCTATCTTTACACCCTATATCGAAATTCCCGAGTTGGCCGAGTTTGGCCTGGCGGAACTGTCGATCGACGCCGATCCAGCCAATGGCTGGCAGTATTCAAAAGCTGAGCTCGACAAGCTGCGTGATCCCAAGGTCAAGGCGTTCTTTTTGGTGAATCCCAGCAATCCACCGTCCGTGAAGGTCAGTGACGAAAGCCTCCGGTATCTCGCCGATATCGTCAAGGATCGTCCCGACCTCATCATCCTGACCGACGACGTCTACGGGACATTCGCCGACAACTTTGTCTCTCTTTTCGCGCTATGCCCGCGCAATACGCTGCTGGTCTATTCCTACTCCAAATATTTTGGCGCTACGGGCTGGCGCTTGGGCGTAATTGCCGCGCATAAATCTAATCTCTTCGATGAAAAGATCGCGCAACTCGGGCAGACGGAAAAAGACGGATTGAATGCGCGCTATGCATCGATCACGACCGCTCCCGAGAAGTTGCTGTTCATCGACCGGATCGTCGCCGACAGCCGCACCGTGGCCCTCAATCACACTGCTGGCCTATCGACGCCCCAACAAGTGCAGATGGTGCTGTTTTCGCTGTTTTCGCTTATGGATACCGCGGACCATTACAAGGCAGCCATGAAGCGGCTGATTCGAGGGCGCAAGGCCGCGCTGTATCGCGGCATGGGAGCTGCACCCGACGCGGTAGACGAGAACGTCGTCGATTACTACACGCTGCTCGACGTGGAGCAGATGAGCCGCGAGGTCGGTCCGGAATTCGTCAAATGGTTGCTGGCCAATATCAAGCCCCACGAACTGTTGTTCCGGCTGGCCGAAGAAGCAGGCGTGGTGCTGCTGCCGGGCAAAGGGTTCGGGACGGTGCATCCTTCTGGCCGTGTTTCGCTGGCGAATTTGAACGAACAGGATTACGTGAAAATCGGCCAGTGCGTGCGCAACCTGCGCGATGAGTATCTGGAGCGATATCGCGCGCTGGGCAGCAAGGGCGGCAAGGGCAGCAAGGGCGGCAAGGACAACGGCAAGGCTCCTGATGCCACCACGAGTACCAAGACAATCTAGAAGCCACTTAGCGCGCGCACACGCCGTGCGCTCGCCAATGCATGGTCTCTATCAAGGAGCCGGCCATGACCTGGTTCGTTTCTACACTTAAAGCCTATCCCGAGATTGCCATCTTCCTGGCCTTGGGCATCGGGTATTGGGTTGGCGGCAAGAGCTTCAAGGGCTTCAGCCTGGGCGCCGTCACCGCCACCTTGCTGGTCGCCATCGGCATCGGCGTTCTGGGGGTCAAGATATCGCCGAATGTGAAGTCGGTGTTCTTTCTGATGTTCCTGTTTGCGGTGGGATACGGCGTCGGGCCGCAGTTCGTGCGCGGCATCGCCAAGGATGGTTTGCCGCAGGCGCTTTTCGCTGTCGTCATGGCGTTGCTGTCCCTGGGTTCAGCGGTGGTTGCCGCGATGCTTGCCGGATACGATATCGGATCCGCTGCGGGCCTGTTTGCCGGATCCCAGACGATTTCGGCCTCGATGGGCCTGGCAACCGATGCCATCAATCGGCTGGGCCGCACGCCCGAGGAAACCCAAGCGCTTTTGGACGCCATGCCCATCGCCTATGCCGTGACGTATATCTTCGGCACGGTCGGCTCCGCCATCATTCTGGCGCAGATCGGTCCGAAGCTGCTGGGCATCGATCTGGTCGGAGCCTGCAAGGAGTATGAAGCGATGCTGGGCGCGGGCCGAGGCGGGGAGGGCGCGACCGAATGGCACGATTTCGAGGTTCGAGCCTATTCGATCGCGGCGCAGAGCCCCTTCATCGGCAGGGCCATCGGAGACATCGAGGCCGGCACCCAGGACGGCGTGCGCGCCTTTGTGGAAAGGGTGCGCCGCGGCGGGACCATCATGGAAGTGGACCGGACCACCCTTATCGAAGCCGGTGACATCGTCGCCATCGGCGGTAAGCGGGATCAACTGATCGCCCGGCTGGGGCCAAGTGGTCGCGAAGTTGAAGATGCCGAACTGCTCAATATGCAGACTGAAGGCGTCGACATTTACGTGTCGAACAAGAAGGTGGATGGCAAGACGCTGGAGGAACTCTCGCGTTGGCCGGGCGCTCGCGGCGTGTTTCTGAAGCACATTCGGCGCGGACCGACCGAAACGTCCATACCCGTCCTTCCAAAATCCAAACTGTATCGCGGCGACGTCATCACGGTGGTCGGCCGTACGCAGGATATCAACGCCACAGCCAAGGAAGTGGGGTACGTGGATCGGCCCACCAATGTCACCGACGTTGCGTTCGTCTCGCTTGCCATCACGATCGGCGCCTTGGTCGGCGCATTCGTCATCAACATCAGTGGGATTCCGGTGACGCTGTCCACTGCGGGCGGAGCGCTCATCGCCGGCATCGTGTTCGGATGGTTTCGCGGCATTCGCCCGACCTTTGGCCGGATTCCGGAACCCACGCTGTGGTTCATGAACTCCGTCGGGCTGAACGTGTTCATTGCCGTGGTGGGGATCTCTGCCGGACCAGGATTCGTCGTCGGCTTGCAGAAGCTGGGCATCAGTCTGTTCCTTTGGGGCATCTTCGCCACGACCGTTCCGCTCATCGTCGGCATGCTGCTCGCCAAGTTTGTCTTCCGCTTTCATCCTGCGCTGATCCTCGGCATTTGTGCCGGATCCCGCACCACGACGGCCGCGCTCGGCATGGTGTGCGAAGCGGCCAAGAGCCAGGTGCCAGGGCTGGGCTACACGGTCACCTACGCCGTGGGCAACACCTTGCTCACGATCTGGGGGATGGTCGTCATCATGCTGCTGGCTTAAAGCCGCTTTCGGCGACGTGATGCCGCTTGATGTCCCAGTCATTGCCATCCTATCCATTACGTGCAAGGCGCGCATCGCCTACACCAACAGGGGAACACCATGAGTCGTGATATGAACGGCAGCCATCTGGACCACCTGTTTTCGAACTCGGCCGCGCGGCTGGACCGATGGCGAGATCTGAACGCGCAGGCGAAGCGATGGGCAGCGCAGGCCAGGGCGGGAAAAAGCCAGGAAGGAGCCGTGCCCGTGCAGGAAGCCTTGGCCGGTCTTCGCGCCATGGAAGCCTACTTCGCTTATCCAGGCGTCCAGCTGCTGCGGGCGCTTGATGACCGGCTTGCGGACGGCGATGCGTTGGGCACGGCCCGCCTCGTGCTTCGCATGAGCAACGCTTTGCTGTCGGGCAGTTATCGCTATGACACTAGCGAGTGGGACGAGGCCGACGAGACATCAGCGGAGGCGCCCGACCGGTTGCCGCCAGGATTGGGCGCGGGCACGCGACGGCCGTACTTTGAAACCCTGTTCGTCTCTTCCATGGCTGCCACACGCGCGGCTTCCATTTGCCAGGAGATCCGTCAATTGCGGCGGCCGGATGACCCCGTTGTCTATGAACCCGTGCTGGTGGGGAGCTTCGAGGACGCGGTGCTGGCCACGATACTGAACGGCAAGATTGAGGCCGTCGTCATCTATGACGGCATCCCGTTTGAATCCAGGCACGATACGCATTTGTTGCGGGAATTCTTGGAGGCGTACCAGCACCTGGGCACCTTCACGGGTGCTCCCTCTGCTGAATCCGGCGTCACGCTGGCGCGCTTCATCGCCAACATACGGCCGGAGCTCGATATCTACCTGCTGACGGACCGACAGGTCGAGCAACTTGCCGGGGATCCCGCAGCGTCGGTCATTCGCCGCGTGTTCTACGAGGCCGAGGAACCGATGGAGGTACACCTCAATATTCTCGAAGGGGTCAGGGACCGCCAGACGACACCCCATTTCGACAATCTCAAGCACTACGCCGCGCGGCCGATCAGCACCTTTCATGCGCTGCCGATTGCTCGCGGTAAGTCCATCATCAAGTCAAACTGGATCCGCGACTTCGGCGAGTTCTACGGCCTGAATCTGTTCCTGGCGGAAACATCCGCCACGACCGGTGGCCTGGACAGCATGCTGGAGCCCACCGGCAACATCAAGGTCGCACAGGAAAAGTTCGCACGCGCGGTGGGTGCGGACCACGTTTTTTTTGTGACCAACGGAACGTCCACGTCTAACAAGATGGTCTACCAGGCCGTGACCAAACCGGGCGACATTGTCATCGTTGACCGCAACTGCCACAAGTCTCATCACTATGGGATGGTGCTTTCCGGGGCGCAGCCACTGTATGTAGAGGCCTTTCCCATGACGGAATACTCGATGTATGGCGCCGTGCCGCTACGCACGATCAAGCAGGCGCTGTTGGACCTGAAGGCAGAGGGTAGGCTGGACAAGGTCGCCATGGTTACGCTGACCAACTGCACATTCGATGGCCACATCTACAACACTCGTCAGGTGATGGCGGAATGCCTGGCTATCAAACCCGACTTGATATTCCTGTGGGACGAGGCTTGGTTCGGATTCGCGCGCTGGTCACCGTTCTTGCGGCCACGCACGGCGATGGGTGCGGCTGCCGCGCTGGCGCAGTGGCGCGACGACCCTGCGGCCCAGCAAGCCTGGGACGCTCAGACCCAGGAGCTTGGCGCGCAATGGGACCCCAGGGATCCGCGCCTGCTTGAGCGGCAACTGGTGCCCAATCCCCAGGCCATGCGCATACGAGTCTATGAGACGGACTCTGTTCATAAGTCCATGTCGAGTCTGCGTCAGGGATCGATTGTGGCCGTGCGCGACGAAGATTACGATCATCACGTTTCCGCCTTCCACGAAGCAGTATTCATTCATGCGTCGACATCGCCCAACGCGCAGATCATCGCCTCCCTGGATATCGCCCGTCGACAAATGGAGCTGGAAGGTTACGAACTGGTGATGCGTGCCGTTGAAGTCGCGTTGGCGATCCGGCGTGAAGTTGCTCGGCATCCACTTATCTCGCGTTATTTCAGCGTTCTGGGCGCGGACAAGATGATTCCCCAAGAATTCCGCCAATCGGGATTCACGGACTATCTCGCATCCGGCATGAACTGGCTGACCGCGGTGAAGGCGTTGAAGGACGATGAGTTCTGCCTGGACCCGACTCGGCTGACGCTGGTGTGCGGCACGGCAGGCTTTGACGGTACCGCTTTTAAGAACCTGCTGGCGTCCAAATACAACATCCAGCTGAACAAGACTTCTCGCAATAGCGTTCTGTTGCAAAGCAATATCAACAATACCCGCAGCGATGTCGCCGCGCTCATCAAGGTGCTGGTCGAAATATCTGAAGGTATAGAGGCGAGGCTCCGCGCTGAGGGTGAAGCGGGTAGGGCGGCGTTCGTGGCAAAGGTGGCCAGCTTGATGGAGGACGTGCCGAACTTGCCCAATTTCAGTTGCTTTCATGACGGATATCGCGACAACCCGGCCAGCGCTACGACCGAAGGCAACATGCGGACCGCATTCTTCGCTGCCTATAACGAGGACGAATGCGAGTATTTGCCGCTTACCAGTCCAGCACTGGATGATCGCTTGGCGAACGGGCCGGCGTTGGTATCCGCAAACTTCGTCATCCCGTATCCACCCGGGTTCCCGATCATGGTTCCTGGCCAGATCATCGACGCAGACACTATTGAATTCATGCGCAAACTCGATGTGAAAGAAATTCACGGCTACAACGCCGCACGTGGCATCAAGCTGATTCAGCCTTCAGCTATTGGTGGAGAAGGCAGCTAAATGGATGGGCAAACCAAAATAGTCCCTATTTGGACATCACCGTCTATATATCGCAATGCGCAATGAAATTCAGGGCATCCGCATCCTGCGCAGTACCGGACAGGCCTTCTGGCCCGTCCGGCAACCCTTATAAAGCCGTCACACCTGCCGCAGGCCCCATCATTTCAGGAAGCCCGTGGAAATCCACGGTACTGCGGCCACGATCACGATTCCGACCGCAATCGAGCAAAGATAGCCCGCAATAGGCCGTATGCCGGCTTCGGGGGCAACCCTGCCAATGGCGCAGGCCGCGTAATACCCTACGCCGAAGGGCGGCGCGAAGAGCCCGATGCCCATGGACAGGATGACGACCATCGCGTAGTGCACTTCATGGATTCCCATCTGGTGTGCAATCGGAAAGAGCAGAGGACCAAATAGCACGATGGCCGGAATCCCTTCCAGCACGCTGCCCAGCACCACGAACGCGACGATGGACACGGCAATGAAGGTGCCCGCCCCGCCGGGCAACCCTCCCATGAGGGTGGCCAGCTGCGTCGAGAACCCCGATTGGGTCAACGCCCAGGCCATACTGGTGGCGGTGCCGATGATCAGCAGGATGGCGCCTGACAGGCAGGCCGTGTCGATCAGCATCGGCATGAGGCGCTTGGGGTCGAAGCATCGGTAGATCAGCAGCCCCACCAGCGTGGCGTAGACGATGCCGATGGTCGAGACCTCGGTGGCGGTTGCGATGCCCTCGACCACGGCGGCGCGAATCACAAAGGGCAGTGCCAGCGCGGGAAACGCCACCAGCAACGCGTGGCCGATCTGGCGGCCGGTGGCTTTACGAACGTTGCTCAGGTCTTCGCGGCGATTGCGCCACCAGACGACGAGACAGAGCATCACGCCCAGGACCAGGCCGGGCAGCAGGCCGCCGGTGAACAGCGCCGTGATCGATACGCCAGTGACCGACCCAATGGTGATCAGCACCAGGCTGGGCGGCACGGTCTCAGTTTGCGCGCCCGTGGCCGACAGCAACGCGACCAGATCGCCTTCGTCCGCGCCACGCTTGCGCATTTCCGGAAACAGCACCGGAGCGACCGCCGCCATGTCGGCGGCCTTGGCGCCGGATATGCCAGACACCACATACATGGCGCCAATCAGCACATAGGACAGGCCGCCCCGGACGTGGCCCAGCAGACTTGCCAGAAAGGCCACCATGCGTTGCGCCATTCCCGTCATTTCAATCAGCACGCCCAGGAATACGAAAAGCGGCACGGCCAAGAGGATCAAATGCGACATGCCTTCATCCATGCGGCCCACCACGACCATCATGGGGAGGTCGGTGGTCAGCGACAGGTATCCGAAGGTGGCCAGCCCGAAAGCAAAGGCGATCGGCACGCCCGCGAACACGGTGGCTGCGACCACGCCGACGAAGAAGATCAGCAGATTCACATTGCCCAGGCCGGCCAGCACGGGTTGCAGCGCGGCCATGATGGCGACCACGCCGCCCACCAACAATATCGCCAGCCCGGTGGTGCGCCACTGCGCCTTTTCAACCAGCCGCAGCAATGCAATCAGCAGCATCAGCGCGGTGCCAACGGGCAGCGCCGCAGCGCGCCAGACATTGGGGATTTCCATTGCGGCGGTGGTGACGTAGCGCTCTTCCGAGGCGTATTCAAAGCCGGGGCCTTGCAGCATCAATAGGAACGCCAGCGCAGCGGCTATGGATACCATGTCCAGCACTGCCCGGGTGGAGGGCGATGCCTTATTGACCAGCGCGGCCATGCGCATGTGCTCGCCGCGACGGAATGCGACCACCGCGCCCAGCATGGCCAGCCACAGGAACAGGATGGAGGCCAGCTCGTCGGACCAGACCAGTGGCGTGTGCAGCACATAGCGCGCCACGATGCCCGAGAACAGAATGACGATTTCGGCGACCACCAGGATGGCCGCCGGGATTTCGACCAGATGGCCCAGCGTGCGGTCCAGGGCGGCCGCCCAGGGCCGGCTGACGGCCGCGGGCGCGCCGGCATCGGCCAACACGTCCCCGGTGTGCGTCATTGCCACTCTCATGACAGGCTCCCGACGGATTGCTCCAGCAGGCCCCAGGCCCGTTCGCCGTACTTTTCTTTCCAGCCGCTATAGAAGCCGGCCTTGCGCAGTGCCGCGCGGATCGGTTCCGGGTCCGGCGTATTGAAGGCTAGTCCTTGTTCCGCCAGCTTATTCTGCAGTTGGTTATTCAGCGCCAGGACGTCGGCGCGTTCGCCCATGCCGGCCGCGTTGATGTGCTTGGCGACGACTTCACGGATATCGGCGGGCAGTTTTTCCCAGGCGCGGCGGTTACCCAGGAACCAAAAGCCGTCCCACATGTGGTTGGTCATCGAGCAGTACTTCTGCACTTCGTAGATCTTGGCGGTCTGAATAATGGCCAGGGGGTTTTCCTGGGCGTCCACCACGCGGGTTTGCAGCGCGGAATAGGTTTCGTTGAAGTTGATGCTGGCGGGCGAGGAGCCCAGGGCCTTGAACATCGATGTCCAGAGCGGGCTGACGGGCACACGGATTTTCAGGTCGCGGAAGTCGTCCGGGCCGTTGATGGCGCGGTTGCTGGTCGTAATCTGCCGGAAGCCGCTATCCCAGATGTGGTCCATCACGAACAGGCCCTTGCCATTGATTTCCTTGCGGATATGGGCGCCCAGTTCGCCATCCATTGCCTTCCAGACGCTGGCGTAGTCGGGAAACGCAAATCCCACGCCGCTGATGGAGGCGGTGGGCACCAGCGTTGACAGGATCAGGCCGGATAGCGTGAAGAACTCGACCGCGCCGGCTCGCAACTGGCTCAGCGTATCGGTATCCGAGCCCAGCTGGCTGCTGGGGAATACCGCCAGTTCGAAGCGGCCGCCCGTGTCCCGCGCGATGTTCTGCGCGGCCTCGTTGGCGCGCAGGTTCATGGGATGGGTCGGGGGGAGATTGTTCGCGTATTTGTAGCGGAACTCGGGCGCAGCCAATACCTTGTGAAAGGGCGCCAGCGCCAAGAGCGCGCCGCCTCCTGCGGCGCTCATGAGTTTGCGTCGAGTCGTGTTCATGCTGTCTCCTTGGTTATGAGATCCGGCCGCCATCGAGGGTGGCCGGATAAAGCGCCGATTGCGGCTTCTTGCTTTATCTTTGCATGAGGTCCAATATATGGACCTATGTACTTCCCTTGGAATAATTTAATCATATTGATTATCCAGAGTAAATCAATAAAATAGGCGCAAGATGAAAAATCAGACTAAGAACAATGGTCCAATTAGTGGACCAGCAAAAACCGCTATCGGTGAATCCGGTGCAGAACTTCAGGGAGACGACGTGTTGGAAAGCTCTGCGCCGGTTGGCGGCGCGCAGGCCATCTCGCGTGCCATGCAGGTGCTGCGCGGCGTGTCGCGCACGCGTGGCGACGGCGCGGGGCTGCTCGCGCTGACGCGCGACACAGGCATGAGCAAGCCGACCGTGCACCGCATTCTGGCGGCTCTGGCGGCCGAAGGCATGGTCGAGCAAGATCCCGCCAGTCGGCGCTATTTCCTGGGGCCGGAATGCCATGTGCTGGGCCATGTCGCCAGCGAGCGGTTCGGCATCAACCGGTTGGCCGCGCCCGTGGTGGCCCGCTTAGCGCATGAATGCGGTGATTCCGCCTTCTTTTCCCTTCGGCGCGATGTATTCGCGGTGTGTGTCCTGCGCGAAGACGGCGACTACCCCTTGAAGACGCATGTGTTGCTGCCGGGCGATCGGCACCCGCTGGGTATTGGCGCGGGTAGCCTCGCCATCCTGGCCGCATTGCCAGACGACGAAGTGGAATCCTCTCTGCAAGCCAACGCCGCACTCATCGCGCGCCGTTATCCGCATTACTCGGTGCCGTTGATCCGCACCCTGGTCGACGAAGTGCGCGAACAGGGCTATTCCGTGAACCGTGGCCTGGTGGTGCCGGGGTCGTGGGGCATCGGCGTGCCGCTGCGCGATGAGCAAGGCCATGTGCTTGGCGCATTGAGCATTGCGGCGGTGGAGTCACGCATGGATGAGGAAAGGCAGTTTCAGTTGGCCAAGCTGTTGTCGCGCGAGGCCAAGCGCCTGCTCACGCAGGCCAGTTCCGGGGGGACGGGGGCGCGACCGCGTCCGCCGTCGCCCAAGCCCAAGTCCTGAGTCCGCCAGATGCGGGCTAGGGGCTGCACACTGAGGAGACAGCAATGAGCAAGCGTGCCGTGATCGCGGGATGGTCGCACATCCCCTTCGGCAAACTCGATGATCCGGACACGGAAAGCCTGATGGCAAGGGTTTCCGGCGCAGCGCTGGATCATGCGGGCGTGGCCGCCGACGCCGTGGACGGCATCTATGTGGGCGTCATGAACAGCGGGTTTCAGAAGCAGGATTTCCAAGGGGCGCTGGTGGCGTTGGCGCATCCCGAGTTGGCGCACGTACCGGCCACGCGCCTGGAGAACGCCTGCGCAACCGGCTCCGCCGCCCTCTACGCCGCCATGGATTTCATCGAATCCGGACGGGGTCGGATAGCGCTGGTGGTCGGTGCGGAAAAAATGACCGCGCGGCCCAACCCCGAGATCGGCGACATTCTTCTCAACGCCAGCTACCGCAAGGAAGAGGCGGATATCGCAGGTGGCTTCGCGGGCGTGTTCGGCCGCATCGCGTCGGCGTATTTCGAACGCCACGGCGATCAAAGCGAAACGCTGGCCCGGATCGCGGCCAAGAATCACAAGAATGGCGTGGACAATCCCTATGCTCAGATCCGTAAGGACCTGGGCTTTGAGTTCTGCAATACCGTCAGCGATAAAAATCCCTATGTTGCCGCACCGCTGCGGCGTACGGACTGCTCCCTGGTCTCGGACGGTGCCGCCGCCCTCGTATTGGCAGACGCGGACCTGATGTCCGATCTGAAGCATGCCGTGGCGTTCCGGGCTCGCCGCCAGGTTAACGACATCCTGCCCTTGAGCCGGCGCGATCCCATCGCCTTCGAGGGCGCTGCGCAGGCCTGGCGCCAGGCGCTGGCTGACGCCGCACTGGTGCTGGATGACCTGAGCCTCGTCGAAACGCATGACTGCTTTACGATCGCCGAACTTATCGAATACGAGGCGATGGGCCTCACTCCGCGCGGGCAAGGCTATAAGGCGCTCAAGGAAGGGTGGGTAGAAAAGGCGGGGCGGCTGCCCGTGAATCCCTCGGGCGGGCTGAAGGCCAAGGGGCATCCCGTGGGTGCGACAGGCGTTTCCATGCATGTGATGGCATGCCTGCAGCTGACAGGGGCCGCGCAAGGCATGCAGATTCCAGGCGCTGCGCTGGCGGGCGTCTTCAATATGGGTGGCGCGGCCGTGGCCAACTACGTCAGCATCCTGGAGCGCGCCAAATGACTGCCTCGCATCCCGCACTTTCCCCCGGGCGCGGCCAAGCGCCCGCCGCACCGCCGGGCGGTGTTGCGCCGGTCTCGCGGCGGGTGATGAACCTGGCCCACTTTCTCGTGCAGGCGGCGCGCCGCCATCCCTTGCAGCCGGCCCTGATCTGCGGTGACAGACGCTATACCTGGCGCGAACTCGATGAGCGGACGGCGGCGCTGGCGCAGGCGCTGGCCGATCATGGCATAGGCAAGGGCGACCGCGTGCTGGTGCACTCGCGCAATTGCTTCGAGTTCGTAGAAACCCTGTTCGCCACCTTGCGGCTGGGAGCGGTGTGGGTGCCGACCAATTTCCGGATTTCTCCGGATGAAGCGGTGTATCTGGCCAGGACGTCGGGCGCCAAGGCGTTCTTGTGCCATGGCGACTACCCCGGGCATGCCGCGGCTGTCGCAGACGCCATGCCGCAGTTGTCGCTGTTGGCGCGGTTGGGGGCCGGCAATTTCCCCGCGCGGGATGTGGCCGGCCTGATCAAGGCGCGGCCCGGCGCGACGCCCGTTTGCGCCGATGTGGATCACGATGACCCCTGCTGGTTCTTTTTCACTTCCGGCACCACCGGGCATCCCAAGGCGGCGGTGCTGACCCATGGGCAGATGGCCTTCGTCATTACGAATCACTTGTGCGACCTCATGCCCGGCACCACCGAGCGCGATGTGAGCCTGGTGGTGGCGCCCCTGTCGCATGGCGCTGGCATCCATTTCCTGACCCAGGTGGCGCGGGCCGCCTGCACCGTGCTGCCCCCGGGCGCGCGTTTCGATGCCGACGAGATCTGGCAACTGGTCGAGCGGCATGGGGTAACCAATATGTTCACCGTGCCCACCATCGTGAAGATGCTGGTCGAACATCCTTCCGTGGACGCCTGGGACCACCGCAGCCTGCGGTACGTCATCTATGCCGGAGCGCCGATGTACCGCGTAGACCAGAAGCGCGCGCTGGAAAAGCTGGGGCCGGTGCTGGTGCAGTACTTCGGGCTGGGCGAGGTCACCGGCAACATTACCGTGCTGCCGCCTGCTCTGCACGACGGTACGGATGGTCCGGGGGCGCGTGTCGGCACCTGCGGCTATGAACGCACAGGCATGCAGATCAGCATCCAGGACGATGCCGGCCGGCCGGTGGCGGCCGGCGAAACGGGGGAAATCTGCGTATGCGGCCCCGCAGTGTTCGCGGGGTATTACGCCAATCCGCAAGCCAATGCGAAGGCGTTTCGCAATGGCTGGTTCCGTACCGGGGATCTTGGCTGCATGGATGAGGAGGGGTTCCTCTACATCACCGGCCGGCAGTCTGATATGTACATTTCGGGCGGCTCGAACATTTATCCTAGAGAGGTGGAGGAGAAAGTGCTGGCACATCCCGCGGTCGCCGAAACCGCGGTGCTGGGTGTGCCGGATCCGACTTGGGGAGAAGTCGGCGTGATGGTGTGCGTGTTGCGCGCAGGCCATGCGCTGAGCGCCGAAGAATTGATGGCGTGGATGGCGCCTCGCATGGCGCGCTACAAGCTCCCGCGCCAGATCTTCTTCTGGGATGCCTTGCCGCGTTCGGGCTACGGCAAGATCACCAAGAAGCTGGTGCGCGACGCCCTCTATGAGCGCGGCTGCCTGGCCGAGGCCACCGAAGCCGTGCGTTAGTCACCCTGAACGGCAGTGCATGCTGCCGCGCAATTCGCAGCACAACGGCAACACAACAACTACACCAATGAACGAGGAGGCTGGATCATGGAGATGATGCAAGAGGCAATCCTGGTTACGGGCGGCGCGTCCGGGATCGGGCTGGCAGTCGCGCGCGGCTTGCTGGACGCAGGGCGCTGCGTGCTGGTGGCGGATGTTTCCCAGGAACGGCTGGACGATATGCGTAACTTGGCGCCGGCCGAACGGTTGGGCTGCGTGCGGATGGATGTCTCGGACGAGGCGCAGGTGGTGGATGCGCTGGAGCGGCTGGAGCTCGACTTCGGTCCCATATCGGGTCTGGTGAATTCCGCCGGCATCGGGCGCGATATTCCGTTCCTGGACACCGACACCGCCTTGCTGCGGCGCATCCTGGAAGTGAATTTGATCGGTTCTTTCGTCGTTGCGCGAGAGGCCGCCCGGCGGATGCGGGAACGGCGGCGCGGGTCCATCGTCAACATCGCGTCCGTGTCCGGCATACGTGGCAATGCGGGGCGCGCCGCGTATGGCGCGTCCAAGGGTGGCGTGGTGACCTTGACCCGCGTTATGGCGGTCGAGCTGGCGGCCTATGGCATCAGGGTCAACGCCGTGGCGCCCGGCCCGATCGAAACGCCGCTGGTCGGGCAAATGCATACCGCCGAAGCCCGCCAAGCCTGGCAGCAGGTAGTGCCGCAGCACCGGTACGCCGCGCCTGAAGAGCTCAACGGCACCATCGGGTGGTTGCTTGATGAGTCCAAGTCCAGCTATGTTACCGGGCAGATTATCTGCGTGGATGGAGGGTTCACGGCCGCAGGCATGCTGCCCGCCATGCACTGAGTTTGTCATTGCCCAGGTTCCACTTATTGCGCCACAAGCGCACGGAGTCCAGACCATGCGATACACCACCGTGGATCGTTCGTTGCGGGGAATACAAGCACTGCCCCGTCCCAGAACGCTGATACATCCGGGGGCTTTCAACCCGGTACGCATTCATAGCCGCTCGGCCGGACACGGCCGCCATATCCGCCTGTCGTTGCGCCCCGGCGCCAGCCTGTTTGACGCCATGGTTGATGCGCTGGCCATCGCCGGTGTTGCCAACGCCTCAATGACCATATTGGGCGGCACCTTCCGGCACATCGACTACTGCACGGCCCCGCCAGATCCCCAGCATCGGATGGTGGTGGCCTACACCGCGCCTATTCCCGCCGGGCCGGCCTACCTGATTTTTGGCAACGCCACGCTGGGCAAGACCGATGCCGGCGCGCCCCTGGTGCACTGCCATGCCGCCTTCTGCCGCGATGACGGCGCGCCGCTGGGCGGCCACATCATCCCGCAAACGAGCATCGTCGGGGACCGTCCTGTGCCGGTGCTCGTCACCTCGCTAGAGGGATTCGAGCTGCGCGCAACCTACGACGCAGAAACCAATCTACGGCTGTTGCAGCCCCAAGGAGGCGGCAATCATGAACTCGCCTGAAATCGAAAGCGGCAGCATGGGCCGCGTCGCCTATGCGCGAATCGGTCCCAACGAGGACCTGATTCAGGGCGTGGAAAAACTCTGTCTGGCTGAAGGTTTTCGCAATGCGTTCGTGCGCGGGGCGTTGGGCAGCCTGGTGGATGCCTGCCTCTACACCCGCGAAGGCGGGTATCGCCACATAGCAGGCCCGGCGGTGGAGATCGTCAGTCTCGCGGGCGAAGTGCGCGCGCAGCCGGACGGTTCTTTGACGGCGTCGCTGTCCGGCGTGGTCGCGGACCCGGAGGGTCAGGTGCATGGAGGCCCCTTCGTACCGGGCGCCAACCCCATCTGCATGACGTTTGAAGTCACACTAGAGGAGTGGCTGCCGGCGCCGAGCGGCGGTTAAGGACGGCGCGGGGCGTTCAGAACCAATACTTCGCCGCATAGATCACGGTCATCGCGGCGCCGGTGACGATGACGAACGCCCGGACAGCCGAGGCAGGCAGGACACGTATCAGGTGGCCGCCCAGGTAGCCGCCTGCCAGTGCGCCGGCCAGCATGCACAGGGTGGCCGGCCAATATACCGAGCCCTGCACGATAAAGATAATGATCGCCGCGGCGGTGACAAACGTAGCCAGCAGGTTCTTCAGCGACTTGATGGCGCGTAGATTGCCGGGATCCGTAATTGAAATCACGGCAGTCAGGATCACGCCCAGCCCGGCGCCAAAGAATCCCCCATAGACAGAGGCCAACGCGATCGGCACCACTCCGCGTGCCGGGCCGTCCTGGGTTTGGCCGCCGCGCCGGCGCGCGCTCCAGGCCTGTACCTGCGGTGCAAAGGCAAACAGCAGGGTGGCAAACGCGATCAGGGCCGGCACGGGCAGGATGAAATAGGCGGGAGGGATTGCAAGCAGGATGAATGCGCCTAGCGCGCCGCCCGCGGTGGTGGCGGCCGAGAGCAACCAGAAGCGGCGGTCGGGAGTGGGCAGATTTTCGCGATCAGCCAGTGCCGCCAGGATGTGGCCGGGTGATATCGCTACCGCGCTGGATGCATTGGCGATGACGGGCGGCAGGCCCGCCGCCACCATCGCGGGAAAGGTGATCAGCGTGGCGCCGCCCGCCAGCGCATTGATGACGCCGCCTAGCGCGCCCGCGCCGGCCAGCAGTGCCGCCATGCTCCAGTCCATACTTGCACCTTTTGGTTAAACAACGTTTTGGTCCATATAGCGGACCTTTATATATCGTGTGAAATTTATTATTGCCTATTTTTCCCGCAGGTATAGAATGCTCGAAAATAAAAGCATATATATAGGTTCATAATATGGACCATTGTAGAGTTTCCGGCGACGCCCTTTAGCCGCCACCGCAAGATCGCTGTCAACTCCCAGGATGGCGCATGCGGCCGGATCTCCATCGGTTTTGCGTGCCCGTCCTGATCGCTGGTTTCCAACTCCACCCCCGGGGTTGTTGCGTGTTCACCTGTCTGGCCCGTCGGGCCATCACCGCTGAATCAGGAGGGAATCTCGATGGATGTCAGCTTCATGGCGTTTTCCCGTTTGGCGTTTGGGCATTGGGAGGGGCAACCCTTGTATGCCCTGGCCGACCTGGGTATTGCCCAACGTTTGTCCGAACCGCGCGCATGCGCCGAGCTGGCTCTGGAACTTGGTTGCGAGTCCGAGCCGCTGGAACGATTGCTGGACTGCGCGGTGGCGCAGAAACTGCTGATATGCGATGACGGGCGCTACGGCAATACTGATCTCAGCGCGCGCTTTCTCACCGAGGACAGTCCCGAATCCCTGTTGTGCTGGATCCGCGTCATGGACCGCTGGAAGCGGCCGTGGACGCAACTGGCCGAGGCGGTGCGAAGGGGCGAGGCGGTAGACAACCAATCCAAGTGGCTGGGCGAAGATCCCCAGTTCATGCGCGACTTCATCCTGGGCATGCATCAGTTTGCGTCCCGTTCGGGCCCTGCGTTTGCAGAGGCGTTGAAAGACGTGCCCATCCGCCGCCTGGTGGACGTGGGTGGGGGCGCAGGCACGTATTCCCTTGCCTTGTGCGCGGCGCGGCCCGAGGTGACCGCATTGGTTCTGGATCTGGCGCCGGTTGTCGAGATCACGCTTGAGACCGTGCGGGCGGCCGGCTTGGCGGACCGCGTGGGCGCCCAGGTGGCCGATTATCGGCAAGATGGTTTTGGCGAGGATGCCGACGCGCTTCTCTTTTCAAACGTGTTGCATCAGGAAAGCGCAGAGGTCTGTCGATCGATGTTGAACCGTGCGCGGCAGGCGCTGCGCCCAGGCGGAAGCTTGCTGGTGCAAGGCTACTTCCTTGCCGAGGACCGGCGTGCGCCGCTGTTCACCACCTTGCACAACCTGTCTGCGTTGGCGCTCTGGGATGGCGGACGCAGTTGGACGGTAGGGGACATGCAGGCCCAGATCGCGGTTGCCGGCTTTGAACGCCAGGCCGTGCTGCGCCAGGAGAGCAGCGGGTTTTGCCTGCTGTCTGCCGTCAAGGTCTGACGCGATATCCACTTATTGAACCGGAGCCTATATGTCCACACTGACCATCACCGATACCGAAGCCGAAGTGATCGCCTGGCTGAAGGACAACCGCAATGCGCAGGTTGAAGGCATCAAAGAGAAGAACCTGATCGAAGAGCGCATCCTGGACAGCATGCAGTTCCTGGACTTCATCATGTTCCTGGGCGAACTGGTGGGACGTGATGTCTCCACCGCCATCACCGTCGACGACCTGCGCACGGTGGATGCCATCGTCAATTTCGTCCACGTACAGCGCTAGCCCGGGCGGCAAGGAAGGCATCATGGAACTCGACTACGCAAGAATCGGCAGGCTGATGACGCTATCCAAAGGGCGTTCGCATGATCCATACGAGCGCTTTGCGTGGCCCGCCCATATCCCGGACGACCAACCTTGGTGCAGCAATGACTTGCTGACTACCTACGGAACGCCGCTACAAGCGCAATTGGACGCCGCGCAGCAGATACGGCTCAGCAAGTGGGAGGCGGTCAATTTTTTCAGCCTTAATGTGCATGGCATCAAGGGGGTGCTGAGCTTTGTCAGCCGGTGCATCTACGAAGAGCGCTACGCCGATGTGTCCGAATACCTGCATGTTTTCATGGGCGAAGAAAACTTCCACATGTGGTATTTCGCCAAAGCCTGTCTTGATTATGCGGGAAAGATATATCCGACCATTCAGTTGCAGGGTGATGCGCAGGCGGCCACTCCGGAGCTGGACGATTTGTACATGTTCGCCAGCACGCTGATCTTTGAAGAGTTCGTCGACTACTACAACCATAAAGTCGGCACCACGGACGGCATTACGGAGATCCTCAAACAGATCAACTACCAGCATCATGTCGACGAGTCTCGCCACGTGTCCTTTGGCCGGGAAATGGTGCCCCGCCTGTACCGGCTGGCGCTGGAGCGCGCGGACGACCCAGACGCGACCCGGGCGGAGGTGGCTCGCACGGTGACGAACATGTTCCGGTACTTCATCAGCCTGATGTACAACCCGGCCGTCTATGCCGATGCGCAGGTCTACGAACCGCTGGGATTCCGCAACGGCAATGCCATGCGCAACGCGCTGCGGTCGCATCCGGCGCGCAAGGCCGTCCACGAGCAATGGTTCAAGCGTAGCGCCGCCTACTTCACCAAACAGGGGCTGGTGACGGACTTGAATCTGGCCGCGCTGTAACGCAGAGGCACACCATGGCGCAGATTGCCAGCAGTTCCCCGGTGGAGGCGTTTTTTGGCGCGCACTTGCCTATTCTGCAAGCCGGCATGGGCGGCGTGGCGCAACCGGAATTGGCAGCCGCCGTGTGCGAGGCGGGCGCATTCGGAATGATTGGCCTGTATCGCCACACGCGTGATGAGATCGGCGAGTTGCTTGCGCAGACCGCCGCGCTGACCCGGGCGCGTTTTGGCGTGAATCTGGTGCCGTTCGTGCTGGACGGTGACGTATTGCTCGACCGCTTGGCGTATGTAGCGGACCGTCCGGAACGGCCGATCGTGACCTTCTTCGGCCTACCGGCTTCTGCCGTGCTGCGGGCCTTGCCGACAGGGATGGAATATGGCGTGCAAGGGGGGACCTGGGACGAGCTCGAAGCGGGGTTCGATGCCGGCGCGCGCTTTGGCGTATTGCAGACGACCGAGGCCGGCGGTCATCACCTGGGCAAGATCGCGCGCGAGCAGGCGCTGGATCAGGCCGCCCGCCTTGGCGTCGACAAGCGCATGGTGTTTTTGAGCGGGGGCATCAGTAACTCGGCGGAGTTGCGCCGGGCGTTGCAGGCCGGATTTTCCGGCGTATTGTGCGGGACCGTATTCGCGGCAACCCGGGAATCCGCCGCGCACGCGCGCTACAAGCAGGCGATCGTAGACGCCGTGCCCGGCGACACCGTGGTCACCGACCGCTTCAGCGTGGGATGGCATACCCATCGCCACCGGGTGATCCGCAACGCCAGTTGCGAGGGATCGCTGCCGGCGAGCGTCATCGGTTTTGCGCACTACTTTGGAAAACGCTATCCCATCCTGCGTTACAGCGTGGCCGTGCCCACCGTCCAGGCCGAGGGTTTGATCGAGGACATGGCGTTGTATTGCGGAACGTCCTGCAAGGACACGCATTCCATCCGAACCGTGCGGCAGGTGCTGGCCGACTTGACGGCGTAAGACTTCGTCCTGTCCGCATTCTTAAGTGCTTTCAGGGACTTCCAGGAGATTGCATCGTGATCATCGAAAAGCAATGGCATCAGGTAAAGAACGTGCTGCAGGGAAAACTGGACGACATATTCTCGATTGCTCCCGACGCCACCGCGGAGTTCGACAGCTTGCTCGCCCATGAAGAGATCAACGCGCTGGGTTATGTGCGCAATTTTCCGCATCTGACCTGCGTCATGTGCTCGATTGAAGAGGGCGAGTTGCTGGGATTCGCGCGCGGCCAGCGCAAGCTGGACCGGGAGTTCAAGGCGCTCAATGCCGATGTGGCCCTGTTGCCGGCGACCTGCTACAAGGTCTACCTGGGGCTGCAAGGTCAGCGCCTGGACGGTGCGCGGGTAGAATCCTGCATTGCGCGCTGCTTCCGGCATGAGGACAAGGCGTTGGACCGTTACCGTGCCTTCAACTTCACCATGAAGGAATACGTGTACTTGGGCACCGCAGAGGGCGCGCAGGCGCATCTTGAAGCAGGTTACGACTGCCTGTTCTCCTTGTTTGCGCAACTGGGAATTACCGCGGGTTGTGAAGAGGCCAATGATCCCTTCTTTGATTCAGGCAGCGCCGTGGCGCGCCTGTCGGCGTTGACGCCAACCAAGCGTGAACTGGTATTCGACGGCCACGCCGTGTCTTCACTGAACTATCACCGCAACTACTTCGGTGAAAAATTCAATATCCGCCTGGACGACAGTTTCGTGCATACCAGTTGTGTCGCATTTGGATTGGAGCGTTGGATCTCCATGTTCAAGGATCGTTTCGGCAATGCGGCGGATGCGCTCGCCGCACTGGAGCGCGCATAGATGGACCGGCCGATGCTGCAGGCGCAGGCGTTGTTTCAGACTGGCCAGCAGTTCAAGAAAACCTGCGTGGTGGATGCCGCCGCGGGCGCGTTGAACTATGGAGGGGATCTGGATGTGCTGGCCACCCCCGTCATCGTTTATTGGATCGAGTCCTACGCGACCGAGTGCATCCGGCTGGCGGGCCGCGGGTGCTGCGGCTCGGTTGGGCATGCGGTCAGCGTGCGGCACCTGGCGCCGGCGCATCCGGGCAGCGCGGTGCATCTGACGATTACGGTAGAGGCCATGTTCGGCAATTCCGTGCGATTCAGTGCTCGCCTAGTGACAGGCGAGGCCGACACCCTGATCGCGACCGGCACGCATGACCGCACCCTCGTCGAGCTTTGATGTCACGGTGGTGCTGGGGGCTCAAGGCCCGGTGCACGCCGGGCAGGCCGCGCGCACGCAACTGGGCAAGCCGTACCTTTCCGGTCTTGCCGGCTTTGGGGTAAGTGACAGTTGCGGCATGCAGGCGCGGCTATACGCTAACCGCAAGTATGTAGGCATTGATATCGAGCATCTGGACCGGCCCGACCTGATGGCCCGCCAACGGCGCCTGGCGGCCTGGCTGGCGCGGCGGGACCACGTGGCGGTGGATTTCCTGGCCGGCTGGGTCGCCCGGGAAGCTTGCGCGAAAAGCGTGGGACTGGGGTTGCTGCATGCGTTGCCGAGGATGTCCATCACCTGGACGCGGCCGCTTGGCCCCGGCGGGACGGAAGAAATCGGCCTGGTCTTCAGTCGATGGAGGTTCGTCGCGCAGTGCGAGCGGGTGGGCAGGGTGCTGCTGTGCGTGTGCTACCGGCAGGAATATGGCAAGCCCCGCATCGCCGTGCTGCAGCCTTGATCGGCCGCAGCCCCCCGCGGTAGAACCACGCAATGCGACGACACGCCCCTATTTCATGTACTTGAACTCGGGTAGCGCCTTCAGCGTGTCCTTGGTTGCCTCCGGCAGCACCAACTGATCGTCGGTGATTTGCATTTTTGCCAGGGGCACAGTGACGAGATGATTGCCCACGCCGAGTATGCCTCCGACCGAAAGGACGGCGTACGGCACCCAATCGGGAGGTCCCAGGATCAGATCGTCGACGGTGCCGATCTTTTCCTTCTTGCTGTTGTAGACGGTGGAGCCGCTCATCTTCGACGCGCGGTATCCCGCGTCCACCTTCGCAACGTCGACTCGAACTTCGGTTACCGACTGCGGCGAGCCCTGCGCCGAAGCGGCCGGCACGCTTGAGAAGACGCCCAGCAGGACGGCCAAGCCGACCATTGCAGTTTTCTCGCTCATCGCTGATCTCCTTTGGAATTTCGCCTTTGGCACTTTATGTTGCGCGCGGCAGTCGCCCTCCGTGTAACGGGAAGACGATGGCGGCAGAGTTGACCAGAACGGGTTCCCCAGCGGGCCGTGGCGCTTTCTCTTGTCAGCAAGCCTTATGCCCAAGGAGTAGGGCAACGCGCCAGCAGGGCGATTACTCGCCCTTTTGGACGCCGAGGGGCAAGCACACCCTCAGTTCACCAGCACCGGCTTGTCCCGATACCGGTCCGGGAAGGTCTTGGCCAGGTTCTCCACTTTGGGGATGTCGTTCACCATGATGTACATGCTGTACGGGTGACGCACCAGATAATCCTGGTGGTAGCCCTCGGCCGGATAGAAGCCCTGTAGCGGTTCCACCGTGGTCGCCAGCGCCTTCGCGTACACGCCCGTCTGGTTCAGCTGCGCGATGTAGGCCTCGGCCACCTTGCGTTGGCCATCGTTGGCCGGGAAGACGGTTGAGCGGTATTGCGTGCCGCTGTCCGGGCCCTGGCGGTTCAGCTGGGTGGGATCATGCGCCACCGAGAAATAGATCTGCAGCAGTTGCCCATAGCTGACCTGCTTGGGGTCGTAGGTGATTTCCACGGCTTCGGCGTGGCCGGTGCGGCCGCTGCTGACGGTGTCGTAGTTGGCGGTGTTTTCCTTGCCGCCGGCATAGCCGGACACCGCGCTGGTCACGCCCTTGACGTGCTGGAACACGGCTTGCACGCCCCAGAAGCAGCCGCCGGCGATGACGGCCTTTTCTTGCGGGGCGGCGTCATTCGCCTGATCGACGGCGGGCGGCGGAATGATGAAGGCGGACTCGGCCGCCTGGGACGCACCAGCCCCCAGCAGGCCGGAGGCGGCGGCCAGGGTGGCGCAGAGCTTGCGAAACGGGATGTTCATGGTGTGGGGTCCTGATCGGGCGGTGTGGTTAAGCCTGTGGGGCGAAGGTCATGGCCACGCCGTTCATGCAGTAGCGCAGGCCGGTCGGGCGGGGGCCGTCGTCGAAGACGTGCCCCAGGTGGCCGCCGCAGTTGGCGCAATGGACCGCGGTGCGGACCATGCCGAAGCTGCTGTCCCGGGTTTCGCCGACGGCGGCCGCCAGCGGTTGCCAGAAGCTGGGCCAGCCGGTACCGCTGTCGAATTTTGTGCTTGAGGAAAACAGCTTCTGTTCGCAGCCCGCGCAGGAGAACGTGCCGGTGCGGTGTTCATCGTTCAGGGGGCTGGTGTAGGGTCTTTCGGTGCCCTCGCGACGCAGCACGTCGAACTGCGCAGGCGTCAGGCGGGCGCGCCATTGGGCGTCGGTCAAGGCGTAGGGGAACGAGGCCGCGGGCGGCGCGCTGCGTGCGGCCAGCAACGGGGCCAGGCCGGCGGCCAGGGCCGCGACGCCGCCCAGGCTCAGGAAATTTCTGCGATTCAATGTCATGGCATGGCTCCGGCTAAGGGAGAAGGGTGGGGCGGGTTCCGCGTGCGGGCAAGCGGCGCGGGGCCGGCCGCCGGTCTGACTTGGTGGCCTACTTTTTCATGCTGTCGTTGGTCATGCCGCTTTTGGACATACCGTCTTTCGACATACCGTCCTTGGACATGGAATCCTTCTTCATCCCGTCGTGCGACATGCCGTCCTTCGCCATGCCGCCTTTGGACATCCCGTCCTTCGCCATGCCGCCTTTGGACATCCCGTCCTTGGCCATGCCGTCTTTCGCCATCCCATCCTTTGCCATGCCGCCCTTGGACATGCCGTCTTTCGACATGCTGTCCTTGGACATCGAATCCTTGGCCATATTGTCTTTGCCCATCGTGTCGGCGGCATGGGCGGCCACGGCGCCAAAGGCCAGGCACAGGGAGAAAGCAGCGGTGGTGAGTGTCTTCATGATGTATTCCTTTGGGAAAGAGAGGTCAAACAGGATTTCCACCTAGCTGCCGCCGAACCAGTTGTAGCCCTGGTCCTCCCAGTAACCGCCTGGGTAGGTGTTAGTGACGAAAATCGCCCGGATGTGCTTGGGGTTCTTGTAGCCAAGCTTGGTGGGCATGCGCAGCTTCATGGGAAAGCCGTACTCGGGGGGCAAAGTCTTGCCGTCGTAGGTCAATGCCAGGATGGTCTGCGGGTGCAGCGCCGTCGGCATGTCGATGCTGGTGTAGTAGTCGTCAGAGCATTTGAAGCCCACGTACTTCGCGGTCAGGTCGGCGCCCACGCGCTTCAAGAATGTCGAGAACGGCACGCCGCCCCATTTGCCGATGGCGCTCCAGCCTTCCACGCAAATGTGCCGGGTAACCTGGTCGATCTGGGCCATGGCGCGCAGTTCCTCCAACCGCCACTGGCGCTTGTCGGCCACCATGCCGGTGACTTCCAGCCGGAACGACGCTTCCTCGACCTGGCGGACTTCGTCGATGCCGTAGTAAGCGTTGAACGGGAACGGCCGCGTGATCATCGATTCGGGGTAGGTCGGCGCCAGCTTGTTGGGGTCGAAGATCCAGCCTTGCACGCGGTCGTTGAAGCGGGACACGGTGGCCAGCGCCTTTTCCACGTTCTCGTCGTCGGAAAGCGAGCAGCCCGACAGCATCGCCAGCCCGCCAAGTGTCAGGCTGTTGCGCAGGAACGTGCGGCGCGAAGGCTGCTCGACTCGTTTGGCCAGCAGGTTCCTGGCTTCTTTCAGGATGGCCGGGCCGTCCAGGCCCAACAGCGACAAGCGTCTTTTCTGGCTCACGAAGGGCTCCTTATTTGCCGCGGATCATGGCGACGAGGCTGCGCGGAACCAGCGCCACCATCACCAGATGGACTGCCACGAACGCCACCAGCAGCGCCATGGCGAAGAAATGGATGCGGCGCGCGAATTCATAGCCGCCCAACAGGTCGCGCAGCCCATCGAACTGCACCGACTTCCACAGGACCAACCCGGACAGCACCAGCACCACGATGTCGGCCATGACGAACAGGTACGCCAGTTTCTGCACCTGGTTGTAGTGGCGCAGGTCGTCGTGGGCGAGCTTGCCGCGCAACGCGGCGCCCAGGTCCGCGGCCACGCCGCGGGGGCTGACGGGGAAGAACTTGCGCCAGAGGCGGCCGGTGGCCACGTTCAGCGCCAGATACAGCAGGCCGTTGGCGAACAGCAGCCACATGCCGGCGAAGTGCCATTGCAGGGCGCCGCCCAGCCAGCCGCCCAGCGTGATGCCGTTGGGGAAGGTGAAGTCGAAGAACGGGGCGGCGTTATAGACGCGCCAGCCGCTCATCACCATGATCACGACGGCCAGCGCATTGATCCAATGCATCGTCCGCAACCAACCGGGATGGATGGCGCCAGCCGGGCGCGGGGCGGCCGGTGTATCGTGACTTGCGGGGCTTGCCAACATGGCGGGTCTCCGGGGCGTTCTGTCGTTGAAGCCATTCTTCCCCGGGCCCGATATCGGAGTCCTCACGCAAACTTAAAATATTTGTGATAACTCCCCGCCGGTGGATTGGCGACAATGGCGGTACTGAACTGGCCCGAGCCCCCACATGGATACGCCCCGACGCGTGCTGATAGTTGAAGATGACGCCCACATCGCCGAATTGCTGCGCCTGCACCTGCGCGACGAAGGCTATGCGGTGGAACATGCCGCCGACGGCATCGAAGGCATGCGGCGGCTGGAAGAGGGCAGTTGGGACGCGCTGGTCCTGGACCTGATGCTGCCCGGCATCGACGGGCTTGAGATCTGCAAGCGGGCGCGTGCCATGGCGCGCTACACCCCGATCATCATCACCAGCGCCCGGTCCAGCGAAGTGCACCGCATCCTGGGCCTGGAACTGGGCGCGGACGACTACCTCGCCAAGCCGTTTTCCATGCTGGAACTGGTGGCGCGGGTGCGGGCGCTGCTGCGCCGTAGTGATGCCGTTGAACGCAATGCGCGCATCGATGCCGGCAGCCTGGCCGTGCATGGCGTTGCCATCGATCCGATTTCACGCACCGTGGACGTCGACGAGCGCCGGCTGGACCTGACGCCGCGCGAGTTCGACCTGCTGCATTTCTTTGCCCGCCATCCCGACAAGGTCTTTTCCCGGATGGATCTGTTGAACCATGTGTGGGGCTATCAGCACGAAGGCTACGAGCACACGGTGAACACGCACATAAACCGGCTGCGCACCAAGATCGAGGTCGACCCCTCCAACCCGCAGCGCATCCTGACTGTCTGGGGCAGGGGCTACAAGTTCGCGGCAGCGCCGGGCGCGACGGGAGGCGCATCATGAAACGCTTCACCCTGACCCAACGCCTGTCCGGCGTCTTTGCACTGCTGTTGCTGGCCTGCTGCGGCGCATCGGCCTGGTTGCAGATCGCCGCCAATTCCCGCTACGAGCAAGAGGTCGTGCAGCGCCTGTCCAGCGGGTTGGCGCAGCATATCGCGGGCACGACGGAGCTTATGGACACCAACGGGTGGAAGCCGGATGCCGTGCGTTCGTTGTTCGATATGCTGATGGCCGTCAACCCCGCGGTCGAGGTCTACCTGCTGTCCAACGACGGCCGCATTGTCGGCGACGCGGCCCCCGCCGGCCAGATCAAGCGCGACCACGTCGACCTTGCGCCGGTCAAACGCCTGCTGGAGGGCGGCATGCTGCCCATCGTGGGCGACGACCCGCGCAATGCCGGGGTGCAAAAGGTGTTCAGCGCGGCGCCCGTGCGGGTGGCGGGGCAGGACAAGGGTTATGTCTACGTGGTGCTGCAAGGCCAAGCGCACGATGCGCTGGCGATGTCCGTGTCGCGCAGCTCGGTCTTGCGCACGACGCTGTGGTCGATCGCGTTGGTGGCCTTGCTGGGGCTGGTGGCGGGCCTGACTGCGTTTGCCCTGATTACGCGGCCATTGCGCGGCCTGACCCGGGCGGTGCGGGCTTTTGATGGCGACGACGGCCAGGCGCTGGCCGCGCTGGAGCGTCCGGGCGACGCGTCGGACCGCAACGGGGACGAGATCTCGGTGCTGCGGCGCAGCTTCGTGCAGATGGGCCGGCGGATATCCGACCAGTGGCGCGAGTTGACGCGTCAGGACCAGCAGCGGCGCGACCTGGTCGCCAATATCTCGCACGATCTGCGCACGCCGCTGACGTCGTTGCACGGTTACCTGGAAACCCTGCGCCTGAAAGACGAAACGCTGGATGCCGGCGAACGCCGCCGTTATCTGGACATCGCGCTGGCGCAAAGCCGCAAGGTGGGCCGGCTGGCCCAGGAATTGTTCGAGCTGGCACGGCTGGAATCGGGTCTGGTGCGGCTGGAACCGGAAACGTTTTCGCTGCCGGAACTGGTACAGGACGTGCTGCAGAAATTCGAACTGGCTGCTGAAGCGCGCCAGCAGCAACTGACCACCGACATCCCGCAGGCGCTGCCGCTGGTGCGCGCGGACTTGGGGCTGATCGAACGCGTCCTGACGAACCTGCTGGACAACGCCATTCGTCACAGCCCGCCCGGCGGCCGGATCGAACTGCAACTGGGCGTGGCGCAAAGTCGGGTGCAGGTGCAGGTCAGCGATTCGGGCCAGGGCATTCCGCCCGAACTGCGCGCGGGCCTGTTCACGCGGGCGTCTGCGCTGAGCCGCGGGCCGCGCGACGGGGGCGGCCTGGGCTTGGTGATCGTGCAGCGCATCTTGCAACTGCACCAGAGCGAGATCCGCTTGGTGGAACGTGCCGAGCGCGGCGCGGTGTTCCAGTTCGAACTGTCGGCGGCGCGTTAGGGCCGGCAGGCCCCAAGGCGCCCCGTCAGGCGGTGGCGGGCATCTGCCCGTGCAGCAGATAGTCCATCAATTCGCGCACCGAACGCATGGCGCCGCCGAACGGCAGCTTGGACGCGCCGCGGAAGAACAGGCCCCGGCTGACCTCGCCGCGTAGCGCCGCCGCCAGTTTCAGGTCGATGCAGAACTGGCCGAATTTCGACAGGCCGTCGCGCAGCCCGCATTGCGTCAGGCAATCCATGCGCTGGCTGCACCGGCGCGGATCGGCGCGCGTGCCGTCCTGCAGCGTCTTTTCCTGGCGCAGGTAGCGGGTCAGCCAAGGCGTTGCCACCGCGCGCGCGGGCAGGCCGGCCACGCTGGTGAATTCGGCAAGTTCCGACGGGTCGGCGTCCATCAGCACGCGCTTGAAGTTCTCGTGCGCGTCGCCCTCCCGGGTGACGGCGAATGCCGTGCCCACCTGTACGCCATCGGCGCCGTTGGCAAGCCAGTGGCGTACCTGGTCATGGCTGCCCACGCCGCCGGCGACGATCAGGCGGGGCGCGTCCTGGCCCAGTTGCAGCTCGTCGAACAACGCGTGGCATTCGGTCAGCACGCGCTGGAAATCGAAACGTTCATGGTGGATATCGTCCAGGCGCGCGGCGCCCAGATGCCCGCCGGCGTGGCCCGGATGTTCAATGACCACGGCGTCGGCAAGCTTGCCCTTTTTCATCCACTTTTTCAGCACGACGGCCACGCCGCGCGCTTCCGACAGGATCGGCACCAGCGCAACCTTGGGAAAGTCGGCCGTCATTTCGGGCAGGTCCATGGGCAGGCCGGCGCCCATCACGATGGCTTGCGCGCCGCTTTCGCAGGCCTGGCGCACCAGCGCCGGGTGGCCGCGCACGGCCTTCATGACGTTCACCGCGACCAGGCCACGCCCCTGCGCCGTGTCCAGCGCGGCGCGCACTTCGCGGTCCAGCGCTTCCAGATTGACGCGGTCGATGGCGTCGCGGTCATTGCATTTGTCGGTCTTTTCGAGCAGATCCGGGTGGTGATGGCGCAAATCGATGCTGGCGATGGTGCCCACCGCGTTCTGGCTGGCAACGGTGCCGGCCAGACGGTGAGCGGACACGCCGACGCCCATGCCGCCCTGAACGATGGGCAGCAATTCGCGTCCGGCGAGTTTGAGTGATTTGAACCACGTCATGTTGAGTCTTTCCTCTGGTCAAGTGGACAGAGGCTAGAACAAGGGATGACGGGTCGCCTTGCGCGGGATCAAGCCGCCGGGCAATGGCAGGGCGCTTGCGCTCAGCCGACGCGGCCCGTCAGGCGGCGGGCGGCCTCCTGCACGGGCGTCAGGTGATCCGGGTTGTAACGGTGGGCGGGGGCAGTCAGCGTCACCGCCGCCGCGATGCCGCCCGACAACAGGAAAACGGGGGCGGAGATGCCCGCCACTTCGCTCAGCCGGTCGCCCATTGCAGCGAAATAGCCATCATGGCGGATCCGGGCATACAGCGCCTGATCCGGCCCCGGCGCATGGCCCAGGATGTCGTCATAGGCCGTCAGCACGCGCCCGCCGCTGCCGCGTTCCAGCGGCAGCAGGTCGCCCGCCCGGATGTGGTCGCGCACCGGGTGGGGGGAATCCACGCGGTACAGGCACAGGCGCGCATCGCCCTGGCGCACGTGGTAGGCCGCGCTTTCGCCGGTCGTCGCCACCAGTTCGCGCAGCACGGGCATGACCACGTGCTCCAGCGAAAACGAGGCGGAATAAATGCTGTGAAGGCGGGCCACTTCGGGGCCCAGCGCGTAGCGGCCGTCGTCCAGGCGGCGGATCCATTGCGCATGCTCCAGGGACGCCAGCAGGCGCAGCACGGTGCTCTTGTAGAGCCGTGTGCGGTCGGCCAGTTCGCCCAGCGACAGCGTGCGGTCAGCGGGCGTGAAGACCGCCATCAGGCTCATCGCCCGGTCGACCGCGGCGACGCCGCCTGCGGCGGCATCGGCGTCTGCCACGGATTCGGTGACGGCTTTACGGGGCATGGCCAGCTCCGGCGCTGCGGCGGACAACAGTCGGCATATTCCATCCTTTAGAACGATTGGCGGCCATTGTAGGCATAGGGCCGCTTGGCGTTGTGCCTAAAACGCGCTTGACAGCGATTTCCTGTTTGCATTTAATTCTATTCTAAAGAACATCATTCTATTAGATAGAATATCACGGAGACGCAAGCATGGCGCATGACGCCCCAAATTCCACCGACGTCCTGATCAGCGAAGTCGGACCGCGCGACGGGCTGCAATCGGTGAAGGCCACCATGCCGACGGCGGACAAGTTGCGGTGGATCGATGCGCTGGTCGCGGCGGGATTGCGCGAAATCGAAGTGGCGTCGTTCGTGCCGGCCCGGCTGCTGCCGCAAATGGCCGATGCGGCGGAAGTGGTCGCCCACGCGGTCGGGCATCCCGGGGTGACGGTGATGGCGCTGGTCCCCAATCTGCGCGGTGCGGAGGCCGCGTTGCGCGCAGGCGTCCATAAGCTGACGATGCCGGTTTCCGCCAGCCGCGCCCATTCGCTAGCCAACGTGCGCAAGACGCCCGAAGACATGGTCGAAGAAGTCCGCGCCATCGCGCAACTGCGCGACGCCATCGCACCCGGCGTGAAGCTGGAAGCGGGCATTTCAACGGCGTTCGGCTGCACCTTGCAAGGCCTGGTGCCGGAGGACGACGTCATCCGGCTGGCGGCAATGTGCGTCGCGGCCGGCGCGGATGAGTCCGGCCTGTCCGATACCGTGGGCTATGCCAACCCCGCTCAGGTGCGTCGCCTGTTCCGGCGCTTGCGCAGCGAAATCGGTTCGCATGCCGGCGCGGCCCATATGCACAACACCCGCGGATTGGGACTGGCCAATTGCCTGGCGGCCTGGGACGAGGGCGTGCGCACCTTCGACAGTTCGCTGGGGGGATTGGGCGGGTGCCCCTACGCGCCCGGCGCGTCGGGCAACGTCGTCACGGAAGATCTGGTGTTCATGTTCGAGGCGATGGGCGTGCGTACCGGGATCTCGCTGGAAAACATCATCGCGGCGCGTGCGCCGCTTGCCGCCGGCCTGCCGGGCGAGCCCTTGTACGGCATGACGCCCGACGCCGGATTACCCAAGGGTTTCACGCCGCCGCGCTAGCCCCCCTTTACCGATCGCGATGCCAACGCGGCCGGGCGCTACACGCGCCGGCCGCGCAGGGCGGCGCTTTGCCTGAAGCCTGCCGCAGGGCGTCGATCCATTCCTTTTTAAGGTGCCTCATATGTCCAGCCGTTCCCCGTCCCGCCTTCCGTACGAAGGCATCCGCGTCATCGAGTTCACCCACATGGTGATGGGGCCCACCTGCGGCATGCTGCTGGCGGACCTGGGCGCCGAGGTCATCAAGGTCGAACCGATGGGGGGCGATTCCACGCGCCGGCTGCTGGGCTCGGGCGCGGGTTTCTTCCCCATGTTCAACCGCAACAAGAAGAGCATCGCGCTGGACCTGAAGCAGCCAGAAGGCATCGAGGCCGCGCTTCGCCTGATCGATTCGGCCGACGTGGTCAGCGAGAACTTCAAGTCCGGCGTGATGGAAAAACTGGGTTTGGGGTACGCCGCGCTGAAGGCGCGCAACCCCCGGCTGATCTATGTCAGCCACAAGGGGTTCCTGCCGGGGCCGTACGAGAACCGGACCGCCCTGGACGAGGTGGTGCAGATGATGGGCGGGCTGGCCTACATGACGGGCCGCGCCGGCGATCCGCTGCGCGCCGGCGCCAGCGTCAACGACATCATGGGCGGCATGTTCGGCGCGATGGGGGCCATGGCGGCGCTGGCCCAACGCGAACATACCGGCGTGGGCATGGAAGTGCAGGCTTCGCTATTCGAAAACAACGTCTTCCTGGTGGGGCAGCACATGATGCAGCACGCCATGACGGGGAATGCGCCGGCGCCGATGCCCAGCCGCATTTCCGCATGGGCCGTGTACGACGTCTTCACGGTGAAGGATGGCGAACAGGTGTTCCTGGCGGTCGTCAGCGACAAGCAATGGGACATTTTCTGCCGCGCGTTCGGCCTGGGGGAATGGTTGGCGGACCCGCGCCTGAAGACGAACAACGACCGGGTGCAGGCCCGCGATTGGCTGATGCCGCAGCTGCGTTCGCATCTGGCCGGCTACCGCGCGTCGGAACTGGCGGCCCGGTTCGAACAAGAGGGCCTGCCGTTCGCGCCCATCACCCGGCCCGAGCAGCTCTTCGACGATCCGCACCTGAAGGCCACGGGCGGGCTTGCGCCGGTCACGTTGCCGGACGGCCGCGAAACCCGGGTGCCGCTGGCCCCGCTGACATTGGACGGCGTCCAGCCGCCCATCCGCCTGCAGCCACCGGCCGTGGGCGAACACACCGACGAGCTCTTGCGCGCCGCCGGCTATCGCGACGATGAAATCGCGGCCTTGAAGGCAAGGCACATTACACAAGGAGACAAACCCTCATGATCACGCTATCCCGACGCTCATTCCTGGGCGCAGCCCTCTGCACGGCGGCATTGCCGTTGTGGGCGCAGACGGCCGGCGGCTACCCCGATGGCCGGCCGATCCGGCTGATCGTGCCGTACACGCCCGGCGGCGGAACAGATTCGGTGGCCCGCGCCATCGCCGCCAAGATCACCGGCCTGGCCGGCTGGTCGGTCGTGGTCGAAAACCGCCCGGGCGCTGGCGGCAACATCGGCTTGGACTATGTGGCCAAGACCAAGCCCGACGGGTTCATGCTGGGCTTGGGGCAGACCTCCAACCTGGCCATCAATCCGGCGCTGATGCCGAAGATGCCGTTTGACGCGGGCAAGGATTTCGCCGCCGTCGCGCTGATCGCGTCGCTGCCCGTGGTGCTGGTGGTGAAGGCCAACGCGCGCTGGAACACGCTGGCGGATCTGGTGCGTGACGCCCGCGCCGCGCCCGGCTCTATCAAGCAGGCCCTGGCGGGGTCGGGCACGGTGGGCCATCTGGCGGGCGAGCTGCTGGCGTACCAGGCGAAGTTCGAAGTGCTGAACGTGCCGTACCGCGGCGCGGCCCCGGCCCTGAACGACCTGCTGGGCGAAAACACCGACTATATGTTCGCCACGCCGCAGGCCGCGCAGGAAATGCTGAAAGGTAAAGTGCTGCGCCCCTTGGCCGTGACCGCGCGGGCGCGGCTGCCGATCCTGCCCGACGTCCCTACGGTGGCCGAGTCCGGCTTCGACGGCTTCGAGGCGCTGGATTGGAAGGCGCTGGTGGCGCCGACCGGCACCCCCCGCGAGGTGATCCAGGCGGTGAACGGCGTCGTGGAAAAGGTACTGGCCGATCCGGCCACGGTGGCGCTATTCACCGCGGAAGGCAGCACCGCGATGGGCGGCACACCCGAGGCGGCGCAGCAATACATCCTGCAGGAACAGCAGAAGTGGGCCCGCCTGATCCGCGAGGCCAATATCCAGACCGCCTCTTGAAGCGGCCAGCCAGAACCCCGAAGGAGACAACCCGATGAAATCCATTTTCAAGCGCGGGCGCGCCATGCCCCGCCTGTTGGCCGCCGCCCTAATCGGCATGGCCTGCCTGCCGGTCCACGCCGCGGGCGACGCGGCCGCCTGGCCCGATAAGCCCGTGCGGCTGGTCGTGCCGTATTCGCCTGGCGGCACGACGGACTACGCCGCGCGCCAGGTCGCGCAGAAGCTGTCCGAGGCGACGGGCAAGACGTTCATCGTCGATAACAAGACCGGCGCGTCCGGCACGATCGCCACCCAGGAAGTGGTGCGGTCGGCGCCCGACGGCAGCACTTTCCTGGTGACGGACACCACCTACACGATGCTGCCGCTGCTGTTCGCGAAGCTGCCGTGGGATTACCGGAACGACCTGATCCACGTCAGCGAGATCATTGAAACGCCGCTGGTGCTGCTGGTGCCGGAGAAGTCGCCCTTCAAGACGATGGAGCAGTTGGTGGCCTATGCGCGCGCCCATCCCGGCAAGCTGAATTACGGGTCCGGCGGCCAGGCGAGTTCGACACATCTGGCGGCCGAGATGTTCAAGAGCGAAGCCGGCATTTCGCTGACGCATATTCCGTACCGGGGCGCCGGCGCGGCGCTGGCGGACGTGATGGCCGGGCAGATCGACGTGCTGGTCACGGCGGCGCCCACCGCAATTCCGCCTGTGCAAGGCGGCCGCGTGCGGGCGCTTGCCGTCAGCGGCGACGCGCGCCTGGCGACGTTGCCTGACGTACCGACGTTCGCCCAAGCGGGCTTGCCGTCCTATCAGGTGCTGAACTGGTTCGGCCTGGCCGCGCCGAAGGGCACGCCGCCTGCCATCGTCGACAAGATGAATCGCCTGGTCTCCCAGGTGATGAGCGACCCGGCGATGCGCGAGAACATGGCGCGCCAAGGCGCGCAGCACCGGTCGATGACCGTGGGCGAGTTCGGCGGCTATGTCCAGCAGCAGGTCGTGCTTTGGGCGGACGTGGGAAAACGCGTCGGTATCAAGCCGGAATAAGGGGGTTGCCATGTGGAATCTGGACTTCACGCCGCCCGTCGTCATCGAGGCACACGTCATCGCCATCCTGCCTGAAGGCTTGCGGCGCAAGCAGCGCAGCGCGTGGGCCGACGCCAACAAGGCGGGCCATATCGTCGACTGCTTTCTGGAAGGGCCGGTGTTCGACGCGTCGGGCGCGCTCTATGTAACGGACATTCCGCATGGGCGCATTCTGCGGGTCGACGGCATGCACGACTGGCACACGGTCGCCGAAACCGGTGGCTGGCCCAACGGGCTGGCGCTGCATCGCGACGGCAGCTTGTGGGTGGCTGACTACCGGCTGGGCATCCTGCGTTGCGACATGGCGAGCGGCCAGGTGGAAACGGTGCTGGGGCACCGCAACAGCGAGTCGTTCAAGGGCGTGAATGACCTGGTTTTCGATCGGGCCGGCAGGCTGTATTTCACGGATCAGGGGCAGACCGGGCTGCACGACCCGCAGGGGCGCGTCTACCGCTACGATGCCGACGCCGGCCGCCTGGACTTGCTGCTGGCGAACGCGCCCAGTCCTAATGGCATCGCCCTGGACGCCGAGGAAAAGGTGCTCTTCGTGGCGGTGACCCGGGCCAATCAGGTGTGGCGGGCGCCCGTGATGCCGGATGGCTCCATCACCAAGATGGGGGCGTTCCGGACGTTTTTCGGTACCAGCGGGCCGGATGGCCTGGCAACCACGCCGGACGGCCGGTTGCTGGTGGCCCACGCCAGCTTGGGAGGTGTTTTCGTGCTGAATACGCGGGGCGAGGTCACGCACTTCCTGAAAAGCCCACTCGGCGCCAGCACCGTCACCAATGTGGCGATACGCCCCGGCGGCGGTTCCGTCGTGATGACGGAATCCGCGACCGGGGCGATCCTGGAGGCGCCGTTGCCGGACTAGGGAGGCCTACGCCATCAACTTCACGATGGCGGGCACCGACAGCACGGCGGTGTAGTACCCCATGAACTGCACGCCGGTATTGAAGCCGAACAGCCGCGACAGCAGGCCGCCGAACAGGCCCATCGTCAGGATCACCAGCAGGCCCAGGAATTGGCCTTCCCAGATGCTGATCACGATGATCAGGCCCACGAACGTGGCGATGATGGCTTCGTGGCTGACCTTGCGCGACACGAACAGCGCGGCGCGGCGCGCGAAGTTCATCGCAAAGGGGTAGGACACCAGCGCCGCCAGCAGCACTGCCAGCATGCCGTAGCCCAGGAATTCCCAGTGGTTCAGCAGGTTGTGCAGATTGTGCGTCTGGCCCGTGGCGGCATCCACGGTAAAGCGCGGCGGGGCGTTGAAGAGCGGGGCGGCAGGGCCGGCGGCAACGGGGCTTAGCGGCAGGCCGAAGGCGATCAGCGGAATCAGCGCCTCGGCGATGTAGGTGGCTTCGGTGACGCCATTGCGCGCCGACAGCACCGTCGTCAGGCGATGGTAGGCGTGCTTGATGCGCGAGCCGACCAGTTCGCCCAGCACCACGGTCATTGCGACGGGGCTGAACACGAAGGTGGCGCTGGAAATCGCCGCCGTGGCCAGCGTCCAGCGCGTCTGCGTGCGGTCCATCACCTTCAAGGGGTTGGGGAAGTAGCCCGACCAGCCCTTGACGTCAGGCGCCAGCGAGAACGTGCGCACCTTGTCGCGCATCATCTTCGCGCGGCCCATCGGCGAGATCACCGTGAACAGGTCTGCGATCAGCGGGCCGATGGCGATGCCCAGGAAATAGCTGATGCTCAGTTTGACGCCGTACTTGGCCGTCAGACTTTGCAGCGCGATGATGACGACCACGAAGGGCACCAGCAGCGCCACCGCGGCCCAGCGGCCAGCCGAGAAATAGGCGATCAGCACAGCCGCCGCCAGGAAGATCCACGGCGCGGACTTGGTGATGGCGGCGCCGAACGGCGCCAGCAGCACGGCGAACAGCACGGCCAGCGGCACGGCGACAAAGGCGGCCACGATGGCGCCGGACACCATCTTGCGCAGGGCGATGTGCGGCACGCCCAGCTTGCGCAGCATGTTCGCGTCCTGCAGCAGTGGTGTGGCCAGCGTGTCGCCGGGAATGCCAAGCAGGGCAGTGGGCACGGCGTGCGTCATGTGCTTGGCCACCGCGCCGGCCAGGAAGAAGGTGAATACGCCGGCGGGCGGTACGCCCAGCAGCACCACCAGCAAGGTCAGAGGGGCTAGCGTCGTGGTTTCGTCGGTGCCGGATACCAGGCCGATCGCGGCGAACACCACCGCGCCCAGCAGCCCCATCGCGGCGGCCACCATGATTTGTTCAAGCAGGGCGGGATCGCTCATGCCAGTGCCTCCTTGGATGCGCCCAGGGGGCGGGCGGGCGCGGCGGACGTCTGGGCGGTGGGCGGCTCGGTGAACAGGTCGTACAGGTCCAGTTCCTTCAGCTCGCGCACGACCGCTTCCGGAAGATCGGCCAGCGTGCCCAGGCCGCCGGGCTGCTCGGCCAGTTCGGCCAGCACTTCGGCGCGCCAGGCGGGGTCATGGGTGGAGGTGTGTTCGATGACTTCGCGTTTGGGCGGGAACAGGCGCGCGCAGATGACGCCGGCGATCACGCAGCCGGCCAACCCCGCCAGCATGGCGTAGGCGTGCGCAAGTTCGGGGGACGCGACCATGCCGCGCAACCAGCGGCTGGCGGCATAGAAACCCGCCACGCTGATGGTGATGCCGATGCCGATGGCCCACGCCAGTTGGCGCAGGTCCACGGTGTCGCTCCATACCTCGGCCAGGCGCCAGGATGGCGCCGGGGATTTTGCTTCCATGTCTCTCTCCGTTATGGTCGAGCGGCGCGGGCCATGCCGCGCGCCGCCTCTGTTCTTATATGGCCGGGGCCGGCCGGGCTTATCGCGACTGCCGCAGTTCCTCCAGCAAGGCCAGCGCGCGGTCGGTGCGGACGTCCTGCTCCGCCGCCATGCGCTTGGCGATGGTATCGATCTCGGCGCCCACGGCGCCGGCCACCAATGCGATGTTGCGGGCATGCAGCGCCATGTGGCCGCGCTGGATGCCTTCGGTGGCCAGCGCGCGCAACGCGCCCAGATTCTGCGCCAGGCCGACGGCGACCGCCACTTCGCCCAGTTCCTGCGCCGATTTCACGTCCATGATCTTCAGCGCCAGTTTGGCCAGCGGATGCGTCTTGGTCGCGCCGCCCACCAGGCCCACGGGCATGGGCATCTCGATCGTGCCGACCAGCGCGCCGGAGGTGTCCTTTTCCCATTGCGTCAGCGACGTGTAGCGGCCCGAGCGGGCGGCATAGGCGTGCGCGCCGGCCTCCACCGCGCGCCAATCGTTGCCGGTGGCCACGATGACGGGGTCGATGCCGTTCATGATGCCCTTGTTGTGCGTGGCGGCGCGGTAGGGGTCGACGGCGGCGAAGGTGTAGGCGTCCAGCACGCCTTCGATGATCTCGGCGCCGCTACGGTCTTTGGTGTCCAGCACCTGGGGCGTCAGGCGCACGCGGGCGCGCGCCAGCCGCAGGTCGGCCAGATTGGACAGGATGCGCAGGCGCACCGAGCCGCCGGTGATTTCTTCGACCAGCGGCGCCACGGCCTCGGCCATGGTGTTGACGGTGTTGGCGCCCATCGCGTCGCGCACGTCTACGATCAGGTGCATCACGATCATCGGGCCGCGCGGGGTGTCGGGAAAGACATGGACTTCAAGGTCCTGGCAGCCGCCGCCCAGGCCAATCAGCACCTTGTCGCGGCTGTTGGCCAGCGTGACGATGCGCTCGCGTTCGCGCAGTAGCGCCAGGCGCGCGCCATGCGGGTCCGTCAGGCCCAGCACCTGGACCTGGGCACGCATCAGCGGACGGCTGCTGGACGTCTCGAAGCCGCCGCATTCGCGCGCAAGCTTCGCCATGAAAGAGGCTGCCGCCACGACGGACGGTTCTTCCACCGCCATTGGCACCAGCACGTCGCGGCCATTGACCTGGAAGTTGCCCGCCACGCCCAGCGGCAGTTCGAACGCGCCGATGACGTTTTCGATCATGCCGTCGGCACGGTCCAGGCCCAGCGCGCCCGGTCGGGCCAGCAACTGCTGTTCTTCAGGGGTCAGCGAAGCGGCGTCCGCAATCGCGGCCAGGCGTTGCGCAGGGGTCAGCGCGCGAAAGTTGGGCAAGCGTGAATCGGCCACGATGGCAGGTCTCCGTATAAGAATTAAGTGGCCTGATTCTAGGTAAACTGTACCGCTATTGAGAGGTACAGTTTGGGCAAACAGTACCATCGCACTGCACCAATTCTGGCCCGGACTCAAGCGGAAAACAACGCATGGAAGACGCAAGCAAACCGGGCAGGCGGCCGCGCGCCGCGCCCATCGCCGAAAGCCTGGCCAAGCTGATCGGCCAGCAGATTGCCGACGGCGTGTACCGGCCGGGCGACAAACTCCCGTCTTTGCGTGAGCTCTCGCAGCTGCACCGGTACGCCAAGAACACCGTGGTCGTGGCGTTTGAAATGCTGGTGGCCCAAGGGCTGGTGGAACCGCGGCGCGGCGCGGGCTTCTTCGTGCTGGACGGTGATTTCGCGCGCAAGACGGCTGACGAGGAACCCGGGCAGCTAAGCCGCGCGATGGACATCGTGTGGCTGATGCGTGAGCAACTCAAGACGCAGCCTGACGCAGTGCAGGCGGGCGACGGCTTTCCGCCCGTGGAGTGGCTGGCCGACATGCGCATGGATCGCTATCACCAGAAGGTGGTGCGCACAGGCCTGGGCGCCTTGTTCCGCTATGGCAGCCGCTTCGGCTACGCGCCGCTGCGCGAAAGCCTGGTGCGCAAACTGGGCGACGTCGGCGTGAACGTGGCGCCCCGGCAACTGGTACTGACGCACGGCGCGAACGAGGCCATGGATCTGGTGATCCGCTACTTCGTGCCGCCGGGCGCGACGGTGCTGGTGGACAACCCGGGGTACTACCCCCTGTTCGGCAAGCTGAAGCTGGCGGGCGTGCGCATGCTGGGCGTGCCGCGCCTGTCCGATGGGCCCGACGTGGTGGCGCTGGAAGCCTTGTTGCAGCGCGAAAAGCCGCGGCTGTTCTTCACGCAGTCGCTGGCGCACAACCCTACTGGTTCCGATATTTCGCTGGCCAAGGCCTATAAGGTCCTGCAGTTGTCCGAGCGCTACAACCTGATGGTGGTGGAAAACGACTCGCTGGCCGATTTCAAGCCCACGTCCGCGGTCCGGCTGTCGGCACTCGACCAGTTGGAGCGCACCATCTATATCGGGAGCTTCTCGAAATCGTTTTCAGCGGCGCTGCGAGTGGGCTTCATCGCCTGCAACGCGGCGCTGGCCAGCGACCTGGCCGACCTGAAAGCCCTGGTGCACGTCAGCAGTTCGGAATACTGCGAACGCATGGTGGATGTGATGCTGCGCGACGGGCATTACGAGCGACATCTGGTCAGGCTGCGGCAACGGCTGGAGGCCGCCACCGGCCATGCCCTGCAGGTGCTGGATTCGTTGGGAGCCGAGGTCTTTGCGCGGCCCGGCAGTTCGCTTTACCTGTGGTCGGCGTTTCCCGGCGTGTCCGATTCGCTGACGTTGGCGGCCGACCTGATGCCCGAAAAGGTCATCATGGCGCCCGGCCGCGTGTTCAGCGTGGACCCGACGGCCACATCGCCCTGGTCGCGCTGCAACGTCGGGGCGATCGGATCGCCACGCTTTCATGCGACGCTGGCGGCGTTGTTGGCTCAGCGATAGGCGAATTCCGCAAACCACTCAGTCAGCCGGGCTTGCCCCTGCGTGCTAAGCGCACGGCCGGGCGGGGTGCCGGTCGAACTGCGCGCGCCTTGCACCGCAAAGCGCCGCACGCCGCGGCGCGCCAATTCGCGGGCCAGCGCCAGCAGCCGCGTTTCATCCAGCCAGTCGGGATGCCAGGTGATGCGGCATTCGAACTCCGTGCCGGCGGACAGCAGTTGCGTCAGGCAGGCCAGCGCGGGGCGCTGGGAATCGCGGCGGCCGGTAATGTCGTCGTAGCCCTGCGCATCGGCCTTGATGTCCAGCCCGACCCAATCCAGATGGCGCAGCACATCGGCCAGGCGCAAGGGATAGATGCCCGCCGTGTGCAGGCCCACCCGATATCCCATGCGCCGCACGTCGCGGATCAGCGCCGGCAGCCGGGGTTCGCTCAAAGGCTCGCCGCCCGAGAACACCACGGCGTCCAGCAGGCCGGTGCGCGTGGCCAGGAAGGCTCGCGTTTGGCGCCAGTCGTACCGGGCGGCGCGGGTTTGCAATTCGGTGTTGTGGCAGTAATGGCAGCGCCAGGGGCAGCCCGAGATGAAGACGACGGCGGCCAGTTGCCCGGGCCAGTCCACCGTGGAAAAGGGCACCAGCCCGCCGATGGCGGGCGAATGCCGCGGCAGCGGTTGGACAACGGGCTGGGGCGGGGCCGCGTAGGCCGGCCTTGCGGCCAGCCTGCGCGTACCGGACTCAGCGTGTTGAGGCGCGCCTTCAGGCGCGTTGCTCGACGAAGAAGCGGCGTTCATTGAATTCGCCTTGTTTGCCGGTGTTGAAGGAAGAGACGGGACGGTGGTAGCCCATCACTCGGGTCCAGACTTCGCAGCGCACGCGCTGGCTGTCGTCCAGTTGCAGGACGGGTGCCGCGGCGGTGGGGGCGGGGACGGTCAAGGTTTGCATCGAGGACTCCTTGGGGTGAAGGCCGGGCTTGCGCCCGGCGGGATGTCGCGCGCTAGGCGGGTGCGCAGCACGCGGATTGCTTGGCCAACAGTTCCGCGTCGCACTTGGGGCAGAACTCGTGATGCCCGGCCAGATAACCGTGGTTGGGGCAGATCGAGAACGTGGGTGTGACCGTGATGTACGGCAGCCGGAAATTCGACAGCGCGCGGCGCACCAGCTGCTTGCATGCTTCGGCGGACGATACGGCTTCGTTCATGTACAGATGCAGCACGGTGCCGCCCGTGTACTTGCTTTGCAGCGTTTCCTGCAGTTGCAGTGCGTGGAACGGGTCGTCGGTATGGCCCACCGGCAACTGGCTGGAATTGGTGTAGTAGGGCTGGGCGTCGGACCCCGCCTGCAGGATGCCGGGATAGCGCTTCCTGTCTTCGCGCGCGAAGCGGTAGGTCGTGCCTTCGGCGGGCGTAGCCTCCAGGTTGTAGAGGTGACCGGTCTGCTCCTGGAATTCGGTCATGCGGTCGCGCACGCGGTCCAGGAGGCGCACGGCCAGCGCATGGCCGGCGGCGGTGGTCACGTCCTCGGCATCATGCGTGAAGTTGCGGATCATCTCGTTGATGCCGTTCACGCCCAGCGTGCTGAAGTGGTTGCGCAAGGTGCCCAGGTAGCGCCGGGTATAGGGGTACAGGCCCTGGTCGATGTAGCGCTGCACCACCTTGCGCTTGGTCTCCAGCACGTCGCGCCCCAGGCCCAGGAGCGTATCCAGGCGCGCCATCAACTTCGCCTCGTCGCCTTGGCAGGTGTAGCCCAGACGGGCGCAATTGACGGTGACCACGCCTACCGATCCGGTCTGCTCCGCCGATCCGAACAGGCCGTTGCCGCGCTTGAGCAGTTCGCGCAGGTCGAGCTGCAGGCGGCAGCACATGGACCGCACCATATGGGGTTCCAGGTCTGAATTCAGGAAGTTCTGGAAATAGGGCAGGCCGTAGCGCGCCGTCATTTCGAACAGGCGGTCGGTGTTGGGATGGTTCCAGTCGAAGTCGGGCGTGATGTTGTAGGTGGGAATGGGGAACGTGAACACGCGCCCCTTGGCGTCGCCGGCCATCATCACTTCAATGTAGGCGCGGTTAATCATGTCCATTTCGGCCTGCAGGTCGCCATAGCAGAAGGGCATTTCCTGGCCGCCCACGTAGGGCACCTGTTCCTTCAGGTCGGCCGGGCAGGTCCAGTCGAAGGTCAGGTTGGTGAACGGCGTCTGCGTGCCCCAGCGACTGGGCACGTTCAGGTTGAAGATCAGTTCCTGCATGGCTTGCTTCACCTCGGCGTACGTCATCGCGTCGCGGCGGATGAAGGGCGCCATGTAGGTGTCGAAGGAACTGAAGGCCTGTGCGCCGGCCCATTCGTTCTGCAACGTGCCCAGGAAGTTGACGATCTGGCCGATGGCGGCCGACATGTGCTTGGGCGGGGTGGATTCCACCTTGCCGGGAATGCCGTTGAAGCCTTCGGTCAGCAAACGGCGCAGCGACCAGCCGGCGCAATAACCGCTGAGCATGTCCAGGTCGTGGATGTGGATGTCGCCGTCGCGGTGCGCCTGGCCCGCTTCGGGCGTAAAGACGATGGACAGCCAGTAGTTGGCGGTGACCTTGCCCGCCACGTTCAGGATCAGGCCGCCCAGGCTGTAGCCCTGGTTGGCGTTGGCGTTGACGCGCCAGTCGCGCTGGTCCAGGTATTCCTCCATGGCGCTTTCCACATCCACCAGGGTGTGGCGCAGCGAGCGCAACCTGGCATGCTGTTCGCGGTGCACGATGTACGCGCGGGCGGTGCGCCAGTGGCCCGCCTTGACCAGGGCTTCTTCGACGCGGTTCTGGATGGTTTCGACGCCGGGGCAGGGTTGGTCCGCCAAGGCGCTGATGACGATATCGGTCAGCGCCTGCGCGCCCGCCAGATCCAACTCCCCGGTGCTGGTTCCGGCCGCCGCCATGGCGTGCGCGATCTTGTCGCGATCAAAGTCCGCGACGCGGCCGTCACGCTTGAGGATGTGTTGGATAGGCATTATTGACACCATATGTAGTGGGGTGTGAAAACTCTACCACCACATATGGTGCTATCGGCGCGTAGCTTGCGCGCGATATCAGCCTGGTTTGATGCGGGTCAAACACAGGGAAGGGGCCCGCGCAAAGCGCAGTGCCCAATGGGCCTCAGAAGCCGATGCCGATGCCCGCCAGCGAAATGGCCACCGCCAGGGCGGCGGTGCTGGCGGCCGGACGCGGCGCCCAGGACAGCATGCCCACCCACAGCAGCGCGCCCGCGGACAGCCAGCCCAGCCACGCGACCACGCCCACCGTATTGCCCCACAGGCCGACGCAAGGCAGGAGCGCCAGCGCCAGCAACAGCACGCCGGCGCCGCGCAGCACGCGCGTATGGCCGGCCGATGGATCACGGCCCCAGACCTGGTCGTAATGGCGCGGCATCGCCAGGCTCAGGCAGGCCATGCCCGAGTAGGTCAGCAGCAAAGCCATCACAATGGCGAATACGTCGTTCATGTTCATGCCGCTGCCTCTTGGTTCGCGCGGGGTTTGCGCTGGGCGGGCGCGGACAGGGGCTTCTTCCACAAACGGATGGCCGCCCAGGCGGATAGTACGCCAAAGGCGACGGCCGTCAGTTCAACGCCGGCGCTTTCCCAATCGCCGCGTGCGATCTGCGCGAACACATGGTCGCCCAGCGACGCGAACGACATTACCGGCAGCAGCAGGCACAGCGCTGCCAACAAGCCCAGTTGCGAGATCCATGCACGGCGCGGGCTGCACAGCCAGGCCAGCGCCAGCATCAGCGCCCATACGCCGAAGAAGCAGCGCAGTTCCCACAGCACCCGGTTCTCCAGCGCCACAGGCAGCAGGCGGTTGGCCCAGAAGTAGCTGACGCACGCCACGGCCAGGCCGGCCAGCGCGGCTACGTTCAGGCCTTCGAACAGCCGGTACATGCGCGCCGTGGCGCCGCCGAATTCGTTGCCCAGCTTGGCGCGCCGCTTCACCATGAACAGCACGGCGCCCGTGCCCATCATGGCGGCGCCCGCCAGCCCGCAGATGAAGTACAGCCACTGGATGGCCAGCCCGCCAAAGCGCGCCATGTGCAGGTCGCTCATCACCTGGCGCACCAGCGCGGGCGTGCCGCCATTGACGCCGCCGGCGGGCCGCGTGCGCAGGAGTTCGCCCGTGGCGCCCGAGAATTCGGCCATGCCGGTGGTGGCGCTGATGTTGTGGAAGGTGTCGCGGTCTTCGTTCCAGCCGTAGACCGCAATCCGCATGGAGCTGTCTTCGGGGTTGTTGATGACGATGGCGCGCGCGGCCTGGCCGATCAGCGCTTCGGCTTGGGCCACCATGGGTTCCAGCTTAGGCATTGCAAGCGGCGTGCCGGTGCGCAGCGGTTTGACTTCGCCCTGCATCTCGGCCAGGTACAGGCGGGTGCCTTCCATGCCGGCGCCGTATTGGGCGGCAACCGGGGCAGGCATCAGTTCGGCGCTGGAGATCACGATGCCGGTGTACGCGATCATGAACTGGAAGGGCAGGGTCAGCACGGCGACCGCGTTATGCGCGTCCAGCCACGAACGCTGCCCCTTTTTCACGCGGAACGTGAAGAAGTCCTTGAAGATGCGCTTGTGGGTGACCACGCCCGAAATCAGCGCCACCAGCATCGCCATGGTGGCGAAGGCCACGATCCACAGGCCGTAATGGCTTTCGTGCAGCGTGTAGTGGAAGTTCACGAAGTGCGTGCCGCCCATCGTGGCGCGGCCTTCCTCGTCGTGATGGTCATCCATTTCGGCGCCGGTCGCGGGGTCCAGTTCCGCATCGGCGTACTGGCCGTTCTGGTCGAACCAATAGACCGACAGGCTGTTTTCGTGGGAGCGGTTGACGGGCCAGATCTCCCACATCTCGGCGCCTGCGTGCTTGCGAGACATGTAGTCGATCGCCAGCTCCAGGCGGCGGGCGCGGTCCACGGGCGCGCTTTCCTGCTGGGCGGCCAGGGCTTCGGCCGCGTGGTGCTCGGGCGTCATCCAGTGGGTGATGGGCTCGGAAAACACGGCCAGCGACCCTGTCAGGAACACCGTGAACAGCAGCCAGGAAAACCACAGGCCGACCCAGGTATGCAACCAGGCCATGGATAGGCGGAAACCGGATTTCAGAACGAGCCTCTTTATTCGTTGTTGCCGCCGCGAGCCGGACGGATTTTGATTTTATTGAGAATGGTTCCAATTCTAAGCGAATTGGGGCCGGAGTTGCGATGCTAAGGATTCCGGGCCCACCCGTTTCGCGAAGGCAGGCGTTGCGTGATCAGGCATGGGGATTGCTGTAGTGGCGCCTCATCCGCTTGACTGTCCGCCCCTGGCCGGTCAGGCCGCAGGTGCCACTGAACAAGGAGCCCCCTGATGAAACACAAAGCCGGAAACGCCCAGCAGATCCACGAACTGCTCTATCAGGCGCTTGAGACCGAGATCGGCGGCCTGTCCGTCTACGAGACCGCGGTGTCCTGTGCCATCAACGACGACCTGAAGAAAGAGTGGAAGGAATACCTGGAAGAAACGCGCACGCACCACCGCGTCCTTTTGACCGTATTTGAACAACTGGGACTCGACCCCGAAACCCAGACGCCGGGCCGCGAGGTGGTCCGTCATCTGGGCGAATCGCTGGTCAAGGCCATGAAGATGGCGGTCAGTGCAGGGGACCCGGATGCCGCGCAGCTGGTGGCGACCGAGTGCGTGGTGCTGGCCGAAACGAAGGATCACGCGAATTGGTCGCTGATCGGGGTGATTGCCGACCAGCACACGGGCAAGGAAGCCAAGATCCTGAAGCAGGCCTATGACGCCGTCGCGACCGACGAAGACCATCACCTGTATCACACGCAAGGCTGGTCCCGCGAACTGTGGATCGAGTCGTTGGGCTTTCCGGCCGTGCTGCCGCCGCCCGAAGAGGTCAAACAGGTGGAATCCGCGATCGGCGCATCCCGCGCCGAACAGTCGCGCGACAAGATGCTGAAACACTAGGAGACCGACCATGGCAAGCAAGAAACCCGCAGGCAAGCCCCCCGCAGGCAAGGGCGGCGGTGCACTCGACACCGCTTATATGAATACCGATAGCGGTCCCGCTGCTGGTCCCGCCGGCAAGCCCGGCCATCCGGCCCTAAAGCGAGCCGCTGCCGTGGGCGCCACGGTGGCGGCCATCCCCCACAATGCCGACAAGGCCGCCGAATACGGCGCCGAGGCGGCACGCTGCCCGGTCACCGGTGCGCACGTACCCCTTGCCGATCCGTCCGTGGGCGCCAGCACCTTGTCGGAAAGCGAGGTCTCGGACAAGACCGTCGACGCGGCCGCCCCGGGCGTGAATGCCGTGGATGGCCGGCTGGCGCGCGTGCGCTCGGATGCCGGCGATCAGATGATGACCACGAATCAGGGCGTGCGCGTCGCAGACAACCAGCATTCGCTCAAGGCGGGCTTGCGTGGCCCGGCCTTGCTGAAAGACTTCATCCTGCGCGAGAAGATCACGCATTTCGACCATGAGCGCATCCCTGAACGCATCGTGCACGCGCGCGGCTCGGCCGCCCACGGCTACTTCGAATGCTACGAGGCGCTGACCGACCTGACGGCCGCGTCGCTGTTCGCCGAAAAGGGCAAGCGCACGCCGGTGTTCGTGCGCTTCTCTACCGTGGCGGGCGAACGCGGCTCCAAGGACACGGCGCGCGACGTGCGCGGCTTCGCGGTGAAGTTCTACACCGATGAAGGCAATTGGGACCTGGTGGGCAACAACATCCCCGTCTTCTTTATCCAGGACGCGATGAAGTTCCCGGATCTGGTGCACGCGGTGAAGGCCGAGCCGCATCATGGCATGCCCCAAGCCGCATCCGCCCACGACACGTTCTGGGATTTCGTGTCGCTGATGCCGGAATCCACGCACATGTTGATGTGGGTGATGTCTGACCGCGGCATTCCGCGCAGCTACCGCATGATGCAGGGCTTCGGGGTGCACACGTTCCGCTTCGTCAACGCCGAAGGCGAATCGCGGCTGGTGAAATTTCACTGGAATCCCGTGCTGGGCACGCATTCCCAGGTGTGGGACGAAGCGGTCAAAGTGTCGGGGGCCGACCCCGACTTTCACCGGCGCGACTTGTGGGAAGCCATCGACGCCGGCAACGGCCCAGAGTGGGAACTGGGCGTGCAGGTCTTTACAGAAGAAGAGGCGGAACGCTTCAGCTTCGACGTTCTGGACGCCACCAAGATCGTGCCCGAGGAACTGGTGCCGGTCAGGCCCATCGGGCGGATGGTGCTGGACCGCAACCCCGACAACTTCTTCGCGGAGACGGAGCAGGTCGCCTTCTGCACGGCGCACGTCGTGCCGGGGGTGGATTTCACCAATGACCCGCTGCTGGCCGGGCGCATCCATTCTTACGTGGACACGCAGATCTCGCGCCTGGGCGGCCCGAATTTCCACGAGATCCCCATCAATGCGCCGCTTGCCCCGGTGCACAACAACCAGCGCGACGGCATGCATCGCCAGGCCATCCATCGCGGACGGGTGGCTTATGAACCGAATTCGCTGGCGGGCGGCTGCCCGTTCCAGGCCGGCATGGAAGGTTTCGTGCCATTCCCGGAACCGGTGACGGGCGACGAACTGCGCGGCCATCCCGAGAAGTTCGCCGAGCACTACAACCAGGCCACGCTGTTCTTCAATAGCCAGACCGACTGGGAACAGCAGCACATCATCAACGCTTTCGCCTTTGAGCTAAGCAAGCTGACGGTGCCGGCAATCCGGCAGCGCATGGTGGCGTCGCTGCGCAACGTGTCGGACGAGCTGGCCATGGCCGTGGCCGACCAGTTGGGCATGGCCTTGCCCGAGCCCTTGCCGCGCGCCATCGCCGAGCCGCCCAAGCCCGAGGTCGAGGTGTCGCCGACGCTGTCGCTGACCGCAAGACCGGGCGATGGCGGCGTCGCCACGCGCAAGGTCGCCATCCTGGTGGCCGAAGGCGTGGACGGCGCGGCCGTGTCGGCCGTGGCGGATGCGCTGATCAAGGCAGGCGTGGTGGTGCGGCTGGTGGGCCAGCGCATCGGCCCCGTGCAGGCCGAGGACGGCAGCACGTTGGACGCGGACGCGTCGCTGGACAACCACCCTTCGGGGCTGTTCGATGGGGCCATCGTCCCGGGCGGCGAGGGCGCCGTGGGGCGCTTGCAGACGGACGGGCGGGCGCTGGAATTCCTGCGCGACGCCTTCCGCCACGGCAAGACGCTGCTGGCGTTGGGACGGGGCGGGCAGTTGTTCGGATCGGCGGGCATTGCGCCTGACGAGTCGGACGGAGGCCTGCTGATGGGCGGCGGCTCGCCGGCGAAAAGCGCGGGCCTGTTCATCGAGGCGCTGGCCAAGCACCGGCACCCCGAGCGTGAAACGGTGCCGCCCATGGTGTAGCGGCGGGCAGGCATCCGGGAAGATGGCGGGCAATTGCCCGCCATCATCAATAATGATTACAATTCCCATTCTTAAAAATCAGGAAGCGGTCGCGCTACGGCCATGTCGTCCTCGGAATCTCTGGAGCACCGCGAGCTGGGCTTGCTCTATCGCGACCATCACGGTTGGCTGCGCGGCTGGTTGTTGCGCCGCCTGAGCGTGCCCGCCGAGGCCGCCGACCTGGCACAAGACACTTTCCTCCGCTTGCTGGCTTCGCCCGCGTCCATGGCCCAATTGCAGGGCGTGCGGCAGCCGCGCAGCTTTCTGGCCACGGTGGCGCAACGCACGCTGGTCGACCACATTCGCCGCCAGGTGCTGGAACGGGCCTGGCTGGAAACCCTGGCGCAGCAGCCCGAGGCCCATGCGATCTCGCCCGAGACGCAGGCCATACTGCTGGAAACCATCCGCGAAATCGACGCCATGCTGCACGGCCTGGGCGACAAGGTGCGGCGCACTTTCCTCATGTCGCAGCTGGAAGGCGCAAGCTATGCCGACATCGCGGCCAAGCTGGGCGTGACGGTCAGCTCGGTCAAGAAGTACATGGCGCGCGCGACCGAGCACTGCCTGGTCTACGCCCTGGAACGACAGTAGGCGGCGATGGCGGACAAGACAATTACCGCGGCGGCGCAATGGTATGCGCGGCTATGCGCCGATGACGTCAGCGCGGCCGATGTGGCAGCGCATGGCCGCTGGCTGGCGGCCGACCCGGAACATGCCCGCATCTGGCGGCAGGTCGAACGGCTGCGCGGCACGCTGGGCGCGGCGCCTGCGCGGCTGGCCGCCGATACGCTGTACCGGGCCGACCATCACTTCACGCGGCGGCGCGCCGTGCTGCGTAACGGCCTGGGGGCGGTGGCGCTGCTTGGCGCCGGCGGCCTGGTGGCCTGGCGCACGCTACCGGTCGAGCGGATGGCGGCCAGTTATCTGGCCGACTACCGCATGGGAACGGGCGAACGACGTGAACTGGTCCTGACGGACGGCACCTTGCTGTGGCTGGACAGCGCCAGCGCGGTGGACGTGGCCGTGGACACGCGCGGCCGCCATATCACCGTGCACGCGGGCGAGATCCTGATTGATACCGAACACGCCGCGCAGGGCTTGCCGCCCTTGCGCGTGACAACGCTGCACGGCACGGTGCGCCCGCTGGGCACGCGTTTCACCGTCAACCGGCAAGACACGCAGACGCGCGTCGCGGTGCTGCGGCATGCGGTCGAACTGCTGCCCCTGGACGGAAGGCCGCCGCTGGTCCTGAATGCGGGCGAACAGGGCGTGCTGGAAGGGGCGGGCGCCCGCCATGACGGCGCCGTCACGGGCGAACCCGACGCCTGGACCCGCGGCCTCTTGATCGTGGATGGCTTGCGCCTGGACGACTTCATTGCGCAGCTGGACCGTTACCGTCCCGGCCGCCTCAGCTGCGACGAGGCGGTCGCGTCGCTGCGGGTGTCGGGCGCGTTCCCGATCGACGACACCGACCGCGCGCTGGCCGCCGTGGAACGCGCGCTGCCCGTCCGGGTGTCGCGTTTCACCCGCTATTACACCCGGGTCGTCGCCCGCGGTTGATTTATTTTCGCCTGGCATTGTCCTTTTTCCGTGCTCGTCCGACTTAGCAGGGATTACGTCGGATTTGATTCACGGAAAACCTCGAGCTTATGCCTTTCACTACGTCTTTCCATTGCCATCCCGGTCCGCTGGCGCCGATCGCGCGCGCCGTCTTTGTCGCCCTGATGGGGCTGGCGTCGGCGCCGCCTGCGCTGGCGCAAGCCGCGCCGTCAGCCGACGCCGCCCGCCGCTACGATGTGCCCGCGGGCCCGCTGGGCCTGGCGCTGGGCCGCTTTGCCGCCCAGGCGGGCGTGGTGCTGTCTTTCGACGCCCAGCTGACGCAAGGCAAGCAAAGCGCCGGCCTGCAAGGCGATTACGGCATTGCCTCGGGCCTGGCGGCCATGCTGGCGGGCACCGGGCTGGAGGCTGTCAGCCAGGGCGGCAACAACTACGGCCTGCGCGTGGCCGGTGCGCAGACGCTTGCCCCGGTCGAAGTGCTGGGCTCGCGCGAGCCCGCGCCCAGCGAAGGCACGGACTCGTACACGGTGGGCCTGTCCACCACCGCCACCAAGCTGCCGATGACCCTGCGTGAGACACCGCAATCGGTTTCGGTGATGACGCGCCAGCGCCTGTCGGACCAGGGGCTTAACACCCTGGAGGACGCCATCGCCAACACGCCGGGCCTGACCTTCAAGAAAAAGGGGTCGGCCGACGACAACGAAAAGGGCTTGTACGCCCGCGGCATGGAAATCACCAACATGCAGGTGGACGGCGTGCCCACGCACAAGGACTTCAATGCCCTGGGGCTGGACACCGCGCTGTACGACCGGATCGAAGTGGTGCGCGGTTCCACCGGCCTGTTGAACGGCGCGGGCAACCCCGCGGCGTCGATCAACCTGGTGCGCAAGCGGCCCACCCGCGAGTTCGAGGCGGGCGTGGGCGCGGCCGTCGGTTCCTGGGACTACAAGCGCACGGAATTCGACCTGGGCAGTCCGCTGGACGAATCGGGCAAGCTGCGGGGCCGGCTGGTCGGCGCGTGGCAGGAGGGCGGTTCGTTCGTTGACCGCGTCAAGCAGGATTCGCAATTGCTTTACGGCGTGGTCGAGGCGGATCTGGCCGAAAGCACCCTGCTGACGCTTGGCGCGGAATATCAGCGCAAGAAGTGCACGGCATGCTCGTACTTCGGCTTTCCGGCCGCTTATGCGGACGGCACCAAAACGGATTTCCCGCAGCGCTTCAACTCGGCGACCAACTGGAGCCGCCAGGACCGCACGCGCTACAACGTGTTCGCCACGCTGGACCACGAGTTCGCGCCGTTGTGGAAGGGTTCGGTAACCGTGTCCCGCACCGGCGACGACAACGACCGCACCTATGGCTGGTTCAGCAGCAACGGCTGGGCCAACCCGACGACGGGCCAGGGTGCGTCGGTGTGGGTGGCCAAATGGCCCATTCCCAAGACCCAGAATGCAGTCGACGCAAGCCTGACCGGCGCCTTCGACGCCTTCGGCCGCCAGCATGACCTGGTGGTGGGCGCAAGCGCATCGCGCACCAAGGGCGACTACGACACCTATCCGCTTTGGACCGCGCCGGGCTACGACCCCAAGATTCCCGACATCCGCCAGTGGAATGGCGACATGCCCGAACCGGACTGGCAGTCGACCGGCAAGCGCTATTACACCGAAAAGCAGGCGTCGATCTATGGCGCGGTCCGGCTGCGTCCGACCGACGCGCTGTCCGTGGTGCTGGGATCGCGGGTGACGTGGTGGGATCAACAGGCGTCCTACAACTACACCGATGGGTCGTCCTACCCGGACAACATGCGTGAGCAGGGCGTCTACACCCCCTATGCCGGCATCGTCTACGACCTGACCAGCACCTTGTCCGCCTATGCCAGCTACACGAGCATCTTCCAGCCCCAGCAGGCGCAAAGCGTGACGGGCGGCGTGCTGGAACCCATCAAGGGCAATACCTATGAGATTGGCCTGAAGTCGGCGTTCCTGGACGGTCGCCTGAATGGCTCGCTGGCCTTGTTCCGGACCCGTCAGGACAACTACGCCATGCTGGACGGCGACCGTCTGGCCCCGAATGGCGACAACGCCTACGTGGCCGTCGACGGCGCGGTGATGCGGGGCGTGGAAGCCGAAATCACCGGCGAACTGACGCCGGGCTGGCAGATGCAGCTCTCCTACGCCTATGTGGACCGCCGCCTGCCGCAAGGTTTCATCACGCAAGTCGGCCTGCCGCGCCACATCGCCAAGCTGTACACCACGTATCGCCTGCCGGGCGATCTAAGCGCCCTGACGGTGGGCGGCGGGGTGCGCTGGGAAAGCGGCAGCAACTATTCCAGCCGTGGCCCGGGCGGCCAGCCGCTGGAGTCGTCGCAAAGCGGTTATGCGCTGGTGGACCTGATGGCGCGTTACCAGTTCAACCGCCAGTGGTCGGCAACCTTGAACCTGAACAACATCTTCGACAAGAAGTACTACGCCAGCACCAACGTCTACAGCAACTACTATGGCGCGCCGTTCAGCGCCATGCTGGGCGTGAACTACAAGTATTGATCCGGCGGGGGGCCCGGCCGGACGCCGTGTCCGGCTGGGCCGTCCCGATCAGTCCAGCGTGATGTTCGCGCGCTTGGCTACGTCGCCGAACGTGCGCAGTTCGCGGGCGATCTGCTCCTGGAACGCCTGGCCCGGCAGGTAGACCGGCTCCAGCGCCAGATCCGACACTGCGCGGCGCACCTGCGGATCTTCCATGATCTTGGCAACCGCGCGGTTCAGCGTGTCGATGACCGGCGCAGGCGTGCGCGCGGGGGCGGCCAGCGCGTACCAGCCCACAAAGGACACTTGGGCAATGCCCGCTTCGGTGAAGGTGGGCACGTCCGGCAACTGCGGTACACGGTGTTCGCCCGTGACGGCCAGCGCGCGGACCTTGCCCGCGCGCACTTGCGGCGCGGCCGACGACACCGTGTCCACGCCCAACGCGACCTCGCCGCCGATCATGGCCGTGATCAATTGCGCGCTGCCTTTGTAAGGCACCGGCATCATCTTGGCGCCCACGGCTTCGGCAAACATTTCGCCAGCCAGGTGGGGCGCGGAGCCCGGGCCGAAGGTGCCGTACATCAGGCCGCCCTTGTCGCTTTGCTGCTTGGCGAGCGCGGCGGCTTCCTGCACCGTATTGGCCGCCAGCCCGTTCTGCGCCAACAGCACGACCGGGGCCATCGCAACGATGGCGATGTGTTCGTAGCTGTGCATCGGGTCATAGGGCAACGACGATTTCAGCGCCGGCAGCACGGTATAGGTCGTGCTGCCCGACAACAGCAGGGTGTAGCCGTCGGGCTGCGCGCGCGCCACGGCGTCGGCGCCGATCACGGTGGACGCGCCAGGGCGGTTCTCGACGATCACGGATTGCCCCAGGCTGCCCGACAGCTTGTTGGCCAGCAGCCGGGCCACCGCATCGGTGGCGCCGCCCGGCGTGAACGGCACGACGATCTTGATCGGCTGTTCGGGATACGCGGCAGGGGCCTCGCCCGCATAGGCGGCGACGGCAAGGTTGAACGCCATCACGGCGGCACAAAATCTAGCGGTCATGGCAAAGCTCTCGATCAGTCAAAAGGGGAAAGCGAAAAAGGGACGACGCATTCACGCGGTTTCCGAGGCCGCCGCCGCGTCGCGCAGGGCGGGGCCCTGGTCGCCCAGGTCCCAGAACAGGCCGGCCATGATGGCCAGCCCTTCGCGCGCCACGCTGCCCAGCAGGTGTTCATTGGGCGCATGCTGCGCGCAAGCCGGGTAGGAGTGCGGCACCCACAGGGTGGGCAAACCCAGTTGGTCGGCAAAGATATCGTTGGGCAACGAGCCGCCCAGATTGGGCAACAGCGCGGGCCGCTTGCCAGTCGTGCGTTCCAGCGACGCGGCGGCCCAGCGCACCCAGGCATTGTCGGGCGACAAACGCGTGGCGCCGGCCTGCATGCCGATCCGCACCTGCACGTCTGCAAACCCCGCCTGGCGCAGGTGTTCGCGCACATGGGTTTCCAGCGCGCGCCAGTCAGTGCCCACCACGAAACGCAGCTGGCACCAGGCCACGGCTTCCGCCGGGATCGCGTTCACGGGCTTGGCGGGATCGCCCGCGCCAAAGGTCAGGACGTCCAGGCTGTTCCAGCCGAATACTTTCTCGGGCGCGGACAGGCCGGGTTCGCCCCACCAGGCGTTGATCTCGGGGTCGTCTTCGCCGCCGCCCACGTGCAGGTCGGCCAACGCGTCAGCCACCGCGGCCGGGATGGGGGGCGGGCGCAGGCCGTCGACGGTGATGCGCCCCTTGGCATCCACCAGGGTGCCGATGGCATGCATCAGCACGATGGCCGGATTGGCCAGCAGGCCGCCCCAGTTGCCGGAGTGGTAACCGCGTTCGCGCGCGCGCAGCTTCAATTCGAAATTGACTGCCCCGCGCGATCCCATGAAAAGCGTGGGGCGTTCTGCATTCAGGCGCGGGCCGTCGCTGGCAATGAACACGTCGGCCGCCAGCGCCTCGCGCTGGGCTTCGCAGAAGGCGGCCAGGCCGGGCGAGCCCGCTTCTTCGCCGGTTTCGATGAGCCAGGTCGTGTTGAAACCCAGTTTGCCGTCCCGTGCGGCGATGACTTGCCGCAGCGCTTCCAGGTTGATGGAGTGCTGGCCTTTGTTGTCGGCCGTGCCGCGGCCGTACCAGCGGTCGCCCTCGACTTGCAGGCGCCAGGGATCGCGGCCCCCTTCCCATTTGGCGGCGTTGCCGCGCACGACGTCGCCATGGCCATACATCAGCACGGTCGGCAGGCCGGGCTGTTCGATACGGCGCGCGACCAGGATGGGCAGGTCGACCCCGGCGGGATTCGCGTGGACCTCACAGGAAAAGCCCAGCGCCGTCAGCAGCGGGATCAGGTCTTCGTTCAGGTAGGCATGCTGCGCGGGCGCCTGTTCCGGCACTTCGCTTTCCGTCGCGTAGGCGACGCGACGCGTCAACGTGGCCAGCAGGGCGCCGGAATCAAAGGCTTCAACGGCATGGAGGACGGCTTGTTCGCGAATCACATCGGCTCTCGGGTACGCAAAGGAAGCACAAAGTTATTACGCTTCACCCCGTGCCACAATTAGATAATTAGCATCTTTCCCATGCTTTTAAGGCATGGATTTGGAGCCCATCATGATTTCACTGGCCTTGCGGTATTTCCTGGAAGTCGTCCGTTGCGGATCGATTGCCGGGGCGGCCGCCGCCCAGCACGTGGCGGCTTCAGCCATCAGCCGCCAGATCGCCAAGCTGGAAGACGACCTGGGCATCGTGCTGTTCGAGCGCCAGGCGCGCGGCATGGCGCTTAGCGAAGCCGGCCGGCAGCTTGCGGCTTACGCCAACGCCGCCGCGTTGGAAGCCGAGCGCGTCACCACCCAGATCCGCCAGCGCGGCCACGTGGGCGACGTCACCATCCGGCTGGCGTGTACCGAAGGTTTCGCCCATCGCTTCCTGCCGCTCAGCATGGCCGAATTCAAGCAGGTACGGCCGCAAGCGCGGTTTCATCTGCATGTGGAGCGGCCCGAGGAGGTCAGCCGGCAGATCCTGGAAGGCCTGTCGCAGATTGCATTGCGCTATTCCACAGTGCAGGACGAACGCTTGAAGACCGAACTGCTGACGCGGGCGCCGGTGTACGCGGTGATGTGCCGGGATCATCCGCTGGCGGGCCGGCGCAGCGTGGGCATGCGGGATCTAGCGGACTATCCGCTGTCGCTGGGCGACCAGGGCACGACGGTGCGGCAACTGTTCGATACGGCCTGCGCGAACGCGGGGCTGCATATCGAACCGGCCTATGTGTCGAACCATTCGGCGGCGTTCCTGCCGATGCTGCCTGGCAGCCGGATCGTGGCGCTGACGGGGTATCTGACCCTGATGGGCCAGGTGGGCAGCGACAAATTGGCGGGCGTGCCGTTCACGAATCCGGAAATGCGGCAACGAAGCATCCAGGTGCTGACGTTGCAGGGCAGGAGCCTGCCGCTGCTGGCGCGCGAGTTCCTGGCGTTCATGGCCGAACGGTTGACGGCGGCGACGCGGTTGCCGGAGTAAGCCCGCCGAATTGGCTCCCGCGAGTGAAGACGGCCGCGGGGGCCAGGATTACTTGGGCGTCGCGTCGTCGTTGGCCTCGTTTGTGTGCTCAAGCGGCATGTCGATATGACAGGCGATGCCGTCCGGCTTGAAGTCGATAGAAGTCTTGGCGCGTAGCGCGACGACGAGCGTTTGCTCGATCAATTCACGGCCGTAGCCCTGATGCGTCGCGTCCGGCGCGGCGGGAAGGCCGGACTCCGCCCAATCCAGGACCATGTGCTCGGTGTCGCCGTCGCGGCGTTCGATGCGCCATTTGACGTCGAGCCGGCCCGATTCATAGCGCAACGCGCCGTATTTCACGGAATTGGTCGCCAGTTCGTGGACGGCCAGCGCCAGCGTCTGGATGCGTTCCGGACTGATGAGGACCTCGGGGCCGTTGATCGTGACCTGGCGCTCGTTACCCACCGCGTCAAGTTCGCGATGCACGACGCCGCTGAAGTCGATCTTTTCCCCGTTGGTTTCGCTCAGCATGCCCTGCACGCGGCTCAGGGCGGCCAGACGCGTGTCCAACCGCTGGAAGGGTTCGCCGTCGCCCAAGGTGCGCCGCGCCACGCTCTGCACCAGCGCCAGCAAATTGCGGGTCCGGTGCTGCAATTCGGATATCAGGACGCGGTGGCGTCGTTCGGCGCGGGTGATGAGCGTGATGTCGATGAACGTCACGACGACGCCGTCGACCTGGCTGTCGCTGCTGCGGTAAGGCACCAGGCGCAGCAGGTAGTGCTTGCCGTCCAGGGTGCCGGCGATGCGGCGTTCGATTGGCTGATAGTGGGTGTAGACCTGGGCGATGTCGTTGGCGAAAGAGGGCAGGTCGAAACGACTGGCCAGATCGGTGATGGGGCGGCCGCAGTCGCTGGGCAGGATGTTGAAGACGTCGCCCATGGCCGGCGTGAAGCTGCGGATGATCAGGTCGCGGTCCAGGAACAGCGTGGCGATCGCCGTGCTTTCAAACAGGTTGTGCAGGTCGCTGTTGCTGCGGTCCAGCTCGTCGACCTTGCCGTGGAGTTCGGCGTTGACGGTGTGCAGCTCTTCGTTCAGCGACACCAGCTCTTCTTTGGAGGCCTCCAATTCCTCGTTGGTGGACTGGAATTCCTCGTTGACCGACACCAGCTCTTCATTGGAGGACTTCAGTTCCTCCAGCGCGGTCTCGTATTCCTCGATCATGGATTGCAGGCGCTCGCGCGTGTCGCGCAGTTCCAGCTCGATCTGCTGGGCGGCGCCTTGCTGCGTGATGCTGCTGTGCGTGTGGGCGTCGTCGCGGTTCAGCGGGGGGCCGTGGTCGGCAAACAGGATCAGGAACAGCGGCTCGTTTTCCTTGTGGTCGGCCAGGGGCTCCACGGTCAGGGTCACCATCTGGACGCGGCCATCCTCGCCTTCCACGGCCACGCTCTCACGTACCGCGGGCCGGCCGGTTTCCGCGGCCTCGTGCAACAGCGTGCGCAGGTCCAGGCGCAGCCCCTTACGCGCCAGGGTCAGCACCTGGCGCGTCGGCACGCCGGCGGCGGCTTCCAGGTACTTGCCGGTGCGTCCGGAGTAGTAGACGATGTCGCCGTCGCGGTTGACCAGCACGTGGGGCGGCGCATGTTGCGCCAGTACCTGGCTATCGACGGATTGGCGCAGCGCCGAGGCGCCGGTCTGCGCGCGACGCAGCGCGGAATGGGGCAGGTCCGGTTTATGCATGGAGGGCAGGGTGATCGTGGGACGTGGCTGCGCGCCGATATCCGTGCGGCGCTGGAAGATCCGGTGCTTCTTGTTGATTGGGCTGAACAGGTCGTTGAACTGGGTGACGTTTTCCGACATGCCCAAGAACAGATAGCCGCCCGGGCGCAACGCATAGTGGAAGGTGGGGATGACCTGTTTCTGGATGCCGCCGCCGAAATAGATCAGCAGATTGCGGCACGATACCAGGTCGATCCGGGAAAACGGCGGGTCGCGCAACACATTGTGCGGCGAGAAAATGCACAGGTCGCGCACCGCCTTGCTGACCACGTAACTGTCGCCATCGGCCACGAAATAGCGCTCGCGCCGCGCTGCCGATACCCCGTCAAGCAAGGCGGCGGGATATCGCGCCGCCCGCGCCACGGCCAGGGCGCGGTCGTCGATGTCGGTGGCGAAAACCTGCACGCGGGGCGCCGTCGGCAGGGTGTCCAGGTGTTCGCGCAGCAGGATCGCCAGGGAGTAGACCTCTTCGCCCGTGGCGCAGCCGGGCACCCACAGGCGTATGGTTTCCGTCGCGCCGCGGTCTTTCAGCAGTTGCGGAATGACCTGTTCCTGCAACGATTCGAAGGCTTCAGCATCGCGAAAGAAATTCGTGACGCTGATCAGCAGGTCGCGAAACAGCGCGCCCGCCTCCTGCGAGTTCTGCTTCAGGAATTCGACATACGCGGCCAGAGTGGGCATCTGGTTCACATGCATGCGGCGTTGCACGCGGCGCATGAAGGTCTTGCTTTTATAGCCGCTGAAATCGTGGCCGATGCGGGTCCGCAGCAAGGCGTAGATCTCGTGCTTGGCGGCTTCCAGCCGGCCGCGCTCTGGCCCCTGGGCCGCGGCGTCGTCCAGGTCGTCCAGATGCCCCAGCCTGGCCGCGAAATCAACCAGTTTCACGCCCATTTGATCGGCCGGCACGATGAAGTCCACCAGGCCGGTGGCGATCGCGCTGGCGGGCATTTCCGGGCTGCTCGGCCCGAACCCGTCGGCCGACTGCGCCAAGGTCAACCCGCCTTGCTCCTTGATGGCCTTGATGCCCAGCGTGCCGTCGGAATCCCCGCCGGACAGCACGACGCCCGCCGAGCATTCGCCGCGATCCAGCGCCAGAGACGTGAAGAACAGGTCGATCGGACGGGGGCCGCGTTGCTCGGGTACCCGTTGGCGCAGCCGCAGGCGACCTTCATGGATCGACATCACCGCATCGGCGGGCAGGACGTAGACGTTGTCGACCAGGACTTCCGCGTCCTGGATGGCCGCCTGGACCTTCAGGCCGGTGTAATGCTGGATCACCTCGGGCAGGTGGCTTTCGCGCGCGGGGCTCAAATGGGTGAGCACGACGAAAGCCAACCCCGGCTTTGGGGGCACGCCGCGAAAAAAGCCTTCCAACGCTTCGACGCCGCCGGCGGAAGCGCCAATACCCACAATGGGAAATTCCGTTTGCACAGTCATGGTCTCTTCGGCCTGATCAATCACGTAAACAGCGTTTGAAGCGTCAACGAATCAGAAACCGGGGATAGGTGCGCCACGGGATGCGGAAAAACAGTGGGTGGCGCGGGCGCGTGCATAGTCCCCTTTTTCTGCGTCGGCGACGGAACGCCGTGGTTACGCGCTGTTATCGGAATACACGCAGCGACATTACCATGGACGCCTGGGGATTGATATGCGAAGCACTGGTCCTGCCGGACTAGGGCGATGGGACTACGCCGTGCGGGGCCGTGTGGAGCGGACTTTCAGCCGCAGCCGTTCCAACGCCAAGTAGACGATCGGCGTCGTGTACAGCGTCAGGAACTGGCTGATCATGAGGCCGCCGACGATCGCGATGCCCAGCGGGCGCCGCAGTTCGGAGCCTTCGCCCATGCCCAGCACAAGCGGCAGCGCGCCTAGCAGCCCCGCAAGATTGGTCATGACGATGGGCCGCAGGCGCAGCATTGCGGCGCGGTGGATGGCCTGTTCAGGCGTCAAACCTTCCCGCCGTTCCAGGCTGAGCGCGAAGTCGATCATCAGGATGGCGTTCTTCATGACGATGCCGACAAGCAGGAACAGCCCCAGCAGCGCAATCAGGGTGAACTCGATGTTGGCTAAGCGCAACGCCAGCAGCGCACCCACGCCCGCCGAAGGCAGTGTCGACAAGATGGTCAGCGGATGCAGCGGGCTTTCATACAGGATGCCCAGCACCAGATAGATGGCGACGAGCACCGCCAGGATCAGCCAGGGCTGGTCTTGCACGCTTTGCTGGAAGTTGCGGGCGTCGCCGCCCAGCCGCGTCTGGATGGATGACGGCACCATCAGCTTGGCCATAGTGGCGTCGATGGCGGCCAGCCCTTGTTCCAGGGACACGCCTTCGGCCAGCGAGAAGCCGACGCCTACGGCTGCGAACAGCCCGTCGTGGAAGACGCGGTCGTTGACCAGGCCGTTTTCGTACGTCGCGAACGCCGTCAACGGCACGCGCGTGCCGTCGGCGGCCACGACCTGCACCTGTTCCAGCACCTCGGGGTCTTCGGTGTAGCGGGGGTCCAGTTCCAGCACCACCCGGTACTGGTTCATCGCGTCGTACAGGGTAGCCACCTGGCGCTGGCTGAAGGAATTGCTGAGCACGCTGCTGATCGTGTTCATGTCCACGCCCAGGCGCTGCGCGGCGCTGCGGTCGATGTTGATCACGACCTGCTGGGTGGCGCCATCGCCTTCGGCATCCACGTCGCGCAGCTCCGGGATGGCTTGCATGGCCTTGGAGATCTTGCGCGACCATTCGCGCAGGGCGGGCACGTCGCTGGCCATGATGGCCAGCTCGTGGTCGCCCGAGTTGCCGAAGCCGCCGGGCATGCGCAGGTCCTGGTCCACGTTCAGGAAGAACATGCCGCCCGGCACCGCCGGAGAGTTCGTACGCAGCCAGTTGATGACCTCGGTCGAGGACTCGTCGCGCTGGGACACGGGTTTCAGCCGGATCAGGAACAGCGAATTGCTGATGCCCAGCCCGCCGCCGTTGTAGCCGATGACGTCCTGCACGGCCGGGTGCTTGAGCACCAGTTGGCGGTACTGGTCGATCTTGGGCTGCATGACCTGGAACGAGAACCCGTCGTCGCCACGCACGAAGCCGACCAGCTGGCCGGTATCTTGCACCGGCAAAAAGCCCTTGGGGGCGTCCACATACAGGTAGACGTTCAGGCCGATGACGCCCGCCAGCAGCAACAGCGTCAGTCTCGCATGGCCCAGCACACGGGCCAGCGACGCGCCGTACCAGTCGTGCACCCGCGCAAACGCCGCCTGCATGCGAGAGGGCCGAGGGGGCGCCGCCTGATGCGCCGCGCCCGGCTTGAGCCAGCGCGCGCACAGGGCGGGGATGATGGCCACCGACACTACCAGCGAGATCACCGTGGCCGCCACCAGCGTGATCGAGAATTCGCGGAACAGCCGTTCCACCAGCCCGCCCATGAACAGGATGGAGACGAACACCACGCTAAGCGCCACGGTCATGGCGACCAGCGTGAAACCGACTTCCCGCACGCCGCGTAGCGCCGCCTTTCTGGGCGACAGGCCCCGTTCGATGTGCCGCGAGATGTTCTCCAGCACGACGATCGCGTCGTCCACCACCAGGCCGGCGGCCACGATCAGCGCCATCAGCGACAGGTTGTTCAGCGAAAAGCCCCACACGTACATGACGGCGAAAGTGGCGATCAGGCAGACCGGAATGGCCACGCTGGGGATCGCCGCCGCGCGCGCATTGCCCAGGAACAGCCACACGACCAGGATGACCAGCGCCGTGGCCAGCGCCAGCGTGACGTGCGCTTCGCGCAGCGTGGCATTGATGCCGGGCGAACGGTCCAGCGCCACGGTCAGGTCCACGTCGGCTGGCATCAGCGCGCGCAGGCCGGGCAGGGCCTCGTTGATGGCCTTGATGGTTTCGATGATGTTCGAGCCGGGCTGGCGGCTGATGGTCAGCACGACGGCTGGGTTACGGTTGTGAAAGCCGCTGCTGTAGCGGTTTTCCACCGAATCGCTGACTTTCGCCACCTGCGCCAGCCGGATGACGGCGCCATCTTCGTGGCGCACGATCAGGCTTTCGTATTCCTGGGCGGTGCGCGGCTGGGCTGGCGTGCCGACTTCCCAGCGCTGGCCGGCCGAATCCAGCTGGCCCTGCGGGCGCATGGGCGCCGCATCCGAGATGGCCGCGCGCACCTCATCCAGCGCCACGCCATAGTGGGCCAGTGCGTTGGGATTGACCTGTACTCGCACGGCGGGCAGCGAACTGCCGCCCATCGTCACTTCGCCCACCCCGTTGATCTGCGAGATTTTCTGCGCCAGCACCGTCGCGCCTAGATCGTAGAGCTGGCCGGCCGGGCGGGTAGGGGAGCTGAGCGCCAGCGCCATGATGGGCGCCTGCGACGGGTTGATTTTGCGGTAGCTGGGGTTGCCCGGCATGCCCGCGGGCAACTCGGCGCGGGCCGCGTTGATGGCGGCCTGCACGTCGCGCGCCGCTTCGTTGATGTCGCGGTCCAGGTCGAACTGCAACTGGACGCGCGTGGCGCCCTGGTTGCTGGACGAGGTCATGGCGCTGACGCCGGCGATGCTGCCCAAGGCGCGCTCCAGCGGCGCGGCCACGGTGCTGGCCATGCTTTCGGGGCTGGCGCCCGGCAGGTCGGCACGCACTTCGATGGTGGGGAAATCCACCTGGGGCAGCGGCGCCACCGGCAACAGGCGCCAGGCCACCGCGCCCAGCAGTGTCAGCGCCAGCGCCAGGAAGATGCAGGCGACCGGCCGGTGCAGCAACGCCCGGATCATGCCGCGGGCCCGTCAGTCCGGGCGGGCTTGGCGGCAACGCCACGCCGCGGGCCCAGGCGGTGGAAGAACAGGTAGACCGCGGGGGTGGTGAACAGCGTCAGCACCTGGCTGACCAGCAGCCCACCCACCATGACCCAGCCCAGCGGCTGGCGCAATTCGGCGCCGGAGCCCGTGGCCAGCATCAACGGCAGCGCGCCGAACAAGGCGGCCAGCGTCGTCATCAGGATGGGGCGCAGGCGCAGCAGCGCGGCCTCGCGGATGGCGGCTTCAGGCGGCAGGCCGCGCGCGCGCTCGGCTTCCAGCGCGAAGTCCACCATCATGATGCCGTTCTTCTTCACCAGCCCGATCAGCAGGATGATGCCGATGACGGCGATCAGGTCCAACGGCCGGCCTGTCAGCAGCAGCGCCAGCAGCGCGCCCACCGTGGCCGACGGCAGGGTCGAAAGGATGGTGACGGGGTGGATGGCGCTTTCATACAGCATGCCCAGCACCAGATACATCGTGACCACAGCAGCCAGCATCAGCCACAGCGTGTTGGACAGCGACGCCTGGAACGCCGACGCCGCGCCCTGCAGGCGCAGTTCGACGCTGGGCGGCATGCCGATGTCGCGCTGGGCCGTGTCGATGGCGGCGATGGCCTCGCCCAGTGAGCCGCCCGGCGGCAGGTTGAACGACAGGTTCACCGCGGGGAATTGCGACAGGTGGTTCACGGCCAGCGGCACCGCGCGTTCGCTGACGGTGGCCAGCGCCGACAGCGGAATCGCCTGGCCGTCTTCGGTCTGCAGATGGATGCGTTCCAGCGCGTCGGGGCTCAAGGCCAGGCGCCGGTCCACTTCCAGCACCACGCGGTACTGGTTGGACTGAGTGAACAAGGTGGCGACCTGGCGCTGGCCGAACGCGTTGTACAGCGTCTGCACCACGTCGTCCATCGTCACGCCCAGCCGCGCGGCGGTGTCGCGGTTGACTTGCAGGAAGGCCTGGCGGCCGTCGCCTTGCAGGTCGGACGAGACCTCGGCCAATTCGGGCGATTGCGCCAGGCGCTGCATCAGTGCGTGGCTCCACTGGGTCAGCAGCGCGCTGTCGGGCGAGGTCAGCGTGAACTGGTACTGGCCCCGGCTGACGCGGTCTTCGATGTTCAGTTCCTGCACGGGCTGCAGGAAGAGCGAAATGCCCTGCACCTCGCGAGCGCGGGAGTCCAGCCGGGCCATGATGTCTGCCAGCGGGGCGCTGCGCTCGGCCCAGGGCTTCAGGTTGATCAGCAGACGCCCGGTGTTCAGCGTGGTGTTCATGCCGTCGATCCCGATGAACGACGACAGGCTCTGCACGTCGGGGTCGGCCAACAGGGATTGCGCCACCGCTTGCTGGCGACGCGACATGGCGTCGAATGAGGTGTTCTGCGACGACTGGGTTACGCCTTGCAGCACGCCGCCGTCCTGCACCGGGAAGAATCCCTTGGGCACCGCCAGGTACAGCAGGCCCGTCAGCACCACGGTGGCCACCATGACCAGCAACGTCAGGCGCTGGTGGCGCAAGGTCACGTCCAGCCAGCCGGCGTAGCGGGCCTGCACGCGGTCCAGCAGCCCGGGACGGGATTCCACGTGCGCGGGCAGCAGGCGCGCGCACATCATCGGCGTCAGGGTCAGCGACACCGCCAGCGATATCAGGATGGCCACCGCCAGCGTGATGGCGAATTCCCGGAACAGCCGGCCCACCACGTCTTCCATGAACAGCAGCGGAATCAGCACGGCGATCAGCGACAGCGTCAGCGACACGAGGGTGAAGCCGATCTGGCCGGCGCCTTTCAGCGCGGCCGACATGGGGCTGTGGCCCTGCTCGCGGTAGCGCGCGATGTTCTCCAGCATGACGATGGCGTCGTCCACCACGAAGCCCGCGCCGATGGTCAGCGCCATCAACGTCAGGTTATTGGTGGAAAACCCGGCAAGATGCATGAACCCGAAGGTGCCGATCAGGGACAGCGGCACCGCCAGGCTGGGGATCAGGGTGGCGGGCAGGTTGCGCAGGAACAGGAAGGTCACCAGTACCACCAGGCCCACGGCGAACACCAGTTCCCACTGCACGCCGCGGACCGACGCACGGATGCTCTCGGTGCGGTCGGTCAGGATGCGCACCTGAGCCGCGGCGGGCAGGCTGGCCGTCAGCTGGGGTAGCAGCGCCTTGACCTGATCGGCCACGGCGATGACGTTGGCGCCAGGCTGGCGCTGGATGTTGACCAGCACGGCGGGCTGCTTGTCGACCCAGGCGGCCAGGTAGCGGTCTTCAGCGCCGTCCTCGATCGTGGCGACCTGGCCCAACCGCACCGGGGCGCCGTTCTTCCAGGCGACGATCAGCTCGCGGTATTCCTCCGCGCTTTGCAACTGGTCGTTGGCGTCCATGATGACCGAGCGCACCGGGCCGTCGAAGCTGCCTTTGGGCTGGTTCGAATTGGCCTTGCTGATGGCTTCCTGCACGTCGGACAGCTGCAGGCCGCGGGCGGCCAGCGCCATCGGGTTGACCTGCACCCGCACGGCCGGGCGTTGTCCGCCGGCCAGGCTGACCATGCCCACGCCGGACAGTTGCGACAGGCGTTGCGTCATCCGCGTGTCCACCAGGTCGTAGACCTTGGGCAGCGGCAGTGAATCGGACGTGACGGCCAGCGTCAGGATGGGCACGTCGGCGGGGTTGACCTTGCGGTAGATGGGGGGCGTGGGCAGGTCCGTCGGCAGCAGCGAGCCGCTGGCGCTGATGGCGGCCTGCACTTCCTGTTCCGCCACGCCCAGGGATACGTCCAGCGAGAACTGCAGCGTAATCACCGAAATGCCGCTGCCGCTGGTGGACGACATCTGTTTCAAGCCTGGGATCTGCCCGAATCGCCGCTCCAGCGGCGCCGTGACCGCGCGTGCCGTGACGGTCGGACTCGCCCCGGGGTACTGGGTCGTGACCTGGATGATCGGGTAATCCACCTGCGGCAGGGCGGCGACCGGCAGCATGCGCCAGGCCAGGATGCCCGACAGCAGCAAGGCGATCATCAGGAAGGACGTTGCGACCGGGCGCAGGATGAAAGGGCGTGACAGGCTCATGCGCGGATCAGGTAAGGGGCGGGACGGCAAGGGGCTCGACGATCTGGACGTCGCGTCCGTCGTGCAGGCGGTCCACGCCTTCGACTACGACGCGCTCGGCAACGGCCAGGCCTGCTTCCACGACCACGTGGCCGGCGTTGGCGGAACCCAGTTGCAGGACCCGGCGCGTGGCGCGCTGGTCGTCGCCGATGACGAACACGAAGGCGCCTTCGGAGCCATATTGCACGGCGGCCGACGGAATGGTGATGACGTTGTCCTGCTGCACCACGGCCAGCCTGATGTTCACGAACTGGTTGGGAAACAGCGATTCGTCGGCGTTGTCGAAGCGGGCGCGCAGGCGGACGGTGCCACTGGCTGCCTGGATGCGGTTGTCCAGCGCTTCCAGGGTGCCTTCGGCCAGGATGCGGCGGTCGTCCGCGTCCCAGGCCTGCACGCGCAGCACCGTCGTCTTGGCCTGCGCCCGGCGCAGGATGTCCAGCCGGGTCTCGGAAATGCTGAAGATCGCCGAAATCGGCATCGTCTGCACCAGCGTGGTCAGGCCGTTGGCGTCGTCGGCCCGCACGTGGTTGCCGGCGTCGATGCGGCGCAGGCCGATGCGGCCGTCCTGCGGGGCGATGATGCGCGTATGACCCAGCAGGCGTTCGGCATCGGCGACTTGGGCCCGGTTCAATTGGCGCTGCGCGGTGTACGCACGCACCTGGGCTTCGGCGGTATCCAGTTGCTGGCCCGCCACGGATTCCTGGCGCGCCAGGCGCCGGTAGCGCTGCAAATCGGCCTGGGCGTTGTCCAGCAGCGCCTGGGTGCGCGCCAGTTCTCCCTCGGCGGCGGCCAGCGCGGCCAGGTAGGGCCGGGCGTCGATCTCGGCCAGCAATTGGCCCCGCGTGACGGCCTGGCCTTCGGTGTAATGCAGGCGGACCAGTTCGCCGTCGACCTGGCTGCGCAAAGTCACCTGCGCCAGCGGCGTGATGGTGCCCAGCGCGTGCAGATCGCGTTGCAGCGGGCCCATGCGGGCGGCGGCTACGCTGACAGCCACGGGAATTTGCCCGTATTCGGGCGGGCGGGCGGGGGCGGGGCCTTGACTCCCCATCAACCCGTACGCAACCGCGATCAGCACGGCCAGCAACAGGGCGGCGGCGATCAGGATCAGGCGCTGGGTTCGGGAAGGGTGGCCCGCGAAAGAGGGCAGTGACATCTGGGCTGCCAGTCAGGATGTTGCGGACAGCCGAGATTCTATATTAATAATAATGATTAGCGTTATTAACGAAGGTTTTCAAGAGGGGTTTTCGCCATATGGTTGTCTGGAATTCAACGTAAAATCCGGCCGTCGCCGCGAAGTACCGGCGCAATGCGCCTCTTCTACGGCATGTACGTCGATCTCCATACCCTATATCTCCTTATCATCGGGACGCTGCTGGCCAGCGCGGGGATGATCTTCTGGGAGCTTCGGGCCCATCCCCTGCGCAGCAAGACGCTGCGCATGCTGGGAACCGGCTTTGCCACGTTGGCGATGGGATGCGTGCTGGTCCTGTTCCGGCGGGATCTTCCCGGAGCGTTCGGCTCGGCGCTCAGCAACCTTGTCATTCTCTCGGGTTACCTGCTGGTGCTCAACGGCGTGGCGTCCCTGCGGGGGCGTCAATACCGCGCCGGGTCCGTGGCGCTGCTGGCGCTGATGGCGCTGGTGTGGGCGGTGGCCGGGACGCGATGGCAGGATGTCGTGTGGGCCTACGCCAGCGCGGTGCCGATTGCCCTGATCAGTGGCATGACGTCGCTGGAGATGCTGCGGTGCCGAGCCATGCAAGCGCTGCCGGCCCGACGGATCATCGTGATGGTGACGGCCATTCATGCGTTGCTGTATGCCGGCCGCGCGGGCGTGCTGCCCTGGATGGTGGCGACCTTCGGCCAGGAGGTGTTGTGGGCCGCCAGCAACATCACCATGTACGAGGGCGTGCTGTATTCGGTCATTTTGCCCATGACGCTGGTCAAGCTGATCCGCGAAGAGACGCATGGCCAATTGCTGCAGGAATCCCAGACCGACTATCTGACCCGGCTGGGCAACCGCCGATGGTTCTTCGAGCAGGGCGCGCGCGTCATCGGCGGCCCGGCCGGGCAGGGCCCCGTTGCCATGCTTGCGTTCGACCTTGACCATTTCAAATCGATCAACGACCTGCACGGCCACGAAACGGGCGACAAGGTCCTGACCTCGTTTGCGGGCGTGGCGCAAGGCACGGTCGGCCCGGCCGCCGTGCTGGCCCGGATCGGCGGCGAAGAGTTCGCGTGCCTGCTGTCGGGCGACGACGCGCGCCGCGCCCACTTGCTGGCCGAAGCCATCGTCAGGCGTTTTGCCGAGACGATGGTGGATCCCGCGCGGGGCGTGGGGATACCGGCCACCGTCAGCGTCGGCCTGGCGCAGTTCGACGGCGACGTGCCGCCGTTGGCCGCCGGCCTTGCCGCGGCAGACCATGCGCTGTATCGCGCGAAGGCGCTAGGCGGCAATCGCGTCGAATTGGCACGCCTGGGCGCAAGTTCCGCCGCGGCGTGACGGGCTAGTCGTTATAGTGGCGGCTATTTTCAATAGCAGGTCAGCAAGGAGCAGGTCCATGGGTGAGCATCCCCTCGAAAGTCCGCGGCAGTTGTTCGAACGCCTTCAAGCCCGATTGGAGACGGAACGCGCCCGCGTGCGGCAATGGCAGGCGGTTGAGGCCGATTACCAGCGCAAGTATTCCGAAGGGCTGTCGCCGCTGGAGCAAAAGCTGCAAGAACTGCGCATGAAGCTGGTGCTGTGCTTCGACCACGCGCACAAGAACATGGGGCTGTCCAAGTCGGAACGCGAATTCGTGTCTGAACTGGTGGTGGAGTTTTCCGAAGAACTGCTGGAATTGGCCGCCAAGAGCGAGCTGCCGGCGGCCTGCGACACCGGGCGCCTGAAAGTGCTTTATAAAAAGCACGGCGGGTCGGACTATGACGCGGACGCGGCCGACGAGACCGAAGACGCCAAGGTGGAACTGGCTGACGCATTGGGGCTGGATCCGGACACTGACCCGGGCGCCTTGTCGCCAGCCCGGCTGCTTGCCCTGATCCAGGACCAATATGTAGACGACGAAGCGGAGGAGCTGCTGGCGCTGGCGCGTCTGGCCACCCGCAGCAACACGCCGAACGCCGTGGCATGGCAAGCCCTGCAGGACGCCGAGCAGGTGCGCGTCCGCCAGGCTGTGCAGAATCCCGACCTTCAAGCCGATGTGGACACGGCCGGCGACATCGACGACGCGCGCCTGCCGCAAGTCAACGCCGTCCTGCAAGCCCGGTTGGACGACGTCCTGCACCAGGCCGCCTACGCGGAAGAAGGCTTCAAGCTGCGCTACGACCTGGATCCGTTCGCCTCGTTCGACCCAGAAACGGTGATGGAAGACCTGGACGCCGATATCGTCGACATCCAGGAATACATCCGCGAACTGGAACACGAAGTCATGCAGTTCTCGGACCAGGGCCTGCTCAAGTCCTGGCTCAAGGCGATGAAGCGCGAAATCGCAGCCATCGAGCGCCGCGAAGGCCGCGACTGATGGCCGGCGCCCGGCGTCAGGTGCGCCGGGCCACGGGCACCACGCGCATGAGGGGCGCCGTCGACTTGGCGGCGTCGGCGCGCGGGCGGATCATCATCGGGAAAAAGCGCCACAGGTACAGCGCCAAGGCCAGCACCCAGGCCGTCGTGGCGGCATGCAGCAAGCCGACCGTGGCGGCAGTGGGCAGCAGGGCGGCCAGGCGCAGCAACGCCGCCAGGATCATCAACGCGTAGCTGACCACGATGCTGCGGTCGGTCCGCAGCGGCCGTCCCAGGTGGCCCAGGGCGGTGCGGGTGACCATGCCCAGTATCAGCACCGAAAACCCGGCCACCCCGATCACATGCGCGGGCCAGGCGGGACGCACGACGTAGCCGGCCAGATGCGCGGCGCCCACCAGCAGGCCGATCCCCACGCCCAGATAGCCCGCATACAGAATCCATAGCAGCGGCACGCGGCGCACGGCCCAGGGTTTCCAGGAGACCCATTGCGCCAACGCGATCAGGCCGGTCGCCGCCAGCGCCAGCGCGGCCAAACGCGGGGCGTCGGCCGTGAGGCAGGCGATGGCGACCACGCCCAGACCCAGTTGCCAATGTCCGCTGCGCGTGTGCGCGGGGATATCCAGGCCCGCCACGGCGCGTTTGGCGAAAAAGGGCAGGACGCGGCGCGCGATCAGCAGCGTCAGCACCGCCATGCACAGCAGCCCGGCGTTGAAGTAACGCATCAGGGCAAGATAATCGCCTTGCACCACGGCCCACAGGTACATGGCGTTGGCGGCGGCCAGCCCCAGCAACAGGAAAGGCACCCCCGCATTGCGCTGGTTGCGCGTCACCCACACGGCGCGGCCCAAGGCGGCGGCGCCCCACAGGAAGAAGCCCAGATCCGCCGCGGCGGCCACCAGGAACGCGGGCCGGCCCGGCACCAGATAGCCCGCGCGCGCCACGATCCACAGCAGGCACAGGCCCGCCAGCGCGTTGCCGCGCAAGGGGTTCTTGCCCGTCCAGTTGGCGCCCGCCGTCAGCAGGAAGCCCACGGCGATGGTGGCAACGAAGCCCCACAGCATCTCGTGCGCGTGCCAGAACATGCCGCCCATGACGCCCGTGATGCGGGCCGGCGCATGCACCCACAGCCACACGGACGCCAGCGCCCAGAAGCAGCCCGCCAGATACAGCGGACGGAACCCCATTTCGGTGAAAGCGCCCCATTGGGGGCGGGGCTGCCGGGTGGGCGCAGCGGGTTCGTCGATGGTCAGCAGCGGAGGCATGGCGGTCTGTCGGATTAAAGGTGTATTTGAAATGCATATTAATCCTGCGCCTGCCCGCCCGCCAGCGCGATTGTTTGATCTGGCGCAAACCTGCCCGGGAACCCGACAGTGACTAGGCACATTGGCGGGGCCGGATGGTCAGCCGGCGAATGGCGGCACGGGCATGCGGTCCCTAGGCTAGAGCCCTGAATTCCCTGTATCCGTGAGCCAAGCGAGAGTAACCATGACAGCAGCAACTTCCCCATCCGGCAGGCCGATGCGGGTCCTGATTTCGAGCACGTTTGCCTTCACCATCTGTTTCGCGGTCTGGATGATCTTTGCGGTGCTGGGCATCCCCATCAAGGCGCAACTGGGCCTGTCCGAAACCCAATTCGGCCTGTTGGCCGCCATGCCGGTACTGACCGGCTCGCTGGTACGGGTGCCGCTGGGCATCTGGACCGACCGCTATGGCGGCCGGCCGGTGTTCTTCATCCTGATGCTGCTGGCGGTGGTGCCGATCTGGCTGCTGTCCTATGCCACCGAGTATTGGCAGTTTCTGGTGCTGGCGCTGTTCGTCGGCCTGACGGGCGGCTCGTTCTCGGTCGGCACGCCGTATGTGGCGCGCTGGTTTCCGCGCAACAAGCAGGGCCTGGCGATGGGCGTGTTTGGCGCGGGCAATTCGGGGTCGGCCATCACCAAGTTCGTGGCGCCGGCGCTGATCGCCGCCGCCGGCGGCGCCTGGGTCATCGTGCCGCAGGTGTACGCGGTGGCGCTTCTAGTCACAGCCTTGCTGTTCTGGATGTTCTCGGCCTCCGACCCGGCGCACCGTGTCACGCGCGGCGCGTCCCTGTCGGCGCAGTTCGCCATGTTGAAGGATCCGCGCGTCTGGCGCTACTGCCAGTACTACTCGGTGGTGTTCGGCGGCTATGTGGCGCTGGCGCTGTGGATGACCAAGTACTACATCGGCGAATACGGCTTCGACATGAAGTTGGCCGCCTTGCTGGCAGCGTGCTTCTCGTTGCCGGGCGGGGTGCTGCGCGCTCTGGGCGGCTGGATCTCGGACCGCCACGGCGCCTACAAGACCACCTGGTGGGTGATGTGGGTGTGCTGGGTGGCGTTCTTCCTGCTGAGCTATCCGCAAACCGAATTCACCGTCATGACCGCCAATGGTCCGCGCAGCTTCGGCATCGCGCTGGGACCAGTGTCGTTCACCGTGCTGCTGTTCATCGTCGGCATCGCCATGGCGATCGGCAAGGCCTCGGTCTTCAAGTTCATCTCGGACGAGTTCGGCGAAAACATCGGCGCCGTGTCCGGCATCGTCGGCCTGGCCGGCGGCTTGGGGGGCTTCGTGCTGCCCATCCTGTTCGGCGTGCTGCTCGACCTGACCGGCGTGCGCTCCAGCGCTTTCATGCTGCTGTACGGCACGGTCTGCGTGTCGCTGATCTTCATGCACTTCAGTTTCCGGCCCGAAGGCGCGGCCAGCGCGTCGGCGGCCGTCGCCAAGCAATCCGCCTGATCCCTCCCACCCCTACAAAGAGCCTTCATCATGTCCACTCAAGTCCTGTCGCGTTGGGAGCCCGATAATCCCGGCTTCTGGAAGCAGACCGGCGCGCGCGTCGCCAACCGCAACCTCTGGATCTCCATCCCCGCCCTGATGCTGGCGTTCAGCATCTGGATGCTGTGGAGCGTGGTGGTGGTCAACCTGGATCGCGCGGGCTTCATGCTGTCGAAGAACCAGCTGTTCTGGCTGACCGCGCTGCCGGCGCTGTCGGGCGCCACGTTGCGCATCTTCTATTCCTTTCTGGTCCCGGTCTTCGGCGGCCGCAAGTGGACCGCCATTTCCACGGCCTCGCTGCTGATCCCGGCGCTGGGTATGGGGTTCGCGCTGCGCGACCCGACCACCTCGTTTCCCACCTTGCTGATCCTGGCGCTCTTGTGCGGCCTGGGCGGCGGCAACTTCAGTTCCAGCATGGCCAACATCAGCTTCTTTTTCCCCAAGGAAAAGAAGGGTCTGGCCACGGGCCTGAATGCGGGTATCGGCAACCTGGGCGTGTCGCTCGTGCAGTTCGTGGTGCCCGTCGTGATCTCGGTGGGTGTCTTCGGCGTGGCCGGCGGCGCCCCGCAGGCAATCACCGTCAATGGCGCGCAGCAGAACCTGTGGCTGCAGAATGCGGGCTTCATCTGGGTGATCCCCATCGCCATTGCGGCTATTGCCGCGTGGTTCGGCATGAATGACATCGCCGACGCCCGCGCGTCGTTTGCCGATCAGGCCGTGATCTTCAAGCGCAAGCACAACTGGCTGATGTGCTGGCTGTATGTGGGCACCTTCGGCTCCTTCATCGGTTTCTCGGCGGGCTTCGCCATGCTGACCAAGACCCTGTTCCCGCAGGTCGACCCCATGGCCTATGCCTTCCTGGGGCCGCTCGTGGGGTCGCTCACGCGTCCGGTGGGCGGTTGGGTGTCCGACAAGCTGGGCGGCGCGCGCGTCACGCTGTTCACCTTCGCCGGCATGATCGCCGCGGTGCTGGGCGTGGTGATGTTCCTGCCCGTGGGCGGGCAGGGGGGCGACTTCAACGGCTTCCTGGCCATGTTCATCGTGCTGTTCGCGCTGACCGGCCTGGGCAACGGGTCCACCTTCCGCATGATCCCCGTGATCTTCCTGCGCGAACGCACGCAGGCGGCCAAAGGCAAGGGCGCCGCCGGCCAGAAGCAGGCCATGAGCGAAGCGGCCAAGGAATCGGCGGCCGTGCTGGGGTTTTCCGGCGCCATCGGGGCCTACGGTGGCTTTTTCATTCCCCGCAGCTTCGGCACGTCGCTGGAAATGACGGGCAGCGTGCAGGCCGCGCTGTATTGCTTCATCGGCTTCTACGCCACCTGCATGGTGATCACCTGGTGGTTCTACGCCCGCCGCAATGCCCCGGTGCCTTGCTGACTGGGTGACTAGTCACTCTGCCGTGCGCCGCCTGTGCCACTGGCGAATAGGCGGGGGACAGAGCGGCGCCTAAAGTGGATTCAACGGCAACGATCGCAGTACGCGCCGGCCAGGCCGGCGTTCTTGGAGAAACACAATGAGTCATTTTCTGGACCGGTTGAAGTTCATGTCGCGGGTGAAGTCCACGTTTGCGGACGGCCACGGCGAAACGGTCAACGAAGACCGCAAGTGGGAAAACGCATACCGCTCCCGCTGGCAGCACGACAAGGTCGTGCGTTCGACCCACGGGGTGAACTGCACGGGCTCGTGCTCGTGGAAGGTCTACGTCAAGAATGGCCTGATCACCTGGGAAACGCAGCAGACGGACTATCCCCGCACGCGTCCCGACCTGCCCAACCACGAGCCTCGCGGCTGTCCCCGGGGCGCGTCCTACAGCTGGTACGTGTATTCGGCGCAGCGGGTGAAGTACCCGATGATCCGGGGCCGCCTGATGGAAATGTGGCGCGAAGCGCGCAAGACCATGGACCCGATCGCCGCGTGGGAATGGATCAGCCAGGACCCCGTGCGCGCCAAGCGCTACAAGTCGATCCGCGGCCTGGGCGGCTTCGTGCGCGCCGACTGGGATACGGCCACCGAGATCATCGCCGCCGCCAACGCGCTGACCATCAAGAAGTACGGCCCCGACCGCGTGATCGGCTTTTCGCCGATTCCGGCCATGTCCATGGTCAGCTACGCCGCCGGCGCGCGCTACCTGAGCCTGCTGGGCGGCGTGTGCCTGAGCTTCTATGACTGGTATTGCGACCTGCCGCCGGCCAGCCCGCAGATCTGGGGCGAACAGACCGACGTGCCGGAATCGGCCGACTGGTACAACTCGACCTACCTGATGGTGTGGGGCTCGAACGTGCCCCAGACCCGCACGCCCGACGCCCACTTCTACACCGAGGTCCGCTACAAGGGCACCAAGACGGTGGCCGTCTCCAGCGACTTTGGTGAAATGGTCAAGTTCGGCGACATCTGGCTGGCGCCCAAGCAGGGCACCGACGCCGCGCTGGCGATGGCCATGGGCCACGTGATCCTGAAGGAATTCCACCTGTCGGCGAACCCGTCGCCCTACTTCCAGGACTATGTGCGGCGCTATACCGACATGCCGATGCTGGTGCTGCTGAAACCCCGCGACGGCTTCTATGCCCCCGACCACTTCCTGCGCGCCTCGCACCTGGACGGCGCGCTGGGCGAACAGAACAACCCCGATTGGAAGGCGCTGGTGCTGGACGCCAAGAGCGGCGACCTGGTGGCGCCGAACGGCAGCATCGGCTTTCGCTGGGGCGAGGGCGCGGTCAACGGCGGCGAAAAGGTCGGCCGCTGGAACCTGGAATCCAAGGACGGCGGCAATGGCCGCGATATTGAACCGACGTTGAGCCTGTTGGACGCCGGCAGCGATGTCGTCGGCGTGGGCTTTCCGTACTTCGGCAGCGAACACGACGAATTGCTGGTGCGCAATGTGCCGGCCCGCCGCATCCGCCTGGCCGACGGCACCGACGCGCTGGTCGCCACGGTGTACGACCTGCAGATGGCCAACTATGGCCTGGACCGAGGACTCGGCGGCGGCAACGTCGCGGCCTCGTTCGACGACGACGTGCCCTACACGCCGGCCTGGCAGGAAAAGCACACCGGCGTGCCGCGCGCGCAACTGATCCAGGTGGCGCGCGAATTCGCGCAAAACGCGCACGACACCGAAGGCAAGTCGATGGTGATCGTGGGCGCCGGCCTGAACCATTGGTACCACATGGACATGATCTACCGCGGCATCATCAACATGCTGATGATGTGCGGCTGCGTGGGTAAGAGCGGCGGCGGCTGGGCGCATTACGTGGGCCAGGAAAAGCTGCGCCCGCAGTTCGGCTGGGCCCCGCTGGCGTTCGGTTCCGACTGGGCGCGCCCGCCGCGCCAGATGAACGGCACGTCCTTCTTCTATGCGCACACCAGCCAGTGGCGCCACGAAAAGCTGAACGTGCAGGAAATTCTGGGCCCGACCGCCGACCGCGCCAAGTACGGCGAACTCAGCATGATCGACCTGAACGCCCGCGCCGAGCGCATGGGATGGCTGCCGTCGGCCCCGCAACTGCGCACCAACCCGCTGGACGTGGTGGCCCAGGCCGAGGCCGAAGGCCGCGACCCCATCGCGCATGCGGTTGAACAGCTGAAGTCCGGTGCGCTGCGCATGTCGTGCGAAGACCCGGACGATCCGGCCAACTTCCCGCGCAACATGTTCGTCTGGCGTTCCAACATCCTGGGCTCCAGCGGCAAGGGCCACGAGTACTTCCTGAAGTACCTGCTGGGCGCGCAAAACGCGGTGTTCGGCGACGAAGGCGACGCGATCAAGCCCACGGAAGTGACCTTCCAGGACGATGCGGCCGAAGGCAAGCTGGACTTGCTGACCGTGCTGGACTTCCGCATGAGCACGACCTGCCTGTACGGCGACATCGTGCTGCCGACGGCCACCTGGTACGAAAAGGACGACCTGAACACGTCCGACATGCACCCCTTCATCCACCCCTTGAGCGAAGCGGTGCAACCCCTGTGGGAGAGCAAGACCGACTGGGAGATCTACAAGCTGCTGGCCAAGAAGTTCAGCGAGATCGGCGGCCCCTACCTGGGCAAGCGCCGCGACCTGGTGATGACGCCCCTGATGCACGACACCCCGGGGGAATTGGGCCAGGCCTTCGAGCCCCGCGACTGGAAGCTGGGCGAGTGCGATCTGGTGCCGGGCAAGACCGCGCCGTCGATGACTGTCGTGGAACGCGACTACAACGACATCTACCGCAAGTTCACGTCGGTTGGCCCCTTGCTGGACAAGCTGGGCAACGGCGGCAAGGGCATCAACTGGAATACCGAGCACGAAGTGCGCGAGCTGGCCGGCATCAATGAAAGCGTCTCCGACGCTGGTGTCAGCCAGGGCCGTCCGCGCCTGGATACCGCCATCGACGCGGCCGAAATGATCCTGACCTTCGCACCCGAGACCAATGGCCACGTGTCGGTCAAGGCCTGGGAAGCGCTGGGCAAGATCACCGGACGCGACCACACCCATCTGGCCATCGGCCGCGAGCACGACAAGATCCGCTTCCGCGACGTCCAGGCGCAGCCGCGCAAGATCATTTCGGCGCCGACCTGGTCGGGCCTGGAAAGCGAAGAGGTCAGCTACAACGCCGGCTATACGAACGTGCACGAACTGATCCCATGGCGCACGCTGACCGGCCGCCAGCAGTTCTACCAGGACCACCGCTGGATGCTGGATTTCGGCGAAGGCTCGTGCGTCTACAAGCCGGCCATCGACACCAAGACGGTGGCGCCCATGCTGGGCCGCTACCCGAACGGCGAAAAGGAACTGGTCCTGAACTGGTTGACGCCGCACCAGAAATGGGGCATCCACAGCACGTATTCGGACAATCTGCGCATGCTGACGCTCAGCCGCGGCGGCCCCCACGTGTGGGTGTCGGAAGCCGAGGCCAAGCAGGCCGGGCTGGTGGACAACGACTGGGTCGAAGTCTTCAACGTCAACGGCACCTTGACCGCGCGGGTGGTCGTCAGCCAGCGCGTGCCGGTGGGCATGTGCCTGATGTACCACGCCCAGGAAAAGATCGTGAACGTGCCGGGGGCGGAAACCAGCGGCAAGCGCGGCGGCATCCATAACTCAGTCACGCGCACGGTGCTCAAGCCCACGCACATGATCGGCGGCTACGCCCAGCAGGCCTACGGTTTCAATTACTACGGCACGGTCGGCGCCAACCGCGACGAGTTCGTGGTGTTGCGCAAGATGAAGAAAGTGGACTGGCTGGAAGGCCCGCTCGTTGAAGACCCCGCCACGCAGGCAACGCAACAAGAAGAGAAGCAATCATGAGGATACGCGCCCAAATCGGCATGGTGCTGAACCTGGACAAGTGCATCGGCTGCCACACTTGCTCGGTCACCTGCAAGAACGTCTGGACCAGCCGCGACGGTGTCGAATATGCCTGGTTCAACAACGTGGAAACCAAGCCCGGCATCGGCTATCCCAAGGAATGGGAAAACCAGGACAAGTGGAAGGGCGGCTGGAAGCGCACGGCCGCCGGCAAGCTGGAACCGCGCCAGGGCGGCAAGCTGCGCATCCTGGCCAACCTGTTCGCCAACCCGAACCTGCCGGCCATTGACGACTACTACGAGCCCTTTACCTTCGACTACGAGCATCTGCAGAACGCGCCCTTGCTGCAGACGCCGCCCACCGCGCGGCCCATTTCGGTGCTGACCGGCAAGAAGATGGACAAGATCCAATGGGGCCCGAACTGGGAAGACGACCTGGGCGGGGAATTCAGCTCGCGCAGCCGCGACGCCTTGTTCGAGGGCGTGCAGAAAGAGATGTACTCGACGTTCGAGAACACCTTCATGATGTACTTGCCCCGCCTGTGCGAACACTGCCTGAACCCGGCCTGTGTCGCCAGCTGCCCGTCCGGTTCCATCTACAAGCGTGAAGACGACGGCATCGTGCTGGTGGACCAGGACAAGTGCCGCGGCTGGCGCATGTGCATCTCGGGCTGCCCGTACAAGAAGATCTACTACAACTGGAGCAGCGGCAAGGCGGAAAAGTGCACGTTCTGCTATCCGCGTATCGAAGCCGGCCAGCCCACCGTCTGCTCGGAAACCTGCGTCGGCCGCATCCGCTACCTGGGCGTCATGCTGTATGACGCCGACCAGATCGAACGCGCCGCGGCCACCGCCAACGAGCAGGACCTGTACGAATCGCAGCTGGACCTGTTCCTGGACCCGCATTCGCCGGAAGTGATCGCCGCCGCCCGCGAGCAGGGCATTCCGGAATCGTGGCTGGAGTCTGCGCGCCAGTCGCCCGTCTACAAGATGGCGGTGCAATGGCGCGTGGCCTTCCCGCTGCACCCTGAATACCGCACCTTGCCGATGGTCTGGTACATCCCGCCGCTGTCGCCCATCCAGACGGCAGCCGAAGCCGGCCAGATGCCGCAGCGCACCGTGGGCAAGAGCGCCATGATCCCGGACGTGTCCAGCCTGCGCATCCCGGTGCGCTACCTGGCCAACCTGCTGACGGCGGGCAAGGAAGCCCCCGTGCTGCAGGCCCTGGAGCGCATGCTGGCCATGCGCGCCTATAAGCGGTCTGAGACCGTGCACGGCGAACGCGACACGGCGCTGTTGGAACAGGTCGGCCTGACCGAGGAAACCGTGCAGGACATGTACAAGATCATGGCCATTGCCGACTACGAAGACCGTTTCGTCGTGCCCAGCAGCCATAAGGAAGTGGTGGAAGACAGCTTCAACGAGAAGGGCAGTTGCGGATTCACCTTCGGCAACGGCTGCTCGGGCGGCGTGTCCGAAGGCACCTTGTTCGGTCGCAAGCCCCAAGGCAGCGAGATCTTCATCGAAATGCCGAAATCGCGCAAGAAGGCCGCGCTGGCCCGCTAGGAAAGGAGAAAACCATGAATTTGTACCGCTTGCTTTCCGCCTTGCTCAGCTACCCCGAGCCTGAACTGCTGGATGCCTTGGGCGACGTGGAGTCGATGCTGGCTGACTTCCCCGACGCCGAGGAAGCCCTGCAGCCCCTGGTGGGTTACCTGGCCACCAATGACCTGATCGCCGTGCAGGAGAACTACGTGGCGACGTTCGACCGCAACCGTTCGCACTCGCTGCACCTGTTCGAACACGTGCACGGCGAAAGCCGCGACCGCGGCCAGGCCATGGTCGACCTGCTGGAGACCTACCGCGGCCAGGGGTTCGAGCCGGTCGTGTCCGAACTGCCGGACCACGTGCCGCTGTTCCTGGAATTCCTGGGCGTGATCGATCCGGCCCAGGCGCAGGACCTGCTGGACGAAGCTATTCACGTGCTGGCGGCCATCGGCGCGCGGCTGGCCAAGGGCGGCAGCCCCTACGCTGGCATCTTCGCGGTGCTGCGCGCCGAGTCCCGGGTGATTCCGCGGGAACAGACCGAAGCGCCCGTGCGCGACATGGACGAAGCCATGGAGACCTACGGCGTCAGCCAGGACGGCGTAGAGCCGCTGTTGCGGCCGTTCTCGGGCGATGGCGCGCAAACCGTGCGCTTCTACCCCCGGGCGCCGGCCGCTCATTAATGCTCAGGAAGACGCATCATGAATTCCCTGAATCAGTTTCTTTTCGGCATCTACCCCTACATCGCGCTGACGGTCTTCCTGTTGGGCAGCCTGGCGCGTTTCGAGCGCGAACAATACACGTGGAAGACGGACAGCTCGCAGTTGCTGCACCGCGGCCAACTGCGGCTGGGCAACATCCTGTTCCACATCGGCATCCTGGGCCTGTTCTTCGGGCATCTTGCCGGGCTGCTGACGCCGGTGGTGGTGTGGGACACGCTGGGCGTTTCGCACACGTTGAAGCAGACTGTGGCGATGGTGGCCGGCGGCGTCATGGGCGGAATCTGCCTGATCGGCCTCTTGATCCTGATCCACCGCCGCCTGACCGATCCGCGCATCGCCCGCACGACGCGTCCCGGCGACAAGCTGCTGCTGTTGTGGATCCTTGTCACCTTGCTGCTGGGCCTGTCGACCATCGTGCTGTCCGCGGGTCACATGGACGGTGAAATGATGGTGCGCCTGATGACGTGGGCGCAGCACATCGTCACCTTCCAGGGCGACGCGGCCAGCCATATCGCCGACGTGCCGCTGCTGTTCAAGGCGCACCTGTTCATGGGCCTGACCTTGTTCGTGATCTTCCCGTTCACGCGTCTCGTCCACGTCTGGAGCGGCTTTGCCTCGCTGGGCTATCTGGGCCGCGCCTGGCAGCTGGTCCGCCCGCGCTGAACCCACGCACCAGGAGCCGAACATGCCTGTCATCGTCAATGGCGTCGAACTGAACGACGCGGATCTGGAACGCGAACTGCCGCTGCACGCGGAAGCCGGCAACCCTATGCGCCACGCGGTCACCGCGCTGGTCTTGCGCCGGGTGCTGCTGGACGAAGCGGCCCGTCTGGGCCTGGATGCCGAGGACGAGGAGGGCGCCATCAGCGCCTTGCTCGCCGCGCAGGCGCCCGCGCCGGAGGCCGACGAGGCCGCCTGTCGCCGCTTCTACCAGATGCACCCGCAGCGCTTCATGGTGGGAGAGTTGGTCGAGGCCGACCACATCCTGTTCCAGGTGACACCCACCGTGAACCTGGACATGCTGCGCGCCCATGCCAACGTGGTGCTGCAGGAGCTGCTGGCCGACCCCTCGCGCTTTGCCGAGGTGGCGCGCGAGCAATCCAACTGCCCGTCGGCGACGGTGGGCGGCAACCTGGGCCAGTTGGGCCGTGGCGACACGGTGCCGGAGTTCGAGCGCGCCGTCTTCGCGTTGCCTTCGGGCGGCCTGCTGCCGCAACTGCTGCAGACCCGCCATGGCCTGCACATCGTGCGGGTGACGCGCCGCATCGAAGGCCGGCTGCTGCCTTATGAACACGTGGCGCAGCAGATCGCCATGGCGCTTACGTCCATGAGCCGCGACACCGCCTGGCGGCAATACACCAAGCTGCTGGTCGAACGCGCCGACGTCCAGGGCATCGACCTGGAAGCGGGCGGCGAGCCCGAACGCGTCTATGGCGGGAGCGCCGCATGATGGACGAGCCTGCTGCGGGACCCCTGACAGACGGCTTTGGACGCCGGATCGACTACCTGCGCGTCTCGGTCACGGACCGCTGCGACCTGCGTTGCAGCTACTGCCTGCCCAAGGATTTCAAGGGCTTCGAAACCCCGGCCAACTGGCTGCGCCATGACGAAATGGCCAGGCTGGTGGGCCTGTTCGTGCGCCTGGGCGTCAGCAAGGTCCGGCTGACGGGCGGCGAGCCGCTGTTGCGCCGCGGGGTGGCGGACCTGGCCCGCGACATCGCGGCCATGCCGGGCCTCACCGACCTGTCGGTGTCTACCAATGGCACGCAACTGGTTCGTCATGCCGAAGACCTGCGCGCCGCGGGCGTGACGCGGCTGAACATCAGCCTGGACACGCTGGACGCCGCCGCCTTCAGCCAGATCACCGGGCGCGATTGCCTGGATTCCGTGCTGGCGGGGCTGGCGGCCGCCCGCCAGGCAGGCTTTTCGCCCATCAAGCTGAACAGCGTGGTGCATGCCGCCACGCCCGAGGCCGATGTGCGCCGCCTGCTGGACTACGCCATGGGGCAGGGCTTTGTCCTGCGCCTGATCGAACCCATGCCGATGGGGGAGTGCGGCCGCGGCTTCACCCACACGGATTTGAATGCCATGGGCGCGCGCCTGGCCGGCGAGGCGGGTCTGGTGCCGGCGTTGGCGGGTTCGGGAACGGGCCCGGCGCGGTACTGGACGGCGGGTGAGGGCGCGCCGGTGCTGGGCGTGATTACGCCCATGTCGCGGCACTTCTGCGCGACCTGCAACCGGGTGCGGCTAGGCGTGGACGGCACGTTGTACCTGTGCCTGGGGCAGGAAGCCCAGGTGCCGCTGGGCCGCCTCCTGCGCGGCGGAGCCAGCGACGCCGAACTGGTGCGCGCGATCCTGGCGGGCATTGCCGCCAAGCCGGAACGCCATGATTTCGTCACGCGCCCCGAGCGCATCGTCCGGTTCATGGCGCAGACAGGGGGCTGAGATGGGAGACATCGAACGCTTCATCGACGGCTTCCAGCGCTTTCAACAGCAATATTACGAAGAGGCGCCCGCGCTGTACCGCAACCTGCGTGACGGCCAGCACCCCAGCACCTTGCTGATCGGCTGCTGCGATTCCCGCGTGGACCCGGCCATGATGCTGGGCTGCGACCCCGGCGACATCTTCGCCGTGCGCAATGTGGCCAACCTGGTGCCGCCCACCAGCGCCGACCGCGGCTTGCAAGGCGTGCTGGCCGCCATACAGTTCGCGGTGGAGCAACTGCGGGTCAGCCGCGTCATCGTCCTGGGGCACGCGCACTGCGGAGGCATCCGCGCGCTGATGGAGCGCCGCACGCGTAGCGATGGCGAAACCGACTATCTGGAGCGCTGGATGGATATCGCCGAGCCGGCCCGCCATCGGGTGCTGCGCCAGATGCCTCACGCCACTGACGCCGAACGCCGCCGCGCCTGCGAGCAGGCGTCCATCCTGATCTCGCTGCGCAACCTGGAGGAATTGCCCTTCGTGCGCCGCGCCGTCCAGGCGGGCGACCTGACGCTGCATGGCTGGTATTTCGACCTGGTGGCCGGGGCATTGCTGGCATACTCGCCGCGGGCGGACGCGTTTTTACCTATAGTCTGTCCCTTGTTTACGGAGCATGCATGAGCCCAGTTTTCGGTATCGCCGGCCGGTCCGGCAGCGGCAAGACCACCTTGATCGAAGCGATGCTGCCTTTGCTGGCGGCGCGGGGGCTGCGCGTCAACGTCATCAAGCACAGCCATCACGACTTCCAGATGGAGCCCCCGGGCAAGGACAGCGCGCGCTTCCGGCTGGCGGGCGCCCAGGAGGTGATGGTGGCCTCGCCGTACCGGTATGCCATCGTGCACGAACTGCGGGATGCGCCGGAACCATCGCTGGCGGACCAACTCGCACGCCTGTCACCGGCTGACCTGGTGCTGGTGGAAGGATTCAAGCAGGCGGCAATCCCGCGCATCGAGGTCTATCGCCCCGCGCTGGGCAAGCCGCCGCTGCACGCTGAAGACGGCAGTTTCCTGGCGATCGTGACCGACGCGCCGCTGGACACCGCCTTGCCCTGCCTGCCGCTGAACGACCCGGCGCACGTGGCGGACTTCCTGTGTGGCGCGCTGGGCCTTGGTTGAAGGCGACTACACTATTAACCGTACCGCGCCGCCCGCACCGATCTTCATGACGTCTTCTTCACCCATTTCCGGACTTGACGGCCTGCCTTCCCCCCGGCATCGCCTGTCTACGCGCATCATCGCCAGTTCGCTGGTGGCGCTGGTGGTGGTGCTGTCCATGATCAGCTGGACGCTGTGGCTGTCGTGGCAACTGGAAGGGGCGGGCGCCGCCATCAACGACACGGGCAGCCTGCGCATGCGCGCCAACCGCGTGGCAGTGGAGCTGATGCGCCCGCAAGCCGGCCGAGAAGTCCGCACCCAGGAACAGATCGCGGTGCTGGACGAGACCATTGCGCGGCTGGCAAGAGGCAACCCCGCCCGTCCGCTGTTCATCCCCAGTGACGAAGCGATCCGTGCGCAATGGCACGATGTGGCCAGTTACTGGCAAGACGTGATGCGACCTGCCGCCTTGCGCGCCATTGCGCAGCCCGATGCGGCCGCCTATCTGCAGACCCTGCCGGAATTCGTGTCGCGCGCCGACACGCTGGTACGGATGATCGAACAGGACAACGCCGGCAAGACCACGTCGCTGCGCCTGTCGCAAGGCATTCTGGCGGCCATGGCCAGCGCCGGCACGCTGGCCATGATCTATCTGCTTTACCTATGGATCATCGCGCCGGTGCTGCGGTTGCGTGACGGCTTGCAGCGCATGGCCGAACGCGAATTCAGCACGCGGTTGCCGGTGGAAAGCCAGGACGAATTCGGCCTGTTGGCCCGTGGCTACAACCGCATGGCGGACGAGCTGCAAGACCTGTATACCGGGCTGGAACAGCGCGTCGAGCACAAGACGGCGCAGTTGGCCGCGCAGAACCGGGATATCGGCGCGCTGTACGACATGGCGGCCTTCCTGAACCAGCCCAACGAGATCGAAGCCATGTGCGACGGCTTCCTGCGCCGCGTCATGTTGCAGTTCGACGCCGAAGGCGGCAGCATCCGCGCGCTGGACCCCACCAATGAAAAGCTGAACCTAGTGGTGTCGGTGGGGCTGTCGAACGAGCTCGTGGAATCCGAGCACTGCATGAAGGTGGACGACTGCTACTGCGGCGTCGCCACGCGCCAGGCAGGCGTCATCGTCATCCAGGATTTCCGTCATTCGCCGCCCGAACTGGATCTGAACTGCCAACGCGAGGGCTTTGCCAGCGTGGCGGTGTTCCGCATCGTGACCCGCGACGAAGTGCTGGGATCGTATTCGCTGCATTTCCGCCAGCAACGCCGTCTGGCGCCGTCGGACTCCCAGTTGCTGGAAACCCTGGGGCAGCACCTGGGCGTGGCGCTGGATAACCGGCGGCTTAGCGCGCAGGCCCGCCAACTGGCGGTGGTGCAGGAGCGCGGGCTGGTCGCCCAGGGCCTGCACGACAGCCTGGCGCAAGGCCTGAACTTCCTGAACTTGCAACTGCAGATGCTGGACGCGGCAGTCAAGCGCGGCGACCAGGAAGAGATCACCGAGATCCTGCCGCTGTTGCGCACGGGCGTGGACGAAAGCTACCAGGACGTGCGCGAATTGCTGACCAATTTCCGCAGCAAGCTGGGGCAGGGCGATCTGCAAGCCGCCATTGAATCCACCGTGGAGCGCTTCCGCCGACAGACCGGCATCCAGACCGAGCTGCGCTTCGGCGGGGACGAGGGCGGTCCGTTGCCGCCCGAGCAGCAACTGCAAGTACTGTTCATCCTGCAAGAGGCACTGTCCAATGTGCGCAAGCATTCCGAGGCCAGCCAGGTGCAGGTGTCAGTCAACAACGAACGCGACTTCTCGCTGTTGATCCAGGATGACGGGCAGGGCTACGACCCCGCCGAAGTGGCTGCGCGCGGCGAGTCCCACGTGGGCCTGCACATCATGCAGGAGCGCGCCGCGCGGATGCGCGCCGTGATAAAACTGGAATCCCAGCCCGGCGCCGGCACGCGCGTGGCGCTGACCTTGCCTGGCAGCGAACGCCAGGCCGCCTGACACGTTCTGAACATGCCTATCCGTATCCTGCTTGTCGATGACCACACGCTTTTCCGCTCGGGCGTGCGCCTGCTGCTGCAACGCCAGCCCGATTTCGAAGTGGTGGCCGAAGCCGGCGACGGCGTGGAAGGCATCAAGCGCGCCAAGGAACTCAAGCCCGACGTCATCCTGCTGGACCTGAACCTTCCCGGCCTGTCCGGCCTGGAAACGCTGCAACTACTGACGCAGGACCTGCCGTCCTGTGCGGTCATCATCCTGACGGTCTCGGAAGAGGCCGACGAACTGGGCCAGGCGCTGCGCGACGGCGCCCGCGGCTATCTGGTGAAGAACATCGATGCCGAGGTCCTGACCTCTGCCATCCGCCGCGCCGCGGCGGGTGAGTCGGTCATCGCCGAAAGCATGACGGCCAAGCTGGTGGATCAGTTCCGCGGGGCGGCCTCGCAGGCGGCCCAGGCTTCTGGCAGCGCCGAACGCCACCGGCTGACGGCGCGCGAAACGCAAATCGTCCAATGCCTGGCGCGCGGCGCCAGCAACAAGGTCATTGCGCGCGAGCTCGATGTGAGCGAAAGCACCGTCAAGATCCACGTTCAGAACGTGCTGAAAAAGCTGAACCTGACCAGTCGGGTGCAGGTCGCCGTGTACGCCGTGGAACACGGGCTGCATTCCGAGGAATAGCGCCGCGCTATCACGCTTTCGGCCGCACCCCGGTTTGATCTGCGACAAGGCCGGGATGCCCGCCGGACCATAGACTGGCCGGCATGCAAACTCGAACCTCTCCCATCGAGCTCGTGGCCCCGGCCGGCAGCCTCGCCGCCTTGAAAGCCGCCATCGAGGCGGGCGCCGACACCGTCTATCTCGGGCTCAAGAATGCGACCAACGCCCGCAATTTCGCCGGGCTCAACTTCACCGAAAACGACATCCGCGCAGGCGTCGAACTGGCGCATCGCAAGGGGCGTCAGGTGCTGTTCGCCATCAACACGTTCGTGCAGGCGGGCCGCGCGCAGGAATGGCGCGACGCGGTAGACGCCGCGCACGGGCTGGGCGCGGATGCGGTCATCATGGCCGACCCCGGGCTGCTGGCCTACGCCAGCGACCGCTATCCCGATTTGCGCCTGCATCTGTCCGTGCAGGGTTCCGCCACGCATGCCGACGCCATTGAATTGATGAAAGAACAATTCGGCATCCGCCGCGTGGTGCTGCCACGCGTTCTGACCCTGGCCGAAGTCGCGCGCATCTGTGCCAACGTCAGTGTGGAAGTCGAAGTCTTCGGCTTTGGCAGCCTGTGCGTCATGGCCGAAGGCCGGTGCCTGCTGTCGTCGTACGCCACCGGCGATTCGCCCAACAACAAGGGCGTCTGTTCGCCCGCGCACGCAGTGCGCTGGGTGGAAGAAAACGGCCGCATGGACGCGCGCCTGTCCGGCATTTTGATCGACCGCTACGAACCCGGCGAACCCGCCGCCTATCCCACCTTGTGCAAAGGCCGCTTCGAAATCGACGGGCAGGCCGACCATGCGCTGGAAGAACCCACCAGCCTGAACGCCATCGGCCTGTTGCCGCGCCTGGCCGAAATGGGCGTGTCCGCCATCAAGATCGAAGGCCGCCAGCGCAGCCCGGCCTATGTCACGCAAGTGGTGTCGACCTTGCGTGCGGCGCTGGACAGCGTGCATGCCGACGCTGCACGCTTCTCGCCGCGACCCGAATGGAACGCCTTGCTGGCGCGCCACGCGGAAGGATCCCAAGTCACCCAAGGCGCATTTGAACGTCCATGGAAATGAAATCGAACGCATTCCAGATATCCGTCGGCCCGTTGCTGTATTACTGGCCACGCCAGCGTACGCTGGACTTCTACGCCGACCTGGCCGACAGCGCGGCCGACATCCTCTATATCGGCGAAACCGTCTGTAGCCGACGCCACGAATTGCGGGCGGACGATTGGTTGGGCCTGGCGCGCGACCTTCGCGCCGCAGGCAAGACCGTGGTGCTGTCCGGCCGCACCCTGATCGAAACCGGGGCAGAGGCCCACGCGCTGAAGAAGCTTTGCGACCAGGATGACTTCATGGTCGAAGCGGGCGAACTGGGCGCCGTGCGGCACCTGGCAGGCCGTGCTTTCGTGGCGGGCCCGCACGTGAACGCCTATCACGGCGGCACGCTGCAATGGCTGGCAAGCCGGGGCGCGGTGCGCTTCGTGGCGCCGCTGGAAATGGACGGCGGCACGCTCGCACGGCTATTGGAAGAGCGGCCGGCAGACATGGCGGCCGAAGTGATGGTGTGGGGCCGCATGGCACTGGCCTTTTCCGCACGCTGCTTCACCGCGCGGCATTTTCGGCTGAAGAAGGACGATTGCGGGTTCCGCTGCATCGAACACCCAGATGGCTTGGACATGCGCACGCGCGAGTCGCGTGAATTCCTGGGCATCAACGGCATCCAGGTGCAGTCCGCCGCCTGCCTGGATTTGCTGGCGCAGGCGCCTGAACTGGCCCGCATGGGCGTCGACGTGCTGCGTGTCAGCCCGCAGTCGGCGGGCACGCTGGACGCCGTGGCCGCGCTGGACGCGACGCGTCGCGGCGGCACGCCCGCCACCGTCGCGCCACCTGCGGGTATCGGACGGTGCAACGGCTATTACCACGGCCGTTCCGGCATCGAATTGCTGGAGGCCACGGCATGAGCGCGATCTGGAACCTGAACCCGCCGGCCCTATTCGCGCAGTTGGGCCGGCGTGTGCCCACGCCGGTGGTATCCCTGCACTTCGTGGCGGGATTGGAATTGGCAAGACGGCTCAAATGGCTCTCGCCGCCGCCGGAACTCGACGGCCGCAGTTTCGCCATCACCATCGAAGACCTGGGCCTGCGCAGTGCCTTTACGGTGCGCGACAGCGCGTTCCGGCCTGCGTGGAGCCGTGCACCATGTGAATTGGAACTGGGCGCGAAGCTGGCTGACCTGTTCCGTCTGATTCGGGCTGAGACCGACGCCGACACCTTGTTCTTCCAGCGCCGGCTGCGAATATCGGGCGATACCGAGCTGGGGCTGATCGTGAAGAACTGGCTGGACGCGGCACCGCGGCCGGCGTGGTTGCAGCGGATGAGCGGGGCCGCGGGCTAGCAGCAAGACGGCGGCGCGAAAATACGTGATAAGGGTTTTTACTCATTAGCCGAAGTAATTCGGCGGATAAGAAATAAGAATTTTTCTTATGGTTGGGCCAGGACTATAACAGCGGGCTGATAGACCTCAACCTACCTTAAGAGAGATAAACATGAGGGGAAAACCTGCGACGGGGCACCAGCCGGTGCGCGCGTCCACCGCCGCTTTCGTCGGCACCATGATCGAGTGGTACGACTTCTACATCTATGCCACCGCCGCCGCGCTGGTGTTCGGCAAACTCTTTTTCCCGTCGGCCACGGGCTTCTACGGAACCCTGGCCGCCTTGGGAACATTCGCGGTGGGCTTCTTCGCCCGGCCGTTGGGCGGCGCGATCTTCGGCCACATCGGCGACAAGATCGGCCGCAAGAAATCCCTGGTGATCACGCTGGTCATGATGGGCACGGTCACGGTGCTGATCGGCCTGTTGCCCACCTATGCGTCCATTGGCTTCTGGGCGCCCGTGCTGCTGATCCTGCTGCGGATCGTGCAGGGGATTGCCGTTGGGGGCGAATGGGGCGGGGCGGTCCTGATGGCCGGTGAGCATTCGCCGGACAAGAGCAAGCGCACCTTCTTCGCGTCCTTCGCGCAATTGGGCAGCCCCGCCGGGCTGATCCTGTCGATGCTGATGTTCAAGCTGGTGACGGGCCTGGACGACGCGGCGTTCCTCAGCTGGGGATGGCGCGTGCCGTTCCTGTTTTCGGCGGTGCTGCTGGTCGTGGGTTTCGTGATCCGGTTAAGTGTCAACGAATCGCCGGACTTCCTGGCTGAAAAGCAGGCGCAGGCCGACCGCGCCAAGTCCGCGCCATCCAACAAACCGGCCAAGCCCGCCCAGGCGCCGCTTGCGCAGGTGTTGCGCGGTGCACCCCGTCTGCTGGCGCTGGCCGTCGGCGCCAACGTGCTGGGCATTGCCGGCTTCTACTTCACCAACACGTTCATGATCGCCTACACGACGCAGTACGTCGGGCTGAACCGGGCGGTGATCCTGGATTGCCTGCTGGTTGTGTCGATCATGCAGTTTTTCATCACGCCGCTGGCCGCCTACATCGCCAGTCGCGTTGGCAACCTGCGCTTCCTGGGCGCGATGGCATTCGTGTCGATGTTCACGCCTTACGCCATGTTCAACCTGGTCGACCAGGGCTCGCTTACCAGTATTACGCTGGGCGTCGGGGTGGCGGTACTCTTCATGGGCGCGTATTACGCGGTGATCGCGGGCTACGTCAGCGACAGCTTTCCGACGAGCATCCGCTACACCGGCATCTCGATGGCTTATCAGCTGTCGGGCGCGATCTTCGGTGGTTTGACGCCCTTGCTGGGCACCGTGCTGGCCGAGAACTTCAAAGGCCAGTGGTGGCCGCTGGCGTTGCTGTTTTCGGCGATTTCTTTGCTTTCCCTGGTTTCCGTCCTGCTGCTGGGCAATGTGGGCCAGCGCACCGAGCAATTCCAACTGAAGGATCAGCAAGCATGAAGGCATTTTTTCACGACGACCAGAAGCTGCACCATCCACAGACGTATTTTTCGCGCGGCAAGATGCGCACGCCCCAGGAAGTGCCGGCGCGTCTGGACGGCCTGGTGCAGGCGGCGCGCAAGCTGGGGTTTGACGTGCAGGCGCCGGCCGACCATGGGGCAGGCGCGTTGTCGGCCGTGCATTCCCTGGACTATCTGCAGTTCCTGCAAAGCGCCCATGAGGACTGGATGAAGCTGCCGGGCGACTGGGGCGGCGAAGTCGTCTCCAACGTGTTCGTGCGCGAACCCAACGCGCTGCGCGGCGTGCTGGCCAAGGCCGGCCGCTACCTGGCCGATGGCAGTTGCCCGGTAGGTCCGCAAACCTGGCAGTCGGCCTATTGGTCGGCGCAGTGCGCCGTCGCCGGGGCCGAGGCCGTGCTGGCGGGCGACCGCCACGCCTACGCGATCTGCCGGCCGCCCGGCCACCATGCGCGTCGTGACGCGGCTGGCGGGTTCTGCTATTTGAACAATGCCGCCATCGCCGCCCAGCGCTTGCGCTCGAAGTATCAGCGCGTGGCCATCCTGGATACCGACATGCACCACGGCCAGGGCATCCAGGAGATCTTCTACGAACGCAGCGATGTGCTGTACGTGTCGATCCACGGCGATCCCGAGAACTTCTATCCCGTGGTCGCGGGCTTCGAGGACGAACGCGGGGCGGGCGAGGGGTATGGCTACAACGTCAACCTGCCGATGCCGCACGGGTCGCCAGAATCGGTGTTCTTCGAACGCCTGGCGCAGGCGCGCCGCGCGATCGAACTGTTCCAGCCTGACGCGCTGGTGCTGTCGCTGGGTTTCGATATCTTCGAGAAAGACCCCCAAGCCATGGTCAGCGTCACGGAAGACGGCTTCGAGCGCCTGGGCCGCGAGGTGGGCAGCCTGCGGCTTCCGACCCTGATCGTGCAGGAAGGCGGCTACTATATCGAAGGGTTGGAATCCAACGCGTCGCGGTTTTTTGCGGGGCTGGCCGGCGTCTGAGCACTGGGACGCGGCGTCGCTTGCGTGGGTTCGATCCTGTCTTTTCCCGGACCCCGTACGCGACGCCATGCCCCAGCCGCCCGCCCGAAATCCCACCTCATTGCCGCTTGCGCCCGAGCGCATGGACTGGAACCTGCTGCGCACCTTCATGTTCGTGGTGCAGGAACGCGGGGTCGGCCGCGCCGCGCAGGCGCTGCATCTGAGCCAACCCGCGGTCAGCCAGGCGCTCAAACGGCTGGAAGACGCGGTGGGCGGCATGTTGCTGCATCGCCGCAATGGCGAATTCCGGCTGACCGGCCTGGGCGACGAGGTCTACGCGATCGCCCGGGACATGTACGGCACCATGGCGCGCATCGAAAATGCCGCTATCCAGGACAAGGCCGAAATCGCGGGCACGTTGCGCTTGCTGGTGATGAGCAAGGTGCAAAGCCCGGCCTACGACGACTTCCTGGCGCAGTTTCATCGGCGCTACCCGAAGATCGAATTCCATATGGACGTGCTGCCCAGCGCGGCCATCCTGGACGCGCTGACCAAACGCGTGCCCGCACTGGGCATCTGCCTGTGCCGCAAACCCGTCGAGGGGCTGGAACGGCGCCTGTTCCTGCGCCACCACTACGCCGTCGTCTGCGGTCGCCATCATCCGCTGTTCTCCAAGCAGCGGGTCAGCATCGAAGACCTGATGGATCAGAACTTCGTGTGCTTCGCCAGCGACCAGATCGGCGACACGTTGTCGCCGCTGACCATCTTCCGGGACCAGCAGGGTTTCACCGGCCGGATCGTCGGCACCTCGTCCAACATCGAAGAGGTTCGGCGCATGGTGGTGGCCGGCATCGGGCTGAGCTTCCTGCCGGAACACCTGATCCGCCAGGATGTGGTCAACGGTGAACTGCGGCGGCTGCCGCCCGCCGAATCCGTGGCCGAGATGGACGTGTTCCTGACCTGGCACAAGCAGCGCAAGCTGACCGCGGCGGAGGCGGCGTATCTCAGCGCCTTCGACCGATTTCTGAACCGCACGCCGCTCGGTTCGCGGGCGGGCTGATTCCATTCCAGCGACGAGGGCGACAGGCATGGCAACAAAGACCAGCAAGGCAGCCGGCGCGGAGCAGGACGCTACCGCTTCCGAGAAGATCGACGCCAGGATCCGCGAATTGGACGACTGGCGCGGCGACGCGCTGGCCCAGGTCAGAAAGTGGATCAAGCAGGCCGTCCCGGACGTGGCCGAAACCTGGAAATGGCGCGGGGTGCCGGTATGGGAGCATGGCGGCATCCTCTGCACGGGCGAAACCTACAAGGCGGCGGTGAAGCTGACCTTCGCCAAGGGGGCGGCGCTGGCCGATCCGGCGGGGCTGTTCAACGCCAGCCTGGAGGGCAACACGCGCCGCGCCATCGACATCCATGAAGGCGATAACATCGATGAAAAGGCGTTCAAGGCATTGATCAAGGCCGCCGCGGCGTTGAACAAGGGCTGAGTCGGCACGCATTCTAGGCGGCGCGGGCCTCCATCCGCCGCGCAACCTTCGACAACGCCAGGCTGGCCGCGAAATACAGCAGCGCCACCGCCAGATAGACTTCGACGTGGTAGGGCCGCCATTCGGTTCCGGCCACCACCGCCTTGGCCGCGCCCAGCACATCGAACACGCCGATGATGCTGACCAGGGATGTATCTTTGACGGCGCCCACGAAGACGCCCAGCGCGGCCGGCGCGGCAATGCGGCGGGCCTGCGGCCAGATGACCGAGGCATAGGCCGTGGCGGGGCGCATGCCCAGCGCCCGCGCCGCCATCATCTGGCCAGGCGGGATGGCTTGCAACGCGCCGCGCAGCACTTCGGCCAGCAGGCAAGCCGTGTGCAGTGTCAGTGCGGCCAGCGCCATGCTGAACTTCGAGACCCCGCCGCCCAGCAGCATGGGCAGCACAAAGGATGCGAACAGCAGTTGCGTCACCAGCGGAACGCCGCGCACGGCTTCAATCAGGCCGGCGGCAGCGAGCGAACCTGCGCGACTGCCGGAGCGGCGTAGCAGGGCCAGCGCAAAGGCCAGCGGCACGGCGGCGGCCAAGGCGGCGATGGCCAGGATCAACGTCACCAGCAAGCCGCCCCAGCGCTGCGGGCCGATCAGGACGCCGCCCCACGGCCAACCGGTCAGGGCGCTGATGACGATCAGCAACAGGATGGCCAGCGCTGCGGCGCGCGCGCGGGCGGGCAGGCGGCGCGCGCCCAGCGTCAAGCCGATTCCACCCAGTAGCGCCGCGCAGGCGATGAAGGCCGGGTAGCGGTCGGCGGGCGACATGGTGCCGAAGAAGAGCAGCGGCAGGTTTTCCCCCACGGCGGCCCAGCAGGCGCCGGCAGCGTTGGCGCAGGCCGCAGGGTCGCCCAGCCAGACGGCCCGTAACACGGCCCAGTCCAGCATTGTCCAGGCCGCCGCGGCCAGCAGCACGGCCAACACCGTCGACAGGACTTTGCCGCGCCACGGATGCGGGTTGCTTCCCGTTGCGCGCCACAAGGGGCGGTCGCTCAGTCGCGCGCCATGCGTGTCGCCGGGGCCGTGCCGGGTATTGCGCGCGTTCCACGCCGACAGGCCCCCGCCCAGCACTAGCGCCAGCGTCAGATAGACCGCCACGGCCAATGCAATGCCTTCCAGCGCCAGGCCGGTCTGGGTGATGGCGGTGTTGATGACGGCCATCAGTTCCTGGTAGCCGATCGCGATCGCCAGCGTGCTGTTCTTCACCAGAGCCAGGCACTGGTTTGCGTAGGGGGGCAGAGCGACGCGCGTGGCGTAGGGGGCGATCACCAGCCGCAGCACGCCCCAAGGCGCGAGGCCCATTGCCTGGCCGGCCTCGACCAGCCCGACGGGCACCGCGCGGACCGACGCGCGCACGATGTCGGCGATGTAGGCCGCATGAAAGACGACCAAACCGATCAGCAGCGCCGCGAATTCGATGCTGGGCTGCCAGCCGCCCTGCAGGCCCAAGCCGCGTTTGACCGGCAGGTCTACCTGCATGGCGGGCAGAAAGGCCCAGGCCAAGGCGGCGACGGCCAATGCGGCGAGTGCGGCGCCGTTGCCCCAGCGGCGCCTGGCACGCCAGCCCAGCGCCACGGCAAGCAGCAGGACGGCGGCGTACGGCAGCCAGCCCTGCACGGCGGGCAGCGCCAACCCACGGTTGGACAGCAGCACGGAAGGCAGCGGCGACCACGCTTGCCGCATGTCCGGCAGCCGCAGCAGCAAGCCGTACCAGACGAACAGTTGCAGCAGCACCGGCGTGTTGCGCAGCGGCGCGATGATGGCGGCGGCGCAGCGCGCGGCCAAGGCATGGGACGACAGGCGCATGAGGCCCAGCGCGATGCCCAACGCGGTCGCAAGCGGAATGGCCACGGCCGCTACGGTCAGCGTATTGACCAGGCCGGCCGCGATGGACATCCAGTAAGGATCGTCGGGCGAGACGGCGAGCAGGCTTTCCGAAATGCGAAAGCCCGCGGATTGGAACAGGAAGCCGAATCCGCCCTGGATGCCGCGCGCCGTCTGTACGGACTCAATGTGCAGCAGCAGCACGGCGGCTATGGCGCCCAGCGCCAGGATCCAGGCTACCGACGGCAGCCAGCGGCGCAGCGGGCCGGGAGGGGGGAAGGGAAGGGTCGTTGCAGTCATGATGGCCGGTGCCAATGCAAAAGGCGGGCCAAAGGCCCGCCTGCCGCGTTCAGGGGATCACACTCACTGGAACGGCGGCGAATACAGCAGGCCGCCCTGGTTCCACTGCGCGTTCAGGCCGCGGTCCAGCTTCAGCGGTGTGGCCGCGCCCAGGTTGCGGTCCCACACTTCGCCGTAGTTGCCCACGGCCTTGATGGCGTTCTTCGCCCAGCTTTCGTCCAGGCCGAAGCTCTTGCCGATGCCCGGCTCCACGCCCAGCAGGCGGCGTACTTGCGCGTCGGTGCTTTGCGTCTGGCTGTCGGCATTCTTCGCTGTGATACCCAGTTCTTCGGCGGCGACCAGCGCATTGACGGTCCAGCGCACGATGGCGGCCCAGTTGGCGTCATCCTGCCGCACGAACGGACCCAGCGGCGATTTGTTGATGCGCTCGGGCAAGATCACGAAATCGTCGGGCTTGCCGGCCCGCGCGGCGCGGCTGGCAGCCAACGTCGAGGCGTCCGACAGATAGACGTCGCAACGGCCCGCATAGAAAGCCTGCTCCAGTTCCACCAGGTTCTCGATCACCACCGGGCGGTACGTGAGCTTGTGCTTCTTGAAGTAGTCGACCAGGTTCTGTTCGTTGACCGTGCCAGGCTGCACGCAGACCTGCGCGCCATCCAGTTCGGTGGCGCTTTTCACGCCCAGCCTGCGCGGCACCAGGAAACCCTGGCCGTCATAGAAGACGATGCCGGCGGACACGATGCCCAGGCCCGCGTCGCGGCTGGACGTGATGGTCGTGTTGCGGTTCAGCACGTCGATCTCGCCCGACTGCAGCGCCGGAAAGCGCTGCTGCGAACTCAGCGGGACGAAGCGCGTTTTCTCGGGGTCACCCAACACGGCGGCGGCCAGCGCACGGCACAGGTCCGCGTCCAGGCCCGTCCAGCGGCCTTGCTTGTCGGCAATGGAAAGCCCCGCCGAACCCTGGCTGACGCCGCACACCAGTTCGCCGCGCTTCTTGATGGTGTCCACCGTGCCGGCGTGCGCCGCGCCGGCAATCGTCAGCGCCGCGGCGACGCCCGCCGCCTTGAAGAGTTGAGTCAATCGCATGCCGTTCCCGTATTGTGTGTATGCAAGAAAGGCATGAATTCTATGGGGCCGACGGCGTTTTTCGAGCGACTATATGGTCATATGAATATAAGAACTTAGCCTTATCCAGATTCGCGTCATATACCTAGAATTCCGGCATACCAAGTTGCATTCACACGGAAGGTCGCGCATGAGCTGGCAGGACGAATTCAGGCAGTTGTTTCCCATCACGCGTGACAAGGCCTACGCCAACATCGCCTACACCAGCCCGCTGTCGCCCAAGGTGGCGGACGCCGTCGCGGCCTTCTTCGATGGCATCACGCACGCCCGCAGCGACAAGCCGCAATGGCTGCGCGACGCCGATGCGCTGCGTGTGCGCCTGGCCCGCCTGATCGGCGGAGAGGCGCGCCGGCTGGCCTTCACCAAGAACACTACCGAAGGCTTGAACACCGTTGCGCAAGGCCTGGCCTGGCAGGACGGCGACAACCTGATCGTGGACGACCAGGAACATCCCACCAACGCCTTGCCCTGGCTGAACCTGCGCCGCCGCGGCGTGCAGGTGCGGGTGGCGCAAGCCCAATCGCACCGCTACACGGTCGATGATCTGTGGCAGCACGTGGACGCCCGCACCCGCCTGATCGCGGTGTCTTGGGTGCAGTACGGCACGGGTTTGCGCACCGACATCGCCGAACTGGGCCGCCGCTGCGCGGAACGCGGCATATGGCTGGTGGTCGACGGCATCCAGGGCGCGGGCCTGTTGCGCGCCCGCGTCGATGAATGGCGTGTGGACGCCTTCGCTTGCGGTGCGCACAAGGGCTTGCTGGGCCCGCTGGGTGTGGGGCTGCTGCATGTGTCGCCCAAGCTGCTGGACGCGCTGGATCCGCTGTACATCGGCCCGTCGGGCGTGACCACGCTGGACAAGACCGGCCTGCAATGGCAGGTGAGCGTGTCCGATGCAGGCGATGCCCGGCGGCTGGAAACCGGCAACCTCAACTATCCCGGCATCGCCGGCTGGGCCGGCGCTTTGGACCTGATCGAAGGCGCGCAACCCGAGCGCATCGAACCCTGGGTCCTGGAACTGTCGCAAGCGCTCAGCGAGGGCTTGCGCGCATTGGGCGCGCACGTGGTGTCGCCGCCCAACGCCGCGCTGCGCAGCACCACCACGGCATTGCGCGTGGCCGATCCCGCCGCCGCCTTGGCCCATTTGAGCCAAGCGGGCGTGGTGGCCAGCGTAGTGGAGTATGGTTACGTGCGCTTGTCCGTCGGCGCCTATAACAATCATGCAGACGTTGAACGCATCTTGCGCGCCGTGCGCGCGCTTGCCGTCTGATCTGAATCATCAATAACGCATCTCCTGGAGAGACACATGACTGAACCGAAGAAGCCCAATTGGCGCCTGGAAACCGTTGCCGTGCATGGCGGCTACCGCCCCGATCCGACGACGCGCGCCGTTGCCGTGCCCATCTATCAGACGGTTGCCTACGCGTTCGACGATACGCAGCATGGCGCCGACCTGTTCGATCTGAAGGTGCCGGGCAACATCTATACCCGCATCATGAACCCCACGACCGACGTGCTGGAGCAGCGCGTGGCGGCGCTGGAAGGCGGCATTGCCGCGCTGGCGCTGGCCTCGGGCCAGGCCGCGGTCACCTACGCCATCCTGACGATTGCCGAAGCGGGCGACAACATCGTCTCGTCCAGCACGCTGTACGGCGGCACCTACAACCTGTTCGCACACACGCTGCCCCAGTACGGCATCACCACGCGCTTTGCCAACCCCAGCGATCTGGCCGCTTTTGAAGCGCAGATCGATGACCGCACCAAGGCCATCTTCGCGGAATCGGTCGGCAACCCGCTGGGCAACATCACCGACATCGCCGCGCTGGCCGACGTGGCCCACCGCCACGGCCTGCCGCTGATCGTGGACAACACCGTACCGTCGCCGTACCTGCTGCGCCCGATCGAGCACGGCGCGGACATCGTGGTGCAGTCGTTGACCAAATACCTGGGCGGCCACGGCACCAGCCTGGGCGGCGCCATCATCGACTCCGGCAAGTTCCCGTGGGCCGAACACAAGGCGCGCTTCAAGCGCCTGAACGAACCCGACGTCAGCTACCACGGCGTGGTCTACACCGAAGCCTTCGGCGCCGCTGCCTACATCGGCCGTGCGCGTGTCGTGCCGCTGCGCAACACGGGCGCGGCGATCTCGCCGTTCAACTCGTTCCAGATCTTGCAAGGCATTGAAACGCTGGCGCTGCGCGTGGACCGCATCGTCGAGAACGCCGTCAAGGTCGCCAACTTCCTGCGCGAGCATCCGAAGGTGGAATGGGTGAACTACGCCGGCCTGCCGGATCACCCCGACCACGCGCTGGCGAAGAAGTATCTGGGCGGCAAGGTTCCGGGCCTGTTCACGTTTGGCGTGAAGGGCGGCCGCGATGCCGGTGCGCGCTTCCAGGATGCCTTGCAGCTGTTCACGCGTCTGGTCAACATCGGTGACTCCAAGTCGCTGGCCACGCACCCCGCCTCCACCACGCACCGCCAGCTGAATCCCGAAGAGCTGCAAAAGGCCGGCGTGCGCGAAGAGACCGTCCGCCTGTCTATCGGCATCGAACACATCGATGACCTGATCGCCGACCTGGAACAGGCGCTGGCGCAGGTGTAATGCAATGACGATGATTCCCCGCAGAACCCTGTTGAAACTGGCCGCCGGGCTGCCCGCCCTGGCGGCGGGGTCGGCGGCGCTTGCCGCCGCGCCGGCCAAGAAGGCCAAGACCTATGTGCTGGCGCATGGTTCCTGGCACGGCGGCTGGTGCTGGCGCCCGGTAGCGGATCGCCTGCAGGCGGCCGGCCATCGCGTCTACGCGCCCAGCTATACCGGCATGGGCGACCGCGCCCACCTGCTGAACAAGGGCATCACCATCGATACCTTCGTCGAAGATCTGGTTCAGGTCATCGAAACGGAAGAGTTGAATGAGGTGATCCTGGTGGGCCACAGCTTCGGTGGCATTCCCATCACCGGCGTGGCCGACCGCATTCCCGAGCGCCTGGCGCACCTGGTGTACTTCGACGCCATCGTGCTGCAAAGCGGCCAGAATGCGTTTTCGGTCTACCCGAAGGCGGATGCCGACGCGCGCATCGCCGCAGCCTCGAAGGCCACCGGCGGCCTGGCCGTGCCGATCCCGGATCCGATTCCCGCGGCTTGGGGATTCACCCCGGGCAGCGCGGACTACGAATGGGTCAAACGCCGCCTGACCGCGCATCCGCTGGCCAGCTACACCACGCCGCTGACGTTGAAGAATCCCATCGGCAACGGGCGTCCGCGCACCTATATCCATTGCACGCAGCCTGAACTGGCGGTGCTGGAAGAATCGCGCAAGCTGGTGAAGTCGCAGCAGGGTTGGAAGTGGGTGGACATCGCCGCCCCGCACGAGGCGCACATCACGCATCCCGGCGTGCTGGCGGAACTGCTGCTGGGCTTGGGCTAAAGCTGGGCTAAAGCTGGGCTAAAGCGCCGGCGGGTTCTAGCCCACGGCGGGGCCGCGCTTGCGCCACGCCGAAGGCGCGACCCCCTCCGTACGCTGGAACACGCGGCTGAACGCGGCTTGGGATTGATACCCCACGCGTTCGGCCGCGTCCTGGATGCCCATGCCCTGGCTCAGGTGGCGGCGCGCAACGCGCATGCGCAATCGTTGCAGCAGCTGCGCGGGTGTCGTGCCGCTTTGCAGGGTGAAGCGCCGATGGAACGTCGCCTTGGACATATGCAGGCGGTCCGCCATGTCCTGCATGCTCCACGCGGCGGCAGGATCCTCCAGGATGGCCTGAAGCAGGCCCGCCATCGCCGGGTCCCGCGCCAGCACGAACAAGCCATAGGCCTGCCGGTCGTGGATGGCCAGATGGCGCAGCATGAAGAAGATCAGCAGGTCCGTCAGCCGTTCAAGCACTACGGGCGACGCACCCGGTTCGCGCGCCGTTTCCCCCAGGATCAATTCGAAAACACTGCGCGCCGTGCGGAAGCGTTCGTCGTCGGCGCGCAGCACCAGGTAGTCGGGCAGCGTATCGGCCAGCAGGTCGGCCAACCCGGGGCGGAACTGGAAAAACCCGCAGGCCAGTCCCGTGCTGTCGGCCTGGCGCGGCAGCAGCGGCTCCATGGCCGCGCACAAGGCACTGGCGGAGGCGGGCGGATTCAGCGGCGTCAAGGCATGCGGGATGTCGCGCAGGAAGAAGATGCCGTCGCCCGCAGCCAGCGTCAGCGCATCTTGCCCGTCGCCCAGGTCCACCCGGCAGCGGCCGTGCAGGATCAGATGGAAACTGGCGCGCGCCCGCCCGCTGGTGCTGGCGGACCAATTGCCGCAGTATTGCCCCAGGTGATACAAGCTGGATTGGACTTCCAGGCTGGACAGCAACAGGGCGTCGACGGCGGCTTGGTCGGTATGGTCGGGTGTGAAAGGCAAAGTAGAGGGCCGGGTAGGGGCGTCAAACTGATCCGGTCGGAATGCCGTCGCAGTTTGGGGGGATGATGGAAGATCGAATCCGGTTATAAGCGCATAGCTGAAAGTCGATAAGATCTAGCATCAAGTTGCGATCTTCGTGCATTGTCGCTTGCCGCCGGGCACCCGCACAATATGCTTTTCCCCGATACACCAGGAGATCTTCATGGCCCGTCTGCCCGTCCACACCGCGCAAAGCGCTCCCGAACCCACGCGCGCCGCGCTGGCCGCCGCGGAACAGGCTTCGGGATACCTGTCCAATCTGCTGGGGGTGCTGGCCAACGCACCCGTCGCGCTGGAGGCCTACCAGACGCTGTCGCAGATCAATGCGCGCGCCGGCCTCACCTTGCAGGAACGCGAAGTGGTTCAACTGGTGGCGGGCACCCGCCATGGCTGCACGTTCTGCGTGGCCGGCCATACGGCGCTGGCCCGCAACAAGGCGCGGTTGTCGCCCGAAGTCGTGGACGCGCTGCGCGCCCAGGGCGTGGTGCCCGATGAACGCCTGCAGGCCTTGGCGGCCTTCACCGAAGCCGTGATCCAGACGCGCGGCCGTGTCACTGACGAGGCCCTGCAGGCCCTGCGCGAAGCCGGCTTCACGGACGGCAACGCGCTGGAAGTGATTGTGGGCGTCGGGCTGGCCACCATCTGCAACTTCGGCAACAACCTGGCCCAGACGCCGCTGAATGACCAATTGCGTGACTACGCCTGGAGCGGCGCGTGATGGCGGGGCAACCGCTTAGCGCAGTCTCCACCTCGGGCTGGAGCTTGCCCCTGGACTTGGCGGCATGGCTGGACCAGCATGCCGATGCTCTGGACGACGGCAGCCTGGACGCCGCCACGGTGCTGCCCCGGCTGGCCGACGCGGGCCTCTTCCGAATCGGCGTGCCGGCGGATCAGGGCGGTTTGCCGGGCACCGACATCGGCGATGCGATCGAGGCCGTTTCCCAGGTGGCCGAGCGGTCGGTCGCCAGCGCCTTCGTAGCCTGGAGCCAGCGCGTCTTCATCGAATACCTGCTGCGCAGCCCGAATACGGCCTTGGCCAACGCCTGGATGAGGCCGCTGCTGGCCGGCGAACACGCCGGCGCCACCGCGCTGTCCAACGCCATGAAATTCCTGTCGGGCATCGAGTCCCTGCAGATCAGCGCCCGGCAAGCCAATGGCCAATGGGTGCTGGATGGCCGCATGCCGTGGGTGACCAACTTGCGCCCGCAAGGCTTTTTAGTGGCCGCCGCCGTCACCGCGCCGGATGGCACGCCTGCCGTGGTGGCGCTGCCGCACGACATCGCCGGCCTCGCCCGCAGCCCCGACCTGTCCTTGTTGGCCCTGCAATCCAGCAACACGGCGGCGCTGGCAGTGCAGGGCGTGCGTATCGGCCCGGAATGGTTGATCCATCCGGATGCCCGGCAGTATTTGCCGCGCGCCCGGCCGGCGTTCGCCGGGCTGCAATGCGGCCTGTCCATCGGACTGGCGCGCCGCGCCCTGCAGGCCGCCACGCAAACTGGCCAAGGCCAGGCATCGCGCGGCATCCTGGGCGAGCCGCTGCAAGCCCTGCACGCGCAGGTCGAAGCGCTTAGCGCCAGCTTGATCGCCGGCGTGCGCAGCGAACGCTTCGTGGCCGAACCCTGGGCCTTGTTCGAAATCCGCATCGCGCTGGCGGAAGCGGCCCATGAAGCGGTGCAGCTGGAATTGCAGGCCAGCGGCGGCGCGGCCTATCTGAAGCCTGCCGGTGCCGGTTTCGCCCGGCGCTGGCGCGAAGCCGCGTTCCTGCCGATCGTCACGCCGAGTCTGGTCCAGTTGAAGACCGAGCTGGCCAAACGTCAGGCCAAACTCGCTGCCGAGGCCGCCGCATGACGGGCGGCGCGCCGCCGGTATTGCAGGCGCGCGGCCTGGCGTTGCGCTATCCCGGCGCGGCGGCTCCGGTGTTTCATGACGTGGACCTGGATCTGGCACGCGGCGAAGTGGTGGCCGTGCTGGGCGCCAGCGGGGCGGGCAAGTCCAGCCTGCTGCGCGTGCTGGCCGGGCTGCAGGCCGCGACCGCTGGGTCGCTGTTGATGGAAGGCTCGCCCTTGACGGGCGTGCATCCCCGCGTGGCCGTGGCGTTCCAGGACCCCAGCCTGTTGCCTTGGCTGTCTCTGGAACGCAATGTGGCCTTCGGCCTGGATTTCAAGCATCAACCCGCGCTGACGGATAGCCAGCGCCGGACGCGGGTGGACCAAGCCATCGACGAAGTTGGCCTGTCGCACGCGCGGCACCTGCGCCCGGCGCAGTTGTCCGGCGGCATGGCGCAGCGCACCGCGTTGGCGCGATGCCTGGCTCGCCAGCCGTCGGTGCTGCTGCTGGACGAACCCTTCGGCGCGCTGGACGAAGTGACGCGCAGCGAGATGCAGGCGCTGCTGCGCAAGGTGGTGGCCGACTTCCAGACCGCCGCCGTCCTGATCACGCACGATATCGACGAAGCGCTGGTGCTTGCCGACCGGATCGTGCTGCTGGGCGGCGTGCCTGGCCGCATCCTGGGCGTATGGCAGGTCGATCTGCCGCACCCGCGCGCCGACCTGTTGCCCGAAATGGGCGCGCTGCGCCTGGAAATCCTGACCCGCTTGCGTGCTGCGCTGCGGGCCGTGCGCGGCGATGCCGTGCACGTTTGAACTGACGTTTGACCCCTTGCTAGGAGCTCATTGATGTGCCTGGAACACATGTCGCGTCGCGACTGGTTGAAACTCTCGGCCCTGCTGACGGCAGGCGGCGCAACCTCATTGCTGTCGGCGTTCAACGCCCGTGCACAAAGCGAGCCCGACGCGCCAGTGCGCATCGGCTATTTGCCCATCACCGACGCCGCGCCGCTGCTGGTGGCGCATAACAACGGCCTGTTCGACAAGGCCGGCGTCAAGGCGGAAAAGCCCACGCTGCTGCGCAGCTGGGCGCAGGTGATCGAGGCCTTCATCTCGGGCCAGGTGAATGTGGTGCACCTGCTGTCGCCGATGACGGTCTGGGCGCGCTTCGGCAGCAAGGTCCCGGCCAAGGTCGTGGCCTGGAACCACGTGGGCGGATCGGGCCTGACGGTGGCGCCCGCCATCAACAACGTCAAGGAACTGGGCGGCAAGACGGTCGCCATTCCGTTCTGGTATTCCATCCACAACGTCATGCTGCAGTATCTGCTGCGCGAGAACGGCCTGACGCCCGTGGCGCGGAAAGACGGGTCGGTCGGCGCAAACGAAGTCAACCTGATCGTCATGGCGCCGGCCGACATGCCGCCCGCGCTGGCGCAGAACCGCATCGCCGGTTACATCGTGGCCGAACCCTTCAACGCGGTCGCTGAGACCCTGGGCGTGGGCAAGGTGCTGCGTTTTACCGGCGACGTCTGGCGCAATCATGCGTGCTGCGTGGTCTTCATGCACGAGCGCGACCTGGAGCAACGCCCGGAGTGGTCGCAAAAGGTGGTGGACGCCATCGTGCAGGCGCAACTGTGGATACGCGACAACCGCGCCGAAACCGCCCAGCTGCTGTCCAAGGAAGGCATTAACCGCTATACGCCGCACGGCCTGCCGGCGCTGACCAAGGTGCTGGCGCCGCCCGCGTCCGACCGCGAGGGGTACCTGGGCACTGGCGCCATCCGCCACGCTGACTGGGACGAACGGCGCATCGACTTCCAACCCTATCCGTTCCCCAGCTATACCGAGGAACTGGTGCGCCGCCTGCGCGACACGCTGATCGAGGCCGATCGGGGTTTCCTGGCCGACCTGGACCCGGCACGCGCCGCGCGTGAGCTGGTTGACGACCGTTACGTCAAACGCGCGATCGAATCCGTGGGCGGGTTGAACCGCTTCGGCTTCCCGGACGCCTATACGCGGACCGAAATGGTGCAGGCGTGACGGCTCGCGAGTCCGTCGCTGGCTCGCAAGGGCACGCCGCCGTTGCTCCGGCCGGATCATCCGCCAAACCGGCCAGTCGTGCCGGTAACGCCGGCCTGTGCCTGGGCGGGCGGTGCGCGCTGGGGCTGGCCGGCTTGGCGGCCTTGCTGGCGCTGTGGTGGCTAGGCACCGACGTCTTCTCGCCCGCAGGCGGCATGGCGCGGCGCTTTTCGCCCGGCGCCACGTTCGTCAGCCTGGGCGAACTGCTGACCGCATCGGACTTGCCCATGCATATCCTGGTCAGCCTGCGGCGCATCGCCGTGGGGCTGGGCTTTGCGCTATTGATCGGCGTGCCGCTCGGGCTGGCAATCGGCAGTTGGCGGCGGCTGGAGGCCGCGGTGTCGCCCGCCATGCAGTTCCTGCGCATGATCTCGCCGCTTTCCTGGATGCCGATTGCGGTGATGGTGTTCGGCGTGGGCGACGACCCCGTCTATTTCCTGCTGACCTTCGCGGCGGTCTGGCCCATCGTGCTGAACACCGCGGCTGGCGTGCAGCAGCTGGATCCCCGTTGGCTGCAACTGGCCCAAAGCGTGGCCGCCACGCGCTGGGAGACCTTGCGCAGCGTGATCCTGCCCGGCGTGCTGGGCCATATCCTGACCGGGGTGCGCCTGGCCATCGGCATCCTTTGGATCGTGCTGGTGCCTTGCGAAATGCTGGGCGTGTCTGCGGGAATGGGATATTTCATCCTGGACACGCGTGATCGGCTGGCCTATTCCGAGCTGATGGCCATGGTGCTGATGATCGGGGTGCTGGGCTTCCTGCTGGATGCGGCGGCGCGGGCGCTGTACCGCTATTGGCGCGGATAGGGCGTCAAGCCTACTTGCGCACGGTCTTGCCCGGGGGCGGGCAGACCATCGCGCGCAGTTTGCGCTGGACGGGGTCGCGCGCCACCGGCGCGTTGTGGATGCCCGCCACCGGAATCGATTCCACCAGCGCGCCCGTGGCATTGCTGCCGGCGTAATGCCGGGTTTCCGTGACGGTATAGGTGTTGGCGCTGCAGTTCAGCAGAACGGGCTGCGACACCGAACCATACGACTGGCCGGTCGTCTCCGACACGCGCGGCTGCGCATAGAACCACGCGACCGTCACCGCCATTACGACCGGCCGGTCGGTCATCGGCGCAATCGACGCCGTGTCGTAGAAGACGCCGGGCATCGCCTGCGGATCCAGTGGCGTCCATGCCGGGCCGTCGCCGAAGATGATGTTCGACACGTCCAGGTTCCGAGGCACGATATTGACGGCGCAGGCATCGGGCGGAATCGGGTCCCCTTCACGCACGGTCACGGCCTGGCAGACGTCGGGCGGCGCGGCAGTTGCCGTTTGCATCCAACCGGCCGTCCCCAGCATAGCCAGGGCCAGGGCGAAGCGTGCGTGCCTTGCGATCATGTCGGGTTTCCGTGTGCAGCCGGGTGCGGCGTGAGAGTATGTCACGCCAGTATAGAGAACGATGTGCGACACGCTATAGTTTCGTCAATTTCCTAAAAGTCGCCGGCCAGATGGCGGGCGCCCACGCATCAGGATGCTTTGCAGCCATGAACCTTAGACTGCTTGCCAGCGGCGCCGCGATCGCGGTCGCGGGGATCATCGGCTATGGCATCTATCAACTGGTGCCCCTGGGCCAGCCGCTTGCGCGCAGCGAGGTGATCGGCGAACTCAACGGCCCGCCATTTGCTTTGTCGTCCCGGGTGTCCCTGCAACGGTTCGGCGAACGCCAATTGCTGATCGGCCAACGGCTGGTCTCGGGCAAAGAGATGGCCGCACTGGAAAAGGCGCCGCTGCTGGACACGCTGGTGCCTGCCCTGAACACGCGCCCTCAGAATCCGTGGCAGCTGGCCGACACGCGCAATCTGATCTATGGCGGGCAGGGCACGGGCGTGTTTGAACTGCTGGGTTCGATCAGCGGCGACACGGGCGTCAGCCTGATCGGTTCGCCCCAAGGCCGTACGCTGTACCTGATCACGGGCACGCCGCGCAGCGCCGCCGCACCGACCGGGGGCGAGCCCCCAGCCGCGTGGGAAACGCTGCGTTCTGATGACTTGGGCAAGACCTGGACTTACGACCCGGACGTGACGCTGGGGCCACCGCTGCAGTTCACCGTATTCCTGACCCAGGATCGCGTCATCGCCCTGGAGCGGCACGACGCCGGCCAACGCCTCTTGGTCAGCGAAGACGGCGCCAGGCGCTGGTCGGCCACCTTGCTGGACGAGCAGGTCTGGCCCGACGCGCAAGCCTTCGACCGCGCCTTCCAGGAAAAAGCCGGCATGGACGGCGGCCAATTGGCCTATGACTGGTCGCTGTACCCCCTGGACGAGAGACGCGCCGTGGGCTGGAGCTGGCGCACGCGAATCAGCCTGAATGCGTCGGAAAAGAATGAAGTGCTGGAAACCCGGCGGTTCGAAGTGGAGTTCCAGGACGGCGCCTCACCCGCCTTCCGCATCACGCCGCACGTGCCACCGGTCCCCGCGCCGGCACCCGATGCGCGCTATACCCGAGGGGAAGCCGTGTTCGAGACCTCGGGCAACGCCATCTACGAACTGGATCAGGCCGAACGCGTCTGGAACGAGCGTTCGGCGTCGCCCACGGTGCAGGGCAAACCCAGCTGGATCGGCGATGCCTGGTTCGGCCACAAGGCCTGGGTGATCAAGACCTACGCGGACCATTTGTTTTCATTCAACGAATACACCAAAACCTATTTCACGACGCGAGACCAGGGCAAGACCTGGCGTCCGTTCCAGGTTCCGCAGGACGTGGAAACGGGCTTGTTGGGCATGGACGCGTCGGGCGAAGCCTTACTGTCGCTGGCGGAGCGGGATGGGAAGACGGTGATCCGGCGGTATCCGCTGGATTGAGGTGGCAGGACGTTTTTCTCGTTGGAATTCAAGGCAATAGACAACTCTCTTCACATTACCTCGGGTGATGCAATGGAATGCTTGTTCGCTAAGATTGACGACACGTTTTCTCGCCCGCTTCGCCGGGTAACGGCGGCCACCTTTTTGACGCTCGCGTCCAGCCTGTTTTGGTCAACGCCAGCCTCCGCTGCAGACGAATCAGCCTACGCGGCGGCCCTGAGGTTTGTCGAGGAACAGCAGGTCGGCAGAAACCTGCCGATGATGGCCCGGAAAACCATCTCCAGTACCGTCACGTATCGCGGGATGGTATCGAAACTGGGGCAAAGCAAGGCCGACCGTTACGTCGAAACGGAACTGGCGGGGGCGCTGCCCAAATATCAGCCCAGGTGGAACGAGACGCTTGCCGCCTCATATTCAAAATTCTTTAGCGCGGACGAATTGAATTCGTTGCGGCGCGAGGGGAAGTCGTCTTCGGTCGTGCCCAAGCTGACGCGCGTGTGGGATGAGCTCGGCAGGGAAATGAAGGAGCAGGGGGCGTCCATCCTGGTGGCGTACACGTCCGAAGCGCTGACCGCGGCATTCAAGAAATCGGCCGACGACGGCACGCGGTAACCCGCGCCGCGACGCATCACTCCGCCAGCACGTATTCCGGATAGCGCTTGCAGATCTCTGCGACCTGGCTGAGCGTGCCGGACAGGTGTTCCCGCAGCACGTGCTGCGCCCGCCCAGGCTCCTGCGCCACGATGGCATCCAGCAGGCGCTGGTGGTCGTCCATGATGCGTTCGGCCTTGCCGGCCTCGGGCAGATGCAGTCGGCGCAAGCGGTCCAGGTGGCCGCTGTAGCGTTGCTCCAGTTCCCAAAGGCTGGTCACGCCGGCGGCCGCATGCATGTCGCGATGGAAGGCCTGGTCGGCGTCGATGAACTGCTGGTATTCGCCATTGGCATGGCTGACGCGTTGCAGGTCGATGCTGGCTTGCAGGCGCTTGTGCAGCACCGGGTCGGGCCGTTGCGCCAACAGGTGCACGATCTCCAGTTCCAGGGATTGGCGCAGGAAATGGGCCTGCCGGGCGGCGGGGATATCGATGCGGCTGACGACGGTGGTGTGCTGCGGATAGATCTCGACCAGCGCTTCTTCGGCCAGGCGCATGAGGGCGTCGCGGATGGGCGTCTGGCTCAGTCCGTAGGTTTCCGCCAGCGTGATGCGCGATAACGCGGTGCCCGGGGCGAGTTCCAGCGACACGATTTGTTCGCGTAAGTGTTCAAAGACCTGGGGTGCGGCGTGGCGCGACCGGTCCAGTCTGAGCTTTTGGCTTTGCATCCGAAGGCGTGTCGGGAGTACGGTGGTCGAAGCCCGCAGTGTAGCGGGTTTTTACCTAGCTGACGCACTAATGTATTAGTGTTTAAATGATCCCATACCCACCACGCCTCACTCCCATTCCCCTATGAAACGTACCTACGAAAGTCTGCGCAGCGCCGCCTGGATGGCCAAGGATGACCTGCGTTCGTTCGGCCACCGTTCCCGCATGATGCAGATGGGCTATGCGCCGGATGACTGGGTCGGTCGGCCCATCATCGCCATCATCAACACGTGGTCGGACCTGAACCCCTGTCACAGCCATTTCAAGCAGCGCGTCGAAGACGTCAAGCGCGGCGTGTTCCAGGCGGGCGGCTTTCCGGTGGAATTGCCGGCGATTTCGGTGTCGGAATCCTTCGTCAAGCCGACGACCATGCTGTACCGCAACTTCCTGGCCATGGAAACCGAAGAGCTGCTGCGCAGCCACCCGGTCGACGGCGCCGTATTGATGGGCGGGTGCGACAAGACGACGCCGGGGCTGCTCATGGGCGCCATCAGCGCCGGGCTGCCGTGCGTGTACGTGCCGGCGGGCCCGATGCTGCGCGGCAACTGGAAGGGCAAGATCCTGGGCTCGGGCTCGGATGCCTGGAAGCTGTGGGACGAGCGCCGCGCGGGCAAGATCACGCAAGAGCAATGGACCGAAGTGGAAGGGGGCATCGCCCGCAGCTACGGCACCTGCATGACGATGGGCACGGCCAGCACCATGACGGCCATCGCCGAAGCCATCGGCATGACCCTGCCGGGCGCCTCGTCAATTCCGGCGGCGGACGTCAACCACATGCGCATGTCCGCCGAGTGCGGCCGCCGTGTGGTCGACATGGTGTGGGACGACCTGACGCCCAAACGCATCCTGAGCCTGGCGTCGTTCAAGAACGCCATCAACGTCGCCATGGCGATGGGCTGTTCCACCAACGCCATCGTGCACCTGGTCGCCATGTCGCGCCGCGCGGGCCACGCCGTCAGCCTGGACGACTTCGACGCCGCCAGCCGCAAGGTGCCGGTCATCGCCAACATCCGGCCCAGCGGCGACACCTACCTGATGGAAGACTTCTATTACGCGGGCGGTTTGCCCGCGCTCATGTCGCGCCTGCACGACCACCTGGACCTGTCAGCCATGACCGTCACGGGTAAATCGCTGGGCGAGAACATCGCCGGCGCCGAGGTCTACAACGACGACGTGATCCGCAAGCTGGACACGGCCATCTACGACGAAGGCGCCCTGGCCGTGCTGCGCGGCAATATCGCGCCCGACGGCTGCGTGATCAAGCCCAGCGCCTGCGCGCCGCAGTTCCTGCAGCACACCGGCCCGGCGCTGGTGTTTGACGACTATCCCAGCATGAAGGCCGCGGTGGATGACGAGAACCTGGACGTCACGCCCGAGCACATCATGATCCTGCGCAACGCCGGCCCGCAAGGCGGCCCCGGCATGCCGGAGTGGGGCATGCTGCCGATCCCGACCAAGCTGGTGAAGCAGGGCGTGCGCGACATGCTGCGCCTGTCCGACGCGCGCATGAGCGGCACCAGCTACGGCGCCTGCATCCTGCATGCGGCGCCTGAAGCCTACATCGGCGGCCCGCTGGCGCTGGTCAAGACGGGCGACACGATCACGGTGGACGTGCCCGCCCGCAGCATTCACCTGAATATCAGCGACGAAGAGCTGGCCGCGCGCCGCGCCGCCTGGACGCCGCCGCCCAAGCGCTATGAACGCGGCTACGGCTGGATGTATTCCAAGCACATCCTGCAAGCCAACGACGGTTGCGATTTCGACTTCCTGGAAACCGAATTCGGCGCGCCCGTGCCGGAACCCGAAATCTTCTGAAGACGCCAGGCGGGCTGCGCCCGCCGCGTGCCCCCCTTATTCATCGCCTATCGACCCCGGAGTCATCGTGTCCCAAATGAATCCCGAAACCCGCGCCCGTCTGGCCGGCATCAGCACGGCCACGCTGTGCACGGCCCTGTTCAAGCGCGGTTTGCGCAACCAGTTCATCCAGGACGTGCGCCCGCTGAACGCCAATCTGCCCAATATGGTTGGCCCGGCGTTCACCCTGCGCTACATCCCCGCGCGTGAAGATCTGAACACCATTAAGGTGTTCGAAGACCGCTCGCACCCGCAGCGCGTTGCCGTCGAGACCTGCCCGGAAGGCGCAGTGCTGGTCATGGACAGCCGCAAGGACGCGCGTGCCGCGTCCGCGGGTTCCATCCTGGTCACGCGCCTGATGAAGCGCGGCGTGGCGGGTGTGGTCACCGATGGCGGTTTTCGCGATTCGCCTGAAATCGCCGAACTGGGTTTTGCCGCTTATCACCAGCGGCCCTCGGCGCCCACCAACCTGACGCTGCACCAGGCGCTGGACATCAACGCGCCCATCGGCTGCGGCGACGTGGCCGTGTGGCCCGGCGATATCGTGGTGGGCGACCGCGAGGGCGTCGTGGTGATCCCCGCGCACCTGGCCGACGAGATCTCGATCGAGGCCGTGGAGATGACCGCGTTCGAAGACTTTGTGACCAGCCAGGTGCGAGAAGGGGCGTCGATCCTGGGCCTGTATCCGCCCACCGACCCGGGCACCAAAGACAAATTCGCCGCCTGGCGCAAAGAACAGGGCCGCTGAGCCTTGCCGCCGGCCGCCCGGCCGGCGAACCATACCTATAAATCAAGGCAGGAGACAACATGAAACCTCAACGACGCAGCGCGTTGGGCGCGCTGCTGGCTGGCGCCGTCCTAAGCACGCTGGCCATGTCGGCCAGCGCCGCCGACTGGCCCGCCCAGAAGCCGATTTCCTACGTGGTGCCGTTCACGGTCGGCGGTTCGACCGACGTGGTGGGGCGCGTGCTGGCCCAGAAGCTGGGCGACCGCCTGCACCAGAACGTCATCGTCGAAAACAAGCCTGGCGCGGCCGGCGGCATCGGCGCGACCTATGTGGCCAAGGCGCCGCCCGACGGCTACACGCTGTTCGGCGGCACCATCAGCACGCACGCCATCAATGCCAGCCTGTACAAGAACCTGAAATACGACCCGGTGAAGGACTTTGAGCCGGTGTCGCTGATCGCCTATCTGCCCAACGTGCTGCTGGTGGATCCCAATCTGGGCGTGAACTCGGTTGCCGACCTGATCGCCTTGCTCAAGCGCGACCCGAACAAGCGCACGTTTGCGTCCTCGGGCGCGGGCACCTCGACGCACCTGGCGGGTGAACTCTTTTCCAGCATGATCGGCGTGCCGCTGACGCACGTGCCGTACAAGGGCACGCCGCCAGCGATGGTGGACGTGTCGTCTGGCGCCGTGACGTTCATGTTCGATCAGATGACGGCCGCCTTGCCGCTGCTGCAGACGGGCAAGCTCAAGCTGTTGGCCGTCACCACCAAAGACCGTATTTCGCTGGCGCCCGAGGTTCCGACCATGCAGGAGGCCGGCGTGCCGGGCTTCCAGATGGCGTCCTGGCAGGCCGTCTACGCGCCCAAGAGCACGCCCAAGCCGATCCTGGACAAGCTGGCGCAGGAAATCGCGGTCATCCTGAAGGAACCCGACGTGCAGGAGAAGCTGGGCAAGACCATGGGCATGGAACTCGTGGGCAGCACGCCGGACGAGTTGCGCGCCTTGATGGCCACCGAGATCCCCCGTTGGGCCGAAGTCGTGAAGACGTCCGGCGCAACGGTGGAGTGACGCGCTTGGGGCCCGGCTGGACTTACGGTTTCAGGTTCAGCTTGGGCACCAGCGTATTGAAGGCCTGCTCCTGGCGCGCCACGTCGGCCGCGAACTGCGGCTGGTCGGCATAGGACGGCGTCAGGTTCTGCTTGCGCATCAGCGTCTGGAACTCCTTGGATTGCGCCACCTGGCTGGCGGCGGCGCGCCATTTTGCCACCGCGTCCGCCGGGGCGGACTTGGGCAGGCCAATGCCGCGCCATACGCTGAATTGCAGGTCGGCGCCGCGTTCCTTCATGGTGGGCACGGCGGGCAGGTTTTCCAGCCGCTGCGGCGCCATCACGGCAAGCGTGCGCAGCTTGCCGGTGTCGACGTGCTGCTGCAATTCGGCGTAGGCGACCGTGGTGGCCTGCACGTCGCCCGACAGCAGGCCCATGATGGCGGGCGCCGACCCTTGATAGGGCACGTGCACGAACTTCACGCCGGTCTGTTCGCCCAGCGCGGCGGCCGCCATGTGCGGCACGGTGCCGATGCCGGCGTTGGACACCGCCACCCGTTCCGGATTCTTCTTCGCGTATTCCAGGAACTCTTCCACCGTCTTCCACGGAGCATCGGCGCGCACCGTCACCGAAGACGGGTCGTCGGTGAAGCGCGCGATCGGCTGGAAGTCGTTGACCGTCGTTTTGCCGATGCCCATCAGCGGAACCACCAGCATTTCCGGGGTCATCAGGACCAGCTTGTAGCCGTCGGGCTGCGCGTTGGCCACGTACGCCCAGCCGATGGAGCCGCTTGCGCCGGGCTTGTTGATCACCACCGTGGGCTGCGCCAGCAGCGGGGGGCGCACCGCTTCGGCGATGGCGCGGGCGGTGTTGTCGCTGCCGCCGCCAGGCTGGTAGGCGACCACCAGTTCCATGGAGCGGGTGGGATAGTCCGCGGCGTGGGCGGCGGACTGGGTAATCAGGGCGCTGACGATCAGCGCGGGCAGGCGGATGAGTCGCATGGTGGCGGTTCCGGAATCAGTGATCAGTAACCCAGGGCGGACAGGTCCGCAAGCGTCTGTTTGGTGATGGCGATGGTGCGTTCGCGTTCGGCGCCGGCCAGGTCCAGGCGCGGCGGCTTGACGGTTTCGGCGCTACCGGTAATCAGGTGCTCGGCCAGCTTGATGTGCTGCACCAGCTTGACCACCGTATCCAGGTGGAACAGCGGGGTGAGCGCCGCGTACAGCTTGCGGGCGCGCACAAAATCGCCCTCGGCCGCTAGGCGCAGCAAATCGACCGAGGCCTTGGGAACGGCGTTGGCCATGCCCGACACCCAGGCGGTCACGCCCAGCGCAGCGCTTTCCAGAATCAGGTCGTCCACTCCGCACACTACCGCCAGGCGATCGCCGAAACGGGTGATCAGATCGGTTACGCGGGTCGTGTCGTAGGACTCTTCCTTGATGGCGACGATGGTCGGCGCTTCCAGCAATTCGGCCACCACGTCCGGCGTCAGGTCGACGCCGTAGCCGCGCGGGTTGTTGTACAGCAGGATGGGTAGGGGAGTGGCCTCTGCCACCGTGCGGTAGAAGGCGACCGTTTCGCGGTTGTCCGACTTGTAGGTCAGGCCGGGGAACACCATCAAGCCATTCACGCCGATCTTCGCGGCTTCCTGGGCGAACGCCGCGGCACGCGCCGTGCCGGTTTCGGCCACGCCCGAGATGACCGGCACGCGTCCGCGCACGGTTTCCACGGCCGTACGCAAGACCGTCAGTTTCTCGTCCGGCGACAACTGGGCGTTCTCACCCACCATGCCCATCATCACGACCCCACCCACGCCATTGGCGATCAGCCGCTCCAGGCCTTGGCGCAACGCGTCCAGATCCAACGAGAAATCGGGGTTCAGTTTGGTGGTGACGGCGGGAAAAACGCCTTTCCATTGAATGCTCATGCTGCGGCTCCTGATACGTGGCCACCTGTGGGTGCTCAGGCGGATATTGGTTATTGGATATTGGATCCAAAAATAAAAGGCCAAAAAAACGAGGCGACTGGCCTCGAACCGCCACCCTCGAGGACGGGCGGTACCAACTGGATCATGGATCCAATATACTCATATTAAAAGGGCTGCGGGTACCGGCTGTCTCTCGGGGTTTTCCTGGGCACAGCGGGGCCGGTGCCGGTATTTCCATGCCGCTTGGCGTCTGTCGAGCGGCCCAACCAGGCAGGTTTTACGTGTCTCAGAATTCGCCGCTTTCCGTTTCTTCGCCCCGTCCCCAGGCTGCACCCGCCGGCCGGCTTGTCCGCAAGACCGCCGTCGATCTGGTCGTGGATGAATTGCGCGACCGCATCCTCTCCGGCCTCATCCCGCCCGGTTCGGCGCTGCGCCAGGAGCTGTTCGCGGAAGAGCTGGGCGTGAGCCGGCTGCCGGTGCGCGAGGCCATCCGCCAGCTCAGCGCCGAAGGGCTGATCGACATGATTCCGCACCGCGGGGCCTATGTATCGATGCTGTCGCGCACGGAAGTCCAGGAATTTTTCGATATCCGCATGCGGCTGGAGCCCTGGTTGTTCCGCCTGGCCGTGCATCAGCATGACGACAGCGATCTGGACCGCGCCGAGCAAGTGGTGACCCAGATGGATTCAGCGGCGCCCGAGCAGTGGGGGCGCCTGAACTGGCAGCTGCACGAACTGCTGTACCGTTCCGCGCAACGGCCGGCGGCGCTAGGCATGGTCCGCGCGCTGCACGAGAAATCCGAACGCTACTTCCGCTTCCAGATCGTCAATGCGCCCATCCGCCAGCAGGCCCACGACGAGCACAAGGAATTGATCGCGCTAAGCCGCCAAGGCCAGGCGGACAAGGCCGAGGCCGCGCTGGAGCGGCACATCGGGCAAGCGGCCGAACAGATACTGGCCATTGTCGATCATCTGCTGGATGCGTCGGCAACGCTTGCGCCGGCCTGAGGAGTCGGGGTGGACTTGCCCGCCCCGGTGCCTCAGTTGATCTTGATGTTGCGTTCCTTGACCAAGGTCTTCCACTGTTGGGTTTCTTTGGCCAGATGGTCGCGCAGCGCGTCCGGGCTGTTTCCGATCGACTCGGCGCCGATCGAATCCAGCGTTGCCTTCACCTTCGGTTCAGCCAGCGCATTGCGCATGGCTTCGTTCAGCTTGGCAACCACTTCCGGCGGCGTGCCGGCGGGGGCGAACGCCGCGAACCAGGGCATCAACTCATAGCCCGGCACGCCGGCTTCCTGCAGGGTGGGCACGTCAGGCAGGGCGGCGGAGCGCTTGGTCGTGGTGACGGCCAACGCGCGCAGCTTGCCGCTGGCCACATGCGGCTTGGCCGACGTGATGCTGTCGAACATGTAGTCCACCTGGCCGCCCAGCAGGTCGGCCACGGCCGGGCCGCTGCCCTTGTAGGGCACGTGCAGCATGTCGACGCCCGTCATTGATACGAAGAGTTCGCCCGCCAGGTGGATCGACGTACCCACGCCGGCCGAGGCGTAGGTGTAGTGGTTGGGCTGTGCTTTTGCCTTGGCGATCACGTCTTGCACGCTGGTCGCGCCGGTGCGGGCCGGATTGGTGACGAGCACATTGGGCACAACGGCCAGCAGCGAGATCGGCGTGAAGTCCTTGATGGGGTCGTAGTTCAGGTCGGCGTACAGCGCGGGGTTGACGGCCATGCCGTTGGCCACGATCAGGATCGTGTAGCCGTCGGGTTTGGAGCGTGCGACGGTGGCCGCGCCGATGTTGCCACCCGCGCCAGCGCGGTTCTCGACGATGAAGGACGTGTTCAGCTGCTTGCCCATGGATTCGCCCAGCGTGCGGGCGATGCTATCCATGGCGCCTCCGGGCGGGAAGGGCACGACCCATTTGACCGGGCGGTCAGGGTAGCTGTCGGCCAGCGCGGCGGATGCGCCGCCCAAGAGCGACAGGGCCAGCATGGCGCGGGCAAAGGGTTTGAATACATGGCGCATGCGCATGGTTGTCTCCGTGATGCTTGAATTATTGTGGGTGCGCCCTTCAAGGCGGGCGCGGCCGGGTGTCGTGGTTTGCGTTCCTGCGGGCCGTCAGCGGTCCCGCCGGTAGAAATTCAGTTTGTCTTCGTCCAGCGTCAGCCCCAGGCCGGGGCCGGCGGGTAGTTCCAGTTCAAAATCGGCATAGCGCGGCGGGTTGGCGACGATGTCGTCCTTCAGCAGCAGCGGGCCGAATAGCTCGGTGCCCCAGGACAGGCGCGGCAGGCAGGCAAAGCCGTGCGCCGACGCGATCGACCCCACCGAGCCTTCCAGCATCGTGCCGCCATACAGCGACATGCCGGCGGCATCGCCCACCGCGGCGGTGCGCAGCATCTCATACAGGCCCCCCGACTTGGCGATCTTCAGCGCCAGCACGTCGGCCGCGCCGTGGCGCGCGATGTCCAGCGCGTCTTCGGGGCCATTCACGGCTTCGTCCGCCATGATCGGCACGACGAAGCGGGCGGCCAGGCGGGCCATGCCCGCCAGGTTGGCACGCGGAATGGGCTGTTCGATCAGGTCCACCCCGGCCGCTTCCAGACGCGCGATGGCGCCGGCGGCATCGGCCTCATTCCAGGCCTGGTTCACGTCCACCGTCACGCGGGCGCGGTCGCCCAGCGCCTGCTTGATGCGCGACACGTGCGCCACGTCTTCCGACACGGCGCGGCGGCCCACTTTCAGCTTGAACGTGTTGTGGCGGCGGCTTTGCAGCAGCGATTCGGCTTCCTCGATGTCGCGGGCGGTGTCGCCGCTGGCCAGGGTCCACAGCACCGACATGCGGGTGCGCACGGCGCCGCCCAATAAAGTCGACACCGGCACGTTCAGCCGCTTGCCCTGGGCGTCCAACAGCGCGGTTTCCAGCGCGGACTTGGCGAAGCGGTTGCCGCGGGCCACTTTTTCCAGGCGCTGCATGGCCGCGTGGATGTTGGTGGCGTCCAGGCCGGCCAAAGCCGGGGCCAGATAGGTATCGATGGCCAGCTTGATGCCCTCGGGGCTTTCTTCGCCGTAAGACAGGCCGCCAATGGTAGTGGCTTCGCCGATGCCTTCGATACCGTCGCTGCACGTCAGGCGCACGATCACGAGCGTTTGCCGCTGCATGACCGCCATGGCCAGTTGATGGGCGCGGATGGTGGGCAGATCCACCAGAATGGCTTCAACCGAGAGAATGCTTGCCGGATTCATACTTTTATTGCCAGAAATTAAGCGATGGTCCCAGTATGGCTTGCGCTTTCGCCTTGAGTCCAAGACTATATGGGTTCCGATTCATACCTATATCGTCTAAATAGCCATGCAGCTCAGACACCTGCGCTACTTCCAGGCCGTGGCGGAAGAGGGCAGCTTCACGCGTGCCGCCGCGCGGCTGCACATCGCCCAGCCGCCACTCAGCCGTCAGATCCGCCAGTTCGAGGAAGAATTGGGCGTGCAACTGTTCGAACGCACCACCCGTGCCTTGCGGCTGACCGAAGCCGGCCGCTTTCTGCTGGAGCAATCGCGGCTGTTGACCGCCCGCCTGGAGGAAGTGCTGGAAGGCACGCGACGCCTGGGCCAAACGCAGCGGCGCTGGTTCGGCATCGGCTTTGTGCCGTCGACCCTGTATGGCTTCGTGCCGGAACTGATCCGCCAACTGCGCAGCGCCGATCCCCAAGTGGAAGTGGGCCTGACGGAGATGACGACGCTGCCGCAACTGGAGGCGTTGAAAGCAGGGCGCATTGATCTGGGCATCGGCCGGATCCTGCTGGATGATCCGGCGATCGAACGCCGGGTGTTGATGACCGAACCGCTGATGGCCGCCGTGCCGCTGCATCATCCGTTGGCGGCGATGGGCAGCGTATCGGTGGAGCGCTTGGCGCAAGAGCCGTTCGTGCTGTACCCCGCGCGGCCACGGCCGAACTTCGCGGACCATGTGCTGGGGCTCTTCCGCGCCGCGGGCTACGCGTTGCAGGTCGTGCAGGAGGCAAACGAATTGCAGACCGCGATTGGGCTGGTGGCGGCGGGCCTGGGTGTGTCGGTGGTGCCGGCTTCGGTGCAGCGCTTGCAACGACAGGATGTGGCCCACGTGCGGATAGAAGGCGACGCCTTCGTGTCGCCAGTCATCGCCAGCTACCGCAAGGATGACCAGTCTGCGTTCCTGCAGCACGCGTTGGCGTTGGCGGCTGGGTTGGCGAAGTAGCCTGCGAACGTAGTCGGGTTGGCCGATTGACGCCGCGCTTGCCCGGCGGGATGGCCGGGCGCTAGGATGAATACGATGAACCTGGCCAGCACGCTGCTACGCACCTGCCGGGCGGCCGTTACCGCGTTGATGCGTGAACTGGCCGCCTGGAAGCCGTCACGGGACCGCGCGATTTTCAGTGCCGAAGCGGTGCTGTCGGTCGCGCTTGCCGTCGCCTTGGCGAACGCCTTGCATCTTTCCTATACCTGGTGGGCCGCCATCAGCGGCTTTGCCGTGATGCAGACCAGTTTCGCAGGATCGGTGGAGCGCGCCGCGCATCGCGTGATCGGCACTTTGATGGGTGCGGCGCTGGGCGCCATCGCGGGTCCGTTGATCGGCGATCGCCCCTGGCTGTTCGTGCCGGCGCTCGGCGTGATCGGCGGCGTGGCGGCGTACCACGCCAACGGGTCCAAGGCGCCTTACGCCTGGATGCTGGGCGGGGTGACGGCGCTGATGGTGACCTACGAAGCGCACGTACTGAATTCCCTGGAATCGACGGCCGTGTTCGCCGCCTTGCGGGCGGCCGAAGTCGTGATCGGCACGCTGGCGTGCGTGGTGGTGGCCAGCGTGTTCCATTTCGGGCCGCGCTGGTATCGGAGGATCCGTCCGCCCGCCGCATCGGCAACGGCATTCGGCGGGGGCGAGGGCGCGACGCCGCCCGCGGCAATCCCGGCACCGTCGGCCGAATCGTTGCGGCGCAACCGGCTGGTGCTGGGCATGCAGGCCGCCCTGGCCATTTTCTTGCTGGCTGCGGCCACGTACTTTTTGGATATGCCTGGCTTCGCGCAATCACTGGTGACGGCGATTGCCGTGCTGATGCTGCCGGCCGGCAAACTGGTGGATGGGACGCGCCAGCCCATTATCGAAAAAATGGTGCAACGCGTGATCGGCTGCCTGTTGGCCGGCGCCCTGGGGGTGGCGTTGCTGCCGGTGACGCAGGGGCAGGCCGTACTGTCCATGCTGGTGCTGTCGTTGGGCGTCTGGACGGGATGCCATGTGCAGTCCGGCCCGCAGGGCGCCAGCTATGTCGGCCGCCAGTTCACCATCGCGTTCATCATGGTGTTCGTGCAGGACCACCAGTGGGCAAACGATCCGATGCCCGCGCTGCTACGGCTGTCGGGCATTCTTTCCGGCATCGCCGTGCTGGCGGCGGTGATGCTTGCCACCCGCCGCCTGAAATTCGAATTCATCCTGCCATCCATCCGCATGCGATAGCATCGACGGTTTCGCTTCTGGATAGCCGCGTCGATGACCTCATTCTCCGATCCCCAGGCGGTCGCCCGTTACGCCGAAGGCCCCGTCAAGCAGGTCCCGGGCTTTCTTGCGCTTCAGCAGATGGCGGCGCTGCTGCTGGCAGAAGCCGTCCCGGATGATGGCCGCGTCCTGGTGCTGGGCGCCGGAGGCGGCCTGGAGCTGAAGGTATTCGCTGACGCCCATGCGGGATGGCGTTTTGTCGGCGTGGATCCTTCCGCGCAGATGCTGGCGCTGGCGCAGGCGACGCTGGGACCGCAGGCCGGGCGTGTCGAGCTGCTTGAGGGATATGTCGATGCGGCGCCCGCGGGCCCGTTCGATGCCGCGACGTGCCTGTTGACGCTGCATTTCCTGGCCGCGGACGAACGGCTGCACACGCTCAAGGAATTGCGCCGCCGCTTGAAACCGGGGGCGCCGCTGGTGGTGGCGCACCATAGCTTTCCGCAGACGGCGCGCGAGAAAAAGCGCTGGCTGGATCGGTATGCGGCATTCGGGGCGGCCTCGGGCATTCCGGCGGCCAACGCCAGGAACGCCAGTGAAGCCATCAGCACCCGGCTCCCCCTGTTGACACCGGAAGAAGACGTTGCGTTGCTGCACGAAGCCGGCTTCGAATCCGTAGAGCTGTTCTACGCCGGCTTCACGTTCAAGGGATGGGTCGCCTATTGCCCCGGTGCCTGAAGGGGCCGGGTGGGATCAGGCCGCGATGGACCACAACGGCAGCGGCGTCGGGTACTCGGGCAGAGCGATATCGGCATGGCCCGGGCGCACCCAGCGTACCCGTTCGCGCGTCGCGTCGATGCAGCCGCCTTGTTCATAGACGCCTTGCGGATCGCGGATCCGCGTCATGCGCGCCAGGACGTCTGCCGTGGCTTCGGGATCGGCCAGGGTCTGCCTTACGCGTTCCTTGACGATGCCCTCGTCGATGCAGGGCTTGCCCGCCGCGTCCGTGCTCAATCCGTGACGCCAATGGAAGATCTCCACGCATTTGGTCGTTAGCGTGAACGGCTTGCCGCGTTCCCAAAAATTATTGAACTCGCCATTGCCCAGATAGAACACCCATGACCCCTCGTATCCCTCGACATCCGACGAGGCGGCATCTGGGTTGCGGAACCACAGCCGGTCGCCCGGCACGTAAAAGCGATGGGGCAGGGGATCCGCAAGCGAACCGTATTCGTGCAGGAAGGCTTCGTGAAAGCGGCCGGACATGACGGCCCGGGTTTCCCATTGGCGTTGCAGGCGACGGCCCAGTTCGGGATTGGCCTGCTGCAGTTCCTGCGCAATGCCAAGCACCGTCACGTACTCCGTGGCCCGGTAGCAAGAGAAGGCATACAACTGGCCCGAGGCCTCGGGCTGCGTGGCCTTGCGCAGGCCTTCTATCAGCGACTTTCCCGGCAACACGGTAAAACCGCGCGCCTCGTCATAAGTCCAGTAGTCGGACGGCCGTTCGGCGTGTTCGGTATCGAAGGCCAATGCGGTCTTGCGGGCAGCCTGAACGATATAGCGGCGGATGCGTACCGCCGATTCCAGTTCCGCGATGGTGGGAAACGAAAACGCCACCGGGCTGGCCAGCATCGCCAACACGATCTCGCGGTCCAGGTCGATGTCGTTTGCATGCGTGCACAGGTTCAATGCCTGCGCGACGCCCGTCGTGTCGTGGTCCGGCATGCAGGCCGCGGCGAAGGCGGCGTTAAGCCACGCTTGCGCGCCCGACGCGGCGCCGGCTACGCCTGAACAGTTTGCCGTATCGCCAAGCCCCAATTCCGACAGAAAGCGCTGGATGGCTTGCAACGCCAAGGGGGCCTGGCGCGGATCGGGCGGTGCAATACGGATGCCGCCGCGGTCGGGATGTATCGATGAAAACTGCTGCAACGGCATGACGGGTGAATCGGGAATGCGATTCGGAAATTGTAGTCATGCAGGCTTAATAACACCTTTAAGCGGATGGCGTGAAAGCGCTGTCCCAGCAGGGTTTCAGCGGATTGTCATTGTCCTTGCGCGGCAGGTCCGATCACCTGCGGCGGCCTGCCGTAGAACAGTAGCGTGCACACGATTGCCGCAGCCAGACCGGGCAGGGCGCCCGCCTTCGCGGCGTCGATGACGTATCCCAGGCGATGCGCGCCGAAGACCGACAGGATGAAAAGAAACCCGTACAACGCGCCGGCGACGCATATCCATGCCGGCGTGTGCCACGACGTGCGCGCCGCTTTGAAAGCGCCGGCCGTCACGCCGCACAGCACGGCGGGCATCGCGCCGAACAGATAGGCCGTACGCACGCCGTCCAGGCTGAACAGGGTGGCCGGCAGCGAAATCGTGAACGTCACGACCAGCAAGCCGATCAGCGGGCCGATCAGCCCATAGACCGCGACGCCGGCAAGCACGTCCCGGGCAATGGCGCGGCCTGTGTCCTGAGGGCGACGGCGTACGTATCGATAGACGACGCTTGCCGCCGCAAGCAGCACGATCAAGGCAAGCAGGAGCTGGTTCATGGCGTGGGGGCAGTGAGGCCGCTACGTGCGTAGCGGCTGTGTGTTACGGCTGCGTGTCAGCGGCTGACGTACTGTTTGGTCTTGGTGTCGTACGCGTAATTCGTGACGTCGGCGGCGCCCAACTGGCGGGTCTTGTTCGGCCCCGAGATGGTGGTTCCACTGGGTTTGACAGTCACGCGCGGCATGTCGTTGGTGCCGTCCGCGGAGAACACCAATTCGCCGGTGCTGCTGGTACACGGCATGACTTCGCCGTCCGCGCAGGCGGCGCTGTTGTCTTCGCCTGTCAGGACGTTGCCCACGTAAGTCCAGACCTTGTTGTCGGAGTCTTGCTTCAACCGTTCCGGATCGAATACCAGAAGGGAATAGCCGTCGCTCGTGATGCCGTTTTCGAAGCTGGTGTCCGGCACGGCCAGCAACAGCTTGCCTGCGGGCGTGCGGTGCTCGATCGGCTTGCGCCGGGTGTCGACGTCAGGCGCTCTTTCATACGCGCCGAATTCGCCAATGGTGTGCTCCAAGCCGCGGAATTTCCAGGGGCGTTCCGAGGCGGGATCGTTCAGCACGAAGGTGGATTCCGCAAGATTGACCTGCGTTTCGGGGCCGACCTGGTCTTCGCCCGGCTTGCCGTAACGTTCCGCCGTTTCCCAAACAAACCCGGTGTAGTAGTGCTTGCCTTCGGATTCGAAGGCATGGCCAAACCAGTAGGTGGCCACGCTGCCGTTCGCCACTTCATACGTCGTCTCGCCCTTGCCGTCGATCTGGTAGATGAAATACATCACCGTGGCCGCGTCGGGAGGCGTCACGGCGGCAGCCGTGGATCGCGGTATGACGGGCGCGCTGTCGTCGGCGGCCAGTGCAGGCGCGGCGAATACCGCGAAGGTGGAGGCAAGCAGACCGGCCATGGCGGTGCGGACGCACCGTTGGCGCATATTCGGGCTGACCTTCAGAAGGGTTCTCATGGATTAGGAAACGTCCTGTCGAATTTCTATAAAAGCGTTTTGATTGTTTATTTCTGTATAGAACGATCGATCTTCTGGCGCAGGCCGCCATTAACTGACGTTGAAGGCCGGCAAGATATTCGGTGCGGAGGCGAGTATACGAGGCCTGTTTATTGTCCAGGCTTCACGATATTGCAGGTATTTCTACCCTGTTACATCTGCGGTTAATCAGCCCGTCATCCGCGCCTGGCGTCGCATGGCTTGAGGCGGCTGGCCGAACGAACGCAGAAAGGCGCGGCGCATGCGTTCGCGATCCGCAAACCCGGTTTCGTCGGCGATCGTATCCATCGACAGGCGGCCTTGCTCCATCAATACCCGGGCCGCTTCCACACGCAGGTTCTCGACGGCTTTGGCGGGAGACTGCCCGGTCTCGGCGCGGAAGGCGCGGCTGAACTGGCGGGCACTGAGACTGGCTGCGCGGGCCATGTCTTCCACGGTCAGGTCGCGGCGCAGATTCTGCTTGGCGAAGTCCAGCGCCTTTTGAATGCGGTCTGATTTCGGTTCCAGCTCCAGCAAAGCGGAAAACTGTGACTGGCCGCCTGCGCGGCGGTGATAAACGACCAGCTTGCGCGCCGTGTCGCGCGCGATCTCCGGACCCAGGTCTTTCTCCACCATCGCCAGCGCCAGATCAATGCCGGCGCTCATCCCGGCCGACGTCCACACGGGGCCGTCGATGATGAAGATGCGATCTTCTTCGACCTTCAGCTGGGGAAAGCGGGATTGCAGCTCGCGCGCAAAGGCCCAGTGCGTGGTGGCCCGGCGGCCATCCAGCACGCCGGCCTCAGCCAGCGTGAAGGCGCCGATGCAGGGCGCGGCCACACGGCGGGCCGTGCGCACGGAGCGGCGCACGAAATCCAGGATGCCCGCTGAGGTCGGATAGGGCTCCATGCCGGCGCCGATGACCACGGTGTCGAAGGACTTCCTGCCAATGGCGGTCGTATCGACGGTAAAGCCGGCCGACGCCCGGATGGGGCCGCCGTGCTCGGACAGCAGTTGAATGCGGTAATAGGCTTGGCCCGAAATCACGTTGGCGATCTCGAAGGCGGTCAGGGCGGCAAAGCCCATTACCTGGAAATCGGGGAATACGACAAAACCGATGCGTTGCATGGCGGTCTCCGCGCAAATGGACTCCCGCCATCATAGCGCTGTCCTAAAAAGTGGCATATATGACCTTTAGGACAAATCAGGAATTCCCTATTCTTCCTGCATCGACGCCACTTCCGGCGTTTCAAGAGTCCCAAGGAGCAAACCATGTCCCTCCAATCTTCCCCCGGCACCGCGTTGGTCACGGGCGCGTCTTCCGGCATCGGCGCCGTTTATGCGCAGCGTCTTGCCCATCGTGGCTACAACCTGATCCTGGTGGCGCGCAACCGGCAGCGCCTGGATACATTGGCAAGCCGTCTGGCCGATGAGACTGGCCGCAGCATCGAAGTCGTCGCTGCCGACCTGAGCGACTGGGCGGACCTGGCGCGGGTAGAAGAGGTACTGCGAACCGACGCCAGCATCACCCTGCTGGTAAACAACGCGGGGCTGGGCGCCAGCGCCCCGCTGTTGACGGCAGACGTCGGCAAGATGACCGACATGATCCACCTGAACGTGACGGCGTTGACGCGGCTGACGTATGCCGCGGTGCCCGGCATGGTGGCGCGCGGCGGTGGCGCGGTCATCAACATCGCGTCCATCGTCGCGATCAACCCCGAAGTGCTCAACGGCGTGTACGGGGGCAGCAAGGCATTCGTGCTGGCGTTCAGCCAATCACTCAAGCATGAATTGGCGGACAAGAACATCCGCATCCAGGCCGTTGCCCCGGGCGCCACCGCCACCGAATTCTGGGAGACCGCGGGCGTGCCCCTGGAGCATCTGCCCGCCGGCATCGTGATGCGGGCCGAAGACATGGTGGATGCGGCCTTGGCCGGCTTCGACCAAGGCGAACTGGTCACCATTCCTGCGCTGCCGGACGTGGCGGATTGGGATGCCTACGAGGCGGCGCGCCAGAAGCTCATCCCGAACCTGTCCAAGCAGACCGCCGCCACGCGCTATCAGGGGGCCTGAGCATGGACATCAAGGATTCGGTGGTATTCGTCACCGGTGCGAACCGCGGTCTGGGCCTGGCGTTTGCGCAGGCGGCACTCAAACGTGGCGCCCGAAAGGTGTATGCCGGCGTCAGGGCGCCGGGCAAGAGCCAGACACCGGGCATCGTTCAGGTCAAGCTGGATGTGACCGACCCGGCATCGATCGCGCAAGCGGCAGCGCAATGTGGCGACACGACGCTGCTGGTGAACAACGCCGGCATCGCCCGCCTGAACAGCAGCGTGCTGGACGCGTCGATGGTGGACCTTAGCCGCGAGATCTTCGACACCAACTATTACGGAACGATCCGGGTCAGCCAGGCCTTCGCCCCGGTGCTGGCCCGCCATGGCGGCGGCGCGATCATCAATGTGCTGTCCGATGCCACCTGGTTTGCGCGGCCGATGCTTGCCGCGTATTCGGCATCGAAGTCCGCGGCATGGAGCTTTACGAACGCGCTGCGCATTGAACTGCGCAGCCAGCAAACCGCCGTGTTGGGGCTACATGTCAGTTTCATGGATACCGACATGACGCATGGCTTCGACATGAAAAAGACCGGCCCCGCCGTGGTGGCCGAGGCGGCCCTGGCGGGAATCGAAGCCGGCCAGGAAGAAGTGCTGGTCGATGATTTCACGCGCCAAGTGAAGGGCAGCCTGGCGTCCGCCCAGCCGATCTATCTGGATCCGCCAGAAATCGCGTAAGGCCACGGCGGGGATCGGCGTCCCCGCCGGATGGACGGGTCAGCCGCCGCCCGATACGGGCGGCGTTTCCTGTGCGGCCGACAGCACGGGTTCGGCCGCATCCATGCCAGGAACCACATTGGTCAGGTCTTCGGTCATCTCATGGTCCAGGGCGCCCTGGACCAGATCCTCGGTGACGCGCAGCTCGACGCCAGCCGGCGACATCTGGGCGGCCGCGGCAAAGGGCGCGACGGGTGACGGGGCAGGGCGTTCGCGGCGGCGCCACATGAAGAAGGCCATCAGGCTCACGTTCAGCACGGCGAAACACCAGAACAGCCCGGCTGCGCCGTACTTCGCCATCACCTGCGAAATCGCCAGCGGGCTGAGCGCCGACCCCAGCGAATTGATCAGCAGCAAGCCCTGGATCATGCGCACTAGGGCATCCGCGGGCGCACGGTCCGCGGCGTGGCTGACTGCCACGGGATAGATGGCGAATACGCCGCCGCCCAACAGGAACAGCAAGACGATCAGCAGCGGCGAGCCGGCGGGCAGCAGCAGGATCAACAGACTCAACACCGTGCAGAACACCGCCAGCGCAATCAGCACGACCTGGCGGTCGCGCAGGTCGGACCAGCGGCCAACGGGATACTGCAGCACCATGGCGCCCAGGATCACGGCGCCCATCATCTTGCCCACTTCGGCCACGTCCAGGCCGATGCGCTGCAGGTACAGCGGCAGCAAGGTGTAGACCGCCGCAATGGCCACCCCCGAGCCGAAGCAGCCCATGACTCCGGTGGGCGTCATGCGGATCAGATGCTGCGGCATCAATGGTTCGACGCGTTCCACCAGGGGCGAGATGCGCGGAATGATCACCATCGGCATGACCGACAGCGAGGCCAGCAGCCCCGCCACCATGAAGGGCGCCATATCGCCCAGCTGGGTGAGGGCGCCAAGCTGGACCTGGCCCAGCATGCCGGAGCCGTACAGAGAGATCATGTAGAACGCCAGCAGGCGCCCGCGCATTTTCGGATCGCCGGCCAGCAACAGCCAGCTTTCCACCACCAGGAAGACGCCGACGCTTGCCCAGCCGTTGATCAGCCGCAACACGAACCACGGCCCGGCACCGAAGATCAGGCCCTGCAGCAGCACCGTCACCGCGATCAGCGACGCAAAACTGCTGTAGGCGCGGATATGGCCGATGCGCACGATCAGCCGGTCGTTGAAGATCGCGCCCAGCGTCAGGCCGATGAAATACGACGACGAAATCCAGCCAATGACGGTGGCGGACTCGCCGGCGGCGTCCAGTCGAAGGGTGGTCAGGGAAGAAATGAAAGCGTTGCCGATGCAGACAACGAACAAGCCAAGAAGCGGCCCCAGGACAAGGGCCAACAACTGCCGAGACATGAAATCCTCGATCGCGAAAAGCGGAATGCATCCGGCCTGGCCGGATTACTGCCATGAAGAATCAGAGGGAGGCAGGGCAGGCGCGACGCGGGCTGCGGTGTCTCTCCTGAGCGGAGGCCCAAGGGCAAAAACCGCCGAGGATTGTAGCGCCGTTCGTATACGGGGCCGGTCCCGCCGCCCGGCTCTGGGCAGGCGTCAGCGACGCGCTGCCTGCAGAACTTCGATGAATGCCCGATTGAAGGCCGGAATATCGTCCGGTTTTCGACTGGAGACCAGCCTGCCGTCAACGACGACCTCCTCGTCGACCCATTCCGCCCCGGCGTTGCGCAGGTCGTCCTGCAGTGACGGCCAGCTAGTCATCTTTCGCCCCTTCACCACGCCGGCTGAGATCAGTAGCCACGCGCCGTGGCAGATGACGGCCACGGGCTTGCCCGCATCGAACATCGCCCGCACGAACTCCTGCGCCTTGGGTTGCATGCGGATCTCGTCCGCATTGACCACGCCGCCCGGCAGCAGCAGCGCGTCGAACACGCCCGGCTCTGTCGCCGCTTGCAGAAACGTCAGATCCACCGGGAAGCGATCGCCCGGCTTGTCGTGGTGCATCCCCAAAATGGGATCGGTACGCGCGGAAATCAGCACGGTGCGCGCGCCTTCCGCCTGAAGGCTGTGGCGCGGCCCGGTCAACTCCACCTGTTCGAAGCCGTCGGTTGCAAGAATCGCCACGTTCAGATCTTTTAGTGTCGCCATGGTTGCTCCTGGTTGTTGGTCCCTTGGAGGTGACCCGCGGCGCACTGGGACCTCACGCGCCGCGCTGTCCAGCAGCAAGTGGCATGCCGCCAACTGCCCGCAGGCCTGCTGCGGGGCAAGTCGCGACTGCACGACGAACGTTCTATTGATCTGCGGCTTGGGATTGCGCGAGGCAATGCTGAAGCTTGGCGATAAGCGCCCGGACCTCGGCGTCGCCCAAATCCAGCGGGTCGCCGTGCGTGCCCGTTGCAACGACACATATGGTGGAACCGTCGAACCAGGCGTCGAGACGGTCTTCGGCGAACAACTGGCGCGGGGGTTCTCCGGGTTCGAAGACTTCAATATGCCCAGCGTGGCTCAGCGCTTCATCAATGACTATCCGAAGCGCCATTGAGGCAATCGGCCGGTCAACGAGGTGGTCCACGAAGTAGAACCCGTCCTGCTCAAGCGAATAACTGTAGATTTCCGCCCTTGAAGGCAGGTCGATCGGGCTTGGCAGTTTCTTGGCAAACAGCGAGGGATCGTAGTTGGTCGGAACGGTGAACTTGATCTTGTATTCCATTCCCATTGGTCTTTTTCTCCTGAATGCAGCGCCGATTGTTGCCGGGGGGCTCCGGCACAAGCGCGGCATAGTAGCCTGGCGGGACGTCAAGTCTACCGTTCACGCGCCAGCGGCTGTCCCATGTTGCAGGCTCTTCAGGAAATCGACGAGCGCGCGGTTGACGGCCTCGGGCGCCTCTTGTTGCAGCCAATGCCCCGCTCCGGGAATGACTTCAGCGGCGCGCAATTGCGGAACCAGGGCGGGCATGGCTTTGATGATCTGATCCATGCCGGGAATCGCCAGGCCGGTGTCCCGTTCCCCGACCAGAAAAAGGGCGGGCACTTCTACTTGCTTTCCGTCCAGAGCCGCTTGCAGCGCCCAATTGCGGTCCAGATTCCGGTAATAGTTGAGTCCGCCACGAAAGCCGCTGGTTGTGAAACTTCGGACAAAGACATCCAGATCCGACGGTGTGAGCCAGGCCGGCAACGTCCGGGGAGCGGGCAGCGCATCCAGCAGGCCTTGCCCGTTGGCCACCATGCCAAAAGGATTGGGTGTGCCGGGGTCGTCACGCGGTCCGGCGTCGCCTGAAGCCGCGAAGTAGAGGGCGCGCAATGTCGCGCCGACGTCGCGCTCGAATTCCTGTTCGGCGATGCCCGGCTCGTTGAAGTAGTGCGTGTAGAACGCGGCGGACTCGGTTTTCGGGAACAGGCGGCTGGGCGCGATCGGCGCTCTGCGCATCATCGGAACGCCCAGGGCGACGACGGCCCGAAAACGGTCCGGCCGCAGTTGGGCCGCCTGCCACGCAATATTGGCGCCCCAATCGCCTCCAACGATTACGGCGCTATCGGCCCCCTCGTTGTCAATAAGCGCGATCAGGTCGCCGATGACATCCAGCGTCGTGAACGCCGCCACATCCGCCGGACTGTCGCTGGCGCCGTAACCGCGCAAATCCGGGGCTACCGCGCGGAACCCGGCCTGGGCCAGGGCAGGGAGTTGATGGCGCCAGGCATAGGAGGTCTCGGGAAAACCATGGCACAGCAGGACGAGAGGGCCTTCGCCCTGGGTGGCGACATGGAGCGTGATGCCGTTGACGGTGACATCGCGCGTTTCAAGGTCGATCATCTGGGAAGCTCACAGGGAAGTATCCGGTGCAGCTATAATACCGTAACAGTTAAAGTTACGGTAATTCAAATCCATGGCCAATGACACTCGCCTTGCCCGATTGCTGCATGTCTTGATCCACATGCATTTGCGCGGCGGCACGACAACGTCTGGGACGCTGGCCCAGATGCTGCATACGAACGAGGTTGTGGTGCGCCGAACCATGGCGGCACTGCGCAGCGCCGGCATGGTGACGTCGACCGGCGGGCGCAACGGCGGATGGGTATTGGCCAGGGGGCTGGAGACCATCACCGCGCGGGATGTCCACGAAGCCATTGCCCCTGGCACCGTCTTCGCCATCGGGCCCGCTGACGACAATCCGGCGTGCCCCGTCGAACGGGCGGCGAACCAACTGGTGGCGGATTCCCTGCGCGCGGGGGAGCATGCCTTGCTGTACCACTTGGGCGCGAAATCGCTGTTTGATCTTGCCGCAGAGGTTGTCGCGGGGGAAAAGGCGAACTAGACGTACCGGCTTTGATGTCGTGTGCGATGCCGGGGGCGTCACTGCCGGCGGCCCGGCTGGCACACCGTTTCGTTGCCCACTGATCTTGTCGTCTTCGAGCGGTATAGTGCCCCTTGGTATCAGGCAGGGAGCCCCCATGCGACAGTTATTACTTGTCGTCGACGTCCAATCCACCTTCAACCCTCCGCAGTGGCTGGTAGACGGTATTCGCGCGCTTGCCGCGAGGGTGCCGACGATCGCGTCGATCGAGCTGCATGACGAGCAGGTCACTCCCTTTGAACGGCAACTGGGTTGGTACCCGGCGATCGAAGACCAGAGCCTGGTGGATGCGGAGAGGGTTTTCGTCAAGCATGGCTATGCGCAGACGCCCGAAACCATCGACTACATCAAGCGCCTTCAGGTCGACCGGGTGTTGGTATGCGGCATTCAAACGGAAACCTGCGTGCTTGCTGCGGGCTTTGCATTGTTCGATGCCGGGCTCACGCCCACCTTGCTGACAGACCTGACGGTCGGCTCGTCATTGGATAGGACAGGGCGGCTTGGCACCGATTTGTGGAAGCATCATTTCCGGCAAGTCACGACTGCGGCTCAGGTGCACGCAGAGCTGGACGGTGTCCGTTAGGGGCCGTGTCCATTCAGGCTGCAGGCATTGGTTAATTCGAAGGCTGACCCGCCTAGGCCTCACACTGCACATGCTCAATGCGGTGCCGCCCGTTGTTCTTGGCCGTATATAGCTGTTGATCCACGGTTTTGATGAAGCCAGCGCGCTCCGCTTCTCCCTCTGGCACCACCGTGCCCGCTCCTATGCTGACAGTGACCTGCCTGCCATGCGGCGACAGCGCATGCAGGATATTCTTCTTCTGAAGAAGTCGTTGACAACGTTCAGCGACCTTCAACGCGACCCCGGCATCGGCGTCGGGCAGCAACACGACAAACTCTTCGCCACCGTAGCGCGCAACAAGATCTCGAGGGCCATCCAGAGCCAGACTCAGCGTCTGGGCGATATCCACCAGGCATTTGTCACCCTGCGTGTGGCCATATAAGTCGTTGTATTGTTTGAAAAAATCCACGTCGAGCAGCAACACGGACAGCGGCTGGCGCTCGCTGCGCGCCCGCTCCCATTCCAATTCGAAGCTGCTGTCGAATCGGCGCCGGTTGGCAATGTTCGTCAAGCCATCCTTGAAGGACAGGACTTCCAACTCCTTTTGCAGGCTCAGCAGGTTTTCTTCTGTTTTCTTGCGTTCGGTGATGTCAAACATGAAGCCGATCAGCGCTTCGGTTTCGCCCTTATCGTTGCGCACGACGTGCACAACGTCGCGAATCCACACGTAGCCATTGTCCTTGGTCAGCGCTCGGTAGTCCGCCTCGTGGTCTACGCCGGCCTGGGATTGAGTGACGCAGAAATTCACCACGTATTCGCGATCTTCGGGATGCATGCGCATGGCCCAGTCTTCCACGTTTGCCCAACTTTCAGCGCTCCAACCCAGCAGCGTCTCGATCTGAGGGCCGATATAGGCGAATTTCATCGTCGCCCAATCGATCTTCCAAGGAATCGCCTTGGTTGACTCCAGCAAGGTTCTGTACAACGCGTTGTCGTTCAAATCCGGGCTTACGTTGGGCATACCGATCCTTACTCGATCCATGGCAACGGGCCACTTTAGCCTGGAGCCGTCGAGTAAGGAAGTTTTCTGAGCGCCTGCGCCCTCGTAGTATGGGAAAGCCCTGGCCATGCGCCACAGAGCACTTAACGTGGTTACGGCTGGACAACCATCCAAGCGACAATCCGGCGCACGAGCGGCAGTAAAAGCAAGAGGCTGGGAAACGCCACGATCCAGGAGGCGGCCCAGGCGTTGGGCCAATTGGTGATGAAGCCGGGGCCAAAACCGACGCTCGTGGCGGTGGCCACCGCCGAAACGATGGCCGACATGAAAACTGAAAGAAACAGCGGCATCAAGAAGCGGGTATAGCCCTGCGGGAGTTTCCGCAGGATTGATCTGGGCGGATTTGTACGCATATCAATGCTCCTTATTCCCAATGGCCGGTTTTTTATCGGCGATCAGGTCGTTGATATATACATTTAGCGAACGCGGTTCCCGTCCAAGCGCAGCCCGCAGCGCAAGGCTATTTCCGCCCAGTCCATAGGCTTGATAGTGGTCGAGGACCTTTGACAGCAGAAGCAGTTGGTCCTCGCTATAAGGAAGACGCGCATTCGCTGCCCATTCGCTGAAACCGGGCTGCAGCGCGGCGACCGGATACCCCAGCGCTTCGGACAGGGCCGCCACGATGTCCATGCGGCTGTACATGCCGGCGCATAGCTCCAACGTGGCGAACGCCAGCCTGTCCTCGGTCAAGGCGATGGCGGCTATCTCCGCCACATCCCGGTAGTCCACACGAGCGATCCGAGTGTCCTTGGGAAAGGGTTCTCCGAAGCAGGAATGGTCGCGGATCGACGGCCAGGCCAACCCAATGTTCTGCATGAAGTTGGCGGGATGCAGGATCGTATATTCCAGCCCGGACGAGTAAAGCGCGTCCTCTACCGGTATCTTGCTGGCGTGATTTGCCAGACGCGTGTTTGTCGGCTGAATCACCGACGAGAATACGAACTTTCGTACCGTGCTTTGCTGCGCGGCTTCGACCAGGGCGATACCCATTGCCGCTTCGTCGGAAGCAAAGGCGGGGCCAATATGGAAAATGCCAACGACGCCCCGGACCGCGCTGGCAAGGCTGCCAGCATCGCGCAGGTCTCCGATGGCGATCTCTGTTGCGCCCATCGAGCGCGCGACAGCCGCGCGTGCCTCGTCGCGGACGAGCGCGCGGACCGCAACGTTGCGCCGCGCCAATTCAGGAACGACCATACGTGCGAATTTGCCGGTGGCTCCTACGACCAGAACGACGGGTTGATTGCTTTCCACTGGGCTTCTCCTCGATATCGATGAATGAGTGAAGCCAGTGTATTTTCTCAAGTTTGGTGGAACAATACGCTCCAGTATTGAAAGAGAATCACGATATCCGAGAGAAAAATGAGCCGCCTCGAAGACCTTGAAGCATTCATCCATATTGCCGAAGTGGGAAGCCTCACGAAGGCGGCTCGCCGCCTGAATCGCACGTTGCAGGCCGTCAGCCGATCCCTGGCGACGCTGGAAGAGGACGTCGGCGTTCAGCTCGTCCACCGCACGACGCGGCATTCGGCGTTGAGCGAAGCGGGCGAGACTTTCTTTCGCCGGGTGAAGCCGGCGTTAGAGGAAATAGGGGAGGCCAGGCTGGAAGTGGCTGATCGCCGGAAGGCGCCCTCCGGCACGTTGCGCGTGGGGGCGCCGATACTGTTCGGCCCCGACTTCCTGGTTCCGATCATCGCGGAATACATGCGGGCGTATCCGCAGGTCGAGGTCGACCTGCAATTGACGGATTCTTTTGTCGATCTTTCGGGTGCTGGCCTCGACCTGGTTGTGCGTATCGCGGACCTGCCCGATTCCGGCTTGCAAGGCAAACGGCTAGGGGCGTTGCGCAGAGTCGTATTTGGCGCGCCCTCGTATTTCGAAGCGCACGGCCGTCCCGCGCACCCTTCGGAATTGCGCCAGCATGCCTGTATCGTCAGGACGGTTGACCAGCGGCCAGGGCAGTGGGCCTTTCAGATTGCCGGAAAGCCGCGCAACGTCGGGGTCCGCGGGCCATTCCGCACGAATACGATGGCGGCGATCTATTCCGCAGCAAGCGCCGGACTCGGCATCGGCTATTCGCCGATGTGGCAGATCAGGCACCTGTTGGACACGGGACAGGTGGAAACCATACTTGAGGATTTCGAGCCCAAACCGGTGCCGATCCATGCGCTCTGGCAAGAGAACAGGCTCCCACCCGCCAAGGTGCGTGCTTTCGTCGATTTTCTGGCATCACGGTTGAAGCTGGATTGCCTGTAGTCCGGGCACCGCCACTGCGGCTTTGAACGGCTTGGGGATATTCTCGATCGAGACCCGTCAAAGCATTCTGCTGAAGTGTCGTACCCCCTTGCGCAGCAGCATCATCAGGGACTCGCGCTCTTGCTCGGTGTAGGCATCCAGCAGTTGTTCCACCGAGGCTTGCGAGAGCGCGGCGGCTTCTTCCAGATGCCGCCGTCCGGCCACGGTCAGCTTGACGTCGTATTTGCGCTGATCGATTTTGCTGCGGCGCTTTTCAATCAAGCGCCGTTCCGCCAGGATCTTGACCACCAGGGCCGTGGTGGTGCGATCCAGGTCAGCCAGCCGGCCGATACCGGCGATGTCCAGCACCTCGCAACGATCAAGCAGGAAAAGCACGCTGTATTGGTTGGGGGTCAGGTCGAGGCTGCGACATGCGCTGCCGAACATCTCATTGCATACCTGGTGCAGGCGCCGGATCAGGAATCCGGGCCGGTCATACAGCGCCGCGAAACGCGGGTCGGTCAGGTCGGGTTTGCGCGCGCCGTCTTGCGGGGTGTCGATGAAGGCCAGCAAAGCATTGGCATAGGCGGCGGGGTCGCCATCAATGCCGTTGTGCGCCTGGCCTGTCAGTACCTCGGTCTGCACATCGGGCAGCGCGTCGGCCAATTGGCGCGTCGCTTGGGCAAAGCGTGGCAGGCTGAGTTCGCCCACGAACAGCTGGACGGGAATGTTCAAGCGGCTGAGCGCCGGCCAAGGAGCGCGGTAGTGTTGCACCGCTGCGATTTCGCGCACCACCGTGTGGGCGATCTGCACGCGTTGCGTCCAGTTGGCTTGGGCACGCAGACCGTCGATGGCGACTTCGGGCAGCTTCAGCACCTGCCGATAGAACAGCAGCAGGGCGTCTTCGAGGCGTCCAGCGGCCAAGGCGTCTCGGGCCTGGGCAATCGCGGTTATGTCTTCGTCCGAGGCAGCGTCGCGCAGCGGGGGTTCGTACAGCGACAACGCCTGCACCCGGGGTTCGCGCAGGGCGGCCTCGAGTGCGCAGATGGCGCCATAGGAATGGCCCACCAGGACCAGCCGTTCGCCGGGCAGGGCGGCGATGACCGCCTGCACGTCCTGCACTTCCTGATCAATCGCATATTGCGGGCCGTCGCCGCTGCCGGCACGGCCACGGCGGTTCAGCGCATACACCCGGTGCCGTGCCGACAGTGCGGCCAACACGGGCCGCCAACGTGCGGCCGTGGCCGTGGACCCGTGCACCAGCAGCAGCGCAGGGCCGGCGTCGCCATGGACTTCGACGTGCAGCGCAGTGCCGTCCGCGGATACCACCGTCAGCGCGTCAGCCATGCTGCTGGCCCTGGACGGCCTGCGCAGCTTCCTGAATCCACTTCAGGCCATTGACGGTCTGGATCAGCGTGGTGGTGGCGCCCAGCGTCAGCAGCACGGCGTGGCGCAAGGCGTCTTCCGTCACGCCCAGGCCCAGTGCGCGTTCGGTGTGTGCGCGCACGGCGATTTCGTTGCCAGCGGTGGCGAAGGCGGCGATCAGAACAAGCTCACGCGTGGCTTCGTCGATGGGGCCAGCGTCGCGCACGGCGACGCGCAACGCCTGGAAGCCATCGGCCGCATTGGCGTCGATCGAGCGCAGGATGTCGGAGGGCAGGGGCGTAACGAGTGCGGTCATGAGGACGCCTTTTCAAATAGGAATACGTGGTTGCATTGTTTGGATGAGGCGTCATTCTGAAGCACAAAGGGCTTGAAAGAACATGGCTTTTTTGGCGTTTGCTAATTGCTCGAATCAATTTAAAGAATGCGCATAGGTATACGTATCATGCCCAGACCTCAAGACTCGTACCGCTATCAAGCACGGCGTTTTCCATGTCCAGACAACTCAAGCTCGGCGCCCTCATCAACGCCACCGGATTCCATATTGCGGCGTGGCTGCATCCGAACGCACCGCTGGCCGACGCCACGGATATCGACTATTACGCGCGATTGGCGCGCAGCGCCGAGCGCGGCTTGTTCGACTTTCTTTTCCTGGCCGACAGCTCTGCCATCATGTACGGGCAAGACCGCGAGGCCATGAGCCGCATTGCATTGGTCAGCCACCTGGAACCGGTCACGTTGCTGTCCGCGTTGGCGGCGCTTACCCGAAACGTCGGCCTGGTTGCCAGCGCCACGACCACATACAACGAACCCTTTCATCTGGCGCGCAAGTTCGCGTCGCTGGACCACCTGAGCAAGGGCCGCGCGGGGTGGAACATCATCACCTCGGCCAATCAGGCCGAAGCCGGCAACTTCAGCCGCGACGAGCATGTGGCGCATGCGCAGCGGTATGCCCGGGCGCATGAGGCCGTCGAAATTGTCGAAGGCCTGTGGGACAGCTGGGACGACGACGCCTTCTTGTATGACCGCGACAGCGGGGTGTACTTCGATCCGACCCGGCTGCATACGCTGGGCCACGAGGGCGAACTCTTTCGCGTCAGCGGCCCGCTGAATGTGCCGCGCCCGCCTCAAGGCTATCCGGTGCGCCTGCAAGCCGGGTCATCCGACACCGGGCAGCGGCTGGGCGCGCGCCATGCCGACGTCATCTTCACCGCGCAGCGCAGCCTGGGTGCGGCGCAGGCGTTCTATCGCGGCATCAAGGATGCCGTGGCCGGCCAGGGGCGCGACCCGGACCATGTGAAGGTCTTGCCCGGCATCGTCCCTTTCGTCGGCGCCACGCAAGAAGCGGCGCAAGCCAAGTTCGACCTGCTGCAGGATCGCATCCATCCGTCCGTGGGGCTGGCCCTGTTGCGTGAATTGCTGGGTGGCCTGGATTTGTCCGGTTATCCGCTGGATGGTCCCGTGCCTGACCTGGGCAACTCCAATGCCGGGCAGAGCCGGCAGGCGCTGCTGCTGCAAACGGCGCGCGAGGGCAATTTGACCATCCGCCAGCTGTACCTGAAGGCAGCCGGCGCGCGCGGCCACCACACATTGATCGGCACGCCGCAAACGATCGTGGACGAGATGGAGCAATGGTTCAAGAACGAGGGGGCGGATGGCTTCAACATCATCCCGCCGTACCTGCCCGACGCGCTGGACGATTTCGTGGAACTGGTGGTGCCTGAATTGCAGCGCCGCGGCCTGTATCGCACGGCCTACGAGGGCAAGACGTTCCGCGAAAACCTGGGAGTGCCGCATCCGCGTTCCCGCCACGCGGCGGGACGCGCATGAGCCGGGCATTTGCATCGTCGCGCTGGCGCAAGGCGGCAACCCCCTTGTTGCTGGTACTGGTCTGGCAGGGCCTGGCCTGGGCCGGGTTGATATCGCCCGAGGTCTTGCCGTCGCCGCTGGCGATTGCGCACACGTTCTGGAGGCTGACGGCCAGCGGCGAACTGCCGCATCATCTGGTGGTCTCGCTGGCGCGTGCCGCGTCGGGCCTCCTGATTGGTATCGCGGTTGGCGGCTCGCTGGCGCTGATGGCCGGGCTTAGCACCCAGGGTGAGGACATCGTCGACGCCACGGTGCAGATGCTGCGTACCTTGCCGCACCTGGCCATCGTGCCGCTGTTCATCCTGTGGTTCGGCATTGGTGAAACGCCCAAGATCGCGCTGGTTGCGCTGGGCGTCACGTTCGCCATCTACATCAATTTGTTTTCGGGCATCCGGCACGTCGACGCCAAGATCGTGGAAGCGGCCCGGACACTGGGCGCGACACGGCGCGAGATGATCCGCCACATCATCCTGCCCGGCGCGCTGCCGTCGGCCCTGGTCGGCCTGCGCCTGGCGGTGGGCACGGCTTGGCTGAGCCTGGTCGTGGGCGAGCAGATCAACGCCACCAGCGGTATCGGATACCTGATCATGGATGCCCGCGAATTCATGCAAACCGACGTCATCTTCGTCGGCCTCATCGTTTATGCGCTTTTGGGCCTGAGCACCGATATGTTGATCCGCTATCTGGACCGGCGCGTTTTCGCCTGGCGTCCGTCGTTTGTGAGGCACTGATGGCAGACGCACGCGACAAGCCGGGCGCTCGTCCGGTGCGCATCACACAGTTGAGCAAGTCATTCGGCGGCAAACCGGTGTTGGACGCGCTAGACCTTGAGATTCCGGCCGGCCAGTTCGTTGCCCTGCTGGGTCATAGCGGCTCGGGCAAGTCCACCTTGCTGCGCATCCTGGCCGGGCTGGACAGCGCCGATAGTGGCCGGGCCGAGGTGCCCGACGTACGCACGGTGGTGTTCCAGGAACCCCGCCTGATCCCCTGGATGCGTGCTCGTGACAACGTCACTTTCGCCCTGCGCGCGGCGGATTCGGGTGCGCTGGCCGAGCGTGCGCTGCAGGAGGTCGGGTTGGCCCATCGCCTGGACGCCTGGCCATTGACGCTGTCTGGCGGCGAGGCGCAACGCGTGGCCCTGGCGCGCGCGCTGGTGCGATCGCCCCAGTTGCTGTTGTTGGATGAGCCGTTCGCCGCGCTGGATGCCCTGACCCGCGCCCGCATGCATGTGCTGGTGCAAAAGCTGTTCGAAGACCACCGTCCCGCCGTGTTGCTCGTCACGCACGATGTGGACGAGGCCGTGATGCTGGCCGATCGCGTCTTGGTGCTGCAGGACGGTGCCATCGTGCAGGACCACACGGTTTCGACGCCGCGCCCGCGCCAGCGCGACGATGCGCGCATGTTGCCGCTCAAGCAGCAGTTGCTGGCGGCATTGGGCGTTCCCACACTCTCTGCCGCGGCCTAGGTCCGCGCGAGGATTTCTTTAGTGTTAACCGGCCCTGGCTGCCTTTCTGTCATGATGAATCGACGTAATTTGTTCAAGACTTCCGCTGCGCTGGCGTTGGGCGCGATCGCCCCGCGGGCGTTCGCTCAACCTCGGCCCGCCGTCAAATACGCCAAGCTGCGCTTCGGCGTGCCCAGCGCGCTGGCCGCGGACCTCCGCATGAAGCTGGCCGGCCAGTTGCAGGACCTGCCTTTCGAGATCGAATGGTCGCGTTTTCCCACGTCGCCGGCCGCGCTGGAGGCCCTGGCCTCAGGCGCGATCGACATGACGGCGGGCGGCGATGGCAACGTCATCGCCCTGGCTACGCGTCCGCGCAAAGCCGTGGCCTGCAGCGCCTACGCCAATATCCTGTTCCATGAAATCGTGGTGCCGAAGGGATCGGATATCCAGAACGTCGCGGGCCTGAAGGGCAAGCGGGTATCACTGGTGAAGGGCGCGGGCTTTGAATACAAGCTGCGCTACATGCTGGAAGAAAGCGGCCTGAAATGGGAAGACATCAAGCCCGTCTACCTGTCGCCGCCGGATGGCATGTCCGCCTTTATCAACGGATCGGTAGACGCGTGGGCAATCTGGGATCCTAGCGCCGCCGTCGCCGAAATCCGCCACGGCGGGCGCCAATTGGCGGTGCCCGCGCGCCCGGCCTACAACTTCCACTATGCCAATCGGGACAGCCTGGATGATCCGGCACGCGAGGCCTCCATCCTGGAATTCATCAAGCGCGATCTGCGCTCGCATGCCTGGGTCAAGGCGCATCCGGATCAATGGGCCGCGGCGCAGGTCGGCGCAGGGCTGGACGCCGAAGTCTCCCGACTGGTCGCGCGCCGTACGCCCGGCGGCGGCGAGCCCTCGTTGATCGCGGGGCCCGTCTTCGAAGAGCTGCAATGCATCGCCGACGTATTTGCCGAGTCGGGCTATATCCCGAAAAAGGTCGACGTGAAGACGGCATTTGACGCGCGCTTCAATACGCCATTGCAGGCCTTCGCAGCAACGTTGCAACGCGGGTGAAGCGGCCACCACGGCGCGGCATTTGGAAGAGGCGCAGTGCCGGTAAAAGGGGCTTGGTCCGTGTGTGTGCAGCAGCAGGCCAGCAATGCGCCGCGTAGCGTCAGTTCCTGCGCAGGATGGCGGGGCGAAGACGTTCCGCAAGCATCTTCAATGCTTCCCCCGCTTTGGCACGTAGGGCAGGGGTACTCAGGGCGTCCGCCGGCGACGTGCAATTAAGCACGTAGTCGGTTTGAACCGTTTCGGAAACGAGCGGCACGGCCACGGTGGTCAGGCCGGGGAAAAACACACCGACGTTCTCGACATAGCCTACGGCTGGGTACTGTTCAAGCGCTGCCTGCATGGGATCACTGAATCGTTGGTAGGCCTCAGGATCCGCGCTTTTGCATTGAGCCAGGATGGCCTGCCTTTCGGCGGGTTTGCGTCCGGCCAGATAGCCCCATCCCGTGCCCGTCCGAATGATGGGAACCTCTGATCCAACCCGCAAATTGATGTGCAGCACGGTGCCCTTGGCTTCACATCGTTCCACATACAACATCGAGACACCTTCACGCGTGGACAAGCTTGCGGCACCATTGAAGCGGGCGGCAATTTCGCTAAGGAAGGGTCGTGCCAGTTCCGCGATTTCCAGGGAGTCCAGCGCGGCATAGCCCAGCGTCAGGATCGACAGGCCAGGCCGGAACCGCGTGCCACCGTCGGTCGTGACGAGATAACCGGCATGCTCGAGCGTCTTGCAAAGACGCCATACGGTGGGTTGTGGCAAGCCGGTGATACGTGCGATTTCGCTGCTGCCCAGGATTTCCCTTCCGTGGTCGAAGCATCGCAACACCGACAACCCGCGCAATAAACCAACCACAAGCGGTTGAGAGTTTGTAGTCATGGTGAAATCCCTTATATCGCCGCCGTATTCGGATCAGTAGTATTTTATGAATTGATAATTCATTTAGTGAATTATTCTACTTCAGGATACCTATTTGTCAAAGTCCGGCTTCACTGTCGGCCCCAACCGCCGGCTCCTCCGGCGGGATAGGTCGAGCCAGATTTGTGCCCGCTCTTGCGTTCTATTTGTGAATAGTCAATTCATTCAGTGAATTAAATATCAAGGAGACAACTTGCCATGATCAGTTATCCCATCAATGCCGGCACCACCCGCACACGGGTACTCGAATCCGGGACTTCCGGTCCAGTCGTGTTGTTTGTCCATGGAACCGGGGGACGCGCCGACCGCTGGGTCCGTAACCTGGATGCCCTGGCCCAAGCCGGCTATCACGCATTCGCCGTCGACCTGCCCGGCCATGGCTTTGCGGCGAAGGGGCAGGGCGTCGCCTGTTCCGTTCCCGCCTATGCAGCGTTCTTGCATGACGTGCTGCAGGCTATCGACGTGCAGCGTGCGGTCATTGTCGGCACGTCGCTCGGGGGGCATGCGGTGTCGGCGTTCGCCTGTGCGCATCCGGACAAGGTCGATGGGATCGTGCTGGTGGGGAGCATGGGACTCGTGCCCATCGGCGACGAAGCCCGCGGGCGGATCCGGGCGGGGGCCAATAACCAGACCCGCGACGGGATCGCCACCAAAATGCAGCGCGTCATCTTCGACTCGGTGCTGGTCACGCCTGCCATGCTGGAAGAGGAGTTCCGGGTCAACAACTCGCCGGGCGCAGCCGAATCCTTTGCCACGCTGGGGGATTACATCGCGCAAGACCTGGACCAGGACGTGGTGGGCGCAAAGCTCAATGCGCACGACTGGCCCGTGTTACTGATCTGGGGAGAAGAGGACAAGGTGGTGCCTCCTGCCATCGGTATCGCCGCGCGCGATTTGCTGCCGCGCAGCCGACTGGCGCTGCTGGCCCGCGCGGCGCATACGGCCTACTACGAGCGGCCCGATGACTTCAACGCGATCCTGATCGGGTTCCTTGAAGGCAAGACGGGGCAATACCAATCCGCTGGCGTCACGTGGAGGTAAGCACTCATGCCGCACTACATCACCAACGGAACGCTGATCGACGGTACGGGGGCGGTCCCGACGCCCTTGGCCTGGCTTGAAATCGACAACAACCGAATTACGCGCATCGTGGCCCGGTCGCGGGACGAAGAGCCGCTTCCAGCGGGCGCGGCGGACATCGTTGATGCTTCAGGCCTGACCGTCATGCCCGGCCTCATCGATGCACATTGCCATATCAGCTACGGCGTCGCCCGCGCGATCGAGGAACAGGACTTGTACGGCTCTGCGGAATACCGCGCCATCCGCGGGGTCTATCACGCGCGCTCGGTCCTGCAGGCGGGCGTTACCTCGTTCAGCGATCCAGGTGGCAGCTGGTATGTGGCCGTCGCCGTGCGGGACGCCATCAAGGCGGGCTTGTTTCCCGGGCCCCGAATTTCCGCGGCGGGGCGCTATCTGAGCAACAACGTGGCCCTGACCGACTACTTTCCGTCGTGGATCGGCGCGCCGGACTCCGGCGTCGGCGTCATGGCGCGAACCCGGGAAGAGATGGTCAACGTGGTGCGGGAACAGGTCAAGAACGGCGTCGACTTCATCAAAGTGGCAGCCAGCGGAGAGAACCCCATCCTCACGCCCGCCGGTGGCAGTATCGCGTCGGTGCCGTCGTTCCGCGCGGAAGAGTTGCGCGTGATCGTGGAAGAAGCCCACCGCCTTGGGCGGCGGGTCACGGCTCACGCCCGCAGCGGACAGTCAGTGGTTGACTGCATCGAGGCCGGCATGGACTGGATCATGCATGCCGACTGCATGAATCGGCAAGAAGCCGACAAGCTGGCCGCCAGCGGCATACCCTGCTGCCCCGCGCTGACATTCATGGCAAACATCGCCGACTGGGGGCACTTGGCCGGTTGCACGCAAGCGCGCATCGACCGCTTCAAAGCCTACGTCGACAACGCCCAGAAAATCCTTTCATATGCTCACGAACAGGGCGTGACGATGATGTGCGGCACAGACACGGGCTTTGCCGTCACGCCATACGGCGAGTGGCACGCACGCGAACCGGAGCTATTCGTCACGATGCTGGGCATGTCCAATCTGCAGGCGATCACGTGCGCCACCCGCAACGCCGCCATCGCCGTCGACCCGGAGAACGTCGGCACCCTGGAAGCGGGAAAGCTCGCCGACATCTTGCTGATCGACGGAGATCCCTGCGCCGATATCAAGGTTTTGCAGGACAAATCCCGCATCCGCGCGGTGTACCTGGGCGGCGCACCGGTGGACCTGACGCCCGCGAAGGAAAGCATCCGGTGGCCCTGGGAAAGGAGCTTGGCCATCTCGCAGACGGAGTTGTACCGGCAGACTGTGCAACAGGCTGCCTAGCCCCTGAAAAACAATGCACAAAGAACAGCAGGCCTAGGAGACAAGGGAATGACGACCACACTGAAACGGATCGCGGGCGCGGTGCTGTGCGCCTGTACGCTGGCTTTTGCCCATGCGGCCGAGCCCCCCCTGACGATCATCGTGCCGTACGCGCCAGGCGGGATGGGAGACACGGTGGCCCGGCTGACCGCCCAGGCGATGACCAAAGAAGGCGGGCGCACGGTCATCGTCGAAAACCGCCCCGGCGCCAATGGCATGATCGGGCTGCAGGCAATCTCTCGCGCCAGCCCGGACGGGGCCACGATAGGGCTGGTGCCGGCCAGCGTCCTCACGGTCAATCCGTCAATCTACAAGGACATGAAAGTCGACACGGCCAAGGATATTTCTCCCTTGACGCTGGCCCTGTCTCTGCCGAACGTCCTGGTCGTCAATCCGTCGGTGCCGGCACGGAACCTGCCGGATTTCCTGGCCTACCTGAAAGCCAACCAGGCGAAGATTTCTTATGGGTCCATGGGCACGGGCTCCAGCGGGCACTTGAACGGCGAGCTGCTGCAGCGCGACACGGGGCTGGAACTCACTCATGTTCCCTATAAGGGCAGCGCGCCTGCGATGCAGGATTTGATCGCCGGGCAGATCCAGATGGCGTTCGAAAACCTGCCGGTGGCGCTGCCTTACATACAGGCGGGCAAGCTGCGGGCGATCGGCGTCACCAGCACGAGCCGCTCGCCGGCGCTTCCCGATATCCCGCCGCTTGCCGACACGCTGCCAGGCTTTGAGGACAACATCTGGTTCGCCTTCGTCGGCCCCAAGGGCCTGCCGGCCGCCGCAACCGAGAAACTCCACGATCAATTGGTCAAGGCTGTAGCGTCGCCCGAAGTCTCGTCGGTGGTGAAGGAGCGCGGCGCAGTGGTCGTAAGCAGCTCTCCGGCCGAACTGCGCGACCTCATCGTCGCGGAGCGGGACAAATGGGCGTCGCTCGTGAAAGAACGCAACGTGAAGATTGATTGACACACCAAGAGGAAGGACGACATGAAGCTAGTCAGCTACGAGAATGCATCAGGAACAAGCTGGGGAATCCTGAAGGGAGACCACGTCTTGGACGGCGTGGCGCTCACCAAGGGAACGTTTCCCACGTTGAAGGCGGTACTGAAGGCCGATGCACTGAACGAGATTGCGCGCCAGGCCGCTGAGCGGGCAGGGCATCTGAAGCTCACTGAGCTTAACTTGCTGCCGGTCATCCCCGACCCCGGGAAAATCATCTGTGTCGGCCTGAACTATGAAGAGCATCGCATCGAGTCAAAGCGTGAACCGACCAGCGAGCCTACGCTGTTCCTGCGTACCGCCACCTCCCAGGCAGGCCATGGGCAAGCGCTGATTTGTCCGTCGGAATCGATCGAATTCGATTACGAAGGCGAGATCGCGATTGTCATCGGCAAAGGAGGGCGCCGCATCGCGCAAGACGACGCGTGGAATCATATCGCCGGCTACGCGCCCTACAACGACGGCTCCATTCGGGACTGGCAGCGTCACACCAGTCAGTTCACCGCCGGCAAGAATTTCGATAAGACGGGCGGGTTCGGTCCTTATCTGACGACGCGAGACGAAATTGCCGACGGGCAGGAATTGACGTTGATCACCCGGCTCAATGGTGAGGTCATGCAGCAGGCAACCACCGAGCAAATGATATTCGGCATTCCGCGCCTGCTTCGCTATATTTCGACGTTCACGACCCTGGAGCCCGGTGACGTCATCGTCACCGGCACCCCGGGCGGTGTCGGGGTCAAGCGGGACCCTCCGGTTTTCATGCGCCGTGGAGACCGAGTGGAAGTGGAAATTACCGGGGTCGCGACGCTCTCGAATCCCATTGAATAAGTCAGTCTGTTTGAATGCCAGGCAAGCGCCCCGAGGTTGGGGCGCTTGCCCCATCTGGGTTGGTCATGGACGAGAGCGTGCACGCATCACCCCCTGCATTGGGTCGCTGGCTTGAACCCCGTCACCCCAGGCCGCCTTGGCAGAGATACTTGATGTGCGTGTACTCCTGCAGGCCATGCCGGGAGCCTTCGCGGCCGTAACCGGATTCCTTTACCCCGCCAAACGGTGCGGCCTCTGCGGCCAATACCTCTTCTTCCGAGATGACAGTTGTCTGCGTTCGACCCAAAGCGGACTGGGCGTAGCAAGTGCGCCGCCAGCCCCTGACCCGGCCGATTCAAGCGAACAGCAGGCTACAGGAACCCGATCCATCTGCCCGCGACCAGGCAGCCAGTCCATAGCAGCAGCGAGACGGCGGCCTGGCAGCGCAGCGCGCTGGATGGGCGGCCTCCCTGTAAAACCTGCCCCCATGCTCCACCCCGGCGCACGAGCCAGGCGTTGATCGCGCCCGCGCCCAGCAGGCCCATCTTCACCACGAATGCCGGATTCTGCAGATATTCCTGCGGCCGCACGGTGAACAGCGTGGCGCCGGTCAGCACGGCCAGAGCAAGGCCGAGCGAGGCTGTCCGGGACAGCACGGGCGCCAGGAGCGCCAAGAGGGTGGGCTTGAGGACGCCGAGCAGGCGCAAGTCCAGCGGAACGATCGAACCGATCAACAAGCCGATGGCGCCGATATGAGCGGCGTTGACCAAAAGGTAGAGCGTTGCGGACCGTCGCAGCCACAGCGCCGGCGGCAGGGCCGTAAGCTGTTCCAGCGCCAACCGAAGCAGTTCGGGCATGGCTGAAGGCCGTGGGGCTCAGGGTTTCTTGATGCGGCTGGGATAGATGTCGTAGGTCTTGCCGCCCACCGTGACCTGGACGGCCTTCATGCGCTTGTTGCCGGCGTCCTGGTCGCGGTTGCCGATAGCGGTGACGGGGTCGCCCGGCTTGGCCGACCCCTCGACGAATCCGGCTTCCTTCGTCTGGGCGGGATTGCCGAGTTCGACCACCCAGACACCGTCGTTGGCTCGCACCCTCAACGTGGGATGAGGCGGCGCGAGCTGAACCTCCTCAACCGTGCCTTGCAAGGTCATCTGTTCGGATTCCGCCCACGACCACCCGTGATGCGCCATGGCCGCGGGGGCCACTGCCGACAGCGCGGATAGCGCCAGCCCTGCCAATAACGCGCGTTTGGATAGCTTCATGTCGATGCTCCTGGGGTGCGGTTAGGCTGTCGCCATGGCCCGGCGCTGCGGCGGGGCGGCCAGTGAGCCAAGCATAGCAGGGGTACAGCGGTTTTTGCCACGGCGGACACCGGCCGTGGGCAACTCACAGCCAGCATGCTTTGGCACGTACTTCATTGCAAATAGCGCCTCTGAGTAAAGGCGCTATCTGCCATCAGCTCCAGCTTTAAAACGTCATTCTGAAACCCGCCGTCGCCGTGACGATATAGCTGCCGGAGAAATCCACGTCGGCGTCGACCTGGCCGTAGATCGCATAACGCTCCGCCCAACCGTAGTTTGCTCCCGCGCCCACGCTGCCCCAGGTTCGCGCCATGCGACTGGCCGCCGGCACGTCGGCCACGCGCACTCGGGTTCCGTCCAGGAATTCATGTTTCACGTTGACGACGCCATAGACGCTGGATTCCCGATTCACGCCACCCGTTTGCCAATTGCTTTTGTAGTCCAGCGCGATACCGACGCGGGCCAGCAGGCTGTCCCCCTTGTCGCTTTCAACATGCGCGCCGAATTTGTCGTTGAAGCTGTTAAAGCGGGTGGATGCGTAGGTCAACTGCGCCTGCGGGATCAGCGCCAGTCGCTCGCTCAACTCGAACGCCTTGCCCGCTTCGATACCCAGCCCGTAGCTGTTAGCTCGGCTGCCGCCCTTCAACTTGCCAGCCAGCCGGGAATTCAGGTCGCTCTCGAACCAGGTTGCTTGGGCCTGGGTGTCGATATAGAGCCCATTCTTGCCGTACCAGGTCAGCGTCGGTGTCAGGCCATAGGCGGTAGTGTCGATCGTGCCGTTGCCATACGCCGAAAACACGTGCGTGTCGGCCTTGCCGTACTGAAAGGCTATGCCGCCCACTAAGCGGGACCCTTGTTCTTGACCCGCCAGGATACGGTCAACACCAAACTGCGCCTTCCAGCTGTCGACGTCCTGGCGTGCGCCCGTTGTGGACATGGAAGGTTCGAGTCTGCTTGTCGTGCCCTCCATCCGGCTCCATACGCCGTTGCGACCGACATCCGCCGAATCATAGAGGCGATTGCCTACCCGCTGGCGCAAGGTGGGTAGCCGGCTCAAGTTTAGGAGCGTGTTGGCGTAGGCTTCATAGACCGGCACACCTGGCTGATACAGCAAGGGCGGTTCGACGCCCGGAGATACGCCACCGGTCGGAGGTGTGCCGGGGCCGATTGGGGGCGTGCCTGGATCGGTTGGCGGTGTGCCCGGATCGGTTAGGGACGATCGCAAATACCAGCCGCCGTCTGCCAAGTCCTGCTGCAGGACGTAGCCGTAAGCACCGGCCACCAGGGCAGGGCGCCCCTGAATGACGTAGTCGCCATTGGCCAGGTTGAACTGGCCTGCCGAGATACCGTTGACCTGCACGATCTGAATGCCTCGCTGGGTCTGCGCGCCCGCGCCTCCCATGTTCTTCACGCTGACCGGTGTCGTGCCCGCGGTGTCGCCCGTGACGACCAACTTATCGGTTGGCGAGTTATCGGCGCCAAGCTGGCTGCGGATCTCTAGCTTCCCGCCCTGCGCGGTGTAGTCCCCGGCGACCGTCAGGATGCCAAAGCCATTGCGCGGCCCTGGGGCGATGGTGCCCCGGTTGACCGTTGTGCCGACGCGTCCCGTTCCAGTCAGACGTGCTCCCGCCAGGACGTTCACCGGACCGCCGAGAACGCCATCGACCTGGAGCGTGCCAGCCTGAATAGCGGTAGTACCCGTAAAGGCGGCGCTGTTGCCCGACAATGTCAGCCTGCCGGCGCCCAGCTTGTTGAGGTTGGAGGTTCCCGAGAATGCGGTCGTCACGCCCACCTCGTAGTCGTTGGTATCGAACCAAGCACCTTCGCTTCCAATCGCCTGCGTCGAGAAGCCATTTAAGAAGTCAGCCTCGTCACGGTTGGCGCGCAGGACGCCCCCATCCAGGTTGAAGGTGGCGTTGCCGTCGCCCTTGATGACCGAGCCGGTCTCCAGCACGCCGCGGCCGCTGGCGTCGCCGATGAGGTTCAGCGTACCGGTGGCGGTGCTGGCGATGGTCAGCCACGTATCGCTAGCGGCGACCGCGAGCCCGCCCTTGTCGATAGTCAATGTTCCCGTGCCGGCCGAGCCGATTTCGATTCGGTCGCTCGCGGCAAGCGTCGAGATATCGGCCGTTGTGCTCGAAACGGTCACCGTGCCCACGCCGCCCGCGTGGTTGCCGATGTAAATTGTTGCGGCGGCGCCCGGCGCGGATGATCCGACGGTGCGCACGGTGGCGCCTTCCAGGACGCGCAGGTCGCCAAGCCCCTCGAAGCCTACGTAGATGTTGTTGAAGGGATCCCAGATTGTTGTTCGGCCCGACACGATAGCGCTGCCATCGCTGCCGGCGAGCCAGCCGATAATGCCCTGGCCGCTGTGCACGGCGCCGCCGTCGTCGATCCGCAGCGTGCCCCGGCCGCTTTCGCCGATCATGAATGCTCTGCCCGCCGAGAGATTCCACGTTGACCCCGGCCCGGAAACGAGAACGCTCCCGACGCTGCCGTTACTGCTGCCGATGGTGCCCGAGTCGCTTTGGGCCATGCCTGCATCCAGGATCGTCAGTGTGCCGCTGCTGCCAGCATCCCCCCCGACGAACACGGAGCCGAGGCTGGTCCATGTGGACGCTGTGCCACCGGTGCCGCGGCCCGACACCGTCAGCGCTCCCACGGCGCCATTCAGGTTTCCAATGTACGCCCCGTCATTGGTTACGGAACCGCCATCGGTGATGGTCAACGTCCCGGTGAGGGCATCGCCAACAATCAGGTCGCCTCCGACAGCCCAATCCGGCGTCTGGACCGGGCCGGGCAATACCTCGCCGGTACCGACGACTGATTGCGCGTACGCCGGGTGCGCGAAGTTGGCCGCGGATGCGGCCAGGACTATCCATTTTGACCATCCCGGCCGATTGCTATTCTTATTGGACACGACCGTTCCTCTGTCAGTAGATGCAAACCACTCGGTGAATACGGCACTTGGGGGGCACATCTTTATAAGTGTTTACCCTGTCCTCCCCATACGGGCCGCGTTGGGTGCGTATCGCCGCAATTTCACCGTCAAGGATTGTCAACAAAATAGCCGGGGAGAGTTTCTCGCTATATTGTGTTGCCGGGTATCGCGGCTAGTTGAAGGTTATTTAGGCCTGGAGGATATTGGGCGCCTGTTTCGTGAGGGGAACGACGTGTTGCTGCAGCAAGGCAGCGGTGAACAACAGATGCGGCCTACCGTACGCCGAGTCACACTGGCGTTGGCCGTCGCCTGGTTAATGCTGGTGGCTGGCCTGGGGTGGTGGGTTTCACAGAGGATCGTGACTGCGCAGCTGGCTAGACTGGCGGCCAGCGCCGAATACGAGTCTAAAACGACCGTGCGCGTGATGGACCGCTTGTTTACCGAGATGGTGAGCGTGGCCAATATGGTGGCGCGGCAGAGTCTGGTGATTGAACTCGCAATTCGTTATCGCATAGATCCGCCGGGCGCTGCCGAACTGACACGGCAAGAGCGCGCTGCGCAGTTTGCGCGCGACCCCTTGGTGCGCAGGGTGGGCGACGTCATGAACGCTCTGGCCAGTGATCTGCGTTATGCACGCATTTACATGAACAATATGTCGGACGATACGGTGACGGCCAGCAATTGGGCCGAGCCGGACAGTATTGTGGGCATGATCTACTCGGGCCGGCCCTACCTCATTGATGCGTTGCGCACCGGCAATGGCCATTCGTTCGGTATTGCTCGTCTGAATAAATCGCCATCCTATTTCGTGGCCAGTCGTATCGAAGACTCGAACGACGTGCCGTTGGGCTCAGTCACGGTTAAGTTTGACGCGCCAGAGGTGGCGCTTTATCTGACAGGGCGCCATGTTGCGCTGATCGTGAACCGCCAGGGGCGCGTGATCACGGCCTCCTCTGAGCCGTTCATGCTGCGCAACGTCGCGGCGCTTCTGCCGCCAGGCATGGTTCTTCCGCCGGACGGCGAAGAAGAGCCTGGCGAGCCCATGGATATGCGCGCGGCAGACGGGGCAGACAATGCCGACCAGTGGCTCATCGATGGCAGGCCCTATCTGCTGCGGCAACAGCCGTTGTCGGGTACCCAATATCAGTTGCTCACGTTGGCGAGTTTGGAGCAGCTTGCTCCCATGCGCAGACAGCATGTCTGGATGGCGGGGCTGGTTGCGGTGTTTGGCTTGATCGTGATCCTGCTATCTGGCCATGTAGCCCGCCAAATCGTGATGCGCCGACAGGATGAACGGTATGCGGCCAACTATGACGCGCTGACCGGCCTGCCGAATCGACGCGCAGTATTGGCCGAGTTGGAGCGGTTGTTCGCTCTGGCAAAGCGCACGCAGCAATGGGTGCTGGTGGCCTTTATCGATCTGGATGGATTCAAACCCATCAACGACACCTATGGGCATGAGGCCGGCGACAGATTTTTGATCGAGGTTGGCCGGCGGATGTCGGCCGCTCTGCGGGCGAGCGACATGCTGGGTCGATGGGGTGGCGATGAGTTCGTTGTGGTTGGACTCGTGACCCAGTCCGCGTCCGACGATCCGCAAAGGGTCGTCGACGAGATGCGCAGCCGGCTGGCGCTGCCCCTGATCGGTACCTATACCTCAGATGAGTGCAGTTTCGACTATCGAGGCGCGAGCTTTGGCATTGTCAGCGTGGATCCCGCTGTTAGTTCGCTACAAGCCGCGCTCAAGGAAGCTGACCGGCTTATGTATGCGGACAAACAGGCGCGGCGGGCGCAGCAAACAGCCCAAGGGTGGGCAGGGGTGTGAATCTATTTGCAGGCCCGACGTAACCAGGCTAATCCTTGCGCGTGTCGCGCAAGGACGCTTTTTCCTACATGGTGGGTTGCGGAATAGGGCTGTCTTTCGGCAGGGTGCCCGAAATGCGCGATGGGCAATCCGAAATCCCCCACTTGGTCACTACGCCTTTGTCGATCATGAACTTTTCGATGCATACGTGATACGCGGACATAGGGCCCCAGATTTCTTCGTATGAAACGATTTTTGCACCGTTTTCAAGCGTATAGCTCTTTTTTGGGGGACCCCACTTCGAGATCAGTTGTTCTTCCGAGCTGCCGACCCAAATTGAGTTGACGTCGTTGTAGGTTTTATTGCGCGTGCCCATCAGCATGTTCATCTGCCCAGAAGTGCATCCCACAAGCAGCGATGGCAAGACAACAAGCAGTGCCAATTTTCTCATTTTGACCGTTACCCCAAAGTTCTACTGTTGAGAGTTGAGCCCTTCAGCGCGGCATGCCCTGGAAAGACCATCTGCGCGCCGCCGTCATGCCCGGCGCGAGCGGGGCCGCAAAATGGCCGCGCTTGTATTGATTTTGGGCGTCAATGTATCAGAAACACTGCTGTCCGGTAGGAAACATTCATGCGGGAAGCCGGTCCCCAGCGCTGATGGCCGCGTGGGGACCGCATTGGTTTCAGCGGACAGGCAACAGATATTTCAGGCCCTGCGTGAATCCACGCGGGGCGACGCTGAGATGGTCTTCGTCGTTCAGGACCGCTGATTTCAGTTTCAAGCCCGGGTACTTGCGGCCCTGCAAGGCCGTTTCCAGCGCCCGGTTGTCGGCGACCATGTCCACCGTCTGGTTGTAGCGGCGATCCCCTTTGCGCAGGGCCTCAAAGGCGCCGACATACAGATAGACATTTGCCGCGAGGTCCTGATTCTGCTTGGCGTATTGCGCTTCGAGCGTGAAAGCATACCGCTTGTCATACCAGAGAGACGGGCTGCCCAGGATATAGCCGCTGAACAGGCCGGGCTCGGTGAAAAGGATCTGGGTTCCAAGCAGGGCGCCGTAAGAGTGCCCCAAAAAGATTGCGCGGGCAGTGTCGGCCCGATAGCGAGCCGCGATAAATGGTTTGACCTGATCGCGCAGATACGCTTGATAGGCGCGCGACTGGCCATGGACGGCGTTGGCGGGGGCCGAGCTTGGGCCATTGGGCGTCGGCGTGTAGTCACGTTGGCGGCTCGGCCCGCCATCTTCACCCTTGCCATAAGACAAGCCGACCAGGATGAATTCCTCTATCTTGGGCCCTTCGACGTTCAGGCGGCGTCCCAATTGCCGGATGATCGGAAAAGCGTAATCGGCGTCGGTCACATACAGCACCGGGTAGCGCCGCTGCGGCTGCTTTGCATAGGACGGCGGCAGGGCAACGAAGACCTGGTAGCCGCGCCCCGACACCGGATCGGGCACGTCCCAGACCTCGCTGTCCGCGACTTCGTATGGGCGCCCCTCGCCGGCTTGCACCTTTGGCGTCGATGGAGGCTGGGCGTGCGTCGGAGGACTAAAAACACCGACGCTGGCAATGAGGGCAAAGAACAGGGCACTTGAAAAATGTCGTTGCATGCGGAGTCTGCTCGCCGCCAGCAGGCAGTTTGTGCTGGCCGGCGGTGTCATGTTGATAGGGAGGCCATCGCGAAGTCAGCGCATAGGACGGCAATAGGCGGGGTATGCCTATTTTGTTCGTGTACGCTCCTGCCGTCTGCGATAATGCGGCCCGCGCGGCGGCCGATAATGAGCCACGGCTCGCCGGCCGTGCCAGGCACTCCGGAATGTACACCCCGGAGTTTGCTCTTGATAGTGCTCAGGTTTATACAACAAGGCCAAATGAAAGTACGCGCATTCTGCATTGCTTCGCTAGGGGCTGTGCTGCTGACTCAAGCATCAGTGTCCTTCGCGCAAAATGTCAATGGAAAGAATCTCTTTACCCAAAGATGCGCCATGTGCCATGGCGCGGATATCAAGGGGACCGGGCCGTTGGCCAAGAAAAGCAATCCTCCCACCCCTGATCTGACCACCGCCGCTTTCAAGAAGCGTCTCCATGATTATCCGGGCGTCATTGTTTCCTCGGTAATCCTTCGGCCCAATGGAGACCTGATTCCCCGCACCTTGCGGGAGAACGGCGTGAAGCTGGCGTCGCACACCTGGACGGTTCAGGATTTCCGTGATCTGAATCAGTACATGAGTGGGGTGATTGCCAAAAGCCGATGAGTTGCGCCTGCTTTGACTATCGTATTGACATATCGGGAAATACCGATACAATCCGGTTATGGATTTGCTCGAAATATTCAAAGCGCTCTCGAACCGCACCCGCCTGGACATCGTGAAAGGGCTGAAGGATCCGGCCAAGAACTTTCCTCCGCAGGATGAAGGTGACGTGCATACGGTCGGCGTCTGCGTCAGCAGTATTCAAGAAGGCGTTGGGCTGTCGCAATCCACCGTGTCTGATTATCTTGCGACGCTGCAACGTGCTGGCCTGGTCGAAGCCAGGCGCATCGGGCAGTGGACCTACTACAAGCGAAACGAAGCAACCATCCGTGCTCTGGCCCAGGTGATCGGGAAAGAGCTGTAATTTTTTACTCCATGATATCGAAAATTCTCGATATCCCTTTTTACCGAAACGAAGGATTGCAATGAAAGCGATAACACTCAACTCTTTTGGCGGCCCGGACGCTTTCGAACTTCGCGACCTGCCCACGCCCGTGCCGCACACGGGGCAGGTCCTGGTTCGAGTGCAGGCGACCTCGATCAATCCCCTGGATTACCAGGTTCGGCGTGGCGACTATCCCGACCTGGTGCCGTTGCCGGCCATCACCGGCCACGACGTATCAGGCGTTGTCGAAGCCGTCGGGCCAGGTGTGACGGCGTTCTCGCCCGGGGACGAAGTCTGGTACACCCCGCAAATATTTGACGGGCCGGGAAGTTATGCCGAATACCACGTTGCCGCGGAAAGCATCGTCGGAAAGAAGCCGGCGTCGCTAAGCCATCTTGAGGCGGCAAGCCTGACCTTGGTGGGCGGGACGGCATGGGAAGCGCTGACCGTGCGTGCGGGGCTCAGGGTGGGCGAGAGCATTTTGGTGCACGGCGGAGCAGGGGGCGTGGGGCACGTGGCGATCCAGCTGGCAAAAGCGATCGGTGCGCGGGTGTTCACGACCGTGCGTGAAACAAGCTTCGAGTTCGCCCGGCGTATGGGCGCCGATGTGGTGATCGACTATGAAAAGGAAGACTACGTCGACGCCATCATGCGGGAAACGGGCGGGCGCGGCGTCGATGTCGTGTTCGACACCATCGGCGGCAACACGTTGTCGCGCAGCCCCGACGCGCTTGCGCAACTTGGCCGCGTGGTCACGATCGTGGATATTGCGCAGCCCCAAAACCTGGTTCAGGCCTGGGGCAAGAACGCGAGCTACCACTTCGTGTTCACCAGACAGCACCGCGGCAAGCTTGATGAGCTGAGCGCCTTGGTCACGCGCGGTCAGCTGCGGCCACACGTAGGCGCTGTTTATTCGCTTGCCGATATTCCGCTGGCGCATGCCCGGCTTGAAAGCCCCAACCACGGCGTTCAAGGAAAAATCGCGATTGCGGTGGGGCCGCTGGCGCAATGACCGCGGGCGGGGTCAGCCGTGCTTGGGAAAGCCGTTGCTGACCCACTCTGATGCGCGTTGCACGTTCAGCTTGTACGTCGGCGCAACGTTGACCTGGGCCAGTTGTTCGCCCAGTTCGTCGTAGGCGCTCAGCACGGCGTAGGGTTCGTCTTCGTCGGGAACGATGTCCAGCTTGACGGTCAGGCGGCCGGCGGCGGCGTCGATCTTCACGCTCTTGTGCAGCGTCGCATGCAATTGCTGTTCGTGACGGCGCAGGACTTCGTTGGCCGTCTTGACCAGGGTGAAGAAGGCGGGGGAGTCGAGTGGTTTGGGGTTCTTCTTGTCGCGGCCCATGGTCCACGGGCCTACCAGGGCCGGCTCGGCCTGGCCGTCCAGGGTCATTTCAACGGCCCAGCCGTCGTCGTCCTCGTTCTTGATGATCCGGGCGGTCCAGCCGTCATCACGCCAAAGCCGGGGCTCTTGTTCCTTGCGGTCTTCCGATGTATCAGTATCCGTTGTGCGGGTGTCGTTCACTGCTGTACTTCTCCTGGATTCGTGTGCGCGCGGCGCTGCGGCTGACCTCGACGGTTGCGATGGCCCATCAGGCCGATGCAATCATTCAGCGGGCAGGGTGCTGCCTGGGAGCGCGAAATGTCGCTCGACCCTTCGCACTGTAGCCTATCGCGCCCTGGATTCCCTTGCCCCTTCAATGGGACGAGACGTAAGCCGACGCGGCAAAGGCCGGCGGCACGGCAAAATCCGCCCGCATCCGGTTCACCTCTTCGACCGGGCTGCGTCCGAACAGGCGCTTGAACTCCCGACTGAACTGCGACGGGCTTTCATAGCCGACTGCGGCGCTGGCCGCGGCCGCCGTGATCGAATTGCGCACCATCAGCAGCCGCGCGTGGTGCAGGCGCGTGGATTTCAGGTACTGCATTGGCGAGGTGCTGGTCACCGCCTTGAAATGCACGTGGAACGCTGGCACGCTCATGCCCGCTTCCCGCGCCAGTTGGTCTACGGTCAGGTCGTCCTTGAAAGCGGCGTGGATCCTGCGCAATGCCCGGACGACTTTGCCGAACTGGCCCTGCATGGCTAGTGCCGCCCGCATGGCCGGCCCCTGCGCACCGGTCAGGATGCGGAAGTAGATTTCGCGCACAAGCGCGGGCCCCAGGACCTGCGCCTCCATGGGGTCGCCCAGCGCTTGCAGCAGACGCAGCACGGAATCCGTCAGCGGCGGATCCATGGGGCTGGACAGCATGCCTTTCGGCTCGGCCGCCACAAAACCGCCCAACTGGTCGATCTGCAACATCAGGTCGGCCGCCAGCTTGAAGTCCAGATGCATGTAGAGGGCTAGCAAGGGTTCGGCTTCGCTGGCGTCCGTCTCCATCGTGAAGGGCACCGGCACCGAGACGACCAGGCATTGATGCGCGTCGTACAGGTAGGTCTGGCCACCGAAAAAGCCTCGCTTCTTGCCCTGGCACACGATCACGATGCCGGGGTCGTATAGCACGGGAACGGACTTCAGCGGGCGGTTGGAACGCAGTAGCCGCACGTCTTCCAGGACCGTCAGGTTGTAGCCCTCGGTGGGCGCCAGCACGTCTAGCAGGCGGGCCATCCGCTGGCGCACGGGGGCCAGCAAGTCGTCGGGTTGGGGGTTACCGGGCATGGTTCGGGACAGGATCGGGCGGTGGGTTAACAGCTTGCCATGGAAGTGCCAAAAATATCCAGTCCAATAGTTTTAGGCAATAAACAAAGACCATAGGCCATCGAACGATCGTGTGGGAAATTCTAGCATTACATCCGTGCCTCAGGCATTCCTCAACCCGACAGGAACACGATCATGATCAACGTATTCAATCCCGCCGACGGCTCGATCGTCGGCGAAGCGCCCGAACTGGGCGCAGCCGACATCCAGTCCGCCATCGATCGGACCTGCAGCGCCTTCCCGCAGTGGTCCCGAAAACTCGCCAAGGAGCGCGGTGACCTGCTGCGCCGCTGGTTTGAACTGATCCGCGCGGACAAGCGCGTGTTCGCCGAGATCATGGTCAAGGAAAACGGCAAATGCCTGTCCGAAGCCTTGGGCGAAATCGATTACGGACTGGGTTTCATCGAGTGGTATGCCGAAGAAGCCAAGCGCGTCTATGGCGACACCATTCCGTCGCACGCCGCCGGCGCCGAAATCCTCGTGTTCAAGGAGCCCGCCGGCCCCACCGCAGCCATCACGCCGTGGAACTTCCCGTTCATGATGATCGCCCGCAAGATCGCCACCGCGTTGGCGGCGGGGTGCACCATGATCATCAAGCCGTCCGAACTGACCCCCTTGACCGCGTACAAGATGCTTGAGTACGCCCGCAAGGCCGGCATCCCGGAAGGCGTGTTCGAGATGGTCACCGGCAATCCGAAAGAGATCGGGGAACTGTTTACCGGCGACTCGCGCATCCGCAAGATCTCGTTCACCGGTTCCACGGCTGTCGGCAAAATGCTGGCTGCCGCCTGCGGCAACGACCTGAAGAAGATGACGTTGGAACTGGGCGGCAATGCGCCCTTTATCGTCTTCGACGACGCCAGCATCGACGATGCGGCCACAAGCCTGGTTTCCGCGAAGCTGCGCAATTCGGGCCAAGTGTGCATTTCGCCCAACCGCATCTACGTGCAGGATGCGATCCACGACCGCTTTGTGGCGGCGGTAGCCGAGAAAGTCGCCCGGATCCGGGTGGACCAAGGCATGCAGGAAGCGTTCGTAGTGGGGCCGCTGATCAACCAGACGGGCATCGACAAGGTGGCCGAATTGGTCGATGACGCCAAAAGCGCCGGCGCGCAGGTGGTGCTGGGTGGTAAACCCCATGCGAAGGGCGGGCTGTTCTACGAGCCCACGGTACTGGCCGGCCTGACCGACGACATGCGCATGGCGCACACCGAGATCTTCGGGCCGGTGTTTGCCGTGTATCGGTTCCACACCGAAGACGAGGTCGTCACGCGCGCGAACCATTCCGAATATGGATTGGTGGCGTACGTCTTCACGCGTGATCTGGCGCGGTCCTTCCGGTTATCCAGGAACATCGAGGCCGGTATGGTGATCCTGAACTCCGGCTCCGTCGGCACCGCATCGATTCCGTTTGGCGGCATCAAGCACTCAGGCTACGGCCGCGAGGGCAGCTATTACGGGATCGAAGAATACGTCGAGGTCAAATATGTGCTGATGGCGGGCTTGGACAAGTAGGGCAAGCCTGAGTACCGCCGTGCGCCAAGGCACGGCGTGGCGGCCCTATTCGTCTCGGGGACGCCATTTTCCGGGAAGCGGGTGTATCAAGGTCAGGAGCACAATGGCCGGAACGTCGGCATACAGGCTGTGGGGTTCATCTCCGGGAAGCGTCACCAGTTGACCTTCTGTCAGCGTGCATCGGCCCTCTGAGGCATCGATGTCGACCCGTCCCTGAAGGCACTGGAGGGTCACCACACCCTGGACTTGATGCGAGGGCATCCGGTGCCCTGCGGGCAGCACGAGCCGGATAATCTGCAATTCTGCCGTGCGCAGCAGACTGACGCTGACCGGCGGGGCGGGCTCCAGGCTGGGACGATGAAACAGGTCGATGACTTCCAGCGGATTCGCGTGCTTCAGTGCCATACGGAACTCCAGTGGCGTGACCGACCTTGCGGCCAAGGGATATTCAAGTGCTCTGATGCGGCGACGGGCGGGGAACGGCTGTTCCTTGGCCCGTCCGAACCGCCGCGTACATCCAGTAGTCGCGCGCCTGGCCGCGCACCTTGCGGTACTGCCGCAGGATTCCTTCGCGCTGCATGCCGATGCGCTCCAGGACGGCAATGGAGGATGCATTGCTATCCAGGACGGTGGCCTGGATGCGTTGCAGGCCCAGGGCATCGTGCGCCCAATTCATGACGGCAAGCGCAGCGTGCGTCGCCAAGCCACGGCCTTGGTGAAGCGGGTCAAGGTCATAGGCTAGTTCAGCGCGTCCATGCGCGCGAGCTATTTCGTTCAAACCCACCGTGCCCAACAGGCGGCCGCTTGTGTCCACGATGGCCCAGCGGAGCGCGTCGCGGTTTTCGGCGTAGCTGCCGATGAGGGCTGCGATCGCGGCCGGACTGATATCGCCCCAGCTTGTGTGTTCTATGACGCCGGGGCGGTTCAGATATGCCGACCACGCCACCGCGTCATGGAGCTGAAGCGGGTGGAGGGAGGCCGCGAGGGCGCTGGGCAATGCGATCGGGGCTGCTGTCATGGTGTGTCTTGCTGATTGCGGATGTGGCGGAGTTTTCAGGTGCTTGCGGTGAACGTTATCACCCCGCGTCCGGGTTCTGGCGACGCGGGCCCGGGCGCACCATAAGCAAACCCTTATTTGGCCATCAAGAAAGGGAATTTTTCTCTTATGGCTATGAACCACAATGCATACCGTCCGCCCCAAACCCTGGGCGGGGCTAAAAATAGAACATAAGAGGATGACGATGGAATCGGTGTATCTGGTGGTGGCGCTGGGCGCGGTGGTCGCGGGTTTCGTGCAGGGTTTGTCGGGTTTTGCCTTCGGGTTAGTGGCGATGTCGTTCTGGGCCTGGGCGCTGGAGCCGCGTTTGGCGGCCACGCTGGCGGTGTTCGGTGCGCTGGTGGGACAAGTGCTGGCGGCCATCACGGTTCGACGCGGGTTCGATTTCAAGCAGCTGCTGCCGTTCGTGCTGGGCGGACTGGCCGGCATTCCGATCGGCGTGGCGGTGTTGCCGACGCTGGACATGGATTGGTTCAAGGCGCTGCTGGGCGCCTTGTTGATCGTCTGGTGCCCGGCCATGCTGCTGGCCAAGAACATGCCGAAGATCACGGCTGGCGGTCGTCTGGCTGACGGAACCGCGGGCTTCGCCGGCGGCGTGCTGGGCGGCATCGGTGGCTTTTCCGGCACATTGCCCACGCTCTGGTGCACGCTGCGCGGCTTCGAAAAGGACAAGCAACGCGCCATCATCCAGAACTTCAACCTGTCGATGTTGGCGGTGACGATGGGCACGTACCTGGCAACAGGCATCGTGACGCGCGACATGCTGCCGATGTTCGCCATCGTGGCGCCAGCCATGCTGGTGCCCACGCTGCTGGGCGCCAAGCTGTACATCGGCATCAGCGAGGCGCGCTTCCGGCAGATCGTGTTGGGTTTGCTGACCGCGTCCGGGCTTGCCTTGCTGGCGTCTTCCGTTCCGCGCTTGCTGGAACGCGTGGCATAAGACCGAGCTTCCTACGCGCCGCCGAACCAACGCGATAGCGCTTGCGCTGCCCCCGTTTCGTCCGGGTGGGAATCGGTGGCCCACGCGACGATGCCGTCAGGCCGCACCAACACTGCCCGCAAACCCAGCCGTTCACGGGCGTCACCCGCGACATAATTGACTTGCTCGCGCCACCTGCGGGTCAGCACATCCCAAGACGCATCCGCCGAGGCGTCAGGCGCGAAGTTCAGGAAGAGGCCTTTGCCCTGGCGCAGCAGGGTGCCCGCTCTTGTGCCGTCGGCCAGTTCGAAATCGGGCATGCTGCGGCCGACCAGCGGATGGCGGCTGCCCAAGTCGTAGCGCTGGGATACGCCCCAGACACGTTCGGCGAAATACGTCGCGCCGTCGCGGGTGCCGACCAGGTCCCGGACGATGGCTTCGAGGGCGCGCGTGCTTGGGGTAGGGCGCATCAGCGCGACTTGCGCGCGCGACCAGTCCAGAATGCGTGCGCCCACCGGGTGCCGTTCCGTGTGATAGGTATCCAGCAGGCCGGCAGGCGCGTCGCCGCGGATCGTGGACGCCAGTTTCCAACCCAGGTTCATCGCGTCGCCCAGTCCAAGATTGAGCCCCTGGCCGCCCAAAGGGGAGTGGATGTGGGCGGCGTCGCCGGCCAGCAGCACCCGCCCTTTGCGATACGCGGCCGCTTGATAGGCCCGGTCCGTCCAGGTGGCAGCCAGTCGCAGCGCGGTAAGCGTGGCGGCCGTTCCCGTGACGCGGCGCAGCACTGCCTGCACGTGCGCCAAGGTGATGGGCTGGGCGCGATGGCAGGCGGCGCCATCGAAGTCGACCATGGCAAGGGTGCCGGGCGGCGCAAAGGTGTACATGCCGTTAGGCGTGTAGTGGCGGCCGGCACGCAGCGCGCTCGGGTCGTCCAGTTCTACCTCTGCGGAATAGCCCGTGAATTCGGGCTCGGTGCCGGTGAATGCGATGCCGCCTGACTTGCGCACGGCGCTGCGCCCGCCATCGCAGCCCACGAGCCAGCGGCCGCGAAAGGTTTCCGGGCCTGACTGAACCGTCACGTCGTTATCCCTGGCAAGGAAGCCATCGACATGGACACTACGCCGAATCTCGGCGCCCAGGTCGCCGGCGCGCTGCGCTAGGACGGATTCAAGCGTCTCCATGTCGACGGCCCTGCCCGTGCCGGCCGGGCTGGGCAGGCGGTACGGCCACGTCGACGTGTCGATGTCGTCGTGAAAGAACTGGATGCCCGCGAAATGGCCGGCCGGCTGGCGTGGCTGGCGGGTCCAATGGGCGGCGGCCGCAATCTTGTTGGCGCCCTGATTCGCGTGTTGCGCCGCGGTCAGCGCGTCCAGCAAGCCGCGGCGGTGCAGGGCTTCAAGGGTGGGCACCGACAGGCCGCGCAGGCCGAACGGCAGGCGTTTCAACGCAGAGTGGGGATCGTGGGCCTGTTCCAGCACCAGGACAGACAGCTTCGACAGGCGTAGTTCGCAAGCAAGCAGCAGGCCAACGGGGCCGGCGCCGACGATGATGGCGTCATGGATGGGGGAGGGAAGATCGTGCATGAAAGACTCCTGTGTCGAGGTTCGACCGGAGCGTTTCTCAAGCAGACACCCGCGCCGACGAACGACTGGACGCTGGGATAGCGCCCGATGTTCGTCGTGGGGATCTCATGCACGAGGCCAAAGACCAGAGCTTTCGTTACCGAAAGGACTTGGGCTTACCAGACCAAGTCTGCCTTTTCCGACACGGCTTTATAGCACCGCGGCGACAGGGCCGCAACGCTCACGGCGGTGCCGTGCGCGCCTGGAAGTGTTCGATCCGCAACGTGACGAGGCGGCCGGCGTCCAGGTCGGCCAGTCGCCGATTGTCAGGGGCGTAATGCAGACGTTCATTCCGCTGCCGCTGCCGCTGCCGTTCGCCGGGCCACTCGGGGGCGGCTCCAGCATTCTCCGGCCTGTTATTTACTTGCCTTGCACGTCGTCACCGATCTTCCTGGCCTTCAGTGTCACGGTGAAAAACTCGTTCACCTTATCGGCCGGAACGGCATCCAACTGGCTCCTTCCATAATCAGAATGTTGCCCGTTCTCGAATCGAGGGTAATACCCTTTCCAGAAATAGCGCGCCTGTGTAGCGCCCGCGAGCACTTCTTTCGCAGGCAGCCCGGCTACGAATCGCGTATCGGCGCTGTCGGCCCGCGCTCGCAAAGCGACGCGGGTCTCTGTCAATGCCCAATGGCATACCCCGCGCCCGTAATAGTCCTCATCGAGCAACATGTCGGCATACACGGTGCCCACGTACTCGGTGGCGGATATACGGGAAAGTCGGAACGGTTCGTGGCTGGACAATGTCGGCACGTGGCCGGACAGGGCGTTGGATTTTCCACAGCGGGCGCCGTTGCTGGCGTCGAACTGCACAGTGCCTTCTACTACCGTAAACGGCGATTTGCCGTCGGCTGCGCTTGAGAGATCGGACGCATTAGCAAGTGTGAGCCGTATCTCATAGGCCTGCGTCGGAGCGGGGTTCAGCTTGCGCAGCGGCGTGTGCGCGTTGGATGCGGTGTCAGCCTTGGCCGGACTGGCGGCGAAATTAGACCCGCACCCGGCGGCGGCCAGAAGGACCAGCGTCGGCAATGCCCAACGCAAGGCCGGCGACGAGAGATATCGAAGGGCGCGCGACAAAGTCGATGTTTCCTATGCTAGCTATTAGAGGTTTACTCAACGGCGGGCGAGCGATTCGTCCAGAATCGTTGCGCCGCGGAGGGGATTATGGCATCGCCGCAAGGGCTGGCGGGTAGCTTTCAAAGCCTGCGTCTAAGTTCGATTGTAGAAGTCCGCGCGATTGCGCGCCTTCGGCGCGGTTGGCCTGGGACGATGAATTGGGCGAGGTGCCCGCCATGAAGGCCTTGGGGTTCAAGCCGAACGACACCTGACTGGCGCCGCCGCCGCAAAGAAATCGGGGGGAAGCCGACGCATGCCGGCTTCCCCCCGAGGCTTTTCGTGATGGCAGTGCCCGTTGGCTTACAGGGCCTGCATCTCGGTGTTGGCGTTGCGGGCCGGTTGCGCTGCGGCCGGGTTGGGCGCAGCGGGTGGGTTCACCGCCGGCACGCCCGTATTGGCCGTGGCGTTGTCCGTCACCGGCACTTCCACGTACGGCAGGTGCAGCGTCTGGCTGGTCATGGCGCGAATCTGGTTGGTCAGCGCGGGGCTGTCATTGAGCTTCTGGCCATACGACGGGATGATCTCCTTCAGGCGCTCCTTCCAGCCGGCTTCCATCTGCTGCGGGAAGGCTTTGGCCAACAGGTTCAGCATGATAGGGGGCGAGGTCGATGCGCCCGGCGAAGCTCCCAGCAGCGCGGCGATGGTGTTGTCCTTGTCGGTCACCACTTCGGTGCCGAACTGCAGGATCGGGCCCTTTTCCGGATCGCGCTTGATGACCTGCACGCGTTCGCCGGCCGTCACCAGGCGCCAGTCTTCACGTTTGGCTTGCGGGAAGTACTTCTGCAGCTGGGCGTGGCGGTCTTCGTCGGTCAGGCGGGCCTGGTTGACCAGGTACTTCACCAGGTCCAGGTTTTCCAGCCCGACGTCGACCATGCTGGTGACGTTGTTGTGGTTCACCGACGAGAACAGGTCGAACGCCGAGCCTTCCTTCAGGAACTTGGTCGTGGCCAGCGCGAACGGTCCGAACAGCACCACCGGCTTGCCGTCGAGCTTGCGCGCGTCCAGGTGGGGCACCGACATCGGCGGGGAATCCGTGTCGGCCATGCCGTAAGCCTTGACGTCGTGGCGTCCGGCGATGGACGACGCGTCAAAGGCCAGGAACTGGCCGCCCACCGGGAAGCCGGCGTAGTTCTTCGATTCGGGAATGCCCGACATCTGCAGCACCTTCAGCGATGCGCCGCCGGCGCCGATGAAGACGAAGCGCGCCTTGGTGGTGCGTTCCTGGTTGGTCTTCAGGTCCTTGACGGTGACGTTCCAGGTCTTGTCGTCGTTCTGGCGCAGGGCGGTGACTTCATGCTGCAGCCGCAGCTTGAAGTTGGGGTTGCGCTGCAGGCCCTGGGTGAGCTGATTGGTGATGACGCCGAAGTTCACGTCGGTGCCCAGCGGCATGTAGGTAGCGGCAACCTTCTGATTGGGGTCGCGGCCTTCCATCAACAGCGGCGCCCATTGCTTGATCTGGGCGGTGTCGGTGGAATATTGCATGCCGTAGAACAGCGGGCTCTTGACCAGCGCGTCGCGGCGCTTGCGCAGGTATTCGATGCGGTCATCGCCCCACACGAAACTCATGTGGCCCGTGGGATTGATGAAGTCTGAGGGCTGGCCCAGGCGGCCGGCCTTGACCTGATGCGCCCAGAACTGGCGCGAGATCTCGAACTGCTCGGCAATGTTGATGGCGCGTTTGATGTCGACCGAGCCATCGGGCATTTCGGGGGTGTAGTTCAGTTCGGCAAAGCCCGAGTGGCCGGTACCCGCATTGTTCCAGCCATTGGAGCTTTCCAGTGCCACGCCGTCCAGACGTTCGAAGAGCTCGACGTGCCAGTCCGGCTGCAATTCCTGCAGATAGGTGGCCAGCGTCACGCTCATGATGCCGCCGCCGACGAGCACGGCGTCGACCGGCTTGTCGTTCTCGGCTGCCGGGACTGACCGCTGGTGCAACGGCCAATAAAGAAACAGCGCCGCCGCAATGACCAGCAATGCAGCCAGGCTGCCCACGATTTTGAGGAACTTTCTCATGGGTTAGAGACCTTTTGGTTCAAAGCATTATTTTTTTCTTATGGGGACTTACAGGTAGACAGGGGTGGGCACCTCCGTGGCGGTCAAGCACGCGAAAGGCCGCCCGGGCGTCTGGAAACATGCGCCGGGATCAGGCAATCGGGCAAAAGTGGATCAAATGCCGACCGGGTCGGCGTGGAGTGTCGCTGCAGCTTGGAATAAGGGCAGGCTGGCCAGAGACTAGACGATTCTCGTTCCGCATAGGGGAATACCCCGATAAAGCGTGGTGGTTTCCCGGGGGCGCGATTGTATACAAGCTTGCGATCGACCACGTTTGCCGCCGCGCTGGGCGGCGGGGCGCAGGCAACCGACCGCGCCACCGCCATTTTCACGGCCATCGTGGGCGCGGTCAGCCTGGCCCGGGCGTGGGCGAGGAGGCCATCGCGGCCCGCATACTGGCCGACGTCCGCGCGCTGGTGCTGCGCTGACGCCGGGCCGGGTTCAGTCGATGCACGCGCCCGAAATCTTCACGGCCAGCGCCCACTTGGTGGCTTCGTGGTAGCCCGGTATTCGTGCGAAGCGATCCGTCCTTACCACGGCGCAAGCCGCGGCAAGGACAATTCCCTAAGCCTCCTTCTTTTCTTCAGGCGCATTTAACGCGCTCCCCGCGTCGTGTTTCAAGCCGAGCAGATCCAGCATGCCCAGCAGAGACACCAGCGCCACGAACAGGAACGCCAATCGATAAGCGGCCCCCGCGGCCTCCCGCAGGCCAAGCAGCGGCACGGCCCAGTCGCCCAGGCGAATGGCAATGGCTCCCAGCGCAATGCCCATACCGAGCGCCAACTGCGACATGGTCGAGAACAGCGAACTCGCCGCGCTGAGGTCTTCCTTGGGCATATCGGCAAACGCCAAGGTATTCAAAGCGGTGAACTGCATCGACCGCGACAGGCCGCCGATAAAAAGAATGATCGCAGTGGGCACAAAACCCATTTCCGGTCCGATGCACGCGCATGCGGCCAGGGCCAGACTGTTGAATACGCCGTTGCACAACAGAATCCGACGAAAGCCAAACCGCTTCATCACCGGCGTGGTGAACAGCTTCATCGTCAGGTTGCCCGCGAACACCACCAGCACCAGTTGCCCAGCACGGAACGCATCCATGCCATACCCCACTTGAAACATCAGAGGCAGCATGAACGGCACCGCGCCGACCGACATGCGGAACAACGATCCGCCCCAGATATTGACGGCATAGGTGTGCTTTTTGATGGGCGCCAGTGACAGCATAGGATGGGGATGGCAATTCAGGTGCCTGATCCCCTTGTAGAGAAAGGCTAGCCCCATGGCCAGGCAAGGGTAGATCTGCCCCCATGGCAGAACGGGCCGGCCGAATAGTTCCAGGGCCCACAGCAGGCTGGTCAGCCCGCCGCCTATCCAGAAGAACCCCGTCCAGTCGAAAGGGCGCCGTTCATTACCGTCTTCGGCGGGGATCAAGACCCATGCCGCCGTCAGCGCCGCGATGCCGATCGGAATATTGAGATAGAAGATCCACTGCCACGACGCGTATTCCGTGATGAAGCCCCCCAACGGAGGGCCCAGCACCGGTGCAAACAGGCCCGGCCAGATCAGCATGGACATCACGCGCATCAAGTCGCTCTTGGGTGTGTTCTTGAGTAGCACCAGGCGCCCCACGGGCACCATCATCGCCCCTCCGATCCCTTGCAGGACCCGCAGCGCCACAAAGCCCCAAAGGTTGCTGACCAGTGCGCAAGCCAGAGAAGCAAGGGTGAATAGGATCAATGCCGAAGAAAAAACGCGGCGACTGCCGAACCGATCGGCCATCCAACCGCTGATGGGAATGAACACGCCCAGTGTCAACAGATAGGCGCTGACGCCCAGGCTGAGGTCCGTGGGATTGACGCCAAAATCTCGTGCCATCGCCGGCAGGGCGGTCGTGATCACCGTGCCGTCCAGGTTTTCCATGAAGAACGCCGTGGCGACCAATAGAGCGGTGCAGGTATTTCGCCGTTTGTTCGCGTCAGCGGCCAAAGGCGCAGCAGGGGCTGCGGGGGCAGAATCGTGAGCCATGAATAACGGTTCCGAGAAGGAAACGCCCACGCCGAGAGGCTTGGCCCACGCGAGCACGCAGCCGCACCGGTCCGCGGCGAAGGCGGTCCCAGGTGCGTTGGTTGACGTGAACGCTTACGGTGCAACGGGCGCTTTTCCCGTGCACTGGGGCTCACATTAGCACGGGAGCATGGACGCTGCCCAGACCTTCCCATCACACCGCATTTCAACGCATTGCGGGCGACGCGTCGCTCTTGGATGCCTCTGGCACGAATAGCTCTTGAGTGCGCTTTACACACCATACAGACCCCATCTCCTGCGACCGTTCCTGGCCGGGAGCTGTTCTTGACGACAGACCGCACCCGACCCAAAGCGGAAGTTCAAAGCGAAAGCTTGACGGCGGCTTCGCGCAAGTTGTGGTTCTTCGATTGGCTGGACTTCAAGCCCGATAGCGACGCATCAACGACACAGTTCAGTGACTCCGACTTAGAGGCGCTGGACATATGACGCTGTTTGGCACGGCTGTTTTTAAGGGAATTACGTCATTTGCGCTGGTGTGTGCTTCGGTAAAGTCGGGCCTGTCGAACCCGTCAACCCCACCAGGCCGCGCTTGCCGAACCGGCCTCCCCATTCCGTTCATTCCCACCGATCGCGCTATGCCCCTATCAGCCTCCCACACTAAAGGCCGTCGCAACGCCCGTATCTTGGCTATCTGCCAGGGCCTATTCGTCGCCGCCATTTCCATCGACTTGACGCTGACGGCATTGACCGGCCATATGCTCGCGCCCAACAGAACGTTGTCGACGCTGCCATTTGCATTGATAACGGTAGCGGGCGCTGTGGTCACCTGGTTCGCTTCGTTGCTGATGCAGCGCATCGGCCGGCGAAATGGCTTCGCGCTGGGCGCCCTGGCCGGCGCGGCGGGCGGCGGCCTATCGGTTTGGGCCGTGTTCCACGCCGATTTCTGGGTGTTCTGTGTCGGCACCGCACTGGTCGGCGTGTTCCAGGCCTTTGCCCAGTACTACCGCCTAGCGGCGGCCGACGCCGTCGAACCCGCAGCCAAAAGCCGCGCGATCTCGGTGGTAATGGCCGGCGGTGTCATCGCCGCGGTTGTCGGCCCCGCGCTGGCCACCTGGAGCCGTGATCTGTTCGCACCAGTGACCTTCGCCGGCGCCTATCTAATGGTGACCTTGCTGGCACTGCTGTCCGCCGCACTGCTCTGGGGCGGCTATCGCGACGCCGAAGTGCCGGCTACGGGCGGCCTGGCCCAGGCCGGTCTGCCGGCGCGACCGCTGCGCGAGGTAGCGCGCCAGCCCGTGTTCGTGGCCGCGCTCGCCAACAACGTAGTCGGATCGGTCTCGATGATGTTCATCATGACTGCCGCGCCGCTGGCTGCGGTGGCGTGCAGCCACAGCATCGGTGACGGCGCCAACATCATGCAATGGCACTTGGTCGGCATGTACGCGCCGGCTTTCTTTGCGGGCGCGCTGATCCAGCGCCTCGGCCTGCCGCGGGTGCTGGGCGCCGGCATGCTGCTGAACGTCGCCTGCTCGCTGATCGCGATGGCCTCGGCGTCGTTGCCCGCGTTCTATGCGGCGCTGTTCTGCCTGGGCGTGGGATGGAATTTCATGTTCGTCGGCGGAACCACGCTGCTGGCGCAGTCCTACCGTCCCTCGGAACGCGCCCGCGCGCAAGGCGCGGCCGAGATACTGCGTTATGCCGCTACCGCGCTCGCCACGCTGGCGGCCGGACCGGCGCTGGACGCCTTCGGGTGGGAAGCGCTGAACGCGGCCATGTTGCCGGTGGTGCTGGCTGCCGGTCTGATGACATGGTGGTGGGCTCGTGGGCCGGCCCGGGGGGCTGCTGTGGCCGGGCCGGGCTAAGCCTGTCTCGGAGCGATGATGCCGAACAGCGAGGTAGCAACAAAATCGTCCCAAGACGGCCGTCGTCATCGGTCATTCGTGGCGTCGGTATCTGCGGGATCTTTGTCCGGCATTTCACTTTCGTGCTCTCTCGTCCAGAAGGTATAAAGCTTCAGTTGCAACGAAGCGTTCCGTAATTCAGGGACCCCTCCGCCACATTCGACCGTATCGCAGTGACTTCCGGTTGATCCGACAGGCCCAGGCTTTGGCCCACCGATCGCGTGATCACGGTTCTTCCTGTCATCCAAGCCTGTTCCGCTGTTCCTTGTCTGCGGTCTGTTCGACCCGACAAAATTTTATGCATCGCACTTATTTCGAATTGGTCAAGCCAGGCATCGTGGCCGGTAACCTGGTATCTCTCGTCGGGGGCTACCTGCTCGCATCGCGAGGCGTCGTAGATGCCATTCATATTGCACTGGTGATGTCTGGAGTCGCGCTCGTAATCGGATCCGGATGCGCCGCCAACAACGTGATTGACCGTGACATCGACCGGCTCATGGAACGCACCTGTACGCGCCCGATGGCCGCCGGCAGCATTTCGATAAGGTCGGCTCTGACCTTTGCCTGTATTCTGGGTTTCGTCGGGTTCTGGCTTTTGTATGCCGCCACGCGTCGAATTGAGCCGCTGGTCCTGATGCTCATCGGATACATTGTCTATGTAGGCCTGTACTCGCTTTTCCTGAAACGCAGATCGGTCCACGCCACGTTGGTCGGCAGCATATCGGGCGCGATCCCGCCTGTCGTGGGCTATTGTTCGGTACGCGGAACCATCGACACGGCCGCTGTCGCGCTCTTCGTGATCTTCGGAATATGGCAAATGCCTCATTCGTACGCCATCGCCATGTTTAGATGGAAGGACTATGAAGCGGCGTGTATCCCCATACTGCCCCTGGTGAAGGGGCGGCATCAAGCGAAGAAGCGCATCGTTTTGTACATTGCCGCATTTCTTGTGGCCGCGCTTTCCCTGGCGGCGCTTGGATACGTGGGAAATCTCTATATCTCTATAGTTCTATTAAGCGGACTGTACTGGCTGAAAATTGCCGTGGACGGGTTTACGGCCGGGGACGATGTGCGCTGGGCGCGGCGGGTGTTCGCGACTTCCATCGCTGCAGTCGTGCTGATCAGCGTGGCAATGGCTATAGATGCCAATTGAAGACATCAGCAATCCTGCAGATAAGGATGAATGAAATCCAGGAACGCCTTGACTCGCGCCGGCACCTTCCGGCTAGGGAGCAAGGCGACGAGCGGCACAGGCAGCAAAGACCATTGCCGCAGAACCTGGGAAATCTTGTCGTCGCCGCCGGCCTTTGCTGCCTCGAACTTCATGAGGGGCCCAATGCCGATTCCTGCGCGGACCAATGATCGGATCATGCTGGAATCGTTAGCCGCGACTTTGCCCGATACCCGCACTCGATACACTCTCGCCCCGGAGCGCAACACCCATTCGAACTCGCCCCTGCGCGCGCCGGCAAGGCATTGGTGCCTGGCCAAGTCGGCCGGTGACCGGGGCGCGCGATGCCTATCAAGATAGTCAACGGATGCGTAAAGGTGCGGCGTCATCGCGCTGATTACGTGGGCAATCAGGCTGGAGCTCGGTTGATGGCCGAAGCGCAACGCGACGTCGCAGGTGCTGCTGATCGGGTCGACGTGCTGATTGCCCAACTCGAAATGACAATGGATATCGGGATACCGGCGGTGGAAAGCGTCGATCACTTTAGGTACGAGTGCCTGTGCCAGTGAGGCGGGTAGCGACACGCTCAGTTGCCCGCTGGCGCAGGCGATGCTTGTATGCAGCTGCTCATGCGCAACACGAGCTTCATCGATGAGGTCCCGGCAACGCTCGAAGTAGAGCGCGCCGGCCTCGGTCAGGCCGATTTTCCGAGTGCTGCGCCTGAGCAACTGCACTCCCAGATCGCGTTCCAATCCGCTCACTCGGCGGGAGAGCGTCGACGGAGGAACTCCCAGCGCCGCGGCGGACAGGCTGAAATTGCCCCGCCTCGCAACTTCGATAAACATGGCAATGTCGTTCAGCTGTATGTTCGCGCGGAGCGCGTTGGATGACGAGCGGGCCGGGCCAAGAATCGCCGTCGGGATATCTGCCTTCATGCGCCACGCCCTCCATCCACGGATAATCCGCCTTGAGCCCATCCAGAAGACGGGGAACTACTTGGCAACCACGCGGTCAGCGCGGGCCGACTCCCAGCCACCGCCGAGCGCCTTGAACAGGTCCACTTGAGCATTCACGACCCGCGCTTCGCTTTCGGCAAGCTGTGCCTGCGCGTCAGCATAGGTGCGCTCGGCGTCGAGCAGAGCCAGACTGTCGGCGCGTCCCTCCCGCGCTTGTGCCCGAACGATGCGCGCCACGTTCTCCGCTTGGTCCCTGGCCGCGGCCAACGACCAGCGCCGGTCCAGGCTTTGGGCGTAGTTCGAGAGCGCAGTTTCCGTTTCGCTCAAGGCCTGTAATATCGTCCCATCAAACGCCGCCAGCGCGGCCTGGGCGTCGGCGGTCGCGCCGTCGATGCGGGCGCGGATCGCTTCCTGATTCGGAAACGACCAGGAGAGGAGCGATCCAGCCAGCCAGCGTAGCGGGCCACTTCCGAAGAAGTCGTCTAGGCGTAACCCGGTAGAGCCGACCGACGCGCCGATGGAGACGCGCGGATACAGATCCGCCGTCACCACGCCTATCCTGGCCGTTTCCGCCGCGAGCCGTCGTTCCGCAGCGCGCACGTCCGGACGCCGGGTGAGGAGGGCCATCCCGTCGCCGATAGGGATGGGCTGCAGGATCGTGGGCGGTGCCGCGAGGGCGCTGGCCTCAGAGGGGAGGTCCTTGGGCGCTCGGCCGGTGAGCAGGGAGAGCCGGAACAGCTCGGCCTGGCGCTCGGCAACGATCCTGGGAATGTCGGATCGCCGCTGCTCCCGAAGCGCCGCGATACGCGCGGTGTCGAGCGAAGTTGTCAGTCCGGCGTCCTCCCTGCTGCTCGTCACGCCGACCGAGCGGTCCAGCAACTCGACGATCTGCCGCGCCACGGCCAGACGGTGCGCGGCGCTGGCGGCTCCCAGATACGCGCGGGTCGTCGCCGCTACGGTCGATACCCGCACGGCGTCCAGCTCGGCCTGTGCCGCTTGGTAGTCGCCCCGCGAGGCTTCGATGTTCCGCTGTACGCGGCCGAAAAGGTCTACCTCGTACGCGACGGACAGGCCCGCATCGACAACGGTATTCTCGCGATCGACGCCGGGCGAGGCCTGGATGGCGGATTGCCGCTGGCGGTTCACGCCTGCGGCGATCTCAGTGCTGGGCAGCCGATCGGCGGACGTTTGGCGAAGTTGGGCGCGCGCGCGGGCGAGCCGAGCGATCGCCACGCGCAGGTCGGTATTCGAGGCGAGCGCATCTTGTACCAGCCTGTCCAGCACCGGGTCGTGGTAGAGCTTCCACCAGTCGGCGGAAACGGACGTGGCGTCGGGCGCGGTCGCATCGCTTTGGGTCAGGAACGGCCCCGCCGCGGAAGCCGGGAACGGCGGTGTCTCATAGTCCGGGCCGACCGCGCACGCGCTCAAGAGCAGCGGCGCAACCAGCATCGATAGGGTGTGCAATCGAATCACTTGATGCTTCCTGATTGTTCGTGCCGCGATTCCAGCGAACGGGCGCCGGTCTGCCGGGACAGCCGATCTCCGAGCTTGCGGCAAACGACGTAGAACGTCGGGGTATAGAGCAGGCCGAAGACGGTGACGCCGACCATGCCGAAGAAAACGGAGGTGCCCAAGGCCTGCCTCAACTCGGCGCCTGCGCCCGAGGCTAGGAGCATCGGCACAGCGCCAAGAATGAAGGCGAAACTCGTCATCAGGATTGGGCGCAGGCGGGTCTGCGCGGCGCGCACCGCCGCGGCGGCCGGCATCAAGCCGTGTTCCTCTTCCGCCTGTTTCGCGAACTCGACCACCAGGATCGCGTTCTTCGCGGCAAGGGCGATCAGCACCACGAGCCCGATCTGCGTCAGGACGTTGTTGTCCATTCCGCGAAGATTCACGCCGACCATGGCCGCGAAGAGGCACATGGGGACGATGAGGATGATGGCCAGGGGCAAAGTGAGGCTTTCGTATTGCGCCGCCAGCACCAGGAACACGAACACCACAGCCAGCGCGAAGACGAGGCCGGCCGTGTTGCCCGCGATCTTCTGCTGGAACGCGATGCCCGTCCATTCGTAGCCGTATCCCGGGGGCAACATCTGGTCGGCGAGCTTTTCCATCGTGGCTAGCGACTGGCCCGTGGAAGAGCCCGGCGCCGTGTCTCCGTCGACCTCGACCGCGGGGAACAGGTTGTAGCGCACGACCCTAAACGGCCCCGTTTCGCTCTTGAACGTGGCGACCGAGCCGATGGGCACCATGGCGCCGCTATCGGAACGCGTCTTAAGATTGGCAATGTCGGATTCGCTGTTGCGCTGGCCTTGCTCGGCCTGGGCAACCACCCGGAACGTGCGCCCTAGTAGGTTGAAGTCGTTCACATAGGCCGAGCCGAGATAGACCTGCAGCGCTTCGAAGACCCGATCTGGCGGGACGCCCAGCACCTCGGCTTTGCGCCGGTCGATGTCGGCGAAGATGCGGGGGGTTGATGTGTTGAAGAATGAATAGACCTGCGATAAACCTTCGGTGCCGTTCGCCTTGGCCATGAGTTGATCGGAAATCGTCCCCAGCGGTTTGTAGCCGTGGCCGCCGCGATCCTGCACCATCATCCGGTAGCCGCCCGCCGAACCGATGCCGTCGATCAGCGGAGGAGGAATGATGAGAACCCGTGCTTGATCGATGTCCGAGACGGCCTTGCGTGCTTCATCGAGGATGTCGCTGGCGGGGCGGGACCGCTGTTCAAATGGCTTGAGCGGGATGAAGGCGGTGGCGGTGTTCGGGGAATTCGTGTTCGACGCGGCGTCGTAGCCGGGCAGCATGATCGTGCCTCGGACCCCATCGATCTTCAACAAGCGCTTGGACACCTCTTGCACGACGGCATCGGTCCGCGCCAGCGAGGCTCCCGGTGGAAGTTGAGTGATCGATATTAGATAGCTCTGGTCTTGTGAGGGCACGAAGCCGGTGGGCGTTATCCAGAAAATGCCTATGGTCGCGAGCACAAGTCCGCAGTAGCTGATCAAGACACGCTTCGGGCGCACCACGAGCCATTGCGTCAATCGGCCGTAGCTAGCGCTGAACCGGTCGAATCGTTCGTTGAACCAGTCGCCGGCAAACTGCATACGCCGAATGATCTGATGCCGACTTTTCTCCTTCGTGTGCGCCCGCAGAAGTACCGTGGCCAAGGCCGGCGAGAGCGTTAGCGACAAGACGAGCGAAATGACGGTGGCGCCAGAAATGGTGAGCGCAAACTGCTTGTAGAACGCCCCAGAAAGGCCGGTCAGAAAGAACGTGGGAATGAACACCGCGCAAAGCACCAGCACTATGGCCACCAGCGCCGCCGAAACCTCGTCCATCGAGAGGCGAGCCGCTTCTAGCGGGTTCAGGCCCTGAGCGAGGTTTCTTTCCACGTTTTCAACCACGACGATGGCATCGTCCACCACTATGCCGATGGCGAGGACCAGCCCGAACAGCGACAGGCTGTTCAGACTGTAGCCAAACATCGCCAGCAAGGCGAAGGTGCCGACCAGCGAGATGGGAATCGCCACGACGGGGATGATGGCGGCGCGCCAGTTCTGCAGGAAGATGAAGATGACGAGCACAACGAGTGCCGCGGCTTCGAAAAGCGTATCCCGGACGGCTTCGGTAGACTGCGCGATGAAACGCGTTGAGTTCCACATAATCCGGTATTCAAGCCCTGGCGGAAACGCCTTGGCCGCTGCCTGCATCTCGCGTTCGAGAGTGATGCCGGTTTCAAGCGCGTTGGTCCCGGGCCGTTGAAATATGCCGATCATGATGGATGGCTTGCCTGACAAATAGGCATTGGTTCCGTAGTCGTCGGCACCCAGCTCCACGCGGGCGACGTCGCGAACGCGAGTCTGCCGGCCAGCGGGATCCGTGCGGATGACGATGTCGGCGAACTGCTCCGGCTCGCTCAACCGGCCCTGTGTCCGAACGTTTAGCTGGAAGGCGTCGGCACTCGGGGAGGGCGGTTGGCCTAGGGCTCCCGAGGCAACCTGCACATTTTGGGCACGGATGGCGGCGACGATCTCGCCGGCCGTCAGCTCACGCGCGGCGGCGCGCCGGGGGTCAATCCAGACGCGCATGGCCACTTCACGGCTGCCGAAAATTCGAGCCTCGCCGACTCCGTCGATACGGCTCAGCTTGTCGCGCAACTGCGTCAGGGCATAGTTTGAAAGATAGGTTTGATCCCGCGAGCCATCTGGAGAAACCAGGTTGATCGCCATCAGGGCACTGGGCGAAGTCTTGCGGGTGGTGACGCCCAGGCGCTGAACCTCTTGCGGCAGGCGAGGCACGGCCGCTGCCACCCGGTTCTGAACGAGCATCTGGGCCGCGTCGAGATCGGTCCCGACCTTGAACGTAATCGATATGGACACCTTCCCGTCCGCCGTGGACTGGCTGGACTGGTAGAGCATGTTCTCTACGCCATTGATTTCCTGCTCGATAGGAGCGGCAACGGTTTCCGCGACGGTTTCCGCCGACGCGCCAGGGTAGGTCGCGGAAACGACCACGGTGGGAGGGATGATGTCCGGATACTGCGCAACGGGAAGTGCAAAATAGGAGATCGCACCCACAATCGTGATGACGATCGCCAGCACCGCGGCGAATATCGGGCGCGTAATGAAGAAGCGCGACAGGCGCATGAGATTTTTCCTTTAGGACAGCCGCCAGCGCATCGTTACGACGCGGACGCGGGCTTGCTGCCGGAAATGAGAGGGGTCGAGTTCCCCATCCCGCTTTGGGAGGCCGCCGATTCCGGCTTCGTTTGTACTTTTGCGCCTGGAATGGCGTGTTGTTGCCCGGCGACGATCACTCGGTCGTCGGCGGTCAGGCCGCCACGTACGATCCTGAGCCCATCAATGAGCGGGCCGAGTTCGATGGCCCTGACGAGCACGGTGCCTTCGGCGGAAACGGTAAGAACCGTCTTGCGCGTCTGGTCCATCTGGACCGCGGAATCGGGGATCAGCAAGGCAGGCGTGCCGGATCCGCTTGCTAGCCTCATGTTTCCGAACAATCCCGGTGTCAGGAACAATCTCGGATTCTCGATCACGGCACGCATCCGTATGGTCCCCGACCGGGGGTCGATCCCGTTATCCGTGAAGTCGAGCCTGCCGCGCCAGGCGTAGTCAGGCTCATCCTGAAGACGTATCTCGACCTGGGTTTGGGCTGCGCTTGGTTCCTGTGCGCGCATAGCTTTGAGGTACAGGGCTTCCGACGCGTCGAATGTGAAATAGATCGGATCCAGCGCGTTGATGGTGGTCAGGCGGGTGCCGCTACCGGCCTCTCCGCTCATGACCAGGTTGCCCGGGTCGACGCGTCGGTCAGAGACTCTGCCCGTAATGGGCGAGCGCACCTGGGTGAATTCCAGCTCAAGTGACTTCAGCGCGACGCGGGCTTGAGCGCCGGCGACGTTTGCCGTTCCCGTCCGCACACGCGCCTGCAACTGATCGATGTCGCTCTTTGAAATCGCGCTGTCGCCCGCCAGTCGATGCGCTCGCGCGAGGTCGGCGCGTGCCAGCGTGAGCTCGCTGGTCGCGCTCGCGAGGCCGGCTTGCGCCTCGGCGTAGGCGGCCTGGTAGGGGCGCGGGTCGATGGAGAAAAGCAATTGGCCCTGCTGGACGATTTCGCCGTCCTTGAAATGCACCCCTACGATTTGACCCGACACCCTGGGAAGGACTTCCACGCGGCGGCTCGCTTCGAAACGGCCGACATAGTCGTCCCATTCGATAACGGTGCGCTGCACCGGCAATGCGACGGATACCGTGGGAGGCTCGAAGGTACCGGCCGACAACGACTTCTTGCCGGGCAGTAGAAACAAGGCGCATGCCGTTGCGGTGGTGAGCCCCGCGGCAAGCAGAGCCACGCGCAGGAAGGTCGGTTTTGCTCCCGTGCGGGAGGGAAGGCGTGGACGGGTCATGCGGCTGCACTCCACGCAGGGTTGAACTCTCTATGCTTCATGTTGGATATCGCTATGTAAGAGGACTCGAATGCGCCATGCGTATGTCGGCCACGCTTCCACGGCCTATCCGTTGGCACAGACGCTTTCGTTGGCCCGAGACAATCCGCCCGGCGCGTGAGGGAGTCGCGTCGAGCGATGTGAATCCGGGTTATCCCAGGCTTTCAACGAGTGCAGATTCTCCGGCCGGAGAGCCAATGGCAAAAGGACTAAGTTCCCTCCTTTAGAGCCATGGCGCGCTTAGGTCTGGCAGACTGTGCCTTGTCGTGCCGGCGTGGCGGTTTTTGAGGTATATATGTCTTACCCGCCACCATGCTGGCTGTGTACCATCAGATCTGGTCCACGCACCGACCGGTAGCCAGGATGCGGTGGAGCCTGCTTCCGAGCGTTGTGCAAGAGTGTTATGAATCCAACATCATCAAGCGCGAGTCCCGCTTCGCGGGACGTCGCTTTCCTTGTATTCCGCGACTTCCAGATCCAGGACGTGACCGGGCCGCTGGCGGCGTTCGAGGTGGCCAGCAGGCTCCTGGGCGACGATGCTTACAGATGCCAGGTCATATCGCTAGCTGGAGGACCCGTTCAAAGTTCGGCGGGCCTGGAAGTCACCACGTGGAAGGCCGGATTTTCCGCCTACGACACAGTGATCGTGGCGGGAGCCGGCCTTGGCGCCTACCCCGACGACGCATTGCCGGAAACCTGCGACTACTTGAACCACGTCGTCGCCAAGGGCGCTCGCCGCATCGCAAGCGTATGCACAGGGGCCTTCATTCTGGCTGCGAGCGGCCTCTTGGACGGCCGGTGCGCGACGACACACTGGAAATACGCCGCCCGTCTGCAACGGGAGTACCCCCGGGTGAAAGTGGATGGCGATCGGATCTTCACCCGAGAAGGTGGCATCTGGACGTCAGCCGGCGTCACGACTGGCATCGACATGGCGTTGGCAATGATCGAAGAGGATCATGGCGCCGACTTGTCTCACGCGGTCGCCCAGATGCTGGTCGTCTACCATCGCCGGCCCGGCGGGCAATCCCAATTTTCGGCCATCGCCGATATGGAGCCCGAGTCGGACAGAATTCGTAATGTGCTGACTTATATACGTGAACACTTGCACGAATCATTGTCGACTGAGCTCCTGGCTTCCGTGGCCTGCCTGAGCCCCCGGCAGTTCGGCCGCGCCTTTCTTGCCGAAACGGGGGAGACACCGGCCAAGGCCGTCGAGCGCCTGAGAGTCGAGGTGGCCAGGCAGCGCGTCGAGCGTGGCGCGGAGCCTATCGAAATCATCGCCCACAAAATTGGTTTCACCGATCCCGAAAGAATGCGCCGGGCATTCATTCGCGTGCTTGGCCATCCGCCGCAGAGCATCCGGCGCATGGCATCCCGGGAAGCGTCTCCGCTTGCCTGACTATGGTTCCCACCCGGGAGTGGAGCTAATCCTTTAATCCGGCGGCCGTCCGGACTGGCATGCCCAGTAGGTGCCCAGCGATTGTTGCCGCGGAAGGCCCCGGTCATCCAGGCGATTAAACGTGCTGGCCTCCGTTCACGTCGATTTCCGCGCCATTCACATACGAGGCTCCGTTCGAACAAAGGAAGAACATCACTCCTGCGATTTCTGTTGGATCGCCCAGCCGGCCCATCGGCACGTTCGCCTGAACCATGGCCTCGGTGCCTGGAGACAAGATGGAGGTGTCGATCTCGCCGGGCGCGATCGCATTGGCCCGGATTCCCATCGGACCGAACTCGAAAGCCTGTTCGCGCGTGAGCGCTGCGAGGGCCGCCTTAGCGCAGGCATAAGCCGCTCCTGCGAAGGGATGAACGCGAGAACCCGCTATCGACGTCACGTTGACGATCGCGCCTTGCGCTATGCGGAGTTCCGGCAGGAGTAGACGGACGATCATCGCTGCGGAGAAAAGATTGACGTTGAAAAGCGAAAGCCACTCTTCATATGCCGTCATGCTGACGCCCTTGCGCCCGCCGTTCGCCAGTTTCGGTGAAATCGCGGCATTGTTGATAATCGCAGCCAGTTTCGCGCCGCCCAGGCGCCGGCGAACTTCAGCCGCGATCAGCTCATACGAGCTCGGGTTCGCCAGATCGGCGGTAATGTGGTCGTCCACGCCGCCCACCCACGCGCATTCACTCGAAAAGCTCGCCCGCGATACCGTCAAGACACGCCACCCTCTATGGTGAAACAATTTCACTGTCGCATGCCCAATACCACGGCTCGCGCCGGTTAGCAGCAATGTGGGCTGCGCTATTTGCTGAGACTGGCAGGGTGTCATCTGCACTATCCTGGAATGAGCGATGAAGATTGAACGCGTCAGGCGTTGATTCCGCCGTCAACGACCAGGCCGGTGCCTGTGATGTGGCGTCCGTCTGGGCCCGCAAGATAGGCCACAGCTTTCGCGACGGCACTCTTGTAGGTGATCACGACGTCCGCGCCGCGAGCAGATAGCTCCCGCGCAATCGCCGCGCCGATCCCCCGCGCCCCGCCGGTGACGATCGCCCGCTTTCCTGAAAGATCATGCATACATCGCTCTCTTTTTGACGTAGACGCCAGCCTTCGCATAGGCAATGTCGAAGTTTCACCCTACTGGTGTTCTGCGTAAAAGACGTTGATCCCTCAAATTTCGCCAGCGCGGCCGGCGTCCTTTTGCAGGTACGCAACCTATCCGTTGGCGCGGGGGGGGGCATAGCGGCCAGGGTGCGGCCAAGCCGAAGGAGTAAAGCCTAACCTCTCAGCAGTGAGGCACCGGACCGATCCGAAAATGACGCAACCCGTTAAGTCTCCCTGCGGTCCAGTTCCTTCAAATAACCCTAATGGACCGCACGCGCCCAGCGTCCGCTTCTTGCCGGGAGCCGTCTATGACGACAAGCCGCTCCCGACCCGGAGCGGCCGTTCGTTGTCTGTCTACGAATGACTGCTACGCCGTGAAAGTGATTGCGGCAACTGCGAACGAGTCTCCGATTCGACGCGAGAAGAAATCTCTCCGGATCGCTTGCAAGTGGATAAATCAGCCCATTGCGACTAGCACCAATTACCCTTGCAGATCACAGGGTTCGAGCGTAGAACGGCTTGAGTTGACCGAGCGCGGCATCCACATACTTGGGAATCCAGTAGGTCTCGATGTGGGTCGCGCCTTCGATCAGGAACAGTTGCTTGTCGTTGGTTCCCGTGGCCTTCGGGAAGGCGTCTTCGGTCATATACAGGCTGTCCGCTTTGCTGCCGGCGATCATGAGCAAAGGCTGGTCTATCAATTCGATCTGTTCGGTTGCATCCCAGCGCATCAGATCCAACAGGCTGCTGGTTGTGTACTTGAAGGTCGAGCCGGGGTGGGGGTGCGTCCTCCAGTAGTACTCGTAGCCCTGCCGGTACATTTCGAAGGGCAGCGCGGCAATCTGTGCATCTGTCATGTCGGCGTCGCCGGAGTACGGGATCTTTCCTCCTGCCTTTTCCTGGGCGCGTGCTTCGGACGCTTGCTTCAGGCGCTGTTGGATTGTGTTCAGTTGAGAATCGGCGAAGCCATTCCGACGAACCCGGCCGGAGTTGAACATGCTGAGGGTTGCGATCGACTTGAAACGCTTGTCGGACTTTGCCGCGGACAACGAGTAGCCGCCTCCGCCGCAGATGCCGAGTAACCCCAGGCGCGTGGCATCAACACCCGGGTACTGAGTGATGAAGTCCGCTGCGCCGTGGATGTCCTCTATGCGGAATTGCGGCTTGTCCGTGCTGCGGGGCTCGCCGCCACTGCCGCCCTGATAGGCGGCATCCATCGCGATCGTAATGTAGCCAAGTTCGGCCAGGTGCTGGGCATACAGGCCAGCGACCTGCTCCTTCACGCCGCCATTGGGATGGGCCACTACGATTGCGGGATATTTCCTCTGCGCATCGTAGTTCGACGGGGTGTAGACGTTGGCAACGATATCCAGGTCGTTGAGCTTGTACTTGACCGGATGAATATTGACCTTGCCCGGTTCATTCTTCGAGAGGGCGCCGGCGTAGACCAGCGTAAAGGGATTCTTCTTGTAGTCGGCTGCGGCGGCGGTGGCGCTCATTATTGGAACTCCTATGATTGCACTGGTGACAGCGAACGCGGATGCGCCGAGAAAATCGCGTCGGGTTCTGCTGATAAATGGATCTTTCATCTCAATTCCCACTGTTGTTGATGGCGGCGGCTGGTGTTGCGATAGCTGGGCCGATTTCCCAATGCCTAGGCGATGCATCAGCCTGCAGTTGCGCGCTTGTCAATCCAGGCCTTTCGCGGCAAGAAACCGTGACACCAGATCGGCGATCTGGATGTTGTTCAGGTCGGACATCAGAAAATGTGTGTTGCCCCGAATGCCGACTTCCGGCAGGTGCACGAGCTGCGCGTGGCCACCATGTTTGTTGATGGCGGCGACCCAAAGGCGGGCCATGGCCAGGCGCACCCGCCAGTTGTCCTGTCCGCGCTCCGTGGTCGGCTCGGTCGGAAAGTTGTCGCCGTAATAGATGATGATCGGGATGCGCGTGAGCTTCTCGAAGTCTGCCAGCGGCACGGCCTCGGGCGTAAGCGTCCCTGCCGCGCTTGGCATCGCGGGGGGAAGCTCTCCTTCAGGGAAGATGAACCCGCTACCGGGTTCCAAGGCGACGATTCCCTTGACGTTCTTGCTTTTGATCGCGGTCAACCACCCAGGCCCGCCTGCCTGAGAATGCGATATCAGGATGCTGGGCCCCGTCTTTTCGAACAGCGCGGCCATGGCGTCCGAAATCACCCCGGCATCGAAAGGACCGGTATTGGGCGTGACCGAACGGAAGAACTGATCCAGCGTTTCAGGCTTGCGGTCGAACTGCACGTTGTCGAAGTACCTTGGCCATTTGCCGAGCCGGAATTGATCGAAGAACAGTTGATCGAAGGGGGTGGGCTCGATCGTGGTTGCCACGGTGCTATTGCCGGCGCGACCGCGGCGAGGCTGATCGACGAGATAAACCGGAAAGCCACGACGCAGAAAGAGGGTCTGAAAACCTTCGCGGCCGTCTGACGTCGTTTCCCAGCTACGCGCCGATTGGTAAGCACCATGCAGCATGACCAGCGGCAGCGGTCTGGCGTTCTGCGGGACCTGATAGAAGGCGTAGAGGTGGTCGCCGTGGAATGTCTGCCCTTGGGCGGTTGGCTTGTTGTTGTCGTACAGCCCGGGCTTCTGCACGACGCGTCCGCCGACAGCGAAGCTGCCTTGTTCCTGGATGACAAGCGGACCGCTGGCATTGCGTGGACTGTCGGGAAGGGCTGTGCAAGCCGTCATCGAGCTCAGTGCGATGCATGCGAGCAGGGTCTTGGTGAGGTTCATGTTCAGCGCCCCGAGGTCGCGGCAAGGGCCTGAGTCAAGGCCGCATCCGCACGCTCCGCGGCCAGTTTGTCGCCGCGCTCAGCCAGAATCTGGGTCAACTGGCGCAACTGCGCTGCCGTCAAGCCTACTCGCATGCTGGCCCGCATGTGCGAACGCAACTGCGCTTCCACGCCGGGCGTAGCCGCCAGCGCCCCGACAGTGGCCAATTCGCGGCTCTGCCAGTCGAGGTTGTCGCGTTCGAAGATGTCGCCGAACAAATGGGCTTGCAGGAATTGATTGATGATGGGGGCAAAGTCCATGACGGGGCCGGTGACCGGTGCGCCTGAGATGCGGGTCTGATTGGCCTTGCCTACCGCTATGAGTTCGTCCCCGGTGGGAATGGCGCGGCCAGGTTCACGTCCCGGTGCGTCTTGAATCCCGCGTTGCTTGCGTGCCTCGACCACCTTCAGGAGTTCGCCAAGCGCGTTAAGGCTTTTAGGAAAGCCGACGTATGCATACAGCTGCACCAGGATTTCCTTAGCCTCGCTGATGGTCATGCCGGCGTCAAGCCCTTGGTTCAAGGCCGTGTTCAATTGGGGCATATCGCTTGCGGCCATGAAGGCGGCGATCAGGGGCACGGCCTGCTGTTTCGCAGACAAGGTATCCGAGGCGGCTTGTGCGGGCATCGCTTGCGTTGCCTCAGTTTTTGCTGTGGCATGACCGTGTGCGAGCGTTAGCCCGGAAGTCAGTGCCATCACAACACCCAACCTGCTGATCGCAGGCTTGTAAGCAGGCTTTTTTTGAATCATCGGTGACAGCTCCATCCCGTTGCTCGGATTGGCCGGCATGCATATCAGCCAGGGGTGGCGGCATGGTGTCGGCGAAAGGCAAAACGCCGGATGAGGGCTTGAGTTTGCCTTTCCTTTCTGGGAGCTGAAATGCTACGGGATGCGGACGCTTCGATTAAGCCCCTGATTCCGCATTCACTACTGAGGTGAACTCATAAATGAGGGCGAAGCCGCCAACCGCTATGCGCGATGTCGCAAGGCTTCGACAATGACGGCCAAAGCGCCGGAGGATTGGCGTCGGCTGGGATAGTACAGGTGGTACCCCGGATAAGGGCTGCACCAGTTGCGCAGGACACGAATCAGCCGCCCCGCGGCGATGTCCTCCAACACCATATCCTCCGGAACGTAGGCCAATCCGCAGCCCGCCAAGGCTGCCCGGACAATTGAGGAACTGTTGTTGAACACCCATTGGCCGCTGACGGGGTACTTGGCCTCTTCGCCATTCCGGTCAAGATCCCAAGGAAGGAAGCCTCCATGCGTCGGAAGTCGCAGCCGGATGCAATCGTGTCGAGTCAGGTCCTGGGGCGAGCGGGGTGTGGACCGTGCGGCGAAGTACTCGGGCGAGCCCACCACCGCCATGCGCAGGTCCGGGCTGATGCGTACAGCGATCATGTCCTTGGCGACTTGGTCTCCCACTCGAACGCCGGCGTCAAAGCGTTGGGAGACGATGTCCGCCATCGTGTAGTCGATGCTGATCTCGACGTTGATGTCGGGATAGTCGCGCATGACCTTGGACAGCTTGGGCCAGAGAACGCTGGTTGCTGCATGTTCGGCGGACGTGATGCGGATGGTTCCCACCGGCTTGTCGCGCAGATCCTTGACGGCCGCCACCTCGGCATCGATGTCGTCGAAACGAGGCGCCACACTGTTGAACAGGCGTTCGCCCGCTTCGGTGGTCGCAATATTGCGAGTGGTGCGCGTCAGCAGTCGGACGCCCAGCCGGGTTTCGAGGCCGCGAACGGCATGGCTCAAGGCAGAGGGCGATACGCCAAGCAGGGCGGACGCCCGAGTGAAACTGCCTTCTCGCACGACATGAACAAAGGCGAGAACATCGCTGAAAGTCTCCAGGGCCATATCAGTCACACCTCTTTCTCGGGGTGACGCAATGCGTCGATCAGCACGGTCATTGCTCGGGACAGATGCCGGCGGCTGGGGTAATAGAGATGGTATCCAGGAAGCGTCGGACACCAATCCGCTAGGACCGTCCGCAGGCGGCCCTTCGCGATATAGGGGGCAGCCATCTCCTCGGGCAGATATCCAAGGCCAAAGCCGGCCAGCGCCGCCTGAAGGATGGGCGGGGTCCGGTTGAAGACAAGCGGCCCATCGACTCGAACGCTGATCTGCTGTTTGCCCTTCTTGAACTCCCACGCGTAGAGTTCCCCGTGGCTCATCAGCCGCAGATTGATGCAGTCGTGGTCGGCCAGGTCTTGCGGTTTCAAGGGAAGGGAGCGCCTGGCGAAGTAGGCGGGTGAGCCGACGATCACAAAACGCAAGTCGGGGCTGATACGCACCGTGGTCATGTCCCGGGCCAGATCGCCGCCGAGGCGCACGCCCATGTCGTAGCGCTCCGCGACGAGATCGACGAAGCGTGATTCCGCGTTGATCTCGACCTTGATCAGGGGGTACTCTGGAAGCACTTTCGCAAGCCTGGGCCAGAGCACGGTGTCGGCAGCGTTCTCGCTGGCAGTGATGCGGATCGTGCCGGCCGGCTTGTCCCGCAGTTCTCCGACGGCCAACAGCTCGGCCTCGATTTCCTGGAAACGGGGAGCGATGTTGTGCATCAATCGTTCCCCGGCCTCTGTCGGCGAAACGCTTCGGGTGGTGCGCGTCAACAGGCGAACGCCCATCTTGGCCTCAAGGGCTCGAATCAGATGACTCAATGCCGATTGGGAGACGCCGAGTTGCGCCGCGGCACGCGTGAAGCTCTGTTCACGAGCGACCGCAATGAATGCCAACAGGTCGTTATAGCTGTTTTTCGCCATCTATGAGTTCACCTCATAAGTATTTGCGGATTTTACTCTCTAGTGCTGGCTACTCATGATGGCTACATTGGCTGATATAGAGATGCCGCCAGGTGTCCGGCCCGTATGGCGAACTCTGGTGGGTCATATTGGACGGGCGCGTTTGAAGGAGTAAGACATATGCAACAGCGGACACTTGGAAATAGCACGTTGGAAGTTTCAGCCCTCGGGTTAGGGTGCATGGGCCTGAGTCACGGTTATGGGCCGGCCACGGACACCCGGCAAGCGGTATCGCTGATTCGCGCCGCAGTCGATCGCGGGGTGACCTTCTTCGATACGGCGGAGGTGTACGGCCCCTACCTCAACGAGGAGGTCGTGGGCGAAGCGCTGGCCCCTGTGCGCAACCAAGTCGTAATCGCCACCAAGTTCGGTTTTACCTTTGGCGACGACAACAAGCAGCAGATCCTAAACAGTCGCCCCGAGCACATCCGTTGGGCCGTCGAAGGTTCTCTCAAGCGCCTGAAGACCGACGTGATCGATTTGCTCTACCAGCACCGGGTTGATCCCGACGTGCCCATCGAGGAAGTCGCCGGCACAGTCAAGGACTTGATCGCCGAAGGCAAGGTCAAGCACTTCGGCCTGTCGGAAGCGGGCGTACAGACGATCCGCCGCGCGCACGCTGTGCAGCCGGTCACCGCCTTGCAGAGCGAGTATTCGCTGTGGTGGCGCGAGCCGGAGCAGGAAGTCTTGCCGACCTTGGAAGCGCTCGGCATCGGTTTCGTCCCCTTCAGTCCATTGGGCAAGGGTTTCCTGACGGGCGCCATCAAGGACGGCGCAACTTTCGGCAGCGACGATTTTCGCAGCAAAGTACCGCGCTTCTCGCCGGAGGCGATCCGGGCGAACCAGGTCTTGGTGGACCTGCTGGGCCAGATTGCCAGGGACAAGGGCGTAACCGCCGCGCAGATCGCACTCGCCTGGCTGCTGGCGCAAAAGCCCTGGATCGTGCCTATCCCTGGAACCACCAAGCTGCATCGCCTGGAAGAGAACCTGGGCGCCGCCTCCGTTGAACTGTCCGCCACCGATCTAAACAGGATCGCGCAGGCCTTGGCGGACGTGAAAATTCAAGGGGACCGCTATCCGGCCGCGTTGCAGGCCCGCGTGGGTCGATGACATCAAGGAGGCTTGGATGACTGTCGCCCATGATTCGACTCGACGTACGGTGATGGCTGCGCTTGTGGCGCTTCCGCTGGGAGCCGCGACCACGGCATCGAACGCTCAGGGCGGTGAGATGCGACAGCTGGGCTCGCGGACACTGGTGGTCTATTTTTCGCGATCGGGCAATACGCGCGTCGTCGCCGGCCTGATTCATCGTGCCCGTGGCACCGATCTGTTCGAGATCCGGCCGGCCAGTGCCTATCCAGAAGACTACGAGCAAACGGTCGAGCAAGCTCGCAAGCAGACCGAGAGCGGATACAGGCCGCCTCTGGAGGCGACGGCGCCCGCCATCGCGGGCTACGACACGGCGGCTACGGGCCAGGGAACAGCAAGTCAGTGCTGGCAAACGATGCGCCGAAGGCGCGGCTCCTCGATGGTTTCATCATTGAAATGGACCAGGAGCGGCGGACGATGGAACGCGTGACGAGCTGGCTTAGCGGCGTCTCGCAAACATAGGAGCTAACCATGCAACAAGTGACTTTGAACAATGGCGTCGTGATGCCCATCCTCGGCTATGGCGTTTTCCAGATTCCTGACCCGCAGGAATGCGAGCGCTGCGTGGTGGAGGCCATCGGCACGGGCTATCGGCTGATCGACACGGCGGCGTCCTACCTGAACGAGGAGGCGGTTGGCCGGGGCATCAAGAATGCCAGCGTCCCGCGCGCCGACCTCTTCGTGACGACGAAACTCTGGGTGCAAGACACTGGGTATGAGCGCACCCAGCAAGCTATAGACAAATCGCTGCGTCGTTTGCAGCTGGACTATCTGGACCTCTACCTCATCCACCAGCCATTTGGTGACGTGCATGGATCGTGGCGCGCAATGGAAGACGCCCTGAAGGCCGGCAAGGTTCGAGCTATCGGCGTCAGCAACTTTCATCCCGACCGGTTGATGGACATCATCGGCTTCAACGATGTCGTGCCGGCGGTGAACCAGGTGGAGGTCAATCCGTTCCTTCAGCAGGAAGGAAGCGTGGCCTTCATGCGCGAGAACGGTGTGCAGGCCGAGGCCTGGGCGCCGTTCGCCGAAGGTCGCAACAACCTGTTCCAGAACGAAGCGCTGGTGGACATCGGCCGCAAGCACGGCAAATCGGTGGGGCAGGTCGTGCTGCGCTGGGGGACGCAGCGCGAGATTGTGGCGCTGGCCAAGTCGGTGCGCAAGAAACGGATGGAAGAGAACCTGAGAGTGCTCGACTTCACCCTGGATGAGGCCGACATGGCCCGCATCGCCCAGCTCGAGACCGGCGAAAGCAGCTTCTTCTCGCATAGGGATCCGGCCATGGTGAAGTGGATGAGCGAGCGTCAGCTCGACATTTGACGGGCCGTGGTCAGCCCTGTTCTGAAGACAATGAAATGAACAAGGAAATCAAGCGAACACCATGAACCAATCAAAGCGATTACAGAAAGGATGAACATGAGACTTCCCGCAGCAGCCCTTGCCTTGTCCCTCGGCGCGTCGGCCGTCTATGCCGCCGAACAGGAGCCGATCAACGTTACACGGGTCGGTTCCAACCCAAGCAGCGCGGGTGCGGAGCAAAACTTCACCGGATCCGTGTTTGTGGATTCGCGCTTTCAAGCCGCTGCGCCCGCGCGCGTGGGGGGAGGCGTTGTTACCTTTGCGCCAGGCGCACGCACAGCCTGGCATACGCATCCATTGGGCCAGACGCTCGTCGTCACGTCAGGTGTGGGGCGAGTACAGAAATGGGGCGATCCCGTGCAGGAGATCCGCCCCGGCGACGTCGTGTGGATTCCTCCTGGCGTCAAGCACTGGCATGGAGCCGGTCCGACGGTGGGTATGAGCCACATTGCAATCGCTGAATCCCTAGATGGGAAGGCGGTGGATTGGATGGAAAAGGTCAGCACGGACCAGTACGGGGAATGAATGGTGATCCCCCCATTTTTGGCGATTGTGGATTCAGACGCTCAAGCGCAGCTCCTCCGGCATTGGGTCTGATCTCCTGTGACTCTTTTTCGTACCCGGTAAAGCGCCTTTCGTGCTTGGGGATCAGGGTCGGGGTGAACGAGCCGTCACGGTCGTGCGGACGCTCCACGCGCGCCGGACCATGCTCGGTCTGCACCGTCTTGCCGCTGGCGCCGTTGCGCTCGTTGGTCTGGCCCTCGGGCTTAGCCCCGCCTGTTGGAACGAGGCCTCGCACACAAAATCACGGACAGGCCCGGGCGCTTGCCATCAACCGCCATAGCATTGCGCGTAAGTAAAGTCGACCAAGCGCTTGTCTGAGGCATCCTGGGGCGTGGTCGGCTCTACTTGGAAATGCCCGAACATATCGTCGTTGCAGATCCTCACGTTCTTGCGCTGCGTACCTTCCTGCAATACGCAGGAGCCGCCAAAACTGTGATTACCCCCAGCGACGCCAACCGGTAGATCAATTAGCCGGCTACAACCGATGATTCGGCCGTTGTGCTTCTGATACGCCAACGATTGGTTGAACGATTCAACACGGGAGTTGGGATCACGAATCGACACAACATTAACGCATTCGCCGCTAACGGTTTGGTTGCCTGGCAGCTTGCAGTCTGAGTACACCTCGCCATCCGCAATATGTTCCTCATTACGCGCTAGCATCGCGATGCGGGTTGTGTATGCCTGCTGCAGGCAGGCGCTGTCTTGACAAATGTCACGAGCGTATTTGATCCAATTGCGCTGTTCTTTAGTCAACTCTTTCTTGCCATAGGCATCGGTTGCGGCTAGTGCTGCTTCATAGGCCCCTTGCAATTTTCCATCCAGCGCGGATGTCTCGGCATCGCTACAGATCAACCTTTCCGTAGTGCCCACGGCCTTGTTGCAATCAAAACTAGCGGCTTGGGCACCCGTCCATAGAATTGCAAGGCCTAACGTAAAGAGAAGCTTCATCGCAGGTGCATACCGTGTTTTCAGTGCGTAAGCGGGTGGGCGTGTTGAATGCGGCTGGGTCATGATCCTATCTTCTCAAGTTGTATGTGGATGATGTCTTGCTTACAGCACAACACATCCCCCTCGTGACACGTCAAATCAGCTTAACCGAGCTAGTGCACATCTCTGGTCTTGTGATCTTGTCGCTGGAGCATCAGAGGCATTCTTATTCCAATACCCGGCTCAGTTTTTACCAGATCTAAGCTGACGCCTGTGCCTTTACCAACTAAAGCGGCGGCTCCATCACAATCTTCAAGAGACCTGAAGCACACTCCTCATGTCGGTCGGGTGGGATCCGGGATGCATCAATCCTCGGTTTGCTCTGCCATCTCAAGGACATCAGAGACCCCGATTCCGAGGTAGCGAACCGCCGCTGAGGGAGTCGCTTACGATCAGATCGCCCCAGGCACTATCTCCGGTACTGGAGACCAACTGGGCATGGGCGGGATGCGCGACAGTGCGCTTATAGCGTCATGGTGGGCTGGTCTTCGATCTGGAAGAACAAGGCACGCGGCCCCAGGAAGTCCGATCCGTCCAGATACTCGAACGCGACGCCCTGGCCCGGTGCGGCCTCCTGACCGAAGTGCTCCACCCGGTACATCACGCCGCCGATGCGATAGTTGTGGACCAGCGTGAATACGCCCGGGTTGGTCGTGCGCATGCGGTAGGTCACGATCTCTTCGACCAGGCCGCGCACTCCGTGCTTGTAGCGGGCGCGCTTCAGCCTGGGGCTACGCATGCCCAGGACGAGTCCCATGAGTACGAAGAATGGGGCCAGCAGGATCAAGGGCCCCAGGAACAGGCTGCCGGCCAGGGCTACCAGGGCGAGCGCGTAGAAGAGCTTGCGCGCGCCCAGTTCTTCCTTGCGCACAGTCTCGCGGTCGGCATCGCTGACTTCCTCGACCGAATTCCAGGCCTGTGCGCTCATCGGGTATTCGGCCCGCAGCAGCACCGGCGGCTCGCCGGGCCGCAGCGTCAGCAGATGCAGGCGCACCGGCAAATCTGTCAGCGCCGCGGCCGTCAGGGGCCGCGAGCCGTTACGGGTGTCCCTCGTGATCTCGTTCCAGAACGGCAGCGCCACGTCCACGCGCTGCTCGCCGAAGGTGTAGCAGATGCCCGGCCCTTCGGACGGGCCGAAGCCGGTCAGGTGTCCGGAAACGATCTGTTTGGATAGTCGCCCCGTCAACGCCTGGTTGAAGCGTCGCCAAGCGCGCGGCATGCGCAACAACCTGCGTCCAAGAAAGACCGCGAAGCCCGCCATCGCCACCGCACACGACAGCACCACCATGCCTTCGGCACCGCGGTGCAGACTGCGGTCGGACACGAACAGGGCGACGCACAGGATCGCGCTGCTCGACAGCAGCAGGAACGTCAGGCTGGCGAACACGGCCGTCAGCGATCTGCCGCTGCGGTTACGGCGCAGCAGCAGGATGTCCTCCTCAGCCAGGGGTTCTTCCGTGACTTGCAGGATTGCACTCATACTCGCGTCGCCGTCTCCATTGTCATGCCGCGCCCCGATGATAACTGCCCATGGTGGTGATCGTTGACAGAGCCGGGGAGAGACCGCTCACGTCAGCCGATTCTGCTCGGGAAGATCCGATAAAGCCGGCTGCACATCACGGCTCCTTCACGAGTGCCGTGGACCGCTCAGTGCGGTCCTTGTGCCTTGCCTATAGCTGCCGTTCACCAATGTCCGCAGGAGGTCTTAGAGCGTTTGACCTGTGTTAGAGCGCCGTTGTCGTGGGCCGTGTTGAAGCAACGCACGAAAACCCGGTAATTGCCCCGTTCGCGCCCCTTACTGGGCCGAGATATACAGACAGATCGGAATGTTCGTGGCGTGCCGCAGGCACTAACCCGCGCGATATGGAAGCAGGCTCAGCATAAGCCCTGATCGCGGTACTCACCCGGTGCCCCCAGCACGGCGCAAAACTTGCGGTTTTCGCCGGAATAGGTGTGGTTGGCGTGGATGGTCAGCGTGGCACCGGCCAACCCGACCTTCTCTGAATTGCAAGACCAGAAGCCGCTCGAGATTTCCTTGTATGACGTCCTGGCGACGAGGCGCGGCGGTTGCCCGGGTTGCTTATTTCCGGATGTCGTAGTGGTCAACCACTCGATCCAGACATGGCAGCTCACATGCTCGAAGCCCACGTTCTCCAAGATCACCCGGTAGGAGCCCTGCCCGTCGCGGGAATGCCAACTTCCGCCAGTCAGCGTCCCCAGGAGCTCCGCTTGATCCCCGTCAGTTTCCGCGACGGAGGGAGCCATCACCAGGAACGAAAGGCTTAGCAACGCTGCGGCAAAGATTTTCATGATTCGGATTGCCTGTCGAGAATCGGCGTGAAAGGAGTGATGGACGGCACGGCGGGGGAGTAACCGGCCCCGGCATTGGATGTCAATCCGAACGTCGGCAAGGCCAAGCATGTCTTGAACATTGATGATGCTAATAATCGCACTAATCCAGCCACGATCCTCGACAGGGCGGCATTTTATGAACTGAACAACAAGCATAACCGGCAGGTATTGCAGCAAGTCGCATCCGAGGTCGAAGAGCGGCGAGAGTTTCTGGCAGTCGCTCATAATCTCGGGTCAGCCGTCGGAAGCGGTTGAGCCAGCCGAAGGGGCGTTCGACCATCCAACGGCGGGGCAGCAGGATAAACCCCTTTTTAGCCTCAGGTAGTTTGACCACGTGTAGATCAATGCTTTGGGCTCGCGCGGCCTTGGTCGGGTGTTGCCCCGTATAGCATTGGTAGGCAAACGCGACGCTGGCTGTTTCGCCGGTCACGGCATGTAGGGTCAGTGTGCCAAAATTTGGTTAATTGCCAACTCTCAACTCGGAGAGACAGATGGAAAAGAAATTCAAGCTGACCGCGGAAGAAATCAAACCCTTGGTTATCGGCCGAGGTGGATGCATTGCCACCGACCGGATAACAGTAGAGGGTTTTCCGGTTCGGTTCATGTACCGAGAGGCACCAGACAACAGTGTTGATAGCGGTTGGCGATTCTTGAGCGGTTTTGAGGATAACGCTTACATGGACGATCCCAAGAATCATGGAGTCCATGACGTCAATACGATTGCTAATTTCGACTCGAGTATCGTTCCGCTCCTTGATGCCCCAGTGGGTAGCGTCTATGAGAAGCCTCCAGAATCCGAGCGGTTCCTCGCCGTCCATGATTGGTCTCCCCCGGAAGAGTGAGGTGAGACCAAGAGTCTGCGAAGCAGTTTGTTGATGCCAGTTTTGTTCAGCAGGCTGTCCGAACTGAGCATGTCCGCTCCTGGCCGATGGCAGTCGTTCATCAGCCGCGTCTAGCTCACAGCCTCTGTAAGGTAGGCCAGAGGGACTGGGTAGGTGGGGGACCTCACGACGTGATGGACCCAGCAGGCGCTGGCACATAGTGTCCCATCAATTCCACCACCCAATCGATGAACAGGCGCAGCTTGGCGCTGACGTGCCGGTTCGGCGGGAAGGCGATGTATAGCGGCATGGGGTCCAGGCGCCAGTCTTCGAAAATCGGCACCAGTTCGCCGCGCGCCAGGTAGGGCCGGACCATGTATTGCGGCAGCCACAGCACGCCCATGCCGGCCAAGCCGGCGGCCAGGTAGGCATTGCCGTCGTCCACCGCCAGCACGTAGCGCCCGTGCACGTTGACGCTTTCGTCGCCGCGGTGCATGGCGTAGGGAAAGGCGCGGCCGATGCGCGACCACAGGTAGCCGACGATCCGGTGATGCGTGTCTTCCAATTCCTTCGGGTGGGATGGCAGGCCGGCGCGTTCCAGATAGCTGGGCGCGGCATAAACGCCCAGTTGCAGGTCGGCCACCCGGCGGGCCATCAGAGACTGGTTGGTGATTTCACCGCCGCGCACGACGCAATCGACGTTCTCGCCGATGACATCCACGATGCGGTCGCTGACGCCCATGTCCAGCTGGATGTCGGGATATCGGGCGTGGAAAGCCGGTAGTGCGGGGATCAGGATCATGCGGGCAAGCGGGCTGGGCACGTCCACGCGCAAGCGTCCACGGGGCGCGGCCGAGGCGGCGGATAAGCCGGTTTCGGCATCGTCCATGTCGGCCAGCAATTTGACGACGCGTTCGTAGTAGGCGGCGCCGTCGGCGGTGACGGCGACCCGGCGCGTGGTCCGGTTCAGCAGCTTGACGCGCAGGCGCGCCTCCAGTTGCTGCACCAGTTGCGTGACGCTGGTCTTGCTCACGTGCAGCGTTTCCGCCGCCTTGGTGAAGCTGCCGGCTTCCACCACGCGGACGAACGCCTGCATCGCATCGAATCGGTCCATGCCCGGCTCCAGGGGGTGTGCAGATTGTTTGGATTCTACAAACAGTGATGGACAACGTTGCCCGTTTATCGGGCCCGGCCCGGTCTTTACAGTGAAGCCATGGTTAATGACGGGCCGGTTCCGGCCCATTGATGGAGCTTACTGATGACTACGCGCGACGTCGTTTTTCCCCCGGGCCGCCAGGCGCTTTACGAACGCAACCGGTATTCCCCGGCGATCCGGTCCAATGGTTTTCTGTTCGTGTCGGGGCAGGTGGGCAGCCGCGAGGACGGCTCGCCGGAGCCGGACCTTCAAACGCAGGTCCGGCGGGCGTTCGACAATCTGAACGTCATCTTGAAAGCGGCCGGTAGCACGTTCGACGACATCGTCGACGTGACGGTCTTCATGGTCAATCCCGCGTCTCAGTTCGAAGCCATCTGGCAGGTGGTGCCGGAATACTGGGGCGAGGCGCCGCATCCGACCCTGACCGCCGTGGGCGTGACGTGGCTGTACGGCTTTGACTTCGAGATCAAGGTGATCGCGAAACTGCCGGAAGCCGCCAAGGGCTGATCCCGCCGCTTACTTCACGACGTAGTTGTTCGCCTCGTTTTCACCTGCCCACTTGCGCAACGCGGCAATGAACTCCGGGCACACGTTGCCGTCGACGCTGGAGCTGACGATGACGCTGTTCTGCATCTGCATCAGCACCTTGCATTCATAGACGCGCGACCGGTTCTGGTAGTGGCCGGTCGTGTTGGTCTGGAAGACGGGGGTGGCGGCGGTGGTGTTGGTGGCGGCGATCATGCCGACAACCTGCTGGCTGGAGCCGGTGGTGACCCATTCCGTGTAGGGCGCGGTCTGATAGTCGGACCACTCCAGCTCGACGGTGTTGCCTACCGTGCGCGTCCTGGACGGTTCGCCCAGGGCCGCGATGGCGTCATTGATCGAGCGGCCTTCCATGTTCTTGGCCACGTTCACGCTGGGCGAGAAGGACAGGCCCGACTTGAACACATTGCCCAACGAGGGCAGCGCGGAACTGCCGCCCGTCGGCATCGGCGCGCAGCCGGCAAGGCTGGCGGCGGCGGCAATCAGGCTGGCTGCTCGCCAGAGCGGCTTGCGGCGAATCGGGGAGGGCTGGGGCGACTTCATGGCGTGCTGTCGATGCTCCGTGGCGGATCAAGGTGGCTCAACGCGTTTTGTTTCTTTTCGTGACCGAGGGCTGTCTGAGCCGCAGACACCGTCTGGTGGCGCATGCGCCTGCCGCTGTCGGTCTGCTTTCAGAAAAGTTTGACATTTTTACCGGAAAACGGGGCCAGTAGCCCTTCGCGGTCTGTGAAATTTGTTACGTAATATGCCGGCAGGCGATATTCACAGGGGGACGGACCAGAGGAGCTTCTTGCTAAGATCGTCCCCGCTCTCCACTCGACCCCTGACTCCGACGATGATGTCTGCCCGATTCCTTCTCCTGATCCGTGCCGCGTTCGCCGCTCTTGCTTTGGTGGCGGGCCTGGCCTCTCCTGCGGCGCAGGCTGATACGGTCTATGGCGGCGTTGCCACCGACGGCAAGCACGACAAGATTTATTGGGTGATGCCGGAAAAGACGAAGCAGTGGGCCGATATGGGGGCGATCGCCGAGTGCAAGCGGGCGGGCGGCAAGGAATGCAAGGTGCTGACCACGTTCTGGGACAGCTGCATGGTCTATGCGCGCAATTCGCGCCAGGACCTGTTCCCGGGCAACAGCGTGTCGCCAGAAATGGCGGCCAAGAAGGCCATGCGCCGCTGCACGGCAGGCAGCCCGGACGGAAAGTGCCGGTTGACCACGATGCCGTTGTGCGCGGGACCGGCCTATAGCGCCGAAGACCTTGCGGCCCCGAAGCGGGCCAAGCCCGCCGACGTGGAAGCGCTGTCGGCCAAGATGGACAGCCGCGGCTACTGGGGCGCCGTGGCTGAAAACGGCGATGGGGGCATGCTCTATGCGGACGGCTATCCCACCGAAGACGAGGCCGTCACCATGCTGTTGAAGTGGGAAGATTGCAAGGACTGCCGCAAGCTGCTGACCTACAAGGACAGCTGCGTGGGCATGGCCTGGGTCAAGGGCAGCGAAGGCCGCGGCACGCGATTCACGGCGGTGAACACCGATGCGGTGTCGGCGCGCGAGACGTCGCGCACCACTTGCACGGCCAAGACGGGCGCGCCGGCTTGCGTGGCCATGGTGCGCTGCTCGGGCCGCGCCTATATCGACGGTTACCCGGGCGAAGACGTCAAGGCGCAGTAAGCGCTGGCGGCCCAGGCCCAGGCCCGGTCTGGCCGCACCCGGCTTATTTGTCCAGCCAGGGGGCTTCCTTCCACAGCGTCTGGAAATCTGCCTCGCCGGCCGCCAATTCATGGGCGTAATCGGCGGGGGCCAGGTAGCGCAGCGGGGCAAACATCTCTTTGGCTTTCGCCTGGAACTCCGGATCGTCCACCGTGCGCTTGACCGCGTCGACGAGCTTGCCGCGCACCTCCGCCGGCAGTCCCTTGGGGGCGGCCAGGCCGCGCAAGGACGCCAGTTCAAAGTCATAACCCTGTTCCTTGAAGGTGGGCACGTCGGGCAGCGCCGCCGAGCGCGTCTTGCCCATCTGTCCAAGGAAACGCAACGGCGTGCCGCCTTTCTGGTACTGCAGCGCCTCGCCGACGTTGATTGCGCCGATCATGATCTCGCCGCCCGCCAGCGCGCCGCGCACTTCGCCGGCGCCCTTGTAGGGAATGTGGCTGAGCTTCGTGCTTGACGCCCGTTCGAACCGCAGCATCGCCAGATGGTCGTCCGACCCCGTGCCGGTCGTGCCCACCGTGACCTTGCCGGGGTTCTTCTTGGCGTACGCCGACAGGTCGGCGAGCGTCTTCAGTTCGTTGTCGCGGCGCACGGTGAAGGCGCCGGGATCGTCGATCAGATTACCCAGCAAGTCATAGCTTTGCCAGGTGAAGTTGGACTTGCGTTCGATGGGAATCGTCAGCAGGTTGGGCGTGTTGATGAAGCCGATGGTGTAGCCGTCGGCCTGGGCGCGCGCCAGTTCGGTGAAGCCGATAGCGCCGCCTGCGCCCGGGCGGTTCAGCACCACGATGCGGGCGTCGTTGCCCAGGTATTTCTGCAGGAACGGCGCCATCATGCGCGCCACCAGGTCAGTGCCGCCACCGGGGCCGTAGGACACGATCAGGTTGATGGGGCGCTCCGGGTAACCGGCGGCCTGGGCGCTGCCGCCAAAGAAGGCGGCGCCCGACAGCAGGGCGGCGGACGCGGCCAGTGCGCGCAGCATGCGGCGCTTGTTGGGGTGTTGCATGGTGTCTCCTCGCGGGATGGGTCGGCGGCTTGGTGCCGCGCTGTTTTTTAAGGGGGGGCAACGCCGTGGTGGCGTTGCGGGCACTGCGTTACTTCAATTTGGCGATGCGTGCCGCGGCGACGGGCCAGACTTCGGGGTTGAGCAATTGCGGGGGGCGCTCGCCGCGCAGCATCGCGATCAGTTGGGTCGCGGACGATTGCGCGACGTTGCGCCGGGCCTCGTGGGTGACGCCTGCGGTGTGGAAGGTGGCCACCACGTTGGGCAGCCCCAGCAACGGCGCATCGCGCGGAGGGGGTTCTTGCTTCCAGACGTCCAGGCCGGCGCCGCGCAGGTGCCCGCCCTGCAAGGCGTCATACAGGGCGGCTTCGTCATGGATGCCGCCGCGTGCGGTCGAGATGAATACGGCGCCCGGTTTCATGGCGGCGAAGGCGCGCGCATCGATCAGGCCGCGCGTGGACGCGTCCAACGGGCAATGCAGCGACACCACGTCCGATTGCGCCAACAACTCGGCCAGCCCAACCGGTTCGGCGCCGCGGCTGCGGATGGTGTCGGCGTCCAGCAGCGGGTCATGCGCAATGATCCGCATGCCGAAGCCTTGCGCGATGCGGGCGACCCGAGTACCGATTTGTCCGATGCCCACCAGGCCGATCACCGTGCCATGGATCTCGTGGCCCATCAGGTCTTCACGGGAAAAACCGGTGTCGTGGCGCAAGCGTTGATGCGATTCGACGACGCGGCGCTGCACCGCCAGCAGCAGCGCATACGTGTGTTCGGCGACCGACGCGGCGTTGCCGCCCGCCTGGTTCACCACGGCGATGCCGGCGGCCGTGCAAGCCGGCACGTCGACCGTGTCGTAGCCCGCGCCACCCGAAGACACGCAAACCAGATCCGGGCATTGCGAAATCAGTTCCGCGTTCACGAACCATTGGCGGGGCAGTTCATCGCGGGCGGCGGATACGTGATAGGCGTGGGCGGTCTTCAGGCCGGCCAACGTGCGCGCATCGTCGCCACGCGCCGGCAACACCGACAAGCCGATGCCGGGCTCGGCGTCCATAAGCTGGTCGAACACCGGGTTCAGCCACAGGTCGAGCCGGCACAGGCGTTTGGGGAATTCTTGCTGAGAGGAACCGAAATCCGGCATTGCGCGTGGTCTCCGTATAGGCATGGTGTGTTTTGAGGCGACTCTACCCGTGCCAAAACCGGAGATAAAGCGAATAATTTTCGGAGTTAAGGGCGACTTTTAGTAAACAGTTGGCCCGCTCACACCATTCCAGCCGGTGCCTCGAAATCCAGCGTGTCCTGCGCCAGCACGCGCAGGCTTTCCAGCATGGGCCGCGTGTCGTCGCGCCGCCACTGGAAGGTGTAGGGCAGGGGGCGCAGGGGCGCGAGCCCCGGCAGGCGGTGCAGATCGCCGCGCTGGATCAGGATGCGCGCCCAGGCGGTGGGCAGGAAACCCAGCCCCAGGCCCTGGCGCAGCATGCCGGCAATGGCGCCCCAGCTATTGCAGCATTGGGTGCGGCCGGGTGATACGCCTTGTTCGGTCAGCCAGTCGTCTAGCATGCGGATCACGCCGGAGCTTTGCGGCTGCGTGATCAAGGTCAGCCCCGGCAGGTCGGCCGGGGTCAGCGCCGCCGGGTCGGGCACCGCGCGGGAGGACGCCACCCATTCGAAGTCCGCGCTGCCGATCAGGTGCGATGCGATGGACGCGCGCGACGACGGGCCGGCGATCACGGCAAAATCCAGATCGCCTTCTTCCAGCCCGCGCTCCATCAGCTCGCCCACGCCCACGTACGGTTCCACCAGCAGATTGGGATGCGCGCGCTGGATTTCTTCGATCAGCCGGGGCATCCAGGTGATAGACGTGAGTTCTCCCGCGCCAAACCGGCACCGCCCGGAATACGTCAGATTGTTGCTGGCTTGCTGCATGAACTGGTCGGCGTTGCGCAGCAGGTCCTTGGCGTGGGGCACCAGTTGTTCGCCCAGGGCGGTCAGCGTGGCGCTGCGCGCGCTGCGGTTGAACAGGTCCGCGCCGATGGATGCCTCCAGTTCCCCGATGCGCTTGGACAGCGACGACACCGAGATATTCAGCCGGTTGGCGGCAATGGCGAAGTTCTTGCAGGTGGCGGCCCAGTAGAAGGCTTCAAGTTGCTTAAGCGTCATGGCGGGGGTGGGCGGTAACGGAAGATCGAGTTGAGGGCGAATAAAAGTGTAATAACCAATATCGATAAAGTCACTTTATTCAAAATGGCGCCGCGCCTATAGTCATCCGCCATTCCCATGACAACAGCGCGGCGGCGCCTGCACAGGCTGGTCGACCGCCGCGAGGAGCCCCAACCCATGCCCGATCCTCTGCGCCATTTGCTCAGCCTGCATGATTTCGAGGCGGCCGCGAAGCGGCGATTGCCCAAGCCGATCTACGCCTATGTGTCCGGGGCGGTGGAAGACGGGCAGTCCGAGCGCGGCAACCGGCAGGCGTTCGCCCAGTTTGGTTTCCGGCCCAAAGTGCTGGTGGATGTGTCCCAACGCAGCACGCGGGCGACAGTGTTGGGCCGCGAATACGCGGCGCCCGTCGGTGTGGCGCCGATGGGCATTTCGGCCCTGTCCAGCTACCGCGGCGACATCGTGCTGGCCCGCGCGGCGGCGGACGCGGACGTGCCGTGCATCATGAGCGGATCGTCGCTGATCCGGTTGGAGGAAGTCATGCAGGCCGCCCCGGGCACGTGGTTCCAGGCTTACCTGCCGGGCGACGACGCGCAGATCGCGGCCTTGATCGACCGGGTGGCGGCGGCCGGGGTGACGACGCTGGTGCTGACGGTGGATACGCCGGTGGCCGCCAATCGCGAGAACAATGTACGCGCGGGCTTTTCGACGCCGCTGCGGCCCAGCGCGAGCCTGGCCTGGCAGGGGCTTACGCATCCGCGCTGGTTGTTCGGCACCTTCCTGCGCACGCTGTGGCGCCATGGCATGCCGCACTTCGAGAACAACTACGCGACGCGGGGCGCGCCGATCCTGTCCGCCAATGTGCTGCGCGATTTTTCCGACCGGGGCCATCTGAACTGGCAGCATGTGTCGGCCATCCGCCGCCGCTGGAAGGGGCAGATGGTGATCAAGGGCATTCTGCATCCCGACGATGCGCGCACGGCCCGCGCGCAGGGCATGGACGGCGTGATCGTATCGAATCATGGTGGCCGGCAGCTGGACGGCAGCCTGTCGCCCTTGCAGGCCTTGCCGGCGGTGGTGGACGCCGCCGGCGGCATGGACGTGATGCTCGACAGCGGGGTGCGGCGCGGGTCGGACGTGCTGAAGGCCATGGCGCTGGGCGCGCGTTGCGTCTTCGTGGGCCGGCCTTTCAATTATGCGGCGGCGGTGGCGGGGCAGCGCGGCGTGGCCCACGCCATCGGCCTGATCGTGGAAGAGGTCCGGCGCAACATGGGGCTACTGGGCGTGGTGGACGTAAAGGCGGTCAACGCGGACTGCATCGTGCGTCTGGCAGGCGCATAGCCCAGGCAGCGGGGGGGGAGCCGGCTTGGCCTAGAATGCGGGCACCTCTTTCATGCGGCGCTGTCCGCCAAGGATGCCTTGCTTCATCCGAGTAGAACCGTTCTGACGCTTAACCGGCGCGCCCAAGCGTGCGCCGTCGCCGTACTGGGATTGGCCTTGTGGATGCCGGCTGCCGCGCATGCGCAGGCGGCGGCGCCCGCTGCCGCACCCACTTACCTGAAGGCCACCGAGCCGCTGGGCGGTGCCTTCGAACTGGAAGGCTATCCGGCGTCCACGCTGCGGCAGATCAAGTATCGCGGCAAGGCCTACCGGCCGTTGAACGCCTACGAGTTCATTTACGTGAAAGCGTTGGGCCCGACGCAAGAGGGCCAGCCGATGCTGATGGCGGTGTCCAACGATTTCATGGGCGTGGGCACGATACTGATCGCCGTGCAGAACGACACGCCGCTTGCGCGCGTGCTGAGCCCGACCGTCGATATGCGCGACCCGGACATGGGCCTGGCGCAACCCGGGCGGCAGGACCTGCTGCTGTTCACCGCGGGGTCGCGCGCGCTGGTGACGTCCACGGGACAGGTGCTGTGGTTTGAGCACGCCTTGCCGAAGGAATATCAGCGTTCCATTCCGCTTCTGGTGTCGGTGTCGCCAGACAATCGCCACGGCGCGTTGCTGCTGGATAACGAGATCCGATTGAGCAAAGCGGACGAAGGCCCATATGCCAGCGTGCCGTTTACCAGGGCGATGCAGATCGCCGCCTTCAGGCCCGCGTCGGACGGCAGTTCGGAACTTGCGCGCAAGGCGCTGGCCGAAGGCAAGCGCATTGACCAGCGCCGGCTCTACGCCAACATGAAGGCCGAATGGATCAACAGGAATTTTCGATGGCAGGAAGGCAAGGACGGCTGGCAATTCGTGGGGCAGGGCTTGAAGGCGGTTCCCCTGCCGGAGCAATCCCGGCAGGAGCGATGACGTGATGAGAACGCCTGTGTTCCAGGTTCTGCGCGGCGTGGCCCTTGCGGGTGCCGCGGCGCTTGTCGGGTGTGCGAGCTCGCCCGACGTGTACGAAAAGCACGTCCGGTCCGAAGACGCCAACCCGGCGGATGTGGCGCTGACGCTTGATGTGACGTTTGCGCGGGCGCCCGACTACGCGCCCAAGACGAATGAGTTCGGGTCGAAGGTCAAGCGGGTGGAGTATGCCGGCTATCCCAGCCTGGACGTGCCTTTCTACCAGAAGGGCCTGGGCTTCGATCTGGGCGTGCTGGGCGACCCGCGGGCACTGTTGGCCTTGCCGTACCCGTCGCCCACGACCCGGACGACGTCCGCGCAGCTGAAGATCTTTGGCGAACGCCTGGACGCCAACCGCTACCGCTTCGTTGTGCTGCCAAGGCCGGGGTGGAACAGCATGCACAGCTTTCAGGTCGCGTTCGCCATCAATGGCCGGCGTGAGGGCATGACGTTCGCCTACAGCGCGAAGACGGTGTGCGAAAGCCGCTTCGACGTGACGACGCCGACGTATGGCTTCGGAATGTCGGTGGCCGCCAGCTTCCCGGGCGGTAAACCCGGATGCCTGAAGGCCTGCGATGCGCGGCCCGGCTACCCGGGCCAGTGCGCGTTCTTCTCGGGCGTCGAATAAGGCCACAGGGCCGCTCGCCAGCCGCGGTCAATCCGTCAGGTCTTTGACCGCGCGCTGGATCAGCCCCTGCAGCCAGGCCAGGGCGGCATCCGCCGGCGCCCGGCGGCTGCTGACCATGTCGATGCCGAACAGGCCCGGGTCCACTTCAGGCGGCAAGGGCCGCAGGCTGAGGGCTTGGCCAGCCAATCGCAACGCCGCCCGGCGCGCCAGCGTGGCGATCAAGTCCGTGCCGACCACCGTGTGCGGCAAGGCGACGATATGCGCGAATGTGCAGGCGACGCGGCGCTTGCGGCCCAGCCGCGCCAGGCTGGCGTCGATCACGCCGCGGGCCGAGCCGTCATCGCTGGGTACGAACAGCGCGTGGGGCAGCGCCACGTAGCGGTCCAGGGTTAGCTTGCGGCCGCGCAGGCCAGCGTGCTGTTTGTCGGCGATGCAGACGAACGATTCTTCATACAGGGGCGTGACGCGCATGCGCTTGGGCGCGGTGAGGTGGCCGCCGATGGCGATGTCTACGCTGCCGTTGTCCAGCTGTTCATAGATGGTGGCGCGGTCCAGCCGGGCCACGCGGAGATCGGCCGCGGGCGCTTCGCGCCGCAGCCGGGCAACGATGTGCGGCACCAACACGACGTCGGCGTAGTCGCTGGCAGCCAGGGTAAAGCGCCGGCCGTCGGCAGCGGCCGGGTCGAAGCCCGCGCCTTGCTCCAGGGCGCGGCGGATCTGGTCCAACGCGCTGCTGATGGCGGGCATCAGCGCCATAGCGTGGTCGGTGGGCTGCATGCCGTCGGCGGTGCGCACGAAAAGCTCGTCATTGAAGACACGGCGCAGGCGGTTGAGCGCGCTGCTGACCGAAGGCTGGGCGCGGTGGATGCGCTGCCCGGCCAGGGTCACGTTACGCGTTTCGTACAGAGCTTCGAAGGCGACCAGCAGGTTCAGGTCGACGGCAGATAGATTCATGCCATCAATAGTACGAATAACAATTATCGATTTCAACAATTGCACGGCGCGCTTCTACCATTTCCGGCATGGATACAGAAAAGGAACCTGCCATGCCCACCGTGCTCATCACCGGAATCGAACCCTTCGATGGAGAATCGCTGAACCCGTCTTGGGAGGCGGCGCGCCGCCTGGATGGCCAGGAGGTGGCCGGCGCCCGCCTGGTGGCGCGCCAACTGCCCTGCGTGATCGGCAAGGTGGTGGGCGTGCTGCGGCAGGCGATCGAAGACGTGCAGCCGGACCTGGTGATCTGCCTGGGCCAGGCGGGCGGGCGTAGCGATGTGACCGTCGAACGGGTAGCGATCAACGTGGTGGACGCGCGCATTCCGGACAACGACGGCCGCCAACCCATCGACGAACCGGTGGTGGAGGGCGGCCCGGCGGCGTACTTCTCGTCGCTGCCCATCAAGGCCATCGTGCGCGACCTGCGCGCGGGCGGCGTGCCGGCGTCGGTGTCGCTGACGGCGGGCACCTACAACTGCAACACCATCTTCTACGGACTGGCCCATTTCATTGCCACGGAGCGGCCCGCGCTGCGCGGCGGCTTCGTGCACGTGCCGTATCTGCCGGAAATGGCGACCCGCCATCCGGGTGCGCCCAGCCTGGCGCTGGACGTGCTGGTGCAGGGCGTGAAGATCATGGTGGCGACCTCGCTCGCCGTAACCCAGGACATCAAGGTCGGCGGCGGCGCGCTGCACTGATACGGAGCCATCGACAATGACCACATTCGCAAGCCCGGACGCCTTTGCGTTGGACGGCGTGACGTTCCAGCATCGGCGGGTATCGGTGGACGGCCTGGGTTATCACGTGGTGGAAGGCGGCGCAGGCCCGGCGCTGATCCTGCTGGCGGGCTTTCCGCAGAGCTGGTACGCATGGCGCCGGGTCATGCCGCTTTTGGCCCCGCATTTCCGCGTGTTCGCGGTGGACCTGCCCGGGCAAGGGGATTCGGACAAGCCGCTGGATGGCTACGATACGCGCACCGCCGGCGAGCGGCTGCGCGCCTTGTTCCACACCATGGGCCTGACGCGCTATGCGCTGGCGGGCCACGACATCGGCGCGTGGATCGCATACCCGTATGCAGCGCGTTACGCCGCCGAGGTCGAGCGCGTGGTGCTGCTGGATGCGAATATCCCCGGGGTGACGTTGAAACCTGCCATCGAGCTTGGGCCCGACAATTGGAAGAGCTGGCATTTCCTGTTCAACAGCGTGCCGGACCTGCCCGAAGCCTTGCTGGCCGGCCGCGAGCGCATCCTGATCGAATGGTTCTTTTCGCGCAAGACCGCCAATAAGCCCGGGGTTTTCAGCCGTGCAGACATCGACGAGTACGAACGCGTCTATCAAACCTTGGGCGGCCTGCGGGGCATGTTGGGGTACTACCGGGCGGCGGTGGAAGACGCGGCGCAGAACCGGGCGCTGCGCGATACGCCGCTGACGGTGCCGGTGCTGGCGCTGGGTGGCGACCGGGGCAGCGCGCCTGATCTGCACCAGGCCTTGAAGCCCTTGGCGCAAGACCTCCAAGGCGGCGTGCTGGAGGATTGCGGCCACTATCTGCCCGAAGAGCAGCCACGCGAACTGGCGCGCCGCATGCTGGCGTTCCTGACGCAGAGCCGCGCCTGATGTCGATATTCATAGAAGGCGGAAACTCGACACCCTTTACATCAAGACTTCGTGGGATTTGGCTTATTCACGCTCGCCGATCCAGCCAACCGGACCTGTATCAAATCCAGCAGCGCCCGAACACGCGCAGTCACGGAATGACGATGGCTGTATGCCCCCAGCAGTTGCAGGGGTGCGGGACGCAGGTCCAGTGATACCTCCTGCAATCGGCCCGTGGCAAGGTCGTCCTGGCAGGGATAGGCCGCGACAATCGCGAAGCCGATGCCCTGGCGTGCGCCTGCCACCGCCAATTCTCCGCTGTTGACGCGGTATCGGCTGCGTACCGGCACTTTGACGATATCGCCGGAGGCATCCTGAAACTGCCAGGGCTGGCCCTTCAGCGCACTGAGGGTCGTGATACAGGGCAGGGACTTCAGTTCGCGCACGTGACGTGGCATGCCGGTCTTGGCCAGCAAGGAGGGGGCTGCAACCACGATGCTGGGCAGCGTGGCGAGTTCGCGGGTGATGAAGGCGCTGTCCTCCTGACGGCCCCGGTGGAAGACGATGGAAAGGTCAACGTCCTCTCGAAGCACTTCCAGGCCGGTCATCCGGGTATCGCATTCCAGCTCGATGCCTGGATGGAGGCTACAGAATTCGGCGAGGATGGGCGCCAGCAGCCTTGGCGCTTCGCCGGGCATGCACATTTTCAGAGGACCACGCAGGTCGCGCTGTACCGCACCAAGCTCTTCCTGTGTGGAGAGCAGGGTGTCAAGCAAGGGCTTGGCGCGTTCATAGAGCAGTCGACCGGCTTCCGTCATACGCAGATGGCGGGTGCTTCGTTCCAGCAGGCGTGTGCCGAGTTGACGTTCCAGTGCGGCAACGTAGCGGCTGACGTTGGACGAGGGGATAGCCAAAAGACGCGATGCGCCAGCAAAGCTTTGCTCATCAACGACTGCTATGTAGACACGGACGGTATTCAGATCGAGCGCATCGCGCATTGATTATCCCGATTCAGGTATGAAAGCGTCCCATTTTTGCACGCTAGTTCTCTGTCATGGCGGAATTTAAGATGCCATTTTGTTCGATGCGAAGTGGTGAGCCGTGCATCGAGCATCGGTTGGACAGGAGGGATTCACCTTGGAAATTGGAATACTTGGCGGCGGTATCGCAGGCCTGAGCGTGGCATTGGCTTTGCGCAAGCAGGGTTACAACCCTCGGGTCTATGAGCGCCGAGCGGAGCCGGCAACCATGGGGGCCGGCGTGACGCTTTGGCCCAATGCCAGCTTTGTGCTGGAAGAACTGGGGCTGCTGCAAGACATCGACGCCATTGGCGGTCGACCGCTGGTCATGCACCGCCAGGACGCTGCGGGCAATGCATTGGGAGGCCTCGATATTGCCTTGCTGGACCGGACGATGGGATACCCGACCTACACGGTGCTACGCCGGCACTTGCAGGAGGTATTACTCGATCATGCAGCCCGGGCCAGGGTACCGGTGGCGTTCGGACACCGGGCGGTGGGTATTGAGCTGGATGCCCATGGCAGGGCTGTGGCCCATTTCGAGAACGGTGCGAGCATCCGCCCGGACCTGCTCATTGGCGCTGACGGTCGCATGGATTCCGTGGCTCGCAAGTTTGTCGCAGGTGACAACACGCCTGTCTATCAGGGCTTCGTGAACTGGATTGGCGTGGCGCAGGGGCAGCATGCGCTGGTGGACGATATTTCGATTCAGGATTTCTGGGGGGCGGGCGAGCGCTTTGGTTGCGTCGCGGTTCGACCCCAACTGGTGTACTGGGCTGCAGCCCAGGCTCGGCCCCTATCTGAAGCCATGCCGACCGCAGATATACGCAAGGAGGTCGAAGATCTGTTCACGGGATGGCCCGAACCGGTCGCGCATATCATCCGTGCCACGCCCGCAAATGCCATCCGGCTGATAGCGGTGCACGACCTGGAGCCGCTGCATACATGGAGTCGGGCGAATGTTCTGCTGGTTGGGGACGCCGCACACGCGCCGTTGCCGACGTCGGGGCAGGGGGCCTGCCAGGCGTTGGAGGATGCGTGGCATGTGGTCCGGTGCCTGGATGGCGCGAGCGGCCGCCTGGATGAGGCCTTTCGGGCGTTCGCGAAGGTACGCAGCCCCAAAACTGCAAAGCTGGCGGAGCAAGGTCGAGTCTTCGCACGCGGGCTGTTCGCGATCGATCCTGAAACTTGTCGCATGCGCAACGAGCGGGCCAAGGCGTCCGATCCTGTGCGTGACGTGGCGGTCTTGGCCGCCGGATGGGGAGAGGGCCTGCCAATGCCAGGCTGCACCACCAGCACGCCCGCGCAAGGGGAGGGATTCGGCAGCCTGTACCGTATCGAGTAACGTGCGATGGCAATGAGCTTCGACGCTTGGCACGCGCCGCGCGCTATTTTTACATTGCGTATCGGTATTTGTTGAGCGCATGGGCCGCACCTATCCTGTTTTTACCAAACAGACAGGGGCAGCACATGAGCACGCTAGCAAGCACGCGGCTGGATATCCGGCCGCTTTCCGTCTTCACTGGCGCAGAGATCCACGGCGTGGACCTGACCCGGCCATTGAGCGACGACGAGGTCGACCAGATCAAGGCCGCGCTGCTGCGCTGGAAGGTGGTCTTCTTTCGCGACCAGCACATCGACCACGCGCAGCATCTGGCGTTTGCGCAGTATTTCGGGCGGCCGACTTCGGCGCATCCGTACGACGCCAATCCGCCTGAAGGCTATCCGCAGATCCGCACCATCTCGTCCACATCGAAGACCGGCCGCCGCGGCGAGCGCTGGCACACGGACGTGACCGGGGTGGTCAATCCGCCGGCGGGATCCATTCTGCGCGCCGGCCATCAGGTTCCCGCTTACGGCGGCGACACGGTCTTCACCAACCTGGTGGCGGCCTATGAACACCTGTCGCCCGCCTTGCGCGCGCTGGCAGACACGCTGTGGGCACGCCATCAGTTCGGCGGCTACAACGGCGATTTCGATAACCAGACCGTCTACGCGCAACGCGTGCAAGCCAGTCCGCTGGTGTCCGAGCACCCCGTGGTGCGGGTGCTGCCTGAAACGGGCGAGCGCGCGCTGTTCGTGAACCCGGGCTTCACGCGCCGCATCAAGGACGTGAATGAAGAGGAAAGCCGCCACCTGCTGAACCTGTTCTTCGAGGAAATCACCCGCCCCGAGTACACCGCGCGCTTTCGCTGGGAGCCTGGCAGCATCGCCTTCTGGGACAACCGCGCCACGGCGCACCAGGGGCCGGGCGATTTCGCCTATCTGGACGTGGAGCGGGTGCTGTACCGCATCACGCTTGAGGGCGACGTGCCCGTAGGCGTGGATGGCCGGCATTCGAGTGCCGTGCTGGGCAAGCCGTTCAGCGCGTTCGGCGTGGACACGGGAGCGGTGGCATGAGCATCAAGCAAAAATGGGCCGGCAAGCGGGCCTGGCGTACCGGTGTGGGCTTGCTGGCGGGCGTGGTGCTGGGTGCAGGGCTGTTGAGCAATTTCGCCGGATCGGCGCCCGTGCCGGGTGAAGACGCCAACCGCTATCCGAACCGGCCGGTCAAGATCATCGTTCCGGTCTCGGCCGGCGGCAGCGCGGACAAGCTGGCGCGCACGGTGGCGCAGAAGCTGGGCGAGAAATGGCACCAAAGCGTGGTGGTCGAAAACCAACCTGGCGCCAGCAGCGCCATCGGCAACGCGGCGGTTGCGCACGCGAGGGGCGACGGCTACACCTTGTTGCTGAGCGGCGATGCCTTGTCGCTGAACGCCCTGCAGCCGGGCAAGCTGCCTTATGACCCGGGCAAGGATTTGCAGGGGGTGACCAAGGCGGTCGTGAATCCGCAATTGCTGGTGGTGCGGCCAGGGCTGGGCGTGAAGACCTTCCAGGAGTTCGTGGCGCTGGTCAAGCAGCGGCCGGGCGAGATTTCGCTGGCCTTGCCCGGCGGCACCGGCAGCTTGCAGCATTTGGCAGTGGAACTGCTGAACGAGCGTATCGGCGCCAAGACCAATCAGATTCCCTACCCGGGCGGCGGGCCTGCCACGCTGGACGTGCTGGGCGGGCACGTGGACGCCATGCTGATCACGCTGGCCGCGGCCACCGAGAACGTCCGCAACGGCAAGCTGGTGGCCCTGGCCGTCACCACGCCGTACCGGTCCAAGGCGCTGCCGGATGTGCCGACGATCCAGGAGGCCGGACTGCCGGACTACGTGGTGGAAAGCTGGCAAGGGTTCTCGGTGCCGGCCTCGACGCCGCGCGCCATCGTGGACCGCATCAACCACGATGTGGTGGCGGTGCTGCGTGACCCCGAGACTGCGGCGCTGCTGGAAAACCTGGGGTTCACCATTGCGGCCACGTCGCCCGAAGCCGTGGACCAGACGGTGCGCGACGACATCGCGACCTATCGGCGCGTGATCGCTTCGGCGGAAGTGAAGCTGAAGTAGCGCGGCTTCGTGTCATATCGTTATATGCGCGGACGCGTCTTCCCCAGGGGACACGACGCCCCGCATATTGATATCTGAAAGTCTTCTTTGTCTTGCCGGCCCGCGGCACGCAGCATGGACCTCCGTTCACTGCATACGACAAGACGACAACATGGCAATCCGCAAGATACCGGGCGCAGCCCGCACCGCAATCGCGCTGGCGCTGGCTTTGGCCGCCGGCTCCGCCCACGCCGACGCCACCCTGGACAAGATCAAGGAACGGGGCACCGTCACCATCGGCGTGCTGGCCAATGGCGGCGTGTTCGGTTCGCTGGACCCCGCCACGCAGCAGCTGGTGGGTTGGAACCCGGAACTGGCGCGCGAACTGGCCCGCGGCCTGGGAGTGAAGGCGGACCTGGTGCAGGTGCAGACCGCCACCCGCACGCAGTTCCTGATTTCCGGCAAGGTGGACTTGCTGATCGCGTCCATGGAACTGAATCCGGAACGCGCCGAGATACTGGGCTATGCCCCCACGCCGTTCTTCCGGGTCGGCGGCGCGGCGGCCACCCTGAAGACCAGCGGCATCACCAAGTGGGAAGACCTGCGAGGCAAGCCCGTCTGCGTGTCGCAAGGCAGCAGCTTCGCCAAGCCCTTGTCGGCCGACTACGGCGCCGTGGTCAAGGGCTACAAGAGTTCATCCGATTCGCTGCTGGCATTGCGCGGCGGCCAGTGCGTGGCGGCCGTGCACGATTCCACGCTGATCCACCCCCTGCTGCGCAGCAATCCGGAATGGGCCGACTACCACGCGCCCATCGCCACCGAGGTGCTGCCGGCCAATTCCGTCGTGTGGACGCGCAAGGGCGAGGCCGACACCATCGCCGCCGTCGACAAGGTGGTGCAGGACTGGCACCGCACGGGCTGGCTGATCGCCACGGAAAAGCGCTTGGGGCTGGAGCCGGCGCAACCGCTGCTGCAGGAACTGAATGCGAAATACAAGCAAGGCAGCTGAGCGCGGCCACGACACGAACGGAAAGCAGAAATGAAGCACATCAGCATGAAGACAACAGGATGGAAGACGGCCGCCGCCGTTGCCTTGGCCGCCCTGACCGGATTGGCCAGCAGTGCCGCGCAGGCGGACGCCACGCTGGACAAGGTCAAGCAACGCGGCAAGATCGTGATCGGCGTGGACGGGGCCAGTCCGCCGTTCGGCGTCCTGGATCCGGCGACCGGAAAGGTCGGCGGGTTTCAGACCGAACTGGGCGCGGACATCGCAAAGCGCCTGGGCGTGACGCTGGAGACCGTGCCGGTTACAGCGTCCACACGCGTGCAGTTCCTGCAGGCCGGCAAGGTCGACCTGTTGATCGCCAACATCCAGTGGACGCAGGAGCGCAGCGAAATCCTGAGCTACGCGCCCACGCCCTATAACCTGGTGGGCGGCGCAGCGATGGTGTCCAAGCAAAGCGGCATCAAGCGCTGGGAAGACCTGAAGGGCAAGGTGGCCTGCGTGTCCCAAGGCAGCAACTTCGCCAAGCCCTTGCAGGATACCTATGGCGCGGTGGTCAAGGGATTGCGCAACATCCCCGAGTCGCTGCTGGCGCTCAAGGGCGGCAGCTGCGACGCGTCGGTGCACATCCAGCCGGCGCTGTATGAGACCTTGCACGGCCCGAACGGTAAGGAGTGGAACGACTTTGAACTGGCCACTTCCGACCAGTTGATCCCGTCGCCGACGGTCATCTGGACCCGCCGCAACGAGGCCGATACGCGCGCCTTTGTCGACGGCGTGATCCAGGACTGGCTGAAGACGGGCCTGCTGGTCAAGGAGGCCGACCGCTATGGCGTGCCGGCGGACTATCTGAAGCAGGCGACCGCGCAGGCGCAAACCGGCAAATTCGACAGCGCGCCGCCCGAGGCGCAGGCCAAGCCATGACGGCCGGCGTCGCCGATTCCCTGCTGGCCGCCTTGCGTGCCAGGCTGGGGCAGGAATGGGTGTGGACAGGCGCTGACGCCGCGCCGTATCTGACGGACCAGCGCGGCCGCCTGCACGGGCAGGCGCTGGCCGTGGCGCGCCCGGCGGATGCCGAGGAAGTGGCGGCGGTGTTGCGCTTGTGCCGCGCGGCGGGCGTGCCGGTCGTGCCGCAGGGCGGCAATACCGGCTTGATGGGCGGCGCCACGCCCGACGCGGGCGGGCAGGCCGTGCTGCTGTCGCTGGGCCGTCTGAACCGTGTGCTGGCGCTGGATACCGACAACGACACCATCACGGTCCAGGCTGGCTGTGTGCTGGCCGCCGTGCAAGCGGCCGCGCGCCAGGCCAACCGCCTGTTCCCGCTGAGCCTGGGGTCGGAAGGCAGTTGCACCATTGGCGGCAACCTGTCCACCAACGCGGGCGGTACGCAGGTGCTGCGCTACGGCAATACCCGGGAACTGACGTTGGGGCTGGAGGTCGTGACCGCCGAAGGCGAAATCTGGAACGGACTGCGCGGCCTGCGCAAGGACAACACCGGCTATTCGCTGCGGGACCTGTATATCGGCAGCGAGGGCACGCTGGGTGTCATCACCGCGGCCACGCTCAAGCTGTATCCATTGCCGGGCGGGCAGGGCAGTGCGTTTGTCGGCTTTCCGTCCATCGACGCGGCATTGGCCTTTCTTTCGTTGGCGCGTCAGCGCCTGGGCGCGGCGTTGACGGGTTTTGAAGTGATCAGTCAGCCCGTGCTGGACCTGGTGGCCAGCCATGTGCCCGAACAGCCCCAGCCGCTGCCGGGCTTGGGCCAGCCCTGGTACGCCTTGCTGGAGGCGGCGTCGGAAACGCCCGACGGGGCAGGCGCCGCCTTGTTGCGGCTGGGGCAGGAGGCGTTGGAGTCCGGCCTGCTGGCGGATGCGGTGATCGCGCACAACCTGCAGCAGTCGGCGGCCTTCTGGCGCCTGCGCGACGAGGCGATCGGGCTGGCGCAGGCGCGCGACGGCGGCAACGTCAAGCACGACATCTCGGTGCCGATCTCGCGCGTGCCCGCATTCCTGCGCGGCGCCGCCGACGCATTGCGCGCGTTGGACCCGGGGCTGCGGCCGATGGCGTTCGGCCATCTGGGCGACGGCAACCTGCACTACAACGTGTCGCACGACCCCTTGCGGCCCGTGCGCCATCTGTTCGAACTGGAAGACCGCATCCACGACCTCGTGCATGCGCAGGCGCACGCGCAGGGCGGGTCGATCAGCGCCGAACACGGCATCGGCCAGGTCAAGCGCGACACGCTGCCCCGTTACAAGAGCCCGCTGGAACTGGCCCTGATGCGCCGTATCAAGCAGGCGCTGGACCCATTGAACCTGATGAATCCCGGAAAGGTACTGTCATGACCGAAACCCTGTTTCCCGGCGTGTTGTCCCGCCGTGCCCGCAGCGCCGAGCTGTCGCCCATTGCCGCGGCCGGCGCCCGCGCCGCGCGCCTGGCGGCCGAGGGCCGCTCGATCATCGTGCTGACCTCGGGTGAGCCCGATTTCGATACCCCGGCCCCGATCAAGGATGCCGCCAGCGCCGCGCTGGAGCGCGGCCAGACCAAGTACACCCCCACCGCGGGCACGGCGGCATTGCGCCGCGCCGTCGCGGACGGCTACCGCGAGCGGCACGGACTGGAGGTCGATGCGTCCAACGTCATCATTTCCAATGGCGGCAAGCAGGTGATCTACCTGGCCTTGAACGCCACCCTGGACGACGGCGACGAGGTCATCGTTCCGGCCCCGTACTGGCCGACGTTCCCCGACGCGGTGCGCATCAACGGCGGCGTGCCGGTGATCGTCGCCACGCAAGCCGAAGATGGTTTCAAGCTGACGCCCGACGCATTGCGCGAGGCGATCACGCCACGCACCAAGTGGCTGATCCTGAACTCGCCCAGCAACCCGACCGGCGCGGTCTATACCGCCGACGAATTGCGGGCGCTGGAGCAGGTGCTGCGCGCCGCGCCGCATGTGCTGGTGCTGTGGGACGAGATGTACGAAGAGATCTGGTTCGGCGAGCCGCCCGCGCACCTGTTGCGCGCCGCGCCCGACCTGGCTGGCCGCACGCTGGTCGTCAACGGCGTGTCCAAGGCCTATGCCATGACCGGGTGGCGGATCGGCTGGGGCACGGGCCCAGCGGCCTTGATCCATGCGCTGGAAGCGGTGCAGTCGCAGGTGTCTTCCGGCCCCAGCTCGCTGGGCCAGGCGGCCGCATTGGCGGCCTTGCAAGGCGCGGCGGACGGCTTCGTCGATACCGCCCGCAAAGCCTATGAACGCCGTGCCCAACGGGTCGTGAACGGCCTGGCCGCCGTGCCCGGCGTGCAGGTGCACGCGCCGCAGGGATCGTTCTTCGCCTGGGTCGGCGTGGGCGGGCTGATCGGTGCATCGCGCCCCGACGGCCGGCGCATCGAAGACGATGGCGACGTGGTGGACTGGCTGCTGGAATCCGAGGGCGTGGCGGTGGTGCGCGGCGCGGCGTACGGCTTGTCGCCGTACCTGCGCCTGTCGTTCGCCGCGTCCGACGCCAATATCGACGCGGCGCTGGAACGCATCGGCCGGGCGGTGGCGGCTTTGGCCCTGCCGCAGACGCTGGAGGCCGCCGCATGATCGATTCGGTGTTGCATGCCTGGGTGGCGTTCTTCAAGCCCCTGGGCCTGAACTACAGCTTTGTGCAGGATCCGGGCGAACTGTCGGCGTTTGGGCACGGCCTGCTGGTGACGCTGCAGCTGTGCGCCTGGACCATTCCGGTCAGCCTGCTGTTCGGCGTGCTGATCGCGGCCGCGCTGACCAGCGGCCGGCCGTGGCTGGCGCGGCCCTTGCAGGCCTTCGTGGAAGTTACCCGCAACACGCCCACGCTGGTGCAGCTGTACTGCGCGTTCCTGGTGCTGAACATGCTGATCACGCAGAAGCTGGGCGGCGGCAATCCGATCACCCCGTTTGCGTGGGTGGTGATCGTGGTGGCCTTGCACAAGGGCGTGTTCCATGCGGAAGCCCTGCGCGCAGGGATCGAGGCCGTGCCGCAGGTGACGATGGAAGCCGCGCGGTCGCTGGCGTTCTCGCGGCGGCAGATCCTGACGCAGGTGCAGCTGCCGCTGGCGGTGCGCTTTGCCTTGCCGGCACTGGTCAACAATCTGGTGGACCTGGTGAAGATGACCGCCATCGCCTCGGCCATCGCGGTGGGCGACGTGACCTATGAGTCCATCATGATCTGGTCGCACCGCGACAACGTGCTGGAGCTGCTGCTGCTGATCCTGCTGTATTTCGGCTTGCTGACCTGGCTGGTCAGCGTGGCGGGGCGCTGGCTGGAAGACCGTTTGAGGATGCCCGGCTATGGCCAATGATCTTGCATTGCAGGCCGGCCGCGCGCAGGCCTCCGGACGCTTCCTGCCCGCCTTGCTGCGCGACCCGTGGTTCGGGCTGTTGCTGGCGCTGGTGGCGCTGGGCGTCGTGTGGGCGGCGACCGGCACCACGCCCGCCGCCGTGCAGGCGCTGTGGCATTGGTCGCCGGCGTTGCTGCGCGGGCTGGGGATGAACATCCAGATCAGCGTGCTGGCGATGGCGCTGGGCACCCTGGTCGGGCTGGTGGTGGGTGCGCTGTCCCTGTCGCCGTCGCGCCTGCTGCGGCGCCTGACGCGGGCCTACGTGCTGCTGTTTCGCAACGCGCCCATCCTGGTGCTGGTGTATTTCACGACCTATGTGTTCCCGTTCGAGGTGAACCTGGCGGGGTGGTATCTGCCGTTTCCGGACTGGATCAAGGTCGTGATCGGTTTGGGGTTGCCTGCCAGCGCCAACGTGGCCGAGATCTTCCGTGGCGCGATCCAGTCGATTCCCAGCGCGCAATGGGAGGCCGCGCAGTCGCTGGCGTTCAAGCGCACGCAGATCTTCCGGATGATCGTGTTGCCGCAGTGCGTGCGGCGGATGCTGCCGTCCTGGATGAACCTGATGGCCAGCATCACCATGAGCACGTCGCTCGCCTCGCTGGTGGGCGTGCACGACCTGGTCGACACGGCCACTGTCGCCAGCAACACCGTCGCCCGCAGCGACTTCACCATCCTGGTCTATTTCACGCTATTGGCGCTTTTCTTCGCCTATTGCTATCCCATCGCGCGTTGGACGCGGTATCTGGAACGACGCCATGAGCATTATTGATATTTCACCGCTGGTCAGCCTGCGCGACGTCCACCTGGCTTTTGGCGACACCGAGGTGCTCAAGGGCATCGACGTCGAGGTCAAGCAGGGGCAGGCCGTGTCCATCATCGGGCCGTCCGGATCGGGCAAATCGACGATCTTGCGCTGCATCACCGGACTGCTGCGTCCGCAGCGCGGCACGATCCATGTGGGCGATGTGCGAGTGGACGGGCTGAAGACGGAATCGGACTTCATCGCGCTGCGCAAGCGCGTGGGTTTCGTCTTCCAGCAATACAACCTGTTCCCGCACCTGAGCGTGCTGGAAAACCTGGTGATATCGCCCATCAAGGTGGGCGGGCAGCCGCGGGCCCAGGCGGAGGCGCGTGCACGCGAACTGCTGGCCAAGGTGCGCATGGACCACAAGGAACGCGCCTATCCGGGCGAGCTGTCGGGCGGCCAGCAGCAGCGGGTGGCCATTGCGCGCGCGTTGACGCTGCAACCCGAGCTGATCCTGTTCGACGAGGTGACGTCCGCGCTGGATCCGGAGATGGTGGGGGAGGTGCTGACCGTGATCCGCGACCTGGTGCAGGACGGTCTGACCTGCATGCTGGTGACGCATGAGATGCGTTTTGCCGAAGAGGTCAGCGACACCGTGTACTTCACCGAGGCGGGCCGCATCGTGGAATCCGGGCCCCCGTCGCGCATCTTCGGTTCGCCGCAAAGCGAACGCACGCGGGCCTTCCTGCAACGGTCGTCCGGTGCCGCCGTGGCCCGCCAATCGTCGCCTGACCCTATTGCAAGCTACCTGACATTCGATCCGCTGCGCCTGGCGGTGTGATCCCCACTGGAGTCTGACCATGAGCACTGAATCCGCAATTTCCAAAGAACGCCGCCAGCAGGTGCAAGCGGCGCTGTCCGATATCCAACACCTGCTGGGCGACGGCCCCGTCACCCGAGAGGGCCTGGCCGCGGTGACCGCGCGCCTGGAGCAACTGGCGCAACGCCAGGAACTGTTTCCCGTGTCCGACTTCCCGCCACCCGCAACCGGGCAGGGCGTGGGCGCGTCCACCCGCTACCGGCTGAACCCGGACGATGCGCCGGGCGTGCCGGCGCTGTATCTGAATTCGATCAATCCGGGCAAGACCACGTTGCCGCATAACCATACGACCTGGGCCGCCATCGTGGCGCTGTCCGGTCAGGAACTGAATCGCGTGTACCGCCGTAGCGACGACGGCTCGCAGGAAGGGCGCGCCACGCTGGAGCAGGTGCGCGAGGTGGTGGTGCAACCCGGGCAGTCCGTGTCGTTCCTGGCCGACGACATCCATAGCATTCACGTCACCGGCGACACGCCGACGCTGCATTTCCACCTTTACGGGCAGCCGCTGGAAACATTGTCGGGGCGCATCGGCATCGACCTGGCCACCGGTCAGATCCTGAACTACAACGCCACCCAGATGAAGCCCGGCCAAGAGGTGCGCGCATGAGCCTCGACCACGCACAAGTGCAGACCCGGCTGGTGCATGCCGGGTCGCCCGAACTGAAGGGCGGGTCGGGTCCGGTGAACGTGCCGGTGGTGCGCACCAGCACCGTGCGCTTTGCCGATACCGCCACCCATGCCGCCCTGAACAAGCAGCGCGCCGCGGGCGATCGCGTGGCGACATACGGGCGTCACGGCCTGGATACCCACCAGGCGCTGGAGGAAGCGGTGGCCTCGCTGGAAGGCGGCTACCGGACCGTGCTGGCGCCGTCCGGCCTGTCGGCGATTGCGCTGGTGCTGTTGGCGACGTTGGCGCCGGGCGACCATGCGCTGGTGGCCGATAGCGTCTATTCGCCCGTGCGCAAGGTCGACAAGTCGCTGCTGCAACGCTACGGCATCGAGGTCGAATATTTCTCACCCGCGCAGGATGCGCTGGAATCGCGCATCCGGGCCAACACGCGGCTGCTGTATCTGGAGTCCCCCAGTTCACTGCTGTTCGAAGTGCTGGACCTGCCCGCGCTGGCCGCCACGGCGCGGCGCCATGGCGTGCTGGTCGCGGCCGACAATACCTGGAGCGGCGGCCTGTACTACCAGCCGCTGGCGCTGGGCGCGAACATCTCGATCCAGGCGGCCACCAAATACCTGGCCGGCCATTCGGACGTGATGATGGGGGTGGTCACCGTCGACAGCGCGGAACTGGCGCAGAAGATCGGCGTGACGTACGACGCGCTGGGCCTGTCAGTGGGCGCGGACGACGCCTATCTGACCTTGCGGGGCCTGCGCACGCTGGACGTGCGGCTGGCGCGTCATCAAACGAATGCGCTGGCCGTGGCCGAATACCTGGCGCGGCACGCGGACGTGGCGCGCGTCTACTACCCGGCACTGGCGCAAGACCCGGGCCATGCGCTGTGGCGGCGCGACTTCAGCGGCGCAAGCGGCCTGGTGTCGTTCGCCTTCAGCAACCCGGATCCGACGGCCGCATCGCGCTTCATCGATGCGTTGCAGTACTTTTCCATCGGCGCGTCCTGGGGCGGCTATGAAAGCCTGGCGCTGGAGGCTTCGCCCGAGCGTCTGGCCGAACACAGCTTCTGGCAACAGGGCGCGGGCAAACCCTCCGTTGTGCGCCTGCACATCGGCCTGGAAAGCCCATTGGACCTGATCGGCGATCTGGATCGCGCCTTCGCCGCCACCCGCGACGCACTGCGCCGCAGCGCGTGAGGCATATGCAAATAAGCCTTGCGCTTTAGGGTTTCTGGCTATGTAGAAGCAATTACAACCTCTTTGTCCGGTTGTACCCCCGGGTACTAGAATTTGCCTTGTTCCATGGCTGGCAGCAGGGCATGACTCCATTTCTTTCGATTGAATCGGTACAGCTTCCGTTCTTGTCGCGCCGGACGGAAGCGGTCCGGGATTTCTATCACCGCGTGATCGGCCTGGAAGAGGTGGCGGGTGCCGACGACCAGCGCCTGCTTTTTTCGCTGGGCGGAGCGACCTTGTCGCTGTCGCCTGTGGCGGAAGTCAGCCGGGCCGTCAAACCCGATTACCTGGCCATCAATACCCCTGCCTACGACGAGATCCTGGCGCGCTTGCGCCAGGCGGGGCATCACCCTGTCTGTTCGCTGCCCGACGCGCAGCCGCGCGTCATGTACGTGAAAGATCCGTCAGGCAATCAACTGGCCTTTCTGGGCTGAAGGCGCGCGATGAATTTCCAGCAACTGCGGTCGGTGCGCGAAGCCGTGCGCCAGGACTTCAACCTGACCGATGTTTCCGAAAGCCTGCATACGTCCCAGCCCGGCGTCAGCCGCCAGATACGCGAGCTGGAAGAAGAGGTGGGTGTCGACATCTTCGTGCGCTCGGGCAAGCGGCTGATCGGTTTGACGCCGCCCGGTGAGCTGATCCTGCCGCTGGTGGAGCAGATCCTGCAATGCGCCGACAACATCCGGCATGCGGGCGCGGAATACGCCGACAGCCGCAAGGGCGTGCTGTCGATCGCGGCCACGCATTCGCAGGCGCGCTACGCGTTACCGCCCGTCATCAAGGAATTCCGGCAGCGCTATCCCGACGTGGTGCTGCATCTGCATCAGGGCTCGCCCAAGCAGGTGTCTGAAATGCTGCTGGAAGGCGAGGCCGATATCGGCGTGGCGACCGAGGCCGTGGCGGACTATCCCGGGCTCGTGAACCTGCCTTGCTACCGATGGAGCCACAGCATCATCGTGCCGCGCGGCCACCCGCTGGAGCGCGAGCATGACGGCGTCAGCCTGTCGCAGCTGTCGCGCTATCCGCTCATCACGTATGGGCGCGGCTATACCGGGCGCGCCCATATCGACGAGGCTTTCGCCCGGGCAGGCATCACGCCCGACATCGTGATGACCGCGATGGACGCGGACGTGATCAAGACGTATGTGGAACTGGAACTGGGCGTGGGCATCGTGGCCGCGGTGGCCTGGGACGCCGAACGCGACACCCGCCTGACCGCCATCGATGCACGCCACTTGTTCGAGATCAACCTGACGCGCCTGGCCATCCGCCGGGGCGCCTGGCTGCGCGGTTACGCCTTCCATTTCATCGAGATGTTCGTGCCGACACTGACGCGCGAAGTCGTGGACCGCGAGTTGAAGGGCGAGGGCTGACGCCGGGCCGAACCGCGCGCCGCATATCCATAGACGCATTTCTACGTTGTCCCGTCCGGGGCGCGCACGTAGCCTGGACTTCTCTTCATTACAGGAAGTCCAGGTCATCCCATGAGCACCTCTGCCCAAACGGCCGCGCCGGCCCTCAGCAAGCACACCGAACGCGCACAGGCCGTGCGCGCCTTCATCGCCCAGGTCCGGCAACTGGCGCCCGATGCGGCGCAAGCCACGCCCGCGCAACTGGCTCAGGTAGCGACGCTGCTGGAAGCGCTGGGGCAACGCCGCGACCTGTTTTCCGCCGATGCCTTTGCCGTCGTGCCGGGCCGCCCGACCTCGATCTATCGTCTGGCCGAGAACATCGACGGCGGCTATGCGCTGTACCTGTCGCTGGGCGAACCGGGCAAGGCACAGCCGCCGCATGACCATACGACGTGGGCCATCATCGCCGGGGTGAACGGCAACGAGCGCAACGAGGTCTATGCGCGCGCCTCCAGCCAGGATCCGCTGCGCGATACCTTGACCCATGTGCGGCGCGTGGACGTCGGCCCCGGCAGTTCGATCGTGCTGGGCCCCGGCGACGTGCACACCATCGAATTGGTCGGCGACGAGCCTGGCGCGCATCTGCACTTCTATGGCCTGGCGCTGGACCGGCTGCACGGCCGCGTGGTGTTCGAAAGCACCGCGGGCGGCACGTACCGGACGTTTTCGCCGCCCGCAGCCATCTATCACGCGCGCCTGTCGCCGCAAGAATTGCAGGACGAACTGCGTGGCGAGGCCGAGATCGCCGTGCTGGACGTGCGTGAGGCCGGCCGCTATGCCCGCCGCCATCTGCTGTATGCCGTGCCGGCGCCCCTGTGGCGACTGGAACTGCTGGCCGACCGACTGGTGCCGCGCCGCGACACCCGCATCGTGCTGGTGGACGACGACGAAACCCAGGCCCATCAGGCTGCGGCCAAGCTGACCCGCCTGGGCTGGACCGACGTGTCGGTGCTGGCCGGCGGGACGGACGGCTGGGAGCGTGCGGGCCTGGAGCTGTTCTCGGGCACGAATGTGCCCAGCAAGGCGTTCGGCGAGGTCATCGAACATGAGAAGCACACGCCCTGGATCGACGTCGAGGAACTGCACGAGCGCGTGGCGCGCGGCGACGATATCGTCGTGGTCGACAGCCGCACGCCTGAGGAATTCCACAACTTCACGCTGCCGTTCTCGCACAGCCTGCCGGGGGCGGAACTGGTCTACCGCATCCGCGAGCTGGCGCCCGATCCCAAGACCTTTGTGGTGGTCAACTGCGCCGGCCGCACCCGCAGCATCGTCGGCGCGCAGACGCTGATCGACGCCGGCATCCCGAACCGTGTCGCCTCCTTGCGCAACGGCACGATGGAATGGCTGCTGTCGGGCCGGGAACTGGCTTATGGCCGCCACGCGGCCTTGCCGGAGCCGGGCGAAGCCGCGTTGGCCGCTGCGCGCGAACAGGCCCGCGACGTGGCGCAACGCGCCGGCATCGGGTACATCGACGCGGCGACGCTCGCGGCGTTCGAGGCGGAGCAGGCGACGCGCACGCTCTACAAGTTCGACGTACGCACCCGCGAGGAATACGAGACCGGGCATCTGGAAGGCTGGCGCTGGGCGCCGGGCGGGCAACTGGTGCAGGCGACCGACGAGTACCTGGCGACCCGCCGCGCACGCGTCGTGCTGGCGGATTGGGACGGCGTGCGCGCGCTGACCACCGGCGCCTGGTTGGCGCAATTGGGCGCGGTCGAGGTCTATCTGTATCAACCGTCCGCGCTGGCGCCCGTGCAAAGCGGCCCCGAGCCGCGGCGGGTGCTGCGTCATCGGCCGGACGCCCCGGGCCTGCGCGCAGAGGCGCTGCGTGCCGCGCTCGACGTGGACGAGGCCATCGTGTTCGACGTGGAGTCGCGCGTGGCCTATGAACGCGGCCATGTGCCCGGCGCGCGTTTCGCAGCGCCGGACCGGCTGGCGGAATTCCTGTCACCGGACGACCAGCGCACCGTCGTGGTGGCGTCGTCGGACGGCGTGCTGGCCAGCGCCGTGGCGGCCGAATTGGCCTGGCGCAGCAAGCGCCCGGTGCAGTACCTGCTGGGCGGTACGCGGGCCTGGAAGGCGCAGGGCCTGGAACTTGCCAAGGGCGCGCAGGGCGTGCTGACCGGCGACGACGACCAAAGCATCAGCCCGTATCTGTTTGACGACCTGTCGGCGCGGGACCAGGGGTTCCGCGAATACCTGGATTGGGAGCTGGGGCTGGTCGCGCAGCTGGAACGGGAAGGCAGCGGCGGCATTCGGCTGATCGCGGCGGCCTGAGCAGGAGCGGATCGAACGGGATGGCCTTGACGCACGCTGTGCGTCAAGGCCATTTTTGCCTGATTATCCAAGGCTGCGGAAAGGACTAATCTGTGCGTTTCGCCCAGGAGATCCGACATGGCCCCGCTACACCAGGAAGACAAGGACCAAGACATTTACGCGCTGGGAACCCGGCAGGTCAAGCGCCTGGGTTACGGCGCGATGCAACTGGCCGGGCCCGGTGTTTTCGGTCCGCCGCGCGACCGCAACGCGGCGCTGGCCGTGCTGCGGGAGGCCGTGGCCCATGGCGTCAACCATATCGACACCAGCGACTTCTACGGGCCCCACGTCACCAATCAGATCATCCGTGAGGCGCTGTCGCCATACCCGGACGATCTGGTGCTGGTCACCAAGATCGGGGCCCGCCGGGGTGAAGACGCGTCGTGGATACGCGCCGATGGCGCGGCAGAGTTGGAACGCGCGGTCGAGGACAATCTGCGCAATCTGGGGCTGGACGTGCTGGACGTCGTGAATCTGCGCATCATGTTCGGCGTGCACGGGCCGGAGGAAGGCTCGATCGCAGGGCCCTTGTCGGCGCTGGTGAAGCTTCAGCAGCGCGGCCTGGTCCGGCACATCGGCCTGAGCAACGTGACTGCCAAGCAAGTCCAGGAAGGGCGTGCGCTTTGCGAGATCGTCTGCGTGCAGAACCAGTACAACTTGGCGCATCGGCATGACGACGCGCTGATCGACGCGCTGGCGCAGGATGGCATCGCCTATGTGCCGTATTTTCCGCTGGGCGGTTTCAGCCCGCTCCAATCCGCCACGCTCACGGACGTTGCGCAACGCGTGGGGGCGACGCCGATGCAAGTGGCGATTGCATGGCTGCTGCAGCGCGCGCCCAACATTCTGGTCATCCCGGGTACGTCGTCGGTGGCCCATCTGCGCGAGAACCTGGCCGCAGCGAAGCTGGCGCTGCCGGACGCGGAGATCCGTGCGCTGGACGGAATTGGAAAAGGCGTGGCGTGACGGGTGGTGGACGGCCGGGGCCGCTAGACCGCTGCCAACAGGTCATCCACATGCACCATCAAGGCTCGGACCTGACGCAGCATCGGATACTGGTGAAGCACGGGCGCCCATTGGGGCGACTCCAGCAATTGTCTCCAGACCGATTCCAGCGCGTCGGGATCGGGCTGCTGCTTGTCCGCCAACCGGCACGCGTAGGCCACGCTGGCCGGCGCAGAGAGCAATTGCATCCGGCTGGCCGCGCTAAGCAGGCGCGGCGCGGTCTCGGCGGGCGCATCGCAGCAATAAAGCACCGTGTTCGCCAGATCGGGCGAATCGGCCGGCAGCGCCCTGAGCGATGCGCCGCGCAGATGCACCACGCCTTGTCGGGTCTGGAACGGATAGACGGCGTTGTCGTCGGCGTGTGCAAGCAGGCGCAAGCCCCGCTGCAAGCGCGGCAGATCCGCTGTTGCCGCGTCGATGGACGCCTTCGCTTCAAGCAACAGACAGACATCCCATACGGGCGTGGCGGCGTCCGTGCGCGTCTGGCGCAGCAGGACGGCGTCCCACTCGCTCTTGGCGCGTTCGGCGCTGGCGGGTATCGATGCCGGCACCAGCATCGACGTCACCACGCGGTAGGGCAGCGGCGCGCCTTCGGCTTCGTTCAGTCGTTGGGACAGGGCGCCCAGTGCCTCTGTGGCCAAGGCTTCTACGGCCGCGCCTCGACGCTGTGCGGCGCAGCCTTGGGCCGCCGCGGTCTGGCTGCCGGAGCGCGGGCCGTGGCGGTCCCATAGGGACTGGTATTGCCGCACCTGTCCATCCGGCGCCAGGACGTCCAGGCGTTGCAAGCGTGCCAGGGCCGGATCGTCAAGCAGGCGGGCCAGCGCGCGTTGCACGGCGGGCTCCACGGTTTTCTCCTGCATGGCGCGAAGCCGCTGTGCGGCCTCGGACAGCGCCGTCCACGACGCCGAGGCCGAGGCGGCCTGCAGCGCCGCCAGAGCGTCCCGGTCCTGGCTCGGCGCCATGCGCTGCAGCTTGGCGGGGTGCGCGATCCCATTGACGGCGGCATGGATCTGGCGGCGGTCCTGATCGGCCGTGGTGGACAGATGTGCGAATTCGCGCACTTGCGGCGCCCCGTGCCGCAGCACGATGGCCTGGAAGGCGGGGTCCCCGCCTTCTGTCCGCATCGCTTCATGGATCAACCTTGCCAGCGCCTGGATGAATCCTTGCTTGGTCGCCGCTTCGGGCGCCGTCCCGGCGGCCAGCGCCAGGCGGGCTTGTTCCACCGTGACAGCAAGTGCGGTCGATGAACCGCCGTTCAGCATCGTTGCCACCTCGTCCAGCGTCTCGGGAACACGGTAGCGGCGGGGGACGGCGCGAAGGATGTCGTCCAGCAACGCAGAGGAGGGTGGCAGGGGCATTGGCGGAGGTTCAGGGTCGGCAATGTCCAGCAGTGTCGCATGGCGTCGATTTCACCTGACTGTAAGCTGAATAAGTAATCAGAATATGAAAACAATGTCGTTCGCCTGCGGCGGGCAAGCCGATATCGTCCGGATTCAAACGGCTCGCCCAGTAGCCGAATTCAGGAGAATCCGATGTCCCCACGCAAGCTGCTGGTCGGCACTTTTGCCGCGCTAGCCACTTTCATCGCCTTTCCGGCGACGGCGCAACATGCCAAGTACCTGGTCACGACCGAGTGGCTGGAAAAGAACCTGAACGATCCGAAGGTGCGGGTGGTGGAGGTGAGCGTGAACCCGGGCCTGTACGAACGCGGCCATATCCCGGGCGCGGCGAACGTCAGCTGGCATACGGATCTGGTCGACACCGTGAACCGCGACATTGCCCCGCCCAAGCAGTTCCAGGCGTTGCTGGCGCGCTCCGGCATCAACCCCGACACGACGACCATCCTGTACGGCGACAACAACAATTGGTTCGCGGCCTGGGGCGCGTGGATCTTCGACATCTACGGCATCGACAACGTGAAGATCCTGGACGGCGGACGCAAGAAATGGGAGGCCGAAGGCCGGCCCCTGTCCAATAGCGCCAAGATCCAGGCGGCCGGCACCGCGCAGATCAAGCAGCCCAACGCGGCGCTGCGCGCGCACCTGCAGGACGTCTTGGCCGTGGCCCGCAAGGACAAGGACGGCGTGCTGGTCGACATCCGCTCGGCCGACGAATACAACGGCAAGATCTTTGCGCCCAACGGCGTGCCGGAACTGGCGGTGCGCGCCGGCCACGTGCCGGGGGCGGTGAACGTCACGTGGAGCAAGCTGGTGGCCGAAGACGGCACGTTCAAGTCGGCGGACGAACTGAAAGCGATCTACCAGGCCGCAGGCGTGGATGGCACCAAGCCCATCATCACATATTGCCGCATCGGCGAACGGTCCAGCCATTCGTGGTTTGCGCTGCGCAAGCTGCTGGGCTATGACGTGCGCAACTATGACGGCTCGTGGACGGAATACGGCAACAGCGTCGGGTCACCGATCAGCAACCCGTCGGGCACGGTGTGGGGTAAGACCTGAGTGAGCACCCTACGTGTGGTGTCGGCCGCCACGGTGATGGCGGCCGTTTTCGTGGCGGCGTGGCTGTTGGCGCCCTTGCCCGAGGGCGGGCGCAACCTGTCCTTGTCCGTCTTGTTGGGCGCGGCGTTCGGCATCGTGCTGCAACGCTCGCGCTTCTGCTTCTATTGCATCGCGCGGGACTTCATCGACAAAAGAGAAACGTCGGGCATGTTCGCGGTGCTGATTGCGCTGGGCGTAGGCACGCTGGGCTATCACGCGGTGTTCGGCGCGTTCCTGCCCGTGCCTTCGCCTGCGCGCCTGCCGCCGGGCGCGCACATCGGCCCGGTCAGCCTGGCGCTGGTGGCGGGGGCCTTTGTCTTTGGCGTCGGGATGCGCGTATCCGGCTCTTGCATCAGCGCGCATTTCTACCGGCTGGGCGAAGGCGCGCTGGCCTCTCCGTTTGCCTTGCTGGGCGCGGGTGTGGGCTTCGTGCTGGGCTTTGCAACGTGGAACGCGCTCTATCTGGCGTTGATCCAGGAGGCGCCGGTGGTGTGGCTGCCGCAGCGCCTGGGCTATGGCGGCACGCTGCTGCTGCAGGGCGCGCTGCTGGCGGTGATTGGCTGGGCCGTGATCCGTCGCGGCGGGGCGCAGCTACGTGCGGCTGATGCGGGCGTCTCGCCCTGGCAGTCGGTATTTCGAGACCGCTGGCCGCCCGCGGTGGGCGGCATCCTGGTGGGCTTCATCGGTGTCATTGCCTATCTGCGCATTGCGCCCTTGGGCGTGACGGCCGAATTGGGCAGCTTGGCGCGCACGGCTGCGGCAGGCACGGGCTGGCTGCCGGACCGGCTGGAAGGGTTAGACACGTTCGCCGGCTGCGCAACTGTGGTCAAGCGCATGCTGCTGTCGAACAACGGCGTGTTCGTGCTGGCGCTGGTGGCGGGGGCGTGGGCGGCGGCCTTGGCGGCCGGCGCGTTCCGGCCCAAATTGCCGTCCGTGAAAGACATCGCCCGCAATTTTGCGGGCGGGGTGCTGATGGGCTGGGGCGGCATGACGGCGCTGGGATGCACCGTGGGCACGCTGCTGTCCGGGGTGATGGCAGGTGCGCTGTCTGGCTGGGTCTTCGGCGCGGCCTGCTTTGCGGGAATCTGGGCGGGGCTGCGGGTCGTCCGGGCGCCCGCCCAGCCACGCATTATTTGAACATCGCGGCGTTTTCTTCCAGCACGGTGTCGGCACACTGGGCATCCAGGTTGCCGCCGGGGGCGCCGGCCACGCCGATCGCGCCGATGACCGCGGTGCCGGCCTTGACCGGCACGCCGCCGCCCAACAGCAGGAATCCGGGGATGTCGGTCAGGTTGGCCGCACCCGGGTTCTTCTGCGCGTTTTCCATCATGGTCAACGTCGGGGTCTTGGCGGACACGGCGGTGAAGGCCTTGGCGCGGCTGGCTTCGATGGTGTGCGGACCGGCGTTGTCGGCGCGGGCAAAGGCCTTGAGCAGGCCGGCGCGGTCCACGACCGAGGCGCTCACGTTGTAGCCCTTGGCCTGGCAGGCGGCGACGGTGGCGGTGGCAAGCTTCTGCGCATCGGCCATCGACAGATTGCTTTCGCTCAGCACGGCGGCGTTGGCGGCGCCGGCAAAAGCCAGGGTGGAGATCAAGGTGGCAAGCGTGAAACGGTTCATGGTCTGCGTCCTTTTCGGGAACATTCGGTAGGAGCAGTCAGTGTGGCCAAAACGCGCGCCGGGCGGTATACGCCCGAATACGCGGGCCTCTCCGTAGCGCTACGGAGGGCGCTACGCGGCGGCTAGTCCAGCAAGGTGGCGTATTGGCGGATCAGCTGCGCCAGCGAATCGGCTTCCAGCTTGGCGAAGACGTTGGCGCGGTAGGTTTCCACGGTGCGCGGCGACAGGTCGAACTCGCGCGCGATTTCCTTGTTGCTCATGCCCTGCACGATGCGTTCCAGTACCTCGTGCTCGCGTCCCGACAGCCGTGCCAGGCGTTCGGCGGCGGCCTGGGTCACGGCCAAGCGTTCGCGGCTGGCGATGTGGGTGCGGACGGCGGTCTGCACCGCATCCAGGAACACGTCGTCATCCACCGGCTTTTGCAGGAATTCCATGGCGCCGCCCTTGAAGGCGCGGCGGCACAGGTCCACGTTGGCGTGACCCGTCAGCATGACCACGGGCAAGTCCGATTGCTCGGCCAGCCGGCTCAGCACGTCCAGCCCGCTGATGCCGGGCATGCGAATGTCCAGCACCACGCAGCCGATGGCGCTCGGGGACAGCTGCGCGAGGAAGGCGAGCGGGTCGCCGAAACCGGTGCTGCGCAGGCCGACGCTGCGCAACAGCAGCGCCAGCCCATCGCGCACGGCGTCGTCGTCGTCAACCAGATAGACCTGGGGGGAAAGCGCGTGGGTGTGGGCGTCTGGGGTGGTCATGCGGGGGTTCCCGAGCGTGGCAGGCTGACGGTGAAACAGGCGCCGGCGGGGGCGAGGTTGCGGGCGGCGACGCGGCCGTCCATGGAGCCGGCCAGCGTATCGCACAGGGCCAGCCCGAGGCCCATGCCTTGCGGGCGTGTGGTGTAGAACGGCGCGAACAACCGCGGCAACGCATCGGCCGCGATGCCGGGGCCGGTGTCGCTGACGGTGAACAGGTATTCCTCGCCCTCGGCGCGGCCTTCGATCTGGATGTGGCGCGGGCCGTCGGTGTCAGCCAGCGCATCCGCCGCGTTCTGGACCAGGTTGTGCAGGATCTGCTCCAGCGCCACGCGGTCGCCCAGCGGCCGGGCGCCGGGGCTGGCGTTGTGCCAGGTGATGCGGATGCCTTGGCGGGCCAGATCCGGTTCACGCAGGAACCGCAAGGACGCCACCAGCGCATCCGGGTCCAGCGCTTCGCGCCGCGCGGGCGAACTGGGTTGCACCAGCGCGCGCATGCGGCTGATGATGTCCGCGGCGCGTTTGGCCTGTTCCGAACTGGCCAGCAAGGCGTGACGCACAGCGGGGCGCTCTTCTTCGTCGTCCAGCAGGCGTCCGGCGGCGCGGGTGTGCGCCAGGATGGCGGTCAGCGGCTGGTTCAATTCATGGGCGATGCCGGCGGCCATTTCGCCCAGCGTGCTCAAGCGCGCCATCGCCGCCAGCCGTGCCTGTTCCTGTTGGCGGCGCGCGTCGGCGCGTGAACGTTGCCAGGCCGCGGCGCCGGCCATCAGCAAGGCACTGGCCACGGCCCACGCCAGCCAGGCCGTCCAGGGCCAGGCATCCGGCGTCAACGTGCGCGTGCTGCGCATCTGGAAGGGCTGGCTGGCCGCGCCCAGCGGCTTTTGCAGCGTCATCGTCAAGCCCGGCGCGTCGTCCGGCTGCTTGTCCAGCAGCGGCAGCGCCGTCTGGTCCACGGTCAGGCTCAGGTTGGCGAGGCCCGGCGGAAAGTCGGCGGCGGGTACCAACTGGCGGGCATCCAGCAGCAGGCTCCAGCTGGATGGCGAAATCAACCAATACCGGGCGGGGTCCTCCGGCAAGACGACGGGCCGCCCCAACTGGCGTGCGCGCTCCAGTGCGTCGGACAGGCCCGGCGGCGCGGCCAGGCTGCCGGCCCAGGCGCCGTCGGCCAGATAGCCCAGGCCCAGCAACTGCGGCAAGGCCGGTTGCAGGCTGGGGTACAGTCGTTCAGGCGCGGGCGGGTGCGACAGCGCCGCCAGCGTAGCCAGCACGGCTTCGTGCTGGACCGTCTTCTGGCTCAACATGCGCTGGGCGATGCTGGTGCTCTGGAAGAAGCGGTCGTATTGGTCGACGTATTCCTGGCGGGCGATCCAGGCGGCGCCCAGGCAGAACAGGATGAGCCAGCAGAAGAGGGCGCGCGTGCGCGATAGGGGATTCACGCCTGAAATTATGCCTTGCGGCCAGTGCGGACAGGAATCCGTAGGGCTACGGAGGGCTCAGGCGACGCGCTTGCCGGGGTCTGCGCCCGCAGCGGCCTGCGAACTGGCCGATACCGCCATCTGGTATAGCGCGGCCACCAGGTCGGACTGCGTGATCAGGCCGTGCAAGGTGCGCGAGGCATCCAGCACCGGCACGCAGTGCAGGCTGTCGGACATTGGGCGCGCCAATTCGATCACCGGCAGGCCGGGCGTGGCGAAGGGGACTTCGCTGCGCATGCAGTCGGCCACCAGCAGATCCAGGGCGGGAACGCCGTCGACCGTGGCGGTCACGAGCCGGCTCTTGCGCGCCAGCACGTCAGCCTGCGCCAGCATGCCGGCGTAGCGGCCGGCGGAATCCAGCACGGGCAGCGCTTGCAGCCGGTGCTTGTCGAACAGGCGGATCGCGTAGTCCAGCGGATCCTGTTCCTGCACCGTGACGACATCGCGCGACATGACGTCCGCACAGGACACGTCGCCGAAGCGCCGCAGGCTGGCGCGCAGTTCGGCAGCCAGCACGATGTCTTCCAGGTCTTCCTTGCTGATGTCCAGCAGTTCGCCGCGCTGGGACAGGGCTTCGTCCAGGTCGGCGCGGCTGAAGCCCAGCCTGGCGCTGGGCGCCGCGTCGCGGGTGTGGTGGCCGGGGGCCGGATCGGCGTGGCGCCGGGGGTAGTTGCGCTTGAGCGCGCCATTGAACGCCACGGCGATGCACAGCAGGATCAGGGAGTTCAGCCCCACCGGCCACAGCGCGAAGCCATAACCCAGGCTGGCGACGGACGGCCCGCCCAGCACGGCAGTCAGCGCCACCGCGCCGCTGGGGGGATGCAGGCACCGCAGGCTGAACATGGCGCCGATGGCCAGGGCCACCGCCACGGCGGCCGCCACGCCAGGCACGGGAATCATCTGCGCGCAGAACACCCCGATCAGGGCCGACACCAGATTGCCCGCCAGGATGGACCAGGGTTGGGCCAGCGGGCTGGCAGGCGCGGCGAACAGCAGCACGGCCGATGCCCCCATCGGGGCGATGAACCAGGGGTTGGCGCTGCCCAGCGCGTGGCGGCCCACCCATTCCGTGCAGAACAGTCCCACCAGCGCGCCCAGGACGCCATACAGCTTCTCGCGCCGGTTGACGCCGACGGGCGCTGGCGCGAACGAGCTCAGCCAGCGCTTGATTGCCACACCCAAAACGATCTCCTCGCGTGCTTCAAATATGTCGCGGGACGACAATTTATCACGCGACGGCGGACGGCCCCCGATTCAAGCCCGCGTGCCGCGATCAGGCGGCTTCGTCGCCGATGCGTGTCAGCAAGCGGGCGAGCAGGGGCCGCATCGCACGCAATTCTTCCAGATGCGATGCGGACAGGCTTTCGAGCACGCGCTCGGCTTTGGGGGTCAGCACGACCTCGACGCGGCGGCCGTCCTCGGGATCGGCCTCGCGGCTGACCAGATCCAGGCGGGCCAGCCGGCCCACCAGTTCGGCCGCCGTGTGCGGGCGGATCAGCAGGCGGTCGGCGATTTCGCCCACATACAGGCCGCGCCGCCCGGCCGGGCTCTTGCGGGTGCCCTTGATGGCCAGCAGCGTCTGGTGCTGTTGCGGGGTCAGCGCCAATTCAGCGGCGGCGCCTTCGCTGAAGGCGGCGAAGGTGCGCAATGCGTAACGGAAGTCGGCCAGCAATTCGTAATCGGCGGGCGACAGCGGAGTGGGGGACGGAGACGTTTTCACGAGCCGATTCTAATATATGTCGTGATACGATATAAATGACCTGGCGCAAACGCCGGCGTTTTTTTGTCGCATCCCTCCCTGTATTCCCGCTGTATTCCCGCTTTTTTCCAGAACTTCCGTTTCGCCTATGCACACCCCTCCCGCATCAGCCCCGGCCGCATCAGCGCCATCGTCCGCCCAAGCGTCCACCCGCCTGGGCGATTTCACCACCGACCGCCGCGTCGTCCTGTTGATGGCGTTGGCCATTCCCGTCGGCCTGGCCAGCGTGGCCGCCGCCTGGGCCTTGCTGCGCCTGATCTCCCTGTGTACCAATCTGGCGTATCACGGCCGCTTCTCGTTCGCCGACTTGCCCATCACGACCGGGGCGTTGGGCTGGGGCTCGGTTTTCATTCCGGTCGCGGGCTGCTTGATCATCGGGCTGATGGCGCGCTTCGGGTCCGAGAAGATCCGCGGGCATGGCATTCCGGAAGCCATGGAGGCCATCCTGATCGGCAAGAGCCGGATCCAGCCCAAGGTCGCGATCCTGAAGCCCGTGTCGTCCGCGGTGTCGATCGGGACCGGCGGGCCGTTCGGTGCTGAAGGGCCCATCATCATGACGGGCGGCGCCATTGGCTCCTTGCTGGCGCAGACCATCCACCTGGACGACGCCGAACGCAAGACCTTGCTGGTGGCCGGCGCCGCCGCGGGCATGACGGCCATCTTCGCGACGCCGCTGGCTGCTGTGTTGCTGGCTGTCGAGCTGCTGCTGTTCGAATGGAAGCCGCGCAGCTTCCTGCCCGTGGCAATGGCGGCCTTGGTGGCGGCGGCTACGCGCGCCTTCGCGCTGGACGCCGGACCGGTCTTCGCCTATGCGGGCGCCTTGTCGTTCACCCCGTGGCATCTTGTGGCCTGCGCGGCGGTGGGCGTATTGGCGGGGTTGGGCTCGGGCGTGCTGACGACGTTGGTGTATGCGGCCGAAGACCTGTTTGAAAAACTGCCTCTGCACTGGATGTGGTGGCCGGCCATTGGCGGCCTGGCGATCGGCATCGGCGGCTTGATCGACCCCGCCGCGCTGGGCGTGGGCTATGACAACATCCGCCACCTGCTGGCGGGCGACCTGGCGTTCCAGGCGGTGTTGCTGCTGCTGGTGGTGAAAGTGGCGATCTGGTCTATCGCCCTGGGGTCGGGCACGTCGGGCGGGGTGCTGGCGCCGTTGCTCATCTTCGGCGGCGCGCTGGGCGCATTGGCCACGCCCTGGCTGCCGCAGGCGGACGCCGGTTTCTGGGCCTTGCTGGGCATGGCCGCGATGATGGGCGGCACCATGCGCGCGCCGTTGACCGCCACGCTGTTCGCGGTCGAACTGACCGGCGATATGGGGGCGCTGCTGCCGGTGCTGGCCGCTTGCGTCTTCGCGTATGGCGTGACGGTCTTGCTGTTGAAACGGTCGATCCTGACGGAGAAGATCGCGCGCCGCGGCCATCACATCAGCCGCGAATACCATGTGGACCCGTTCGACCTGGTGCGGGTGTCGGCCATCATGACGCAGGCCGTCGCCACGCTGCCGGACACCGCGACGGTGGCGCAGGCCGTCGCACACTTCACGACGCTGCAACCCGTGCACACCAGCTATCCGGTGGTGGACGCGCAAGGCGTCGTGGTGGGCGAGGTCACGCGCGCCGACTCGCTGGCGTGGGCGCTGAATGCGCAGGACGATTCCCGCACCCTGGCGCAGATGCTGGTCGGACGCGAGCAGGTGATCGGTTATCCCGACGAACTGGCCAGCCGGATCGCGGACCGCATGGCGTTGTCAGGCGTCGGACGCGTGCCGATCGTGGACCGGGCCACGGGCCGTTTGCTGGGCATCGTGGGCCGCAAGGACCTGTTTCGCTCGCGTGCGCGCCGGCTGCGCGATGAAACGGCGCGCACGGCGTACTTCCGCCGCGCGGCTTGAGGGGTTCATCCGCCGTTTGCGGCGCGTAGTTCCCACAGCACGTCCAGTACGTGGCGGGTCGCCTGTTCCACCTTTTCCGCGCGGTGCGCGATGCCCAGCGGGCGCCACAGTGCGGGGCGTAACGGGCGCATGATGATGCGCGGGTCGGGTTGCGGCGCGGTCGCCTCGTGCGGCAGCAGCGTGGCGCCGTAGCCGGCGGCCACCAGGCTTTTGATGGCGTCGTTGTAGTTCAGCTGGATGCGGGCACGCGGGTTCAGGCCGGCGCCGGCGAACCATTCGCCGGTCTGGCGCGAGAGCCGCGTGGTGGCGTCGTTCAGGATCAGCGGGCGGTCTGCCAGCCAGGCCGGCGTGACGCGCGCCGGTGCCGGCCAGCCGGCGGGCAGGAACGCCATGACCGGATCGCGGCGCCAGGGCTTGAGCACCAGCCCGTCGATGGGCGGTTGCGGCAACGCCACCAGCCCCACATCGAGTGTGCCGTCATGCAGGCGTTGCAAGGTTTCCTGAGAGGTCAGCACGGCGACCTGCACGTCGATGCCGGGGTGGTGGCGGCCCAGTGTTTCCAGGGCTTGCGGCAGCAGGTGGGCGATGGCGCCGGTAGAGGCGCCCAGCCGTACACGGCCGGACAGGCCCTGCACCTGGCGCTGCACGTCGTCCAAGGCCTGGTCGGCTTCGGCCAGCAGGCGGCGCGCGCGCTCCAGCAGGGTCTCGCCGATGGTGGTGGGCCGCACCTGGCCGCGCTTGCGGGTCAAGAGCGGCGCGCCGATGCGGGCTTCAAGGTCGGCCACGTGCAGGCTGACGGTAGGGGGCGCCAGGTGCAGGGCGCGGGCGGCATCCGCGAAAGACCCCAGATCGGCAATCGCCACCAGGGTGCGCAAGCGGTCCAGGCTGATTTCGCGCATGGCTTTATCGTTCAGAAAAGATGAATCCAATGATCATGATATTCGACTTTTCTTATGTTGCCTGCGGATCGATGATACGGACTTGCCCCGCTGGGATTGCCAGCGACGGCGCCCGCCACAACCCCACCTCCCGACCGGGACGGAGCACGTCATGACCCATCCTCTTGTCTTTATCGACGGCGACCAAGGCACGACCGGCCTGCAGATCCACGAACGCCTGAACGGCCGCACCGACCTGCGCCTGCTGACGCTGCCCGAGGCCGAGCGCAAGGACCCGCAACGCCGCGCCGAAGCCATCAACGCCAGCGACGTGGCCATCCTGTGCCTGCCAGACGAGCCAGCCCGCCAGGCCGCGGCGTCCGTCGTGAACCCGAAGGTGCGGGTGATCGACGCCAGCTCGGCGCATCGCACCACACCCGGCTGGGTGTACGGATTTCCCGAGATGGACGCGGGGCAGGCGGACCTGATCGCCCATGCCAAGCGCGTCAGCAATCCGGGCTGCTACCCGACGGGCGCCATCGCCTTGCTGCGCCCCTTGATCCAGGCCGGGCTGGTGCCTGCCGACTACCCGGCCGTGGTGCATGCGGTGTCGGGCTATTCGGGAGGTGGCCGCGCCAGCGTGGACGCCTATGAAGGGCCGGACGGCGCGAAAGGTCCGGCGTTCCAGCTGTACGGACTGGGTTTGGCGCACAAGCACACGCCGGAAATCGAAGCGCATGCGGGCCTGGCGCAACGTCCCGTGTTCGTGCCCGCGTACGGCGCGTTCCGCCAGGGCATCGTGCTGACGATTCCGCTGCAACTACGCTTGCTGCCGGCGGGCGTGACCAGCCAGCAATTGCATGACTGCCTGCAACGGCACTACGCTGGCACGACGCATGTACAGGTTGTGAACCGCCAGGAAGCCGCGGCGCACACGCATCTGGATCCCCAGGCGCTCAACGGCACCAATGATCTGCGGCTGGCGGTCTATGGCAACGAGCAGCATGGCCAGGTGCTCTTGACCGCGGTGTTCGACAACCTGGGCAAGGGCGCCTCCGGCGCGGCGGTGCAGAACCTGGACCTGATGCTGGCGGCAATGGGGTAGCGCCTGACAGAGCAGGCGCAGGCGGCAAAGGCCTCCCTTAGCCGCCCGCACCGCCTGTCACCACTTCATTTCGCCCTTGGCGACTTTGGCGCTGATGTCCAGCGACGCGGCGGCGCCCGCTTTGGGATACTGCGCCTTCATCGCGGCGATCAGTGCGGCGCTGTCGCCGGCCTTCGCGGCTTGCATGTCGAAGGCGCGGATATAGCCTTGCGTGTAGCGGACGGATTCCAGGTTGAGCGGAGCGCCCGGCGCGTAGTGGCCCGGGATGACCGTGACGGGAGCCAGTTGCTCGATGCGCGCCAGCGTGGCCAGCCAATCTTGATGGGACTGCGGCGTTTGCGTGTCGGCCATCCACACATGCAGGTCGCCGAACACCACCACACCACCTACGACGGCCTTGAGCGACGGGATCCACACGAAGCTGCGATCCGGCTGCGGGCCGTCCAGTCCGGTGATTTCCAGCGTCTGGCCTTCCAGCGTCAGCGTGCGGCCTTGCAGCACTTGCGGGATGACTGCCTTGGACGGCGCATCGGCGCCCAGCTTCGGGCCCCAGAACCCGATCTTGGCGTCCACGGTTTCCTTGATGTGGCGCACGGTCGGTTCGGTGGCCACGACGCGCGCGTCGGGGAAGGCCGCCAGCACCGTGTCCAGGCCGAAGTAGAAGTCGGGGTCGCCGTGGCTGATGTAGATGGTGGTCAGCTTCTTGCCGCTGGCGCGCACCATGTCGACCACTTTTGCGGCTTGCGATTTGCCGAATTGCGCATCGATCAAGATGGCGTCGTGCTGGCCGCTGACCAGCACCGAAGACACCGGGAAGATGGCGTCGTTGCCGGGGTTGAAATGGGTCAGCGTCAGGTCGGTGCCGGCGGCGTGGGCCGGGGCGATCAGCGCGGCAAGGGCGGCGGTCTGCAGCAGACGGCGCAGGGCGGGAAGCATAGACATGGAGGGCTCCGGGAAGGAAATAAGAATGGAGCCAGTCTAGTTGCAGGAACTGCGCGTATCTACGCCCTGGCTTGCCAGGGTCTGTTGCATGAATCGATCAAATCATGCCGGGCTGCGGTCGGCCAGTGTGTCTTCGACCAGACGCCGCAGCCACATCGTGCCGGGATCGCTTTCAAAGCGTGCGTGCCAGTGCACCGTCACGCATAGCGGCGGCAGGGTAAGCGGCAGGGGGCGGATCTCGAACGCGTTGTCGCGGTTGAACCAGATGGCCGCTCGATAGGGCAGCGTAACGGTCAGGTCGGTACGGCGCACGATCTCGGCGGCGGCGGAAAAGTGCGGCAGCGTCAGGTAGGGCTGGCGGTGCAGGCCGGCTTCACCCAGCACGTCGTCCAGCAGGCGATGGGCGCTGGCGCGCGAGGCCACCAGAATATGGTCCAGCCGCTTGAACTGTCCGCGGGTCAGGCCGGCCGACAGCACCGGATGGCCGCGCCGCCCCATGCAGGCGTAACGCTCGCTGAACAAATCGGCGTGGCGAGTATGGCGGCCCAGGCCCGCCAGGTTGCCGATGGCCAGGTCGGCCTCGCCGTCCTTCAACGCCTGGGGCAATTGCTCCAGCGGAATTTCCAGCACCTCGACCTGCAGGCGTGGGGCCAGCGCATGCACGCGTTCCATCAAGAGCGGCAGGAAGACCATTTCACCGATATCCGACATGGACAGCCGGAAGCGCCGGGTGCTGGTGGCGGGGTCGAAACGCTGCCGCAGGCTGACGGCTTCGGCAAAGCTGTTCATGCCGCGTTCGATCGGGCCGGCCAGCGCAAAGGCGATGGGCGTGGGCTGCATGCCGGTGGCGGTGCGCACGAACAGGGGGTCGTCGAAACGCTCGCGCAACCGGGCCAGCGCATAGCTGACCGCGGGCTGCGTCAGGTTCAGCCGCTGCGCCGCGCGCGTCACGCTGCGTTCATGCAGCACGGTCAGGAAAACCCGCATGAGATTCAAGTCGAAGTCCACGCATGCCCTTGATATCAGTCTGATTTATAAGATAAATAATACCCATAAATTTGACACATAAATAGTTGATTCCTAGACTAATTCCATAGAGCCGCGCCACGCCAGGCAGCGGCCGCACAACTGGGGAAGCGTCGCCATGCATGCGTTGACATTGCCGTCGTTGTTGGTGGAGCAGGGCGCCCGTCTGGGCGATCGCCTGTGGGTGCAGGCGCCGGGTGGGGCCTTGCGCTTCGGCGATGCGCCGGCCCACGCCGCAAGCTGGGCCGCCCGCCTGGCCTCGGCAGGCGTCGGGCGTGGCGACCGTGTCGGCCTGATGGCCGGCAACCGGCACGAATTCCTGTCCATCGTCCTGGGCTGCGGTTGGCTGGGCGCGGTGGTGGTGCCCATCAATACGGCGTCCCGCGGCATGCAGTTGCGGCACATCCTGGCCAATAGCGGCTGCGTGCTGCTGGTGGCGGATGCGGCGTCCTGTCCGGCCCTGTCGGCGCTGGCCGCCATGCCCGCCACAGAGCCGGCAGACGCGTTGCGCTTGCGGGCGATCTGGCTGCTGGACGAGGCCTCTCCGGTCAATGGCCTGCATGCGCCGGCCAGTGCGCCGCCACCGCCGCCCGATGCGCCCCTGCCGACCGCGGCCGACATCCGGCCCGGCGACATGTTGGCCATCCTGTACACCTCGGGCACCTCGGGGCTGTCCAAAGGCGTGTGCTGCCCGCATGCGCAGTTCTACTGGTGGGGCAGGATCGCGGCCCGCAATCTGGAGATCACCGATGCGGACGTGCTCTACACCAGCCTGCCGCTGTTCCATACCAACGCGTTGAACGCCTGCTTCCAGGCGCTGGTGACGGGCGCATCCATCGTGTGCGACGAACGCTTTTCCGCCAGCCGCTATTTCGACCGCCTGGAGGCCACCGGCGCCACCGTGACCTATCTGCTGGGCGCGATGGTGCCGATGCTGCTGGCGCATGAGCCCGCCGCATCGGAACGCCGGCACCGCACGCGCATCGCCTTGGCGCCCGGCGTACCTGAACGCTTTCACGGCGCCTTTACCGAACGCACCGGCATCGCGTTGCTGGAGGGCTACGGGTCGACCGAAACCAATTTCGCGCTCGGCGGAACCCTGGCCGAGCAACGGGCCGGCACGATGGGCCGCGTCGCGCCGGAATTCGACGCGATGGTGGCCGACGAACATGACGCGCCCGTGCCCGATGGCGAACCCGGGGAATTGCTGCTGCGGGCGACGCCGCCCTTTGCGGTGGCGACCGGCTACTTCGGCATGGACGACAAGACGGTCGAAGCCTGGCGCAACCTGTGGTTCCACACGGGCGACCGCGTGGTCCGCGACGCCGATGGCTACTTTCGTTTCCTGGACCGCATGAAGGACGCGATCCGCCGCCGCGGCGAGAACATCTCGTCCTACGAAGTGGAGCAGGTGCTGCTGGCGCATCCTGCCGTGGCGGTCGTGGCGGTCTACGCGGTGCGTTCCGACCTGGCCGAGGACGAGGTGATGGCGGCCTTGGTCTACAAGCCCGGCCAGTCCTTGACGCACGCGGCCCTGCTGGATTTCTGCCAGCCCCGCATGCCGTATTTCGCGGTGCCGCGTTATCTGCGCGTGCTGGACGATCTGCCGCGCACCGAAAACGGCAAGGTCCGCAAGTTCCGCTTGCGGGAAGAAGGCATCACCGGCGACACCTGGGACCGGGACGCCGCGGGTTATCGCGTGGCGCGATAGCGTGAACCGGCGCTTGCGCGCCATTGAACATTCAAAAATCCAAGGGGCGGCAATGACGATGGCATACAAGGGGGCGGCGTTGTCCGCCGGCGACGAGGCAAAAAGAAAGCGGACCCGGCGCGTAGTGATGGCCTCCGTCGCGGGCAACGCGATGGAGTGGTACGACTTTTTCATCTATGGCACGGCCGCGGCGCTGGTCTTCGGCGAGCTGTTTTTTCCCAAAGGCACCGACCCGCTGCTGGGCACGATGGGCGCGTTCGCCGGTTTTGCCGTGGGCTTCCTGGCGCGCCCACTGGGCGGCGTGATCTTCGGCCACATCGGCGACCGCTACGGCCGCAAGCTCGCGCTGGAATGGACGCTGGGGCTGATGGGGGCGGCCACGTTCCTGATCGGCTTGCTGCCTACTTATGAGCAGGTCGGCTTCTGGGCCCCCGTGGCGATGGTGGTGCTGCGCATGCTGCAAGGCGCAGCCGCCGGGGGCGAGTGGGGCGGCGGCGTGCTGCTCATCAGCGAAGCGGTCGGCGGCAAGCGGCGCGGCTACTTCTCGTCGTTCAGCCAATTGGGCGTGGCAGGCGGCTTCGTGTTGTCGTCGGCGGTCTTCATGCTGGCCCAGCAATTGCCGCAGGAATCGTTCATGAGCTGGGGCTGGCGCCTGCCATTCCTGCTGAGCGTGCTGATCTTCGGCGTGGGCCTGTACATCCGCAAGCACATCCCCGAAAGCGAAGAGTTCGTGCAGGCCAAGAAGACGGCCAAGCGCGGCATGCCGGCCGTGGAAGTCTTCCGCCGATATCCGCGCCAGGTGCTGACCGCAATGGGCCTGCGCGTGGCCGAGAACGGCGGCTCATACATTTTCCTGGCGTTTGCGCTGGCCTATGGCAAATTCCTGGGCATACCCAATGACGTCATGCTGGGCGGCGTGCTGGCGTCGATGTTCATCGAACTGGGCTCGCTCGTGTGGTTCGGCCACTTGTCCGACCGCATCGGGCGCCGCGCGGTGTACCTGATCGGCTCCGCCGGCCTGGTGCTGGTGGCGTTTCCCTTCTTCTGGCTGGTGCAGACGAAGGAACCGGTATGGATATTCCTGGCCTTCTTCCTGGGCAACACGGTCTGCCACGCCGCCATGATCGGCACGCAGCCCGCGTACTTCGCTGAACTTTTCCCGGCCGAAGTCCGCTACACGGGTCTGGCGCTGGGGCACGAATTGGCGTCCGTGTTCGCGGGCGGCTTGTCGCCGCTGATCGCCATGGCGCTGCTGCGCAAGTATGAATCGGCCACGCCGGTCGCGTGGTTCCTGGTGGGCATGGCCGCCATCACGGTGATCACCTTGCTGCTGACGCGCGAGCCGCCGCGCGAGGACACGGAATGAGTGGGGACCCTCGCCCGGGCATCGTCAGCGTAGGGGAAACGCCGGCGCTACGGCATCCCGATGCGTCGTGCAGCACCGCCGGCTTGATGGCCGAGGCTATCGGCGATGCCCTGCGCGGCGCGGGGTTGACGCCCGCCGACGTGGACGGGCTGGGCGTGGCGTCGTTCACGCTGCGGCCGGATCGCGCCATCGATCTGGGTTGGCGCCTGGGCCTGCGGCTGAATTGGTGCATGCAGGACGAAATGGGGGGCGCCAGCGCCATCAATCTGCTGCGGCAGGCGTGGCTGGCGCTGGAAGCCGGCCAGGCCCGGACGATCGTGCTGGTGTCCGGCGACCACTTCACCGGCGCCGACTTCGCCGGGCTGGTGCGTGGCTACAACCGCAGCGCGCAGGAATACCTGAGTCCCCTGGGCTGCGAGGGGCCGAATCCCTTGTTCGCGATGCTGACGCAGCGGCAAATGGCGCGTACCGGCTTGCGCCGCGAAGACTATGGCGCGTTGTGCGTGGCGCAACGGCAATGGGCGGCCGACAATCCGAACGCCGCCTACCGTCAGCCGCTGACCCTGGCTCAATACCTGGATGCGCCGCTTGTCGCGCCGCCGCTGGGCCGGCTGGACTGCGTGCCCGTCGTCAGCGGGGCCAGTGCGCTGGTGCTGCGCGCGCAGCCGCCAGGCGTCAGCGTGCGGCTGATCGCCAGCGACGCTCGCTACAACGACGACCAGCAGGAAGGCGACGGGTTGGCGACCGGTATTGCGGCCTTTGCCCCGGACCTGTGGCGCCGGGCGGGGTTGGGGCCTGAAGACATGGACGTGATCAGCGTGTACGACGACTACCCGGCGATGGCCTTGGCGCAATTGTGCGATCTGGGGTTCGCGCGTGCGGATGACTTGCCGGGTTTCGTTGCCCGCCGCATCGCGACAAGGGCGTTGCCCGTCAATACGGCCGGCGGCCAACTGTCTGCGGGACAAGCGGGCACGGCGGGCGGTATGCATGGGTTGGTCGAAGTGTCGCGGCAGTTGCTGGGGCAGGCGGGGGCGCGCCAGTTGCCCGGACTACGCCACGGCGTTGTGACCGGTTACGGCATGGTGCAATTGCGCTACGGAATGTGCGCCAATGCGGCGGTACTGTCGGCGGAGGGCGCATGAGCGTGAACGTTTTTGAATGCCACGCCTGCGGCCACCGGGTGTATCCCGCCAGGCTGTGGTGCCCGGCGTGCGGGCAGGATCAGGCCCAGGCGCGGCAAGTCCCTGTGGAAGCGGGCGAGTTGCTGGCGTGGACCACGATGCCCGCCAAGCCCGGCGAGGCGGCGCCCGCCGTGGTCGCCACCATTCGCGCATTGCCAGACGGCCCGGTGATGGTGGCGCGCCTGGACGCGCCGCCTGCCCACGTCGGCCAGCGCCTGCATCTCTTTGAACGGACGATGCAGGGGCTGGCGTTGCCCTGGGCTGGCGCGACGCCGCAATGAGGCTGCGTCAGCCGCCGTCCGCTTTCTGGATGGCTTCCAGGCGTTGCGCCAGCGACGCCGTGGACAGTTCGCCCACGCGCAGGTCGACCAAACGACCCTGAGCGTCCAGGAACAGTGTGGCGGGCAGGCCGCGGTTGCTGAGCTTGCGTGATGCCTCGCCAGCCGGATCCAGCAGCACATTGCGCAGGGCGGGCGCATGCTGCGCCAGGAATTGCGCGACGTCGGGCGGAGCCTCGCCCTGGTTCAGGAAGACGAAATTCACGTCGGGATTGGATGCCTGCGCCTTGGCGAAAGCCGGCATTTCGCGCCGGCAGGGCGGGCACCAGCTGGCCCACAGATTGATGACGGTGGGCTTGCCGTGGAACGCGGACATCGCGGCCGGCGCCCCGTCGATGCGCTGCACCGCCAACGCGGCCAATTCGGGCTGCGCTTGCGGCGTGGGGGCAAGCCAGCGGCCGCCGCCGACCCACACGACACTTGCCAGCGCCACGGCGCCCAGCAGGGCGGCGCGCGGCGCGTGGCGCCGGACCGTGGCGAACAGCACGTAGCCCCAAGCGGCGGCAAGACCCGCCAGCCCCGCCCAGCCGCCGTCGCGCAAATCCAATATCTTGATCGGGTCGGGCAGATAGTGCTCGCGGTATTGCCAGACGAAACCCAGCCGGGCGACCAGCAGGCCGACCAGCATCGCGCGCCACAAGGCTGTGCTCAGTGCATTGGCCTCGCTGCGCTGGCGGTTCAACAGGCGCGCCGCCAGCAAACCGACGGCGGCCGCAACGAGCAGTACGGCGAATTCGGAGGGGATGACCAGGGGGCCGATGCGGATGGCAGGCGTCATGCGCCGGCCTTCGCGGCAGCGGGCGGCTTCAGGCGAAAGCTGACGCCGTGGCGCGTGATCGCCAGGGCCTCAAGGGGCGCGCTGGTGGGTAGCGGCAAGGGGCCCTCGGCACGGAAGCCGTGGCCGTCGATGTCCCGTTGCAGGCGGTCAGACGTTTCTGTCGTTGCCTCCGTGGCAGCCTGTTCCAAGGCATGGAACAGGGGGGCGTAAGGGGCGAATAGCGGGGTGGGCGCAAAGCTGCCTGACATCAGCGCGTTGGCGCCGGTCTGCACGTCCGCCACGCCGATGATCTGGCCCTTGCGGTCCTTGATGTTGAATTGCATGCTGGCCTCCCGAGTTAACGGGAAAGCCTAGCATGCCGCGTCAGCGGGCCGGTATTCAACCGGGGATGACGGCCGTCACGTCGATCTCGACCAGCCATTCCGGCCGCGCCAGCGCCGACACCACGATGCCGGTGGACACCGGGAACACGCCCTTGAGCCAGCGGCCCATGACGCGGTAGACGGTTTCGCGGTACCGCACATCGACAAGATAAACCGTCAGCTTGCAGATGTGCGAGAGCTCGCTGCCGCATTCCTCCAGCAGCATGGCGACGTTGGCCATGGCCTTCTCGGCCTGCGCGGCCACGTCGCCAACGCCGACCGATTCGCGGGAATCTAGGTCCTGGCCGATTTGGCCGCGCAGGAACACCAGGTTGCCCGCCACGACGGCCTGGCACAGGTCGTTATCCAGCTGCTGCTCGGGATAGGTGTCGCGGGTATTGAATTTACGAATGCGGGTGTGCGCCATGATGCGTGTCTTGTCGTAAGGCCGGCGCGCCGGGGCGCCGGGCCGGGTCAGTGGGGAAGGATCTTGGAAAGGAAGCGCTGGGCCTGCGGGCTGGCGGCGTCGCGGAAGAAGCGGTCGGTCGGGCTGTCTTCGATGATGGCGCCGTCCTCCATGAAGACCACGCGATTGGCCACGCGGCGGGCAAAGCCCATTTCGTGCGTCACGACCATCATCGTCATGCCTTCTTCGGCCAGCTCCACCATCACGTCCAGCACTTCGTTGACCATTTCAGGGTCCAGCGCCGACGTCGGTTCGTCGAACAGCATGGCCATCGGGTCCATGGACAGCGCCCGGGCGATGGCCACGCGCTGCTGCTGGCCGCCGGACAGTTGGCCGGGATGCTTGTGGGCGTGGGCTGACAAGCCCACGCGTTCCAGCAGCGCGCCGGCCTTGGCCCGCGCGGTGGCGCTGTCGCGTCCCAGCACGATCTCCTGGGCGAGGGTCAGGTTGCGCGTGAGGTCCAGGTGCGGGAACAGCTCGAAATGCTGGAACACCATGCCGACCTTGGTGCGCAGCTTGGGCAGGTCGCGCGACGCGGTGACGGAGTCGCCGTCGATCAGGATGTCGCCTTTCTGGATGGGTTCCAGGGCGTTGACCGTCTTGATCAGGGTGGACTTGCCCGAGCCGGACGGCCCGCAGACCACCACGATCTCGCCCTTGTCCACCCGGGTGGAACATTGCTTGAGCACGTGGTGGCTGCCGTAGTACTTGTCCACCCCGCGGATGTCGATGATGGGTGCGGAGGCGTTCATTTGTCGTAATGTCCCGCGCGGATCGAGGCGCCGATCAGGTTCAGGATCAGGCGGCCGGCGGTGATGCAGGAGATCTGGTTCAGGTCCTTTTCCGGTTGGATCTCGACGATGTCCATGCCCACCACGCGGCCCTTGCGCACCAGGCCATGGATCAGCTTGCGGGCCTGGACGAAGGTGACGCCGCCGGGGGCGGGGCCGGCTACGGCGGGCATGGTGGCCGGGTCCATGCCGTCGGCGTCGATGGTCAGGTAGTAGTTGCCGCCGTCGGGGATGCGCTCCAGCACGGCGTCCATGCCCACGTCGTGCAGCTCGTAGGCGGTGACGAGCTCGGCGCCATAGGCGCGGGCGGCTACCAGTTCTTCCGGGCGGCCACTGCCCTGGGCGCGCAGGCCGATCTGGATGATGCGGTCCACGTGCGCCATTTCAGAGGCGCGGCGGATGGGGCTGGACAGCCCGTCGCGCACGCCGTTGACGTCGTCGCGCCAGTCCAGGTGGGCGTCAATGTGCACCAGCGTGATCGGGCCTTTCTGGTCCAGGCCGCGCAGGATGGGCGTGGTGATGCCGTGGTCGCCGCCCAGCACGATGGGTACGGCGCCGGCGGCGGCGATGCGGCGCACGGCGGCTTCGGCGCGTTCGTAGTGTTCCCCGCGCGGCTTGGACAGGTCGGGGACGATGTCGCCGCAATCCACGAAGCGGATGTCGTCGCGGCCTTGCAGTAGCGGACCGTCGATGTCGAAGTCATAGTGGCCGGGGCGGCGTACGACGCGGTCGGTGGCCTGGCGGATGGCGGTGGGCGCATTCGTCTGGTCGTTGCTGAAGTCGGCGGCCGAATACGGCGAACCATAGGGCATGCCCAGGACCGCGATGTCGGCCTGGAGGTTGTCCAGGTCCAGCGCCAGCGTCGAATACAGCAGGGTGGGGTGGCCGGTGCGGGGGGGGACGGTATAGGTGCTCATGTCTGGGGTTCCTGTTGCAGGGAGGATGAAGGGAGTCAGGCCTGGTGGGTGTTGCGGCGTGCCACGGATTCCAGGCGGCGGCCGATGCCGGCCATCAGCACGCTGCACAGCCAATAGATCAGCGCGGTCGTGCCCAGCACTTCCAGGTACGCGAAGGTGTTGGCGGTCAGCAGATTGCTCTGGTAGGTCATTTCGGGCAGGCTCATCACCGAAAAGATCGCCGAGTCCTTGAACATCATGATGACGAGGCTGGTGGTGGGCGGGATCAGGTAGCCGAACAGCTGCGGCACGACGATGTGGCGCTGCGTCTGCCAGTACGTCATGCCCAGCGACAGCGACGCGCTGGTCTGCCCGCGCGGCACGCTTTGCAGGGCGGCGCGCAGGATTTCGCAGAAGTAGCCACCTGTGTAGAAGGCCGTGCAGCCGATGGCGACCGACATGGCGGAAGCCGGTACGCCCAGCTTGGGCAGGCCGAAGAACGACAGGTAGACGAGGATCAGGTACGGAATGTTGCGTACCAGCTCCACGTAACCCAGTGCAAGCGGGCGCAAGGGCGTGCGCGACTGCGCCGCGTAGGCGGCCAGGCTGCCGATCAGCATGCCCAGCGGAATGCCGATGAGGCTGACCAGCGCCGTGATCCGCAGGCCCTTGAGCAGCACGGGGATGGACCCCCCGACGATGGAGAGATCAATGGGCATGGGGCAGCATCCTCGACACGCGCCGCTCGCACAGCCTTGAGACGGCCGACAGGCAGAACAGAATGATGAAATAGACGACCGCCGTCACCGTGAACACCTGCAGCGGCAGGTCGCTTTGCAACGTGGCGTTGCGCGCGACCGTGGCCAGTTCAGGCACCGCGATGATGGACATCAGCGAGGACGCCTTGAGCAGGATGGTCAGTTCGCTGGTCAGCGGCGGGATGGCGCGGTAGAACACCTGGGGCAGCAGCACATAGCGCCAGATCTGCCGGCGCCGCATCCCCAGGGCGCGGGCCGCGGCCACCTGGCCGCCCGACAGCGTGCCCAGCGCGCCGCGCAGGATTTCCACGATGTAGGCGCTGGTGTTACAGGCCAGCGCGCCGATGCCCGCGGCGATGGGCGACACCGAGATGCCCAGCAGCGGCGGCACCACGTAGTAGGCGATCAGCATGTGGATCAGCGCGGGCGTGCCGCGGATGGCGCTGACCCACAGCATGACCACGCCGCGCACCGGCGCATATGGCGACATCCGCGCCAGCAGCAGGACGACGCCCAGCACGATGCCGATGGCGAAGGCCGCCGCCGATGCCGCGATGGTGATGGCCGTGCCCGAGACGACGCCGTGCAGGAACGGCGCCAGCGCGCCGTTTTGATTCAACCAGTCCAGCATGGCGGCGGGCTCAGATGGCGCCGGCAGGCAGGTAGTTGGCGCGCGGGATGTCCATGGGCGCCCCGAACCACTTCTTTTGCAGTTCCAGCAACTGGTTGGACGCGCGCAATTCGTCGAAAGTGTCGTTGACGAACTGGCGGATCTCCAGGTCCTGCGGGTTCGCGACCCAGGCCAGCAGCTTGGCCTGGCCGATCTCGCCGGCGATGCGGAAAGCGCCCGGCTGCTTGCGCATTTGGACCGCGGCGATGTTCGACGGCATCAGCGCCACATCCACGGTCTTGTTGGCCAGCGCGTTGGACACGTCCGGATAGGCCTGGAACAGCTTGGTGTCCGCATAGCCCTTGGCGCCGGACTCCTTCAAGCGCTTCTCGAATTCCTCGGCCACCGGCTGCGACGACGATCCCATCTGGGTGCCGATGATCTTGCCCGCGATGTCCTTGTCCTGCTTGATCGAGGCATCGTCCACCCGCACCATCAGCACCGACCGGACCACGCCCACCGGCTGGGTGAAGGCGAAGCGCTTGGCGCGTTCCGGGGTGATGCCCACGCTGGTGGCGACCAGGTCGAACTTGCGCGACATCAGGCCCGGCAATAGCCCCTGGAAGGGCAGGTTCATCTGTTCCAGCTGCACGCCCAGCTTGGCGGCCATCAATTGCAGCACGTCGTGCCCGTAGCCCACGACCTTGCCGTTTTCGACGAACTCGAACGGCTCGTAGGCGGCTTCGGTGCCCACCGTGAGCTTGCCGCGCTTCTTGATGTCTGCCAGCGATCCGCCCTCGGCAAACGAGAGCGCGGGCAGGGCCAACGCCGCCCCGGCGGCGAGGGTGGTCGTGACAAAGCGCCTTCTGGACAGGTTCTGCATGATTTTTCCCTTGAAATATCGTGATGTTTAGGCCGCTGGGCCGGCAGGCCCGGTGTGGGCCCGCCGCGGGAATCTGCGCTCCCTGGCCAGCGGTTCCAGAAACTGTATTCCCCTGGATCGGTCATGAAAAATGATTTTTTTAGTGGTATGGTTTCAAAATTCAATACCTTTCAAAACGGAACGACCGTGGCCCGTCCGGAGTTCACCGAGCGCGACTTGCGCTCCCTGCGCATCTTCTGCGCCGTGGCCCAGGCCAACGGCTTTGCCGCGGCGGAAAAGCAGCTGAACATGTCCAAGGCCTCCATCAGCCGCCATGTGCGCGAGGTGGAGGAAACGCTGGGCGTGCGCCTGTGCGACCGCGGGCCGTCGGGCTTCGAGCTGACCCAGGCGGGCAAAGTGGCGCTGGAACTGGCCCGCGACGCCCTGAAATCGCTGGAGCGCATCCGGCCCGAGATCGATGCGGTCCGTGGCGTGCTGTCGGGGACGCTGTCGATCGGCATGGTCGAGCACGTGATTACCGACGCCGACTGCCAGATCCCCCGGGCGTTGAGCGCCATGCGAGAGGCGGCGCCCGACGTCAAGGTGGAACTGACGGTGATGACCTTCAACGACCTGGACCAGGCGCTGCGCGAGCGACGCGTGCAGATTGCGGTGCGGGGCATGTACCGCCGCGAAAGCGGCTTCCATTACCAGCGCCTGTTCGTGGAGCGGCACCGGCTGTTCGTGGCGCGCGGCAGCCTGGAGCGCGCCCGCGACCTGCCGCTGGTGTATCGCTCGCACCCCTTCGTGCACGATGCGCTGGGCTCGTACGGGTTCGCGCGCGGCCCGGACGCCACGGGGCTGGAGGCGATCGCCATGCTGGTGTCGTCAGGCCATTACCTCGGGATGCTGCCCCAGCATTACGCGGATTCGGTGTCCCGGCGGCACGCCTTGACACAGCTGCCCGACGGCCCGGTCTACGAAAACACCATCAGCGCCATCACCGAGGTGTCCCGGCCCGGCACCCGTGCCGTGGAACTGTTCCTGCGCCTTCTGGAACGCTTTCATCCCGCCCCATAACAGGCGCTGCCGCGCGGCCAGGCGGGCGGGCGGCAGCGTACGGACCGGCCCGCCAGGGGCGGGTCGCGCAGTGACGCTAAAATGTCGCCTCGCGGCTGATTGTCCAGCCACTCCGGCTTCTTCATTCCTGCGCCTGGCGCACCCATAACTATGAAAAAACTGACTGCTGTTTTCCTCGTGTCCGCAACCACGATGCTGACCGCTTGCGGCCCCAGCGACAACGCGCCGGCCGCCAGCACGCAAGCGCCGGCCGCCGCCAAGAAGGTCGTGGTGGGCCTGGACGACAATTTCCCGCCCATGGGTTTTCGTGACGCGAGCAACCAGATCGTCGGTTTCGACATCGACATGGCCAAGGAAGCCAGCAAGCGCCTCGGCATCGAAGTCGAATTCAAGCCGATCGACTGGAGCGCCAAGGAAGCCGAACTCAACGGCCGCCGCGTCGACGTGCTGTGGAACGGCCTGACCATCACCGAAGAGCGCAAGAAGAACATCAGCTTCACTGCGCCGTACATGGCTAACCACCAGATCATCATCGTCGGCACCGCGTCGCCGGTGAAGGCAAAGGCCGACCTGGCCGGCAAGACCGTGGGTGCGCAAGACGGCAGCAGCGCCACCGACGCCATCGCCAAGGACCCGGTTGCCGCCCAGATCAAGGAAGTGAAGAAGTTCGGCGACAACGTCACGGCCCTGATGGACCTGGCCGCCGGCCGCCTGGACGCCATCGTGGTGGACGAAGTGGTGGGCCGCTACCTGATCAGCAAGCGCGCAGGCGAGTACCGCGTGCTGGAAGAGAACTTCGGCACCGAAGACTACGGCGTCGGCGTGCGCAAGGATGACACCGAACTGCTGGGCAAGCTGGACAAGACGCTGGATTCGATGAAGCAGGACGGCACCGCCGGCCGCATCGCTACCCAGTGGTTCGGCGCCAACATCATCAAGTAATCGGCGTGCGGCGCCCGCGGCCTGCCGGCCCGGGCGCGAGCCCCAAGCCGTCCCGCAGCCCGCTGCCGCGCCCAGGCGCCAGGCGGGCTTGCTCATGAATCTTCTTGCCGCAAGCGGCGCGATCCCACTGAATGGACTACGTACTCTCCCTGTTGGGGCCTATGGCGGAAGGCGCGAAAGTGACCTTGACGCTGTTTTTCATCACCCTGGCCCTGGCCGTGCCCCTGGGGCTGGTGCTGGCGCTTGCGCGAATTTCGAAGTGGCCGCTGCTGAGCAGCCTGGTCAACGGATACATCTGGCTGATGCGCGGCACGCCGCTGATGCTCCAGATGCTGTTCATCTACTTCGCGCTGCCGTTCGTGCCCGTGGTGGGCGTGCGCCTGCCCGACTTTCCGGCGGCCGTCGTGGCGTTTGCGCTGAACTACGCGGCGTACTTCGCCGAGATCTTCCGGGCCGGCATCCAGTCGGTGGACCGGGGCCAGTACGAAGGCAGCAAGGTGCTGGGCATGACCTATCTGCAGACGCTGCGCCGCATCGTCCTGCCGCAGATGGTGCAGCGCGTGCTGCCGCCGATGAGCAACGAGACCATCACGCTGGTGAAGGACACGTCGCTGATCTACGTGCTGGCCTTGAACGACATCCTGCGGACCGCGCGCGGCATCGTGCAGCGCGACTTCACGACCACGCCTTTCCTGGTCGCCGCCGCCTTCTACCTCCTCATGACGCTGGTGTTGACGTGGTTCTTCCAGCACATGGAAAAGCGCTATGCCAAATATGACCAGTAATCCGACGCCCGGCGCCGACGCACACGGCCGCCCCGTCATGATCCAGGCGCGCGGCATCATCAAATCGTTCGGCACCAACCGCGTGCTGGACCAGGTGTCGCTGACGCTGGGCCAGGGCGAGGTCGTGGCGGTGATCGGCCCGTCCGGCTCGGGCAAGAGCACGTTCCTGCGGTGCCTGAACCATCTGGAAACCATCGACGAAGGCAGCATCGAGGTCGAAGGCGAGATCATGGCACGTGCCGTCGACGGCGGCCGCAGCCAATACGCCAGCGACGCCGACGTGCGCCGCATCTGCCGCAAGATGGGCATGGTGTTCCAGTCGTTCAACCTGTTCCCGCACATGACGGTGCTGCAGAACATCATCGAAGCACCGCTGACGGTGAAAGGCATGTCTAAGGCGCAGATCATCCCGAAAGCGGAAGAGCTGCTGCGCAAGGTTGGCCTGCTGAACAAGCGCGACAACTATCCGACGCGCCTGTCGGGCGGCCAGAAGCAGCGCGTGGCGATTGCCCGTGCGCTGGCGATGGAACCCGACATCATGCTGTTCGACGAGCCCACGTCCGCGCTGGACCCCGAACTGACGGGCGAAGTGCTGCGCACGATGAAGCAGCTGGCCGACGAGCGCATGACCATGCTGGTCGTCACGCACGAAATGGGCTTTGCCCGCGAAGTGGCGCACCGCGTCATCTTCATGGACGAAGGCCGCATCGTGGAAGAAGCGCCATCCGCGGACTTCTTCCGGGCGCCGCAGCAGGCGCGCAGCCGGGAATTCCTGGCGCACATGCTTTGATTCCATAGCCGATACGGTTAGTCATGGCCACAACAGCCCGCCCGAAAGCGGGCTGTTTTGTTTTAGTCTGCCTATCCTGGATCTGGGGCGTACATAAGACCTTACAAGCGATGTTTTCCTTGGGTCTGTGATATTCTGCCCCGAACCAGAAGATAGATTTTCTAAAGGAAAGCGCTGTGGGTGCCGTACTGCCTTTGCTTGCCTTGCGAGCCTTTACCGAGTCCGCGCGCCTGGGCAGCCTGAAAGCGGCGGCCGAGGCCTTGGGAGTCACCCCCGGCGCCGTCAGCCAGCAGATCCGTTTGCTGGAAGACCGCTTGGGGCTGGCGCTGTTCGTGCGCGAACGGCATGGCGTACGGCTCACGCCTGCTGGCGCCAGCGCCTATCCGGGCTTGCTGCGCGCCTTTGATCAGATCGAAAAATCGTTGTCGCTGCTGGAGTCCTATTCCGTCCAGCGCACGCTGACCGTCAGCACGGTGCCGTCATTCGCGTCGTCGTGGCTGGTGCCCCGCATCGGCAGATTCTCGGCGCTGCATCCCGATATCGAGGTCCGGGTGGAAGCGTCGTCCAAGCTGGTCGACTTCAGGCGCGACCGCATCGACGTCGCGTTGCGCCACGGCCTGGGGCATTACCCCGGCTTGTCGACCTTCAGGCTGATGACGCCTGTACTGTTGCCCGTGGCCAGTCCGGCGCTGCTGGCACAAGGACCGGCCATCAGGTCAGCCGAAGATTGCCTGAAGTACCCGTTGCTGCAGGATTCCGACCGCGCCGATTGGGCGCTGTGGCTGCAGGCGCATGGCGTGGACGCCGGGGCCGATGCGCAACGCGGCCCCAGCTTTGAAGACGACCTGCTGTTGCTGCGCGCCGCCGGCACCGGGCAGGGCATCGCGCTGGTGCAAGACACGCACGCCCGGGAAGATCTTGATTCGGGCAGGCTCGTTCTTGCGCTGGACCGGCCCTGGCCCGCGCGCTTCGCGTACTACATCGTCAGCCGGCCGGACGCCGTCGCCCGGCCGGAAGTGCAGGCGTTCATCGATTGGGTGAAGGCCGAGGCGGCGGAGTCTGCGCAGGCCCTGGCGCACGAGGGCAGCACCCATGGCTGATAGCGTGCCCGTTCTCCGGCTGCGCGGCGTATACAGCCAGCGCCTGTCCCCGGTCAGCCTGGACCTTGCTGCAGGCGAATGCGCGGCCATCACCGGACCCTCCGGGTCGGGCAAATCGCTGTTGCTGCGCCAGGTCGCAGACCTGGACCCAGGCCACGGCGAAGTCGAACTTGACGGGGCCCGCCGTTCCGCGATGCGCGGATTCGAATGGCGGCGCAAGGTGGTCTATTGCCAGGCCGAAGCGGGTTGGTGGGACGACCATGTCGCGCCGCACTTCACCGACCGCGCGCAAGCCCAGGCCTTGATGCTGGCGCTGGGCCTGCCCTCCGACAAGCTGGACGCCTTGGTGCACGAGCTTTCCACCGGCGAACGCCAGCGACTGGGCTTGGCGCGCGCACTGGCGCAGGCGCCGCGCGTGCTGCTGCTGGACGAGCCGACGGCGGCCCTGGACCAGGCGGCGACCGCGCTGGTCGAGGCGGCGATGCAACGCTATCTGGACGGCGGCGCGGCGATCCTGATGGTGACGCATAGCCCCGAGCAGGCGCAGCGACTGGCGCGTCGGCGCTGGCGGATGGAAGCGGGCAGACTGGAGCCGTTATGGACGTGATCAAGTTGCAGGCGCTGGATCTGGTGATCGCGTCTTGCCTGGTGCTGCTGTGCGCAGCGATTTCCTTTGCGCTGCGGCTGAACCTGCAGCGGCAGGTCTTGTGGGCGGCGGTGCGCACCGTCGTGCAGTTGCTGCTGGTGGGCCATATCTTGCGCGTGGTGTTCGCGCACGCCGCGCCGTGGCTGACCGCCCTGGTCGTGACGGTGATGATGGCGCTGGCCGCGCGCGAGGTGGCCGCCCGGCCCAAGGCGCGGTTGGCCGGGCACGGCAACGGCTGGGTCGGCACATTGGCAGTGGCCGCCACCACGTTGATCACGGCGATGTTCATCTTGAACACCGCCTTGCGCCCGGACCCCTGGTACGACCCTCGTTATGCCATTGCCCTGGTCGGCATCGTGCTGGGCAGCGTGTTGAATGCCGCCAGCCTGGCGCTGGACGGGGTGCTGTCGGGCGTACGCCGGGAAAAGCTGGCGATCGAAGCCCGCCTGTCGCTGGGCGCCACGCCGCATCAGGCGTTTTCTTCCTTGCTGCGCGAATCCGTGCGGCGTGGCATCGTTCCCAGCGTCAATCAGATGTCGGCGGCGGGCATCATCACGCTGCCGGGCATCATGACCGGCCAGATCATCGCGGGCATGGACCCGATCGACGCCGCCAAGTATCAGATCCTGCTGATGTTCTTGCTGTGCGGCGCCAGCGGCATGGCGGCAATGGGCGCGGCGTACGGCGCCATGCGGCGGCTGACGGACGAGCGCGGACGCTTGCGTCTGGACCGGCTGGCAACGTCGAAATAAGGGCGTTTTCCGCCTACGGAAGGCTGAAAAAGGCGGATTCGGGCTGGAAATTTCATGAGAAATCGACGGGGGGCTTTCGATAATGGCTCCAGCTTCCCGTTCTTGTGCATGTCCATTTCCGAAATCCGATGCCCTTCGAGTCTTGCCTGACCCTTCCGTCCCGTCATATCGGCCTTGCCGCCGCACACGCCAACGCGGAGCGCCAGGCGTGAGCGCGGTCATGACGCCCGCCCCCGCGGTCCGCCCGGTCAGCCTGCAAAAGGCCATCCCCGGTTGGCTGGTGCTGCTGTGCCTGGCCCTGTGGCTGGCCGCCCTGGCCTGGGCGCGCTGGCTGACCTTGCCCGACGAAGGGCGCTATGCCGGCGTGGCGTGGGAGATGCTGCGCAGCCGCTCTCCCATGGTGCCGCTGCTGGACGGCATGCCGTACTTCCACAAACCGCCGCTGTACTACTGGCTGGCGCAGATCAGCTATGCGCTCTTCGGCGTGCACGAATTCAGCGCGCGGGTGCCGTCGCTGATTGGCGCCTGGAGCGCGGGGGCCGGGCTCTACGCCTTTGTCTCGCGCTACCGGAACGTGGCGCAGGCGCGGTGGGCAGTGGCCATCCTGGGGCTGATGCCCTTGTTCTTCGGCGCCGCGCAATTCGCCAATATGGACATGCTGGTAGCCAGCATGATCACGCTGTGCGTGCTGGCCGCCGCCGATACGGCATTGCGGCGAGAAGCAGGGCGGCCGTTCCGCGCCATGTCGATCGCCACTGGCGTGCTGGCGGCGCTGGCGGTGTTGGCCAAGGGGCTGATCGGCCTGGCGTTGCCTGGCGCTATCGTGCTGGCCTGGCTGCTATTGCGGCGGGACTGGCGGGGCATGCGCGCCTTGCTGTGGGTGCCGGCCTTGCTGGCGTTTGCGGTGGTGGCGGTGCCGTGGTTCTGGTTGATGCAGGTGAAGTTTCCTGGCTTCTATCACTACTTCTTCGTCTATCAGCACTTCGAGCGCTTCGCGCAAAGCGGCTTCAACAACGCGCAGCCGTTCTGGTTCTATGTCCCCATCGTGGTCGGGCTGTCGCTGCCGTGGTCGATCTGGGGCGCGTCGCTCTTTACGCCGGCATTCTGGCGTGAAGCCGACCCGCATGGCTTGCGGCGGTTGATGGCCATCTGGATCGCCGTGGTGATGGTATTTTTCTCCATTCCGCAATCCAAGCTGATCGGTTACGTGCTGCCGGTGTTTCCGCCGTTGGCGCTGTTGGTCAGCGAGCGCCTTGCACCGGCCTGGGCGGCGGGCAGGCGCCGGTGGGTGGTCATCGCGGCGGGTGTGGCGGCCGTCATCTGCCTGGGGGCGATCATTGCCGCTTCGACCAATCCGCGGGGCAGCGCGGGCCCAACCATGCAGGCGCTGCAGCGCGAAATGCGGCCGCAAGACGGGCAGATCGCGCTGCATGCGCTGCCGTTCGACCTGGGCTTCTATACGCAGGCCGAGCAACCCGCCTGGATCGTCGACAACTGGCAAGACCCCGAAATCCCCACGCGCGACAACTGGCGCAAGGAACTGTACGACGCGGCGCAGTTTGATCCCGTCGTGGGCAAGCGCGTGCTGGTGGATATCGGCGACTTGACGCCCCGCCTGTGCGCGGCCGCCGACGGCGCACGCTTCTGGATCTGGGGCAGGGACGACGACGCCTCGCGCTACCCGGCGATTGCCGGCGTGCCCGCACGTATCGCCGGCGACAAGCGTGCGGTGTGGCGCATCGACATCGATGCGGCGTTCCGCCAACGCATGTGCGCGGGCGTGCCGGCGGCGCGCTAGCCGTCGCGCAGACAGCCAAAGCCCAAGAAAAAAAACCGGCAGCCTGTAAGGGCTGCCGGTTTTTTGTCGTCCTGGCGGCGGGTGGCCGCCGGGCGAGGGGGCTTAGCCGATGGAGGCCAGCACCTGATTCAGCGTGGCGCTGGGGCGCATGGCTTGGCTGGCGCGGGCTTCGTTCGGCTGGTAGTAGCCGCCGATGTCCACGGGCTTGCCTTGGGCCGACTTCAGTTCTTCAACGATCTTGGCCTCGTTTTCAGCGAACGCGCCCGCCGCACCGGCGAACTGGGCAGCCAGTGCACGGTCGTCAGTTTGCGCGGCCACGGCCTGGGCCCAGTACATGGCCAGGTAGAAGTGGCTGCCGCGGTTGTCCAGGCCGCCGACCTTGCGGTCCGGCGACTTGTTTTCGTCCAGGAACTTGGCGGTTGCCTGATCCAGCGTCTTGGCCAGGATCTGGGCAGTCGGGTTCTTGTACGCGCGGCCCAGGTGATCCAGGGATTCGGCCAGGGCCATGAATTCGCCCAGCGAATCCCAGCGCAGGAAGCCTTCTTCCAGGAACTGCTGGACGTGCTTCGGCGCCGAACCGCCCGCGCCCGTTTCGAACAGGCCGCCACCGGCAACCAGCGGAACGATCGACAGCATCTTGGCGCTGGTGCCCAGTTCCATGATGGGGAAGAGATCGGTCAGGTAGTCGCGCAGCACGTTGCCGGTGACCGAGATCGTGTCCAGGCCTTCGCGGATGCGCTTGACCGAGAACTTGGTGGCTTCAACCGGATCCAGGATGCGCAGGTCCAGGCCGCTGGTGTCGTGGTCGTTCAGGTACTGCTTGACCTTGGCGATGACCTGGGCGTCGTGGGCACGCTTTTCGTCCAGCCAGAAGACGGCGGGCGTCTTGCTGGCGCGGGCGCGGGTGACGGCCAGCTTGACCCAATCCTGGATCGCGGCGTCCTTGGTCTGGCACATGCGCCAGAGGTCGCCGGCTTCAACGGCTTGTTCCAGCAGGACCTTGCCCGAGGCGTCGGTAACGCGCACGGTGCCCGATGCGGGCACGACGAACGTCTTGTTGTGCGAACCGTATTCTTCGGCGGCTTGGGCCATCAGGCCGACGTTGGGCACGCTGCCCATCGTGACCGGATTGAAGGCGCCGTTCTTCTTGCAGTCGTCGATGACGGCCTGGTAGACGCCAGCGTAGCTGCGGTCAGGGATGACGGCCTTGGTGTCTTGCAGTTGGCCGTCGGCGTTCCACATCTTGCCCGAGTCGCGGATCATGGCGGGCATGGACGCGTCGACGATGACGTCGCTGGGCACGTGCAGGTTGGTGATGCCCTTATCGGAATTCACCATCGCCAGTTGCGGCAGCGTCTTGTAGGCGGTGTCGATGTCGGCGGTGATAGCGGCCTGCTGGTCAGCGGGCAGCGATTGGATCTTGGCGTACAGGTCGCCGATGCCGTTGTTGGCATCGAAACCGGCTTGCTTGAGCACCGCGGCGTGCTTCGCCAGCACGTCCTTGTAGAACACGGACACGACGTGGCCGAAGATGACGGGGTCGGAGACCTTCATCATCGTGGCCTTCAGGTGCACTGAGAACAGCACGCCGGTGGCGCGCGCGTCGTCGATCTGGGCCTGCAGGAAGGACTTCAGCTTGGCGGTCGACAGCACGGCGGCGTCGATGATCTCGCCGGCCTTGACCGGGGTCTTTTCCTTCAGCACGGTCTTCGTGCCGTCGGCGGCCGTCAGTTCGATCTTGACGTCGCCGGCTTCGGCGATCAGGGCCGACTTTTCAGTGCCGTAGAAATCGCCTTCGGACATGTGAGCCACGTGCGACTTCGAATCAGCCGACCAGGCGCCCATCTTGTGCGGGTGCTTGCGGGCGTAGTTCTTGACCGACAGCGGGGCGCGGCGGTCGGAGTTGCCTTCGCGCAGGACCGGGTTCACGGCGCTGCCCTTGACCTTGTCGTAGCGCGCCTTGACGTCGCGCTCGGTGTCATTGGCGGGAGCGTCCGGGTAGTCCGGCAGCTTGTAGCCCTGTTCCTGCAGTTCCTTGATGGCCGCCTTCAGTTGGGGCATCGAGGCGCTGATGTTGGGCAGCTTGATGATGTTGGCTTCGGGCTTGACCGCCAGCGCGCCCAGTTCGGCCAGGGCGTCAGAGAGCTTCTGGCTGTCTTCGAGGTAGTCCGGGAAGAGGGCGATGATGCGGCCGGCCAGGGAGATGTCGCGCGTCTCGACCGTGATGCCTGCGGGTTTGGCGAAAGCCTGGACGATGGGAAGCAGCGAACGGGTTGCAAGCGCCGGAGCTTCATCGGTGAGGGTATAGATAATCTTCGGAGTAAGAGACATGATCCTTGAATCTGTTCGGCTTCAGGCGCTTTTGGCGCAAACCCGAACATGCTAAGCGGCGTACGCCGGTAGATGTTATCGAGAGTGGGTTCGTATGGGCAGACGCGGATCAACGACCTGGATCTGTCCAAATTGGCCGGCGCCCGCCCTTTATTTGATGGCCGGTTTACCGGGCCATTCTGGGATGGTGCGACTGCCACGAATTGAACATTGTAATACCGCGATACGCCCGGCGCGCGGGGAAATGACCGCAAAAGGCCGTCTTATGGGCTCGATATCGCATCAATACGGCCTCGATATGGCCCAATAGCCGAATTTTGGCAACGAATGCGCGATGCTCGGAAGCGCATGAGGCCGCAACGGCCGGTAATGTGTGGGTAATAGGGCCTAACGTGGCGGCTTCCCACGCGAATGGTGCATCGAGTCAGGATGAAGCCGGCCTGCTATGGGCGATTTGACAAACTTTCGCGGCGGGCGCAAGCTGCGGTTCATGACTTCCCGCGCCGTCCGCATTTCGCTGATTATTACCATCATTCCTGGAATGGTGGGTTAGCGCGCGACCGCAGTCAGTCACAGCCACCCGCCCCACGAGGCGGGTTTTTTGTGGCCGCCTCTGCAAGGCAAGTATCCCAACGCAGAGAACCCCATGCCCGCTTGCACCCCCGCCGACTCCCTTGCTGACACTACGGACTTCCAGCAAGGCAATGCTTCGCCCATCGAATACCTGCGCCAGATCCTGACCGCCCGCGTGTACGACATTGCCCGCGAAACCGAACTGGACCCCGCGCGTGGCCTGTCGGCGCGGCTGAACAACACGGTCCACCTCAAGCGCGAAGACAACCAGCCCGTCTTCTCGTTCAAGGTGCGTGGGGCCTACAACAAGATGCGCAACACGCCGCAAGCGGCGCTGGATCGCGGCGTGATCACTGCGTCGGCCGGGAACCATGCGCAGGGCGTGGCCATTTCGGCTGCCAAGCTGGGCGTGCGCGCCATCATCGTGGTGCCGCAAACGGCCCCGCAGGTGAAGGTGGACGCCGTGCGCGCCCACGGCGGCCCGACCGTCACCGTGGTGCAAGCGGGCGATTCCTACAGCGATGCCTACGCCCACGCGCAAACGCTGGCCCAGCAACAGGACCTGACCTTCATCCCGGCCTTCGATGACCCCTACGTGATCGCGGGCCAAGGCACCGTCGGCATGGAAATCCTGCGCCAGCATCCCGGTGCGCTCCATGCGATTTTCGTGCCGATCGGCGGGGGCAGCCTGGCGGCGGGCGTATCGGCCTATGTGAAGACGGTGAACCCGGCAGTGAAGGTCATCGGCGTGCAGACCGAGGATTCCTGCGCGATGGCGCAATCGCTGCAGGCGGGCGAGCGGGTCAATCTGCCGGAAGTGGGCCTGTTTTCGGACGGCACGGCGGTCAAGCTGGTGGGCGAAGAGACCTTCCGCCTGTGCCGCGAGTATCTGGACGAAGTGATCCTGGTGGACACCGATGCCGTGTGCGCGGCGATCAAGGACATGTTCCTGGATACGCGCAGCGTGCTGGAGCCCGCGGGCGCCCTGGCGGTGGCGGGCCTGAAGAAGTATGTGGAACGCGAGGGCGCGCAGGGGCTGTCGCTGGTAGCCATCACGTCTGGCGCCAACATGAACTTTGACCGCATGCGCTTCGTGGCCGACCGGGCCGAGGTGGGCGAAGCGCGTGAAGCCGTGTTTGCCGTGACGGTGCCCGAAGAGCGTGGCAGCTTTCGCCGCTTCTGCCGCGTCCTGGGGCAGCGCAGCGTGACGGAATTCAATTACCGCATTGCCGATGCGCAGACCGCGCACATCTTCGTCAGCATGCAGATCGCGCGCCGCGGGGACTCGGCCGACATCGTGGCGGCGCTGGAAGAGCAGGGTTTTTCGGTCACCGACCTGACGAACAACGAAGTGTCCAAACAGCACATCCGCTACATGGTGGGCGGGCGTTCGCCCTTGGCGGCCGGTGAACGGCTGTTCCGCTTTGAGTTCCCCGAACGTCCGGGCGCGTTGATGAAGTTCCTGTCTGAGATGGCGCCCAACTGGAATATCAGCCTGTTCCACTACCGCAACCAGGGCGCGGACTTCAGCTCGGCGCTGGTGGGCATCCAGGCGCCGCTGGCCGACAGCGCGGCGCTGGACGCTTTCCTGCTGCAATTGGGCTACGCCCATTTCGAGGAAACCGGCAACGAGGCCTATCGCCAGTTCCTGATCTGAACGCGCGGCCGGGCTGCGGGGCGGAAGTCAGCCCGATTTGCAGTTGGCCTTGGCGGGCAGGGACACGCCGGGCTGCAATGTCAGTGTGGTGCGGCCCTGCGCCTGCGTCAGTTGCAGGGTGCGGGCGCGCCAGGCCGGCACGTCGTCGAAGGCCACGTCGGGGCGGGTGGAAGACGTGGCCAGCGGGTCGGGCTGGTTGAATCCGAGCGCGGGCAGGCTCAGGCACGTGTCCTTGAAATCCAGCCGCGCCAGTTCGCGGCCGTCGCTCATGCGCACGGCGCGGAACGCGATCGGCGCATCCACGAATTTGGTGATTTCGGGCACGTACTGCTGGTAGCCGTGAGCGTCCTTGACGTGCGTGGCGGGCTGCACCACGACCACGTCGCGCCCGGGCGGGATGGCCAGATAGGCCACGTCGCCGTCTACGTCCAGCAGCTTGCCGGCGCCCAGGTTCAGCGCCTTGAGCGGCGCGTGGCGGATCATCACGGTTTCGTTCCAGGCCGTTTCGACCCGCGTCCAACCCGGCAGCCGGGCCGCTTCGAAACGCGTGCCGTTCGGGCGGTCGCGGTCGCGCTTGTCGGACAGCGCCAGGCGGTTCACGCGCAGGGCGCCGTTGACGACCTGCAAATGGGCCAGCACGGGATCTGTGCTGGAACTGTTGAAGTAGGCCAGAACCGCATCCGTCTCCAGCGCCTTGGCCGGGCCCGCGCAGAAGAAGGCGCCAGCAGCGGTTTCCTTGCCGCCCGGGTACAGCAGTTTGCCGACCTCCGGCCCGCAAAGCTTATTGCCCTGGAAGGTGATCGTCGTACTGCGCGTGTTCTGCCGTTGGCCGGTATTCCAGTCGCTGCGTCCGCTGGTCGTGACTTCCACCACCAGGCCATGGTTGTCGTAGATCACGGACGCGCCTGCGGGCGCGGCAAGCATGCTGAGAAAAAACGCCATGGTGCGGCCCCTCGACATCGGTCGACTCCCTGGGAAGGCTAAGCGGTGACTATATACCGCCTTCGGCTATCGCCTTTACGCCCCGGCAAGTCCGTCGACGTGGACTTGCGCCTGGCCCTGCGGGCAGCGCTCCACGCGGGCGCGCACGCGGTAGACCCGGCGCAACGTTGCCGGCGTGACGACCTCGGCGGGCAGGCCTTCGGCTTCGATCACGCCGCCGTGCAGCATCAGCGCGTGGTCGGCGTGGCGCAGCGCGATGTTCAGATCGTGCAGCACCACCAGCGTGATCAGCCGGTGCTGGCGCGTCTGCCGGCGCAGCACGTCCATGACGTGAAACTGGTAGTTCAGGTCCAGCGCGGACAAGGGCTCATCCAGCAGCAGCAGGCGCGGGCGCCGCACCAGGGCCTGGGCTAAAGAGGCCAGTTGTTTCTGGCCGCCCGACAGTTCGTCCAGGTAGCGGCTGGCCAGCGTGGCGATGCCCAGATCGGCGATGACGGCCATGGCGTCGCGCATCAGGTCCTGGCCGCCTGCACCGTGGCGGCCTGACCGGGCCGCCACCAGCACGGATTCGAAGACCGTCATGTGCACGCCTTTGGGTAGCGCCTGGGGCATGTACATGGCGCGTTCGGCACGGCGCGAAGGCGCCGCTTGCGCCAGGTCTTCGCCGTCCAGCAGCAGTTCGCCGCGCATGACGGGATTCAAGCCCGCCAGCGTCTTCAGCAGCGTGGACTTGCCGCTGCCGTTGGGGCCGAGCAGGGCGGTGACGGCGCTTTCTGCCAGCGGAGCAGCGGAAAGCGACTGCAGCACCGGCTTGCCGCCGTAGCCGGCGGTAAGCCCACGTATGTGCAGCGAGGTCATCGTCAGGGTTGCAGCACCAGCGTGCCGCGCATGTGCTGGGCGTGCGCCGGGAACGAGCAATAGTAGGTGTAGGGCTGGCCTGCGCGCAGGCGGCTGACGGGGAACGTCACCGTCGCGGTTTCGCCACCGCCCAGCATCGGGGTCTTGGCCAGGATGCGGGCGTCGCCAAGCGCCAGGAAGTCGTTTTCCGCCCCGGCCTTGATGCCGTCGACCATCACGGCATCGATGTCTTCGGTCTTGGTCAGCACCCAATTGTGGCCGGCCTTTTCCTTGCTGTTCTTGCCCGTGTGGATCAGGCGCACCGTGAACTCCTGGCAGGTGGCCGGCACGACGATATGGTCAGGGCCGAACTGCTTGCCGGGCCGGCCTTCTACGTCGATGGCGCACGCATCGGGGGCGGCATGGGCGGCGCCGGCCATCAGCAGGGCAGCCAGGGTGAAGCACACGCGGGATTGCATCGGGGAGGTCTCCTTAGGGGATGCGGGGCGTCAGGCGCGCTTGAGGGCGCGCACGACGATGGTGAGGAAGAACGGGATGCCGACCAGCGACGTCACGATGCCGACGGGAATCAACGCGCCGGGCAGGACGGTCTTGGACGCGACCGAGGCCAGCGACAGGATCAGGGCACCGGCCAACGCGCTGCCCGGCAGGTAATAGCGGTGGTCTTCGCCCAGCAGCAGGCGGGCGATGTGCGGGGCCACCAGCCCCACGAAACCGATGGTGCCCACGAACGACACGGCCAGCGCCGCCAGCGCGCTGACGCGCAGCAGACTGACCAGGCGCAGGCGGCGGACGTCGATGCCGAAGCTGGCGGCGCGCTCTTCGCCCAGGCGCACGGCGGTCAGCTTCCAGGCGTCGCGCATCGAGAAGGGCACGGCCACGGCGATCGCGGCGGCCATGACGGCAACGGTCGTCCAGTTGGCGCGCGCCAGGCTCCCCATCGTCCAGAACACGATGCCCTGCAGGGCTTCTTCGCTGGCCACGAATTGCAGCAGCATCACCAGCGCCTGGAAGGAATACACCAGCGCGATGCCGAACAGCACCACGCCCAGCGTCGACCCGCCGCGCCACCGGGCGACGCGTTCCAGTATCAGCACCGACACCAGGGTGCAAGCAAAGGCGGAGATCGACACCACCATGCCGGGCGGCAAGGCGGGCAGGTGCCAGTCCAGCGTGATGGCCAGCGACGCGCCGAAGGCGGCAGCGGCCGAGACGCCCAGCGTGTAGGGGCTGGCCAGGGGGTTGTCCAGCATGGTCTGCATCTCGGCGCCACCCAGGCCCAGCGCCACGCCCACCAGCAGCGCCATCAAGGCGTACGGCAGCCGGAACTGCCAGACAATGACGCGCGTGCCGGCGCTGGCTGTATCGGGATGCAGCAGCGTCTGCAGCAAGTCGGCAGGTGAGAGGGCGGCGGGGCCGCTGGCGATGTCGGCCAGCAGGCTGGCGGCAATGGCCAGCACCAGCACGGCCGTCAGCAGCAGGCGCTTGCGGACGGTGCGCCGGTAGGCGGCGATGGGGTCTTCCGGGGCGGCGGCAATGGCAGGCGCGGCCGCGGTGGTGGTGCTGAGCATGATGCGCCTATCGGGCAGGGGCTGCGGCCGGCGCCGTCCAATAGGTCCCCGCGTTGTCCACGTCCAGGAACTGGCGGTACAGCGCGTCCAGCGAGGCTTGCGGGTCCAGCGTGGCGGCGCGTTCCGGGTACAGCCATTTCGTCATGGCTTCGATGGCGACCACGTTGTAGGGCGAGTTGTAGAACGCGTGCCAGATGCCGTAGGCACGGTGCTGCTTCACGGCGTCCAGGTCGCGGATGCCGTCGCGGCCAAGCAGGGTGGACAGGCTGTCCGCCGATACCGCGGCAGCGGCGCCGGGGCCGACCAGCAGCCCGGGGCGGCCCGGTTCGGAACGGCTGCCGGTGGCGATATAGACGTCGGGTTTGGCGTCCAGCAGGAATTCCAGGCTGACGTCGCCAATGGCGCCCGGGAGCACGGGGGCGGCCACGTTCACGCCGCCGGCGGTTTCCAGAAGGTCGCCGAAGCTGCCGTTGCCGGTGGTGTGGCAGCAGGCGGGCCACACGCCTGCCAGCATTTCCACGAACACGCGCGGGCGCTGCGCCTGCGGCACGGGGTCGACGATCTTGCGCACGCGGGCCAGATGGTCTTCATAGAACGCGATGTAGGCGTCGGCCTCTGCCTGCCGGTCCAGCGCCTGGCCCAGGATGCGCATGCTGGGCACGGTGTTCTCGACCGGGTGCTGGCGGAAATCGATGAACACGATGGGAATGCCGGCCGCCTGCAGCGCCGCGATCATGGGGTTGTTGCGGCCGGGGCCGTGGCCGCTCAGGCTGAACACCGCCACATCAGGTTGCAGCGACACGATCTTTTCGGGGCTGACGCTGGCTTCCGACGTCTTGCCGATCAGCGGCACGTCGGCCGCCTTGGGATAGCGCTTGACGAGTTGGGTCCACGAATAGGGGTCTTGCTGCTTCAGCTCGCCTTGCCATCCGACCACGCGGGCCACGGGATCCTTCCGGTCCAAGAGGGCCATGGCGAAGACGAAGCGGCCTTCGCCCAGCAGCACGCGTTTGGGGTGGTCGGGCACCGTGACGACGCGGCCTGCCAGATCGGTGACCTGGCGGGCCTGGGCACCGGGCAGGGCGCAAAACAGGGCAGTGGCGGCTACGGCCGCACGGAAGAGCTTGATCGCACGCATCGAAAAATCCCGGGTTGCGCCGTTGCCCGCAGGGTTGCAGGTAACGCGAACCATTCTTATCGACACGCAGTGTCCGCCAAGCCATCTCAAGAAAGCGTTAAGACGAGCGCGGTGTGGTGTGCGCGCCGCAAGCGGGGACGGAGCGCGGCGCCCCAGGGCAGGCGGGCACATACAATATGAGACTGATTTCCATTCCCTGCGGGCTTGCATGCGCGTTCTAGTCATCGAAGACGACCCTGACATCCTGGCGAACATCACGCATCACCTGACGCGGCGCGGCTACATCGTCGATTGCGCCGAAGACGGGCAGCGTGGCTACGCGATGGCGGCCTCGGGCAGCTTCGACCTGATCGTGCTGGACCTGATGCTGCCGCGGCTGGACGGCTACGAGCTTTGCCGCCGCCTGCGGACCGAAGCGGCGTGCGATACCCCGGTGATCATGGTGACCGCGCGCGATACGCTGGACAACCGGCTGACCGGTTTTGACGCGGGCGCCGACGATTACCTGGTGAAGCCCTTTGCGTTGGCCGAGCTGGCCGCGCGGGTGAAGGCGCTGCTGCATCGCGCCAGCGGCGCGGGCGCCACGCGCGTGCTGCGCGTGGGCGACCTGACGCTGGACACGGGCACGCTGGAACTGGCTCGCGCCGGCCAGCCACTGCGCCTGCCGCCGTCGCCGCTGCAACTGCTGACGCTGCTGATGCGCGCCAGCCCGTCGGTCGTCCACCGTGCGCGGCTGGAAGAGGCCTTGTGGCGCGATTCGCCGCCCGACAGCGACAGCCTGCGCACGCATATCCACCAGATCCGCCACGTGGTCGACAAACCTTATGGCACGGCGCTCTTGCACACCGTGCACGGCATCGGCTATCAGCTCCGGGCGCCTGACGATGTCTAAGCGGACGGGGCCGGTGGCCCGGCGCGGGCTGGCGCGCCATCTGGTGCTGACTTACGTGGTGCTGGCCCTGCTGGTGGCGGGGCTGCTTTCCTGGCTGTCGGTCTGGAGCGTGGGCAAGCTGGAGGCCCACTTGCAGCGCATCGACATGGGGATGGCGGTGGAGCGGGTGCGCGGCGATTTCCTGGCGGGCATCGACCCGGGCCGGCCCAACCGCTTTTTTCATGGCGACCCCGGCAGCGAAGCCTTTCCCGCCTGGCTGCGGCGGCTGAACCCGGGTTTCCACAAGATCGAGCGCGAGGGCCGCGTCTGGCACGTGATGGTCGATGACCAGGACGGCCAGCGCTACATGCTGCTGCGCGACTACACGGATTATGAACAAAGCCAGGTGGCGTCGCACTGGGCGGCCGTCAGCGGGCTGGCGGGTAGCCTGGCGCTGGCGTTCATCCTGGGCATCCTGGCCACGCGGCGGCTCTTGCGGCCCTTGTCGCGGCTGGCGGCGCAGGTCAACGCGCGGGGCGCGCAGCCGCCGCAGACGCGGTTGGCCGAAGATTATCCGCCGGACGAAATTGGCCAACTGGCCGCCGCGTTCGACGCGACGTACAACCAGCTGGAACAGGCGCTGCGCCGCGAACAGCTGTTCACCGCGGACGTCGGCCACGAATTGCGCACGCCGCTGATGGTGATCTCCAGTTCGTGCGAACTGCTGCGCGAGGAACAGGCATTGGACGCCAGCGGCCAGGCGCGCCTGGCCCGCATCGAAGCGGCGGCGGCCGACATGGGCGAAAGGCTGGATACCTATCTGATGCTGGCCCGCGGCGGCGACGCCGCTGAACGCTTTGCACGCGAAAGCGCCCACACCGCGGCGCGGGGGCAACTGGCGGCCTGGAGCGCCGTAGCGCAACGCCGCGACATGCGCCTGACGCTGGAGGTGGCGCAGCCCGAGGCCCCGGCGCTGCAATTCCCGGCGCCGCTCTTGCGTGCCGTGCTGTCCAACCTGATCCGCAATTCGCTGCAGTACGCCGGTCCGCGAGCCAGCGTCGTGATCACGGCCGGGCCCGACTTCATGCAGGTGGCGGACGACGGGCCGGGCATCGCCGCCGAGCGCCACGAGGCCGTCTTCAGCCCCTTCGTGCGCGGCGAACAACCGGATGCCGGCAACCTGGGGCTGGGCCTGTCGCTGGTGCAGCGCATCTGCGCGCATCAGGGCTGGCGCGTGTCGCTGCAATCGGCGCCGGGGCGCGGCACCGTCTTCCTCGTGGATCTTGCCGCGCCGGCCAGCGCCTAGAACGACAGGTCGGCCGTGAAGGTGACGGTGCGGCCCGCACCCGGCACGCCATACAGCTGGAACCCGTCCAGGGACGCGCCCACGCGGCTGTAGTAGAACTTGTTGAACAGGTTGTCCACGTTCATGCCCAGCGTCACGTTCTTGTTCACGCGGTAGCGCGCCGCCGCGGAGTGCAGCCAATAGGACGGCGCCTTCTCGTTGTCGCGCACCCAGACCGGATGCGTGCCGGACGGGCCGGATACGGTCGCACTGTTGTTGTTCTTGCCGCCGACGTACTTATTGTCGGTGTAGCGGCGCTTGCCCACATATTGCACGCCATAGCTCAGCGACAAGTCCTCGGTGGCCGCATAGGTGGTCCACAGGTTGAGCGTCAGGTCGGGGACGTTCTTGGCCTCTTCGCCCTGGTTCGCGCCCTTGGTGATGCGGCTTTTCATGGCGCTGACGCCGGCGAACGCGGACCAGCGCGACGTGAGGTTGCCCGACAGGCCCAGTTCGACGCCGTCCACGCGCTTGGCGGGCAGGGCGCGCACCACGTCCGTGGCATCGTCGCCGTACTCCCAGGAGTCGGTCAGTTCGGTGCGGAAGACGGCGCCTGTCAGCGCCAGGTCGCTGCCGGCCAGGTCCCACTTGGTGCCCAGCTCCCAGGTCTTGGAGACGGCAGGCTTGTAGGTGTCCGAGCCGGTGGCGCCATAGATATTGTTGTTGGTGCTGGCGCCCAGCGCCGAGGGCTGGGCGGCCTGGCTGTACGAGACATAGACGCTGCCGATGTCCACCGGCTTGTAGGTCAGCCCGATACGGCCGCTCCAGGCGCCGTCGGTGACGCGCTGCGTGGTGGCGCCGGTCTTCTGCGTGACGCGGTAGCGGTCGTACCGTAGCGCGCCTTGCAGCATCCATTGCGGGTTGAAGGTCAACGTGTCGCCGACGTACAGGCCAGTGTTGAAGATTTCGGCCTTGTTGCCGCCATTGCCTTTCACCGTATCGATCCCGCCCATGTCGACCCCGCCGGTGTTGCGCAGGTCGATCACGGGGTTGCTGGACGGCGCGCGGATGGTGCGTTCGTGATCGCCGTAGGTTTCCTTGTAGAACTCCACGCCCGTCACCACCGCATGCTTGATGCCGCCCGTCTCGAAGTCCAGGTTCAGGTTGGTCTGGTTGGCCAGGATGGTGTAGCGCTTTGACGTCCCGAAATCGTTGCCGCGCAGTTGCGCGTAAGGCGACGGATCGGAGATGGGCTCGTACCCGCTGTACGACGGGATGCCGTCCGCGCTGTTGACGAGCGGGCCCGTGCCCACATAGCCATAAGACGTGCGCGAGGTGGAGTTGAAACGGGCGGGCGCCAGCACGCCGATGCGGTCCGTCTGCTGCCACCGGCTGATGTTGGACAGGCGCGCCGCATTCGTGAAGTCATGCTCGACCTTCAGCGTGGCCTGGTCGGTGCGGGTCTGCTCGGTGTAGAGGTCGGGGTCGCCGTACCAGGCGTTGCGCGACACGTTCGGCATGCGCTTGCCGCCGGTTCCGCGCTGGATCGGCACGCCGCCGTCGGGGATGTTGTCGTCCTCCTGATGCAGGTAGTTCAGCGTGACGCGGGTGGGCGTGCCCAGCCCCATCGCCAGCGACGCCGCCATTCCTGAGCGGTCGAACTCGGTCACGTCGCGCTCGGCCACGCCGTTGTGATGGCGCATCAGGTTGATGCGCAGGGCGGAACTGTCCGTCAATTCCTGGTTCAGGTCGGCGGTGATGCGCCGGTAGTGGTCGGTGCCCAGTCCGCCGGACAGCTTGTAGAAGGAACCCGGGCGGGCTTCCTTGCTGGCCAGGTTGACGCTGCCGCCCACGGCCGACACGCCGGACTCGATGGAGCCCGTGCCCTTGAACACTTCGGCTTGTTCCAGGTTGAAGATATCGGTGCGGCTGGACAGGCCGGCGTCGCGGATGCCGTCCACGGTAATGCTCTGTTCCGCCGAGAAGCCGCGGATGGTGAACATGTCGCCCCAGCCCAGGTTGCCCTCGCCGGAACTGAAGGTGATTCCCGGCACGTTGCGCAAGACGTCCTGCAGGCTCTTGGCCTGTTGCTCTTCCAGGACGGCACGCGGCACGACCGTGATGCTCTGTGGCGTATCCAGCAAGGGCTCGGCGAATTTGCCGGACTGCACGCGGTCGGGCTTGTAGGGCGGGGCGTCGGCTTGCACGGTGACCGGGGCCAGGACCGGCGCATTGTCGGCGGGTTGTGCCTGCGCGTGGGCCTGGCTGGTGGCCACCGCGCCCAGCGCCATGCTCAGGGTCTTCAGGGCATAGCGGCCCTGCGGGTTCGTTTTCTGTTGCGCCATGATGGGATCTTGAATGCCTCAATGAGAATCGTTCCGGATTCTAAGGAGGGCGATCTCAAGATCTTGTTAAGGCGCGGGCGAACCTGTTTCATGGATGGTTCGCCGTACCGGTGGGGCGCGTCACCGGTACGGGCGGGGGCTTCAGTACGCCTTGCCCGAGATCTGCTGCGCGTATCCCAGGTCCAGCCACTTCGGGTCTTGCGGGATGCGGTCCAGGTTGCCCAGGTCGATCTGCGTTTGCAGCGCGTCTTTCAGCGCCTGCTCGGGCACGGCAACGGAATCGGCGAACACCCCGTCATCGATCAGGCGTTGCACCGAGGCCCGCACCACGGCCGGATCCAGGTTGGGGAACAGCTTGAGTCCGCTTGCCACCGCCGCTGCCGGATCCTTGCGGATTGCCTTCAGGGCGCGGTCGATGCCGGACACGAACTTCTGCGACACCTGCGGGGAAATGTCCTGCCGCGTGGAGATGGCCGAGAACGTGTAGGGGCCGATCTCGCGCGAGAACGCGGACACGACCTTGAACCCCTGCGCTTGTGCCTGAGACGCGCCCGGTTCGTAGAGCACGGCGCAGTCGGCCTTGCCCGAGCTCAACGGGCCGATCTCGTTGCCCAGCGGCACTTCCAGCAGGTCCAGGTCGCGCTTGGGGTCCAGGCCCGCATTCTTGACCAGCTTCAGGAATGCCGACGAACTGGTCGTGGGCATGGCGCCGGTGGCGACGGTGGCGCCTTTCAGGCTCTTGAATCCGTCAAACGTAAAGCTCTGCTTGCAGGTCAGCCAGACGCCCAGGCGGTTCAGGGTGCCGCCCACCACCTTCACGGGCGCGCCGCGGCCGAATGAAATGGCGGTCCATTCGGGGCCGTGAAGGGAAAAGTCGGCGCTGCGCGAAATGACGGCGGCCAGCGCATTGGTCGACGACGAGGCCACGTCGATCCGCACGTCCAGCCCTTCGTCCTTGAAGTAGCCGTGCTCTTCCGCGAAATAGACCGGCACGTAGAACACGGATTTGAATGCGGCCGACACGACGGCGCGGTCGTTGGCGGCGAAGGCGGTGACGGACAGCAGCGAGGCGGCGGCGGCCGTGGCCAGCCGTACGGAGAGCGTTTTTTTCATGGTCGAGGAGAGCGCCGCGCAGGCGCGGTCAAAGTTTGAATTGAGTGGCGTAGGTCTGGTCTTTCCAGCGCAGCAGGCGCTTTTCGGCGATGTCCACCCCGGCATACAGGACAAAACCCAACAGCATCAGCGAAAAGATGCCGACCCAGACCGTGTTCAGGTCATACAGGGACGAGGCGACGAAGATCACATGCCCCAGCCCATATTTGGACGAGATGAATTCACCGACGACCGTCCCCACCAGCGCAAAGCCGATGTTGATGCGGAACGTGCTGATGATGGCGGGCAACGCCGACGGCACGACGATCTTGCGGAAGATCTGGCGGCGGGTAGCGCCCAGCGACACCATCATTTTCTGGATGTCGGGGTCGGTGTCCTTGGCGGCTTGGAATGCAGCCAGCAGCGCCACGATCGACGTGAGCGACACCGACAGGGCCACTTTCGAGATGACGCCGGTGCCGAACCACAGGATGACCAGCGGCGCGAAGGCGATCTTGGGCACGCTGTTGATCGCCACCAGGAAAGGCTCGACCACGCGGGCGGCATAGGGCGAATACCAAAGGGCCAGGCCGGGCACGGTGCCCAGAAAGGTCCCGGCCACGAAACCCACGGCCGACGCCCACAAGGTGTAGTTGGCGTGTTCCCACAATTCGCCGTTCTGGATCATTTTCCAGGCGGCTTGCAGGACGCCGGCGGGCGAGCCGAACAGGAAGCCAGACACCGCGCCGGTGCGCACGCCCGCTTCCCATGCGCCGAACAGCACGGCAAGGATCAACAGCTGGGTCGCCAGCACCGGGACGCGCAACCCCGCCGGGCGCGCAGGGCGCGTGCCGCCGGCGGCAAGGCGCGGGGCGGCGGAAACGGAAGGCTGGTTCATGCGTGGGTCCCGTCCTTGCGGCCGGTCTGTATGTCGAGTTCCTGGCAAAGCAGGTCGAAGTAGGCAGGAAAGCGGCTGTCGTGGCGGGCCTCCAGCGGCGAGCGCGTGCCCAGCGCGATGTCGTGCACGCTTTTCAGGCGGCCCGGGCGGGCGCTCAGCACGAAGATGCGTTCGGACAGCGCGATGGCTTCGTCGATGTCATGGGTGACCAGCACGACGGTCTTGCCTTTCTGGCTGACGGTGTCGGCCAGCATGGATTCCAGGAACAGCCGGGTCTGGTAGTCCAGGGCGGAAAACGGCTCGTCCAGCAGCAGCACGTCCGGGTCGGGCAACAGCGTGCGGGCCAGCGCTACGCGCTGCCGCATGCCGCCGGACAACGTCTTCGGATAGCTGTCCTGGAAGGGCAGCAGGCCGAAGGTGTTCAGGTAGTCGCGCGCCAATTCCACGGATTCCGCGCGCGGCGTGCCGCGCAGTTCCAGGCCGACCAGCACGTTGTCCAGCACCGTGCGCCAGGGCATGAGCAAGTCGCGTTGCAGCATGTAGCCGACGCGTCCGCGCAGGTTGGGCAGCGGTTTGCCGTCCAGTGCGATCGTGCCCGCGTCATGCTCGAGCAGGCCGGTCAGGATGTTGAACAAGGTGGACTTGCCGCAGCCCGACGGTCCGATGATGCTGATGAATTCGCCGCTGGCGGCGTTCAGGTTGATGTCGTCCAGCACCTGGACGGGGCCGGTCTCGGTGACAAAGCGCTTGGAGAGATTGCGGATCTCCAGCTTTAAAGCAGGGGCAGGGCTCATGGCGGTATGGACTTCAGGCCGCCCTAGGCCGCGCCATGATCCAGTTCCAGCGCCACCACATCTTCGTGGGGCACCTCAAGTGCTTCGTTGAAACGCTTGAAGAAGCTGCAGAGGGCGATGCGGATGGTCAGTTCCACGATCTGTTCTTCATTGAAGAACGTTTGCAGGCTGCTGTAGAACGCGTCGCTGACCTGCGACGGGGTCAGCGTGACCAGTACCGCGTAGTCGCGCACGACCAGGTCCTTTTCGTCCAGGCCGGGCACCTCGGGCTCGAGCAGGCGGTCGATGGCCTCCTGCGAGATACCCTGCGCGGCCAGCTTGGGCGTGTGCAGCGTGACGCAATAGTGGCAGGCGTGCGCCTTGGATGCGGTCAGCAGCGCGATTTCCAGATGGCGCGGCGAGATCAAGCCGTCTTCACGCGACTGCACCAGGTAGGAAAAGAAGTGCTTCAACGCCGGGGGCCGCGGCGCGAAGGCGCTGAGCATGTTGGCGTAGGGGCCGTAGTCCTGCAGCAGTTGATTGAAGAGGGTGGCAGTAGCGGGATCCAGCTTGGCGGGATCCAGGGGGCTCAGGCGGGGCAAGGCGATTCCAGCGGAAGAGAAACGAACAATCCGGGAATCCTAGAAGACTGCCATCCTTCTGGAAAATACCGATATCACATATGTATATGGGTATACGTGCGTATCGGGCGTATGGGGTGCCCAAAAAAATGCCGCCTTCATCGTGAAGGCGGCGGGTTCACGTCAGTGCAGGATCTGGCTCAGGAAGAGCTGCGTCCTTTCATTTTGCGGGCGGTCGAAGAACTCGTCGGGGCTGTTCTGTTCGATGATTTCGCCGCGGTCCATGAAGATCACCCGGTTGGCGACTTTGCGCGCGAAACCCATTTCGTGGGTCACGCAGATCATCGTCATGCCGCTTTCCTGGGCCAGCGTCACCATCACGTCCAGCACTTCCTTGACCATTTCCGGATCCAGCGCGGAGGTCGGTTCGTCAAACAGCATGACCTTGGGGTTCATGCACAACGAGCGCGCGATCGCCACGCGCTGTTGCTGGCCGCCCGACAGCTGGCCGGGAAATTTCTTCGCCTGGTCTGGAATGCGCACGCGCTCCAGGTATTTCATGGCGGTGGCTTCGGCCTGGGCGCGCGGTTGCTTGAGCACCCACATGGGGCCCAGCGTCAGGTTTTCCAGCACGGTCAGGTGCGGAAACAGATTGAAGTGCTGGAACACCATGCCCACTTCGCGGCGAATGGTCTCGATGTGCTTGATGTCATTGGTCAGCTCGGTGCCGTCCACGATGATCTGGCCCTGCTGATGCTCTTCCAGGCGGTTGATGCAGCGGATCATCGTGGACTTGCCCGAGCCGGACGGCCCGCACACCACGATGCGTTCGCCCGGCGCCACGTCCAGGTTGATGTTGCGCAGCACGTGGAACTGGCCGTACCACTTGTTCACGCCCTGCAATCGAATAATGGAATCCGACATGCTTGGTCTCCGTAAAGGGTTACCGGGTAGCGCGGCTTTAGCGCGCGTGCCCGGTGGCCAGCCGCTTTTCAAGCGCCTGGCTGTATTTGGACATGGAATAGCAGAAGGCGAAGTAGATCAGCGAGATGAAGAGGTAAGCCTCCACCCCGAATCCCCGCCAGGCCGCATCGGACAGGGCCGCCTTGGCCGCCAGCGTCAGGTCGAAGATGCCGATGATCACCACCAGCGACGTGTCCTTGAACAGGCTGATGAAAATGCCGACCAAGGGCGGGATCACGATCTTCAGCGCCTGCGGCAGGATGATCTTGCGCATCTGCTGCCAGTAGTTCAGGCCCAGCGAGTCGGCGCCTTCGTACTGGCCTTTCGGGATGGCCTGCAAGCCGCCGCGCACCGTTTCCGCGATGTAGGCCGCGGCGAACATGATGATGGCGATCTGCGCGCGCAAGAGCTTGTCGATGGTGAAGCCTTCCGGCAGGAACAGCGGCAGCATCACCGACGACATGAACAGCAGGCTGATCAGCGGCACGCCACGGATCAGCTCGATGTACACGACGCACAGCGCCTTGATGGCGGGCATCTTCGACCGCCGGCCCAGCGCCAGCAGCACGCCGATGGGGAAGGCGAAGGCGATGCCGAACGTGGCCAGGATCAGCGTCAGCGGCAGGCCGCCCCAGCGCGAGTTCTCGACGTACGTCAGGCCGAACACGCCGCCCCACATCAGGAGCGCCACGGCGGAGAGGCCTGCGGTCCAGATGAGGGCCAGCTTGCCGTTCCAGAAAGGGCGCATGCCGCTGCAGGCGATCACCGCCACGAGGATCAGCGTGGCAAGGAGGGGGCGCCATTGCTCGTCGAACGGATAGGTGCCGAACAGGATCAGGCGGTGCTTCTCGACGATGAACGCCCAGCAGGCGCCGCCGACCGAGGCCCGGCACTCCATGGCGTTGGTGGCGGTGAAGTTGGCTTTCAGGAAAGCCCACTCCACCAGCGCCGGCAACGCCATCAGCAGGAACCACGCCAGCAGCACGGTGATCAGCAGGTTCAGCGGCGACGAGAACAGGCGAGACCGTACCCAGGCCCAGGCGCCCACCTGGGTGCTGGGCGGGGGCAGGGCTTCGGTGAAGGAGTGCGTAGTGCTGCTCATCTCAACGCTCCACCAGCGCGATGCGCTTGTTGTACCAGTTCATGAATATCGAGATCGACAGGCTGACCGTCAGGTAGGCGCCCATGATGATGAGAATGCCCTCGATGGCCTGGCCGGTCTGGTTCAGCGTGGTGTTCACCACCGACACGATGTCCGGATAACCGATGGCGACCGCCAGCGAACTGTTCTTCAACAGGTTCAGGTATTGGCTGGTCATCGGGGGGATAATCACGCGCAGGGCTTGCGGCAACACCACCAGGCGCAGGACCTTCGCGCGCGGCAGGCCAAGCGACCCGGCGGCTTCCCACTGGCCGTTGTTCACGGCCTGGACGCCCGAACGCACCACTTCCGCGATGAACGCCGAGGTGTAGACGGTCAGGCCCAGGAACAGGGCCACGAACTCCGGCGTCAGTGTGAGGCCGCCCGTGAAGTTGAAGCCCTTCAATTCCGGCATGTCCAGGGTCAGGGATGCGCCGCTTGCCAGCCAGCCCAGCGCGGGCAGCAGGACGAGCAGCCCGAGTGCCGCGCGGCCCAGCGGGAACACGCGTCCGGTGGCTTCCTGCCGCTTCGTGCCCCAGTGGCCCAGGAACAGGACAGCCATGATGGCCAGCGCCAATCCACCCAGGACCCAGTCCAGCGAAGCGCCTTCGAGCCCGGGCACTTTCAGGCCGCGGTTGGAAATGAATACGCCTGGCAGCGGGTTGTGCGCCTGGCGCGGCCCGGGCATGTTCTCGGTGATCAGCGCGTACCAGAAGAAGAGCTGCAGCAAGAGCGGCACGTTGCGCATCACCTCGACATACACCGACGTGATCTTCGCCACCAGCCAGTTCTTGGACAGCCGGCCAACGCCAATCAGGACGCCCAGCAGCGTGGCGGCCACCAGCGCAAGCAGGCCCACCCGCAGCGTGTTGAGCACGCCCACGAAGATGGCGCGGCCATAGGTGTCCGCCGGCCCGTAGGCAATCACGGATTCGCCGATGGCAAATCCCGCTTCGCGGTTCAGGAAGCCGAAGCCGGTGGCGATGTTGCGCATCGACAGGTTGTGGAGCGTGTTGTGCACCAGGAACCAGATGCCGGTCCCGACGAGCGTCAGGGCCAGCACCTGGTAGGCCAGCGCGCGCGTGGCCGGGTCGTTCCAGGAGACCCGGTGCGGCGGCCGCCGCACCGAGGGTTGGTCTCTGTGCTTGGCCACGGTTCAGTCCGCCATCAGGGCTTTGACGGCGGCGGCCAGGCGGTCCATGCCTTGTTCGATCACCTCGGTGGACGTCGCGAACGAAAACCGCACATAGGGCGACAGGCCGTACGAACCGCCGTCGATCACCGCTACGCCCGCTTCGCGCAGGAAGAACAGGCTGACGTCCAGATCGGTCTTCAATTCGCCGGCGGGACCCGTGCGTCCGATCAGGCCCTGCACGTTGGCGTACACGTAGAAGGCGCCGTCGGGCATGGCGCAAGACATGCCGGGGATGTCATTCAGGCGGCGCACGATCAGGTCGCGGCGGGCCTTGAAGATGTCGACCATCTGCGTGACGCTGGATTGGTCGCCTTCCAGGGCGGCCTGCGCGGCGACTTGCGAGATTGCGCTGGGGCACGACGTGCTTTGCGACATGACCGTGCTCATCGCCTTGATCAGGTCAGCCGGGCCGGCGCCGTAGCCGATGCGCCAGCCGGTCATCGCGTAGGATTTGGACATGCCGTTGACGATCAGCGTGCGCGGGATCAACTGGGGCTCGACTTGCACGGGCGACGCATGCGACTGCCCGCTGTAGCAGAAGGGCGCGTAGATCTCATCGCTCAAGATCCAGACTTGCGGGTGACGCAGCAGCACGTCGGTCAGGGCGCGCAGTTCAGCGGCGCTGTACACGGCGCCGCTGGGGTTGCTGGGAGAGTTCAGGATCAGCCAGCGGGTGCGCGGCGTGATGGCCGCTTCCAGCGTGGCGGCGTCCAGCTTGAAGCCCTGCGACTCCGGGCCGGTGACGACCACGGGTTTTGCGTCGTTCAGCAGCACCATGTCGGGGTATGACACCCAGTACGGCGCGCACACGATGACTTCGTCGCCCGGCTCCAGGCTGGCCGTCAGCGCGGCCCCGATGATCTGCTTGGCGCCGGCGCCCACGGTGATCTGGTCCATGCCGTAGGAAACGCCCAGGCCCAATTCCAGGCTGTTGGCGATGGCGCGGCGCAGGCCCACCGTGCCGTTGGGGCTGGTGTAGCGGATGTCGCCGCCGGCGATCGCTTCCTGGCCGGCGCGCGCAATGTGCGCGGGTGTGGGCATGTCGGGTTCGCCGAGCGTGAAGTCGGCGATTTCACGGCCTTGGCGGCGCAGTTCGTCGACGACGATCTTGGCGGCCATGCTGGGCGAAGGTTTGATCTGTTTCAGGCGGGCGTTGACGATGCTGTTCATGGTTACAACGTAATAAGGCATAGGCAGGCCGGCGCGCGGCGAGGCTTGCGGGTAAAGAGAAAAGCGGCTTTGCCGGTTCGGCAAAGCCGCGCACGAGAGGGGCTTAACGCACCGGCCAGCCGTACATCAGGCCGCCTTGCGTCCATTGCTTGTTCAGGCCGCGTTCCAGCTTCAGCGGGCTGTCCTTGCCCATGGCGCGGTCATAGCTTTCGCCGTAGTTGCCGACCTGCTTGATGATGTTGTAGGCCCACTTGTCGTCCAGGCCCAGGTTCTTGCCCATGCCCGGCGTCACGCCCAGGATGCGCTGCACATTGGGGTTGGTGCTTTTGAGCATCTCGTCCACGTTCTTGGACGTGATGCCGTATTCCTCGGCTTCCAGCATGGCGTTCAGCGACCAGCGCACCACGTTGAACCATTGCTCGTCGCCTTGGCGGACCATCGGCCCCAAGGGTTCCTTAGACAGGTTTTCGCTCAGGATTTCCCAGTCTTCCGGCTTGGCCAGGCGCGTGCGCATGTTGGCGGCGGTGTTCGACTTGTCGTTGGTGTAGGCGTCGCAGCGGCCCGATTCCAGCAGGCGGAAGTTCTCGTCGTAGTTCTCGACCAGCACCGGTTTGAAGGTCAGGCCGCGGCTGCGGAAGTAGTCGGCCAGGTTCAGTTCGGTGGTGGTGCCCGGCTGCACGCAGATGGTGGCGCCGTCCAGTTCCTTCACGCTTTTCACGTTCATCGACTTCTTGACGATCAGGCCTTGCGCGTCATAGAAGTTCACGCCCACGCCGATCAGGCCCAGCGTGGTGTCGCGGGTCAGCGTCTGCGTGGTGTTGCGCGACAGCATGTCGATTTCGCCCGATTGCAGCGCGGTGAACTTGGCTTGCGCGGTCAGCACGTTGCCCTTGACCTTGGAGGCGTCGCCGAACAGGGCGGCGGCCACTGCGCGGCACATGTCCACGTCCAGGCCCGTCCATTCGCCCTTGCTGTCCAGCACCGAAAAGCCGGGTATGCCGGCAAAGCCGCACTGCAAAAAGCCCTTCTTCTTGACGGCATCGAACGTCACGCCGGCTTGGGCGCCGGAGGCGACGCACAGCAGGGTCGCCGCAACGGCGGTGGTCAGAAACTTACGCATGGAGATTGCTCCTGGGAGGTCGGAAAGCGCTTGGGATAAGCGGGGGAGTCAGGACCATTCACGCGTGCGCCGGCGCACCCCGGACAAGGGCCGGAGCTAGCGGTGCCGCGTAAGCAGACGGGTACGGAAAGGGGAGATTTGCGGCAGGGCCGCAGATGACCGGAAGGCCGGTCAGGTGATATGCCGATGGATGCGCGTGGCGTAGCGGTGGAACGTCGTGCGAAGGGAAAGGATCGGGCTCATCGGCGGCACTTGTACAACGAGGGTCATACGGTAGCGGGGCGCCCGGGCCACCCATCTGGCGGCAAAGCGCGACGCTAAGTCATAAGACGTATGATGGCAGCCGTCATACAAGTAGGCAAGTAAGGGGAATCCCGTAATCTCCTTATGCCTGATGCTGGAGGCGCAAGGCGTTGAGCCTGCGGCGGTGGAGCTGGCGGCAGGGGAGCCGCCAGCGCGCCGTGCCCTTATTGGGCGGGCGCCTGCGACAGCAGCTTGCGGTAGCGCGCAATGCTATCGCCCAGGTGGCGCGCCATCGCGGCACGCGCGGCGCCGGGGTCGCGGCGCATGATGGCGGTCAGGATGGCCTCGTGTTCGCGCACGTTGCGCGTCTCGTAGGTTTCAAGCTCTTCGGGCGTCTTGCCGCCGTGTTTGATGTTCAGGTCCAGCATCACGTCGCGCACTGCGGCCTTCAGCAGCGCCGGAAAGTGCGGGTTGTTCGAGGCCTTGGCGATCGACAGGTGGAATTCGTAATCCGCCTTGACGGCCGCTTCCATGTCGCGGGTGGCGCGGTTGAAGGCGTCGAACGCTTCGATGATGCCGCTCAGGTCGGTGGCCGTGCGGCGCTCTGCCGCAAGCCCACAGGCCTCGACTTCGAGCCCGGCGCGCAATTCCATGATGTGCAGCGCCCAGCGCGGATCCGCAGCGGGCTCGATGACGAAGTCGATGGGTTTTTCGCGGTCTTCCGTGACGAACACGCCGATGCCCGGTTTGCTGACCAGGCGGCCGCTCAGGCGCATCGAGGCAACCGCTTCCCGGATGACGGTGCGGCTGACGTCGAACTCGTCGCACAGCTGATGTTCCGAGGGAATCTTGTCGCCAGCGCGGTACAGGCGCGCATCCAGGCGCTTGTTCAGTTCCTCGATCACCACGTCAGTCAGGCGCGAACGCGGGCGGGGCCGGGCAGGAGTTTGCATCGTCTCTCTTATGGGTAAGGCGGAAAGCAGGCCGTAGTCCAGCGGCCGGAGCCGCAAGTGTACGCTGTGCCGCCTTCGGGTGTCCGGCCCGAAAGCGGCGGTCTGGCCTCTGGCCGCAGACCGCAAGAAGGATAGCCGTATGACAACATACAGCGCGACATCCGCCAACTCCTGTTTGCTTGGAAGCGCGCCGCAAATGAAAAACGCCCTCCGTCGGGAGGGCGTCGGGTCTTGCGGAGGCGGTGGCTTACTGGGGGCCGAGCTTCTTGATCAGGGCGTTGAGCATTTCCATTTCTTCGCCGGTCAGGTCGGTCAGCGGGGCGCGCACGGGGCCAGCGTCATGGCCGACGAGCTTGGCGCCGGCCTTGACGATGCTGACGGCGTAGCCGGCCTTGCGGTTGCGGATTTCCAGATAGGGCAGGAAGAAATCGTCCAGCAGGCGGTTGGTGGTGTCGGAATCGCCCGCGGCGATAGCGCGGTAGAAGTCCATGGCGGTCTTCGGCACGAAGTTGAAGACGGCCGACGAATAGACCGGCACGCCGAGTGCACGGTAGGCCGCGGCATAGACCTCAGCAGTGGGCAGGCCGCCCAGGTAGGAAAAGCGGTCGCCCATCTTGCGGCGGATGCGGACCATGGCTTCGATGTCGCCGATGCCGTCCTTGAAACCGACCAGGTTGGGGCAGCGTTCGGCCAGTTGCGCAAGGCTGTCCGCCGACAGGCGGGACTGGGCGCGGTTGTAGACGATGACGCCGATCTTGACCGACTTGCAGACCTGTTCGACGTGGGCGGCGATGCCGTCCTGCGAGGCTTCGGTCAGGTAGTGGGGCAGCAGCAGGATGCCCTTGGCGCCTTGGCGCTCGGCCTCTTGGGCGTAGGCGATGGCGGTGCGGGTGGGGCCGCCCGCGCCTGCCAGGATCGGCACCTTGCCGGCGCAGGTCTGCACGGCGGTGCGCACGACGTCCGAATACTCCTGGGGAGCCAGGGAGAAGAACTCGCCGGTCCCGCCTGCGGCGAAGAGGGCGGTGGCGCCGTACGGGGCCAGCCATTCGAGGCGGGCGGCGTAGGTCTTGGCGTTGAAATCGCCGTTCTGGTCAAAGTCCGTCACGGGGAAGGACAGCAGCCCTTCCGATACGATTTCCTTGAGTTCCTGGGGAGTCGTCATGCCTGTCATCCATTAAAGGGGAATGGGTAAAGAGGGAAAGCGAAAAAGAGCAGGGCTGGAACCGCGCAGTTGCTGCGGTTAATCAGTAGATGTATGTCATCGTACAACATACAACTGAAGCGAGCAATAGGTCTGGAAATCCTGGCATTTCTGCATACCACCGCAGCGCGCTTCGCCTGACAAATTCGGAATTACCCTAGATTGAACAGCGTGCGGGATGAAAGTACTCTCTTTCTCCGAAAGTCGTACGACAACGTACAAGATATAAAACCATTCCCACTTTCAGGAGACAAGCTTGAAGGCATTCCCCCTGCTGCGTCGCACCTTCGCCGTTCTGGCCCTGACCACCTTGAGCGCCGCCAGCGCGCACGCCGCCGACGATTGGCCCCGCGCTAAACCCATCACGCTGGTGGTGCCCTTTGCCCCCGGCGGCACCTCAGACATCCTGGGCCGGCTGATCGCGCAGGAACTGGGCGCCAGCCTGAGCCAGACCGTGCTGGTGGAAAACAAGGGCGGCGCGGGCGGGGTGCTGGGCGCCGACGCCGTGGCGCGCGCCAAGCCTGACGGCTATACCTTGCTGCTGGGCACGATCGCCACCCATGCGATCAACCCATCGCTGTTGCCGGGCATCAACTACAACGCGGCCAAGGATTTCGCGCCGGTCATCCTGTTGGGCAGCATTTCGAACGTGCTGCTGGTAGGCGCGAACCAGCCCTACAAGTCCGTGCAGGACGTGGTGGCCGCGGGCAAGGCCAATCCGGACACGATCGCCTTCGGCTCGGCCGGGCAGGGGACGTCCCAGCACTTGTCAGGCGAAGTCTTCAAGCAATTGACGGGCGCCCACCTGACCCACGTGCCGTACCGCGGCAGCGCGCCCGCCATCCAGGACCTGATCGGCGGCCAGATTCCGAGCTCGTTCGAAACGGCACTGGTGGCGCTGCCTTATGTGCAAAGCGGCAAGGTGCGCGCGTTGGCGGTCACGTCGGCCAAGCGGACCGAGGTGATGCCCGATGTGCCGACGATGCAGGAGGCAGGCGTCGCCGGCTTCGACGTCAGCAGCTGGCAAGCCATCTACGCGCCCGCCAACACGCCGCCGGCTGTGGTCGACCGTCTGAACAAGGCCATCGCCGCCATCATCGCCAAGCCAGACGTCAACGGCAAGATGAAGGGCCTGGGCCTGGCCTATACGCCGAATACGCCTGCGGATTTCACGGCGTTCCAGACCGGCGAGCAAGCCAAATGGGCGAAGATCATCGCGGATGGGAAACTGCGGGTGCAGTGAAGACGCGGCGCGCGGCGCCGGGCCGTGTCGCGCCGCCGCCGATTCCCGGGGCTTAGGTGTTGCCAGGCGTGAGAGGCGCAAGCGGCTGCACGGCCAGCCGCAAGCCCATCGCTTTGAGGATGGCTGCAAGGCTGCTCAGAGACGGGTTGCCTTTCGGCGATAGCGTGCGGTACAGCTGCGTGGGGTTCAAGTGCGCTTGCGCGGCAACCGCCTGAATCCCGCCGAACGCTTGCGCCAGTTGCCGAAGCATGACCAGCAGGTCGGCTTGGTCGCCGTCCTTCAAGATGGTGTTCATGAGCTCCAACGCGAAAGCGGGATCACTGCGATACACCTCCGCCATCGCTTCGTCATGCGATCTGCTTCTCATCATCTGATCTCCGTTGCCAATCCTGCCAATAGTCCACCGCGCGATCGATATCGGAATCCTGCGTACGCTTGTCTCCACCTCCCAGCAGCAGCACCACACGCCGGCCGGAAAAAGCGTAGTACACGCGGTAGCCGGGACCAACATGCACACGCATTTCCCAGACGCCCTCGCGGCAAAATCGATGATCGCCAAAGTTGCCGCGTTCGATGCGGAAGACCCTATGCGCAATGGCGACTTTGGCGCGAACGTCACGTAGGCCGCGCAGCCAGTCGACATAGGTATCCCTGAGCCCGCGAGGTGTCAGGTAATGTTCGATTCGGTACATGGCGAGTTTCGTCTATAAACGAATTTTTATCAAGTGCAAAAATCGGCACAGGTAGGAGCGATAGACTGTCTGCAGAAGGGGCCTGCCGGAACGCAACCGTCGGCGATGCCGTTGGTCAGCCTTGACAATAGGCCATTAGGCTTGGCGAATACTTTCAAGGGTGATGATGTTGTCCACCCTGATTCACGTAATCCGCTTGCCGTCAGCGACGCTCCCTTTGGCTTGGAGAGGAGACACAGCATGGAACGGTTTACAGGCAGTTGTCTTTGTGGCGACGTGAAGATCGTGGCGTTGGGGCAGCCGTACCGGGTGGGCCTGTGCCACTGCATGGATTGCCGCAAGACCCATGGGGCGCTATTTCACGCTTCGGCGATATTCCCTCAAGATGCCGTGACGATCGACGGTAAACGCGCGACTATGCCGGCCGGCATTTCTGCCCCCGTTGTGGGTCGACGTTGTTCGGCCGCACCGACGACGAGGTCGAGGTGAACCTGGGGTCGCTGGACGCGCCAGACCAACTGACGCCTACCTACGAAAGCTGGATCATCCGCAGGGAGTCCTGGCTGCCGCCGTTTCCGCTTGATCGCCGGTACGAGCGCGACCGCGAGTCGACGGGGCGCCACGAGGGATAGGACGCCAGGCCGGGCGCAGGCCAGATTGGCTTCGGTCTCGGTTCGGGCTTTGGTTCGGGTGTTGCCGTTGCCGTCAGCCAAGCCGGCTTTGCAGCGCCTTTTCCGCCCGGAGGATGTCGTCGGGATGATCGATGTCCTGGACGCATCCCGCGTCGTCGGACGGCAGGGGGTGCATCGTGCCCCGTTGGCCGGCTTGGCGAACGAGCGGCATCGCGCCGGACTCCCCGCGCAGGCCCCGCAACGCGTCTTGCCAGGCGGGTCCGAAGCCCACCGGGTGGCCGGGTTGGGTCGTGCCGTCCGGCATGGCCACTAGCGGCCGCGCTACCGCCCAGGGTTCGGCAAGGGACGCGTCGCGCAACGACCGGGCGATGTTGATCAGGCTGGCGGGTTCGATCAGGGGCAAGTCGCCGGGCAGGATCAGCCAACCGGGTGCGTCCGGACGACGGGCCACGCCGCGCGCGATGGAGTCGCCCATGCCGTAGGCGTCGGGTTCGTGCTCGGGCCGTTCCACCAGCACCCACGGCAAGCCGCTGGCGCGCACGGCGGCCAGCGTCCAGTCCAGCACCGGGCGGCCCAGCAGATGGGCGTGAAGCTTGCTGCCGGTGCCGCCGGCCTCGCGGAAGCGGCGTCCGGCGCCAGCGGCAAGAACCACAACGATGGGAGAGGAGGAAAGGTCGGCCATGGGTTCGGGGTATCGCGTCCCGTGCGGGGTTTCCGGGATCATTGCGCCAGGCTGACTTTACCCAGATTCCGCGGCGGGCGCCTGATCGGATTGCGGGAAGGCGGGTCCCTTTCCCATGCCGCCAAACCATGTATAGTCCAGCGCTTAGGTCAATAGCAGCGACTGCGCCCGGTTCATCCCGGCGCCCGCCTTGTCGCACCGCTAGGCCATGCTCCCCTACATTGAATCCGTCACCCGCTACCATGCCGAAATCGTCGTCGCAGCCTGCCAACCGCTATGCCTTTCCCCGGACGCTATTGGCCGGGTTCGTGACGGCGGCCCTGGCCACGCTGGTCATCGCCTTCGTCAACGTCCGCTCGGCCGAAACGCGCATGCAAGCGGTCAAGGCCGTGGACCGCACGACCGAGACGTTGCGCCAGTTGAGCCTGTTCAATTCAGCGCTGAAGGATGCCGAGATCGGGCAGAGAGGCTATCTGCTTACCGGCGACGTGACCTACCTGCAGCCGTATCTGCGCTCGTTGGGGCTGATCGATCAGCGCCTTGCCCTGGTCAAAGCAGCCACGTCCAACGATTCGGCGCAACGCCGCATCGTCAGCGACATCGAGGGCATCGCGCGACAGAAGTTGACGGAACTGCATGAAACCATCGAGATGCGCAAGGCCGGCAACGTGGAAGGCGCGATGGCCGTGGTGCGCACCGATGCGGGCAAAGAGGCAATGGACCGCTTGCGCGACCTGGTGGGCGACCTGTATTCGCGGCAGATGGACGAACTGGCTGAAGGCAAGGACGCCTGGGCGGCGGCCGCCGCCACGTCGACCTATTACTCATGGGGCGGTTCGCTGCTGTTGCTGGTGCTGATCCTGGCGTCGGCCGGCATGACCGTGCGCGAATACCGGGCGAAGGCGCGACAGTCCTGGGTGACGACCGGCCTGTCGGGCCTGAGCCTGCGCCTGCAGGGGGATCACCGCCTGGACGAGATCGGCAAGCGCGCGCTGGATTATCTGGCCGAGTATCTGGGCGCCGACGTGGGCGCGGGCTACGTGGTTGACCGCAGCACGGGTGAACTGGAGCTTTTCGGCGGTTTTGCGCTGCCGCCCGAGCGCCTGGCGCGCAAGCTCCAGTCCGCCGAAGGCTTGGCCGGGCAGGCTGTCACGTCGCGCAGATTGCTGCACGTGCGCAATGTGCCGGCGGGGCACCTTGAAGTCGCCTCCGCCACGGGGCGTTCCGATCCCGCCGAACTCGTCCTGGCGCCGGCCATCCAAAACGGCCGGGTGTATGCCGTGATCGAGCTGGGCTTTAACCACCCGGTGAGCGACAGCGATCGCAACCTGCTGGAAGGCGCCTCGGAAATGCTGGCCTCGGCGATCCGTTCGGGCCAGGACCGCAGCCGCCTGGAGTCGCTGTTGGAGGAAACGCAGCGCCAGGCCGAAGAACTGCAGACCCAGCAGGAAGAGCTGCGCGTCAGCAACGAAGAGCTTGAGCAGCAGAGCCGCATCCTGCAGGAATCGCAGGCGCGCATGGAACTGCAGCAGACCGAGCTGGAGCAGACCAACGCCAACCTGGAATCGCAGGCCGACCAGTTGCTGCGGGTGCAGGATGCGCTGACGGAGAAGGCCCGCCAACTGTCGCAGGCCAGCCAGTTCAAGAGCGAGTTCCTGGCCAACATGAGCCACGAACTGCGCACGCCCCTGAATTCGACGCTGATCCTGGCCAAGCTGCTGTCGGACAACAAGCCGGGCAACCTGAGCGCCGAGCAGATCAAGTACGCACAGACGATTTATTCCGCCGGCAGCGACCTGCTGACGCTGATCAACGACATTCTTGACCTGTCCAAGATCGAAGCCGGACAGGCCACCGTGGAAGTCGAGCAGGTGGCCGTTGCGCCGATGCTGCAGCGCCTGCTGGAGCCGCTGCGGCCGATGGCGCTGGACAAAGGACTGGCGCTGGAACTGGATATCGATCCGGCCGTGCCGGCCTCCCTGCATACCGATGCACAACGCCTGGGGCAGGTGCTGAAGAACCTGCTGTCCAACGCCCTCAAGTTCACGCAGCGCGGCACGGTCGCCCTGCGGGTGTCGCGCGTGGCGCGGGACCGGGTGGCGTTCGCCGTGCAAGACACCGGCATCGGCGTGCCGGCCGATCAGCAGGAACTGATTTTCGAGGCATTTCGCCAGGCCGACGGCAGCACGCACCGCAAGTTCGGCGGCACGGGCCTGGGGCTGTCGATCTCACGCGATCTGGCCACGTTGCTGGGCGGCAGCCTGTCCGTGACCAGCACGCCGGGCCAAGGCAGCGTGTTCACGCTGGAGGTGCCCGTGCGGCTGGAAGAGCCGCCGTCGGTGCCGGGCGCTCAGAGCGGCGCGGCCTCGGCCACGCCCTTCATGCTGCCGAAGACGGCGCCTGTCGTTCCTCGCCGCGACGCGCCCGCCGCGCCTGCGCCCAAGGCAGCTGCTCCGTCGGGCCCGGAGCCGGAGCGCAGCATTCTCGTCATCGAAGACGACGAGCGCTTTGCCGGCATTCTTTCGGACCTGGCGCGCGAGATGGGCTTTGGTTGTTTCGTGGCCCACACCGCGACGGACGGCCTGGAACTGGCAACGCGCGAACGTCCCAACGCCATCGTGCTGGACATCAACCTGCCCGATTTCTCCGGGCTGGGCGTCCTGGATCAACTCAAGCGCAACCCGCAGACCCGCCACATCCCGGTCCATGTGGTGTCGGTGGCCGATTACGCGCGCGAGGCCATGGGGCGCGGCGCTGCCGGCTACGCACTGAAGCCCGTCAAGCGCGAGGAATTGGTCCACGCCTTGCAGCGCCTGGAAGCGAAGTTCACCCGGCACGTGCGCCATGTGCTGGTGGTCGAGGATGACGACCGCCAGCGCGAGAGCGTGCGCCAGCTGCTGGCGCGCAACGACGTCGAGATCGCGCCGGCGGCCACCGCGGCGGCCGCGTTGGCACTGCTGCGCGAGACGACGTTCGACTGCGTCGTCATGGACCTGAACCTGCCCGACATGAGCGGCTACGAGCTGTTGCAACAGATGACCGAGCAGGAGGGCGTGTCGTTCCCGCCGGTCATCGTCTATACCGGCCGCGCGCTGTCGCGTGACGAAGAGCAGCATCTGCGCCGCTTCTCGAAATCCATCATCATCAAGGACGCGCGCTCGCCCGAACGGCTGCTGGACGAGGTGACGCTGTTCCTGCACCAGGTGGAAGCCGAACTGCCGCCCGAGCAGCGCCAGATGCTGGAACTGGCCCGCAGCCGCGATTCGGCGCTGGAAGGCCGTACCGTACTGGTGGTGGAAGACGACGTGCGCAACGTGTTCGCGTTGTCCAGCATCCTGGAGCCGACCGGCGTGCGCGTGGAGATCGCCCGCAACGGCCGTGAAGCGCTGGACGTGCTGGGCCGGGCCCGGTCGGACGGCCAGCCGGTGATCGACCTGGTGCTGATGGACATCATGATGCCCGAGATGGACGGCTACACGGCCATGCGCGAGATACGCAAGCGGCCCGAGTGGCGCCGCCTGCCGATCATTGCGCTGACCGCCAAGGCCATGAAGGACGACCAGGAGAAATGCCTGGCCGCCGGCGCCAACGACTACATCGCCAAGCCGCTGGATGTGGAGCGCCTGCTGTCCCTGGTGCGGGTCTGGATGCGCAGCTAAAGGCGTTCGCGCCATCTTTTGTTGAAGACCGTCATGCCATCCACCGCCAAAGCGCGCACCGCAGATATCGAGCAACGGCTGTTGCTCGATGCGATCTATCACCATTACCACTACGACTTTCGCGAGTACGCGCAGGCGTCGCTCAAGCGGCGCCTGCAAAGCGCGCTGACGCAATTCGGCTGCAAGACGCTGTCGCAACTGCAGGACCGCGTGCTGCATGAGCCGGCGGTGTTCACCGCGTTGCTGCAGTTCCTGACGGTTCAGGTCAGCGACATGTTCCGCGATCCAAGCTATTTCCTGGCGCTGCGCAACGAGGTGGTGCCGATTCTGCGCACCTATCCGTCGATCAAGGTGTGGGTGGCCGGGTGCAGCGCTGGCGAAGAGGTCTATTCGCTTGCCATCCTGCTGGCCGAAGAGGGCCTGCTTGAGCGCGCGCTGATCTATGCCACCGACATCAATCCGCACGCGCTGCGCACGGCGGAGCAGGGCGTCTTCGACCTGGACCGCGTGGCCGCCTTCAGTGCGAACCATGCCCGCTCCGGCGGCCGCAGCTCGCTGTCCGACTACTACACCGCCCGGTACGGGCGGGTGGTGTTCGACAAGCGGCTGCGCGAACACATGGTCTTTTCCGACCACAGTCTGGCGACCGACAGCGTGTTCGCGGAGGTCCACCTGATCTCCTGCCGTAACGTCCTGATCTATTTCGAACGCGATCTGCAAAACCGGGCGCTGGGGCTGTTCCACGACGCGCTCGTCCATCGCGGCTTCCTGGGCCTGGGCTCGCGGGAATCGCTGCGGTTTTCGGCGCAGGCCGGCAACTTCGACGATTTCGTGCTGGAAGACCGCATCTACCGCAAGAAGGCGGGGTTATGAGCGCAGGTGAATCCGCTGCCCGTGCGCCGGCGGCCGCCTGCCCGTGGGAGGCGATCGTCATCGGCGGATCGTCCGGCGCCATCGATGCGTTGAACACCTTGCTGCCCGCCTTGCCGGCCGGCCTGGACGCGGCGGTGGTGGTCGTGCTGCACCTGCCGCGCGACCGCCGCAGCCTGTTGGTCGATATCTTCCGCGAGCGCTGCGCCTTGATCGTGCAGGAAGCTGAAGACCAACTGTGGATACGCCCCGGCCATCTGTACTTTGCGCCGCCGGACTACCACTTGCTGGTGGACCAGGGGCCCCGGCTGGCGTTGTCGGTGGGCGCGCCGGTGTATTTTTCCCGGCCGTCGATTGACGTGCTGTTCGAGTCCGCCGCCGATAGCTATGGCGAGAAACTGCTGGGCGTGCTGCTTTCCGGCGCCAACGAGGACGGCGCCGCCGGCCTGGCGGCGATACACGCCGCAGGCGGGCGCACGATCGTGCAGGCGCCGGCCAGCGCCGCCATGCCCACCATGCCCGAGGCCGCCCTGGCGCGGCAGCCGGCGCACGATGCCTTGACGCCCGACGAGATCGCCACCCTGTTTTCCCAACTGCGCACGCCGCGCCTGCCGTAACCCCAACCTTCCGACACCATGTTCCTGACCTCCGCCAAACCACAAGAAGACCGCATCAAGTGCCTGCTTGTCGATGACGTTCCGGAAAACCTGATCGCGCTGGAAGCGCTGCTGGAAAGCGGCCGGGTAGAAGTGCTGAAAGCGCAATCCGGGCCAGAAGCGCTGGAACTGCTGCTGCATCATGGCGATGTGGCGCTGGCGCTGCTGGATGTGCAGATGCCCGACATGAACGGCTTTGAATTGGCCGAACTGATACGCGGCAGCGAACGCACGCGCCATATCCCGCTGATTTTCATGACCGCCGGGTCGCGCGAGCAGAACTGGCAGTTCCGCGGCTACGAGAGCGGCGCCGTGGACTTCCTGTACAAGCCCATCGACCCGCACATGCTGAGCATGAAGGCGAACGTGTTCTTCGAACTGCATGAGCGCAAGCGGGCGCTGGCCACGCAATTGGAAGAGCGCACGGAAGCCTTGCGGATCAACGAGATGTTCATGGCCGTGCTAAGCCACGATCTGCGCACGCCGTTGCAGTCCATTGTCATGGGGGCGTCGCTGTTGCAGCGCCAGAACGACGATGCGCGGGTGGCCAGCCTGGCCCAGCGCATGCTGCAAAGCAGTGAGCGCATGGCCCGTTTGATTGACGACCTGCTGGATGTGACCCGCATCCGGCAGGCGGGCGGCTTGACGCTAGAACCGGCATGGACCGGGCTGGACGCCTTGCTGCAGCGTACCGTGGACGAAGTGCAGACCGGCCACCCCGACCGCCAGATCGACTGCGAATGCGACGGGGACCTTGCCGGCGCCTGGGATGCCGAGCGCCTGTGCCAGGTCTTCACGAACTTGGTCGGCAACGCGTTGCACCATGGCAGCCGCGACGTGCCTGTGCAGGTCAAGGCCGACGGGACGGCGGCGGACCGGGTCGCGGTCACGGTCACCAACGGGGGCAGCATTCCCCCGGCGCTGCTGCCGCACCTGTTCAACCCGTTCCGGGGCGGGGACCGCCGCGCCGAAGGCCACAAGGGCCTGGGTCTGGGGCTGTTCATCGCGCAGCAGATCGTGCTGAGCCACGGCGGGCGCATCGGCGCGGAATCACGCGACGGCTTGACCCATTTCCGGGTGGACCTGCCGCGCGAAACCCCGCGCGCCGGCGGCTAGGCGCGCGGCGCGGGCCGGACCGGTTTCCGACCGGGATCAGAAGTCCGCGGAGACCGACAGCAGGACGTCATGGGCGCGCCGACCGTCAGGCCAGGCAGGAGGGGGCGCCCCATCCCGCCGCCGCATTGTGGTGATTGCCGTGAAGGTGCTCGAAGTCATGGCAGAGCCCGAGGCGCGACGCCTTCCCAAGATACGACGCGAGCGTCAGCCCGCCGTCATCACGCCATCGACCATCCGCATCAGGTCCAGCGGATTGCCGCGCTTGACGCCATCCGGCAGCAGCGCGTCCGGCAGGTCCTGATAGCAGACCGGGCGCAGGAAGCGGCGGATGGCCGTGGCGCCCACCGACGTCGATGCCGGATTCGACGTGGCGGGGAAGGGGCCGCCGTGCACCATGGCATGGCTGACTTCCACGCCCGTCGGGTAGCCGTTGGCCAGGATGCGGCCGGCCTTGCGTTCCAGCACGGGCAGCAGCGCCTGGGCCGAGGCCACGTCGGCGTCGTCGACGAATAGCGTGGCGGTAAGCTGACCCTCCAGGTGTTCGGCCACGGCCTGCATCTGGGCAAGGTCCTTGCAGGCGACGACCAGCGAGGCCGGGCCGAAGACTTCGGCTTCCAGTTCGTGCGAGGCCAGGAAGCGGTCGGCTTGCGTGCCGAAGACCACGGCGCCGGCGGCATTGGCGGCCGGCTTCGAGGCTTCGCCGCGGCCCAGGGTGGCGACGTTGGCGTGCTTGGCCAGCGCGTCAGCGCCTTCCTGGTAGGCCGCGAAGATGCCTGGAGTCAGCATGGTGGCGGCGCCCTTGGCCTGGACGGCTTCTGCGGCCGCTTGGCGGAAACGTTCCAGGGCGGGGCCTTCAATGCCGATGACCAGGCCCGGGTTGGTGCAGAACTGGCCGACGCCCATCGCCAGCGAATCGACGAAGCCGCGGGCAATGGCTTCGGCGCGCGCTTCCAGCGCGGCGGGCATCAGGAACACCGGGTTGATGCTGGACATTTCGGCATAGACGGGGATCGGCACCGGACGGGCGTTGGCGGCGGCGACCAGGGCCAGGCCGCCGCGGCGCGAACCGGTGAAGCCGACGGCGGTGATGGCCGGGTGCGTCGCCAGGGCCGTGCCGATTTCGCTGCCTGCGCCGAACAGCAGCGAGAACGTGCCTTCCGGCAGACCGTGCTTGGCCACGGCCGCCTGGATCACGCGGCCGACCATTTCAGAGGCGCCGGGGTGGGCGTTGTGGGCCTTGACGATGACGGGGCAACCGGCCGCAAGCGCCGACGCCGTGTCGCCGCCGGCAACCGAGAAGGCCAGCGGGAAGTTGCTGGCGCCGAAGACCGCCACGGGGCCCAGCGGCACGTTGGCCAGGCGCAGGTCGGCGCGGGGCAGCGGTTGGCGCTCGGGCTGGGCGGGGTCGATGGTGGCGTCCAGGAAATAGCCGTCGCGGACCACGCGGGCGAACAAGCGCAATTGGCCGACGGTGCGGCCGCGTTCGCCTTGCAGGCGGGCCAGGGGCAAACCGGTTTCCTGGTGGGTGCGTTCGATCAGTGCGTCGCCCAGGGCCAGGATGCCTTCCGCGATGCTCTCCAGGAATTGCGCGCGGGTTTCCAGCGGCGCGGCGCGGTAGGGGTCAAAGGCGGCGCGGGCCAGTTCGGCCGCGCGCGCGACGTCGTCGGACGAGCCGGCGGGAAAGCCGGGTTCCAGGCGTTCGCCGGTCGCGGGGTTGATGGCGTGCTGGGCGGCGCCCGAGCCAAGAACGGCGGTGGCGCCGATCAGCATTTGGCCGGTCAAAGTCATGATGATTCTCCGAAAAAAACGCCCCCGAATCGGGGGCAGGAATGCGTGGGGTGTCGCTCGGTGGCTTACTGGGGGCCGAGCTTCTTGATCAGGGCGTTGAGCATTTCCATTTCTTCGCCGGTCAGGTCGGTCAGCGGGGCGCGCACGGGGCCGGCGTCATGGCCGACGAGCTTGGCGCCGGCCTTGACGATGCTGACGGCATAGCCGGCCTTGCGGTTGCGGATTTCCAGGTAGGGCAGGAAGAAATCGTCCAGCAGGCGGTTAGTGGTGTCGGAATCGCCCGCGGCGATGGCGCGGTAGAAGTCCATGGCGGTCTTCGGCACGAAGTTGAAGACGGCGGACGAATAGACCGGCACGCCCAGCGCACGGTACGCGGCGGCATAGACCTCAGCGGTGGGCAGGCCGCCCAGGTAGGAGAAGCGGTCGCCCATCTTGCGGCGAATGCGGACCATGGCTTCGATGTCGCCGATGCCGTCCTTGAAACCGACCAGGTTGGGGCAGCGTTCGGCCAGTTGCGCAAGGCTGTCTGCCGACAGGCGGGACTGGGCGCGGTTGTAGACGATGACGCCGATCTTGACCGACTTGCAGACCTGTTCGACGTGGGCGGCGATGCCGTCCTGCGAGGCTTCGGTCAGGTAGTGGGGCAGCAGCAGGATGCCCTTGGCGCCTTGACGCTCGGCTTCCTGGGCGTAGGCGATGGCGGTGCGGGTGGGGCCGCCTGCGCCTGCCAGGATCGGCACCTTGCCGGCGCAGGTCTGCACGGCGGTGCGCACGACGTCCGAATACTCCTGGGGAGCCAGGGAGAAGAACTCGCCGGTGCCGCCTGCGGCGAAGAGGGCGGTAGCGCCGTACGGGGCCAGCCATTCGAGGCGGGCGGCGTAAGACTTGGCGTTGAAATCGCCGTTCTGGTCAAAGTCCGTCACGGGGAAGGACAGCAGCCCTTCAGACACGATTTCTTTGAGTTCCTGCGGGGTAGTCATAGCGCGCTCATCCGGTGTGACCGTCGCGGGCTGTGCTGCCGTGAACGGTGTACGGTGTTGAAAAGGTAAGTCATCGTACAACATGAATTTATTCGTTTCAAGGCCTGTTTCCCTATGGGGCTACTTGTAGACAAGGGGAAACCCGGAATTTATTTTTGACCCGGTTCGGCGATATTCTTTGGGTTGTACGATAACGTACTGGATGCCGGATTCACGCGCATCCGCTATGCAAAAGGATTCTTCATGCAGGTTGTGGCAGACCAAGCGCCCGTGCTTATCAAGATTCACCCGCAGGACAACGTGGCAATCGTGGCCAATGAGGGCGGCTTGCCCGCCGGCACCGTACTGCCCGACGGGTTGCAACTCGCGGACGCGGTGCCGCAAGGGCACAAGGTTGCGTTGACGGACCTGGCCGAAGGCGATGCCGTCGTGCGCTACAACGTGGTGGTCGGTTTTGCGGCGAAAGCCTTGCCGCGCGGCAGCTGGGTAAACGAACGCGTCACCACCATGCCCGCGGCGCGCACCTTGCAGGACCTGCCGGTGGGCACGCGCATCACACCGTTGCCGCCGCTGGAAGGCTATACGTTCGAAGGCTATCGCAATGCCGACGGTACCGTGGGCACGCGCAACATCCTGGCCATCAGCACCACGGTGCAATGCGTGCAGGGCGTGGTCGAGCACGCGGTTGCGCGAATCCGCCAGGAAATGCTGCCGCGCTATCCCAATGTGGATGACGTGGTGGGCATTGAACACACCTATGGCTGCGGCGTGGCCATCGATGCACCGGGCGCCGCCATCCCCATCCGCACCTTGCACAACATCGCGCGTAATCCCAATTTCGGCGGCACGTCGATGGTGGTCAGCCTGGGCTGCGAAAAACTGCAGCCCGAACGCCTGCTGGCGCCGGGCGCCATTCCGATCCGGGCGGGCGAGGGCATGGGCGCCGACGGTAACGGCGTGGACACCATCGTGCTGCAGGATGAAGAGAACATCGGCTTCCAATCCATGATCGACCTGATCATGCGCACGGCCGAACGCCATTTGCAAAAGTTGAACGCGCGCCGGCGCGAAACCTGCCCCGTGTCGGACCTGACGGTCGGAGTGCAGTGCGGCGGCAGCGACGCGTTTTCCGGGGTGACCGCCAACCCGGCCGTGGGCTTTGCGACGGACCTGCTTGTGCGGGCGGGCGGCACGGTCATGTTTTCGGAAAACACCGAAGTGCGCGACGGTATCGACCAGTTGACCGCGCGCGCAGCCACGCCCGAGGTGGCGGACGCGCTAGTGCGCGAGATGGCCTGGTACGACGATTACCTGCAGCGTGGCATGGCCGACCGCAGCGCCAACACCAGCCCGGGCAACAAGAAAGGTGGGCTGTCGAACATCGTTGAAAAGGCGATGGGCTCGATCGTGAAGTCGGGTTCGTCGCCGATCCACGGCGTGCTGTCGCCGGGCAACCGCCTGACGCAGAAGGGCTTGATCTTCGCGGCCACGCCGGCCAGCGATTTCATCTGCGGCACCTTGCAGCTGGCGGCCGGCATGAACCTGCACATTTTCACGACGGGGCGCGGCACGCCGTATGGCCTGGCGCAAGTGCCGGTGATCAAGGTGGCCACGCGCGACAGCCTGGCGCGGCGCTGGCACGACCTGATGGACGTGAACGCCGGCCGCATCGCGACGGGCCACGCGACGATCGAAGACGTAGGTTGGGAGCTATTTCGCCTGATGCTGGATGTAGCCAGCGGCCGCCAGCAGACCTGTGCGGAAAAACTCAAGCTGCACAACGCCCTGGCGCTCTTCAATCCCGGCCCGGTGACCTGAGGCCCGGGCCCTCACGCCACACCGCATTGCCATCGCATTACACCGATAAGAGGAGACACCGATGGAGCATGCCCCCTTGGCCCAACCCGGCCGCCGCCGGCTGCTGGGCGCCGCTTTGGCGCTTGGCCCGGTTGCACTGGCGCACGCGCAACCCGCTGGCCCAGGCCCCTCATTCGATTTCACGGCTCAGCAACGCTACCCGGATCCGTCCATTCGCATTCTGGACCCGGAGTTTTCCAAATACCGCATCTACAGCAGCAGCGTGGAACAACTGGCCAGCGGCTTTCGCTGGCTGGAAGGGCCGGTGTGGGTGGGCGACGGGCGCTATCTGCTGGTGTCCGACATTCCCAATGACCGCATCCTGCGCTGGGACGAAACCACGGGCGCGGTCAGCGTCTTTCGACATCCGGCCAACTTCAGCAACGGCCTGGCGCGCGATCGCCAAGGCCGTTTGCTGGCCTGCGAACACCTGACGCGCCGCGTCACACGCACCGAGTACGACGGCTCCATCACCGTGCTGGCTGACCGCTACGACGGCAAGCGCTTGAATTCGCCGAACGACATCATCTGCCAACGCAACGGCGCCATCTGGTTCACGGACCCGCCGTTTGGCATCGGCGGCCACTGGGAGGGCGACAAGGCCAAGCCCGAGCTGCCCCATGGCGTGTACCGGATTGATCCGTCCGACGGCCGCGTGACGCGCGCGCTGGAAGATTTGGCCGGTCCCAACGGGCTGTGCTTCTCGCCGGACGAAAAGCTGTTGTACGTAGTGGAGTCGCGCCACCAGCCCAACCGCGTGATCTGGGCCTACGACGTTGGCGCGGACGGCGCATTGTCGGGCAAGCGGGTCGTCGTCGACGCGCAAGGGCCGGGCGCCATCGACGGCATCAAGTGCGACGAGGATGGCAACCTGTGGTGCGGCTGGGGCAGCAATGGCGCGCCTAACGCCAAGTCCGAAGAGCTGGATGGGGTGATGGTGTTCAACCCCGCCGGCAAGCCCATCGGCCACATCCGGCTGCCGGAGCGTTGCGCCAACCTGTGTTTTGGCGGCGCCAAACGCAATCGCCTGTTCATGGCCAGCAGCCATTCCCTGTACGCCCTCTACGTGGAAACGCGGGGCGCCGCCTGAATTCGCGCGAGGCGGCGGCACAGCCGCCCGCGCCCGATTTATTGACGACACATCAAACGAGTGGAGACAGCATGAACGTAAGCAAGAGGCAGTTCCTGGGCGGCGCCGCGGCGCTTTGCCTGTCGCCGCTGGCGCCCGGTTGGGCGCGAGTGGCCAACGCCGCGACCGCCGCCGCCGACGCCAATTGGCCGACGCGCCCCGTGCGCATCATCGTGCCGTACCCGCCTGGCGGGTCGTCCGACATCATCGCCCGCATCCTCGCGCCGCGCCTGGCCGATGCGCTCAAGCAGACCGTGGTGGTCGAGAACAAGCCGGGCGCCAACGGCAACCTGGGCGCTGGCCTGGTTGTGCAATCGGCGGCGGAAGGCCACACCGTGCTGCTGTGCGACGTGGGCGCGCTGGCAATCAGCCCGTCCGTCTACACCAAGCTGTCCTTCGACCCGTCCAAGGACCTGCGCGCCGTCAGCATGCTGGCGTATTCGCCGCACGTGCTGGCCGTGCATCCCGACGTGCCTGCCAAGACCGTCCAGGAACTCGTGGCGCTGTCGAAGAAACAGCGCCTGAATTTCGCCGTGACCGCGATCGGCAGCGCGCCGCATCTGGCCGCGGTGGCGGTGCAGCAGGCCACGGGCGCCCAATGGGAATACGTGCCGTACAAGGGCGGTTCGCAGGCGGTGACGGATACGATCGGCGGGCAGACCCAGGTGATCATGAATGGGTTGCTGGCGACCTTGCCGCATATCAAGGCGGGCAAGCTGCGGCCGATCGCCATTTCCAAGGGCGAACGCATGCAGCTGGTGCCTGACATCCCGACCATTTCCGAACAAGGCGTCAAGGGATTCGAGTCCGGCACGTGGCAAGGCGTGATGGCGCCGATTACAACGACGGATCCGGTGGCCGAGCGCCTGGCGATGCTGATGGCGCAGATCGTCAACCAGCCCGACGTGAAGGCGCAGTTGAATGAACAGGGCGCCGAGATCGTGACCCGCAATCCGGCGGAGCTTACCCAGTTCTTCAACAGTGAGCGCGCGCGTTGGGCCAAGGTCGTGCAAAGCGCCGATATCCGGCTGGATTGATCGTCGCATTCCCCAAAGCGCAAGACGCCGCGAGGCGCTGCGATTCCGGTCGCGGCGCCTCGCGGCGTTTTCACGGCATGGCCGGGATCAGAACGGCGAGACTTCCGCCGTCATGTCCGTCAGCGTGTTGGTCTTCAGGTCGACGATGAAGTGGCGGGTCGGGGCACCGGCCGCCAGCTTCAACAGGATCGCCATCAGCGGCTTGAAGCGCGCCTGGAACACGGCCGCGGCGGTGTTGTCGTTGCGCACCTGGTTGCCGTTGACCAGCAGGTTGGCGTTGGTCGACTGCAAGGCCTGGGCCAGCAGCTTGTACTGGCGGGCCCGTGCAGCGGGAATGTCCGCAAAGGCCAGGTCGCCGGCGTTGGCCAGGCGCACGAAGTCGCCCGCCAGGTCCAGCGCTTTCCAGGCGTCGAAGTCTTCCAGGCGCATGCCGTTGGCCTGGGCCAGCGCACGGGCGCGCACTTCGGCGGCGGCGTAGTCCGTCGCGTAGGCCGGGTTGCTGGCGCCGCTGCCGCCCGCTTCGGCCAGGCAGCCGAAGAAGGCTGACGAGAACAGGCCCTGGCCGCCGGTGTTGGCCAATTCCTTCAAGGTGACGTTGGTCTGCAGCTGCGACAGCACCAGCAGGTGCGAGCCGTTCAGCGGGCTTTTCACCAGTTCACGCATTTCGCAGCGCCAGTCGTCATTCAAGAGGCGCAGGCGCACCAGTTCCGACATGTAGCGCGAGCTGAAGTCGGCATAGTTGCGGGCGTCCAGGATCGAGGCGCTCCAGAGCGTGCCGCCGGGCACCTGCGCGGGGAAGTCCGTGAAGAAGGCGTGTTCGGCACGGTAGTGCTCGAACAGTTCGTCATAGCGCGGGACCTCGTCCATGCGCACCGTTTCGACTTCCACCGTGCTGTCCGGTTTCATGCGCAGCAGTTTGTAGGCCGGTACGTAGGCCGCCATGGACGGAGCCTGGATGTTGAACAGCGCGTGGTCGCCGTCATAGTGGCGCACGCCGGTGTCGTTGAAGTGCATATGGCCGCCCACGTGGATCTGCAGGCCGGTTTCGGCCAGCGCGCGGGTCACGTCTTCGGCCGGGCGGCGCACCATCTGCATCTTGCCCGCACCCAGCAGCGCCGTAATGTCGTCGGACGCGTCATTGAAGAACTCGCTCATCGGGAAGTGGCTGAAGGCCACGACCTGCTTGCCCGACGCCTTGCCGCGCGCCACCACGTCTTTCAGCCACGCGATGACATGCTGCTTGTGCGTCAGCATCTTGTTGTAGCCGGCGTCGCCAGACCCCGCGAAGTCGTTGGCGCCCGGGCCGGTGGGCACGTAGACGTTGGCATCGATGGCCACGAGCCAGACGCCTTCGACCGGTTCGACGACGTAGCTGGTGTCGGGCACCGAACGGCACAGGGTATAGCTGGGCTGGCGATAGGAGCCCCCTGTGCCTTCCTTGCAGATCTCGTATTGGCGGGTGGCCCAGTTGGCCTGCGCCAGCGCCTTTTCGTACGAATAGCCGCTATAGGTGTAGTTGCTGTACGGCGTCTCGTAGTAGCGGTAGGCCGGCTTGGGCATGAAGCCGTGCTGCGCCAGCGATTCGGTGATGCCGGCGTAGCCCAGTTCCTGCACTTCTTCCGTGCAGTACGTGTTGTTGACCTTGGCCCAGTCGCCCGAGTAGCCCGAGGAGCAATCGCCGTTGCCGCCGCGGCTGTAGATCGCCTGCTGGGCGCCTTGGCGTCCGGTGGCGGAATCAATGCCCAGATAGTCGGATTTGCCGCCGGCGCGCGCCAGCGGGCGGTTGGGGTCGTGGTTGCCTGGCGCGGCAAAGAACTCGATGCCGTAGCGGGCGTGGTAGTCGTCCAGGATCTTCTGGAACCCGCGCATGTGCACCGGCTGGCCGTCGTCCGAGAAATCGCCTGGCAGCGCAATGAACTTCACGCCGCGCGCCACGGCGTCATCCAGCGCGGCCAGGAACGCGAAGTAATTTTCGTTGAACAGCCGGGTGGACGTCATCTGCGCCTGCATCGTCCGGATCGTCGCGTTGCGGCCGGTCTTCTGGTTGGGCACGCCCGGGAACGATCCGTCCTTGAACGTGGCGTACACGTCATGGAAATGGACGTCGGGCATGAACGCCACCTGGGTGCCGGCCGGCTGTTCGGGTTGCGTGACGGGAGGGGTGACCGGCGGCGGCGTTTCGGGCTGCGCTGCGTCGTCGTCGTCGCTGCCGCCGCAAGCGGCCAGCAGGCTGATCAAGGAAAAAGCGAGGGCGCGGGCGACAGGTCGGCGCCCGAACGGAAAGGGGTTCGGCATGGGATCGAAAGAAGGTGAGGGGACTGTTGAACGGCTGTCGTTCTGTTGACTGCAGACTGAATGTTTCGGCGGCGCCAGTCTAGGCAGGGCAGATGACATCCCCGTGACGTGGCGGGAAAAACACCCAATTTTGGCGCCATAGTTTTGCGCCCGCGCCTTGCGGCAGGCAGGGGATGGGCGCACACTCGAAAGCGTGCAGCCTGAGGAGGCATGACGATGAAAACCCTGATCGCGGCGGTATGGATGGCGCTGGCCTGTGGCCCGGCGCTGGCGCGGGACGGCGTCCCCAGCGTTCCGTCGCCGCCGCCCTCGGCACGCACGTTGCCGGACAACTGCGTGGGCACGTCCTGCCCGCGGACCGTCGAGCCAGGCCGTACGCCCCCTACCTGCCTGGGTACGGGTTGCGGCGAATCGCGTTATCCCGCGCCCGGCGCGTCCGGCGCCGATCGCGGTCCGTCACCCGCCTGGAGCGGGCCGAGCCAGCCGAAATTGCCACCGATGCCGTCTCGGCCCGGCCAGCCCGCGGGGCCGTTGACGCCCGGGCCCACACTTCCGCGCTAGCCGATAGGGCGGCGCCACATGCCGGGCGTGGTGCCCAGTTGTTGGGTGAAGACGCGGGTCAGATGGCTTTGATCGGCGAAGCCGCAGGCCAGCGCCACCGCTGCGATGGACCATCCGCCTTGCGCCAGCAGGGCGCAGGCGCGTTCGATGCGGTAGGTGGTCAGCCAGCGGTGCGGCGTCTTGCCGGTGCTGCCCTTGAACGCCTTGATGAAATAGCTGCGCGACAGGCCGCATTCGGCGGCGATGTCGGCCACCGACAGGTCGCCGCCGACGTTGGCGGCCAGCAATTCGGTGGCGCGGCGCAACTGCCCGGGCGACAAATGGCTGCTTGCGGTTTCCAGGGCCGGCGCTGCGGCGTGGCCGTAGGCATGCATCACATGGGCCTGCAAGGCCACGCTGATCTGGTCCATGAACAGCCGGCTGGCCTGCTGGGGATGCAGCAGCGTCGGCGCCAGCGCGCAAGCCAGGTGGTAGATCACCGGGTCGCGCGTCCCGTTCATGCAATCGAATCCTGATATGCGCGGGCGCGACGTCTCGGAAGAAAACGCATCCAGTGCGCTGCGCGGCAGCTGGAAGCGGATGTTGTCGAAGGCCGACCGGTGGTCGCATCGCCACTCGTCGCCCAGGTGGGTGATGGCCACCACGCCTTTCGCATGCCCGCCCTGGTAGGCGATGCGATTGCCGCGCCACAAGGTGTGGGCGCGGAAGTCCTGTAGCTGGACGATGACGCTGAAGGCATCCTGCACCGGGATGGGCGGGCCGGGCGGCAAGTCGTCGCGGTGGCTGCGCATGCGCGTGACCGTCATGTCGGACGCCTGGATCTGAACGCGTTGCGGCATGCCGGCCTTAGTTCCGGTGCTGGCGGCGCCAGGCCGCGGGCGGGACGCCGACCGTGCTGGCAAAGACGCGGGTCAGGTGCGCCTGATCCGAAAAACCGCAGTCGCCGGCGATCTCGGCCACCGAGCGGCCGGAGTTCAGGAGCATCAGCTTGGCCTTCTCAACGCGGTGTTCAAGCAGCCAGCGGTGCGGCGTCGTACCCACCGTCTGGCGGAAGGCCTTGATGAAATAGCTGCGCGACAATCCGCAGGCAAGGGCCACGTCGCTGATCGACACGTTGGCCAGCAGGTCCGACGCCAGCGTGTCCTTGGCCAGCTTTTCCTGCCACCCCGCGAGACCGCCGCGCGCCGGTGCCTGGCAGAGCGCGGCGCCGCCATACTTCTGCGCCACGTGAACCTGGACGGCTAATGCGATATGGTCGATGAACAGCGGATCGGCGGTGCCTGGCGCGTCCAAGGCGGGCAGCAGCGCATTGCCCAGGCCGGCCAGCACCGGGTCGGATTGCCCGGGCAGGCACGACAGGTCCCCGACGTGCGGCAGCCGCAGGTCTTCCGACAGCCGTTCCAGTGATTTGGGAGGGATGCGGAAATACAGGAAATCGAACGGCGTGCGAAGCTCGGCGCGGTAGGGGGCGCTGGCGCGGCGGATCGTCAAGGCCTCAGCGGCCACGGGCATGGGGTGAGGTCGGCCTCCTTCATACTGCACGCGCTGGCTGTCGGTCAGCGACAGGCTCAGCAGGAAATCGTCGCCGTCGTCTTCGGAACGCACCTCGCCGAAATCGGGCAGCGCGTAGCCTACACGCAGGATTTCCAGGCCCGCGCCGCAGGCCGGGCTGGTCCGAATGGCCTGGATCGACGCGCCCGGATAGACGTGCCGCAGGCTGGGAGGCGCATCAGGCCATTGCGGCATGGTCAAGCGCCTGGGAGGGAGGGGCGGGGGGTGTCATGGTCTGGAACAGGATAAACCTTGGCGGTTGCGTCCGCATGTCATGTTAGGCCTGCACAGGCGTAAATGATTGGACGCAAGTGTCCCGATTTGGACAAAAGCGCGATGTCGTGCCGGGCGGACTCGTGCGCCTTCAATAGTGCGATCATTGCTCTTTTGTACAAAACAGGCGTCAAGTGCACAAGACTTGGCGGACTAGCAACGCTATGTTGGGTGCAGTACGCGCCACGCGCGGATGATCCGTGAGCCAATCCATGACCCGTCCCTTTACCGGCCCGACGCCCGCCGACGCGCCCGCCAGCCTGGCAGCCTTGCATGCCCAGGCGTTTCCGATGTTGTCGTCCGCCCAGGTCGCGCAGGTGGCGCCGTATGGCGAGACGATCGCCGTGCCCGCCGGCAGCGTGCTGCTGAATTCCGGCGACCGCGAGGCGGCGTTCTACATCGTGCTGGAAGGCTATGTCGAGGTGCTGGAATGCGAGGCGGACGGCGCCATGCATAGCCTGCTACTGCACCGCGACGGCGAATTCACGGGCAGCCTGGACCTCTTCACCGACCGGCCCAATGCCGTCACGTTGCGCGCCGATTGCCCCAGCCGCCTGCTGCGGGTCGACCGGCCGGCGCTGGCCAGGCTGCTTCTGGCTGAACGGCCGCTGGCCGAGATCGTGCTGCGCGCCTTCATGCTGCGGCGCATCGGCTACGTGCGGCAGCGCCCCTATGGGGGCGCGATCCTCCGGTCTGCGGCGGGCGTCGGGCAAGCCGATCCCGTGCTTGACCTGGTGGTCGTGGGCGGCGGCACGGCGGGCTTGGCGGCTGCGGCCTACGCGGCATCCGAAGGCTTGCATACGTTGCTGGTGGGGCGCCTGCGGTGCCGGGCGGACTTGCCCGGCGTGGACGCCTTGCCAGGTTTTCCGGGCACGGTCACGGGCCTGTGCGATGGAGGACTGTTGCGACGGGCCGAGGACCAAAGCCGGCGCTTCGGTTCGCACGTGCTGCCTGGCCACGTCGCCCGCAGTTTCGACGGTAGCGGCTACCCCTACCGGATCGGGCTGGACGACGGGCAGGTGGTCGAAGCCCGCAGCCTGATCGTGGCAACCGGCATGCGGCAGGACGGGGTGGGGGAGCCCACGGCGCAGGCCAACACGGCATGGCTGGATGGCTACCTGGATACGGACGATTGGGGCTACATCCATACCGGCCGCGCGGCCGCCGGGTCGATGCAGGCCCGGGCCTTTGAAAGCTCGCAGCCGGGTGTCTTTGCGGCGGGCGCGGTGCGCGCGGGTTCGGTCAAGCACGTGCTGGCCTGCATCGGAGAAGGCGCCGCGTCGGTGCGGGTGGTGCACCGTTTCCTGGACGCGTCGGCGCACTGATCCCGGCGCACGTCAGGTCGTCGGGCCGGGTTTCGCCTGTCGTATGTCCAGCGCCAGGAAGTGATGCACCACGGGCTTATCCGGTCCGATGTGAAAACGCTGGGCTTCGCCCTGCAGGTCCGCGTCGGCTTGCGACACGCGCTGATGCTGGCGCAGGTGTTCCGCCCAGGACTCCACCAGGAACCATTCCTGCACCCGTTCCGGATCGCCGGTGTGCTCGGCGATGCCCCATGCGTAGGCCCCGTCGCGGCGGCGCTCTTCGGCCACGGCTTGCAGCGCCTGCAGGAAGGCGGGGCGGTCCTGCACCCGGATGCGGTATTCGATCTGCACCATGACCGGGCCGCGGTCATGTTCGACGGGCGCATCCAGAAGCGGTTCGGGCCAGTGGTTGGACGGGTCCAGATTGGCCTCGCCTTGGGGCAGGCGCATGCGGTGCAGGACCAGGCCGGCCACGAGCAGGCCCGCGGCACCGGCCAGCAAGGTGGCGGGAACGCCGATCTCCTGCGCCAGCAGGCCCCAGCCCAGGCTGCCGGCGGCCATGGCGCCGTTGAACACCATCAGATAGATCGCCAGTCCGCGGCCGCGCACCCAATTGGGCAGAATGGATTGCGCCACGCCGTTGAAAGTGGTCAGGGCGACGATCCAGCCCACGCCCAACAGCAGCAACAGCAGGACCGCCGCCCATTGCGGCGGCGCGAAGGACAGCGCCGCCATGACGATGGCGGCGACGGCGGCCGCGGCCAGCACCAGGCCGTCGGTGTTCAGGCGCCGGCGCAGCATCGGCAATATCACCGCGCCCAGGATCGCGCCCACGCCGACTGCGCCCAGCAAGATGCCGTAGAAGCCCGCGCTGCCCCCCAGCATGCGGCGTGCCACCAGCGGCAGCAGCGCCCACACTGAGCTTGCGAAGATGAAGAAGACCGCCGCGCGCAGCAGCACCACATGCAGGTCGCGGCTGGCGCGCGCAAAGCGCACGCCGGCGCGGAAGGCGCCAAAGAACTGTTCGGACAGGCCGTCGTCCACCTTCTTGGGCCGTTTCCACCACAACAGCGCGGCGATGACGAACACGTAGCTGAGCACATCCGCGCCGTAGGCCGCCGCCGCGCCGAAAGCCGCCAGCAGCAGGCCGCCCACGGCAGGTCCCAAGGCGCGCGCGATATTGATGCCTAGCGAGTTCAGGCCGACGGCGGTCTTCAGTTCGGCCTTGGGCACGAGTTCGGGCACGATGGCTTGCCACGTCGGTCCCATCAACGCCGTGCCCACGCCGCCCAGGAAGGTCAGCGCGATCAGGTATTCGACGGTCAGCGTATTGGTCTTGGCCATCATCAGCAGGGTGAAGCTGACGCAGGCCAGCAGTACCTGGATGATGATGAGGAAACGGCGCCGGTCCAGGATGTCAGATAGCACGCCGGCGGGGATGGCCAGCAGGAAAACCGGCAAGGTGGCGGCAGTCTGCATCATGGCGACGGCGGCGGGGTTCGACGACAAGTCCGTGACGAGCCAGGCGCTGGCAACATCGCGCATGAAGCTGCCGATATTGCCCAGGATGGTGGCGCCCCACAGCACGGCGAACAGCGTGTGCTTGAGCGGGGCCATGCCGCTGATGGCGGCGGGAGAGGGGGTATTGCGGTCAACGCCGGCCATGCGTGCGCTCCGTCAGGTCATGCCAAGCGACCAGGACCCATGCCCCAGCCAGTCCGATGTGCTCGTAGAAGGCGTTCATGGTCATGAAACGCGCGTCCGCAGGCGCTTCCCAGTACCGGTTGGCCATCAGCGCCGCCGCGGTGGTGAAGCCGGCCAGCGCCAGGGCACCCAGCCAGCGCAACCGGCCGGTCAGGACCAACGCGCTGGCGCCCAGTTCCAGCAGAATAACGGCAGCGGCCGCCAGATGGGCGGGATGCAGGCCGAAATGCGCCATTTCAGCCTGCGCGCCGTTGAAATCCATCAGCTTCACCAGCCCGCCTTGCACGTACGCGCCGCAAAGCGCCAACAGGGCAAGCCAGCGCACGGCCGGCGACGTGAATACCGCCGGCATCGTCATACGGCCCAGCACGCGCAGCCCAGCGCGCCCCAGAAGCCCTTCAGGTCCGAGACGGGCAGCGTGCTGGCCCAGGCGCCCGCGTGCTGGTGGCCATGGACATTGCAGCTGTTCGCGCACGCGCAGGCGGCGGCTGCCTCGCGCAGCGTCGCCTGCAAGGGCTTGCCTTCGCTATCGCCCCAGGCGCCGTACCCGCCGAAAAGGCGAGTGGGCGACCAGTCCGGCATGGCGGGCGGCGGGGCGGCTTCGTCGTGCGCGGCGAACTCGCCGGCGCCCCACACTACCTTGCCGCCCACCACCGTCAGCAGGCTGCTGGTGTCGGCGATGTCCGATTCGGGGCAGGCGAAGAAGTCGCGGTCGGGTACGACCAGGTCGGCCAACCGGCCTTCGGCGATGCGGCCTTTCTTGCCCTGTTCGTTCGAGAACCACGTGACGTTCTCGGTCCACATGCGCAGCGCGGTGTCGCGGTCCAGGCAGTTGCGCTGCGGCGTCAGCCGCAGCCCGCCCACGGTCTTGCCCGTGATCAGCCAGGACAGCGATACCCAGGGGTTATAGGACGCCACGCGGGTGGCGTCGGTGCCGGCGGACACGTTGACGCCTCGCTCCAGCATGCGCTTGACGGGCGGCGTGGCTTCGGCCGCGCCGGCGCCGTAGCGTTCGACGAAGTATTCGCCCTGGTAGGCCATGCGGTGCTGCACGGCCACGCCGCCGCCCAACGCAGCGATGCGGTCGATGGATCGCTCGGAGATGGTTTCGGCGTGATCGAAGAACCAGTTCAGGCCGGCCAGCGGCACGTCCTGGTTGACGCGTTCGAAGACATCCAGCGCGCGCGAGATGGTTTCGTCATAGGTGGCGTGCAGGCGCCAGGGCCAGCGGTTTTGCGCCAGGATGCGCACCACTTCCTCAAGCTCGCCTTCCATCTCCGGGCCCATTTCCGGGCGCGGCTGCCGGAAGTCTTCGAAGTCGGCCGCCGAGAACACCAGCATTTCACCGGCGCCGTTGTGGCGGAAGTAGTCCGTGCCTTGCTTGTATTGCGAGGTGGCGGTCCACTTCAGGAAGTCTTCCTTTTCCTGCTTGGGCTTTTGCGTGAACAGGTTGTAGGCCAGGCGGATCGTCAACTGGCCGGCGTCGGCCAGTTGCTGGATCACTTGGTAGTCTTCGGGGTAGTTCTGGAAGCCGCCGCCAGCGTCGATGGCGCCGGTGACGCCCAGCCGGTTGAGTTCGCGCATGAAATGCCGCGTGGAATTCAACTGGTATTCGAAGGGCAGCTTCGGCCCCTTGGCCAGCGTGGCGTAAAGGATCGACGCATTGGGCTTGGCCAGCAGCAGCCCCGTGGGATTGCCGCCCGCGTCGCGCACGATCTCGCCGCCCGGGGGCGCGGGCGTGGTCTTGTCGTAGCCCACGGCCCGCAGGGCGGCGGCGTTCAGCAACGCGCGGTCGTACAGGTGCAGGATGAACACCGGCGTGTCGGGCGCCGCGGCATTCAGTTCTTCGATGGTGGGCAGGCGCTTTTCGGTGAATTGATGCTCGGTGAAGCCGCCCACCACCCGCACCCATTGCGGCGCGGGGGTGATGGCGACCTGCCGGCGCAGCATGGCCATGGCGTCCGCCAGGCTGGCCACGCCATCCCAGCGCAGTTCCACGTTGTAGTTCAAGCCGCCGCGGATGATGTGCAGGTGGTTGTCGATCAGCCCGGGCAACGCGCTGCGGCCGTTCAGGCCGATGACCTTCGTGCCGGGTCCGGCCAGCGGCAGGATGTCGGCGGCCGTGCCGACGCGCGTGAAGCGGCCGTCCTTGATGGCGACCGCGTCGGCAGTGGGGCGAGCCGGGTCCAGCGTGGTGAAGCGGCCCTGATGCAAGATCAGGTCGGGCGCGCCGTCGCGCGCCGAGGTCGGAGTGTCAGCCATTGCGCTTGTCTCCACAGGTGTCGGGGGGGGATTGGGCGGGCGGCTTCGGGCAACTGGGCAATTGGCCGAACATATGCGGCTTGACCTGCTGCTGGAGCCAGGACGTGCGGGTGGCGTCGTCGGCCATGAGGCGCTTGATCAGCGGGGGGATCTGTTCCCCCGCCAGAATGCCGAGCAGGCCTACCAGCGCAATGACCGGCGGGGCCGGTGACCGCACGTTGAACAGCGCGTAGATGACCCCGACCAGCAGGCCGAGTCCCAGCGATACCAGGTAGACCTTCATCGGCGCGCTCCGGTCAGCTTTCGTGGGCGTTGAACATGGACTTGGCGTAGATGATGCCAAGGCCGTAGGCGCCGCCGAACTTCTTGGCGATGCCGGTCGTCATCTCATAGGTGTCCGTGCGCGCCCAGTCGCGCTGCATTTCCAGCAGATACTGCAGCGCGGTGATCGGCTGGCCGCCTGCTTGCACGATACGCTCGATGGCGCGGTTATGCGCTTCCACCGACACGTCGCCGCAGGCGTCGGTGATGACATAGACCTCGAAGCCCTGGTCCAGCGCCGACAGGGCCGGGCCGACGATGCAGACGCTGGTCCACAGGCCGGCCAGCACGATGCGTGTCTTGCCGATCTGGTTCACCTGCTTGATCACGGCCGCGTCTTCCCAGGTGTTCATGGACGTGCGGTCCAGCAGCTCCTGGCCGGGAAACGGCGCGACCACTTCGTCGAACATCGGGCCCGAGAAGCTCTTTTCGGCAACGGTCGTCAAGATGGCGGACGCGCCGAAGCCGGCGGCGGCATGCGCGACCAGACCGGCGTTGTTGCGCAGTGTGACCGCGTCGATGGAATGCGTGGCGAACGCCATCTGCGACTGGAAGTCGATCATGATGAGCGTGTGGTCCTTGGGGGACAGCAACTTGGCGCCGGGGGTTGGGGTGGCGGTGACGGGCATGGAGGTCTCCTTGGGATGCCTGCGGGGAATTCCCTGCAATGTGCCACCCGGCCCGCAACGCGTATTGAACGATTGTCCGCCGGTTTGAAGATTGTGATTGCGCTTGCGGGCTGTCATGCGCCGGATGCCCCTGGTCGCTTGCGGAACAATTTTGCAATGGGTTGTAAAAACTGCGCGGCAGGCGGCGGGCGCCATCCCGGCACGGCGGAGTCCGATAAGGGGCAGCCCGCGCACCGGTCTGGTGCCAAGTGCCGCTAAATGGGCATGCCCGGGGCGTTTCAGGGGCATTCGGGGCCACATTCCGGGGGTAGCCCGCGCCGCAGGCACGCGCAAACGACGGGCGATTGTCGACAGGCCCCTGTGCCCGGCAACTTGGCATGCAAGTTGCTTAATTATTTCAACGAACCATTGCTACTATCAATCGTCGTGCCTGCCGGGCCAGGGGGCGGACGGCCCCGACGTTGCCAGCGTGACCCTTGGAGACCTTCATGAAGCATCTCATCAAGCACGTGACCCGCTACCGCTATGCCGCCCCGGTGAACTACAGCATCCAGACACTGCGCCTGACGCCCCGGCGCGACGACCACCAGCATGCGCTGCGGTGGCAGATCCAGACGCCCGGCGAGATCCAGCCGCAGGTGGATGCCTACGGCAACGTCATCCACACGCTGACCTTGCACCGCACCCACAGCGAAATCGAGATCCACGCCGTGGGGCAGGTGGACATCCATCCGCTGGCCCAGGGCCATGTGGGCGACGAGGACGAACGCCTGCCGGTCTACATCTACGGCGTGCCCACCGCGCTGACCCAGTGCGACGACACCATCCGCGACTTTTGCCGCTACGTGGCGCCCCGCGGCATGCATACGCCCGAGGACGTGTTGAGGCTAAGCGCCGCCATCCGCGAACGGGTGGCGTACACGCCGGGTTTGAACGATGCGCCGATGATGGCGGCGCAGGTGCTGGCGGCAGGGCGGGGCGGCAGCCAGGACCACACCCATCTTCTGCTGGCTTGCGTGCGCGCCTTCGGCACGCCGGCCCGCTACGTCAGCGGCTATTGGCATGTGGCGGGCGACGAGGCCGCCAACCATGGCTGGGCGGACGTCTGGCTGGCCCGGCACGGCTGGGTCAGCGTGGATGTCAGCCACGCCTGCTTCGCTTCGGACGGCCATTGCCGGCTGGCGGTGGCGCGCGATTATGAATCGGCTTCGCCCGTGCGCTGGTTGCACGGCGCCGCCGCCGCGCTCTCAATGGATGTATCGGTACAGGTGCAGACCAGCCACTGAAACCCCCACGTGTTCCCCTTGCAGTGCTTTGGCTGCCTTTGCGGCAGCCCCCAGTCGACCCGGAGAAGGCAGTGACGATCCACGTAGCACTCAAGCACGTTACGCAATACAAATATGACCGTCTTGTCGGGCTCTCGGCGCAAGTGCTGCGCCTGCGGCCTGCGCCTCACAGCCGGACCCCCATCCTGTCGTATTCGCTGACCATCGAGCCAGCCGAGCACTTCATCAACTGGCAGCAGGATCCTTTTGCCAACTACCTGGCGCGGCTGAATTTCCCGGGCAAGACCCGAGAATTCAAGATCACCGTGGACCTGGTTGCCGAAATGGCGGTCTACAACCCGTTCGACTTCTTCCTGGAGCCGGACGCCGAGACCTTCCCCTTCACCTACGACGACGGCCTGGCCCGCGAACTGGCGCCGTACCTGGTGTGCGGCCAGGCCACGCCGCGCTTTGCCGAGTTTCTGACGCGCGTGGACGTGCGGCCGCAGCGCACCGTGGATTTCCTGGTGGGGTTGAACCAGCAGATCCATCAGGAAATCAACTACCTGATCCGCATGGAGCCGGGGGTGCAGACGCCCGAAGAGACGCTGGCGCGCAATGCCGGGTCGTGCCGCGATTCGGGCTGGCTGCTGGTGCAGGCGCTGCGCCATCTGGGGCTGGCGGCGCGCTTCGTGTCGGGCTACCTGATCCAGCTGAAGCCGGACGTGCGGGCGCTGGACGGCCCCAGCGGCGCCCAATCGGACTTTACCGACCTGCATGCGTGGTGCGAGGTCTATCTGCCGGGGGCGGGCTGGATCGGGCTGGACCCGACCTCGGGCCTGCTGGCGGGCGAAGGCCACATCCCGCTGGCGGCGACGCCCGAGCCGGGCAGCGCCGCGCCGGTGACGGGCGCGGTCGACGAGGCCGAGGTTGAATTCACGCACACCATGGAAGTCACGCGGGTGTTCGAGTCGCCGCGCGTGACCAAGCCCTATACCGACGCGCAATGGCACGCCATCCGCGACCTGGGCGACAAGATCGACGACCATCTGGACCACATGGACGTGCGCCTGACGATGGGCGGCGAGCCCACCTTCGTGTCCGTGTCGGACCGCGAGGGCGCCGAGTGGAACACTGCCGCACTGGGGCCCACCAAGCGCGGCTATGCGCTGGAACTGCTGAACCGGCTGCGCACGCGCTACGGCGGCAACGGCTTCCTGCATTTCGGGCAGGGCAAGTGGTATCCGGGCGAGCAGTTGCCGCGCTGGGCGCTGTCGATCTATTGGCGCACGGATGGGCAGCCTTGCTGGGAAGACCCGGCGCTATTCGCCGACGAGCGCCAGCGTAGCGCCTACACGGTGGCGGATGCCCGGCGTTTCATGGCGCGGCTGTGCGAGCGGCTGGGCGTCGGCGGGCAGACCGTCGTGCCCGGTTACGAGGACGTGTTCTATTACCTGTGGCGCGAACGCCGCCTGCCCGCGAACGTGGATCCCTTCGATTCGCGGCTGGAAGACGAGATGGAGCGCGCACGCCTGCGCCGCGTATTCGAGCAGAAGCTGGACAGCGTGGTGGGATACGCCTTGCCGATCCAGGCGGGCGAGGACGGTTCGTGGGTGTCCGGCCCCTGGTTCCTGCGGGACGAGCGCATGTACCTGTTCCCAGGCGATTCCCCAATGGGATACCGCCTGCCCCTGGATTCGCTGCCCTGGGTGGACGAGGCCGACGCGCCCGTGGCGGTCGAGCGCGACCCGTTTGATGCGCGGCGGTCGCTGCCCGGGCCCGCCCAGTTGCTGACGCAGAACGTGCGCGCCACGGCGCGCCAGGAGCCGGGCGGTCCGCTCGGTTCGCGCAACGGCGAAGCGCCCGTCGTGAACGGCGCGGGGCGCGGCGGACCGGGCGTGGGCGTGCCCGAGGCGCGGCAGCCGGCCAAGTTCGAATCCGCGGCCTGGCTCACGCGCACCGCGATGTGCGTGGAGGTGCGCAACGGCGTCCTGTACGTGTTCATGCCGCCCTTGCCGCGCCTGGAAGACTACCTGGCGCTGGTTGCCCAGGTCGAGGCCACGGCGCGCGACCTGAAAACCAGGATCGTGATGGAAGGCTATCCGCCGCCGCGCGATCCGCGATTGAAGGTGCTGCAGGTGACGCCCGACCCGGGCGTCATCGAGGTCAACATCCATCCGGCCAGCAATTGGGCCGAACTGGTCGACCACACCGAATTCCTCTATGAGGCGGCATTCGAGACCCGGCTGTCCACCGAAAAGTTCATGGCCGACGGCCGCCATACCGGCACGGGTGGCGGCAACCACTTCGTGCTGGGCGGCGCCACGCCGGCGGACAGCCCGTTCCTGCGCCGCCCCGATGTGCTGGCCAGCCTGCTGGCGTACTGGGTGAACCACCCCTCGCTGTCCTACCTGTTTTCCGGCCTGTTCATCGGGCCGACGAGCCAGGCGCCGCGCATCGACGAGGCCCGCAACGACCAGGTGTACGAGCTGGAGCTGGCATTTCAGGAAATTCATCGGCGCGTCGCCCAGCAGGGCGATTCCGTGCCGCCCTGGATGATCGACCGGGCCTTGCGCAACATCCTGGTGGACGTGACCGGCAATACCCACCGGTCGGAATTCTGCATCGACAAGCTCTATTCGCCCGACGGCCCCACGGGGCGGTTGGGGCTGCTGGAGCTGCGCGCCTTTGAAATGCCGCCGCATGCGCGCATGAGCCTGGCGCAGCAACTGCTGCTGCGCGGCCTGATCGCGCACTTCTGGAAGACGCCCTATACGGCGCGCCTGACGCGCTGGGGCACCGAACTGCATGACCGATTCCTGTTGCCTACCTTCGTGAAGATGGATTTCGAGGACGTGCTGGCCGACCTGAACGAGGCGGGCTACGGCTTCGACTCGGCCTGGTTCGACCCGCATTTCGAGTTCCGTTTTCCGCTGTTCGGCGACGTGGCGGCGCGCGGCATCCACCTGGAATTGCGCGGCGCGCTGGAACCCTGGCACGTCATGGGCGAAGAGGGCTCGTCCGCCGGGACGGTCCGCTACGTGGATTCGTCCTTGGAGCGGGTGGAAATCCGGGTATCGGGCTTGAACGACAACCGCTATGTTGTGACGGTGAACGGCCGCGCGCTGCCCTTGCAGCCCACCGGCCGTGTTGGAGAGTACGTGGCGGGCGTCCGTTACAAGGCGTGGGCGCCGCCGTCGGCGCTGCATCCCACGATTGCCGTGCATGTGCCGCTGACGGTGGATATCGTGGACACCTGGAACCAACGTTCGCTGGGCGGCTGCAAATACCACGTGGCGCATCCGGGCGGGCTGAATCCGGAGTCGTTCCCGGTCAACTCCTACGAGGCCGAAAGCCGGCGCCTGGCGCGCTTCGAGAAGACCGGACACACGCCGGGGCGCATGGACGTCGCGCCCGCTGTCGTCAGCCGGGAATTTCCGTTCTCGTTGGATTTGAGGCACGATTGAGCCTTACCGCATGTTGAACCCCGGCGCACCCGCCGGCGATAAAGCCGCTATGCCGCAATTTCTTTTTCAGACGGATCCGTCGCAGGATGTCGCGTCCCTGGCGGTTCATGCGGCGTTGCCCGCACGTCCCGGGCACTATGACGAGCTGCGCGACACCGCCGACGCGTCGGGCGCCACCCGGTTGCGCGAACCCTGGCCCCGTTTTTTTGAACTTCTGGGCACCGGCGGCTTTGCCGACCTGGACCGGCGCGTGGACGTGGTGGCCCGCCAGATCCGCGAAAACGGCATCACCTACAACATCTACGCCGAGGCCAACGGCTCGGCGCGCCCGTGGTCGCTGGACTTGCTGCCCTTTGTCATCAACGACACCGACTGGGCGGCGATCGAGCAGGGCGTGTGCCAGCGCGCCACCTTGCTGAACCGGTTGCTGGCTGACGTCTACGGGCCGCAGACGCTGCTGGCCGATCGGCTGATTCCGCCCGCGCTGGTGCTGGGCCACCCGGGTTATCTGCGTCCGCTGCGCGGCTATGCGCCGCCGGGCGATACCTTTCTGCACATCGCCGCCTTCGACCTGGCGCGCGCCAGCGACGGGGGCTGGTGGGTCGTGTCGCAGCGCACCCAGGCGCCCTCCGGCCTGGGCTACCTGCTGGAGAACCGCCTGACGATCTCGGGCATGTTTCCCGAAGCGTTCAAGGAGCTGCGGGTGCAGCACCTGGCCACCAGCTACCGCCGGTTGATGGAGATGCTGTACAAGCTCAGCCCCGGCGGGCTGTCGGCGCATACGCCGCCGCGCATCGTGTTGCTGACGCCCGGGCCCTATAACGAAACCTACTTCGAACAGACCTATCTGGCGCGCTATCTGGGGGTGACCCTGGTGGAAGGCAGCGATCTGGTCGTGCGCGACAAGCTGCTGTACCTGAAGACGCTGCACGGGCTGGAACGCGTGCACGCCGTGCTGCGCCGGCTGGACGACGATTTTTGCGACCCGCTGGAGCTGCGTTCGGATTCCACGCTGGGCGTCCCGGGGCTGCTGCAGGTCATGCGGGCCGGCAACGTGCTGGTGGCCAATTCCCTGGGCACGAGCTTTCTGGAGTCGCCCGCCATCAACGGTTTCTTGCCGGCCATCAGCCGCCGCCTGCTGCAGGCGGACCTGCTGCTGCCGTCGCTGCCGTCCTGGTGGTGCGGCGAGGCCGCGGCGCGCGAGCAGGTGCTGGCCAACCTGCCGGGGGCGGTGGTCAAGTCCACCTATCCCAGCAACCTGCGCGGCGGCTTCGAACCGGTGATCGGCGGCGCGGTGCCACCGTCCGAGCGCGATGCGCTGCAGGCACGCATCGCCGCCAACCCCGACGCCTACACCATCCAGGAATACCTGCCGCTGTCGCAGGCGCCCAGCTGGAGCGCCGGGCATATCGTGCCGCGCGCCGCGATGCTGCGCGTATTCGTCATCGCCGACGGCGAAGGCGGCTGGAACGTGCTGCCCGGCGGGCTGACGCGCATCGCCAGCCGCGAGCAGCAGATCGTGTCCATGCAGCGCGGGGGCAGCAGCATGGACACCTGGGTGACGACGCGCGGCGCGGTCGACACGTTTTCGATGTTGCCCGCGCAACTGCGCCCCGAAGACATCGTGCCCGCCCATCGCCCGGTATCCAGCCGCGCTGCCGAGAACCTGTTCTGGATGGGCCGCTATACCGAACGCGCGGAAAACGACGTGCGCTTGGCCAACGTGGCGCTGACGTGGCTCAACAGCGACGAGGACAACGCGGGACAACTGTTCGCCGCCGTCGCGGCCCTGTGCCGGCGCAGCGGCCTTGCGCCGGCCGCGCCGACCTTGTCGGTGCGCATGTTCGAATCTACGCTGCTCGCGGAACTGGCGGGCGAAGACGCCCAGGGCGGTGTCTCGCGCAACCTGGGCGCGCTGGCGTATGCGGCCGGGCAGATCCGGGACCGCCTGTCGCCCGACCATTGGCGGCTGGTCGTCACCGCCAACGAACTCTTCCGCCGCATGGCCGCCGGCGGCAAGGACCGCGATGCCGAGACGCCGGCAACGGCGCCGGACGTGCTGCGGGCGCTGAAGAACCTGGGCATGCAGCTGTCGGCCATCACGGGTTCGCAGACCGACCGCATGACGCGCGACGACGGCTGGCGGCTGCTGACGATCGGCCGGCAGATCGAACGCTTGTCGGCCATGGCCGGGCTGCTGGGCGAACTGTTTCGCCGCAATGCGGTGCTGGGCGACAGCGGGTTCAATATCCTGCTGGACCTGTTCGACAGCAAGATCACCTACCGCGCCTATTACCCCGGCCGCCAGGAAGTGCCTGCGCTGCTGAACCTGCTGGTGCAGGAACCCGCCAACCCGCGTTCGATCGCCTGCGTGCTGAGCGTGTTGCGCAAAGAGGTGGCGCGCCTGCCCGCCACGGTGGCTGGCCCGGCGACCGACTTGCTGGGGCTGCTGCCCGCCGAAGGCCCCGGGGTGGCGCTGACCGCGCTGTGCCAGCAGACGCAGGGCTTGTACGCGGGCGTGCTGGCGCTGTGCGAACAGCTGGAGGCCGCCGCCAGCGCGCTTTCCAACGAGATCAGCCGCCGCTATTTCAGCCATGCGGCCGGCTACGACCAGACGCTGTCGGCCTGATGGCCGCCACCTAGCCGACCCGCCGCCGCCATGAACTTGCCCACGCCCGTTCCCGCCGATACCCCGGTCGACACCGCCGCCTGTGCCACAGGCGTGACCTTGGGGGTGGACCACGAAACCGCCTACCGCTATGACTCGCCGGTGGAACTGGCGCACCACCTGGGCTACCTGCGTCCGGTGAGCGACGCGTGGCAGGTGGTGGAAGACTACGCACTGAACATCACGCCCGCGCCGTCCGACATCAGCGAAACCCAGGACGGATTCGGCAACACGCGCTGCACCTTCGCGCTGGTGGCGCCCCATGAATCGCTGACGGTGCGGGCGACCAGCCGCGTCACCGTCCGTGCCCGGTTCGAGGCCCTGGACCCCGCGGCGGGGCTGGCTTGGGAGGCGGCGGCGCAACGTTTGCGCTATGACCCGGCCGTGCCGTTCGCGCCCGAGGTCGAATTCACCTTCCCGTCGACCTACGTGCCGCTGCACCCGGAGCTTCGGGAATACGCCTTGCTGTCGTTCACCCCGGGGCGCCCGGTGGCCGAGGCCGCGCTGGACCTGATGCACCGCATTCACGCAGACTTCAGCTACCGGCCGGCGCATACGCAAGTGTCCACGCCCATCCTGCAGGCGTTCCAGGAGCGCATCGGGGTGTGCCAGGACTTCGCGCATGTGATGATCGGCTGCCTGCGTGCGATCGGCCTGCCGGCCCGGTACGTCAGCGGTTACCTGATGTCGCAACCGCCGCCGGGAAAGCCGAGGTTGATCGGCGCGGACGCCTCGCACGCGTGGGTTTCGGTGCATTGCGCCGGGGTGCCGGGCAACGCGGGATGGGTGGATCTGGACCCCACCAATGACGTGGTGCCGGGCACGGCGCACGTTATCCTGGCCTATGGCCGCGACTATGGCGACGTCACGCCCTTGCGCGGCGTGATCCGCGGCGGCGGCCACGAACTGGATGTGCGCGTGACGGTCGCGCCTATCGATGAATTTCCCACCGGGACGGATGCATGAGCTATTTCTTCGACGCGATCAACCGCCAGCTGCGCGCCCCGAAACGCCAGCGCGTGCGGCATGCCCGCGCGAAGGCGTTTCAATGCGTGTGCGGCCAGCCGATATTCTTTTCCAACACCGAATGCCTGAACTGCCACCGGCAACTGGGCTTCGACCCCAAGCGCGGCCACGTGCTGGCGCTGGACGAAGGCGCCACGCCCGGCACGTGGCGGGAATCGGGCAGGGCGCGCGGCAAGACTTACAAGCGCTGCGCGAATTTCACCCTGCCGGCCTTGTGCAATTGGCTGCTGCCGGCGCATTCACCCGAGACGCTGTGCACCGCCTGCAACCTGAACCGCACCATTCCCGACCTGTCCGTGCTGGAAAACGGCCCGCTGTGGTTCAAGGTGGAAGCCGCCAAGCGCCAGATGATCGCACAACTGATGACGCTGGGCCTGCCGATCCGGCGTTCCGAGGAGCCCGACGACGGCGGCCTGGCGTTCGACCTGCTGGCGCCCGGCGCCGATGGCGCGCCGCTGCTGACCGGACATGCGCAAGGGCTGATCACCATCAACGTCCTGGAGGCCGACGACGCCTACCGGGTGAAGGTGCGCGAAGACATGCGGGAGCCGTACCGAACCCTGCTGGGCCATTTCCGCCATGAGATCGGCCACTATTACTGGGACCAGCTGATCGCGGGCGGCCCGTGGCTTGAGCCGTTTCGCCAGGTATTCGGCGACGAACAGGCCGATTACGCGCAGGCCCTGCAGCGCAACTACGAACAGGGCCCGCCCGCGGACTGGGACCTGCACTTCATCAGCACCTATGCCTCGTGCCACCCCTGGGAAGACTGGGCCGAGACCTGGGCGCACTATCTGCACATGATGGATACGCTGGATACGGCCATCAGCTTCGGCGTCACGCGGATGTCGGTCGAGCAGTCCTACGAACCGTTCACCACGGCGTCGTTATACGACCCGCAGGACCCCGACGGCCAGGCTTTCCTGGATCTGGTCAACGCCTGGGTCGCGCTGACAGGCGTGTTGAACGAGCTGTCGCGCAGCATGGGACAGCGGGATTTCTATCCTTTCGTGCTGCCGACGGAGGTCGTCGGCAAGCTTCAGTTCGTGCACCGGGTGGTCAAGGGCGCGTCCACCATGCGCATCCCGCCGCAATAGGGCGCGGCCGCCGTCAACTGCCCCAGCACCTCGCGCAGTATTCCCTGCACGAGCTTCACGGCCTGCGTCATCGGGCGGCTGGAGGCCGTGGCGAGCATCAGGCGGGTGGACAGGCCAGGGTGCATGATGCGGCGGGCAATCAACTGGCCGGCGGCGACTTCCTTGATGACAGCGGGCAGCCCCAGCACGGTGTGGGCCAGGCCCTCGACCACGATTTCCTTCATCAGCTCCAGCGCGTCGATTTCAAAGGCCACGGTAAGCGGCATGTCCGCCTGGGTGGCGGCGTGCTCCAGCGTGCGGCGCAGGCCGTGGTTGCGGGTCGGCAGCACCAGGGGCAGGTCGCGTAGCTGTTCGAAGTCGATGCAGCCCATCGCCCGCGCCGCGGGCGACAGGTTCTGCGGCGGCGACACCAGGGCCAGGTCCAGTTCGGCAAGCGGGTCTACCGCGATGTGCTGCGAACGCCGCGCGTCGTGCAGCACGGCGATGTCGACACGGGCATTGGTCAGCCATTCGTGCACGTAGCCGCTGTAGCCCGTAATGATGTTCAGCTGGATGCGCGGGTGCCGCTTCCAGACTTCGGCTACCAGCCGCGTGCCCACCATATGGCACAGCGTGGGCGTGAGTCCCAGCGTGACCTGGCCGGACGGCGATTTCTGGTCATTGTGAAATTCGGTGACCACGTGATCCATCTGCCGCAAGAGCGGGCGCAGCCGGTCCAGCAGCTTTTCCCCGTCGGGCGTCAGCGATACGCCGCGGCCATTGCGGTAGAGCAGGGCGCAGCCGCATTCGTCTTCCAGCTTCCGGACTTGCCGGCCCAGCGCCGACTGGGCGATGCCCAGCACGGAGGCCGCTTTTGAAAAGCTGCCCTGATCGGCGACGTGGATCAGGTTTTCGATCTTGCGTAGGTCCATCCCGGGTCTGCGCGCGGGGGCGCGCCGCTGTCTCTAGTGTGCGTTTCTTGTATATCTGATTGCCAGAGTATGCCTAGTCGGCCCCGGCTTGCCAATCTAGAATTTCCGGGACTCAACCCTGAATCCTGACGCCGCCCATGACCGTAACCGCCGAATCGAACACGTCCTCTCACGCCTTGCTGAAGGTGTTCGCCGCCAATGGCATCGACCGCGTTTTCGTGGTGCCGGGTGAAAGCTATCTGGGGGTGCTGGACGCCTTGCATGACTTTCCGGAGATTGATGTGGTGACCTGCCGCCATGAGAGCGGCGCGGCCTTCATGGCGGGCGCGGATGCAAGGCTGACCGGACGCCCTGGCGTGGCGATGGTGTCGCGCGGGCCCGGCGCGACCAACGCGTCGATCGGCGTGCACGCGGCGCAGCAGGACGCGGTGCCGATGATCCTGCTGATCGGGCAGGTGCCGAAGCGGGACGTGCGCAAGGAAGCCTTCCAGGAGATCGATTACCAGAAGATGTTTGGCTCGATGGCCAAGTGGGTGGTCGAGGTGTCGACGCCCGAGGAACTGGCGGCGGCGGCCTTCAAGGCCATCCGCGTGGCAACGTCCGGCACGCCGGGCCCGGTGGTGATGGTGGTGCCTGAAGACGTACAGCAGGCCGCGGTGCCGCAGCCGGGCTGGGTGGCGGCGGCGGAGAGCCCCGCGCAGCCCGCGCCCGCCACGCTGGAGCGCATCCACGGATTGCTGGCGCAAGCGCGCCGGCCCTTGATCATCGCGGGCGGCGCGTTCAACCGGCCCGATGGGCGCGAGGCGCTGCGCCGGCTGGCCGAGCGGCATACGGTTCCGGTGGCGGTGTCGTTCCGGCAGCACGACCTCTTTCCCAACACGCATGCGCTGTACGCTGGGGACCTGGACCTGGCGACGCCCGCCGCGCAGGTCGCGGCCTTCAATTCCAGCGATTTGATCCTGGCCCTGGGCACGCGCCTGGGCGACATCACGACCCAGGGCTACGTGTTCCCGGCCCATCCCAAGCCGGCGCAGGCGCTGGTTCACTGTTATCCCGACCCGCACATCGTGAACCAGCATTTCGCGGCGGATGTCGGCCTGGTGGCGGACCCGGCGGCGACCGCCCATGCCTTGGCCAATCTGCCGGCGACCGGGCGCGGCCTGGCGCGGGACGATTGGGCGGCGTCGCTGCGTGCCATCCAGCAGCGCACCGCCGCGTGGCCGGAGAAGGCCGTCGACGACGGCGTGCCCTTCGTGTCGGTGGTGCGCGCCCTGACGCAGCGGACACCCAACGACGTGGCGATCTGCCTGGACGCGGGCACCTTCGCCGCGCCCGTGTACCGGCACTTTCCCTTCGTGTACCCGCAACGCTTGATGGCGTCGCAATCCGGCGCCATGGGCTACGGCACCCCGGCCGCGGTCGCGACGCAGCTGCGTCACCCCGACCGCAAGGTGGTGTGCCTGGTGGGCGATGGCGGCTTCATGATGACGGGCAATGAAATGGCCGCCGCCGCCGAACGCGGGCTGCCCATTCTGTTCATCGTGTCGAACAACAATTGCTACGGGTCGATCCGCCTGCACCAGGCGCGGACATATCCGGGGCGCTATGTGGGCACGAACCTGTCCAGCCCCGACTTCACGATGATGGCGCGCGCCTTCGGCATGCAGGCCGAGTACCTGACCCGCGAAGACCAGCTGGATGCCGCGATTGCGCGCGGCCTGGCGTCGGAGCGTCCGTATTTCCTGGAAGTGCGGACCAGCCTGGCGGCCATCCTGCCGGCAGGCGCCGGCCATGCGGCGGGCGCGGACTTGCTGCCGCGCGGCGATTAGGCCCGCGCGGCGGGGATCCCGGTCAGTCCTTGTAGCCGGAGTCCTTGCGGTCCATCAGGCGGAGCATGGCGGGCCATTCCAGTTCGCCGAAGGGGCGGCGCGTTGTCGGCTGGTACAGGTGCCAGGTCTTTTCGATGACCTCCGGCGGCGGCAGGCAGAGTTCCCGGTTGGCGCTAAGCGCGTCCACCTGCGCCTTGCACGCCATTTCCAGCCAGTACAGGGTATTGAACGCCTGGGCGATGCTGGGCCCGACGGCCAGCAGGCCGTGGTTGCGCAGGATCATCGCCTCGGACGCGCCCAGGTCCGCCACCAGCCGTTCGCGCTCGTCCAGGTCGATCGCCACGCTTTCGTAGTCGTGATACGGAATCTTGGCAAAGCGCATGGCGGTCTGGGTCAGCGGCAGCAGCCCGCACTTCAGGGCCGATACCGCCATGCCCGCGCGGGTGTGCGTGTGGATCACGCACCCGACGTCGTGACGGGCGCCGTGCACCGCGCTATGGATCACATAGCCGGCCGCATTGATGCCGTAACCGGTGGACGACGGGCCGAGGATATTGCCGGCCAGATCGATCTTGACCAGGCTGGACGCGGTGATTTCGTCATACATCATGCCGTAGGGGTTGATCAGCAGGTGATCGTCCGTGCCGGGGATGCGCGCGGTGATATGGTTGTAGATCAGGTCGCTCATTCCGAAGTGCGACACCAACCGGTAGCAGGCGGCCAGTTGGATGCGGGTGTCCCGTTCCTGCGGGCTCATGTCGTCGCTAGCGTGCATGGTCGTCGTGTCCTGTTCAGTCGGTGGCTTTGACATTGAAGTCGCGGACGATGGCGCCCCACGATTCGTATTCGTTCTTCATCATGGCGCCGAAGGCGGCCGGCGTGGGCGTGGTGCGGACCTGGGCGCCCAGGTCTCCCAGGCGCTCGCGCACCGTCGCATCAGCCAGCACGGCGTTCATTTCGCGGGCCAGCCGGTCCTGGATGGCGGGCGGGATGCCGGCAGGCGCGATCAGGCCCAGCCAGGCGCCCATGTCGAAGCCGGGAAAGCCCTGTTCGGCTACGGTCGGCACATCGGGCAGCATCGCCACGCGCTCCGGCGTGCTGACGGCAAGCGCCTTCAGCCGGCCCGACTTCACCATGGCCAGCGACGACACCATGGTGTCGAAGGTGGCGGTGGTGCGGCCGCCGACGATGTCGGTCTGTGCCTGGCTGCTGCCCTTGTACGGCACGTGCACCATGGCGGCGCCGGCCTTGGACAGCAGCACCGCCGTCACCAGATGGCTGGTGGTGCCGATGCCGGTGGTGGCGTAGGTCAGCTGATTGGGCCGGGCTTTGGCCGTTGCGAGGAAATCCTTCAGGTTGCCGGCGGGATTGTCGGGGCTGACGACAAACAGGTACGGCAGCCACGTGATCAGGCCGATGGGCGCGAAATCCTTGCGGGCGTCGTAGTTCAGGTTGGGATAGACGTGCGGGTTGATCGCCTGCGGCGCAGAGGCGCCGATCATCAGCGTGTAGCCGTCGGGCTTGGCGCGCGCGCCCAAGCCGGCGGCGATGGAGCCGCCTGCACCGGGCTTGTTTTCGACGATGAATTGCTGGCCCATGCGCTGGGCCAGCCGTTCGCTCAACATCCGGGCGACAGTGTCGGTGGCCGTGCCGGGCGGGAACCCCACCAGTATCGTGACCGGCTTGCTGGGGTAGGCGGCGTCCTGGGCCTGGGCTGCGGCGCTGACGGCCCACAACGGGGCGGCGGTTGCCAGCGCCAAGGCGGCGGCCAGCCGACGCCGGCGTGCAAAGGCGATGTGGGGGGCATTGCGCATGCTTGTCTCCTGTCATGTTTTTCATGGCGGGAGCGCGCTGGCGCCGGCCCGCATTGGGGCCGGCTCCTCATCCAGCCCCAATGCCGTCCAAGGTGGCACAAGGGGCCGGCGCCTTCAATGGCCTGGGCGGCCAAGCAGATAGCGCGAAACGGCAAGGGCGGGGCACGCGCCGTGCCCCGGGCGCCTGACGCCTTACACGGTCAGGCTGATCCAGGTGGTCTTCAGGTCCGAGTACTTGTCCAGCGCGTGCAGGGACTTGTCGCGGCCGAAGCCCGACTGCTTGACGCCGCCGAAGGGCACCGTGATGTCGCCGTCGGCGTAGCAGTTGACCCAGACCAGACCCGCGCGCAGCCGACGCGACAGCCGGTGCGCCCGCGACAGGTTCGACGTCCACAAGCCCGCGCCCAGACCGTAGACCGAATCATTGGCCAGGCGGACGGCATCGTCCTCGGTGGCAAAGCGCTGGGCCGCCAGTACGGGGCCGAAGATCTCTTCGCGCACCAGGGCAGAGTCCTGGCTGGCGCAATCGAAGATGGTGGGTTCGATGTAGTAGCCGCCCGTGGCGGTGCGGGCTTGCTTGCCGCCCATCCGCAGGCTGGCACCATCGGCCTGGCCCGCCGCGATGCGCGCCAGCACGCCCTGCATCTGGCGTTCGTCCACCATGGCGCCCATGGCGGTGGCCGGGTCCAGCGGGTCGCCGGGTTGCAGGCCCGTGGCGTAGGCGGCCACCTTGTCCATGAAGGCGTCGTAGATGCCGTCCTGCACATACAGGCGTGATCCCGCGATGCAGACTTCGCCCTGGTTCGAAAAGATGGCCAGCGCGGCGGCCTGGGCCGCGCGGTCCAGGTCAGGGCAGTCGTCGAACACGATGTGGGGCGACTTGCCGCCGCATTCCAGCCAGACGCGCTTGAGGTTCGATTCGCCGGAATAGGTCATGAACCGCTTGCCGGTGGCGGTGGATCCCGTGAATGCCACGCAATCCACGTCCGGGTGCAGGCCCAAAGCCTGGCCGGCCACGGCGCCCAAGCCCGGCACGACGCTGAAGACGCCGGCCGGGATGCCGGCTTCCTCGGCCAGCGCCGCCAGCCGGATGGATGACAGCGAGGCCTGCTCGGCAGGTTTCAGGATGACGCAGTTGCCGGCCGCGAGCGCGGGCGCGACCTTCCAGGCGGCCATCATCAGCGGGTAGTTCCACGGCACCACGGCCGCCACCACGCCCAGCGCTTCGCGGGTGATGGTGGCCAGCGCGTCGGGGCCCGTGGGGGCGATCTCGTCGTAGATCTTATCGATTGCTTCGGCGTACCAGGCGTAACAGCGGGCGGTTTCCGGCACGTCGAAGGCCAGCGCGTCGCGGATGGGCTTGCCCATGTCCAGCGTTTCCAGCAGCGCGAGCTCTTCGGTGTGCTCACCGATCAAGGCGGCCAGCCGCAGCAGGCGTTCCTTGCGTTGGCGGGGCGCCAGGCCGCTCCAGACGCCGGCGTCGAAGGCGCGGCGCGCGGCCTGCACGGCGCGGTCCACGTCGGCCTGGCCGCAGGCGGCCACATCGGCCAGCTTGCGGCCGTCGATGGGGCTGGACGCCGGAAACGTCGCGCCGTCGGCGGCGTTGCAATAGGCGCCGTCGATGTAGGCCTGCCCATTGAAGCGCAGTTCGGCGGCACGGGCGTGCCAGTAGGCGGAATCGTGGTGGCTCATGCTTGCTCTCCGGGGTGGTTGGCGCGCGCGACCATGGCGTCCAGCAGCACGTTGCAGCCGGCTTCCAGGTCCGCGGGCTTGGCGTCTTCGATTTCGTTGTGGCTCACGCCGTCCTTGCACGGCACGAAGATCATGGCGGTGGGCGTGACGCTGGCCATGTAGACGGCGTCATGGCCGGCGCCCGTCACGATGTCCATGGCGGCCAGGCCGCGGCGTACGGCGCCGTCTCGCACCTTGCCAACCAGGTCCGGGTCGAACGGGGTGGGCGGGAAGTACTGCACCTGCTTGACGTCCACCGTCACGCCGTGGCGCGCGGCCACATCCGTGCAGGTGGCCAGCCAGCGCGCATCCATCTGCGTCAGCGTGGCCTCGTCTTCATGGCGCAGGTCGACGGTGAAGCGCACCTGGCCCGGGATGACGTTGCGCGAGCCCGGGTGCGCATGGATCTCGCCGACGGTGCCGCGGCCGTGGGGCTGATGGTCGTTGGCGATGCCCACGACCGATTGCAGCAGGAAGGTGGCGGCGTACAGCGCGTCCTTGCGGATGGGCATCGGGGTCGGGCCGGCGTGCATTTCCATGCCGGTCACGACCACGTCGTACCAGCGCACGCCCAGCGATCCGGTCACGACGCCGACCACTTTTTCTTCGTGCTCCAGGATCGGGCCTTGTTCGATATGCGCCTCGAAATAGGCGCCCACTGGGCGACCGCCCACGGCATCCGGCCCGGCGTAGCCGATGGCGGCCAGTTCGTCGGCCACCGACTTGCCGTCGTGATCGCGGGCGTTCAGCGCGACTTCCAGAGGAAATTTGCCCGCGAAGACGCCCGAGCCCATCATCACCGGCAGGAAGCGCGAACCTTCTTCGTTGGTCCAGATGGCCACTTCCAGCGGCGCCTCGGTGACCACGCCGTGGTCGTTCAGGCTGCGCATGACTTCCAGCCCGGCCAGCACGCCGTAGCAGCCGTCGAACTTGCCGCCGGTGGGCTGGGTGTCGATGTGACTGCCGGTCATGACGGGCGGCAGGTCGTTGTTGCGGCCGGCGCGGCGGGCAAAGATGTTGCCCACCTGGTCCACGCGCAGCGTCATGCCCGCCTCACGCATCCAGCCGGTGACCAGATCGCGGCCCTGGCCGTCCAGCTCGGTCAGCGCAAGGCGGCAGTTGCCGCCCTTGGGCGTGGCGCCGATCTGCGCCAGGTCCATCAGCGACTGCCACAGCCGCTGCCCATTGATTGAAATCGTTGTCGTCATCGTCGTCAGTCCTGGTTCAATGTCCGCTGCGGGCGATGCGCGCCTGGGCGGCTTCGCGGATGCCCATCAGCGTTTCGCCCGGCGCGATGCCGTTGGCGTCGTAGCGGATCTCAAGCAGCGCGGGCAGGCTGTGTTCGTCGGCGAAGGCCAGCGCGCGTTCGAAGGCCGGGCCGAAGTCCGCCGTGTTCTCGACGGCCTCGCCATAGCCGCCGTAGCCGCGGATGATCTGCGTGAAGTCGGGGTTCTCGAAGCCCAGCGCGATCGTGCGCGCCGGGAATTCGCGTTCCTGGTGGGCGCGGATGGTGCCCCATATGCCGTTGTTGAACACCAGTACCACCACGCCCAGCTTGTATTGCAGGGCTACGCCGAGTTCCTGCATGTTCATCTGGAAGCAGCCGTCGCCGGCATAGCAGACGACGGTGCGCGCGCGGTCTTCCAGTTTGGCGGAAATGGCGGCGGGCAGGCCGTAGCCCATGGAGCCGACGGTGGGAGTCAGGCTCGTGCCCGGGCCGGCGTAGCGGCGGTAGCGGTGCGGGTACAGCGCGTAGTTGCCCGCGCCCGCGGTGATGCAGGCGTCGGCAGGAATGTGCGCGTCGACATAGGCGGCGGCCGCGTCCAGGCTCATGGGACCGGGCGAGGGCAACGGCGCCAGGCTGTCGACCAGTTCCTGGTGCGCGGCGTGCACGGCAGCGCCGCGCGGCGCGGCGTGGCCGGGGGCCAGCGCGGCGACGCCGGCCGCAAAGCTGGCCACGTCGGCCACGATGGCCTGGGTGGGCGAGAACACGCGGCCCAGTTCGGCGGCGTCGGGGTAGACGTGGATCAGCTTCTGGCGCGGCAGCGGGCTTTCAATGACGGTATAGCCTTCGGTGGTGGCTTCGCCCAGGCGCGTGCCCACGGCCAGCACCAGATCGGCGTCGCGCAGGCGTTGGCGCAGCGCGGGCGTCATGGCCCAGCCCACGTGGCCGGCGGCGTTGGGGTGGCGCTGGTCAAAGCATTCCAGGCGGCGCCAGGCGGTGCCCACCGGCAGTTCGAAGCGCTCGGCGAAACCGGCGATCTGGTCGATGGCGGTCTGATGCCAGCCGTTGCCGCCCAGCAGCAGGAACGGCCGTTCGGCCGCATCCAGCAACTGCGTCATGCGGGCCAGGTCGGCGGCGCCGGGGTGGCTGTGCACGCGCGGATAGCGCGGCAGGTCCGCCACGCGGGCGGTGCCCCACAACGTGTCTTCCGGCAACGCCAGCACGACCGGGCCGGGGCGGCCGCTGGTGGCAACCGCGAACGCGCGCGAGAGGTATTCGGGGATGCGGTCGGTGCGGTCGATCTGTGCGACCCACTTGGCCATCTGGCCGAACATGCGGCGGTAGTCGATTTCCTGGAAGGCTTCACGCTCCATGAAGTCATTGCCCACCTGGCCCACGAACAGGATCATCGGCGTGGAGTCCTGGTAGGCGGTGTGCACGCCGATGCTGGCGTTGGTGGCGCCCGGGCCGCGCGTCACGAAGCAGATGCCGGGCTCGCCGGTCAGCTTGCCGTAGGCCTCGGCCATATAGGCCGCGCCACTTTCCTGGCGGCAGACGACAGGCTCGATGGCATCGGTGTGCTCGTTCAGCGCGTCGATGCAGGGCAGATAGCTTTCGCCGGGGATCATGAACACGCGGCGCGCGCCATGGATGCGCAATTGCTGCATCAGGATCTGACCGCCATTGCGTTCGGGTAAAGCGGCTGACGTCATGCGGAGTCTCCTTGTTGCGGGACGGCCTGCGCACGGCGCTCGGCGGCCCATCGTTCGAATTGGTCATGGCGCGCCAGCAGGCGGCGCGCGGTGTTGTAAACGGGGGGATCGATGCGTTCGGCATCGTGGCGGCCGGCTCGCTGCGCCTCGAAACGGGTCACGCAATCGCGGGCGGCGTCGATCTCGTCGGCGGCGGGCGTGAACACCGCATGGATCAGCGGCACCTGGTCGGCCACGGTCGCGCACTTGGACTTCAGGCCGAGGCGGCGCGCCCAGCGCAGGTCGGTTTCCAGCGCGGGCAGGTCGCGGTAATTGAACGGGCAGTCGATCGGCACGCAGCCGGCCGCCGTGCAGTCCACCAGGAAGCGCGCGCGCACGGCGTGCAGTTCGATGCCATCCTTGCCGCGTTCGGCGCCCAGGCTGGCCGTCAGGTCTTCGGCCGCCAGCAGGCAGGCGGACACGCGCGGGCTGGCGGTCAGGATGTCGTAGGCGCGCACCAGGCCCAGCGCCGACTCCAGCGTGGGCACGATCTCGGTGCTGCCCGGCGGCAGGCCCAGTTCGGCCTCAAGGGCGGTGATGGCCTGGTCCAGCGCGACGATCTGGGCGGCGCTTTCCGCGTGCGGCAGGAACACCGCATCGGGCGCGCCCGGCATCACGCCGCGCAGGTCGGCCAGGCCGTCGTCTTCCAGCTTATTGATGCGCACGGCCGCCACCACGCCCTGGGCGCGGCATTCGGCGAACAGGGCAGCGATGCGCGGGCGCGCTGCGGGGCGTTCGACCTTGGCGGTGAATTCTTCCAGGTCGGCGACCAGCGCATCGGTGCCGCTGGCCAGGCCCGCCGCCTGGGCGGCCGCGTCCAGGCCCGGGACGAACATCCAGCTGCGGCGCAGCGCCGCGGGACGGCGGTGAGAGAGGGAATGGGTCATTGCACGTGCCTCGGCAAGAACAGCACCAGTTCAGGGACAAAGGTCAGCAGCAGCATGACGGCGGTCATCGCCAGCATCATCCACGACAACGGACGCAGGGTCTGCATCATGTTGATGCCGCCGATCTTGCATGCGGCCATCAGGTCGACGCCGACGGGCGGCGTATTGGCGCCGATCGCCATGTTGATGGACAGCAGGATGCCGAAATGCACCGGATCGATGTTGTAGTGTGCCAGCACGGGCATCACGACGGGGGCCACGATGATGATGACCGGGATCGCCTCCATGAAAGTGCCCAGCAGCAGCAGGACCACCGTCAGCACCAGCAGCACGGCCGTCTTGCTGTCGGTCCATTCCACCAGCAGGGTGGACAGCGCCTGCGGCACCTGTTCAGCCACCAGCACCCAGGCGAACAGGCCCGAGGCGCCGATGATCAGCAGGATGGACGCGCTGCTTTCGCCCGTGGACTTCAGGTTGTCCCACAGCGACTTCAGGCTGAGCGTGCGGTAATAGAAGAAGCCGATCAGCAAGGCGTAGACGATGGCGCTGGAGGCGGCTTCGGTGGCGGTGAAGATGCCGAAGCGGATGCCGCCGATGATCAGCACCGGCACCATCAACGCGGGCAGGGCGTCGATGGCGGCGGCGCGCAGCTCGCCCCACGAGAACGGCTGGCCGCCGGCCCAGTTGTGCTTGCGTGATTGCCAGATGGCCACGCCGATCAGCGACAGGCCCAGCAGGATGCCCGGGATGATGCCGGCCACGAACAGCTTGCCCACCGAGGTGTCGGTGATGGTGCCGTAGACGATCAGCACGATGCTGGGCGGGATGATGGTGGAGGTAGCGCCGGCGCTGCCGACGAGGGCGCAGGAAAAGCCCTTGTCGTAGCCGCTGCGCGCCATCGCCGGCAGCAGCAGGCTGCCGATGGCCACCACGTCGGCCACGCCCGAACCGGACAGCGCCCCGAACATCAGGCAGGCCAGCACGGCCACGACCGCCAGGCCGCCCTTGATGTCGCCCACGATGGCGGCGCACAGGCGCACGATGCGCTGGGTCAGGCCCGCGCCGTTCATCAGCTGGGCGGCCAGGATGAAGAGCGGGATCGCCAGCAGCGTGAAGCTGTCCAGCCCCACGACGTACTGCTGCGCCGCGACCATCATGGGCGCGGAGTCGTAGATCGCCAGATAGGCCAGGCAGGACAGCACCAGGCCGAAGGCGATGGGCATGTCGATCAGCACCGTGATCGTGAACACGCCCATCAGGAAAATAGCACCCGAAGACATCTTGTTATTCCTTTGCCGCGGCGGGAGCGGGAGAGAACAGTTGCGCCAGATGCACCACCACGGTGACGGCGCAGGCGAACGGCAGCGCCAGGTAGACCGTGCCGGCGGACACGTCCAGCGCGGGCAGCGTCTGGTCCATCGTCAACTCGGCCAGTTGCCAGCCGGCGTAGCCCAGCGCCACCAGCCCGACGATGACCAGCACCTGGTTGATGCGCTCGAACGCATTCAGCACGCGGGGGTTGCGCACCACGAAAGGCAGCAGGCCGGCCATCAGGTGCGACCGTTCGTAGCTGCAGGCGACCCCGCCGATGAAGGCGGACCAAACCAGCACCAGACGCGGCAGTTCCTCGGCCCAATGGGGCGTGGTGTGCGTGACGAAGCGGGCGAACACCACGTAGGAGATCAGGATCGCCAGCAAGGCCACCGCCAGGGCGGCGAAAGCCTTGCTGATGCCCGACAGGACGGCGGACAGTCGGTTCAGCATCACTGGGCCTCGCGGTACTTCTGCACGATGGCCATCAGCTCGGGGCCGTAGGTGACCGAATAGGTCTTCCAGACGGGTTGCACGGCGGCGGCGAACGCGGCCTTGTCGACCTCGTTGACCTGCATGCCTTTCTCTTTCAGCTGGGCCACGAACTGCTGGTCGCCGTCGGTGATCATCTTGCGCTGGGCGTCGCGCCACTTGTCCGCCGCGGCTTGCACGATCTTCTTGTCGTCGGCCGAGAGGCGGTTCCAGACCGGCTTGGAGATGATCAGGTTGGCCGGGCCCCAGACGTGGCCGGTCAGCGACAGGTATTTCTGCACTTCGAAGAAGGACGAGGTGTAGATGATGGACAGGGGGTTTTCCTGCGCGTCGAACACCTTTTGCTGCAACGCCGAATACAGTTCGCCGAACGCCAGCGGCGCGGGGTTGGCGCCCAGCGCGGTGAAGGTGTCCAGGCGCATCTTGTCGGGCGTGACGCGGGTTTTCAGGCCGGCCAGGTCGGCGGGCTTGGCCACGGGGCCGCGGTTGTTGGTCACGTGGCGAAAGCCGTTTTCCCACCAGGAAATGATGGTCAGGTTCTTCTTGTCGGCCAGCTTGGCCAGGGCTTCGCCCAGTTCGCCGTCATACGCCTTGTAGGCTTGCTGCGAGGTCGACCACGTGTAGGGCAGTTCCACCACGCCGAACTTGGGTTCGATCGGCTGCAGCGAACCCGAACCGATGATGGCCGCGCCCTGGCTGCCGATCTGCAGGCCTTCCAGCATGGTTTTCTCATTGCCCAGCTGGCCGCTGGGGAACAACACGAAGTTGACGCGGCCGGCGGTCTTTTCCTTGACCTCGGCGGCGAAGCCCTCGGCGGCCTTGTTCCAGCTGTGGCTGGGGGCCAGCACGTGGCCCAGCTTGATGTCCAGCGCATGGGCGGACAGCGGCGCCAAGCCCGCCATGGCAAGCAGGGCGCCGCCGAGCAGGGTGTTGAATTTCTTAGTGGCGTGGATCATGGGGTAGCTCCGGATGCGAAAGGAAAAGGATGGATAAGGAGGGATCGGCGGCGGGGTGCGGCCCCGCTCAGTAGGATTGCGCCCGCATGGATGCGGGGTGGCCGGGCAAGGGGATGCGAGTGCCGGTGTCGGTCAGGCCGTGGTCGCCCACGGCCAGCACCTGCAAGGTTGCGTCCAGGAAGTTGCCCACGTACAGGTAGCGGCTGTCGGGGCTGAACGCCACGCCCTCGGGCAACGCGCCGACCTCGACGGCGCCCGCGCGCGTGACGCGTTGGCCGTCGATGCGCAAGAGCACGATCTGGCCGCGCGGATGGTGGAACCATTCGGAAGACGGGTTGTTCGACCCCTGCACGATGGCGACGGCGGCATGACGGCCATCGGGGCTGATCGCGATCCCCTCGGGGCCGTCTTCGACCATCACGCGGTCGATGACGCGGGGCGGGGTGGCAAGCAGGTCGACCACGCTGACGGAATCCGCATGGCCGTCCGACGCGGTCGGGCTGCCCATGTCCACCACCAGCGCCAGCGCGCCGTCCGGCGACACGACGAGGTTGAAGGGCACGAGCCCGGTGGTCAGGTCTTCGGCCGGGTCGTGCGTGACGCGTGGGACGGGGCCGCTTTCATCGATGTGCAGCACGCCCAGGCGGTGCGTGTCGGTCTTGACGACAAAAGCGCGGCGGCCGTCGGCCGAAAACGAGACGGCTACGACCGGCGTGCCCACATCGACCTCGCCGCAGGCTTGCACCCGGCCGTCGGCGATTTTTAATACCGACACCGAGCGGCCGGCCTTGTTGGCGACCAGCGCCAGCGTCCCCGCACGGTTGATCGACAGGCCGGACGGTTGCAAACCGATTTGCAGCGTTTGCAGCAAGGCGGGCGGGGTGGCGGCAAGGTCGATCACATGCAGATCGCGGCCCGCTGCCGGCTGCCAGCCGGCGCCGTCGGCGCGTTCCGGCCAGGCCATGGAGTCGGCGATCAGCGCCAGCCGCTGGTCTGGAGTCACGGCCAGGTTGACCGGCGGGCCGAACAGCGAATTTGGCAAGGGCAGGGTGGCGACCAGCACGGGCGCGGCGGGATTGGCTGCGGCATCGAAGATGCTGAGCGTGTCGCTGCCGGGGGGCAGGAAGCGGATCCGGCCGTCGTCCCAGGTGACTTTCTCGTCGTTGCCGACCAGCAGGAAGTGGGGCGTCGGGTTCATGCCGCCAGCTCCTGGACTAGCGGCACGGCCAATGTTGCGCCGATCAGTTGCCGCGTATAGGGGTGGGTAGGCGCGAAATACACCTGGTCCGCATTGCCGCGTTCGACCACTCGGCCGCCTTGCAGCACCACGATCTGGTCGGCGATATGCTGCACGACCGCCAGGTTGTGGCTGATGAACAGGTAGCCCAGGCCGCGTTCGCGCTGCAATTCCATCAGCAGGTTCAGGATCTGCGCCTGCACCGAGACGTCCAGCGCCGACGTGGGCTCGTCGCAGATCAGTAACTGGGGTTCGAGCATCAGCGCGCGGGCGATGGCTACCCGTTGGCGTTGCCCGCCGGACAGTTCGCGCGGATAGCGGGCCGCGAATGCCGGCACCAGCCCCACCGCGTCCATCATCCGGCGCACGGCGGCAGCCTGCGTCGACGCGTTGCCCATGCCGTGGACCCGCAGCGGGGCCGTCAGGATCTCGTTGATGGTGCGGCGCGGGTTCAGCGAGGAATACGGGTCCTGGAACACCATCTGGATGCGGCGGGCGCGGGCGCGCGCCGGCATGGCAGCCAGCGGCTGGCCGTCCAGCAGCGCCTGGCCCTGGGAGGGGGCCAGCAGGCCCAGCATCAGTTTGGCGATGGTGGACTTGCCGCTGCCGGACTCGCCGACGAGACCGATGGTCTGGCCGGCGGGCACGTGCAGGTCGATATCGTGCAGGATGCGCGGCGCGGGGCGGCGCGAGAACAGGCTGGCGCGGCCATACTGGAAGCACAGGCCATTCAGGCTGATGCTGGCGGATGTCGGGTTCATGCCGGGGCTCCAAGACGCATGGCGCCGGGTTTGACGCAGAGGCAGCGGTGCCCGCCCTGCACACGCGCCGTCAATGGCTGCGCGCACCGCGCTTCGGCCACTGGGCAACGTTCGCGGAATGCGCATCCCCGGATGGCCGTGTCCAGCGATGGCACGGCGCCGGCGATGGTGGGCAGGTCGGTGCGGGGCGCGGTGCGGCCGGGCTGGGGAATGCAGTTCAGCAGCATGGCCGTGTAGGGGTGGCTGGGGCGCTCCAGCACGTCGCGCACGCTGCCGCCTTCGACGATGTCGCCCGCGTACATGACGATGACGTGGTCGGCGATGCGCGCGACCAGCCCCATATCGTGGGAAATGAACACCATGCCCAGCCCGAATTCCGTCTGGATGTCACGCAGCAGGTCCAGCAGTTCGGCCTGCACCGTCACGTCCAGCGCGGTGGTCGGTTCGTCGGCGATCAGCAATTCCGGGCCGCACATCAGCGCCATGGCGATCATCACGCGCTGGCGCAGGCCGCCCGACAGTTCGAACGGGTACTGCTTCATGCGGTCTTGCGGGTTCGTGATGCCGACCCGGCGCAACAGGTACTCGGCGCGTTCGACGGCTTGCCGGCGGCTGACGGGCTTGTGACGGCGCAGCACGTCGACCAGCTGCGTGCCGATCGGGAACACCGGGTTCAGCGACGTCATGGGATCCTGGAAGATCATCGCGATGCGCGCGCCGCGTAGCGCCGCCAGTTGGCGCGGTTTCAGCGTGGACAGGTCCTGGCCGGCGAATTCCAGCTTCGCCACGCGGCGGCGCGCGGCCGCGGGCAGCAGGTCCAGCAGCGCCAAGGCGGTCAAGGATTTGCCGCAGCCCGATTCGCCGACAATGCACAGCGTCTTGCCGCGTTCCAGGCTGAAGTCCACCGCGCGCACGACGTGCTTGGTGTGCGTGGGGGTGTGGATGTCGATGTGCAGGCCCTGGACCTGCAGCAGGGGGGAGACGGTCGGCGTCATGGCGTCAGCCCTTCTTCATTTGGATGGCGCGCAGCGTCTCGCCCGCACGGTTCACGCACAGGACCAGCACGAACAGCACGATGCTGGGGATCACCACCAGGGACGGCTGGAACAGCATGTTTTCCTTGCCCTCGGCGATCATCAGGCCCAGCGAGGGCATCGGCGCCGGCACGCCCAGGCCCAGGAACGACAGCGAGGCTTCCAGCGTGATCGCCATGGCGGCGTCCACTGTGCCGATGATGAGCAGGTTGCCGACCAGGTTGGGCAGGATGTCGCGCCAGATGATCTGCAGGTGCGTGCAGCCCTGCAGGCGCGACGCGGTGACGAATTCGGCATTGCGCAAACCCGCGGCCATGGTGCGCGCGACCAGCGCATAGCGTTCCCACAGCAGCAGACCCAGCACCAGCACCACCACGGTCAGGGACGCGCCCACCACCGACACCACGGCCAGCGCCACCAGGATGATGGGCAACGCCAGGCGCGCGGTGATCAGGAACGACACGACGCGGTCGACGGCGCCGCCGAAGTAGCCGGCCACGACGCCCAGCGTCGTGCCGATCAGCCCGCCCATCAGCGCGACGGACAGGCCGATCAGCGCCGAGACGCGTACGCCGTACAGGGCGCGGGCCAAGACGTCGCGGCCCAGTTGGTCGGTGCCCAGGATGTGGTTCCAGTCGCCGCCTTCGCCCCAGACGGGTTCCTGCAGCCGGGCCAGCAGGTCTTGCGAGTACGGGTCGTGCGGGATCAGGTAGGGGCCGATCAGGCCGGCCAGCACCAGCAGCGCCAGCACGATCAGGCCGAAGCGGCGGCCGGCACGCGCCAGGCGGTCGCCGCGCGGCGCGGCGGGCAGGGAAGAAGACAGGACGGTGCTCATGAGGCGGCTCGCACGCGGGGGTCCAGCCAACCGTTGATCAGGTCGGCGGCCAGGGTCAGGACGATGTAGATCAGCGCAAAGATCAGGATCAGCGCCTGCATCGTGGGGAAGTCACCGCGCAGGATGGACGTCCAGGCCAGCAGCCCGGCGCCATTGATGGCGAAGACGGTTTCGATGACGACCGAACCGGCCAGCAAGGTGCCCATCTGGGCGGCCGCCAGCGACACCAGCGGCCGCAAGGCGTTGCGCAGCGCGTACTTCAGCACCACGCTGGGGCCGGCCAGGCCCATGGCGCGGGCGGTGCGGATGTAGTCGGTGGCCAGCACCGTCTCCATCTCGGATTTCATCAGGCGCAGCATCGCGGGCATGGCGAACAGCCCCAGCGCGACGACGGGCATTACGTAGTGCTTCCAGGTGTCGAACCCCGAGGCCGGCAGCCATTGGTTGCGTACGCTGAAGACGATGATCAGCAGGAACGCCAGGCAGAACGGCGGCATGGCTTGCGCGCAGGCCGACAGCAGCATGGTGGCGCGGTCGGCGAGCGAGCCCTTGCGCAATCCCGCCAGCACGCCCAGCGGTATCGCCAGCAGCAGCGCGAACGCCATCGCGGCCAGGCCCAGCTTGGCGGTGGCCGGGAAGTGCTGGCCCAGCAATTCGGCCACCGGGCGGCTGAAGTACAGGCTGTCGCCGAAATCACCGCGCACGACTCCGGCAAGCCACCGGCCGTACTGCACCAGGATCGGGTCGGAAAAGCCGTGCTGTGCCGACAGGCGGGCGGCATCCGCCGCGCTGCCTTCACCGGCCAGGCGCGCTGCCGGGTTGCCCGAGGCGAATACCAGCGAGAAGCTGATCAGCGACACGAACACCACCAGCAAGGCGGCGACCAGCAAGCGGCGAAACAGGAATGCAATCATGGGTCAACCTTTGTCACGGTGCGCCGGCGCACCGGCGCGTGCCGCCCCGCCGGGACGCCGAAGCGGCCCGGCCGGACAGGCAATAAGCGCGGCGCGCCGGCCGCCCGGATCAGTTCCAGGTGGCCTTGTAGAAACGCGGGAACTCGTCTCCGTCGACCGAGAAGTTCAAGTCCTTGGCCTGCACGGCGTTCAGCGAGTGGTTCCACAGCGGTACCCAGTACGCCTGGTCGGCCACGATCTTCTGCGCGGCCGCGTAGTTCTTGGCGCGCAGGTCGCGGTCTACCGACGTGTCGGCCGCTTCCAGATACTTGATCACCTCGGGGTTGCGGGCCTGGTCGTCCGGGCCGCCGCGGAAGAAATTGCTGGTGGACAGCGCCGCGTCCGCGATACCGTACGAGCCCCAGTTGGACGACAGCATGGCGATCTTGCCGTCGCGCCAGTTGGTCATCGCGGTGCCGTACTGCTGTTCGACCAGGTTCAGCTTGATGCCGGCTTGCGCCATCTGGGCAGCGGCCGCGTCCAGGATGCTGCGCGGCGGCGCCGAGATCACCAGGTCCAGCGTGATGCCATTGGGGTACCCGGCGGACGCCAGCAGTTGCTTGGCGCGGGCCGGGTCGAACTTGTAGGCCTGCACGTCGGCGGCGCAACCGAACTGGGCCGGGTTGCAGGCCGCGTTGATGACCTTGGACGCGCCGCCTACCAGCGCTTTGCGGATCGCTTCGCGGTCGATGGCGTAGTTGATGGCCTGGCGCACTTCCTGCTTGGCCAGCGGCGACTTGCCGTCGTCGAAACGCGGGTTCAGCGAGATATAGCTGATGCGCATGATGCTGCTGCTCTTGACCGTGACGGTCGGCGTTTTCTCCATGCGGCGGGCCACGTCCGGCGGCACGCGCCAGATCCAGTCCAGGCCGCCGGACAGCAGTTCGGCGTACTGGGTGTTGGCGTCGGGCAGCACGCGCACCACCAGCTTTTTGACGGCCGGCTTGGGGCCGAAGTAGTCATCGTAGCGTTCGTACACGTAGCGGCTGCCGGGCTGGCTTTCGGTCAGGCGGTAGGGGCCCGTGCCGATGGGCTTGGCGCCCATGTCGGACTGGTTGGCCTCGTAATACTTGCGCGGATAGATCGGCAGGTTTTCCGACAGCATTTCCAGCGCCAGCGGGTAGGGCGTCTTCATCTTGATGCGCACCGTGTCCTCGCCGGCTTTTTCCGCCTTGGCGATCCACGCGACCTGGTTCTGGAAGCGGGCCTTGTAGGCGTCGGAAGACACCAGGTTCAGCGTGTACAGCACGTCGTCGATGGTCAGCAGCGATCCGTCGTGGAACTTCACGTCGCGGCGGATGGGCAGTTCGATGGTGGTGTCGTCGACGAACTTGTAGCCCGTGGCGATGGCCGGGCCGAATTCGCCCGTGTCCTGGTTCTTTTGCAGCAACCCCGAGAAGACCATGCGCGCCAGCGCCAGGCCGGGACGGTCCGATTCCTTGTAGGCGTCCAGCGTGGCGGGCGCCGCGTCGAAGGCGATGTTGAGGGAGTTGTCAGCCTTGTTGGCCTGGGCGGCGTGGGCGCCTAGCGCCAATAGCGCCGCGCTCACTAGCTTCACGGTACGGGTCAGCTGCATGTTTTCACCTTGATATGTTTTAAGTATTTGACGTACGGGTCTTGCGGGTCTTGCAGGGACTGCGGAACTGCAGGGTCATGCGGAATCGCGGGCAAGCCGCTCCCCTTGCCGCAGGCGGCGCTTTTCGCGCCGGCGGTGCATGCACGGTCGGTAAGGGGAGGGGCCTGGAGCGCCAGGCCGGGTGCTTAGCGGGTCATCAAATCATCGAATCCCAACGTTGCCGAAGTCTTCCCGCAGTCGCGCCAGGATGCCGACCAGATGGTCGTGCATGGCGTGACGCGCGCGGATGGGATCGCGATCGACAATGGCCGCGAGGATGCGTTCGTGTTCTTTCTGCGCTTCGCTCCACACCTTGGTGGTCACGAAGTGCTCTTCCAGCCGGTGGAACACCGGGCTGAGCGTGCTGAGGTGCCAGATGTGCGAGATGGCTGCGGCCAGGGCCGCGTTGCCGCAGGCCGCGCCGATGGCGCTGTGGAAGGCGCGGTCGTGCACGCTGGGCGACTCGGTCAGCGACATGCCTTCGTGCGCGACGCGGATCGCCGCGATCTGCGCGGGCGACGCCTTCTGCGCAGCCAACGCGGCGCATTCCGGTTCGATCAGCAGGCGCGTTTCCAGAAGGTCGAAGGGGCCGATGTCGGTGGCTTCGACGCTGTCTGCCGCGGGGGCCTGGGGCGCGTCCTGATAGTTGCCGTCTTCGCGCGGCGGGCACACGAACACGCCGGTGCCCACGCGCACATCCACATAGCCTTCGATTTCCAGCGCAATCAGGGCCTCGCGCACCGACGCCCGGCTGACTTGCAGTTGCTCGGCCAGCTCGCGCTCGGCGGGCAGTCTGCCGCCCGCAGGGAAATCGCCCGCCTTGATGCGCGCGGCGATCTGGTCGGCAATCATGCGGTAGAGGCGGGTCGAGGCTACGGCCTGAAGGGAAGTCATTGTGGCGTGGGATGGAGTGTTCGGGGGGGTAGAGCGTAATAGGTCTGGGGCGCTCGTGTCTTGCGCGGGGTCGAAGGGATGCAGGAATCTTGTTCAGGTGCCTGATGGTCAAGTGGTCAGGCCACTGGACGAAATGTACCGGACGGAATTCCGCTTGGGAATCGGGAACCGCCCGTTTTTGCCGGATTTGAGGGAAAACCACTAGGCATTGGGCCAACCGCGCTCCCGCTTGGATGAGCGGGAGCGCGGGGCTGGGCGGGCGAGGCCGCTAAGGCCCGGCGGGGAGTTCGATGCGCACCTGACGCACCTGCCCATCGTCGCGCAAGCGGACCATGCCGTCCTCCTGATTGACGCCATCCAGGGTGACCCGCAACGGCCCCGCCGCAGCCGCTACCCGCGTGGCGGTGACGGCATAGGTCGCGCCGCCGAACCGGTATTGCAGCGTGAAGCCGTTCCAGTCCGGGGGCAGGCAGGGGCGGAAGCTGAGCGTGTCGCCGCGCAGCTGCATGCCCAGCACCGACTCCAGGATCAGCCGGTACATCAGCCCGGACGATCCCGTGTACCAGGTCCAGCCGCCGCGCCCCAACTGGCCGGGCGTGGTGTAGATGTCGGCAGCCATGACATAGGGTTCCACCTTGTAGGTAGCGGCGCCCGCCGGCGTATCGGCATGGTTGATGGGATTCAGCATGGGAAGCAGGCGGCCGATGCGCGCCTCGTCCTGCAGTTCGCAGAAGGCCATCGCCGTCCAGATGGCGGCGTGGGTGTATTGGCCGCCGTTTTCGCGCACCCCCGGCACGTAGCCGCGGATGTACCCGGGATTCATCGGCGCCTTGTCGAAGGGGGGCGTCAGCAGGCGGATCAGGCCAAGCTCGTCGTCCACCAGCCGGTCGTCCACGGCCTGCATCGCCGAGCGCGCGCGGTCCGGGCTGGCCACGCCGGACAGGACAGCCCAGCTTTGCGAAATGGAATCGATCTGGCATTCGAGGTTTTCGGCGGAGCCGAGCGGGGCGCCGTCGTCGAAATAGGCCCGGCGATACCAGTTGCCGTCCCAACCAGCCTGTTCAAGATCCTTCGCCAATTGCCGCGCCGTCGATTCGCAGAACGCGGCGAACGGCAGGTCCGCCCGCGCGCGGGCCAGCGGGGCGAAGCGGTTCAGGGTGTCATGCAGGAAGAAGCCCAGCCACACGCTGACGCCGCGGCCGGCATCGCCCACCTTGTCCATGCCATCGTTCCAGTCGCACGACCCGATGCGCGGCAGCCCGTGCGCGCCCAAAGCGTTCAACGCGTGCGTGAGGGCGCGCGTGCAGTGCACGTAGAGGCTGGCGGATTCCCGGGACGGGGTGGGGTGGTCGTAGTTGGACGATTCGCCGGGATTCAGCGGGCGCCCTTCGATGAAGCCCACGTTTTCTTCCAGTACGCCCACATCGCCGGTGACGTCCACGTAGTGGCTGGTGGCGAACGGCAGCCACAGATAATCGTCGGAACAACGGGTGCGGACGCCCCGGTTGGAAGGCGGGTGCCACCAATGCAGCACGTCGCCTTGCACGAATTGCTGGGCCGCGCTGCGCAGCAGGTGGGCGCGCGTCAACTCGGGGCGCGCGATCGCCAGCGCCATCACGTCCTGCAATTGGTCCCGGAAGCCGTACGCGCCGCCCGATTGGTAATGGCCGCTGCGCGCCCACAGCCGGCAAGCCAGCGTCTGATAGAGCAGCCAGCCGTTGGCAAGCGTATTCACGGTGGCGTCCGGTGTGTCGATACGCACGACGTCCAGCGTGTCGCGCCAGTATTGCCGGACGGCCTGCGCTTCGTGGGCGGCGGCCCCCGTTTCCCGATACCGGCGCACCAAGTGCCGGGCGTGATCGGCGCCCTCGGACGACGCGCCCAGCTGAAACAGGATCTGGGTGTCCTGCCCGTCGTCCAGGGTGGCGGGCACCTGGATTGCGGCGCAAGGGTCCAGCGCGGCGCCGCATCGGCCCGACAAGCGAATGCGGCGCAGCGCTTGCGGGTGGCGCAGCGTGCCGTTCCTGCCGATGAATTCCTTGCGGTCGCCCGTCATGGTGCGGGTGGTGCTGTGGGTGTCGAAATAGGCCACGTGCCCGGAATAGTCGGCATTGAAGCTGTTGCGGGCGAAGAGGGCGCCGGTGTCGGCGTCGATCTCGGTGGTGACGTGCATTGCGGATTTCGCGCGCAGGTCGCCCAGCACCCATTCCACATACCCGGTGGCCGACAGGCGACGGCGGCGCCCGGATCGGTTGCGTAGCGTCAGAACATAGAACTTGACGGGCGATTCGTGGGCGACGTGGACGCGCAATTCGGATTCGATGCCATCCTCCACGTGTTCGAAGACCGTGTAGCCGAATCCGTGGCGGGTGACGTAGGCCGATTCCCCGCCGGCCGGGTAAGGCGCGGCCGACCAGTAATGACCGCTGATCTCGTCGCGCAGATAGAAGGCTTCGCCGCAGGCGTCGGTGACGCCGTCGTTGTGCCAGGGCGTCAGGCGGAACTCATGGGCGTTGCCAGCCCAGCTATAGGCCTGCCCGCTTTCCGAGACCACGGTGCCGATCGCGGCATTGGCAATGACGTTGACCCAGGGCGCGGGCGTGCGCTGGTCGCGTGTGGTGGTGATGACGTATTCCTCGCCGTCGGCCGTGAAGCCGCCCAGGCCGTTGGCGTGCAGCAGCGGCGCGGGCGCGGCAGCCGGCGGGACGTCGACCGAGGCCGGCAAGGGCGCGGCCGATATCACGAGGGGCGCGACACGGGTTTCCGGCAACGCCAGGCGGTTGACCTGGTTGGCCAACGTGCCCTGGGCGTCGCTGAGCGACACGCGAGAGACGGCCAGCAACAGCGTGCGGTCTTCTTCCGAGATCTGGTCGCCAGGACGCACGAAGATGCCGCCCGGGCGGTCGATGATGTGCGATTCCACTCCGGCAGAAATCAGCCCCATCATGCGGTCCTGCAGGGCCTGGCGGTAGGTGCCGGTGTCTTCGTTCCAGATCACCAGGTCCACGATGACGCCCTTTTGCCGCCAGTAGGCATGGGCCTGCACCAATTGGCGGACCAATTCGAAATTGGCCGGGTCCTTGATGCGCAGCAGCACGATGGGCAGGTCGCCCGAGATGGCGTAGCCCCACAGGCCGGACTGCCCGCGGCGGTTCTTGACGAGCGTGGCCGCGTCGGCCCGCAGCGTGGGGTTCTGGTAGACGATGGCGTTGGCCAAGCGCGCGTACAACTGGGCGTCGGCTTCGGTGGCGTTCAACTGGCGCACCAGCACCTGCGCATGGGTCCAGGCCAACTCCAGGGCGCGATCCGCCAGATGGCGGTCCTGGTACTTGCTGATCAGGTTCATGCAGGCGCTACGGCTGTCGCCCACGCCCTGCACCAGATCGACGACGGCGGTTTCCTCGGGTTCCAGCGTGATGGTGCAGCGGATGGCCGACACCGGGTCCAGCACGGAACCCTGGCTGCCCGACAGGGGGGCTGCCGAGTCCATCGCCAGCGGATTGGCCACGGAGCGGCCGCGCCCCAGGAATTGCGCCCGGTCCGTTTCATACGACGCGCGCCCCGGGTCGCCGCCGTGGATGGCCAGCAGCTGGAACATCCACGGCGGATTGTCTTCCGGACTGCGGCCGCGCCGCGTGCTGAGGATGGCGCGTTCCGACGGCACGATCTCGGTCTGGATGAACAGGTTGCTGAAGGCCGGATGCAATTCGTCGGCCATGGCCGGGGCGATGACGACCTCGGCATAGCAGGTGATCTCAAGGGTGCGGCGTTCGCGTCCGCGGTTGGTCAGGCGGCAGCGCCGCAGTTCGATATCGTCTTCGGGCGACACGACGATTTCCGTATGCGTGTCGATCTGATTGTCGGTGCGCCGGAACTCTGCGCGGCCTTCCGAGAAGATCACTTCGTAGTGGTCGGGACGTTGCAGGGTTGGCTGATAGGAGGTGGACCAGACGTGGCCGCTGTCTGTGTCGCGCAGATAGCAGAACGTGCCCCAGTTGTCGCAGGTGCCGTCTTCGCGCCAGCGCGTGACGGACAGGTCCCGCCAGCGGCTGGAGCCCGCGCCGCTATTGGTGACCATTACGTGGTAGCGGCCGTTGGACAGCAACTGGACTTCGGGGATGGGCGTGTCGGCGGTATCCAGCACGCGCACGGATACCTCGGCCTGGCCCGGCGGCGTGCTGCGGATCACCGACAGTTCGGTGGCCTTGGCGTAGGCGGCCGCGGCGCGCGGAACGCGTTCCTGAAGCAGCAGCATGGTGGCCTGGAACGAGGGGTCGGCCTCGAAGCGGGCCTGCATCGTTCGGCCCAGCAAGACGCTGGCAAGCGACAGGAAGCCCATGCCCTGATGATGGGCCATGTAGGCGTACACGATCGTGCCGTTCTTGCCGGGCGGTTGACGGCGCGGCGTGTAGTCGATGGCCTCGTACAGCCCGTAGCGCCCGATCAACTGGTCTTTGGCCAGCCGCTGCAGGTTGCGGCAGGCCTCAGCGGGCGCCACCATCAGCGCCAGCATCGACGCGTACGGGGCCACCACCACGTCATCGGCCAGGCCGCGTTTCAGTCCCAACCCGGGCACGCCGAACGCGCGGTACTGGTAGTTCATGCCGACATCGAACAGGTTGTAGGCGCTTTCTGACATGCCCCACGGAATGCCCAGCTTGTCGCCGTAGTCGATCTGCGTGCGCACCGCCGACAGGCAGGTCTGGTCCAGCAGGGTCTGGGGGTAGGAGGGCATGACGAGCCGGGGCATCAGGTATTCGAACATGGACCCGCTCCAGGAGAGCAGCACCGGCCCGCCCGGGGAATTGCTCAATTGCCGGCCCAGCGCGAACCACGTCTCTTGCGGCAATTGCCCCTGCGCAATCGCCACGAAGCTGCCCAGGCGCGCCTCGGAAGCCAGCAGGTCGTACAGGCCTTCGTCGCGCCGGCGTTCGGTCAGGTTGTAGCCGATGGCCAACAGGCGGCTGCCCTTGTCGTACAAGAAGCCGTATTCCGCCACCGCCATGTCAGCCAGCGTGTCGGCCAGTTTTTCCAGCGCGGCGCATCGTTGGGTGGCGCGGTCCGCCGCCAGGACGATGGCAAGCTCGGTTTGCAGCAACCACGCACGCTCGTCCGGCGTCGTGCCGGGCTCGGAGCGGCGGGCCCGCAAGGCGGCCAGCACGCCGCCGCCTTGATCGGCCACCTGCTGCAGCGTGGGCATGGCCTGCAACGCCGGGATGTCCTGCCAGGGGGCGTCGGCGGGCCGTTCGGGCCAGGGCGCCAGCAGGGCCAGTTCATCGCGAGCCTCTTCGCATTGGCGCAACATGGCCTGGCAATGCCATAGCGGTTCAGAGTACGCGGGCGCCTCGAAGGCTTCCAGCAGTCCATAACCCAGTTGGCGGATGTGCTCCAGGCGCTGCCGGATTTGCGCCAGCGTCTTGGGCGCGGCGCGGCCGGCCGGTTCCTGCGCCGTCAGCAGCGCGGCATCCAGCACGTCCAGCGCGGAGAAGGCGTTGGCCGGCAGGCTGTCTCGCAACACGGCCGCGGCGTCGGCCAGGCCCGCGAAGGTGCGCGGATGCAGGATCGGAGCCTGGGCCAGCGCCAGCAGCCCGGGACGCAGCGTCAGCAGGTGGCCGGCCAGGTTGCCGCTGTCCACGGTCGAGATGTACAGCGGGTGCAAGGGGGCCAGCGTGAGGGTGTCGTACCAGTTATAGAAATGGCCCAGGTAGCGCTCGAGCTTGCCCATGGTGCTTAAAGTGGCTTGCGTGCGTTCCATCAAGCGGCCCGCCTGCAAGTAGCCGAAGTCATGCGCGGCGAGGTTCGACAGCAGGGCCAGCCCCAGATTGGTGGGCGAGGTGCGGTGCGCGGTCGTAGGCGCAGGCCGGTCCTGCACGTTGTCCGGGATCAGCCAGTTGTCTTCGGCCCCACCGTGCCCGTCGAAGAACGACCAGGTCTTGCGCGCCAGCAAGCGCAGGAACTGGTCCTGACTGGGCGACAGTGCGGTTTTCGGGACGGCGGGCGGCCGGCTCAGGCGCCAGGCAATTGCCGGCATCAAGGCCCACAAGGCCAGCACCGGGAACGCCGCGGGCCAGGCCGACGGGTTCCAGAGCAGGACGCAGGCGCCGATCGCCAGCGCCAGCAGCGGCGACCCCCATACGGATAGCAGCCACGGGCCCGAGCGCGCCGCGCCGTCGCGGTTGGTGACGCTGGAGGGCTTCCATTCCAACAGGCGGCGGTGCGATATCGTCAGGCGGTACAGTGTGCGGCCAATGGCGTCCAGGTTGTAAAGCGCCTCGTGCGCCATGGCGCTGAACGCAAACGTGGCCCGGCTGAACTGCTTGAGCGTTGACGGGACCCAGCCCAGCAGATGCTGCCCCAGCAAGACATCGTCGCCCTTCCTGACTGCGCCCAGAGCGGAGGCGAACAGCGCGGGCAGGAACACGACCATCACCCCGGCCCCCGTCCACAGCCAGGGATACGGCAGCAAGGTCCAGCCCAACGCCATCAACAGCACCAGGCTGGGCGACACGAGGCTGCGCCGCAGATTGTCCAGGATCTTGCAACGCGCCAGCCAGGCAAGAGGCGGTCCGCCCGCCGTGCCGGGTGGGCGCGGTGGGTGGCCGAACAGCCAGCCCAGCAATTGCCAGTCGCCCCGGATCCAGCGATGGCGGCGGCTGACATCGGCCGAATAGCGGGCGGGGTGGCCTTCGAACAACTGCACATCGCTCAGCAGGCCGGAACGAGCGTAGCAACCCTCCAGCAGGTCGTGGCTCAGCACGCGGTTGTCAGGGAAGCAGTCCTTCAGCGCGGCCTCGAACGCGTCGACGTCATAGATGCCTTTGCCGACGAAGGACCCTTCCTTGAAAGTGTCCTGATAGACGTCCGACACGGTGTTGGTGTAGGGGTCGATGCCGGCGTCGCCGCCATTGACCCGCGCATAGGCGGAGGCGGCCAGGTCAGCCAGGTTGACCGCCACGCGCGGTTGCAGGATGCCGTAGCCCCGCGTCACGCGACGCCGGACGGGATCGAACTGGGCCTGGTTGAGCGGATGCGCCATGGCGCCGATCAGCTTCCAGGCGCTTTCCCGGGGCAACTCGGTATCGGTGTCTAGTGTGATGACGTACTTCACGGCGGCCAGCGCGTCCAGGTCGCCGACCACGCAGGAGAACGCACCCGTGCCTTGGCCGCGCAGCAGGCCGTTCAGATCGGCCAGTTTGCCGCGCTTTCTTTCCTGACCCATCCAGACCTGTTCGTGGGCATTCCAGCGGCGAGGGCGGTGCAATAGGTAAAAGGGGCTTCGGCCCAAACGCCGGTATTTGTGGTTCAGCGCCTGGACATGCGTTTTGGCGCGTTCCAGCAGCAACGCGTCCGCGGGCAGATGTTCCGCGGCCGCGTCCGCAAAATCCGTCAGCAGGCAGAAGCTCAGGTTGTCGCCCGGGTTCGCCAGAAACCGGATCTCCAACGACTCGGCCAGCTGTTCGCCGTCGTCAGCGTCGATCAGCATGGACGGTACCGCCACCAGGCAGCGGGCAGCGTCCGGAATGCGTTTGGCGTAGTCCATCCGCGGCAGGCGCTGTGGGCGCACCAGCCAGGTCAGGGACCAGTTGATGACGGCAACCGACAAATGGCTGGTGCCGATCAGTGACAGCACCGCCAGGGCGGCTAGCGGCCACGGCTGGGCGCCCGCCGAATGGGCCACGAACACCAGCAGCGCGGACAAGGCGCCCGTCATCAGCACGATCGCCGCCGCATAGCCGGCCAGCGCCGCGCCGGGCGACAGGCGCGCCAACCGGTCCGTCACGCTCAGCCGGACCTTGCCCAGCTTTACCAGTTCCGGCAGGCCTTGATCAATCAGATAGAAGCCCACGTGCCGCCGGCGCGGATCGGCGGGGGCGTCAGCATGGGCGTCTGGCGCCGCCGTGCGCGCCAGGTCGATCGCCATGGTGGCCAATTCGATCTCGGAACGATCGGCGTTCCGGGCCAGGCGCTCCACCCGATGGCGGTAGCGGTCCCGGGTCGGGAAGTCCATGTCGGCGTAGACCCCAGCCGGGTCCTGGCGCAATGTCTGCTCCACCAGGCTGATGGCTTCGACGAATTCGTTCCAGTTCGTCTTCGACAGCGCGCGCAGGCTGCCGATGCTGTTGCTGATGGAGACCTGGTCGGCCGCTTGCTGCTGGTTTTCGGCCACGACCATCTGCTCGATGGTCAGGTTGGATTGGGCCAGGCGCTGCTCGAACCAGGTCAACGGCAATGCCAGCGCCGGACCATGGCCTTGCAGGCGGCGGGCCAGTTCGGCCACGAAGGCGCCGTCTATGGGCGGATTCGAGCGCGCCATGTTGGCGATGACAAGAATCAGGCTGGTGGGGTCGTCCTGCGCGGCCTTGCGCATGGCGTCCGCCCAGGTGTCCGCCAAGCCCCGGTTCATGTTGGCGTAGGCCAGGCGGATCGCCACGCGCCGCAGGTTCTCGATCAGGGCCAGGCGCATCATGATGGGGATGGCCCAAAGCTCGCCCAGCTGCAGGGGTTCGACGCGCTGATAAGCGGCCACGAACGCGCTGATCCCGTCGGCGTCAATCCGCGCATCGCTGTGCGAAATCATCTCCAGCGCGATGTCGTACACCCGGGGAAGGCCCTGCGAGGGACCCGCGGCCAGTTTGGGCAGGCTGCGGCTGTACCCCTTGGGCAAATGCCGCTTGGCCAGCCGGATCTGCTCTTCGATCAGGTAGAAGTTGTCCAGCAGCCATTCGTCCGCCGGCGTGATCTGGCGACTTTGCTGCATGGATTCGATCAGCAGCGCACAGGCCTGGGCCAGCAGCGTCTGGTTCTCCGTCAGCCGGGGCAGCAGGTTGTCCTGCGCGCGAAAGGCGCCCAGCGCATGCACATGCGCCAGCGCCTGGCCGTGCGCTTCCATCTGCTGGGAATTGAACAGTTCGGCGCGCAACGGCGGCTCGCTTTCGGCGGAGGTAAGCGAGGGCTTGCTGCGAGCAAACAGGTCGATCCATTCGGGGGCGGCCTCCAGGGAAGGCCAGGCTATGGGTTTCATCAATACTCGGTCGGACGTGATCCATCGGGGCAAAGGCGTCGCCAGGGTGGCGACCTCCCGCCTATAGAGTGACCAAGCGCGCGCGCCGGCTCTGTGCGCTACCGCACGGACGCGAGGCGCGGCCTATGCCATAAACGACCCGAGCCCGACCGCATTGCAATGCACCGTGCGGCATCCATGTGTGGGCCGACGGACGGGTGGGAGGGGGAAGTCGATGGACATGCAGGAATCGGGGCCAGAGGCCACACCGCTACCCACGCCCGCCTGGCAGGCGCTGGCGGACCATCGGCAAGCAATGCGCCCGGTGACCCTGCGGCAACTCTTCATGGAAGACCCGGTGCGCGGGGCGCGTCTGACGCTGGAGGCGGCTGGCTGGTATCTGGACTATTCCAAGAACCGGGTCACCCCTGGAACCGTGGCGCGTCTGGTGCAACTGGCCAAGGAATGCCGGCTGCCGGCCCGGATCGACGCCATGTTCCAGGGCGACGCCATCAATGCCAGCGAAGGGCGGGCGGCGTTGCATGTCGCGTTGCGCATGCCTGCCGGGGAAGCCGTGCAGGTGGACGGCCGCGATGTCGGGCCGAACGTGCAGAAGACCTTGCACCGCATGGCGGCGCTGGCCATGCAGTTGCGCAGCGGCGCCTGCCTGGGCGGCACGGGCATGCCCATCCGCAATGTGATCAACCTGGGCATCGGCGGGTCGGCGATCGGCGTGGAAATGGCTTGCGCGGCGCTTGAACACTACGCCCAGCCCGGCCTGCTTGTGCGCTTTGTGTCGAACGTGGACGGTGCGGATTTCGCGCAGGCCACGCACGGCCTGGATCCGCGCGAAACGCTGTTCATTGTCTGTTCAAAAAGCTGGCAGACCTCGGAAACCCGCCACAATGCGGCGTCGGCGCGCGCCTGGTGCATGCAGGCCCTGCCGGACGAAGACGCGGTGCAGGCGCATTTCGTGGCGGTCACGGGCAATCGCGAGGCCGCGATCCAATCCGGCATCGCGCGGGACCGCGTATTGGAGATCTGGGACTGGGTCAACGGACGCTATTCGCTGTGTTCGGCCATGGGCTTGGCGCTGATGGTGGCGGTGGGGCCGGAGGCTTTCGGCGAGATGCTGGCGGGCTGCCACGACATGGACACGCATTTCCGCAACGCGCCCCTGGAGCGGAACCTGCCGGTCATGCACGGGCTGATGGCCATCTGGAACAACAACTGCCTGGGCGCGCGCACCGCGGCCGTCCTGCCCTACGACCACCATTTGCGGCGTTTTCCGTCTTACGTGCAGCAATTGATGATGGAAAGCAACGGCAAGTCCGTGACGCAAGAGGGCAAGCCCGTGGCGGGGCACACCGGCCCCGTGTACTGGGGCGCTTGCGGCACGAACGGCCAGCATTCCTTTCACCAGTTGCTGCACCAGGGCAGCCAGGTGGTGCCCTGCGATTTCATCGGATTCCTGGTGCCGCTTGCGGCTTCGCCCCGTCAGCACGAAGACTTGCTTGCCAACATGTTCGCGCAGGCCGAGGCCTTGGCGTTCGGCCAGGCGTTGGCCGATGACGGCGCGGCGGCCGCGCCTCACCGGCATGTCGAAGGCAACCGGCCCAGCAATACGCTGCTCTCCACCCGGCTGACGCCGCGGACGCTGGGTGCGCTGGTGGCGATGTATGAACACAGCGCCTTTACGCAAGGGGCGGCGTGGAACATCGATTCCTTTGACCAGTGGGGCGTGGAGCTCGGCAAGACGCTGGCGCTGCGCATCGTTCATGAATTGGATGCCGGCACGACGGGCATGCAAAACCATGACAGTTCCACGCGGGCCCTGATGCAGAAATACCTGGACGCCAGGATGGGAAAGACAAACCGGGGGACAGAGCAATAGTGCGCTACCCTGGAGGCACTCTGTTCGGCAGCGCACCAAGCGCCTGCCGATTACCCTTGCCGAACGGGTAAGGCCTGTCGGAGCGCCTTCGGATTGCGCCCGCCCGACTCGCGGGACTGCATTGGGCTAGTTGCAGGGAGCCGCCATGCCTGACTCACACGATCCCACCCAGAACCACCTGCTGGCGGCATTGCCCCCGGACGAGCAGGCCCGCCTGTTTCCGCTGCTTGAACGCGTGCCGATGCCGCTGGGCAAAGCGTTGTACGAACCGGGCGGCCGTATGCGGTACGTCTGCTTTCCCGTCGACTGCATCGTGTCGCTCTTGTGCGTCATGGAAGACGGGGCATCCACCGAAATCGCCGTAGTGGGCAACGAGGGCATCGTCGGCGTCTCGCTCTTCATGGGCGGGGAAACCACCCCCAGCCGCGCCATCGTGCAAAGCGCCGGTTCGGCCTTCCAGTTGAAGGGCCAGGCGCTGAAGGACGAATTCGACCGCGGTGGCGCCATGCAGCATCTATTGCTGCGATACACCCAGGCGCTGCTGACGCAGATGGCGCAGACGGCTGTGTGCAACCGGCACCACTCGCTGGACCAGCAGCTTTGCCGCTGGCTGTTGCTGAGCCTGGACCGACTGCGGTCCAACGAGATCGTGATGACGCAGGAACTGATTGCAAACATGCTGGGCGTGCGGCGCGAAGGGGTGACGGAGGCGGCCGGGCACTTGCAGACGGCGGGGCTGATCCGCTACCGGCGCGGCCACATCCAGGTAACCGATCGCGTTGGGCTCGAGGCGCGCGTGTGCGAGTGCTACACCGTGGTCCGTGATGAATACGCGCGTCTGCTCAGCCGGCGCACCGAGGCTGTACGCCCCTGAAAGGGCGAACCGGAAACTGATCGTGCCTTCTGTCCAATCCGCGCATGAAGACGTGCCCAACCGCTTGCTTGACGCATTGCCCGGGCGCGAACGGGACCGGTTGCTCGGGCGCTTCGAAGCGGTCGAGCTGGTCTTTGGCCAATGCTTGCTGCAACCCGGCGGGCGCATGGGTGACGTCTATTTTCCGACGCGCAGCTATATCTCGCTGATCCTGCCCTTGGCGCGCGGCCCGTCGCTGGAAGTCGGGTTGATCGGCAACGAAGGCATGTGGAGCGTCGACGTGCCCTTGGGCACGGATACCTCGCAACTACGTGCGGTGGTGCAGGGCGGCGGGGTCGCCTTGCGTATGTCGGCCGACCGCTTCCGGCAGGAACTGGGCGCCAGCCAGGCGCTGCGACAATTGATCAACGGTTACACGGTCGTCGTCCTGCAGCAGCTGGCGCAGGCAGCCGCCTGCATGCATTCGCATCTGGTCGAGGGCCGCCTGGCGCGGTGGCTGTTGATGACCCAGGACCGCGCCCACGCCGACCATTTCCACCTGACCCATGAGTACCTGGCCCACATGCTGGGCGTGCGCCGGGTGGGCGTGACCGTGGCGGCGTCGGCGCTGCAACAGCGCAAGCTGATCGCCTATCACCGGGGCGACATCGCCGTGCTGGACCGGCGCGGCCTGGAATCGGCCGCCTGCGAATGCTATGCGGCCGACCTGCTGAGTTATGCCCGATTCAGCTGCCCGCCCAAGTAATCCGGGCACGTTGACGCCGGCCGGTTTCCCTTAAACTGGGCGTCTTTGCCAGCCGCCTGGAATGCTTCAATGAGATCGACCCGCGCCAACGCCCCGCTGCCTGTTTCCGAGCCGCGTCCGCCCCGGACCAAGCCCGCGGAGGTGCGGCTTGAGGAATTGATGGCGGCCGCCGAAAAGCTGTTCCTGGCCAACGGCGTGGAAGGCACTACCATCAGCAGCATCGTGGAAGAGGCGAACGTTGCCAAAGGCACGTTCTATCACTACTTCGCCGCCAAGACCGACATGTTGGCCGCGTTGGCCGAACGTTATACCCGCCAATACCTGGAGGTGCTGGAAGGGGCCGTGAATGCCTGTGCGGGCGACGATTGGGTCGGCAAGCTGCAAGCCTGGATCCATGCCAGCATCCAGACCTACGTGGATACCTACCGCACGCACGACATCGTTTATGGCAATCACCACCATCATGATCGTCAGAACCGCGACAAGAACGCCATTCTTGACCAGTTGCTGGGGATCCTGGAAGGCGGCAAGACCGCCGGGTTGTGGCCGCTGCCGCAACCCAGGATCACCGCCTTGCTGATCTATTCCGGCGTGCATGGCGTGGCCGACGACGCCATCGCGGCCAAGCTGAAGGATTGCACCGATTTCGCGCGCATTGTTTCGGACGACTGCCTGCGCATGCTGGGTGCGACGACGCACCGCTCATAGCAGTATGGGTTATGTGGTTATGCCGAATTGATCGGCTGGCGCACCGGGCTTTCTTGCCATAATCCGCGTCTTGTTCAGGGTCTGTGCCGTGACGCGACACAGACCGCCCGTAAAGGATTCCGCATGGCCGAAGTCGCCGGCACATCGACCCGCACCCGCCACCCTTCGCTGGCGCATTGGGGCGCGTTCACCGCCGTGGTCGAAGACGGCCGGGTGGTCAACTGCGAACCGTTCGGCGCCGACCGCGCGCCTTCCGCCATGCTGGGTTCGATCGCGGAGATGCTGCATTCCCCCTTGCGCATCCAGCGGCCCTCCGTGCGCAAGGGCTGGCTGGCGGGCAACCGCGACCGCGAAGGCGACGAGTACGTGGAAGTGTCATGGGACCACGCGCTGGACCTGGTGGCGGGTGAGCTTGCGCGGGTGCGCGAGCAATCGGGCCCGGCCGGCATCTTCGGCGGCTCTTACGGCTGGTCCTCCGCCGGGCGCGTGCACCATGCACGCAGCCTGATCCGCCGCTTCCTGTTCCAGGGCGGCGGCTGCGTGGATCAGGTGGGCAACTACAGCTGGGGCGCGGCGCAGTTTCTGTTGCCGCACGTGATCGGCACGACCAGCCCGGTCAGCGGCGACGTCACCGATTGGGAAAGCGTGCTGGAGCACACCCGCATCATCGTGGCGTTTGGCGGCATACCGGTAAAGAACAGCCAGGTCACCTCCGGCGGCGCCGGCCTGCACAACCTGCCGGGCTGGCTCGCGCGCGCACAGGCCGCCGGCATCCGGCTGGTCGTGGTCAGCCCGACGCGCGCCGATATCCCGGAAGGCGTCGCCGCGGACTGGATTCCCGTGCGGCCCAATACCGACACGGCGTTGATGCTGGGCATGGCCCACACGCTGCTTTCCGAAAACCGGTACGACAGGGCATTCCTGGACACGCATTGCGTGGGGTTCGACGCCTGGGCCGCGTACTTGACGGGCGCCACCGATGGCCAGCCCAAGGACGCATGCTGGGCGGCCGGCATTACGGGCGTGGCCGCAGAGACCATTGCCGCGCTGGCGCGCAGCATCGCGAACCAGCGCAGCCTGCTGACGGCGGCGTGGTCGCTGCAACGCGCGCAGCATGGCGAACAACCCTATTGGGCGGTGATCGGCCTGGCGGCGTTGGCCGGCCAGATCGGACTGCCGGGCGGCGGTTTCGCCTTTGGCCATGCGTCGCTCAACGGCATCGGGCAGCCGCGCCGGCAAGTGCCGGGGCCGGAAGTGCCGGTGCCCAGGAACCCTGCACAATTGGCGATTCCGGTCGCGCGCATCACCGACATGCTGCTGGCGCCGGGCGCCGAATATGAATTCAACGGCGCGCGGCATCACTATCCGGACGTGAAGCTGATCTATTGGGCGGGCGGCAATCCGTTCCACCATCACCAGGACCAGAACCGGTTCCGGCAGGCCTGGCGCAAGCCCGAAACGGTGATCGTGCATGAATCCTGGTGGACGCCGTTGGCGCGCCGGGCAGACATCGTGCTGCCGGCCACCACGTCGCTGGAGCGCTGCGACGTTGGCGGGTCGACCCGCGACCCCTATGTGTTCGCCATGCATCGGGCCGTGGCCCCGCAGGGCGAGGCCCGCAACGACTTCGACATCTTTGCCGACCTGGCGCGGCGCGCGGGCTTTCACGAGGCGTTCACGGCGGGGCGCGACGAAATGGGCTGGTGCCGCCACGTGTATGAAGGCATGCGCGCGGGTTGCGCGGACAAGGGGGTGACGCTGCCGCCCTTCGATGAATTCTGGGCGCGCGGCCATGCCGAGCTGCCACCACCCGAATCGCAGTACGTGTTGTTCGAGGCGTTCCGGCGCGATCCCGCAGCGCATCCGTTGCGCACGCCTTCGGGCAAGATCGAACTGCATTCGCAGGTGGTGGCGGGCTTCGGCTACGCGGACTGCCCGGGGCACCCCGTGTGGCTGGCGCCGTCGGAATGGCTGGGCGCCCAGGCGGCGGAGCAATGGCCGCTGCACCTGCTGACGAACCAGCCGCGCCACCGGCTGCACAGCCAGCTGGATCCGGCGGCCTTGTCGCGCGCGGGCAAGATCCAGGGCTGCGAACCCATTGCGATGCATCCCGATGATGCGGCCGCGCGACAGATCCAGGATGGGGACCGCGTGCGCGTCTTCAACGGGCGCGGCGCCTGCCTGGCCGGCGTGAAGCTGGACACGGGGCTGATGCCCGGCGTGGTGGTGATGGCCACCGGCGCCTGGTCGGACCCGGATGGCGATCTGGACCGGCACGGCAACCCGAACACGCTGACGGCCGACATCGGCACGTCGCGGCTGGCGCAAGGGCCCAGCGCCCAGACGGCGCTGGTGCAGGTCGAGCGCTACCTGGAACCCGCCGTCGCGCACCGCGCGTGGGAAAGCCCGGCTATCTCGCCTGGCGGCTTATGACTTTTCACGGCAGTAAAAGCCGAGTCAACGATTTCCCGCACATATGATTAGAACGGCACGTTCTGATTTCTAGCGGCAAACTCCGGATTCCTTATTTACCGACTGCGACATGGTGCCCCCGATGCGCATGTCCCTTTGATCCGGAGTGCGCAATGAGCCTCAAACGCTATCTAGGCCTGGTCCTGTCTGCGTCCGTTTTCACCGCCGCCCATGCGGCGGACATCACCTTGGCGCTGGGGACCGAACCGTCCACGCTGGATCCGCAGACGGCGCAGGACGGCTCCGAGCGCGCGGTGTCGCGCAACATCTTCGAAACGCTGCTGACCCGCACGCCCAAGGGCGAGCTGGTGCCGCAGCTGGCCACCGCGCTGCCGCGCCAGACCGGCGCCGATACGTGGGAAGTGACGTTGCGCCCGAACCTCAAGTTCAGCGATGGCCTGGCGCTTGACGCCGCGGCGGTGGCCGCCAGCATCAACCGGATCGTCGACCCGAAGACCGCGTCGCGCCAGCGTCCGTTCTTCCTGGGCATCAAGCGCGCCGAGGCCGTGGATGCCGTGACGGTGCGCGTGCACACCAACGGCGCGGACCCGGCATTGCCCGCGCGCCTGTCGTGGCTGACCATCGTGTCGCCGTCGGCCGCGGCCGATGGTAGCCTGGGTCAGAAACCGGTGGGCAGCGGCCCCTACGTGCTGACGGAATGGGCCAAGGGCAACCGCATCGTGTTGTCGCGCAACCCGAACTATTGGAACCCCTCGGCGGTGGGCAACGTGGACCGCGCCACCTACCGGTTCGTGGCCGAGCCCGGCACCCGCCTGTCGGGCCTGCGGGCGGGCGACTTCGACTTCATCACCAACGTGCTGCCCGAGGACACCAAGCGGGTCGCCAAGGCCGTGACCTTGCAAGGCACCGACTTGCCCTTCGTGTCGCTCAATGCCTTGAAGGGCCTGACGCGCGACGTGCGCGTGCGCCAGGCGCTGAACTACGCCGTGGACAAGGAATCGCTGGCCAAGGACCTGTATGGCGGCTACGCGACCGTGTCGCACGGGCAATTGCTGGCGCCGGGCTGGTTCGGTTACGACGCCAGCATCCAGCCGTATCCGTATGACCCCGCACGCGCCACCGAACTGCTGAAGGCGGCCGGCGTCTATGGCAAGACCATCGACCTGTACGCGCCGTCGGGCCGCTGGCTCAAGGACAAGGAACTGGCCGAGACCATCGCCGCCTACTGGGAGGCGGCTGGCCTGAAGGTCAACTTCCGCGTGCTGGCCTGGGCCGAGTATCTGGAGGCCATCAACAAGAACCGCGTGCCGACCGAAGCGCAGATCAGCAGCAGCCATTCGAACCAGTTGCTGGATGCCGACCGCACACTTAGCGCGTACTACGCCGAGGGCGGTGTGGCGGCGGCCAATGACAATGCCGAATTGAAGGGCCTGATCGACGAGGCGCGCCAGGAGGCCGACCCCGTCAAGCGTCAGGCGCTGTATTCCAAGGCGCTGAAGATTGGCCGCGACGAGGCCTATCTGGTGTTCCTGCTGGAAGGCGGCGAGATCTTCGGCTTGTCCAAGCGCATTGACTTTTCGCCGCGCGTCGATGGCCTGATTCCGGTGAAGGACATCCGTGTCATCGAGTAATCCTGCCGGGCGCGGCTTGCCGCGCTTTTTGCTGGGCCGCCTGGCGCAGGGCCTGCTGGTCGTGCTGGGCGTGACCACCATCGTGTTCATCGTGACGCGCCTGGTGGGGGATCCGGTCCAGGCGATGTTGCCGGTGGACGCTTCCGCCGCCGATCGCGCGGTGCTGGCGCAGGCGCTGGGCATGGACGGCCCCATCTGGTCGCAGTACCTGCACTACCTGCGCGATATCGCCTTGTTCGATTTCGGCAATTCCATCTGGCAGCAACGGCCCGCGATGGACATTGTGCTGGAACGCCTGCCCAGCACGCTGACGCTGTGCGCCGGCGCGCTGGGCCTGGCGATCTTGGCGGGGGTGCCGTTGGGGATCGTCGCCGCGCTGCGCCCGGGGCAATGGGCCGACCGTATCTCGGTGGTGCTGAGCCTGGCTGGGCTGTCGCTGCCGCAGTTCTGGCTGGGCCTGCTGTTGATACTGCTGTTTGCGGTGACGCTGAACTGGCTGCCGTCCTCGGGCGCCGAGGCGGCGGGCAGCGGCGTGCTGCCGATGCTGACGCTGGCGCTGCCGGCGCTTGGCCGCATCGCCATGATGCTGCGCTCGGCGCTGATCGACGAACTGAATTCGCTGTACGTGCGTACCGCCCGGGCCAAGGGCCTGCGGTCGGGCCGCATCGTGTTGGTGCATGCCCTGCGCAACGCCGCCGTGCCCACGGTGGCGCTGCTGGGCTGGGAGTTTGCCGGCATGCTGGCCGGGCACACCGTCGTGGTGGAGACCGTATTCGCCTGGCCCGGCCTGGGCCAGACCGCCGTCCAGGCCATCGAGCGCCAGGACCTGGTGTTGTTGCAGGCCGTCGTGTTCTTCATTGCATTCCTGATCGTGATCATCAATTTCTGTCTGGACATTCTGTACCGGCTGCTGGATCGGAGGATCGCGGTATGAGCGCGGTTCCCGCATGGATGGGCGACGCTGCCGAGGCGTCACCGCCGGTCGCGCCGCGAGGCTGGCGCGCGCTGTCCGACCGGCAGCGTGGCTGGATACTGGCTGTGTCTTTACTGTTGCTGCTGGCGGCGGTGGCGGTCGTGCTGCCCTGGCTGGCGCCTTACGACCCGGCGGCGATCAAACTGTCCGCCCGGCTGCGCCCCCCGGTCTGGGAGGCGCGCGGCACCTGGAGCAACATGCTGGGCACCGACAACCTGGGCCGCGATGTGCTCAGCCGCATCCTGCATGGGGCGCGGCTGTCGATCCTGATCGGCGCGGCGGTGGTGGCGGTTTCGGCCACGTTCGGCGTGCTGGTGGGACTGGTCGCGGGTTTTGCCGGCGGGCGGGTGGATGCGGCGCTGATGCGCTGGGTCGACGTGCACGTGGCGTTTCCCGGCCTGCTGCTGTCGCTGGTGATCCTGGTGATCCTGGGGCCGGGCCCTGGCACCGTGATCCTGGCGCTGGCCTTGAATGGCTGGATGGTCTACGCGCGGCAGATCCGCAGCGTGGTGCTGTCGGTGCGCCAGCTGCCCTATATCGAAAGCGCCGAAATGGCGGGCGCGCGCGCCGGCCGCATCCTGCTGCGGCACATCCTGCCCAACCTGGCGGCGCCGCTGATCACGCTGATGGTGCTGGAGTTCGCCCGCGTGGTGCTGGCCGAGGCCGCCTTGTCGTTCCTGGGCGTGGGCGTGCAGCCGCCGGCTGTGTCGTGGGGGTTGGATGTGGCCAATGGCCGCAACTACCTGACCAGCGCGTGGTGGCTGGCGACGTTCCCCGGCCTGTCGATCGCCCTGACCGTGCTGATCGTCAACGTGGCGGCCAGCCGACTGCGGCTGGCGCTGGATCCGCGCGAACGCGAAAAGGACTTCGCGCGGCGCTTGATTGCGAAGGTGCGTCGATGAGCGAAACCCCATTGCTGAGCGTGCGCGGCCTGAGCGTCGAGTTTTTGACCCGCCATGGCAACGTGTCCGCCGTCGATTCGGTGTCGTTCGACCTGCGGGCAGGCGAAACCCTGGCCCTGGTGGGCGAAAGCGGCTCCGGCAAAAGCGCCTGTGCGCTGGCCCTGATGGGCCTGACGACGTTGCCGGGCCGGGTGGCGGGCGGCCAGGTGCTGTTCGACGGGCAAGACCTGCTGGCGGCGCCGCCCCGCGTGCTGGAAGACTTGCGCGGCAATCGCATCGCCATGGTGTTCCAGGACCCCATGAGCGCGCTGAACCCGCTATTGGCCATCGGCACGCAGATCGACGAGGTACTGGTGCGCCACACGGCGCTTGACCGCGCCCAGCGCCGTGCCCGCATCATTGAACTGCTGGGCCAGGTCGGCATCCCCAAGCCGGCCGAACGCCTGGACCGCCTGCCGCACGAGTTCTCCGGCGGCCAGCGCCAACGCATCCTGATCGCCATGGCGCTGGCCTGCGACCCGCAGATCCTGATCGCCGACGAACCCACGACCGCGTTGGACGTGACCATCCAGGCGCAGATCCTGGACTTGCTGGCCGAGCTGAAGCAACGCTTGGGCCTGGCCATGCTGCTGGTGACGCACGATCTGGGCGTGGTGGCCAAGGTGGCGGACCGCGTGGCGGTCATGTACGCCGGCCGGCTGGTCGAACTGGCCGATGCCGACGCGCTGTTCGCTGAACCCGCCCACCCCTATACCGCGGGCTTGCTGCGCGCCACCCCGCGCCTGACCGATACGCGCCACCGCATGATCGCGATCGACGGCGTGCCGCCCGACCTGCGGGTGCGCCGCAGCCATTGCGATTTCGCGCCGCGTTGCCCCGGCGCCGATGCGGCGTGCGCACAACGCCCCGCGTTGCGCGACATCGGCCATGGTCGCCTGGCGGCCTGCGTGCGGCCGTCGGCGCCCGTCTGGATGCAGGACCATGACTGATTCCTCCCCTTTGTTGCAGGCGCGCGACCTTCGCGTGCATTACCCCGTGCGTTCGGCGGGTTGGTTCGGCAAGCGGGTGCTGGCGCGCGCCGTGGACGGCGTGTCGCTGGAGGTGGCACGGGGCGAAACGCTGGGCCTGGTCGGCGAGTCCGGCTCGGGCAAGACGACGCTGGGTCGCGCGGTGCTGCGCCGCACGCCGCTGACGGCCGGCTCCATCCATTTCAAGGGCGAAGACATCACGCACGCGGGCAAGTCCCAACTGCGCGAGCTGCGCCGCCATATGCAGCTGGTCTTCCAGGACCCGTCCACCAGCCTGAACCCGCGCCACACCGTGTTCGAGGCCATCGCCGAGCCCTTGATCGTGCATGGCTGGAATGCCGGCCGTGATGCCTTGCGCCGGCGGGTGGCCGAGCTGATCGACCAGGTTGGCCTGCCGGCCGACGCGGCCGAGCGCTATCCGCACGCCTTTTCCGGCGGGCAGCGCCAGCGCGTGGGCATTGCGCGGGCGCTGGCGATCCGTCCGGACCTGATCGTGGCGGACGAGCCCGTGTCGGCGCTGGATGTCTCGGTACGCGCGCAGATCATCAACCTGTTCCAGGACCTGCAGCAAGAGCTGGGCTTGTCGTTCCTGCTGATCGCGCATGACCTGGCGGTGGTGCGGCACGTCTCGCATCGCATTGCCATCATGTATGCGGGGCAGGTGGTCGAGACCGGGTCCCGCGACGATATCTACGAGCGTCCGCTGCACCCCTATACGCGCGGCTTGCTGGCGGCGGTGCCGGAACCCGAACGCGGCGCGTCCCGCCGCCAGGTCTTTGCCGTGGCCACGGGTGAGCCGCCCAGCCCGATGTCGCCGCCCTCGGGCTGCCGCTATCACCCGCGTTGCCCGCAGGCAGCCGACCGCTGCCGCATGGCCGCGCCGCCGCTGGAAACGCGCGCCGCCGGGCATGCGGTGGCCTGCTGGTTCGCCGCCCCCATTCCTGCTACACCTTGATTCGTATCCTGAATTCACGACCCCTTAATGGAGAGATCTTCATGTCTGTGCAAGCCCTAGCTCCTGTTGATGCCGCTGATGCCGCTGCCGTGCGCGCCTGGTTCAAGGAACTGTCCGACCACGTGCAAGCCGTGGATTACGCCGCTGCCCGCCACCTGTTCGCCGACGACTTCGTTGCTTTCGGCACCTATACCAACTTCGTCAGCGGCCGCGAACACGCGGAAAAGACGCAGTGGCGCAATGTCTGGTTCACGATCGATGATTTCATCTGGCGCCTGGACGATGTCCAGAGCTTCGTCTCGCCGGACCGCCTGTTCGCCGTGGGCCTGGCGGTGTGGGATTCGACCGGCTATCACCCGGACGGCAAGCCGTTTGACCGCGTCGGCCGCGCCACCGTGTCGTTCGCGCGCGAAGCCGTGGGCGAGCCCTGGGTGGCCACGCACACGCATATGTCGCTGTTCCGCGATACGCCCAGCGTGTCGCATGGGAACAAGCCGGCCCGCAGCTGATCCGCTGCAGCGCCCCAAGAAAGAACGGCCCCAGTGGGGCCGTTTTTTTACGCTGCCAGATTGCGCCGCAGCGCCTGGACGAGGTCCGTCCTGGCCTCTTGCGCTTGCGGCAGGATTCGCGTCATGCCGATGAAGCTGTGCGGTACGCCGGAATACACGATGAAGGTCGGCGCGGGGCCGGTGGCAAACAGCTTGTTGGCCAGATCCAGCGTGTCGTCCAGCAACGGGTCCAAGGCGGCTGCCTGCAGGATCAGGGGCGGCAGGCCGGCCACGTCCGCATGCAAAGGCGCCACGCCGGGATCGGTCAGCTGCGCGGCATCGCCGACGTACTGCTTCCAGAACCAGTCCAGCTTTTCAGTGGACAAGCCGAAGCGCCCGTCGCCAAAGGATTCGTGCGACGGCGTGTCGCGGCGCGCCGACAGCATGCCGTAGATGACCACGCCCGTCTTGATGAAGGCATCGCCTTCGTCACGCAGCCGTTGCAGGGCGGCCAGCGTCAGGTTGCCGCCGGCGGACTCGCCGCCGACCGACAGGCGTGTTGCGTCCAGCCCCAGCGAGGGCGCCTGGTCGCGCAGCCAGCGCAGGGCGCCCAGCACCTGTTCCAGCGCCACGGGGTAGCGGGCTTCGGGCGACAGCGCGTAGGACAGGCCGGCGGTGACGATGCCGGCTTCGGCGGCGATCTCGCGCTTCCAGCGGTCCAGCGTATCGAGGTCGCCGTGCGCAAAGCCGCCCCCGTGCAGATGCAGGTACAGGGGCAGCGGGGCATCCGAGGCGCCTTCCGGGTAGTACAGACGAAGCGTCGCGGGCACGGCCAGATGGTCCAGCCGGTGTTCGACCACGCGGCCCACGGGCGGGGCGGGCTGGCTCAGCCATTCCTGATACGCGCGGCTTTTTTCGCGGGTATCGGCAAGCGGCGTGGTCAGCACGTTGGGCGTGCCCACGCCATGTTGCTTGGCCAGCGCTTGGGCGGCCAGCACGTCGGCTGCCAGGGTAGGGGTGGGGGAAGCGTCGCTCATGAGGATTCCAATGCTCGGAACCCGCCAGTATGACGCGCTTCGCGCTACCTTGCTAAATAAGCGTTAGGCATATTGATCCAACCCGGCCAGGAAGCGGCGGATCGATCCGGTGTAGATATCGCCCCGATCCTTGCCTTTCCAGTCTTCCACCAGGGTTGCATTGGGCGCCAGGCGGACGATCTCGTGGGCGATTTCCGTCGGGTGAAGGATGTCGTTGCCCGCCAGGATCAGCAACGGGGTCTGCGTGGCGGCTACGGTCTGCCGGCTGACGCTATAGACGAAATCGCCGTCGAACAGGTTGGCGCGCAGGCCCTCCAGCGCCGCCTCGTCCACGCCCTCCGGGCGTTGGCGCAGACCGTCCGCCCAACTGTCGAAGGATTCCGCGCGGTTTGCGGCATTGGCGGCGGACAGGCCGATGGGTTGCTGCAGGATGGCCCCGGTGACACGGTCGGGCGCCAGCGCGCACAGTTTCAGCGCAAAGGAGGCGCCGATGCAGGAGCCCAGCACGTGAAAGCGGTCCACGCCCAGGCTGTCCAGCAGCCGCAGGTGGTCTTCCGCATAGGTCTGCCAGCCGTCGGAGGCCTGGATGGGCGCGCGGGAGCGGCCGGCGTTGCGCTGGTCGATGGCGATGCAGCGGTACCGGGTCGACAATGCCGCGATGGGGTCCGGATAGTCGCGCGGCTTGCCGTCGCGCGTGACGCGCCACAGCTCGACGTGCGACAGCAGGCCGCCGGGCGCCAGCATCAGGAGCGGATGCCCCTGGCCATGGATTTCGTAATAGATGTCGGCGTTTGCCAGATGAGCGATGGGCATGGGCGGTGCGCGAGGGGTGCGCTTCAGTTGACAGATACGCCCGTCTGCTGGAGCAGGGCGGGGAACTTGACGGCGTCGCTGCGGATGCGGTCGGCGAAGTCAGCCGGCGTGCCGCCGATGGCTTCGAAGCCTTGGGCGCGCAGACGCTCGCGGAACGCCGGTTCGTCCAGCGCCGTCTTGACCGATTGGCCGATGCGCTGCACCACCTCGGGCGCGGTGCCGGCCGGCGCCAGCATGCCGAACCAGCCTGATCCGCTGTCCAGGTCCAGCCCGGCTTCGCGGGCCGTGGGTACGTCGGCAATGATGGGGCTACGTTCGGCTTGCAGCACGGCCAGTCCGCGCAGCTTGCCGGTTCGGATCAGATTCGCCGCCGCGGGCACCGCCACGATGGCCGCATCGGTTTCGCCCGCCAGCAGGGCCACGACCGCGGGGCCTGCGCCCTTATACGGCACGTGCAGCAGCGTTTCGGGATACAAGCCCTGCAGGCGGGCCAAGGCCATATGGTTGCTGTTGCCATACCCTGGCGTGCCGACGTTCACCAGCCGTTGGCTGCCCAGCCGCCGCAGCCCGGCGATGTCCTGGATGTCGGAGTCGGCCCGTACGACGATCACCGGCGGGGTGACGGCCACGATGCCTACGGGCGCGAAGCTGCGCTCGGCGTCGTAGTTGACGTTGTTCTTGAAGAGCGTTTGATTGGCCACCAGCATGTCGCCGGTCAGCAGCAGGGTGTAGCCGTCCGGTTGCGCGCGCGCCACCATTTCAGAGGCGATGTTGCCGCCGGCGCCGGCGCGGTTCTCGACGATGACCGGCACATTCCATTGGGCGCCCAGTTCTTCGGCCAGGCCTCGGCCCAGCGCGTCCATCGCGCCGCCGGGCGACAGCGGCAACACCAGGCGCACGGGCTTGTCGGGAAAGGCCGCTTCGGCGGCGGTACTGAAGGCAGCCGCGGCCAGGGCGGCGATCGTCAAGGCGCGGCGTAGCCGCGAAATTCGGGTCATGCGGAGTTCCTGTCTTTATCCGACCGGCGCCCGTCAAGGCGCCTAAGCCTTGATCCTAGGGACTTCGGCCGTCCGGATGAACGACGCATTTCGCATTTGAATAGTTGGATTGCGGCGCGTAATCGCTGCCGCCGGCCAGCCAGGCGCTATGATGATTTCGTTTCCGGCTGCGCCCGGATCCCGTCGCCCTCCGGCGGCTTTCTTGGAATCGCCACGCATGAATGACCGTCTATCGCAGACGCTGCTCCGGTTCGACCACTACAACGGAACCGACCCCAACCTGTTTTCCTGGCAGGGCGAGACCTGTCCCCAGGAATTGTTCCTGGCGCAGAAGCTGCACGAATGGGTGATGAAGCTGGCACCGGATGCGTCCGAGCCGCTGGTCCTGGCGTCGCGCTGTCAGCATATCGGCCGGTGGGAGATCGCCAGAAAGAGTTATCCCGAAGGCCGCATCGGCTATCTGACCTGGCGCAAGGCGCTGGCGCGCCATCATGCGGAAATCGCGCAAGGCATCCTGCGCGACACCGGTTACCCGCAAGACGTGATCGACCGCGTGACGGCGATCGTCATGAAGCAGGGCATCAAGCAGGACGCCGACGTGCAGACGATGGAGAACGCCCTATGCCTGGTGTTCCTGCAATACCAGTATGAAGCCTTCCATCCCGCGCACGGCGAGAAGATCGTGGATATCTTGAAGAAGTCGCTGCTGAAGATGGATGCGGCCGGCCACAAGTGGGCATTGACGCTGCCGTATTCGCCGGCGGGCATGGCGCATATCGAAAAGGCGCTTGCGGCCTGACGCGGAGTTCGCGCGCGCAAGAACAAACCCGGCCTGCTGCGTGAGCGGCAGGCCGGGTTGTTTTTATCGCCGCGCGGTTGCTACCGCGGGTTTGCCACCACGCGTTTGCCACCCTCTGGGCCGCCAGGCGGCCCGTATTACGTAGGCGTGTCGGTGCTGGACGAGTCGGCGGCCGGCGCGTCAGCCGACGTGTCGGCAGCTGCGTTGGCCGGCGCATCAGCCGCAGGGGCCGGGGCGACAGCAGGCGCCTCGGTGCCGGGCGCGGCGGAAGCCGGCAGATCGGCAACTGTGGCGTCGGCAACCGGCGCATCCGCGGCCGGCGCGCCAGCGGCGGCCGGAGTTCCGGCTGCGGCAGCGGCTTCCGCCTTCTTGGCCTTGTTGCGCGCGGCGGCGTTCTTGGAGGCGCTGCGCGAAGCCATGCGCTTGGCGTGCTTGGCTTCGTTGGCCGTCACGGCGCCCGAAGGTTCGCCGTTCAGGTCCACGCGCGGCGCATCTTCCACCATGCAGGTCCAGTAGCGGCGGCCATCACACCAGGTCTTGACCGCTTCCTTGATCTGCGCCTCGTCCAGCTGCAGGGCCTGGGCGTGCTGCACCAGGTCCGCCAGCACGCCGAGCTTCAGCGGAAGCTTGGGAGCGGGGTTCTTGGGGAATGCCTTGGGGAACTGGCGTTGCAGGCGCGAAATCGCGACCACGACGGGATCCACGGGCGTCTCGCGGCGTTCTGCGCGTTGCGGCCGTTGGCCCTTGTCGCCGCCTTGGGGGCGTGCGCCTTTATCGCCGCCTTGCGGACGCGGGCCCTTGCCGGCGCCTTGCGACGAACGGGGTCCCTTGCCGCCGCCCTGCGGACGCGATTCCTTCTTGGGGGTCGGCTCTTCGGGCGCTTGCTTGGTAATCAATGCCCGGATAGCGGCTAACTGTTCTAGTCCCATGTGCTACACAAAAAAAAGGTTGAGGCCGTGAGCATCAGCGCTCCGGCGGCTATCCCGACACCACGACAAGCAGTGCCAGGGACAAAAGAATGCCGAACGCGGCCAAGGCGAACGGCAGTAGTAGAACATAGACGCTGCGTTCTTGCCCTTGGCCGTGAGCCAGACCGGCTGCAATCGACATTCTTACCGGTGAAAAAATGCCCATCGCCGTGCCCGATACGTGTAACAGCGCGGCCGCTGCCGGCACGTTCAGGCCCGCATGAACCGCCAATGATAGCTGGGATGGCATGAACAGACTGTTCGGCGCGTTGCCGCTGTTGGCCAGAATGCCGAAGGCGCCGGCCAGCACGGGGGTGATCAGGATGGTCCAGTCCTGCAGCGTGGCGAACAGGCCGTCCGCGTAGGCTTGCGAGATGCCGGCGCCCGCCAGCACTTCGGCCATCATGGCGAACAGGAAAACGGACATGACGGCATGGCGGCCGGTCTTCCATGAGACGCGCGCCTGGGTGGCCAGCGCGCCCGGCTGGCGGTGCCAGGCGGCCATGGCAAGCGCGCCCGCGATCAGCCAGCTGCCTGCGTGCAGGAACGGCATCCAGGCGGGCAGGTCCGCGAACGGGCGGATATCGGCCAGCGCCCCCAGGGCGCGATTGAGCCCGGGGATGAGGCGCGTGGCCACCAGACAGGCGATCACCAGGATGTAAGGCAGCGCGCGCTTGGCGGCGGCCACGGCCTGCGGCCGGCCAGGGCGGCGGTCCAGCAGGAAGCGCAGCACGATCAACGGGCCGTAGGCGGCCAGCAGCGCGGTTTCGGGTCCCAGCAAGGCCGTGGCGGCCGTCAGCAGGCCGAGGCTCGCGGCCATCCAGACGGCCTCCCGCCGGAGTTCGGCAGCATCCGCCCGAAGGCCTGCGTGGCGCGCGGTGCGCCAGAACAGGATCATCCACACGACCATCAGCAGTGCCACCGCCACCATGCTGTACAACGCCAGCTGCGGGGCCGGCACCCGTGCATAGGCCGAGGCCAGGAGCGTGCCGCTGCCCATTGCCCCCCAGGGGATCAGGGTCTGGCTCAGCAAGGCGAAGACCATGATGTCGCGCGGTTTCAAGCCCAGCGGACGGATCAGCAGCACGGTGCCCAGCATGCCCACGCCAAAGCCGGTGGCGGACTCGGCAAACGGCCCGATCAGGAAACAGGCGAAGAACAGGCGCCGGCGCCGCGCGAGCGGATCGTTCAGTTCGGCTTGGTCGGCGGCCGGGGCGGGCGCGTGGCCTTGCGAGGCCATCTGCCAGAACAGCAGCCCGCCCAGAATGTAAGGGGTGATGATCCAGCCGATCCACAGGCCGCGTTCGAGCGTCACCGCCAGTTGGGCGCCGGTGAAGGGCGCGGGCGCTGCGTAAAGCGCGATGGGGATGGCGGCAAACAGCCCCAGCACCGCGGCGATCGTGGTGTTCACCCGGCCGCTGGCGATGGCGCCGATCACGGTCAGGGCGGGCAGGGACCACAGAAGATACGTCATGGGCGCGGCGGGGCTGGGTTGTGGGTGAGTTTATGGCGGCGTGGCCTTGGCAGGCGAACGCAACACGATCTGGGTGATTTCCGAAGGACGCCCCAGGCGGATCGGGAAGCCGGGCCACAGCCCGGTGCCGTTGCTGACATACAGCGTCATGCCGCCCACCTGGTACAGGCCCGAGACATAGCCTTCATTGGCCCATTGCGTCAGCAGGTGCGGGCCCAGGATCTGGCCGCCGTGGGTATGGCCGGACAACTGCAGGCCCGCGCCCGCCTGGGCGTTGAGCGCCGCGCCGGTAGGGCGGTGGCTCAGCAAAATGACGGGGTCGGTCGGCGGTACGCCGGCCAGCGCCTGCTGCACGTCAGGCAAGGGCTGGGCGTAGGCGGCCGCCATCCGGTCGGTGACGCCGGCCAGCACCAGGCGCTGGTCATCCGGCGTCAGTGTCACGTGGTCGTTCAGCAACAGGCGCAGGCCCAGGTGCTCGAATGCCGGCAGCCAGCGCTGGTATTCCGCGTAGTACTCATGGTTGCCGGGAATCGCATAGACGCCGTAGCGGGCGCGTAGCGCCTGCAGGGGCTGGACGTCGGCGGCGCGGGCGGCGGTGGTGCCATCGACCAGGTCACCCGTGATGACGATCAGGTCTGGATTGAGATCGTTGGTCTTCTTGACGACGGCGTCGATCCACGGCGCTTCCAGCAGCCGGCTGGCGTGTAGGTCGGTCAGTTGCACCAGGCGGAAACCGTCAAGCTCAGGCGGCAGCTTCGGCAACGCGATTTCCAGGGTCTTCACGTCGGGTTCGCGTACCGCCTGCCACACGCCGATGGCGGACAGCAGCACAGCCAGCACGGCCGCGCCCTGGCTCCAGCGGCGAGCGGCCCACAGGCGCCGGCCCTGTTCGCGGGACACCGCGCAGGCCGCCAGCGCCGCCACGTCGCGGACCAGCAGCAGCATGGCCAGCAGGAGCAGGCTGCCAAACAGCCAACCCAGCGCCATCAGCAAGGTGGCGGGGATTTCGGGCGACGCCATGCTGCCAAAGAAGTTGCGCGTCACCAGATGGTGTTCGGCAACCGCCAGCAGCGCAACCGACAGCACGAGGCGGCCGGACTTGGAAATGGGCAGGGGCAGGACGAAACGCCAGATGACGTAGAGACTGATCAGTCCCGTGAAAACATGGAACACGCGGTAATTCCTACTGAAAGCGGCGGGGGACGGGGTGGCCGAAGCCAGCGACATTATGACGACCTGTCCCCGAGGGCGCACGGTAGGCTCGCGACCCGTAGGGACAAAGCGACGGCTTGCCGCCGCCCCGGCTACCGCTTCCAGGGGGATGGATCAGGCGTGGACCGGCGGCAGGCGGTGCGCCCAGGGGCGGGCGCGCTCCAGTTGGCCGGCCAGTTCGAAAAGCGTGGTTTCGTCGCCGTAGGGCGCCATGAACTGGATGCCCACGGGAAGCCCCGCCGGAGTCTGGAACAACGGCACGCTCATCGCGGGGATGCCGGCGGCGTTGGCCGGACGAGTGAAGACGGTGCCGTGCATGAACTCGTCGGCAAAGGCGCGCCAGTCCGGGCCGCGCACGTCCAAAGCGGTCATGGGCGCGGGCAGCGTGGGCATGACGGGCGTCAGCAGGACGTCGACCTCGGTGAACAGCCGGCCCAGGCTGCGCGCGACGCTGTTGGCGGTGTTGCGCGCGGCCAGCAGGGCGGGCGCAGATACGCTGCGGCCAAATTCGGCCAGGCCCAGGTTGACGGGCTCGAAGCCGTCGGCGTCGGCCGGCCGGCCGGTGTCGGCCGCGATGGCATCGACTTCCAGCGCCGTGTAGGCGGCAATGATCCGCAGGTAGGCGTCGGCCAGGGCGGATTCGTCGAAGTTGAAGGCGGTGGCCTCGACGCGGTGCCCCAATTGGCGGCAAAGCGTCGACGCGTCCTCCAGCGCTGCGGCGATGCCGTCGTCCAGGCGCAAGCCCATGCCGGGCTGCGAGATGACGCCGATGCGTAGCGGCCGCGGATCGCGGGACGCCGACTGTGCATACGGGCCGGACTTGGCCGGCGCGGCGTAGAGGGCGCCAGGCTCGGGCGCGTCAGTCAGGTCCAGCATCAGGGCCGAATCGCGCACGGATCGCGTCAGGGCGTGGTGGCTGACCAGCCCGCCCCAATTCTCGCTGGATACCGGCCCGCAAGGCGTGCGCCCGCGCGAGGCCCGCAGGCCGAACAGGCCGCCGCAGGACGCCGGAATGCGAATGGAGCCCGCGCCGTCATTGCCATAGGCCAGCGGCACCATGCGGGCAGCCACGGCGGCGGCCGCACCGCCGGATGACCCGCCGATGCTGCGGCCGGCGTCCCACGGGTTCAGCGTGGGGCCGTGCAGCGTGGGGGACGTGGCGATGTTGCCAGAGAACTCCGGCAGATTGGTCTTGCCCACGATGACCATGCCAGCCGCCTTGTAGCGGCGCACGATCTCGTGGTCCTGTGCGGGCACATACCCACGCGCGGCCCGGCAGCCGAACGACATTGGCACACCGGCATAGGTGGGGCAGTCGTCCTTCAGCAGCACGGGCACGCCGCGCAGCGGCGCATCGGCGGGCAACTGGCGCAGCTGCTCGTCGGCCGCCTCGCGCATCGTCAGGATGACGGCGTTCAAGTGGGGATTGACGCGGTCGATGGCGGCAAACGCGTGCGCCACGGCATCCGCAGGGCTGAGCTGGCCGTCGCGGATGGCGGCCGCCAGCGCGGTCGCGTCGGACTGGAGGTAATCAGTTTCAGAGTAGGACATGTCGGAATGCGGGGTCAGGGTTGGGTCTTGGTCACGCCCCAGAAGCGATGCGTGCCGGCCGGCCAGCCTTCGTAGCCTTGCACGACGGGCCGCAGGGCGGTCACGACCGGGAGGTTGAACAGGCCGATGATGGGAATGTCGCGCGCCATCAGCTCGTGCAGCTGGTTGAACAGGTCGCGGCGCTTGGCCAGGTCGGGTTCTATCGCCACTTGCTTGAGCAGCGCGGCAGCCTTGGGATCGTCCCACTGGCGGGTCGGTTCGACCTTCTTGTCGCCGATCAGCGATTCGTACATCAGCAGCGGGTCCAGGCGGGCCGAGTAGCCGAAGATCGCCAGTTCATACTGGCCGCGTCCGTACAGGTCCAGCTGCGAGGCCCAGTCGCGCACCTTCAGTTCCACATTGATGCCGGAGGCGGCCAGCATGGCCTGCACGATGGTGGCGGCCTGCACGCGTTCCTGACGGTTGGCCACCAGCAGGGTGATCGGCTGGCCCTTGTAGCCGGCCTGCGCCAGCAGCGTGCGGGCTGCGGCCGGGTCGTAGGCCGGCCAGGTCTTGCTGCGCGCGTCGTAATAGGGGCTTTGCGGCACCAGCACCGACGGGTTGGCCGTGTACAGCCCTTCGCCCGACGCTTCGGCCAGGTCCGGCAGGCTGAGCGCCTGGGCGATGGCCTGGCGCATCCGCACGTCTTGCAGCGCGGGGGCGTTGGATTGCACCTGCATCACCAGCCAGCTGGGCGTCTGCTGCACCTGGACGGGAATCCCCTGGCCGCGCAGGGTCTCCATGGTGGCGGGTTCGATGCCGTCCACCACATCCAGGTCGCCCGACAACAGCCCGTTGCTGCGGGTGCTGGCGTCCGGCACCGTCATGAAGCGCAGCACGGGGATGGTGGCCGTCTTGTTGCCCGCATAGCCGTCGCGCGCGCCTGGCAGGGCGTCATAGTCCGCAAAGCGTTTCAGGTCCAGTTGGCGGCCCTGCATCATGCCGCCGAACGCATAGGGGCCGGTGCCGATGGGGGCGTTGAAGCTGCCGTCTGCCTTGACGGAGTCCGGATGCAGGATCCAAGGCGTGCATTGGACGGTGGCCATCGTCATCGGGAAATTGGGCGCGGGCGCCGAGAACGTGAAGCGTACGGTCAGCGGGTCCACCGCCTGCACGTCCTGCAACGCGGGACCGATTTTGCCGTTGTAGCGGTTGACGCATTGGAAGTTGGTCTTCGGATCCAGGTAGCGCTTGAAGTTCCAGACGACGGTGTCGGCCGTCAACACCGCGCCGTTCTGGAAATGCACCTTCGGGCGCAGCTTGAACTCGTAGACTTTGCCCTCGTCGCTGACCTGCCAGCTTTCCGCGAGCACGGGCTTGATCTTCAGGTCGGCGCCGTAGGCGACCAGGCCTTCGACCACGTGCGCCAGCACCATATCGGCATTGGCGTCGCGGTTGACCCCCGGATTGATGCTGGCGATGTCCGCGTGCAGCGCCACGCGCAGCATCTGGGCGTCGCCGGCGGCATAGGCTGGCGCGGCCAGCAGGCCGCTTAACAGCAAGGCAGGCAAGGCAAGGTTCGTGTTCATATCTTCCCCTTTGTTATTAATGATTTAGCGGCGAGACTTCAAAAAGTCCTCGAAGAATGCCTGCACGGGTTCGATGACCTTGAAGGGTTCGTGGGCGACGCCGGGCACGGTGTCTCGGCGCACCTTAATGCCATGGGCCTCGAAGCTCCTGGCCAGCGCCTCGATCCGCTGGATGCGGTTGTCGCCTTGTAGTTCGGCACCCGGCATCCACAGCTTGCTGTCGCGCGGGATGGTGATCTCCCAGGTGGCGGTGTCTTCAGTGCCCACCAGGGTCTGCACCGCGACGTCGCGCATGGCGTCGATATCGATGGTGCGGCCGAAGCGGGCCGGCACGTCGCGCACGCCGACCCACCAGTCGTAGTCCTGGTTCAGCAGCGTCACCACGCCGGGCGCACCGATGGAGACGGCTTGCAGGCGTTCCGGGTGCAGCATGAAGAAGCGCTGGCAGAACTGTCCGCCGCCCGAGTAGCCGTACAGCAGGAAGCGGCTGCCGTTGATGCGGTACTTGGCGATGGTCTCGTCCACCATCGACAGCAGCACGTGGTCGTAGCGGATGTCGTGGAACTGGATGCGCTTGTAATTGGCCAGGTCGCCGGGTTCGATGATGCCCACCGGGAACAGAGGTGCCAGCACGATGCAGTCGTTGCGTTGGGCGAAATCGGCAAAGCGGTCGCGGTACTCGGCGGCCGTGCGGCCGGTGCCATGGACGATCACGGCCAGGTCATACGTCTTGGACGCGGCCTCGTCATAGTCGGGCGGCACGTACAGGCAATAGCTGAAGCGCTGGTCGAACTGGCTGGCGAAGAACGGCGTGGCGCCGAAGTCGTAGAAGCTGAGCTTCACGCCGTGGCCTTGGCGGCGCGGTGGATGCGTGGACATGGATGGGGTCTCCTAGGTAAGGGATACGGCTGCCAGCGGCTGGCTGGCCTGGGCGTCATTGCGCCACTTCAGGCGCACGCCGCCCGCGGCGGTGGCCTCCAGCATGGGAATGGCGCCCAGCAATTGGCGCGTGTACGGTTCACGGGGGCGGTCGAAAATGGCGTCGCGCACGCCTTCCTCGACGATCCGGCCCGCCTGCATGACGATGACGCGGTCGGCGATCTGCTCGACCACCCCCAGGTCATGGCTGATGAAGAGGCACGAAAAGCCGTAGCGTTGCTGCAGGTCGGCCAGCAGGTCCAGCACCTGGGCGCGCACCGTGACGTCCAGCGCCGACACCGCTTCGTCGGCGATCAGGAGCGCCGGCCGGCGCACCAGGGCGCGTGCGATGGCCACGCGCTGGCGTTGTCCGCCCGACAGTTCGTGCGGGTAGCGCAAGCCGAAGTCGCCGCCCAGGCCCACGTCCTGCAACGTGTCGGCGACGCGTTCGTCCTTCTGTGCGGGGGTCAACCCGGGCGCCAGCCGCAGTGCCTCGGCTACCAGCGCCGATACGGTCATCCGCGGGTCCAGCGACGAATACGGGTCCTGGAACACCATCTGGCAGTTGTAGCGGTAGTCATTGAAGACGGCGCCGCGCCCGGCCAGCGGCTGGCCCTTGTAGCGCAGCGCGCCGCCCGTAGGCGCGACCAGTCCCGTCAGCACGGACCCCAAGGTGGTCTTGCCGGAACCGGATTCGCCCACGACGGCCACGACTTCGCCGGGGTGGATGTCCAGGTCGATGCCGTGCAGCACGCGGTTGCCAGCCTGCCTGCTGAACCAGCCCTGGCGCGCCCCGTATTCCACCGTCAGGCCGCGCGCCGAGAGCAGCGGCGCCTGGGTGGCCAAGGGGCGCGGGGGCCGGCGTTGCGGCAAGGTTGCCAGCAGCTGGCGGGTGTATTCATGCGCCGGCGCCGCCAGCACCTGCGAGGTGGGGCCGGTTTCGACGATCTCGCCACGCCGCATCACCACCATGCGCTGCGCATAGCGCGCCACCATGGGCAGGTCGTGGCTGATCAGCAGCACGGCCGTGCCGTTTTCCTGCGTCAGCTCCACCAGCATTTCCATCACTTCGCGCTGGATCACCGCGTCAAGCGCCGTGGTGGGTTCGTCGGCGATCAGCAGCGCGGGGCGCAGCAGCATGGCCGAGGCAATCATGATGCGCTGGCGCATGCCGCCCGAAAATTCATGAGGATAGGCATCCAGCACGCGGGAGACGTCGGCCAGGCCCACGCGGCGCAGCATGGCTTCGATGCGGTCGCGGTGCGTCGCGCGTTCGCCGGGCACATGCTGTTCCAGCCCCTCGGCCAATTGCTGGCCCACGGTCAGCGACGGCGTGAGAGACGTCATGGGTTCCTGGAATACCATCGCCACCTTCGGCCCGCGCAGGGCGCGCAGCTGCGCGGGGCGCAGCCCGAAGACAGAGGTGCCTTCCACTTTGATGTCGCCGCCGGTGCGGTCGATGGCTTGCGGAGTCAGCCGCATGATGGCGCGGCCCAGCATGGTCTTGCCGGAGCCCGATTCGCCGACCACGCCGACGATCTCTCCGCGCGCGACCTGCATGCTGGCTTGGGACACCACGGTGTGGCCGTGGCCGGCGGCCAGCGTCAGGCCGTCGATATCGAGCAGGACGGGGGATGTCATACGCGCCTCCGCATGCGGGGATCCAGCCGGTCGCGCAAGGCGTCGCCCAGCAGGTTGATGCCCAGCAGCGACAGCGAGATCGCCAGACCGGGAAAGATGGTCAGCCAGGCGGCCTGGCCGATGTAGGTGCGGCTGCCGGCCAGCATGTTGCCCCAGGTCGGGGCGGGCGGGGCCACGCCCAGCCCCAGGAAGCTGAGCGAGCTTTCGGCCAGGATGATCCAGCCGCACATGGACGTGGCCATGACGATCACCGGCGCCAGGCAATTGGGCAGCAGGTGGCGCATCAGCGTATAGAGCTCGGAATTGCCCATTACCCGGGACGCGCGGACGAATTCGCGTTCGCGCAGGCTCAGCACGGTGCCCCGCACCACCCGCACTACCGACGACATGTAGGCCAGCGCCAGCGCCAGGATGATGCCGGTTTCGCTGGCGCCGAAAACGGCCAGCAGGCCGAGCGCCAGGAGCAGGCCGGGAAAGGCCAGCAGCGCATCGTTCAACGCCATCAACACGCGGTCCGGCCAGCCGCGCAGATAGCCGCTGACGGCGCCGATCAGCACGCCGGCGCCGGTGGCCAGCAGCACGGTCATCAGGCTGACGCGCAGGCTGGCCGTGGTGCCGCGCATCAGCCGGCTGAACACGTCGCGGCCCAGTTCGTCCGTACCCATCAGATGGGTCAGGCTGGGCGCGGCCAGGCGGGCCTTGAAATTGAGCTTGAGGGGGTCGTAGGGGGTCCAGAACAGGGCCACCAGCGCGGTGATGACCACGGCCGCGACCAAGGTGCCGCCGACGACGGCGGTAAGGGAACGACGGTTCATTTCGTGGCCACCCTGGGGTCGAAGATCGGATAAAGCAGGTCCACCACCAGGTTCACCAGGACATAGACGGTGGCAATGAAAAGCAGGCAGCCCTGGATGACGGGATAGTCGCGGGCAAAGATCGCGTCCACCAGCAGGCGCCCCAGTCCGGGGATGGTGAACACGGTTTCGATGACGGCGATGCCGGCCAGCAGGTTGCCCAGGATCAGGCCCAGCAAGGTCCAGGTGGGGCCGAACGAATTCTTGAAGGCGTGGCGCCACATCACCTTGCTTTCCGGCAGGCCCTTGGCGCGGGCGTGGGTGATGTAGTCCAGGTGCAGCACCTCCAGGGTGGAGGCGCGTGTCATGCGCAGGATCACGCCGATCTCGTGCAGCAGCAGCGTGGCCACCGGCAACACCAGGTACAGGAGCGCGCGGCCGGGGTTTTCGCTGAAGGCCACGAAACCCACGACGGGAAACCATCCCAGCTTCAGCGCAAAGAGCAGGAGCAGCAGCAGGCCCATCCAGAACGCCGGCAGCGACAGCAGCAGCGTGGCGCCCGCCACCAGCGCCAGGTCGGCCATGCGGCCTTGGCGCCAGGCGGCGAACATGCCGGCCGGCACCGCCGCCAGCGTGGCCAGCACTACGGCTGGCAGCACGATCTGCGCGCTGACCGCGAAACGGTCCAGGATCAGCGGCATCACCGGCTGGCGGTTGGCAATCGATTGGCCCAGGTCGCCTTGCAGCACGTGTCCGGCCCAGATGGCGAACTGCGTCGGCCAACTGGCGTTCAGGCCCAGTTGTTCGCGCAACGCGGCAAGGCTGGCCGCGTCCGCCGAGTCGCCCAGCATCAGCGCGGCCGGATCGCCCGGGATCAGGCGCACCAGGATGAACACGGCAAGCGCAACGATCAGCAGTGTGGGCAGCGCCATGCCGATCCGCGAGGCGATGAATCTGAGCATGGCGTCAGCCTGCCGCCAGTTCGGACTCGCGCACGTCGACCGCGTCTTGCGGTTCGTCGCCGTCGAGTCGGTAGGTGGTGAAGCGCCGGTTGGCCGCAGGCATGGGCGCGATCTCCATGACGCCCAGCGCCGGCTCCATCACGATCATCGCCACCGTGGCGGTCAGGTTGCCGCCGTCGCCGTGGCGGGCGGGCCGGCATACGGAGTAGGGCGCCAGGAAATCGTCGAATAGCGCGGCCTTGACGCCTTCGCGGTCCAGCAGGCGGCCTTGGGCCTGCAGCAGCCGGCGCACGCGCCAGTCGCGATAGAAGCTTTCGGGCACATGCGGGATACCCGTGTCGCGCAGTTTGGACAGCGCGATGGCGCCCACCCAGTGGTTCGCGTGCACGATCAGGCCATCGTCCGGGTACAGCGGGAAAGCCTCGTCCGGCGCGCATTCGAAGTCGACGCCGAAGCCCGCCGCCGACGCGATCATGATGTTGTTCGAGCACGACTTCGGCGTGGTCGCCACGACCTTGGCGGCGAGCGCGAAGTGTTCCTGCTCGAGCACCTTGCGGCGGATCAGGCCCAGCGGCACGCCCAGCGACTGGTAGTCGCGGTCGCACTCCAGGTAATTGGCGGTGATGGATACGCCGGCCGCGTTCAGGCCGCTGCGTGCCAGTCCGCCCGCTTCGACAAAGGTCAGGTAGTCGGGACCGTGATCCTGGCGGACCCGCAGGACGACGCCGGTATCGGCGCATTCGGCGCGCCAGTCCCAATTCTGCGCGTGGATCAGGTTGCCGGAGGCACTGCGCTCGGGCAGAAGGATCGCGCCGGTGCAGCCGTCGTCGGCTTCGTCGTCGGCGGCGGCCGTGCTGCTCTGGGCCCGAGCCAAGGCCATCACTTCAGTGCGGGCGTTGATCATGACGATGTCTTCGAACGCCACGCCGGCGCCCGCCGCGATGCCGTGCATTTCCTCGACATAGCGTTCATCGAAGTCGCCGATGCGGCGCGCGTAGTCGGCGATCAGGGCCGTCTTCTGCGCGGCGCTCATGCCGAATCCGTCCAAGGCTCCGCCGTACAGCGCCACGCTCTGGTGGATGCGGGGTTTCAGCGCCTGCCCGTACTGGCGGCCGCGGCTCTCAGGGCCGCCCGTCAACGTGACGCAGGGAAAAGGGGTGATCGCCATCTTCCGTCCTTTTGTATTTTGTTGCTGTGGAATACACTAATTAGCCCGGTTGTTGGCTGTCAATCTGTTTTATGGCGCGTTATATGAAATCTAGGGAAAACGTGAATGCCAAGGATGCGATTTGGCATTGAGGATAGGAACCACCCGTAAAGCGCAGGAGCGCGATGCCATGCAGGAGCTCAGTCCCCTACAGATCGAAGTCGCCCGCAAGCTGACGGCGCTGATTCAGAGCGGCCGCTGGCAGGTGGGCGAACGGCTGTCGGACGCGCGCCTGGCGCAGGAGCTCAAGGTGTCGCGGTCGCCGATCCGGCAGGCGTTGAACCTGCTGACCCGCCAAGGGCTGGTGGCGTACACGTCGGGCAAGGGCTACCGGCTGGAACGCGAGCCGGGCAGCGACGAAAGCCTGGACGCGCTGATGCCGCATTCCGAATCGGAAAGCCTGTATGGCGACCTGATGAGCGCGCGCGCGGTCGGCCGGCTGGGTGCGGAGGTGTCCGAGGCGCAACTGGTCGAACAATTCCAGGTGACGCGCGGCGCGGTGCGGCGTGCGTTGATGCGGTTTGCGACAGAAGGGTTGGCCGAACGCCTGCCGGGGCATGGCTGGCATTTCGCGGAAAGCCTGGACAACGAGCAGGCGGTGAACGAAAGCTACGAATTCCGGCTGATCGTCGAGTGCAACGCGCTGATGACGCCGGGCTACGCGCCGCGTCCCGACCAATTGGCGGCATTGCAGCGCGAGCAGACAGAGATCCTGCAGATGCCGGTCGAGCAGCTGCAACGGGACGCCTGGTTCAATGCGAATGCGGCCTTTCACGAAACGCTGGCGGCGTGGTCGAACAACCGCTTCCTGACCGAAGCCGTGCGACGCCAGAACTCGTTGCGGCGCATGACGGAATACGCCAATTTCGGGCATCTGGCCGAAGTCCATATCCATCAAGCGTGCTCCGATCACCTGGGAATTCTGGCGGCGCTGGCCGAAGGCGACCGTGATTACGCCACGGCGCTGCTTCGGCGCCACATCACGCGTTCAGCGGATATTTAGGGCTGAATAACAGGGCAGGCGACGAACGCTTTTCCGCAGCCAGGCGCGCTCCACGCATCCGTCGTAAATCCGCAACAGCAAATAAAGATGCGAATCAGTTGCATTACACTTTCCCCCGAATCAGCACTCCGCTGTGGGAGAGGTAGTCAGCATGCACGTTTACCGGCCGGGTGGCCGACCATCCATTATTCATCCTCGTTTCATCCTGCGTCGCACGTCCGCCCTGGCGGTTTTTGACGCCGGGCCGCCCCAAGCCGAGAAGTCCGTACCGGGCGCGCCGCAAGCGCGTACCGCTTGCGCGGCGTGGGGCCTGCTTTTTGCCCTGGCTTGCGGCGCTGCCGCCGCACAGGAAAGCGGCGTGGCCACCCTGCCAGGCGTGCAAGTCGTGGGCGACACCGACGCCACGACGACCGAAGGCACCGGTTCCTATACGCCCCGTGCCACCGCGGCCAGCACCGGCTTGCCGCTGACGCTGCGCGAGACGCCGCAATCGGTGACGGTCGTGACGCGCCAGCGCATGGATGACGAAGACATGCGCTCGCTGACCGATGTGATGGCCAGCACGCCCGGCATCTCGGTGCAGAACTTCGACAGCGAGCGGTATTCGTTCAATTCGCGCGGCTTCGGCGTCAGCAACTACATGTATGACGGCATCCCGACGAGCTTCGATACGGGCTACGCCGCGGGGGAGTCGTCCGTCGACCCCATCATCTATGACCGCGTTGAGGTCGTGCGTGGCGCCACGGGCCTGCTGACCGGCGCCGGCAACCCGTCGGCGTCCATCAACCTGGTGCGCAAGCACGCCATCAGCCGCGAGTTCAAGGCTGACATCAGCGTCAGCGCCGGCACGTGGGACAACTACCGCAGCACGCTTGACCTGTCGACGCCGCTGAATTCAGACGGCAGCGTGCGCGGCCGCATCGTGTCGGCGTACCAGGATACTCATTCCTTCCTGGACGGCTACCAGAACAAGAAGAAAGTCTTCTACGGCGTCGTGGACGCCGACGTGACCTCGCGCACGACGGTGAGCGCAGGCTTCAACTACCAGGACAACGACCCGCAGCGCAGCAGCTGGGGCGGATTCCCGCTGTGGTACGCGGACGGCAGCCGGACCGACTGGAAGCGGTCGCTGAACACCGGGGCGGATTGGAGCTCATGGGCAAGCACGACGCAAGGTGCTTTCGCCAGCCTGGAACACCGTTTCGACAATGACTGGCGCGTGCAGGCGGTGGCATCGCATTCCAAGAACGAAATGGACGGCAAGCTGCTGTACCTGTATGGCTGGCCCGACCGCGAAACCGGCCTGGGCATGGGGGCGTCGCCGTCGTGGTACCTGGGCGACCGCAAGCAGAACAGCATGGATCTGAAGGCCTCCGGTCCGTTCACGATGTTCGGCCGCCGCCATGAGGCGGTGGTCGGCGCTAGCTTCAGCCGCCAGTATGCAGACTTCGACTACCGCTCGTCCCTGTCGGCGGCGCCCGTCGGCAACTTCCTGGACTGGGACGGCTCGTATCCGGAACCCGACTGGAACAGCACGTCCGTCACGGCAAACCGTTACACGACCAAGCAGACGGGTTGGTACGGGGCGCTGCGCCTGGACCTGGCGGATCCGCTCAAGCTGATCGTGGGCGGCCGCTACAGCACCTGGAAGACGGACTCCGTCGGCTTCGGCGGCGGCGACCATACGGCCTTCGACAAGAACGCGTTCACGCCGTACGCCGGGCTGCTGTACGACATCAACGAGACGTACACCGCCTATGTGAGCTACACCGGGATCTTCAACCCACAAAGCTATCAAGACCGCAACGGCGGCTGGCTGGATCCGCTTGAGGGCAAATCCTACGAAGCCGGCATCAAGGGCGAGTTCCTGGAGGGGCGCCTGAACGCCAGCGCCGCGGTGTTCCAGATCGATCAGGACAACGTGGCCCAGACCGATACGGGATACCTGGTGCCGGGCACGATCAACCAGGCCTATCGGGCCGCGCAAGGCACACGCAGCCGGGGCTTTGACCTGGAAGTGTCAGGCGAAGTGACGCCGGGCTGGAACCTGGCCGCGGGCTGGTCGCACTGGACCGCAAGCGATGGGGACGGCAATGCCATCCAGACCGACCAGCCGCGCAGCCTGGTCCGCGTGTTCACGACCTATCAACTGCCGGGCGACTGGAACAAGCTGACGGTCGGCGGTGGCGTCAATTGGCAAAGCCACGTCTATACGCTGGCCAGCGGCCCCAACGGCGACGAGCGCGTGGGACAAGGCAGCTACGCCATCACCAATCTGATGGCGCGCTACCGATTCAACCGTAACCTGTCGGCGCAACTGAACGTGAACAACCTGTTCGACCGCAAGTACTACAGCCAGGTCGGGTTCTACAGCCAGGGCGCGTGGGGCGCGGGAAGAAGCGCGATGGTGACGATGCGCTACCAATACTAAGTGGTATGCATGCCAGGCGGCCCCTATTCGGCGGGCCGCTTGGCAGCCGCCCGGTGCTGCGGCGCGAGCGGGCAGGCCGCGCAGTACTGCGCGGTCGGCAGCAGATGGTAGAGGCAGCACTCGCGGTGCAGCGTGACCGCGGGGCCGGGACCGCGCGAGGTCCTGGGCGGCAGGCATAGCGGATTGGCGCGCTCATCGTCTGCCGGGCCCCACCAGGGGTGCTCCAGCAAAGCGAGCCTGTCCTGGCGTACGGCGTCGCTTGCCGCCGTCCCTTGCGTCTGGGTCTCGACCGCTTTCAGCACGACTTCCAGGTAGCGCACCGCGCCGCCCCAGACGACCTTACGCGGCAGCCGGCTGGCGTGGAACAAGGCGTCCGCCAACGGCAGCAGGTGGTGCCAGACCAAGGCCTCGTACCGGCGCCAGACATCGCCATCGGGATCCGGTGCGCCCAGTTCCGGGATGTGAAAGCCCGCAGGCGCCGCGTTGCCGTCCAGTTCGATCCACATGGCGTCGTGGCGCGCGGGCAGCGCGTGGCGCGCGCCGCTGGCGGCCGCGGCCACGGGCGGCAGCAGCGTCCACAAGTAGCTCATGGCCCAGGCGGAAGCGACGGCGCGGGGATCGGCATCCGACCAATGGCGACGATGCCGCGCCAGCGCGTCGGCCAGGCCAGCCGGATCGCCCAGCAGCGCGGCCGCCTTGCGTCCGCCGGCGGGCGGCGCGCCCAACTGCACCGTTTCGGCGTAGGGCCGCCAGTCTTCACGGAAGAAGGGTTGCAGCAACGCGATCATGCGCGCGGTGCCGGCACGGGTGGGATCATGGCGTCTGGATGGGAATTCCGAATCGGGCCCATGGATTGCGGCCCTCGAAAGATTCGAGAGCGTAAAGAGAAAGCGGCGTTAGCGCAAATCCGGCGGTCTACGCCATTGCTGTCAGCCCGCCACGCACAGCGCGACCGGGCAATCGCGCAGCAGATCAGCCACGTCGATGTCGCCGGCCGTGTCCACGCCTGGCTGCCGGCCGGATAGCGTATCGACAAGACCCGCCGCGGGCACGTCGGACGGCAGCCGGATTCGGCTGCCGTCCCAGAACCGATGCGCCTGGGCGGCCTGGCCCTGCGCGTAAGGGGCCAACGCCCGCGCGCACAGCCGGGGCACGACAACGAGCAGGCATCGCGTTTCGTGCCGGCGCAAGTAGGCCAGCACATGGGCGGCCTGCGGGCCGTGCACGGCAAGCGGTTCGCAGCGCCCGTCGCTGAACAGTGCCGGATCGCGGGCGCGCAGGGCCAGCGCCCGGCGGATCAACGCCTGCTTGATGGCGCCGCTGTGCCACGCCGCGGCGTTGGTGACAATGGGCTGGCCGGGATCGTCCAGGGCCAACAGGTCTGCCCGCGCGGGGTAGTCCACCGGGCGACGGTTATCGGGGTCGACCAGGCTGAAATCCCACAGATCCGCGCCCTGATACAGGTCGGGCACGCCCGGCAAGGTGCAGCGCAGCAAGGTCTGCGCCAGGCCGTTCACCAGGCCGGCTGGTGCAAGGCGTAGCGTGTAGTCCGCGATTTCACGCAGCAGCAGCCGGCCGTCGTCCGTATGCTTGAGCGCGTCGAGGCAGCGCGCTGCCGACTGTTCGTAGGCGGCGTCCGGGTCCGTCCAGCTGGTGCGCAGCTTGGCCTCGCGCAACGCCTTTTCCTGCCATTGCGCGATGCGGGCCAGATAATCGGCCAACGCGTCGTCAGCAGGCTCGGGCGGCAGGGCCAGCGGCCACGCGCCAACCAGGCTTTGCAGCAGCAGATAGGCGTCGGCAGACGCGATGGGACCGGGCCGGGCCAGCCGCGGCACCCACGCCTGGGCAAGGGCGATCCATTCGTCCGGCGCTTCGCTCAGCACCGCCAGGCGGGCCCGCGTGTCTTCGCCGCGCTTGTGGTCATGGGTGGCCGTGGCCAGCATGGCATGGGGATGGGTGGCAGCACGCTCGGCGCTTAACGCGTGGAAGGCGTCAGGCGACAGGGAGAACCGTTCCGCGCTGGACCCCACTTCATTGCGCGACAGCAGCGGGCCGCGGCGGTAGAACAGGGTGTCTTCCAGCGCCTTGGCCGCCAGCGGCGGCGTCAATTGCTGAAAGCGCCGCAGGGCGTGCGCGAGGGCTTCGGCTAGCGCATGCGGCTCGGGGGCGCCGTCGCCGTGCGAGGCAAGGCTCTCATCCACCGGCGCGCCGCTGAGCCAATGGTCTATCTGGTCCAGCAGGCGGGCGTCTGCCGTGTCCGGCCCCAGCGCCGTGCGCGCGCGGTCAAGCGCGGTGCGGAACCACTCGGCATCTGCCGGGCTGCGCCCGCCGTCTTCCGCATAGGTGCGATACACAGGAAATACGGCAAGCAGGGCGGTCAGTACGCGGTCAATGGCGGTGGTGGTCCAGTCGCGGGTGCGCAGGTCCATGCGGGCGACGCGTGCCAGCGCCCTTGCAAGCGCCTGGCGTTCGGCCGGGAAATGGCGAGCCAGCATTCGTTGGCGGGCGTCCTGCAATTGGGCGGACGCGCCACGCGGATCACCAGCAAGTCCGTTCCAATAGGCCTCCAACGGCGCTTGCGCGGCCGGCGCGTGCAGCAGCGCGCCAACCTGGTCCATGAAGTCGTAGCCGGTCGTGCCGTCGGTCGGCCAGCGGAAATCCAGGGTTTCTCCGTCGGCCAGGATCTTTTCCACGATGAGATAGGCGCTTGCGCGTTCGCCCCGTGCCTGCGTCAGGCGCTGGCGCAGGCGTCGCAGGTAGGCGCCGGGGCTGGCCAGGCCATCCACGTGGTCGATGCGCAAGCCGTCCAGCACGCCTTCCCGGTACAGGCGCAGCGCCATGCCGTGCACGGCGTCGAAGACGATGTCGTCTTCGACCCGCACGCCGACCAGCTCGCTGATCTCGAAGAAGCGCCGCCAGTTGATTTGTTCCGGCGCCGTCCGCCACCAGGCCAGGCGGTAGTGCTGGCGTTCCAGCAGATCGTGCAGGCGGGCCCGCCCGTCGGCGGTCTGCGCGTTGTGTGCCGCGCAGGTCGCGTCGGGGCCGGCCGCGTCCATGGCGAATCCCGGCGCCAGGGGCAGCCGCAGCTCACTGACCGACACGAAGAAGGCGTCCGCTTCGTGAACGATCTGGATGGCGCCCGAGGCCAGGCAGACCCCGTAGGGATCCGGCAGCACGGGCAGCAGCACCTTGCCGCGCAACGTCGGGTCAGGCGCATCCCAATCGATGTCGAACACGCGCGCGTGCGGGCTGCGCTGGCCCAGGCGCAGCACATCGGCCCACCACGCGTTGGATGGGTGGGCCGCCATGTGGTTGGGCACGATGTCCGCAATGAGTCCCAGGCCCAGTTCGCGGGCGGCTGCGGCCAGACGGTGCAGCGCGGCGTCTCCGCCCAGCGCCGCGCTGACACGCTGGTGGTCGGTGACGTCGTAGCCGTGGGTCGATCCGTCGCGTGCCTGGGTGATGGGCGACAGGTACAGATGGCTGACGCCCAGCGCCGCGTAGTAGGGAAGTTGCGCGCGGGCGTCATCCAGCGTGAACCCCGCATGCAGTTGCAGCCGGGCGGTGGCGCGGGGGGCGTTCATGAGCGGCCTCGCAAAGCGCGTACGGGTTGCAGGCGCGCCAAACTGGCCGGCGCATTCAGGCAATCGGCAACGGAGAGCGGCACGCGCTGGCGCCAGTTGGGGTGGTCGGCGATGGTGCCGGGCAGATTGGGTTGATCCAGCTGGCCGGTCAGGTCTTCCAGCGCCACAAGCATCAGCGGGCAAGGCGTGGACGCGACAAAGCCCAGCAGTTCGGCGCCGGGCGGTTCGCGCGGCGTCGGTTGCCTGGCGGCGGTGGACGAGTACGCCTGCACGGCCCGCCACAGCGCGGCGCGGTCTTCCAACCGCGCGGCGCGCATCGCGGGCTCGTCCTGGTCCGGGCCCAGCAGTTGCAGCCGCGAACGCCACAGGATGTCTTGCGCATGCCACCAGCCCTCCAGCGTGGGCAGGTCGTGCGTGGTCGTCATGGCAACGGCGTGCGCCGGCCAGGCGTTCGGGGACAGGAAGGCGGCGGGCGTGGCGGGTTCCGGGAGGGCGTCTCCTGCGGAGTCCTGCGCTTGCGGCTGGGGATCGGCCGCGCGCATGAACCACAGCACATTCATGCCCAGCAGCCCGTGGTCTTCAAGCTGGGCGTCGAAGCCCTCCGGCACGGTGCCCAGGTTCTCGCCGATGACCAACGCGCCGTGCAGCCAGGCTTCCAGCGCCGTCAGCCGCAGCAACTGCGCCAGCGGGTAGTGCAGGTAGGCGCCGTCCTGCGGCCGGGCGCCATCGGGGATCAGCCACATCCGCGCCATGCCCAGGATATGGTCGATGCGCACGCCGCCCGCGTTCGCCAGGCTGGCGCGCAGCATGGCAAGAAACGCCGAGTAGCCGGACTCCCGCAAGGCAGCAGGCGATAGCGCGGTCAAGCCCCAGCCCTGGCCCAGCGGGTTGTGCAGGTCTGGCGGAGCGCCCACGCTGGTGCGCGACATCAGGTCGGCCTGTCGGCTCCAGGCGTGGCTGCCTGACGGGCTGCCGCCTACCGCCAGATCTGCCAGCAGGCCGACGCGCATGCCGGCGTCCCGGGCGGCCTGCTGCGCCTGCGCCAGGCTGGCCGAGGCCAGCCATTGGCCGAACATGTGCGCGTCGATGTCGTCGGCGTGTCCATCGGCGTAGCGCTGCGCGTCCGGGGATCGCGGGTCGCGCAGGCCGGCGGGCCAGTCGGTCCAGGAAAGCGGCGCGCCATGCGCCTGCGTCTGATCGGCGTGCAGTGATTCGAATAGCGCGTGGTCGCGCAGGTCGGGGCCCGCCGCGTCACGGTAGGCGTCATAGGCTTGCCGCTGCGCCGTCGTGGCGCCCGTCGGGAAACCGGCATGCAGGCGGCGCAGCAATTGGTGGCGCAAGGTGGCCGCGGCAGGCCAATCGATCAGCGGGCGTGCATCGAGCGCGCGCAATTGCGCCTGATCCATGCCCGCCAGCGCCGCCCGCACGGCGTCATTGCCCAGCACGCCGGCGGGGTCGGCGTACAGCGTATTCAGGAAGAGCCGGCTGGACGGGGAGTACGGGCTGCATTGCGCGGGGTCCGCCGCGAACATGGCGTGCACCGGGCTCATGGCAAGCGCATCCGCGCCGGCCGACCCCGCGGCAATGGCCAGATCGCGCAGCGCGCCGAAATCGCCGAAACCATGCGTGGCCTGCGCCAGGTCCGAGGAGGGACGCCGCAGGCTGTAAAGCTGGACGGCCAATCCCCAGGCGCGCGCATTTCTGACGCCGGACAGCTCGTCGATCGTGGGCGCGCTTCGGGGTGCAACGGCAAGCGTGGTATCGCCGCCAGGCGTGCTTAGTGTGTAGTAGCCGGGGACGGCGGGGGCGCGCAGCGTCGGCGCGCCATCGGGGCCGGCGGCGGCGCGGGCAGTGATGGGCGGTTGCTCCGGTGCCTGCATCTGGCAAACTCCGGCGCAATCCACGGGGAGCGCCACCGCTTCGCCGGGTAGCGCAATCAGCAGCGCGGGCAGGTGGTTCTGCGCCGAGGCTGCAGACAGGCGCTGCCGGCTGTCGCGGATGTCCGCTTCGGAACCGGCGGGCAAGTCCATCGCGTCAAGCAAGGCGCGCAGCGTATCCGGCGCGACACGGCGGGGGCGGCGGTCGGCGCCGGTCCAGTCTTCGGCGATGCCGGCTTCGGCGGCCAGGGCGGACAACTCGGTTTGCGTGGCGGTGTTCATGCTGCGCCCTCCAGCAGCCAGACCGTGCTTTCTGAGCACATGCTGCCCAGCGACAGCGCATCAAACGCGCCTGCGCGGGACTCGAACAGCAGCGACGAAAACAGGTGGCCTGCCGCCGAGAATTTGGGCGGCAACGCTTCTTGCACCGGTCCCAGGTTGGCGTAAAGCGTCAGCCGGGCGCCGTCGCCCAGGCGCCATTGCGCATGCACGCCGTGTTTGCCGACGGCACGGCCAAATACGCTGCGCGCGCCGGGCAAGCGTGGCGCAATCACCTGTTGGCGCATATGCAGCAGCGCGTCATAAAGCGTGCGCCACCCTTGCGCGTCGTCGTCGTTGCCCGTTTGCCAGGGATCGCTTTGTCTGAAGGTGGCCGGGGCGTTGGGGTCCGGCACCGCTTGGGCAGCGCTGTCGCCAAAGCCGGGAAAGGCCGAAAATTCGCGCTGGCGTCCTTCCCGAACTGCTTGAGCCAGGTCCGGATCCGTGTGGCTGGTGAAATAGAGGAAGGGCGCGCGGCTGCCGGATTCCTCGCCCATGAAGATCAGCGGAATTTGCGGCGCAAGCAGTTGCAGCGCGACGGCGGCGCGCAGGCGCTCCGTGTTTTCGGCCAACACCGTCAAGCGCTCGCCTGCGGCCCGGTTGCCGGTCTGGTCGTGGTTCTGCAGGAACAGGACGAACGCGGTGGGCGGCAAATGGCCGCTGGGTTCGCCGCGCGGCGCCCCTTGCCGGAAGGGCGAAGGCTGGCCCTGATACAGCCAGCCCTGCGCCAGGCACCGCGCCAGGGCCTCGGCCGGGCGGTCCGCGTAGTCCGAGTAATAGCCGTGCGATTCGCCGGTCAAGAGGTGGTGCAGCACATGGTGCGCATCGTCGTTCCATTGGGCGTCGTACCCCTGGGCGAGCAGGCTGGCGCGGTTGTCGTCGTTTTCCAGCACCAGGTGGACGTGGCGCTGCGCGGGGATCTGTCCGCGGACGAATTGCGCGAGCTCCACCAGCCAATCCGGGTCGGATATCGCGTGTACCGCGTCCAGCCGCAGGCCGTCGAAACGGAATTCCGTCAGCCAGTACAGGGCGTTCTCTTCGAAATAGCGGCGCACCGCCGGCTGGCGGAAATCGATCGCGTTGCCCCAGGGCGTGGCTACGTCGTCGCGGAAGAACGGCGCAGCGTACTGGGGCAGAAAATTACCGTCCGGGCCGAAATGGTTGTAGACCACGTCCAGCATCATGCTCATCCCCAGGCCATGCGCCGTGTCGACCAGATGCTTGAGCGCGTCCGGCGTTCCATAGGCCGCGTCCGGCGCATACGGCAGTACGCCGTCATAACCCCAGTTGCGCGGGCCGGGAAAGTCCGCGACGGGCATCAGTTCGACGACGGTGATGCCCAGCGCCGCCAGGCCCGGCAGCCGTTCGGCCAACCCCGCAAAGCCGCCCGCCAGGCCCGCGTGCGCTTCATAGATGACGGATTCCGCCCACGGCCGGCCATGCCAGGCGGGATGCTGCCAGGCATAGGTGTCTGGTCCGGCGACGATGCTGGCGCCATGCACGTCGCCGTCTTGCAGGCGCGATGCCGGATCCGGCACGGTCAGGCCGCCGCCGATGCGGTAGCGATACCGGGTGCCCGGCGGGCAATCGACGTCAGTCTGCGCGTAGCCGTCGGCGTCGGGCTGCAGGGGGATCGGGTCGCGCCCGTCGATCAGCAAGGCCAGTCCTGTGGCCGCCGTGGGCGCCCACAGGCGAAAGCGCGTGCGGCCGTCGGGCAAAGGCAGCGCGCCATGGGTGTAGGGCTCAGGCCAGGCCGTCATGACGCCGCTCCAGGAATGCAGGTGGCCGACAGCAACACCAGGCTGTGCGCCTGTACGGTGACGTCGGCTTCCGAGACCGGCGCTGCCGGGACCTGCGTGGCGGAATCCAGTTCGCGGATCCACGGTTGGGCGGGCGGGGGCAGCGTGAACGTGGCGGGCTCGGCGCCCGGATTCAGCAGCAGCAGCGTGATGTCCGCGCTGCCGTCTTCGCGCAACGCGGCGCGGCGTAGCGCCATGGTGAGCGCTTGCGGGTCGTCCCAGGCCTCCTGGGCGATCGTGCCGCCGGCCGTGTCGAACCAGCCAATGGCCGCGACGCCGGGGCAGATCTCCTGGGCGGCGTCGCCGAAGCGCGCCGCACGCAAGCTGGGATGGTCGCGGCGCAGCGCCACCGCACGCGCCACGAAATGGCTCAGCGCGCGCCCGGCATCGCTTTGTGCCTGGGTCCAGTCCAGCCACGACAGGGGGTTGTCCTGGCAGTACGCATTGTTGTTGCCGTCCTGGCTGTTGCCGAACTCGTCGCCGGCCAGCAGCATTGGCGTGCCGTCGGACAGGAACAGTGTTGCCAGCAGTGCGCGCTGCACCTGGCCGCGTCGCTCCAGGATGGCTTCGTCCTGCGTCGGCCCTTCCTCGCCCCAGTTGTGGCTGTAGTTCTCGCCGTGCCCGTCGTTGCCGCCTTCGCCATTGGCCTCGTTGTGGCTGCCGTCGTAGCTCACCAGGTCTTGCGTGGTGAAGCCGTCGTGGGACGCCACGAAGTTGACGCTGGACCAAGGGCGGCGATGGCGCCGGTCGAAGACGTCGCGCGAACCGCATAGCCTGGCGGCCATGTCGCCGCGCATGCCTTCATCGCCGCGCCAATAGCGCCGCACCGTGTCGCGGTAGCGGTCGTTCCATTCCGCCAGCCCGGGCGGGTGGTTGCCCAGCTGGTAGCCGTCCGGTCCGATGTCCCACGGTTCCGAGATCAGTTTCACGCCCGCCAACACCGGGTCTTGCAGCAGGGCGTCGAAAAAGCCCGACCCGGGGTCAAAGCCCGTACCCTCGCGGCCCAGCGTCACACCCAGGTCGAAGCGAAAGCCGTCCACGCCATACGAATCGGTCCAATAACGCAGGGAATCCATCACCATCTGCAGGACGCGCGGATGCGACAGGTTCACCGTGTTGCCGCAGCCGGTGTCGTTGATGTAGTAGCGTTCTTCGCCTGGCATCAGGCGGTAATAGCTGGCGTTGTCCAGCCCGCGCCATGACAGCGTGGGGCCCAGTTCGCTGCCTTCGCAGGTGTGGTTGTAGACCACGTCCAGGATCACTTCCAGGCCGGCGGCATGCAAGCGGCGAACCGCCTGGCGCAGGTCATTGGGGCCGCGCTGCAGATACGTGGGTTCGGGCGCGAAGAACGACAGCGTGTTGTAACCCCAGTAATTGCGCAGGCCACGTTCCAGCAGGAACCGGTCCTGCAGGAAGGCGTGCACCGGCAGCAATTCGACCGCGGTGACGCCCAGGCGGTGCAGGTGTTCGATGAACCGTGGGTCGGCCAGCGCCGCGCAGGTGCCGCGCAGAGGCTGGCGCAAGTCTTCGCGCTGCATCGACACGCCGCGCAGATGCACTTCGTAGATCGTCGTGTCTACCCATGGCGTCTGCGGCGCCTTGCTGTTGCCCCAGTTGAACGGGACGTCTTCCGTCACGATGGCCTTGGGCATGGCCGGCGCGCTGTCGCGGCGGTCCATCGACAAGTCGGCGCGCGCGTGGTTCAACCGGTAGCCGAAGAGCGCGTCGCTCCAGCTCGCCGGGCCGGTCAGGTGGCGTGCGTAGGGGTCAAGCAGCAGCTTGTGCGGATTGAAGCGGTGGCCATTGCGGGGATCATAGGGGCCGTGCGCGCGGTAACCATAGACGAGACCGGGCTGGGCATCCGGCAGATAGCCGTGCCAGACCTCGTCCGTGCATTCCGGCAGGTCGAAGCGCCGCAGTTCCTTGCGGCCGCGCGCGTCGAACACGCACAGCTCGATGCGCGTGGCGTTGGCCGAGAAAACGGCGAAGTTCACGCCCAGGCCGTCGCTGACCGCGCCCAACGGGTACGGCTGGCCGGTGGTAAGGCGGGTCAATTGTGAGGGGTCCATGGATCAGCCTTGTAGCGTGAGGAAAAGGGTGGCAAGCGGCGGCAGCGTCAGGGGCAGCGATTGCGCGTGGCCGTGCGAGGGTTCCGCCTCGGTGAGCGCGGCGCCCTGGTTGCCCTGGCCCGAGCCGCCGTAGCAGCCCGCGTCGGTATTCAATGTTTCGGTCCAGCGTCCCGCCATCGGCACGCCGACGCGGTATCCATGGCGCGCCACGGGCGTGAAATTCGACACAGCCAGCACCAGCGATCCGCCGGCCTGGCGCAAGAACGCGGCCACGCTGTTGTCGGCGTCGTCCATGACCACCCAGGCGAATCCCGCTGGGTCCGTGTCCAGTTCGTGCAACGCGGGGGTTTCTCGATAAAGCCGGTTCAGGTCGGCAACCAGGCGCTGCACGCCCTTGTGGCCAGGGTCGTCCAGCAGGTTCCAATCCAGCGCGGCGTCGTGGTTCCATTCGGCCGGGCACGCCAGCTCTCCACCCATGAACAGCAGCTTCTTGCCCGGATGTGCCCACATGAAGCCCAGATAGGCGCGCAGGTTCGCCAGCTTGGCCGCGCGGTCGCCGGGCATCTTGTTCAGCAGCGACCCCTTGCCATGCACCACTTCGTCGTGCGAGAGGGGCAGGACAAAGCGCTCGGAATAGGCGTAGGCCATGCCGAAGGTGATGTCGTGATGATGATGCTTGCGGTGCACCGGGTCTTCATGCAGATAGCGCAGCGTGTCGTGCATCCAGCCCATGTTCCATTTGTAGTGAAAGCCCAGGCCGCCTTCTGGCACCGGGGCGGTCACGCCGGGCCAGGCAGTGGATTCCTCGGCCACGACGATGGTGTCCGGTTCCTCTTCGCGGATGGTGGCGTTCAGCTCCTGCAGGAACTGGACGGCCTCCAGGTTTTCGCGTCCCCCATGGCGGTTCGGGATCCACTCGCCGGGCTGGCGGCTGTAGTCCCGATACAGCATGGAAGCCACCGCATCCACGCGCAGGCCGTCGATATGGAATCGCCGCAGCCAGTGCATGGCGCTGGCGATCATGAAGGCTTTGACTTCGGTGCGCCCCAGGTTGTAGACCAGCGTGTTCCAGTCGGGGTGATAGCCTTCGCGCGGGTCGGCGTATTCATATAGCGGCGAGCCGTCAAAGCGCGCCAAGCCGTGGGGGTCATCGGGAAAATGCGCGGGTACCCAGTCCAGGATGACGCCGATGCCGGCGGCGTGGCAGCGATCGATGAAACGCGCGAAGGCGTCGGGCGGTCCAAAGCGCGCGGACGGCGCGAACAGGCCCAGCGGCTGGTAGCCCCAGGAACCGCCGAACGGATACTCCATGATTGGCATCAACTCGACATGCGAGAACCCCATGGCGTGCGCGTAGGCGGGCAGCTTGTCGGCCAGTTGGTCCCAAACGCAGGGCGCGCCATCGGGCGCGAGCCAGGAGCCGGCGTGTACTTCGTAGATGGAAATGGGGGCTTGGCGCGCTTGCCGCGCGGCGCGGGATCGCATCCATGCGTCGTCCGTCCAGGGGTAGGGTGAGGGGTCATCCACGACGGACGCCGTGGCCGGGGCCGCCTGGGCGCGGCGCGCCATGGGATCGGCCTTGAGCGCGATGGCGCCGTTGGCGTCGGTGATCGCGAACTTGTAGCGCTCGCCGGCCTGGATACCGGGGATGAACAGTTCCCAGACGCCTGCGGCATGGCGCAAGCGCATCGGATGGCGGCGGCCGTCCCAGCTGTTGAAGTCGCCCACGACCGCCACGCGGCGCGCATTGGGCGCCCATACCGCACAACGCAGGCCGGGAATGCCGTCCATGTCGGCAAGCCTGGCGCCCAGCAATTCCAGTGCGGCGCGCCAGTCTCCGCTGGCAAGCGCGTCCAGGTCCTGGGCCGATAGCAAGGGGCCAAACGCGTAAGGGTCAGGCGTGACCTGTTCCGCATCCGGCCATTCGATCGCCAATTGGTAGGAACCCGGTTGGCCGGGGCGGGCGCGGGGGGCCGTGCCGGTATACAGCCCGTGGGCCTGCTCTTGCAGCGCGACGCGCTGGCCATCCTGCGCAACGACCCAGACGGCGGCCGCGCCGGGCGCAAGTGTCCGGACCACGCCCTCGTGCGGGCCCAGCACCGCGAACGGGTCGGCGTGCAGGCCGGAAGCCAGCGCGGCAAGGGTGGCCGGGTCGACCTGACCGGCCGGCTTGGCGCGGGGCGGCAACGTGGCGTTGGCGGTGCTGTTCATTGTGCGTGTTCCTCGCTGCTGATCGCGGCAGCCTGCAGCAGTTCGCGTGCAAGCCCGGTCAACGCGCATAGGGGGATGGAGATCCAGTCGGGACGGTGCGCGGCTTCGTAGCTGACTTCATAGGCGGCCTTTTCCAGCACCGCCAGTTTCAGCAGCGGATCCTCCTGCGCGCCGGGCAAGGCGATTGCGGTGCTGGCGGCCTCCTGGTAGCCCTGCAGGAAGGCTTCCGCCGAGCGGGAGCCGAAGCGCGCAAGCAAGGTGTCGCGCAGCTCGACAGGCGCGCCGGGTGCGGCGGCCGAATCGGCGGGCCCCGCGTTCGCGTCCGTGGGCGCGCCGCCCAGCGGATCGCCCCGTGCGATGGAGGCCGCAGCATAGTCGAACGAGCGCAGCATGCCGGCAACGTCCTTATATGGGGTGTTGACCTGCCGACGCGCCTGCAGGCTTTGGATCGGTTCGCCCTCGAAATCGATCAGGTAGGCATCGGTCTGCGCCACCAGCACCTGGCCCAGATGAAAATCGCCGTGCACGCGGATCATCGGGGCGCCGGTGAGCGCCTTTGCCATGGCCTCGACCTGCTTGACCAGGCGTGCGTGGTGTTCGAAGAACCACTGCGCGCAGGCGTGGGACGGCGCCTCCAGGGTGTCCAGCACCGCGCGCAGGTCGTGCTCCGCGCGGTTCAGCTGCGCAATGATCCGGGCGGCGTGCGCCGCTGCGTCTTCTTCCGTCGCCGTGCGCAGCGCGAAAGCGGGGGCGTCCGAGGGTTGCGCCAGGGCGTTGTGCAGCTCGGCCAGGCGACGGCCGATCGTGGCCGCCATGACGGTGTATCCCTCCAGGGTGGCCTCGAATTCCTCCGGGCTGTCGCCGCCCAGCAGCGCGGCGCCCAAGGTGCGTTTCAGGAAGTCCAGCGTCCACGTCCAGGCGTCGCCTTCGTTGGTGACGAATGCGTGCAGCACCGCAAGCGTATGCGGCACGCCGTCGGCGTCCACCCGCAGCACCTCGCCCAGCAACGCGGGAATGTTCGCGTAGCCGGCGCGGGTCAGGTGGCGGGTCAGTTCGACTTCCGGCGAGACGCCGGGCTGGACGTTGCGGATCAGTTTCAGGATGGCCTGTCCGCCGATGATGACCGAGCTGTTGGATTGTTCGCCGCTGATCCACTGCAGCGCGGGTTCTTCGCCGAAATCCAGCGCCGCCAGGCCGGGTTCAGGCACATAGCGGATGATGCCGGGCTTGTCGCCCGGCTTGCCGCCCTCGCGGCCGTCCAGTTCGCGGCTGGCGCGCAGGGCCTCGACCACGCCCAGTACGAAGCCGGGTTGCAGGAAGGCATCGGCAAGCGTGCCGACCTCCGCGCCGCGGCGCACCCGCGCAATCGGATACTGCACTTGCGCGGTTTCGTCCCATACCAGGACGAAGGGCGCCTGGGCGCGCAAGCCTTCCACACCGTCTTCCGGCTCGACTTCGGCCCAGTAGTATTCGCCGCCCGCGGCGGTGAAGGGCGTCGCGTAGGCCAGGCGGGCGCGGGCCGGCGCATGCGAGCCGGGGAACCAGCGCTGGCGCGCCAGGTATTCGGGCAGCACCTCGTTTTCCAGCGTGGCGCGCGTCGAATCGGTCAGTGCGGCGCCGCCGCGGGACTTCAACACCAGCGTCGTCAGTTCGGGCATCTGGGCGGGGCCGCTGGCATGCCAGCCGGGCGGCGCGGCGTCCGCGCTCAGGTCCATCCAGTAAAAACCGTAGGGCGGCAGCGTCAGCAGATAAGGCAGTTCGCCGATGGCGGGGAACGGTGTGCCGCCCAGCATTTCGACGGGCACCCGGCCGTTGAAGGCCTGCAACTGCAGTTCGACCGGCTGCGCGGCATTGGACAGGTTCGCTACGCACAGGATGATGGTGTCGTTCCACTGGCGCAGGTAGGCGAGTATCTTGCGGTTGCCGGCCAGGATGAAGCGTAGCGTGCCGCGGCCGAACGCATGCGTCTGACGGCGTTGCGCCAGCATGCGGCGGGTCCAGTTAAGCAGCGAATGCGGGTCGCGCTGCTGGGCTTCGACATTGACGGCTTCGTAGCCATACAGCGGCCCCATCAGCACCGGCAAGGGCAGGCGCTCGGGATCGGCCCGCGAGAAGCCGCCGTTGCGGTCGGGCGACCATTGCATCGGCGTGCGCACGCCGTCGCGGTCGCCCAGGTGCACGTTGTCGCCCATGCCCAGTTCGTCGCCGTAATACAGCACCGGCGTGCCGGGCATCGACAGCAGCAGGCTGTTCATCAGTTCCACCCGGCGGCGGTCGCGTTCCAGCAAGGGGGCCAGGCGGCGGCGAATGCCCAGGTTGATGCGGGCACGCGGGTCGGCGGCATACACGCTCCACAGATAGTCCCGTTCGCGGCTCGTCACCATTTCCAGCGTCAGCTCGTCGTGATTGCGCAGGAAGATGGCCCATTGGCAGGTGGCCGGAATGTCGGGCGTCTGGCGGATGATGTCGGTGATGGGGAAGCGGTCTTCCTGCGCGATCGCCATGTACATGCGCGGCATCAGCGGAAAGTGGAACGACATGTGGCATTCGTCGCCGCTGCCGAAGTATTCCTGCGCATCTTCCGGCCATTGGTTCGCCTCGGCCAGGAGGAGTCGGCCCGGGTATTCGGCGTCGATCACCGCGCGTATCTGCTTGAGCACCTGGTGCGTTTCGGGCAGGTTCTCGTTGTTGGTGCCTTCACGTTCGACCAGATAGGGCACGGCGTCCAGGCGCAGCCCGTCCACGCCCATGTCCAGCCAGTACCGCATGACCGACAGCACTTCTTTCAGGACCTGGGGATTGTCGTAGTTCAGATCGGGCTGGTGGGAGTAGAAGCGGTGCCAGAAGTAGGCGTTGGCCTCGGGATCCCACGTCCAGTTGGATTTCTCCGTATCGCAGAAGATGATGCGGGTGCCGGCGTAGGCTTTGTCGTTATCCGACCAGACGTAGAAATTGCGGGCTGCCGACCCCGGGCGCGACGTGCGGGCGCGCTGGAACCACCGGTGCTGGTCCGACGTGTGGTTCACCACCAGCTCGGTGATCACGCGCAAGCCCCGCGAATGCGCCTCGCGGATGAGCTTGCGCACATCGGCCACGGTGCCGTAGTCGGGGTGCACGCCGCGGTAATCCGCGATGTCGTAGCCGTCGTCGCGCCGGGGCGACGGATAAAAAGGCAAGAGCCAGATCGTGTTCACGCCCAGGCTGGCGATGTAGTCCAGCTTCATGATCAGGCCGGGCACGTCTCCCACCCCATCGTCATTGGAGTCGAAGAACGACTTCACATGCAGCTGGTAGATGACCGCGTCCTTGTACCAAAGGCCGTCGTCCTTGATGGGCTGGGTTTCACTGATCATTTGTTGGGCTCCGGGCGGCGTCAACCATTGAGGGACAGGCGCCAGATTCGATAGGGTTGATCGGGGGACAGCGTCACGGCGCGGGTCGCGCCGCGCCAAGTGTCCCGGCTGTCCGTCAGCAGGTCTTCGGCCGCCAACTGCTGTGCGCCGGGGTCGGCGAATAGCCACAGCGGCGGGTCAAGGTGCGCGGTCTGCGGGTGGAAAGGGTCCAGGCTGACCACCGTCAGCACCACGTTGCCCAGCCCCGGCGTCGCCTTCACGAAGGCCAGCACGCGGTCGTTGCCGCTGGGGATCGCCGTCAGTCCACGATGCGTCTGCAAGGCGGGATTGGCCCGCCGGATCTGGTTCAGGCGCGTGATCTCGGCGCGGATGTTGCCGGGCTGGTGCCAGTCGCGCGGGCGCAGTTCGTACTTTTCGGAATCCAGGTATTCCTCTTTGCCGGGCACCGGCGCGGCTTCGCACAATTCGAATCCGCTATACATCCCCCACAGGCCGGACCCCATCGCGGCCAGCGCGGCGCGGATCATGAAGCCTGCGCGGCCCGAGGTCTGCAGGAACAGGGGATTGATGTCCGGGGTGTTGACGAAGAAATGCGGGCGGAAGAAATCGGCTGGCGGCGGCCGCGAGATTTCTTCCAGGTAGGACTGCAGTTCGGCCCGGTCATTGCGCCACGTGAAGTAGGTGTAGGACTGCGTGAACCCCACCTTCGCCAGCCGGTACATCATCTTGGGGCGGGTGAACGCTTCAGAGAGGAACAGCACATCGGGATGCTGCCCGTGCACCTCGGCGATCAGCCATTGCCAGAATGGCAGCGGCTTGGTGTGAGGGTTGTCCACCCGGAAAATGCGTACGCCGTGCTCGACCCAGAACAGCACCACGTCGCGCAGCGCCCGCCACAGCGCAAGCTTGCGAGCCCGGCGCGGCGGCCCGCCGTAGAACGAAACATTGACGATGTCCTGGTATTTCTTCGGCGGGTTCTCGGCGTAGCGCAGCGACCCGTCGGGGCGCCACGAAAACCAATCCGGATGCGCTTGTAGCCACGGGTGGTCGGGCGAGCACTGGATGGCGAAGTCCAGCGCCACTTCCATGCCGTGGCCTTGCGCCGCGCCCACCAGGCGCAGGAAGTCTTCAAGGGTGCCCAGCTTGGGCTCGATGGCGTCGTGCCCGCCATCGACCGAACCGATCGCGTAGGGGCTGCCGACATCGTCCGGCCCCGCGGTCAGGCTGTTGTTGGGGCCTTTGCGGTTGCGCAGTCCAATGGGGTGGATGGGCGGCAGGTACAGCACGTCGAACCCCATTTCGCGGATGTCGGGCAGCCGCTCGATGACGTCGTCGAAGGTGCCGTGGCGGCCCGGCTCTTGGGCCTGCGAACGCGGGAACAGTTCGTACCACGCGCCGTGGGCCGCCTGGGGCCGGTCGACCCAGACGGGGTAGCGCACCGCGGTCACGGATTCAAACGGATGCGCGTCCAGCTCATGCATGGCACGCGCCAGTTCGGGGCCCTGCAGCAGGGCGATCTGCTCGTCCGTCGGCGCGGCATCGGTCAAGGCGCCGGGCAAGGCTTTCAGAACGCGTTTGATCGTGGCGACGCTGTCGCCCGCGGACGTTTGCCGGCCTGCGCGCTTGTCGGCCTCGCGCAGCAACTGCGCGCCCTCAGCGACTTCCAGCCGCACGTCGAGGCCCGCCTGGTGCTTGACGTCCAGATCATGATGGTACGTCTGCCAGACGTCGAACCACGCCGCCACCTGGAACTCGTGGGGCCCGATGCGGCGAGGCCGGAAGCTGGCTTGCCAGCGGTCGTTGGCCAGCAGACGCAGCGGCGCCCGGCGCCATTCCGGTTCGTCGGCCGCGCGCCAGCGCAGTTCGGCGGCGATGCGGTCGTGGCCGTCCATCAGCAGGTCGGCCTGCACGGTAATGCGTTCGTGCACGACGCATTTGACGGGGTGCGCGCCGTCGTCGACGGCGGGCGAGACGCTTTCGATGGCTATGCGCAGGCCGGCTCCGCCTTCGGTGCGCGGCCCGGGATGGCGGGACGATTCGCGCACGGGCGGCATGGGCGCTACCGACAGCACGGCGCAACCCGCAGCGGGCAGCGCGTCGGCGTCCAGCGCCACCGCGTCGCCTTCCCGATGCGGCAGGATGTCGCCCGCGGGCAAGCTGGACGCCACGGCATCCCAATCAAGCAGGGCGGGCGCGGCGTCGGCGGGGTTCAGGGCAAGGATGGCCGTGGCGTCGTCCGCCGCGTCGCGCAACACCAGCGTCGCACGGCCATCGCGGCCGGCCAGCACATGGGGCGGGCCGGTCGGCAGGGGTTGGGCGCCGAGCCATTGGTTGACGTCCTCTGCGGGACCGGGCGGGTCAATGTCGGTTTCGTCGGCCACCCAGCCGCGGGCCGTGAAGGCAGCGGCCCAGGCGCCGCGGTGGTCAGTGCGCGGCCCGCCTCCCGTCACGGCGTCCAGCGCAGACACGCTGGCCAGGATAGGGGCGACGCGCGCCAGCCGTGCGGCCTCTTCGGCCAGCCATGCGGATTTGTAGTCCCACCAGGGAAGGGACGAGAACACGCCGTCGAATCTTGCGTCGCGCAACGCCTCGAGTTGCTGCGGGTTCAGGCCGGGCGTCCAGGCCAGGCAGGCGGGCGGGACAGTGTGTTGTCGCAACGGGGCCAGCAGTTCCTGCCAAGTGTGGGCCGGCAGGCACTGTGGCGCATCGAACAAGAAGCCGGACACGCCCGCGTCGGTCCAGCGCGACAGCCGTGCCGCCCAGGATGCGGCGAAGCCCGCCGGCGGATTGTCCTGCAGCGCCATGAGGCCCCAGTCGCTGACCGGCAGCCGGGGATCCCGAGCCGGATCTTCAGGGTGTGCGCGATACCAACCGGGCGGCGCGGTGCCGGCGCTGGCGTCCACCGACACCCGGTCGAACCGCACGCGGACCATCAGCTTCAGATCCTGGGCCGCCGCCGCTTCGGAAAGCCGTGATAGCCGCTGCGTGATGGGTTCCGTCCGGTTTCCGAGCGCACTCAGATCCGCGTCGACAGGCGCCAGGGAATGCGCGCCCGCCGGCAGCAGCCACGGGGCGGGGATCAGCACGGCATCAAATCCCGCTTGCTTGATGCGGGTGAGCCGGGATTCCAGCGCGTCCGCGCCTGCCGCCTCCGGCGCGACGTCGGGCAGTCCCTGTGCCGCATGGCAGATGCGCAACGGCGTGTGGGGGGCTGGGACGGGTCGGTGGGTAGCGGCCATGGGTGTCCGCCTTAAACCGGCATCGGCATTGTGCCGCGCGCCTGGCGTGTGCGGCGGTGTGCGGCGGTGACCGGCGCGGGCGCTGCGGCGGTCTCTTCGAGGACGGGATGGCCCGCCAGCGAGTTGAGCAATTCCTCGTACGGGCCGACGGCGCGTTGCCAGCTGAAATCACTGGTCATCGCGTTGCGCTGCATGGCCCGCCACAAGGTCGGATGATGGCGCAGATGCATCGCGCGTGACAGCGCGTCGGCCATGGCGTCGGGTGCGTCGCCGTCGAACAGCAGGCCGTTGGCGAACGCCATCGCCGTCAGCGGCGCATCGGCGCCCGGGTCGTTGATGGTGTCGGCCATTCCCCCCACGCGGGATCCGATCGGGACGGTGCCGTAGCGCATGGCGTACAGCGGGGTCAAACCGAAGGGTTCGAAACGGCTGCCGTGCAGCAGGATGTCTCCGCCGGCATGCAGCCGGTGCGCGCCCGTCTCGTTGTAGCCGATGCGGGTCGCGCAGCGTTCCGGGAAGCGCGCGGCCAGAGAGGTCAACGCGCCTTCCAGCCGGCGGTCGCCCTGGCCCAGGATGGCCACCTGCATTTCGGGGTGCGCGTCCAGCGCGCGGGGTAAGGCGTCGGCGGCGACGTCCGCCATTTTCTGTTCGGTCAGGCGGCTGCCCAACACGACCAGCGTGGCTTGCGGATCCGGCTGCAGGCCGAATTCCCGCTGCAAGACCGTTTTGCACAGCCGCTTGTTGGCGAGGTCGCCCGCGTGATAGCGCAATTGCCCCAGCTGCTGATCGCGCGACGGGTCCCACAGGGCGGTATCGATGCCGTTGGGGATCGCCATCAGGTCGGGGGCACGTTCACGCAGCAGCCCGTCCAGCCCGCAACCGAAGGCGGGGGTCAGGATTTCGCGGGCATACGTGCGGCTGACGGTCGTTACGCGGTCGGCATGACGGATGCCGGCCTTCATGAAGTTGAGCTTGTCCCACGCCACCATGGCGTCTTCGCTGCGGCAGGCGGGCGGGATGCCCAGGGCAGCGGCATCTTCCAGGGGGAACTGCCCCTGGAACGCCAGGTTATGGATGGTAAGTACGCTTTTCACATCCGGGATGCCGGCTTCACGCAGCAGCATCGGCGTCAGGGCCGCATGCCAATCGTGCGCGTGCACCACCGTGGGGCGGGGCAGGCCCGGCAGTCCACGCGCGATCCGCACCGCCGCGTGGCACAGCGCAGCGTAGCGCACGCCGTTGTCGGCGTGTTCGCGGCCCTCGTCATCCATATACAGGCCGCTGCGGTTGTAGAGGGCGTCGCTTTCCAGCAGCAGGAAGGACAGCTCGGACACGGGGCAGACGCCCGCAATCAGACGCGCATCGCCGCCCGGCAGGTCTTCAAGCCTGGCCACTTCGTGCGGGCCTTCCAGACGGCTGGCTACGCCGCGGTAGGCGGGAAGCAGGACGGTGGTGGTCAGGCCGCGTTCGGTCAATGCGCGTGCCATGCCGGTGATGGCGTCACCCAGCCCGCCCGTCTTGGCCAGAGGAAATGCTTCAGCAGCCACTATGAGTATCGTCGTCGTCGCCATGCTTAGTGCTCCGGGGGAGAGTCGGAGGGCCACTGAAAAAGGGGGCCCGATTCCGTAAGGCCTTCAATGCGCAAGGCGCGTGCCCACGGCCCGGCAGTGACGCGGCGTTACGCGTTCGGGGCCTTCGGGTGTCGTTGTTGCTGACGTTTGTAAATCTGGGAGCGGCGCAGCATTTCGGGGACGAGGCCGGGCCGGGCATGGCGATTGCGGCGCGCTTCGCTTGCTGCAAACCATGCAAAGGAGCGTCAACTTGAAAACCGTTTCCGATTTTGTTCTGGCCCGGCTGGGCGAATGGGGGGTGCAACGCGTGTTCGGCTATCCCGGCGACGGGATTAACGGGCTGATCGGCGCGTTCGGAAGAAACGAAGAACTGGAGTTTGTCCAGGCGCGCCACGAAGAAGGCGCGGCGTTCATGGCTTGCGCCCATGCCAAGTTCACGGGCCAGGTCGGGGTGTGCCTGGCGACTTCCGGCCCCGGCGCCATCCATCTGCTTAACGGCCTGTACGACGCCAAGCTGGACCATCAGCCCGTGGTGGCGATCGTGGGGCAGCAGGCGCGCAGCGCCCTGGGCGGCGATTACCAGCAGGAGGTGGATCTGGTCAGCCTGTTCAAGGACGTGGCGCACGACTTCGTCCATATGGTGACGTCGCCTCTGCAGGCGCGCCATATGGTGGACCGCGCCATGCGCATCGCCATGGAGCGGCGCGGCGTGACGTGCCTGATCTTTCCCAACGACGTGCAAGACCTGGAGGCCGTCGAAGCGCCGCCTCGCCAGCATGGCACGGTACACACGGGCATCGGCCTGACGTCGCACGCTGCCGTGCCCCCCGACGCGGCGCTGGATAACGCCGCCGCCATCCTGAACCGCGGTGAGCGCGTGGCGATGCTGGTAGGCGCGGGCGCGCTGGACGCCGGCGCAGAAGTGCAGGCGGTGGCGCAGCGCCTGGGGGCCGGCGTGGCCAAAGCCTTGCTGGGCAAGGCGGTGGTGCCCGATGAATTGCCGTACGTCACCGGCGCCATCGGCCTGTTGGGCACGCAGCCCAGCTGGGAAATGATGAACGACTGCGACACCTTGCTGATGGTGGGCACCTCGTTTCCCTATGCCGAATTCCTGCCCAAGGAGGGGCAGGCCCGGGCGGTGCAGATCGATGTGGACGGCCGCAAACTCAGCCTGCGCTATCCGGTTGAGGCCGGGTTGGTCGGCGATGCGCGCCTGACCTTGCAGGCCTTGCTGCCCCGGCTGGAGGAAAAAAAGTCCGACCGTTGGCGAAAAGGGATCGAAAAGCGCGTAGCGCGCTGGCGCGAGACGGTCGTGGACCGTGCGATGGTGCAAGCCAACGGGATCAATCCCCAACGGCCGTTCGTGGAACTGTCGCGCCGCTTGCCGCCGCAATGCATCGTCACCTGCGATTCGGGTTCGGCCGCCAACTGGTACGCGCGCGACGTGCAGCTGCGCGACGGCATGATAGGCTCGGTATCGGGCGGCCTGGCCAGCATGGGCTGCGGCGTGCCTTACGCGCTGGCGGCCAAGTTGGCGCATCCGGGCCGGCCGGTCGTGGCGCTGGTGGGCGATGGCGCCATGCAGATGCTGGGTATCAATGAACTGATCACGATCGCCCACCGCTGGAAGGACTGGGCCAACCCCACGCTGGTGGTGCTGGTGCTGAACAACGGCGATTTGAACCTCGTGACCTGGGAGCAACGCGTCATGGGCGGCGATCCGCGCTTTGGCGATTCCCAATGGCTGCCGCCGTTTTCGTATGCGGAATACGGTCGCATGCTGGGGCTGGAGGGGATACGCGTAACCGAGCCGGATGACGTGGGACCCGCCTGGGATCGCGCGCTTTCCGCCGGGCGGCCGGTCGTGCTGGAAATGGTTACTGACCCGGAAGTGCCACCGATGCCGCCGCATATCTCAATGAAGCAGTTCGGCGCCTACATGGCCGCGTTGCGTAAAGAGGACGCCGCCACGGGCGCCGCCGCGCTGCGCGCCACCATCAAGCAATGGTGGGCAAGCTAGGGCAAGCGCGGCACGGCGCTTGCGGAGGAACAGGTTCCTACCACCACAACGCGGGGCGCTTGCCCCGGCAAAGGAGATAGACCATGGAAACTCAGACCAACATCGTGGGCGGCCCCAAGAGCAACCCGACTGGCCCGGGCCCGCAGGTCATGGCGGCGGATACGCTGGAAGGCAATGACGTGTACAACTCGGCCGGCGAGGAACTGGGATCGATCAAGGACATCATGATCGACGTGCCTCGCGGCCGTGTGGCCTATGCGGTCCTGTCGCGCGGCGGCGTGCTGGGCATCGGCGACAAGCTGTTCGCGATCCCCTGGGGTGCGTTGACGCTGGACACCGACCGCAAGTGCTTTGTGCTGAACGTCGACAAGGAAACGCTGAAGAACGCGCCGGGCTTCAACAAGGACAATTGGCCCAGCATGGCGGACGAGACGTGGGCAAGAAGCCTGCACACCTATTACAAGCAAGACATCTATTGGTAGGCCACGACGGCAGGCCATGATGCCCGGGGCCGATAGGCCCCGGCTTCACGGTACCGGCCGCGGGTCCGCGATCCGCGCGCCGGTCACCATTTCCGTCACCCAGTTGACCAGGATCGAGGTATAGGCGCGCTGCGCCGTTTTTTCCGTCAGCGCGTGGTCCGCGCCGTCGATGATGCGGTGCGTCAGCGAGTGCGACCGGCGGAACGCAGAGCGGTAGCTCATGATGGTGGAGTGGGGAATGAACGTATCGTGTTCCGCTTCCACGATCAGCACGTCCCCCGCGAAGTCGGCGCAGGCCTTCAAGGCGCGATTCGATTCCGGCGGGACATAACTGTTGCGGTAGGCGCGCAGCGTCTCGCGGTTCAACTGGTTCTTGGGCAACAGCCATTCGTCATCCAGATACAAGGCAGGCACGTGCAAGGCCAGCCACCGCACGCGGCGCAGGCTGCTGAGCAGGGCGGCCAGATAGCCGCCATAGCTGCTGCCCACCACCACGACCGAACCCGAGTCCAGGGAGGGGTGCGCGGCCAGGCGGTCGTAAGCCGCCACCACGTCGCGCAGATTGTCTTCGCGGGTGACCTGCAACTGCTGCTCGCGGGTTGCCGCGTGGCCGCGCAGGTCGAAGGTCAGGCACACGCATCCCAGCGCAGCGATCCCCTTGGCGCGGTTCAGGTCAAACGCCTGGCTGCCGCCCCATCCGTGAATGAAAAGCACGCCAGGGACCTTGTCTTCCGGCGTCAGGAACGTGCCGTCCAGGGTCTGGCCATCCACCGATAGCGCAATGGGATCGCTATGCGCCGCCATTGGCTTCCTCCAGGATGCCGCCAGACTTGCTGATGTGGCCGACGGCGGAATCCTCCCCGTGAAAGACCAGATGCTGCGGGATCGGTCGGGGCGCGTCCGGGCCGTAGCGCTCACGAGTGGCGGCGCGCACAGACGCCATGGACGGCGACAGCGCGAACGCCTGCATGGCGGCCAGTTCGGCCAGGCTGGCGCCGCCCGCGCGCCACGATTGCTCCAGGACGCCGCCCCGCGTTTCGCCAGCCGCGTTGCGGCCGAACGCCACGTCGTAGTTGCGGCGCGACGCGAACAGCTGGGGATACGCGGTCGATACCGCAGCGTCATAGCGGCAGGCCATATCCACGGCCTGGCGTTCCCGGGGTTCCAGGTCCAATGCCCGCAAGGCGTCGAAGCCGCCCCGGGCCAGCCGCAGTTCCGAGCCCCCGTATACCGGCACGCCCGTATTGTCCGGCGTCAGCGACTGGGTGCCGACGTAGGAGATCTCCATCTTGCCCACGCGCGCCCAACCGACGCTGTAGGTGGTGACGTCTTCCAGGTCTTCCTCCAGCACCAGGCCGAGCCTGCGTATGGCCGTGGCGGATTGGCCGGCCAGCGCCGCATGCAATTCGGCGGCGTTGCGCACGACGACCTGTCCGCGTCCGGCGTTGGCGTCCGCGGGCTTGATGCGCAGCCGCCCGTGCTTGAGCAGACGCAGGCCGGCGGCCTCGGCATCCGGCAGGGTGAAGGCGGTATATCCCGTCAGAACCACGTCCCGCAAGGTGTCGGCCAGGCTCGCCACCCAGGCTTTCGGGGCCTTGGCGTGGGGGCTGGCCAGCCCATGGGTAATGGACTTGCCCGCCACGAAGGAATGCGGGGCGACGCCCCCGTACAGGTCCGCCGCCCGGTTGATGCCCAGGCGCGCGGCGCGCACCACGCCGATCAGCGTGCGGTCGGGCACGTAATAGGGCGGGGGTTCGCCCCGATGGCGGCTGGGCCGGTAGTCCGGCTTGAAGCGGCGCCCCAGCAAGGCTGCCAATCTAGCCGCCATGGCTTCCTGGGACGCGATCTCGTGTTCAGACGCGTTGGCCCGGCGGGGATAGGCGACGACCAGGTCGGACTCTGGGGGGGGGTGCGGTATTTTTTTCATGTTGGCGATGTCAGCAAGCGGCGTGCCCGGGCGGGCGCCGTGCGCCTACGAAGACGCCTTTTCGTGCCCGGACAATGCGGCCGGCGCCTGGCGCTTGCGCCACGCGATGCGCGCTTCCACGATCGGAAAGGCGGCCAGCGCCAGGCACAGCGGCGCCAGGGCGTAGCAGGCGCGGTACGCCAGGGCGGCGCCTAACACCTCGGAATACGGCAACTTCGGCGCCAGCACGGCGACGAAGATCGCCTCTGTGGTGCCCAGCCCGCCCGGCACACGCGTCAGCACGGCCGCAAAGCTTGAGCACAGCAGGATGCCCAGCACCACCGGGTAGGGCGCCTTGCCCTGTAGCAACACATAGGCCACCGCGCCCATGAACATCCACGACAGGCCGGCGAACAGGCATTGCAGCGCCGCCATGCGGGCGCGTGGCAAGGTCACGCGTTGGCCCAGCCAGGTGGCCGAGCGCCGGCGCGCGCGGGCGCATGCCCAGACATAGCCGATGCCGGCTGCCAGCATCACCGCCCCCATCAGCCGGAGCACGCCGCTGCCCACATCCCAGCCCTCGGGCACCGGCAATGCGCCGCTCACGAACACCGCGCCCGCCACCCACGCATAGCCGATCCAGTTCGAGGCCGCTGAAAACAAGGCCACGCGCGTGGCCACCGCCTTGCGGCAACCCAGCCTGGCGTACAGGCGCAGCCGCGTGCCCAGCCCGCCGAGCAACACGCCCAGATTCAGGTTCAAGGCATAGCTCAGCATCGCCACGCCCACCACGGTCGGCCAAGGCAACTTGTGGCCCGTGTATCGGCGCCCCAGCAGATCCAGCGTGGCATAGCTCAGATAGCCCAGCACGACCAGCCCACCGGCCATCAGGATGGCGTCGCGGGGAATCCGGCGCATGGCTTGCCATACTTGCGGCCAATCCACCGACCGGCCGAAATAGAACAACAGGCCCGCCACCACGGCCAGTATCAGCCAGGGCAGCACCTTCTTGATGCGCGGCCAGCGATGGCGCAGCGAGCGCATGAGGTTCGTGCGGAAGACCCTCATGCCGTCTCGCCTTCGCCCGGCGGGGCGGGCTTGATGGTCTGTAGCTTAGGCTTGTGGGCGGGCAGCGAGCCCGCCCAGGCCGGAAAGCGCCGCAGAAAATGGAAGACCACCACGCCGACCCAGAACCGGCGCAGCGCCCGGGTGGGTTTGGCGCTCTTAGGAACCGGCTTGCAGTCCTGCGCGATCAGGCGCTCCAGGCTGTCACGCAAGGCCGCGTTCAGCGACGCGTCGCGGGCCACCACGTTCGCCTCCAGGTTCAGGGCCAGGCTCAGCGGATCCAGATTGCTGGACCCCACCGTGCACCAATCGTCGTCCATGCAGGCCACCTTGCCGTGCAGGGGACGCTTGCAGTATTCGTAGATCTCGACACCCGCGCTCATCAGGTGGTCATAAAGCATCGTGGCCGCCAGGCGGGCCACCAGCATGTCGGGTTCGCCTTGCAGCAGCAGGCGCACCCGGACACCGCGACGGGCCGCATTGGCCAGGTCGCGCAGCAGGCGGTAGCCGGGAAAGAAATAGGCGTTGGCGATCAGCACGTCGCGCTTGGCGGCGCGCAGGCCCGCACGGTAATAGCGTTCGATGTCAGTCGTGTGGCCCAGGTTGTCGCGCACGACCAGCCGCCCGCCGCCGTCGCCGTCGGGCACCGAGGCCACAGGAGGCCGTCGCCACCGCCGCGGCGGCGGCCGCTTCAACGCCGCGCGGGCGTAGTCGGCGATATCGGCCGCCAAGGGGCCATCCACCTGCACCGCGTAATCCTGCTTGGCTTCGGGGCCGAAATCCGGCAGATGGTCCGCCGAGAAATTGATGCCGCCCACCAGCGCGCACTGGCTGTCCACCGCGACGATCTTGCGATGCATGCGGCGGAATACGTTGGTGCGGATGCCCAGAAGCCTGGGCCGCGGATCAAAAATATGGACACGCACGCCGCTTTCCGTCATGGCGCCGATGAACTCGGGTGTCAACTCATCCGACCCGTAGCCGTCCACTAGCAAATCCACGCTGACGCCGCGCCCGGCGGCCGCGATCAGCGTCTGCTGCAATTCCTGTCCGACCTTGTCCTCGAACAGAATGAAGGTCTCGACCAACACCTCGTGCTTGGCCGACTCGATGGCGCGGCGAACGGCGGGGAAATAGACTTCGCCATTCTCCAGCAGCGTGTAGCGGTTGCCCTCCCGCCAACCCAGATCAACGGTCGTCATAGCGCGATCTCCGCTGAAATCGGCACGTGATCCGACAATCGCGACCAGACTCGCGAGGCCAGCGGGACCGGGCGCCAGTCGCGCACGCTGCGTACGTAGATCCTGTCCAGCCGCAGCAAGGGCCAGCGGGCGGGAAAGGTGCGGGCAGGGCGGCCCAGCCGGGTGGTGAACACCTCCTGCGTGCCGCAGCCGGCCATCAGCCGGTCTGCGTTCAAGCGCCAATCGTTGAAGTCGCCCGCGATCAGCAGGGGTTCGCCTGCCGGCACGTCGCGGCTGACCAGCTTGCAAAGCCCGTTCAGTTGCTGGCCCCGATGCCGTTCCAGCAGGCCCAGGTGCACGCAGATCGCATGGACGGGCGCGCTGTCCGGCACGCGCAAAACGCAATGGAGCAGGCCGCGACCTTCGTGCCCATCCACGCTGACGTCATGGTTCTCGTACCGCTCGATCGGGTAGCGCGACAGGATCGCGTTGCCGTGATGGCCGGCCGGATAGACGGCGTTGCGGCCATAGGCGAAGTCCGTCCACAGCGTATCGGCCAGGAATTCATACTGGGACGAGGCCGGCCACGCGGTCGAGTGGCGCTCGGCATGAGCCTGATGCTCGCCCAGCACTTCCTGCAGGAACACCACGTCCGGAGCGGCCGTCCGCAGGGCTGCGCGCAGGTCGTGCAGCATGAAGCGCCGGTTGAAGCTGGTGAACCCTTTGTGGGTGTTGACGGTCAGCACCGTCAACCTCCGGGAGGCATCGTGGTTCGGGGCGGGCATGGACTCTCCGGGGTGGGAAACTCCCGCCTCTGCGCAATTAGCGTGCCTGGGCCGGCTTCCCGCCGCGCGCAGCGGGGGAAAATCCGCCCGCCTCGCCGAGGGCTCGGGCCGGCTGGTGCGGAAAAACCGGTATGCCCGGCAGATTTTCCCGACCCCGGGCCGTGTCATAGCAATCGCTAATAAAAAGCATTATCATGCCGCTTCGCATCGATCCTGCCCCATGTCATCCTCCCGGTCTCGTCCACACGGCTTTCTTGCCTATTACGAAGAACTGCTCGCCGTCTGGACCCGCAAGCTGGGGTGCCGCGACGCCGCGCAGGACTTGACCCATGACGCCTTCGTGAAGTGCCTGGAGGCCGGTTCCGACCACGTTCAACAGCCGCGCGCCTATCTGCATCAGGCGGCGCGCAATACGGCTGTGGACGGCTTCCGCCGCGAAGGCGGGCACGAGTGGGTGACGCTTGATACCATAGCGGCCCATCCCAGCGAGCTGGGCGATCCCGTGGCGCAGGCGCGCACGCAGCAATTGGGGCAGGCGCTGGAAACCGCGCTGGCCGAATTGCCGCTCAAATGCCGGCAGGTCTTCATCTGGCAACGGCTGGAGGGCCTGACGCAGGCCGAGATCGCCGAGCGCATGGGCCTGAGCAAAAACATGGTCGAAAAATACATGATCCGCACCGCCTTGCACCTGCGCGAACGCCTGGGGGCCTATGCGCCCAGCTAGCGACGCGCCGCGGGCCGAGGCAGCCAAATGGTTCGCCCGCACGCGGTCCGGCGAACTGGACGCCGCCGAGCAGGCCGAACTGCAGGCCTGGCTGGCTGCCGATCCGCGCCACGCCTACGAATACCGCGTGCTGGAATCCATCTGGCAGGCCGCGTCCGAGGTGCCCGCCGACCGTTTGCGGGCGCTGGCCCAGCCGCGCCGGCGCGCGTCATCGTCCGGACGGCGCCAGGTGCTGGCGCTGAGCGTAACTGCGCTGGCGGTGGCGGCCGGCGTGCTGTTCTGGCAGCAGTATCAGCCCGCTTCCGTGCAGACCGCGGAGTACCGGACGGCGCCCGGTGAGCGCCGCGTCGTGGCGTTGCCCGACGGGTCCAGCGCGGAATTGAACAGCCGCACCCACGTGAAGGTGCGGTTCGACGCGGCCGCAAGACAGGTCGAACTGCTGGAGGGCGAAGTGCTGTTCGCCGTCGACAAGGACACCGGCCGGCCGTTCGTCGTGGACGCCGGGCTGGGTACGGCCACCGTCACGGGCACGCGTTTCGACGTGCGCCGCGATGCCGAGGAAGTGCGTGTGATGGTCGAATCCGGCTCGGTGCGGGTGGCCGGGCGACAGGACGAACCGGGCCGCGCCGTGTCGGTAACGCCAGGACTCGGCGCCCGCGTCGGCGCGCAGGGCAAGGTCGAGCCGCCGCAAACGGCGCCTGTCGCCTCGGCCCTGGCCTGGCGGGCGGGGCAGATCGTCTTCAGCGACGCCGATCTGGCCAGCGCGGTGCGGGAAGTCTCGCGCTATCGCGCACAGCCGATCGTGCTGGCCGATAGTAAGGGGCTGGCGGACCTGCGCCTGACCAGCGTCTTCCGTATCGACGACACCGATGCCTTCCTGACGGCGCTGCCGCACATCCTGCCGGTGACGGTGCGCAAATTGCCCGACGGACGGGCCGAAGTCGTGGCCCGCTAAGGCCGCGAGGGGCCGGCAAAAATATTTCGCGCCGGTATTCAGGTTTTTTTCCGCTTTTGCGTCTTCTCTCTTATCGCGGGGCTATGCCGGCCAAGGGGGCCGGAGACCGTCCCAATCAGGAGAGGATGAAGTGGATCGCAATAAGAACAAGCGGGCGCGGCCGGTGGCCTGCCGGATCAGGGCCGTCAGCGCGGCGGTGTTGATCGCCTTGGGGGCGCCCGCCGCCTGGGCCGCGTCGCCGCCGGTCGCCATCGATATGCCCGCCCAGCCATTGGACGCTGCGCTCAAGCGGCTGGCGCAGCAGCATGGCTTGCAGATCTTCTACACGCCGCAAGCCGTGGCCGGCATGCAGGCGCAGGCGGTGTCGGGCACGATGACGCCCGAGCAGGCCCTGGACGCCTTGCTGCGCGACACGCCGTTGCGCGCCCGCCGCGAAGGCAGCGCCATCATTCTTGAACCGGCCAGCGCCGCCGCGCCGACGGTGCTGGCGCCGATCGAGGTCAGCGCCTCGCGCATGGCCAGCAACTTGGTCAGCCCGGTGCAGCAGACCATCGTGCTGGAACGCGACAATCTGCAAGAACTGCGCACGGGCTCAGACAGCCTGGCGACGGTGCTGTCCAAAGTCGTGCCCGGCATGGCCGATTCCAGCCGCACCATCACTGATTACGGCCAGACGCTGCGCGGCCGCGGCATCCTCGTGCTGGTGGACGGCATCCCGCTGAATACCAACCGCGATTCGTCGCGCAACCTGGCCAACATCGATCCGGCCATCATCGAACGCGTCGAAGTGTTGCGCGGCAGCAGTTCGATCTATGGCGCAGGGGCCACGGGCGGGATCGTTTCAATCACGACGCGCCCGGCCGGGGGCGAACCCGTGTCCGAGACCACGCTCACCGCCGTCTCGCCGCTGAGCCGCTTGCGTGCCGATGGCCTGGGTGGCCAGCTGCAGCAGCATTTCGCGGGCAGCCAGGGCAAGCTTGATTACGCGTTGGACCTGGGCGCGCGCCACAACGGCGCCTCTTACGACGCGCAAGGCCGTCGCATTGCCTCCGAGCCCAGCCAGGGCGACCTGTTCGACTCCAACATCTACAGCGTGGGCGGCAAGCTGGGGTTGCGCATCGACGACGACCAGCGGGTGCAACTGTCGGCCAGCTATTACAACGCCGACCAGGACAGCAATTACGGCTCGGACCCTTCAGTGGGCCGATTGCCGCCGGGCACGGCGCGCGCCTTGCCGCTGGGCGGGCTGGAACTGGTCGACCAGAACCAGATCCGCAACACGCTGGTGAACCTGGAATACCAGCACCAGAACCTGTGGGGCAGCAAGCTGTCGGCCCAGGTCTATTACCGCGACTATTACACGCGCTTCACGCCGTTCGACGCGCGCGCCGTGGTCACGCGCGGCGGTAACGTGGACCAGGCCATGCAGAATTCGAAGGTGCTGGGCAGCCGCCTGACCATCGACACGCCGCTGGGCGCCTCCGACAAGACCCGCCTGCTGTGGGGCGTGGACTTCAACCAGGAACGCAGCGACATGCCAATCGACATCTTCGATCCGGCCGCGTTCGACAGCAGTGGCGGGCGCGTATTCCGCAAGACGGGCACGCTGACCTACATGCCGGAACTGACCACGCGCAGCACGGGCATCTTCGGCCAGCTGGAGCACCGCTTCAACGACCAGTGGTCCGGGCAGGGCGGCGTGCGCTACGAATATTCGTCGGCGCGCTTCGATGATTTCGTGCCGCTCTCGCAGTCGCGGGTGCCGTCGCCGGCCACGGTCCAGGGCGGCACGGTGAACTACGACGCCTTGCTGTTCAACGTGGGCCTGAGCTATGAGCCCGTGCGCGGCCAGGAGTTCTACACGTCGTTCAGCCAGGGCTTCCAGTTGCCCGACATCGGTGTGCAGATGCGCAACGCGCGGCCGGGCTTCGACATCGGCTCGTCGGACCTGGAACCCGTCAAGACCAACAACTACGAGCTGGGCTGGCGCGGCGGCCTGGGCAACACGACGGCGTCGCTGGCGGTGTTCTACACCACGTCCAAGCTGGGCGACGTGCAGAGCTTCAACAATGGCCTCATCCTGACCCGCACCAAGGAACGCGTGTACGGCGTGGAAGCCGCCGCGGACTACCTGACGGACGACGAGGTCTGGGGCGCGGGCGGCACGTTCACCTGGATGAAGGGGCAGGAACAGCCCGATGGCGGCGAATGGCGCAACATGACCGGGTACCGCATTCCGCCGGTGAAGTTGACGGGCTACGTGCAGTACCGGCCGAACGAGCGCTGGAGCAACCGCATCCAGGCCAACTACTACGCCAGCAAGGACTATCGGCTGGACGGCGTGGCCAGCTTCGGGCGGCGCGAGGTCAACAGCTATTTCACGGTGGACGTCATGAGCCGCTACCAATTCACCAAGAAGGACACCGTGACGGTCGGCATCGAAAACCTGTTCAACCGCGACTACTACCCGCTGTACAGCCAGCTGATGCGCAGCAGCACCAATACCAGCCGCCTGCCAGCGGCCGGTACCGTACTGACGTTGACGTATCAGCACCGCTGGTAAGCCTGAGGGGCGGCGCGCGCCACAACGGCAAATCCGAAGACGCAGGTATAAAAAACGGATTCTGAATCTGCAAAAACCGTGTTGTGTTGCGTTTTGCGCAGGGTCACAATCGAAGTCCATTCAAGGAGAACCTGCATCATGACGATTGCAACTCAGCCTTTGGACGCCCGCGTCGTCCAGGCCTTGTCCGGCATCACCACCGCCACGCTGACCACCGTGCTGCTCAAGAAGGGGCTGCGCAACGTGTGGCTGCGGGGCGCGCAGCCGTTGGCGCCGGGCGCCAAGCGGATCGTGGGGCGCGCGTTCACGCTGCGCTTCGTGCCGGCCCGCGAAGACCTGGCCACGCCGGCCTCGTGGGCGTCGCCCATTTCGACGCGGGCGGCGATCGAGGACATGCCCGAGGGCTGCATTGCCGTAGTGGACGCGATGGGCGTGACGGATGCCGGCATCTTTGGCGACATCCTGTGCGCACGGATGCAAAAGCGCGGCGTGGCCGCGCTGGTGACGGACGGCGTGGTGCGGGATCTGGAAGGCGTCGAAGGCACCGGCCTGCCGGTGTGGTGCAGCGGTGCGGCTGCGCCGCCGTCCGTGGCCGGCCTGACTTTCGTGGGCTGGCAGGAACCCGTTGGCTGCGGCGGCGTCGCGGTGTTTCCGAATGACGTGATCGTGCTGGACCGCGATGGCGCCGTGCTGATTCCCGCCGCCTTGCTGGACGAGGTGGTCGAGATCGCCATCGAGCAGGAACGGCTGGAAGGCTGGATCATGCAGCAGGTGGAAGCGGGCGAGAAGTTGCCCGGCCTGTATCCGCCCAACCAGGAAAACCAGGCCAGGTACCACGCTTGGCGCGCCAAGCAAAGCTAGGGTTTGGCTGGCAGAAAGGCGGACGGCGCGATGCGGCACAAGGGATAATGCGGCGCATGACGCCTATCTCCTTGATCGCCTTTCTCCAAAACGGCGCCTTCGGCCCCTACGTTCCGGTTGCCGGCGCTTCACCGGAAACGGTGTTTGCGGCGCTGGGGCCGGCCGACCAGGTCTACAACCCGAATGATCCCGATCGCCCGTACGTCCCGGGCGAGGCCGATTGTTTTCCGCTGATCGTGGCCTACGGCGACGTTGAATTCCACTTTGAGTCACCGGCGTCGCTCGTCACCGTCTTCGTCGACAGCTTCAGCGGCCCGAACGGCGCAGCCTGTGGCGGCCCACTGACGCTGACCGAGGCCGGCCTGCTGTGCGCGGAAACCCCCATGCCGCGCTTTCTGGATGCCGCACCGCAGCACGGAATCGCCATCCGGTCGGTGCGCCCGCATGCGCCGCCCTACGCCTTCCTGGTCACGACCGAGGGCGGGATTGAAGTGGGGTTTGAGCACGACGATCCCGATGAGCCGGGATCCGTCGCCGGGTTGAAATGGTTTTGCTGGACGCCCCGGGCGGCGGCCACGTAAGGGCCGCGCGCCGGGGCGGGAGGCGGGGTCAGTAGGATTTGCCGCCGCGGATATTGCCCGCGACGCCGCCTGCCACGCCGCCGATGGCGGCTCCCGTCCATGCGCTGCCGCCCGCGATGGCGGCAATGCCTGCGCCCGCGGCGGCGCCGATGGCGGCACCCGACACGGTGCCTTGCTGCTTGGGCGTCATGTTCGTGCAGGCCGCAAGCGTCCCTATCGCGACGCCGATGACAATCGATCGAATTAGCTTCATGACAGCTCCTTCAGGGCTTGCGCTTCGTGCCGGGGACGACGATCTCGAACCACAAGGTCTCGATCACGGGGCGGTCCAGCTTGGTGGGGTTCGCAGCGTACCAACTGTCCAGCCCGTCACGCACGGAGTCCAGGGTGTGCGATTGCAGGCCATTGGCGAACCGCGGAACCAGGGTCTGGGTGTCGTTGAGCTTGCGCCGTTCCTGGTACGCGCGTTCCACTTGCAGCAGGTTGGCGATCCCCAGCAGGTAGGCTTTCTTCAGGCTGGCGTCTGATTCCGTCCATTGCTTTCCGGTGACGATGGGGGCCGGATCGGTGGTTTGGGCCACGCCAGGCGTGGTGAACAGCATGGACAGCGCAAGCGCTGCCGGGCCTAACAGGTGTTTCACTTTCATCGCAACGCTCCTCGCGGGCTTAAAAGATAAAAAACGACCTCTCGACGCCGTGTCGGACTTAAGGGGAATGCCTCAAGCCCAAAACGGTTTGCTCAATTTATGCCCGAAACAGGGCATCCGCAAGCAGAAAGCGTCGCCCGGCTTTCGGTGGCGCGCGAGTAGAATTCTGCCGTGGCGCCGGAATCCGCCGGCGCGCTGGATGGGCGCATGCGCACCGGACTTTCCTGTCGATTCCCACGCACTGCCTCGGCCGCCGATTTCGGGCGGCTGTTGCTGCTGCTGTTGCTGGTGGCGCGGGCCTGGGTACCGGTGGGATATATGCCGGACGCCGACGCCCTGCGGCAGGGCCGGCTGGCCCTGGGCTTCTGCGCGGCAGGCGGCGGGTCGTTGTCGGCGTTGCGCATGCTGACGGCGCAGCACGATCCCCATCTCGGCCATCATGGACACGGCACGCCTGACGAGCGCGGCGGGGCAGGGCAGGAATGCCCCTTCGGCTTGAGCGCCCATCAGGTGCTGGACGTGCCGCCGATGCTGGCGGTGGCGCCTGTGCTGCTGCGCTGGTTGGCCCAGACGCCGCTCCAGGCAGACAGCCCGCGTCCGCCCATGCCGGCCGCCGGCCCGCCAGTGGGGCCACGCGCACCACCCTCGACCTTCGAATGACCGTAACCGGCGTGCGCGCACTGCGCGCATGAATGCCGCCCCGGCAGGGCGGCGTCGTTCGTATTCGAGGATCCCATGTCCACCCAAACCCTGGATTCCCCCGCGGCGCCCGCGCGCGAGCGGGCTGCGGGACGCAGCGCCTTGCTGGCGCTGATCACCCGACTGCATTTCTATATCGGGCTGTTCGTCGGCCCCTTCATCCTGGTGGCGGCCGTCACCGGCACCTTGTTCGTGCTGACGCCCCAGATCGAAAACCTGCTTTACGCCGATCAGCTGCGCACCACCTCGACAGGCCCGGCCCAGTCCCTGGCCAGCCAGGTCCAGGCGGCGCAGGCGCGCATCGGCGCCGGCCCGCGGCTGTTCGCCGTGCGCCCGGCGCCCGGCGCGGGCGACACCACGCGCGTGATGTTCACGTACCCCGGCCTGGGTGATTCGGAAAGCCGGGCCTTGTTCGTGGACCCCGTCACGCTGGACATCAAGGGCGACATGATCGTCTACGGCACCAGCGGCACGCTGCCGTTCCGCACTGCGCTGGACTACCTGCACCGCAACCTGATGTTGGGCGAAGTGGGCCGCAATTACAGCGAGCTGGCCGCCTCATGGATGTGGCTGGCCACCTTGGGCGGGCTGGTGATGTGGCTGGCGGGCCGCCGCCGTAATCCGGCCGCGATGGCGCGCAGCCCGCGTCTGCGGACGCGCCGCTGGCACACGCTGTTGGGCTTGTGGCTGGCGGTGGGGCTGCTGTTCCTGTCCGCGACGGGCCTGACCTGGTCGAACTGGGCAGGCGGGCGCGTGGATCAACTGCGGGCGCAATTGGGCTGGATCACGCCGTCCGTGTCAGTGAAGCTGCCGGGCGCCGGGATGCCGCCTGCGCAGGGCGAGGTCGAACACGCACATCATCATGGCGCCATGGCGGGCATGGCCATGACGCCGGCGGCAGCGCCTTCGGGTGATATCGACCGCATCCTGGACGCCGCACGCGCCGGCGGTATCGATAGCGACCAGCTGGAGATCCGGCCGCCACGCAGCGCTGATCAGGCCTGGACGGTGCGGGAAGTGGACCGTTCGTGGCCCACGCAGGTGGATACCATCGCCATCGATCCGGCCACCTACACCGTCACCAGCCGCGCGGACTTCGCCACGTTTCCGCTGATCGCCAAACTGATCCGTTGGGGCGTGGACATGCACATGGGCATTCTGTTCGGCTGGCCGAACCAGTTGCTCATGGCCGCCATCGGCGTGGCGCTGACGGTGATGATCGTCTTGGGCTACCGCATGTGGTGGTTGCGCCGTCCGGCGTCGGGCGCGTCCGGCCAGACGCTGACGCAAGCGTGGCGCGAACTGGCCTGGCCGGGCCGCATTCTGGCCGCCGTCGTGGCATTGGCACTGGGGTGGTGCCTGCCCGTGATGGGCGTCAGCCTGCTGGTATTCCTGGCGGTGGATGTGCTGCGGACGTGGCGGGCTCAGCCGCCCGCGGCGCTGACGCGGCGCGCATAGCTCGCCAGCACGATGCGCTCGGATTGGGCCAGGTAGTCCTTGAGCGCATCGGCGGCTTTCTGGAATTCGCCGGCTTCGACGAGTTCCAGGATCCGCTTGTTCATTTCGGCGTACGGCGCGTGCAGGAATTCCGGGTCCTGCAGCAGGCCGAAAACCAGGCGCAGCTCGGCCAGCAATAGCGAAAACATGGCGTTCAGCCGTTCGCTATCGGCCAGTTCCACGATGGCCATGTGGAAGGCCATGTTCGCCGTTCCCACACCCGACCAGTCCTGGTTTTGCCGGCGCGCCACCGCGTCATCCACTGCCTGGCGCATGCGCTGATGCGCGGGATGGTGGGGGTATGCCTGGGCCAGCGCCTGGCATTCGATCATGCGCCGCACGCGGTAAAGATCGATGATGGACGCCATGCTGGGCACCGCGACCGCCACGCCGCGGTTGGGCGAATGGGTCAGCAGGCCTTCCTTGGTCAGGTTGCGGAACGCTTCGCGCAGCGTATTGCGCGATACATCCAGACTTTGCGTCAACGTCGCCTCGGACAGCCGTTGGCCGGGCGCGAATTCACCGTCGATCAGCCGGCGGCGTATCTGTTCGGTGACTTTGTCGGTCAGGGTCTGGTGCGCGTTCGGATCGGTCATAGGCGGGTGTGGCGCAGCCGAAAGAGCTGCTTGGTTTCGAGTGTATCTGAGCGTTGGCCGGATTGCCCTGCATATCAAGTTATTTTGTACTGGCTTGGGGCAATTACTGATAGGCAATTATCTGCTATTTGATCTACTATTCATAAAAATTGTAGAACAATGCTGTAACAGACGTTCTACACTCTGGACCTGACGGCAAATAGCGAACAAGCAATGACCACGATTGATCTGAACAGCGACCTGGGTGAAAGCCTGGGCGCCTGGACCATGGGCGACGACGCCGCAATGCTGGCGCTGGTCTCGAGCGCGAACGTGGCTTGCGGTTTCCATGCGGGCGACCCCGCCGGTATTTTGGCGACGCTGAAAGGCGCTGCGGCCAACGGCGTCGCGGTGGGCGCGCACGTGTCCTACCCGGACCTGACAGGTTTCGGCCGGCGCAACATGGACGTGGCCAGCGCCGATCTGGTGGCGGACGTGATCTATCAGATCGGTGCGCTCAAGGGCCTGGCGGCGGCCGCGGGCACGCAGGTCAGCTACGTCAAGCCGCATGGCGCGCTGTACAACACCATCGCGCATGACGCGCGCCAAGGCAACGACGTCATCACCGCCATCCTTGAAATCGACCCGGCACTGGCGCTGGTGTGCCTGGCCGGTTCGCCCCTGCTCACGCTGGCGCGAGAGCGCGGCCTGCGGGTGGTGTCCGAGGCCTTCGCCGACCGGGCCTATACCCCGCAAGGCGCATTGGTTTCCCGCCGCGAGAAGGGCGCCGTGCTGCATGACCCGGAAGCAGTGGCGCAGCGCATGGTGCGCCTGGTCGAGGAAGGCGTGGTCGAAGCCATCGACGGCTCGCTCACCCGGGTGCAGGCGGATTCCATCTGCGTGCACGGCGACAGCCCAGGCGCGGTGGACATGGCGCGCGAAGTGCGTCGCCGCCTGGAGCAGTCTGGCGTTACCATTCGCTCGTTTGCAGGCGTCACCGCGTACCGCCATCTTGCCCCATAGACGTTGAACCCCCGGGAATTTCCCGCCTAGGAGAACACGTGCGCTTTCTGCCCGTGAATACCGATGCTCTGCTCGTTGAACTGGACGATCTGGAGCAGACCCTGGCGCTGTTTGATGCGCTGCAGGCCCGGCCGATCGACGGCGTCACCGAGCTGGTGCCGGCTGCGCGCACCGTGTTGGTGGTGTTCCGCCCGGACCGCGTGACGCGCGAGGCGCTGATCGCCGATATCGGCGGCCGCGATACATCAGGCCGCGTCGCGCGCGACGGCACGCTGATCGAAATTCCCGTCCATTACAACGGCGAAGACCTGGGCGAAGTCGCAACTCTGCTCGGCATCCCCCCCGAAGAAGTGGTGCGCCGCCACACGGCCAGCACCTATAGCGTGGCGTTCACCGGCTTTGCGCCGGGCTTTGCGTATCTGAGCGGCGGCGACCCCAGCCTGGACGTGCCCCGGCGCAAGACGCCGCGAACGCGCATCCCGGCGGGCGCGGTGGCGCTGGCCGGCACATTCAGCGGCGTTTATCCGCAAGCCAGCCCCGGTGGATGGCAGATCCTTGGCGTGACGACGACCCCCATGTGGGACCTGTCTCGCGACACGCCCGCGTTGCTCCAGCCGGGCTATCGCGTCCGCTTCATCGACGCCGGTCCCGCGCCTGCTGCTCGGGCGGCTTCGACGCCCGCCACCGGCGCAGATCCCTCCACCTCCCGCCGGACTGGCACCGCCACGCCTTCGCTGGAAGTGGTGGCGCCCGGCCTGCAAGCGCTTTTCCAAGACCTGGGCCGCCCCGGGCAGGCCCGCCAGGGCGTGGCTGCGTCGGGCGCAATGGACCGGGGCGCGCTGCGCGCCGCCAACCGGCTGGTCGGCAATCAGCCCGGTCAGGCCTGCATCGAAATCGTGTACGGCGGCTTCCAGGTCCGCGCGCATGGCGCCTGCGTGGTGGCCGTGACAGGCGCGCGAGGCGAGCTGACCCTGCGTGATGCCAAGGGGGGCAGCTGGACCGTTCCCGGCCACGAGGCTCTTGCCTTGAACGACGGCGACACACTCACGCTGGGGCAGCCGGCCGCGGGCATTCGTTACTACCTGGCCGCGCGCGGCGGCTTTGCTGTGGAACCCGTGCTGGGCAGCCGTTCGACCGATACGCTCGCGCGCGTCGGCCCCGATGCGCTTGCCGCCGGAGACTACATCGGCATCCTGCCGGCCGGGCAGGGCGCCATCGTCGGCGCGCCGGAACTGCCGGCTGCGGACCTGCCCATGCAGGACGTCGAGGTCGTGCTGGACGTCGTGTTGGGGCCGCGCACCGATTGGTGCGATGCCGACGCCGTGGCGCTGCTTGCCAGCCAGGCCTGGACGGTCACCCCGCAGTCCAATCGTGTCGGTATCCGCTTGAACGGCGACCGGCCGCTGCAGCGCGCCAACCATGCCGAATTGCCCAGCGAGGGCACGCGCAAGGGGTCGATCCAGGTGCCTGCCAGCGGCCAGCCGGTGCTGTTCCTGGCCGACCACCCGCTGACGGGCGGCTACCCGGTAATCGGCTCCGTGGCGCCCTGGCACCTGGACCGCGCGGCGCAGATCCCCATCGGCGCGCGCGTGCGCTTCAACCCCGTTTCCGCCTTTGTCCCGGTTGACGTTCCCGCCGCGCAAGTCACAACGCAATAACCTGAATATGCCAGCCATGAAGAAAGTCCTCATCGCCAACCGTGGCGAAATCGCGGTGCGCATCATCCGCGCTTGCGCCGATTACGGCGTGAAGTCCGTCGCGGTCTACGCCGACGCCGATTTCGACGCGCTGCACGCGCGCATGGCCGACGAGGCGTTCGGCTTGGAGGGCGACCGCCCGGCCGACACCTACCTCAATATCGACAAGCTGCTGGCGGTGGCGCGCCGCAGCGGCGCCGACGCCGTGCATCCGGGCTACGGATTCCTGTCCGAAAGCGCCGGCTTCGCGCGCGCCGTGATCGACGCCGGCCTGACCTGGATCGGCCCGTCGCCGGAAACCATCGAACGGCTGGGCGACAAGGTGCAGGCGCGCAAGATCGCCCTGGAAGTGGGCGCGCCGCTGGTGGCGGGCACGCCGGGTCCGGTGGGCGGCGCTGAAGAGGTGCTGGCCTTTGCGCACGAACACGGTTTGCCGATTGCCATCAAGGCGGCGTTCGGCGGCGGCGGGCGTGGCCTGAAGGTCGTCTGGCGCATGGAAGACGTGGCCGACCTGTACGAGTCCGCCGTGCGCGAAGCCGTTACGGCGTTTGGCCGCGGCGAATGCTATGTCGAGCAGTTCCTGGACCACCCGCGCCACGTCGAAGCGCAGGTGCTGGCCGACAAGCATGGCAAGGTGGTGGTGCTGGGCACACGCGATTGCTCGCTGCAGCGCCGCAACCAGAAGCTGGTGGAAGAGGCGCCCGCGCCGTTCCTCAGCGACGAGCAGCGCCAGCGCATCCACGCGTCGGCGCGCGACATTTGCGCGCACGCCGGCTACGTTGGCGCCGGTACGGTGGAATTCCTGCTGAGCGCATCGGGTGCCATCTCGTTCCTGGAAGTGAATACCCGTTTGCAGGTGGAGCACCCCGTCACCGAAGAGACCTGCGGCCTGGACCTGGTGGTCGAGCAACTGCGCATCGCCGACGGCCTGCCGCTGGCCATCGACACCGCGCCCGCGCCGCGCGGCCATGCCATCGAATTCCGCATCAACGCCGAAGACGTGGGCCGCGGCTTCCTGCCGTCGCCGGGCCTCATCACGACCTTCGCCGCGCCGTCCGGCCCGGGCGTGCGCGTGGACAGCGGCGTGCAATCCGGTTCCACCATTCCAGGCACCTTCGATTCGCTGCTGGCCAAGCTGATCGTCACCGGCGCCACGCGCGAACAGGCGATCGCGCGCGCCCGCCGTGCACTGGCCGAATTCCGCATTGAAGGCGTGGCCTCGGTGCTGCCGTTCCACCGCGCGGTGCTGGACCATGCCGATTTCATCGGCGACGGCCAAGGCTTCAAGGTGCACACGCGCTGGATCGAGACCGACTTCGTCACGGATCTGGAAGCCGCCGTGCGTCCGGCCCCGCTGGGCGCGGTGAGCCTGCACCGTACTGCGGTGGAAATCGATGGCCGGCGCGTGTCGCTGGGCCTGCCCGCCGAACTGCTGCGCGGCTTGCAATCCGCCGGCGCGGCAGCAGGCGGCGAGGCAACGGCCGCCCCGGCGCAAGCCAGCGCGCAAAGCGTGGCCGCGCCGATTGCGGGCACCATCCAGTCATGGAACGCCGAAGACGGCGCCACCGTCAAGCAAGGCGAACTGATCGCCACGATGGAAGCCATGAAGATGGAGATGCAAGTGCTGGCGCATCGCGATGGCGTGCTCACGCATCAGGCTGCCGCAGGCAAGGCGGTGACGGCGGGCGCCGAGATCGGGCGCATCGAGTAAAGGGTGGGCCGGCCAGCGGCACGGCCCACAAACCAGCCGGGGAGTTGGGATCAGGTCCGCTGGGAGTCCAGCAGTTCCTGGTTCTTCTCGACTTCCTGGGCCTTCGCGTAGCTTTCGGCCAGCAGCTGATAGGACGGGAAGATCGCGCCGTAGAGTTCGGCCCATTGCGCGGCATCGTCGCGGTGCCACGTGCGTTGCAGTTCAGACGCGACGGCGGCGGTATCCATCGGCACCACGCCGGCCTGGACGACGCGGGCCAGCGTGATCTCTTGCGCCATCTTCGAGTACGTGCCCGACGCATCGATTACGGCGAACACCTGAAAGCCTTCGTTCACCGCGGCAATGCTAGGGAAGGCCATGCATACGCTGGTGATGGTGCCGGCGATGATCAACTGCTTGCGGCCGGTGGCCTTCACCGCCGCCACGAATTCGGGGTTGTCCCACGCGTTGATTTCGCCGCGGCGGGCCACATACTTGGCGTGCGGCGCGTTCTTGTGGATTTCCGGGATCAGCGGGCCGTTGGGACCTTGCGGCACGGACGCCGTCGTGATGACGGGCATCCTGGTCAGCGTGGCCATCTTCGCCAAGGCGCCAGCATGCGAACGCACAGTCGTGAAGGGCATGTCGCCAATGGTCTGGAACAGTCCGCTTTGGTGGTCGATCAACAGCATCGCGGCGTTGTCGGGGTCGATGACCGGGCGGGCGCCGTTGAAGTTTGCGGGGGTGCTCATGGATAGTCTCCTGGGGAATCGATAGCGGGCAACCGCCCGGCAGTGGCAGGCATTCGTGGCTTGCCAGGCGCACTGTCTGCTTCCATTAACGATAAGTCGGGAACGACAATCCTGGTAGTACCCGACATTTGCCATCAGCGTCCTATTCACAGGACGATCGGACCGGTAGCAGCGCCAAACGGGCGTGCTCCTGCATTACTGCGTCAGTGTCGGGCGTACAGCGTCACGACGCAGGCGCCACCCAAACCCAGGTTGTGTTGCAACGCGACTCGCACGCTGTCGACTTGTCGCGGGCCGCAAGCGCCGCGCAATTGACTGACAAGTTCGAAACACTGGGCGAGGCCGGTGGCGCCCAAGGGGTGGCCCTTGGCAAGCAGTCCGCCAGAGGGGTTGATCACATACTTGCCGCCGTAGGTGTTGTCGCCGTTTTCCACCAGTCTTTCGGCCATGCCGGGGCGACACAGGCCCAAGCCTTCGTAGCTGATCAGTTCGTTGTGCGCGAAGCAATCGTGCAGTTCGACCACATCCACGTCTTCCGGGCCATAGCCAGCGTATTCATAGGCTTTTGTAGCGGCCTGGCGGGTCATATCCGCGCCGACCAGTTGCCGCATGTCTTTGGACTCGAACGTCTGAGGCCTGTCGGTGGCCATGGCCTGGCCCGCAATGCGGACTGATGCGTTAGATAGACCATGACGCGCCGCGAATGCCGGAGAGCAGAGGATGGCGGCAGCCGCGCCGCAGGTCGGCGGACATGCCATCAGGCGGGTCATGACGCCGTCCCAGACCGACGGCGACGCCATGACGTCTTCGGCGGTAAGCACCGTGCGCAATACGGCGCGTTCATTGTGCTCGGCATGCCGGCTTGCCTTGGCGCGTATCTTCGCAAACGTCTCCAAGCGCGTGCCGAATTCGCGCATGTGCGCCAGACCCGCTCCGCCGAAGTAGCGCAGCGCCAAGGGTAGTTCCGGCATGCCGACTAATTCGGTCGTTAACGCATCGAACTTGTCGAAGGGAGTCGGGCGGTCGGGGAACTGGGCCGCAATGGCCCCGGGCCGCATCTGTTCGAAACCCAGGGCCAGCACGCATTCGGCGGCGCCGGACGTGATGGCTTGGCGCGCCAGGTAAAGGGCAGTCGACCCGGTGGCGCAATTGTTGTTCACATTGAAGACGGGAATACCGCTCATGCCGACCTGGTACAGCACCCGTTGGCCCGCCGTGGAGTCGCCATAGACATACCCGGCGTAGGCCTGTTCGATGGCTTCATAGGCAAGGCCTGCGTCGTGCAGCGTGTCGCGCACGGCTGCCTGCCCCAGGTCCAGGTAGGACGGCGATTGCGCCGGCTTGCAGAAGGGCGTCATACCAATGCCGGCGACTAGGACGTGTGTGGACATGGTGGCTCCGTCAGGACAGGGATGTGCAACGATTCCAGCAGATTAATGATGAACCAGACCCAATTCCCCCCCCGAATCGGGGAGGGACGTGGCATTCTGCTGCCCTAGAATCCTGGTGATGGAGGCGAGGGCCCATGCATCCCGATGAATCATCCCCGGTTGGAAACAAAGGCGTGGTGGGCAGCCAGAATTTGCTGCCGCGCGGCCGGTTGCTGGACAAGCTGGTTGAAGCCAGGGCGAAAACCCTGATCGTCATTCAAGGCCCGGCTGGGGCGGGGAAGACGGCGCTGGGCGAGCAATGGCGCGGCGCGATGCTTGGGATGGGATACGACTTCGCCTGGTGCGCATTGAATGCCGACGATGGTGACCCCGGCCATCTGCTGGAAGGCGTATTCGCCAGTCTGGACCGGATCGATCCCGCGCTCGCCCGTGAAGCGGCGTTCATCTTGAACCGGGATGGGGCGCGGGTGTCCGCCGATGCTGTGGCGATCTCCTTGATCCTGGCCGTACAGCGCCATGTCAGGCAGCTGTGTTTGCTGGTGGATGACTACCAAAGCGTATCGGACCCTGCCAGCCACCAGTTCTTCCAGACGCTCGTCGACTTCGCCCCGCCGAATCTACACCTGGCCTTGTTGTCCCGCAGTGCGCCTGCCTTGTCGGTGGCCCGGTTGCGAGACAAGGATCAGGTGGTGGAGTTCGGCTTCGACGCATTGCGGTTTTCGTTTTCAGAGGTTGAGCAATATCTGAAGCACCGGCATCCCCGAGTTGAAAAGCGTACGGCGCGGCTGCTGTATGACCTGACTGACGGCTGGATCGCCGGGCTGCAATTGGCGGCGATTCCCTTGGACGCCTCGGCGTCCAGCGCTGCCGCCCAGGCAAGCCTGCAAAACGCCGCGGATTTTGCCGCCTTCTTCAATCGGCATGTGTTCGCGGTAATGGATGCGGCACTGCTGGCTGATCTGGCGCGCTTGTCGATGGCCAGGCAGTTTTGCGCGTCGCTGTGCGCCGCGCTGTTCGGCCCGGCGCAAGGCCAGGCGCTGCTGGCGCGGCTACGCCGCGAGAATCTGTTCCTGATGTCGGCCGATGGCGACGGACGCGAAGCCTGGCACCGCTTTCATCCGTTACTGCGCGAGTTGCTGACTGAGCGGTTCCGCGACCTCCCGCAGGATGTGCAGACCGGCACGCATCGCGCGTTGGCGGAATGGTTTGGCGAGCACGGCCACCTACAAGAGGCCGTCTCCCATGCGCTTAGCGCCGGACGGGGGGACAGGGCCGCGTTCTGGCTGGAGCGAGATGCGCCCGCCCTTTTCCTGCGGGGGAAGATGCGTAGCCTGGTGAGCGCGGTCGCACTGTTGCCGCTTGCCTTGCGCCGTGATCATCCCGCTCTGAGGGTCTGGGAGGCCTGGGCGCACCTTTGTTACCGGCGCTCCGCCGAATGCCGCGCCAGCGTGGCCGAACTGGAGGCCGCGCTTGCCTCGGACGACACCGCGTCGCGGGCGCATCTGACCTTGTTGAAGGGGTCGCTGGCCGTGCAGGAGGACGATACCGATGGGGCGGTGCGTATGCTGGCGGAAGTCGAGGCCCTGTCGGGCGGATCGGATGCCATCCTGATCGGGGGGCGCCGCAACATTCTCAGCTGGCTATACGCCCATCAAGGCCAATTCGACAAGGCGCGGCAGTTGCAGCAGGGCTCTCGCCCCGTTTTGAACGACGGTTCGGTTTTGCTCGATTCGGCGTTCGGCGCGCTGACCGGACAATGCATTGCCGGCTTCACGTATCTGCAGCAGGGCAACATGCGTAGCGCCGAGCAGGTGCTGCGGGCGGCGCTGGAAGAAGCGGAAGAGAGCCTGGGCATGGCGAGCGATCCGGCCTGTATCGCGGCGGGATACCTGGGCGACGTGCTCTACGAGGTGAACGAGATCGAAACGGCGCGTTCGATGCTGGAATTGCGCATCGACCTGATCGAGCGCGTGTCGCTGCCCGACTCCCTGCTGCGCATCGGGGTCATCTTGGCGCGCATCTACGCCCGGGAGGGCAGTTACCGCGAGGCGTTGTCCCATCTGGACCGCCTGGACGAGCAGGCGACCGAGCGCGGGCTGGAGCGCGCGCTGGTGCACAGCCTGGCGGAGCGTTGCCGTATTTTGTGCCTGACCTCAGACAGGGATGGGGCCCAGGAATGCCTGGCCCAGCTGACTTTCATGGCCAACCGCCATGGGGCCAATCCCGCCGGTTCCAAACGGCCATTCGGGATGTTGCTGGCCATCGCCCGCACGCGCTGGCTGGTCGCCGGCGGCAGGTTGGACGAGGCGCTGCAGCAGGCGCAGGACGCCTATCGCTTGGCCGGTACGCTGGGCTTTGGGCGGATCCAGATCCAGATGCGCGCCCAAGCCGCCTTGTTGCTGGCACAAGGAAGCAAGGAGGACGAGGCGTTGCCCTTGCTTGCCCAGGCAATGCGCGATACGCAGGAATTGGGTTGTATGCGCGCCCTGATGGACTACGGGCCAGACCTGCGGACCTTGGGAGACGGCGTTGTCCAGGCGGGCCTGTTGAGCCCGGTAGCGGCGTTCTATTGGGAACGCCTGAAGTCGGCGGCCACCCAGACCGAAGTGCATGCGCCGATGCGTGACGCCCCAGCGCAGACCGAGACGCTCAGTGCACGCGAGTTCGATGTTCTTCAGGCGTTGGCGTGTGCGATGCCGAACAAGCGGATCGCCCGGGCATTGGGGATCTCGCCTGAAACCGTCAAGTGGCACTTGAAGAACGTCTACGGCAAGCTGGGCGTGCTGGGCCGTGACGAAGCCGTGCTGCGAGCCCGCCATTTGGGACTCATCGACACGACCATGCGCGACATCCGGTTTTCCCCCACACCCCCCCGTTAAGGGGGGGGCCAGCGTCGGCAGCAGGGCAGACCATAGCGTCAACATGCAGCCGGACGGACCCGCCACGAGGCGGTAACCGTCCCGGAGGAGACGATATGGAAAACCGTGATCAGGAGTATCGGGAATCGCGCCTGTCGATTCGGGGTGAAGTTGCCGTTTTCACCCATGCCAACCCTGGCCAACGCAATGCCTTGACGCAAGGGTTGCGCATGGACTACGCCGAAATGATTGAAAGGGTGCGCTCGGACGACGCCGTCAAGGCGCTGGTGTTGACCGGTTCGGGCGGCAGCTTCTGCGCAGGCGCCGACATCCGCGCCATGCGCGACCGTTTCACCGGCGTCACACCTGAGCGGGATGCGGGCGACGCGGCGCGCAGTCGAATCCTGCAGCTTCAGGATTGGCTGGAGCGCCTGCGCGGAGTGGAGAAGCCTGTCATCGCCGCCGTGGATGGCCCGGCGTTCGGCGCGGGCTTTTCGATCGCGCTGGCCGCGGATTTCATTGTCGCGTCACAGACGGCCACCTTCTCGATGGTGTTCAACCGCCTGGGCGTCTTGCCCGACATGGGCGCCATCCACATCCTGCCGCGCTTGATCGGTCTGGCCAAAGCGCGCGACCTCCTTATGACCGCCCGACCCATAGGCGCTGAAGAAGCTGTGGCGCTGGGGCTGGTGTACGAAGTCTGCGGGCCAGATGCCCTGTTGGACACCGCCCTGGATCTGGCCGGCCGGTTCGCCAAGGCGCCGCAGCCGGCTATCGGCCTGACCAAGCGCCTGCTGAACCGCAGCTTCGAGGTGGACTATGGAACCTTCGTAGATCTGGAGGGCTGCGCGCAGAGCGCTTGCGCCACTTCGGCTGATCATCGCGACGCGGTCATGCGGTTCCTGGATCGCGAACCCGCCCGCTACGATTGGGACCGGCTGGCGTCCAAGCGCGCGGCGCTTTCCGGCAAGGAGTCGACATGAGGCTGGGCAGCACCGATATTGCCACCGATCCCATAGAGGCCGAGGCATTCCGGCAGCATATCCGCCAGGGGCTGCAGGAATGCCTGCCGCAGGACTTGCGTGACGCCGACGCCGCCCACTGCCTGGTCACGCGGGAACAGGCCCGGCGTTGGCAACAGATCATGCACGCCCAAGGGTGGGCCGCGCCGGCGTGGCCGGCCGAGCATGGCGGGCCCGGCTGGGCGCTTTGGCAATTGGCGATCTTCCGTGAGGAATACGCGCGGGCGGGGTGCCCCCGATTCGAAAACCTGGGGATCGACATGATCGGGCCCACGCTGATGCATCACGGCACCGCGACGCAGAAGGCCCGCTTCCTGCCAGGCATCCTCTCCTTTGATGACTACTGGGCGCAGGCGTATTCCGAACCCGACGCGGGATCCGATCTGGCATCGGTGAAGACGACGGCGCGACGCGAAGGCGACGCTTATGTCGTCAACGGCACCAAGATCTGGCAGAGCTTCGGACATTGGGCGAATTGGGCGCTGGCGCTGGTACGGACGGACGCCGCCGCCGCACGTAAGCAAGACGGCTTGTCCGTGCTGTTGATCGACCTGACCTTGCCAGGGGTGACGGTGCGGCCGATCCGCTTCATCAACGGGGCCGAGTTTCATGTCCAATTATTCTTCGACGACGTTCGCGTACCGCTGGATTGCCTGGTGGGTGCGCAAGACGGCGGCTGGTCGGTAGCGAAAGACTTGCTGGTGACCGAGCGCCTGTTTCTTGCCCGGGTCGGGGAATGCAAGGCCGAACTGGAAAAGCTCAGGCGCTTGACGTTGCGCTATCAAGGCCCGCCGGCCATGGCGCGCGCCAATCAGCATGCCTGGTCGGAATTCGCCAAGCTGGAAATTCGCTTTCTTGCCCACGAATCGCAGTGGTGGCAGGCGCTGACGGCGGTTGCCGCCGGCAGCGAATCCGATATCGCCCCGTCCTTGCTCAAGTTGCAGGGAACGGAACTGATTCAGGAGCTTTACGCCGCGCAGATGACGGTCGTGGGCAGGCACGGGTTGCCGGTGGATCCGGCTGCGCTGGACGGCCGGGCCTCGCAAGTTCCCTTGGTCCCTGGCAGCGTCAACAACATTCATCTGCACTTTCTACGGTATCGCGGCGTGACCTTGGGCGGCGGGACGTCCGAGATTCAGAAGGAGATCATTGCGCGAGTCCTGTTCGGCGGAAAATCGGAATTGGACGCGGTCGCCGATGCCGGCGCGGACGAACAGCAAGCGATGATCGATGCATCCCTACGCAAGTATCTGGCTCGCGAATACACCGCCGAGACACGCCGGGAGTCGATCTTGGCCGGTGGGCAGCGCTGCGCCAAGGCCTGGGTCGACATCGCAGGGTTCGGCCTGCTGGGCCTGATGGCCGACGAGGAACAGGGCGGGGCGGCTGGCAGCCTGGCCGATGTGGCGCACGTCGCCCAGACGCTGGCGGCGCAGCTTTTCCTGCCCTGCTACGGGGCGGCCGCTGTCGCGGCGCCACTGGCCTGGCAAGTGAGTGGCGCTGAAGCGAGGGATGCCGTCGGCCGGATGTTGGCGGACACGCTTGCCGGCCAGGCCATGTTGGCGTGCGCGCTGGATGCGGATTCGCCCCTCGCGGCCCAGCCCACAACGGACGGGTGGGTGCTTAACGGCAAGCTCCCGATAGTGATGGGTGCCGATAGCGCCAGTGGGCTGCTGGTTGCCGCAACGCTGCCCGGGCAGGACGGCGCGGAGCTTGCCGTGTTCCTGCTACCCGCCCAGGCGCCCGGCATCACCCGCCGCGCTTATCGCCTGTACGACGCCCGTGGCGCGGCCGATCTGGGTTTCGACACCGTCACTGCGCACGATTTGGTCGTGCGCGGCGCAGCCGCACGCGCTTTCTGCGCCGCATTCGGGCAGGCGGAAAAGCTGCTGTGGTGCGTGGAAAATGTCGGCGTCATGCGCGAGGCCTTGCGCCAGACCGTGGAATACCTAGGCACCCGAAGGCAGTTCGGACGGCCGTTGTCGGAGTTTCAAGCGCTGCGCCATCGAGTCGTTGACATGTATCGCGCGTGGCGCAACGCGCAAGCCCTGACCTGGGGCGCCATCGCGCAATGGCGATCGGACGAGACACAGGCCCATGTGGGTTCCGTGGCGGCGGCATGCTGGGTAAGTGCTGAAAGCGGGCATGCCGTGGCGCTGGACGCCCTGCAACTGCATGGCGCCATTGGCTTGCAGGACGAAACGGCGATCAGCCATCTTGCCAAACGGCTCCTCGTCAATGAAGCCTTGTTGGGCGGGGCCGGTGCTGCGCTGGGCGATTATGTCGACTACCTGACGCCGGAGGCCGCATGGGCGGACCGTTGACGGGATTGCGGGTACTGGATATCGCCACGATCATCGCCGCGCCTTCCGCTGCCGCATTGCTGGGGGACTACGGCGCCGAAGTTGTGAAAGTGGAGCTTCCAGGCCAGGGGGACGGCGCCCGGTCATTCCCTCCTTTGAAAGACGGCAAGGCCCTGTGGTGGAAGGTGACGAACCGGAACAAGCGGTTCGTGACGCTGGATTTTCGGCTGCCGGAAGGGCAGGCCATGCTGCTGCGCATGCTGCCGCATTTTGACGTGCTGATCGAGAACTTCCGCCCCGGGACGCTAGACCGCTGGGGGCTGGACCGCGATACGCTGTGGGGCGTCCACCCATCGCTGACCATCCTGCGCGTGTCGGGGTTCGGCCAAACGGGGCCGTACAAGGACCGTGCCGGATTCGCCCGCATCTTCGAGGCCATGGGCGGGTTGACCTACATCAGCGGCGAGCCGGACGGCGAACCCATGCATACCGGCTATCCGATTGGTGACTCGATTGGTGGCCTGTTCGGGGCGGTGGGGGTCCTGGCGGCGCTTTGGGCGCGTGCGGCAAATCCGCATGCGCCGGGCGAAGAGATCGACCTGTCTCTGACCGAGGCGATGCTGAAGCTCGTGGAGTTCCTGCCCGCCAAGTACAAGATGCTGGACGAGGTGCACGAGCGCTCGGGCAACACCAGCCAATACTCGGCGCCAGCGGCGGTCTATGCCACGCAGGACCAGCGCTGGGTGTCTCTGTCCGGCAGTACGAATGCGCTTTACGCCAACAACTGCCGCGCCATCGGCCGCCCGGACTTGATCGACGATCCGCGCTTTTGCACCAACCCCCTGCGGGCGCGCAACGCCGACACGCTGAATGCCATCTTCCGGCAGTGGTGTGGGGAACACGACTTGGAGGCCGTACTGTCGGCGTTCCATGCGGCGCACGGCACGATCGCGCCCATCTATTCGGCCGACCAGATATGCGCCGACGAGCATTTCCAGGCACGGGGCATCCTGAAAGACGTGCCCGACGAGGATTTCGGCAGCATCTGCATGGCCGACGTGGTGCCGCGGTTTCTCACCCGCCCCGGGGGAGTTCGATCCGCCGCGTCCGGGGTAGGCCGGCATAACGCCGAGGTGTACGGGGAATTGTTGGCGCTGGGCGACGACGAATTGGCCAGACTGGCCGAAAAGGGAGTGATTTGATGGATTGGCTGAAAACGCTGGAATTGCCGGTGGTGGCCTCGCCAATGTTCATCGCCAGCGGGCCGGAGCTGGTGATTGCGCAATGCCGGGCCGGCATTGTCGGATCGTTCCCGGCCTTGAATGCGCGTCCGTCTTCGTTGCTGGACGAGTGGCTCGTTCAGATCGAGACGGCCCTGGAACCCGGCGGGCACACGCCTGGGACCGTCCGCCCGGGGCCCGTCGCCGTGAATCTGATCCTGCACAAGTCCAACACCCGCCTGGACGAAGATTTGGCCGCCTGCGTCCGGCGGCGCGTGCCGATCATTATTTCGTCCGTTGGAGACCCGTCTGATCTCGTCAAGGAAGTCCATGGCTATGGCGGCGTGGTGCTGCACGACGTGATCAATGTCCGCCATGCCGAAAAGGCGATACAGGCGGGGGTAGACGGGCTGATCCTGGTGTGCGCCGGGGCTGGCGGGCACGCCGGCACGATGTCGCCCTTCGCCCTGGTTGGCGAAGTCCGGCGGATGTTCGACGGCTTGCTGCTTGTGGCGGGGGCAGTGTCCCGTGGCGAAGACATACTTGCCATCCAGGCCATGGGCGCGGATCTTGCCTATATGGGCACGCGGTTCCTGGCGACGCCGCAGGCCAATGTGACGGAAGGCTATCGGCAGGCGATCTTGGACGCCGCCGCGGCAGGCATTGTCTACACGGACCATTTCTCGGGCATCCGCGCGAACTATTTGCGCTCCAGCGTGCGCGATGCCGGCTACGACCCCGACAACCTGCCAAGCGAGGGGCGCGCGTCGGCGGATTTCGACACGCCGTCAACGCCGGGCAAGAAGGTGTGGCGCGACATCTGGTCGGCGGGCCAGGGCGTCGGGAATATCGATAGCGTTGCGCCGGTGCAGGCGGTCGTGGCGCAACTGAAACAGGAGTACGAGGCGGCTCGCGCCCGATTGACGCCCCGCTAGAGGGCTATGCACGTGAACAGCATATGAGGAGACCAAGGTCATGAAGGGACTACGCAACGTATTCGTCGGATTGTTGTCCGCCTTGTCCATGCAGGCGTTTCAGGCCGTTCAGGCGGCCGACGCATGGCCCGTCCGACCGGTCAAGATGATCGTACCGTTCGCCGCCGGCGGGCCCACTGACGTGCTGGCGCGTTCTCTGGCAATGGAACTGAGCGCGCGTCTGGGCCAATCCGTCATTGTCGAAAACCGGGCTGGTGGGGGAAGCAACATCGGCTATGAGGCGATGGCGCGCGCGCCCGCCGATGGCTACACCATTTTGCTGGGCACGGCGACGGTCGTCACCAATCCCAGCTTGTACAAGAAGCTGTCGTTCGACCCCTTGAAGGACTTTACGCCGATTGCGCTGATCGGCACGACGCCGGTATTCGTCTGGGTGCGCAACGACTACCCGGCTGCGACGCTGCCCGACCTGGTGCGGCTGGCGAAGGAGACGCCCGGCACGATCAACTACGGTTCTTCCGGGCCGGGCACCGTGGCGCATTTGGCCAGCCTGCTGTTCCAGGAGCGTACCGGCACGTCAATGACCCATGTGGGCTACAAGGGCTCTGCGCAGGCACTCAACGACATGTTGGGGGGCGTGTTTTCGGTGCAATTCGATGCACCGCAGCCCATGGTCGCGCAATACCGTGCAGGCACGCTGCGCGCGCTGGCGACCTTGTCGTCTCATCGCTCAAGCGCCTTCCCGGACGTTCCAAGCATCTCGGAGTTCGGCTACGAAGGGATAGACGCCTCAGCGCTGTTCGGCCTGTATACGGCCGCGGGGGTGTCGCCCGACATCGTCGGCAAGCTTCAACATACCCTGCAAGCGGTGCTGGCCAGCCCCAAATTCAAGGAAGTCATGGCGCAGCAGTTCGTCGAAATGCCGGCGCAGCCAGTCGAAGGGCCGGCGTTCCAGGCCTGGCTGAAAAACGAGATCGACGTCTGGCATGGCGTCATCGCCAAATCGGGGATTTCGCTGAACTGATTGCCTCTTCGCCGGGCAGGTCGGGGGGACTACGCGCTGTGATCGGCCAATAGCGGTTGGGCCGACAACGCGCCCCGCAACGAGTCCAGTAGAACACGCTTGTTTTCGCGGCTGCGGTAGGCGTGTTCCCGCATCAGGTTCTCAGCCCGCACGGCTTCGCGCCGGGTGATGGCGCGCAGCAGATCTTCGTGGTCTGCCTGCGCTCGCAGGACAAAGGGCGTTTCCAACAAGGACGGGGTGGACGGCAGCGTCAGCGCGGCCGGGCCGGCCAGCGGCGTCTTGTTGTTGTGCTCCAGCGCCGACAACAGGGCGCGATTGCCGGCGGCTTCGCACAGGATCTCGTGGAAACGGCGGTTGATCTGGCCCCAGGCCCGGGCATCCACCGTCGTGTTCGGGTCGCGGCGGGCGGGCGCCAGCAGGTTGCGGCCTTCCTCGACCGCTTGCGACAGTTGCTCCAGCACTTCCTTCGAGGCGCCGCGCTCGGCCAACAGGCGCGCGGCCATGCCCTCGAGCACCCCGCGCACGTCCACGGCGTCGCCGATCTCATCGACGGTGAATGAGCGCACCCGGAAGCCCCGGGACGGCAAGCGCTCCAGCAGGCCTTCCTTCTCAAGCTCGGTCAAGGCGATGCGCAACGGCGTGCGCGAGACGCCCAGGCGGGCAGAGAACTGCAACTCCACGATCCGTTCGCCCGGCTGCAGGGCGCCGGAAAGCACCATGTCCCGGAGTTCGGAAATAACTTTGTCGATCTGAGCGGCCATAGCGAAGCGTCGGCGGAATAAGGGGCGGTTAGGGCCTCCAGTGTACCTACAAAATTGCATGCAATAGGCCATAAAAAAATCGATCCGCATCTTGCGATTCATCAAAATTGCATGCAATAATCCAGAAAAACAGCGGTCGAAGTGGGTATTAGCTCACGATTGCATGCAAAGAAATCCATCAATGCATGCGAAAGCGCCGCAGGCACAGGAGACAACATGAAGCTTGTCAGCTTCGATCAAGCAGGCCGCAACGCCTGGGGCGTGGTGCGCGGCGCCGACGTCGTGGTCCTGACGCAGGTCTGGCCCGACGTGACCGCTGCGCTTGAGGCGGGCGCGGAACAGATCGCCCAGGCGGCGCAGGCGGTCGGCATGCCCTGTAGGACCTTGGCCGGGCTGCGGCTGCTGCCGCCGGTGCCCGCGCCGCGCAAGATCCTGTGTGTCGGCCTGAACTACGGCCGTCATGTGGCCGAAGCCGGCCGCGAACTGCCCGCCCATCCATCGATGTTCGCCCGGTTCGCAGACAGCTTCGTTGGGCACGAAGCGCCGGTGTGGAAGCCCCGCCTTTCCGACAAGTTCGACTACGAGGGTGAACTGGCGGTCGTCATCGGCCGGGCAGGGCGCCACATCGCCGCTCGCGACGCCCTGTCGCATGTGGCGGGCTACACCTGCATGGCCGAGAACTCGGTGCGCGATTTTCAGAAGCACAACGCCCAGGTCACGCCGGGCAAGAACTTCGAGCGCAGCGGGGCGATCGGGCCGTGGCTGGTTACCGCGGACGAGGTCGGCGACCCGGCGCGCCTGCAAGTCATTACCCGCCTGAACGGCACGGTCATGCAACAGGGCGACGTGTCCGACCTGATCTTTCCGATTCCCGAACTGATTGCCTACATCAGCGCCTTTACGCCGCTGTCGCCGGGCGACGTCATCGCTACCGGGACGCCTGAAGGCGTGGGGTCCAGCCGCAAGCCGCCGCGCTTTCTGGCTGTGGGCGACACGCTGGAAGTGGAGATACCCGGCATCGGGACCCTGGTCAACACGGTGGCGGACGAACCCGCCCCGGAACAAGGAGACGCGCATGACTGATGCGCTGCGGTATCTGACGGAGCGGGACGTGGTCTCGGTGCTGGACATCCACCGGGCCATTGATGCGCTGCACGCCATGCTGGTCGCGCAAGGCAAGGACCAAGCGCGCAATTTGCCCAAGGCGCTGGCCACCTGGGGCGACGGCAGCTCAATGCATGCATTGGGATCGGTGCAGACCGACGGGGGCGGATATGCGGGTTTCAAGACCTGGGTCCACACCAAGGCGGGCGGCGGGTCGTTGTTCAGCCTGTTCGATGCGGGCACCGGTTTTCTGCGCGCCATTATCGAAGCGCGGGCGCTGGGCATGCTGCGCACGGCGGCGATCAGCGGTGTCGCCACCCGGGCGCTGGCGCCGGAAGACGCGACCCAGGCCGCGCTGATCGGCACCGGCCCGCAGGCCGTTACGCAACTGGCGGCGCTGGCTGCGGTGCGCAAGCTGCGGCGCGTGCAGGTCTATAGCCCCACGCCCGAGAAGCGCCGCGCCTTTGTGGCCAGCGTGGCGGGCAAGTACGCGTTCGACGTCGAGGAATCGGCCAGCCTGGAACACGCGCTGGCCGGCGCCCAGATCGTCACCTTGATCACGCGCGCCGTCGAACCCTTTGTGGACGCCGCCATGCTGGCCGACTGCCGGCACTTGAATGCGGTGGGGGCGATCCTGCCGGCCAAGGCGGAATTTGCCCAGGATGTGTTCGACCGCGCGGACCAAGTGGTGGTGGACGACCTGGAAAACGCCCGCCGGGGCTCGCGCGAACTGCGCGAACGCTACGGCGCAGACGGGACGCCGTGGCAAGGCGTATCGGTACTGAGCGACCTGCTTGCCTCAGGGCAGGCGCGGCCGGAGGGCGCGCGCCTGACGATCTTCAAGGGCATGGGCATGGGCCTGTCCGACCTGGCGATGGCGCGCGTGGTGTACGAGCACGCCCGCGACCACGGCCTGGGCGTGGCGTTGCCTGCCCAAACCCGGGAAAACCTGCTGCTTGCGCAGCCCTGAACCGAATCCAATCAACGAGACCGCCGGCCGCAGCGCCGGCGCAACAGGAGACAAGCATGTTCGTCGACGTCAGCGGGGCCAGCCCTCGCGAGCAGAACAAATGGCCGTCGATCGTGATCCCGAAAGAGGACATCGATCTGGAAATCGCCCGGCTGATCGATGCGCCCCGGCCGGACAACGGCCGCCGCGCCTCGCTGATCGTGCATCCCGAGGCGACCGCGCCCGGCCTCGGTCTGGCCCCCGGCACGGACGTGACCATCAACGTGGTGAACCCCGGCGAACGCACGTTCAATCTGCGCAAGAACTCCAACATGCTGGAGATCTGTATCAGCGGCGAGGGCGTGGCCACTGTGGCGGGCCGCGACATCCGCATCGGCCACTGGGACGTCTGGAATACGCCGGCGATGCAGGTCCATTCCTACCGCAACGAGGGCAAGACGCCCTGGGTGCGGCTGTCGTACTCGAACGCGCCCCTGCTGGAAAAGCTGGAGATCCATTACGTCGAGGAATTCGAGGGCGATGTCCCGCCGGCGGATGCCAACACGAAGCCTGTGCCGGCCCGCGCCGCGGACGGCCCGCGGTCTCGTGACCTGGCTTTGCGCGAACAGATCACGCCTGATGGCGCCTGGCTGATGGGCTACGAGTGGCTGATCGATATCGACGTGCTGGAGTCCAAGGCGTTGCACTGGCCCTGGGCGGACGTGTCGCGCTACCTGCCTACCGTCGAAGACATGGCGCGCGGCTACAACGGCCGCCGGCTCTTCGTGCTGTACAACCCGGCCACCGAACGCCGTATCGGTACCACGCATAGTTTCTTTGCAACGATTTCCTCGTCGCCGCCGGACAACCACCACGTGCCGCACCGGCACAGTTCGTCTGCCATCAACTACTACCTGCGCGGCAACGGCTACAGCAAGGTCAGCGGCACGCGCCTGGACTGGAAGGCCGGCGACCTGATCCTGTCCGCGCCGGGTTGGGCAATGCACTCGCACCATTCGGGCACCGAGACCACGTCGGCGCTGACCGTGCAGGATCACCCCCTGCAAATCGCGATGGAGTCGCTGATCTGGCAGGAGCGCATGCAGGAACCCATCCTGGCGCTGGGCAGCCAGAGCGGCTTTGAAAGTAACCGCGCGCAGTTGGCCGCGGCTTCGTAAGCGGACGCTTCCCATGAACCGATTCCCGGATCCTTCCATGACCTTGACCGACTATTCCGACGTGTCGTCGTTGCGTGCCCGCCTGCGGGACTTCTATGACGACTACGCCTTTTGCCTGGACGAAAACCGGCTTGAAGCGTGGCCCGACTTCTTCACCGAAGACTGCCACTACCGCGTGCTGTCCCGTGAAAACCACGACGCCGGCCTGCCGCTGGGCCTGATCTACTGCATGAACAAGAACATGCTGCGCGACCGCGTCACGGCGCTGCGCGAAACCACCATGTTCGAGCCGCGCTCGCTGCGCCATTTCGTGAGCGGCGTGCGCGTGATGGAAGTGCAGGGCGACCACATCGTCGCGCAGGCCAACTTCGCGGTGATGGAGTCGCTGTCCGACCGTGAGCCCACCTTGAACATGGTGGGCCGGTACCTGGACGTGCTGCGCGACGGGCCGGACGGCCTGGCGTTCACCCGCCGCGACTGCGTCTACGACAACTACCGCGTGCGCACGTCGCTGATCGTGCCTCTCTGAATCCGCTGCAAGGAAACCTGCCATGACCTGTTCCGACTCCGCCGTGCTGGACGCGCCTGCCGAGGCTCCCATCCATATCGAGCGCCGCTGGCCCAAAGAGGGCTACACGCGCATCCCCAACTGGGTCTATACGGACCCGGCCATTTTCCAGAAGGAAATGGACATCTTCTTTGCCGGGCAGACCTGGAATTACGTCGGCCTGGAATGCGAAGTGCCGGAGGTCGGTTGCTACAAGCGCAACTGGATCGGCAACCGGCCGGTCATCATGGTCCGCACCGAAACCGGCGAAGTGACCGTGCTGGAGAACCGCTGCGCCCATCGCGGTGCGCAGATCTGCTGGCACAACACCGGCCGCGTGACGGACTTCACGTGCCCGTACCACCAATGGAACTACGACTTGAACGGCAACCTGCAAGGCGTGCCGTTCCGTCGGGGCGCCATGGGCAAAGGCGGTATGCCGAAGGACTTCGACCCCAAGCAGAACGGCATCCGCAAGCTGCGCAGCGTGAACCGGGGCGGCTCCATCTGGGCCACGTTCTCTGACGAGGCGCCCAGCTTCGAGGACTATTGCGGGCCGGAAGTGCTGGCCGAGATCGACCACATGCTGCCGGGCAAGCCGCTCAAGCTGCTGGGCTACAGCCGCCAGTTGATCCCCAGCAATTGGAAGATGTACCTGGAAAACCTGAAGGACCCGTACCACGCCACCTTGCTGCATACCTTCTACATCACCTTCGGCCTGTGGCGGGCCGACTCCAAGTCGGAGTGCATCCCCACGGGCGGCGGCGCGCACAGCGTCATGGTGTCGCACAACGAAGGCAAGAAGAAGACGGCGGCCACGACCGAAATGAGCCGCTTCCGCGATGACCTGGAACTGCTCGACCTGGAAACCGTGACGCCGCGCGCCGAATTCAACCGGGGCCGCGTGGGCGGCGCCTGGGTGTTCCCGGCCGCGCAGTTTGGCATCCAGGCCAATTCCCTGAAGACGCGCCACGTGATTCCGCGCAGCCCGACCGAGCACGAACTGGTGTTCACCTATTACGGGTACGAGGACGACGACGAGGAAATGACCCGGCTGCGCTTAAAGCACGCCAACTTGCTGGGTCCGGCCGGATTCGTGTCCATGGACGACAGCGAAATGCTGAACCAGGTGCAGATCGGCGTGACGGGGTATCCCGAGGCGCGGGGCATCGTCGAAATGGGCGGGCGCGATACCGAGCCCGCCGATTACATGGTGACCGAAGTGCTGATCCGGTCGTTCTACGACTACTACCGCAAGGCAATGGGGCTGTAAGCATGGAAACCTGGAAACCCGTCGCCCAGGTCGGCGACATCTCGCCCGATACCGGCACCTTGCGCGTGGTGCACGATGGAGAAGGCGTCTGCCTGTATGACTTGCAGGGCGAGATCTGCGCCACGCAGGACCGCTGCCCGCATGGCAACGCCAGCCTGGCGGACGGTTATGTGGAAGACGGCACCATCGAATGCCCGCTGCATCAGGGCGTCTTCGACATCCGCACCGGCAAGCCGCAATGCCCGCCCGTCACGACGGACTTGCGCCGCTACGAGGTGCGGGTCGAGGCGAACACGATCTACCTGAAGGCGGAGGCCGCGTGAACACGGGCGCCATCGTCATCGTGGGTGCGGGGCAGGCGGGCGGCTGGGCCGCCGCCACGCTGCGCGACCGCGGCTACGCCGGCCGGGTCGTGCTGCTGGGCGACGAGCCGCATGCGCCCTATGAACGTCCGCCCTTGAGCAAGGCCGTGCTGGGCGGGCAAGCGCCGCCCGAAAGCACGGAGCTGTTCTCGGCCCAGCGGCTGGCCCAACTGGACATCGAATTCCAGCCCAGCGTGTCGGCAACGCGCCTGCGGCTGCGGGAACGCCAGGTGGACACGTCCGATGGCGGTGCGCTGGGTTACGACAAGCTGATCCTCTGCATGGGCGGCAAGCCGCTAGTGCCGGCGCTGCCCGGTGTGGACAGCGCCGGCGTGCATGTGCTGCGTACGCGGGACGATGCCCTGCGCCTGCGCGCGAGTCTGGGGCCGGGTAAGCACCTGGTCATCGTCGGCGGGGGATGGATCGGGCTGGAAGTCGCGGCCACCGCGCGGCAGACGGGCAGCACGGTCACGGTGCTGGAACAGGCGCCGCGGCTGTGCGCCCGCAGCGTGCAGCCGGGCGTGTCAGCCCACTTGGCTGCGCTGCATGCTGCGCACGGCGTGGATATCCGGCTCAATGCCGGGCTGCGCGTCGTGCAGGCGCAGGCGGACGGCAAACCCGTTGCCGAACTGGCCGACGGCACCCGCATTGCCGCCGACGCGGTGGTGCTTGGAGTGGGCTTACAGCCCAATGATGCGTTGGCGCGCGAGGCGGGCATCGCCTGCGAGCGCGGCGTGCTGGTGGATGAATATTGCCGCACGTCGGCAGAGGACGTCTACGCCGCGGGCGACGTGGCGGTCTCCGCGCACGCCGCGGCCGGCGGCCGGATCCGCCTGGAATCCTGGCAGAACGCGCAAGACCAGGGCACGGCGGCCGCGTTGTCGGCGCTGGGCGAGACGGCGCCCTATGTACCGACCGGCGCCGTCTGGTCGGAGCAATACGACGCCATGGTGCAGATCGTCGGCTTCCCGGCGCTGGCGGCTTGCGAGGTATTGCGGCCGCAGGCCGATGGCCGGGCGCTGCTGTCGATGGCGCTGGATGCCGGCGGCCGCCTCGTGGCGGCGGTGGCGGTAGATGCAGCGCGGGATCTCCGCCAGCTGCGCAAGTGGATCGCGCAAGGCGCGGTCCTGGACCCGGCGTTGTTGCAGCGGCCAGACGTGCCGCTGGCCAGCGCCCAGATCGGATGAGGACCCCTTTGGAACATTCCACCCACACCCTGCAAATCCAGGCCGCTTGCGTAGCGGTCGTCCTGGACTTCTTCCATGCGTTGGACACCCGCCGCCACGAGGACGCAGCCGCGCTGATGGCGCAAGACGGCGTGTGGCTGCGGCAGGGCAAGCGGCTGTGCGGCCCGCAGGAAGTCCTGGCCGCGTTGAACGCCCGAGCGCCGGAACGCACCACTTGCCACGTCATCACCAACCTGCGCCTGACCGCGCAGGAAGGCACGCACGCGACCGTCGCGTATTTCCTGACCGCTTACGAAAGCGTGCCGCACGAGCAGGGCGGGGCGCCCAGGCTCGTCGCCATCCGGGATTGCCAGGACGCGTTGGTGGACACCGGCGCCGGTTGGCGCCTGGCCGACAAGCGTAGCCGACGCCATCTGCCGCCTGAACCCAAACCCAAATAAAAGCCCGCGCCCGACGCGGGATAAGCAAAGAAAGCCAAGGAGACAACATGGATACCCCCACCATCAAGGCGCTGGCGCGCCGGCTGGACGAAGCGGAACAGACGCGAACCCAGGTGCGTGCGCTGTCGCTGGATCATCCGGACATCACCATTGCCGATGCCTATGCGATCCAGCGCGAATGGGTCGCGCAGAAGATCGCGGCCGGCCGCCGGCTGGTCGGTCATAAGATCGGGCTGACCTCGCGTGCGATGCAACTGTCCTCGCAGATCGACGAACCCGATTACGGCGCGTTGCTGGACGACATGCTGTTCGCCGACGGCGCAGAGATCCCCCGCGACCGCTTCATCGTGCCGCGCGTCGAGGTTGAACTGGCCTTTATCCTGGACCGGCGCCTGCAAGGGCCAGGCGTGACCTTGTTCGACGTGCTGGACGCCGTGCGCTACGTGATTCCGGCACTGGAGATCATCGACGCGCGGTCGCACCAGATCGATCCCGAGACCAAACGGCCGCGCAAGGTGTTCGACACCATTGCCGACAACGCGGCGAACGCCGGTGTGGTGATGGGAGGCCGGCCCGTGCGCGTGGGCGACATGGACTTGCGCTGGGTGGGCGCCATGATGTCGCGCAACGCGGTCATCGAGGAAACCGGATTGGCGGCGGGCGTGTTGAACCATCCGGCCAACGGAGTGGTGTGGTTGGCCAACAAACTGGCCGAGCATGACGTCACGCTGGAAGCCGGCCAGATCATCCTGAGCGGATCGTTCACGCGGCCCGTCTTTGCCCAGGCAGGCGACACCTTCCATGTGGATTACGGGCCGCTCGGCTCGGTGAGCTGCCGCTTCGTGTAACGCAACCGCCAGGAGACGCCTGACCCATTTTCGAATCCAACCACGCGCCCGACATACCTACAACGCCGCGGGCGCGCGTTAACGCATCCCCCAGGAGACAACAGTGAACCCTTCAAAGACTCTCATTCACATGGCGGCTGCCGCTTGCGTGTCGCTGACAGCAGGCGCCGCGCTGGCGCAGCAGGCCGACTGGCCCGCGCACGCCATCACGCTGGTCGTGCCCTTTGCCGCAGGAGGCGGCGGCGACACGCTGGCCCGCCTGGTGGCCGAACCGCTGTCGCGCGAACTGGGCCAATCCATCATCGTGGAAAACCGGCCGGGCGCGGGCGGCAATATCGGCGCGTCCATCGCTGCGCGGGCCAAGCCGGACGGCTATACGCTGTCCTATGGCACCAACGGCACGCAGGCCATCAACCATTGGCTCTACAAGTCGCCCGGCTATGCGCCCAGCGACTTCGAGCCGATCTCGCGCTTTACCGTCATCGCCGCCGCGCTGGTAGTCAACGGCACCGACGACCGTTTCAAGACGCTGGCGCAGCTGCTCGACTACGCCAAATCCCATCCTGGCGAACTGACCTGTGGGTCGGCCGGCAACGGCACCTCGTCGCACCTGGCCTGTGAACTCTTGAACCAGATGGCCGGCATCCGTGTCATGCACATTCCGTACAAGGGCGGCGGCGCAGCCATGACTGACCTCTTGGGCGGACGCATTTCGTTCCTGATTGATGTGATGCCCAATGTGTCGGGCCAGATTGCCGCGGGCAAGCTGCGGGCGCTCGGCGTGACCACGCCTGAACGGGTGGGTTCCAACCCGGACATCCCCACGATCAGCGAGGCGGGCGTCAAGGGCTACGAGTTCTTCGCCTGGGATGGGCTGTACGCGCCCAAGGGCACCCCGGTTGCCGTCCTGGACAAGCTGAACGCCGCAGTGAACCAGGCGCTGCAGCGTCCTGAAGTGCGCAAGGCCCTGGAGTCCCGCGGCGCGGTTCCGTCGCCCACGACCCGCCAATCGCTGGCGGACTTCGGCGCCGAAGAGTACACGCGGCTGGGCAAGGTGGTGAAGACCGCAGGCGCGGCGATCGACTGATCCGCCACGGCGACTTGCAACGCAAGCTGACAGCAACGGCCGCCCGCTGTGGCGGCCGGACCACGCGCCCACCGCCAATTGATAAACGTGCTTACGTACAGTTGCCGGTGCGGGCGGTCCGGGACAGGTAATGTCTTTGTAGTGCTCCTGTGCAGCGCAACAATCCTGCATGGGGGTCCTGGAACCAGAGACAAAGGCACCCATGCATTCCTCTTCGTCATATAAGACCGCCGCGCGGCACAAGCATTCGTCCCAGTGGCGGATGACCTGGTTGCAAGAGCGCAAGCAGTTCGTCAAGGCGCTGTTGTCCAACCCCGCGGCCATCGGCGCCGTGTCGCCTTCCGGGGCGGCGCTGGCGGCGGCGATCACCGCAGCGGTGCCGCCCATGGCAGGAAAAGTCCTGGAACTGGGTTGCGGCACCGGCGTGTTCACCCGCGAGCTGCTGCGCAAAGGCGTGCATCCCTCGCGCCTGGTCCTGGTCGAGCAGGATTCGGGCATGAGCTCAAGCCTGCGCACGCAGTTCCCGGAAGCCGCCGTGCTGCAGGTGTCGGCGCAAGACCTGTCGCGGCACCTACACCCCGAGCTGGACGGCATCGATGCGACGATTTGCGGACTGCCATTGCGCAACATGAGCGGAGTGCACCATCACCAGCTTCTGACCGCCGTGTTCGAGGCCATGCGGCCAGGCGGCGCCATGCACTTTTTCACCTATGGCGTGCGCTGCCCGATTTCCCGCACCGTGCTGGACGCGTGTGGGCTGTCCGCCCGCAGAGAGCGTTTCGTGCCGCTCAATCTGCCGCCTGCGTCGGTATATCGCCTGAGCCGGCAATAGGGCGATACTCCCACCTGCAGACTTGGCTCCCCGCTCGCGGCGAAAGCAGCGATTCCTTTTGCATGCCGCCACGCTGGCGGAAATAGCGATACAACCTTGTAGCGATTTATCGCCCGGTGCTAACCTCGGCTGGCCGTTATCCGAAAAGCGAAATCATGCAGGGGTTTTGCCATGTCCTTTCAGTCGGTATATACGAGACAGGTCTATTCCGGTTTAGAACCGTCTCAGGCATTTGATGTGGTGTATGGCGGCCGGTTCGAACACCGGCTGCTGTCGTCCCGGGATACGGTGCTGCATCATCAAAGGCTGATAATCGGCGAGCTGCGCCTGGAGACCGGGTGTTACGACTTTCCCGTGATTGCGCAAGGATGCATGCCCGAGGACGGCATCTGCATTGGGTTCATGGTTGCGGGCGGCGACCGGACCAAAGTCAACACTACCGCCTTGGGCCCCGATGAAATACAGATTTACCCAGCGGGTCTCGAACTGCTCTATCACGCCACGGGACCTTCACGCTGGGTGAATCTCACTGTTCCCCATGAGCTGCTGCAAAGGGCGGCAACGCGCAGGCTAGGGTTTTCGCTGACGCTGCCGCGGCAATCGGCAAGATCGCTCCAGTTGAACCCCGGCGGCTGCCACGCCTTGACGTGCGCGGTCGATGATGCGCTGAACATGGCCAGGCGCATGCAGCCAGCAGGAGGATTGGCCCCCGATCTGGCTTGCGTGATTCACGACTCGCTTTTAAATGGTTATCTGGACGCGTTAGGCGACGCCACCGCGGCGCAGGGCGCCGCACGTTCCATTGTCGAAAGGCGCCATCACCATTTGATTTCCAGTTGCGAGCGTCTGGTGCTGTCGGGCGAAGACGCGGATGTTGCATTGGCCGATATCGCCCAGCGCAGTGGGTATAGCCTGCGCTCCTTGGAATTGATCTTTCGGCGTAGCGTGGGAATGACACCCAGCCGGTGGTTCATGACAGCACGGCTCAATGGTGCGCTGCGCGACATGCTTACCCAAGGGCAGGCGCTTAGCGTGTCAGAGATTGCCGGGAAGTGGGGTTTTCGCCACATGTCTCGATTCGCCCAATATTTCCGTCAAGCGTTTGGCGAGTCACCGCGCGACACGCTTAGGCGCGCTCGTAGCTAACGTTAACAAAAGACGCTTGGAAGATTTCGCATTTTGGATATCGCCGGTAATGACTGCGCGCTATTTTGAGTGCCTGCACCGAACTGCTGGGAGGTGGGGCCGTGGAGGAGAATTATCGGCAAGTGAAAGCGCGGATACGCACGCTTGAGGCAGAGGCTGAACGCTTGCGTCGCCAGGAACTGCAAATAATTCTTGTCGACATGCGGCAGAAGATAAAGGAATATGGAATAAAACCTGATCATTTGTTTGGTCCTGATCTTTCTGACCTGGTGCGCTACCGCCATCCCGAAACAGGCCAGACATGGAACGGTATTGGCCGTCCACCCAACTGGATCAGGGGCAAGGATCGCCACGCTTTCAGTGTGGAATGATTGTCTGGTCAAACCAGACACTGTTTTTGAAAGTCCCCGTCGGCATTCGCCGAATGCATTCCGATTCAGCGTGACAAGCAATTCGTGATACCCAAGCGTCGGCGTACCGGCGCGCCGTTTCGTTTCCATAGCAGTACGGAGGGGCACGTGAAGCAGCAACTGAAAGTTGGATTGATGATAGCCGGCGTGCTTCTTGGCGCCAGTGCATTGGGCGCGTACGTCGCTGGTGTCAGCCTTGCGCCAAAGCCGGCAGCCGTGGTCGCCAAGCTAGGCGACGGCAAGCAGGGGCCGGCCGGCATGGCCTGGATTCCGCCTGCGGAATTCCTCATGGGCAACAACCACAAGCTCTCGCAGCCGAACGAATTGCCACCGCACAGCGTTCGAGTAAGTGGCTTCTGGATGGATACCCACGACGTTACGAACGCGGAGTTCCGCCGCTTCGTCGAGGCCACGGGCTACGTGACGACTGCCGAGCAAAAGCCGAAGTGGGAAGACCTGAAAGTCCAGTTGCCTCCGGGCACCCCGCGTCCGGATGACAGCCTGCTGGTGCCGGGCGCCATGGTCTTTGTGGGATCCGAATCCGAAGTGTCGCTGCGCGACTACACCCGCTGGTGGCGCTTCGTGCCAGGTGCAAGTTGGCGCCAGCCGCAGGGGCCGGGCAGCAGCATCGTAGGCAAGGACGACCATCCGGTGGTCCAGGTCTCGTACGAGGACGCGCAGGCTTACGCAAAGTGGGCGGGTAAGCGGCTGCCCACGGAAGCCGAATGGGAGTTCGCCGCGCGTGGCGGCTTTGAGCAAGCCACTTATGCCTGGGGCAACGAGCTCAGTCCCAACGGCAAGCCCATGGCGAACATCTGGGACACGCAGCAGCAACAACCGTTCCCGGTGGTCAAAGACGAAAAAATCCAGGTCGGGACTACGCCCGTGGGCACATTCCCGCCCAATGCTTACGGCCTTTACGACATGGCGGGCAACGTCTGGCAATGGACGGCCGACTGGTATCGCGCCGATGCGTTCCGCATCCAGGCCCAGTACCGCCAACCGCCGCAAGACCCGGTCGGACCGGCAGACAGCTTCGATCCCGATGACGGCAATGTTCCCGCGTCCGCACCGAAGCGCGTCACGCGCGGCGGCTCTTTCCTGTGCAGCGATACGTATTGCATCAGCTACCGGGCCAGTGCACGGCGGGGCACTGACCCCTTGAACGGAATGTCGCACCTGGGCTTTCGCACGGTCATGACGCCTGACCAGTGGAAACAGGCGCAAACCCGTCCAGGGCAAGTCGCCAGCCGGTGAATCCTGGCCGGGCTTCCCGGCGGTCTGTACCCGTTTGCATATGACGAAAGGGATAAGCATGGCGCAGCGCGATGGAATTCTGGCGTTGGAAGCGGCAATTTCTCAGGAGGTCTTGGGGCAGGCGGCGGTCATACGCCAAATGCTGATCGCGTTGGTCGCTGACGGTCATGTGTTGCTAGAGAGCCTGCCTGGGCTTGCCAAGACGCGCATGGTCAAAGCGCTGGCCTCGCATTTGGCGGCGGACATGAGTCGCATCCAGTTCACGCCAGATCTGCTGCCGTCGGACATCACCGGCGCGGACGTGCTCCAGCAAGACGCTGAAGGGCGTAACCACATCGCATTCCAGGCCGGGCCGCTATTTGGCAACCTCATCCTGGCTGATGAGATCAACCGCGCGCCTGCCAAGGTGCAATCGGCGTTGCTGGAAGCCATGGAAGAAAGGCAGATCACTGTGGGCGGCAACACGCGCAAGATGCCGGCGCTATTTATGGTGCTGGCCACGCAGAATCCGATCGAGCAAGAGGGCACCTACCCCTTGCCTGAGGCCCAGATGGACCGGTTCCTGATGAAGATCAGGCTGGACTATCCCGGAGCCGAAGACGAAATGGCGATGCTGGCCATGCTGAGGGGCACCCCTCAGGACACGGGCGCGCACCCCGACGCCGCCCGCATTTCGCAAGAGACGTTGTTCGCCTGCCGCGCCGAGGCCGCAGCGGTGCAGGTGGCGCCGGCGGTGGACCGCTATACGGTGGACCTGGTGAACGCCACGCGCCGACCTGCCGACTACGACGCCGATCTGGGCCGATGGATCCAGGTCGGCGCCAGCCCGCGCGGCGCCATTGCCCTGGACCGTGCCGCTCGCGTGCATGCCTGGTTGGAAAACGCCGCCTTCAGCACGCCGGACGACGTGCGCGCCGTGGCCCATGCGGTGCTTCGTCATCGCTTGCATCTCTCGTACGATGCGGTGGCGGATGGAATTACGGCCGATCAGGCCATCGATCGGGTCCTGGACGTTGTCGCCGTGCCGGCATAAGGGTCGCCATGAACCGCACGCCGCACCCCGTCCACCCGCCGCTGTCTGAGCTGATCGCGCTGGAGGCCGCCGTGAGCGGCTTGTCGTTCCTGGCGACTCAGCCGTTGAGCAGCGTGCTTGCTGGCCCTCATGGGTCGCGCCTACGGGGCAGGGGGCTGGATTTCGCCGAGCTTCGCCGCTACGTGGCTGGGGATGACCTGCGCCGTCTGGACCTGCGTGCATCGCTGCGCTACGGCAAGCCGTTTGTGCGCTCGTACACCGAGGAACGGGACCGTCCGGCGATGATCGTCGTCGATCAACGCATGAGTATGTATTTCGGATCGGTGCGCGCGTTCAAATGCGCCGTGGCGGCGCGGCTGGCCGCGATCGCGGCCTGGATCGCCTATCGGGGCGGAGACCGTGTCGGTGGCCTGGTGTTCGACGACGCCGGGGTCAGGGCGTTCAAGCCGTTGCGCAGCCGCGATCGCGTCCGCGCCTTGCTGGCTGAAGTTGCCCGGGCGAACGCCAACTTGTCAGCCGCCCAACCGGACCTGCCAGCCTCGCAGGGCCTGAACCGCGCATTACGCGGCGCGTTGCTGAACGCGCCGCATGATTGCCTGGTCTGCGTCATCAGCGATTTCGCCGGCGCCGACGAGGAGACGTTGCGCACGCTGCGCCTGCTGGCCGCGCACAATGACGTACTGGCCATGCTGGTGTTCGATCCGATGGCGCAGCAACTGCCCCGCAGCGGCAGGCTGGTGGTCACGCAGGGCGAACTGCAGCTGGAAGTCGCGGTAGGCCGTCAGCGTGAACGCGAACCGCTGGCGCGTTTCTTCAGCGACCGCCTTCGGCAGGTGGCTGAACTGCTGCGTCGCAGCCGCGTGCCGCTGCTGTCCATCGACACGGAGCAAGAGGAACTGCCGCAGCTGCGCCGCGAACTCGGCAAACAGGTCACGGCATCGGCCACGCCGCAGCCGCAAGGGGCTCGGGGATGAACGACGCGCTGCCAGGCTTGGACCAGTTGCGCGAACTGCCGTTGCCGGCAGCCGTGCCCTACTGGCCGCAGACGTGGGGGTGGGCCGTCCTGGCCGTCGTGGTGGTGGTGGGCGGCGCATGGGCCGCCGCGGCCGCGTTGCGCTACCGCCGCCGCAATCTGTACCGTCGTCAAGGCTTGCGGGCACTACGGCAGTTGGCGCAGGACGTCGAACGCGACCCGTTGGCCGCGCGCGGGTTGCCAGCGCTGCTGAAGCGGGCAGCGCTTGCCGCCCAGTCGCCAGGCGGGCGCGCCGCCGTGGCGTCGCTGAGCGGCGAGGCGTGGCTGGCCTATCTGGAGCGTGCAGTGCCGCAGGGCTTCCCGAAAGGCTCCCCTGAATTGATGCGGTTGCTGGCTTACGCGCCGGATGAAACGGTGCGCGGGCTGGACAACGCGACGCTTTCGCAATTGATCCGCGCAAGCCGCCAATGGATGGTGAAGCATCATGTGGCGGCTTGAATATCCCTGGTTGCTCGCCGCTGCGCCGCTGGCGCTGGCCGCTTATCGCTGGCTGCCTGCCTATGTGCAGCAGCGCAACGCGTTGCGCGTGCCGTTCTTCGATTCGGTTGCCGCGATCACAGGGCAGTCCCCGTCGCGGCCGGGCGTGCGGGCCAGCCCAGGCCAGCTCTGGCTGAACGTCGCGGTCTGGCTGCTGGTGGTGTTGGCGCTGGCGCGCCCGCAATGGGTCGAACCGCCGTTGACGCACACCGAAGCGGTTCGCGATGTTCTGCTGGCCGTGGACATATCGCAGTCAATGGACACCGCCGATTTCCGGAACGCCCAGGGGCAGCCTGAATCCCGGTGGAAAGCCGTCAAGGCCGTGGTTGCGGACTTCATCGCCAAGCGGGCGGACGACAGGCTGGGTTTGATCGTGTTCGGCACGGGCGCCTATCCGCAGGCGCCGCTCACGGGCGACCACGCTGCGCTGAGCCTGCTGCTGGAGCGGACTGCCGTGGGCATGGCGGGCCCCAACACGGCCATTGGCGACGCGATCGGGCTGGGCATACGGATGCTGGATGCCGCCAAGGAGCGCGAGAAGGTGTTGATCCTGCTGACCGATGGCAATGACACCGGAAGCGCCGTGCCGCCTGCGCGCGCCGCCGCGTTGGCGGCACAGCATCACATCATCGTGCATACGATCGGCATCGGCGATCCAGCTGCCACCGGTGAAGACCGGGTCGACTTCGGCGTGCTGCAAGGCATCGCCCGCGCCACCGGGGGGCAGTTCTTCAAGGCCGAAGATCTGGCCAGCCTGCAATCGGTGTATGCCACGCTGGACCGAATCACACCGCAAGAAGTGAAGACGTTGCGGCATCAACCCAAGCGCGATTATTTCTGGTTGCCGCTTGGATTGGCCCTGTGCTTGCTGGCCGTCTGGCACGGCGTGGCAGCCATTTCAGCGTGGCGGTCGCGCCGTGTGCGGGGTATGCGTCCGGCGCGCGGGGAAGAGGGGAAGGCATGGACCTCGACCTGAGCGCCTTTCACTTCCTGCGTCCCTGGTGGCTGATAGGCCTGCTTGCGGCCGCGCTACTCTGGTGGGTTCGGCGCGGTGAAGGAGACGCTGCGGGGCGCGCCAGCCAGATTTCGCCTGCGCTGTTGCCCTATCTGATCGTGCGGTCTCCCGGCAGCCGCGGACCGCGCCCGATCGACGCGCTGGCGCTTATCCTGGCTATTGGATCCGTCGCCGCCGCAGGCCCTGCGTGGCATCGCGACCAGCCCGAATTCCTGGACAATGTTGCGCCGTTGATCGTGGCGGTCGCGTTGGGCCCCTCCATGGACGGCGCGGATGTGCCGCCCACGCGGCTGGAGGCCGCAAAGCACCTGGTGCGGGATCTGGCTGCGCGCCGCGCCGGCGCCAAGACGGGTCTGATCGTCTACTCGGGCACGAGCCACCTGGTGCTGCCGCCCACCGACGACACGAACCTGCTGGATTTGTTTACCCAGGCGTTGGCGTCCGATCTGATCGGACCGCAAGGACGGGATGCAGCAGGCGCGATTGCGTTGGCCGCGCAGGTGCTGGCGGCCGAACGCGCCGGCGGCACCTTGCTGTTACTGACCGACAGCGCCGATGCGGGCAGCCTGGACGCGGTACGCCAGCGCGCGCAAGCGGCGGCCGACTTGCAAGTGCTGGTGATGGCGGTGGGGCAGTCAGGGTTGGACAAGGATGCGCTGCAGGGCCTGTCGCGCGCGGCGGGCGCGCCGCTGGGCAGTCTTTCCGCCAGCCCCGACGACCTGGACTGGATCACGCTGCATGCGCAGCAGCACTTCCAGGCGGTGCAGGATGCGCAGTCCGGCGTCATCCACTGGAAGGATGCCGGCTATTGGCTTTGCTGGCCGCTGGCGCTGCTGGCATTGCTCGCTGTGCGCCGCGGCTGGAATGTGGCGTGGACGGCCGCGATCCTGATCGCCGTATCCGTGGGCGTGCCTGCCGAATCGCGCGCCGATCCGCTGGTGGACGCGTTCTTGACGGCGGACCAGCAGGGGCGACTGGCATTCGACAAAGGCCGCTTCGAAGACGCCGCCACGCTTTTCCAGGATCCGTACTGGAAGGGGCGGGCGGCCTACCAGGCAGGCAAGTACGCGGAGGCCTTGGCCGCGTTCTCAAAAGTGGAAACGCCTGAAGGCGTGTTCTACGTGGCCAATACCCAGACGCGCCTGCGGCAATACGACGCCGCCTTAGCCGCCTATGACCGGGCCCTGGCCTTGTCACCGGGTTGGGAAGCCGCCACCGTCAACCGGGGCATTGTCGAGCGGCTGCTGGCAGCGATGAGCAAGGAACAGCAGGGCGACCAAGCTGAGCCGCCGGATCAGACGATCGCGGACAAGACGGCGAAGGGGGGCAAGATGGTGGCCGCTCCCACTGCGCAGGCCGCGTCCGAAGAGGTGTGGCTGCGCAACCTGACATTGTCGCCAACGCGCTTCCTGCGCGGCAGGTTCGCCGTCGAAGACGCGGCGGCGGGAGGGCGTCCATGATCCGACTGCACCGGATGCTTTCGCTGCTGGGGTGGGGCCCATTGCGCAGGTTTGGCCTGTCGGGACTCCTTGGCCTCTTCGGCTGGGTGAGCCTGGCTGGCGTCGCCGCCGCGCAAGATGCGCCGGCCTTGCGTGTCACCGCCACCTTGCAGGCGCCCGCCGAGGTGCGCGTGGGCGCGACGGTGCGCTTGCAGCTTGAAGTGTTGACGCCCACCTGGTTCACGCAACCTCCCGTGCTGCCTGCGCTCGATATCCCGGGCGCCCTTGTCACGCCGCCGCAAGGCGAGGGCGAATTGGTGCGCGATTCTGTCGGCGGCGTGTCCTATAGCGGCGTGCGCTACACGTATGTGCTCAGTCCGACGGCCGCCGGCGCCATGCAGGTGCCGGCCTTGGCGGTGACGGCTAAGGTAGGCCCCGGCGGGCAGGAGGCATCAGGGGCAAGCAAACCCGTTTCGTTTTCCGTGCTGGCGCAGACAGCGGCAGCCGGGCAGGTGGTGGCCGCAGGAAAAATGGCCGTGACCCAGGAGTTTTCGATGGCTCCGGACCCGTTGATCGTGGGAGGGCGGATCACGCGGTCCGTCACCCAGCGGGCCGAAGGCGTACAGGCGATGTTGCTGCCCGCCGTGGAGTTGCCCGGCCTGCCGGGATTCAAACGCTATCCACGCGAACCCGAAGTGACCGCCTTGGATGACGGCCGCGGCGGCTTCGTCGGCGGCCAGCGAATTGATCGCGCCGATTACGTCGCGCAGGAGGCGGGCACGTTCCGTTTACCGCCGCTGACCGTCAGATGGCGCGACGGCGCGACCGGCGAGCCCGCCAAATCTGAGCTGCCCGGACGGGCCTTCACCGTAGCGCCGGCGCCTGTTGTCGCGCCGCCGTTCTCGCTTGCTGAAGACCTGGCCCGGTTGCGCCATGGCCTTCGCTGGGTCATTCCCACCGTCTGGTTGGTAGCGGGAGCAAGTCTGCTGGCGGCCCTTGGCGCGCTATGGCTGACTTGGCCGTGGTGGCGGCGTCTTGCCGCGGCGTTGCGCGTCCGGGCTCGGCAAGCGGCTGCGGTTCGGCGCGCAAGCGAAGCCTGGCATTGGCGCCAATGGCGGCGCGAAGCCCGCCAGCGGCCGGATTCGCTTGGCGCCTTCTATCGCTGGCTGCACGTGGCGACGGGCGCGCAGGACTTGCGCGCGGCGGTCGCGCCATTGGGGCGGGGCGCGCGGCAGACCGCAACGGCTGTGCTGCAAGATGCCTATGGGGCGCCGAAACCGGCGACGGCATGGCGCGGCGTGCTCGCCCAGTCATCGATTCGGTGGAGACAGGCATGGCGGGGCCGGCAAGCGCCGACGCCCGCGCATACCTTGCCGCGTGATTTGAATCCGACCCAAGCAGGGCGAACCGCAACGGCGCAAGAGGCGCAAGGAATCCAATGATGACGCAAATGACTGAAAGACCACATGGTTGGACGGCCTGGCTGGCTTCGACTTCCATCGCGCTGTTGTTGACGGCTTGCGCCGCGCCCCAGAAGACGTCGCCGACGCAAGCGGACCTGCCTTCGTGGAACGACGGTCCGTCGCGCACCGCGATCGTGGATTTCGTGCACGCAGTGACTCAGCCGGGAAGCCCGGACTTCGTGGCGGCGGAGGAACGCATCGCAGTGTTCGACAACGATGGCACGCTGTGGTCCGAGCAACCTATGTATTTTCAGGTGCTGTTCGCTCTTGACCGGGTCAAGGAGATGGCGCCAGCGCATCCGGAGTGGGCCAAGCGTCAGCCGTTTAAGGCGGCTATCGAAGGCGACAAAGCCGCTTTGGCCAAAGCCGGGCAGGAGGGTCTGCTGAAGATCGTGGGCGCGACGCACACGAGCATGACGGTGGAGGATTTCACGCAAAGCGTGACCCAATGGACCGCGACGGCGAAGCATCCGCGCTTCAACCAGCCCTATACGTCAATGACTTACGTGCCGATGCGCGAACTGTTGGATTACCTGCGCGCGAACGGCTTCAAGACCTACATCGTGTCCGGCGGCGAAACCGAATTCATGCGTCCCTGGGCACAGGCCGCTTACGGCGTGCCGCCGGAACAGGTCATCGGCAGCGGGTTCACCACCACATTTGAGATGCGCGGCGACAAGCCGGTCCTCTGGCGGCAGGGCAAGCTCGAGTTCAACGACGACGGCCCGGGAAAGCCGGTGGCCATCCAGCGCTACATCGGCCGCCGTCCCTTATTGGCCTTCGGCAACTCCGACGGCGACCTGCAGATGTTGCAGTGGACGACCGCCGGCGCTGGCAAGCGCTTTGCGGGCATCGTCCACCACACCGACGCGCAGCGCGAGTGGGCCTATGACCGGGATTCCAGCGTCGGACGATTGGACCGCGCGTTGGATGAAGCCCTGCGCAGCGGATGGACGGTTGTTGACATGAAGACGGAGTGGAAACGGATATACGGGTTCGAAAAGCCTTAAGCAAGAGTGACTTGGGAGTACATGGCCCTTTTGGGCAAGGAGAGCAGTCATGAAAGCAAGACGATGGTTGGGCGCGGCGCTGGTGGCCGCGAGCGGACTTGCGATGATGGGCGGTGCGTTTGCGCAAGCCCAGAATCCCCAGTCCAGCCCTCAGGGGCAAACCTCCGGCAAGAAGCCGAACATTCTTGTCATTTTTGGGGATGACGTGGGGCAGGCCAACATCAGCGCCTACACCAGAGGGGTCGTGGGCTACAGAACGCCCAATATCGATCGTATCGCCAATGAAGGCGCGATTTTCACCGACTACTACGCCGAAAATAGTTGCACGGCGGGCCGGTCCACCTTCATTACCGGGCAATCGGCGCGCCGCACCGGCTTGTCGAAAGTCGGTATCCCGGGTGCCCCCGTAGGATTGCAGGACAGGGACATCACGATTGCGCAGGCCTTGAAAGGCCAGGGCTACAACACCGCGCAATTCGGCAAGAATCACTTGGGTGACCGCGACGAATACCTGCCCACCAAGCATGGTTTCGACGAATTCTTTGGCAATCTCTATCACTTGAACGCCGAAGAAGAGCCCGAACGTCCGTACTTCCCGAAAAATCCCACGGACCCGGTCATCAAGAGCTACATGCCGCGCGGGGTGATCAAGGCGTCGGCTGACGGCAAGATCGAAGATACCGGCGCGTTGACGACCAAGCGCATGGAAACCATCGACGACGAAACCGTGGGTGCGGCGCTGGACTACCTGGACAAGCACGGAAAGGCGGAAAAGCCCTTCTTCCTGTGGATGAACACCACCCGCATGCACTTGTTCACGCACATCCGGGACGAGCACAAGGGCAAGAGCGGCATGCCCGGCAACGACTATGCCGACGGCATGTGGGAGCACGACCAGGATGTGGGCAAGCTGCTGAAGAAGCTGGACGACTTGGGCATTGCCAAGGACACCATCGTGATCTACACGACGGACAACGGGCCCAACCAGTTCAGTTGGCCCGACGCCGCCACGACGCCATTCCGCAGCGAGAAAGACACCAACTGGGAAGGCGCATTCCGCGTTCCGGCGATGATCCGCTGGCCAGGCCATATCGAGCCGGGCACGGTCAAGAACGACATCGTTTCGGGCATGGACTGGTTCCCGACGCTGCTGGCGGCCGCGGGCGACGATGGGGTGAAGGAACGGCTGCTCAAGGGCTGGCGCCCCGATGGCGCGAATCGTGACTTCAAGGTGCATCTGGACGGTTACAACCAACTGGCTTACCTCACCGGCAAGAGCGACAAGAGCGCGCGTGATGACTTTTACTACTTCAACGATGACGGCCTGCTGGTCGCCATGCGGTTTGAAAACTGGAAGGTCGTGTTTTGCGAACAGAAGTCGCCGGGGGGCTTCGCCGTCTGGAAAGAGCCGTTCGTATGCTTGCGCGTTCCCAAGGTGTTCAACCTGCGCATGGATCCGTACGAGCGCGCCGACATCGTTTCCGACCAGTACAACGACTGGCTGACGAAGAACGCGTATCTTGCCTTCATCGGGTCGGCCAAGGCGGGTGAATTCCTGCAGACCTTCATCGACTGGCCGCCCAGCCAGAACCCGCCCAGCTTCAGTACCGATCAGATCCAAAAGGAGGTGGACAAGAAGATTGACGAGTACTTCGAGCAGCAAGCGAAAAAGCAGGGCAAGTAAGCAGCAAGGGGCGGGCGCGGCTTTGCGGCCGGGCCCGCCACTCGCAATTTGGCGGACTGACAAGAGGAAGAGGACAACACGATGAATGCATCCGCGCGCCCGATGACGGCTATCCCTGCGGCAGGCGCGGCCTCGCTCCCCCGGACGACTTTGTGGCCCGCAGCCGCGCTGTTGGCCTTGTCCGGCGTAGCGTCATTGATTTTCCAGATCCTGTGGATCAAACAACTGTCGCTGATTGTCGGGGTTGAAGTCCACGCGATCGCGGCTGCGGTCGGGGCATTCTTCTTAGGACTGGCGGCGGGCAGCTGGGTGCTGGGACGCCGGGCAGATCTGTCCGCGAGACCCTTCCTGCTGTATGCAGGTATTGAAGTGGCCATCGCCGCCCTGGGCGTGAGTGTGACCGCCGTGCTGGCGATTGGCGCGCCGGCCTTTGCGCGTGGCGAGGCGTTCAGCCCCATGCTTGCCTGGATGGCCATCATCTTCGTCGTCGGCGTTGCGCCGTTTTTCATGGGCGGCACCTTACCGGTGTTGCTGCGCGCGACAGGCGCCGGGCGGGTCGGCCAGGCGGGCGCCACGCTGTACGCCGCCAACACGGGCGGCGCCATCATCGGCGCGCTGCTTCCCGCCTTCTTCCTTATTCCCGCGCTGGGCGTGCGCGGCACCGCTTGGGCGGCCGCCGGCCTGAACCTGGTTGCGGCGCTGGGCGCGTGGGCGCTGGACCGGAAAAACCGGTCGTCGGCAGGCGAGTCCCCAGCGCCCGGCGTGATATCGGCGACCCAGGCCTTGCCTGGCAAAGCCTGGGTGGCGCTGGGGCTGTATGCCGCGGCGGGCGCGGTGGCCATGGGTTACGAAGTGCTTTGGTCGCAGATGGTGGTTCCCTTCATGAGCACCCGGGCGTTCGCATTCTCCATCGTACTGGCGGTCTATCTTGCGGGGTTGGCGGTGGGTGCGGCGCTGTACGCCCGCTGCGAACGCTGGCTGGGCGACCCTTGGCGTGTCTTCGGGTTCCTGGTGGCCGGCGCCGGTCTGGTTGCACTGGTCGAAGCCGCGCTGCTGGGACGCTGGCTGATCAGCGCCCAAAGTCTGGCCGAGGCGTCGATCCTGCGTTGGACCGATAGCGAGATGGCTGGCATGAGCGGACGGTTCGCCGTCGCGGCGAGTACCGTGGTGCTATTGCCGACACTGCTGCTGGGCGCGGCGTTTCCGGCGGTATTGCGCATCGCCGTGCCGCCGGAGCGCCGAGGGCAGGGCGCGGGCGCGGTGCTGGCCTCGAATACATTGGGCGGCATCGTGGGAACGGCGTTGACAGGGTTCGTGTTACTGCCCCACCTGGGCACGGTGCGCAGCCTGGCGCTATTGACGGTCATCGCTTGCAGCATCGGTGTTGCGGCGATATGGCGCGCGCAATCACCTTCGCCGTTGGCAAAGGGATTGGGCGCGGCTTTCGCCGGCGCGGCCATCATCCTGGGCGTAGCGATGCCGGTTGACCATCTGGCCCGCCTCTTGCCGGGCGCTCAAGGCGGAGACTTGGTCTTTTATGAGGAAAATCACGGCGGAACGGTCGCGGTGGTGGAGCAAGGGAAGGGCGATCGACGCTTCCATCGCTTGTACATCCAGGGCGTCTCCAACTCTGGCGACGCGATGCCGTCGCTGCGCTATATGCGCTTGCAAGCGCTCCTGCCGTTGATCGTGCACGCGGGTGAGCCGCGCTCCGCCTTGGTCATCGGGTACGGCACCGGCATCACGGCAGGCGCATTGTCGCGCTATCCCGGCCTGGATCGCAGGGTGGTCGCCGAACTGTTGCCCGGGGTGCTGCACGCCGCGCCGTTGTTCAAGGGCAGCTACGGCGCGTCGACAGATCCAGGCTTGGACATCCGGCTGAAAGACGGGCGGCGGGAACTGTTGGGCAGCGCAGAACGCTATGACCTCATCACGCTTGAGCCGCCTCCGCCGTCAGCCGCGGGCGTCGTCAATCTTTATTCGCAAGATTTCTATTCCCTTGCCGCGGCGCGGTTGAACCCGCAGGGCATCGTTGCGCAGTGGCTGCCGCTGCCCACGCAGAATCTCGAGGACACCCGCGCGCTGGTCGCCAGTTTCATCAACGTGTTTCCGCATGCCTCGCTTTGGACGACCGAATTCCATGAAATGCTGCTGGTCGGGTCAATGGAGCCTTTGCCGTTGAATCCCGCCCGCATCGCGGCCCGATTCGCCGAACCGAAAGTGAAGACGGCCCTGGCCGAAGTCGGGATCGCGTCGCCGGCCGCGCTGCTGGCCACCTGGGTGACCGACCGCGACGGCTTGGCCCGATTTTCGGGTCCGACGCCTGCCGTTACCGATGACCGGCCGGCGATCGAGTACGCGACCTGGGTACGGCCGCGAGAGGTTGCCCGCACATTGCCAGCCTTGCTGTCCGAACGAAGCCAGCCGCCGCTCGGGTCGATGGATTCCAGCCTGATGCAGGAAATCGACCGCGAGCGCGGAGTGCTGGACGTGTTCTACCAAAGCGCGCTGGCAGCCTACGAAGGCGATCGGGACGGCTGGGCACGCAACGGCGCGCGACTGGCCGCCGCCAGCCGCGACAATCCCTATTTGCGCTGGTTTACGGGCGGAAAAGCGGATTAGGGCAATGCGCGCAGAGCGCCTGAGGTCCGCAAGGACGTGCCCCCAAACCTCATTGGGCTGAAGTACGCATAATGTGTATTATGTAAAGTAAGAGTGATGGGTTTCCAGCCAGGTCCCTGGCCTGCACCTGCCTCATCCGCCTTTCGCCGACCGATTCAAGGCCGTGGCATGAGCCAAAACCAGGCTGCTGCGCCAACGCTTAGCCACAACGCCACGATCGGCACCGCACCTGCCTTGCTTCGCGGTTTTGCACCAGCCGAATCCATCCACGCCTCGGCTTGGCCCCTGCATTCGACAAGCGGACTCAGTGCATAGGCGACCACGGACACGCCTACCGCCTTCGCATGCGACGGTGTCCGCGGGTGTTTGCCGGCAAACCAAAGGGTCAAACCGTCACGTTTGACGCGTTTGGCCCAAGCCTTGAGCCGTTCAGCGGTGTTCATGAGATTGCCGTCGTTTTCGAACAGGATCTGCACTTTGCCATGTTGCGCCCAACCACTTGCGATTACCTACTATTCAATGATTCCAGAATCGTTGTATGATTTAACTTATGAATGAAGATCAAGCAGTTCTCGCCCTTGGTGCCCTGGCCCACACCCAACGTCTTCGCGTGTTCCGCGCGCTTGTCGTGGCTGGCCTGGGCGGTCTCACGCCCAGCTTCCTGGCCGACCAGCTCGGCATCGCGCGCAATACCTTGTCTTTCCATCTGAAGGAGTTGTCGCACGCAGGCCTGGTCAGCATCGAGCAGCAAGGCCGGAACCTGATCTATCGGGCCGACTTTTCCCAAATGAACGGCTTGCTCGGCTACCTGACCGAACACTGCTGCCAAGGCGCGCCCTGCGAGGCTTCCGACCCCGGTGCCTGCACTGCCTGCTGAATCCCACCCGTTATTGCCAGGAATTTCCATGTCGATGTCGTCCGCTACACAAACGGCGCCCGCGCAGCAAGCGCGGGTCGGGTTGAGCGCCTTCGAGCGTTACCTGACGCTCTGGGTGTTTCTCTGCATTGTCCTGGGGGTGGCTCTGGGCCAACTTATGCCTGCGCTATTTCAGGCCATCGGGCATCTGGAAGTCGCGCAAGTCAATCTGCCCGTGGGCGTGTTGATCTGGGTGATGATCATCCCGATGCTTCTGAAGGTGGACTTCGAGGCCTTGGGCCAGGTCAAGCAGCATTGGCGTGGTATTGGCGTAACGCTGTTCATCAACTGGGCGGTCAAGCCGTTCTCCATGGCGTTCCTGGGGTGGCTGTTCATCCGCCAGGTCTTTTCCCCCTGGTTGCCTGCCGACCAGCTGGACAGCTACATCGCGGGTTTGATCCTGCTTGCCGCCGCGCCGTGCACGGCCATGGTGTTCGTGTGGAGCCGGCTGACCGGCGGTGATCCGGTATTCACACTGTCTCAGGTTGCGCTGAACGACGCGATCATGGTGTTCGCCTTTGCACCGATTGTCGGCCTGCTGCTTGGCCTGTCGGCCATCACCGTTCCCTGGAATACATTGCTGGTTTCGGTCGGGTTGTACATCGTGATCCCCGTCATCCTTGCTCAACTCTGGCGTCGCGCCCTGCTGCGTCGCGGTCAGGACGCATTCGAGGCTGCGTTGGCGCGGATCGGGCCGTTTTCCATGGCCGCGCTGCTGCTGACGCTGGTGCTGCTGTTCGCGTTCCAGGGCGAAGCCATCATCGGCCAGCCGCTCGTGATCGCCATGCTGGCGGTGCCGATCCTGATCCAGGTACTCTTCAATTCCGGCTTGGCGTACTGGCTGAATCGTCGCGTGGGAGAAAGGCACAGCATCGCTTGTCCGTCAGCACTGATCGGCGCCTCCAATTTCTTCGAGCTTTCCGTCGCGGCCGCAATCAGCCTGTTCGGATTCCAGTCCGGCGCCGCGTTGGCAACCGTGGTGGGCGTGCTGATCGAGGTGCCGGTGATGTTGCTGGTCGTGCGCGTGGTGAACCAGTCCAAAGGCTGGTACGACGCGGGCGCCCGTCGGAGCTAGCCGGTGGCAGGAGCACCGGTCCGAGTTGTGGGCACGCTGGGCACCGCCCAGACATTGGCCTGGGCGTCGTCCTACTACCTGCCTGCCATGTTGGCCGCTCCGATGGCCGATGACCTGGGCGTACCAACCCCAACGGTCTACGCGGCATTTTCCGGCGCAATGGTGGTGTCGGCACTTGTCGGCCCCTGGGCAGGCCTTGCGATCGACCGTCACGGCGGCCGCATCGTCCTTGTTGGCACGAGCCTGATGTTCGCGCTGGGATTGGCCATGCTGGGGTCGGCCCAAAGCCTATGGGCAATGGTTGCCGCTTGGCTCATCCTCGGCTTGGCAATGGGTGCCGGCCTGTACGAAGCCGCATTCTCCAGCCTCGTTCGCCTGTACGGACATCACGCCCGCGGCGCGATCACCGGTATTACGTTGATTGCGGGCTTTGCCAGCACCGTTGGCTGGCCGCTATCGGCCTGGATGGAAACACGGTTCGGCTGGCGCGAAGCATGCCTTGGTTGGGCGGGCCTGCATTTACTGATCGGCGTGCCGCTCAATGCCTGGCTACCGAAACTGCCGACCTCGCCAAACGTCGAAAAGCCGGTCGTGGCGGCGCCGACGGAAGCGGTTTCCTCCCCTGCCGCTGCTCCCTCACTCCAGCACCAAAAGTTTGCAACCGCCCTCCTCGCCTTCGTCTTCGCCGCCACTTGGTTCATCAGTACCGCCATGGCGACACACTTGCCACGCATGCTCGAGGCTGCCGGCGCCACCTTGGCCGCGGCGGTGGCGGTAGGTGCGCTTATCGGTCCTGCACAGGTGGCCGGCCGCGTGCTGGAGTTTGGATTTCTGCGACACGTTCACCCGCTGCTGTCAGCACGCTTGGCCGCGATGGCGCACCCCGCGGGTGCGGCGGTGCTGCTGATGGCGGGACCGGCAATGGCGCCGGTATTTGCCGTTCTCCACGGCGCCGGTAACGGCATCCTGACCATCGCGAAGGGCACCTTGCCGCTGGCGCTATTTGGCTCAGACGGGTACGGCGCGCGCCAGGGCTGGCTGATGATGCCCGCGCGGATCGCGCAGGCGGCGGCCCCGCTTCTTTTCGGCCTGGCGCTGGACGCATGGGGCGCCAACGCCCTGTGGTTGTCTGGCGCCATCGGTCTGGCCGCCTGTGGCGCACTGCTGCTGTTGCGCGCCCAGTCGCCCGCGCAGTGAATGAAGTTTCAGTTTTGCATCAACGGAGGTTTGCATGAGTTTCCCCCCCAACTATCACAACGTCGCCAACGGCGCATTGCCCTACGCCGATCTGCCCAACATTGATCCGTCATTGTTGGAACCCCCCTCCTCTGCGGCCTTGTTCTCGCCCGAGCGGGCTAGCCATGCGCCGCGTTTCCTGGTGCTGTATGGGTCGTTGCGCGAACGCTCCTACAGCCGGCTGGTCGCAGAGGAATCTGCGCGGCTGCTCCAAGCCTTGGGTGGCGAAACCCGCATGTTCAACCCGGCCGGACTGCCGCTCGTCGACGACGCCGATGACAACCACCCCAAAGTCCGTGAGCTGCACGAACTGGTCCAATGGGCCGAAGGCATGGTGTGGAGCTCGCCGGAGCGCCACGGCGCCATGACGGGTCTGATGAAGACGCAGATTGACTGGATTCCCCTGTCGATGGGCGCCGTTCGTCCCACCCAGGGCAAGACGCTTGCCGTGATGCAGGTGTCAGGCGGATCGCAGTCCTTTAACGCCGTGAACCAGATGCGGATACTGGGCCGGTGGATGCGGATGCTGACCATACCGAACCAATCGTCGGTGGCCAAGGCGTACCAGGAGTTCGATGATGCCGGGCGCATGAAGCCTTCGCCCTACTACGACCGCGTCGTCGATGTGGTCGAGGAATTGATGAAGTTCACCTTGCTCACCCGGGATGTGGCGCCGTACATGGCGGACCGCTACAGCGAACGCAAGGAAACGGCCGCCGCCCTCTCCCGCCGGATGAAGCAAGGCTCGATATAACGGTTTTCTGCGCCTCTTGCACCGGCGCCACGATGTGGCGCCGGCATTTGAAATGCTATTTTTTCGCCGCGACATTCAAATTGGCCTGGTGGTCAAGCGATTATGTTGCAGCCGTTAATGATTCATTGATGTTTCATTAATATTTAAATCCGTACCGCGCTGTAGTCTGCATATTTATTTCCTGTTTGGCACGTTGATCGTATTGGGTCATTTAATGCCAGGAATTAAAAACCGCTGGGGTTTTTATGGGATCTTGCGCGCAGCGATATCCTGCATCAGTGCCCTCCCCGTGGAGCTGTTCCACGCCCTTGCCGCAAGCGCTTTCAGCCATGTTGTGCTACCAGAACCGGCCCTATTTCAATAATATAAAAGTGTATCAATTAGCGCCAGTTTTGTCGTTTGGATGGTATCCGCACATCAACTCTACGCGCACCGGTTGGTATCCATTTTTTCACGCCAGATAATAAGGATGGTATCCATACATTAATTCTTGGTATTGCAAAAAAATTGGTATACATTGCGTCCTTTTTTTCGACCGCCCATTTCGTCCGCGCAGATTGGATCGTTACGTAAGCATACGTTTGCTGCGATCCGGTAATGCTTGGACATCAGTTTATTAATCGAAAAATAGGACCCAAGTTTTGATATACGGCACAAGAAAGTGGCTGACCGCGACGCTCGCGCTGAGTACCTCTTATTGCGGTGGCGTTACGGCCGCCGACCTGACTGTTGCGCCAGGTAATACGCAGCTATTCGATGGCTCGGCCAACTTCCCCGGCGGCGTCGATGTGAATGGTGGCACGGTGGTGATCGGCGGCAACGGCGGCGGCGCCGGCGTCACGATCAATGGAAACGTCAATGCGGCATCCAACGGCATCGTCTCGGGCTTCGGCTCGATCAATGGCGATCTGAACGTGACGGGGAATGCCCGCGTTGCGCCCGGCTATTCGGTCGGTACGCCGACCGGCGTCTCCAACGGCAACCTGGGCGTTACCGGCAACCTGTCGATGAGCAATGCCGTGTTCGACTTCGAAACCGGCTATGCGGGGCTGCCGATCACGCAACCCGGCACGGGCGACAACATCACGGTCGGCGGCAACGTTGCCCTGAACAACACCACGCTGAACGTCTCGGTGAACACCCTGGGGGTCAACGCCGGCTACTACCGGATCATGTCGTACGGCGGCACGTTAAGCGGCAATGGCCTTTCCTTGGGCACGGTGACAGGCGATTCCTTGCCGGGAGCCACCATCCAGTCGCTGACCGGCGACAAGCAGATCAACCTCATCCTGGGGCCCAGCACGACCAACCTGTGGAACGGCGACGGCGCGGCCTCCGCGACGCGGGCGGGCGGCGGCAATGGCACATGGAGCGCCGCCAGCACGAACTGGAACAGCCCGACCAACGCCACGGGCGCCCTGCCCGATGGCGGCTATGCCATTTTCACCGGCGCGACCGGCACCGTCACGGTTGATGGCAGCGCCGGCCCGGTCCGCGTGTCTGGGATTCAGTTCGCCACCGACCGGTATCGTCTGCAAGGTGCGCCCATCACGCTGGTCGGCAGCGGCGGCAATCCGCCGGTGCTGGTCGTCGGCGATGGCACCTATGCGTCCGGCCAATTCGTCGACACGATCGACAACCCGCTTCAAGGCACGCAGGGTTTTGTGAAGACGGGCCCGGGGTCGGTGATCCTGACCGCGGACAGCAGCGGCCTGACCGGCCCCATTCTGATCGCCGATGGCGCGCTGGAAATCGACGGCAAGTTGAACGGTCCCATGGATATCGGCCGCGAAGTCGTGCTGGCGGGCGTGGGCCAGGTGGGCACCACCACCCTCTACCCCACCGCGGTCATCTCGCCGGGCAATGACGGCTCGCCCATTGGCACGCTGACGGTCAACGGCAACCTCACGTTCGGCGAAAGCACCATCTATCGCGTGCACGCCGACCCGGCAAGCACCGCCAGCGACCGCATCCACGTCACGGGCGTGGCCTATCTTGACGGCTCCGTGGCGCACGTCGGCCCCGACGGCAACTATGCACCGCGTACGACCTACAACATCCTGACGGCCGACGGCGGCATTCAGGGCCGTTTTACGGGCGCTTCAAGCGCGTATGCGTTCCTGACCCCCACGCTCAGCTACGACGCCAAGAACGCCTTCATGACGCTGACCCGCAACGACGTGCCGATTGGCAGCGTGGGCGAGACGGGCAACGAGAGCAGCGTGGGGGGTGCGTTGGATAATGAAGATCCTCCCGCCACCGGAAACGGCTCCTCGTCGACCGGGAATGGATCGACGACGGCCGGAAATGGCGCGGCATCGACCGGCAATGGAACGTCGCCGACCGCAAACGGATCGACCAGCACCACGACCACCACGACCGAATCGCCGGTGGTTGGAAGCGGCATCGCGGCGGCCAAGGATACTGGCGCCAGCCAGGTGGCGGCGGCCGTCCTGACCATGACGCCGGGCGAAGCGCGTTCGGCTTTGAAGATGCTGTCAGGCGAAGCGTATGCCAGCACCGCCAGCGTGTTGCAGAGCCAGGCGGACACCGTGCGCACGCTGCCGCTGGCCCACTTGCGCGGCAACCTGGACGCGCCGACGCTTGCCGGACGTCCGACGGCCCAGTTGGGGGCATCGTCTTCCGACGCCTTGCCGCAAAGCGGGGCATCCCCCGTCTGGGCGCAAGCGTTCGGCAACTGGAGCAAGTTCGGCGGTGACGGCAACGCGTCCAGCGTGAGCCAATCGGCCGGCGGGCTCTTCGTCGGCGGCGACGGCGCCGTAGGCGGGGGCTGGCGCTTGGGTGGCGCGCTGGGCTACATCGGCAGCCACAACACGATCGCCGATGCGTCGTCGCGCAGCAACGTTGACAGCTATACGGCGACGTTGTTCGGCGGACGCAATGTCCAGGCCGGACCTGGACATTTCCGCTTCATGGCGGGCGCGGCCTACACCTGGCACGACATCGACGCCAAGCGCGACGTGGCGGCCGGCAGCCTGAACCAGCGGCTTGAGTCGTCCTATCGCGCGTCGTCGACGCAGGTGTTCACCGAACTGGGCTACAACCTGCCGCTGGGCGATGCCTACACCATCGAACCCTACGCCGGCTTGGCCTGGAACCAGTTGCGCACGCGCGACTTCCAGGAATCGGGTGGCTCGGCCGCCCTGCACGGCGCCGGAACCACCGATGACGTGACCAGCACGACGGTGGGCCTGCGCGGCGCGTGGCAATTCGGTTCGGACGTTGCCCCGGGCCGCCTGACCGCGTCCTTGGGCTGGCGCCATGCAATGGGCGATGTGAAGCCCAGGCAGGAACTGGCTTTCGACGGCGGCAGCACGTTCTCGGTGACGGGCGTTCCCATTGCGCGCGACGCGGCAGTGCTTGGCCTTGGCGCTGAAATGGCCATCACGCGCAACACGACCGCAGGCATCGCCTACGACGCGCAGTTCGGCGGCGGCAACCGTCAGCAGTCGGGTCAGTTGAAGCTGGCCGTGCGCTTCTAGGCCAAGGCTGGAGGATGCGCAGGCGTCGCGATCGCGGCGCCTGCGCTCTGACCCACGGCCAAGCCCGCCTTCAGGCGGCTTGGCGTGCGGTCACGCTGGCGGGGTTCCAGCGACGGCCGGGGACCGCGGCCAGCAATGCCTGCGTATACGGATTCGTGGGGTTGCCGAAAACCTCGGCGCAAACTCCCTCTTCCACTACCCTGCCGTCCTTCATGACGGCTACGTGGTCGCAGACCTGCGCGGCCACGCGCAGGTCGTGCGTGATGAATACGATCGACAGCCCCAGTTGCTGGCGCAACCGCGCCAGTAGCGCCAATACTTGCGCCTGCACGGATACGTCCAATGCCGAAACCGGTTCATCGGCGATCAGCACTTGCGGCCGCATGGCCAACGCCCGCGCCAAACCCACGCGCTGGCGCTGCCCGCCCGAGAATTCATGCGGAAAGCGCCGGACGGCGTCCGCCGACAATCCCACCAGTTCGAAAAGCTCTTGCGCAAGCGCCAACGCCTCACGCCTGGGCATGCCGTGCACCATGGGGCCCTGGGCCACGATGTCGCCCACGCGTTGACGGGGATTCAGTGATCCATAAGGATCCTGGAACACCATCTGCACCAGCTTGGCATGCGCGCGCCGCGCCGAGCCGCCCTTGAACGCCAGCGGCTTGCCGGCCAGCGTGATGCTGCCGGCATCGGGCGGCAGCAAGCCCAGCAGCGTGCGGGCCAATGTGGATTTTCCCGATCCGCTTTCACCGACGATTCCTAGCGTCTGGCCCTCGCGCAAGGTCAGTTCGACGCCGTTCACGGCGTGTGTCACGCGGCTGGGGCGTCCGAACCAGCCACGCTTGCGATAAGTCTTCGAAAGCGCCTTCGTGGCCAGGATGACCGGCGCATCGGCGTCAAGTGTCGAGCGGGCTTCGGCGGGCGCCAGCGGCGGCACGGCGGCGATCAAGGCGCGCGTGTACGGATGCTGGGGGTGTTCAAGCACCTGGTCGGCGGTGCCGCTTTCCACCAGCACACCGCGTTGCATCACAGCGACGCGGTCGGCGATTTCGGCCACCACGCCGAAGTCGTGGGTGATGAACAGCACCGCCGTGCCACGGCGCCGTTGCAAGTCGTGGATCAGATGCAGGATCTGCGCCTGCGTGGTGACGTCCAGCGCCGTGGTGGGTTCATCGGCAATCAGCAATGCCGGCTCCAGCGCCAGCGCCATGGCGATCATGGCGCGCTGGCGCTGGCCGCCGGACAGCTCGTGCGGGTAGGCGTTGACCGCCTGCGCGGGGTCCGGCAAGCGCACGGAATCCAGCAGCTCCAGCGTCCGCCGGGCGATTTCGGCTCTGCCCAGGCGCGTGTGCGTGCGAAAGACCTCGCCGATCTGGTCGCCGATGGTGCGCAGCGGGTTCAGGGCGGTCATCGGTTCCTGAAAGATCATGCCGATGCGCCGGCCACGCAGGCGGCGCAAGGCGTCCGGCGCCAGTTGCAGCAGGTCTTGCCCTTCCCAATGGATCTGTCCGCCGCTGGCGTGCACGCCCTGGGGCAACAAGCCCAGGATGGCGCCCGCCGTCAGGGACTTGCCCGACCCGCTTTCACCGACCACGCACACGATTTCGCCCGCGTTGACGCTCAAGGTAAGGTCCTTTAACGCGTGGGGCCGGTCGGCTCCCGCCGGTAGGTCCACGGTAAGGTTCTGGATGCGTAGCAATTCGGTCATGAGCGTTTCAGCCTGGGATTGAGGGCGTCGTTGATCCCCTGCCCCACCAGCGAAATCGCCAGGACGGTCAGCAGGATGGCAACGCCGGGAATGGCGGATACGTACCATTGCACCCGGAGGACTCCCCGGCCGCCGCCGATGAGGTTGCCCCAGGAAGGCACGTTGGGGTCGGACAGGTTCAGGAAGGCCAGCGCGCTTTCCAGCAGGATGGCGGTGGCCATGATGACGCTGGCGTACACGATGACGGGCGGCAAGGCGTTGGGCAGGATTTCGCGGAAGATCAGGCGCAGGTCGCCCATGCCCAGCGCCCGGCCCGCCTGGACGAATTCGCGCGCCTTGAGCGTCAGGAATTCCGACCGCGTCAGGCGCGCTACCGGCGGCCATGACACCAGGCCGATCGCCAGCACGACAGTGTGCAGGTCGGAACCGAACACCGCCACCAGCACCAGCAGCAACAGGAAGTTGGGCAGGATCTGGAAGGCTTCCGTCACCCGCATCAACAGGTCGTCGATGGCCCCGCCGTAGTAACCGGCCACCGCGCCCAGCGTCACGCCGATCAGCACAGACAATAGCGTCGCCACCAGCCCGATCGCCAGCGTAACGCGTGCGCCGTGCAGAATCTGCGCAGCAATGTCGCGCCCAACCTGGTCGGTGCCCAGCAGAAATCGCGCGTTCTCGCCGGGCCATTGCAGCGGTCTGCCGGCCAGGCTGAGCGGGTTCTTCGGGTACCACAGGCCTGCGCCCAGCGCGCCGGCGCACACCACCGCCAGCAGCACCAGCCCCAGCACGGCGATGGGACTATGGAAATATCGGCGTATCGTTTCCATGGTTCAGCTCCGCGCAATGCGAGGGTCAAGCCGCGCATACAGTAAATCGACCACGAAGTTGATCGTGATCACCAGCAGCGCGGACACGAACACGATGCCCAGCAAGGTGTTCAGGTCGCGCTGGACCACCGATTCGTAGGCCAGCCGGCCCAGGCCGGGCAAGGCAAAGACGCTTTCGACCACGACCGAGCCGCCCAGCATGGTGCCGGCCTGCAGACCCAGCAGCGTGATCATGGGAAGCAGCGCGTTGCGCAGGATGTGGCGGGCGACCACGGCTGTCTCGCGCAGGCCCTTGGCCCGCGCCGTGCGCACGAAGTCGTGCGTGGACACTTCCAGCATCGACGCGCGCATGATGCGCAGATAGGTGGCCAGGAAGATCAGCGCAAGCGTGGCGGTGGGCAGCACAAGGTGCCAGGCGATGTCCAGGATGCGCGCCCAGCCCGTGTAGCCCGAGGCGATGGTCGCAAAGCCCCCTGCCGGCACCCAGTCCAGCCACACCGCGAAGACGAAAATGCCCATCAACCCGAACCAGAACGACGGCGTGGCGCAAAACACCAGGCCCAACGTGGAGATCAGTGCGTCCGCCCAGCCGTTGACGCGCCGCGCCGCGATCACGCCCAGCGCCATGCCGCCGGTAAAGGCGAAGGCCAGCGCCGACCCCATCAGCAGCAGCGTGGCAGGCAGGCGTTCGGCAATCACCGTCGAAACCGGCTTGCCGTAGATGGCGGAATAGCCCAGATCCAGGTGCACGAGGCGCCACAGATAGTTGCCCAGGCGCGACGTCGTGGACTGGTCCAATTCATAGTGCGAGCGCAGGGACGCGATGGTGGCGGCATCTGCCCCGCCGATCTGCGCCACCAGCGCGTCCACCGTGTCGCCCGGCGCCAATTGCAGCAGCAGGAAGAGACCTGCCAGGATGATTAGCAGCGCCGGCGCGGCGGCCGCCAGCCGGCGGGCGGCCAAAGTCAGGAAACCCATGCCTGCGTCCTAAGCCGAGAGCCAGGCGTCGTGCCAGTCGCTGGACGGCCAGCGCGCGTTGTTGTGGCCATTCTGCAGCTTGCGGCTGGCGACCGAATAGAACTGCCGTTCCGTCGCCATCCAGATGGGCAGTTCATCATTGACGGCCGCCACCCATTCCGCGTACAGCGCCTTGCGGCGGGCCGGGTCGATTTCGGACGCGGCATCGTCGATCAGCTTGTCCACCTTGTCCGATTGCCAGCCGTACTGGTTGGTCCACGGCGCGCCCGCAGGGCTGCCGGAGCGATACCAGACGGTGGTGGAGACGGCGGGATCGCCGCGATACTGGTGCCAGCCGGTGGCGATATCGAACGTATGGTTCTTGTACACAGACGCCAGCGCGCCGGCGATGTCGTACTGGACGATCTCCACCTTGATGCCGACGGCCTCCAGCGACTGCTGGATGAAGGTGGCCAGCAACGGCACGTCTTCGCCGTTCTGGATGGGCACCAGCTTTAGCGTGAAGCGTGTGCCGCCGGCGCCGCGCTTGTAGCCGGCTTCGTCCAGCAGCGCCTCGGCGCGCTTGACGTCAAAGGGGTACGGCGGCTTGCTGCCGGCCGGAAAGAACGTTTCGGACGTGGACGGGATCGGCCCGGTGGCGGGCTTGCCCAGCCCGTAGAGGAAGTTCTCGATGAAGAAATCGATGTCGATCGCGTGCACGATGGCCCGGCGCACGCGCACATCGGCCAGCTCTTTGCGACGGAAATTGAATTCCAACGTGTTGTTGAACACGTTGGCCTCCAGCCCCTTGCTGCGGACTTCGAAGCGCGGATTCTGTTTGAGCCGGTCCAGGTCCGCCAGGGTCAACTGCGAGTACGCGCTCAACTGCAACTGGTCCGTTTCCAGGGCGGCGGTGGCCGCGGACTTGTCCGTGATGATGCGCCACACGATGCGGTCCAGATAGGGCTGGTCGCGCCGCCAGTAGTTCGGGTTGCGTTCGGCGATGATGAATTGCCCCCGCTGGTACTGCACGAACTTGAAGGGCCCCGTGCCCACGGGCGCGGTATTGGCCGGGTTCTCCAGCACGTCGGTGCCCTCGTACAAATGGCGGGGCACCACGTATCCCAGGTCCGCCAGGGCGCGCAACAGCAGATCCAGCGGCATCGGCCGGCTATAGCGGAACACGGCCGTATGCGGGTCAGGCGTATCGACGGCTTCCAGGTAAAGCTGCAAGGCCGTGCCGAAGTTCAGGTGTTTCTTCCAGAGCTCCAGCGCGTTGTACTGCACGTCGGCCGACGTAAAGGGCTTGCCGTCATGCCAGGTGACGCCTTCGCGCAGCTTGAAGGTGATGGTCTTGCCGTCGGGCTCGGTCGTCCATGACGTGGCCAGTTGCGCCACCGGTTGGCCGGCGGCGTCGAGGTCCACCAGCGATTCGATGATCTTGCTGGTCACGATGTACACGCCGGTCGAGGCGCGCAGCGCGGGGTTCAGGATGCGTTGTTCGGAGCCCAGGTGGACGTTCAGCACGCCGCCATGACGGGGGGCTGTGGTCTGAGCCAGCAACGACGTGGGAAACGCCATCGAAGCGGCCAGCGCTCCGGAGGACAGGAGAAATTCACGGCGGGTAGTACGCATCGGAAGGGACTCTATGGTTCTGCCTGGAAGAAGCTGCGGATCATAGGCCTGCGTTATGAGCCAGGAGAAATGCCGATTTCTCATTTGCTCATGCGTCCGTCCGGTCCCGTATGGCCGATGCTGCGCGCAGCCGGCCTTACGCACCGCACGCGGTGGTCCCTGGAATGAAAATCAGATATCCACATGCGAATTCAATCGTTCTAGCCTGCCCCCGCCTGCGCCAGACTGCACCTCTTTCCAACGCGAATTCAGGAGCTTTGATGTCTCTCCCGTCAGTCACCGGCCTAGATCACTACATCATCCGGGTCAACGATCTGCAGGCGGCGACCGACCGCTACGTGAAGCTGGGATTCAGCCTCGCGCCGCAAGGCAGGCACCATCGCGGCACGCGCAACCAGACCCTCATTCTTGATGCCAACTACCTGGAACTGCTCTATTTTCCGGAAGAACTGAAAGCGGAATCGCGCTTCAGCGGCTATGACGACGCCTACGAAGGCTCGGTCGCCACTGCCCTGCAAACCACCGACAGCAGCGCGGTGCACGCGGAACTGGCGCGCCTGGGCATCACCGCCGAGCCGCCGCAAAGCGGCGGCCGCCCCGTGCATCTGCCTGCAGGCAGCGAAGACGCCGCCTGGAACAACACGAACTTTCCGGCCGGCCTGCTGGGCGTGCCCGACTTCTTCACCTGCGGCCACCTGACGCGCCACCTCGTCTTCCGGCCGGAATGGCAGGAACACGCCAACGGCGCGCGACGCATCGAATCGCTGATCGCCGTCCACCCTGACCCTGCGTCGCTGCGCGCCGGCTATGAGCGCGTGTTCGGGCCGATCGCCATCAGCGAACTGCCCGACGGCGGCCTGCAAGTGCGGCGCGGCAGCCTGCGCATCGACTTCCTGAGCCCCGCCGCGTTCGAACAGCGCTATCCGCGCGTCCGTATCCCGGCCGGCTTGCCGGCATCGGCCCACGGCGGCTGGTTCGCGGGATCGGTGATCGGCGTGCGCGATCTGGCGAAGACGCGCGCCCTGTTCGACGCCAATCAGGTGAACTACCGCGCCAACGCGCATGGAGAACTGGTGGTGCCGCCCGAAGACGGGGCCGGCGCGCTGCAGGTGTTCGTCCAAGAGGCGGCCTGACATGAGCGATACCCTGCCCGATTACTGGGACTGCTTTTCGGTCGATTACGCGGCGGCGCGCCAGGCGTTCGTCGCAGCCGCGACGCAACGCGGCGCGGCCCTGTCGCGCCATGAGCATCCCACGCTGAAAGATCCGCACGGCCAGGCGCTGAGCGTGGATGTTGCCGTGCTGGGCCGTGCCGACGCCCCGCGCACGCATCTGGCAATCAGCGGCACGCACGGCCTGGAAGGCGCGGCGGGCTCTGCCGTGCAGATCGGCTGGTTGCGCGCCGATGGCGGCAATCCCTTGCCCGACGACGTGAACGTGGTGCTGGTGCACGCGCTGAATCCTTACGGCTACGCGTACGACACCCGCACGACCGAAAACAACGTCGACCTGAACCGCAACTTCATTGACCACACGCGTCCAACGCCGGCCAACCCGCATTACGCCACGCTGCATCCGCATCTGATTCCAGACGCCTGGACCGAAGCCAGCCTGGAAGCCGGCGCGCGCGCCGTCGAGGCGTTCCGCGAGACCCACGGCGCCGACGCGCTGTTCAACACCACCGCCAGCGGCCAGTACACGCATCCGGATGGCCTGGTCTACGGCGGCAGCGGCCCCGAGTGGTCCAACCGCACCCTGCGCCGCATCGTCGACGAACATCTGGCCGCCAGCGAACGCGTGGCCTTTATCGACTGGCACACCGGCATCGGCGAATACGGCGAACCCTTTTTCTTGTGCTTTAACGACGAAGGCAGCGCCGAACAGGCGCAGGCCGCCCACTGGTGGGGCGCCGACCGCGTCCGCGACCAGCGCCCGCATGGCCTGGCCCGCCCCGACTACCAGGGCCTGGTGTTCCGTGGCGTGCAACAGGCGCTGGGTGACCGCGCGCTGGCCGGCGCCGTCGTCGAATTCGGCACGCGCGGCCTGCAGATGCGGCCCGCGCTAAGGCTGGACCAGTGGCTGCGCTTCAAGGCCCCGCACGCGCCCGATGCCGCCCGCGACGCCCAGTTGCGCGCCGACCTGGTCGATGCCTTCGTGCCCGTATCCAGCGTGTGGCGGCGCAGTGCGCTGGCCCACGGCCTGGCCATCACGCGCCAAGCGATCGCCGGCGTGGCCGCTTGGTAAGCCTTTTCCCTATTTCCTCTTCCTACTATTGGCAGTCATGAAAGCAATTGTTTTGCGTGAACACGGCGGCAACGACAAGCTCCGTCTGGAAACCGAATTTCCCGATCCCGTCGCCGGGCCGGACGACGTCGTCATTCGCGTGCGCGCGTCCTCGTTGAACTACCACGACGTATTCACGCGCCGCGGCATGCCCGGCATCAAACTGCCCTTCCCCGTGATCATCGGCCTGGACGTGGCCGGCGAGATCGTGCAGACCGGCGCCAACGTGCGGGACTGGAAGGCCGGCGACCGCGTGCTGGTCGACCCGATCGACCGCGTTGACGGCGGTCTGGTGGGCGAAACCATCCACGGCGGCCTGGCCGAGCTGTGCCGCGTGCCGGCGCACCAGTTGCTGCGCCTGCCCGATGAGGTCAGCTTTGAACAGGCCGCGGCGCTGCCGGTGGCCTACGGCACCGCGCTGCGGATGATGAATCGCATCGGCCAGATCCAGGCCGGCGAAAAGGTGCTGATCCTGGGCGCCAGCGGCGGCGTGGGCGTGTGCGCGGTGCAATTGGCCAAGCTGGCCGGCGCCGAAGTCATCGCTTGCGCAGGTACGCCGGAGAAAGGCGAAGCGCTGCGCGCGTTGGGCGCCGACCACATCATCCTGTACACCGAGGAAGACTTCCTGAAGGCCGTGCAGGAACGCTTTGGCCGCCCTGCCCGCCGCCGTGGCGCCAAGTCTGGCGGCGTGGACGTGGTGGTGAACTTCACGGGTGGCGACACCTGGGTGAAGTCGCTGCGTTGCCTGCGCCTGGGCGGCCGGCTCTTGACCTGCGGCGCCACCGCCGGCTTCGACCCCAAGGAAGACCTGCGCTACATCTGGACGTTCGAGCTGCAGATCCGCGGCTCCAACGGCTGGGACCGCGAAGACCTGCATGAACTGCTGGAACTGGTGCGCAGCGGTCGCCTGCACGTGGAAGTGGACCGTAGCTGGCCGCTGGAACAAGGGGCCGAGGCATTGGCATCGCTGGAAGATCGCAAGATCGTCGGCAAAGTGCTGGTGACGTCATGAGCAATGTGCTGAACGCCGCCCAGATCCAGGCCAAGTTCGACGATTCGCCCTTCATCGCATGGCTGGGCCTGTCGGTCAGCGCCGTGGACCACGAGCGCGGCGAACTGACCGTGCTGGCGCCGATGCGGGCCGAATTCGAACGCGGCGCCGCCAGCGGCCAATGGCATGGCGGCCCGTTGGCTGCTGTGATCGACACCGTGGGCGACTTCGCCGTCGGCATGCTGCTGGGCCGCGGCCTGCCCACCATCAACTTCCGCGTCGATTACCTGCGGCCCGCCGTCAACACCGGCCTGACCGCGGTGGCGCGCGTGCGCCGCAATGGGCGCAGCGTCGGCGTGGCCGACGTGGACCTCTACAACGACCAGGGCGCGCTTGTCGCCATCGGCCGCGCCACCTACGCCACGCTCAGCCAAGGCTGAGCCGCGTTACCCAACAAGGATGCCATCATGACCCAAGCTCCGCGCCTCGGACGGCGCGCCTTCCTTACTCGCACCGCCGCAGGCTCCCTGGCCGCCACCGGCCTGGGCGCATTGCCGCAGGCGCTGTACGCCGCCACCGCCCAACCGGGCGCGGATGCCGGCCCCGCCCGCAAGGGCGGCACGCTCGTCGCCACCTGGGGCGGCCTGGAGCCGCAAGCGCTGTTCGTGCCCGGCGGCGGCGGATCCAGCCCGTTCCAGACGTCCACCAAGATCCTGGAACGGCTGTTAAAACTGGATGCTGACCTGAAGTTCCAGCCCGCGCTGGCGCTTAGCGTCACCCCGGCGGCGGACTTCCGCAGCTACACCATCAAGCTGCGCGAAGGCGTCACCTGGCACGACGGCGCACCCTTCACGTCAGCCGACGTCGTCTACAACGTACTGCAGCATTGGAAGCCGATTTCAGCGGGTATCGCGCTGAAATCGTTAACGGACGCCACCGCGCCGGACGCGCAGACGGTCGTGTTGACCTTCAACGCGCCCGTGCCGGAATTCTTCCTGAAATCCACGCTGTCCGGCCAGTATCAGCTGTTGGTGCCCAAGCACCTGTATGACGGCAAAGACCTGATCACCAACCCGCTGAACAACACGCCGGTGGGCACGGGCCCGTGGAAATACGGCAAGTGGGTGCGCGGCAGCCACGTGGAATACCAGCGCAACGACAAGTACTGGAACCCGGGCGAACCCAACCTGGACAAGCTGGTCATCCGCTGGTGGTCCGACCCCGCCTCGCGCGGCGCCGCGCTGGAAACGGGCGAGCTCGGCCTGGCCTATTCCAATCCGGTTCCCGCCCGCGACATCGACCGCCTGGTCAAGACCGGCAAGGTCGTCGTGGACACGCGTGGCTACCAGAACACGGCCTGGACGGTGACGGCCGAATTCAATCAGCGCCGCGACATCGTCAACCGCCGCGAGGTGCGCCAGGCCATCCTGCACGCCATCGACCGCCAGTTCATCGTCGACACCATCTATTACGGCCGCGGCAAACCCGCCATTGCCCCCATCTTCAGCAGCAACCCGCTGTTCTTCACCGAAGACGTGCCGCGTTATCCCTTCGACCCGAAGAAAGCCGCGTCGCTGCTGGACGCCGCCGGGCTGCCCGTCAAGGACGGCAAGCGCTTCACCGTCAACCTGGTGGCCGCCGCGTGGTTCGAAGAGAACGCCAAGCTGGGCCAATACCTGAAGCAGGCGCTGGAAGACGTGGGCATCGCCGTCAAGCTGGATTCGGTGGACCGCGCGACGGCGCTCAAGCGCATCTACGGCGACTACGACTACGACATTGCGGTGTCCAATTTCACGTCGCCGCTGGAACTGGTGCCGACCGTGACCCAGTTCTTCACCACCGATGGCATCGTGAAGGGGGCCGCCTTCCGCAACGCCACCGGCTACTCCAGCCCCGAGATGGACGCGCTGGTCGGCAAGCTGGCGATCGAAACGGCGCCCGACGCCCGCAAGGCGCTGGCCGCGCAGTTCGCGCGCCTGGCCTCGACCGACGTCCCGATCGTGCCGCTGGTGGAAATCCAGTCGTTCACGCTGGCAGGCAAGAACGTGCGCAACTTCACTACCGGCGCCAACGTCCAGGGCGAAACCCTGGCCGACGTCTGGCTGCAAGCGTAAGAGATCCGCCATGCCGTTGCGTTTGATCTTGCGCCGCCTGCTCCAGGCCGTTCCGCTGTTGCTGGGCGTAGTGGTGCTCAACTTCGCCCTGATCCAATCCGTGCCCGGCACGTTCCTGGACGTCATGACGGCCGAGCAGCAGGTCACCGACCCGGCGCTGATCGAACGCCTGCGCGTGACGTATGGGCTGGACCAGCCGCCGACCGTCCAACTGCTGAAGTACATCGGTTCGGTCGCGAGCCTGGATTTCGGTTATTCGTACCGGCACAACCTGCCGGTGCTGGACGTAATCCTGGCCCACCTGCCGGCCACGCTGGTACTGATGCTGGCCAGCATCGCCATCGCCGTGCTGGTCGGCATGGCGGCGGGCATCGTGTCCGCCATCAAGGTCAACACCTGGTGGGATAGCGCGGTCTCGGCGTTTGCCGTGCTGTGCTTTGCCGCGCCCAGTTTCTGGCTGGGCATCATGCTGATCATCCTGTTTTCGGTGAAGCTGGGCTGGTTTCCCGTGGGCGGCATGGTCACCATCGGCCTGGACGGCGGCTTGTGGCGGCAGGCGCTGGACGTGCTGCATCACCTGGCGCTGCCCGCCATTGCCCTGGGCCTGTTCTATTCCGCGGCCTATGCCCGCGTCATGCGGGCGTCGATGCTGGAAGTCAGCCGCATGGACTACGTGCGCACCGCCTACGCCAAGGGCCTGACGCGCACCGCCGTGGTGCTGCGGCACATTCTGCGCAACGCGGTGCTGCCCATCGTCACGCTGCTGGGCCTGCAACTGGGCTCGGTGTTGGGCGGCAGCATCGTGGTGGAGGCCGTGTTCAGTTGGCCGGGCATCGGCGGCGTGCTGTTCGACAGCGTCATGAGCCGCAACTACCCCGTCGTGCTGGGCATCCTGGTGCTGAGCTCCTTCGTGGTGGTCCTGGCCAACATCGTCGTCGATCTTCTCTACACGCGGATGGACCCGCGCATCAAGGCAGTTTGATATGTCCGCATCCCCTACGCTTGCCACCCTGCCCGTCGCCCGGGCAACCCCTCGCCCCGCGTCGTTCACCGCCCGATTCGTCCGCAACCGCGGTGCGGTGGCGGGCGCGGTCGTGCTGCTGCTGATCGCCCTGCTGGCCGCCAGCGCCGGCTGGCTGTATCCCACCAATCCGCTGCGCATCGTCGGCGCGCCCGAGATCTGGCCCTTCGAATCCTGGCGTTATCCGCTGGGCACGGACTCCATGGGCCGCGACATCGCCGCGTTGATCGCGCATGGCGCCCGCGCCACCCTGCTGATCGGCCTGGTCGCCGCCGCGGCCGCAACCGTGATCGGGGTAAGCATCGGCGCGGCCGCCGCCTGGTCCGGTGGCTGGATCGACGAAGTGCTGATGCGCGTCACCGAACTGTTCCAGATCATTCCGAACGTCGTGTTCGTATTGACCATCGTGTCGGTGCTGGGCCCGCACATCGAAGCCATCACGCTGGCCGTCGGGCTGGTGTCGTGGCCGCCCATCGCCCGGCTGACCCGCGCCGAATTCCTGTCCTTCAAGGAACGGGAATTCGTGCAGGCCAGCCGCGCCGTGGGCATGAGCCCCTTGCGCATCGTCGCCGCCGAGATCCTGCCCAACGCGCTGCCGCCCGTCATCGTGATGTCGTCGCTGGTGGTGGCGGGCGCCATCCTGTACGAATCGGTCGTGTCCTTCCTGGGCCTGGGCGACCCCAACATCGCCAGCTGGGGCCGCCTGGTCGGCGAAGGCCGCAGCCTGATCCGGTCCTCCTGGTACATCTGCGCCGTCCCCGGCGTCGCGATCATGCTTGCCGTGCTGTCTCTGAATCTGGTCGGAGACGGCCTGAATGACGCGCTCAACCCCAAGCTGCAAAAGCGTTAAGCGCCAAAACTCCCGGAATTTCCCCATGACGCATCCTCTGAAGAACCTGGGCGACCTGTCTGACCCCAGCCGCCCCGCCGCCCTGCCCGCCATCGTCGACCTGCGGGTCGCCGACGCGCCTGTCCGCTACACGCACGGCGACATCCATCAACTGGCCGGTGGCGTCGCCGCATGGCTGACGGCCCGCGCGTTGCCGGCCGGCTCGCGCATCGCCATCGCCGCCTTGAACCGCGCCGAATACCTGATTACCTATTTCGGCATCATGCGCGCCGGCTTCGTGGCCGTGCCGATCAACATCAAGCAGACGCAAGAGAACATCGACTACGTGATCCGCGACGCCGGAATTGCCCTGGCCTTCGTAGACAGTGCGCGCCGCGCCGCCTTCGAGGCCACGGTGCCGGTGCTGGATTTCGATGAAGCCGGACCGCAGGGCTTTGCCGCGCAGATCGTGCCGACGGCCTTCGACACCGTTACGCCCGCGCACGACGACGTGGCGCAGATGCTGTACACGTCAGGTTCCACCGGCAAGCCCAAGGGCGTGCCGCTGACGCACGCGGGCCAGTTGTGGGCGCTCGGCGCCACGTCCGGCCCGGCGGCCGTACCCGATCGACAGGAACACTACCTGCTGGCCCAGCCCCTCTTCCATATGAACGGCCTCTTCATGGCCAAGCGCGCATTCGCCAGCAACAGCCTGCTGGTGATCCAGCCGGCGTTCGACGTAGCCGCCTATGCCGATGCGCTGGAACGCTACCGCATCACCGTGCTGACGGCCGTGCCCACCATGTTCGCCCGGCTGGTCAAGGAGCCTGCCTTGCTGCAGGGCCGTGACCTGTCTGCGCTGGGCCGCGTCATGCTGGGCTCTGCACCGATGACCGTGGCGCTGTACCAACGCATCCAGCAGGCCCTGCCGCAGGTGCGCATCACCCACGGCTACGGCACCACCGAAGCCGGGCCCGCCGTGTTCGGCCCGCATCCCGACGGCTTGCCCACGCCGCCGCTGGCGGTGGGCCATCCGATCGATCCGTCCCACGTCCGCCTGGCCGACGGCCCCAATCCCGATGAAGGCGTGCTGCTGATGAAGAATCCGGCCGTCTTGTCCGGCTATCACAACCTGCCCGAAAAGAGCGTGCAAGTGCTGCGGGACGGCTGGTATTACAGCGGCGACGTCATGCGCCGCGACGCCCAGGGCTTCTACTATTTCGTGGGCCGCGCGGACGACATGTTTGTCTGCGGCGGCGAGAACATCTATCCCGTCGAAGTGGAAAAGCTGCTGGAGCTGCATCCGGATGTACGCCAAAGCTGCGTTGTGCCCCTGGCCGACGAAGAGCGCGGCCAGATTCCCGTCGCCTTCGTGGTGCGCCGCGACGGCAGCGCCCTGGACGCGGACAGCCTGAAGCGCCATGCGCTGGCCCACGGCCCCGCGTACCAGCACCCGCGGCGCATCCGCTTCGTCGACGAACTGCCGTGGGCCGGCACCAACAAGGTCGACCGCAACGCCCTGCTCTTGCAGGCGCGCGCACTGGAAGCCCGCCAGACCTGGACAACCCCTGAAACGGAGGCCGCATGAGCCACGCATCTGACAGCTTGACCGGCAAGACCGCATTGGTCACCGGCGCCAGCCGCGGCATTGGCCGCGCCATCGCCCTGACTTTGGGGCGGCGTGGCGCGCACGTCGCCGTCCACTACAACGCCGCCAGCGACGCCGCCGACGAGGTCGCCGACCTCATCCGCGCAGCCGGCGGTCAGGCCTGGACGCTGCGGGCCGACCTGTCCGCGCCCGAGGCGGCGTCCGACCTGGCGCGCGACCTGCGCCAGACCCTGCTTGAACGCAACGGCGACGGCGGCCTGGACATTCTTGTGAACAATGCCGGCGTCGGCCTGCGGGCGCTGCTGGCGGACGTCACCCCCCAAGACTTCGACCGTGTGCTGCAAGTCAACCTGAAGTCGCCGTTCTTCCTTATCCAGCACTGCCTGCCGTTCCTGCGCGACAACGGCCGCATCATCAACATTTCGTCGATGGGCACCCGGGCCGCCTATCCCGAGATGAGCGTCTATGCGCCTGCGAAAGCGGGGCTGGAAGCGCTTAGCCTGCTGCTGGCCGCCGAACTGGGCGCACGCGGCATCACGGTCAACGCGGTCCTGCCGGGCGCCACCAGCACCGACCTCAACCAGCGCGCGCGCGACCCCGAGATCAGCCAAGTCATTGCCAAGACGATTGCGCTGGGCCGCGTGGGGCAGCCGGAAGACATCGCGGACATCGTCGCGTTCCTGGCATCGCACGAGGGCCGCTGGATCACCGGCCAAAGCATCGACGCAACCGGCGGGCAGCGCCTGTAGTTCCAGCCAGGCGCTCTGGCCTATTGCACGGCCAGTTCATGGGAAGCCAGGCGTTCCGCCATGGAATAGCCGTCGATGTAGTCGCGGAAATGCTTCAGGAACGCCGTCTCGGCGGGCGTCAGCTGCGCGTCGCGGTGCCACAGCAGATGCAGCTCGACCGAGCAGACCCCTTCCCCGGGCGGCAGGCGCCACAGCCGCCCTTGTTCCAGGTCCGCCTGGACGCTGTGCTCCGGCAGGCAGCCGATGCCGAACCCCGCGATCAGCAGGCGCTTGACCTCGTCATGCTGCGTCGATGACGCCACGATGCGGCCCGAAAAGCCACGCTGGTCGCGGAAGATGGTCAACGGGGACAGGCTGTCGCCCAGGGCATCGCTCGCAAACGACACGAAATTCTCGCCCAGCAAATCCTCGATGCGGATGTCGGGCTTGCCGAACAAGGCATGGTTGCGCCCGCAGAACAGCGCATACCGCTGCTGCAGGAACACTTTGCTCTCCAGCCGTTTGGGCATCCGGCGGCTTAATGCGATACCCGCCGTGGCGGCCCGCTGCTGCATCAGCGTGACGATTTCGCTGCTAGGCATCACGTCCATCTGCACTTCAATCCGCGGAAATGCACGATGGAAATCCGCCCAGAAGTTGTCGTACACGGTCGAGTGGATCCGGCTGGCCACAAGCAGATGGATCCGCCCCATGGCTTCCACCTTCGTTTGCGAGACATCCGTCAGCAACTGGGACACGCTGCCGTAGATGGCCTCGGCCGCCCGGCAGGCTTCCTCGCCGGCGTTCGTGATCGTGAATGCGGTGTTGTGCCGCTCGATCAGCCGCCGCCCCAGCTGATCTTCCAGGCGCTTTAACGCCTGGCTGACCGCCGATTGGGTCAGGTGCAATTTGGTGGCGGCGCCGCTGATGCTGCGTTCCTGAACAATGACCAGAAATGTACGGAGCAGGTTCCAGTCCAGCCGATCGCCGGTGCGGGTGTCGAGAAGCGTGGCAGGTGTCATGAGGGTCGCGCGCCGTTAATCGATGTTTGGCCTTGCCCCGCGAAAACAGGCGGGAGGCCCCGTGTTTTCGCCGGACATCAAATTGGCTTAAGTCTATTATTAGAAAGCATAAATTGACGTTATGTCGAGCTCGGAGCGATAAACGCGCCTTCGAACAACGATATTCAGCCAAGAGGAAAACATGGCCGCTCCCGCCACTCCTTCTACGGCGCGTCAGCCCGTTCGGGCCGCAACCGCCGCATTCGTCGGAACCACGATCGAATGGTATGACTTCTACATCTACGCCACGGCCGCCGCGCTGGTATTCGGCAAGGTGTTCTTTCCTACCGCCGACCCCTTCATCAGCACCATGGCGTCATTCGGCACGTTCGCCGCCGGCTTTCTGGCGCGGCCGCTGGGCGGCGTCATCTTCGGCCACCTCGGCGACCGGGTCGGCCGCAAGAACGCCCTGATGGCCACCCTGGTCATCATGGGCGTGGCCACGGTCGGCATCGGCCTGCTGCCCAGCTATGCCACCGCCGGCCTGTGGGCCCCCGCCCTCCTCTTGCTGCTGCGCCTGGCGCAGGGCCTGGCGGTCGGTGGCGAATGGGGCGGCGCCGTGTTGATGGCGGGCGAACACGCCTCGCAGGCCCGGCGCACGTTCGCCGCGTCGTTTGCGCAGTTGGGCAGCCCGGCGGGATTGATCCTGTCGTTGCTGGCCTTCCGCCTGCTGACGACGCTGGACGAAGCCGACTTCGTCAGTTGGGGTTGGCGCGTCCCGTTCCTGATCAGCGCCGTCCTGCTGGTGGTGGGCTATTTCATCCGCGTGGGCGTCAATGAATCGCCCGACTTCGCGCAGGTCCTCGAACGCCAGGAGCGCGCGGAGATTCCCGCCAAGGAAGTGCTGCGCACTGCCTGGCGCACCGTCTTGCTCTGCATGGGTGTCTGCACGGTGGCGATCGGCGGCATCTACTTCACCAACACGTTCATGCTGTCGTACACCACGCAGACGATGGGCCTGCCGCGTACGCTGATCCTGGACTGCCTGTTCGTCGTCGCCATCATCCAGTTCCTGGTCCAACCGCTGGCAGCGTGGCTGGCGGACGTCCTCGGCCCCAGCCGCGTCCTGATCACCGCAGCGGCGTGTTCGGTGCTGGCTCCTTACCCGATGTTCATGCTGGTCAGCCAAGGCACCGCATTCAGCATCATCGCCGGCATCTCCATCGTGCTGGTCTTCATGGCCGCGATCTATTCGGCAATGGCCGGGTACATCAGCTCGGCGTTTGCCACGCACGTGCGCTACTCCGGCATCTCGCTGTCGTACCAGTTGTGCGGCGCAGTGGCCGGCGGCATGACGCCGCTGGTCGGCACCTGGCTGACTTACCACTATCCCGGCCAATGGCTGCCGCTGGCGATCTTCTATTCGACCTTGTCGGCCATCACGCTCTTCTCGCTCTGGGCGCTGGCCGGCCACAAGCGCCGCCTGGCCCTGAACGCGCCGCGCGCCTCCGTGTCGGCCGCATGACCCAATCCCACCCTCTTTGAAGGAATCCGCATGACGCAATCCCCCTCTCCCCAGCCGCTCACCGAAGCGCAGACCCGGCGCATCCTCCAGGCGGTCGACGCGCAATTCGACGCGCAGCTGGCGTTCACCCAGGACCTGGTCCGGTTCCCGTCGCTGCGCGAGCAGGAACATACCGCCCAGGATTTCCTGTATGAAGCCATGCGCCAGCGCGGTTTCGCGATGGACCGCTGGCGCATCGACGTCAAGGACATCGAATCGCATCCCGGCTTCGGGCCCGTCACCGTTTCCTACGAAAACGCCTTCAACGTCGTCGGCACCTATCGCCCGGAACAGCAAGCCGGCCGATCGCTCATCCTCAATGGACACATCGACGTGGTGCCGACCGGCCCGGTCGACATGTGGAGCCGCTCACCGTGGGATCCGGCGATCATCGACGGCTGGATGTATGGCCGCGGCGCCGCCGACATGAAAGCCGGCCTGGCCGCCAACCTGTATGCCTACGACGCGGTGCGCGCCGCCGGTTACGCGCCCGCCGCGCCCATCTACTTCCAATCGGTCGTCGAAGAGGAATGCACCGGCAACGGCGCGCTGGCGGCGCTGCTGCGCGGCTACCAGGCCGACGCCGTCATCATTCCCGAGCCCGAAGAGAACATGCTGGTGCGCGCCAACGTCGGCGTGCTGTGGTTCAAGGTCCGTGTGCAGGGGCATCCCACGCACACCCGCGAAATGGCCAACGGCTTTAACGCCATCGACGCCGCCTATGCCGCGATCCAGGCGTTGCGCGGCCTGGAGGCCAAATGGAACGGCCAGCACCACTGCCACCGCCACTTCGAACACCTGGACCATCCCATCAACTTCAACATCGGCAAGATCGAGGGCGGAGACTGGCCGTCTACGGTGCCGCCCTGGTGCGAGTTCGACGTGCGCGCGGCGATCTACCCGGGCACCACCGCCGATGAGGCCCGCGAGCAGATCGACGCCTGCCTGCGCGACGCTGCCACCGACCCAAGGTTCGGCGGCACGCCGCCCGAAGTGACCTACACCGGCTTCTATGCCGAAGGCTATGTGCTGGAGGAAGGCAGCGACGCCGAGAACACCCTGCGCGAATGCCACAAGCAGGCCTTCAAGAGCGACCTGGAAAGCTTCACCACGCCCGGCTACCTGGATGCGCGGGTGTTCGTGATCTACGGCAACATGCCGACGTTGGTTTACGGACCGAAATCGCTCGACATCCACGGTTTCGACGAACGTGTCCACATCGAGTCGCTGCGCCTCATCACCAAGGCAATCGCCCTGTTCATTGCCCAATGGTGCGGCGTCACCGAGGCGGCAACGGCATGATGCCGGATGGTCGGGGCGCCCTGACGCGGCGCTCCGGCCATCCATCGACCACGAGCCTCGCGCGCAGGAAGCCGCCGCCGCGCCCAGCGACGCGCCGACCGAACAAGAGTTTGCTATCGTGATCGGGGTTCGGGTCCCAACGCAACACGACCCGGCGACTTCTTGCCCCATACCGATAGAGGATGACGATGGCCCGTTGGACCTTTTACTCCGCCCCTGGCACGTGCGCGCTGGCGACCCACATTGCGCTGCACGAAGCAGGCGCCGATTTTGACCTGGTCAAGCTGGATTTTGCCGCGGGACAGCAGCAAAGCCCCGAGTACCTGCGCGTGAATCCCAAAGGCCGCGTGCCGGCGCTGGCCACCGAGCAGGGCGTGCTGACCGAGACCCCCGCCCTCCTCGCCTTTGTGGCGCAGCGCTTTCCGCAAGCCAGGCTGGCGCCGCTGGACGATCCCTTTGCCTACGCGCGGATGCAGGAGCTGACGAGCTATCTGGCCGCGACGGCTCACGTGGCGCACGCGCACAAGCGGCGCGGTGCGCGCTGGGCCGACGACGCCGCCGCGCACGAGGCCATGCGCGCCAAGGTCCCGCAGACGATGACGGCCTGCGCCGCGTATCTGGAAGGCCAGATTGTCGGCCCGTGGGTCGCGGGCGAGGAATACAGCGTGGCCGACGGTTACTTGTTCACCATCGGCAGCTGGCTCGAAGGCGACGGGGTCGACCTGGCGCAATTTCCGAAGCTGACGGCCTACCTGGCCCGTGTCGCCGCGCGACCGGCCGTGCAGCGCGCCCTGGCGGACGCCCGCTAGCGGCACCGACGCCGCGCCTGCCCGGCCGTTCAGAGTTCCAGCACGATGCGCTGGCCGCAGGCGCGCGAACAGCAGCTCATCATCTTGCGGTTGGCCTCGCGCTCGGCGCGGGTCAGCACCACATCGCGATGGTCGATGTCTCCTGCCAGCACGCTGACCTCGCAAGACCCGCACAGGCCTTCTTCACAATCGCTTTGCACGTCGATATTGGCGGCGCGCAACGCAGCCAGCAGGGTCTGGTCGGCGCGCACGGTCACCACCAGCCCCGAGTCTTTCAGCTCGGCCTCGAACGTATGCTCGCGCTCGGGGTCCAGCGTGCCCAGCGTCGAATGGAAATGTTCGACTCGCAATGCGTCCTGCGGCCAGTGCGCACAGGCTTGTTGCAGCGCGTCCAGCAGGCGCTCGGGCCCGCAGGCGTAGATCTGGGTGTCTGCGTCGGGCTGCGCCAGAAGCGCGCCGAAGTCGTTGCGACTGCCCTCTTCGCTGATATGGACGTGCAGCCTGTCGCCATGCAGAGCGGTCAATTCCGCCAGCATGGCCATGCCGGCGCGCGTGCGGCCGCTGTAATGCAGCGCGTAATCGATGCCCAGCGCTTGTGCGCGCCGCGCCATGGCGCTGATCGGCGTAATGCCGATGCCCCCCGCAACGAGGATCACCTTGGCCGCGCTTTCGTCCAGGCGGAAATGGTTGCGCGGACCGCGGACCCGCAGGCGCTGGCCGGGTTTCACGTTGTCGTGGATCCAGGCCGAACCGCCGCGCCCGTCGGTTTCCCGCAGAACGGCGATGCGCAGGCGGCAGACGTCCGCCGGGTCGCCGCAAAGCGAGTATTGCCGGGACAGGCCGGTGTCGCCGCATTCGATGTCGATATGCGCGCCCGGCGCCCAGCGCGGCAGCGCCTTGCCGTCGGGCGAGGCCAGCGTCAGCATGACGATGCCGTGTGCGGCCGGCTCCACGCGTTCGACGACCAGCGTGCGTGCGCTGGCGTGGGCCGAGGGCTCGCCGATGCGCACCGGTTGGCGTTGCGCCAGCAGCTCAGGCTGGTTGCGTTCGGGGTTCTGCGCCGGGTCCCACTCGACCCACAGGTGTTCGGGGCCCCGGAACGAGGTGTTGGGCACGTAGGTGAACTGCTGAGCTGCCAGGCGCAGGTGCGGCAGGCGGCGCGTCAGCTCCTCCAGGAAAATCTGCATCTCCATGCGCGCCAGGTTCTTGCCCATGCATTGATGCGAACCGTACCCGAAGGTGAGCTGGTCGCTGGCGTTGTCGCGCCGGATGTCGAACAGATCGGCATCGGCGAACTGGCGCTCGTCATGGTTGGCGGACGAACTGACGATCAGCAGCTTGGAGCCGGCCGGAATCGGCATGCCGGCAATGGTGGTGTCGCAGGTGGCCAGCCGGCGCCAGGCCGCGACCGACCCGTTGTGCCGCAGGCATTCTTCGACCGCGTTGGGAATCAAAGACGGGTCTTCGCACAGGTCGCGCCACGCGTCGGGGTGCTGCAGCAGCAGCTTCAGCGCGTTCGCCGAGGCGTTGGCCGTCGTTTCGTGCGCCGCGACAATGCCCGCCATCATCATCGAATGCAGGTAGGAATCAGTGACGACGTCCGGGTAGTCGCGCTGCTTGCGCAGGCCATATTGCATCCAGCCGGGCTGGTCAGGGTCTTGGCGCATCTTGTCCAGGATCTTGCCGGCCAGCTGCCAGAAATTGCCGACCGCGTGCGCCACGGCCACCTGTTCCTCGGGCTTGGGACGGCCCCAGGTATTGACCGTGTGCGCAATGGAATAGCGGCGCAGCAGATCCATGTCTTCTTCCGGGACACCCAGGAAATGCAGCGCCACCGTCAGCGGGACTTCCCAAAGCAACTGGTCGACCAGGTCGGCGCGGCCGTCGTTGATGAAACGGTCGACATACTCGCGCGTCAGGCGGCGCACCATCGGTTCATGGTGTTTCAGCGCTTCGGGCGTGAACGGTTCCATCAGCACGCGCCGCCGCGGCATGTGGGCCGGCTCGTCTTCGTTGACCAGCGTGCGGTTCATCGCATAGCCGTACGACGCCAGCACGGCGTTGGCTTCCGGGCCTGTCGGGGTGATTTTCTCAAGCGCGATGGACGGGCTGAACGTGATGTTGTCCCGGAAGATCGCCTTGATGTCGTCGTAACGGGTCACCACCCAGTAGCCCAGTTTCGGACTGTAGAAGACGGGTTCCTGTTCGCGCGCCCATCGCACGTACTCGGGGGGATCCTGCTGGTAGCCGTCGCCGAAAGGGTCGAATTCGGCGGCGCGCTCGCTGACGTGTACGGGACAGCCGCTGGCGGCGGCAGCCGCATGCATCGGACAGCCGGTCGCGGGTTGGGCGGGTTGGGACATGTCTCTACTCCGGGTAGTCATCTGTTTTATGCGTAAATCATATACGCATTGCGTAATTCAATAAACCCGGTTTACCCTTCGCCTCTGTCCCCTTCCGACTTCTCGCCATGACTGCCACCTCCGATCTTCCGCGTCCCCGTGAACGCCGCCAGCGCGTGCAGGCGGCCGAGACCAGCATGGCCGTCCTGAAAGCACTGGGCGAGCTTGGCGGCCGCGCGGGATTGAGCGTGATTGCCGCCCGGATCGAGGAAAGTCCCGCCAAGGTGCACCGTTATCTCGTCAGCCTGATGGAAGGCGGGCTGGTCGGTCAGGACGCCGCCACCCAGCAGTACTTCCTGGGAATGGAGACCTTGCTGCTGGGCCTGGCGGCCATGCGGCAGGCCGATCCCATCCGCCTGGCCGAAGCGTCGCTTATCCGGCTGCGGGAAGCGCTGGAAGTCACGTGCTTCGTAGCGGTGATGGGCAACAAGGGGCCCACCATCGTGCGTTTTGAAGAGCCAGGGCTGCCGGTCACCGTGAACGTGCGCGTGGGGTCGGTGTTGTCGATGTTGTGGTCAGCCACCGGCCAGGTCTTGCTGGCGACGCTGGACGAGACCGCCGTGCGGGCGCTGGCCGAAGCCGAGCTGGAGGCCGCCACGGCAGAACAGCGGGCGATGCTGCATGCCGATGACCCGATTGGCGCGCTGCAGCGGTCCGTGCAGGCGGCGGGCTGCGCCGTGGTGCGCGACACGAACTTGCGCGGCATCAGCGCCGTATCGGCCCCGATCTACAACTATGCCGGCCGGCCCTGCGCCGTGCTGACCGCACTGGGCGCCACCGGCGGCTTCGATCCGTCCGCGGATGGCCGCGTCGGGCTGGCGGTGCGCCAGGAGGCGCGGGCCATCAGCCAGCTGCTGGGCGACACGTCGAAGCCGGAAAGCGCTAGAAACTGACGGCCAGGCCCACTGAAAAACCCGACACGTTCGTGCCGAAGACATAGCGGCCAACAAGCCGGGTTCTGGTGATGAAGACGTTGTAGGCGCTGGAATCCAGTTCCAGGCCAGCGCCCACCGAAGTCAGGCGGTCAAAGCCCAGAACGCCGCGCTGATCGCCCAGAAACTCGGAATGGGTCAGCTCCAGGACATAGCGCAGCGGGCGCTGCAGCATCGTCAACCCCGTGGGGGCCCGGTACCGAGCCCAAAGATTGGCGGACTGCGCGATCGCGTTTCCCTGGACCGCGCTCGAACTGGCAAAACTCTTCAAGCGAATATCGGAATACCGCAATTCCACATCCACCTCGTACCCGGGGCGATAGTGCTCATAATCCAGCATCAGAGATCCGCCCAGGCCGTAGGCGTTCAACGAGCCTTTGTCCAAAAATGTCACGTCCCGGCCTGTCTGACGGCCCACGTACCAACTGGCCGCCCTGAGGTCGCTGGTTACGTTGCCCAGGGCCACGTTGAAAATGGGCCGGAGCTTCAATTCATCGGTCAGCTTGAAGTCCCAGCCGACCCCGCCCGTGGCAGAAACACTGTTCCACTTCGCTGGAATCTTGCGGGTCTCCAGGCCCTGCGAGGCAACGAAGGTCGGATCGTACCGGCTGCCTGCGAGGACGCCTTCCAGATAGAGGGGTACCGATTTTGATATCGTATCGCCGCCGCCCAGCTGGGTCATGTAGAACTCGGTCGAGCCCGTTGTGCCCCCACCGCCGCCAATCGACAACGCGCTGGTCGTGATGTCGGGAACGATCGAGAACGACATGAGGGCCAGGACCCCGTTAGCGCGCTTCTGCAAGTCGTCCTGCGTCAGCCGGATGGTCTCTTGCGCGCTCGCCGTGCCCGTGGCCGAACAAGCCTGCATTGCGATCAGCCACGGCGCTATCCGTCTGGCTGCGCTGCCCGCACCCCGTATTTTCCGGTCGGCCATGCCGTTCTCCGCTTCGCTATTTCACGGCGTCGGCCGCGGGGCTCCCCATGGCCTGACGCTGGGACATCAGCAGTGTGTCACTTTGATCGATGCGTATCGCGCCGATCCGGGGAAATTCGAAGTCGACAATGATGTATAGCGCCACCGTCATGACCAGCGCATAGATAATCTCGTGGAACAGGGTATTGCGTGGGGCGCTGGCAAGGTTCAAGCCGATCAGACACGCGCAGGTCAACGCCAGAAATCCCAGGAATGCGTAAGTGACGATGGGCGGGTGGACTTTCTGTGCGACTGTTTGCGCGGTGGCCACGTCGAACATATCGTTGACTGACGCGATGTAGGACACCGCGAAGGGCGGCGCCGCATTCTTGCTGGCCGCGATAGAGGTTTTCCAGATTTCATTCTGGACAGCGCCCACCCTCGTCGCGATGGCATCGCGCTGCGCCAGGTCAGCGACATGCTTGTAATAGTTCACGCGCTCGTCCACATAACGGCGGAACTGTTCGCGCAATTGGTGTTGGTCTGACGTATTCAACATGTCGATACGCAGCCAGGCCGTGCCGATGGCATTGACCTCGGTCACCAGCAGATTCCTGCGGTCCGCCATCCGCTGCGCAGCACCCGAAAACGTGAATGCGATCAAAAGACCCAGTAAGGCGAAGACTGAGGCTTCGATGGCGGCGGAACCTGCCAGTACAAATGAATAGTTCACGTTGCCACCCTACGCGTTATCTTGTTGATCGGTCACGTTGGAAAAGCGGAACAAACATTCGAGACGAAGCCAAGACTCCCCTCAGGACGGCCGGCCTTGGGTCCAAAGCGTTACGCGATTGCGCCCGGCGGCTTTAGAGGCATACAACGCCTGGTCCGCGCATTTGACAACAGCTTGGGCAGATTTTCCATGCTGTGGCCATAACCCCACACCGACCGATACCGTCATATGCCCCACGCCATCCGGCATCGTCTGGGCGGCCACGTCGGTTCGGATGCGTTCGGCTGTTTGCAGTGCCGCATCCCGCGTCGGCGCCGGCACCACCACAATGAACTCCTCGCCGCCTACCCGAAACGGCTTGTCCTGCCGCCGCACGCTATCGCTCAACGTCTTTGCCAGCAAAATCAATACCTTGTCGCCAACAGGATGACCAAACACATCGTTGACCCGCTTGAAATGATCCAGGTCCAAAGCGATGACCGCAAAGGGGAGCCCGGCTGCCTCCAGTTCCTGGAAACGCAGTTCAAGGGCGCGCCGGTTCATAAGACCAGTCATTGGATCAGTCATGGTTTGCGTGTTCAGGCGCCCGACTTCGTGCCGATGCTGCGCCAATGTGGCGATCAGGGCCTCACGTAGCTTGTCTGCTTCGAAGTACCACGTCTTCAGCAGGCTGGCCCGCGGCCCTTGCCTGTCGACGGCTTCGGGGCTGCCCATGGCACGGGTCAAGCGGGCCAATGGCCGCGCGATAGCATAGGCCAACGCGCACACCAGGACGAGCGTGATCACGACAGCGGGGATGGCGAAGCGCATGGACTCGGCCAATAACGTTTTCAAGGGAGACAACGCCTGGTCCAGAGGACGTTGGACGACAACAGCCCATTTTCCTTTCGTGACAGGGGCGTAGCCGGCCAGCACGACATCGCCCACGGCGTCTCGTACCTGTGCAGAACCCGGCCCCGAGGCGGGCGACACGTCAGCCTTGATGACGCTGAGCACACTTGCATCCGGCCCGTCTGGTCCGTGGCGATACAGGACACTTCCATCGACGTTGATCAGGTAGACGGACGCCCCGTCGCCGTACGGATGATCGCCGATCACTTTGTCAATGCGGCTGCCGCGCTCCAGCATGACGGCGGCCGCCAGGAAGCCGGTTGCGGCGCCGTTCATGCCAGGCACGGGCTCCACCAGCAGCAGCACGGCAAGTTGCCCCTCATGCTGGCAACACGGAACGACCCAATCGGCCGAGCGTTGTTCTTTGACGACCAGTTCGGCAAGCGTATTGACAGCGGACAGCTGCGCGGGAATCTGGTCAGAACGGGCGACGATGGTGCCGCCGGCATCAGCAAGCAGCACGGCCGAAACGCCCTGCGCCTGAGCGGCGACCCGTGTCAACTCGGCTGAAAGCGCCCGCGTGGTGGCCCCTGCGTCCGACAATCGGCGCGCGCTGGTCTTCAATTGCTGATGCACCGCATCGATATAAAGATTGATGAATTCAGCCAGTTTTTCGGCGTAGGCAAGATTGGAGGCAAGCGAATTCTTCACGACTTGAGCCCGTTGCACCTGATATCCCGCGTAGAGCGCATTGAAAAAGCCGATCGCCACGCTTAACACCGCGAAGGCGATGAGTACCGTGAACAAGCTGACTTTTCTTTTCATCGTTGAGGATCTCGCTCCCGATCGGCCTGCAATGCAGCATACAGAATCGCGCAAATCGGGTCCACATTCCCGAAAGCCTTCACTTTGCGGGCTTGAAGTCTATCGCCGCCATGGCTTTGCCAACGGCCTGAGGCGAATACCCCTCCCAGGGAGTGTTGCCTGCGTCCAGCCTTGAATGAATGTTTGCGATCGTCCAATGTGCGCCGCTGTGCAGCTTCGCCAACTCTTCCCACGCTACCGGCACCGACACGCCCAGCCCCGGCCGCGCCCGGGCCGACCAGGCCGCCACCGTGGTGGCGCCGAAGCCGTTGCGCAGATAGTCGACGAAGATCTTGCCGACCCGGTTCTTCGGCCCGCTCTTTGCCACGAACTGCTTCGGCAGCGTTCTCGCCAGATGCGTGACGATCGCTTGCGAAAACGCCTTGATGGTGTCCCAGTCGTACTGCCGGCGCAGCGGCACCACCACGTGCAAGCCCTTGCCTCCACTGGTCTTCAACCAGGGCGTCAGGCCGATTTCGTCAAGCAGGGTGCGCACCAGCTGGGCCGCCTGCTGCACGGCAGGCCAGCCCACGCCTTCGCCCGGGTCCAGGTCGAACAGCATGCGGTCGGGCTTGCCGATCGCGGTCTTCACGGCGTTCCAGGTGTGGAATTCCACCACGTTCATCTGCACGGCAGACAGCACCGCTTCGGCGGTCGGCACCTCCAGCAGCGGCGGATGGCCGGGGTCCAGCTTGGGCGGCAACGATTTGACGCCCGGCATGGCGGCTTCCAGGTGCTTCTGGAAGAACAGCTCCCCCTGGATGCCGCCCGGCGCACGCAGGAACGAGACGGGGCGGGATTTCAGGTGTTCCAGCAGCAGGGGCGCGACCAGGCCGTAGTAGCGCGCCAGGTCCAGCTTGGTCAGCCCGGTAGACGGGTCGATGACCCGTTCGGGATGGGTCAGCTTGCCGATCTTGCCGGCGGGCTTGGCCTGCGCCTTCGCGGTGGGTGCTCGCGTGACTGCGGCCGCCCTTTCACGGGTGATCTCGCGCGCCGGTTTGTCCGTACGCAAGCCTTGGAACACGGCGTGGCGGATATGCCCGCCGCTCGTCCAGTCGCCGAACGCCACTTCGGCAATCAATTCCGGCTTCACCCATTGCACGCCCCTGCCCTCGCCTCCCGTCACCGGCTTGTCGCGGGTTTCGATGCGGGCAAGCTTTTGCTGAAGCGATAGCAAGCCTTGGCGGTCGAAGCCGGTGCCGACCTTGCCGGCGTAGCGCAATGCGCCGTCGTCCTCGTGCACGGCCAGCAACAGCGCGCCCAGGCCCTCGCGCGTGCCCTGCGGCGCGGTGTAGCCGACGATGACGAACTCCTGGCGGCGGCCGCACTTGATCTTCAGCCAGTTATCGCTGCGACGCGACACGTAGGCGGCGGATTGGCGCTTGGCGATGATGCCTTCCAGCCCCATCTTGCACGCGGACGCCACCAGATCGGCAGGTGTCTGGTCGAACGCTTCACTGAACCGCAGATGGTCGTCGTCGCTTGCGGCCATCAACTGCGCCAGCAACGCCCGGCGCACGCGCAGCGGTTCCTGGCGCAGGTCCCGTCCGCCGATGAACGGCAGGTCGAAGGCGTAGAACACGATGCCCCCGGTGGCTTCGCCGTCGAAGGCGTTCTGCAGCGCCTGGAAATTGGGCACGCCCTGCTTGTCCAGCACCACGGCCTCGCCGTCCACCCAGGCGCATTTCGCTGGCAGCCGTCCGAAGGCGTCCACCAGATGCGGCAACTTGGCGCTCCAATCGTGTCCATTTCGCGTATGGAGGGTGACGGTGTCGCCGTCCAGGCGCGCCAACAGCCGATAGCCGTCGAACTTCAATTCATAAAGCCAGTCTTCCGAGCCCGGCGGTATACCGTCCGCCAAGGTGGCCAGTTGCGGCTTCAACGACACCGGCAGCTCGGCTGCCTGGCCGGGCAATGCCGCCTCGTCCCCTTTGGATATCGCCCTGTCCTCCTTGGGCCCCGCTTGCGGACGCGCTTTCGCCGGCGTCTTCTTGCGCAAGGGCACCACGCTGTCGGGCATTTCGTCGACCACGCTGAATTCGCGTTCGCGGCGCGCAAAGTCGTCGCGGTCTTTGATCAGCAGCCATGCCGGCTGCTTGTCGGATTCCTTGCCCTTCATGCGGACCAGCGCCCAGCGGCCCTGCATTTTCGTGCCCTGCAGGTCGAATTTCAGGTGCCCGTCGCGGTAGCCCTTGCGCGCATCGCCGACCGGCATCCAGCGGCCCTCGTCCCAGATGATGACCTTGCCGGCGCCGTACTGGCCCTCGGGGATCTGGCCTTCGAACTGGTTGTACGCGATGGGATGGTCTTCCACCTGCACGGCCATACGCTTGACGGCGGGATCGTAGCTGGGGCCCTTGGGCACCGCCCAGCTCTTCATCGCGCCGTCCAGCTCCAGCCGGAAGTCATAATGCAGCCGGCTGGCCCAGTGCTTCTGGATGACGAAGGCGCGGGCCGCTTCGTTTGCCTCGCCGCCCTCGGCGGGTTCCGGAGTGACCTTGAAGTCGCGCTTCTTGCGATAGGTCTTCAGGCTGTCGGCCATGTCACGCCGCCTTGCGGGGCCGCGCCGCCTTGGTGGCCTTGGCCGCCTTGGCCGCTTTCGCGGGCGCCTTCTTGGCAGGCGTCTTGCGGGCCGCGGTCTTCTTCGCCGCGGCGGGCGCCGTTTTCTTTCCGCCCTTCAGGCTGCGTTGCAGCAATTCGGTCAGATCGATCACGTTGTCCGCATAGGCTGGCGTTTCCTCTTGCGGCTCAAAAACGGTCTCGGTCTTGCCGGCCTTGACCTTCTTGGCCACCAGGCCCATGACCGCCGCCTTGAATTCGTCCTTGTATTGCTCGGGGTCCCACTTGCCAGACATGTCTTCGACCAGCATCTTGGCCATTTTCAGTTCGCTGGCACTCGGCGTCATCCCGCGGGCGCCGGACTTGGGCAGGTCCAGCTCGTCTTGCGGCTTGACGTCGTCGCCCCAGCGCATCAGGTTCAACACCAGCGCATCCCCGGACGGGATCAGCGCGGCCAGATGCTGCTTGGTCTGGATAACTACCTTGGCGATCCCGATCTTGCCGGTCTTGGCCAAGGTGTCGCGCAACAAGGCATACACCTTCTGGCCCTTGTTGATCGGCGCAACGTAGTAAGGCCGCTCCAGATAGACGAAGGGCACGTCCGACGCGTCGACGAACTCTTGTATTTCAATGGTTTGCGTCGTGCGCGGATAGGCGTCGGCGATCTCTTCCGGGGAAATGATGACGTACTGGCCGTCTTCATACTCCACGCCCTTGACGATATTGTCCTTGTCGATTTCCTTGCCGGTGCGCTTGTTGATGCGCTTGTATCCGACCGGATCCATGGAGCGCTTGTCCAGCCAGTCGAAGTCCACGCCGGACTCCGTGGTGGCGGTGTGCAAGCCGACGGGGATGTGTACGAGGCCGAAGGAAATGGCCCCTTTCCAGATGGTTCTTGTTGCCATGATCGACTCCTCTAAACCGGGAAGTGATCAGCAAATAGTATTCCCGCGCCCCGCCGGGCGCCACGTCAGCGGCTGCGCGCCTTGGCCGTTGCCAGTTTGACGGCGCGGCGGCGCCACCAGAGCCATACGCCGCTGATGCCCAGGCCGCCCAGCGTCAGGCCGCCCACGGCGACCGCAGTTTCCAGCGCCACGCCGCCCAGTTCGCCCGTGTGCAGCGGGTAGACCACGGCCGTCGCCCGTGCGCCCGGATCCAGCGTGTTCCAGCGCTGCACTGCCAGCACGTCGGCCGTGCGCGGGTCGATCCAGACGGAAGTCATGCCGTTGGGATGGGGGTCATCGCCCAGCATCATGCGGAAACGGGTCGGCGCGCCGGCGTGCGGGGGCACCACGATATAGCCGATAGGCGCCGGTTCCTGGAATTGCGACACGGCTTTTTCGGCCAGTTGATCCAGCGTCAGCGGCTGCCCGGCAACGGCGCTGGCGGCCACGGCGGGCAATTTCGGCGCTTTGACCGGGGCCGCGCCGCTTAGCCACGTTACGGCCGCGCCCAGCGGACGCCACGCCATGTAGGCGCCGGTGGCGACCGATACCGCGATCAGCAGGCCCAGCGTGGCCCCGCCCACCCGGTGCAGGTCGAACAGCGATCGCAACAGCCCGCGGTCCAGTGCGATGTTCCAGCCCTTGGCCCAGTGCCGCGGCCACCACAGGATCAGCCCCGTGATGAGCAGGAACAGGTAGGCCAGCGCCACCCAGGCCAGAATGGCCTTGCCGGTGCTGTCCAGGTACAGCGCGCTGTGCAGCTTGAACAGCACATTGGCCGCGCCTTCGGTTTCACCGCGCCGGCCTTGCTCGGCACCGGTGGCCGGGTCCAGGTAGAGCGTGCCGCGCCAGCCGCCGCGCACCCGCACTTCCAGCGTTTCGCCCGGGGCGCGGGCAGGCCGGAACACCAGGTTCGCGCCGTCGCCGAATTCCTGCCTGGCCGACCGCAGCACGGATTCGAGCGTGACGCCCGCCTGGCCGGGAGCCAAGTCCGAACGGGCCTGGAACAGCTGCGGATTCGCCCAGCGGTCCAGCGCCGGCGTGACGACGAGCGCCGCGCCGGACAAGCCTGAAAAGATCAGGATCCAGCCGGCGCTAAGCGCCAGCCAGCGATGCACCCGCAGCCATACGCCGCGCAGGCCTTTCACAAGAACGATCCGGTCAATGCAATGCTCACGGTGCTTAGAAGGCCATCGAGGCCTGCATGTAGATCGTGCGCGGCTGCCCCACGAACTTGCCGCCGTTGTTGTCGGTGGAGCGCGTGTAGTAGCGGCGGTCGAACAGGTTTTTCACGCCAACGGCGAGTTTCAGGTTATTCATGTCGCGGCCGAAATCATAGCCTGCCCGCAACGCCACCGTGGCGAAGCCCGGGATGTCGCCCAGGCGTCCGCTGGCGTCTTCCTCGGTGACGTAGCCCGCGCCGGCATCTGGCGAACCCGGCGACCGCTGCTTGGACTGCGCGAAGACGTCGGCATTGAAGGTCCAGCGCTGCACCGCGTACCGGGCGCCAACGGACGCCACCTGGCGCGAGTACAGCGGCAGGTCGCGGCCTTCGAAGGCGCCGGCTTTGGCAATGGCTTGCGTGTACGTATAGGTGGCGTAGACGGACAGGCCGCGCAAGGCGTCGCTGAGGTCGCCCATGTCGTAGCGCAAGGCGGATTCCACGCCGCGATGGCGGGTGGCGCCCAGGTCGGTCCACATGCCCTCGCCCACGATCGAGCGCGTCAGCTGCAATTCCTTGTCGAAGTCGATGTTGAACAGCGTGAGTTCGCCGCTCCAGGCCTGGCCCGCGAAGTGCGTGCCGATTTCATAGGTCTTGGCGGTTTCGGGGTGCAAGCCTTCGGTGGTGGACGCCAGTTGGCTGTACTGCTGCGGGCCGAATGACTTGCCGGCGTTGGCGAACAGCGACCACTTATCGTCCACGCGGTAGAGCACCGACAGGGTCGGCAGGGTCACGCGCGAATCGATCGACGGCGACAAGGCGCTGGTGACGGCGCCGGTCGCGGTGTTGAAGTTGGTGACGTTGTTGTAGGTGCTGATGCTTTCGAAGCGCACGCCGGGCGTGATCGTCCACTTGCCGATGTCGATGCGGTCGTCGATGTAGAAGGCGTGGGCGGTGGTGCCGCCGTCGCTCGTCTGGTAGGTGGGCATGTTCAAGTCGAACGCATCGCCGCCGGCGGCCGGGTTGTAGTAGGCGGTACGCCCGGCCACTTCCGAGCTGCTTTCCTTCAGGTAGCGGTAGCCGACGGTGACTTCCTGCACGAACGAGCCCGAATCGAACAGGCGCGAATAACGCGGTTCGAAGCCGAAATAGTGATAGCTGCGCGGCGCGGTGGTCAGGCGGAACTGGTTCGCCGTGGCGCCGGTGCCGCCTTGCTCGATGTAGCTGCCGCGGTAGGAATCCACGTAGTACGTCAGCACTTCGAAGTTGTTGACGCCGTCATTGTGCGTGTACTTCAGCGAACCGTCGGTGCGACGGCCCGTGAACTGGTCGTATTGGCGGGTCGACTGGAACGGGTCTTCCGAGTATTGCGCGGTGGTCAGGCCGCCGGGCATCCGGCCCTTGCCTTCGAAGTGGTGCAGCGACACGGCCACGTCGTCGGTCGCCGAAAAGCGGTAGGCGCCCTTCAAGATCACGTCGTCGATGTCGGTGGAATCGTTGCTGGAACGGTAGCCGTCGCCATGCGTGCCCGAATACAGCAGCGCGCCGCCCAGGCCCTTGTCAGTGGTGCCGCCCACGAACAGGCTGGGCGTGGTCTTGACGTTGCCGCCATGGCTGTAGATTTCGCTGCCGACGTTCAGGCTGGTCGTGAAGTCCTGCGGGATGGCGCGCGTCACGAAGTTGATGATGCCGCCCACGTTCTGCGGGCCATACCGGACCGAACCGGCGCCGCGCACCACATCGACCGATTCCAGGTTGCCCAGCGACACGGGCGCCAGCGACAACTGCGGCTGGCCATAGGGGGCGTAGGCCATCGGCACACCGTCCATCAGGATGGTGGACCGGGGCGACAGGCGCGAGGTCAGGCCGCGCACGCCCACGTTGAGCGACACGTCGCTGCCGCCCGTGCCGTTGCTGTCCTGCACCTGCACGCCGGGAATCTGGCGCAGCACGTCGCGCACGCTGCTGGACCCGCTTTCCTGGATCTGCTGCTGTTCGACCACGGTGCGGGCGCCTGGGTGGGACAACACTTTTTCTTCGGTGGGGGTGCCCAGCCAGTCGCCGGTCACGGTCACGGCAGCCAGTTCCCCGGCTTGTCCGGTCGCGGCCGCAGGCGCGGGGGGCGCCGTCTGGGCGTGCGCCATGCTGGACAGGCCGGCCAGCGCGGCGGCAATCGCCGCGGCACGGCGGTTCAGCGGGAACCCTTCCCGCGCGTTCTGATTTCTGGCCTTAGCCATCTTGCTCTTCTCCAAGCGCCGTTTGAGGCGTCACCATGATTGGCGGTCATCCTCAGTGCGACCTAGGAGCAGCAAGAGTCAATGACGCGAAAGCCGGACCATCGGGGGCCGACTCCGGGCGGGAGTATAAATAGGATCCATTTGCAAGTAAATAGGCGCCAAAATGGTTGCCAAGTTAACGCAAGTCGTTGTTATGTTAACGTTTTTCCCCGTCGGAAATGCTCAGCAGGACGTACCGTCGGCTGCTGTAAAGCGGAGCAATCAGGCCCGGAATGCGGTCGCGAATGTCCGCCAGATCGCCCTTCTCGACCGCCAGCAATACCCGGCCGCCTTGCTGCGGCAACACGTCGCGCACGCTTTCCCGCGGCACGATGCCGGCGTTGCCTTGCGAATAGAAGCCGGCCGAAAACGGCCGGCTGTCGACAAAATAAAGCCGTTCCCCCGCCTGCATCTCGGCCTGCGCGCGGGCGATCAACTGTTTTTCCGTCTTGAAGCGCTTGGGTTGGACGACGGACAAGGTGCCCAACACCACCGCCGCCGTGGGCACCAGCATCAGGCATCCCACGGCGACCCGGCGCGGCAGAACCGAGTTCAGCCGGCTAAGGCTCACGCCAATGCCCAGCGCCACCGGCGGCAGCGCGGGCAGCACATAAGTCCAGAGAATGTTGCCCGACAAGGTGAAGAACGCGGGCGTGGCAACTGCCCATGCGAACAGATAGGACGCCGTGGGCGAACGGCCGAACATCCGGATCCGCGCGACGAACTCGCCGCGCCGCTCGCGTAGCAGCAGCCACAAGCCCAGCGGGCTCCACGGCAGCGTCGCCAACACCCAATCCAGCCAGATCGCACCATATGGCCGGCTGTGCGCGGAGCCGTAACGGTCGCCCGTCCAGCCCGGGTCAATGAAACGCAACACGTGTTCGCCCACGATGAAATATTCCAGGAACCCAGGCGTCTTCCACTCCGCAAGCAGATACCACGGCAGCGTCAACGTTAGCGTCAAGGCGGTTCCGCTGGCCCACGGCAAGGCGCGCAGATACCGGCGCGCATTGCCGTGCCAGAGCAGCCACGGCAGGATCGCGCCCATCGTCAAGACAAGCGCCAACGGTCCTTTGGACAGCAATCCGATGGCCAGCCCGATGAACAGTCCATAGCGCCAGAACCATGACGAAGCTTCGGGCGCCAGGAGGAACGACGCCATGCCCAGCGTGATGCCCAGCGCCAGGAACGGGTCGGTCAGCACCGCACCCGCCGCGACCAACGGCAGCAGCATGGTGCTGAACACCAGCACCGCCCATCTGGCAGCTTCAAGCGAAAACAGGCGCCGGCCCAGTTCATGCAAGATGGCCAACATGCCCAGCATCGCCAGCCACGACGGCAGGCGCAGGCTCATCTCGCTCATTCCGAACCAGACGCCGGAGGCGGCCTGGGCCCAGAAGGCCAAAGGCGGCTTGCCCCAGAAGGGTTCGCCCGGCGCGAACCAGGGTGTGATCCAGTCTCCGGATGCCGCCATGATCCGGGCGATCTCGGCGTAGCGGGGTTCCGACGTATCTGCGAAGGGCATCACCGCCATGGCCACCAATCGGATGCCAAGAATGACGCCCAGGCCGGCAAGAACGGCTTTAGCGGTCAAACGCATGGTGACGCACGTCAAGCGGGGAACTGGACTGCAGCTCGGTGACCGGCGTCGCGCGGCTGCTGCGCACGTCGCGCACCAGGTACACCGGCCGTTGCTTGGCTTCCAGATAGGTCTTACCCACGTATTCGCCCAATAGCCCGATGGTCAGCAGCTGCACCCCGCTCATGAACGTGATCGTCGCCATCAGCGACGGATAACCCGCGACGTCATCGCCATACATCAAGGTCTTGAAGATGACGGCCACGCCAAGCAGCCCGCCCAGGATCGCCGCGATCGCTCCCGCGCCGGTCGCCCAGCGCAAGGGCGCCGTTGAAAACGACGTGATGCCTTCCATCGCCAGGCGGAACAAGGCGAAGTAATTCCATTTGGTCGTGCCGGCCGCGCGCGGGGCGCGGTCGTAGTCGATGATGCGGGTCGGCATGCCCACCCACGCGTACAGGCCTTTCATATAGCGGCAGCGTTCGGGCAGTTTCAACAGTGCCCGCACTGCCCGCCGGCTCATCAGCCGGAAATCGCCCGTGTCGGCGGGGATGGCGGCCCGGCTAAGGCGGTTCAGCAGGCGGTAGAACGCGTAAGCAGAGGCGCGTTTCAGCCAGCTCTCCCCTGCCCGGCTGCGTCGGCGCATGCAGACGACGTCCGCACCCTCCTGCCAGGCCCGCACCATTTCGGGAATCAGTTCCGGCGGGTCCTGGAGGTCGGCGTCCAGCAGGATCACCGCGTCGCCTTCGGCATGGACGATGCCGGCCGTCATGGCCGCTTCCTTGCCGAAATTGCGGCTCAGCCGGACCAGTTTCAATGACGGTTCGGTCGCCAGCATGCCCAGCAGATAGTCAGCGCTGCCATCGCGGCTGCCGTCGTCGACAAAGACGATCTGGTATGGCAGGCCCAAGCCGTCCAGCACCCGGCGCACGCGCGCCAGGCACAGGGGCAACACCTCGCGTTCGTTCAGAAAGGGAATGACGACCGATAGCGACGGCAAGCGCGCCGCGGGATCAAGTTTTCGCATGGGCGAGCTCCTCTTCCTCGGGGTCCCGCCGGTGCACCAGGCGGTAAAGCGCAGGCAACACCAGCAGCGTAAGAATGGTGGACGAAATGATGCCGCCGATCACGACGGTCGCCAGCGGCCGCTGGACCTCGGCCCCCGTCCCCGTCGCGATCGCCATGGGCACGAAGCCCAGCGAGGCGACCAGCGCGGTCATCAGCACCGGACGCAGCCGGGTCAACGCGCCGATGCGCACGGCCTGATCGATGCTCTTGCCTTCGTCGCGCAGCGAACTGATGAAGGACAGCATCACCAGCCCGTTCAGCACGGCCACGCCGCACAGCGCGATGAAGCCGACGGCCGCCGTGATGGACAGCGGAATGCCCCGCATCCATAGCGCGATCACGCCGCCCGTCAAGGCGAACGGAATGCCGGTGAAGACCACCAGCCCGTCCTTGACGTTGCCGAACATGGCAAACAGCAGCGCAAACACCAGCAGCAGCGCCGCCGGCACCACGATCTGCAGCCGCTTGGCCGCCGACTGCAGCTGTTCGAACGTGCCGCCCCACGATGTCCAGTACCCCGAAGGCACCTTCACCTGTTCGCCGATGGCGGTGGACGCGTCCGCCACGAAGGAGCCCAGATCCCGGCCGCGCACGTTGGCGCTGACCACGATGCGGCGCTTGCCGTCTTCGCGCGAGATCTGGTTGGGGCCCGGCGCCAGGTCAAACGACGCCACCTCGCTGAGCGGGATGTACGCGGTTTGTGCCTGCCCTTCGGCCTTGGGCAAGGCCACCGGCAGCTTGCGCAGTGCTTCCAGGTTCTCGCGCACGGATTCCGGCAGGCGCACCACGATGTCAAAGCGCCTATCTCCCTGGAAGAAGGTACCCGCCTCGCGTCCGCCGACCGCGATGGCGATGGTGTCCTGCACGTCGCCCAGGCTGAGTCCGTAGCGGGCCGCGCGCGCCCGGTCGATGTTGACGGTCAGCATGGGCAGGCCCGTGGTCTGCTCGACCTTCACCTCCGAGGCCCCAGGCACCTTCTGCAGGACTGCCGCGATTTCCGCCGCCGTCTTGTTCAGCACGTCGTTGTCGTCGCCGAATACCTTCACCGCCACGTCGCTGCGTACGCCCGAAATCAGTTCGTTAAAGCGCAGCTGGATGGGTTGGGAGAACTCATAGTTGTTGCCGGGTACCTGGGCGGCTTCGGCCTGGATGCCCGCCAGCAGCTCGGCGTGCGTCTTGCGCGGCGTGGGCCATTGGTCCACGGGCTTGAGCATGATGTAGCCGTCCGAGATGCTGGGCGGCATGGCGTCGGAAGCGATTTCCGCCGTGCCGGTGCGGGCGAACACGCGCTCGATCTCGGGGAACTTGTCCTTCAGGCGCTTTTCGATCTGCTTTTGCATCTCGACCGACTGCGTCAGGCTGGTGCCCGGAATGCGCAGCGCCTGGATCGCCATGTCGCCTTCGTTCAGGTTCGGGATGAATTCGCTGCCCAGGCGCGAGGCGAGCACGCCGCACAGCACCACGAACAGCGTCGCGCCGGCCAGCACCAGCGGAGTGCGGCGCAACGCCCCTTCCAGCAGCGGCTCGTACCGGCGCTTGGCCCAGAGCATCAGCCGGTTTTCCTTTTCGGACACCTTGTTGCCCATGAACAGGGCCACCGCCGCCGGCACGAAGGTTACCGACAAGATCATCGCGCCCAGCAAGGCCAGCACCACGGTCAGCGCCATCGGGTGGAACATCCGCCCTTCCACACCGCTCAGCGCGAAGATCGGCAGGTAGACCACCATGATGATCAGTTGACCGAACAACAGGGGCCGGCGAGCCTCGCGCGCCGCCGCGAACACCTCGTGGAACCGTTCGGCGCGCGTCAGCGGCCGCCGGTGGTGTTCCTGGGCGTGGGCGAGGCGCCGCACGCAGTTCTCCACGATCACGACCGCCCCGTCCACGATGATGCCGAAGTCCAGCGCGCCCAGGCTCATCAGGTTGGCGCTGACCTTGTAGGCGACCATGCCGGTGAAGGTGAACAGCATCGACAAGGGAATGATCATGGCCGTGATCAGCGCCGCCCGGATATTGCCCAGAAAGACGAACAGGATGACGATGACCAGCGCCGCGCCCTCCAGCAGGTTCTTCTTGACGGTGGCGATGGCCTTGTCGATCAGGTTGGTGCGGTCGTAGACGGTCACCGCCTTCACGCCCTGCGGCAGCGACTTGTTGATGGTGTCCAGCCGCGCGGACACGGCTTGCGAGACGCTGCGGCTGTTCTCTCCGATCAGCATGAACACCGTGCCCAGCACGACTTCTTCGCCGTTGTCGGTGGCCGCGCCCGTGCGCAGTTCGCGCCCAATCCCGACGTCCGCGATGTCGCGGATCCGGATGGCCTGGCCCTGCACGGAAGTCAGGACGATGTCCTTGATGTCGTCGATCGAACGGACCTGGCCCGGCGCGCGGATCAGGTATTGCTCGCCATTGCGCTCGATGTAGCCTGCGCCCACGTTGGCGTTGTTGCGGTCCAGCGCCGTCATCACGTCCGCCAGCGTCAGGCCGTAGGACGCCAGCCGCTCGGTGCTGGGCGCCACCTGGTACTCCTTGGCGTAGCCGCCGATGGAATTGATTTCGGTCACGCCGGCCAGATTGCGCAATTGCGGCTTGATGACCCAGTCCTGGATTTCACGCAGGTCGGTCGGCGTATAGGGCGTGCCGTCCTCCTTGCGCGCGCCCGGGTCGGCTTCCACCGTCCAAAGATAGATCTCGCCCAGTCCGGACGAAATCGGGCCCATGGTTGGCGTCACGCCTTCCGGCAGGCTTTCCCGGGCTTCCTGCAGCCGCTGGTTGACCAGTTGCCGGGCGAAATAGATGTCGGTGCCGTCCTTGAAAATGACGGTGACTTGCGACAAGCCGTAGCGCGACGTCGAGCGGGTCTGCTGCAGCCCGGGCAGGCCCGCCATGACTGTTTCGATCGGATAGGTGATGCGCTGCTCGGTCTCAAGCGGCGAATAGCCCGGCGCTCCCACGTTGACCTGCACCTGGACGTTCGTGATGTCGGGCACGGCGTCGATGGCCAGCTTGGAATAGTTGTAGACGCCGATGGCGGCCATGCCCAGGGTGACGAACAGCACCAGCCAGCGTTGTTCGATGGCGAAACGGATAAGGCGTTCAAACATGCTTGGCTCCGGCTCAGTGCGCGTGGTCGGCGCTGGCTTTGCCCAGCTCGGATTTCAGAACGAAGGCGTTGCGGGTGACATACCGCGTGCCGGCTTCCAGGCCCGCCAGCACTTCAACCTGATCGTCCGACTGCTTGCCCAGCGTGACGGGCTGCGCCTGGAAACCGCCGGGCACTTCGACAAACACCGCCGGCCGGTCTTCGATCGTCTGCACAGCCTCGGCGGCAACGGCCACTGCCGCGTCAGAGGTCTGGACCACGACGTTGACCGACACGAACAGGCCCGGACGCCAGGCCATGTCGGGGTTGTCCAGCGTGACGCGGGCGGTCGCGGTGCGTGTCTGCTGCCCCAGCAGCGAACCGATGTATGACACCTTGCCGTCCGCGGTTTCGGTGAATGCCGCCGAGGCGACACGGGCCCGTTCGCCCACCCGTACGTCCTGCAGGTCCTTGGGCGCGATCACGAATTCCGCCCAGACCGTGCGCATGTCCGATAGCGTGAAGATGCTGGCGGTGTCGGCCAGCGCTTCGCCCAGCGCAATATGTTTTTCCACGATGACGCCGTCGAACGGCGCGCGGATCTCCAGAATGCCCAGGTCTTTGGACTGGGGCGATGCGCCCGCCGTGCGCAATTTCTGCTCGGCGTTCTGGACGGCGATGCGCGCTTCTTCCAGCGCGGTACGGGCCTGTTGATAGTCCTGCTCGGCGGACACCTTTTCTTGCCAGAGCCGGCGCTCGCGCTGATGGTTCTGCGCCGCCAGCTCGCGCCGCTTCACGGCCGCCAGCCATTCGCTACGGAGTTCGGACAAGCCCGCGCTGGAAATCGTGGCCAGCAGATCGCCCTTCCTGACCTGCTGGCCCAGGTCGGCCGACACGCTTTCGACCACGCCAGCCATTCGCGGCACGACGTGGGCGGTGCGGTCGGCGTTGAACTTGATTTCGCCCGGGAACGCCGCGGACCGGGCTAGCGTGGCTGGCGCGGCAACGGCCACCTTGATGCCCGCCACCGCGATCTGTTCGGCCGATAGCGTCACCTTCCCCTCTTCTTCCTTTCCCGTTTCGTCGTGGTCGGCCTCTCCCTCGGCGTGTCCGTGGTCCGCATCTTTGGCGGATTGCGCGGATGGGCCGGGTTTGGCCGGCGCATCCGCCCACGCGGCGCCCGCCGGGCCCAGCAGCAGGCCGGACAAGACGGCGACAGCCAGCGCGTTGCGCGCGCGGACGGATTCAATTCGATGCTTTGCCATGTGTAGGGTTCTTTTCAACGTCCAAGAATGCGGTCGATTTCCGCGGAGGCCTGGTAGGCCGAAGCCAGCGCCGTCAGGTAGGCGATGTTTCCCTGGGACAGCGTGCGCTGGGCGTCCAGCACCTCCAGGAAGCCGAACTTGCCGGCTTCGAATCCTTTGCGTGCGGCGTCATAGGCCTGGGCCGCGCCGGGCAGCACGGCGCCTCGGTACTCGCGGGCCGATCCCACCGCCAGGTCGAACTGCGATACGGCCTGCAGCAAGTCGCCCATCAGGCGCGCCGCCAGTTCGCGATAGGTGTCTTGCGCTTTGTAGGCCTTCATCGTGGCCGCATAGACGTTGCCCTGGTTCCGGTCGAACAGCGGCAGCGGAATCGATACGCCCAGCTGGGCCTTGTTGCGGCCGGCCTCGTTGTCGCGCGCCACGCCCGCGCTCAACGTGATGTCCGGATAGCGCTTGCTCTTCTCGACTTCCAGCTGCGCCCGGCCCAGGTCCACGGCCAGCCGCCCGCCTTGCATCAACGGCGCATCGCCCAGGGCCGCGCTCAGTTCGTCGAGCGAACCGCGCTGAGGCAAGGCGTCCAACTTGCCGTCGACGCTGTCGAAGTCGGGCTGGGCATTGCCCCATAGCAAGCCCAGCTTGCGTCGGGCGGCTTCCAACGCCGCGTCTGCCGTGCGGGCCTCGATGCGCGCATTGGCCAGCTCCACCTGGGCCTTGCTGCTTTCCAGGGGCGGCGCCTTGCCCGCCGCCACGCGCCGCTCGGCCAGGCGCAATGCGCTATTGGCAATATCCATGTTGCCGCGGGCGACGCGCACGGCCTCCTGCGCCACGGCCGCTTCGAAGAATGCGGCAATCACCGCGGACCGCAAGCCGGCGCGCGCGGCCGCCAGGTCGCGCTGCGCGATATCCCGCGACAGGCCAGCCGCCTTGATGCGCGCGCCGCGCTTGCCGCCGGTTTCGATCGGCATGCTCAGCATCGTGGTCGTGGTGCGCGTGGCCTTCTGGGTGTCGTCCACGCTGACCTCCAGCGACGGGTTGGGCAGCACGCCGGCCTGCGTCAGTTGCCCCTCGCTGGCCGCGGCCTCGTTGCGTGCGGCGGCAAAGCCCGGGTTGTTGTCGAACGCGGCGGACATGGCGCGTTCCAGGGTCAATGGCTGTGCCTCGGTGCGGGCAGGCAAGGCGAACGCCGCGGCCAAGGCCGCGACGGCAAGCGGTAAGACGGATAAACGCATGGGTCAACCAACGGAGACGGCCTGCGGCGATGCCAGGCGGGGATCAAGAGGATGGGTGTGCCGGCACTGTATCCAGGCGCCCTCGTCAAAATCTCGACCGCTACATGACATTTCTGTAAGGTTCGCGGCATTACGAATTCGTAATCAGGGTGTTTGCGAATTGACGAACTTGAATTCGTAAAGTGTCTCCACCGTTTCACAAACAGCGTGTAGGCGCTGGCCAGGCAACCGCCGCCAGTCCGACACACGCATCGAGGAGATTCCTGATGAAGACCCGTATCGCCGCCACCCTCGCTTTGACCGCCCTGATCAGCGTGCCCGCCCTGGCCAGCGCCAACAACGTCTGGCACCAGACGGACACCGAGATCGGCTACGCCATCGCCCCCGAACACGCGGCCAACGGCAAATCCCGTGATCAGGTCGAGGCCGAGCTGGCCGAGGCGAAAGCCGATAAGCGCCAATGGTTCCTGACCTATCGCAACCTGCCCAAGCCCGCCTGGGCCAAGCAGGCCACCTCGCGCACCCGCGCCGACGCGCTGGCCGAGGTCGAAGCCGTCACGCCCGCCGAGCGCGCCCGCCTGGCGGACATCTATACGCCGGGCTGATTCCCGCCAGGCCTGAAACGCCGTCCCTTCGGCGCGCCCGCTCGTCCCACCCGAATGCGCCGTAAAATCGGCACGGACGCCCCATGCGCGCCGATCGCCCGCCGGCCCCGGCCACCGGGCCACGGCGGCATCGCGCTGCCGCCCATGCCCCCCTCTTCCTGGCCTCTATGAAAGTCCTGGTAATCGAAGACGAGAAAAAGCTGGCCGAATATTTGCGGCGGGCACTGACCGAACACAACTACGTGGTCGATGTGGCGCACGACGGCGTCAACGGCCTGCATCTGGCCCGCGAAGGCCTATATGACCTGATTCTGCTGGATGTGATGCTGCCCGGCATGGACGGGTTTTCCGTCCTGCGCGACATCCGGGCCTTCTCCCGCACGCCTGTCCTGATGCTGACCGCGCGCGACAAGATCGAAGACCGGGTCAAGGGGCTGCGCGACGGCGCCGACGACTATCTGGTCAAACCCTTTGCTCTGTCTGAATTGCTGGCCCGCGTACTGGCGCTGGGCCGGCGCAGCGGGCATCAGCATACGGAGACCCGGAGCCAGAACCTGTTGCGGGTCGACGGGCTGGAGCTGGACCTGCTGCGCCGCCGCGCCAGCCGCGATGGCGTGCGCCTGGACCTGACCGCCAAGGAATTCACCTTGTTGGCGCTGCTGATGCGCAAACAGGGCGAAGTCCTGTCGCGCCTGGAACTGGCAGAACAGGTGTGGGACATCAATTTCAACAGCAACACCAATGTGGTCGAAGTCGCGGTGCGACGGCTGCGCGGCAAGATCGACGACCCGTTCGAGAGAAAGCTGGTGCACACCGTGCGCGGCATGGGTTATGTGCTTGAGGTCCGCGAAGACTGATGCCCGCCGTTCGCCGCCCCCGCTCGCTGCGCCGCTGGCTGTCGCGCTGGCTCGCCATCCAGACTTTCCTTTGTTTGGGCCTGGTGTGCATCGCGGTCTATTACGCCACCAACCTCAACCTGAGCTATCGCCAGGACGCCCTGCTTCAGCAGAAGGTCGAAGTCATCCGCCACCTGGTCGACGAGAACCGCGGCAACGGCGACTCGACCCGATTGCGCCACAAGCTTGACGACTTCTTTTACGGCCGCCCGGACTTCTCGCTGGAACTGGAGATTGACGGCGAGAAAGTCGCCTACGGCAGCCCGATCAGCCGCGACAACGATGTCGACCACGACCGCCGCATCACCTTTTCGCTGCCCCACCCCAGCACCCCGGGCGATTCCATGAGCGCGGAACTGGTGCTGGACATCACGCCCGACATCCGGTTGCGGCGTGCCCTGGCCTGGACCCTGTTCGGCTGCGCGCTGGTCGGCGCCATCGTGGCCGCCAAGGTCGCCACGATGCTGGTACGTCGGGGGCTGGCGCCCTTGGATGCCCTGGCCACCCAAGCCGCCCAGTTGTCACCCGACCGCATCGGCGAACGGCTGGACGAAAGCGGCCAGGCCGACGAAGTCCGCCCGCTGGTGCGCCAGTTCAATGCGGTGCTGCAACGGCTTGAGCGCGCCTACGTCCAGATGGAAGGCTTCAATGCCGACGTGGCGCACGAGATGCGCACGCCGCTGGCTACCCTGATCGGCGAAACGGAACTGGCGCTCAAGACCCGCCCGTCTCAGGACGCCCTGCGCGAGATCCTGGGGTCCAACCTGGAGGAACTGCACCGGCTGTCCAGCATCGTCAACGACATGCTGTTCCTGTCGCAAGCCGACCGGGGCGCGCAGGCTCGCGCCACCTGGGAGGGCGATTTGGCCGGCGTGGTCGAGGAAGTCGGTCAATACCACGAGGCGGAAGCCCTGGAGGCCGGGCTGCAGATTCGCGTCCTTGGCGGGGCCACCGCCGCCATCGACCGCAGGCTGTTCCAGCGGGCCGTGTCGAACCTGGTGTCCAATGCAGTCCGCTATGCCGACCAGGGCAGCGTGATCGACATCAGCGTCTCCCAACGCGGTGCGCGCGAAGTGCAGATCGCCGTGCGCAATGCCGGCGAACCCATACCGCCGGAGCATCTGCCGCGCCTGTTCCACCGCTTCTACCGCACGGACGAGGCCCGGGGGTTCGACGGCGACCATCACGGGCTGGGCCTGGCCATCGTGGCCGCCATCGCCCGCATGCACGGCGGAAGCAGCTTCGTGCGGTCCGAAGGACGGACGACCGTTATCGGCTTCAGCGTGTCGACGCCGCCGGCAAGTGACGCCGCGCACGACATTACAGAAAACTAATCTGCCGGTCCGATTCCTGTCGGGCGCCCCTCCATAGACTTGTTGCTACACCCAACTCGTTCCATGGAGAAACAATGAACCGTCCGACTCAACGCCTTTCGATGCTGCTGGTCCTTGCCGTGTCTTTCGCTGCCGCGGCCCCCGCCGTGCAGGCCGAGCCGAAGACCCGCGAACAGGTCGCCGCCGAGCTGCAACAGGCCAAAGCCGCAGGCCTCGTCACTTACGGCGAACAGGATTACCCGGCCCAGGTCTACCAACCGTCATCCAAGACCCGCGCAGAAGTTCGCGCCGACCTCCGGCTCTGGACCCAGGCCGGCCTGGCCGAGCTGCATCGCGGCGAATTGGAACCCGATGTGTTCGGGCTGGACTACCGCACGCGGTATGCCGAGTACGTGCGGATGCGCACGGGTCCCGAATACCAACAGGCGCTTGAGCTTGAGCGCGGCCTTGCCAACGACAACCGGTGAATGCCATGACGACGATCTCTCGCCCCCTGATTCTGGCGCTGGCGCTTGCCGCTTTCGGCGCAACCGCTCAAGGCCAACCCCTGGCGCCCGCGACGCACGCAGCGCCTGCTGCCGTATTGGCCACCTGCGACGCATCACCCGAACGTCTGGCGAGCTACCTCAGCATGCAGGAAAAAGGCATGAAGACCCGTGCTGAGGTCCGCGCGGACACGATGATCTGGAAACGCGCCGGCATGGAAGAACTGTTCCGCGGACGTCAGCGGCTGGACACGTTTAACCCGGTGTACCGGCAGCGCTATGCGGAATACCTGCGGATGCGCAACGGCCAGGAGTACGCAGCCGAACTCTGCCGGCAGCTGGCCAGCTAGGCAATCCCGGCCGCGCGACCCAGCCTAGGTTCCCGCGTATTCCTTCAACACCCGCACGAAACGCTGCGCGTGGCGGCTGGGCGCATCGAATCGTGACCGCACCAGGCTCAACGCCAGCGGAATCGATTCGCGCAGCGGCCGCACGACCAGCCCGGGCCAACCGTCTTGCCCGACCGAGAACTGGTCCACGATCGCCACCCCGGCGCCCGCCCGCACCAGCGCGCAAGCCAGCTCGGCTCGGACGATGTCAACCGACGCGGTCCAGGCCACGCCGGCTCGCTGAAACGCCGCCGCCACCAATTGGCCGAACGGGATGTTGCGGCTGTATAGCACCAGCCGATACGCGGCCAGTTCGGCCAGTCCAACCTCCGCTTGGGCTGCCAGCGGATGGCCCGTGGGCAGGATGCAGACCATTTGCCCGGTGGCGAACGGTTCGACGATCAGATTTGGATGGTCGATGGGCAGTACCGACACGGCCAGTTCGGCCTTGCGCCCCAAGAGCTCGTGCCCCATGTCCGCCAGCAGCGTCGTGTGGTACTTCAGCCGGACGTTCGGATAGCGCTCCAGGTATCGCGCCATGACGGGCGGCAGGAAGTTCAGCCCCAGGCTGGGGCTGGAGCACAAGGTCAGCGCCCCTTCCGGGCGCGCCGCCAGGTCCCGCGCAAATTCATCGATGCGCAGCGCCTCTTCAAATAGCGGCCCCACTTCCTCGAACAGCCGGTGCGCCTCGGGCGTGGGCGTGAGCTTGCCTTTGTCTCGGGCGAACAATTGCAGGCCCAGGCTTTGCTCGGTATGCGCAATCAGCCGGCTGACCGCCGGCTGCGACACGAACAGCAGCTTGGCCGCCCCGTTCATCGATCCGGTCAGCATCACCGCCCGAAACACCTCCATCTGCCTCAGTTTGAACCGCATTGCCCTGTTCCGATAATCAATTGTTATATCCCCAGGCCAACTTAGCATAAGAGGAAATCCCGCCGCATCGGTAGCATCCAGAGTCGTCGCCGGGCGCCGTTCCGGTCGTTTCGATAAAGGGATTGCATGACGTTGAAACTGGGATTCATCGGCCTGGGCATGATAGGCCTGCCGATGCTTGAGAACCTGGCGGGCTTGGAAACCTTCCGCGTCCACGCCTACGACCGCGATCCGCAGCGGTTTGATCGCCTGAAGGCGCATCCCGCCTGGGGACGCACGCTGCTGCCGGCCACCGGCCTGGCCGACCTGGCCGACTGCGAGGTGGTCATCACGATGTTGCCCAATAGCGCGATCACCAACGCCGTCATTGAGGGCGAGCAGGATTCGCCCGGCCTGGCGGCCCTGCTGCCGCGCGGGGCCACCCTGATCGACATGGGCTCGTCCAACCCCGCCGACACGCTGCGGCTGGCGCCGCTGCTGCATGTCGCGGGCATCACGCTGATCGACGCCCCGGTATCCGGCGCGGTCGCCAAAGCCGCCAACGGCACGCTGGCGATCATGGCGGGCGGTCTGGCCGACGACCTGGAACGCGTGCGGCCGATCCTGTCCCGCATGGGGGCCACGCTGATCCATACGGGTGCGGTGGGCTCGGCCCACGCCATGAAGGCGCTGAACAACTATGTCTACGCGGCCGGCCTGCTGGCGGCCAGCGAAGCAATGCTGATCGCCCAGGGGATGGATTTGGACCCCGCCATCTTCACCCAAGTGCTGAACGCGTCTAGCGGCCGCAACGTGGCCACCGAAACAAAGCTGGCCCAGTTCATCGTGCCGCGCACCTTCAATGGCGGTTTTGCCCTGGCGCTGATGGCCAAAGACCTGCGCACCGCGGACAGCCTGCAGCAACTGTCGGGCGTGCTGGCGCCGCAACTGTCGCTGTGCACCGGCCTCTGGCAGCAGGCGCTGCAAGCCCTGCCCGCCGCCGCGGACAACACGGAGATCTACCGCTATCTGGAAACGCGGCACGACGTCGGTTGAACGCGCAGCAACACCCCTATAACAAAGGCACATCCGCCATAAGGGAGACAAACACCATGCACAGAACCGCCACCTCCATCGCCCTGGCGCTGGGGCTGACCGCCGCCGCCTCAGCGCTGGCGGCCCCTTCTTTTCCCGACCACCCGATCCGGATGGTCGTCCCCTTCCCGCCCGGCAGCATCACCGACGTGGTGGCGCGCAGCCTGGGCAAGCATATGGCCACCGACCTGGGCCAGCCCGTGGTCGTCGAGAACAAGCCGGGGGCCAACGGCATCATCGGCACCCACGACGTGGCGCGGGCGAAACCCGACGGCTATACGCTGGTGGTGGTGGGCGTCTCTACCGCCGCCAGCGGCGTCAGTCTGTTCAAGGACCTGCCCTACAACCCGGCGAAAGACCTTGCGCCCATCGGCGCGGTCGCGGAAACGCCGTATCTGCTGGTGGGCTCGCCCAAGACGGCAGGCGCCAACGTGGGCGAGCTGTTCACCTATGGCCGCCAACATCCCGGCAAGCTCACCTACGCCTACGGATCGGGCAGCGCCCAGGTATTCGGCGCCAAGCTCGCCGCCATGGGCGACATCACCGTCACCGCCGTCCCATACCGCGGCGGCCCCCAAGCGCTGACCGACGTCATCGGCGGCACCGTCGACCTGACGTTCACGGACCTGGCCAACGGCTTGCAGCAAGCCCGCGCCGGCAAGGTCAAGACGTACGGCGTCAGTACGCCCGACCGCTTCCCGCTAGCGCCCGACATTCCCACCTTGAACGAATCCGGCGCCCCCGGTTTCAACCTGACCGTCTGGTTCGGGCTGATGGGGCCGGCAGGCTTGCCCCAGCCCGTGGCCGACCGCTTGGCCCGTTCCCTGGATATTGCCCTGGCCAACACAGAACTGCAGGAAACCTACGCGCGCCAGGGGCTGACCGTGAAGACGCAAAGCCCGGCCGAGTTCGGCGCCTTCGTCGTGGCCGAGATCGACAAATGGGCCGCGATCGTCAAGGAAACCGGCATTCCCCCGCAATGACCCCCTTCATTCCCTCTACGTAACGAGACTTCCATGTCGTTGATTGAAATCCGCAAGCGTTGCCTGATTGTTGAAACTACTTTCCACGAAAACGGCCCCGCGCCGGCCCAGCCGCTGAAGCTGGCCGCCTCGTGCGCCGTCATCAAGAACCCCTACGCAGGGCGCTACGAACCGGACCTGATGCCGTTCATGGCCGAGTTGCGCTCGTTGGGCACGTTGCTGGCCACCGAGCTGGTGGACACGCTGGGCAAGGACAACATCGAGGTCTACAGCAAGGCCGTCATCGTCGGCCTGGATGGCGAGATGGAGCATGGCGCCGTCTGGCATGAAGCCGGTGGCTGGGCGATGCGCACGGTGCTGGGCGAACCCAAGGCGATGGTGCCCGCGGTGAAGGCCGTTGCGGTGGCCGGCTATCGCCTCATGGTGCCGGTGCATTACATCCACGCCTCCTACGTACGCAGCCACTTCAACAGCATCGAGATCGGCATTCAGGATGCGCCGCGTGCGGGCGAAATCCTGTTCGCGCTGGTGATGGGCACGGGGGGCCGCGTGCATTCGCGTTTAGGGGGGCTGACCAAGGACGCCGTCTCGGTTCATGACGGTCAGCGATAAAAAAATCGCGACCTTCATCCTAATAAATCACTTTAACTAATTTACTTTAAGTTGAGATGTTTATATAGATAAATCAATAAATTAACTGCTTATTTTAAAGTTAGATAGACGATGATATTCGGCGCCTTTGCACGAATTCATCGTCTTTTCGGGGAAAACCCGAAGAAACTTTCTTGCTTTCGTAACGGTCGCTAATTGTTCAGGTTATCGTCAGGCGCCTTCTCCGGCACGCGCCGCACCTGTCTCCCGCCGCCCCTCCGAGAGCTCCCATGACACTGATCCGTCCGCGCACCGCCGCGATACCGACCCGTATGCTTGACGAGGCGCAACCGGGGTTATCGGTGATGGACGCCATCGTCGTATTGGTCGGGGTCGTGATCGGCATCGGCATCTTCGGGTTTCCGCCGCTGGTCGCGCAACACGCGGGTTCCGAAGCCATGTATATCGCGCTGTGGTGCGCGGGCGGCCTGGTGATGCTGGTCGGCGCCCTGTGCTATGCGGAACTGGGCTCGGCCTATCCCGGTGCGGGCGGCGAATACCTGTACCTGACCCGGGCATGGGGCCCGCGCGTCGGCCTGATGTTTGCCTGGGCCCGCTGTACGGTGATCCAGACTGGCGCGATCGCCGTGGTCGCCTATATCTACGGAGACTATGCGCAGCGGCTGATGCCGCTGGGTACCTACGGCCCGGCGGCGCATGCCGCGATCTCGGTCGCCGCCCTGACCGCGCTCAATATCGTGGGCACGCGCTATTCCAAACGGCTGCAATGGGTGTTCACCGTGTTGACCCTCGGGGCGCTGGCGGCAGTCCTGGTCGCCAGCCTGACCGCGTCGGGCGACGCAGCCGCCGCCACCACGCCCACCCCGCTTGTCGGCAGCCCGGCCGGCCTGATGGGCATGGGCATGGTGTTCGTGCTGCTGACCTACGGCGGATGGAACGAAGCCGCTTACCTCAGCGGCGAACTGCGCAATCCCGGCCGCAACATGAGCCGGGTGCTGCTGGTCGGTACGGTCATTGTGACGGGCGCCTATGTGCTGACGAACCTTGCGCTGCTGGAGATCTTCGGCCTGCAAGGCCTGCGCGACACCCCCGCGTTGGGCGCCGACGTCATGCAGCTGGCGGCCGGCCCCTATGCCGCCGCGCTGCTCAGCCTGACCATTTGTGCCACCGCGCTCAGTACCATCAACGGCACCATCATCACCGGCGCCCGCGTCTATTACGCCTTGGGCCGCGACGTGCCGCGTCTGCACGCGCTGGCGGGCTGGAGCGCCCGCAAGGAAACGCCGGTCGCCGCGCTGCTGGCCCAAGGCGCGATCACGCTGGTGCTGGTGGCCCTGGGCGCGTTCAGCCAGAACAGCGTGCAGACGCTGGTGGCGTACACCGCGCCCGTGTTCTGGATCTTCATGCTGCTGGTGGCAGCGTCGGTGTGGCGCCTGCGGCAGCTGGATCCCGAGCGGCCGCGGCCGTTCCGCGTGCCGCTCTATCCCCTGCCCCCGCTGCTGCTGGGCCTGACCTGCGCCGGCCTGGTCTATTCCAGCGCGGTCTATGCGGGCGCCGGCGCCTTGATCGGTCTGGCCGTCCTGGCGGCCGGCATCCCCATGCTGCGTTTACTCAAGCCTGCCGGGATGTCGGGCTGACGCATGCTTTTCCTGGCGGGCGCTGCCCCGCCCGCGGTTCGTTCCCAGTTGTTGACCTACAAGGAGAGCCCACCATGCAACCCTCGACTCAACCCCTAGTCGCCGGCCGCCTTTCGCGCTTGCCCAGGCGCCGGGCCATCGTAGTGGCCACCGCCATGGCGCTGTCCCTGGCCTATGCGGCCATCGCCACCGCCCAACCTGCGGCAAAGCCTGCCGCCGCGGCCGGCACCCAAGAGGAATACGTGCCGGACGTCGGCCAGGACGGCAAGGACGTGATCTGGGTACCCACGCCGCAGACGCTGGTAGACAAGATGCTGGACATGGCCAAAGTCACGCCGAAGGACCGGCTGATGGATCTGGGTTCCGGCGACGGCCGCACCGTGATCACCGCCGCGCAGCGCGGCCTGACCGCCCAAGGCATTGAATACAACCCCGACCTCGTGGAGCTGTCGCGCCGTAACGCGCAACGGGCCGGCGTCGCGGACCGCGCCACCTTTGTAGCGGCCGACCTGTTCCAGACCGACTTGTCCAAAGCAGACGTGATCACCATGTTCCTGCTGTCGACCATCAACGAGAAGCTGCGGCCCACGCTGCTGCAACTGCCGCCGGGCACCCGCGTGGTGTCCAACACGTTCCGCATGGGCGATTGGGAACCCGACGCGGCTGAAACCGTCACCCAGGATTGCTCGACTTATTGCACTGCGCTGCTCTGGATCGTGCCGGCCAAGGTCGAGGGCAAATGGGTGGTGGACGGCCAGACGCTGCAGCTGACCCAGCATTACCAGATGCTGTCGGGCAAGCTCGGATCGGCCGACATTTCGGACGCCCGGCTGAACGGCAATGCGATTTCATTCAGCGCCAACGGCGTGCGCTACACCGGTGAAGTCAACGGCAAGACCATGAGCGGCACGGCGGCCGGCAAGGGCAACTGGTCCGCCAAGCGCAGTTGACCGGGCACAGGGCGGCGCCGTTTGACCGGGCCGCTTCTCATGCAATAGCATGCGTTGCATGAGAAGAGACAGCAAACTATCCGGCGTGCTCCATGTCTTGCTGCATATGGCCGAGGCGCCCGGTCCCATGACCTCGGAAGACCTGGGCCGCGTCATGCAGACCAACCCCGTCGTCATCCGCCGCATCATGGCCGGGCTGCGCGACCAGGGGCTGGTGCGTTCCGAAAAAGGCCATGGCGGCGGCTGGACGATCTCGTGCGATTTCAATCACGTGACGCTGCGCGACATCTATGAAGCGCTGGGGTCGCCCGAGATCTTCGCCATGGGCAACCGTAGCGATGCGCCCGGCTGCCTGGTCGAAGCGGCCGTGAACAAGGCGCTGACCGGCGCCTTCGAAGACGCCGAAGCCTTGCTGATGGAGCGGTTCGGCGCCGTCACCCTGGCCGCGCTCAGCAAGGACTTCCACACCGGCATGGTGCGCCACGGCCGGGGCTTTGACCTGGCGACGGCCCACGCCGAGTGACCTTCAGCGCGGAGGACGCTGCGAAAAGCTGCGTTCGAAGATGCCTTCGGCGATGCGGTTCTTCAGGATCTCGATGGATCCCCCGGCGATCATCCATCCGCGGCACCGGCGCACGCAGTACTCGACCAGTGACTCCCGGCTGTAGCCCAATCCGCCCAGCACCTGCAAGGCGTCATTGGCCACGTCGAAGCCCACCTGGTTGCAGTAGGCCTTGGCAATGGCCGTGTCGGTGGCCGACGGGAACCCGGTGTCCGCACCGATGGCCGCCCGGTACAGCAGCAATTGGGCGGTATCCAGCTTGATCCGCATATCGGCGAATTTCCATTGCAGCCCCTGAAATTCACACAACAGGCGGCCGAACTGCTTGCGCTGCATCGCCCAGTTGCGCGCTTCTTCGTAGGCATAGCGGCCCAGCGCCAGCGACCGCGCCGTGTTGCCGATGCGTTCCACGTTGAAGCCGGCGATCTGTTTCTTGAAGCCGCCCTCGCCCAGGACGACCATGTCGTCGGCCACGAACACATTGTCGAAGAAGATCTCGACCCATTCCTCGCCAGACATGAACGCGGACCGCTTGCCCAGTTTCACGCCCTCGGCCTTGGTGTCGATCAGGACGGACCCGATGCCGCCCGTTCCCGGGCCGAAGCGCACATAGGTCAGGATCACGCTGGCGTGCGGGCCGTGGGTGGTGAAGATCTTGGTGCCGTTGATGCGCCAACCGCCATCGGCACGGGTGGCGCTGGTCTTCAGTTCGGTGACGGCCGAGCCCGCATCGGGTTCGGTCATGCCGACCGAAATCAGGCCTTCGCCGGCCAGCAGCGCGGTCAGGTACTTCTGCTTTTGCAGTGCGCTGCCGTATTCGGCCAGCACCCGGATAGCGCCGAAGTTGCCCGCCTGCACCACGTCGGCGCTGCGCGGGCACACGGACGCCACGGTTTCGATGGCGATGACGGCGTCCATCAGCGAACCGCCGACGCCGCCGTCCTGTTCCGCCACGGTGATGCCCAGCAAGCCCTGCCCGGCCATGTTGCGGGCCACATCCCAGGGATAGTCGTCGGAGTGGGCGCGTTCGACGGCGCCGTCGCGCAATTCGCGTTCGGCGTAGCGGCGCACCGCGGTCTGGAAATCCTGTTGTTCCGGAGTCAGCTTGAAGTCCATCTAGGTAGTTCCTGATGCAAGAGTGAAAAATGAGTAAGGGTCAGGCCACGCGAACCAGGCCGTCGACGGCGACCACGCCATCGGCGCGGACGAACAAGGGGTTGATTTCGGCTTCCTCCACCTGCACGCCGGCCAGGCAAGCCAGCCTGGAAAACGCCGCGATGGTGCGGGCCAAGCTTTCGCAATCGCCTTCGGGCAAGCCGCGAAAGCCCCGGACGAGCCGGGTCTGGCGGACTTCCACGATCATGCGGCGGGCTTCGTCCACGGACACCGGCGCCAGGCGCAGCGCAAAGTCCGGCGACAGCTCGGCGGCGATGCCGCCTGCACCCAGCAGCACGGTGGGGCCCACCAGCGGATCGTGGCGATAGCCCAGGATCAATTCGATCAACCGGCTTTCCATGGGCTGGACCAGGATGCCGTCGATACGTGCCTGGGGCGCCTGGCGGCGAACGGCATCCAGCATCTGGCCCGCCGCAAGCGCCAGCGCCTGCCCATCCGCGATGCCGACACGGACAGCGCCCAATTCGGTCTTGTGGGCCAGGTCCGGCGAGCAGACCTTGGCCACCAGCGGATACGGCACGCTGTGCTGCAGCGCGTCCGGCGCCAGCAGTTGGCCGGCCGCCACCGGCACACCCAGGCTGCGGAACAGTGCGCCCGACTCGTGTTCACTGAGCATGCCCCGTTGCGGCAGGCCCTCCGGCCACGCCACGGGCGAGCCTGCCACCGGCGGCTGGCCGGCATCGGCGAAGAACATGGAAAGCGCGTCGGCGCAGGCCTCAGGCGTGCGAAAGGCGGCGATCCCGCCCGCACGCAGCAAGGCCAGCGATTCCGGGGCCTCGGGCGCCAGGAAGACCGCAAGGGGTTTGCCGTCCGGCTTGTCCGCCTCCAACAGCGGCTTGACCGCCAGGCCGGGATGGAACTGCGCCGAGGACCCCACCACGCTCAAGACGGCATCGCACCACTCGGCGCGCAGCAGGTGTTCAAGCAGCATCTTGTATTGCGCGCTGCTGGCTGCCAGTGTCAGGTCGATGACGGGCGTTTCCCGAATGTTCAGGCCGGATTGGGCGATCATCCGCACGAAATCCGCGGGTGGCGCCACGGCGGCCAGGCCGTGCAGCCCCAGGTTGTCGACCACGGTGGCAGCGCCGCCGCCCGTGGTGGTGATCACCGCGACTCGGGCTGCGGCGCCCTCGGCCACGGCAGCGGCGGCACGGTGCGGCCGGCGATAACGCGACGCCAGCGGCGCGATCTCGAACAAGGTCTCCAGATGCCGCACCCGCATGACCCCATGCGCGATCAAGAAGGCGTCGACTGCCGCGTCGTTGCCGGCCATGGCCCCCGTATGCGACTGCGCCAGCGCGTCGCCTTGTTCGGACCGGCCCAGTTTGTAGGCGACCACCGGCTTGCCCTGGACCCGGGCACGCGTCAGCGCCCGGGCCAGCGTCGGCGCGTCGCGCAAGGTTTCCAGGAACAGCAGGATGACTTTGGTGTGCGGGTCGTCGACCAGCGCATCGACTACCTCGCCGACGGAGATATCGCTTTCGTTGCCCACCGACACCGACTTGGCGAACCCGAAGCCGCGGGCCGCGGCGCGCGACAGCAAGGACCCCATCATTGATCCGCTTTGGGACACCATGCTGATGTCGCCGGGCAACAGAGTGTCGGCCTCGAACGCGGCGTTCACGGACAGGATCCCGCCGGTATGCAGGTCGGCCAGGCCGATGCTGTTCGGTCCCAACAGGCGCAGGCCCAGCCCGCGTGCCTGCGCCACCAGTGCGGCCTGGCGCGCCTGGCCGTCCGGCCCGGTTTCACCGAACCCGTCAGAATAGACCGTCACGACCCGCGCGCCGGCTTCGGCACAAGCCGGCAGCAGCGCCGCCACTTCAATGCCGGGAATCATCACGAAAACGTGGTCGACCGGCCCGGGCAGGCCCGCCAGCGACGGATACGCCCGTTCGCCCAGGATCTCGGCCCGGGCGGCGTTGATGGGGTAGATGGCCCCGCTATAGCCATGCTTGCGCATGAACCGCAAAGGGCGCGCGGTGTTCTTGCGCGCGTCGCCCGAGGCGCCCACCAGGGCGACCGCGCGGGGGGACAGCAATGCGTCGGCGAAGGAGGAAGAGGAAGAAAAAGAGGACATGGATGCGGTGGATGTCATGGGTTCCAAAGGGATCGGGAATCAAAGTCGGGGCATGTCGGCGGCCAGGCGCAGTGCGCGCACCGGCATCGTCTCCAGGCGCCAGATGTCCTCGCGCAAGGCGCGGGCGCGCGCCCGGCCCAGGACGGGACCGGCCAGTTCGTCGAATTTGTCGGCAAGGTCCGCATCCGACAACGGCGACTCGGGGTCACCCTTGCGAAACGGGGAATGGTGTTCAAGCACCTGCCCGGCGGTGGTCGTGACCGTCAGCCGCGCGGCGCGCATGCGGGGAAAGCCCCCTGTGAACGCAGCGTCTGCCCGTAACTCCAGCCGTTGCATCAGCTGGCGTACCTGCGGGTCGCGCAGGCGGTCGGGGCTGAAAGCGTCCAGCCGTACCGAACCATGGACAAGCGCGTGCGCCACCACGTACGGCAGGCTGAACTTGGCCTCGAAGGCGGTGTTGGGCGAAAAATTGCCCGTGACGTCCAGGGACGTCTGATAGGCGTCTACCCGTAGCGCCGCGACGTCGTCCGCACGCAGCCCCTGCTGGCGCAACGCCAGCGCGGCGTCGATGGCGGCGAAGGTATGGCCGCAGCAGCCGTGGTTCTTCTGCGTGATCGACAGGATGTTGTAGCGTTGGCCCAGGCCGTCGACGGCCACGGCCCAATCGGGATCTTCTGCCAAGGCCGCCCCGAAGCCGACCTTGCCTTCCAGGATGTCCGGTACACCGGTAATGCCGTGCGCCGCGCCCTGCCCGGCCCGCACGCCGACTTCGGCGGCATGGCCGGCGTGCAGCGCCTTGCTCATCGCGTCGGACCGGAAGGCCTGCTGCAGGCCGCTGGCCAACGTGCCGGCGGTGGCCAGCGCATGCAGCATCGCCTGCGCGTCGCCCGGGGCACACAAGGCCGCCGCGGCGGCGGCGCTGCCGAAGCAGCCTACGGTGCCGGTGGTATGGAAGTAGCGGTAATGCGACGGTTGCACGGCAGCGCCGATGCGGGTCGATATCTCGTAACCCACCACGATGGCGTTCAGCAAGGCCTGGCCGCTGGCGTCGCCCTCTTCGGCCAGCGCCAGGGCGGCGGCGATGGTTGGGCAGCCGGGGTGATAGATCGCGTCGCGGAAGATGTCGTCGAATTCCACGGCGTGCGACACGCTGCCGTTGATCCACGCCGCCGTGGCCGCAAAGGCGGTGGTGGCGCAGCCCGGCAAGCTGGAAGCGCCAGAACCCAGTTCGGCGCCGTGCGCGCCCAGCAGTTGCAGGCAAGGCGCCGTGCGCGTGCCGGGATACAGCGCCGACAGCCAATCCAGGAATGCGCGCTTGGCGTGGTGGTTGACCTCCTCCGGCAACCTGGCCAGCGTGTCCTGTGCGCCATACGCGGCGATCGTGTCCAGCAGCATGCTTGTCTCTCCTCTTGTTATTGCAGCGCGGCAACCGCGTCGCTGATATCTGCCGTCCACTCTAGGCGGCCTGCTCCAGGCCAGGATTGATAAAAAGGAAAACGAGCGTTCTTGTTCCAGGGGGGACGGATTTTGAGATAGTTGCTTTGCCAATTTTTCATACCGCCCGGCGGGGGCCTTCCGTAAGCTGCATGGCAATAGCAAGAAAAACAGTCGCCATACCAAGGAGGAAGTAATGAGTGAGACAAAGACCCCGCTGGGTTTCATCGGCCTGGGCGTGATGGGCGAACCCATGTGCGCCAATCTCGTCCGCAAATCCGGGCACCCGGTTTATGTGGCCGATATCAGTCCCGAGCCGGTGGCCCGCATCGGCGCATTGGGCGGCCACGCTTGCGCGTCGATTATCGAAGTGGCGCAGACCGCCGAAATCGTGTTCCTGTCGCTACCCAGCATCGTGCAGGTGGAACAGGTGTGCACCGGACCAGGCGGTCTGGTGGAGGCCGCCGGGCGCGTCCGCATCGTGGTCGACATGAGCACCAGCGACGTCGGCCGCACCCGCCGCCTGGCCGAGGTGTTGCGCGGCCACGGCATCCTGCTGATCGACGCGCCGGTGGCGCGCATGCGCGAAGCCGCCCGGCTGGGCACGCTGATGATCACGGTAGGCGCCACCCGCGAGGACTACGAGACGGTCCTGCCCTACCTGTCGTGCATGGGCACGGACGTGCTGCTGTGCGGCGGCGTCGGCAATGGGCAGGTCGTGAAGATCATGAACAACATGGTCGTGTTCATGACGGTGCATGCGCTGGCGGAAGCCATCACGATCGGCCGCAGCGCGGGCGTTGACGGCACGCTGCTGCTGGATGCTCTCAGCAAGGGCTCGGCCGACAGCTTCGTACTGCGCAATCCGGGCCAGAAGGCGCTTGCCGCGGAATCGTTCCCGGAAAAGACCTTTCCCACGGAGTACGCGATCAAGGACATCCTGCTGGCGCTTGAACTGGCGAACCAGGGCGATGTCGACGCCCGCGCCGCCAAGTTGACGCACGACCTGCTGGAGCGCACGCGCGCCGCGGGCTACGTCAAGGAGTACTACCCGGTGATGGTCAAGCTGATCGAACGCGGCTACGCCTGAACCCTGTCTTCCTGCCGGCGGCGCCTGATGCGCCGCACCTTTCCCTATTCGAGACAACCATGACCTCCATGCTCTCCAGGTGGGCGCTGCCCGTGCTCGCCGCCGCGTTCGGCTTTAATGCAGCCGCCGCGGATTACCCCGTCAAACCGATCACACTGGTGATCGGATTCACCGCCGGCGGCCCGACCGACGCCGTCGGACGCTATCTGGCCCGCGGGCTCGAAACCGAACTGGGCCAGACCATCGTGGTGGAAAACCGCCCGGGCGCCAACGGCGTCGTGGCGGTGCAAGCCGTCAAGCGCGCCGCCGCCGACGGCTACACGCTGATGCTCGGCAGCAGCGGCACGCTGTCCATCGAACCCGTCTACAAACAGAAGGTCGACTATCAGGTGCAGAAGGACTTCCAGCCCGTCGGGCTGGTGGCCAGCTACCCGTACCTGCTCGTCGTGCCGGCCGATTCGCCGTTCAAGACCGTGCAGGAGCTGATCGCCGGCGCGCGGGTCAAGCCCGGCGCATTGACCTTCGCGTCCGCCGGCAGCGGCGCCGTCAACCACCTGGCCGGCGAATGGTTCAAGAGCGCCTCCAAGGTGGACATCACCCACATTCCCTACAAGGGCGACTCGGCGGCCATCGCAGACCTGGTGGCCGGCCGGGTGGACATGGCGTTCCTGAGCGCGATCGCCGCCATGCCGCAGGTGCAGGCCGGCAAGATGCGGGCGCTGGGGATCGCAGCCGCCCAGCCCTCGTCCGTGGCGCCGGGCGTGCCGACGGTGGCGGAATCGGCCGGCATCCCCGGGTTCACCGCCGAGCCGTGGAACGGCGTGCTGGCGCCCGCCGGGGTGCCGCCCGCCGTGACGCAGCGCCTGAACGCCGCGATCAACAAGGTGATGGGCACCGAAGCCGCGCGCGACGCGCTGTTGAAACTGGGCCAATACCCCATGACCGGCAGCCCCGAAGACTTCGCGCGGCACATCAGCACACAAACCGACCGCTGGGCGCAAGTCATGCAGACCAGCCACATCGCAAAGGCGGACTAAATGCACTATCCCGAACTGAACCTGCTGATCGGCGGCCGCGCCGTGCCCGCCGCCAACCGCCCGGGCCTGGAAGTGATCGACCCCGCCACTTTGGCCGTGCTGGGACGCGTGCCGGTTGCGACGCCGGACGACATCGACGAGGCGCTGGAAGCCGCCCGCCGCAGCTTTCCCGGCTGGCGCGATACGCCGGCGCTGGAACGGGCGGCCATCCTGCGCCGCGCCGCCAGCCTGATGCGCGAACGCACGCCGCTGTTGGCGTGGCTGATCACCCGGGAACTGGGCAAGCCGCTGGCCGAATCCGAGAAGGAAGTGGCGACCGCGGCTGAAATGTTCGAATGGGCGGCTGAAGAGGCCCGGCGCACCTATGGCCGCCTGATCCCAGGGCGTGTTGGCGGCATCCGCCAGATGGCCGTCCCGGAGCCGGTTGGCCCGGTCGCCGCCTTCTCGGGCTGGAATGCGCCGGCCATCACGCCGTCGCGCAAGATCGCGGGCGCGTTGGCGGCCGGCTGCTCCATCGTGATCAAGCCGTCCGAGGAAACCCCTGCGATCGCGCTGGAAATCGGCCGCGCGCTGGCCGATGCCGGCCTACCCGCCGGCGTGTTGAACATGCTGTTCGGCGACCCCGGCGAGATCTCCAAACGCCTGATCGCCTCGCCCGTGATCCGCATGGTGACCTTCACCGGGTCCACGTCCATCGGTCGCGAACTGGCGGTGATGGCCGCCGCCGGCCTGAAGCGCGCCACGCTGGAGCTGGGCGGACACGCGCCGGTGCTGGTGTTCGACGATGCCGACCCGGAAGCCGCCGCCGATGCCCTGCTGGCCGCCAAGTTGCGCAATGCCGGCCAGATCTGCACGTCGCCCACCCGCATGTTCGTGCAGCAAGGCGTCTATGAACGGTTTGTGCAGCGTCTGGCCGAGCGTGCCCGGGGCTGGCGCGTCGGCAACGGGCTGGAAGCCGGCGTGCAAATGGGGCCGTTGGCGAACCCCCGGCGCCTGGCCGCCATGGAAACCATGGTGGCCGACGCGGTCAGGCACGGCGCGCAGCTTGCCGCCGGCGGCACGCGCCTGGACCTGCCCGGCTGGTTCTGGGCGCCGACCGTGCTGCGCGACGTCGGCACCGACTGCCTGGCCGCCAACACCGAACCCTTCGGCCCATTGGCGCTGGTCCAGCCCTTTCGCGAGACGGACGAAGCGCTGGCGCTGGCCAACCGCCTGCCGTTCGGCCTGGCCTCATATGTGTTCACGCGCGACGCCGCGACGGCGCGGCTGGCATCCGAACGCATCGAAAGCGGCGTCGTCTGCATCAACCACTGCCAGGCATCCCTGCCCGAGACCCCCTTCGGCGGCTTCAAGGACAGCGGGCTGGGCAAGGAAGGCGGCGTCGAAGGCCTGCAGGAGTTCATGCAGATCAAGTACGTCAGCCAACTGTAGCCGCCCCACCCAAAGGAGAAGACCATGAATAAGAAGATCACCACCCTGCTCGTCCTGGCCGCGGGCGCCGGGCTGGCGCAAGCGCCCGCGCACGCCCAGGTGCCGGCAGGCATTTCGGACGGCGTCGTGCGCATCGGCGTGCTGACGGACATGTCGGGCGCCTATTCTGGCAACGTCGGGCCGGGTTCGGTGCTGGCCACCAAACTCGCCATCGAAGACTTCGGCGGCCAGGTGCTGGGCAAGCCGATCGAGATGCTGTCGGCCGATCACCTGAACAAGACCGACGTGGCCGCCGGCCGAGCCCGGGAATGGATGGACCGCGAAAAGGTCGACGTGGTGACCGAACTGGGCAACAGCGCGGTCGCGCTGGCCGTGATGAACATCGCCCGCGAAAAAGGCCGCATGACGATGGTCACCGGTGCGGGCGCCACCCGCATCACGGGCGAAGACTGCTCGCCCAACAACGTCCAGTGGGTCTATGACACCTATGCGCTGGCCAAGGTGGGCACGCTGCCGCTGGTCGAAGCCGGCGCCAAGAAATGGTATTTCGTCACGGCCGACTACGCATTCGGCCATTCGCTGGAAAGCGACGGTATGCGTTTTGTGAAGGAAGGCGGCGGCACGGTGGCCGGCTCGGTCCGCTATCCCTTCCCGGGGACGGACTTCGCGTCCTTCCTGCTGTCGGCCCAAGCCAGCAAGGCGGATGCGGTGGGCTTCGCCAGCGCGGGCGCCGACTTGCAGAACGAGATCAAGCAGGCCCGCGAATTTGGCCTGGCCGACCGCCAGAAGCTGGTCGCCATGCTGATGAGCATCACGGACGTGCACGGCGTGGGCCTGGAAGCCGCCCAGGGCATGACGTTCGCCGAAACCTTCTACTGGAACATGGACGACGAAACGCGCGCCTTCGCGCAGCGCTTCTTCAAAGCCGCCAACAAGATGCCCACTGCCTTGCAGGCCGGCCAGTATTCCGCCGTGCTGAACTACCTGCGAGCCGTGGAGAAATCAGGTACGGACAATGTGGACACCGTGATGAAGACGCTGCGCAGCATGCCGATCCATGACGCGTTTGCGCGCAACGCCCGGCTGCGCGAAGACGGCAAGCTGATCCACGACACCTATGTGGTCGAGGTGAAGGCGCCCAAGGAGTCCCAGGCTGCGTGGGACTATTACAAGATCGTCAAGACGGTGCCGGGCGACCAGGCTTTCATGCCCATGGCCGAAAGCCAATGCAAGCTGGTCAAGCAATGACCACGGCGCCCGCAGACGGCGCCGCACTGCCGGTCTACGAGGCGTATGCCATCCGCTACGCCAGCGTGACCCGGCGCGCGGTCGACAACTTCCTGTCTCGCGCCGACGTGCACGACGGGCCCATGCCGCTGGATTTCTATTGCTGGCTGCTGCGCGGCCCGGCCGGCAATGTGCTGGTAGACACCGGTTTCAGCGCATGCTCGGCGCGCGCCCGCGACCGGGCCTTCACGCTGCATCCCGAGGCCGCGCTGGCCCGGTTGGGCCTGGCGCCGGCCGACATCGACCACGTGATCCTGACGCACCTGCACTATGACCACGCCGGCAACGTCGAGGCCTATCCCCGAGCGCAGGTCCATCTGCAAGACACCGAAATGCAGTACGCCACTGGCCGCTACATGTGCTTTGCGGCCATGCGGCATTTCTTTTCGGTGGACGACGTGCAGTCGGTCGTGCGCCAGGTCTATGCGGGGCACGTCCGCTTCCACGATGGTGACGCCGAGCTTGCGCCCGGGCTGGAACTGCATCACATCGGCGGCCATACCCAGGGATTGCAGGTGGTGCGGGTGCACACCGCGCGCGGCTGGATCGTGCTGGCTTCCGACGCCCTGCACTATGCCCGCAACTTCACCGACGACAACCCGTTTCCCGCTATCTTTCACCTGGGCGACATGCTGGAAGGCTATCGGCGTATTCGCGCGCTGGTGCAATCCGACGCGCATATCGTTCCGGGCCACGATCCCGCCGTCGCTCGGCAATACCCACCCGCCGATGGCGAAGCAGGCATCTACCGGCTGGATACGCCCCCTTTGTGACAAGGAAAACCCGATGCAAGAAGACGACTTCATCCTGAACCGGCTGGCCGACGCCGTGAACCGTCAAGAGCGACTGGTATGGCGGGGCCGCCATCTGAACACGGTGTTCCTGCTGGAACGCGGCGGGGATGCCTACCTGATTACGGTGTCGGCGGGCCGGATCCAGTCCGTACGGAAAGGCCCCTTCGTGATGCCGCGCTGGCAGTTCGCCCTGCGCGCCTCGGCCGAAGACTGGGCGCAATTCTGGCGTCCCCTGCCCCCGCCAGGCTTCCACGATCTGATGGCGCTGGTGAAGTTCCGGCGCCTGCGTGCCGAAGGCGACCTGTATCCCCTGATGTCCAACCTGCTGTATTTCAAGGACGTGCTGGCCTGCCCGCGCGCCGAAGGAGCGTCCTCGTGAATTCGCAAACCGCCGTCTTCGAACCCATCATCGGGCGCTACCTGCATTTGACGCTAGGCGGCCGTACGCACCGCGTCTATGTCGAGGAAGCCGGCACCGGCATCCCGCTGCTGTGCCTGCACACCGCGGGCGCCGATACCCGGCAGTACCGGGCCGTGATGAACGACCCGCGGATCCTGGCGTCCTTCCGGGTGATCGCGTTCGACCTGCCCTGGCACGGCAAATCGTCACCGCCCGAAGGCTGGCAGCAGGAAACCTACCGACTCACCTCCGAGGATTACGCGCAAGCGATCATCGCGGTTGCCGACGCGCTGGCGCTCGACCGGCCGCTGGTGATGGGATGCTCCATCGGCGGACGCATCGTGCTGCATCTTGCGCTGGAACACGCGCACCGCTTCGGCGGCGCCATCGGGCTGCAGTCGGGCGCCCACGTGGATCCCTACTATGACCTGGAATGGCTGAACCGGCCCGACGTGCACGGCGGCGAAGTCTGCGCCGGCATCGTGTCCGGCCTGGTGGGCCCGGGCAGCCCCGACAATCATCGATGGGAAACGCTGTGGCACTACATGCAGAGCGGCCCAGGCGTGTTCAAGGGCGATCTGCATTTCTATACGGCCGATGGTGACATCCGGGACCGCGTGGCCCAGATCGATACGCGTCGTTGCCCCTTGTGGCTGCTGACCGGCGAATACGACTATTCGTGCACGCCGCAAGACACCGAGTTCCTGGCTGGACGAATCGCCGGATCGCATTGGCAGATCATGGAAGGCATGGGCCACTTTCCCATGAGCGAAGATCCCGACCGCTTCCTTGCCTATCTGCGGCCGGTGCTGGCCCAGGCGGCCGAAGCGCGCCTGACCGGTTAGCCATCGCGACACGCCGGCGCCGTTACTGCGCCGGCGTGTCGGGTGTCGTCAGCGCCTTCAGCAATTCTTCCACCGGGCGCGCCAGTTGCGCCGTGTCGCGCACGCAGACATAGAACTGGCGTTCCGCCCAGTCATCCCGCAGCCGCAGCAGCACCAGGCCCATCGACGCCAGATAGTGGCGCGCGATGCCTTCCGGCACTACGCCGATGCCCAGGCCTTCGCGGATCATCCGGCACCGCGTCTCAAAGTTGGACACCTGCAGCTTGACGTTGGGCGGCCGCGACAGCGTCTGCCCCGCGTACGCCAGGAACTGGTCCAGCGAATGCCGGGGAAAGTAGCCCAGCAGGTCATAGTCCAGCGCGTCTTCCAGGAACAGTTCCGTCCGGTCCGCCAGCGGATGCCCGACCGGCACGACCAGCCCCACGCGATCCCGGCGGAACGGGAACGACGCGACGCCGGGCACGGGATGATCGGCGTGGTAGATGCCGATATCCACCGACGCCTCGGCGACCAGACGCGGAATGTCGTAGCTGTGGCCTTCCAGCAGGTCCACGCTGACGTCGCTGCGGCCCGCCAGGAACCTCCCCATCACGCCGGGCAGGAATTGCAGGATGGTCGACGGGTTGCTGGCCAACCGGATCTTGGCCTGCCCATTGACGGAGTAGCCGTTGATGGCCTGCTCAGTCAGTTGCACGCTGCGCAGGATGGCTTTCGCGCGCTGATACAGCAAGGCGCCGGCAGGCGTGGGCTCGACCCCGCGGCCATGGCGATGCAATAGCGTGCGGTCAAGGTGGCGCTCTAACTCGGCCACCCGTTTACTGGCGGCGGACGTCACCAGGTTTTCCCGTTCGGCCGCTTTCGACAGGCTCTTTTCTTCGACGGCCGCGACGAAGATTTCCAGGGCAGGAATATCCAGCTTTTTCATACCGGCAATATACCGTGCCGCCATGCCGTCAACGTCGCTTCCACCTGTGTGATTTCCGCGCGGCTCATCCCGGCGCGGTCATAGAAGCCGGCACGTTCGGCCACCACCTCCCGCACGCGGTCCAGGATCGACTGCGCCACGGCTTCGGAGCGCAAGCCGAAGCGCCGGTATTCGGTCAGGCAATTCTCGAACGTGCTGTCGCGCCCCGCCGCGCCGATGTGCAGGTAATGCTTGGCCGACCCTTCCTGCGTGACCACATCGAACAAGGGCGACAGCCGATACGTGCCAGCGCCCTCGTCCTTCACGAAGCCCACGTTCTTCAGATGGTCGTCGGTGTTGTGCACGGCGACGTTCAGGATCATGCGGGCATACAGTTCTTTCAGGTCTTGCACCGGGTTCGACGAGACGCGGCGCACCACGTCCGCCAGGCGCGCGTACGAATACGTGGCCTTGCCGCGCGCGCCGTCCAGTTCGCGCTTGCCGATCTGCGCCGACGGGCTGATCAGCGACGCGCCGCTCAGGAAATGGCGGCGGGCCACCACGGGTTCCCCGCCGCGCTCGGCCGCAAGCCGCTCCCGGTCGAAGCGGCGGGTCAGCAGCACGGCGCCCAGATGGGTTTGCGTCAGATGGATCTCGGGCACGGTCAGCCCGATCGCCCGGGCCATCTCCAGATTGGCAAACTCTACGCGTTGCCGGTCATAGGAATCGCCTTGGCGCGGAAACTTGGCGATCCACATCTCGCCTTGCTCGTCGCGCACGATGGTCTTGGGGCGCGCCCCGCCGATATCCCACGAACTGCCCAGGATGTCGCGGTACAGGCCTTTCGGCTTCACGCCCTGGTCGATGTCCGTCAGCAAATCCGCCAACGATTCCAACTGGCTGATCTCGGGCAAGCGATAGGTCTTGCGCATATTGGGCGTGAGCTGGCGCGCGCTGAAGAACAGCGCCCCCACGCCCATGCCGCGCCCGCGCAGCAGGACTTCGTCTTCGGTCACCCGGGCGCCCGCCTTGTCCACGCGCATCACGTTGCGGCCCCAGGCATCCGGCGCGGCGTCGAAGATCGCCCCGAGCGTTTCGTAGCGGCTTTCCGTCCGGAAGGTCGTCTTGGCGTCGATCAGGGGCAGATTCAAAGGGTCCAGCGCGAAGGCGCGCGGGTCGTTCACATACGACTGCACATAGGTGAACTCGGCAAAAAAGTGATTCTCGTCCGAGTCGTCCAGCGTCAGCACGCCGGCCAGGACCGCTTCGCCGCGGATGTCCACGTAGACAAACAGCTGGCTTTCAACGGATTTGTGTTTGCGGGCGCGCGCCATGCCGAGCCTTGACCCTAGAGTTTGGTGGGGTCGATGCGGTGCGCGGGCGTTGCCGCGCCACCCCGGCTGGGCCGCCGCAACGCGTCCAACCGCTTGCCCACCCCGTCCTGATCGGGATCGGCCAGCGTGAACAGCTGGTCGCCAAACCCGTATTGCAGCAGCGCTTCCACTGCCAGCGCCAGAGATACTCCACCGTCGCCGCGTTCCAGCCGCGCGATCGTGGCCCGGGACACGCCCAGGCGGCTGGCCAGCGCGCTTTCCGATTCGGCGCGACGCAGGCGCGCCGTGCGCAGGTTTGCGCCTAGCCGCGCGAGGGCATCGGCCGCATCGAAGCTAGGTTCGATCTTCTTTTTCATGCTTTGATAATAGTGCGGAAACCGCCCTATTGCATGATTAATGAGGCACAGGGTGTTTCATTTATGCCCCATTAATGAGTCATAAATACACATTTTGACTCATTAATAGCTCAAATTCCGAGGAATTCCTCACACCACCACGGCCTGATCCAGGCGCAAAGCGCCGCGGCCCGTGTCCAGCGTGACGCGTGCGCCCAAGGGCAGCGTCAGGTTCGGGTCGCCGTGCCCGCTGGGCCAACCGGCCAGCACCGGAATCCCACGCGACCGGAACTGGTCCAGGATCAGGGGATACAGCAGGCCCTGCGCCTGCGCGTCATCCATTTGCACGCCCAGGCGGGTGAAATTGCCCACCAACAGGCCCTTCACGCCGTCGAACTTGCCGGCGGCCGCCAACTGGCCCAGCAAGCGGTCGACGCGCGGCACGGCTTCGTTGACGTCTTCGATGAACAGGATGGCGTCGCGCGTGTCGATCTCGTTGCGCGTACCGGTCAGCGCGGCTATCAGCGCCAGGTTGCCGCCGATCAGCCGCCCGCTGGCCACGCCCGGCACCAGTTCGGTGGCCAAGGCGTCCTGCGGGGGCGCGATCCATGCGCCGTTGCCCATCTGGCCGGTGACCATCGCCAGCAGGCTGGATTCCGTAGGTTCGCGTTTGCCGGCCAGCAAGTCCTGGCCCAGCATCGGCCCGTGGAACGTCACAAAACCGGCATGACGCTGCAAGGCCAGATGCAGCGCGGTGATGTCGCTGTAGCCGATGAAAGGCTTGGCGTGCTTGCGCAGCAGCGTGTAATCCAGCTGGTCCAGCAAGCGCCATGATCCGAACCCGCCTTGCAGGCACCACACCGCGCCCACGTCGGGGGCGGCAAACGCGTTGTGCAAGTCGGCCAGCCGGTCGGCATCGCTGCCGGCCAGATAGTCATAAGGCGTGTCCAGCCGGGTGCGGCTGGCTGGCATGACTTGGGCGATGAAGCCGCGAGCCTCCAGCCATTCTGCCGCCTCGTCGCTGGCGCCAGGCGCCGCGGAGGCCGGCGCCACGATGGCGACCCGTGCGCCGGGACGCAAGGCGGGAACCGGGGCGGCGCCCTTGCCGTGCGCGGCCGGGGGCGTGCTGGCCGCTGTAGCCTGACCGGGGCCCGATGCCCTGCCCGCAGGCGCACGGCTCGCGCAGCCGCTCAGCGCCAGTGCCGTCAGGCACAGCGCGCCGGTCTGCTTCAGGAAGCCGCGGCGGCCCGGATGCTGATGCTGCGGGGGCTCTCCACGCAGGTTCATGGTCTTCGTCGGGGGCATCAATGCGTCGTCAAAACCGTTCATAGTCCAGCCGGTAGCGCCATTGGCCTACGGCCAATCCCGCCATCGGCAAGCGGCCGATCCGGATGCGGCGCAAGGCCTGTAACTGCAAGCCCGCGGTATCGCAAACGAATTCGATGAAACCCGGCAACGGCGTCTTCAACGCAAAGCGCAGATGGGTTTCGTTCTGCCAGCTGACCTTCATGGGGGTGGCCGCCCGCCCTTCGTACGCCAGGCCACGTTGCAGCCGGGCCAGGTCGCCCTCGCTGAGCTGGCCCCTGACCTGCGCTACGTATTCCTGCTCGACGAGCTTGCCCTCTTCCACCAGCTTGCGCGATATCGCGTATTCCTGCGTGTAGACGACCAAGCCGCTGGCCGCGCGTTCCAGCGGCGTGACGAGCTTCAGCCCGTTGAACATGCGCTTCAGATAGCGCTGGCCGGAACGGTCGCCCGGCATCAGGTTCTTGGGCACGATCAGGTCCAGCGCCGAACCCGCTTCGTTGTCGGCGTACATGCCCTCAGGCTTGTGCACCAGCACGGTCACGGGCCGCATGTCTTCCAGCTTCGCGCCAGGCAAAAGGCTGACCGTCTGGCCGGGGGCGACGCGGAATCCGGGTTCTTCCACCGTCTTGCCGTCCACCGCAACCCAACCGCCTTCTATGTAGCGTTCGGCATCGCCGCGGGAGCAGGACTGTTCCGTGGCCAAGCGTTTGGCCAGTCTTACGCTTTCGCTCATCGCGCTACCGCCTTGCATGCGGACGGGGCCGGGGTGGAAAGGGATTCGGGCGTGCTGTCAGCCAGCACAAACGGGTGCATCGTCATTAAGTATTGCCGGGGTGTTGCAAAAAAAAGCGGGCGAAGCGCCCGCAGCGTCAGGCAGATGTTACGCCTTTTCGGCAGGCGCTCCGGGCAGCGCGGCGCCCGTTACTTCCGGAATCTCCAGGGGCTCGACGGGCGGCGGCACCTCTTCGATCCAGGCATTCACCAGCGTCGAGGTCACGGCCAGGATTACCGGCCCAATGAACAGGCCGACGATGCCGAAGGCGAACATGCCGCCCAGCACGCCGGACAGGATCAGCAGCAAAGACAGGTTCACGCCGCGCTTGATCAGCATCGGCCGCAACAGGTTGTCCAGCATGGCCACCAGCACCGCCCAGACCAGCAACAGGATGGCAGCCACTTTCATATCGTTCTGGAACAGCCAGATCACGCCGCCCAGCATCGGCAAGAACGGCCCCAGCTGCGCCAGGCACAGCATCACCATCAAGGCGGTCAGGATGCCGGCGGCCGGCACGCCCGCGATCCACAACCCGACGCCACCCAGCACGGACTGCACCACGGCCGTCACCACGATGCCCAGCGCCACCGCGCGGACGGCGGCGCCCGCCAGACGCACGGCCGCCACGCCGCGCGGGCCGGCCAACCGGTTCGCAAAGCGCTTGACGAAGTCCGACGCCATCTCGCCCTGGCTATACAGGATCCCCGCGATGACGATAGTGATCAGCATGTGCATGACGAACACGCCGACGATCGCCGCGTGGCTAAGCAGCCAGTGCGCCGCGATGGTCAGATAGGGTTCAAGCCGGGCCAGCAGCCCGCCCGCGCCGGCGTCCGACAGCGTCTGCCATTCCTGTGCGATGCGCGGGCCCGCCAGCGGAATGGCGCGTACCCATCCCGGCGGCGCCAGCAGTGCGTACTCGGGCAGGCTTTTTACGGCCGCTGTGATCGCCCCGCCATGTTCGGCCAAGGTGGAAATCACCTGGTAGAGCGGCAGCACGATCACGAACAGCAGGATCAGCAGCATCATCGCCGTTGCCGCCCAGCGGCGGCCGCCGAAACGTTGTTGCAGTGCCAGCAGCACCGGCCACGTCGCCACCACGATCGTGGTGGCCCAGATCAGCCCGGGCAGGAACGGCCGCAGGATGTAAAGGCTGCCCACCATCAAGGCTGACAGGATCACGATAACAAGCAGGACTCGGGCAATATCGACTGTAGGACGTGTATTCACCCGCTGCTCCTGGCAAGGCCGGACGCCTTGCGCGATGACGCATCGCGGCCCATGGGCGGCTGCCCGAGGATGCGCGTAGATGCGATTCTGTGGAATTTATCCGAAATCCGCGCGCACTTGTATCTTGCTGTGATGCCTGCTGGGCACGACGCTTGCTCCGCTGGCCGATGCCGCCGGATTCGGATGGCGATGGCGCCGGGCTCTCCGGTTGCCACCTTTCGGACGGCGTCTATCTCTTAAGGAGGTATGCCATGAAGCTCTTGACCACAGCGGGCGTCTTGCTGGCCCTTGCGCTAGCCGGCTGCACCGCGCCCAGTTCATATAGCTCCAGCTCGCCGCGGGCAAGCACCGCCACGAAGGACCAGGCCAACTACCACGCGGACAACTTCGGGGAACCGGACAACACGCCTTTCCAGGGCGTCTACCCCGGGCGTTGAACCGTAGTGCGCAGTGGCCCCACGTTGCCGGCGCGTCGCCGGCCGGCAACCCTTTCGCCTACTCTGCCCGCGCATCCGCCGGAGCATCCGCCGCGGCAGGCCCCTCAGATGCCACCGCACCCGCTTTCTCGCTGGCCAGCCTCATCAGGTGGCGGGTCAATTCAGCCAGTTGCCCGTCCTTCTGACTCAGTTGCGTCAGCAGTGACGCCGATTGCGCATCCGCGGCATCCAGGCGCGACGCCAACGCCGCCTCGCGCTGACGCGCCGCCGCCAGCGCATCGCTTCCCGCACGGTCCGCGGCAAGCAGCCGTTGCTGCACGACTGCGATCTCGCCGCGCAACGCCTGAGCGCCCTGCTCGGCCGCACGCTTGCCCTCTTGCGCCTCGGTCAATGCCGTCTGCAATTGGGCAGCTTGCCGCTGGCTGGCGATCAAGGCCTCGTCCAGTCGTACTTGAAGTTTCTTGACCGCGCTGCGTTCGCCGTCCAGTTCGTTCAGCCAACGCCGCTCGTGCGCGGCGTGGCGCGTTTCGGTCGCCTCCAGCGCCTGCGCGTGCAGGCTGCGCATCGTCTCGGCCTCGGTCAGCAGCGTTTGCACCGCGCTGCGGGCGTCTTCCAGTTGCTGCCGGCTCTGCTTGAGCTGATCGTCGCGTTGGCGCAGCTGCTGCTCCGCCGCCCGCAAGCGGTCCTCCGTCGCCGCCAACTGCGCCGTGGCCACCTTCAAGCCTTCCTGCAGATCCAGTTCGCGATTGACCAGCTGGATCTCGCGTTGCTGCAATTGTTCGGCATCCGCGGCCAGCCGCTCCCCTTCTTCCGCCAGTTCCGCCCACCGCCGTCGGTAGGTCTCAGCCTGCTCGGCGCGGGCTTCGGCCAGCGCGGTTTCCCAGAAGTGCGCGGCCGCCTGGGCGATCGGGTCCGGGATGGCCGGCGCGGCGGCAAAGGCGCCCGGGTCCTTGATACGCGCGCCCAAGGCCCGAAACCAGGTTTCCAGGTGCGGGCTGACGGTGTTGGGCGACCCGCGGCCGATCTTCTGACGCACCCGCTCGATGGTAGGCCGCGCCCCTTCCAGCAACAACGCGTCGGCGGCGGTCCAGACGTCGGTTTCGGTGATTCCTGTGGCCATGTTCCGCATACTCCGTGATTTGCCGCTGAGAAGAGGCTTAATTACTCACGATAATGGAACCTTATCGTGATCTATTTGATTTATATGTAAGATATCATACAGCATACATATAGTTTATGTAATACATAAGAAAAGCTGCGCACAAAAGCCCTAGAAACCAAGACATCGACGCCTAACGCGTCATCAGAACCACGGGCGCTTGACCTTGACCCGATGGAAGGCAGGAAGCTGCGGGTTCATCTCTACGGACAGGAGCCCACATGAACGACCGCACCCACACCCCGCATGCATATGCGACCCCGCCCCGGGCCACGGCTCCGGTGACCGAGCCCCGATGGGAAATCGAAGACGTTACCGCGCGCGCCGACGTCTCTGAACGCCTGGTGCGCCATTGCGAGGCGCGAGGCCTGCTTGCCGGCGCGGCACGCGCGGGCGCATCCCGGCGCCGCTACACGCACGACGACATTTCGGTGCTGCGTTTCGTCAGGCGCACGCACGTACTGGGCTTCGGCATGAACGAGACCGCCCAGTTGCTGTCGTTGTGGCGAGGCGGCCAGACACCGGCGCCGGCCCACATCCTCCACCGCCTGGTCCAGACGTATCCAGACCAGCAACAACCTTCCTGCCCGATCCTGGAGGCATTGATGCAGGCTGGCCGTCAGCAACGCTCAAGCCCTGGTCCTTTGCCCTAAAATGAACGCGCCGATGACACGACCCACGCCCCTCCCCCGATGCAGCTGACCCTGCTTGCCTCGCTGCCTTTGCTGGACCCGCATGCGCTGGACACCCAGGCCGATGCCGCGGTCCGCGGCCTGATGCGGGAGGGCAGCTCGGCCAACACCGCGGCCAGCTATCGCGCCGCCATCCGGTACTGGACCGCCTGGTTCGAGCTGCGTTACGGCCAACGCTTCACCCTGCCCTTGCCCGAGGCGGCCGTCATCCAGTTCGTGGTGGACCACGCCCAACGCTCGACCGACCACGGATTGAAATGGGAGTTGCCGCTGGCGCTGGACCAGGAGCTGGTGCGCCTGAAGGCAAAAGGAAAATTGGGTGCGCCCAGCCTGAATACTTTGCTGCAACGCTTGTCCGTGCTGTCCAAGGCGCACGAGCTGCTCGGCCACCCCAACCCTTGCCGTGCGGCCCCGGTCCGGGAATTGCTGGCCAAGACCCGCCGCGCCTACGCCCGGCGCGGCATGACGCCGGCCAAAAAAGAGGCGCTGACCCGCGAACCCTTGCAGGCCATGCTGGCCACGTGCGACGACACGCTGCGCGGGGTGCGCGACCGGGCCCTGCTGCTGTTCGCGTGGGCAAGCGGCGGCCGCCGCCGTTCGGAAGTGGTGCGCGCAACCGCCGAGAACACGGTGCGTACCAGCGAAGGCTTCCTCTATACCCTGGCGCATTCCAAGACCAATCAATCGGGCGCACAGCGTGCGGACGACCAGAAGCCCATTGTGGGTTCCCCCGCGCAGGCGTTGGACGCATGGCTTGCCGCCAGCGGCATCCGCCAGGGCCCGATCTTTCGCCGCGTGCGCCGAGGCGATGTCATCGGCGAGCCCCTGGCCGCCGCCGCCGTGCGGGACATCGTGCAGGAACGCTGCAAGCTGGCGGGCCTGGAAGGCGACTTCTCGGCGCACAGCCTGCGCTCGGGCTTTGTCACCGAGGCCGGCCGACGCAACGTGCCGCTGGGCGACACGATGGCCATGACCGGCCACGCCAGCGTGGCCACCGTCATGGGCTATTTCCGCGCGGGCGCCGCGGCGCGGTCGCCCGCCGCACGTTTGCTGGACGAGCCGGACGCCGGCGACCTATAGATCGCTGCCTCGGCTGCCGTAATACTTGGCGTGGCGACGCCGCATGATCCTTGTCATGTTTACAATCAGCGGTGCTTGCCCGTGGCACCGCCTGCCGGCATGCGCCCCACCCTTACACCAGCGGCCCGGCGCCGCGCCTGCCCTGGCCCCTAGTCCGCCCAGATCCCAATGCGAATCAACTTACGCGGGCTAGTCCTTGCCCTCACCGTATTCAGCGCCCTTGCCGCCACGGCCAACGCCCTCTACGCCAGCTATCGCGTGCAACGCGACCAGCTCATCATCAATACGTTGGAATCGAACCGCGTCTACGCGGCCAAACTGGCCGAAAGCGCCGGCAACTTCCTGAAGGCGGCGCAACAGCAGCTGGCGTACAGCGCCCGCCACCTGGCGGCGCAGGTCGATGCGCCAGACATTCTTGCGGCGGAAGTCACGCGCGTGCAGGAGCAGACCGACAGCTTCAACTCCGTGGGCATCGTCAGCCAAGACGGCGTCATCCTGGCCACCACGCAGAATTTCCGGAATTTCCTGGGCACCCGCGTCGACAGCCCGGGCAGCCGCGCCGCCCTGCAAGCCCGCCAGCCGGTCATCAGCAAGCCCTATGTGTCGATGGCCGGCAACATGCTCATCAACCTGTCGCATCCCATCTATTCCAACGATGGCCGCTACCAGGGCTATATCGCCGGCACGATTTATCTGCGCAACGAAAGCGCGCTGCAGCAGTTGCTGGGCAAGCACCACTATGAGGATGGCTCGTATCTGTTCGTGGTGGATAGTGACGGCCAATTAATCTATCACGTCGACGCCGCCCGCGTGGGCGAAAACGTCATGCGCAACCCGGTGGTGGCAGCCGTCACCCAAGGCCACGCGGGCGCGCAGCGCGTCGTCAACACCAAGGGCGTGGATATGCTGGCCGGTTATGCGGCCGAACCGATCAGCGGCTGGGGTGTCATCGCGCAGCGGCCCGCCGAGGTTACGCTGCAGCCCATACACGGCCTGATCTGGGCGCTGATCGGCTATGCCGCGCCCTTGGCGGTGGCGTTCCTGCTGGCCATCTGGTGGTGCGCCCGGCTGATTTCGCGGCCCTTGTCGGAACTGGCCACCAACGTCGAACATCAGGACGTGGCGGTGGCGATGCAGCGCGTGCAGTCGATCAAGGCCTGGTACTTCGAAGCCGAACGACTAAAACGCGCGGTGATCTGGAGCTTTACCGCCTTGCAGGAGAAGATCGGCAAGCTGAACCTGGCCAGCATCACCGACCCGTTGACGGGCTTGCGCAACCGGCGCGGCACGCAGGATGCGGTCGAGCACTTGCAGGCCTCGGGTACGCCGTTCGCGGTGGTGGCGCTGGACATCGACCACTTCAAGCGCGTGAACGACACCTACGGCCACACGGCGGGCGATGAGGTAATTCGCGGCATGGCCCAGCTGATGCGCGACTGTTCGCGGCCATCTGACATCCTGTGCCGCAACGGCGGCGAGGAATTCCTGATCCTGCTGCCCAACGTCGGCATCAAGGAGGCCGGCCACGTTGCCGAACGGTTGCGCACGCACCTTGCCGAGCGCCAATTGCACGGCGTGAACGGCATTACGGTTTCGGCCGGCGTCGCGCAGTGGCCGACTTGCGGGCCGGATGTGGGGAAGGTGTTCCAGGCTGCGGACGAAGCGCTGTATGCCGCCAAGCAGCAAGGCCGCAACCGCGTTGTGGTCCACGCGACGTGACGGTGCCCTGCGGAAAACGGCACAATTTTGCGATAGTCGTGCAATGCTTTGTATTTGCGTGAAATACTATTTCTTCGCTTGATCGATTTACGCGTGCCCGAACCAAAGCCCACCCTCGCGCAGGGGTAATTACAGTATTCTGCGCTGCTACGGCTTTATGTTTCCCTGGTCCATCAGCATGCTGCGCCGCGCGTTCGCTCCGAAGTCCCTGGAACGGTATTTTTTGCTACTGGCTGTGGGCGTGTTGTTGCTGGTCTCTCTCCTGACCGGCACCGTGCTATTGCAGAACTGGAAGACCTATTCGTCTTCGTCCGAAGCCCGGGACGCATTCGGCGTGATCCGTGCCACCGTGAAGGTCATGGAACTTGCCTCGGCCGAACGCGGCCCGATGAACGCGGCGCTGGGCGCCGACCTTCCCGTACCCGAATCCACTCTGGCCGCATTGCGCGCGGCCCGCGGCAAGACGGACGCCCAGATTGACCAGCTGCTGGCGCTGTACGCTGCGCCGCTCGATCCTGAAAAAATCGGCGCGCGCGCCGAGATCCAGCGCATCCGCCACGCGCTGTCGCTGGCTCGGATCCAGGCCGACCTCGTGATCACCACGCCGCGCGACCAGTTGACCGGCGACGCCGTCTGGGCGGTCGTCAGCGGCATGGTCCAGCTAATTCCACAATGGCAGGCCAGCATGGGCCGAAAGGTCGGTGTCGCCATGCGCAACGAGGTGGACGCGCCCAGCGTGCTTTCCCTGGCGTTGCTGGCTAGCGAACTGCGGGAACAGGCGGGTTTGCTGGGGTCGATCTTCACGCCCGCGCTGGCCAGGCATCGGACCTTGACCGAGGCGGAGCAATTCCGCATCGAGCGCGTGCGAGGCCGCATTGATGAGCTCTGGACCCTGATCAACTCGCGCATCGCGACGCGGCCCGAGCTGACGGCCTCGCCGATCTACGCACAATTGCAGCAGCGCTACTTCGGTGAAGGCCTCCAGTACCTGGAACAGGTGCGGCAGAATGCCACCGCCCCGTCCCAAGGACTCCAGGTCTCTACCGGGGATCTCGCCGCAACCTACGTGCCGTTGATGGGTTCCATCGTGCAGTTCCGCGACGCCCTGCTCGACACCATCGAACAAAGCATCGAAACGCATCGGACAGACGCCTCGCGGCTGCTGCTGGTGACGCTGGCCGCCACGGCCTTGCTGGTGGCGGCGCTGGCCCTGGCGCTGGTGCAGTTCCGGCGGCGAGTGATCCGCCCCTTCGGCCTGGCCACGCGCATTATCAGCGCCATCGCCAATGGCACGCCGCCGGCACCGATCCCCGTCGGCGCATACCAGGGCGAGGTCGATGAGGTTTTCAGCGCCTTGCGGGTATTGAAAGAGAACTCCGCCATCAAAAAGCGGCTAGAGGCCGAGCGCGACAGGCTGATCATCGACCTGGCCAATCTGGCTGAAACCGACTACCTGACCGGCCTGTTGAACCGGCGCGCCTTCGAGACGCGCTTTGAGATCACCCGCGCCCAATGGCAGAAAGAAGGCCCGGTGCTGGCATTCATCCTGTTCGACATCGACAATTTCAAGAATATCAACGACACCTACGGACACGCCAGCGGAGATATTGCGCTGAAGTCGGTGGCCGCGCTATGCCGCAAGATATGGCGGCAGTCAGATACGGTGGCGCGCGTGGGGGGGGAAGAGTTCGCGGTGCTCTGCCATACCGGCACTGCCGCCGAGGCCGTCGAACTGGCCGAACGCATGCGGCGCGCCATGTCCGCCGAGCCCGTCACGGCCGAAGACGGCGCCGTGTTCACGCTGACGGCCAGTTTCGGCGTCGCGTGCGCGCTGTGGGAGCACGCCGCGGACGCCGGCAAGCTGTTCCACGTGGCCGACGAACTGCTTTATCAAGCCAAGCTGAATGGCCGCAACCAGGTGCTGCACCGCATGCTGGCGTGATCCGCGCTACGCAAGCATGGGCCAGTATGTTGGCGCCAGCCGCAACCACATCTCGGTGCTCATCGCGTCCGGTCTGCGCTTGGGCAAGCCGGTACAGCGCTTGAGCGTGTCTCCCCGGCACGCGAACACGATGCTGTTCGCGCAGGCCCCGTCGCTGACCTCGATCACCGACCCGGCAAAGCGTTGTTTGATGCGGCCGACATAGGTGCCGTAATGGGGATGCGAGGCGTGGAAGTTGCACACCATCATTCCACCAGGCGCCAATGCGTTCAAACAAGCCGCGTAGAACCCATCCGTCGTCAATTGGGCCGGCAGGCCGTTGACGTCGTAGCCGTCGACCAGTACCGCGTCATATTCGTCCTGATATTCGCCAATCAATTTGGCGCCATCGCCCTGCCGGACGGCAAACCGATAGTCGTCCTGCGGCACCTGGAAGGAATCCCGCAACGCGATGACGTGCGGATTGATCTCGAACACGTCGATGCGGGTGGACGGCAGATGCCGGTAGCAGAACTTGGCCAGCGACCCTCCTCCCAGGCCGATCATGGCGATACGCCGCGGCGCCGGCTCGAACAGCAGGAATCCCATCATGATGCGCGTGTATTCCAGGTTGAGCGCTGACGGATCCTTTGTCCACATGCGGCTTTGCACTTCAGCATGCGAGAACATCAGCGACCGCGTGGTCGCCGTGGCATAGATGAAGGGCCTAACCGGTTGAGGGTTCGAAGTGTTTTCAGGCATTCCAAATACTCGCTATCTGCAGGACGTGACAGCCCGCCGCACACGCCGCGCTTGACCGCGCATCGCGCGCCAGCAATCTGCGCGCAGGCAACGCGCCGCCTGCACGCAAAGTGCAAGCGGCGCGCGCGGCAAATACGGGATAAGTCGTCGGGCAAACGGACAAGCTCAAACGGCGCACAAAAGTGCACAAAAAGCACACACAAGGCGCGCCGTTCGGAGCCGGTCGATCAGGATTGAATCAGCCCGCGAATGCGGGCCGAATGACGAGAGTCAGGGAGAAGATCAGGCGGACAGACGGGGTTTATCGGAGTCTTCCGAGGCATCGGTGTCTGCGGGAGCCGCGTCGATTTCCGATTCCGTATGCGCGTCAGGGGCCTTCCAGTTCAAGGGCGGAACCTCGAAGCGCCACTTTTTACCAACGAGTTGATGCGACATGAACGTTCTCCTGTGCAAGGCGCCAGGCTTCCCCCGCGTGAGCAAGTACCTGCCAAATTCAAGCGTGCCAGGAATGCCGTGTCGGGACGCGGGGGAGGCATTCGGAAGTAGGCAGCGCCGGGGTTCGCTTCTTTGCTGTGGTTCTGTACTGCTTCGGTGTGGGTGTAGGTGTGAATGTGCTGCTTTTGTCGTTGCAGCCACAGCAGTGTTGTTATTGTTTGTGCGAATTAAAAGATATTAGCATAATTTTGACAGAAAAAGCAAGCAGATCATGCCACGAAGCCTGGTTATGGTGTATGCGAATAATTCGATTGACGCCGGAGAATGATCGTTCTACCATTCGTGCACCGTAGTGTAGAACGATCATTCTCCCAAAGCGCTTTCATGACATCGACGACAACCGGCACCCTCCCCGATACGCTAGGCCACACGCAGGAACGATTGCTGCGCGCCACCGAAAGCCTTATCTATCAAGGCGGCATCCATGCCACCGGGATGGATCTGATCGTGAAGACATCCGGGGTGGCGCGCAAAAGCCTGTATAAGCACTACCCCACCAAGGACGCGCTGGTGGCGGCGGCCTTGCAAGCGCGCGATGAACGCTGGATGCAGTGGTTCATTACGGCCACGACGCAAGCGGCCACGCCCCGCGCGCGTCTGCTGTCCATCTTCGATGCCTTGCGCGAATGGTTTGCGTCGGAAGGGTTTCGCGGCTGCGCGTTCATCAACGCCGCCGGTGAAATCGGCGACCCTGCGAATCCCATCCGCGAGGTATCCCGCCTGCACAAGGCGCGGCTGCTGGCCCATGTGCTGATGCTGGCGCAAGCCGCAGCGCTGCCCGACCCCAACGAAACGGCGCGCCAGCTGTTGGTGCTGATCGATGGCGCCATCGCCGTCGCACTGGTGACGGGCGACCTGTCGATTACCGACAGCGCCGAACGCGCTGCCGCGGCGCTGCTGCCCGCAAGCGCCTGAACCCTTCCCCCCCACGCAAGAGGCCCATCCCATGACATCGACCCCTGAAGTCCGCCCGCCGCTTCCCCCCTTCACGCACCAAAGCGCCATCCAGAAGGTCCGGCTGGCCGAAGACGGCTGGAACAGCCGCGACCCCGACAAGGTGGCGCTGGCCTACAGTCTGGACACGCATTGGCGCAACCGCGCCGAATTTGTGAAGAGCCGCGATGAAGCCCGCGCCTTCCTGGCGCGCAAGTGGGCCAAAGAGCTGGACTACCGATTGATCAAGGAATTGTGGGCCTATACGGACAATCGCATCGCGGTCCGCTATGCCTATGAATGGCACGACGATTCAGGCAATTGGTTTCGGTCTTACGGCAACGAGAACTGGGAATTCGGCGAAGACGGCCTGATGGTGAACCGCTACGCCTGCATCAACGACCTGCCCATCAAGGAAGCCGACCGCAAGTTCCGGTGGCCGCTGGGCCGCCGCCCGGACGATCATCCCGGATTGTCCGAACTCGGCTTGTAATCCGCTTGCGATCCTGACGTGCGCCACCGCCTATTCGTAAGCCTTCAACAACTTGCCGAGCAGGCGGCTCAACTGCTCCTGCTCGGAGGCGCTTAGCGGCGACAACACTTCCGCCTGGTTGCGCAGATGCGCCACCACGGCTTCGTCGATCAGCTTCAGCCCCGGTTGCGTCAACATCACCAAGGTCGCCCGCCCGTCGTCCGGGTTGGGCGTCCGCACCACCAGACCGGCCTTCTCCAGCCGGTCGATGCGGTTGGTCATGCTGCCGGACGAAATCATGGCGTCTTCGTAGAGCGCCGTAGGCGTCAAGGCATAAGGCTTGCCGCTGCGGCGCAGTGTCGCCAGCACATCGAACTCCCCCGGCTGCAGGCCGAACTGCGCGAATAGCGGATTGATCCGGTCGCGCGTGATCACCAGCGCGCATTCGCCCAAGCGGCCCAGCACGCGCATGGTCGACACATCCAGCTCGGGACGTTCGCGGTTCCATTGCTCTACCGCCCGGCTTGCTCTGTCCACGGTCACTCCCTCCATTTATCTTGACGTGAAGATAAAATACAAATATCTTGATGCCAAGATAGTTTACCGGAACATGCCGCATGCGGCTGCCTGTTCCGGGTTTGGAGCAACCGTGTCTTTCCCCCGTCTCAACGCCTGGCGCATCGCCGCCATCATCCTCGTCGGCTTGAACCTGCGTCCCGTCCTGGCTTCCGTTCCCCCATTGCTGGACTGGATGCAAGCCGCCACCCGCATGTCCGACACCGTCGCCGGCCTGCTGACCGCCCTGCCCGTGTTCGTGATGGGCCTGGGCGCCTTGAGCGTGGCGCCGCTGCGCCGCCTGGTCGGGGAACAACTGGGCGTCGGCCTGGGCCTGGTGCTCGTCACCGCCGCGACCGCGGGCCGCTGGTGGGCCGGGCATACCAGCCTGATGCTGGCCAGCGGCGTCGTTGCCGGCCTGGGCATTGCCGTCACGCAAGCCTTGCTGCCCATCTACATCAAGACCCGATTCGCGGCGGGCAGCAGCGCGATCATGGGCATCTATTCAACGGCGATCATGGGCGGCGCCGCCGTGGCCAGCGTGGCCTCGCCGGTGCTCGCGCAACGCGCCGGCTGGCTGCAGGCGTTGGCGGTCTGGGCCGTGCCCGCCGCCATCGCGCTGGCCGCCTGGTTGCTGGTGAACCGGGCATCGCCGAACCCGTCGGCCGCCCAGGGCGCGGCCAGTCCCATCCGCACGCCGCGCCCGCGCGCCTGGTTGCTGGCGGTGTTCTTCGGTCTGGGCACGGGCGCCTACACGCTGGTGCTGGCGTGGCTGCCGCCCTACTACACCGCGCTGGGCTGGACTCCGGTGTCGGCGGGCCAGTTGCTGGGCGCCGTGACCGCGGCGGAAATCGCTGCAGGCCTCTTGGTGTCGCTATGCATCGGCCGCTTGCCTGACCGCCGGCCGGCGCTGTTCGTGGCGATCGGCGCGCTGTTCCTGGGTTTGATCGGCCTGATCGCGGCGCCCGCCGCCCTGGCTTGGCCTGCGGCCGTGTTGGCGGGGCTGGGCATCGGCGCGCTCTTTCCCTTGTCGTTGATCGTCGCCATGGATCATGCGACAACGCCCGCGGAAGCAGGCCGGCTGGCCTCGTTCGTGCAAGGTGTGGGCTACTTGATCGCTGCGCTCTTTCCATTCGCCGCCGGCCTCATCCGCCAACACCTGGCCGACCTGACGCCTGCGTGGATCCTCATGACGTTGATCTGCCTCGTGCTCTTCGGCATGGCGATTCGCTTCCGTCCGCCATCCGCGGCGCGCGCACCTTAGGGATTTCCCGCGATTTTCCGCATAAATATCGCCCTCGGCCCGATTCTCCGCTTGCCTGAAAGGTGAACGGAAGTTTGGATTTTTAGACTCCCGCATTCATTGCAATGTCAGCTTTTTTTCAGACGTCAGTCAGACAAAAGCACAACAACGGGAGGACTAGACCAAATGCAATCGAAACGCAGCGCCGTCCGGCGCGAGGCGTGGGCCGCCGGCACGATGATCGTGCTGGGCCTGGGCGCTATCGCTCAGGCATCCACATATACGCTAGGCAGCCTTGCGCGCATGGGGCCGGGCATGTTCCCGGCGATTCTGGGCGCCTTGCTGGTGATGCTGGGATTGATCATCGCCAAGATGGCCGCATCCCCTGCCACGGCCGAAGAAGACGCCGAAGAGGTTCCGCCGCCCGAATGGCGCGGCTGGGGCTGCATCATTGGCGGCTTGCTGGCCTTCATCCTGGTCGGCAAGTTCGGCGGCCTGGTGCCTGCCACCTTCGTCCTGGTGTTCATTTCTGCGATGGGCGACCGTCAGCACACGTGGCGCAGCGCCGCCCTGCTTGCCGTGGGCGTGACGATCCTGGGCGTGGCCGTGTTCTCGTGGGCGCTGCAGTTGCAGTTTCCGTTGTTCCGCTGGGGCTGATCGATGGAAATCTTCAATAATCTGATGCACGGGTTTTCGGTCGCGTTCGCGCTGGACAACCTGATGTGGGCCGTGTTTGGCGTGTTCATGGGCAACCTGATCGGCGTACTGCCGGGCATGGGCGTGCTGGCCGCCATTTCCATCCTGCTGCCGTTGACGTACACCATGACGCCGACCGCGGCGCTGGTCATGCTGTCCGGCATCTACTACGGCTCGCAGTATGGCGGCGGCATCACCTCCATCATGCTGAACCTGCCGGGTACCGCGTCGCACGCCGTAGCCTGCCTGGACGGCAATCCGCTGGCGCGCAACGGCAAGGCCGGGTCCGCGCTGTTCATGCTGATGTTCTCGTCGTTCTGCGGCGCGTCGGTCGGCATCCTGGCGATGATCCTGTTCTCGCCGATGCTGGTGGACGTGGCCTTCAAGTTCGGCCCGGCCGAGTATTTCTCCATGATGATGCTGGGCCTGCTGGCCGGCGCCACGTTGGCGAAGGGATCGGCGATCAAAGGCGTGGCAATGGTGGTCGTGGGGCTGCTGCTGGGCGTGGTCGGCACCGACGTCAACACCGGCACGATGCGCTTTCACTTCGGCATCCTCGAGCTCTCCGACGGTTTGCAGATCGTGGCGCTGGCCATGGGCCTGTTCGGCGTGGCGGACTTCCTGAAGAACATCAACCGCATCGGCGGCGACAGCAAGATCACCACCGGCAAGATCAGCATGAAGTCGATGCGGCCCGAAGCCGGCGACATCAAGCAGTCGCGGGGCGCACTGGTGCGCGGCACGGCCATCGGCGCGGCGTTCGGCATCCTGCCGGGCACGGGTCCGACCATCGCATCGTTCATCTCTTACGCGGTGGAAAAGAAGGTCGCACGCGAGCCGCGCCGCTTCGGACGCGGCGCCATTGAAGGGATCGCGGGTCCGGAGGCGGCTACCAGCGCGTCGACGCAGACGAGCTTCATCCCGACGATGAGCCTGGGCATCCCCGGCGATCCGGTGATGGCCCTGATGCTGGGCGCGCTGATCATCCATGGCATCCAGCCGGGTCCGCAGATGATGATCGAACACGCCGACATGTTCTGGGGGCTGATCGCCAGCTTCTGGGTCGGCAACGTGTTGCTGTTGCTGCTGAACCTGCCGCTGATCGGCATGTGGGTGCGTCTGCTGACCGTGCCGTTCCGCTACCTGTTCCCTGCCGCGCTGTTCTTTGTGTGCGTGGGGGTCTACAGCACGAACAACAACCTGTTCGACGTAGGCATGGTGACGGTGTTCGGCGCAGCGGGTTATGCGTTGATCCGCTTGCGGTTTGAACCCGCGCCCTTGCTGCTGGGCTTCGTGCTGGGGCCGATGGTGGAAGAGAACTTCCGCCGCGCCCTGCTGCTGTCTCGCGGTGAACTGTCGATCTTCGTGACGCGCCCGATCAGCCTGGGCTTCATCCTGGCTTGCGTCGCGCTGATCGCGTTGCTGATCGTGTCGGCGGTGCGCCAACGCAACAAGGGACGCGCGGCGCTGCAGGAATCGAAATCCGCCGCGTAGCCGTCAGGCGTCCGGAGGCGCTGCCAGCGGGCCGGCGGTATGACCGTCGATATGGCCTAGCGGGCGCCCCGGATCCAGGCGGTCGCGCACGCGCTGCTTGAGCACCTTGGCTTCGGGGAATCCGCCATCGCTCTTGCGGTCCCAGATCAGATCGCCGTTGTAGGTGATCTGGAAGATGCCGCCGGTGCCGGGCTGCAGGACCACTTCACCCAGGTCGGTCGAAAACGTGGACAGGAGTTCTTGCGCCATCCAACCGGCGCGCAGCAGCCACTGGCACTGCGTGCAGTACAGGATGACGATACGGGGACGAAAGGCGGGGGTGTTCATGGCAATTATTCTACTGTGCCCGCCTTGCGGGGTCCCGGCTTCGGCCGGGCCGCGCATTCATGGATAATGTCGGGTTTTCCCGGGCGTGCAATGCGCCCAGAGCCTGCCATGAAGTCTGCTGCATCTTCCCGAAGCCAACGCTGGCTGATCGGTCTCCTGATGGGACTGGTCACGCTCACGCCGATGGGCATCGACATCTACCTGCCTTCCCTGCCCGCCATGGCCGATGGTTTCGGCCAGCCGGTCAGCGCGCTGCAAGCCAGCATCACCCTGTTCATCTTTGCCGTCGGGGTGGGCCAGATGCTGATCGGCCCCTTGGCCGATCGCTATGGCCGCCGGCCAGTGGCCCTGGGTGGCGCGCTGGCCTATCTGGCCGGTTCTGCGTTGGGCGCGGCGGCCACGTCGCTTGAGGTGTTCTATGCGGCCCGCATCATCCAGGGCCTGGGTGCGTGCTCGGCGTCGCTGGTGGCGTTTGCCGCCGTGCGTGACCGCTTCAGCCCAGCTGTGGGCGCACGCGTCTATAGCTACCTGAACGGGGCGCTGTGCTCCGTGCCTGCGCTGGCGCCCATGCTGGGCGGCGTTCTGGCCGTGCATGCCGGCTGGCGCAGCACTTTCGTGTTCATGGTGGCGTTCGCGCTGGCGCTGGCAGTGCTGCTGGCCAAGCGTTTCGAGGAAACCCGCGCGGCGCCCACGCAGCCCCGCGGCGCGCTCTACAGCCTGCGCCGCTACCTGCCTATCGTGGCCAGCGGCCGGTTCCTGTACTTCGCGATGTTCGGAATGGCGGGCATGGCGATGATCCTCGTGTTCGTCTCGGCGGCGCCGGTGGTGCTGGTGCAGCAGCTGGGATATACCGAGCTGGGCTTTTCCGCCTGGTTCGGCGGCAACGCCGCGATCAACATCGCGGCCTTCTTCCTGGCCCCGACTTTCATCGCGCGCTATGGCCGCCACACCATGGTGCGGGTCGGCATGGCGGCGCTGCTGCTGGCCTCGGCCATGCATGCCGCGGCCTGGGCCTGGGTGCCGTTGTCCGCGTGGATCTTCATGCTGCCCGTCGCCGTCCTGACGGTGGGCTTTTCGCTGGCGCTGGGATCGGGCCTGAGCCTGGCGCTTGAGCCCTTCGCCGAACGCGCCGGCACGGCCGCGGCGGTGTACGGCCTGTTCCAGATGAGCGGCTCGGCCGTCATCGCGACCTTGCTGCTGGACAGCGGCATGGCGCCGCAGGCCGCCATGGCCTTGATCGGCGCCGTGATCGTCGTGCCGCTGCTGTGTCTGTCGCCAGGCATGGCCCGCCGCCTGGCGGCGTGAATCCGCCAAGCGGTGCGCTTGGCGGTATCCTGTCTTCCGTATTCCACCTCGAGACCTGGAGACAACATGGCACTGGATACCTCGGCAGAACAGCCCCTGCTTGAACGCACCGCGGAAAACGGCGTGGTGACGCTGCGCATGAACCGGCCCTCGCAGTTCAACGCCTTGTCCGAAGGACTGTTGGGCGCGCTGCAGCAGGAGATCGATGCGCTGGAGCGCGATGCCGACGTGCGTTGCGTGGTGCTGGAATCTGCGGGCCGCGCGTTCTGCGCCGGCCACGACCTGCGCGAAATGCGCAGCCAACCGTCGTTGGACTATTACCGGGCGCTGTTCCGCAAATGCGGCAGCGTCATGCAAGGTCTGCAGGCCTTGCCCGTGCCCGTCATCGCCAAGGTCCAGGGCATCGCCACCGCCGCGGGCTGCCAACTGGTCGCCAGTTGCGATCTGGCGGTAGCCGCCGACAATGCGCGGTTCGCCGTGTCGGGCATCAACGTCGGCCTGTTCTGCGCAACGCCCGCCGTGGCGCTCAGCCGCAATGTGTCGGCCAAGCGCGCCTTCGAAATGCTGGTGACCGCCCGCTTCATTGATGCGGCGCAGGCCGTGGACTGGGGCTTGATCAACGACGCCGTGCCCGAGGCCGAATTGGATGCGCGGGTGCGCGCCCTGGCGGGCGACATCCTGGCGAAAAGCCCGACCGCCATCCGCTATGGCAAACGCATGTTCTACAAGCAAAGACAGATGGCGCTGGCCGACGCGTACGACTATGCCGGCGACGTGATGGCGCGCAACATGATGGAGGCCGATGCGTGCGAAGGCATCGACGCTTTCCTGCAGAAGCGGCCGCCCCGCTGGCGGTCCTAGCCTAGCCTAGCCAGGCCAAGGCCCAGCCGCCCGCGGCGGCGGCCAGCACCACCCAGACTGGCGACCTGCGCGCATAGACCAGCAGCGCGAACAGCAATAGCGCCAGGGCAAAATCCGCCTTGTTCAGGATCGCGCTGGTCCAGACCGGGTCATAAAGAGCGGCCAGCAGAATGCCCACCACGGCGGCATTCACGCCTGCGGCCATATTGCGCACGCCGGGCCGCCGGCGCAGGCTTTCCCAAAACGGCAAGGCGCCGGCTACCAGCAACGCACCTGGCAGGAAGATGACGCCCAGGAATGCCAGCCCACCCAGCCATCCCGATAAGGGGCCCGACGACATCGCCCCCAGGAAGGCGGCGAATGCGAACACCGGGCCGGGCATGGCTTGCGCGGCCCCATAGCCCGCCAGGAAGTCGGCATTGGACACCATGCCGCTGGATACCGAGGTGGCCTCCAGCAACGGCAGCACGACGTGGCCGCCGCCGAACACCAGCGCACCCGCCCGGTAGAAGCCGGCTACTTGGGCAGCCAAGGGGGAATCGGACACCGCCGCCCACGCGGGTAACCCCGCCAGCAACACGACAAACAGCGCCAGTGCGATATAGCCTGCGCGGCGCGACGCGCCTTGGGTGCGATTGGCCAGGATGGGCCGGGGCGGCACTTGCAGCATGGCGCCACCCACGACGACGCCCAGCAGGACCGCGCCCACCTGCCCCCACGCGGTGGGCAGCGCGGCCGTGATCAGGGCGGCCGTCACGGCCAATCCGGCCCGCGGGCGGTCCGGGCAAAGCGTGCGGCCCATGCCCCACACAGCCTGCGCGATGATCGCCACGGCCGCCACCTTCAAGCCGTGTATCGCGCCCGACTGCGACAGCCAGCCGAAATGCGCCAGCCCCAGGGCGAATCCGATCAGCGCCAGCGCGGTCGGCAGCGTGAATGCCAGCCAGGCGGCAGCCATGCCGGGCCAGCCCGCGCGCCGCAGGCCGATCGCCATGCCGACCTGGCTGCTTGCCGGCCCGGGCAGGAACTGGCACAGCGCCACCAGATCCGAATAGGCGTAATCGTCCAGCCAGCGGCGCTTGTCGACGAATTCGGTGCGGAAATAAGCCAGATGCGCGACCGGGCCGCCAAACGAGGTCAGTCCCAGGCGCAGGAAAACCAGGAACACTTCCAGACAGGAGCTTCGCCCGGGGTCCACGCGCTCGTGCGTGGCGGGCCTGCTGGCGACGTGCTCGTCGTGGGGGGGCGGGTGCGGCATGGTGCAGGGGCGATCGATGACGGGCGGGGCGCTGGATCTCCGCCCCTTCTTCATGCTTATAGCCGGGGAGCGCGCCAGTTTCAATCGGGTCTGACGGCCGGATACCGGCTGCCGCAACCATAGGCCCGAATCAAATCACTGCACGAATCTTCACAATTGACACACAAATCTCGACGAATTCGATTTCTGCGCACCGCTAGCATGCGCGATTATCCCGCTGTCGCCGCATGATTCCCGCCTTCCTTCCCCACGCCCGCTTCGCGCCACGCACTTGCCTGCGGCACTCCAGGAAAGGCCACTGATGCTTAAGTTCGCGCTGCGCATCGTCATCATTGCCACGATCGGCTACGGCGTGGCGACCCAACTGGTGAACCTGAGCTTCGGGTATCTGCTGGACTCAGTCAGCGCCGATCTGTCCTACCGTGCCGTGCGCGGCCAGATCTACGCGCTGCACAAGGAGCTGGACCCTGTCGCCCCGGAAGCCCGCGCGGCCTATATCCTGGACGAGCTGCTGCCGCACTATGGGCTGACCCTGACGCTGCTGCCCGACAGCCGCGTCACCCTCACGCCGGATGAGCAACAACAGCTGGACCGTACCGGTCTCATCATGCGGGACGACTACAACACCTACCTGACCCGCTTGCCCGGTGAACCCGTGCAGTGGCTGGATGTACGTCTGCCGCTGGAACCCGCGATGGAGCGGTGGATCACCTGGTCCGCCTGGGCGGCGCTGAGCCTGGTGCTGGCCGTGATCCTGCTGCTGGGGTGGGCCCTGCCCATCTGGCGCGACCTGGACGCGCTGCGCAAGGCGACGTTGCGGATGGGCCAAGGTGATATGAGCGTGCGGGTGCGGCTGTCCCGCATCTCGGGCATCCGCCACGTGGGCGAAAGCTTCAACCATATGGCCGAGCGCATCGCCGCGCTGATCGACAACCAGCGCAGCCTGACCAACGCCGTCTCGCATGAACTGCGCACGCCGCTTGCCCGGCTGTCGTTCGAAGTGGACATGCTGGGCCATGACCAATACCTGCCCCGCCGCGGGCAGATCCTGCAAGACATGCGCACCGACATCTCGGAGCTGGAAGCGATGGTGGCCGAGCTGCTTGTCTACGCCCGGCTGGAACGCCCCGCCGACGACGCAGTCCGGTTGGAGACCGTGGACGTGTGCGATTGGCTGGGCGAAGCGCTGGCGCTGGTCGCCCATCAGGCCGATGCCCGGGGCATCCAGTGCCACGTGCGCCCCGGCTATCCGGCGCACGTCGAACTGCATCCGCGCTATATGAGCCGCGCCTTGCTGAACCTGGTGCAGAACGCCGTGCGCTACGCGAGCCAGCGCGTCGAGATCGAACTGAAAGCAACGGCGGCCGGCTACGAACTGCTGGTGGACGACGACGGCGGCGGCATCGCCGAGGCGGACCGGGAACGCGTATTCGAACCCTTCATCCGGCTTGACGAAAGCCGGGACCGCGGCACCGGCGGCGCCGGGCTGGGGCTGGCCATCGTCAAACGCGTGGCGGCGAACCACGGCGGCACGATCGAGATCCAGGACAGCCCGCTGGGCGGCGCCCGCTTCGTGCTGCGCTGGCCTCGCGCGGAATCCAGAACGTGCCTGGATGGCCTATAACAAAACACCATTTATGGCACTTTTTGCCTGGTCCAGGCTGACGCATGATGTGTTTTCGTGATCCCCCATTCGAAAACAGCGCTTCAGAAAGGTAGGCAAATGAGCCAACGATTGAATTACTTCCAGGTGTCGGCGGAACTGTCCAAGAAGTACATGGACTTCAGCGCGGCGATGAAAAAGGTGCCGGTGGTTGAGGAATTCGGCGACCTGATCGACATCCGGGCCTCGCAGATCAATGGCTGCGGCTTCTGCCTGGACATGCACGTCAAGCAGGCCAAGCTGCGTGGCGAACGCGAATTGCGCCTGCACCACGTCGCCATCTGGCGCGAATCCACCCTTTTCTCGGCGCGCGAACGCGCCGCGCTGGCCTGGACCGAAGCGCTGACCACTCTGCCCGCGCACGGCGTGCCGAACGACGTGTACGAACAGGCGCGCGAGCACTTCTCGGAAGCCGAAATCTCGGACCTGACGTTCCGCGTCGTAGCCATCAATGGCTGGAACCGCCTGAACGTGGCCTTCCGGACCGTACCGGGTTCCGCCGATGCCGCGTTCGGCCTGGACAAAGCCGGACTGAACTAAGGCCTACATCAACGCCTTGATCCGCAGGCCCAATTCAAGGGCTTGCGCCTCGGACGCGATGTTCGTGAAGCTCAGCAACAGGCCCGATTGCGGGTCCGGCAGGGTCGACCAGCGCGACAACGGATGCGCATACATGCCCTGCTCCAGCATCCGCGCGGCCAAGGGCACATCCGTCAACTGCCCTTGCATGCGCGCGACCAGATGCATGCCGCCCGGTTGCGGTTCGATATGCATGCGGTCCCCCAGCGCGGCGGTCAATCCCGCCGCCGTGGCGTTGCGCCGTTCGCTGTACAGCCGCCGCATGCGCTGGATGTGCCGGCCGAAATGCCCTTCGGCAATGAACGCGGTCAGGATGGATTGCGTCAACCCCGGCGCGGTGCCCGACAGCAGCCGGCAGATGCGGTCGAAAGCCCCCACCTGCGCGGGCGGCACGACCAGATACGCTAGGCGCATCCCTGGAAACAGCACTTTGCTGAATGACCCGGCATACAGCACGCGGCCCTGTGCATCCAGACTCTTCAATGCGGGCAAGGGCCGGCTGACATAGCGGTATTCGCCGTCGTAGTCATCTTCCACGATCCAGGCCTGTTGCCGTTCGGCCCATTCCAGCAGGGCTTGCCGGCGCGGCAGCGACAGCGACATCGACAGCGGGCTTTGATGCGCCGGCGTGACCACGGCCGCCTTCGCGTCCAGGTACCGCGCAACGCCCTCGCCAACCATCAATCCGTCCTGATCCACCGGAATGGGCACCGCCTGCAGGCGCGCCTGCGCCAGCAACGCGCGGGTAGGCGGATACCCAGGGTCTTCCACCCACACGCGGTCGCCCGGCGCCAGCAGCGCCTGCATGACCAGCTGCATCGTATGGTTGTAGCCCGAGGTGATGAACACCTGGGACGGCTGGCAATGGATGCCGCGCGCCACTTGCAGATAGGCGGCCACGGCAGTTCGCAGTCCCATCAGCCCGTTGGACGGCGGGTAGGACAGCTCGGGCGCTTGCAGGCTACGCAATTGCCGGGCGCCCAGCCGGGCCCACAGCTTGCGGGGAAACTCGTCCAGCGCCGGCACGCCCATCTGGAACGGCAGGATGGCGGACGGACGATGCCAGCCATGTTCGTCGTCGGGGGTTTCGGGCAGAGGCGCCACAGCGGCGGGCGGTGCCTGGGGCTGAAGATCCGGGGTGACGATCGTGCCGGCCTGCCCCCGAGTCTGGATGTAGCCTTCGGCCACCAGCAACGAATACGCCACTTCGATCGTGCCGCGCGCCACGCCCATTTCCTTGGCCAGGGCACGGGCCGACGGGATGCGGTCGCCGGGCGCAAGCGTGCCTTGCGTGATCGCGCTGCGGAACCGTTCGTACACCTGGCGGTAGAGCGGATCCGCGCTGTTGGGAACCAGCGGCGGCAATCCGTCCTTGGGGCGTCGGTCAATCATGGCATAGTCCAAAGTTCAATTTATGGCCCTTCAAATTATGTCATGGTCTTTCTACGATGATGCCTTGTCCTCCCTGAACCCCGCGTGAAATCCCCATGACAGACTCTGCTCTACAACACATCGATACCGACAAAGCACTGCGCGCCTGCCTGCCCCTGATGCGCGAACTGCGGCCCCATCTTTCCGATGCCGACGACTTCGTTGCTCGCATCACCCGCATGCGCGGCGACAGCTACCGGCTGCTGGCGGCGGTGGATGGCGGCCAGGTCGTGGCGTTGGCGGGTTACCGCTATCAAGAGAACCTGATCTACGGCCGCTTCATGTACGTAGATGACCTGGTCGTGGACAGCACGCGGCGCGGCGGCCGCTGGGGCGCCCGCTTGCTGCAGGCGCTGGACGGCATGGCCCGCGACGCGGGTTGCGCCAAGTTCGTGCTGGATACGGGCCTGTCCAACGCGCTGGCCCAGCGCTTCTACTTCCGCCAAGGCCTGTTGACCAGCGCCATCCGTTTCAGCAAGCTACTGGACACCCCTGCCGCATGAGCATTCTTCACATCACCTGCAGCCCGCGCGGCCGTAGCGCCGAAAGCCACCGCCTGTCGCAACGCATCATCGACCGCCTGATCGCCGCCGCCGGACCCGAAGCGCCCGCAGTCGTGGAAATTGACGCCACCGCCCTGCCCCCTGTGGACCAGGACTATGCCGCGGCGCTAAGTGCGCCTGCGGACCCGGCAGACGACGTGCTGGGACGCGGCGCGCTGCGGCAGTCGACGCAATTGATCCAGGCTCTGCAGGCCGCCACGCATATCGTCATCGCCACGCCGATGCACAATTTCACCGTGCCGTCGTCGTTGAAGGTCTGGATCGACCATGTGGTGCGCGTGCGCAGCACCTTCCGCATCACGGCCGAGGGCAAGATCGGCAACCTGCCCGACCGGCCGGTGTATGTGGCCATTTCCTCCGGCGGCGAATTCTCAGGCGGCGCGGCCCGCCAGCCCGATTTCCTGACGCCCTATCTGAAGCACGTGTTGGGTACCATCGGCCTGCACAGCGTGTCGTTCTTTTCAGTGGAAGGCACCGCGCGCGGCGAGGCTGCACTGCAAGCCGCAAGAGCCCGCGCCGAAGCCGCCATTGCCGCGCATCCGTTCTTGGCGGGATAAGCGGCAGCGCCTGGTAATTCCTGCTCCGTGCAGGCTTACCGGGCCGTTGGGGCACATCCGGCGTTACGGTGAAAACTAATCCACCGTCGGCCGGATTATTTAAGCGTGTCGCATTGACACTGCGGAAATCGGCGCACTACGCTAGGCCGCAAAAGCCCGCGCCATCAGGCGAACGGCGTATTCCCCACCATCGCATCAAGACGCTGGAGACGCAATGACCCTGTATCGGGCAGTGATTCCCGCCATCATGCTGATCACATTGTTCAGCGCGTTGCCCTCCCCCGCCCATGCCGCGTGCAGCGACAAGAAAATACTGGCGATGTCGGACGAAGGAAAATCGGTGAAAGCCATCGCCAAGGCGTGCAACATGCCGACGGCAAAAGTGCGGGCGGTCGTCGACAGCGACGATGGCAACGAAGATGCCACGGCGTCTGCCGCGGCGCCCGCGCCCCTCATCAAGAAGTTGCCGTCGGGGGCGGGATTGGCCAGTTGCGATTGCCAGGGCACCGTGCCGTATGGTGACAAGGCGCCGGAACTGCGGTGCCAGAGCGGCGTGTCGATCGCCACCCCATGCGCGGGCTATTGCCCGCCGCGCGGCGTGGCGCCGTGGCGGCGCGTTTGCAGTTGACCCGCAGACCGTCCGCTGTTGGCGCGCGGCAGATTTCCCGCCTCAGAACACCAGCGTGGCGGTCCCCATGACCGTGCTGGTGCTGTCAAGCCGGTTGGTGCTGCTGATCGTGGGTACCCAGCGCAGGCTCAGCGACAGTGAGCGCTTGTCCGCCAGTTTCGTGTCATAGGTCACGATCGGACCCAGCGCCCAGTCGCGCCCCTTGAAGCCGTTGAGCCGGTCGGCCGTCGGGCCTTTGTCGCTTCCCAGTTGCTGCTGGGTGCCCAGGATCAGGCCCGCGCTGACGCCATTGCTGAACGTCTTGCGCCCCATCACGTCCAGACTGAAGACGGGTGCGTTGCGGTAGTCCGTGGCGCTGTTGCGGGTATAGAACTGCACCCCGGCCACCGTATCCAGCTGGAAGCCCGACTCCGGAAAGATCTTGGTGTAGGCCACCTGCGGAATGAAGGTCCAGTTGTTCAGGCTGGGGTTGGCCATGTCACTGGCGTTGTACTTGCCCGTGGGCGCCCAGATGTTCAGGCTGAGCGCCATGTGCGAGGTTTCAGAGAAGTGGTAGCCGGCAATGATGGGCGAGAAATACAGGTCGAACAGGTTCGACGCCGTATCGCTTTGTCCCACCGTCCGGCCGCCCGGCCCCGTCAGCTTCGAATCCACCTTGGTCCAGACATAGGGCAAGGTGAAACTCGACGCAAAGTTCCAGCGCCCGGGCCCCGTGTCCCAGGTTTTCAGGACGGTGGCCAGCGTAAACGCCACCTTGCCGTCCAGACCCAGCGAGGTACGCCCCCCTACCGGCACCTCACGGCTTCCACCGATCTTGCCGTCCAGATAGATTTGGGCGAAATTCACTGCCCAGATTGGTTCGGGCGAAACGATACCCGCATTCGGCAGCACGTTGGTGCCCGTGACTTGGCGCCCCAAAGCGCCTTCGGTTGCCATGGACACCGCCGGCGCGGCCAGCGCGGCCAACGTGATCCATGGCGTAATTGCATTGCGCCAGGCAGTCCGGCGCGGGCATTTCGACATCATTGCTTCCCCTTCCCCTTAAGCCTCAAGGCGCCAGCTCGGCCTTGGGCAGCTTCCACGTACCGTCCAGAATGGCGGGTTTCGGGCCATAGAACCGCGCCACGATGTTGAACCGTCCTTCCGGGGCCGGCAGCCAATTCGATTCCTTGTCCTTGCCCGGGTTGGCATGCTGCACGTACAGCGTCAGCGAACCGTCCTGGCCGCGCTTGAGTCCACGGGTGCGATCGCCGATCGCATAACGCTTGATCGGGTTGTCGACCAGGTGACGGCCCGGCAGGTCGTACATAGTCATCGACCAGAAAAATTCGACGGGCGGCAATTGCCCCGGCTCGAACCGGATCACATAGGATTTGCTTCCCTCCATCGGCTGCCCTTGCGAGTCTTCCTCGTATCCCAGGTACACCGCCTCTTCGGACGAATTGCCGTAGATGCCCATGGCGGCGGCCACGGCCCGCTTCGTATAGTCGTTGCCCAGCGCTGCCCGTGATCCGAACAAGCCGATGGACGAGCGCGTCTGCTTCTCGGCTTGCAGCAGCGCCGCCTTGCCGTCAGCCACGCCCTGCTCGATCGCGGTGCGCGTCGTCGAATCCAGCTTGGCGGCATCGAAGGGCTTGCCCGGCCCGATACCGATCAGCGCGAAACGCCGCATCATGTCCTGCTCGGCCGCCGGCTGCGGTTGCGTGAACGCCAGCAGCTGGTTCAGATAGGCGATGAATTCCACCGAAGTGGCGCGCTGCTCGTCCCAAGGCAACCAGTCCACATCAGCAGGGGCGGCGGCGGGCGGCGGATGCCGCAGGAATTCGCTTAGCGGCCGCAATCGATACTTGGCCTGCAAGGCCTGCACATTCTTCACATCCGACGGGCCGTTCAGGCTGGTGCGGCCCAGGATGCCGATGAAGTCCGTCTCGGACTGCATCACCTTGGTGATACCTTTGGGTTTGCCCCCATCCCAGCGCGGCCCGGCGATCAGGTAGTTGCCCGCGCCAAACCCGGTGGCGCGTACGCCCGCGTAGGCGAAGTTGTAGGTATACAGGTCCACCATCTGGAAGACGTTGTAGCGATCTTTCGGGGTGGCGGGCAGGCTCAGCACCCACGGTTCCGTGCGCAAGTCCAGCCAGGCCCACGAGTACGGAGTGTCGTTGTTCGGCGTGACGATTTCACGGTTTTCCGGCGTGTACGGTTGCGAGTAGTGGCGGAACTTGCCGAAGCCGCCCACGTACTCTTTGCCGCCGGGGTGGATTGCCTGGCCGTACATCGTCTTGTAGTTGTAGAGCATCGGGTAGGCGTACAGGTACGCCTCTTTGGCCGTGCTGCGCAGCGCCTCGTCCTGGATGGGCGCGCGCTGAGTGGCGCATCCCGCCAAGGCCGCCAGGCCGGCGATCGCCAGCGCGCTACGAATAAAGGCCCTCACCTTTTGCATTCCGTGCTCCTGGAATTCAAAGAAACCCGTGCCGCCATCAATGCCCGAACGTAATGTTCACCCCGGCGAATACGGTGAACTGAGGCAGGCCTTCGCCCTTGTGCGCCACCGTCCATTGCGGTTCGGCGAAAACGTTCACGATGTTCTTACCCATGCGCCAGGCCTTGCCGGCGCCCAGTCCGATGGGGATGTAGTAGTTGTTCTTCTGCAAGTCGAACGTCCACGTCGCCGTCGACCGCACATACCAGCCTTGGGGCAAATTGCGGATCAAGAAAGGTTGGAATGTGGCCGAATGCACGGTATCGCGGTTGTTCTGCCCGGCAAACGAATGTTGCCATTCGACCAGCGCGCCCATCAGGCCTTCCTTGCTGCTGCTGACGACCGTGCCGGCCAAGCCGCCGGACCATTTGCCGGACCCCGTTTCGGTACTGGTCGCGGTAGGCATGGTCAGCATCGGGCCGATGCCGACGTCAAGCTCGCCTTGGCTCAACAGGAAAATGTCGAAAACATTGACGTCGCCCAACCCCGTCTTGTAGCTGCCGTCGGCTTGCGGCCGGGTGCTGATGGGCGCGGTGAAACGAAGTATCTGCGGCACGCCCACCCAGTCGCCCGGTGCGATGGGGATCGTCGGCCGGACCAGAAAATCATTCGTGTGCGCGTTGGTGCCGAATAATTTTGGCGTGTAGTAATTCTGAAAATTCAAAGACGCCGCGAGGTTCAATGGATTATTGCTTTTATTCGCGTCGTCGGCGGATTGCGCATAAGCGCCGGCGCAAAACCCCAGCGGCGCGCTGATCAGCAATCTTGCTGCGATTTCCCTGCTTACCTTGCCCCGTGCCGTAGACCTCGTACTGCCCATGCTTCGCGCTCCATTAAGAACAACAAAATGCAAAGACACACCGTCGTACCGAGAACCTTCTCTTATTTGTTAATGGAGATAATAAGAATAAGAAGGGTGAAATCTGCTGCAATATTCTCACAGAGTCTTGCTTTTCCCAAGCGGCCGTCAAGGCGGGATAATCCCGCGCATTTCCCTATGGGGGGACGGTTCACCTTTGCATCTCCTGTTGCAAAAAAACAGCGGATACCCCTTGTCGGAGTATCCGCCGCAATTAACGAGTTGACGACTTTTTAAGAAGCCCTAGTGTCCTCAAACGTCGAGGGCCGTGCGTGCACCTGATCCACCCGCAAGCCTTCGCGGCGCGTCACCTCGAAGCCCCAGTCATGCAGCTGGATGGTATCCCCGGCGTCCGGAATCCTGCCGACCGCCCGCAAGAGACACCCCGCCAGCGTCGCGTCGGGGTATTCGTCGGCAAGCGCCGGCGCGTTCAACAGGCGGGCCGCCTCGCCTACGGACAGGCGCCCTTCCAGCAACCACGTGCCATCGGACAACTGCAAGGCTTCAGGCTGGTCGTCGCTGTGCTCGGGCAATTCGCCGGCCACCGCGGTCAGCACGTCCATCGGCGTCACCAGCCCTTCGCAGACGCCGTGCTCGTCCACCACGATCAGCATGTGGTCGCGCGAGGCGCGCAGTTCCTCCAGCACCTTCAGCACCGGGGTCGTTTCCATGACGTAGCGCGGCTCGCGCGCCAGTTCCACCAGGTCGATCGGACCTGGATTCTGCAGCAGCGGCAGCACGTCCTTGAAATGCAATACGCCCAGCACGTTGGAGGCCTCGCCCGCGCACAGCGGCAGGCGCGAGTGGCCACTCGCGAATTTGCGGACGACGATGTCGGGCGTGTCAGACACATCCAGCCACGTCATGTCGCCGCGCGGCACCATGATGGAACGCACGTCGTGCGCACCCACCGACAGCACGCGCTCGATCATCGAGCTTTCTTCCGGCGCGAAGGCAGGTTCGTCGCCTGCGCTGTCCACCAGCGCCACGACCTCGTCGGCCTGATGGCCGGGTTGGCCGGCACGGCCCGCGCGCAGCAGCCGCAAGACCGCCTGGGCCGTGCGTTGGCGGCGTCCCAGCGCGTGCGTGCCGCGGGCGCGGTTGCGGCGCGCCAACTGGTTGCACAACTCGATCAGGATCGAGAAACCGATGGCGGCGTACAGGTAGCCCTTGGGCACATGGAAGCCCAGGCCTTCGGCCACCAGACTGAAGCCGATCATCAGCAGCAAGCCCAGGCACAGGATCACCACCGTGGGGTGACGGCCGACGAACGCCATCAGCGGGCGGCTGGCCAGCATCATGACGGCCATCGCGAGGACCACGGCTATCATCATGATGCTCAGGTCCTGCACCATGCCCACCGCGGTAATCACGGAGTCCAGTGAAAACACAGCATCCAGCACCACGATCTGCAGGATCACCTGCCAGAACACGGCGTGTTGCGGCTTCTGCCCGGCGTCATGCGACGCGCTGCCTTCCACGCGCTCATGCAGCTCCATCGTGCCCTTGAACAGCAGGAACAAGCCGCCCAGGATCAGGATCAGGTCGCGGCCGGATATCTCGGCCCCCCAGACGGTGAACAGCGGCGCCGTCAAGGTGACGACCCACGCGATGCTCGCCAACAGGCCCAGGCGCATCACCAGCGCCAGCGTCAGGCCGATCAGGCGTGCGCGGTTGCGCTGCTCGGGCGGCAGCTTGTCGGCAAGAATGGCAATGAATACCAAGTTGTCGATGCCCAGCACAATTTCAAGAATGACCAGCGTCGCCAGGCCAAGCCAGGCGGTGGGGTCGTTCATCCAGTCGAAAATCATCGTTGGTCCACGGAAAACGGGCGAGCGCGCGCGAAGGCGTCGCCTTGCTGAAAAGGAAAAGCGTGATCAAGCGAGGGGATGCGGCCAGGCGTCGGCGGCGCGCGGCCGCCCAATCGAGGCGTCGCGGCGATAGCGCGGACCAGATCGGCGCAGCCGGGCATGCCGGAGGCCGAGGGACAAGCAGGATGGGATGTCGGGCGCCGCAGCGCCCTGCTAGGAGGGGGGTCTTCGGTCATAGTTGGCGGCATTCGCGCACTGCCTGAGGCAGTGATAGCGCGTGAAAACCGCCGTGCTCTCGTTCTTACAGGAACCTGAATATTACCTGAATCCTGTCAGGATGCGAGCCCCGGCGGCGCCCTGCCGCTAACGGGGATCCGCGCCACCGCCGGAACCGGAGGACGCGCCCGAGCCCGGCATGCCGGCATTGTCGGGCGCGCCCGTCTTGCCGCCAGGCGTGCCCTGCCCGTTGCGGGTATCCGCCCCGGGATCCTTCTGGCGCGGCGTGGAGCCCGCCTTGGAGCGGGAGTCCGTTTCTTCAGTCGATGGCATTTTCTTCTCATCGGTGGTGCGGGCGCCGGGGACGGGCTTGCCGATGGCGTTCGCGGGTGCCGTCTTCTCGTCGGCGGTCGGCATGGGCTGCTGCGGCGCCGCGGCCTGGGCGACCAGCGTAGTGTGGGCGGATTGCGCCCCGGCTGCGTGCCAGGGAAGCAATGCCAGGGCGGACAGCAGTAGCAGTTTGTGGCTTTTCATGGTTGTCTCCAAATGGAAAACAGTGACAAACTAGGCGCCGACAGATAACGAGCTGGTGCGGGATCTCTTTCACCCAGGGGCAAGTAGCGTGCCTGCCCCCGAAGCTGGAGTGATGCATGGACGATCAACCCTCGGACAATCTTTCCCCTGGTCTTCCACGCCCGGACGATCCGCCTGCCCCCGGACGGCGCGGATTGCTCAAGGCACTGGCGGTCGGGGTCCCCGGCGCCGCCTGGGCGGTAACCGCCCGCAGCGCGCCCGCCGACGCTGCGCCCGCCGCGGCCCCAGGGCAGACGCCCCACGCTCCCGCCCCCTCCCCCAATCGCACCCTCACCTTTTTCAATGCGCAGGAAGCGGCAGCAATGGACGCCATCGCCGCGCGCCTGATTCCGGCCGACGACCTTGGGCCCGGCGCCAAGGAAGCGGGCGTCACCCGCTTCCTGGATGGGCAATTGGCCGGCGCTTGGGGCGCGGGCAGCCAGTTCTACCGCCAAGGCCCGTTCGAAAAAGGCACGCCAGAACAGGGCTACCAGCTGTCATTCACGCCTGCCGAGATGATCCGGCGCGGCCTGGCTGCGCTGGATGCCGCAACCCGCAAGCAGGACGGCAAACCGTTCGCCGAATTGGACGAAGCCAGGCAGGACGCCTGGCTTCATGACTTGCAGGCCGGCAAACCGGATTTTTCGCCCTTGCCATCCGACGTGTTCTTCCAGACCCTGCTGGACGCCACCATCGAAGGCTTCTTCTCCGATCCGCTGTACGGCGGCAACGCCGACATGGTGGGCTGGAAGCTGGTGGGGTTCCCGGGCGCGTTCGCGTCGTTCTCCAACGATATCGAACGGCACGGCGTCATCTGGGCCGGCAAGCCGGTATCCATCGCCAACGCCACGGGACATGCGATGAAACCGGGAGACAAGCATGGCTAAGACCTTACCCGCAGTAGACGTGGCGATCATCGGCGGCGGGTGGACCGGGTCCATCATCGGCAAGGAACTGGCGGCCGCCAAGCAGCGCGTAGTGGTGCTGGAACGGGGCCAGGCGCGCTGGCCCTCTCCCGACTTCCAAGGGCCGAACGTCCACGACGAATTGAAATACACCCGCCGGCACGAACTGCACCAGGACGCCGCGACCGAAACCTACACGTTTCGCAACAACACCGACCAGAAGGCGCTGCCCATGCGCCGCTGGCAATTCGCTTATCCCGGCACGCATCTGGGCGGCGCGGGCAACCACTGGTCGGGCGCGTACTACCGCTTCGACCCCACGGATTTCCGCATCCGCAGCCACTACACCGAACGCTACGGCGCGGGCATTTTTGACAAGGAGTTGACCTGTCAGGACTGGCCCCTGACGTACGACGAACTCGAGCCTTACTTCGACCGCTACGACTACCTGATCGGTGCGTCCGGGCAAGCGGGCAACATCAAGGGGCAAAAGCAGGAAGGCGGCAACCCGTTCGAACCCTGGCGGTCGCGGCCGTATCCGAATCCGCCCATGAAGGTGCCCTATGCGCCGGCCTTGTTCGGCGAGGCCGCCAAGAAGCTGGGCTACCACCCCTATGTGCAGCCGTCGGCGCTCTGTACGCGGCCCTACGTGAATTCCGAAGGCCTGCACATGAGCGCGTGCGTGTACTGCGGATTCTGTTCCAACTTCGGCTGCGAGCACTTCGCCAAGGCCTCGCCGCAGGTCTGTATCCTGCCGGTGGCGATGAAGATGGAGAACTTCGAAATCCGCACCGGCGCCAACGTACTGCGCGTGGAGCTGACGCCCGACAAAAAGCGGGCACGCGGCGTGACCTACGTGGACGCCGCCGGCGAAGAGGTCTTCCAGCCCGCCGAGATCGTGGTGCTGTGCGCCTTCAGCATCAACAACGTGCGGTTGCTGCTGCTCTCGGGCATCGGCAAGCCCTACGACCCGGTCACCGACACCGGCGTCGTGGGACGCAACTACACGCACCAAACGACGTCGGGCGTAAACCTGTTCTTCGACGAATCCGTCAACATCAACCCCTTCATGGGCGCGGGCGCCGTCGCGGTGACTATGGACGATTTCAGCGCCGACAACTTCGACCACGGGCCGCTCGGGTTCGTGGGCGGCGGCTACCTGCAGATCCAGGTCGTCAGCGGCGCGCCGATCGGCTACCACCCCACGCCCAAGGGCACGCCGACCTGGGGCGCTGAATGGAAGAAGGCGGTCAAGCGCTACTACAACCATTCCGCGTCCATCACCATCACGGGGTCCGCCCAGCCCTGGCGCGGCGGATATCTGAGCCTGGACCCCACCTACAAGGACGCCTGGGGCCTGCCGCTGCTGCGCGTGACCTACGATTTTCCTGACAACGACATCCGCATGTCGGCCTTCCTGACCGACAAAGGCGACGAGATCGCACGCGCGATGAAAGGCATTGCGCGTACCGAACCCGGGCCCCGCAAGCGGCCGTTTTCGTCCACCGCCTACCAGTCCACCCATTTGACGGGCGGCGCGGCCATGGGCGACAACCCGGAAACCAGTGTCGTCAACCGCTATGGGCAAAGCTGGGACGTGCCCAACGTGTTCGTGACGGGCGCATCGCTGTTTCCGCAGAACTCGGGCTACAACCCGACAGGCACCGTAGGCGCCACCGCCTATTGGATCGTCGAGAAAATCAAGGCGGACTATCTGCGTTCGCCAGGGCGGCTGGTGTGATCATGATCGAACATCGCAAAGGCATCACCATCGCGGTCCTGCTGATCATGGCGCCGCCGCTCGTCACGCTGATCGCCACCGCGCACCAGATGATCGGCACGGGCGGTGACGGCCTGATCCGCGCAAGCGCCGTCACCGCCCCGCCCGCCCCGCCGCCGGCCGCCAAACCGGCGGCACCGGCGCCGGCACCTGCTGCGTCCGCCACCCCTGCCACACCCGCGGCGCCTGCCGCTCCTTCTGCGGCCGCTCCAGCGCCATCGCCAGCCCCGGCCGCTCCGGTGCCAGGCCGAAGCGCATTGGACTTCAGCGCCTCGCGTCCTGACTGGGAGGGATTCCTGCGCGGGGCCGATCCCGAGGCCGGCAAGCAATTGGCGGCAAACGGCAAGCCCGGAGCCGGCGTCCAGGCCTGTATCGCCTGCCACGGGCCAGCCGGCATCACGCCCACCGGCGGCATATTTCCCAACCTGGCGGGCCTGAGCCAGGAGTATCTGGCCAAGCAACTGGCCGACTTCCGCAGCGGGACACGGGTGCAGCCGCTGATGAACACCATCGCGCGCGCACTGACCGAGCAGGAAATCGGCCAGGTGGCGGCCTATTACGGCACCTTGGCCGGCCCGCCGCTGCATGTGGGCGAATTCGGCGGCGAAGCAGCGCGCAAGCTGGACCTGCAAGGCGATGGCGCGCGTGCATTGCCCGCCTGCGCGAACTGTCACGGGCTGCGCGGCATGGGCGAAGGCCCCTTGCTGCCCAGGCTGGCCGGGCAATCCAAGGAGTACTTCACCGACCAGATGACCGCCTTTCGCAATGGCTCGCGCCAGAACGACGACGTGGGCGTCATGCGCGCCTTCTCGCAACGTCTGACAGACAGCGAGATCGAGGCGCTGGCCTTGTACTACGCCGGTCCCCCGCCCAAACCGAAGTGAAGCCCCACCCGCCTTGCGCAATCCGCAGGGCGGGCAATTTTTACTGGTGTTTACCCTAGCCCGGCGCTATACTCTCGGCACTTTCAACCACCTAGAGATCACTGTGGACAACGACGGATGTAGTCGAAAACCGACTGCTCGCGCCGCTTGACGCAGGATCCGCGGAATCTCCCTTCCGCGTGAGTCCTGCGATCAGCCAGGACTTGGGCTTTCAGCCCCTCTCCCCCTAAAGCTTACCGACGCGATACGCGGGCCTAGTTGCGCGCGTGCCTTGCCGGTCAGGCGGCGCATGCCTGTGGACCTTCCACCGTACTCCCCTGTCAAGGAGACGACCATGCGCATCAAGAAATTCTTCCCCTTCCTGGACCGGGCCCATGACGCCCGCGCCGAAGGCCCGGTGTCGTTCGGCGCCCTGCCGGCGCACGCGCCCGTCACGCCGGTCTATCAATTCACCATCGTCAGCCTGAGCGCCACCCTCAACACCCTGAGAAAGCAGCTGTACTACGAGCTGCAAGCCCTGGACCTGCGGGTGATCGCCGTGCGCATTTCGCGCGGCGAATCCGACCAGTTGGCGTCCACGGTCGTCACGCTGCATTGCCCGCCGCACCTGCGCAGCCTGCTCAGCGCCGTGGCGCTGCGGCTGGGACAAAGCCCGGATGTGCGCCGCGTGCACTGGGAAAACGAAACCGGCGCGTCCATCGCCGTGCTGCCGGCCTGAAACCCGGCTTTCCTGGCAAGGAGATTGTCATGAAAGACCCGTACAAAGTCCTGTTGCTGGCCCGCGTGCTGGCCCTGGTGCTGATCTGGCTGGTCGGCGCGGGCCTCGTGCTGGCCTCGGTCTGGCGCCTGCCCTGAGCGCGCCAGGGGGCCCGCCCGGCCCCGTCGAACACCCATAAGCTGAAAAAGGGGCAAGACTATGAAGAACTTCGAAAACATCCAATTCCTTACCCTGGCCAACACGCTGGTCAGCCTGCTGACTGCCTTCGTGCTGGGCTCGATCGTCGGGTTCGAACGCCAGTTCCGGCAACGCACGGCCGGCCTGCGCACGAACGTGCTGGTGGCGGTGGGGGCCGCCATCTTCGTCGACATGGCGTTCCGCGTGGGCGGCGCGGACGGCGGCGCGCGTGTGATCTCCTACGTGGTGTCGGGCGTGGGATTCCTGGGCGCCGGCGCGATCATGCGCGAAGGCGGCAGTATCCGCGGCCTGAACACCGCAGCCACCTTGTGGGGCTCGGCCGCCATCGGCGCCTGCGCGGGCGCGTCGCTGATGCTGGAGGCGGTGGCGGCCACGGCCTTCGTGCTGGCGGCCAACACCTTGCTGCGCCCCGTCGTCAGCTACGTGAACCGCCAACCGCTCGACTCGCAGACTTCCGAAGTCACAAACGTGATCCACGTCATCGCGAACGTGGAACATCGCCAGGCCGCGATGACCGTGCTGGAGGATGTGCTGGAGGCCGAACAGCTGCCGCTGTCGGAACTGAAGATCGACCAGTTCGGCGAGAACGAGGTCGAGATCGAAGCCGCGCTCAGCGAGGCGTCGGTCGACGAGCTGGATCTGGACCGGGTGACCGCGAGCATCGCCGCATCGCCCGCCGTGCGCACGGCGTTCTGGGCTGCACGCACAGTGTGAACCTGGGGACGGCTGCGGCGAAACGCTCTAGAATGGGCGCCGACCATGCGTACCCCTCTGCCTACTTTCCACCGCGGCAACGCCGGCCTTTGGCTGGTGCTGATGCTGTTCGTGCTGAAGGCGATGGTGCCGCAGGGTTTCATGCCGGCCACGCACCAAACCGGCACGCTGATCCAGCTGTGCTCGGCCGCGGGCCCCATCTGGGTGGCCGGGCCGTCCAAACAGGACAACGCGCCTGACGAACGGCACGCGGCGCAAGCCGCCACCTGCCCCATGGGCATGGCGCTTGCCGCGGTGGCCCTGCCGTCGTCGCCCGTCGTGCTGCCGGCGAAGTTGGCCGTCATGGCCCATCCGCTGGCCGCGCGCGCCCCGCCCGGCCCGGTTCTCGCCTCCGTCACCGGCGCGCCGCTAGGCGCCCGCGCCCCACCCACTGCCTCGGTATCCCGCTGATCCTGCGCCGCCCCTGCGCGGCAATTTTTAGCTTACCGAGAGCACTCATGCCTTTTTCTTCCGCCAGGACGCATCGCGTCCTGAAGCGGCGCGTGGCCATTTGGACCGCGCTCGCCTTCACGCCCGCGCTGCACGCGCAAACCGCCCCGGTCGCCACGCTGCCGGCCATTTCCGTATCCGGCGACACGGTCGCGCCGACCTTGCTCGAACATGCCGCGACCGGCACCTTGCTGGGCCTGACCCCGTTCGAAACGCCTGCCAGCATCGACATCATCAGCAACGAACAGCTGCGAGCACGCGGCGCCACCACGGTTACCGACGCCATCACCCAGGCGGCAGGCATCAGCGCCATGCGTCATCCGGGCAACGGCGGCTCATCCCTGTCTTCCCGCGGATTCACTGATTCAAACTCCGTCGCGCAACTGTATGACGGTGTGCGCCAATACGGCGGCGTGGGACAGACCTTCATCTACGACCCCTGGGCGGTGGATCGCATCGAAGTGCTGCGCGGCCCCGCCTCGGTGCTGTACGGGGAAGGCGCCATTGGCGGCGTCGTCAACGTCATCCCCAAGAAGCCCACGCGCGGCCCCATCGAAAACGAACTGATGACGACGCTGGGCACGCACGACACCCAGCGCTTTGGTTTCGGCAGCGGCGGCGCGCTGGATGATAAGTGGTCGTACCGGCTGGACGTCAGCGGCAACCACACGAATTCCGGGATCAGCCTGGGCGATTCACGCGATGCTGCTGTCACCGCTGCCCTGCGGCTGGACGTGTCGCCGGAACTGAACTTCACGCTGACCCAATCCTACGCCTGGCAGGAACCCACCCGCTACTTCGGCACGCCGCTCGTCGACGGCAGGATGGACTATGGGCTGGCCAAGCAGAACTACAACGTGGCCGACAGCAAGATCATCTACCGCGACAGCCGCACGGAATTGAAGGCCGAGTGGTCGCCCAACGCCGCCACCACCGTGCGCAGCCGGCTGTACTACATCGGCAGCAACCGCGACTATCGCGATGCCGAAAACTACGCGTGGACGCCGGCCGGCCAGATCCTGCGCAGCGGCTATACCGAAATTGGCCATGACCAGGAGCAGACCGGCATGGTCACCGACGCCTCGTTCGACGGCCATCTGTTCGGACTGGCGAACAAAGTGGCGGTGGGGGTCGAGCTGAACCGCGCCTCGCTCAAGCACACCAACAATTCGCCCTATTCCGGCACGTCGCTGGTGGATCCGTACGACGTCGATCACGGACGCTTCATCAATGTGGCCGGCACGACGCCGCGCTATCGCAATACGGCCAGCCAGTACGCGCTGTTCGCCGAAGACCGGCTGATGTTGACATCTCGCTGGTCGGTGCTGGGGGGCTTGCGCTACGACCATATCGACCTGAAACGGCGTGATCTGGTCGCTGATGAGACGGCCTTCCGCAGCACCTACACCAACGTCGGATGGCGCGTGGGCACGGTCTACGACGTGCTGCCCACCTTGTCGGTCTATGGCCAGTACGCGCAGGCCGCCGACCCGATCGGCAGCCTGCTGTTGCTGTCGCCCGCCAATAAGGACTACGAGCTGTCGCAGGGCAAGCAGATCGAGATCGGCGTGAAACAGACGTTCTGGGACAACAAGGGCCAATGGACGCTGGCCGCATATCACATCACCAAGAACAACCTGGTCACGCGCGACCCCAACGACCCCGCGCTGCGCATCCAGGTGGGCGAGCAATCGTCGCGCGGCCTGGAGGCCACGCTGGGCGTGGAACTGTCTCCCGCATGGCGAGTGGACCTGAACGCCGTGGCGCTGCGCGCGCGCTACGACGACTTCAATGAATCGGTCGGCGGCGTGGCAGTGTCGCGTAACGGCAATGTGCCGACCGACGTGCCGGAACGCGTGGCCAACGCGTGGGTCAGCTGGAAGTTCGCCCCGCAATGGACGGCCAGCGCCGGCGTGCGCTACGTGGGCAAGCGCTATGCAGACGCCGCCAACCGGCTGGAAATGGCGGGCTACACCACGACCAACCTTGCGCTGCAATGGGAACCGCGGCGCGACCTGAGCCTGGCGCTTCGCGCCTTCAACGTGTTCGACCGACAGTACGCCGAAACCGCCTACTACAACCAGACGCAGTGGCTGGTAGGCGAAGGCCGGCGCGTGGAGCTCAGCGCCAACTACCGGTTCTGATGCAGGGGCGCACTAAGGGCTGAGCAAGTCCGACAAGGCGTTGCCCAACTCCTTGACGGCGCCGGTCACGCCTTCGGCCGCGCCTTCCGCCCCCACGCCGACGGCGCGGCCAAAGCCTTGCGCCACCTGTGCGGCAAAGCCCCGTCGGACCGAGAACTTGGGATTGTCCAGGCTGCCCTGAAGTTTGAACTGGAAGCGCAAGGCGCCGGTCTTGTCTTTCATGGCGGCCAGCACCGCCTTGCGCGGCAACGAAAACAGGGTGCCGTCGCCGCTGAACTTCAGGTCGCGCAGCGCGACGGTGCCCGAGGCCTGCAATTCGCGCTTGGCGATGGTGGTGTTCATATCCAGGTCCATCGCGCCGCCGGTCAGCGATCCCGCATCTTTTTCCGAGAGGTAAGGCGCGGCATGCCGGATGTCCATATTGCGCACGGCCACCTTCATGTCGGCGTCCGTTCCGCCCACTTGCAACCAGCCCTGCGCGCGCACGGTCGACTCCCCATTGCGGTTCTCTTCCAACGTGCCGCTGAACTCCATATCGCTGTGCGTGCCATCCCCCGGGACCGACAACGGGCTCAACCGAGCCTGCACGTTCTTGAATGGAATGCGATGCGGTGGCTTGGACACGGCGGCGTCCTCAAAATCCAGCCGGCCGTCACGCAGGGTCAACTCCGCGACGCGGATCGTGCGATCTGCCCGCGGTTTGCCATCGCCGCCGGCGCCTGCGTGCAGCGCCGCCTGCAAGGCGGGGGCAATGTGCATTTCGCCATCGGCGCTGCGCACGACCGCAAAATCGAAGCCTTCGACCACGACGGCGTCGAATACGGCCTCATGGCGCAAAAAGGCCGACCATTGCGGTTCCAGCACAACGCGTTTGGCGCTTGCACCCGCTTGGCCCGGGGCGCCGGACACCTTCACGTCGGTCAGCACGACCTGCCGCCAACCGACCTGCACGTTGCCCACCTGGCCCCGGGGCCCCAGCATGCTTGATATCCGTTGTTCGGCGATACGGGTGGCGGCAAACGCCAGCACCCCGGCCAATGCGGCAAGGACAAGCAGCACGGCAAGAGTGGTGCCAAGGGCCGATCTCCGGCGCGGCGCGGCGGCGTTCAAGCTCATTGCGGTTCCTGTTTCGTAATGCCGGGGTAGACGCAGACTGCGCGTTGCGCAGCGCCAGACTGCGGGCCTCACCCGGGATGGTCAGCGATCCGGCGCCATTATTCAATGGACGAAATGGATGATGCAGCTTATGTCCCCTTCGCGCAAACGGCCCCGTCCACGCCATTGAAAGCGCGGACGGGGCCGTTGGAATTCGCGCTGCCGGCTTGCGGACTCAATGCGCGATCAGGGGGTCAGCGCTGCGGCTTGCCGGGCTGCCCGGGTTGCTGGCCGCCCTGCTGGCCCTGGCCTCGATCGGCATTCTGGCCAGATTGGCCAGGCTGCTGGCCGGGCGACTGATTGCGGTCCTTGGGGTTTTCCTGGGCCTGTTGCTTTTGCGGCTGCTTTTGCTGGTCGGGCTGATTCTGATTGGACATTACAAGTCTCCTGATAGGCGGAAAAGGCTCCGCTACATCAGTAGTAGCAACTGGCGTGCCCAACGGTCGTAGCGACAAGATTCGGGGGAAAGCAGATCGTAGTCCCCATTTTTTTGACCGGTAAGTCCTGGCCCTGCTGGAAGAAATTGCGCAAGCGGCAACGCGCCTGCGAGCGCTACTGCGTGATGACGCGGGCCGGGAAAGCCGGTTCGGTCTCTTTGGCGCCGCCATCGAAGGCCTCGATCCAGGACGATGCGTAATTGGCAGGCGCGGCCAGGGGTTCGCCCCCGTCACGCTGGGTGCGCAGCCGTACCATCAAGGCGTCCAAGGGCATCGGACGCCCAAGGGCGAAACCTTGCCCATAGCGGCAGCCGGCCGCCCGCAAGGCGGGGATGTCGGCCACGTTTTCCACCCCTTCGGCCACGACGCGCCAGCCCAATCGCGTGGCCAGTTCCGCGGCAGTGCGCAACACTTCAAACGCCACAGCACTGCGCCGCATGCGCGTCACGAAATACTGGTCGATCTTCACTTCGGACAAGGGAATGGCCGATAGCAACTTCAGCGAGGCATGGCCCGTGCCGAAATCGTCCAGGCTGACCTCGCACCCCGCGTCCTCCAGTTTCATCAACGACGCGCGCAAGACATCCAGCTCGCGGATGGGCTGGTCTTCGGTCAGCTCCACCCGGACCAGCGAAGCCGGCAGCTCGGCGGCGTAGATGAGATCCAGCAGGAAATCCACGGCGCTTTCGTCGGATAGCGTCGACGCGGGCGCGTTGATGGCGACCGGCACCGCAATGCCCGCGCGCCGCATCGTCAGCAATATATCGATCACGCGCAGGCAGACTCGCTCGAACAGCAGCTTGTCCAACCCCATGCGGTTGATCGCAGGAATGAATTCGGCAGGCATGACGACACCCAGGCGAGGATGCTGCCATCGCGCCAGTGCTTCGGCGGATACGATCCTGCCTGTCATCAGGTCCACCTGCGGCTGCAACAGCACCCGCAGGCCATCCTTTCCTGCCACCATGGCCGCGATTTCTTCGTCGCTGACCACCGAGCTTGTGGAAGCCTCGTGATTGGGCGTCATGTCTACGCTCCTCGCGTGCCACTGGGTAAGGCCTGCGCTGTCCGGGCGCAGAAAGAGGCACATTGGGACATGAGTATTCACTATCGGCTTACCGCGATGCGCCGGCCGTAATTTCCGGCGCATTGAACTGCCAAATGTTTTTTTATGCGATTTCGAGCAATTGTTCCAGGCAAATTTGCGTTCAAGAGGCAGTAAAGTCGCACAAATGAAACCATTTGTGTGGACCCATCCGGATTCATGCACCTGACATCCCGTGGACGACGATGGCGAGGCCGATAAAACCGCCTTGTCGACATGGTAGGGTTTGCGTCTTTCGGCCTTCGGGTCCTACTGCAGCTTGATGAATAGCGAGACGAATTTGCTTACCCGCTGGCGTGCTTCCTTGCGCAATGTCTTGTGGCTGGATGCGCTGCAAGCCGCCGCCATCAGCGCGGCACCCGTGATCCTGGCCGTGCTCGTGCACGAACCCCGCCTGGGCTGGACCGCGATCGCTGCATTCTGGGCCTGCTTCGGCGATCCTGGCGGCCCCTTGCGACAACGTGCCGGCTCCATGCTGGCGCTGGGCGTAATCGGCGGCCTCTTCTGTTTCCTTGCCAGCGCTAGCGCCAGCCATCTGTGGCTGCTGCTGCCGCTGACGTTTATCTGCTGCACGTTCGGCGGCTTGCTGCGCGTGCTGGGGCCGGCGGCGGCCATCGTCGGCACCTTGCTGTCTGCCGGCTTCGTCGTCGCCGCCGAATTGCCGGCGCCCACGCTGACCGAAAGCCTGTCGTACACCCTTTTCTTCCTGGCGGGTGCCGTCTGGGCCATTCTGATGACCGCGCTGGTATGGCGCCGCCGGCCCTGGAAGGACGCCACGCACGCGGTCGCGCATTGCTACCGCGGGCTGGCGGACTTTGCCGATGCGCTGGCACGCATGTATTCGGGCCTGACCCCGGCAGCCGGCCCCCAAGCCTGGACTGCCGTCACCAAGCCGCAGCGCAGCGCCCAGCGCGCCGCCTTGGAAGCCGCCCGCATCCGTATCCGCGAAGTGCAGGACTCGCGCCCTTCGCGCCGCGCGCGCGCCAATCAGCTGACCTACTTGCTGGACAGCGCCGAAGACAGTTTCATTGCGCTGGTCGCCTGCGCCGACCTGCTGGAATCCCACGCGCCGCAATGGCTTGGCCGCAGCGCCGGCGCGCACCTGTCGCACGCGCTGCACCGCTACGCCAGCGTGTGCAACGCGATTGCCAGCACCTCGGACGTCAGCGACCCCAAACAGGCGCAATGCCTGCGCGAGCGTCTGGCCCACTATGGCGCCGGCCTGCATGACCTGCGCGGCGGCGCCATGGCCTATGCGCCCGATCTGGCCACGATGGTGCCCGTGCTGGACCGCCTGCTGCACACCGCACAAGCCGTCACGCAAGCGCTGTTCGACCAGGGCGGTGCGCCTGCCGCGCCCGCCCAACAAGGCCGGGGCACGTCTCGCGCACGGCAGGCGTGGCGCACACTGCGCCAGAACCTGGGGGTGGAATCCGATGCCTTCCGCCACGCCTTGCGCGTGGGCGTCGGCGCCACCATCGCCGTGGCCTTGTCCAAGACATTCGCCGTCAACCATGGTTATTGGATGTCGCTGACGCTGGTCTTCATCCTGCAGCCCTATTTCGCCACCACGTGGCAACGTACCCTCGAACGCGTCACCGGCAGCGTCGCCGGCGCCATCGGCGCATCGCTGCTGGGCCTGCTGTTGAGTACGCCGCTGTCGGTGGCGCTCGCCGTGCTGCCCATTGCGCTGGGCACCTTCGCCGCGCGCACCATTCATTACGCGCTGTTCACCTTTTTCCTGACGTCGCAGTTCGTGCTGGTCAGCCATATCCAGCAACCGGAAATCTATGAGCCCACGCTGGCAGCTTTGCGGGCCTTCAACAGCTTGCTGGGCGGCATCCTGGCGCTGCTGGTGGGCTTTCTGGTGTGGCCGGAAAAAGAGCCGCGGCAATTGGCCGGCGCCCTAACACGGGCACTGGACCGGCACGCCGCGTATGCACTGGCGCTGACACGGCAAAAAAGCGGCGAGGCCTCGCTGCCGGGCGAAAGCAGCATCGTCGCCTTGCGCCGCCAAGCCTGCCTGTCGGCCGATAATGCCGAGGCCTCACTGCAGCGCCTGCAACAGAATCCCGTGCACCGCGAGCGCAACGTCGACACCGCGGTGAACCTGCTGAACGCCATGCGGCGTATCACGGCAGCCGGCACGGTGCTGGAGATCCAGCCCGCCCTGCCTGCCGAAACGCCTGCGGCGGCTGCCCTGCGCGACTACGGCCTGGTGCTGGCCCACGCGCTGCATCCGCAGGATCACGGGGCGGACCTGCCTCCCCGCCAATGGGCCGTGCCGGCCGCCGTCGTCGCCGCCGACCCGGCCTTGGCCGAGCCGCTGGACCGCATCGCCCAGCAGGCACGCCAAGTACGCCAATTGCGCGACCGCATTGAAAAAGATCCACCCCAATAGGCCGCCGCAACCGGTCCACGGGCCGTCTTTGCGCCGAATCCGGGTATCTGAACGCCGCTTGATGCGCATCAAGGGCCGGCCCCTCGGAAAGCGTAACCATGTCGCTATGGGACGCTTACTGAGGAGACCCGCATGTATCGCCGCATTGCCGTACACCTGGACCACGGATTCGACTGCGAACGCCGCACCCGGCTGGCGCTGTCGCTAGCCAAACGCCACAAGGCCGAACTGGTCGGCATCTACGCCAGCGCGGCGCCGCCCCAGTATTACTACGGCGAATCCGTGTTGATGTCCCGTACGCTGAATGTCATGAAGGAACTGCAGGCGCAGAACCGCGCCGCGGTGCAGAACGCATTCCTGGAATCGGCCGCCGCCGCCGATGTTCCGGCGGTCGTGCGCGCCGGAGACACCGCGCCCAGCGTCTGCGTGGCGCTGCATGCCCGCACCAGTGATCTCGTCATCGTCAGCCAGTTCAACCGCGACGATGTCGAAGCCGCGCATGAATCCGAATTCGTCGAGCAGATGTTGCTGACGGCCGGTCGCCCTGTACTGGTGCTGCCCTCCAGCGGCGATTTCCCCACCGTGGGCGACCGCGTGCTCTTCTGCTGGGACGGTAGCCGCGAAGCCGCGCGCGCCCTGGGCGACGCGACGCCGGCGCTGCGCCTGTCGTCGCACCTGATCGCGCTGACCATGGACGAAGGCGGATCCTCGCAGAAAGACGAAGCCACGCCGTTTGAAGACCTGGCCACGTATTGCGTCGCCCATGGCATGCCCGCCCCGGACCACGTGTGCCGCGACATCAAGGGCGTTGGCGTGGGCAGCACCATCCTGAATGCCGCCGCCGACCATAGCGCGGACATGATCGTGATGGGCGCCTATGGCCACAGCAAGCTGCGCCAATGGGCGATGGGCGGCGCCACCGCGTCCATCCTGAAAAGCATGACCGTCCCGATCATGTTCTCGCACTAGGTACGCGGCTAGGCCGCTTCGGCTTGCGCCTCCACCACCGGCGTCAACACGGGCTTGCCGCTGAAATGCGCCGTGGCGTTCCGTAGGAACAGCGCCACGGTCGCCGCCACCGCCTCGGGTGAACGGCCTGCGCTATGCGGCGTCAGCACCACATTGCCCAGTTGCTTCAAGGCATCCGGCACTAGCGGTTCACCATCCACCACATCCAGCCCGGCGCCTGCGATGCGCTTTTCAGCCAGCGCGGCGATAAGCGCAGCGGTATCCACCACGCTGCCGCGCGCAATGTTCACCAGATAGCCGTCGGGGCCCAATGCGTCGAGTACCTCGGCGTTCACCAGATGGCGGGTGCCCGCTCCCCCAGGAGTGGCCACCACCAGGAAGTCGGAAGCCGCGGCCAGGGCGCGCGGTGTGTCGAAATAGGTATACCCGGTTTCGGGCCGCGCGCGACGATTGTAGTAACCGACGCTCATGCCGAATCCGTTGGCGCCACGCTTGGCGATTTCAAGCCCGATGGTACCCAGGCCAAGAATGCCCAGGCGCTTGCCCGACACTTGCGGGCCCATGAAGCCGCTCCAGTGCCCTTGCCGCACCCAGGCGTCCGCTTGAGGCAGATGGCGCGCGACGCCCAACAATAGCGCCATCGCGTGGTCGGCCACGGACACCGCGTTGGCGCCCGGGCCGTTGGTGACGATGATGCCGCGCGACGCAGCGGCGGCCAGATCAATGTTCTCGAAGCCCACTCCCAGCGAACAGACCAGTTCAAGTTTCGGCAAGGCCGCCATTTCATCGGCCCGCAACCCGGTCGCGCCGCGCGTCAGCACGATGCGGATGTCCTGGGCATGGTCCTGGATGGCTTGCGCGCGGGCTTGCGCCGTCGGCGCATAGATGGCTTGAAAGCCGTGGCCTTCAATCGCGGGCAGGAAACCCTGCACGCTGTCGATCAAAATCAATAAGGGAATGGTCATGGAAGCGTTGCCGGATAGGCGGATGGCTGCGAAAAGGCGGGGAAATCTTACGCCTTGCCACGTACCCGCGCTACCAGCCGTCCAAGGGACGGCCATTCCCGGAAAAACCGAGGGCCGGCCGGCGCCGCGGGGCGCTCAGCCGGCCCTCGGCGTTATATCCGTCCCATCAGCAACATCACGATCAGCACGATCACGACAATGCCCAGCAAGCCGCTGGGGTAATAGCCCCAGCCCTTACTGTGCGGCCACGCGGGCACGGCACCGATAAGCAGCAGGATCAGAATGATCAGCAGAATGGTCGACATGATGACTCCTCGTCGTTATTGATTCGAATTGTTCAGCGGCATGCGGGCATCAGCGTTTGGGAGGGTCGATTTCCCTGATCGGCGGCGAAAGCGGCGGCAGATCGACTTCCGGTTCGTCCGTATCGGGTTCTACCGGCAGATCCCCAGGCGGCGATCCAGGCGGGATCGGATCGGGCTTGGGCGGCACGTGTAGCTGTAAGGTGGGTTGCATGGCACTCTCCTGTAGGGATCCTTGCCGGGACGGGAGGTTGGCCCCGGCCCGCAACGATCGGTTCGCTGATGTTGTTGCTGCCGATTGCCTCAGCAAGCGCCGTGCCTGACCCTGCTGATTCCCGCGTAACGTCGCCGTCGGGCACGTTGCTTGCTGCAGGCGCGCCGACGCCGTTGGAGATCAGCATGGACGCCCGCATATCGCCCCCCGAGCCCGTAGCGCTGGTCTACGTTGACGACACGCAACCGGGCTATCGCCGGGTGCGCGTGAACGGCAGCAAATTCCATTACGTGGACGCGCAGGGAAAACGCATCAAAGATGACACGGAGATCGCCCGCATCCACGCGCTGGTGATTCCTCCCGCCTATGAAGACGTCTGGATCTGTCCCCTGCCCCATGGGCACCTCCAGGCCACCGGCCGCGACGCGCGGGGCCGCAAGCAATACCGGTACCACCCGGGCTGGGCGGCATTGCGCGATGCGGACAAGTATCAGAACCTGCTGGCTTTCGGGCAGGCCCTGCCGCGCATTCGGCGCCAAGTGGACCGCCACATGCGCGCAGCCGGGTTGGCGCAAGAAAAGGTAATCGCGACGCTGGTGAAATTACTGGAGACCACGCTGATCCGGATCGGCGCGCGCGAGTATGCCCGGGCCAACAAGTCGTACGGCCTGACGACGCTCAAGCGTCGGCATACGACCGTTGCGGGCAGCAGCTTCCGGTTCCGCTTCCAGGGCAAGAGCGGCGTGCCGCACGATGTAACGGTGAAGGATCGGCGCGTGGCCCGCATCATCCGCCGCTGCCTGGAAATCCCGGGCCAGCAGCTCTTCCAATACCTGGATGAAGACGGCGGCAAGCATCCCGTGGATTCCGGGGCAGTCAATGCCTATCTGCGCGCCGCCGGTTCGGGCGACTTCACGGCCAAGCATTACCGCACTTGGGCGGGTTCCGTGCTGGCATATGCTGCGTTGCAGGCTCGCCCCTTCGAAAACGAAGCGCAGGCCAAACAGACCGTGGTAGAGGTTATCAAGCAGGTGTCGCAGCGCTTGGCCAACACGCCCGCCGTATGCCGCGCCTGCTATGTGCACCCCGCCCTGCTCGAGGCCTATCTGGCGGGCACGCTGCCGCCGAAGTCGCGGGCGCCGGAGGCCCCGCGCGGCCTGGACGCTGACGAACGGCGTCTGCTGGCATTCCTACGCGGCCTGCCAGGCGGCGTAGACGGCACCGGCCCGGCCGGCGAATCAAAAAAGGGATGAGCGGGCGTTCTTCGCGCGCGGCTGCGGCGCGGCGCCGTCTGCCCAGTTCGATTCGGTTTGATTGTCGACCACCGCGCGTTTGTCGCGCGCCGCCTCATCCGGGGTGGAGGCGTCTGGTTTGACTGGTTGTTTCGGCACATCGACGGGGCCGCTCGGCGGCAGTATCTTAGCGTTGTCTTGCGCGCCGGCCTGCGCGGACCGGTCCGCACGAACAGAGGCGGCGGGCGTCGACGGGGAGCGGTTTTTCATTGGTATCTCCTGCCTGGTTTCGATTTTCCATCCTACGGCCAGCGGCCTCGATAAAACACTCGCAGTACCTTCAAATTGCAAGCGGATGTGCCCGTGCCGGCCGGGCATACCTTTGCCGACAGCCATGGGAACTCACAAGGAGATGCAATGCGAGACCCAAACTTCGAGCAATGTGTGCAAGCCTGCTATGAATGCGCGGTGGCTTGCGACCAGTGCGCCGCGACCAGCCTGGAAATCAATGCCACGCGCATGAAGCGCTGCATCAGTCTGGCCACGGACTGCGCCAGCGTGTGCCGCCTGTGTGCCGCGATGCTGGCGCGCAATGGGGAGTTTTCTACCGCGTTATGTACTTTGTGCGCCTTGGTTTGCGATGCCTGCGCGCGGGCATGCACGCCGCATCAGGACATGGAGCATTGCCAGATCTGCGCCGGGGCTTGCCTGGCCTGCACCCTGGCCTGCCAAGACATGCTCGAGGCCTAGCGCCCCGACACGCCACGCGGCCGCACGGGCCGGTTCGCGCTGGTGGAATTCCCGCCCGATTGCCAGGAGCTTTCTGATGGCCTCTACGAATACCCCTCTGCCTTCCGACTTTCCCGAGAACGGCCCGGACAATCGTGGGTCGCGCAGGCGCGCGCGTCATCCGGAAAGTTGGATCGATGAAATCGAGGCGACGTTACGCGACGCCGACCCGACGGATCTGGACGCGCTGAAGGCCCGGCTGTCGGACCAGTTGAACGCCACGCGGCGCAGCCTGCGTGACGCCTCGGAGAATGCGGGTGACCTGATGCGGGAAACGATCGACTGCACCGAGGAATACATTCATGCCCGGCCGTGGCAAGCGGTCGGGCTGGTGGCCGGCGCAGCGTTTCTGTTCGGCGTCATCGTCGGACGCCAATAGCTGCGCCAGCCGGACCACGCCGGGCGTCAGCCCGGCTTTTGCGCCTTTTCTTTGGCATCGCCGTAAGCGGCCTGCGTCTTGCCAGCCACCTTCTGCGCCGTCCCCTTCAGTTCGGTGGACGTGCTGCCGGTCGCCTTGCCGGCAACTTCCTTCGCCTTGCCGACGGCTTCGTTGACTTTGCCCTTCACCTGGTCCTTGTTCATGGCTCTCTCACTTTTCATCGCGTGGTTGGAATAACGGCGCCTGGGACGACGCCCACGGCAGGCCTCGCAAGCCGCGTGCCCAAAGCCACGCGCCGTTGATAAATGGCATCGGCCAGGAACAGCAATTGCGACCTTGATCCGTAACGCGCGCGTCGCGCGCCAGCTTCAAGGAGCCTCGCATGAGCAAAACCCGCAGCGCCGGTACCGGCGACCGTCCCCACCCCACACCGCCCATGCCGGACCAGCATCTTGCGAAGCCCGGCAGCGAAGCCGACATGGCGCTCAAGCCGCAATATCAGGCCCCCGGCTATTCGGGCAGCGCCAAACTGCAGGACATGGCCACCCTTGTCACCGGCGGGGATTCGGGTATCGGCCGCGCGGTCAGTGTGCTGTTCGCGCGTGAAGGCGCGGACGTCGCGGTCATTTATCTGAATGAACACGAAGATGCCGAGGACACCCGGCGTGCGGTCGAGGCCGAAGGCCGGCGCTGCCTGCTGATTCCGGGCGACGTGCAGGATGCGGCCTTCTGCAAGGACGCCGTGGCACAAGTGGTGAGCGCCTTCGGCAAACTGGATGTCCTGGTGAACAACGCGGCTTACCAGCAGCATACCGATACGCTGACAGAGATCGACGACGACAAATGGGACAAGACGCTGCGCACCAACATCACCGCTTATTTCTACATGGCCCGGGCGGCGCTACCCCATCTGAAGGCGGGCGCATCCATCATCAATACGGGCTCGGTGACCGGACTTCGCGGTAGCGCCAAGCTGCTGGACTATTCGTCCACGAAAGGCGCCATCCATGCCTTCACCCGTTCGCTGGCGGCGAACCTGGCCGACCAGGGGATCCGCGTGAACGCCGTGGCGCCCGGCCCGGTCTGGACGCCCCTGAACCCGGCGGACCAAAGCCCTAAGGCCATCAAGGAATTCGGCAAGCACACCGACCTGGGCCGGCCGGCGCAACCCGAAGAGATTTCTCCCGCCTATGTGTTCCTGGCATCTCCCGTGTGCGCCAGCTACATCACCGGCATCGTGCTGCCCATTACGGGCAGCGCCGGCGACTGACCCGTCAGGTGACGGAGCTGGGGGCCTCGACGTGCTGGGGCGGCGTCAAAGGATCGAAATCCTCCCACTTGCCGTTCAACCAGCGCCCCTGTGCACGTTCGATATCGCGGCCACCGGATTCGCGCAATACCTGCCGCGCAAGCGCCTCTTTGCCCACCGGCACATGCAGCGCCAGCATCACGCCCGCCGGGCGAATCGCAGGATGCATTGCTTGCGGGTGGAGGGTGGACTTACCCTTGCGCTTGTCCCGTCCGACGATCCATAGCGCGCCCGCCAACGCCCCCAGGTAGGCGCCTACGCCCGCTGCAGCGATGACGATGAAGATCGATGCCGCCATCTGTGCCGCGATCAGGCCGCCCAGCAGCGCAAACAGCAATCCCAGCGCCGCTGCGCCCGCCACGGCACCGAGGTGGCCGCCTTTGGCGTCCGGATCTGCGACCCGGTCGCCGCCCAACGGATACCGACCGTGCTCACCCGCGGAATTGATATAGAACGTATGCACGTCGTCCTCGGTGAAACCTTCGGCAAAAAGCTTCTGCGCGGCCACGGTGGCTTGGTCGAAAGTCTGGAAACGTGCGGCGACAATCAAGGACATGACGTTCTCCCGGTTGCATGTGTCATCGGTCGCAGCAACTCGCATGCCCGTCACGCGAAGGCACGGCGCTTGCTGTCAGGCGTGCGCACACCTGCCCGGGTGCTGCGCTTCACCCCTACCCGGAGACCGCCATGCCCCGTACCCCCGCTCCCGATTTTCCAGATGGCTTGCCGAACCCGAACGACAATGGCCACCCCGATCTGGGCCCCAGCGATTCGTCCGATTCGGCCAGTGACCTGCCGCCCGGCCTGGCGCATTCCGACAGCGATTCGCAGGCAACCGGTGAACGCGAAAGCGTTGAGCCGGATGTGCGCGACGACGATGGCAGCGATATCGCGCCGGACCGCGTCACCGACGCTGACGAGGCCGGCATTTCCCGTTCGGCGCCTAATCCGGTGCGCAATGGCGGCTGATTCCCTGTCCGCTGAGTCCGCACCGTCGCCGTCGCCCCTCGCATTCAACGCCGGCACGGCCGGCACGGCCGGCACGGCCGGCACGGCCGGCACGACTCGTGAGGAAACCGTGGACATTCCTGGGGACAGTGAAGTTTTTTCCAACCCTGAAGCAGAAACTGCCGCAAGCGGTGATCCTCGCGGGCGTGAACTGTCGCGACTGGATTGGCTGGCGCTGATGGCGGTCGTCGCGGGCGGGTTGAACTGCGGCCTGATCGCCGCCGTGAACCTCGACGTGTTTGCGAAAATCCTGCCGTACACGGTGGCGACCCGCGCTGTGCAGGGCCTGATCGGCCTGGCCGCCCTGCATTGCGTGGTGCTGCTCTTCCGCCTGGCGGAAGCCCCGGATTGATCGGGGCCTGCCGCCCTACTTTCCGCCCGGGCGCTTGCCGGGATACTCCCCTCCCTCTTCGAATTGCGGCCCCTTGGTGTTGGGCGTCTTGTCTGCCGGCCGCTTGGCCGGCGGATTTTCGGCGACCTCGGGCTCGTCCGCACCGAACTGGCCGCTGCGATGGGCGGCGTCCGTCTTGTCGTTCGGTGTGTTCGCCTCGGGCTTGGCCGGCTTCTGTGCAGTGGGCTGTGTCATCTTGCTCTCCATGTTGCCAATGATGCACGGGCGGACGGCGCAAGCGGCGTGCCCGGGGGCCCGGGAACGCCGCTTGCTTAGTGGTGTGCAGGCCCGCCTCACACCGGGCCCTTACCCAAAGGAGTCAGTCATGAATCTGTCCAAAACCGTTTGCCCCGCTATCGCCCTGTGCCTGTCCGCCCTGGCGTTCCAGGCCTCCGCGCAAACCACGCCGGTACGCAGCAGCGACCAGATCGACAATCAGTACAAGATGGATAAAAAGCAATGCGACGGTATGAAGGGCAACCAGAAGGACGTCTGCCAGCAGCAGGCAGAAGCTAACCGCGACAAAGCGAAGGCCGATGCCAAGGCCGGCAAGGAAAAGGCCGAAGCCAATCATGACGCCGCGAAAACGCGCAACGATGCCGATTACAAAGTAGGCAAAGAAAAGTGCGATGCGATGTCCGGCAACGCCAAGGACGCCTGCATGGCTGACCTGAAGACGCGCTACGGCAAGTAAGACCGGCCGGCGCGATGGCCGCCCCGCTCTGGCGGGGCGGCAGCAGAGCGCGGCAAAATCTAGCTTTAGCTGCGCGCCTCGTCCGAGCCGCCCTCTCCTGGCAAGACGTAGCCGGCAGCCGCATATTCTTCCAGCCGGTTGTAAAGCGTTTTCGGACTGATGCCCAGCATTGCGGCAGTCTGCTTCTTCACGCCATTGCAGCGTGCAAGCGTTGCCAAAATCAGGCGACGGTCGGCTTCCGCCAACGTTTCGCCCACCGGCACGCTGACCTGCCCAACCGCGGCATCCCCGCTTGGCGAGACGTGAGGTGCCAACATATCCGCATTCAGGACGTCGCCCTCCGCCATGATGAACGCTCGCCGTACAAAGTTCTTCAGTTCGCGCACATTGCCGGGCCAATCGTATTGCGCCAGCGCTTGAGCAGCTTCCGGAGCGAACGCCTTGTTCTTTCCGGTTTCCTGGTTCTGGGCCTGGAGAAATCGTTGTGCCAAAAACAAAATGTCGTCGCCACGCTCACGCAGCGGAGGCAACTCAATGGGAAAGACACTCAGCCGGTAGTACAAGTCCTCACGCAACTTGCCGTCCTGCACAGCCTGTTCGGGATTTCGGTTCGTGGCCGCGATGATCCGGATGTCGCAAGCAATCTCTCGGTTTGTCCCAACCCGCATGAACTGCCCGGTTTCCAGCACCCGCAATAACTTGACCTGCAGGTCCAGCGGCATCTCCGTGACTTCGTCAAGGAACAGGGTGCCGCCGTCGGCGCGCTCGAAATAGCCCTTGTGCTGGCGGTCGGCCCCCGTAAAGCTGCCGCGCTCGTGTCCGAACATTTCGCTTTCGATCAGGTTCGGGGAAATCGCGCCGCAGTTAACGGCAATGAACGGACGCTGGCGGCGCGAACTCAGTTCGTGGATCGCATGAGCCGCCAACTCTTTGCCGGTGCCGCTTTCGCCGATCAGCAAGGTGGTAACGTTGGTGGGCGCGACGCGCCCGATCTGGCGATACAGCGCGGTCATGCAGTCCGACGCGCCATACAGCTTGCCGAAGCGTCCGGCTTCCTCGAACGGCATTCCAGGCAGGTCGCCGCCGGCATTGGCGACGACGCGTGTCAGGATGGCGTTCAACCGTTCCATGCAGATTGGCTTGACCAAAAAGTCGGTAGCTCCCAGGCGCAAGGCCTGGACGGCATAGTCCACCGTGCCATGCCCCGTCATCACAACGACTTCTGCGCTGGCCGCGGCAACACTCTTGAAAATGTCCATGCCATTGCCGCCCGGCAGCCGCACGTCGGTCAGCACCAGATCTGGCGCCTGCCGCTCCAGCTGTATGAACGCGTCCTTGACGCTGGCCGCCACGGCAACCGAGAAACCGCTGTCGCGGCCCAGCTCGGCCAAGGTCTCTCGAATCGCGTCGTCATCGTCCACGACCAGCAAGTGAGGCATCTACTTCTCCATAGGGCGATAGGCGACGCGATGTCCGCGCCGCGCATTCTTGTTTCAATGAGAATAGTCACTCTGGCGGCGACAGGCGTAAATATTCGATACTGTCCACTAAAGTTTTCGAATACTTGCAACTGGTCGCATTCCTGCGCCCACCCCGCCACTACGATTATCAAATCGCGATAGGCTCCGGGCGGGCCGAGGTATAAGCATGGCAAATCGCATCACCACTGGTCGCGAGGACGCGGTCGTGTCCCCGGCCTCTCCAATGGACGTAACCGGCCTGTCCCCGGTCATGCAAAAACTGGGCACCCAGTTGCAACTGGCGGCGTCCACCGATGCCAGCGTCTTCATCGTGGGAGAGAGCGGCGCTGGCAAAGAGATTGTTGCGCGCGCGATCCATGACGCCAGCGAACGGCGCAGCCAGCCTTTTGTCGCCGTGAACTGCGGCGCCATCAGTGGCACGCTTGCCCACGCTGAACTGTTCGGGCACGAGAAGGGAAGTTTTACCGGGGCGTTGGCCCAGAATGCGGGCTACTTTGAATATGCCAGCGGCGGCACCCTGTTTCTGGACGAGGTCACCGAGATGCCTCCCGACATGCAAGTGCATTTCCTGCGCGTGCTGGAGGCCGGGACGTATCAGCGCGTGGGCGGGTCCGACCTGCTCCGGGCCAATGTGCGCATTATCTGCGCCAGTAACCGCGACCCAGCGGCATCGGTCGCTGAAGGCCGGCTGCGACAGGACTTCCTCCATCGCTTACTGGTCATTCCCCTGCGCGTGCCGCCGCTGCGCGAACGCGGCGACGACGCGGTGATTCTGGCGCACCGGTTCTTGGAAACTCTGAATGCGCAGCACCGCACGCAGAAGACGTTTTCCAAGCAGATGCTCGATGCGATCCAGCAGCACGACTGGCCCGGCAACGTCCGCGAACTGCGCAACGTCGTGCAGCGCGCTTTCATCCTGTCTGATACCCAACTGGACACCGATCTGCTGGCGCGCGCCCCTGCCCGTCAGCGAACGGAGGTTCGCGATGGCGCCCTCAGTTTTCCCGTCGGCATGCCCCTGGGCCGGGCCCAGCGTGAATTCATCCTGGCAACCCTCGCGCATCATGACGGCGATAAGCGCCTGGCCGCTGACACGTTGGGCGTCAGCCTGAAGACCCTCTACAACCGGCTGGACGTCTACGACAAGGAAGGCTTGGCAGACCGCTGAGCAGTTCTTACCGCCGGCTTGTAATAGCGTCTCCGCCCGCAGCCGCCATCCCCCCGATGCTCACCCGCAAACCCACCTGGCATGGAGTTTGCTTGAGTATCAGGGATGCGCCGCCTTCCGGCGGCTCCCGGCAAGGAGACTCGATTGGGCCACCCTACGCAAGAATTGCGCCTGCGACAGCAGATGACGCTGGCGCCCCGGCTTCAGCAGTCCGTCAAGCTGCTGCAAATGTCGGCGCTTGAATTCACGACCGCGGTGGAGCATGCGCTGGCCACCAATCCCTTTCTTGAAGATGGCGACGAGCAGGATAGCGAGACCGCCGACAACGGGCCGGACACCCGGCCCGTCGGCCACGGCGAGCACGCTGATGCGCCGGCGGAGCACACGACCACCCCAAGCGCTGAAAACGAAGAAGCGCCCCCCGACGCCCCGGCCTATTCCGGCGACTACCCCATGCCGTCGTCCGGCACCGGCGAAGGCAAGGACCTGGGCCAATGGGCCAGCGCATCCCTATCGATGCGGGAGCGCCTGTCGCAGGATCTCGGCAACTATCACCTGGAGCCCCGTGATCGGTTGTTGGCGGAATTCATCATCGATGCCCTGGATGACGACGGCTATCTGCGCGTTCCCCTGGGCAGCCTTTGCAGTGCGGACCGGCCCGAATTCAGTCCGCCGCCCGATGAGGGGGAATGGACCGCCGCGCTGCGCCTGGTGCAGCAACTGGATGCGCCCGGGCTGGGCGCACGAGACCTCACGGAATGCCTGACCCTGCAACTCCTGGCAGCGCGGGCTGTCGACGGGGCAACCCGCGATCTGGCGCTGCGGATCGTGCGCGAGCACCTGGACCGCTTGGGCAAGAACGACTGCGTCGGACTGCGCCGCCTGCTGGAATGTTCCGACGAGGCGCTGCGCGAGGCGTGCGCGCTGATCCGAAGCCTGGATCCCAAACCGGGCGCCCGCTACAGCGCCGAAGCGCCGGTGTACGTCGTGCCGGATGTATTCGTGGATAAATGGCATGCCCGCTGGCGCGTGCTGCCCAACCGCAATGCGATGCCGCAAGCGCGCCTGCACCGCACCTATGCCGACCTGTTCCGCCGCGCCCGCCTGGACGACCGCAGCCCGATGGCTCAAGAGTTGCAGGAGGCGCGCTGGCTGGTGCGCAATGTGGAACAGCGCTACACCACCATCCAGCGTGTCGCGGAGGCCATCGTCAAGCGGCAGCAGACGTTTTTCGAATATGGCGAGGTGGCGTTGCGCCCGCTGATGCTCCGGGAAGTGGCCGACGATCTCGACATGCACGAGTCCACGGTATCGCGAGCAACCGTCGGCAAGTACATGGTGACGCCTCGCGGCGTATTTGAGTTCCGCCACTTCTTTTCCCGAGAACTGGCCACCGAATCGGGCGGCTCGTGCTCGGCCGCCGCGGTACGGGCGCTGATCAAGGAAATGGTAGACGCCGAAGACCCCACCATGCCCTTGTCCGATGTGGCCCTGACCCAGCAACTGGCGGCCAGCGGCATCCTGCTGGCACGCCGCACCGTCTCCAAATATCGCGGGCAACTGCGGGTGCCGCCGGCGGAGCTGCGCCGCCAGCACTAGCAGTTACTGAGCGGACCCGCACGCAAAGAAGGCTTCCCTGCGGAAGCCTTCTTTTTATGGCTGCCCCTTACGGGCAGCCAAGCTTTGGGCGCTCTTACTTCGAACCGCCCGTGTTCGGGTACCCCGGAGGGGGTGCGGCGCCAGCGGCTGGCGTGCGCGGCACGTTGTCGTTGGCTTCGCGCGGACGCTTGGGCGTTTCATCGGAGTGCTTCTTGCCCGAAGACATGGTGCCGCTATGTTGCATCGCGGGCGCGGTGGTCCCCGTAGAGGGCGTCGCATTGGGCGCGGGCGCCATCTGCCCCGCCGGCAAGGGGCGGTTCGGCTGGGCGCCGGTGGCGTCGTTCGGCGTGGAAGACGGCGTAGTCGGGCTGGCCGACTGGGCCAGCGCGGCGCCGGCGGACGTCAGGCCCGTCAGCAGTACAAAAGCGCAAGTCATGGCACGGGTTTTCATAGTCAGACTCCTTGGTTGGAATGCGTGGACTTATTCGCAAGCCCCGTTCCCGTCCTTGGATGGCCCTCCCGCTGCCCACCTGCCTGTGAAACACCCCGTCCGGCGCGTCCGGACGGGTATTTTTTACCTGCCTTTGCAACCCTGGCATCCCACCGCCCGCGCTACCCCTGGCCTGCGCCGCCCGGCACCGCGTCGCGGGACTCGGCCAACATGTGTTGCACCCTTTGGCCCAACGCATCCAGCGAGAACGGCTTCACGATCAGTTCCATCCCCTGTTCCAGGAATCCCCGGTCATGCGCCGCGCTTTCCGCGTACCCAGTCATCAACAGCACCTTCAGCCCGGGGTGCGCCGCCCGCGCGGCATCCGCCAATTGCCGCCCGTTCAGCGCCGGAAGCCCCACGTCCGTCACCAGCAGATCGATGCCTGAGGTGCCCAGCACCAGCTCCAGCCCAGCTTCACCATCGGCTGCGGTCAGCACGCGCATACCCAATTCGGCCAGGCATTCATGCACCATGTCGCGCACGTTGTCGTCGTCTTCCACCAGGACCACCACGGAAGGCTGTCCGACGCCCGGCACCTGCTGGGCCGAAGGTTCCTGCCGCGCCGCGGCATCCGGCGCGCCGTCATACCGAGGCAGAAACAGCCTGACCGTCGTCCCCTGGCTGACTGCGCTTTCCAGCGTGGCCATGCCGCCGGCCTGTTTGGCAAAACCATAGATCATCGATAGTCCCAAGCCCGTGCCTTCCCCCAACGGCTTGGTGGTGAAGAACGGATCAAAGGCATGGGCCAACACGTCTGGCGGCATGCCGCAGCCAACGTCCGACACCGAGACTTCCACGAAGTCGCCGGCTTTCAAGCCCGGAAACTGGCGCAAGCGCATCGCATCCATGGACTGGTTCGACCCGGCGATGGTCAGTGCGCCGCCATTGGGCATGGCATCACAGGCGTTGATCACCAGGTTCAGCAAGGCGTTCTCGAACTGGTTCTTGTCGCACCGCACCGTCCACAGTGCCGGATCCAGGTCGAAGAGCAAGCGCACACGCTCGCCCGTGTAGCGATGGAACAGGTCCGCCATCGACTGCAGTGTCGATGCCACGCTGAACGGTTTCGGATCGATGGGCTGTCGCCGCGAAAAGGTCAGCAACCGCTGCGTCAAGTGCGCGGCCCGGTTCGCGGAGTCCATCGCCACGTTGATGAAGCGCCCGGCCTGCTCGGGCGTGTCGGCGTCCAGCTTGCGCTTGATCAGATATAAGGCGCCGGTGATGCCCTGGAGCATGTTGTTGAAGTCGTGCGCAATCCCTCCGGTCAGGCGCCCTACCGCTTCCATCTTCTGCGACTGCCGCAACGCCTGCTCAGTATCCCGCAGCATTTCCGCCTGCGCCTTCAGATCCGTATCGTCCCGGCCCGTCATGTACAGGCTGTCTTGCGACCAAGACATGCTCCAGGTGATCCAGCGATAGGCGCCGCCGCGAGTCAGCAATCGGTTTTCCATATGCCGCACCGCTTGCGCGGGGTCCGCATGCGCGGCCTGCGCAATGGCGGCGCGCGTGGCCGCCTGGTCGTCCGGATGCACCAGCTCGGCCAGCCCCATGGAGATGAACTGCTCCGGACTCCAGCCCAGGATGGGGCGCACGGCCGGATTGACGCTGACGAAACGTTCTTGCGCGTCGACCACCGCAAGCAACTCCGGTGACAGGCGCCAGATGCGGTCGCGCTCGGCAATGGCATGCTCGACCCGTTGCTCCAGCGTCCGGGCGTATTGAGACCGCTCGACGGCGTCGCACATGCGTTCCGTCACTTCTTCAATAAAGGTAAGATCGCCGGCTTTGAGCCGACTCGTGGACTGCGGACGCACTACCAGCGCGGCCCCCTGCCGCCCCCAGCGGCGCATGGGCACCACGATCGCAGAGGGCCGGACTTCGCCGCCTGGATCGGCCAACAGCGGTTCCACATAGGCGGTGCGTCCCTTACGCAGCGCCACCTTGAACTCTTGCCCGAACTGCCCGGGCCCAAGCGCCGGCTGCGTGGCCCGGTCCCCCTCGGACCGCCAGCACGTGGACGGCGACACCGCCGCCGCATCGTCGCCGGGCCAGTCCACCACGGCCACCAGGCCCAACGACAGATGCTGACCCAAACCTTCGCAGGCGGCCCGTTCGATTTCCGACTGGTGATGCAGTTCACGCATGCGGTCGCCCAACGACAGCAGGAAATTCTTCCGGTGCTGCCCCTCCCACAGTTCCGTCTCGGCCGCCTTGCGTGCGGTAACGTCCAGGAACAACGCCATCATGCGGTCATCGCCGTCCTTGCGTGCGCGGGCCTCGTACCAGGCCTCCTTGGGCGCCGGCACGGCGAACTCGAACTGGGTGGGCTCACCCGTTTCCACCACCTGGGCGAACGCGTCCATGATCTGGCCGGGCACTCCCGGGATCATTTCGCGCAGCGTGTGGCCCAGCGTGTCGCCTTCACGCATGCCGCTTTGGCGCTCGAAGGCCGGGTTCACCTCCAGGAAGCGAAAGTCCACGATGCGCCCGCTGTCGTCGCGCAGCGCCTCGCTCAGGAAGAAAGCTTCCTGCATGCCGTCAAACATGGCGCGCCAGCGCTGGCCGCTCGCGCGCAGCGCGGTATCGGTCAGGTGGCGCTCGATGGCCAGCGCGGCGCTGCGCGTCACCAGCGCAATGGCGTCGATATCGTCGGCCGACGGGGAACGCACGGCGCTGTAGTAGTTCGAGAACACCCCAAGCAAGCGTCCGTCCGGCGCCTTGATTGGCGTGGACCAGCACGCCCGCAATCCGTGGGCCAAGGCCAGGTCACGCCAGCGCTCCCAATCGGGATGCGAGGCGATGTCCTCCACATAGACCGCGCTGCCGGCATACGCCGCAGAGCCCCAGGAGGCCATGTGGGGCCCGATCGGCGTGCGTTGCACGGCCACATTGAATGCCGCCGGCAAGCTGGGCGCCGCCGCATGCAACAGGAAGGTCCCGGTATCGTCGATCAAGGCGATCGCCGCGCGTAATTCGACGCTGGATTGCGCCTCGATAGCGTGCAGCACGTGTTCCAGCACGTGCGCCAGCGGCATGCCCGCGGCAATCCGCTGCAGCATGATGCGTTCGTCTTCCAGACGGGCAAGCGTATCCGTCCAAGGGAGGGCTACGCGATCTTGTTTTTTCAGCATGTTTGCCCCTTTGCCAACGCCTACTGTATTGCGGGGCGGCGTCACCGTGCGGAAACGCTCGGTAACGCGACGCTACCGTTCCTGCTCGAACGCAGGTTCCCCGTCCAGGCGCAAGGCATTCAGCGCTTCGGGCTTGTCGACCAGCACGCACTGCTTGCCGGTGCGGGTGCAGTGGTCCTTGACGCGCCAATAGGCGCCGTGGCTGACGCACCCCGTCTGGCAGATAACCAGGTCGGCGGCGACCAGGCTGGCCTCCAGCGTGGCGCCGTCCGCGTCGCCTTCGCCACTGTGGCCCAGGTAACGACCGCCGGCAAGTTCAACGACCTTGCGCGTCAACATCAAGGCCATGGCGTCTTCGCCCACGCAGAGCACGGATTTCTGGCGCAGGGCCACCGCCGTCACGGCCGGTGGCGACGCCACGGCTTCTGCCAACCGTTCGACGGGTCGCGCCCGCGCCTGGCTGGCGCGGTCCTGCCAGGCCAGCCGCTCGCGCATGAGGCACTGGATGCGTTCCATCAGTTGCGTGACCCGCCGCGCCAGCGCCACCCGCTTGGGCAGGCCCGGTATGGATCCTTCCAACGCGCGATGGTCTTCGCGCGCCCAGGCCAGCGCGGTATCCCGCTGAATCACTGCGGCGCGCAGGCGCATCGCTTCGCCTTCCAGGTGCAGGATTCGCGCCGCCTGCGCACTAAGTAACTGGCTGCAATGCGATTGCGCCTGGCCGTAAGCGGCAAGCAGCGCCGCATGTTCACGCTGCAGCGTCTGGCGGTCTAGGGAGGAGGAAGTCATCGCAGGCCTCGGTTGAAACAGCCACCAGGGCGCTGCGTGCAGGAGAACCCCGCAACGCGCCACTTGGCATGCGGGCAATTATAAATGAGAATGCGTCGTTTTTATAAAATGGCCTTATGTCCGAAGCGCGCACAGGGAAATCCATAACTGACGCGCCCGAATCGCTTAAATATGATCGACAGACTCTACCGGCTCGCAAGCCCGCCCCGGGCTTGGAATAGGCGTTCCCACGAGGACGCCACGCGCCCTTCCGCTCCGGCCGCGGCCGACCGGCGGAAATTTCGAAGTCAGGGATGCCCGATGCCGAAATCCACCGAACTTCTGCGCGATATCCACGAAACCAACCTGATGTATCTGCTGCTGTTGCAGCGGCTGGCCCGCACCGGCAACGCGCCGGCGATGGCCGGCCTGCAGATATCGGCGCATGCCTGCCAATGGTTGGCCGCCCTGTCCCATGACGATCTGGCCAAGATGTCGCGATGCAGCGTGCTGCTGGCACAGCTGGACTTGGCGCCGCACCTGCTGCTGTCGGCGCTAAGCCAGGGCATCGACGCCACCCTTGCAGCGCGAACGGTCGCCGCGGCGCCCCTAGAACCGCAGGCAGCTCGACTACCCTAGCACCCTCAGGAAGACTCGCCGACGATGGCCGTGGCGCGCTTGGCGCTGCCGCCCGTGCGCCAGGCCAGCCCGGCGCTGATCACGAGCGCCAGCGTGAGCAGGCCGCCGGCCATCGCCGCCACGCCCGGCCATTGGCTGGAGGCCCAGAAATGCCCGCCCCAGGCGCCCAGCACGCTGGACCCCACGTAGTACACCAGCAGGTACAGCGACGCGGCCAGCGCCTTGTAGCCGCGCGCCATCTGCCCGACCCACCCGCTGGCCACCGCATGCGCCGCGAAAAACCCGAACGTAAAGAGGACGATGCCGGCGATCAGCACGGGCAATGAATCAGACAGCGTCAGCAGCAGGCCGGCCAGCGCCAGGCCCGTGGCCGCGGACAGCATCGCGCCCCGGCCATGGCGGTCGGCAAGCCGGCCGAAGAACGTCGACGCGAAAATTCCCACCAGATACACGACGAAGATGAAGCCAATGAAGGTCTGGCTCAGCGAGAACGGCGGCAGCAGCAGGCGGAAGCCCACATAGTTATAGAGCGTGACGAATGCGCCCATCAGCAAGCCGCCCATCGCGAACAACGCGCACAGCGGGCCGTTCTTCAGATGGGCGCTGACGCCGGCGCGCACGTCGCCCGCCACGCCCGCCCAGCCCCGGCCGCGTTGCGGCGCAAAGCGGCGCGAAGGCGGCAGCAGCCAGACGAACAACACGGCAGCCACAATGCCCAGCAAGCCCAGCGTGCCCATCGCCGCCCGCCAGCCGAAGTGGTCGGACACCAAGCCCGTGATGACGCGGCCTGACAGGCCGCCAAAGGCGCTGCCGCTGATGTACAGGCCCATGACGAAGCCCAGCGTGTCCGGTTCGACCTCTTCGGCCAGATAGGCCATCGCCACCGCGGGCACGCCGCCCATCGCCACGCCTTGCAAGGCGCGCAGCGCCAACAGGCTGTGCCAATCCGGTGCCACCGCCGCGATCGTGCCCAGCACGGCCGACGCAACCAAGGACAACGCCATCACCCGCTTGCGCGGCAGCGATTGCGAGAACAGCCCCACAAAGAAAATCGCCACAGCCAGGAGCCCCGTGCACAGCGACAGGACCAAGCTGCTTTGCGCGGGTGACACGCCGAACGCCTGCGTGAACAGCGGCATCAGCGGCTGTACGCAATACAGCAGGGAAAAGGTGGAAAAGCCGGCAGCGAACAGCGCCCATTGCGCACGGCGCAACCCGGGCGTGCCCCGGGCAAGATAGTCGGTGGGGGCCGGGGAGGAAGAGTTGGCGGAGGGGGTAGACATCAGGATTCTCGAAAGGCATCGGGCGTAGAGCCCGCCCCATCAAAGTAGACTTTTCCCCTGCATATGTCCAATATATGAAACTCACAGAGCCCATACTTTAAACCGATGGAACTCCGCCACTTGCGTTACTTCACCGCCGTCGCTGAAGAACTGCACTTCACCCGCGCGGCCGCCCGTCTGGGCATCGGGCAACCGCCGCTCAGCCAGCAGATCCAACAACTGGAACGCGAAATCGGCACGCCGCTGTTCCTGCGTCTGCCGCGAGGGGTGGAAATGACCGAGGCCGGCGTCCAGTTCCTGGAAGACGCCCGCGCCATCCTGGCAAGCGCCGACCGTGCCATCGACACCGCCCGCCGGCTTGGCCGCGGCGAACGCGGCGCCCTCACCGTGGGGTTCACCGCATCGGCCGTGTTCCACCCTTACCTGCCGCGCGCCATCCGCGCCTTCCGCGACCGCTATCCCGATGTGCGCGTCACGCTCACGGAAAGCAACACCATTTCGCTGCTGCGTGGTCTGCGGCTGGGCGAGGTGGACGTCGCCTTCGTGCGTCCGCCCTACCTGTTGGACGCCGAATTCGAATCCGAGCGGGTGCTGGACGAGCCGATGCTGGTCGCCCTGCCGCCCGACCATCCCTTGAGCCGCCTGACCAGCGTGCCCATCGCAGCGCTGGCCGACCAGGATTTCGTGCTGTATCCGCGCCCCATCGGCGCAGGGCTGTACGACGCCATCCAATCCGCCTGCCAGCGGGCGGGATTCGCCCCGCGTGTGATCCAGGAGGCGCCGCAGATGGCATCCATCGTCAGCCTGGTCGCCGCCGGCGTCGGGATCTCGGTCGTGCCCGCGGCGATGCGCCACATGGGCGCCGAAGGCATCGAGTACCGGCCCATCGCCGGCGACGCCCCGCACGCCTTGCTGGACATGGCCTACCGGCGGCACGACCGTTCGATCGCGGCCGTCAACGCCGTCGACATGTTGCGTCGCCTGGCCCATCCCGAACGGGCTTGAGCGACGGCGCAAAAATGGGGCGGTATCGCCCTGTCGCTTTTGTCATCTTCTGTAAAGCCAGCCGGAAAGACGCGGAGTAAATTGTCGCGCTATCGGCGATCCGTCCCTGAACCGGGCCGCAGCCTTGCCGACCTCAACCTTCCTACAGGTGACTTAGTGCGACGTACCCTTCTGGCCTTGGCCATCGCAACGATTCCCGGCTTGGGCGCAGCCGCCGGGCTGGCTTCCTCGATCGGCGCAGTGACGGTCTATCAAGACCGCGCGGTGGTGACCCGGTCGGCCAGCAGCGAGCTTGCCGCCGGCGAACACGAACTGGTGCTGGAGAACCTGCCGGTCACGTTGCAGGAGAGTTCGCTGCAAGTGTCGGCCAAGAGCACCGGCCAAGCCTCGCTGCTGGACGTCAAGGTGCGTGACGCCTACCAGGCCGACACCGCCAATGAACGAGTCCGCACGCTGCAGGAGCAATTGCGCAAGCTCGAGGCCCAGCAAGCCGAACTGGACGACGAAGCCGCCGTGCTGGACAACCAGCGCGAACTGGTCTTGATGATGCAGCGCGGCGCGACTGAACCCGCCAAGGAAGGCGCCCGCCTGACCCTGGACGAATTGAAGGCGCTCCAGACGCTTAGCGCCGACAGCCTGGGCAAGACGCTGGCCAGCCTGCGTCAGGTCGCCGAACGCAAGACCGTGCTGGAACGCGAAATAGAAGCGCTGCACGACCAATTGAACGTCCTGCAAGGGCAGTTAAGCCGCCGCACCAAGACGGTCACGCTGCGTGTGAACCTGGCGCGTGCGGGCAAGGTGGACCTGGCGGTGTCGTATGCCGTGGGCGGCGCCCGCTGGACGCCCGCCTACGACGCCCGGTTGCGCCCGGCGGACCGCAGCGTGGACCTGGGCTACTTCGGCGTCATCAGCCAGAACACCGGCGAAGACTGGAAGAACGTCAAGCTGACCTTGTCCACCGCTCGGCCCTCGCTGGGCGGCGGCGCGCCGCCCCTGCAACCGTGGATCATCGATGTGGCGCCCCCGCCTCCGCCGCCTCGGCCGCCCCGCCCCGTCGCCGCGCCCGCTCCCGTCACGAGCGAGATGTCGATGAAGCGCTCGCGCCCGAGCTCAGCCGCCGAAGCCTATGCCGACGCCGCCATGCCCGAACCGGCGCCCGAAGCCGTGGAGGTGTCCACCGCCCAGATGCAGAACGAGGCGACCAGTGCCTCGTTCCAGATCAAGAATCCGGCCACCCTGCCCTCGGACAACTCCTCGCAACGTGTCGCCATCGCAACCGCCAAGCTGCCGGCCACGCTGCAATACCAGTCCACGCCCGCACTGCGCGAGGCCGTCTTCCTGACCGCGCAAGCCAGCAACAATACGGACTTCCCGTTCCTGGCCGGCCCGCTCAATACCTTCCTGGATGACGCTTTCGTGGCATCAAGCCGCATCAAGGCGGTCATGCCCGGCGAAAAGGTCGAACTGGCCATGGGCGCGGACGATGGCATTTCCATCAAACGCCAGTTGGTGAACCGCTTTACCGAAAGCACGGGGTTTTCTGGCAGCGGAAAACGCGTGACCTATGAGTACAAGATCACGGTCAAGAACAACAAGGCTACGAAGGAACAGCTCGTGTTCAAGGACCGCCTGCCGGTCTCGCGCAACGAGAAGATCGTGGTCAAGCTGCTGTCGCCCGCCGACCGCGACGTCAAGCGTGAAGAAGACGGCAAGCTCGCTTGGGAATGGGAACTGGAACCCGGCAAATCGCGCGAGACCGTGCTGAAGTTCTCGGTGGATTACCCGGGCGACGTCGACGTATCCGGTATCTGAATTCCTAGGACGGGTCTTAGCGCATCTGGAACGCTTCCTGGTGAAACAAGCGGCGCACCGGCATTCCCCGCCGGTGCAGCCCATCTTTCAGCGCATCGGCGAAGCCGTTGGGCCCGCAAAACCACACACTCGGCCAAGGCGCCCCGGCGATATGGCCCTTCAGTAGATCGGCGGCCGTCAACGGCCGTTGCCCCTCGCTGTACCACACACGCAGCGCCACCCGGGGGACCTGTGCACAAAGTGTCTCCAGCTTCCGTGCGAACGGCGCCTCGGCCTCGTTGCGCGCACAGTAGTACAGCGCCGCCTGCGGAGCACGTTCCGGCTCGGCCTGCAACGACTCCAGCCAAGATATGAATGGCGTCACACCGATGCCCGCGGCCACCCATATTTGCGGACGGCCGTCATCTTGCTGCAAGTCGAAGCAGCCATACGGCCCCTCCACCATCACCGCCTGTCCCGGCTTCAGACTGGTCTGGAGCCGCCGAGTGTAGTCTCCCAGCGCCTTGATGGAGAACTGCACACGCCCCGTGCCGTCATCTGCACCCGATACCGTGAAGGGATGCGCGCCTTCGCGGCGATCGGCCGTCAGGAAGGCGAACTGGCCGGCGCGGTGGTGCCAATCCCCCTCGACCCTGCAGGTCAGCGACAGAATGTCGTCGGACAGCGGGTCGACCGATAGCACCAACCCCTTATGCCGCCTGGCTCTCCCGATCAAGCCGGTCAACGCCATGACGGCACAGACACTGCCCACGGCAGTCGCTGCCGCCACCAGCCATCCCGCAGGTTGCCACCACCAGGCAGCGGGCGTCAGCACTACCCCATGAAACGCGACCACCAGGAACACGACAGCCGCGATGCGGTGCACCTGCCGCCACAGATGATAGGGAAACCGCCGCCAAAGCGTCAGCACGACCAATGCCACCAAAATCCAGACCGCCCATTCCCCGATGTCCTTGGCGGACCCGCGGAACATGTCCAACCAAGCCGTCGCGCGTGGCGTCTTGGGCACGGGCTCGAACAGCGCAAGCAGCAGCGGTTTGCCTATCTTGACCAGGTAGTGTGCGGCGGCAAGGGCCGTCGCCAGGATGCCGCTCCACTTATGCAAGCGGTACATTTTGTCCAGGCCACCCAGCCTGGATTCGATCCACTGCGGCCGCACCGCCAGTAGCATGATCAGGGCCATCAGGGCGTAGGCGCCCAGGCCCGTCAACAGGATGAGCTGGTCGCGCAGGGTCCAGATATTGAATTCAGCCGGTGGATTCGTCCAGACCGTGCCGGTCCAGGCCAGCAGGGACAACAGCAGGACGGCGGCAAGTATGCGTCGCATCGATTCACCACTCCAGGGAAACCCTCAAACAGCTTCCATGGTAGTAGCTCGCGGACCACCTAGCCCCTGCGCGACCCGCCCACTTTGATCCCGGTCAATACGGCCAGCTATCCATGCTGACGGGCGGCGGCCGCTGCCGCCCGGCCTCAGTGCCGGCGGCAAAAATCGATGAACGCCTCGGCATCCAGCGGCACGGACAGCCCGTAGCCCTGCGCGACGTCGCAGCCCAGCTCCCGCAACAACTGCACGTCGCGGTCTTGCTCAACGCCTTCTGCCACCACGCGCCGCCCCAGCACGCGGCCCATTTCGATGGCCGCGGCCACTACCGCCCGCGAGGCCGCTTCGCGATGCATGTGCACGATGAAGTCGCGGTCGATCTTCAATTCGGTGAACGGCATGGCGGAAAACAGCCGCATCGACGCGATGCCTGCGCCGAAATCATCCATCGCCAGTTCAAAGCCCCGCACCCGCAACAGGTTCAGCACCGACGACAGTGCCAACCAGTCATTGACGGGTTCGTCCTCGGTCAGTTCGATCTTCACCAGCCGGGCCGGCAGCCCCGCCTGCGCCACGCGCTTTTCCAGCAGCGTGGGCAAGTCGCGGGAGCACAGCGTGGACGACGACGCATTGATGGCGATTGGCACGGCGATGTCCTCGGCATGCATGCGCTGCAATACCTCGATAACCCGGTCTACAACCCGCAGGAACAGCATCCGGTCCATACCCAGGCGATGCGCGGCCGGCACGAAGTCGGCCGCGGAAATCGGGCCCAGTTCGGGGTGATCCCAACGCGAGAGCGCTTCGGCCGCCAGTACTTGGCCCGTCACCAGGCTCATCTGCGGTTGCAGCACCACGCTCATACCCTGGCCGGTGATCAGGGCGCGCCCGAGTTCCGCCTCGATCACGTCGCGCCGCACGGAGGGCTGGCGTGGCGATATTACGTCATCGGCGGACAGCAGCGCCGTCTTGATCGCCTGCTGCATGGACGTGCGCGATACGGGCTTGGACAGGGCCTGCGCCGACGGACAGCCCGCTTGCAGCGCCAGCCGCACATGGGACTGCAGCAGCTCGTCGCTCAGGCTGCTGATCCAGATGATGGGAGGCATGGCTTTGAGCCGCCCGACGTCGACAAGCCGGCGCAGTTCGTTGGGCAGATGCGTGCCGTCGCCATCGCCCATGACGATGTCGCTGATGACCAGGTCGTAGAACTGTCGGCCCAGCGCGCCGACGGCTTCGGTGCTGCTTCCCACGCCGGCGACCCGGCGATATCCCAACGCTAACAGCATGTTCTGCAGGTAAGCGCGCTCGACCGGGTGGTCTTCAACCAGAAGAATCCGTCGAGCCGCTCCGGCGTCGGTTTTAGGCATTACGTTCCGTCCTAGCTTATAGGGCGGGCCTTTGCAGGCGACCGCTTGAAATCCGTGGACTCCATCCTACGGCATCTGCAACCGATCTGTCGTTATCGAGAACGGTTTAGTGCCATTTCCATGCCGATAGGCTTAGGTTTTGGAGCATCTTCCGCCGATAGGCCCGCCTCCGTTCGGACGCCCGCCACGCCCGGACTCGGCCAGACGGCCCCCACCGCCCGGCGCACCGCGGCGGCGCCGGTGCGATAATGGCAGTCTTTACGCATCTACGGCACGGAGCATCCCTTGACCCGCATTGACGACCCCCAGCACGACCGCGAGGTCGGTACGGCCGACTCGACCCAGGACAACACGCGCACCGACGACACGCGCATCAGTGCAGTGCGTCCGCTGATTTCGCCCGCGCTGCTCCAGGACGAACTGCCCGTTTCCCCCGCCATCCAGACGCTGGTCGAAGACAGCCGCACGCAGATCGCCGACGTGCTGCATGGCCGCGATGACCGCCTTCTGATCGTGGTCGGCCCCTGCTCGATCCACGACCATGGGCAGGCGATGGAATACGCCCGCCAGTTGCGCGCCGCCGTGGACCAGCACAAGAAAGACCTGCTGATCGTCATGCGCGTCTATTTTGAAAAGCCCCGTACCACCGTCGGCTGGAAGGGCTATATCAACGACCCGCGCCTGGACGGCAGCTTCCGCATCAATGAAGGCCTGCGCCGCGCCCGCGAACTGCTGCTGGACATCAGCGGCCTGGGCCTGCCGATCGCCACCGAATTCCTGGACCTGCTCAGCCCGCAATACATCGCTGATCTGATCGCCTGGGGCGCCATCGGCGCGCGCACCACTGAAAGCCCCAGCCATCGCCAGTTGAGCTCGGGCCTGAGCTGCCCGCTGGGCTTCAAGAACGGCACCGACGGCGGCGTGCAGATCGCTGCGGACGCCATGGTGGCCGCCAGCGCCAAGCACGCCTTCATGGGCATGACCAAAATGGGCATGGCCGCCATCTTCGAAACCCGCGGCAACCAGGACACCCATGTGATTCTGCGCGGCGGCAAGCAAGGACCCAATTACGACGCCGCCAGCGTGGACGCCTGTTGCGCCGCCCTGCGCGCCGCCGGCCAGCGCGAACAGGTCATGATCGACTGCTCGCACGCCAACTCGAACAAGTCGCACCTGCGCCAGATCGACGTGGCCAACGACATCGCCGCGCAGCTTGCCCAAGGCGATGCCCGCATCACCGGCGTCATGATCGAAAGCCACCTTGAAGAGGGTCGCCAGGACTTGAAGCCTGGCCAGCCGCTGCGCCGCGGCGTATCGATCACCGATGCCTGCCTGGGCTGGTCCCAGACCGAACCGGTGCTGGACACCCTGGCGCTCGCCGTGCGCAAACGCCGCGAAAAGGCCTCGGCCTGATCCTGCGTCAGCGGCGCAAGCCGTAAGGCGCCGGATCCATATCCGGCGCCTGCCCCGTGATCAGGCTGGCCAGCAGCTTGCCGGTCACCGGGCCAAGCGTAAAGCCGTGATGCGCATGGCCGAATGCCATCCACAGCCCGGGGTGCCGGAGCGCGGGCCCGATCACCGGACGCATGTCTGGCATGCAGGGGCGGCAACCCATCCACGGTTCGTGCTCGACCGCCGCGCCCAAGGGCAGCAACTGCCCGGCCAACACCCGCGTCCGCTGGACCTGGATGGGCGACGGCGGCGCGTCGCGCGCCGCGAACTCCGCCCCCGTCGTCAGCCGCACGCCCAGCGTCATCGGCGTCACGACGAATCCGCAATCGATATCCGCCACCGGGTGCGATAAGGTCGCCCCGTCTTCCAGCGCGAAGTGCTGGTGGTAGCCCCGTTTGACCGCCATTGGAATGCGATAGCCCAATGGCCGCAAGACATCGGGCGACCATGGCCCCAGCGCCACGACCACGTCGCGCGCTTCGATCACCCCTTCCTCGCCCTGCACCTGCCAGCCCTTGCCCGGGGCCGGCTTCAGGCTGCGCGCGTCGCCCCTGGCAAGCTGCCCCCCACGCTGCTGGAACAAGGCGGCGTAGCCCCGAGTCACGGCGCCGGGATCCGACACGTTGACGGGGTCCAGCCAATGGACCGCGCCCACCATCCGCGCAGACAGCGAGGGCTCCAGCGCCGCCAGCGCCTGCCGGTCCAATACTCGGTAATTCAAACCATAGGGAGCCAGGGCGTCGGCCTCGGCGATGGCACGCGCCAAGCCGGCTTCGGTGCGCACACCGTCGATCCAGCCGTTGCGGCGGAACAGGTGCGAGATCTGCGCGTCGTCTTTCAAGGCATCATGCTCGGCCACGCTGCGCTCGATCAACGGCAACATCATGTCGGCCGCGCGGGCTAGCCGCGCCGGCGACGAATGCCACCAGTAGCGCAACAGCCAAGGCGCCACGCGCGGCAAGAAGCGCGGGTGATAGCTGACGTCCGGCGTGTTGTTCCGCGCATAGCGCCACAGGCTGCGCCAATCGCGCGGAAACGCATAGGGTATGACGCTGGCGCGTTCGATCAGTCCGGCATTGCCATAACTGGTTTCCTCGCCCGGACCGCGCCGGTCCAAGAGCACCACGGATCGCCCGCGCGCCACCAGATGCAGCGCGGTGCTGACCCCGATGATGCCCGCCCCAAGAACCACGACGTCTGTTTTCATGCGCCGGATTCTGCGCCAGGCGCCCGGGTTCGGCAAGCCTGCGGCAAGCGTAGAATCCAACGCTGCACACGCTCGCTTCCGGACTTCGACATGCCCCTTCCCTTGCTGCAACCCGTCACGCTTGAAGGCGACGTCGTCCGCCTGGAACCGCTGGCGATCGAACACGCCGACGCCCTGGCCGAAGTCGGCCTGCATCCCGAACTTTGGCGCTTGCAGCCCGAACCCATCTCCAGCGCCGACGACATGCGGCGTTACGTCGAGCGCGCGCTGGCCGGGCAACGCGACGGCGCCTGTCTGCCTTTTGTCATCGTGCAGCAAAGCTCCGGGCAGATCATCGGCACCACGCGCTACATGGACCTCGCGCTGGCGCACAAACGGCTGGAAATCGGGGCAACGTGGCTCACGCCGGCCGTCCAGCGCTCTGGCGCCAATACCGAAGCCAAATTCCTATTGTTGCAGCACGCCTTTGAAACAATTGGTATCATACGCGTCGTCTTCAAGACGGAGCTAAGCAACGCGCAGTCGCGTCAAGCCATTCTCCGGATCGGCGGCGTCGAAGAGGGCGTGTTCCGCAAACACCTGATCGCGCAGTCGGGACGCACCCGCGACATGGTCTATTACGCCATCCTCGACGAGGATTGGCCATCGGTGAAGGCACGCCTGAAGGCGCGCTTGCACCGGCCACAATAGCGCCGCGCGCATTACGCTCTTTTCGCAGCCGGTTTCCGCGTTCATTAGAACCGGGGCCGTTATCGCAGGACCGGTGAGTCGCGGGCGCCCAATGCCCGCGCCGCCATTTTCAAGTCAGGTATGGACTCTTCTCCCCTCCTCCCGGCCGCAGGCTCCCAGGCGCGCCACACCATATTCCTCTACACGGAAGAACAGCGGGGCAACCAGTTGGTCGAGTCGCCGGTCATCGGCATGCTGTCCGATGTATCGGGCTCCGACAAGCTGGTAGTGGTGCAGGACCCGCACAGCGGCCTGAAGTTCATCTATCGCGTCGACCACGAAAGCAGCAACCTGGATGCCGCCGCCATCACCGAGCAAGACCCTGCCTCGTTCAACGGCAAGACCTCGGTGCAGATCAATGCGATGTCGTACCGCCTGGGCACCGTCGAAAATGCCATGAAGCTGCTGCGCGGCAAAACTCAGTGGATCCAGGACAAAGGGGCCGTGCTGTCGGTATTGCTGCAAAATGCCGCCGCCCGCAAGACGCGCTTCTCTGCCGTGCGCATCGAGCGAGACCGCATGCGCAAGGTGCCACAGGGCGTTCCTGTGGAATACCTGCCTACATAAATAGGATGGCGCCAGACGGGCGTGTCTTATCCACAATTTCTGTGGATAAGACACGCCCGTCTGCATGATGACCGGCCGTTCAAGCGACCGCGCACGGGGCTGCGCATTTTTTGATCAATCCAAAGTTCTTTGCGAGCGGATGACATCCCGCACACGTGCCGCACCGCCACAAACGAGGAAGTGATATTCTCCGCAAGCGCCGACGATACAAAACGTATCGCGCCCCTTGGCCGGCGCACCCGCCCGCAGCGGACTCCCCCAAACAAGAAGCCGTAGCATGACAACAGCAAAAAGCGTGCTTGCCGTTGGAGCGCCTCGCGTGCAAGCGCGGGGGCCTTCCACGCCGTGACGATCATCATCGTCGACGACCATGGAGACTGGCGCGACACCATCGCCGAATACATCCAGGACCTGGGCCTGGACAAAGCCATCCTCACCGCGGGCTCGCTGGCAGAGCTGGATCAGCTATTGCTGACCGTCACGCCCGGCATCCTGGTGCTGGACGCCATGCTTCCCGACGGCGACGCGCTGACCCGGGTGTCGCATCTGCGCACGACCTATCCGTCAATGGGCATCATCATGCTGACCGGCCGGCTGCTCAGCGAAGACAAGGTGTCGGGCTTGAGCCTGGGCGCCGACCACTATCTGACCAAGCCCGTCAACCTGGCCGAGTTGGGCGCTACCCTGGTGTCGCTGTCGCGCCGACTGCGCGTCGTGCGGCCCGCCGATGCCAACGACGCGCAGTCCGATGCCTGGCGTTTCGATCCTTCGCGCCGGACGCTGATGTCCCCCAACCAGGTCTGCGTCGACATTACCGATACCGAAAGCCGGCTGATCGGCGCGCTGATCCAGGCCGCGCCACTGCCCCTGTCGCGCGGCCGGCTGGTTGAAGCGCTCGGCGCCAGCGCCGACGCTTACGACACCCACCGCCTGGATGCGCACATGCACCGACTGCGCCGCAAGCTGCGCGCGCAAGCTGGCGGCGACATGGGCATTCGCACCGTGTATGGCGTAGGCTACGTCTGCACCACGCCCGTACAGATCGTCGGCAACCTCAAGCCCTGACACGCCTCTTATGACGCTACCTATCCGCCCTCGCCGCTCCGTCCTCTACATGCCCGGCGCCAATGCGCGCGCGCTGGATAAAGCGCGCAGCCTGGACGCCGATGCGCTGATCCTGGACCTGGAGGACGCGGTGGCGCCCGACGCCAAGGCTGCGGCCCGCGAACAAGTCGCGCGCGCGTTGCGCGAAGGCGGCTACGGCCGTCGCGAATGCATCGTGCGCATCAATGCGCTGGACACACCATGGGGCCAGGACGACGTCGACGCCATCGCGCAAGCCGGCGCCCACGCCGTGTTGCTGCCCAAGGTGCAATCCGCCGGCCAACTTGCCGCGCTGGCGCAGGCGTTGGACGCCGCCGGCGCGCCACCCGATCTGCCCTTGTGGGCCATGGCGGAAACCCCGCTGGGCTTCCTGCGCCTGGATGCGATCGCGGGCGGGCATCCGCGGCTGGCCGCCATCGTGGTCGGCACCTCCGACCTGGTCAAGGACCTGCACGCGCGCCACACGCCGGCGCGCGAAGAAACGCTGCTGGCGCGTTCAATGGCCGTGATGGCTGCCCGTGCGCACGGCCTGGCGGTGCTGGACGGCGTGCATCTCGATTTGCAGGACGACGCGGGCCTTGCCGCCGCCTGCCGCCAAGGACGCGATCAGGGCTTTGACGGCAAGACGCTGATTCACCCCAAACAGATTGCCGCCGCGAATGACGCGTTCGCGCCCACCGAAGCGGAGCTGGCCACCGCCCGCAAGCGCCTGGATGCCTGGCGCGCCGCACAAGCCGCAGGCCAGGGCGTTGCCGTGGTCGATGGCGCGCTGGTGGAAAACCTGCACGCGCAGGAAGCCGAACGCCTGTTGGCGCTGGCCGCCGCCATCACGGTACAATAGCGCCCACGACTGGACGGCGGCTTTGATTGGCCGCCCTTCTATTTCGCCTTTCGCGCCCGACTGCACCCATCAGTTCGCCAGCCTCGCGCGCGATCCCGCCCCGGTTCCCTTTTTTGCGCCGCGCCTTGTGGCGGGAGCCTTGCCGCGCGCCTGACGCGCCATCCCCAGCCACACGATTCATGATCCGCTTCCAACAAGTTTCACTCATGCGCGGCGTCAAGCCCTTGCTAGACAAGGTCGACCTGCTGCTGAACCCCGGCGATAAGATCGGCCTGATCGGCGCCAACGGCGCCGGCAAGTCGAGCCTGTTCGGCCTGCTGCGCGGCACGCTGCACGCCGACCAGGGCGACCTGGACTACCCGTCCAGTTGGCGCATGGCCTACGTGGCCCAGGAAACCCCCGCGCTGGACCGCCCCGCCATCGAATATGCGATCGACGGCGACGTCACGCTGCGCAAACTGGAAGCGGAACTGGCGGCGCTGGAAGCCGAACCGGAAAGCGCCGAGAACGGCCTGCGCATGGGCGACATCTACGCCGCGCTGGCCGACGCGGACGCCTACACGGTGCACTCGCGCGCCGAACAGCTCCTGACCGGCCTGGGCTTCACGCAAGCGCAGATGCATCTGCCGTTGACGAGCTTCTCGGGCGGCTGGCGCATGCGCCTGAACCTGGCGCAAGCGCTGATGTGCCCGTCCGACCTGCTGCTGCTGGACGAGCCCACCAACCACTTGGACCTGGACGCGATCATCTGGCTGGAAGACTGGCTCAAGCGCTATCCGGGCACGCTCATCGTCATTTCGCACGATCGCGATTTCCTGGATGGCGTGGTGAACGTCATCGTGCACATCGACGAACGCAAGCTCAAGCGCTACTCGGGCAACTACTCGTCGTTCGAGCGCCAACGTGCCGCCCAGCTGGAATTGGCCCAGGGCATGATGGAAAAACAGATGCGCCAACGCTCGCACCTGCAGTCCTTCATCGACCGCTTCAAGGCCCAGGCCAGCAAGGCCCGCCAAGCGCAGAGCCGCATCAAGGCGCTGGCCCGCATGGAAGAAGTGGCGCCGCTGCGCGCGGCCGCGGAATTCTCGTTCGAATTCCGCGAACCCCTGCGCGCGCCGAACCCGCTCTTGACGATGGACAAGGTCAGCGCGGGCTATCGTGTCGAAGACGAAGACACGCAAGCCGTGTCCGACAAGATCATCGTGTCGGGCATCAATTTCTCATTGCAGGCAGGCCAGCGCATCGGGCTGCTGGGCATCAACGGCGCGGGCAAGTCCACCTTCATCAAGACCATCGCCGGCGACCTCGAATCACTGGCGGGCGACACGCAGTTCAACAAGGGCCTGTCCATCGGCTACTTTGCCCAGCACCAGGTCGAAATGCTGCGCCACGACGAATCCCCGCTGTGGCACATGATGAAGATCGCGCCCACCGTGCGCGAACAGGAACTGCGCAACTTCCTGGGCAGCTTCAACTTCAACGGCAACATGGCCACCAGTTCCATCGCCCCGTTCTCCGGAGGCGAAAAGGCCCGGCTGGCGCTGGCGCTGATCGTCTGGCAACGCCCCAACCTGCTGCTGCTGGATGAGCCCACCAACCACCTGGACCTGGAAACGCGCGAAGCGCTGACTACCGCGCTGGCGCAATTCGAAGGCACGCTGATGCTCGTCTCGCACGATCGCCACCTGCTGCGCGCGACCACCGATGAGTTCATCATCGTGGCCGATGGCGCCGTCAGCCCCTTCGACGGTGACCTGGACGACTACAAAGACTGGCTGTACAAGACCAAATTGGCCGCCAAAGCCGCCTGATCGCGTTACAATCCCGCGAATTGCCCGCACCGGTCTTCAATCGAACTGGTACGGGCAACCTTCAACCACGTCCCGCTGTTCGCGGGACGCGTTTTTTCAGCGCTCGTAGATGACGATCAAAGACCAAGTATTCCTCGCCAGCCAGTATCTTGCGCCCCACCACCTGGTGTCGCGCTTTTTCGGATACGCCTCAGACTGCCGGGAACCCGCGGTCAAGAATTGGATGATCTCGCGCTTTGTCCGCAAGTACGGCGTGGACATGCGCGAAGCCGTGCAAGAAGATCCGCTGGCCTACGAGTGCTTCAACGACTTCTTCACCCGCGCGCTCAAAGACGATGCGCGTCCCCTGGACGACGAGCCCGGCTCGGTGCTGTGCCCCGCCGACGGCGCGATCAGCCAGATGGGCGCGATCGAACAAGGCCGCATCTTCCAGGCGAAGGGCCATAGCTACGGGCTGGTCGATCTGCTGGGCGGCGACACCGAGCGCGCCGCGCCCTTCCAGGGTGGCCAATTCGCCACCGTGTATTTGTCGCCCAAGGACTACCACCGCGTGCACATGCCGGTTGCCGGCACGCTGCGCGAAATGGTGCACGTGCCGGGCCGCCTGTTCTCGGTCAACCCGCTGACGGCCCGCAACGTGCCGCGCCTGTTCGCCCGCAACGAACGCGTCGTCTGTCTGTTCGACACCGAGCACGGCCCGATGGCCCTCATCCTGGTTGGCGCGATGATCGTCGCGTCCATCGAAACCGTGTGGGCAGGTCTTGTCACCCCCTACAAGCGCCGCGTCAAATCCGTGCGCTACGACGACCTGGCGCGCGCGCCGATCCATCTGGCCAAAGGCGCCGAAATGGGCCGCTTCAAGCTTGGCTCGACGGCGATCGTGCTGTTCGGACCGAACAAGGTCCGCTGGGCCGACACGCCGTCGGTACTGGGCCCCGTGCGCATGGGTGAACTGCTGGCATTGCCGGCTCAGGGCTGAACGCGGATCCCAGTGCGGCGAGCCTGCTCGGCCGCCGCACCAGCAATTTCGCTTTAAGCGAATAGCGCTTTCCTTATTTATTCGCTTTCAGCGATGAATTGGCGTTGTTAGATTACGGGCTTTTACCGGCCCGCCATGACATCCACCGCCCTGCCCGCCGCGCCCAATGGCGCCGCCGCCCGCCAGCCTCTGCCGCCCGCGCTTGCCCGCATGCTGTCCCTGGACGACTTCGAAGCGGCGGCGCAGCGGCGCCTGCCCCGGCCCATCTTCGGCTATGTCGCCGGCGCCGCCGAAGACAATCAATCCTTGCAAGACAACCGCCACGCATTCGCACAGTACGCGTTCATGCCGCGCGTGCTGGTCGACGTGTCCCGGCGCACGCAGCAGACTGAATTGTTCGGACGCCAATACGCATCGCCCTTCGGCATTGCCCCGATGGGCATCAGCGCCTTGTCCGCATACCGCGGCGACGTCGTGCTGGCGCGCGCCGCGCGCGAGCAGAACATCCCCGCCATCCTCAGCGGCACCTCGCTCATTGCCCTGGAAGACGTCATCCGCGAAGCGCCCGGCACCTGGTTCCAGGCCTACCTGCCCGGCGACCCCGCGAAGATCGATGCACTGGTCGAGCGCGCCCGCCGCGCGGGTTACGAAACCCTGGTGCTGACCGTGGACATACCGGTTTCGGCCAATCGCGAGAACAACGTGCGCACGGGGTTCTCCACCCCGCTCAAGCCCAGCCTGCGCCTGGCCTGGGATGGCCTGACGCGGCCGCGCTGGCTGGCCGGCACCTTCCTGCGCACGCTCATGGCGCATGGCATGCCGCACTTCGAGAACTCATTTGCAACGCGCGGCGCCCCCATCGTGTCGGCGTCGGTGCTGCGCGACTTCACCGCCCGCGACCACCTCAGCTGGGAACACGTGGCGCGCATCCGTAAGCAATGGCCCGGCACCCTGATCATCAAGGGCATCCTGCATCCGCGGGACGCAGCGCTGGCCCGCCAACACGGCGCCGACGGCGTCATCGTGTCCAACCACGGCGGCCGCCAATTGGACGGCGCGATCTCGCCGCTGCGCGCACTGCCCGGCGTGGTCGCGGCCGCCGGCGGCATGACGGTCATGATGGACAGCGGCGTGCGCCGGGGTGGCGACGTGCTCAAGGCGCTGGCCCTGGGCGCACGCTTCGTCTTCGTCGGGCGGCCGTTCAACTACGCGGCGGCCGTGGGCGGCCAAGCAGGCGTCAGTCATGCGATCGACCTGCTGCGCGCCGAGGTCGACCGCAACATGGCGATGCTGGGCATCAACAACGTCCGTGAGATGGACGCCAGCCTGCTATGGCGGGACGGCCCGGTCGGCCCTTGACGCAAACGGGCACGAAGCGCCGCGTGCACCCGGCATAGAATGGCGTTTCCCTTGCTACCCGTGCGCCGGCCCCGAAACCGGCGCGCCCTGTGCCCGCCGTGTCCCTACGCCAATCCTCGTTTTTCCTGCGCTTCCTGACCCTCGGCGCGCTAGCCCACGTCTACGTGGGCGCACGGCTGATTCCAGATGCGCTGCTCAGCAACGCGGGCGCCGCCGCCGCTACCATTGCCCTGATCCTGTCATGCATCCTGATCCCGCTGGGGATGCTGGGACGTTCGTCCGTGCATCCCCCTTGGGGCGACCGTATCGCATGGGTCGGCCTGATCGCGATGGGGCTGTTCTCGTCGCTGTTCGTGCTGACCGTGATCCGCGATGCCGTGCTGCTGGTGACCTGGCTCATCAGCCTGGCGGCGGGTGCCGACCTGCCCTGGATCCGGCTGCGCAGCATCAGCGCGTGGACCGTGGCGGGGCTGGCGGCCGTCGGCACGTTGATCGGCTTCTACAACGCGCGCCGCCGGGCGCGCGTCATCGACGTGGACGTACCGATTCCTGGCTTGCCGCAGGACCTGGACGGCTTCACCATCGTGCAGATCAGTGATATCCATGTCGGCCCGACCATCAAGAAGCACTACGTGCAGGCGATTGTCGACGCCGTGAACGGACTGCTGCCCGACGTGATCGCCGTCACGGGCGACGTGGTCGACGGCAGCGTCGAACATCTGGCCGCGCAGGCCAGCCCGCTGGGCACGCTGCGCGCACCATTCGGCGTGTATCTGGTCACCGGTAACCACGAATATTATTCAGGCGCCGCGCCCTGGGTGGCGGAGTTCCGCCGCATGGGGCTGCGCGTGCTGATGAACGAACACGCCGTGATCCATCCTTCGGGCCTGCCCGTGGTGGTGGCGGGCGTGACGGATTACAGCGCCGGCGCGTTCGACCCGCAGCAACGCAGCAATCCGAAGGCCGCACTGGCGGGTGCGCCCGCGGACGCCTGCGCCAAAATCCTGCTGGCCCACCAGCCTCGCAGCGCCGCCGCGGCCGAACCGCTGGGCTACCACCTGCAGCTGTCCGGCCACACCCATGGCGGGCAGTTCTTTCCGTGGGGCTTTTTCGTGCGCTTCCAGCAGCCATTTACGGCGGGCCTGCACCGCCTTGGCAAGATGTGGGTGTACACCAGCCGCGGCACCGGCTATTGGGGCCCGCCAAAGCGCCTGGGCGCCCCGTCGGAAATCACGCGCTTGCGTCTGCGCACGGCGCCTCTGCGCAGCTAGCGCCCTCAGGCCCCCGCGTCCGGCGTCGTGTCCGGCAGCGGCCCGCGTTCCAGGTAGCTGGTCAGCGCGATATCGCTGGTGGTGTTGGTGATGCCGTCGATCTTGTGAATGCGCGCCAGCAGCAGTTCCAGCGCCTGGGTATCGCGCACCCGCACCTTCAGCAGCATGGCGCTTTTGCCGGTGATGGTGTGGATCTCTTCCACTTCGGTCAATTCCGCCAGACCCAGCACCTGTTGCGTGATGCTCCAGTTGTTGGTGTCCACGTGCACAAAAGCCAGCAAGGGGCGGCCAATGCGCGCGCCGTCCAGCTTGGCGGCGATGCCCTTGATCAAGCCGTCGCGCTTCAGACGCTTGACCCGTTCGTGCACCGCGGGCGCCGAAAGGTTCAGCATTTTGCCCAATTCGGCGTAGCTTGGCGTGGCGTCGTCCGCCAGCAGCGTTAATAGTTTTCGGTCGCGGTCGTCCAGGTCTGGCATCGGAATCAGGTTCTGCCTTACGGCATTCGAACTTTTATGGAATAAGGAAATATCAGCGTTAACCCTTATTTTATTCCAATAAAATTCGCGGCATGCAGAATCGTAGCAATCGCAATACCCGCACACCCTCTTCCGTCCCCGCATTGATGTTCGCCGTCAGTGTCGTGGGCTCCAACGGGCTGGCGCTCAGCCCCATCTTGAGCGATGTGGCGCGTTCGTTCTCGACGTCCGCGCTGACCATCAGCACCGCCATTTCCGCCTATGGCGCCGCCACGGCGGCCAGCGCCTTCTTCCTGGCAGCGCGCATCGACCGCATCGGCATCCGCCGGGCCTTGCTGGGCGCGATGGTGGCGCTGATTGCCGCCCTGATCCTGTCGGCCGCCGCGCCGCACTGGATCGTGCTGACCCTGGCGCAAGCCCTGGCCGGCGGCGCCGCTGGCGTCATCCTGCCCGCGGCCTACGGTTCGGCATCGCTGGTCGCGCCACCCGGCCAGGAGGCCCGCACGCTCGGCCGCGTCATTGCCGGCTGGTCGGTGTCGTTGGTGGCCGGTGTGCCGCTGTCGGCCCTGATCTCGGACGCCGTGGGCTGGCGCGCCACCTATGGCGTTCTTGCCCTGTGCGCCGCGATTGCCCTGCTGGGGCTGCGCAAGCTGCCTGAGCGCCGCGCCGAAAGCCCCGCGCCGTTGCGCCTGTCGCGGCTGCTGGCGCCCTTGTCCTATCGCGACGTGCCGGTGCTGCTGCTGGCTTGCCTGGCGTTTTCGTCGGCGTTCTACGGCGTATATGCCTTCCTGGCGGACCACGTCCGCACATTGCTGGCGCTGTCTGCCGGGCAGGTCGGCTTCATCGCCTTTGCCTACGGCGCCGGCTTTCTGCTGGCCGGCATTGCAGGCGCGCCGTTGATCGAACGGCTGGGACCGCGCCGCGCCTTGCCGCTGGCCCTGGGTGCGATCGCGCTGGTCTATCTGGCGCTGTTGCCCGCCGCCCATGCCCTGGCCGCCGTACTGGCCCTCGCGGCGTTCTGGGGCGCCGCGTCGCAACTGAGCCTGAACCTGCTGGTGCTGCTGCTCTCGCGCGCACGCCCCGATGAGCGGGGCGCAGTGCTGGGCCTGAACACCTGCACCACCTATCTGGGCGCAAGCGTCGGCACGGCGATCGCCGGCACGCTGTATACGCACGCGGGGTTCGAAACCTTGGGGCTATGCGCCTCGGCGGCCGTTGGCATGGCCGCCATCGGCCTGCATTGGCGGTTGAACGGGCGCCGGGCCGCGCGCGGCGAAGCCGCCGCCTGACCGGCGCGCCGCCTTACCAGGGGAAGCTGATCAAGTCGCCGTACAAGCGCTTCAGGGTGCTTTTGACTTCCGGCGAGTTCTGGTAGATCGCAATGAATTTCAGCAGCCGGGGATCCTGCGCCTTGGCCGGTGTCGTGACCCACCGGATCGCGTAGCGCCGGATGCTGACGGGGTCGGTGTTGTCGAAGGCCAGTCCGTCCTTTTCATTCAGGCCGGCCTGCTTGGCGAACGTCGTATAGGTCACCGAAGCCGTCACATCGTCGAACGTACGCGCGGACTGCGAGCCTTCAATCTGCACGAACTTCAACTTCTTGGGATTGGACACCACGTCTTCCAGCGCGGCCTCATGCGCCACGCCTGGCTTCAGCTTGATCAAGCCGATCGACTCCAGCAACAGCAAGGCGCGCCCGGTGTTCACGGGATCGTTGGGCACGGCGATCGTGGCCCCGTCCGGCACCGTGTCGCCCTTTTTCAGCTTCTTGGAAAACAAGCCGATCGTAGTGGAGTAACCGTAGGCGATAGGCGTCAGGTTCGCGCCGCGCCGCTGGTTGAACAATTGCAGAAAGGGTTCGTGCTGGAAGAAATTCGCGTCGACCGAACCGTCCGCCACGGCGATGTTGGGCAGCACCCAGTCGTTGAATTCCACCAGTTTGACGTCCAGGCCTTCTTTCTTTGCCTGCGCAATGGCCAACTCGGTCGCTTCGTTCGCCACACTGGGAATCACGCCAATGCGCAAGGGCTTGTCCTGCGCAATCGCGGTGGCGGACGCCGCCAGGCCCAGGGCCGCAACGGCTGCGCCGCGCGTCAGTTTGAAAAGCAGGTGCTTGAGAAGCATGAAGAGTGTCCAGAAGTCTTGGAAAGCCGGCCCCGCGCCGGCGCTGGCGATATTGTGCAGCAGCTAGCGCGCCGATCCCCGAAAGGCCTTTGTCACGCAATGGCAATGTCTGGACGCCGGGACTAGCGCTAAGATGGTCGCAATCCGTCCCTTCCGGGAGGCCTCATGAATTCCGTGCTGACCACCCTGCCCGGCGCCCGAGCCGCCGCCCGCCGCCGCGACCAGATCGAAGACCAGCTGGGCGCCCACAACTACCATCCCCTGGATGTCGTCATCGCCCGCGGCAGTGGCGTCTGGGTCTATGACGTGGATGGCCGCAAGTACCTGGATTGCCTGTCGGCGTATTCCGCCGTCAACCAGGGGCACTGCCATCCCCGCATTCTGGCCGCCATGGTCGAACAGGCGCAAACCCTTACGCTGACCTCCCGCGCCTTCCGCCACGACCAGATGGCGCCGTTCTACGAAGATCTGGCCCGGCTTACCGGCGCGCACAAGATCCTGCCCATGAACAGCGGCGCGGAAGCTGTCGAAACCGCCATCAAGGCGGTACGCAAATGGGGTTATGAGGTGCGTGGGGTGCCGCAGGACCAGGCCGAGATCATCGTCTGCGCCAACAACTTCCATGGCCGCACATTGGGCATCGTGGGCTTTTCGACCGACCCCGACGCCTACGGGAGCTACGGCCCCTTCGCGCCCGGCTTCAAGGTCGTGCCCTTTGGCGACTTCGACGCCTTCGATGCCGCCATCACTCCCAACACCGTCGCCCTCCTGGTCGAGCCCATACAAGGCGAGGCCGGCGTGGTGATGCCCCCCGCCGGCTACTTCACGCGGGTACGCCAGCGCTGCACCGAGCGTGGCATCACGCTGATCCTTGACGAGATCCAGACCGGGCTGGGCCGCACGGGCAAACTGCTGGCCGAAGAGCACGAAGGCATCGAAGCCGATGTCACGCTGATCGGCAAGGCGCTGTCGGGCGGCTTCTATCCGGTGTCCGCCGTGCTGTCCAACGCCGACGTGCTGGGCGTGTTCCAGCCGGGCCAGCATGGCAGCACCTTCGGCGGCAATCCGCTGGCCTGCGCCGTGGCCCGCGCCGCGCTGCAAGTGCTGACCGACGAAGGCATGATCGAGAACGCGGCGGCAGTCGGCGCCTATTTTCTGGAACGGCTGCGCACCCTGCCCGGCCCCGTGCGCGAGGTCCGTGGACGCGGCCTGATGCTGGCAGTGGAGCTCGAGCCCGATGCGGGCGGCGCGCGCCGCTTCAGCGAACGCTTGCAGGCACGCGGCATGCTGGTCAAGGATACCCACGGCCACACGCTGCGCCTGTCGCCACCGCTCATCGTCACGCGGGAACAGGTCGACTGGGCATGCGACCAATTGGCCGCGGTACTATCCGCCTCTTGAAGAACCCACCGGAGCCCGCCCACGTGCAGAACACCGCCACCTTGCCCACCCAAATCACCCTCATCGGCGCACCGACGGACATCGGCGCCGGTGCGCGCGGCGCATCCATGGGCCCGGAAGCCTTGCGCGTGGCCGACCTGGGTCCCACGATCGAGGCCCAAGGTTTCCAGGTGACCGACCGCGGCAACCTGTACGGCCCCGCCAACCCCTGGCTGCCGCCTGTGGACGGCTACCGCCATCTGGAAGAAGTCGCGGCATGGAACCGGGCGGTGCACGATGCCGTGTACGCCGAGCTGGCCGAAGGCCGTCTGCCCGTGCTGCTGGGCGGCGACCACTGCCTGGGCATCGGCTCGATCAGCGCCGTGGCGCGCCACTGCCGCGAAGCGGGCAAGAAGCTGCGAGTGCTGTGGCTCGACGCCCATGCCGATTTCAATACCAACGCGTTGACCCCCACCGGCAATGTCCACGGCATGCCCGTGGCCTGCCTGTGCGGCTACGGTCCCGAGCAGATCACGGGCATGTCCGGCCAGACGCCAGACATCGAACCGGGCTGGGTCCGCCAGATCGGCATCCGCAGCGTGGACCAGGGCGAAAAGCGGTTGGTGCATGAAGCCGGGCTGGAAGTGTTCGACATGCGCTATCTGGATGAAATGGGCATGCGCGCCACGATGGAAGCCGCCTTGGCCGGGCTGGACGCCGACACCCACCTGCACGTGAGCTTCGATGTGGATTTCCTGGACCCCGAGATCGCCCCCGGCGTGGGCACGACGGTGCCCGGCGGCCCGACCTACCGCGAAGCGCAGTTGTGCATGGAAATGATCGCCGACACCGGCCTGATGCGCTCGTTGGACGTGGTGGAACTGAACCCCGCCTTCGACGTCCGCAACAAGACGGCGGAACTGGCGGTGGATCTGATCGAAAGCCTGTTCGGCAAATCGACGCTGATGCGTCGCGGCCCTTGAATCTGGGCTGGATGGCCCTCCGGGGCTAAACTGCGCGCGCCCGGCGGATCGCTTCCGCCGCCGCGTGCAGATGAAGCAGGTTCTGGTCGCGCTGCTCCCACACCCGCGGCGTGGGTCCGGCCATGCACAGCGCGTACCATTCCCCGCCCAGATCCAACGCGACCGCCAGTCCGGTCAGGTCGGCCACGCTTTCGCCCACGTTGGCCGCCCACCCTTGCGCCTGAACCTGTTCCACCTCGGCCCGCAAGCCGTCGCGGGTAACCAGCGTGCGTTCGGTGTAGCGCGTGTAGTCCGGCGCCGCCAGCAGGCCATCCCGATCAGCGGGTGCCAGCCGCGCCAGGATGGCTTTGGCGACCGAACTGGTGTGCATCGGACGGCGTTCGCCCGGGCGCGCCGCGTAATGCACCGGGTGGGTCGATTCCACCACGTCCAGGAACACCACGGCGCCATCCTGGATCTTGCCCAGCATCACGGTTTCATTGGCCGCGTCGCGCAAGGCAACCAGATGCGGCCGCACGGCCTCCAGCCAGGGATCGCCTGCCTGGATCTGCCCGCTCAAGGCATGCAGCTTGGCGGTCGGGTAATACCCGCCGCGGCGGCGCACTTCGTACAGATAGCCGCGCGCGACCATCGTGCGCACCAGCGCCAGGCAACTCGACATCGGGGCGCCCAGACCCTGCGCCAATTCCGTCAGCGGCATCGGTCGCCGCGTCTGTGCGAACAGCTCGATCAGTTCCAGCGTCCGCACGACTAGTTTCACTTCCATGGGTCGACCCCTGTTCGGATTTGCCTTTTAGAAAATTCGTAAATCTGCTAGGTCATCCACTAAGTTGACTTTTCATATAGCCGAACCTAAATTCTTGCACAGGAATTTATATTCACCAATAAGAAATGAATTTCAGCCGGCTGGAGAACTGGCGCCTCGGATAGCGGTACCGCGTCATCACCACAATTCCAATAATCGGCCCCGACCCGGGCCGGGGAGACAGACAGATGCGTATCAAACCCCTGCTGGCGGCCCTTGCCGCCGTGATGGCCGCGTCCGCGGCCCAAGCCCAATCGGATGTTGTGCGCCTGGGCGTGTCCAATGACCGTTCAGGCATCTATTCCGACCTGGGCGGCCTGGGCTCCGAAATGTCAGTGCGCATGGCGGTCGAGGATTTCGGCGGCAAAGTGGCCGGCAAGACCGTGGAAGTGATCGGGGCCGATAACCAAAACAAGGCGGACGTGGCCTCGGCGCTGGTCCGCCGCTGGTTCGATATGCAAGGCCTGGTCGCCGTGGTTGACGGCGGCGCCAGCTCCGCCGGCCTCGCCGCCCAAGGCGTCGCCAAGGAAAAAGGCGGCACCGCGCTGATCAGCGGCGGCTTTGCCGGCGACTTCAGCGGCAAGCAATGCAGCAACCTCAGCACGCAATGGGCGCCCGACACCTATGCGCTGGCCAACGCGGTCGTCAAGAGCGTGGTGGAAAGCGGCGGCAAGTCCTGGTACTTCATCACCACCGACTACGTCTTCGGCAAATCGCTGGAAAGCAATGCCACGCGTTTCGTGCAGAACGCGGGCGGCAAGGTGGTGAGCAGCACGCGCCACCCCTTGGGCGCCATGGACTTCGCCTCCTTCCTGGTGCAGGCGCAGTCCTCCAAGGCCGACGTGGTGGGTCTGGCCAGCGCAGGCGGCGACCTGGTCAACCTGATCAAGCAGGCGCAGGAATTCGGTCTGACCGGCGGCAAGCAACGCATGCTGACCTTCCTGACCTTCATCAACGACGTGCAGGCGATGGGCCTGCCCGTCGCCCAAGGGCTGACCTTCCCCACCGGCTTCTACTGGGACGCCGACGAAGACACCCGCGCGTGGACGCAACGCTGGCAGAAGAAGATGGGCGTCACGCGCCCGCCTTCCATCGTGCAGGCACTCAGCTACGTCGCCACTACGCACTACCTGCAAGCGGCCCAGGCCGCCGGCACGTTCGAGGGCGCCGCGGTCAATCAGAAGATGCGCGAGTTGCCCATCACAACCAAACTGATCAAGAATGCCCGGATCCGTCCGGAAGACGGCCGCGTCATCATGGACCTGTATCTGGTCGAAGTGAAGAAGCCCGCCGAGTCCAAATATCCCGGCGACTTCTACCGTATCCTGTCTACCGTGCCTGGCGAAAAAGTGTTCGTGTCGCTGGCCGACAGCGAATGCCCCCTGGTAAAGAAGTAGCGCCCCCTCGCAGTGCCCCGGCCATAAGAATCACTAAAGGAGACATCCCATGAAGTGCTATTGCGTCGTCAACTTCCGCGAACCCTTGCAGGAAATGAATCAGCCCACGCCCACCCCGCAAGGGACGCAGGTGCTGCTGAAGGTCCGTGCGGCGGGGGTGTGCCACAGCGATATCCACTTGTGGGAAGGCGGTTATGACCTGGGCCAGGGCCGCACGCTGTCCTTGAAAGACCGCGGCGTGTCGCTGCCGCTGACGATGGGCCATGAAACCGTGGGCGCCGTCGTTGCAGCAGGCCCCGACGCCTCGGGCCTGTCCGGCGACCGCAATTACCTCGTCTATCCGTGGATCGGCTGCGGCAAGTGCCCGTCCTGCGTATCGGGCATGGAAAACCACTGCTCCGCGCCGGCCTGCCTGGGCGTGCACCGCGCCGGCGGCTACGCTGACCACATCGTGGTGCCGCATCCCAAGTACCTGATCGATATCGGCGACCTGGACCCGGCGCAAATCGCGCCTTACGCGTGCTCGGGCCTGACCACCTATTCGGCGCTCAAGAAGATCGGCGCCAACATCTACCGCGAACATCCGGTCGTGATCTTCGGCGCTGGCGGCTTGGGCCTGATGAGCCTGACCCTGATCAAGGCGCTGGGCGGCGCGGGCGCCATCGTGGTCGACATCGATCCCGCCAAGCGTCAGGCCGCGCTGGACGCGGGCGCACTGGCTGCCATCGACGGCGCCGCGCCCGACGCCGCACAGCAGATCATCAAGGCGGCTGGCGGCAAGCCCGTCCAGGCGGCGATAGACCTGGTCGGTGCGCCCGCCACCACCTCCCTGGCATTCGACTTCCTGACCAAGGGCGGCAAGCTGATCATCGTGGGGCTGTTCGGCGGCGCCTCGTCGTGGCCGATCGCGCTGATCCCCATGAAGGCCATGTCCATCATCGGCAGCTACGTGGGCAACCTGACCGAACTGCAAGAACTGATGGAACTGGTGCGCGCCGGCAAGGTGCCGCCGATGCCGGTGCACCGCCACGCGCTGGCCGAAGCCGACAGCGTGCTGTCCGCGCTGCGGGCCGGCAAGGTGGTGGGCCGCGCCGTGCTGACGGTGGATTGACGCGCCAAGGCCGCAGACAAACCGCGCTGGGCGGCCGGGCTGGATCAGCCGGGCCGCAAGCGCGGGTCGTAGATGAACCGTTCGCGCCGCACCACCACGATGTGTTCCGCATCCGGATGCGCGGGGTTGATCAACAGATTGCAGTCGGGCACGCCGCGGTACGGCACGATGGCGCTGGGCAGTTCCAGCAGCGCTGATACGCCGGAGGCCACCCAGTTGTCGCCCACGGCCTGCGAGGCCTCCGCGAACGGCACCGCCTCCCAGAAGGGATAGTCCTCTTGCAGTTGGCCTAACGTCAGGACCTGCCGGGCCTCATGAATGGCGCGCGGCACCGCCAGTTCGATCAGATACCGGTTGGCCTGTTCGGACGCGCGGGCCGCGAAATGCACCACCGTTTCCAGCACGGCCAACGCCACGCTGGACGAGGCATAAACCACCGCCGTGCCCGGGCTGTTGTAGCGACCGCCCACAGCGGCCGCGCCGGCTCCGCTCAAATCGTCGGCGCGGTACTTGCCGGCCGTCGTGCCGATGCGCCACAGCGAGACGAACTCCGTCATGCGTAGACGCCGGCCGCGGCGCGCGCCAGGGTGTCTTCCACAATCCGGCTGCTGGCGTCAGACGTCAGCAGCGACAAGGGCTTGACGTTGCCCAGGGCCGGCACCGGCGTGTTCAACCACAGCACCGCCTCTTCGTCGCTGCCCAGCACCTGGCGGGCTACACGTGCCACACGGGCCACCCGGGCCAGACGGTCCGATTCACCCAGCGGCAGCGTCTGGCCTTCGCGAGTCCAGCGCGACAACGACGCCGCCTTGACCTCGGTGATGGCCATGATTTCCGATTTGGGCACTTGCAGGAAGTCGGCGGCGTCGTCCACCATCTGCGCGGGCAGGCCCCGGCGCACGTCGCGCGCAATGTCGCTCAGCGGGCTGTCCACCAGTTCAAGGAACAACTGCTTGGCCCGGGCCGCCGCGTGCCGCGGAGGACGCTTGGCAGAAGCGCCGCGCTTGTCGGCCGCCTTTCCAACGATGGCGATAGTCATGATGCCCCCAGATGGTTCCAAACAGAATTTATAATATCCCATTTGGAACATCGATTTCAAGGCGACTTCCGGTCGATGCGCGCTCCTCCGATATGCACCGGATTTGGGCATATCATAGGCGGCGTTACACACGATCACAGACAAGGACAGGCAATGACGGACCGGCAGCTCACGATACTCGCGGCGTTGAACCTCATGGTAGCGGTAGGTGCCGGCGCCTTCGGCGCGCATGGACTCAAGCGCATGCTGACCCCGGAGCTGCTGTCCGTCTGGCAGACGGGCGTGATGTACCACCTGATCCACGCCCTGGGCCTGTTCATCATTGCGCTGCTGGGCGCCCGGTTCGGCTCGCCGCTGCTGTCGGCGGCCGGCCTCGTTATGTTCGCGGGCATCGTGCTGTTTTCGGGCAGCCTGTACATCCTGTCCCTGACAGGCACCCATTGGCTTGGCGCCGTCACGCCTATCGGCGGCGCCGCCTTCCTGGCGGCCTGGGCCATGGTGGCGCTGGCCGCCTACCGCGCCCAGGGCTGATACCCGCCCGCACGTCCCCTTTTCCCCATGGCGGCAGGAACCGCCGCCCTTGCAGGTTTCAGATGTCTTCCTCAACCGTATTACCCGCCGCCCGGGACCATTCCGCCGCTGCAGGCATCGCCTGCGTGGTGGGCGGCATCTTTTTCCTGACGCTCAGCGACGCCAACGCAAAATGGCTGGGCGCCCACTACAACCCGCTGCAGATCCTGTTCCTGCGCGCCTTGATCGCGCTGCCCTTCGTGACCGCGCTGGCCTTGTGGCTGGGCGGCCGCCGCGTGCTGCGCACCACCCATCCGGGCCTGCACCTGACCCGCGGCGCGATCAACGTGGTGTCCGCCTGTTGCTTCTATCTGGGCTTGCGCGCGCTGCCGCTGGCTGAGGCGACCGCCATCGCGTTCGCCGCGCCGCTGTTCGTCACCGCGCTGTCGGTGCTGATCCTGAAGGAACGCGTGGACGGCAAGCGCTGGCTGGCGGTATTGGCCGGCTTTGCGGGCGTGCTCATCGTGGTGCGCCCCGGCTCGGCCACGTTCCAGGCGGCAACGCTGTACCCGCTGACGACCGCCCTGCTGTATGCCGTGATGATGATCACCGCGCGCGGCATCAACCGCGGCGAAGGCATGCTGACGACGACGTTCTACATCGTGCTGGGCCAATTGGTGTGCAGCGCGGTCGCCCTGCCGTGGATCTGGCAGAGGCCCGCCACGGAGCATCTGCCCTACTTCTTCGGCATTGCGCTCTTTAGCACCTTGGGCTTGGCGTTGATCACGCAGGGTTTTCGGATTGGCCCGGCGTCCGTCGTCGCTCCCTTCGACTACACCGGCCTGATCTGGGCCACGATCCTGGGCTGGATCTTCTGGCGCGAAGCGCCGGATGCCTTTGCGTATCTGGGCGCGCTGTTCATCGCGGGCAGCGGCGTGTACATCGCCGTGCGCGAAGCGCGCGCCAAGGGCAAGCGGCGCGGTAAGGCATAGCGCCGCGCCACCGAACCCGCCGCCGCGCCTATTCGGTCGGCGGCGGGAAATTCCGTCGCAGCACCCGCGCCACGTTCGGCTCCAGCGCGGCTTCGCGCGCCACGGCCGTCAACGCCGGGCAGACCGAGGCGAACCAGGCTTGCCCTGGCCGCCAATGCGTCATGACCGTCACATACAGATCCAGCGCGGAAAACCGGCGGCCCAGCATGTGGGGCGCCCCCGCCTGACGCTCCAGTTCCTGCCACAATTCCGCCCGCCGCGTATGCACGCGCTCGCGCAACAGGTCCGCGGCCGCGCCTTCGCTGGTCCATTGGGGCGGATTGTCGCCGTAGGTGAACGTCGGGTAGATGGCCGCGACCAGCCGCAGCAGCAGATTCAGGAAACGCGCACGCTCGGGCTTGTCGGGCCCCGGCGCCAGGCCCGCTTGCGGCGCCACGTCGTGCAGGTGCAGGATCATCGCCGCGCTTTCCGTCATGACCTCGCCGTCCGGCGTGACCAGCGTCGGCACCTGCCCCAACGGGTTCAGATGCAGCAGCCGGTCGCGCTCGGGGCCGGGTTTCAGATACGGCACATCGGTCAACGTGTGCGGCACGTTGGCCAGCACTAGCGCCATCTCCACAACGGCCGAACCGCAGCCCGCGGAACCGATCAGTTCATAGGTTTTCATCGCTCACCCTCCCGATTCGGCCGGCGCGATCCGGAGCAATTGGCCGGGCGATGCGTCGGTCAGCACATACACATACCCGTCCGGCCCTTGCCGCACGTCGCGTATCCGGCTCTTGCGGTCAACCAGCAACCACTCCTGCCCCACCACCCGATTGCCGTCGAGCGTCAGCCGAATCAGGTTCTGATTGGCCAGCGCGCCGATGAACACGGATTTCTGCCATGCCGGAAACCGGTCTGCGTTGTAGAACGCCATGCCGCTGATCGCGGGGGACTTGGCCCACCAGAAAAGCGGCTGTTCGGTGCCCGGCGCGGTTTCGCCCTTGGCCTCGGGAATGGGTTGGCCCGAATAGTTGATGCCGTAGGTCGCCAGCGGCCAGCCATAGTTCTTGCCCGGCTGCACCAGGTTGATCTCGTCGCCCCCGCGCGGCCCGTGCTCGTTTTCCCACAAGTCGCCCGACCACGGGTTCAGCGCCATGCCTTGCGGGTTGCGATGCCCGTACGACCAGATCTCGGGCCGCGCGCCGGCCTTGCCGACAAAGGGATTGTCGGGAGGCACGCTGCCGTCGACCTTCAATCGCACGACCTTGCCCTGCAGCTTGTCCAGGTCCTGCGCGGTCGGGCGCTGGTTGTTCTCGCCCAGCGAGATGAACAGATACCCCTTGCCGTCAAACACCAAGCGCGACCCGAAGTGCAGGCCGGAAGACAGCTTGGGCGCCTGGCGAAACAGCACTTTGAAATCCTGCAAGCTCGTCGCGTCGTCCGACAGGCGTCCCCGGCCGACAGCCGTGCCGCTCTTGTCCCCATCGGATTCCGCATAAGACAAATACACGTAACGGTCGGTCGTGAAGTCCGGCGACAGCGCCACGTCCAGCAAGCCGCCCTGGCCGGACGCGGCCACCTTGGGCACGCCTGCCAGCGGCTTGGACAGGCCACCCGGCGTGCGCAGCAAGCGCAGGTTACCGGGCCGTTCGGTGATCAGCACTCCGCCGTCAGGCAGAAAGGCCATCGCCCAGGGGTGGTCCAATCCGCCCACGACAGGCGTGACGCGAGCGGCGACCGATGGCGGTTCCTGGGCGGCGCGCGCAGGCGTAGCCGCGTACAGGGCGCCCGCGACCACCAGCAACGAGGAAACAAACAGGGGAATCGCGCGCGTGCTCGCGGCGGTGCGTGACTGCATGGACATCTCCGGCGGCAACTGGGTTGAATGCGGGCACGGATGGCATGACAAGATGGCGCGGACTGCACCGCGTGTGGCGTACCATAGCGCCCAGGGACGGGTGTCTCCCGTCCTTCCTCTCAGGAGACTCCATCAGATGAAACTGTACTACATGCCCGGCGCGTGCTCGCTCGCTTCCCACATTGTCCTGGAGTGGGTCGGCAAGCCTTACGAGACGCACAAGCTCAGCCGCGAAGAGCTCAAGGGCCCCGACTTTCTGAAAGTGAATCCGCTGGGCGCCGTGCCCGCGCTCGTCGACGGCGATTGGGCCGTGACGCAGAACGCATCGATCCTGGAATACATCGCCGAACAGGCTCCGCAGAGCAAGCTGCTGGGCGACGGCAGCGCCCGCTCGCGCGCGGACGTGCGCCGCTGGCTCGGCTTCATCAATTCCGACATCCACAAGACCTTCTCGATGATCTTCGGCGCGTCCCGCTTCCTGGGCGACGAAGGGGCGCAGAAGGAATTGGCGGGCTCGGCCTCCAAGCTGTTGACGAAGCTGTTCTCGCAACTGGATGCGCAACTGGCCGGCAAGGCGTACCTGACGGGCGACGCGCCCTCCATCGCCGACGCCTACCTGTACGTCGTGCTGCGCTGGGCGCATGCCAAGGAAGTCGACCTGTCCGGCCAGGACAATCTGGCGGCTTTCTTCAAGCGGATGGAAGCCGACAAGGGCGTCCAGGCCGCACTGAAGGCCGAAGGACTGTAAGACCGAAGGACTGTAAGCTCGCAGCGGGCGGCGGCAGCCAGCCGCTACCGCCCGCGCTCGCCGGGCGGCTTGACCGACTCAGTCCTCATCCGGCGCACCGGCCAGCGCGGGTTGCGCCACCCCTTCCAGCGTTTTCTTCACCGCCGCCAAAAAACGCCGTGCCAGCAAGGGCGGGGCGCTCAGGTTCGAGTGCGTGGCCCAGATCTCCACACAGGCCTGGGGCTCGATCGGCCGCAGCACCATGTGCGCCGCCTGGTCTGGCGTGACGCACCACGCGTCCACCAGCGCCGGCCCCAGGCCCTGCTGCACGAACGAACAGGCCGTGACGGGCGAATGCACCTCGACCGCCGCAGCGCATCGGGGCCCATCGCCGAAGAACGGCTGCAACGCCCGGCCCAGCGGCGTGTCCCGCGGATAACCGATCCATGCCGCCGACGCGAAGTCTTCGGGACGCACCACCTCATGGGTGGCCAGGGGATGGGACTTGGGCATCACGCAGACCACCGGCACCTGGGCTAGCCGGATCGAGGTCAGATTCGGATGGTCAGGCGGCTGCATGGAAATGCCGATGTCCGCTTGCCCCGACAGAAAGTACGCCGCCAGTTCATCAAACGTGACACTGCGGTAGTCGACCCGGGCATCCGCGTTGCGCCCGCGAAAGCGCTCCAATGCCATGGGAATCAGGCGCTGGCCGAAACTGGCGCTAGCCACGATCTTCAGCATGCCCGCACCGGACTGCCCCAGGCTGGCCGCCAGATCGTTCACCCGCTGGATGCCGCCGTAGACCTGCTCTACCTCGGCATAAAGCCGGCGCGCCTCGGCCGTGGGCGACAGCCGGCTCTTGACGCGTTCGAACAGACGATACCCCAAGCGGCTTTCCGTCAACGCCAGCACCCGGCTGACGGCAGGCTGCGACACGTGCAGCATGCGCCCCGCCCCGCTGATCGAGCCGGACATCATGATCGCCCGGAATACCTCGATCTGGCGCAGGTTCAACGGCCGTCCGGCACTGGGCCCGACCTCGTCGGCATAGGCATCCGCATCCAATTTGTTCCCCTTGATCGATAACGGCGGATTATAGGAGTGCCACATTTTTCGATGATGCAGCGCCGCAATGCGGGTGTAATCTGCGCCCCTCAACACAACAAAACAAGGGGAATACCACCATGCACCGCAACTTTTTCCGCAGTTTGTCCGCGCTGGCCATCAGCGCCGCATTGATCGGCACCGCCGTCGCCGGCCCTTATCCCGACAAGCCCATCACCTTCGTCGTGCCGTCGGCCGCCGGTGGATCGCCCGACGTGCTGTCGCGCCTGATCACGACGCAGCTGGCCCGCGACACGGGCGCGACGATGGTCGTCGAAAACCGTCCGGGCGCTGCCGGCAACATCGGCATCGCGCTGGTCAAGCGCGCCGCCGCCGACGGCTACACCGTGGGCTACGGCAACATCAACACGCTAGCCGTGAACCGTTCGCTGTTCAAGCGCCTGCCTTACGACGTGGACCAGGACCTGACGCCTGTGGCCCACATGTTCGACCTGTACAACGCGCTGATCGTGCCGGCCGACTCCCCCGTCAAGAGCGTGCAGGATCTGATCGACCTGGCCCGCAAACAGCCCGGCCGCCTGTCTTACGGCGCCTCGGGCGTCGGCACCACGGGCCACATGGGCGGCGAACTCTTCAAGAGCATGGCCAAGCTCGATGTGATGTTCATCCCCTACAACGGCGGCCCTGCCGCCATCCAGGACCTGCTGGGCGGCCGACTGGACTACCTGTTCGTCAACACCTCCGAAGCTACGCCGCTGGTCAAGAGCGGCAAAGTGCGCGCCATCGGCGTCAGCAGCCTGAAACGCCTGTCGCTGATGCCCGATGTGCCCACGCTGGACGAATCCGGCTTGAAGGGCTATGAAACGGTCGCCTGGGGCGGCGTGGTCGCCCCCAAGGGTACGCCCGCCGACGTAGTGGCCACGCTGAACGCTGCCATCCAGAAGGCTCTGCAGGCGCCCGAAGTGCGTACCGGCCTGGCCACGCTGGGCGCCGAGCCCGCCACGGGCTCGCCCGAGGAGTTCAAGCAGCTGATCGATCGTGAAACCGCCAAATGGCAGAAGATCATCGAAACCGCTGGCATCGAAAAACTGGACTAAGTACCCCATGACGGACCGCATCTTGCAGGCAGACTTCATCGTGGCGGGCGCCACGCTTATCGACGGCTCGGGCGGGCCCGCCCGTCAGGGCGACCTGGCCGTGCTGGGCGAACGCATCGTGGCCGTGGGCAGCTTCGCCCACCCCGAGGGCGTGCCTGTGATCGACGGCCGCGGCCAGGTCCTGGCCCCCGGCTTCATCGATTCGCACACCCACGATGACGGCTACCTGCTGGCGCATCCGGACATGCTGCCCAAGGTGTCGCAAGGCATCACCACGGTCGTCACCGGCAATTGCGGGATCAGCCTTGCTCCGCTTCAACGCGACGCCATCCCGCAGCCGCTGGACCTGCTGGGTCCGCCGGAGCTGTTCCGCTTCGGCACCTTCCGCGCCTGGATGGATGCGCTGCGCGCCACGCCCGCCGCCGTGAACGTCATCCCGCTGGTGGGCCATACGACGCTGCGCGTCGCCGTCATGGACGACACGTCACGCGCCGCCGACGAGGGCGAACGCGCCGCCATGCGCAATCTGATGCAGGAAGCGCTGGACGCCGGCGCGTTCGGCGTTTCCACCGGCACGTTCTACCCGCCGGCCAGCGCCGCGCCCACCGATGAAATCATCGACGTCTGCCGCCCGCTCAAGCACTTGCGGGATTCGGGCCGGCACGGGCTGTACGCCACCCACCTGCGCGACGAAGCCGACCACATCGTGCCGGCCATGGAAGAAGCGCTGCTGATCGGCCGCGAGCTGGACTGCCGCGTGGTGTTCTCGCACCACAAGCTGGCGGGCGAACGCAACCATGGCCGCACGCGCGAAACCCTGGACCTGATCAGCCGCGCGGCCGCCAGCCAGCAGGTCTGCCTGGACTGCCACCCCTACCCCGCCACCTCCACCATGCTGCGCCTGGACCGCGCGCGGCTGGCCAGCCGCACGATGATCACCTGGTCCAAGGGCTACCCCGAGGCCACAGGCCGCGACTTCAGTGAGGTCATGCAGGAACTTGGCCTGGACGATGAAGCCGCGGTCGCGCGGCTGGCCCCGGCCGGCGCGATCTACTTCCTGATGGACCCGGCGGACGTCAACCGGATCTTCGCGCATCCGCTGACCATGGTCGGGTCAGACGGCCTGCCCTTCGACCCGCATCCGCACCCCCGCCAATGGGGTACGTTCACCAATGTGCTGCGCACGATGGTGCGTGAACAGCAGCTGCTGTCGCTGGAGGCCGCCATCCACAAAATGACGGGCTTGGCGGCTGGACAGTATGGCGTCGCCGAGCGCGGGTTACTGCGCGAGGGGTATCATGCTGACCTGGTGCTGTTCGATCCCGCCACGGTGACAGATGTGGCCACTTTTTCAGCTCCCATTCAGGCAAGCCAGGGCATCCACGCGGTGTGGGTCAACGGCAAACCGGTGTGGGACGGGGAACGGACCAGCGCTGAACGCCCGGGCCAGGTCCTGACGCCCGGCGACGCATTACCTCGGAGTTTATAAAGTGAAGACGTTTTCCCAGGGCTGCTACCTGGGTGTATTGGGCGGCATGGGCCCCATGGCCGGTGCGGCTTTCGCCCTTCGCCTGGCGGCGCTGACGCCCGCCGCGATCGACCAGCAACACATCCCCACGCTGCTGCGCAACGACCCCCGAATCCCCGACCGATCCAGCGCCTATATGGCGGGCGGCGAAAGCCCCCTTCCCCATATGGTCGACGGCGTGCGCTTCCTGGAGCAGGCCGGCGCGCAATTGATCGCCATCCCGTGCAACACGGCCCACCTCTGGTACGACGAGATCGCCGCGTCCACCGGCCTGCCCGTGCTGCACATCATCCAGGCCGTCATCGACGACCTGCGCCGGCTGGGCCTGCCGCGCGGCCGCATCGGCCTGATGGGCACCGCGGCCACCTTGAAGCTGGGCCTGTATCAGAAGCATCTTGAGGCCCAGGGCTACGAATGCATCGTGCCCGACGACGACGAAGTCGAGCGCTATTGCATGGGTTCGATCCGCGCCGTCAAAGGCAACCAGCTGGAAGCCGCCTTCGCGCCGGCCGCCGAGTGCATCGCTCGCCTGAAAGCACGCGGCGCCGACGCCGTGGTGCTGGGCTGCACCGAACTGCCGCTGGCCGTACCGCACGCGCTGCGCCCGAGCCTGGGCGTGACGCTGACGGATTCGATCGACGCGCTGGCCCGCGCCGCCATCGCGCACTATGAAGCCGACCAGGCCAAGCAACTGATAGCGGCGTGAAGGGTGACGCGCGCTGACGGTCAAGCCCTTTGGCTGCCCCGCCTTGCGCGCCACCCGAAAAAAAAGCGCATCTTTCGATGCGCCCCAATTTCCCTTCGCGGGGAATAACGCGCGAAACGTCAGCCGCCCAGGTAAGCCTTGCGGACCTGATCGTTGACCAGCAGATTGGCGCCCGTGTCCTGCAGCACGACACGGCCGTTCTCCAGCACATAACCGCGGTCGGCCACGCCCAGCGCCTTGTTCGCGTTCTGCTCCACCAGGAACACCGTCACGCCTTGTTCGCGGATCTCGCGGATGATGTCGAAGATCTGCGCGATCACCAGCGGGGCCAGGCCCAACGTAGGTTCGTCCAGCAACAGCAGGCGCGGACGCGTCATCAATGCGCGGCCGATGGCCAGCATCTGCTGTTCGCCGCCCGACATCAGGCCGGCACGCTGGCTGGAACGCTCTTTCAAGCGCGGGAACAAACCGTAGACGTGCTCGATGCCCGCCTCGATTTCCGACCGCTTCGAAAAGAAGCCGCCCATCATCAGGTTTTCGGCAACGGTCAGGTCCTTGAAGACCCGGCGACCTTCCGGCGAAATGGCGATGCCATTGCGCATGATGTGGTGCGTGTCCTTGTTGGTGATGTCCTCGCCTTCGAACGTGATCTTGCCTTCACGCGCCCGGGGGTTGCCGCAGACCGTCATCAGCAGCGTCGTCTTGCCGGCGCCGTTGGCCCCGATCAAGGTCACGATTTCGCCTTTGTTGACGTCCACGGACACGCCGTTCAACGCCTGGATGGCGCCGTAATAGGTGTGTATGTTTTCCAGCTTAAGCATCATTCCTCCCCCAGGTACGCTTTGATGACGCGCTCGTCGTTGCGCACCTGCTCGGGGGTGCCGGTAGTGATGGGCTTGCCGTGCTCCATGACGAGGATACGGTCGGAAATGCCCATGATCAGGCTCATGTCGTGCTCGATCAGCAGCACCGCGACGCCGAACTCGCGCCGCAGTTGGTCGATCAGCGATTGCAGATCCCGCTTTTCCTGAGGGTTCAGGCCAGCCGCCGGTTCGTCCAGCATCAAGAGGCGCGGCTTGGTGATCATGCAGCGCGCGATCTCCAGCCGGCGCTGATGGCCGTACGCCAGGTTGCCCGCTTCGCGGTTGGCGAACTCGCGCAAGCCCATGAAGTCCAGCCATTGCGCCGCGCGCGACAGCGCGTCGGTTTCGGACTGGCGATAGCCCTTGAGCTTCAACAGGCCCGGCAACAGCCGCGATTCCACCTGCGTGTGCTGGGCGACCAGCAGGTTTTCCAGCACGGTCAGTTGTTTGAACAGGCGCACGTTCTGGAACGTGCGCACCAGCCCGTGGCGCGCGACCTTATGGCTGGGCAGGCCGGTGATCGGCTTGCCGTCCATGATGATGTCGCCCGCCGTCGGCGCATAGAAGCCGCCCACGCAGTTGAACACGGTGGTCTTGCCGGCCCCGTTGGGGCCGATGATGGCGAAAACCTCGTCGGATTTGACTTCGAACGCCACGCTGTCGACGGCCAGCAGGCCGCCGAACCGCATGGTCAGTCCGGATACTTTAAGCAATGCCTCGCTCATTTAGACAGCTCCACGTGGGGACGCTTCATGGGCAACAACCCCTGCGGACGCCACATCATCATCAACACCATCACCAGACCGAACATCAGCATCCGGTACTCGGCGAATTCGCGCGCCAGTTCAGGCAGGACCGTCAGCAGCACGGCCGCCAGGATCACGCCCACCTGCGAGCCCATGCCGCCCAGCACCACAATGGCCAGGATCAGCGCAGATTCGATGAAGGTGAAGGATTCCGGGTTCACCATGCCTTGGCGCGCCGCGAAGAACGCGCCGCCGAAGCCGGCAAACGTGGCGCCCAGCGTGAACGCGGACAGCTTGATGCGCGTGGGGTTCAAGCCCAGTGAACGGCAAGCAATCTCGTCTTCGCGCAACGCTTCCCAGGCACGGCCGACCGGCATGCGGATCAGGCGCGTCGACACGAACAGCGTGACCAGCGCCAGCAACAGCGCCATCATGTACAGATAGATCACCATGTCCTGGTTCTGGAACGTCAGGCCGAAGAACTCGTGGAACGTCGTGCCCCCTTCCGTGCTGGCGCGGCGCGTCATCTCCAGGCCGAAGACGGTGGGCTTCGGAATCCCCGAAATGCCGTCCGGGCCACCGGTCAGCGTATTCAGGTTGATCAGCAGCAGGCGGATCATTTCACCGAACCCCAGCGTCACGATGGCCAGGTAGTCGCCCCGCAGGCGCAGCACTGGGAAACCCAGCACGAAGCCGAACAGGGCCGCCATCGCGCCCGAGAACGGCAGCGCTTCCCAGAAGCTCCAGCCGCCCCAGTGATACAGCAAGGCATAGGTGTAGGCGCCCACGGCATAGAAGCCGACAAAGCCCAGATCAAGCAGGCCGGCAAACCCCACCACGATGTTCAGGCCCAGGCCCAGCATCACGTAGATCAGCACCAGCGTGGCGATGTCGACCGAGCTGCGTCCCGCGAAGAACGGCCAGACAACGGCAATCGCCAGCAGCAATAGCGCAAGCCCCTTGTGGCTCTTGGCGGGCGCCGACGGCAACGTCGGAAGCGACGTCTTCAGCTTCTTGAACGGGATGGCGATCCAGGGGCGCAGCATCTGGAACACAAACACCACGGCCGCGGCAAGCGCCACCAGGCCCCAGTGGGATTCCATCGAGGTGCGAGCCCCCTGACGGATCAGTTGCAGGCCGAATACTGGCGTAACGATGACCGCCGTCAGCACGGCCGCCATCGTGGCGTTTTTAAGATTATTTTTCGACATCAGACTTTTTCCACCTCAGGTTTGCCCAGCAGCCCGGTGGGACGGAACAGCAGAATCAAGACCAGCAGCGAGAACGCCACGATGTCCTTGTACTGTGACGAGATATACGCAGCCGCGAACGTTTCGGCCAGGCCCAGCAGCACGCCGCCCAGCATGGCGCCGGGGATACTGCCGATACCGCCCAGCACCGCTGCCGTGAAGGCCTTGATGCCGGCCAAAAAGCCGATGAAGGGATTCAGTTTGCCGATGGTGATGGCGATCAGCACGCCGCCCACCGCCGCCAGGATCGCGCCCATCACGAACGTGAAGGAAATCACGCGGTTGGTGTCGATGCCCAGCAGGTTGGCCATGTGCATGTCCTGCGAGCAGGCGCGCGAGGCGCGGCCCATGCGGGAATACTTGATGAAGAGCGTCAGCCCGACCATCAGCACGACCGTCACGACAATGATCATGATGCGCGAATACGGCACCGTCACGTCAAAGTCCGATCCCATGTGGAACTGCACGGCGCCCGACACCAGCGAAGGCACGGCCATGTCGCGCGCGCCTTGGCCAAGAGCCACCCAGTTCTGCAGGAAGATCGACATGCCGATCGCCGAGATCAGCGCCACCAGTCGGGGGCTGCCTCGTACGGGCCGGTAGGCCACGCGTTCGACGGAAAAGCCGTAGATACCGGTCACGGTGATCGCGACAAGCAGCATGGCGGCGATGATGAATGGCACCGGCAAGCCGCTGTTGGTGCCGATGGACGTCAAGGTGACCAGGCCGACATAGGCGCCGATCATATAGATTTCGCCGTGGGCGAAGTTGATCATACCGATGATGCCGTAGACCATTGTGTAGCCGATGGCAATCAACGCATAGATCGCGCCCAGAGACAATCCATTGAAGAATTGCTGGGTAAGTTGGGGTATGAGGTCAGACATTATTTCTCTTGCTCCAAATGGTTCCGGCCCCGGTAGAGAGACCCGGAGCCGGAAACCTGGGCGTATTTTATAAGGGCCTGCCGTCAACTGATGCCGGCCGCACAGCGCTTTTGGCGCATCGCTACGCGGATTACGGCACAACGAGGACGACAGGCCCTACACGCCGGCACCGTGCCGGCGGGATCGCGAGTTTACAGCTGGGTCTTCTTTCCGTTCTTGTCCCATTTGTAAACAGCAAACTCGAAGTTCTTCAAATCACCCTTGGCATCGTATTCGACCTTGCCGATGCCGGTGTTGAAGGTAGTCTTGTGCATGTAGTCCGCGACCTTGGCGGGATCTTCGCCCACGGCGTTGATGCTGTCGGCCAGGATCTGCACGGCGGCGTACGCCGGCATCTGGAAGGCGCCGTCCGGATCGCGCTTGGCGTCCTTGAAGGCCTTCACGATGCTTTCGTTGCCGGGCAGCTTGGTGAAGTCGGCCGGCAGCGTGACGAGCAGGCCGTCGATGGCCGGGCCGGCGATGGCCACCAGATCCTGGTTGGCCGTGCCTTCCGGACCCATGAACTGGACCTTCAAGCCCTGTTCGCGCGCCTGGCGCAGCAGCAGGCCGAGTTCGGGGTGGTAACCACCGAAATAGACCAGGTCCACGCCCGCGGACTTCAGCTTGGTGATGATGGCCGAGTAATCGCTGTCGCCGACGTTGATGCCTTCGAACATGGCGACGTTCACGCCTTCCTTGCCCAGCGAATCCTTGACCTGGGTGGCCACGCCCGAGCCGTAGGTCTGCTTGTCGTGCAGCACAGCGACCTTCTGCGGCTTCAGCGTCTTGGCGATGTAGCTGGCGGCGTACGGGCCTTGCTGGTCATCGCGGCCGATCGTGCGGAAGAAGTAATGCGGCTTGATGGTGTCCGTCACCAGCGGCGACGTGGCGCCCGGGGTGATACCGACAATGCCCTCTTCCTCGTAGACCTTCACGGCGGCGACCGTCACGCCCGAGCATGCATGGGCGACGGCGAACTTGGCGCCGGAGTTGACCACGCGGTTGGCGGCCGGCACGGCCTGCTTGGGTTCGCAGCCGTCGTCGATCAGGATCGGTTCGAGCTTCTTGCCCTTCACGCCGCCCTTGGCGTTGATGGTCTCGATGGCGGTCAAGGCGCCGGCCTGGATCTGGTCGCCATATTGGGTGTTGGGGCCGGTCATGGGCTGGGGAATGCCGATCTTGATCGTGTCGGCGGCGTGCGCGGCGCCAGCCAAGGCAAGTGCCCCAAGCGCCATGGCTACCGGGGTAAGGCGATTCAGAAACTTCATGCGGAGTTCTCCAGCGAGGTTTTGAGCGGCTCTGATCGAAACGGGTTATCGGGTGGGTACCCCGCAATCCGTATCGCGCGTCGCCGGCTTCTTGGGCAAAAACACGGTGTGGCCGGTATTCTGGAAGCAAGCCGCCATACTGTCACTGCGTGTAATCCCCAATATTTGCAGCCCAACCTTTAATCGTGACGGATCAGCGAGACAAGCCCATGAATTCACTGGATAAATCGCAAATTTGCCTTATTAATGGATTGGCAAACAACAAGATTTTGTGCTTGGCGCAATATATGAAAAATCATTAATACGCCGTTCGAAAATGCATTTAAATACAGTACTTACGCGGGACTTACGAATAATGATTATCGCGTTAATAAAAAAGCGCACATCCGGCGGGCCTTGAGCCGCCGCGATGCACGCTTTTCTTTGGGCGCCTTGCCTACCCGATGATTGCGATCAGGCGTTGGCGGGTTTGGCCAGGTTCCACATCAGCGCACGGAACGGCGCCAGCATGCTGATATTGACCACCAGCTTGATCGCCAGGTCGCCCATCATCCACGTCGTCCAGGGCGCGCCGGTGGCGGCAAACGCCACGCTGAAGAACACCGCCGTGTCCAGGATCGCGCCCAGCACGCCCGATACCAGCGGCGCGCGCCACCAGCGCTGGTCGCGCAAGCGGTCAAAGACCTGGATGTCGACCAGTTGGGCGCAGATGTAGGCCAGGCCCGAAGCCAGCGCGATGCGCGGCGACGCTACCCAGAACGACACCACCAGCGCAGCGGCAAAGCCGAACCAGACCACGCGGCGCGCGGCGCCCGGGCCAAAGCGGCGGTTCAATACGTCGGTCACCAGGAAGGCCACCGGATAAGACAGCCCGCCCCAGGTCAGCCAGTCATTCAGCGGCACCTGGACCAAGATGTTCGAGCCCACCACCACCAGCAGCATGCACAGCACGGCAACACCGAACTGCAAGCGGCTCATGGGCGGAAAGCCCCGGCTTGCCACGCTCATTTCCCGAACTCCTCGGCCAGCTCGCGCGAGCGACGGGCCGCGGCGGCCATCGCGTCTTCCACGATGCCCGTGAAGCCGGCATCGCCGAACGCCGCCAAGGCAGCAGCCGTGGTGCCGCCCTTGGAGGTGACGCGTTCGCGCAGCACCGCCAGGGGCTCGGTAGACTCGGAGGCCAGCTTGGTCGCGCCCGCCAGCGTGCCCAGCGCCAACTGCTTGGCCTGGGCTTCGGTCAGCCCGACCTTCAGGCCGCCCGCCACCAGCGCTTCGAGGAACAGGAACACATACGCCGGACCACTGCCCGACAACGCCGTCACGCCATCCAGCGCGGCATCGTCGGCCACCCAGACCACTTGCCCGACGCTTGCCAGCAAGGTGGCGGCCAATTCGCGGTCGGCTTCGCTCACGCCGTCCAGCGCGGCAAGACCCGTGATGCCCGCGCCCACCAGCGCGGGCGTGTTCGGCATGCAGCGCACCAGGCGCTTGAACGGCGCGTCAGGCGAACCCAGCCAGCCGGCCAGGGTGTCGGCCCGGATTCCGGCCGCAACGCTTACCACCAAGGTGTCGTCCTGCAACCACTGACGTGTGGAAGCCACAACATCTTTCATGTTCTGTGGTTTGACTGCGAACACCCATACGCGGCACCGCGCCAGGGCCTCGTCGGGGGCCGTCGCGGTGGTCATGCCGCGGGCCTGCCAAGCGGCATGCCCATCCTGGTTTATGTCAATGACATGGATGTTCCCGGCGGGGCATACTTTGCCAGCCAGTCCGGAGGCCAAAGCGGCCGCCATATTGCCGCCGCCAATGAACGCAATCGAAAGTTCGTTTTTCATAGCCAAGCATTGTAAACGGTCAGCTTCGTTGGGGAAAAAAAAGAAAATGTTCGTTCGCGCCTAAAACGCGCAATTTGACAGGCGTTTAGAGTGATGTGAAAGTCACGGTTTTGTCACAAACAATTCATAAGGTGTCGTGTTTTCTGTGCCCGGACAACCCGGTCGCAACACGCCCAACTGGAGGAAACCTCACCATGCGATCCCATCGTATTGCTTTAACCTTCGCCGCCATCATGACGGCTTTCGCAGGCGCCTCCGCGCATGCCGCCACCGAGATCCAGTTCTGGCACTCGATGGAAGGCGCCCTGGGCGACCGCGTGAACGGTCTGGTGGACGAATTCAACAAGAAGAACCCTGACTACCAGGTCAAGGCAATCTACAAGGGCAACTACGGTGAGTCCATGAACGCCGGCATCGCCGCGTTCCGCGCCGGCAATGCCCCGGACATCCTCCAGGTGTTCGAAGTCGGCACCGCCACCATGATGTACGCCAAGGGCGCCATCAAGCCGGTGCAGCAGATGTCCGAAGAAGTCGGCAACCCGATCGACCCGAAAGAATTCATCGGCGCGGTCGCGGGCTACTACTCGTCGGCCGACGGCAAGCTGGTGTCGATGCCCTTCAACAGCTCGACCGTGGTGTTCTACTACAACAAGGACGCCTTCAAGAAGGCTGGCCTGGACGCCGACAATCCCCCCAAGACCTGGGAAGAGCTGGCAGCCGCCGGCCAGAAGCTGAAGGCAGCCGGCCAGGAATGCGGCTACACGACCTCCTGGCCGTCGTGGGTCCAGCTGGAAACGTTCTCGGCCTGGCATAACGTGCCGTACGCCACCAAGGACAACGGTTTCGGCGGCCTGGACGCTCGCATCGCCATCAACACTCCGCTGCACGTGCGCCATCTGGAAAACCTGGCCAAGCTGGGCAAGGAAGGCATCTTCATGTACGGCGGCCGCGGCGACGAGCCGAACTCGCTGTTCATCAGCGGCAAGTGCGCCATGATCACCGGTTCGTCCGGCCTGCGCGCCAACATCGCCAAGAACGCCAAGTTCGAATTCGGCACCTCGACCGTGCCCTACTACGCCGACGTGCAAGGCGCCCCGCAGAACACCATCATCGGCGGCGCTTCGCTGTGGGTCTTCGCCAACAAGAAGCCGGAAACCTACAAGGGCGTGACCGCGTTCTTCAAGTTCCTGGCCAGCCCGGAAATCGCCGCTCGCTGGCACCAGCAGACGGGCTATGTTCCGGTCACCAAGGCTGCCTACGAACTGACGAAGAAAGACGGTTTCTACGACAAGAACCCGGGCACCGAAGTCGGCGTGAAGCAGCTGAACGTGGAAACGACCGCGCAGTCGCGTGGCCTGCGCCTGGGCTTCCTGCCGCAGATCCGTGAAATCGAAGACGCTGAAATCGAACGCATCGTGTCCGGCAAGGTTGCGGCCAAGGACGGCGCCGAGAACATCGTCAAGCGCGGCAACGAGTTGCTGGAGAAGTTCGAGAAGAGTGTAAAGTAACGCCCTTTCCGGGACGCCGCCCGGTGTTTGTCAACTAGCATTTTCCATGCAATGACAAGCACTTAGCGGCCAGACCGGATGCAAGCGCAAGGCTTAAAGCCCTGGTTTTTTTAGGGCTTTAAGCCTATCGTATTTTTATGAAAGCGGTTTCAAGCGGCGGTTAATCCAACCGCCGCTTTTCTGTACCTTGGGTTCCCCCTATGGAAAAACGCGTTGTATTCGGGCACAAGACCTTGCCCTATCTGCTGCTTCTGCCGCAGCTGATCATTACCGTGGTCTTCTTTTTCCTGCCCGCCGGACAAGCCATGTGGCAGTCCATGCGGCTGGAAGATGCCTTCGGTCTGTCGTCCGAGTTCGTCGGGCTCGACAACTTCATGGAACTGTTCTCGCAACAGGCCTACCTCGATTCCTTCCGCGTCACCGCCGTGTTTTCGGTGCTGGTGGCGGTGGTGGGTCTTGGCGTGTCCTTGCTGCTGGCCGTCATGGCCGACCGCGTGATCCGCGGCGCAGGACTCTACAAGACGCTGCTGATCTGGCCCTACGCCGTGGCGCCCGCCGTCGTCGGCGTGCTGTGGCTGTTCATGTTCTCCCCTTCCGTCGGCATCCTGGCGGTCGCGTTGCGCAAGTCCGGCGTGGACTGGAACCCCCGGCTGGACGGCAACCAGGCAATGATGCTGGTGCTGGTGGCTGCCGTGTGGAAGCAGATCTCGTACAACTTCCTGTTCTTCCTGGCAGGCCTGCAATCGATCCCGCGTTCGCTCATCGAAGCCGCCGCGATCGACGGCGCAAGCCCGGCTCGCCGCTTCTGGAGCATCGTGTTCCCGCTGCTGTCGCCCACCACGTTCTTCCTGCTCGTGGTCAACATCATCTATGCCTTCTTCGACACCTTCGCGGTCGTGGATACCACCACGCAAGGCGGTCCCGGCACGTCGACCTCGATCCTGGTCTACAAGGTGTATAGCGACGGCTTCCGCGGCCTGGACCTGGGTTCGTCCGCAGCCCAGTCGGTTGTGCTGATGTTCATTGTGGTTGCCTTGACGGTCGTACAGTTCCGGTACGTCGACCGCAAAGTGCAGTATTGATTTTGTTCGAGGCTAATAACAATGGTTGAACGCCGTCCCTGGCTGGATATTCTGGCCCACGTCATTCTGCTCTGCGGGGTGGCGATGGTGGCATTTCCGCTTTACATCACTTTCGTCGCGTCTACCCAGACCGCTCAGGAAGTGGCACAAGCGCCGATGTCGCTGATTCCCGGTCCGCACTTTGTCGATAACTACATGCAGGCGCTGTTCGGCGGCTCGTCCGGCGGTTCGTCGGGCGCGCCCGTGGGCCGCATGATGTATGTCAGCCTGATCATGGCCCTGTCGATTTCCATCGGCAAGATCGCGATCTCGCTGCTGTCGGCTTTCGCGGTCGTGTACTTCCGCTTTCCCGGCCGCATGTTCTTCTTCTGGATGATCTTCGTCACCCTGATGCTGCCCGTCGAAGTCCGGATCGCGCCCACCTACAAGGTGGTGGCTGACCTGGGCCTGCTCAACAGCTATGCCGGCCTGACGCTTCCGCTGATTGCGTCGGCCACGGCCACCTTCCTGTTCCGCCAGTTCTTCCTGACGGTGCCGGACGAGCTGATCGAAGCCGCGCGCATCGACGGCGCAGGCCCGGTACGTTTCTTCTTCGACGTGCTGCTGCCCCTGTCCAAGACCAGCATCGCCGCCCTGTTCGTGATCCAGTTCATCTATGGCTGGAACCAATACCTGTGGCCGCTGCTCGTCACCACCCAGGAAGACATGTACCCCGTCGTCATCGGCATCAAGCGGATGATCAGCGGCGGCGACAGCGTCACCGAATGGAACATCACCATGGCCACCGCCATGCTGGCCATGATTCCGCCGGCGCTCGTCGTCATCCTGATGCAGAAATGGTTCGTCAAGGGTCTGGTCGACACTGAAAAGTGACGCTTGCCCATCCGCACCCACCCGAACACGACTCCGAACACGAATAAACATGGCTACTCTCAGCTTCCGTAACGTCAAGAAAACCTACGCCGGCAACGTGCCGGTCATCCATGGCATCGACATGGATGTCAAAGACGGTGAATTCATCGTCATCGTCGGCCCGTCGGGCTGCGGCAAATCCACGCTGATGCGCATGGTCGCCGGCCTGGAATCCGTCACCAGCGGCGACATCGTGATCGACGACAAGGTCGTCAACACGCTGGAACCCGCCGAACGCGATATCGCAATGGTGTTCCAGAACTACGCGCTCTACCCGCACATGACCGTGTTCGAGAACATGGCCTACGGCTTGAAGATCCGCAAGTTCTCCAAGGAAGAGATCAAGAAGCGTGTCGACGTTGCCGCGCAGATCCTGGAACTGAGCCACCTGCTGGACCGCCGCCCCCGCGCGCTGTCCGGCGGCCAGCGCCAGCGCGTCGCCATGGGCCGCGCCATCGTGCGCGAACCCAAGGTCTTCCTGTTCGACGAGCCGCTGTCCAACCTGGACGCCAAGCTGCGCGTGGCGATGCGTCTGGAAATCATGAAGCTGCATCGTCGCCTGGGCACCACCAGCCTGTACGTGACGCACGATCAGGTCGAAGCCATGACCCTGGCCCACCGCATGATCGTCATGTATCAGGGCGTGCCCGAGCAGATCGGCACCCCGATGGAAGTGTTCGAAAAGCCTGCGTCGACGTTTGTCGCCGGCTTTATCGGCTCGCCCCCGATGAACCTGATGGAAGTGCAAGTGTCCGGCGACGGCACGGTACAGACCACCGACGGCATGGCGCTGGAGATCTCGCCGCTGCAGGTGCCGGCGCAGGTTCGTGGCCGCAAGGTCATCATGGGCATGCGTCCGGAACACATGCTGCTGAACACGCAAGGCGTGCCGGCGGAAGTCGAAATGGTGGAAACCCTGGGTTCGGAACAGCTGGTCCACTGCCGCTGCGGCAAGACCACGCTGGTCGTGCGCTGCACCACCCGCCAGTTGTCCGAGTCGTCCGCCAAGGTGACGGACCGCGTCAACGTGGGCCCGGACGGCCGCCATCCCCTGCACTGGTTCGAAGCCGACACGGGCCGCCGCGTCCAAGGCCTGTAAACCTTTCTGCGCATCCTCGAAAGAACCGGCGGCCAAGCGCTAGCCCGGTTCCTTTCCCAAACTCGCCGCCGGCCGGCGGCGAGTCCCCTTCCCGCCTCAATACGTGTAGGTCACCATCGTTCCGATGGTGTACTGGTTCCGGTCTTTCACGATCGGGCTGTCTGCCGCATCGCCGAACAGCCGCCGTGCCTCGGCCGCGACCGTCCAGGACCAGGACTGGCTGACCGGCAGCGTCCAGGTCGCGCCCAAGCCCATGCTCTCCAGGCCGCCCTTGGGGTTGTAGCGGCGATAGCCCGATTTGGCCGATTGCCGGTCGCTGACGCCGTACCAGGTGCGCATGTAATTGCCGTCGCCCAACGTGCCGCTCAGCGCCAGGGACACCGAGCCCGCCGAACCTTCATACACCGTCGTGCTGGCGCCCAGGTTGAACATCGTATAGGCGCTCCCCACGTCGCTGTCATCGCCCTTCTTGAACGCGTGCGCCACGGTCGCCGACAGTACGACAGGCCCCAGCGCCGTTTCGGCATCCATGCCGATCTGGGCGCGGCTTTTGATGTCGCCCATGCCGCGCAGCTTGTCCGATCCCTGGAAGCCTTTCTTGTGGTCCTTGCGCGAGGCGCTGGGCGATACATAGAAGCGGAACGTGCTGTCCAGCGCCTGCGTCTCCCAGCCCAGGCCGTGATCGGTGCCCAGGAAAAACCCGTTGGGGCTGCGCACACCCAAGCCTACGATCGGCACGACGGAACTCTCGTCGCTGCCGCTATACCGCGGCGCATAGCCCACGCCGGCCGTGCCGTAAAAGGTCCATTGGCCTTCCGGGCGCTCGTCCCCGGTCGCCACCGTCAAACCCCGAGAGCTCGCGCCCCGCTGTCCATAGACTGAACTGGCGTCCGTGACCGACAGATCGGCGGCGACGGCGGACAGGCCTGGAACAGCAGCCAGCAATGCTGCCGCGGCGGCGCGACGTGGGACGAACGACAAAGGGGAAAATCGCTTCATAAATGCATCCGGGAAACGAGGTTGATGAACGGTGCAGGCTCAGCGCGCCTGCGGGGCGCGAAATATTTGCTGTCGGCCTGGGCGGCTAGTCGACGCCAGCGCCTTGCTTGGCCTGCCGCATCAGATGCATGGCCAGCGTGGATACAGACGCCACCAGGGGCTCGCCCGTATCGGCATTGCTCATGACCAGCACGGCAAGCTTGTCTTGCGGGGCCAACAGGTATCTGGCGTGAAAGGCTTCGGTAGCGCCGCTGTGCTCATGCAGCGGCGCACTGCCCACGATGTCCTCGCCGCAGGGGGCGGCCAGCCAGGAGAGCGCCAGGCGGCAACTCAGGTCCAGACTGGCGCCGGATACCGTTTCCAGGTTCAGGACGGCGGTGGCGGATTCATCCTTCAACACGCGCGCGCCCCGGTACACGCCGCCGGCGAACAACATGCTGGAAAACCGCGCCATTTCGGAGGTGCTCATCCACAGGCCGTCGGCCGCCTCGTTGGGCTGCGGGCCTTCGGTCCAGGGAACGCCACGGCGATAGCCCGCCGCGCGCAACTCAAGCATGCGGGCGTCTGCCCGATAGCCCGCGCGCGGCATGTTCAACGGCTGCAAGATCGTGCGCCGCACATAGTCGTCAAGCGGTTCGCGGGCCACATGCGCCACCATGTCGCCCAACAAGGCGTAGGCCATGTCGGCGCGGGCGCGGCCCATCGTATCTTCCAGCGTGGACGGATGCAGGGTCAGCAGGTTGCGCGCGGTGTAGGGATCTGCCCCCATCCACTGCAGGGCGTTGCGGCGCGGTTCGACATGCCAATCGGGCAGAGACTGTCCGGCCGGCGCATCCAGCGGCAGGCTGCCGTCATCCGCGGCGCGCAGGACGCCTGCCGCCGTGACGATCTTGCTGATGGCGCCTACCCGGTACAGGGTGTCGCTGGTCGCGGTGCGATGTCGGACAGGGTCCGCGTAGCCAAAACCCGTGCTCCAGACCACGCGCTGGTCGTCGACGATGGCGATCGACAGGCCAGGCACCTTGTGCTTGCCCATGTCATAAGGAATGCGTGCTTCCAGATATCCCAGAACCGCTGCGTAGTCGCCTTTTGCGACGGTGGGCGGCGCCGCCGGCGGCAGATGCTGACAGCCGCCGGCGGCGACCAGCAACGACCCGATGGCGACGAGGCGGCTAAGGGAAAACATGGTTGGCGGCAAACCCTCTTCAAGAAGAATGCCGTCATGCTATCCACGCGCCCGAGCCGGATCTTTCCCGCTTTGTATGGAGTTTGTGAAGATTCGGAGCGTGTTTTGTGAAGTTTCTTTACGCCTGCGCGCAGCGGGCGTCAGCCCGCCTTCCAACTGACCACGAAACGCGCGCCGCCCAAGGGGCTGTCGGTGGCCAGCGCCATGCCGTTATGCCACCGCGCGACCCGGCTCACGATGGCCAGCCCCAAACCCGTGCCGCCCGTGCCGCGGTCGCGGCTTTCGTCCAGGCGGATGAAGGGCTCGAAGATGCGTTCGCGGTCAGCGGGCGGCACGCCCGGCCCGTCGTCATCCACCGTCAGTACGTATTCCTGCGGCGCCGGGCTGGTCAGGCTGACCTGCACCCGGCCGCCGGCATGGCGGATGGCGTTCTGCAGCAGATTCAGCAGCGCGCGCGTCATGTAGCGCTGGTGCAGCCGCACTTCGGCCACGTCGCACTGCGACACGGCGCAATGCACGCCCGAGACGCCGGCCTCGTAAGCCGCGTGCTGGACGACGGAATCCAGCCACCCGCGCGCGTCCTGCGCCCGCAGCGCAACGTCGTCGCTCTTATGTTCCAGGCGGGCGTACATCAGCAACTCGGACGCCATGCTGTCCAGTTCCGCCACGTCGCTCTTCATTTCCTCGACCAACCGCTTGCGCGCTTCGGGGTCGGCTTCGCGATCGATCATGTCCAGTTCAAAAGACAGGCGGGCGATCGGAGTGCGCAGTTCGTGCGACACGGCGTTGGTGAGGTCGCGCTGATTGCTGATCAGCGCCCCAATGCGGTCGGACATCTGGTTAAAGGTATCGCCCAGGTTACGGATGCTGGAATGGCGCGACAGCCGCGCCCGCGCCTGCAAATCGCCCTGCCCCATCCGCTGGGCCGCGGTCTTCAGCGCTTCCAGGTCACGCCAGATGGGCAGTGCCCACACCAGCATGAACGCGCACAACAGCAACCCCAGCGCGGAATAGATGCCGGCGATCACCCACGGGCCGATCGGCGGCTCCGGAGGCAGCTTCACTTCGATCCACTGCGCCCCCGGCCCTGGAATGGCGGTGACGAACGTCATCAGCTTGTCACGCAGGAAAAAGCCGCCGTCGGCGATCGTCTTGCGTTCTTCTTCTGTCAGTTGATAGCTTGCGGCCTCGTAGTCCGCGGGATCCAGCACTTTCAGCCCCAGGCCGTAATGCGGAGCCAGCGCATCGCGCACATAACTCGCGCGCGCTTCTGGTGCGACCCGCCCCACTTCCTGGGTCAGGCTGTGGAGTTGCCCCCGAACAGCTTCGCGCGCATACGCCGCATTGACCGGCTCGAAAAAGTAATTCGCGGTCCGATCCACCACTTCGTTGGAAATGACGAAACCGATCGCCATCACCACGAAGAGCCGCAGGACAAACTTAAGCATCGCTGCCCTCGTGCGCCTTGGGCGAGAACAGATAGCCCTTGCCCCACACGGTCTTGATGCGCGCCGGATCGCGCGGGTCGTCGTCCAGCTTGCGCCGCAGCTTGCTCACGCAGACATCCACGCTGCGATCCAGCCCATTGAATTCAATGCCCCGCACGGCATTAAGCAAGTCGTCGCGGGTCAATACCTGGCCGGCCTGGCTGGCCAGCGCCCAGAGCATTTCGAATTCCATCGTCGTCAGATCGACTTCCACGCCGGCATGCACGACGGCGCGCGTGCGCCGGTCGATGGTCAGCGGCCCGAACTCCAGATGCTCCGGCGGCTCGTCCAGCTGATTGTGCCGGCGCATCAGCGCGCGTATCCGGGCCAGCAGCACGCGCGGCTCCACGGGTTTGATGACGTAATCGTCGGCGCCGGACTCCAGCCCCAGGATCTGGTCCAGGTCGTCCTCGCGCGCGGTCAGCATCAGGATGGGCGCGGACGAGAACGCGCGCAGATCGCGGCACACCTGCAGGCCATCCCGTCCCGGCAGCATCAGATCCAGGATGGTGATCGCCGGCTCGTGGCGGCGGAACGCTTCCACGGCGTGGTCGCCGCGGTAGGCCTGGGCGACGTTGAACCCGTGTTGCTCCAGGAACTGCGCGATCAGGCGCGAGAGCTTGGGATCGTCTTCAACTAGTAGGGCCTTGGTCATAATGTGCGGACAAGAGTAGGTCTAGGGGCCGCTGCGCTTTCGCGGGCGGTGGTCCGGCCGTTCGACATCGCAGTGGCGATGCGGTTCCCGGCAGGTGGCGCTCAAATGCAAAAACCGGGCCGGAAGTCTATGGCTTCCGGCCCGGTGGTCATGCGGACGCTTGCGGGTCCGCATCCGATGCCGCGGGCCTAGGCCCGCTGTTGTATCACTTATAGACGGTCTTGGAACCATCCTTGTGCCAGGTGAACACGTCGAACGAGAAGTTCGTCAGGTCGCCCTGCTTGTTCCACGACACCTTGCCGATCGGCGTATCGAAGGAATTGGCGTGCAGATACTTGGCGACCTTGGTCGGGTCGTCCGAACCCGCGCCCTTGATGCCGTCCGCGATGACCTGGGTGGCCGTGTAGGCCGTCATCTGGAAGGCACCGCCGGCATTGCGCTTCTTGGCTTCGAAAGCCTTGACGATATCGGCGTTGGCGGCGTTCTGGGTGAAGTCGGCCGGCAGCGTCAGCAACATGCCTTCGACGGCGTCGCCGGCGATGGCGTTGATGTCCGGGTTGCCCGCGCCTTCCGGACCCATCCACTTGGCCTTCACGCCTTGCTCGGCCGCCTGGCGCAGCAGCAAGCCCATTTCAGGGTGGTAGCCGCCGTAGTAGACGAAATCGACGCCTTGGCTCTTCAGCTTGGTGATCACAGCCGAGTAGTCGCTGTCACCGGCATTGATGCCCTCGAACACCGCGACCGGCACGCCGCCCTTTTCCAGGTCGTTCTTGACGGCCGTGGCGATGCCCTGGCCATACGACTGCTTGTCGTGCAGCACGGCAGCCTTCTTCGGCTTGATCTTCTCGAGCACGAACTTGGCAGCGGCGGGGCCTTGCTGGTCGTCGCGGCCGATCGTGCGGAAGATGAACTCGTAGTTCTTGCCATCCGTCAGCGCCGGGGCCGTGGCCGACGGCGTCACCATGACGACGCCTTCATTGTTATAGATGTCCGCAGCGGCGATGGTGGCGCCCGAGCACACGTGGCCCACGACGAATCCGATCTTGCTGTTGACGACGCGGTTGGCGGCCACCGGACCCTGCTTGGGTTCGCAGCCGTCGTCGATGACCACGGTTTCGAGCTTCTTGCCGTTCACGCCGCCAGCGGCGTTGATGCGTTCGACAGCCGTGTCGACGCCTTCACGGACCATGTCGCCATACTGGGTGACGGCGCCGGTAGTGGGGCCGACAACGCCAATCTTGATGGTTTGCGCTTGCGCTCCCGCCGCAAACGTCAGGCCAGCGGCGACTCCCAGCGCCGCGATGACCGGGGTCAGACGAAATACTGGCTTCATGAGTGGACTCCTCTAATCGCTTGTAATCGTTGGTTTTTGAACCGGGCGGACGCTTCAAACCGATGTGGTCACGCCCCGTTACTGTGCATGTGCACGGCAAGCATACACTGAAAAAACCCCGCTTTTGGAGCCCATCCGGCCCGACTTCCGGTGCCCTTGACGCACCTGGGTGCCGCATCGCGGGCAGGCGCCGTCTTATACCCGGCACCATCTATGCAAAGGACGATTTATTCGTTTGAGTTACTAGGGGGTCGCGGCATCATGGCCGCCATGAGACTCCAACCGATCATCGTCCCCGGATGGAAAAACTCCGGACCGGACCACTGGCAATCACGCTGGGCGACCCTGCTGCCCCACGCCGTGCGCATCCAGCAGCGCGACTGGGAGAACCCGGCCGCGCCTGAATGGATTTCCACGCTGGCCACCGAAGTCGACCAGGCCCGCAGCCCGGTGCTGCTGATCGCCCACAGCCTGGGCTGCCTGATCAGCGCCGCCCTGCCCGTCCCGCTACGGGCCAAGGTCGCGGGGGCATTGTTGGTCGCGCCCGCCGATGTCGAACGCCCCGACGCGCCCGATTGCTTGCGAGGGTTTGCGCCCATTCCGCGCCAACCCTTGCCGTTCCAAAGTGTGGTCATCGCCAGCGACAACGATCCCTACTGCCGCCTCGAACGTGCGCGAGCCTTCGCGCAGGACTGGGGCAGCCGGGTCGTCGTGCTGCCCGGCGCCGGACACATCAACGCCGAAAGCGGCTTGGCCGACTGGCCACAGGGGCTGAAGATATTCGGCGCATTGCGCCGTCGTGCCTCGTGGCGCATTCCCACTCCCGCCAAGCGGATACCGCCGGTTCCGGTGTGCGGTCTGTCGTAATCCATCCGCTCATTGCGTCACCCGCCCAAGCGCACCTTCCCGGTGCGTTTTTTTTGCCACAAATCTGCAGGCAGTTGACCCAGGATCAGCCAGCTTTGGTCTTTTTGTTGTTCGATTCTTGCAAGTTTTGCAGGTCACAACACGAAAGATCGAGATTTTCGTCACTCCTGAATCGTTTTGATTAATCTTGCCCAATACTAGTTACAAATGGTTGATATCCTACGGCCCCAGAAGCTTAAGACAGCATTTTGAAAGCATGGTTTCCGGTGTTTCGCGGGGTGTGTGCTTTTGGGGTCAATCTGGCTGACAGTACGGTTACGGTAAAATCGGCAAGTTTTAAATCAATTTGTTTCTGCAAACGCACCCAAAGACGCCCCTTTATCCGCGGATGAAGCCGAGAACGCGTCGGTGCACCAGAGAACAGAACAATCAAGTAATGGGCATAACAAAAATTTACACGGCGCGCCGGCAGCAGCGCCAATGCAGAGTACAGGTCAAGGGGGCCATCCCAGCGATGGCAGCAACAGGGAGAACCGCCACATCGGGCCGTATCGGCCGCACTTGATCGTCAGGCGCAGTTCGCCCTGATCGGGTCTCAAGGCGTCCGGACTTACCGGCACAAGGCCGTTACAGGCCCCATTCCCCCTGCGGTTTGACCGCATTCTCATACACCGCGTCGCGACTCGACGGGGCTAGAAGGACACTGCATGGCTAAGCGCGTTGCCGTCATCGGACTATCGTTCCGATTCCCCAGCACCACTGTAGACAGCTACTGGCCAGCGCTGCTGGAAGGCCGCGATCTTGTCTCCCGCGTCGCCGAAGACCGCTGGTCCGCCGATACCTACCTGCATCCGGCCAAGGACCACCCCGGCACTGCGTATACCTTCGCCGCTGGATCCATCGGCGACATTGCCGGTTTCGACGCGGGCTTCTTCGGCATTTCCCCGCGCGAAGCCGCCCTCATGGACCCGCAGCAACGCCTACTGCTGGAAATGAGCTGGGAAGCCATGGAGCAGGCGGGCGTGCGCCCCTCTGCCCTGCGCGGCACCAATTGCGGCGTCTATATAGGTATCGCCAGCTCCGACTACGCCTATCGCCTGGCCGAAGACCTGAACGCCGTCGATGCATCGATGGCGACGGGCAATACCGCCAGCATTGCCGCGAACCGTTTGTCGTACTTCTTCGACCTGCGTGGGCCGAGCATCGCCATGGATACTGCGTGCTCGTCATCGCTGGTCGCATTCCACCAGGCCTGCCGCAGCATCATCTCCGGCGAGTGCAGCCAAGCCCTCGCAGGAGGCGTGAGTCTGCACCTGCACCCTTACGGTTTCATTACATTTTCGAAGGCATCGATGCTGTCGCCCCGCGGCCGATGCAATGTCTTTGACGCAGCGGGTGACGGCTACGTCCGCTCGGAAGGCGGTGGCATCTTCCTGCTGAAGGATTATGACCAGGCCGTCGCGGACGGCGACAACATCCTGGCCGTGGTGGCCGGATCGGCCGTCAATACCGATGGCCGCAAATCCGGCCTGACCGTGCCCAGCGCCGACGCGCAGGCCACGCTGATGCGCCAAGCCTATGAACAGGCAGGCATTTCGCCCGCGGACATCGATTACCTGGAAGCGCACGGCACCGGCACCGCGGTCGGCGACCCCATCGAGACGCGCGCCATCGGAGCCGCTCTGGCGCAGCAGCGTAGCAAAGACGCGCCGCTGCCGATCGGATCGGTCAAGAGCAACCTGGGCCACCTGGAAGCCGCATCCGGCGTTGCTGGCCTGGTCAAGGCGATGTACGTACTGCGCCATCGTGTGGTGCCCGCCACCATCGGCATCAAGACGCTCAATCCCAAGATCGAATTCCAGAACTGGAACCTGGACGTCGTCACCCAGAACCGCAAACTGCGCCAGACGGGCAAGCTTGTCGTCGGCGTGAACTCGTTCGGTTTCGGCGGCGCCAATGCCCACGTGATCCTGGAAAGCGCCCCGCCCCGCGGCCCGGCCGCTGAAGGCAAGATGGCCAAGACCGCACCGATTCCGGTTGTGGTATCGGGCAAGACCCCCCAGGCCCTGAAAGCCGCAGCACGCCAGATGGCGGCGGCCCTGCGTGATCAGCCTGCCAAGTTTCTGTACAACGCGGCCTATCATGCCGCGATGCGGCGCGACTGGCACACGGAACGCGCCGTCGTCTTCGGCACCCATTGCAATACCATTGCCGACCAGCTTCAGCAGTTTGCTGACGAGGCCGAATCCCGCCCGGAAGTGACCGTAGGCACGGCGCTGAACCACGCACGCGGCCCCGTCATGGTCTATTCGGGCAACGGTTCGCAATGGGCCAATATGGGCCGCCGCCTGTTGGCGGATCCGGTGTTCGCCACCGCCATCGACGAAGTCGACGCCCTGTTTTCGCAGTACGCCGATTTCTCGCTGCACAAAGAATTGGCGGGTGAAAACGGCGACGACCGCTACGAACGCACCGAAGTTGGTCAGCCCGCGCTATTCGCGCTGCAAGTCGGCATCACCCGCATGCTGGCGCAACGCGGCGTCGTGCCGTCGGCGGTGATCGGGCATAGCGTCGGGGAAGTGGCGGCCGCCTGGGCCTGCGGCGCCCTGAGCCTGCCGGACGCGGTCTGCGTCATCTTCCAGCGCAGCCGCCTGCAAGGCGAAACCAAGGGCCAAGGGCGGATGACGGCCGTCGGCATCAACGGCGAAGAAGCGCTGGCGCTGATCGCCCAACACAATCTGGGCGACCGTGTTTGCGTGGCCGGCTTCAACAGCAGCCGCGGCGCCACCGTGGCCGGCTCACCGGACGCCTTGAGCGTGCTGGAGGCGGCACTGGCCGAGCAAGCGCTGTTCTTCCGGCGCCTGGACCTGGACTACGCCTTCCACAGCCCTGCGATGGATTCCATCGAAGCAGGTATCCGTGAAGCGCTTGCCGACATTCAGCCACGCGCGACCGACGTCCCTTTCTACTCCACCGTCACCGGTACTCCGCTGGACGGCACCGCCCTGACCGCCGATTACTGGTGGCACAACGTGCGCGAGCCGGTGCGCTTCGAGCAAGCCGCCAACCGATTGGCGGCCGCGGGCAACAATATTTTTGTCGAAGTGGGCCCGCACCCGCTGCTGCGCTCGTACTTGAACGACACGCTCAAGACCGCGGACATGCAGGGCCGCGTGCTCAGTACCGCGACGCGCGGCGGCGATGATCCCGAAAAGATCTGGACCGCGGCCGGACAGGTCATTGCCAGCGGCGGGCAAATCGATCTGCAATCGCTCTTCCCGTGGGAAGGAACGGCGGTCGACCTGCCGACGTATCCCTGGCAGCGCGAGCGCCATTGGCATCCCACCACGCCGGAATCGCTTGGCCTGCTGTCGCGCCGTCACGTGCATCCGTTGCTGGGCTATGCCTTGCAGCAGCATGAGAACACCTGGCAAAACCAGCTGGACACCCAGTCCCATCCGACGCTGGCTGACCACGTCGTCGGTGACGCGGTGGTCTTTCCTGGCACCGGCTTCGCCGAGATCGCCCTGGCGGCCGCGCTGCAATGGCAGGATGGCGACTATGCCGAGCTGGAAGAACTGGAAATCCACGCCCCGTTGCTGCTGAACGCCTCGCCCAGCAAATTGACGCGTTTCCTGCTGGACGACGCCGACGGCCGGTTCCGCATCAACGCCAAGGACAGCAACAGCACGGAACCGTGGGTCAAGCACGCCAGCGGCCGCCTGCTGCGCGAAGCCAGCTCGGCGCGCCTCACGCAGGCCAAGCTGCTCCTGCCGACCCGCGCGCCCGACTTTACCGGCGACACCCATGAGGCCCTGACGCGCGCCGTCGGCCTGGATTACGGCACCGCCTTCCGCGCTGTGTCGCACGGCTGGATGGAATCGGACACCAGCGTCCTTGCCGTCCTGCAAGCCGACCCCGTCATTGAAAGCGAACTTGGCGCCACTCACCTGCATCCCGCCCTGCTGGATTGCGCCTTCCAGCTGATCATCCAACTGCTGCGCAATGACCCGGCCATGGGCCAGGGTATCGCTTTCGTGCCTGCCAAGATCGGGCGCTTGAGCCTGCGGGCCCATGCGGGCCAGCCCGCCGCCGCGCGTGTGCGCCTGGAACGCCGCGCCCCGCATTCGCTGACCGCCAGTTTCGAACTCTATAACGCCGCCGGCGAGCAGATCGCCGCCGTCGAACATGCGCGGTTCCGCAGCATCCGGCTGCGCAAACCGGCCGCCGACCACCTCAATTTCCTGGATGTCGCCGCAACGCCGCGTCCGCACGCGCCGTTTGGCCCCTCCCCCCTCGACCTCGCCACGTTGCGTGCTGCCCTGGCTGAAGCCATCGCGGAATGCATCGAAGATGGCGCACACGCGCGCTATGCAGAAGAGGTCGACCCGCTGCTGGAAAGCCTGTGTGACGGTTTTTCGCTGGACGCACTGCGCCAGATCGCACCCGACGGACAAGTGGTGCCGCAGGCGCTGGTGACCGAACTCTGCCGCTACGCACCGGAATCCGCGTTGCTGCTTCAACACACCATCTCGCGCCTGACGGCGGCCGGTTTCGTTGAAACCGGCGCCGCGGGCGTCCATTTACCCGCCCCGGACGGCAACGAAAGCGGCACGACAGACATCTGGAACACGCTGCTGCGCGAGTATCCGGACTACGCCCAGATCGTCCATGCGGTAGGCCGCGTAGGCCTGCACCTGCCCGCTTTGCTGCGCGGCGAAGCCACGCTGGACGCCGTCTGCCCGCGTGCCAGCACGCCAGCCGCGATCGGCCGCAGCGCCCTGGGCGCCGCCAGCGGCCAGCGCCTGGGCACCGCCTTGCGGGCGGTGCTGGCGCAAGCACAAGCCAATCGCCTTCCCGGCCAACGCCTGGCGATCATCGAAGTCGGCCAAGCTGCGCCGCTGTTCGCATTCAGCTGCTGCGACGCGTTGGACTTCAACGTGGCCGACTACTGCTACGCATCCAACGACCCTGATGTGCTGGATCACGTCATTCATCAACAGGCCGAACGTTCTCCGAACGCCCACACCGAACTCATCGGCGAAGGGGGGGTCGCGCCTACCGCCCTATGCGACCTGGCAATCTTCCACTGCGAGTTCGACACGCTGGAAAGCGCACGCGCGGCCTTGCGCCATGCGCGTGCCAGCCTGAGGGCGGACGGCGTATTGCTGGTCTGCGGTGCCCACCCCGCTGCCTGGGGCGACTTCGTCTTTGGAGGCCGGCAGAACTGGTGGCAAACCAGCGAGGGCGGCGAACAGCTCTCCACGCAACAACCCGTCGGTTTCTGGCAGGAAGAGCTCCAATCGCTTGGATTCCTGTGCGACAGCCCGCTTGAATTTTCCGCATCGTTTGCCAGCGGCGCCTATCTGCTCACCGCCCGGCTGGACGGTGTGCAAGCCTTGGCAGCTCTGCCCAGCCCGGATGCCTCCAATGCACCTACAAACTGGCTGATTCTGACGGACCGCAACCCTGAGCACGGCGCCGGCTTGGCACAAGCGTTGGAAGCCAAGCTGAAAGCCGCCGGCCACCCCGTTCGCCTGGCAGTCCAGGCGGATCCGGAAGCGCTGGACGGCTTGCTGCGCAATGGCGCCACCGGCCCGGTCAACCACGTCATCCATCTGGACGGCCTGGCGTGGGCTGATGCGCACCAGACGCCTGAAGAACTGCTCGCCCTGCAAACCCGCCGCTGCGCCACCGCCGCAGCAGTCATCCAGGCTTGCGAACGCACGCAGACTGGCGCCACCGTCTGGCTGGTCACCGCCGACGCCGTACAGTATCTGCGCCTGGGGCCCCAAGCCCCCGCCGCCATGCACGCGTTGAACGACGCTGCGCTGTGGGGCTACGGTCGTACGCTGGCCAACGAAGCATCCAATTTCCGCATCCGTATGGTCGACCTGCCGCTGGCTCACGCCAGCAATCTGGCCGACGCGCTGATCCGCGAATTGAGCTGCGCGGACAACGAAGACGAAATCATTCTCGACGAAAGCGGCGCACGCTATGCGCCGCGCCTGCGCCACGCTCCGCGCCCTGCGCCGACTGCCGCTGACGCCAACACGTCGCAAGCCGTGCGCCTGGGCTTTGAGTTCCCCGGCCAGCTGCGCAACCTGCGTTGGGAGTCGTGCCCGGCGCCGACACCGGCCGACGACGAACTGGAAGTCCGCATCGAAGCCACCGGCCTGAACTTCCGCGACGTCATGTACGCATTGGGCCTGCTGTCCGACGAGGCCATTGAGAACGGATTTGCCGGCCCGACGCTCGGCCTGGAATTCTCGGGCACGGTGACCCGAGTCGGGTCGGACGTGGATGGCTACGCCGTGGGCGATGCCGTCGTGGGCTTCGGACCAGCAAGCTTCGGCGACCGCGTGCTGACCAAGCCCAGCGCCATCTCGCACATCCCCGAAGGCTTCTCGTTCGAAGCCGCCGCAACCATTCCCAGCACCTTCTTCACGGTCTACTACGCGCTGCACCATCTGGCACGCCTGGAAGAAGGCGAAAAAATCCTGATCCACGGCGCCGCTGGCGGCGTCGGCATCGCCGCCATCCAGTTTGCGCAATGGCTGGGCGCTGAAATCTACGCGACCGCAGGTTCCGACGAAAAGCGCGACCTGCTGCGCCTGCTAGGCGTGCGCCATATCTATGATTCGCGCTCGCTGTCATACGCCGACGAAATCCTGGCAGACACGGGCGGCCGGGGTGTCGACGTCGTGCTGAACTCGCTGGCCGGCGAAGCCATCAACCGCAACCTGCGCGTGTTGAAACCGTTCGGCCGCTTCCTGGAATTGGGCAAGCGCGACTTCTACGAAAACACCCGCATTGGCCTGCGCCCGTTCCGCAACAACATCAGCTACTTCGGCATCGACGCCGATCAGTTGATGAACGAGCGCCCAGACCTGACCCAGCGGCTGTTCGGCCAGATGATGGCGCTGTTCCGCCAAGGTGCGCTTCATCCGCTGCCCTATTCCGTCTTCGACGCGAACGACATCGTCGACGCCTTCCGCTACATGCAGCAGGCCCGCCAGATCGGCAAGATCGTCGTCACGTACCGCAACGGCATCAGCGGCGTGCAGACGCCGGCTGCTCACATGGCACCCGGCCTGACGCTGCCCGCCGACGCGACCTATCTCGTCACCGGCGGATTAGGCGGCTTCGGTCTGCGCACGGCCCAGTGGCTGGCCGACAAGGGCGCCCGCAACCTGATCCTGATCAGCCGAAGCGGCCCCTCCAGCGACGCCGCGCAGGCGGCGCTCGCGGCATTCGAAGCGCAAGGCGTGCGCGTGCACGCTGCTGCCTGCGACGTCACGGACCGCGCGGCGTTGGCCCGTCTGCTGGATGAAACCGCGCGCACCATGCCGCCCCTCAAGGGCGTCGTCCATGCAGCCGTCGTCATCGACGACGGCCTGGCGCGTAGCGCGACCCCGGGGCAGATCGAACGGACGCTCGCAGCCAAGGTATTGGGCGCCCAGCATCTGCACGAGTTGACCCGCACCCAGCCGCTCGACCTGTTCATCTTCTATTCATCGGCTACGACCTTGTTCGGCAACCCCGGCCAAAGCAACTACGTGGCCGCCAATGCCTGGCTGGAGCGCCTGGCCGCGCAGCGCCGCGCTGAAGGCCTGCCCGCCACGTGCGTGCGCTGGGGCGCGATTGACGACGTCGGGTTTCTGGCCCGCAACCAGAAAATCAAGGACGCGCTGCAAGGCCGCATGGGCGGCGGCGCGCTGGCTTCGCAAGTCGCCCTGGACGCCCTGGAAGACATGCTGGTTGCCGACGTTTCAGGACTGGGTGTCCTGGAACTGGATTGGCGCGCGCTCAGCCGCTTCCTGCCGTCCGCGAATCTGCCCAAGTTCTCGGAGATCGCCCGCCAGGCCGGTGACACCGGCGACGACGACAGCGGCGCCAACGACATCGCGCACCTGATCGCCACGCTGGACGATGCCGCCCTGCACGAACGCTTCACCGAGATGCTCAAGGCCGAGATCGGCGAAATCCTGCGCGTGTCTCCCGACAAGATTGAAGCGACCCGCTCGGTCTACGACATGGGACTGGACTCGCTGATGGGGGTGGAACTGGTGGTGGCGCTGGAGAACCGCTTCGGCATCCGCCTGCCGGTGATGGCGCTCAACGAAAGCCCCACCCCGGCCAAGCTGGCCGAAAGGCTCGTGCTGCTGTTGCGTGACGAACACGACGAGCAGACCGATGCCGTGACCGCCAGCGTTCAACAGGTGGTCGCCAGCCACGCAGCGGAAGTCGGCTCCAGCTCCGTGTCCGATTTCGTCGACGAAATCAAGATGAACGGCAGCCTTCCCATGCAACGCATGATCCAGTAGGTCAGAATTAATTGAGCACCATGAAGAAGCTGCCGGGCCTTGCGGCCGGCATCAAAGACAAGCTGATCCAACAGGCCTTGGAACGCAAACTGCGCCAAGCCGCCTCACCCGGCGGCCACGCGCCTGCACGCCCCGCAGAGAAAAAAGCCGAGATCCCCGAGGAACACTACCGGTTCCACCTGCATCCCGGCTATCAGCAACTGCGCATCATCAACGATGGCGCACAACGCCTGGGTGTCAAAAACCCCTTCTTCAAGCTGCACGAAGGCACTGCCGGCGCAGACACGCACATCGGCGGACGCGAGTTCATCAACTACGCCAGCTACAACTACCTGAACATGTCGGGCGACCCGACGGTCACCGCCGCGGCGAAAGCCGCTATCGACCGCTACGGCACGTCGGTATCCGCCAGCCGCCTGGTCTCGGGCGAACGTCCCGTGCACCGCGAACTAGAAGATGAAATCGCCGCGCTGTACGGCGTGGATGACGCCATTACGTTCGTCAGTGGCCATGCCACCAATGTATCGACCATCGGCTATCTGTTCGGCCCGCGCGACCTGGTCCTGCATGACGAACTGATCCACAACAGCGTCCTGCAAGGCATCCAATTGTCAGGCGCCCGCCGCCTGCCCTTCCCCCACAATGACTGGGAAGCGCTAGACACCATCCTGAACGAACAACGCCACCAGTTCGAACGCGTGCTGATCGTGCTGGAAGGCATCTACAGCATGGACGGCGACTATCCCGACCTGCCGCGCTTCATTGAAATAAAGCAACGCCATCGCGCGTTTCTGATGGTCGACGAAGCGCATTCCCTCGGCGTCATGGGCGCGCGCGGGTATGGCATCCGCGAACACTTTGGCTTGGATGGCAAAGACGTCGACATCTGGATGGGAACGCTGAGCAAGACGCTGGCGGGCTGCGGGGGGTATATCGCGGGAGAAACCGCGCTGGTGGAACATTTGAAGTTCCTCGCGCCGGGCTTTCTTTACAGCGTCGGCATGCCGCCGAGTGTCGCCGCCGCGTCGCTGGCGGCGCTGCGACGAATGAAGGATCTGCCGGATCGCGTGGCGACCTTGCAGGCGCGCGGGAAATACTTCCTGGAGCAGGCGAAGGCGGCGGGGATTGATACCGGGACGAGCACTGGATTTGCAGTCGTGCCGGCAATTACCGGAAGTTCGTTGAAGGCGACGCGCCTATCGGCAGCGTTGTTCAAACAAGGGATCAACGTGCAGCCGATTCTTTATCCGGCAGTGCCGGAGAAGTCGGCCAGGTTGCGGTTCTTTATTTCTTGCATGCATACAGAAGAGCAGATCCGAGCCACGGTGAAAATCCTGGGCGAATCGGCTTAGCACCTGCCCACGCGGGCTGATGCCACATCGAAATAAATTTCAAGGCGGCCCGCATCGACAGAATAACTACGGAGTATCCAATGAGTGCGCACGTCATCACTATTCGCGACAACATCCAGGTCAGCAACGATTCGCCCTTTGTGCTCTTCGGCGGCATCAACGTCCTGGAATCCAAGGACCTCGCTCTGCGGGCCTGCGCTGAGTATGTGCGCGTTACGCAAAAGCTGAAAATTCCGTACGTCTTCAAAGCCAGCTTCGACAAGGCCAACCGTTCGTCGATTCACTCGTATCGCGGACCAGGCCTGGAAGAAGGCATGCGGATCTTCGAGGCGGTGAAAGCTGAGTTTGACGTACCCGTGATCACGGACGTACACGAGCCCTGGCAAGCGACCGCGGTCGCAGAAGTTGCTGATGTACTGCAGCTGCCTGCGTTCCTCGCACGGCAGACGGACCTTGTCGTAGCCTTGGCCAAGACCGGCAAGATCATCAACATCAAGAAGCCCCAATTCCTGAGCCCGTCGCAGATGAGCCATATCGTGGAGAAGTTCCGCGAAGCCGGCAATGACAAGCTCATTCTTTGCGACCGCGGTTCCTGCTTCGGCTATGACAACCTTGTCGTGGACATGCTGGGCTTCGGCGTCATGAAGCAGACCAGTGGCAATCTCCCCATCATTTTTGACGTAACCCACGCACTGCAGCAGCGGGATCCTGGCGGTGCGGCTTCGGGCGGCCGTCGAGCCCAGAGTGCGGAACTCGCCCGCTCGGCGATGGCACTGAATCTGGCCGGGTTGTTTCTCGAAGCCCATCCGAACCCCGACCAGGCAAAATGTGATGGTCCGAGCGCACTGCCTTTAGAACACCTCGAGGCTTACCTGACTCAGGTCAAGGCGGTGGATGATTTGGTGAAGTCGTTCCCTGCGCTTGTCATTGCGTGATCGGCATGGTTATGTCGACTCAAGGCACTCGCGTCGCGATTGTCATCCCATCACGCTACGCGTCCAGCCGATTGCCGGGCAAACCGTTGGCCGACATCGCTGGCAAGCCCATGGTCCAGCACGTCCATGAACGCGCCAGCGAAGTTGCCTCTGCACATTTCGTCGTAGTGGCCACGGACGACGAACGCGTGGCCAACGCCGTACGCGCTTTCGGCGGCACAGTCATTATGACTTCCCCCAGCCACCCATCCGGAACGGATCGGCTTGGCGAAGTCATGCAGTCGGTGCATGCGGACATCTATGTAAACCTGCAAGGTGACGAACCGCTCGTTCGCCCAGCTGACATTGATCTGCTCATTCAGGGCATGCTCGCAGACCCTTCGGTCCATGTTGGAACGCTTTGCCACGACATCGACACCCGCGAGGCCCTAGACCCCAATACGGTCAAGGCTGTCTTGGCCGACAACGGCGACGCGCTGTATTTCAGCCGCGCGCCCATCCCCTACCCGCGCGATGAAGACGAAAGTGCGTATTACCTCAAACATGTAGGGGTCTACGCTTACCGCCGCGAAGTGGTGTCGCAGTATGGCGCCCTGCCTCAGCCGATGATGGAGCGCGCCGAGAAACTTGAACAACTGCGACTGCTAGCCGCAGGCATGCGAATACGCGCGTTTCGCGTCGAGCCGACTGGGCCTGGCGTAGACACCCCGGAATGTCTGGAGCGAGTTCGCGCCCTGATCAGCGGCAAGCCTGTCGACGCACCACCGTCGCTGGCTGACGTTCGCCTGGTCATCACCGACGTGGATGGCGTGCTTACTACCGGTCAATTGCATTACGACGCCCAGGGTGAGGCGCTTAAGACTTTCCATGTGCGTGACGGCCTGGGCATGCGTTTGCTGGAAGAGTCTGGCGTACGCGTCGCTGTCCTCTCTGGCAGAAGCTCCGGCGCCCTGACGAAGCGGGTGCAAGACCTTGGAATTGCGCTCAGCGCCTTTGGGGTCAAGGACAAGCATGCCGCCTGCCTCCAGTTAATGGAACAGGCCGGCACGACTGCAGCGCAGACCGTGTGCATCGGGGACGACAGCATCGATCTGCCAGCCTTTGCCGCTTGCGGCTTGTCGTTTGCCGTTGCAGACGCGCCGGAATACATCAAGGCACGTGCTAGTGAAACCCTGAAAACGGCAGGTGGCCATGGCGCCTTTCGTGAACTTGCGGACCGCATTCTGGACGCTCAAGGCAACGGTTCGGTGTTTCGCGAAACCGCGGGATACCAAGCCGTCATGGCAAAAATGCGCCAGTAGGCTGCGCAATCTCCGACATACCGAATACTGAATGGAATGAATGGACCATGGATTATCTTGATACCGCACGAGGCGTGATCGCCACCGAGATTGAAGCGCTCCAACAGATGAGCAATCGGCTTAATGGCGATTTCAAGAAGGCAATCGACAGCATCCTCACTATGCAGGGCCGCGTGGTGGTAGTCGGGATGGGGAAGTCGGGCATTGTTGGAAAAAAGATCGCTGCCACGTTGGCATCAACAGGCACGCCGTCATTTTCTGTACACCCTGGAGAGGCCTTTCACGGTGACCTTGGAATGATCCGGCCAATCGACGTAGCGCTGATGATCTCCAACAGCGGCGAAACCGAAGAACTTATTCGCCTGCTGCCGTTCATGCAGTATCAAAAGAATCTCGTGATCGCGATGACCGGGAATTCGGAGTCAACGCTAGCGCGAAATGCTGACGTCACCCTCGATATTTCGGTGCCTCATGAAGCGTGCAACAACAACCTCGCGCCCACCAGTTCCACCACCGCGACGATCGCGATGGGTGACGCCCTTGCTGTTGTGCTCTCCACGGCGCGGGGCTTTCAGCCTGAGGACTTTGCTCGCTTTCACCCCGGAGGCAGTCTGGGACGCAAGTTGCTGACGCGAATATCCGACGTAATGCATTCTCGAGCGCTGCCGTTTTGCGCGCACGACGCCAGTTTCCGTGAAGTCATTCAAACCATTACGCGTGGACGGCTCGGGCTTGCCATCGTCATGGAGAACGGGAAATTATGCGGCGTCATCACGGACGGCGATATCCGCCGCGCCTTCGAAAAGGAAAGCGCCAGTTCTTCGTTAACGGCTTCGGTGATCATGACGAAGACGCCCAAGACGATCAATCAGTCGGAACGTCTGGTTGTCGCGGAAGAATTGATGCATGAAGAGAAGATCAAGGAGTTGATCGTTGTGAATGACAATCAGCAAGTGACCGGCGTCCTCCAGATTTTCGACGTAGACCAGGCCGAATCCGATCAGTAATCAGCGTCAACAGCCACTGTGTCGATCGGAACTTTCTCCCGCCCCATTTCTGAACTGCCCGGGATAACAGCCTTGATGGGCGAACCGGTCCTGCCCGTACGTTCAGCCCATCAGGTCGCCAAAAGGTCAGTGCTGACGCTCGCAGGTTGGGGCTTCCGGCCCTCTACGCGCGGGCCGCGCGCGCTGGCCGCAAAGCACGGCCTGCCGTTCATCGGCCTGGAGGACGGCTTCCTGCGCTCGTACGGAACCGGGCGGGATCATCCCTCCCTTTCTATCGTGGTCGACTCGGAAGGTATTTACTACGCCGCCGGCCAACCGTCCGCGCTTGAGACGCTTCTAGCCTCTGACAAGAACGTACTCGCGGGCGTCGGTGCCCCGTATGCGCAAGCACGCCAACGCATCGTTTCGGAAGGCCTGAGCAAGTACAACCTGGCTCCCGATCTGGAGCCTGCCTCGTTCTTAAGGGAAGGTCCGCGCGTATTGATCGTCGACCAAACCGTCGGAGATGCCAGCGTGGAGTATGGCATGGCTAGCGCCGACTCCTTTGCTGCCATGTTGGCAACTGCCCGCCAGGAGAACCCCGCTGCGACACTCTACATAAAGACCCATCCTGAGGTTAGCCGCGGCGCAAAGCGCGGCTATCTGTCCAGCGTCATCGGCGATGAGCGGACAGTCATGCTCCGCGATCCTGCAAGCCCGGCAAGCGTCCTGCGCCACATGGACCGGGTGTATGTCGTGACATCGCACATGGGTTTCGAGGCCCTGCTCCACGGGGTTCCGGTCACCTGTTTTGGGATGCCTTGGTATGCCGGGTGGGGATGCACCGACGACCGCGTGAAATGTCCACGGCGCACGCGCGCCCGTTCTGTCGACGAGCTTTTTGCGGCCGCGTACTTGCACTACACGCGATACCTGAATCCGGAAACATACGAACGCGGCACGATTTTCGATGTGATCAATTGGCTCAGCCATCAGCGCCGAGTGCATCAACGCTGCGCAGGCAGAACGATCGCAATCGGCTACCGCCGATGGAAGGCCGAAAACGTAAAGCCCTTTTTGGGGCATCCCAATCGGCCTGTGCTTTTCGTCCCGCACGCGGAAGCGGCGGCAAAGTTGAATCCAGTGCCGAACGACCGCCTGGTCTTTTGGGGTGCAACGCCCGCTGATGCCGTAACGTCCCTGGCGCAAAAATCCGGCGCCCCCCTCCTGCGCATGGAAGATGGATTCATCCGATCTGTGGGGCTGGGTTCCGACTTCGTGCCGCCCCACTCCCTGGTTGTCGACAAGCTTGGCCTGTACTTCGATGCCAGGCAACCAAGCGACCTCGAGCAGACACTGAACACCCGTGCATTCACGGATGATGATCGTCAACGCGCTAGCGTCGTTCGCGAATTGATCGTGAGCAACTCGCTGACAAAGTACAACATCGAGCCCACGGCACAACCTGCATGGCGCAGGTCCGGGCGCCGCGTCGTGCTGGTACCTGGTCAAGTCGAAGACGACGCGTCGATCAAGTACGGCTGCACCGGCATCCGCGACAACCTCTCGTTGCTCAAGGCAGCTCGGCAAGCCAGCCCTGACGCGTTCGTCGTCTACAAGCCCCATCCGGATGTCATGGTTCGCAATCGGGCAGGAAGCGTTCACAGAACGGACGCGATGCAATACGCAGACGCCATCGAAACGGACGTATCGATCGTGAGCTGCATCGACGCGGCGGACGAAGTCCACACCATGACATCGTTAAGCGGCTTCGACGCGTTGTTGCGCGGCAAGCATGTCGTGGTCTACGGAAGCCCTTTCTATGCCGGATGGGGTTTGACCGAAGACCGACAAACCGTCGCGAGACGGGATCGCCCGCTCACATTAGACGAACTCGTGGCCGGCGCGGTGCTGCATTATCCGGTCTATTGGGATTGGACGCTGAATGGTTTCACGACAGCTGAAGGAGCAATCCGACAGATCATCTCCATGCGCGAACGACTGATTACCGAAGGCCGCTTGGGCTCCGTGCGAAAAACCTACCTGCAACGGCAACTCCACAAATTGCGCCTTTGGGCGAGAGCCGGCTTTTTGGTCACTCGATGACTTTGCAACTCGAACATCAACGTCAAAAATTCCCCCAGTGACAGGCATGCACTCAACCCTCCCATCCTCGCTCCTGCAACAACGTTTTATGTTTTTGCAAGGAGTGTGCTCGCCCTTTTTTTCCCGACTGGCAGATGCACTGCGCGAACTTGGGCACGGAGTGCGCAAGATCAACTTCACGGTGGGCGACCGAGTCTATTGGCGACGCGGCGAAGCGGCATCTTACCGCGGCCCGATGGAAGGACTTCCGGAGTTCTATGCTCAACAGTTTCACCGCCACGGTACTACCGATATAGTCCTATTCGGGGATTGTCGGCCGGTCCATCGCGCGGCCATTGAAATTGCGCGCGTGTGCAACCTGCGCGTGCACGTTTACGAAGAAGGGTATTTTCGGCCCTTTTGGATTACGCTTGAACAGGGTGGAGTAAACGGCCACTCCAGATTGCCCCGCAATCCAGAATGGTACAAGGCGCAAGCCAGAACCACCCCGCAGTTTGGCAATGGAGAATCGTTTGATGCCCCATTTTGGAAACGTGCAGCTTATGATGTGGGATACAATTTTTGGGCAGGCATGAATCCACTCCTGCATAAAGGAGTCCAGAGTCATGTGCCCTACTCGCCTTTGACCGAGTACCTGGGATACTTGCGTCGTGGAATCCGCGTCAAATGCTATCAAGGCGAATCTAGACGCGTGGAGGCAAAATTAATCGCCGACGCGCAAACTAACCCGTTCTTCCTTATGCCATTGCAACTGGCGAATGACGCACAAATCGTCCATCATTCGCCTTTTGAAAACATGGCTGAGGCAATGCATATGGCGCTCGAGTCATTTGCCAAGTCCGCGCCCGGGAATACCCGTTTTGCTGTCAAGATTCATCCGCTGGACCCGGGTCTGGTCAACTATCGCTCCCTCCTAAAAAAGAAGTCAAGCGAGCTTGGCATCGCGGATCGTACCCTCTACCTGGAAAGCGGAAATTTACCAGCGCTGTTGACGGCGACCGCCGGTGTCGTAACTGTCAACAGCACGGTCGGCGGCTCATCTCTCATACACAGTCGCCCAACCATCGCACTGGGCACTGCCCTATACAATATGCCGGGATTGACTTTCCAAAATGGCCTGGATCGCTTTTGGACGCAAGGTCAAAAACCCGATTCAAATTTTTATCGAAAATTCCGCAACGTGGTCATTGCTCACAGCCAAGTTAATGGTGGATTTTATTCCCGCAGAGGTATTGCGCTAGCCGTCCAAAATAGCCTGCCCAAGCTACTGCTACCCCCTCGCCAGAATCACTCGGAGATCCGCCTACGCAAAGACGAAGTATCGTTCTATTGATTAACTGAAAGCAGCTTATCAAAAGAACGAATCCAGGCATTGCATAAGCTTGTCTCAGCGGATAGATCCTACGTTTCTACAACGTACTTGTCGTTGCTGGCACCCGGGACTTTGACCACGACATTTGTCGCATCTTCCAAGGCCTCAAAATCTGTAATCTCTCCAGGAGCCAGAACAACAATATCACCAGGCCCCCATTCTCGCCCCATCATACGCACTCTCCCGCTAAGGATCAGCGTTATTTCGGTAGCCACTTTGTGAAAGTGCCGCCCTTCATAGTCACCTGCTTTATAAGATTTTACTGCCACCTCACAAGCGTCCGTTTGATGAGCGGTCGGAGAGAAATTTCCCACAAACCAGCCCTTGACCATGTTTTCGAGCTTTTCGGTATTCATAGGGACGATCCCGATTCAAATTGCTGGACTTGCCGATCTGTTTTCAATGGCCGGTACTTCGATACATCCAGCTCGAAAACGCCAACCTTCTTCTGCATCAAGATCAATTCATTAAAGGTCGGAGCAACAAAAAAACTATCGCCCACTACGGCATTCTTCCGGATGCTCGCTTTTACCGCCTCCACAAAATCGCCAGTTTTCTTGAACCAGAATATTCCTGTGGTTGCATGATTGCTAATAGGGTTCTGCTGCGCGGCTTCGGTCACGAACCCTTGCTCATTCAGTTTGACGTAGGAATACCTAGGATGAATAGACCTGAACGTCAAGGTACCTCCATCCAGTTCTCGGAGCTCGAACTCCGAGATTACAGGCGCTAAATCCAAATCAACCAGCTCATTGGCGCTAATTATCAACAATGAAGAATCTTGTGGCAAATGACAAGCGGCGAGCAATGAGGTGCACGCAGACCCCCTTGTCCGCTCCGGAATACGGGTCACACTTGCTCCAGGTACAAGCAAGTCTGCCACCTTGTCCAGATGGAAGCGCTCCGCATCACGATTGAGCAACGCGAATGCGTAGGTCGCATCCTGAATATTCCGAGTATTCGCGACTATTCTTTCAAGAATCGATACCCCTTCGAATTCGGTCAAACATGTAGGATAACCGGCATCTATGCCGTGCGCAGGAACCTGCCCCGCCGCGAGAATTAAAATGTTTGTACTCACGCCCGGACTCCCTCAGCGTTAGCCATATCGCTACCCGCAATAGCACGAACAATATTGTCCAAGTTCGTGTCGCCGACGTCCCGCACGATCATGACATGGGCACCCGAGGCTCTCGCAGCCTTAATTCCATTTTCGTTATCCTCGACAATCAAGCATTGCTTCGGATCAACTCCGAAGCGTTGCATCGCGGTCAGGTACATTTCTGGGTTAGGCTTCCCTACGCGAACATCCTCGTTCGAAATCATGAAACTTAAGTATGGGCTTAGATTCGCCTTTTCCATCATCGTCGTGACTGTCTGACGAACAGAGTTAGAACATACAGCCATGCGATATCCGCGCGCCTTCAAGGAAGAAAGGGCGTATTCATGCACAAAGCGGGGCTTGCACTGCGTTTGAACCAACTCCATCGTGTACTGTTGTTTCATCTCATTGATGAACTCATGCAACTCGGAGGGTAGCCCCCGCTCCAGGCTCAGCATTTCAAGCTTTTTTCGAGTCGGCAAACCATCAAATGTCGTGAGGTGGTCGAAACGGGAGATCGGCATTCCAAAAAGGTCGAGAGCCCTATTTAACGCTTCGTAGTGCCATTCTTTCGCTTCGATAAGCACTCCATCCATGTCGAAGAGAATAGTATCGATCTTCATGTCTCGTCCCTCTCAACACTGAAAAAAATCGCGGCCTTTTCTGGAAAATCCGTGCAAAGGACCAAACTTTCCTCATTCTTTAACGAAAGCAACATATTCCATAAAGCGTCATTGCTTCGTCCATGAAGCTCCGAAGATACAACACACACCCGCAGCCCCGTGTCCAGTAGCCGCTGGATGTCCTCACGTTGATACCACTCGCCGTCAAATGAATCCAACCATACGCCGGCCGCCCGCTCCAACCAGGCAGGCTCCCGTTCCACTTCGCTCATGCGAGTGAAAACAGGAATGTCGGTAGAAAAGAAACCTCGCATGTCGGGAACGGACATATCAAAGACAAAGCAGTCAAGGTCTGGATAGTTCTTGACTTCTTCGTTCAAATGATGGGCTAGGCCATCCGCCTTGATATTTAACGCCACTAGCAAGCGCTGCCCACGTGCCTCGGAGCTTGCCAACGCAAGAAAGTCAGCGACTGCCATCTCTTTTCCATTAGGCATGTCGTGAGAAATAACTAGCTTCCCGACCGCATCTCTGACATCCGTCTCCGTTCCAAAGCCTAGTTCAAAAGACCGTTTGAACGCTAACGCGGAGTTCTTTTCCTCCGCGGTCTTCCAATAACCTCGATGAGAAATTATCTTCACAGGCCCTCCGTCGCTTGGACGTGGACCGGCAAAGTCAGAAACAGTTCTAGATCAGCCGGGGTACCCAGGCCGTACATGCCCTCAGCTTCGCTACCGACATTGAAAATCCCCACTGCCTTACCCGCCGTCGTGAGATGGTTATATGCGGGAGCAACATAATATTCGCCATTGACGCGCTCTTCCAGCGCGATCATCGATTCCGCTGCCGCGACAAAATCCCGCCCACGGGCAAAATTATAAATTCCCACTGTGGCTTCGTCCGAGATCACTTTTTTCTCGACTACTGTATTCACCAAGCCATCTGCATCCAACCCTACAAAACTCCATTTAGGATCTGATGCCTTCATCGTCATGATCAGCCCGTCAAGCTTTCGCAAAGCAATTTCATTGAGATAACTATTAATGTCAGCATCAATGTACTGATCGCTATTTGCAATCATCAATGGATCATCATTATCAATGAACTTTTTTGCCATCAATACTGTGCACGCAGCCCCTTCCGTTAAACCATCGAGGCTGATGATTTCACAACCAGGCGCCCACAGGTTCAACTTCTCTACCAGCTCGTACTCTACCAAATGTACATTTTGGCAAATAAAAATAAAGCGATGTGCACATTTTGGACGCAGATTGCCTATGACGACCTTTATCATCTCAACGCCAGAAATCCGAATCAGTGGTTTCGGATCGGCATATCCAGCTTTCGAAAATCGGCTTCCCGCACCAGCCATTGGTATAACAATATTGAGCATTTACTCCCCCACTGCGTCAAATTAACTAAACAATATCATTCTAAAATCACATCAACAACTATGCCTAGTTGCCGGAAGAAGCAGACATTGCTCTGTCAAAAAGCTCTTTGGTAATTCGATTACTTTTCGCAAGCGCCAGCGAACCCTTCAGCAACGCACGACTCATCTCAAGATGCATGCTCGCTACCGGGTTTCGCGAAATTTCAAACAACTTTAAGTGCACCCGACCCAACTCTCGCATCACAAAATAATCGCGTGGAGCTTTAACCAACAACGGTGTCAGCACGCCGAGCGACTCAGCATACCTCTCTTGCCACAGAAGGACGGTCGCAAACTCCAATGCAGGCCGTGAATCAAAATCTTTCAAGAACTCGGCGGCGACGGAATAGTATTTTAATGACAGATCCCATCGATTCAAGCGTTTGTATATGGCGCCCAACAGCCACGATTGCGAGTAAATATTGACGGTGTCGTCCGGAAAAGCAATGAGGTCGGCAGCAAATTTCTCTAATGTGCTTTCTCTATCCTTTAGCCCGCCGCTTTCCACAAAAGCGCTGGCCAGTAGAACGCACATTGCGCGGCTCTCATTGACTGTCAAATGCCCCGCCAGCTTCAAATCTCGACGAAAAGCTTCTAGAACCTCAGTGTAATTCTTCCTTCCCAATTTCACTTTCACCGGAGAAAAAACATCGACGGCCTTGTGACGGACTCCCTCGTTTTTTAACAGATGGTAGCCAAGCAAACATTCGGCGGCACGAAGAGCGCGGGGAAAATCAGGAAAAGAGTCGAGATTCCAATAACTGGATAAACATTTATATAATGATGCGTACTTACCCATAATCTCTGGGCTACCAAACGCGAACGTGTCATTGACAAAAATGTCGCGATACACCGTGCCAGGCGGAGGCATGCTTGTATAAACAACATCCTCACTCAACTCGCCTTGGATCAGTTGTTCCAACTTGTCCAAGTCATTAAATTCCAAGTCGCATCGAACCCGAACTACGATGTCATAGTCGACGCGGTTGGTATGAGCCCACGCCATAGCCAATTCATAGCAGTCGTGTATCTTATAGAACATTGGAAGCGAGAACATATATCGCTCTGGCATCAACGTTAACAGTTCTTGGGGATACTGGATTCCATTCAAGGATCGAGTTATCCCAAAGTCGGCGGGAAATTTCTCGACCCGCACGGCCTTGACGTTTGGAATGTTTTCCCGGATGTAGTCCTCATCCACCAAAACTGATTGATAGAAAAGATTGTGGATATTCGGATAAGACCGCATGAAACCATTGCGATCATAGATGTACTTTCCATCGGCACTTCTATCTATCAGCATATTCGCTATAGATTGACATGGAAAGAACCTATCGTAGGCGGAGGTTGCTCCCAAGTCCTCCCAAGTGCTGACAAAAACATCTGCGTTCAGCCTTCGTATGAGGGCCAAGACACTATTATCGCCTTCAAGTTGGCGCAATTGCCCGGAAAGGCACACAGCGATTCGCCGCACGTTAAGAGTCCCCATAGCGTAAGCCAATAAATAAACTATTTATCATAAATCAAGCCATTCGGCGGCAATAAGAAAAACATCCGCCTACGCATTTGCCTCCGCAAGCAAACTATCAAGCTCAACAAGCAGATACTCTCGCGAATGGTCTGCTTCGAAAGTGGCCCACGACCGTTCGCTCGCGCGCATTCTGTTTATATCCGATCCCAGCATTGCTTGAATCTCCGCAGCAAATTCTTCTGGCGAATCGACTGCATTGATTCCGTAAGCATCCGATATTCCTTCAAGAGCAGCAGTAGTCGCGACAATAGGCATTCCGTATGACATTGCCTCGACTACTTTAATCTTCATGCCTGTACCATATCTTATCGGACAAATCACCACGCTGGCAGACTTATATACATCACCGAGATCTTTTACAAACCCACCTGCATGTATTGCAGAAGATCGTACAGCCGCTGTAATTGCACGCTGTATTTTTGGGTTGCGAGTAATGTTCCCTTGAATTTTCAGATTAACACCCGCTTCCAAATTCAGAATTGGCCAAACTTCCTCCAGGAACCAAAGAAGACCTGCGACATTTGGATCGGAATTGGAACCAATAAATAGCAGATCAAACTTCGAACCCAATGTCGTCAGCTTATGACCAAAATCCGTGGCCTTGATCGTCTTTACATTTGCCGTAGGACAATAATCCAACTTGATGTGTTCAGTCTCAACCGGTGATATGGAAACACACATACCTGCCGATGCCATTATCCCACGTTCAGACTCCGATGCAATTTTGAGATATCGATCTCTCTGCGCCTCGGGAATCTTAGGCAGTACGTCCGCCTTGATGCGGTTCACCTGCACGTCGTGCAAGTCGACGATCACTCGTCCAGAATAACAACTAGCGTCATAGAGCTTTGCGTAATTAACCCAGGAAACATCGTGCTTTTTCTGCGATTCAAGCGCAACTAATTGGCGGAATCTTCGGGGAAAACTCTCACTAGAGTTAATTTTTGCATAATCTCCGGTAATGGTGGAGATCTTACTCCTCACGTAGTGCTCCGCGGCGGCTATGACCTTCTCTAACCCTTTCGATTTCCTACGTGCGTTCAAGGCGAACATCGGATGCTTACGCACCTGTACTGAAAGAAATGCGGAGTTGTAGTGTGCGAGCGTCCGTCGAGCAATATCCGTCGAGCGAGCAGATGCTTCACTCTGATTCAGAAGCACTAGGCGAACGCGATACCCAAGCTCCAAAAAAGCGGAGATGAACTGATCAGTTCGCTGGGCATTACCTCGATTTACCGGAATCGGCAGTACTGAGCTTACGAATAAGCAACTTTTTTTTTTAACAACTGGGGGCCAGACGATATTTCGAAAATTAATCTTCCGAGTAATGTTCCGAAAGCTGCCGTCTTTCTGTTTAACTTTCTCGGTTTCAAAAGAAGCGAACGAATAAACCCTATCGATCAGATGATAGATAAAGCGATCCCGGGTCTCTGGATCAAATTCAAACCCTTTCTCCAGGTAATACAAAATCTCGTGGACAGTCCCTACGGATCTATTCATTCCATTGTGGGCATAGAAGGCATCACCCGCAATCAACACTGGTTTGTCGAATAGGCTAGCTATCACGCCCACGCCAGAATTTACTACAAACACCATATCCGCCATTTGAATCAGGGAATTTATGTTTGTATTGTCGGGTGCAAAACGGACCGACGATCCGGGCCTGGCCGTCTCCAGCGGGTGCTTTTTAGCTATTATTACCCAGTCGCTTTTTTGGCGAGACAGTTCCGCGTTTACTTCATCAACAAGTCTGCAGAAGTTGGCATAGGTCTGGATTCTGCCTGCAAAATTCTTTATCGTGGTGTCTGCAGGTCGCTGGTACGCCACGAAGAGCACGCGCTTCCCTTGAATCCCTAATGCCGTCTTCAAGGCGAGAGGGTCGTTGTACTCCCCCTGATTTTCCAGAGGTTTCGTATCCAAGAACTTGGCTACATAGTCATTGACTTTAATCGCCTGCTCAGGCTGAAGTGGCTTATCCCATGTCGATATTTTGTAAGTTGGGCTGTCGGCGTTAAAGCCCACGTCAAAAAACCAGCTATCAGGGAGAGCACCCCTATCAAATACGACGACAGGGAATCCCGCTTTAACCAAATGGCGATAGACCCAAAGGCGTTTCTCGTTTCCGTACGGATTCGGCATGACTGCAACGTCGAAACTACTATTTCTGACATGTTCGACGGAATCCTCTGCCTTCTCGAAAGTTTTCTCGTGCAAATACGTAACGTCGCCGAGTTCGTTCAAAGCATGCTCAAGGCTGGTAAAGGCTGCCGAAAATCTGTCACCGATAGCCAAGACTTCAAGTCTAAAATTCTTCATTTTATCTATTAATAAATTCGCAAGACTATGTATAAAACTGGCGGATATCTAGCAAATACTTTAGCATTCATCCACGGCCGTAATTATCTGAATAGCGAACGATGTCGTCCTCACCCAGATAAGTGCCAGATTGAACTTCAATCATTTCCAGAGGAATTGCTCCCGGATTGTGCAATCGATGCTTTTCGCCGAGAGGGATGAAGGTGGACTGGTTCTCGGTAAGAAGAAAAATGCGCTCGCCACATGTAATCTCGGCAGTACCTTTGACGATGACCCAATGCTCAGCTCGATGATGGTGCATTTGCAAACTTAAACTTGCGCCGGACTTGACCATGATTCGCTTCACCTTAAATCGATCGCCCTGTTCAATTTCATCGTACCAACCCCAGGGCCTATGCACTTTTCTATGAACTTCGTGTGCGGCACTGCCCTTGGCTTTCAACTGCGCGACGATTTCCTTTACTTCCTGAGCCCGGTCACGACTCGCGACGAGCAATGCATCAGGCGTATCGACAACGACTACGTCGTCGACCCCTAAAAGCGCAATCAAACGCGAGCTGGCATGCACATAACTATTTCTCGAAGCCAAGACAATTGCATTGCCTTTAATAACATTCTCATTATCATCCTTTGCAGCGACATCCCATACCGCGTCCCAAGCACCTAGATCGCTCCAACCTGCGCTCAACTTCACGACCGAGATCTCGAATTCTGATCCGGCACAATTTTCGACGACAGCATAGTCAATGGACTCCGCTGGCACACTCGTGAAAAGCTCGCGATGAGGGCGAAGAAAACTACCTTCGCATTGCTTTTTTTCCCACGCCGCAGCAGTCGTCATAAAAATGTCGTTTCTGAAAGTCTTCAGCGCCTCCAACCATACACTGGCGCGTACGACAAACATTCCTGCATTCCAGAGATAGTCGCCTGACTTCAAATACTCCGTTGCAGTGCAAGAATCGGGCTTCTCGGCAAACGCGAGCACCTTGCTTACGCCATCTTCATTGATGGAAGTGTCATGCCTGATGTAGCCATAGCCAGTTTCTGCATGTGTAGGCTCAATACCCAAGACGACGAAGCCCCCCTTTTCGGCCGTGGCCACTGCCATACGCAGGGCCTCTCCATAGGCGGCCTCATCAGTAATCGACTGATCTGCAGGAGTTACTACCAGGACGGGATCCCCTCCCCCACAAACGGCTTCAAGTGCGGCGAGCGTCATGGCCGGCGCAGTATTTTTTCCGACCGGCTCGAGGATCACATCCACACGTCGGAGCGGCAGTTCTCTAAGTTGATCGAGCATCAGGAAGCGGTGCTCTTCGTTCGTAACGACAAGCGTTCGAGCAATATTTTCCTTATCACCCAACGCATCATTTATACGTTGAACGGCATTCTGAAACAAGCTTGTCGTACCGTCAAAAACCAGGAACTGCTTCGGAAAACCGGTACGAGAAAGCGGCCAGAGCCTTGTCCCCGCCCCGCCACATAAAACGACCGGAATAATATCGTTAGCCATTTCTGGTCCTATTAAATTTTAAAACTTGCCTGCCAATTAAATAATTTGGACTTACAACTTCTGATAAAAGTCCAAGCCTTCTTGCATATCATCAAAACTATGAGCCACACCATCTTTTAGAACAATGGCCATATCACAAAAGCTACGTGCCTGACTTGCACTATGCGTGACCATGATCATGGAAGCAGCGCCGATTTTTCTTTTGAATTCTTCTTCCGCTTTTCTCTTGAAACTGCTATCACCAACCGATAGCGCCTCATCTACCAAATAATAGTCAAAATCGAATGCGAAACTCATTCCAAATGCAAGCCGCCCTCGCATGCCGGAGGAATAGGTATTGACTGGCCGGTCAAAATAGATACCAATTTCGGCAAAATCCTCAACGTACTTAACCACATTCTGAAAATGCTCTCCTTCGGCACCCATTACTCTTGCAACAAACTTCGCATTTTCCCTGCCCGTCAGTGAACCCTGAAAACCTCCTGACAATCCAACCGGAAACGATATCCGTTTACTTGTCATGATCTTCCCACTATCCGGAGTATCTTGACCTGCAAGTAACCGTAAAAGAGTCGACTTTCCCGCTCCGTTCTTCCCCAAAATGGCGACATTTCTTCCGGAGGGAATCGCAAAGCTAAGGTTGCGAAAGGCGTAGAGTCGATCCTTTGTCGTTCGGAAAGATTTAGTGAGCCTATCCACGATAATCATACGGCCACCAATCGTTCCTTCGACACGCGATATGCGGCCAAGGCAAGAAACAACGCGACAAGCGCAACTGCCGCGGGGTAAGCCAAACTCACCTGCCGCAGGACCTCGTAATACGGGATGCTTGTTCCGCGCATTATTTCAATTAAATGCAAATAGGGATTCCATAGCAAATGGGAAATAAACCGGTCGGGCAATGCAGCTACGGGAAATATGATCCCAGAAATCAAATACAGCGGCAAATAGGCCATCCTGATGAGATTTGCCAACTCAGGAAAATAGGCGATAAATATGCAAAACAAAATAGCCAGAGAATAAGACAGCGATATTCCGATCAGCAGGGCCAATACCCAACGCAAAGGATGGGAAAATCCCACCGAAAGATCTGTCCACATGCTTAACGAAAAAATAATCAAGCAGTACACCACGGCGATTAAAGTGAATTCAACCAGTGCCCTAGCAGAAATCATGTCGATCGCTTGGATCTGGCGGTACGCGAACAGCCCGCGATTTGCGTTGACGGCTTGCATCCCAGTAAGCGAGATATTTTTAAATAAGACAAACGGCACTATGCCATTCACAAGAAAGAGTAAAAGCGGTACTCCGTGTATAATCGGCGCCCTGATGAGACTGAAAATAGCCAACATCAGTACAAGTTGCCCTAACGGCTCAAAAAGAAACCAAAACGCTCCGAGTCGGTTGGCACCAAATTTTCCGCGAATTTCGCGGAGCATCAGCGCAAACAGTACAGCTCTGACGATGACCAGGGCAGATCTCTTGGCTTGCATACTAAGAACTCAAAGATTTTCTATGGTGCGACCCAGCACTAGGACCTGTACGATTGGCGAAATAATTTTTTGCCATTCATACACCGCAGCATTCGTCACATAGATAGCATCTTCGGGTTGCACCAGGAATTGACGAGCCAAAAACATCGACGCCGGCTCCTTTAGATTCAAGCGGAAAACCTGCGCTTTAGGCTTGACTTCTCCTGTGTCAGGATCTTTATCGTCAATCAGTCGAAAGACAAAAACTCCCGCGGCATCGGCTTTCGCCTCGCTCAAGCCTTTTACGCTTCCCAGCACTTCCAGCAAACTGGGACTATTTGAGGGAAGGTCGTGTAGGCCCGGGTCGCCGACGGCCCCCATGGCTACAAACCGCTTGCGTGCACGCTCAAGCACCACTTCCGCACCGGGTGGTACGACTTGATTCTTACCAGACAACAAATCCTGATAGTTGAATTGGTATGACTTGTCGCCAGTACGCACTACGACGCGAATCAGATGTGGTTCAAGCAGCGGTCCTCCTGCTCTATTGATCGCATCAAGCAATGTTAATGGTCCTTGCAAGGCGGAGAAACGCCCCGGTGCCTTTACAGCCCCCGCAACGAGCACTGATCCCGACAGATCGCCGGTCAAAGATACCTGTACCTGGGGGTCGCTAGTGATGCCCTTGAGCTTTTTTCGAATCAAGGTTTCGACTTCTGCTGGGCTCTTGCCCGCCACACGCTCTCTTCCAACATAGGGAAGCGAGATCGTGCCTTGACTATCGATCCGGATGTTGTCGAAAGTAGTTCCACCTACCGCCAAAGACGCGAACATCGCCCCTTCAGCGGCGCTGTCCGAAATCATCACTCGTATAACGTCACCAGGCACCAACCGCACCTCAGGCACAGTAGGCAGCGCCACAGACACGTCCGGCTCAACTTCAGGCGGACGCATATATGGCGCGATCGTCTGGGCGCTAAGGTCGATCAGCATATAGTTCTGCGAATCTTGGTTATTCATCACAGCGAAGCGCGACGGACCGGCCGATGAAAGCAAACTCCCACACCCGGCCAACAACAGCGGCAGACAAAGCGCAGATGTGCGCAAGAAAAATCTGTAAGACACGACTTTCATAATGATACGGCGCCCAATTAGTCTCGATGATCTTCGATCGTGGCAATCACAAACCGAGCGATGCCATAGAACAGCATCAATGCAATGAGCAGTGTGACCAAGTTGTATATGCGATCTGGATATGTAGCCCGATCAGGAAGATTAGGCGAGACAACCGTTACAAGACTCCGGAGCTTCTTGCTCGCTTCGATGCGAGCCGACTCTACCGAACTAACGGCGAACTTATATGCCTCTTCCGCAATGGCGGCGTCAATCGTCAAATTCCGGTATCGAGAAGCGACGACATTCAGCTTGTCTCCTCCCTTTTGGGATACGAGCCTTTGAATCTCAGAAGCCAATTGCTGCTCAAGCGCACTAATGCGATTACGCTGTTGGCGGATTTGCGGGGTATCGGCGTTCAATGTACCGGACAGGCCCTTAAGCGTGGTCCGCTCTTTGGTCAAATTGGCCTCGAGTTCAGCAATGATTTCAGCACGGGCTTTCGCGGTCGCTTCGGCATCAAGTAGGTTATTCGTGCTTTGGAATTTCAGCATGTCTTCGCGGCGATCCTCGTAAACGGTCCGCGCTTTGGCAAGCTCGCTTTGCGCAAATGCCATCTGCTCGCGCGCCATGCGGTGCGACAACTCGTTAACGAAGCGCTCGCTCTCGCCCAGCATGATTTTCAGCACTTCTTCGGCGAACCGGGGATCGAACGCTTGAACGCTCACGCTCAAGAGGCCTGTCTGTTCGTCGAAATGCGCGGAGACGATGCGTCTGTAGTACTCAAGCAGATCTTCCCGCTGGGCATTGTTGGACAGCCAGTAGAAGGGATCCTGCCACCTGCCCGCGTAATGCGTGGACCAATCCAGCTTCTGCTGCAAAACATTCAGCATGTCCTGAGAAGTTAAAAACTCGCGAAGATACAAAGTCTCCTCGCGGGAAGTCGGGTTAAGTCCGCTCAACATGACGGCCAACCCGGGCATTTGCGGCGTCTCGTTATTGCCCACCTGCCGCACGGCGACTTGAGCAGTACTGACGTATCTGTCCAACGCTAATAGGCTGTAATAGACCAGGGCCAAAATCATCGGAACGCCAACAAGCCAAACCATCAAGCGCTTCGACTTCATTTTTTGTAAATTTGTCATCTAATATTTTTAAACCATACAAATAAATGCATAAACTGCACTAATTTTGTAGCGACTTGCCCGCTTCGGTGGTCCTTTCTGCTGAGCGCCAAGATTGTACTTGCAAATAGACAAGCGTCTGTTGCACAGCCAGCCTAGGAATGCATAAAATCATTCATTTTATGTCTTTATGTATCTATCATTGCGCAATCTAAGCGGAATCTGTCACACATCCGCTAATAGTGTCATGGCACTAGTCCGGCTCCCTTGAGGAAGGCCTCAGCGAGTGATTCGACGTCCTTGTTCTTCGGCACGCTGCGGCAAGGGCTATCAGATCTCCATATCACATAGTCTGTGGCCCCATCCGACTCTCCAAGCCGCTGGTACACACTCGGCATGATCGGCACATGGTCCCCGAAGACGCATAGCGAAGCAGGACGCTCTGCGCCTTTCAGTTCCTGCCGCAAAGCCCCAAACATTGCATCTGCATTGCGTAGATGTCTGGCATACGCCACCAAGTCTTCGCAACCTTCAGGCAATGCACCCTTCAAGACGCCTAAGGCATCCGTACTGACAACTGATTCCCAATGCAAGGGCCCGTGATTTTCCATCGTGATCACGTGCACGTATAAGGGCCCCGTAGAGGAAGCTTGCCGCAGGAGCTGGATCACCTTCTCACCCAGTGCGATGTCTCCAACATAGGGGCCACTGCGCGGTGCACCTTCGAAATCCTCGATGCCAACGAATTCGTCGAATCCCAATTGCGGTAAGACCTTATCGCGCTGATAGAAAGTCCGATGATAGGGATGGACGCAAATTGTGCGGTATCCAAGCGATCTCAGATAGGAGGCAATCGTAGCGAAGCCTTCCATAGCCAACTTGCGGTAGGGGTTGTACTGATGCACACCTAAGGTGTCGGCATTCATACCCGAAAGGAATGCGAATTCCGTCCGTACCGTATTGGCCCCCCAAGCTGGCACTTTTAGCTGGCCGTGCTCAAGCGCCTCCGCCTTCAGCACATCAAAGTTCGCAAGAACGTCCTGTTTCACTAGCCCTGGGTAAATGCGCCTTGCGTCGAAGAACGACTCGCTTTGAATGGCGACCAGATTAGGCAGTGTCGCGGGCAGGACATTGGGAGGTTCGACCCTGCTAAATGGAGCGAAGTCGCGCTGGAATGCACAAGCCTGCTTTTCGCTGCGACCGTAGGCCCATAGAAAAGCGATTATTCCCAACGAGCGCAGTTCTGGGACCGTTTGGAAGGTGATACGAACACCCCGGCCCGCCAAGACTGCGATCGCCAATCCCGCCAGTGCCAATCCGAAGGTGTGCGCAAAGAACAGTGCCGCCGGCGCAGTCGGATCAAACATGTGCTCCTGCGGTAGTTCCGCGAACGACACAAGCCACACCCCGGCTCCTGCCGTCACGGAATCTTCCAGCATCAGACCTGCTGCCAGCGCGACGCCGTACCCGCCTCCAGCGGCAAACGCGCGGCCAATCCCAAAGAATGGCAGGTACAAGCGGGGATGCCGGAGCGCATCCAAAAAGTACTCAAAATCCGGATAGACAAAAGGTTCCCGCAACGCGTGGTATTTCGCGTTATTCACCAACACGAGCAACAATTGAACGGCCAACACATTTACGATGCCAAAATACGGCCGCCTGAACAGCGCCAGCTCCAGCGCAAATGCAAGCGTCCAAACCCCCAGATGCACCGTCACCGCAGCAACCGGCCGCCGCCAAGGCGCCACTGGCCGCGGCGTGAGCAAGGCTTCGACCACAAATGACAACGCCAAGCCGATCAAATACGGCGGCAGCAGAGGAATCCAAAACGCCTCAATCACCGTAGCCAAGCCTCTTCAGGATCCACCCCGACACTGCAGGATGAATCACAGACAACAGGAAGCATCCAAGATTCAGCGGAAACGGGAAGCTGATGCGCGCCCGATTGGCCGCCAGGCCACGGCGGATAACACGCGCGGCTTTTTCGGACTTCCACAGAAAAGGTTTGGGGCCAGGCATAGCCGCACACATTTGCGACTCGACATAGCCCGGCATCACTACGTTGAACTTGATTCCCTGGTCGGCCATGGCATCCCGCATGGCCTCGCCGTACACCTTCACGGCCGCCTTGCTGGCGCTGTAGCTTGGGGTCTCCGGTAGGCCACGCCACGCCGCTAACGAACTGATCAACGCGATCTGCCCATACCCGCGCTTGCGCATCCCTGGCAATACGCCTTCCACTGTCGCGAAGACAGCCTTGATGTTGACGTCCAGCAGCCGTTGCACGTCTTGCCAGTCTTCGCCCTGATGCTGGGGGCCGGTGTTGATGTTGACGCCTGCATTGGCGATCACGAGCTCGGGCATTTCCAGATCACTTACGGAAGTCAGCCAGCCGACCAGCGCGTCATGCTCGCGGACATCAAGTTCTTGCGTAACGACGCGCGCTCCGAGCGCTGTGCATGCCTCGTCCAACTCCTGCAAACGCGTCGATTTTCGGCCTTGCAGAATCAAAGTCTTTGTTCCTGCAGCCGCATACTCCAGCGCCAGCGCTCCGCCGATGCCACCCGTTGCGCCGGTAATGAGCACGCAGCGGGGCAAACCGGGCTGCATGCTTTTAGTGCTGTTCATGGTTCTACCTTATTTTTCGGGACACGCCGCCACGGGTTTCGCCGTAAACCAAGAGCCTCTCCCAAATCCCGAACGCGCCAATACAAGGGCACGAATCTACCCTTCAAGCCCGGCAATCCCTGGATATCCCAGCCGGTCCAAGGCAAAAAGGGATTGCGACGGCCATAGCCCCAGATTTCGATTCGCGTAGCGGGATGATTGCTTGGGCCTCGGGAGTGAAAGCCTGACGTGTCGGCGACCACCAGTGTGTTCCGCTTGACTGAAAAGGTGCGCGGCTCCGCGTAGCCCATCCGCCGTAGCGCATCTTGCGAAACCCGCAGCGACCCGCGGGCGCTCAGGCGGTCCAGCGACTGCGCGTGCATGGACTGACGGCGCAACCAGGCCAGACGGCGGCGATTGACACGATGCGACCCCGGCACATAGACGAACGGGCCGTCGCCCTGCTCCACATCGGTCAGAAACAACCAGGCCTTCACGGTGGGATGAAACGTGTCGGAATGCAGCTGCATCTGCGGATCGTCCGACGCCTTGCGGACTCGAGTCATGATCGTCTGCAAGTAGTTCATGGGATGGCAGCGGAACGAACTGGCATAGCTGAGCAACCCCAGCCACTGTTCGCCCCCAAGGACCGCTCGGGTCGCCGGCATGTGCCTAAGCGTATCCGCGTCCAGAGAGACGCGGCGGGTGATCGAGTCGCCCTGCATCATCTCCCTGCTGTCGCCATTCAGGTTGAAGATCTCCTGCGCAACAGCTTCGAATACAGATGGAGCTAAAAAATCCTGCTTGAGGATATACCCGTCGCGATCAAAATCTGCGCGATCTTGATGGCTTATTCCGCACGCCAGACGCCGACGGCGGAACGCCGCCAGGCGGTGGGCCAGCCTCACGCGGACAACATGCAGCCCCCTCTTATTGAGGAATGCACTGCCGATGATGGGATTGTCCTTGAACGATTTGGCCTCGGTCGCAAGCGCCAGCAACCAGATCGGCGCGCACAGCCAACGCAGCACTCGGGCGGCGTATGTAGAGAGGGTCGCAGAAGGTTTTGTCTGTGGCGTGGTTTTTGGCACGGTGCATAACGGACAAGGCCGCCCTGAGGCGGCCATTGTCCGATTTCACAATGATCCGATTGCGCCCCCCGGATGGGGACGACCGGGCATTGTAAGCCAACGCCGCGACGGCGCTGGATAGATCAGTCGTTACTGCAGCAAGCTGCGCAGCATCCAGGCGTTCTTCTCATGCACGTCCAGGCGCTGCGTCAGCAGGTCGGCCGTGGGCTGGTCGTTGGCGGCGTCGGCCTTTTCGAAGGCGGCGCGGGCGGTCTTGGCGACGGATTCGTTGGCGCTGACCAAAAGTCGGACCATTTCCAGCGCTTCCGGCACCGACTCGGGCTCGGCAATCGACGACAGCTTGGAGTATTCGCGGTAAGTGCCCGGCGCGTAATGGCCCAGCGCGCGGATGCGTTCGGCGATGCTGTCCAGCGCGTTCCACTCTTCCGTGTACTGCGTCATGAACATCAGGTGCAGCGTATTGAACATCGGCCCCGTGACGTTCCAGTGGAAGTTGTGCGTCATCAGGTACAGCGTGTACGAGTCGGCCAGCAGCTTGGACAATTCACCGGCGACGGCGGCGCGGTCCTTGTCCGAAATGCCGATGTTGATGCGCGGAACGCTCGGGGTCTTCTTGGTGGACTTGGCCATTGCTAGCTCCTATGGGATAAGTACGAATTAAGGATACCACTGCAAACACTACGGATTGACTCAAGACAAGCACGAAGCAAGGGGTTGCGCGACGCCGGTTTGACGCGGCTCAAAAGACCTTTCCGTCGCGTCGCGCCAGCCCTTGCAATATCAGTCCTGGATCGCGGCTGCCTCGTCGGTCAGCATCTTCACGCCAGGCAGCTCGCATTCATAGACGGCCTGCGCCAAGGCTTCGATCGCGGCCAGGCGGGGGAAGCTGCGGCGCCAGGCCAGCACCACGCGGCGCTCGGGCACGTGGCCGTCGAATGGCAGGTAGCGCAGCAGGCTGTTGCTGGGCGGATGTTCGGGCACGGCCGTGATCGGCAGTACGGTGACGCCGATGCCGGCTGCGACCATATGGCGGATGGTTTCCAGCGATGAACCTTCGAAGGTGCGCTGGATGCCGTCGCTGGCGGCCGAGAACCGGGAAAGTTCGGGGCAGACTTCCAGTACCTGATCGCGGAAACAGTGTCCGCTGCCCAAGAGCAGCATGGTCTGCTGCTTCAGGTCCTGGGCATCGATGGATTTGCGCTGGGCCAGTTCGTGGTCGTTGGGCACTGCGACGATGAAGGGCTCGTCATAGAGGGGCTGCATGACGAGGCCGGCTTCGGGCAGCGGCAACGCCATGATGGCGCAATCTATCTCGCCCTGGCGCAGCAGCTCCACGAGGCGCACCGTGAAGTTTTCCTGCAGCAGCAGCGGCATCTGCGGCGTGCGGCCGATCTGCACCGGCACCAGCTTGGGCAGCAGATAGGGGCCAATGGTGTGGATCACACCCACGCGCAAGGGGCCGGCCAGCGGGTCGTGCCCCTGCCGTGCGATTTCCTTGATGCTGGCGCTTTCTTCAAGCACTTTCTGCGCCTGCGCGACGATGCGCTGGCCGATCGGCGTCACGCCGACCTCGGCGCCGCCGCGTTCGAACAGCGTCACGCCCAGTTCGTCTTCCAGCTTGCGTATCGCGACGGACAGCGTCGGCTGGCTGACGAAACAGGCCTCGGCCGCCCGGCCGAAATGCCGTTCGCGCGCGACGGCGACGATGTACTTGAGTTCGGTGAGAGTCATGGTGGACTACGCCCCCGGGGGTTGCGCGCGGGCCTTGCGGCCGGCGCTTGAAAGATTCAGGTTAGGAACGGGCCGCATGGCGTCACGTCCGCAGGAAGTCTTCGCGGCCGCGCATCCAGCGCGCCAGGTGCGCTTCGACGGCATCGGGATGCTCGGCGCGCAGCCATACCGCGGCATCGCGCGCATCTTCGGCGATGGCGGCATCGGTTTCCAGGTCGGCAAAGCGCAGCAGCGCCATGCCCGACTGGCGCGTGCCCAGGAATTCGCCCGGGCCGCGTTGTTCCAGGTCGCGACGGGCAATTTCAAAGCCGTCCGACGTCTCGAACATGGCGCGCAGGCGTTCGCGCGCGATCTGGGACAGGGGCGTTTGATAGAGCAGCACGCAGACCGATTCGGCGGTGCCGCGCCCTACCCGGCCGCGCAACTGATGCAGCTGAGCCAGACCGAAGCGTTCGGCGTGTTCGATGACCATCAACGATGCGTTGGGCACGTCAACGCCGACTTCGATGACGGTGGTGGCCACCAGCAGGTCTACCTCGCCTTCGCGGAATGCCTGCATGACGGCGGCTTTTTCGGCTTGCGGCAAGCGGCCATGAACCATGCCGATTCGCAAGTCGGGCAGATCAACCCGCATGGCTTCGTAGGTGTCCACCGCCGTCTGCAACTCCAGCGCTTCGCTTTCTTCGACCAGCGGACAGACCCAATAAACCTGCTGACCACCCCGCGCGGCCTGGGCCACGTGGGCGATGACTTCTTCGCGCCGCGCGTCGGAAACCAGCTTGGTCAGCACCGGCGTGCGGCCAGGCGGCAGTTCGTCGATGACGGACACGTCCAGGTCGGCGAAGAATGTCATGGCAAGCGTGCGCGGAATGGGCGTGGCGCTCATGTTCAGCTGATGCGGCACGATGCTGCCGCGGACGGTTTCGCCCTTTTTGGTCAGCGCCAGGCGTTGGCCGACGCCGAAACGGTGTTGCTCGTCAACGATCGACAGGCCCAGGCGATGGAACTCGACGTGATCCTGGATCAGCGCCTGCGTACCGACGACCAGTTGCACGCTGCCGTCGGCGGCGGCCGCGGCGGCCTCGCGGCGGGCTTTGGCGGTGAGGCTGCCGCTTAACCAAGCGACGTTCACGCCTAGCGGCTGTAACCAAGACACCAGCTTCTGGAAGTGCTGTTCCGCCAGGATTTCAGTGGGCGCCATCAACGCCACCTGCGCGCCACTGGCGATCGCTTGCGCTGCCGCGATAGCCGCGACGACGGTCTTGCCGCTGCCCACATCCCCTTGCAGCAGGCGGTGCATGGGATAGGGCTTGGCCAGATCCGCCGAGATTTCCTGCACCACGCGTTCCTGCGCGGCGGTCAGTTTGAATGGCAGCTTGGCGTAGAGCTTGGCCACCAGGCCACCCGGCTCGTTACGCGCAGGCAGCGATTCAGCTTCTTTCACACGGCGCGCCGCACGGGCGGCCGCCAGTGACAACTGCTGGGCCAGCAACTCATCGAACTTGATCCGACGCCAGGCTGGATGCACGCGGTCCAGCAGCGCCTGCTCGGACTCGCCCTGGGCGGGCGTGTGCAATGCGCGAATGGCGGGTTCGAAGGGCGGCAGGTCATAGCGCTGGCGCGCTTCGTCCGGCAAGGTATCGGACAGGTCGGCGCGGTCCAGCGCTTGCGCGATGGCGCGACGCAGGGTCAGCTGGGGCAGCCCCTCTGTCGTTGGATAGACAGGGGTCAGCGCCGTGGGCAATGGGGCATCCGCATTGGTCATGCGGGGGTGCACCATCTGGCGGCCGAACATGTTGGTACGGACTTCGCCGCGGGCGCGCAAGCGCTTGCCCACGGTGATCTGCTTCTGCTGGCTGGGATAGAAATTCAGCCAACGCAATTGGAGTTCGCCGGTTTCATCCACCAGCGTGGCGGTGAGTTGGCGCCGAGGCCGGTACAGCACCTCGGATTTGGTGATCTCGCCTTCGACCTGGCCGGAAAAGCCGGGGCGCAAGGAACTGATTGGAATGACGCGGGTTTCGTCCTCGTAGCGCAACGGCAGGTGCAGCACGAAGTCCTCGGGCAGCACCAAACCCAGGTTACGGAGCTTGCGCTCTGTATCCGTCAACGGTTTCCCGGCGCCTTTGTTATCGGCGCCGGGTCGCTTGGAAGCCACGGCCGCGGCCGGCATGAAGGAACGAACCCCTGGTGTCAAAAAGTCCGGGTATGCCTTACAGGACGAGGATGGCTTCGACTTCGAACTGCGCGCCCTTGGGCAGGCTGGCCACGCCGATGGTCGAACGCGCCGGGAACGGCTGCGGAATGAGTTCGGCCATGATGGAGTTGGCGGCGGTGAACTTGCCCAGGTCGGTCAGGAACAGGGTGAGTTTGACGACGTTGTCCAGCGTGCCGCCGGCGGCGGTGATCACGGCTTGCATGTTGGCGAACGCCTGGCGCACCTGGGCGTCGAAGTTTTCGGAGACCAGATCGCCGGTGCCCGGCTCCAGGCCGATCTGGCCCGAGAGGTAGACAGTCTTGGTGCCGCTAACGGCAACCGCTTGCGAGTAAGGGCCAACGGCGGCGGGCGCGGCGTCGGTATGGATGATTTGCTTGCTCATGGGCGGAATCCTTCAGGTGACGGATAGAAGCTACAACTATCGGAGTTTAAACAGCAATAGACTTTTGCGAAAGTGCCCGGATGACGCAGGGATGTCACTTCCCGGGTGCTACGAGTCTGCCTGATGCCCTGCGCCGCCGATATCGCCCCGATGCGCGATCAGCAGTTCGTATAGCGCCTGGGCCGCTACCGAGAGGCTGCGGCCTTTGCGTTGCACCAGGTAGAGCGGCCGCGTCAGGGCGCGTCCGGCAAGCGGCACCACACGCAGGTCATCGCTGCGGAAATGAAAAAGCGTCATGGCGGGCACGACCGACACGCCCAAGCCGGCCCGGACCAGCCCGGTCACGGTGGCCAGGTGCTCAACTTCGAACACGGGCAGCGGCGCGTCGGCGCCAAGCGCCTCGTCCAGATGTTTGCGCACACTGCTGCCCCGCGCAAGTTGAATGACGGGATAACGCACGATGTCGCGCAGGCGGACTGGGCTTTGCGCTGCCAAAGGATGATCTGCCCGGCACACCAGGAAATAGCGGTCGGCGTGCAGGAATTCGCTGTCCAGGTCCGTCATGTCCGGCCGGCGGGACGCCACGGCAAAGTCGACCTGACCGCTTTGCACCATGTCCAGGCAGGGGTCCAGCAGCGCATCGCGCAAGTCCAGCACGATGCCCGGGTGCGCCTGGCTGAAGCGCGCCAGCAAGCCTGGCAGCCAGCCGGCGGCCAATGAGGGCAGCGCTGCCAGCGCCACGTGGCCGCGGCGGCGCGCGGCGTGGTCGCGCAGGTCGTCCATGACCAGATCCATGTCCGCCAGCAGGCGGCGCGCCGAGGCATCCAGCACCCTGCCCTCAGCCGTCAACTCCACGTGCCGCGTGTTGCGGTCGAAGAGCCGCAGGCCGGCTGCGTCTTCCAGTGAACGGATCAATGCGCTGAAAGCCGGCTGCGTCAGGTGGCAGCGCTGGGCGGCGCGGGTGAAGTGCCGCTCGTCGGCCAGGGCCACGAAGGCGCGCAATTGCCGGGCAGATAGATTCATGGGTTTCTTCTATCAATTCATCCGATCTTTCTATTTTACTGATGAACCTCGTATGCCTATAGTGGCCCGGACAGCCCTCAAGGCCGACTGGACCCTTTATGCCTCAATCTCCCCTGCTTATCGGCTGCGCCTCCGGCTTCTCCGGCGACCGCAGCGACGGCGCCGCCGCGGTGGTGCGCACGCTGGCCGCCCAGGGCGGCGGCACGCTGATTTTCGAAACCCTGGCCGAGCGCACGCTGGCGTTGGCCCAATTGGCCCGCAATGACGATCCCAGCCGCGGCTACGAGCCGCTGCTGGACGAACTGGTATCGCCGGTGCTGGCAGATTGCCTACGCCATGGCATCAACATCGTCAGCAATTTCGGCGCCGCAAACCCGGCCGCGGCAGCCCGGCGCATTGCCGCAATCGCGCGCGAGCAGGGGCTGCCCGTGCCGAAGATCGCGGTGGTGCATGGCGACGCATTGAATACGGCGGCGCAACGCGCCTTGCTGCAGGAACGCCTGGGCGCGGCGCTGGAAGGACAAGAGGTGGTTAGCGCCACGGCCTATCTGGGTGCGACGGAAATCGCGCAGGCCCTGGCCGCCGGCGCGCAGATCGTCGTGGCAGGCCGCGTGGCGGACCCCTCCCTGACACTGGGACCGGCAATGGCGCACTTTGGCTGGGATGCGGCTGACTGGCCCCGCCTGGGCCGCGCCACCATGGCGGGCCACATGCTGGAATGCGGATTGCAGGTCACGGGCGGCTATTTCTGCGTGCCTGGCCTGAAAGAGGTGCCCGACGTGCACGCGGCGGGATTCCCCATCGCCGAAATCCATGCGGACGGCGAATTCATTATCGGCAAGGCCGCCGGCACCGGCGGCGCGGTGGACGCCCGCACCGTCAAAGAGCAATTGCTGTACGAAGTGCATGACCCCGCCCGCTATCTGACGCCCGACGTCGTGGCCGACCTGAGCCAGGCCCGGGTCGTCGAATTGGGCGGCGACCGCGTCGCCGTGCACGGCATCACCGGCCACGCCCGTCCGTCCGAACTCAAGGTCAACGTATGCTATCGCGGCGGCTGGCTCGCCGAAGCCGAGATCTCGTACGCGGGCGTGCAGGCCGAAGCCCGCGCGCGCCTTGCTGCGGACATCGTCCAGAAACGGCTGGGCGCTGCCTTCAGGCTGCGCGCCGATCTCATCGGCGCGATCAGCATCCTGGGCGATGACGCCGGTGAAATGCGCCGCGCGCGGCCCGATGGCCAGGCGCGCGACGTGCGCCTGCGACTTGCCGGTGAACATGCCGACCGCGCCCAGGCTGAACGCATCCTGCGCGAAGTGACTGCGCTTTATACCTGCGGGCCGGCCGGCGGCGGCGGCGTCCGCACCGCGTTGCGCCCGCGCCTGAACATGGTGTCCTGCACCATTTCCCGCGAAGCCGTGCCCAGCGGCTGGAGTTTCCTGGAGGACATCGCCCCATGACCCGCAACCCCGACACGCAAGTCGTGCCGTTGTACCGGCTGGGCCACAGCCGCTCCGGCGACAAAGGCGATATCTCCAACCTGAGCCTGATTGCCTGGGACCCGGAATGCTATGCGGTACTGGCGGCGCAAGTCACCGAGGCACGTGTTGCCGCGTGGTTTGCGTACCGGCACCCTGCCCGTGTCACCCGCTATCTGCTGCCCACCCTGCATGCCATGAACTTCGTGCTGGAAGGCGTGCTGGACGGCGGCGTGAACGACGCGCTGAACCTGGACACGCACGGCAAGAGCCTGTCTTTCCGATTGCTGGACTTGACGGTGGAGGTCAGCCCCGACCTGGCCCGCCGGCTGCCAGACATACCCGGCGACCGTCCCGCGGCCGCCTGATCACTGCCATCACCACCCTATAAAAAAACACCACAGGAGACACACACATGCGCATTTCATCCAAGGGCCGGCTGGCCCTGCTGCTGGCGGCCGCCCTCCCCCTGACCGCGCTGGCCCAAAGCTTTCCGGCCAAACCCATCACGTTCATCGTGCCCTTCGCAGCCGGTAGCGCCACGGACCAGATCGGCCGCGCCATCGGCCAGGGCGTCACGGAACAGACCGGCCAGGCCGTCGTGATCGAGAACAAGCCCGGCGCCAGCGCCATGATCGGCGCCGCCGCCGGCGCGCGCGCCGCGCCCGATGGCTACACGGTCCTGATCACCACCAACACCACGCACGCCGCCAACGAACACCTGTACAAGTCGCTGACGTACCAGCCCGTCAAAGACTTCGCGCCGATCTCGCTGTTGGGCAAAGGCGGCCAGATCATGGTGGTCAATCCGAATTCGTCCGCCAAGACCGTGGGCGACTTCCTGGCCCAGGCCAAGCAGTCGCCGGGCAAGCTGAGTTTTGGCAGCGGCAGCTCCAGCAGCCGCATCGCGGGCGAATTGCTGCAACAGATGGCGGGCGTGCAGCTGCTGCACGTGCCCTACAAGAGCAATCCGCTGGCCGTGACCGACCTGCTGGGCGGCCAGATCGACATGATGATCACCGACACGGCGACCGGCCTGCCCCAGGTCAAGTCCGGCAAGCTGCGTGCGTTGGGAGTGACCGGGCTGGCGCGTTCGCCGCTGGCGCCTGACGTGCCGACGATCGCCGAAGCCGGCGTGCCGAATTACGAGATGGGTTATTGGTTCGCGGCCTATGCGCCTGCCGGCACGCCGCCCGACGTAATCAAGCGCTTGAATGGGCTGCTGGTGAACGCTACCAAGACCAAGCCCGCCCAGCAGTTCTATGGGCAGACCGGCACTGACCCGGCCACCTCCACGCCCGACGAATTGGCCGCGTTCCAGCAGGCCGAATCCAGGAAGTGGGGCGACATCATCAAGAAGGCCGGAATCCAGCCGGAGTAAGCTGGGCCTGCCTTGGAATGCAAAAAACCCATCGCCTGGGCGATGGGTTTTTTTATCGGCACAAAGCGCGGAGGCTTATTTGTCGACGAAAGCGCGTTCCACCACGTAATCGCCCGGCTGGCCCACGCCCGGCGACACGACGAAACCGCGCTTGTCCAGCATGGCGCTGATGTCGGCCAGCATATGCGGGCTGCCGCAGATCATGGCGCGATCAGTTTCGGGGTTGATCTGGGGAATGCCGATGTCTTCGCAGAGCTTGCCGTTTTCCATCAGTTCAGTGATGCGGCCCTGGTTGCGGAACGGCTCACGCGTCACGGTCGGGTAGTAGACGAGCTTGTCGCGGACGACGTCGCCGAAGAACTCGTTGTTCGGCAGTTCCTTTTCGATGAAGTCAGCATAAGCCAGTTCGCTGACCCAGCGCACGCCATGAACCAGGATGACCTTGTCGAAGCGTTCGTAGATGTCCGGGTCTTTGATGATGCTCATGAAAGGCGCCAGGCCCGTGCCGGTGCCGAACAGGAACAGGTGCTTGCCCGGCTTCAGGTCGTCGACGACCAGCGTGCCCACGGGCTTACGGCTGACCAGGATGGTGTCGCCTTCTTTCAGATGCTGCAGTCGCGACGTAAGCGGACCGTTCTGCACCTTGATGCTGAGGAATTCGAGGTTTTCTTCGTAGTTCGCACTGGCGATGCTGTAGGCCCGCAGTAGCGGCTTGCCTTCAACTTCCAACCCGATCATGACGAAGTGGCCGTTGTGGAACCGCAAGGCCGCATCACGCGTCGTGGTAAAGGAAAACAGGGTGTCGTTCCAGTGGTGCACGCTCAGTACGCGCTCAGTGTTGAAAGCAGCCATGTCGTAGTAGGTAATATTAGGGTTGACCCTATTCTACAGGGTCTTGATAGGAATTGCTCTCATTATTCCGTAATACCCTTATGCCGTATTGATGGGGATCAAGGGTTGGAACCCATGCCTTACGAATAGTTGAATGCTGTTTCGCTTCCTGTTATCGTCCGGGTCTCAGTTGATAATCGTTTTCGTTAGCAGACCGTTTTAAGCAACGGAAAGCCCTTCACGGCTTCCTCGTTGCTGCCCTAGCCGGAGTTCCCGACATGACCAAGCGTCCCCAATTGAATTCGCTGCTTCGCGCCCTCGCGCTGGCCGGCGCCGCCGCCTTCACCGTCTCGGCCAACGCCGCGGAAGAAGTCAGCCTGTACACCACCCGGGAACCCAAGCTGATCCAACCGCTGCTGGATGCCTTCACCAAGGAAAGCGGCATCAAGGTCAACACCGTCTTCGTCAAGGACGGCCTGCTGGAACGCGTCAAGGCGGAAGGCGCGAAGTCGCCCGCCGACGTGCTGATGACCGTGGACATCGGCAACCTGCTGGATCTGGTGGACGGCGGCGTAACGCAATCGATCAAGTCCCAGACCCTGGAATCGGTGATTCCCGCCAACCTGCGCGGCGCCGACGGCAAGTGGTACGCCCTGTCGCTGCGCGACCGCGTGCTGTACGTGGAAAAGGACCTGAAGCTGGAATCCTTCCGCTACGAAGACCTGGCCGACCCGAAGTGGAAGGGTAAGGTCTGCATCCGTTCGGGCCAGCACCCCTATAACACCGCCATGGTCGCTTCGATGATTGCGCATGACGGCGCGGAAGCCACCGAGAAGTGGCTGCGCGGCGTCAAGGCCAACCTGGCCCGCAAGGCGGCCGGCGGCGACCGTGACGTGGCGCGCGACATCCTGGGCGGCATCTGCGACATCGGCCTGGCCAATGCGTACTACGTCGGCCACATGAAGAATTCCGAACCCGGCACCGACGGCCGCAAGTGGGGCGACGCCATCAAGGTCATCCGCCCGACGTTCGCCAACGAGAAGAGCGGCGGCACGCACGTGAACGTCAGCGGCGCCGCCGTTGCCGCCCACGCGCCGAACAAGACCAACGCGATCAAGCTGCTGGACTTCCTGGTATCCGAACCGGCCCAGGCGCTGTATGCCCAGGCCAACTATGAATACCCCGTCCGCAAGGGCGTGAAGCTGGATCCCGTGATCGCCAGCTTTGGCGAACTGAAGGTGGATCCGCTGCCCCTGACCGAAATCGCCAAGCACCGCAAGCAAGCCAGCGAACTGGTGGACAAGGTCGGCTTCGACAACTGATAAGCCCCAGGTCGCCACGCCCCCGGCGTGGCGCAGCCCTGCGGCAGTATTGGGCCTGTTCCCTTCTTTCCGGAGGGAACAGGCCTTGCCTTTGATGCAATCGACTTTGAAGCATGCACACAGAATCTTTGCCCCGGCCGTTGCGTTTGCGCTGGACTGAACGCGGCGCCGGCTGGCTTGCGGGCGCGGGCCTGATCGCCCTGGCCGTGCTTGCGCCCGTGCTGACGCTGCTGTGGTGGGCGTTGGGCGGCGAACTTTCACACTGGCAGCACCTGGCAAGCTATGTGCTGCCGCAAGCCCTGGCCAACACGGCCATGCTGCTGGCGGGCGTGGGCGTGATGGTGACGCTGCTGGGCACGGGCGCCGCCTGGCTGGTGACCGCCTACGACTTCCCCACGCGCCGCATCCTGACCTGGGCGCTGCTGCTGCCGCTGGCCGTACCCACCTACATCATCGCGTTCTCTTACCTGGACTTGCTGCACCCGATCGGGCCGGTCCAGACGGCGATCCGCGCGCTGCTGGGCTATGACAGTCCGCGGCAATTCCGCCTGCCCGACCTGCGCTCCATCTACGGCGCAATATTCGTGTTGGGCTTCGTCCTATACCCATATGTCTATCTGAGCACCCGCGTGATGTTCATGACGCAGGCGGCCAGCCTGCTGGAAGCCGCGCGCACACTGGGCGCCGGACGCGTTGCAGTGTTCTTTCGCGTCGCCCTGCCCCTGGCGCGGCCGGCCATCGTCGTGGGCGTCAGCCTGGCACTGCTGGAAACGCTGAACGATATCGGCGCCTCCGAGTTCCTGGGCGTGCAGACGCTGACGGTGTCGGTCTATACGACCTGGGTAACGAGGTCTGACCTGGCCGGCGCTGCGCAGATCGCGCTGACGATGCTGGCCATCGTGATCGGGTTGATCATGCTGGAGCGCCACGGCCGCAAGCGCCAGCGCTACGCCAATACGCAGCGTATGCGCCCGATGCAACCGCGCCGCCTGCGCGGTCTGCCCGCCGCCGTCGCCGCCCTGCTGGGCTGGATCCCCGTCGTGATGGGGTTCATTGCGCCGGCCGCCTATCTGATTTATGAAACCTACAAGCGCCTGCATTTGGTGGGTGGCGTATCGAACCAGTTGATCAACGGCTTGGGCAACACGCTGATCGTCGCGTTCAGCGCCACCATTGTGACCCTGCTGTGCGGACTGATCGTGGCCTGGGCCGGCCGCACCATGCGCGAAAGCGCCAATTTCAATCCGGGCCGCGCCTGCGCGCGCATCGCCAGCCTGGGCTACGCGGTGCCGGGCACGGTGCTGGCCATCGGCCTGTTGACGCCTTTCGTCTGGATCGACCATGCGGTCGCCACGGTATTCGGCGGCTCGGGCCTGTTCCTGATGGGCTCGATGGGCGCGCTGGTCATCGCCTACGTGATCCGCTTCCTGGCGATTTCCACGGGCGCGCTGGAAGCCGGCCTGGCCCGCATCCCGCCTTCGCTGGAACAGGCATCGCGCCTGCTGGGCGAAAGCTCGGCGGGCACCTTGCGCCGGGTCCATCTGCCGCTGCTGCGCCCCGCGCTGGCCGCAAGCGCCCTGCTGGTCTTCGTGGACGCCATGAAGGAACTGCCGGCGACCTTGCTGCTGCGGCCGATGAATTTCGATACGCTCGCCACCTGGCTCTACGCCGAAGCCGCGCGCGGCACGTACGAGGAAGGCGCCGTCGCGGCGCTGGCGATCGTCCTGGCCGGCCTTTTGCCCGTCATTCTGCTGGCGCGCACCAATCTGAAAATGGGACATTGATCATCGTGCCCGATCTGTTAGAAATCGATCATCTTTCGCTCGCTTACGACACGCCCGCCGGATTGAAGCCGGTGGTGCAAGACCTGACCCTGGGTCTGCCGACCGGACACATTGGCTGCCTGTTGGGTGAGTCCGGCTGCGGCAAGACCACGGTGCTGCGCGCCATCGCCGGCTTCGAACCGGTGCGTGATGGCCGCATCCTGCTGGACGGCACCGTCATTTCCTCGGCCACCGAGCAAGTGGCGCCGGAACTGCGCCGCGTCGGCATGATGTTCCAGGACTACGCCCTGTTCCCACACCTGACCGTGGCCTTGAATGTAGCGTTCGGCCTGCGCAAGCTGGCGCGCGCGGATCGCGCTCGCCGCGTTGAAGAAATGCTGGAACTGGTGGGTTTGGCGCATGCCGCCAACAGCTACCCGCACGAGATCTCGGGTGGCCAGCAACAGCGCGTGGCGCTGGCCCGGGCCCTTGCGCCCTCACCCGATCTGCTGTTGTTGGACGAACCGTTTTCGAACCTGGATGTGGACACGCGCGAACGCCTGGCGTTCGAAGTGCGGGACATTCTCAAGACCACGGGCCACACGGCCATCCTGGTCACGCACAACCAGGCCGAAGCCTTCGCCATCGCCGACCGCATCGGCGTGATGAGCAAGGGATCCATCGCGCAGTGGGATACGCCCTATAACCTGCATCACCATCCGCGCAACGATTTCGTGCGGGACTTCATCCGGCGCGAAGCGCTGGAGGCGCAGCGCGAGCAGGCTTTCGCCCGCGGGCGCTGAGCCGGCCATCAATCCGCCGACAGCTTGACCTTTTGCGACAGGGCCTTGAAGGCCTCGTGCTGGCTTTGGGTCAGGCGCTCGACCTCTTGCGGGGTCGATCCGTACGGCATGAAACCGGCTTGCTCCAGCTTGTCCTTCACTTCCGGCAGGGCCAACGCCCACTGGAACGCCTCGCTCAGCGCCTGGGTGACTTCCGGCGACATCTTGGCCGGGCCGTACACCGCGAACCACGGGTCAACCACCGCCCCCGCATAACCCAGTTCGGCCAGCGTCGGCACGTCCGGCAGCGCGGGCGCCCGCTTGCTGCCCGTGACGGCCAGCGCATGCACCTTGCCTGCCTTGATGTGCGGCAGCGAGGCAGGCAGGTTGTCGAACATCACGGGCAGGTGTCCGCCCAGCAAATCGTTCAGCCCTTGCGCGCTGCCCTTGTACGGAATGTGCTGCATGCCGACGCCCGTCAATTGGTCGAACATCACGCCGGCCAGATGCATGGACGTCCCGGTGCCCGGCGTACCGAAGGCGGTGCCCGGGTGCTGCTTGGCGTACGCGACCAGATCCTTGACGCTCGCCACCTTCAACGCGGGGCCGACTTCAAGCACCACGGTGGATGCGCCCAGCATGCTGACGCCGGTGAAATCCTTGGTGGGATCGAACGGCATCGACGGGTAGACGAAGGGATTCAGCGCGTTCGTGGAGATGGCGCCGAAACCGATCGTGTAGCCGTCCGGTGCGGCCTTGGCCACGGCATCCATACCGATGTTGCCGCCGGCACCGGGCCGGTTTTCAACAATGACCGGCTGGCCGAGTTTTTCGGCCACCTTTTGTCCCGCGGTGCGGGCCACCAGATCGGTGGTGCCGCCCGCCGTGTAGGGAACGATGAAGGTGATGGGCTTGGCCGGATAGCCGGCAGCGAACGCCGCGGACGCGCCGTTGACCAGCGCCAACGCGGCCAGGCCGCGCGCAAGGTTGAGGGTGTAGCGATGCATGAGTCTCCATCCTGTTGTTATGAAGGTTTGGAGGCGCATCATACTGCCGCGCAAGCCTCGCGCGGCAGGGGAAAACGCGTCGGCCGCAATCAGGCGCGTGGTTCGGGCAGCGGGATGTATTCGGTCTCGTCGCCAGGCACGATCTGGTCGAAGCGCGTGCGCTGCCAGTCCTGCTTGGCCTGCTCGATGCGATCCTTGCTGCTGGAGACGAAGTTCCACCAGACAAAGCGCGGACCGTCCAGGGGTTCGCCACCCAGCACCGCAAACCGCGCGGCGGTGACAGCGCGGATCTGCACCGGCCGGCCCGGGGCGAACACCACCAGCCGGCCGCTTTCGAACACTTGCCCATCCACCTCGACCGAGCCTTCGGCCAGATAGGCGGCGCGCTCTTCATACTCCGCCGGCAGCACCGTCGTGGCGCCCGCCTTCAGTTGCAGGTCGCCGTAGAACAGGGGCGACAGCGTCTTGACCGACGAGGTCTTGCCGAACAGTGAACCCGCCACAACCTGGGCGCGCACGCCTTCGCCTTCGACTACCGGCTGCGCATCCAGGCCATAGTGTGTAAAGCCCGGGGCCGTTTCCTCGTGCTGCTTGGGCAGGCCCACCCAGATCTGCAGGCCACAGAGGCGCTGCGGCGCCTGGCGGCTTTCCGGCGACGAACGTTCCGAATGGACGATGCCGCGGCCGGCCGTCATCCAGTTCACTTCGCCAGGCAGAATCGTCTGGGTGTTGCCCGCGCCGTCACGGTGCACCATCGACCCTTCATACAGGTAGGTGACGGTGGACAGGCCGATGTGCGGGTGCGGGCGCACGTCGATGCCCGAGCCGGCATCGAATTCCACCGGACCCATGTGGTCAAGGAACACGAACGGCCCGACGGTTCGGCGCTGCGCCGACGGGATCGCACGGCGGACGGAAAAGCCGCCCAGGTCGCTGGTGCGCGGCACCACGACGGTTTCAATCTGGTTTTCGCCTGCATCGGACAACGTAGACATGGTGTAGCGCTCCGCTTCTATAGGCCAATGGCCATGTTAAGGCCCAACGGCCCGTTCAAAAACAAGACCGGGCGGAAACCCTTCCGCCCGGCCTCGGGCATTACGCCAGGTCAAACACCAGCACTTCGGCGTTCTTGCCGGCCGACAGCTCGACACGGGTGTCGTCAGTAATAGCGACCGCGTCACCCGCCGAGAGCTCGGCGCCGTTGACCGTCACGTTGCCCCGCGCCACGTGCACCCAGGCGCGGCGGCCGGCGGCCAGTGCCAGGGTGGCGGACTCGGCCCCGTCGAACAGGCCGCCATACAAGCGTGCGTCCTGATGGATCTTCATCGAGCCGTCTTCACCATCCGGCGACACCAGGGCTTGCAGCCGGCCACGCTTTTGCGCGTCGCTGAAAGCGCGCTCTTCGTACTCCGGGGCAATGCCGGTCACGTCGGGCTCGATCCAGATCTGCAGCATGTGCGTTTCGGTGTCCGGCAGCGGGTTGAACTCGGAGTGCATCACACCGCGGCCAGCGCTCATCCGCTGCACGTTACCGGGCTGGATGGTCGAACCGCTGCCCATGCTGTCCTTGTGCGCAATGGCGCCGTCCAGCACATAGGTGATGATCTCCATGTCCCGATGGCCGTGCGTGCCGAAGCCGCGGCCGGCAGCAATACGGTCGTCATTGATCACGCGCAGTGCGCCGAAGCCCATGTGAGCCGGGTCGTAGTAATTGGCGAAGGAAAAGGTGTGAAACGAATCGAGCCACCCATGGTTGGCGTGACCCCGTTCGGCAGCGCGGCGAATCGTAAGCATTGTGGACTCCTGTTTCAATAATATGAATGGTCTGTAGGGTGCGGTGCCGGCATTTCGCTTCGCCTTTTCCGCTTAACCCCTGGCATGAGTGATATTCTGCGCGTGCAGCAGGGTCGCTTTGGCGTTATATTTTGATGACTTCGTTCAAATTATTTGAATGCATCTGATCGAGCCCCACCATGCAGCCCATTACGCCTGAATTGTTGATCCTGGTTGACGCCATCGCCCGCCATGGCAGCTTTGCCAAGGCCGCGCGCGAACTGGGCAAAGTGCCGTCCGCCGTGACCTATTCGATCCGCAAGCTGGAAGACGGCCTGGACGTGCTGCTGTTCGACCGCTCAGGACACCGGGCGCTGCTGACGCCCGCGGGCGAAGCCCTGCTGAAGGATGGGCGCCACGTGCTGCAATCGCTGGACGATCTGGCCTGCCGCGTGAAGCGCATCGCCACCGGCTGGGAAGTGGAGCTGCGCATCGCCGTCAGCGCCGTACTGCCGTGGCGGCCCTTGTACGACCTGATCGACGAATTCCAGACGCTGGAAAGCGCGACCACGCTGCGCTTTTCCAGCGAAGTGCTGAGCGGCAACTGGGATGCATTGACGAGCGGACGTGCCGACCTGGTGATCGGCGCCGGCGCAAATGCCGAGCCGACGGGGCCCTACCGGTCGCAGGCGATCGGCGCCACGCAGTTTGGATTCTGCGTCGCGGCGCATCACCCCCTGGCATCGTTGCCGCAACCGCTCAGCCGCGCCGACATCACGAAGTACTGCGCAGTCGTCGTGGCGGATACGTCGCGCAACCTGCCGCCGCAATCGCGCGGCATCCTGGCAGACCAGCCCACCTTGGTAATGCCGTCCATGCAGGCCAAGATCGACGCGCAAGTACGCGGCCTGGGCTGCGGCTACCTGCCGCTGACCATGGCGGCGCCCTACCTGGCGCAGGGTCTGTTGGTGGTGTGCGAGACGGATGAAGGCATGTCCCTGACGGAACACGTGGCGTACGCCTGGCGGGCCGAACCGCCGGGTGAAGCGCTGAAGTGGTGGCTGCAAAAGCTGAAATCGCCGCGGCTCTGCGAAAGCCTGCTGGGAATGGGCTGACGGGCTGCCGGGCTCACGACGCCCGGCAACCCATCAACGATCACTCGTCTTCGATCCCCAGCTCGCGCAGCTTGCGCGTGATGGTGTTGCGGCCGATGCCCAGGCGGGATGCGGCCTCCACACGGCGGCCGCGGCTGGCGTCCAGCGCGCTTTGCAGCAGGATCTTCTCGAACTGGCGCGTCAAGGTCGCCATCACGGCAGGTTCGCCGCGCTCCAGGCGGTACTGCGCATCGCGCAGCAGGGAATCCTGCCAGTTGCGCGGCGCGCCGTCGTCCAGACCTTGAGACGCTTGCACCACCGTGCCGATACCCGGCATCGGCGTTGCGGGACGCAACGGGGCCAACCCGGGTTGCTGCTGATGCTCCAGCGCGCGGATTTCCGGCGGCAGGTCCTGGCGGTCCACCGTCTGGCCCGGGGCCATTACCGTCAACCAGTGGCAGAAGTTCTCCAGCTGGCGGACGTTGCCGGGAAAGTCGAACTTGGTCAGCACGGCCAGCGCGTCGGGCGTCAGGCGTTTGACCGGCACGCCCAGCGTGCGGGCGCTTGCCGTCAGGAAATGTTGCGCCAACGCAGGAATGTCTTCCACGCGTTCGCGCAGCGGCGGCAGGCGCAGCCGGATCACGTTCAGGCGATGGAACAAGTCCTCGCGGAACAAACCCTGTTCGACACGCTGCTCCAGCGGCTGGTGGGTCGCGGCCACGATGCGCACGTCCACCCGCACGGGCTGAGCCCCGCCCACACGGTAGAAGCTGCCTTCGGCCAGCACGCGCAACAGGCGCGTCTGCAGCTCGATCGGCATGTCGCCGATTTCGTCCAGGAACAAGGTGCCGCCGTGCGCTTCTTCGAAGCGGCCACGGCGCAGATTGTTGGCGCCCGTGAACGCGCCGCGCTCGTGGCCGAAGAGTTCGGCTTCAAGCAGGTCGCGCGGGATTGCCGCCGCGTTCAGCGCCACGAACGGGCCGCTGGCCCGCACGCCGTGGCCGTGCAAGGCACGGGCGACGAGCTCTTTGCCGGTACCCGATTCGCCGGTGATCAACACCGTCACCTTGGACTGGGCCAGCCTGCCGATCGCGCGGAACACTTCCTGCATGGCGGTGGAAGACGACTGCGTCATCATCCAGCGCTCGTTGTTCTGCGCCGCCTCGCCCTGCCCTTCAGGCGTTTCCGGCTGCGTGGATTCCTGCATGGCGCGCTGGATCAGCGCAACCGCCTCGTTCACGTCGAACGGCTTGGCCAGGTAATCAAACGCGCCGCCCTGGAACGCGGACACGGTGCTGTCCAGGTCGGCGAACGCGGTCATCACGATGACCGGCAAGCCGGGATGGCGCTCTTTGAGTTGACGCAACAGCTCCAGGCCGTTGCCGCCGGGCATGCGGATATCGGACACCAAGGCGACGGGCGTTTCGCGCGACAGCGCCTCCAGCACGTCAGCCGATTGGGAGAAACTGCGGGTGGGGACACCAGCGCGGGCCAGGGCCTTTTCGAGGACCCAGCGGATGGCCTGGTCGTCGTCGACGATCCATACGGGTTTCATCAGTGTGCAGGCTCCATCGGTAGGACCAGGCGAAACTCGGTGCGCCCCGGTCGGGATTCAAATTCGATGATGCCGCCGTGCTGCTGCACGAAATCCTGGGCCAGGCTCAAGCCCAGGCCCGTTCCGCCCGCTCTGGCCGTGACCAGGGGGTGGAAAATGCGGTCGCGGATGTGGTCCGGCACGCCGGGACCGTTATCGATAATGGACAGCACCAGCGCCAGCCGGTGCTGGCGGTGGGCCAGCATGACCTGCCGCGCCACACGGGTACGCAGCGTGACAACACCAGGTTCCGTCTTGGGCCCCTCGGGCCGTGCGACCAGTTCCTGCGCGGCGTTACGCGCCACGTTCAGGACGGCTTGCATCAGACGGGCGGCGTCGCCCTTCAGATCGGGAACCGACGCGTCGTAGTCGCGCAGGATGGTGACGTCGTTGCGGAATTCAGCCTGGATCAGCGCGCAGACGCGCTCGCAGATCTCGTGGATGTTCACCGGCCGTGCATTCAGCGGCACACGTTGTGGGCCGCTCAGGCGGTCCACCAGCGCCTGCAGGCGGTCGGCTTCGGAAATAATGACCTGGGTGTATTCGGCCAGGGCCGCGCTGGGCAGTTCGGCCTCCAGCAATTGCGCGGCGCCGCGCAAACCGCCCAGGGGATTCTTCACTTCATGCGCAAGATTGCGCAGCAATTCACGGTGGGCTTCGATTTCATCGACCAGTCGATGGTTGCGGTCAGCCAGCACGCGCTGCTCGATCTCGCGGGTCTCTATCAGCACGGGCCAGCGCTGGCCCGTCAGCCCCACCGTCGTGACAGCGACTTCCACGGATTCGGCGGCGCGGCGCAACGAGGCCAATTGCCTGACGTCGGCGTACCTGCCGGCCGCGGCGCGGTCGATCGAGGACTGGATATTTTCTGGGGTGTCGAACAGCGTGGCGGCGGAGTGCCCGCCCAGTTGCTTGCGCGAGCGGCCGAACAGATCTTCGGCGGCAGCGTTGGCATATTCAATGTGACCGCGCTCGTTGACCAGGAAAACGGACGTGGCAAGCAGATCGAGAGCTTCTACATTCATTTTTCAACGTACCCGAATGACAGGGGGAAAGCGGAACGCGCCCGCGACGGCGGCGCCGGAACCCGGCGCCCTGCCCGCCAGGCGTGATGCCTGGCGGACAAACCGTCGAGCCGCGACCTGGTGGTGCGCGTGGTGTGGGCCCTGGTTTCTGCCTACATCATCGCGCTCCCCCCGCCACAGCCTCTAAACGATCAGAGGCTGTAGTACATGTCGAATTCGACCGGGTGCGTCGTCATGCGCAGACGATTCACATCGGCCATCTTCAGGTCGATGTAGGCGCTGAGCATGTCGTTGCTGAACACGCCGCCACGGGTCAGGAATTCGCGGTCGGCGTCCAGGGCTTCCAGCGCTTGTTCCAGCGAGGAGCACACGGTCGGGATCTTCGCGTCTTCTTCCGGCGGCAGGTCGTACAGGTTCTTGTCGGCCGGATCGCCCGGGTGGATCTTGTTCTGGACGCCGTCCAGGCCGGCCATCATCAGGGCCGAGAAAGCCAGGTACGGGTTGGCCAGGGGGTCCGGGAAACGCGCTTCGACGCGGCGGCCCTTCGGGTTGCCGACGTACGGGATGCGGATCGAGGCCGAACGGTTGCGGGCCGAGTAAGCCAGCTTGACCGGGGCTTCGTAGTGCGGAACCAGACGCTTGTACGAGTTCGTGCCCGGGTTGGTGATGGCGTTCAGGGCGCGGGCGTGCTTGATGATGCCGCCGATGTAGTACAGCGCGAATTCCGACAGGCCGGCGTAGCCGTTGCCTGCGAACAGGTTCTGGCCATCCTTCCAGATGGATTGGTGCACGTGCATGCCGGAACCGTTGTCGCCAACGATGGGCTTGGGCATGAACGTCGCGGTCTTGCCGTAGGCGTGGGCCACGTTGTGCACGACGTACTTGACGATCTGCGTCCAGTCGGCGCGCTGGACCAGCGTGCTGAACTTGGTGCCGATTTCCAGCTGGCCGGCGCCGGCCACTTCATGGTGGTGCACTTCGACCGGCACGCCCATTTGTTCCATCAGCAGGCACATTTCCGAGCGCATGTCCTGGAACGAATCAACCGGCGGAACGGGGAAGTAGCCGCCCTTGACCAGGGGACGATGGCCGGTGTTGCCGCCTTCGAATTCCTGGCCGCTGGACCACGAGGCTTCTTCGGACTTGATCTTGACGAACGTGCCCGACATGTCCGTGTTCCAGGTCACGCCGTCGAACACGAAGAATTCGGGTTCCGGACCAAAGTAGGCGGTGTCGCCCAGGCCGGAGGACTTCAGGTAGGCTTCGGCGCGCTTGGCCAGCGAACGCGGGTCGCGGTCATAGCCCTTCAGGTCCGACGGTTCAACGACGTCGCACGACAGGATCAAGGTCGGCTCTTCGCGGAACGGATCCAGGTTGCCGGTCGAGCAATCGGGGATGAGCAGCATGTCGGAGGCTTCAATGCCCTTCCAACCCGGGATCGACGAACCGTCGAAAGCCTGGCCGCTTTCCAGCTTGTCTTCGTCGATCTGGCTGGTGGGCACGGACACGTGGTGCTCACGGCCAACCGTATCGGTGAAGCGGAAATCCACGAATTTGACTTCGTTATCGGCGATCTGTTTCAGGACGTCTTTCGGGCTTGCCATGTCATCTCCATTAGATAAAAGGGTCGAGGGCTTTGCCTCTCGACTGGCATAAAAGAGGGAAGCAATAAGCGTGCCAGGTTTTACCCCCTGGAATCCCTGGGGAAGACCGCACGGTCATGAAAAAATGTAGCACCACTTTGGTGCAAATAGTGGGGCACGATTGCCCCGTTATGGTGCATTCCTGCTAAAGGAACATTTCCTGGAGGTCATTCAGGAAGCGCCACCCCAAGGGCGTCGCCTTTAGACGGGTCGGATCGCCGTCCAGCAGGCCCCGTTTAGAGGCTGCCTCCAATTGGTGCGCAATGGCGGCAAGCGACAGGCCGGTGCGTTCATTGAACGCCGTGCTGGGCACCCCGTCTTTCAGGCGCAGAGCGTTAAGCATGAATTCGAAAGGTAGTTCGTCGGGGCCGACCTGGCGGTTTTCAGCCAAGTGGCTGCCATCGCGGGCCATCGCGGCCTGCATCCAGGAATCGGGGCTGCGCAGCCGCGCCTCGCGCACGATACGGTCATGGAATGACAGTTTGCCGTGCGCCCCGGGGCCGATGCCCAGGTAATCGCCGAATTCCCAGTAATTCACGTTGTGGCGGCAGCGGGCGCCGGGCTTGGCGTAGGCAGACACCTCGTAGCGGGCCAGGCCGGCCGCCGCCAGTTCGGCCTCCACGGCGTCCTGCATGGCGGCGCTGGTGTCGTCGTCGGGCAGGTCTTCGGGCGGGAACTTGGCGAAGACCGTATTGGGCTCCATCGTCAGGTGATACAGCGACAGGTGTTCGGTGCCGAACGAGATGGCCTCGCGCAGATCGGCCACACAGGCGTCCAGCGTCTGGCCCGGCAAGGCGAACATCATGTCCAGGTTCACCCGCGAGACGGCGCGTTGCGCCATGCCGATGGCGGCGCGGGCCTGATCGGCATCATGGATGCGCCCCAGCTTCTTCAATTGGGCATTGTCGAAACTCTGGATGCCCAGCGAGAAGCGCGTGACGCCACTGGCCGCGTACTCGCGAAAGCGGCTGGCCTCGGCGGTGCCGGGGTTCGCCTCCATGGTGATCTCGGCATCCGGCCATACATTCAGACAGGCGCGCAGCATGGCCAGCAATTCGTCCAGCCCTGCCGACGACAGCAGGCTGGGCGTGCCGCCACCGATGAAGACGGACACGACCTGGCGGCCCCAGATGGACGGCAGCGCCTGTTCCAGGTCGCTGCGCAACGCATCCAGATAGGCGCGTTCGGGGATTTCGCCCGGCGCGGCGTGGGAATTGAAGTCGCAATACGGGCATTTGCGCACGCACCAGGGCACGTGCACATAGACGGACAACGGCGGCAGGCTGGTCAGCGTGGCGCCCGCCGGCACGAGCCGGCGCGAGGGCGATGCGCCCAGGTCGTTGCGGATAGGGATAGTGATGGACATGCGGTTTCCTGGAGCGGGCGTGGCGCGCGCGCGCTCAAGCCTGGCTCAGCTTGCTCAGCAGTTCGCGCAGCGCGCGGGCGCGGTGGCTGACGCGGTTCTTTTCCTCGGGGTCCAGCGTGGCCGCGGTCAGCCCCATGTCGGGCAGGTAGAAATGGGGATCGTAGCCAAAGCCGTTCGCCCCTTCGGGCTGGTCGATGATCTCGCCATGCCACAGGCCTTCGCCGATGATCGGGCACGGGTCGTTTTCCGAGCGTACCAGCGCAAGCACGGCGACATACCAGGCACGGCGGTCAGCGTGGCCGGCCAGGTTCTGCGTCAGCAGCGCGTTATTGGCCAGATCGGATTTCTCTCCGCCCTGCATCTTGGCGTAGCGGGCCGAATAGACCCCGGGCGCACCATCCAAGGCCGCCACGCACAGGCCGGAATCGTCAGCCAGGGCGGGCAGCCCGGTCAGGCGGCTGGCATGGCGCGCCTTGGTCAGGGCGTTTTCGACGAAGGTGACGTGCGGCTCTTCGGCCTCGGGCACGCCCAGCTCGCCTTGGGGCACCAGTTCGATGCCCAGGGGAGCGAACAAGGCGGAAAACTCGCGCAACTTGCCAGCATTATTGGACGCCAACACGATGCGGCGCAGGGAATCGGGAATCTTGGGGGAAGTCATAAGGCAAATTGTATAGGGCACGGCCTGCCCGCGCCGCGGCATGACCGCCTATCCACGTGCGCTCCCGCAACACCGCCGACACATTTTGTCGTCAACATCAGCGATCTTGTCACTGATCGTATCTGACCCCGGCGATGACCCCTACTCACGCTATGCCCCGGACGGCTTCGGTCCGCGCGCCCCACACCTCCCTGGGCGATGCGCCCACGTCAGCCGGCTTGGCCGGCATTCTGCGCGAACGGCTGCTCCGCCCCCGCTACCAGCCCGTCGTCGACCTGTCGCACAGCCGCATCTACGGCCATGAAAGCCTGATCCGCGGCCCAGCCGATACCGCCCTGCACTATCCCGACGCCCTCTTCGCCGAAGCGCGGCGCCAGGGGCTGCACCCGCAAGTGGAGCTGGCCAGCTTCCGGGCCGGTGCCCAGGGCTTCGAGGACAACGAAGCGGCCGGCAAGCTGTTCCTGAACCTGTCGGGCTCGGCGCTGATCCACTATTGGACGCTATGGGGAGACGACATGCCGCTGCGCCTCTTGAAGGATTGCACCCTGCCCCCGTCGAGCATCATCGTCGAACTGACCGAACAGGACCCGCTGTCGGACCACATGGGCGAACTGGGCTGCGCCTTCGCGTGCCTGCGGGAGCGCGGCATGCGCATCGCCCTGGACGATTACGGCGTAGGCAATTCCAACCTGCAACTGTGGTCCGAGATGCAGCCCGATCTCGTCAAGATCGACCGTTATTTCTTCAACGGCATCGGCCAGAGCGATCGCAAGCAGAACATGGTGCGGGCCATCCTGAAGGTGGCCCAGCACCTGGGCACGGCCATCGTCGCCGAGGGCATAGAAACGGCGGAAGACCTGGCCGTGGTGCGCGAACTGGACATCCGGTACGCCCAAGGCTGGTTTCTGGGGCGCCCCGAGGAAACGCTGCTGACTGAGCTGAACGCGCCGCTGCGCGATTCCCTGCGGGTACGCAGCCCTGCCCCCTTGTCGCAACGTTCCGCAGGCGGCACCGCCGCCAGCCTGCGGGTGGAAGCACCCGCCGCGCTGCTGAACAAGGACACCAACGACGACGTGCATCGGCTCTTCATCGAACACAAGAACATGCACGCGGTGGCAGTCATCGACGGCGACAACCGGCCGGTAGGCATCATCAACCGCCGCGATTTCTCGGAACACTACGCGCAACGCTACACGCGCGAACTGTTCGGCCGCGACGCGTGCTCCACCTTCATGAACGACGAACCGGTGCTGGTGGACCTGAACGTATCCATCGACCAGCTCAGCCACGTACTGATTTCAGAAGACCAGCGCTATCTGATGGACGGGCTGATCATTACGCGGGATGGCCGCTACGACGGCCTGGCCACGGGCGAAACGCTGGTGCGCTCGGTGACCGAAATGCGGATCGAAGCGGCGCGCTACGCGAACCCGCTGACGTCCCTGCCCGGCAACATCCCCATCAGCCGGCACATCGCCACCTTGCTGGAGGACGCCGCCGACTTCACCATCTGCTACGGCGACCTCAATAACTTCAAGCCTTTCAACGACGTATATGGCTATTGGCGTGGCGACGACATGATCATGCTGACCGCCGAAGTCGTCAAACAGCATTGCGATCCGCTGCGCGATTTTGTCGGCCATGTGGGTGGGGATGATTTCGTGGTGCTGTTCCGCAGCCCGGACTGGACGCAGCGCGTGCAGCGGATCATCGCCGAGTTCAATGAGCAGGCCATCGACCTCTATGACGACCAGGGCCGCCATAACGGGGGCATCGAAGCCGAAGACCGTTATGGCGTGCCGCGCTTCTTTCCGTTCGTGACGCTGGGCGTAGGGGCGCTGACCGTCACGCCTTCCCTATGCGAGCGCATCCGCCCGGAGGACATCGCGTCGGCCGCCGCGCATGTCAAGCACAAGGTCAAGCATGGGAACCTGTCGCTGGTGATCGAGCGCTACACCGGCGGCGCCCTGCCCCAGCTGGCCGATTGATTGCCCGGCTGCCGCCTGCACGGCGGCAGCATTCTGGGCCGCCTGGGCAATCTGGAACACCGCCACCGCGCGGCGCAGGCCTTGCGCCTGGATCTCCAGCGCGGCGGCGGCGGCGGCGGTCTGTTCGACCATCGCCGCATTCTCTTGCGTGGACCGCTCGATGTCGGCCACTGCGTCGTTCACCGACGCGATGCCGGCGGCCTGTTCGGCGGTGGCGCTCGAGATCTCGGCCACGATCTGCGTCACCCGATCGACCGACGCCAGCATGTCGCGCATCGTGTCGCCGGCCAGGTTCACCTGGCGCACGCCCGCCTCGACCCGCGACGCCGAGTCCTCGATCAAGCCCTTGATTTCGCGGGCGGCCTGCGCGCTGCGCTGCGCCAGCGAACGCACTTCGCCCGCGACCACGGCAAAACCCTTGCCCTGTTCGCCCGCACGCGCGGCTTCCACCGCCGCGTTCAGCGCCAGGATGTTGGTCTGGAAGGCGATGCTGTCCACCACCCCGACGATTTCGCCGATGCGCCGCGCGCTGTCGGCGATGCCCTGCATGCTCTGCACGACTTCGTCCACCGCCTGGCCGCCGCGTTGCGCCAGACGGGTGGCGCTTTCGGCCTGCCGGCTGGCCTGGTCCGCGTTGCCGGCCGTCATCTGGACGGTGTGCGCCAGCTGGGTCATGTTGGCTGCGGCCTCTTGCAGCGAACCGGCCTGGCGCGCCGTGCGATCGGACATGTCCGCCCCGCCGGCCGCGATCTCGCCCGAGCCCGTATGGATTTCCTCGACGCCCTGGCGCACGGAGGCCACGGCGGCAGACAGCCCGGTCTGCATGCGGCGCATGGCTGAATACAGCACGCCGATCTCGTTGTCGCCGCGCATGGCGATGGCGCCCGTCAGGTCGCCGTCGGCGATGCGGTCAAAGTGCGCGCCGGCCTCGTTCAGCGGTCGCAGGATGCTGCGGCGAAACGCCAGCCGGATCAGCACGGCCAGCAGCAGCACCACGCCCAGCACGCCGGCCGCCACCAGGATCACCCGCTCCAGCGTCTGGCTGGCGCCCGCGACTGCGGCCTGGCCCTGCTCGCGCGAATAGGTCTGGTAAGCGTCTGCCTGCTTGACGTAGGCCGCGCCGCTGGCGGGCAGCACCTTGTCCACCAGCCGGTTGACCTCGATGCCGTTCCACCCCTGGATCGCCTTCTGCATGGGCACGAGCGTCTGCTCCGCAAATGCCGTATAGGCCTTGAGCACCTGCTCGAACAGCGGGCCGCCCTGGGCGCTGGCATCGGGATTGCCACGCAGGCGCGCCAGGCTGGCGCCGGCCTGCTTGAGCAGCGCGTCTGCCTGCGCCAGGGATTCGTCGCGGGCGGCTTCCAGGCCGCCCTCCATGCCGGTCTTGGCATCGGTCAGCGCGGCGCGCGCCTGGAACAAGCGGCTGGTCATGTCGGCCAGGTCGCTGGCGCGTTCGATGCTGCCCCGGCCCAAGGCTTCGATATCGGCCCGGTTGTCGCGCAACACCGCGATGCCGGCTGCCGCAGCGACGGCGAACAGCACCACAAACAACGCCAGAATGGCCGATACCGCCGTGGTGACCCTGAGATTTTTCCGCATATCCATCCGTATATAGCCTGGCGCCAAAGGCGCAGTGCATCGGATTATGGGCATCCAGTTTGGCAATTTCTTGACACAACCTGGGCCCGAGCATGACGAACGCCCGTCATGAAACTGCGCTTTTGCGAACAGGAACCCCGTATTAAGGAATTGTGAATTGGCAGCGACACGCCCTTGCGGCACATTCGATGCTGTACCGAACCATTCCCATCATCCATACAGCAGCCCTATGCCACACGCCTCTGACGCTTATCAGGACATCCGCGAAGCCGTGCGCGACCTTTGCGCCCAATTCCCTGGCGAATATTTCCGCAAGATCGACGAAGAACGCGGCTATCCCGAGGACTTTGTCCGCGCGTTGACCGAGGCCGGCTGGCTGGCGGCACTGATCCCGCAGGAATACGGCGGCTCGGGCCTGGGCCTGACCGAAGCGTCGATCATCATGGAAGAGATCAACCGCAGCGGCGGCAACTCGGGTGCCTGCCACGGCCAGATGTACAACATGGGCACGCTGCTGCGCCACGGTTCCGACGCCCAGAAGCGCGAATACCTGCCCCGCATCGCCGCCGGCGAACTGCGCCTGCAATCCATGGGCGTGACCGAGCCCACCACCGGCACGGACACCACCAAGATCAAGACCACCGCCGTGCGCCGCGGCGACCGCTACGTGATCAACGGCCAGAAGGTCTGGATCTCGCGCGTGCAGCATTCCGACCTGATGATCCTGCTGGCCCGCACCACGCCGCTGGACCAGGTCGCGCGCAAGTCCGAAGGCATGTCGATCTTCCTGGTCGACCTGCATCACGCCGTCAAGCACGGCATGACGATCCGCCCGATCCCCAACATGGTCAACCACGAAACCAATGAGCTGTTCTTTGACAATCTGGAAATCCCCGTCGAGAACCTGATTGGCGAAGAAGGCAAAGGCTTCAAGTACATCCTGGACGGGCTGAACGCCGAACGCACGCTGATCGCCGCCGAGTGCATCGGTGACGGTTACTGGTTCGTGGACAAGGTCACCGCCTACGCCAAGGAACGCATGGTGTTCGGCCGCCCCATCGGCCAGAACCAGGGCGTGCAATTCCCCATCGCCCGCGCCCACATCAACGTGGAAGCTGCCAGCCTGATGCGTTACGAGGCCTGCCGCCTGTTCGACGCCCACCAACCGTGCGGCGCCCAGGCCAACATGGCCAAGCTGCTGGCTGCCGACGCCTCGTGGGAAGCCGCCAACGCTTGCCTGCAATTCCACGGTGGTTTCGGCTTCGCGACCGAGTACGACGTCGAGCGCAAGTTCCGCGAAACGCGGCTGTATCAGGTGGCGCCCATTTCTACCAACCTGATCCTGTCCTACGTCGCCGAACACATCCTGGGCCTGCCCCGTTCCTTCTGACCCGACTACGCACATGAACGCCGCCAAAGACACTCCCCACCTCAGCGCTGAACTCGCCGCCTTTGCCGCCAACCTGCGCTACGAGGACATCCCCGCGCCGGTATTGCGCCGCGCCGAAGACCTGCTGCTGGACTGCCTGGCCTCGATCCTGGCGGGCGCCTCCGCCCGCGCCGTGCAGGCCATCGACCGCTATGCCGCCGCCATGGGACCCGCCGACGGCCCAAGCGAAGTGCTGATCACGCGCCGCCGCACGTCGCCGCTGTTCGCCGCGATGGTCAACGCCGCGGCCGCCCATGTGGTTGAACAGGACGACGTCCACAACGGCTCGGTGTTCCACCCCGCCGCCGTGGTCTTCCCGCCCGCACTCGCCGTGGCGCAAGCGCTGGGCAGCTCGGGCCGCGACCTGATCACCGCCGCCGTCGCCGGCTATGAAGTCGGCATCCGCGTCGGCGAATTCCTGGGCCGTTCGCACTACAAGATTTTCCACACCACCGGCACGGCGGGCACGCTGGCCGCCGCAGTCACCACCGGCCACCTGCTCAAGCTGTCGCCTGAACAGATGCTGCACGCGCTGGGCTCGGCCGGCACCCAGGCCGCAGGTCTTTGGGAGTTCCTGCGCGACGCCGCCGATTCCAAGCAATTGCACACCGCCAAGGCGGCAGCCGACGGCATCACTGCCGCGTATCTGGCGCGCGAGGGCTTCACCGGCGCCCGCCACATCCTGGAAGGTCCGCAAGGCATGGCGGCCGGCATGTCCACCGATGCCGACCCGTCCAAGCTCTGCGACCGCCTGGGGCAACGCTGGGCGCTGGCTGAAACCTCGTTCAAGTTCCATGCGTCGTGCCGCCACACCCATCCGGCCGCCGATGCGCTGCAGCAGGCGCTGCGCGACAACAACCTGACCGAAGCCGATGTGGCGCGCGTGGTGGCCCACGTGCACCAGGGCGCCATCGACGTGCTAGGCCCGGTCGTCAATCCGCAGACCGTGCACCAGTCCAAGTTCTCGATGGGCACCGTGCTTGCGCTTATCGCCCGCAAGGGCCGCGCCGGGCTGGCCGAGTTTGACGCGGGGTTGGACGACCCGGCAGTCGCCGACTTCCGCGGCAAGGTCGAGATGGTGCTGGACGAAGAAGTCGACCGTGCCTACCCGCAACGCTGGATCGGCAAGGTCACCGTCACGACCCGCGACGGCCGCACCGTGCACGGCCGCGTGGACGAACCCAAGGGCGACCCCGGCAACACGCTCAGCCGCCCCGAGATCGAAGACAAGACGCTCAGCCTGGGCCGCTACGCGGACGCCGCCACGGACGCGGAACTGCGCGCACTCATCGACACTATCTGGGGCTTGGAAAAGGTCACCAAGGTCGACGCCTTGCTATCACGCAAGGCGGCCTAATCCTCGCCTTGTTGCCCTCGCCCCATGCAAAACAGCCGCTTTCGCGGCTGTTTTTTCGTGCCTGAAAGCTGTCCCTATCAGGCCAGCGCAGCGCGCTGCGCGCGCACCAGGCTGGCGATACCGCCTTCGGCCAGCACCAGCATCGTGTCCAGTTCGGCGCGGGTGAAGGTCGCGCCTTCGCCCGTGCCCTGCACTTCCACAAAGGCGCCGCTGCCCGTCATGATGACGTTCACGTCGGCATCGCAGGCCGAGTCTTCCTGGTAGTCCAGGTCCAGCACCGAGCGGCCTTGCACCAGCCCGACAGACACGGCTGCAACCGCATCGCGGATCGGGTTGACGGCCAGGTCGCCGCGCTTCATCAGCAAGGCGACGGCATCCGCCGCTGCCACCCAGGCGCCGGTGATGCTGGCGCAGCGCGTGCCGCCGTCGGCCTGCAGCACGTCGCAGTCCAGGTGCAGGGTGCGTTCGCCCAGCGCCTTCATGTCGAACACGGCGCGCAGGCTGCGGCCGATCAGGCGCTGGATTTCCTGCGTGCGGCCGCTTTGCTTGCCGCGCGCCGCTTCGCGATCGCCACGCGTATGCGTCGCCCGCGGCAGCATGCCGTACTCCGCCGTGACCCAGCCTTCGCCCTTGCCTTTCAGGAACGGCGGCACCTTCTCCAGCACGCTCGCGGTGCACAGCACGTGGGTGTTGCCGGCCTTGACCAGCACCGACCCTTCGGCGTAGCGCGTAAAGCCGCGCTCCAGGGCAAACGGCCGCAGTTCGTCGACGGCGCGGCCCGACGGGCGGGCAATGGTGGGCGTAGTGGTCACAGGCAGACTCCAGACAGGAACATTGATTCGCGGCATTGTACGGGCTGGCGCCGCAGGAAATCCCCGCTTGGAGTATCCTGCCGCGATATATCACCAGGAAACGCCCATCATGATTCGCAGCATGACCGCCTTCGGCAACGCCCGAGCAGACTTAGAGCAAGGCACGCTTGCCATCGAACTGCGCAGCGTCAACAGCCGCTTCCTCGACCTGTATTTCCGGCTGCCCGACGAATTGCGGCACGTCGAGACGCCGCTGCGCGAACTGCTGACCGCCAACCTGGCGCGCGGCAAGGTCGAGATCCGCGTTTCGTTCACGCGCAACGCCAGCACGGACCTGTCCAAACTCGACCCGACCTGGCTTGAAAGCCTGGCCGAGCAGCTTCAGGCCGCCCGCCGCATCGTCCCCGATATCGCCCCGCCCCGGCTGGTGGAGCTGTTCAACTGGCCCGGGCAGCGCGGCAACGATGCGCTCGACCCGCAAATCTGGGGCGCCGCCTGCCTGCAGGCCGGCCAGCAAGCGCTGACGCAGTTGCAGGAAGGCCGCGCCCGCGAGGGCGAACGCCTGGCCGGCATGATGCGCGAATGCGCCGATGGCGTGGCGCGCGTCGTCGACATTGTGCAGGCTCATCTGCCCCAATTGCTGTCCGACCACCGCGACAAGCTGGCGGCCAAACTGCGCGAAAGCGTGGAATCGGCCTTCCCGGGCGGCTTCACGCATATCTCCGGCACCGAGCTGTCCGAACGCCTGTCGCAGGAAGCCAATCTGTTCGCGCTGCGCATCGACGTGGCGGAAGAGCTGTCTCGTCTGCGTTCACACCTGGAAGAGCTTCGCCACCTTTTGACCGACGGCGGCGGCAAGTCCGCGTCGGGCAAGAAGAATGCGGGCAGCGCCGGCAAGCGCCTGGACTTCCTGTTTCAGGAAATGAACCGCGAAGCCAATACGCTGGGGTCCAAGGCGGGCAGCATGGAAGTCACGCGCGCCGCGATGGACCTGAAACTGCTGATCGAGCAGATGCGCGAGCAGGCGCAGAACATCGAGTAAGCGCCCCGCGCGCAGCCACGCCCGCCTCCCGCAAGCGGAGGGTCAACGGGCGTCGCCCGCCGCCGGTTCGCCGCGCAGGGCCGAATCCAGGTACTGGCTGCGGGCGCGAGCGTCCGGGAAACGCATGTCTCGATAGCTGATGAATCGCGACCCGCGCGCCAGCCGGTATCCCAGCCAGATCAACAGGAACAGCGGAATGCCGACATAGGTGGCCACGACGCCGCCCCAATCGATCCGATCCTGCAGGAAGGCCTGGTAGTTCTGGCCCAGGGTGATGACCAGGCACAGCACAAACGCGAAGATCGGCCCGAACGGGAAGAACGGCGACACATACGGCAGGTCGGCCAGGTTATGGCCCTGCTTCACATAGCCGCGGCGGAAGCGGTAGTGGCTGATGGCGATGCCCAGCCAGGCGATGAAGCCCGTCATGCCCGACGTGTTCAGCAGCCAGATGTACACCGCATTCGGGCTGAAGATGAAGGTGAAGAAGCACAACGCCGCCACCACTGTCGTGGCCAGCAACGCCCACAAGGGCACGCCGTTGCGCGAAATGCGGCCGAAGATGCGCGGCGCCTTGCCCTCGCGCGCCAGGCTGTAGAGCATGCGAGTCGCCGCATACATGCCCGAATTGCCCGCCGACAGCACGGACGTCAACACCACGGCGTTCATGATCGACGCCGCCCCCAGCAGGCCGGCACGCTCGAAGATCAGCGCGAACGGGCTGACGCTGATGTCCTCGACTTCGTTGCGCAGCAAGTGCGGATCGGTATAGGGGATGAGCAGGCCGATCACCAGGATGGCCGCCACGTAGAACAGCAGGATGCGCCAGAACACCTGGCGCACCGCGCGCGGCAGGTTACGTGCCGGGTCTTTCGATTCGCCCGCGGCGATGCCGATCAATTCCGTGCCCTGGAACGAAAAGCCCACCACCATGGCCACGCCGATCAGCGCCGCGGAGCCGCCTGCGAACGGCGCATCGCCGACGGTCCAGTTGGCCACGCCGCCCGTCTCGCCGCCGCGGATGATGCCCAGCAGCATCATCACGCCCATGGCTACGAAACCCAGCACGGCCACCACCTTGATCAGCGCGAACCAGAATTCGGCTTCGCCGAATCCGCGCGCCGACATGGCGTTCAGGCCGAAGGTGATCGCCAGGAACAAGGCGCTCCAGTAGAAGCCAGGCACGTCCGGGAACCAATACGCCATGACGAGCTGCGCCGCCACCAGGTCCACCGCCACGGTGACCGCCCAGTTGTACCAATAGTTCCAGCCCAGCGCGAAGCCGAAGCCGTCTTCGACGTAGCGGGCGCCGTAGGTAGAAAACGAGCCCGACACCGGCATGGCAGCGGCCAATTCCCCCAGGCTGGTCATCAGGAAATAGACCATCACCCCGATCAGCACATAGCCCAGCAACGCGCCGCCGGGTCCGGCCTTTGCGATGGTCGCCCCCGAGGCGACGAACAGGCCGGTCCCGATGGACCCGCCGACCGCGATCATGGTCAGGTGGCGCGCGGACAGGGTTCGGCGCAGCTCGGACGGCTGATCCGCCTTCGCCGCGCGCGTGCCGCCTGCGCGGCCTTCATCGTGTTCCGATGGTGCCAAAATGCTTTTCCTTCACGTCGTGAAGGCACCCGTGCGATGCGCTGCGGATGCCTTGGGATTACCGGGCAACGCGCGAGAATAGCGCAAACCGCCCCGCCGCGAAAAATGGCGGGGCGTTGGGGACGGATCCTGCTATTGGAAAGCGGTTTCCATGAAGGTGCGCAGTTTGCGCGAATGCAACCGCTCCGGCGGCATGTCGCGCAGCCGCTCCAGCGCCCGGATGCCGATCTCCAGATGCTGGTTGACCTGCCGGCGATAGAACACGCTGGCCATGCCGGGCAGCTTCAGTTCGCCGTGCAACGGCTTGTCGGATACGCACAGCAGCGTGCCGTAGGGCACGCGAAAGCGGAATCCGTTAGCCGCGATAGTGGCCGATTCCATATCCAGCGCGATCGCCCGCGACTGCGCGAACCGCTCGACCAGTTCCACATGGTCGCGCAATTCCCAGTTGCGGTTGTCGATGGTGGCGACCGTGCCTGTGCGCATGATGCGCTTCAAGTCCCAGCCGGACAGCCCCGCCACTTCTTCCACCGCCTGCTCCAGCGCCACCTGCACTTCGGCCAGCGCCGGGACCGGCACCCAGGTGGGCAGATCGGCGTCCAGGACGTGGTCTTCGCGCACGTACCCGTGAGCCAGCACGTAGTCGCCCAAGCGTTGGGAATCGCGCAGGCCCGCGCAGTGGCCCAGCATCAGCCAGGCATGCGGGCGCAGCACGGCGATGTGGTCGGTGATGGTCTTGGCGTTGGACGGGCCCACGCCGATGTTCACCAGGGTGATGCCGGAATGGTCGCCGCGCACCAAGTGGTACGCGGGCATCTGCGGCAAGCGCGCGGCCTGCCCCTCATCGCCCGGGCCGCTTTCGCCGCGGCGCGTGATGCGGTTGCCGGGCTCGACCAGCATGTCGTAGTCCTCGTTGCCGCTGGCCATCAGCGCGCGGGCGCGCGCGCAGAACTCGTCCACATAGAACTGGTAGTTGGTGAACAGCACGAAATTCTGGAAGTGCGCCGGCGCGGTCGAGGTGTAGTGCTGCAGGCGGTGCAGCGAATAATCAACGCGCTGGGCGGTAAACGGCGCCAGCGGCTTGGGTTCGCCCTCCTTGCCGCGCCACGAGCCGTTGACGATGGCGTCGTCGGTCACGGCCAGGTCCGGCACGTCGAACAGGTCGCGCAACGGGCGCTTGAGCGCCTCCAGGTGCTCGCCTTCGACATAGGCGCCTTCCGGAAACGCGAAATGCAGCGGGATGGGGGAATCGGATTCGCCGACTTCGACCGCCACGCGGTGGTTCTGCAGCAGTTGGCCGACTTGCTCGATCAGGTAGTCGCGGAACAGTTCGGGCTGCGTGACGGTGGTCTGGTAAATGCCGGGTTCGGCCACATGGCCGTAGGACAGGCGCGTGTCGATCGGGTCGTAGGTTTCAACCACGATGCGGATGGCCGGGTAGTACGCCCGGGCGCGCTCGCGGCCGTTGCCGGTGCCGTTCAGGACCTCGCGGAACGCGGCGCGCAGAAATGCCGTGTTGCGCGCATAGATCTCGGCCAACCGGTCCACCGCGGACTGGGCATCCTGGAATGGTTCAAAAGGCATGGCATCGGGCCGGTTCATCGACGACAAAGGGTGGACTGCATTCATCATTGAGCTTTACTCCGCTTTCTTGTCTGCCGATTATGCCCGACCGCGTGGCAGATGAAGCGTCATATTCCGGCGTGCGGGGCCAGCGGTGACGTCGCCAATGATATAGAAACAATATATCATTCCGATTCTTCGAATTTCCTGTCCCCTTCGTCCATGCCGCCCCTGCCAGGCCCCCGCCACGCCGCCCCGCCGCCCTACGCGCGCTGGGCCGTGCTTGCCTGGCTATCCGTTTGCCTGCTGCTGGCGCCGATGGGCAGCCTGCGCCATGCGCTGTCGCATCTGGGCGAGGCGCCCGCCGCCAGCCAGGACGATGCCCACCCGCATGAAAAGCTGGGCCATTGCGACCTGTGCCAACTATGGGATGTGCTGGACGCGACGCTGCCGTCGTCATTCGCGTGGGTCGGCGGGCACGCCGCCCCTGCGGCGCCGGTTGCCCACTTGCCCGCCGGCACCACCGCCGTCGGCGGAACCTGGTTCCAATCCCGCGCCCCGCCCGTCCAGGCCTGAAATCCGACTTTTCAGCCGCCTTGTTGCGGTGCTCGATTTCATCCGCCGGCCGTCTCGCCGGCACCCTGGATTGCCACCATGAATTTTCCGACCGTCCCCGCCGGGGAACGCGCGCCCCTGCGCGCCTTCGCCTTGCGTCCGCTGGCCCTTGCCTGCCTGTCTGTCCTGCCCCTGGCCTTGCCCGCCGCAGTCCGCGCGCAGGCCGCCCCCGACACCGCCACGCTGTCGCCTGTCGTCATCACCGCCAACCCACTGGGCAGCGACGCGCTGGCCTCGCCTTCTACGGTGCTTCAAGGGCAGGAGCTGGATCTGCGGCGCGGCTCCAACCTGGGTGAAACACTGAACGGGCTGCCCGGCGTGTCCACCACCAGCTATGGCCCCATGGTGGGCCGACCCATCATCCGCGGGCTGGATGGAGACCGCATCCGTTTGCTGAACAACGGCGTCGGCACGCTGGACGCGTCGTCGCTGTCGTTTGATCACGCCGTGCCGCAAGATCCGTTATCGACCAACCGCGTCGAGATCCTGCGCGGGCCCGCCGCCCTGCTGTATGGCGGCAACGCCATCGGCGGCGTCGTCAACACGCTGGACAACCGCATCCCCACCGAACCCATCGATGGCATCCATGGCGACGTGGGCGGCAGTTATGGCGGCGCCAACAATGACCGCAACGGCGCCGTCCAACTGGAAGGCGGCGACGGCACCTTCGCCATCCATGCGGACGTCTTCGGCCGCAAGACCGGCACGCTGCGCATCCCCGACTACGCCCGCACCGCCACGCAGCGCGCCGCCGACGGCCCCGACGCCGACCAGCCCCGCGATCGCCTGCCCAACAGCGACGGCGAGGCCAGCGGCGGCGCGCTGGGCATGTCCTGGACCGGCGAACACGGCTACGCCGGCCTGTCCTACAGCGGTTACGACTCCAATTACGGTTCGGTCGCCGAAGCCGACGTGCGCCTCAAGATGCACCAGGAACGCTTCGGCCTGGCCGGTGAACTGCGCGACCTGACCGGTCCGTTCCAGAGCATCAAGCTGAACTTCGCCTATACCGATTACCAGCACAAGGAAATCGAAGATGGCGAAACCGGCACGGTTTTCAAGAACCGCGGTTATGAGGCGCGTCTTGAAGCCCGGCACGCCGACATCGGCCCGCTGCATGGCGTGGTCGGCCTGCAACTGGGCCAGACGCGCTTTTCGGCATTGGGAGACGAAGCGCTGGTGCCGACCACCGACACCGATTCCGCCGCCCTTTTCGCGCTTGAGGAATGGAACCTGACCGAGCGCCTGACGCTGTCGGCCGGCGCCCGCATGGATCACACGCGGCTAAGCCCGGCAGCGGGCGGCAACGACCGGTTCGACGATTCGGCCCGCCGCAGCTTCACAGCAGGCAGTTTTTCGCTGGGCGGCATCTACAAACTGACCCCGGTCTGGTCGCTGGCGGCCAACGGCGCCTACACCGAACGCGCCCCCACGTTCTATGAGCTGTACGCCAACGGCCCCCACGCCGCCACCGGCCAATACCTGGTCGGGGACCAGAACCTGGGCAAGGAACGCGCGTGGTCCGGCGATTTGTCGTTGCGATACAAGGACGGCACGGATCACGGCAGCGTGGGCGTGTTCTACAGCAGCTTCGCCAACTATCTGGCAGAGACCAACACCGGCCGCTATCGGAACGACGACGGCGACGTGGTGGCAGCCGGCGACGACGACGCCCTGCCCGAGGCGCGCTACCAGGGCGTCTCCGCACGCCTGTACGGGCTGGAAGCGGAAAACGTCACCCGCATCCTGCAGCGCGACGGTCACGCGCTGGATTTGGGCCTGTCGGGCGACTACACGGTGTCGCGTAACCGGGATACCGGGCGCTCGTTGCCCCGCATCCCTCCGTTTCGCCTGCGCGTGGCGCTGGATTACGGCTATGGCCCGTATAGCGCGGGCGTGAGCGTGTCCAAAGCGTTCGCCCAGCACGACCACCCCGCCAACGACACGTCCACGCCCGGCTATTACAGCCTGGACGCCAATGCCGGTTACCGGTTCAAGGCCACCGGGGTGCAATGGCAGGCCTACGTGCGCGGCATCAACCTGACCAACCAGGACATCCGTTACGCGACCTCGGTGCTGCGCGAGGTGGCCCCCGAAGGCGGCCGCGCCGTGATGGTCGGCCTGCGCGGCAGCTTCTGACAGGCCTATTTGCTGTGGCCGTTACGTTTCGCCCGGGGCACGGCGTAACGGCAGCGTCCAAATAATGCTGCATTGCACTACAAATGTAATGAAACTTTATTCCATTATAATTTGCGAGCATCCGGGGCGTGCGCCCGTCGGATGCACCCCTTTCCGCCGGCTTGCCCCCTCTGGGCAAAGCCATGCCGCCCACTCCGATTTTTGAAGTGACGTAATGACTCCGCCCACGCGAAAAGTCCGAATTGCCAATTTCAGCCTTCCCGTTTTCCTGTCAGCCCCCCTTCTGGCCCTGACCCTTTCCTGGATTCCCGGCGCCGCCCAGGCGTCCATCCCCGCCGAGCAAGCCCGCCCGACGCTCAGCGGCCTGCGCCTGGCGCAAGAGCCCACCGTTCCCACCCTGCGTGAACGCGTCGTGCAAGCCGGCCTGGACGCCATCGGCACCCCCTACAGCTGGGGCGGCGACGACGCCGAAGGCTTCGATTGCAGCGGCCTCGTCCTGTATGTGTTCCGCGAAATCGCCGGACTCGAACTCCCCCGCACGGCACGCGCGCAGCGCACCGAAGGGGAATCCGTGTCCAACAAAAAAGAACTGCGTCCCGGTGACCTGGTGTTCTTCGCCACGCGCGGGCGCGGCGTGACGTCGCACGTCGGCATCTATATCGGCCAGAACAAGTTCGTCCACGCGCCGCGGCGCGGCACGAAGGTGCGTGTCGACGAAATGAAGAATCCTTACTGGACCAAGCGCTACGTCGGCGCGCGGCGCTACCTGGATTCGACGCAGGGCCAGATGCTGGCCCAGGCATCGCGCTAAGCGCGACTGCTGCAAGTCCAGGCGGAAAAAAGGCGCCTGCCGGGCGCCTTTCCTGGGAACATCGACGAGCCTGCCGCGGGCATTACCCGCCGCGGGCCGTTTGCGCGTTCAGCCGCGGCCCACGAAAGGCATGTTCGTCGCCATGATCGTCATGAACTGCACGTTGGCCTCCAGCGGCAGGCGCGCCATGGCGGCAACCGCCTGCGCCACATGCGCCACGTCCATGCGGGGCTCGACCTTCGTGCTGCCGTCCGCCTGCAGGATGCCGGCCGCCATGCGTTCGGTCATGTCGGTAGCGGCATTGCCGATGTCGATCTGGCCGCAGGCAATGCTGTAGGGCCGGCAATCCAGCGAAATCGATTTGGTCAGCCCGGTCACCGCGTGCTTGGTCGCCGTATAGGCGATGGAGAACGGGCGCGGCGCGTGCGATGAGATCGAACCGTTATTGATGATGCGGCCGCCTTGCGGCGTTTGCGCCTTCATGATGCGGATGGCGGCCTGCGCGCACAGGAACATGCCGGTCAGGTTGGTGTCGACGACGTCGCGCCAGACCGCTACCGGCAACTCTTCAATGGGCATCGCCGGCGCACCGCGGCCGGCATTGTTGAACAGTACGTCCAGCCGGCCATATTCGCGCTGCGCCGTGTCGAACAGATCGCGCACGGCGTTCTCGTCCGTCACGTCGGTAGGCACGACCAGCGCTCTCACGCCGTCTTCGCCCGCGGCCGTGCGGGTGGCTTCCAGCGGTTCGCGGCGGCGGCCGGCCAACACCACGCGGTAGCCCTGGGCCAGGAATTCCAGCGCCACGGCGCGTCCAATTCCTGTGCCGGCGCCGGTCACCAGGGCAACGCGGGGCGGTTCGATCTCGTTCGTATGCATCGGATTCTCCTTGTTCTCAACCGCCGTGATCCTACCGCAATCATTGTCGCGATGCTGCAAGCAAAGTTAGCAGCGTCGACACACTTTCGCCCCCTGCCACGCAAGCAAAAGAAACGCGGATGCGCGCACTCAAGCCGACGATTTCGCGTTGATCTGTCACAAGTCTTTATATAATTTATGGAAATTAGCTTATTACCCAAAGTCCAATAACATTCCTCGGAGCAGGCAACCATGACCCCACGGTCCCTTCCGCGTGCGTTAGCGCTTGGCGCGCTGATCGCCGCAGCCACCAGCGCCCAAGCCGCGCCTGACGGCAAACAGATCAGCACCCAGGGGGCCAATGGCGCACCCGCCTGTATCACCTGTCATGGCGCCCGGGGCGAGGGCAACCCCGCCGCGGGCTTTCCGCAACTGGCCGGCATCGGCGCCAAGTACCTGGCAGAGCAATTGGAAGCCATGGCTAACGGCTCGCGCGTCAGCCCCGTCATGGCGGCAACGGCCAAGGCCCTGGACCCGGCGCAGCAACAAGCGGTGGCAAGCTACTACGCCAGCCTGCCCTCCCCGCTGAACATCGACCGCCTGGCCGCCACCGCCATGCACCCCGTCAAACCTGCCGATACGGGCGCCTGGCTGGCCACGCGCGGCGCCTGGGACAAGAACGTACCCGCCTGCAATCAATGCCATGGTCCTGGCGGCATCGGCGTGGGCGACAACTTTCCGGGTCTGGCAGGCCAACCCGCCGCCTACATCGCCGGCCAATTGCGTGCGTGGCGGCAAGGCCAGCGCCCGCCCGGTCCGCTGGCCCTGATGCCTGCCGTCGCCACCCGCCTGACCGACGCCGAAATCGACGCCGTGTCGGCCTACTACGCCGGCCTGCCCAAAGCCGCCGACCTGCTTGCCGCGCAAGGCGGCGCTGCCGAGGGGACCAAGCAATGATCCGCTTCCCGCTTTTCCGCCTGGGGTCCGTTGCCGCCTGCCTGGCGCTCTCGGCCACGGCGCTTGCCGCCGATCCCCGCCCCGCCTTCACGCCGCCTTCGGCGGCATCGCTCCCAGACACCGAGTTCGGCAAGATCGTGCGCCAGGGTGAACAGATCTTCCTGCACACGCCGCAGATGGCCGGCAAGTTCGTCGGCAACGACCTGAACTGCGCCAGTTGCCACCTGGATGCCGGACGCCGCCCCGATTCCGCGCCCATGTGGGCGGCCTACGTGCTGTATCCCGCGTATCGGGCGAAGAACGAACACGTCAATACGCTGGCCGAACGCCTGCAAGGCTGTTTCCGCTTCAGCATGAACGGCAAGGCGCCGGCCGCCGACGATCCCACGCTGACGGCGCTGCAAAGCTACATGTTCTGGCTGGCCAGCAAGGCGCCCACCGGCGTGGTGCTCGAAGGCCAGGGTTATCGCAAGCTGCCGGCGCCGGCCCAAAAGGCCGATTACGTGCGCGGCAGCGAGGTGTACGGCCAATATTGCGCGGTCTGCCACGGCGCAGACGGCCAGGGCCAGAAGAACGGCAAGCACTGGGTGTTTCCGGCACTGTGGGGCGCCGACTCGTTCAACTGGGGCGCGGGCATGCATCAGATCGGCAACGCCGCCGGCTTCATCAAGGCCAACATGCCGCTGGGCCAGGCCGGCATGCTGAGCGACCAGGAAGCCTGGGACGTGGCCTATTTCATGAACGCGCATGAACGCCCGCAGGATCCGCGCTACGCAGGGTCCGTCGCAGCCACGCGGGCGAAGTATCACGATTCGGACGATTCGCTCTACGGCATCGAAATCAACGGGCATTTGCTGGGCAGCGATTCCCCGGCGCCGGGCGGCAAGCTTATCCAGGCCGCCGCCAAACCCGCCGGCTGACAGGCGGACGGTCGCCGCGCATCCGCGTGGCGCGCATAAATCGCCTGGCCCGACAGCGGGTTTTCCCCCTGCCGGGCCGCGCGATTTGCTAGACTTCCGGTCTTAGCATCACACGCCGGTCATATTCATGCACGCCAACCCCGGAAACGTCTTCATGGTCGTCGCGCCCAGCGGCGCCGGCAAGTCCAGCCTGGTCAAGGCCTTGCTCCAGCAAGACCCTTCCATCGAGCTTTCCATTTCCTGCACCACGCGCGCGCCCCGTCCGGGCGAAGAAGACGGTCGTGAATACCGCTTCGTGACGCCTGACGACTTCAAGCGCATGCGCGACGATCAGAACCTGCTGGAATGGGCGGAAGTTCACGGCAATTTCTACGGCACGCCGCGCGACCGTATCGACGCCGCTACCCGCGAAGGCCGTGACGTTCTGCTCGAGATCGATTGGCAAGGCGCCCGCCAGGTCAAGCAACGTTTCCCCAGTGCAATCGGTATTTTCGTGCTGCCGCCGTCCATCGATGAACTCGAAAGCCGGCTCAAGGCGCGGGGCCAGGATGCGCCCCAGGTGATCGCGCGCCGACTCATGGCCGCGGGCGGCGAAATCGCCCACGCGCCTGAATGCGAATATGTTATTATTAATCAAGAATTTAGCGTAGCCTTGTCGGAACTGATACAAATCGTCAGTGCCGCGCGGCTACGCTTTTCGTCTCAGGCCGCCCGCCACGCCGAGTTGTTCTCGCAACTTGGCATCCCGGCCGAGCACTGAGCCGAACGCATTCTCCCTATCATCCATCAGCACCAGGTGTCCTAATGGCTCGCATTACCGTCGAAGACTGTCTGAATCAAATCCCCAACCGTTTCAAGCTCACGCTGGCCGCGACGTATCGCGCTCGCGAGTTGGCCCAGGGCCATGCCCCGCGCCTGGACAGCAAAGACAAGCCCACGGTCACTGCACTGCGCGAAATCGCGGGCGGCCTAACCGGCGTGGAAATGCTGCGTAAAGTTCCCACCTGATAGTCTCCGGGGGGCGGCAAGCATGGCTTTTCCCGGGCTGAAGTACGCTTCATCTGGTCTGCTTGCCGCACTACGTGCCGGCTCCCGTCTTGGGCGCCGCACGGGCAAGAAAGACAAAAAACTCGCTACGCCACCGTCCGTCGCCGCGCAAGAAGCGGCGGACGCAACCGCCTCGCCGGTTGCTTCGCTGGCACCGCTGACCGAAATCATCGGCAGCTATCTCGACAAGAAAGATGTAGAGCGCGTGCGCGAAGCCTATCGCTTCGCGGACCAGGCGCATCTGGGCCAGTTCCGCGCCAGCGGTTCGCCCTATATCTCGCATCCCATCGCCGTCACTGAAATCTGCGCAGGCTGGAAGCTCGACGTCAACGCGTTGTCGGCCGCCCTGCTGCACGACGTGATGGAAGATCAGGGCATCGCCAAGCACGAACTGGCCGAGAAATTCGGCCCGGAAGTCGCTGAACTGGTCGATGGCCTGTCCAAGCTGGACCGCCTGGACTTCGCCACCAAGGCTGAACAACAGGCCGAGAGCTTCCGCAAGATGCTGCTGGCGATGGCGCGCGACGTGCGCGTCATCCTCATCAAGCTGGCCGACCGCCTGCACAATATGCGCACGCTGGACGCGGTCAATCCGGAGAAACGCCGGCGCATCGCCCGCGAAACCCTGGACATCTACGCGCCCATCGCCCATCGCCTGGGCTTGAACCTGCTGTTTCGCGAACTCCAGGATTTGTGTTTCGCGGCCATGTACCCGAACCGCTACCAGGTGCTGTACAAGGCCGTGCTGGCGGCGCGCGGCAACCGCCGCGAGGTCATCACGAAGATCGCCGATTCGGTCCGGGCCTCGCTGCCCGCCGCCGGCATCGAAGCCGAAGTCACCGGCCGCGAGAAAACGCTCTATGGCATCTATCGCAAGATGGTCGACCAGAAGAAGTCGTTTTCCGACGTCCTGGACATCTACGGCTTTCGCGTCATCGTCCATACCCTGCCCGAGTGCTATCTGGCCCTGGGCACCCTGCACCAGCTGTATCGCCCGGTGCCCGGCAAGTTCAAGGACTACATCGCCATTCCCAAGGTGAACGGCTACCAGTCCTTGCACACGACGCTGGTGGGTCCCTACGGCACGCCGGTGGAATTCCAGTTCCGCACGCGCGACATGCATCATGTGGCCGAGGAAGGCGTGGCGTCGCACTGGCTCTACAAGGGCGCCGACCTGACCCTGAACGACCTGCAAAAGCGCACGCACCAATGGCTGCAGTCGCTGCTGGACATCCAGAGCCAGACGGGCGATTCCGGCGAATTCCTGGAACACGTCAAAGTCGACCTGTTCCCGGACGCCGTGTACGTCTTCACGCCACGCGGCAAGATCATTTCCCTGCCCCGCGGCGCCACGCCGGTGGACTTCGCCTACGCAATCCACACCGACATCGGCAACCAGGCGGTGGCCGCCAAGGTCAACGGCGAGTTCGTGCCGTTGCGCACCGAGTTGAACAGCGGCGACACGGTGGAAATCGTGACCTCGCCGGCATCGCGCCCCAATGCGCAATGGCTCAACTACGTGCGCACGGGCCGTGCCCGCTCTGAAATCCGCCACTACCTTCGCACCGTCAAGTACGAAGAATCAGTGGCCTTCGGCGAACGCCTGCTTAGCCAGGCGATGCAAGAGCTGCACATGCCGATGCCCGCCACCGACGACCCGGCCTGGCAAAAACTGGCGCGCAGCACCGGCGCCAGTTCGCGCGAGGAAATCTTGGCCGATATCGGATTGGGCAAGCGTTTAGCAGCGGTGGTTGCACGCCGCTTTGCGCCGGAGCACCAACTGGTCGCCACGACCGCTGCCGCGGTGGACGAACTGACCTCGGCGCGCAGCGCCCCCATCCTGATCCAGGGCAACGAAGGCCAGGCCGTGCAGTTGGCGCCTTGCTGCGGTCCGCTGCCCGGCGACCCGATCGTGGCGGGCATGCGCATGGGACATGGGCTGGTGGTACACACCGCCGACTGCCCCGTTGCCATGCGCCAGCGCCTGCGCGAACCGGAACGCTGGATCAACGTAGGCTGGGACGCGCACACGGCCAAGCACCTGGCGACCCGCCTGGACATCGTCACGCGCAACGAACGCGGCGTGCTGGGCCGCCTGGCGGCCGAAGTCACGGCCGCCGACGCGAATATCATGCACGTCACGATGCACGACGACGCGGTGTCCACGGTGTCTTTGCATCTGACGATCCAGGTCGACAGCCGCAAGCATCTGGCCCAGGTCATCCGCGCCATCCGCCACGTGCCCCAGGTGCAGAAGATCGTCCGGGTGAAGGGCTAAGTCCATTCGTCTTGGCGTAAAAAAGCCGGCGCTTGCGCCGGCTTTTTTTCGTTCAACATCCCTTCATGCCACGTGCTGCAGGAAATCCTTCAGGCGTTGGCTGGGCGGGTTGCTCAGCAATTCCGCGGGTGGCCCATCATGCGCGATCTTGCCGGCGTCGATGAAGATCAGTCGGCTGCCGACCTTGCGCGCGAATTCCATTTCGTGCGTGACGACCACCATCGTCATGCCCTCTTCCGCCAGATCGCGCATGACCTTCAGCACTTCATGGCGCAGTTCCGGATCCAACGCGGAGGTGGGCTCGTCGAACAGCATCAGCTTGGGCTTGATGGCCAGCGCCCGGGCAATGGCCACGCGCTGCTGCTGGCCACCGGATAGCTCTGCCGGATAGTGGTGCATGCGTTCGCCCAGCCCCACCTTGTCCAGCAGCCCCTCGGCCAGCTTGCGCGCTTCGCCCCGGTCTTGCCCGCGCGTATGCACCGGGCCGAACATGACGTTCTCCAGCGCGGTCATCTGCGGGAACAGGTTGAACTGCTGGAACACCATGCCGGCCTCGCGGCGGATCTCGCGCACCTGGGCGGAATCGCCCTTCACGCTTAGCCCGTCGACGAGCAGGTCGCCGCCATTGATCGTTTCCAGCACGTTAATGCAGCGCAGGAACGTGGACTTGCCCGAGCCCGACGGCCCGACCACCACCACGACCTCGCCGGCATCGATGTTCAGCGAGATGCCGTTGAGCACCATGGATTCGCCGAAGTTCTTGGTGACGTTATGAAATTCAACCATGCTCATAGTATGCGCATCCTCTTTTCCACCAGGTGCAGGCCCAGCGCCATCAGGCCGGTCAGGATCAGGTAGACGATCGCGACGGCCGACCAGATTTCAACGGCGCGGAAGTTGCTGGCCATGATTTCCTGGCCCTGGCGCGTCAGTTCCGCCACGCCGATCACGATGAACAGCGAGGAATCCTTCAGGCTGATGATGCACTGGTTGCCCAGCGGCGGGATCATGCGGCGAAACGCCACCGGCCCGATGATGTGGAACAGGATCTTGTGGAACGGCAGGCCCATAGCCTGGCCCGCTTCCTTCAGGCCCTTGTGCACCGACAGCAGCGCACCGCGCACGATCTCGGAAATGTAGGCGCCCGAGTTGATGATGAGCGTGACGATGGCGGCCCACTCCGCATCCACGCGGATGTTGGCCAGCAGCGGCAAGGCGAAGTAGATGAACATCACCTGCACGACGATCGGCGTGCCGCGGATGACCGCGACATAGACCTGCGCGATGGCCGACAGGACCGGATGCCCATAAGCCCGCGTCACGCCCGACAACGCGCCCAGCAGGAAACCGCCGAACAAGCCCCAGAACGTGATCTTGATGGTCATCAGCGTACCCTCAAGCAGATTGGGTAACGCCTCTTGAATTACACCCCAGTCAAACTCCACGATATTCCCCCTATGGCGCCATCTTGCGCCGCATCATGGCGGGACCTGCCCGCCGGCGGAAACGGCGCGGGGCCGTCCGCCGGCGTCCGGCGCTCCGGTCTGGAACGTCCGGAGCCCGTTACCGGCGGGCGGCCCCGAATGCAAAGCGACTTCGCATCAATTACGGCTTCTTGCCGAACCACTTTTCGTAGATGGCGTCGTACTGGCCGTTGGCCTTCAGGGTGGCCAGCGCCTTGTTCACCTGCGGGACCAGTTCGCTGCCCTTGGGGAACGCGATGCCGTAGAAGTCGCCGCTCTTGACCGAGCCGACCACCTTCACACGGCCCTTGCCCGCCGTATTGGCGTAGTACTGGACGTTGGGCGTATCGTGCACGGCGGCGTCCACCCGGCCCGTGGCCAGTTCAAGGTAGGCGTTGTCGATGTTCGGGAAGAGCTTGAGCTTGGCGTCCGGCACCTGCGCCTTCAGGAAGTCCACCGTGGCGGTGCCGGTCTTGACGGCGACGGTCTTGCCGGCCAGGGACTTGGCGTCCTTGATGTCGGTGTTCTTCTCGCCCACCAGGATGGCCAGGCCGCTTTCATAGTAGGGATCAGAGAAGTCGATGACCTTCTTGCGGTCGTCGCGGATCGTGATGCCCGCCAGCGCGGCGTCGATGTTCTTCGTCTGCAGGCCCGGGATGATGCCGTTGAAGTCCATCGGCTGCAGCTTGTACTTCAGGTTGAGTTCCTTGGCGACCGCTGCCCAAAGATCCACGTCGAATCCCACGTAGGTATTACCCTGCTTGAATTCGAACGGCACGAAAGCGGTATCGGTGGCCACCACCAATTCCTTGCCTTGGGCCTGCGCGCCGGAGACGGCGCCGAACATGGCCACGGACAGGCCGACCAAGGCGGCGGCGACTTTACGTTTGATCATGAAACTCTCCTCTTGGGGACCGTCGGCACCCCGGGGTTGTTGTAGGGGCATGATTCCTGGGCTACGCCGGGGTCTCCGGTGCAACTTATTGGGGATCTTAACGCATCCGTCCCCACCGGAGAGAGCTTAGAAAAATTACAATCCCCATGACACCCGGAGAATCCCCATGCCCTACAAATATGTACGCATTGCCGGAAATCGGCGCCAGGTCGGTCAGGCGCTGGGCAAGCTGGCCCGTCCCCTCATGTCGGCGTATTTGAACCAAAGCGGCACCTGGGAAGCCCTGCGCCCGTGGCGCGGCCATGCCTATGTCGCCGAGCTTGGGCAGCAGGCCCGGGCGGCGCTGCCGCAGGTCTGGGAAGAGCTTGAGGGCTTGGCCGACGGGCTGCGCATGCCGGTCGACGACGTGCTGCTGTGGAACTGCCGCGGCGACCTGCTGCACAGCACGGGGGACGGCTGCACCTCGGTCGCGCTAAGGGCGGCGGACGGGTCACGCTGGATCGGCCACAACGAAGACGGCGACCCCTATCTATATGGGCGCTGCCACCTGGTGGACGTGGCCCTGGACGACGCGCCGGGCTATCTCAGCTTCTATTACCCCGGCTCGCTGCCAGGCCATACCTTCGGGGCCAACCGCGCCGGCCTGGTGCAAACGATCAACAACCTGCGCACCCGCCAGCGCCATGCCGGCGTGCCGCGCATGCTGCTGGCGCGCGCCGTGCTGGATTGCACGACACTGGACGAAGCCACCGACCTGTTGCGCGACACGCCGCGTTCCGGCGGCTTTCACCATACGCTGGGCAGCGCATCGGACCCGCGCCTGATCAGCGCCGAGGTCACGCCCGGCGCGGTCTCATTTTTGGAGATCGGCACGCGCTACGGCCATGCCAACCACATGGTGCACCGGGAAACCCGCGGCCAGCCGCAAGTGATCACCGAATCGTCGCGTGAACGGCAAAATCGAATCGACGGGATCGTCGACGGCTGGTCGCCCGAGACCGGCAGCACGGACCTGCTGGCCGCGCTGCACGACACGTTGGGCGCCCTGCCCATCCTGCGCACGGACGCCAAAGACCCCGACGGCGAGAACACGCTGGCGACCGCGGTATTTGAAATCCGGGACGAGGAAGTGGCCTTGCGGGTGTACGACCGCAAGACCAAGGCCGATATTGCGTTGGACGTGATGTCCGACCCCGATTGACCGGAGCCGGACATCGGCGGCGGCCTTACAGCGCGCCGTAACCGCCCCCGCCCGGGGTTTCCACGACGAACACGTCGCCTGGATGCAGCTGGGCGCTGTCTTGCGGGCCAAGCTCCTGGATGGAACCGTCGACGCGCTCGACCGTGTTGCGGCCCATTGCCCCCGGTTGCCCGCCCGCCAGGCCGAACGGCGCAAACCGGCGGTTGTTGGACAGGATGGCCGCCGTCATGTCTTCCAGGAAGCGGATGCGGCGCACGCCGCCTTCGCCGCCCGGATAGCGGCCCGCGCCGCCCGAGCCCTTGCGGATCTCGTAGGACTCCAGCCGCACGGGGAACCGGAACTCCAGCACTTCGGGATCCGTCAGGCGCGAATTGGTCATGTGCGCCTGCACGACGGACGTGCCCGCGAAGCCCTCGTCATGCGGACCCGCGGCGTCGATGCGCACCGGACCCGCGCCCGTGCCGCCCGAGATGGTCTCGTAATACTGGTGGCGGGCGTTGCCGAACGTGAAGTTGTTCATCGTGCCCTGGCTGGCCGCCAGCACGCCCAGCGCGCCGTACAACGCGTTGACGATGCACATGGACGTCTCGACGTTGCCCGCCACGACTGACGCCGGGGGATTCGGGCGCAGCATCGAGCCTTCCGGCACGATGATGGACAGCGGCACGAGGCAGCCGTCGTTCAGCGGGATGTCGTCGTTGACCATGGTCCGGAACACATACAGCACCGCCGCCACGGCGATCGCCCCTGGCGCGTTGAAGTTGTTATCCAACTGTGCCGAGGTGCCGGTGAAATCCACCACGGCGCTGCGCGCCTCAGTATCCACCTTGACCGCCACGCGGATGACCGCGCCGTTGTCCAGCGGGTATTCGTAGCTGCCATCCTTCAGGACCGAAATCACGCGGCGGACCGCCTCTTCGGCGTTGTCCTGCACGTGGCCCATGTAGGCGCGCACGACGTCCAGCCCGAAGTGGTCGCACATGCGCAGCAGCTCTTGCACGCCCTTTTCGTTGGCGGCGATCTGCGCGTGCATGTCAGCGATATTCTGATCCGGATTGCGCGCCGGCCAGCGGCCCGAGCCCAGGATGTCGCGGGCGGCCTGTTCGCGGAATTCGCCGTTCTTCACCAACTGGAAGTTGGTGAACAGCACGCCTTCGTCTTCCACCGTCTTGGAGTCCGGCGGCATCGAACCGGGGGTCGTGCCGCCGATATCGGCATGGTGCCCGCGCGAACCCACATAGAACAGGATCTGGCGCCCGTCGTGGTCGAACACGGGCGTGATGACGGTGACGTCCGGCAAGTGCGTGCCGCCGTGGTAGGGATCGTTAACGACGTAGGCGTCGCCCGGCATCATGCGCCCGGCGTTCGCGTTCATGACCGTGCGCACGGACTCGCCCATCGATCCCAGGTGCACCGGCATGTGAGGCGCATTGGCGATCAGGCGGGCCTGCGCGTCGAAAATGGCGCAGGAAAAATCCAGGCGTTCCTTGATGTTGACCGAATAAGCGGTGTTCTGCAGCCGGTACCCCATCTGCTCGGCGATCGACATGAACAGGTTGTTGAACACCTCCAGCATGACCGGGTCGGCCTGCGTGCCGACCACGCGGCGTTCCTTGCGGACTTCGACGCGCCGGATCACGAAATGGTCCTGCAGCGTCAACTCGGCCTGCCAGCCCGGTTCGACCACGGTGGTCTGGTTGGGCTCGGAAATGATGGCGGGACCCGCCACCACGTCACCGCCCGCCATGTCTTCGCGCACAAACAAGGGCGTGTCGCGCCAGGCCCCGGCGCTGTACATGCTGACCACGCGACGCGGCGTCAGCGCGCCTTCGCGGGTGCGCGACACCGAGGCTTCGCCGACGCGTTCGCCGCCGCCCGTGGCTTCCACCGAGATGGTTTCAACCACCAGTTCGCGATTGGGCATCAGGAAGGAATAGCGTTGGCGATACGCCGCTTCGAAGTCGCTGCGCGCCTGCTCCAGGTCCGAGAACGCGACTTCCAGCGCGGTGTCGGTGCCGAGGTACTTCAGGTGCAGCCGGCGTTGGACGCTGATGTCACCGTCAGGCACGTGCTGACGTCGCAGTTCACCCACCGCTTGCCCGGCCAATTCATCCAGTTCGTCTTTCAGCTGGCCCATCAGACCCGCGTCCAGCACCTTTTCCACGGTCTTCTGGCGCATGTCCGTCTGGTCGGCCAGCCCCATGCCGTAGGCCGACAGCACGCCACCCAGCGGGTGCGCGAAAACCGTCGTCATGCCCAGGGCATCCGCCACCAGGCAGGCATGCTGACCGCCCGCGCCGCCGAACACGGTCAGCGCGTATTCCGTGACGTCGTGGCCGCGCTGCACCGAAATGCGCTTGATGGCTTCCGCCATATTGCCCACGGCGATCTCGAGAAAGCCCTCTGCCAATTGCTCTGGCGACATCTCGCGGCCGGTCGCGGCGCGCACCTCGTCGGACATGGCGGTAAAGCGCGCGACCACGGCATCGCGGTCCAGCGCTTCGTTGGCCTCGGGGCCGAACACCTTGGGGAAGAAATCCGGCTGGATCTTGCCCAGCAGCACGTTGCAGTCGGTCACGGCCAGCGGGCCGCCCCGGCGATAGCAGGCCGGGCCAGGATTGGCCCCTGCGGAATCGGGGCCCACGCGCAAACGCGCGCCGTCAAAATGCAGGATCGACCCGCCGCCAGCGGCCACCGTATGGATGCTCATCATGGGCGCCCGCATGCGCACGCCCGCCACCTGCGTTTCGAACTCGCGCTCGAACTCGCCCGCATAATGGGACACGTCGGTCGAGGTGCCGCCCATGTCGAAACCGATCACCTTCGGGAATCCGGCGATTTCGCTGGTACGCACCATGCCCACGATGCCGCCGGCCGGGCCGGACAGAATCGCGTCCTTGCCGCGGAAGCGGTGCGCGTCGGTCAGGCCGCCGCTGGATTGCATGAACATGAGGCGGATGCCCGGCAGTTCGCCGGCCACCTGGTCCACATAGCGCTTCAGGATGGGGGACAGGTAAGCGTCCACCACGGTGGTGTCGCCGCGCGAGACGAACTTGATCAGCGGGCTGACCTCGTGCGAAGCCGAAACCTGCGTGAACCCGATGTCGCGAGCGATGCGGGCGGCGCGCTGTTCGTGCGCGGTGGCGTGCCAGGCGTGCATGAAGACGATCGCGACCGCGCGAATGCCGCTGTCATAGGCGGCTTGCATGCTCAGGCGCAGGCCGGCCTCGTCCAGGTCGCGGATGACCTCGCCATCGGCCGCCACGCGTTCGTCGGCCTCGACGACGGATTCGTACAGCATTTCCGGCAGCATCACGTTGCGGTCAAACAGCCGTGGCCGGTTCTGGTAGGCGATGCGCAAGCCATCGCGAAAGCCTCGGGTGGTGACCAGCAAGGTGCGTTCGCCCTTGCGTTCCAGCAAGGCGTTGGTCGCGACGGTGGTCCCCATCTTCACGCATTCGACTTGCTCGACCGGCACCGGTTGGCCGGGCGCCACGCCCAGCAGCTTGCGGATGCCGGCCACCGCCGCGTCGCGGTACTGCTCGGGGTTCTCCGACAGCATCTTCGCCGTGGTGGTGGTGCCATCGGGGCGGCGCGCCACGATGTCGGTGAAGGTGCCCCCACGATCAATCCAGAATTGCCACTTCTTCATACATGTCCTTGAAAACGAACGGCCGCGGCGCGTTTCGCCGCGGTCGGATTACAGGAGACGGGGTCGTGCCCGAACGGATATCAGAGAGAGGTTGCCGCGCGGGCCGCCTGGTCATAGAGGCCTGATAGCGCGCGCAAGGTGTGGGCCAATTGGCGGCTGAATTCAAGCCCGCCACCCCCCGGCCCATCCAGGCCGGCGGTCAGGCATTGTTCGCGGATTTCGCCGTAGCGCTTGAGGATGGCCGCGCCCTGGGGCGTGACGCGATAGAAGACTTCCTTGCTGCTGCGTTCGCCCTGCACCACGCCCAGGCGATCCAGCTTCTTCAGCGCGTAGCTGACGATGTGCGTGTCTTCGACATTGAGGGTGAAGCAGATGTCGGCCAGCTTCTTGGGACGCTGCCGGTGGTAGACGTGATGGAAGACCATGACATCGGTAGGCGTCAACTCAGGCAGGCCGGCAGCGGCCATGCACCGCACCGTCCAGCGGTCGAAGGCATGGCTGGCGATCATCAGGCCGAATTCGACTTCGGACAGGTCAGGCGCGCTGCCGCCGGCCAAATGGGCCGACGACGCGATCAGAGAGGAGCTCATGGAAGGCGCAAGCCAAGTTAACTTGAGCGAAATACTAATAATTTATGGATAGTTCATCCATAAAAAATGATCATTTGCCCGCAGGAAACCCCCATTTTGAGGGAAATCCCCTAGCGCCTGCCTGGCGAATTCACGAAATCAGGGCGCCGACCAGCCCATGGGCAGATTGGCGCGGATCAACCAGCCGGCGATCGAAATACGGGGCGCGATATCCGGCATGGGGTCACCCGGGCCGAACCAACGGGCGTCCGCAATCTCGTCTTCCTGCACGCGGATGTCGCCCGATACGTAGTCGGCCGTGAAGGCGACCATCAGCGAATGCGGGAACGGCCAGGGCTGGCTGCCGAAGTACTGCAGGTTGCCGACCTTCAGACCGACCTCTTCGAAGACTTCGCGGTGCACGGTCTGTTCGATGCTTTCGCCCGGCTCGACGAAACCCGCCAGCGCCGTGTAGCGCGATGTGGCGGTGGTGGTGTGGCGGGCCAGCAGAATGCTGTCGCCCTTACGGATCAGCACCATCATGGCGGGCGAAATGCGCGGATAGGCCGAAAAGCCACAGGATGGGCAGCGCAGGCAGAACTCGTGCGCGACGCGTTCGGCCGGCGTCCCGCAAACGCCGCAAAACCGGTGTGTGCGCGCCCATTCGGCGATCTGGTAGGCACGGCCCGCCAGCGCCATGCGCTCATCGTCCAGCACACCAAACAACGAACGCAGCTTCTTGAAGGCGTAGCCTTCGGGCGCTTCCAGGCCGGGATCGACATGGACCGTGCGGTACGGCGAATCGGGCGCGATCCACACCGGCTGCAGCGCCGTGGGCGGCACGCCGATCCGTTCGCATAACGCCGTGTCCGGCAACACGCTGGACGTCTCTTGGACCAGCAACTCATCACGGCGGAATACGAAATTCACACAAGCCTCTGCACTACGTTTTCGATCTTGCAATCTTAGAAGAAAAACGTCCGCCCGGATGCGTGGCGGCGGCGCGACGAAAAAAGATTCAACCTTCAATCACCTCGCTATGGCCAGCTTAGGATTAACCCGTAAAACGCCTTTTTTTGTGCGCGTTGTTGCCGCGCAGCACCCTAGAATGGCACGGCTTTCAAGCCGAGCCTCGGCGGCGCAGCCGTCTTTTTCGCAATGCCTATCGGGCACAACCCGTCTTCACCATTCGCAAAGAAGGACCACCCCATGTACAAGAAAATCTCGCTGCTGGCTGGCAGCATCATCCTGGCGTTCAGCGCGGGCGCACAGGCACAAACCAAGTGGGACCTGCCCAGCGCTTACCCGGCCAGCAACTTCCACGTTGAAAACCTCACGACCTTCATCAAGGATGTGGAAACGCTGTCGCAAGGCAAGCTCAAGATCCAGCTGCACAACAACGCCTCGCTGTACAAAGCGCCGGAAATCAAGCGCGCGGTGCAAGGCAATCAGGCGCAGATCGGCGAAATCCTGTTGACCAACTTCGCCAACGAAGACCCGATCTACGAACTGGACGGACTACCCTTCCTGGCGACCGGCTACGACGCCTCGTTCAAGCTGTACCAGGCGCAGAAGCCGTTCCTGGAAAAGAAGCTGGCCTCCCAAGGCATGACCCTGCTGTACGCCGTGGCATGGCCGCCCCAAGGCATCTTCGCCAACCGCGACATCAAGCAGATCAACGACATGAAGGGCCTGAAGTGGCGCGCTTACAGCCCGGTCACGGCCAAGATCGCCGAATTGGTCGGCGCGCAACCGGTCACGGTGCAGCAGGCTGAACTTGCCCAGGCGCTGGCCACGGGCGTGATCGATTCCTACATGTCGTCGGCTTCCACCGGCTACGACACCAAGACGTATGAGTACATCAAGAAGTTCTACGACACGCAGGCCTGGTTGCCCAAGAACGCCATCATCGTGAACAAGAAGGCGTTCGAAGCGCTGGATCCGGCTACGCAGGAAGCCTTGAAGAAGGCCGGTGCGCAGGCCGAGGAACGCGGCTGGAAGCTGTCGCAGGAAAAGAACAAGTGGTACCAGGAAGAGCTGGCCAAGAACGGCATGGAAACCATCAAGCCCACGGTGGAGTTGAAGGAAGGCCTGTCGGTGATCGGCAAGCGCATGCTGGATGACTGGCTGAAGAAGGCGGGTGCCGACGGCCAAGCCATGATCGACGCCTACAAGAAGCAGTGATATCGCCATGCGCCGCTTTCTAGATGGTCTTTACGGCGCGGCCGGCCTGTTGGCCGGCTTGTGCACGATCGGCGTGCTGGTGTCGGTGCTGGCGGCGATCATCGCCCGCCAGCTCAGCCTGAACATCCCAGGCACCGACGCCTACGCCGGGTACTTCATGGCCGCAGCGGGATTTCTCGCACTGGCCAGCACGTTCAAGCACGGCGAACACATCCGCGTGACGCTGATCCTGAATTCGCTGTCCCCCGGCCCTAGCCGCAGGCTGGATATCTTCGCGCTGGCCGTCGGATGTCTCCTGGCCGCGGCCTTCGCGTTCTTCAGCATCAAGCTGACCTACGATTCCTGGCAGTTCAACGACATTTCCACGTCCAACGACGCCACCCCGCTCTGGATCCCCCAGACCAGCATGGCGGTGGGCACGGTCTTGTTTTTGGTCGCCCTCATTGACGAACTGATCCGCCGTTCGCGTGGTCTGGCCGCCGCCTCTTCGCAGCAAACCCATGAATGAACTTCTCGTCATTACCTTATTGGTCGTCTCGATCTTCGTCCTGCTGGGGTGCGGGGTCTGGGTCGGCCTGACGCTGGCAGGCACGGCCTGGATCGGCATGGAGATCTTCTCCAGCCGCCCGGCGGGCGACGCCATGGCCGTCACCATCTGGGGCGCCTCGTCCAGCTGGACCCTGACCGCCCTGCCGCTCTTCCTGTGGATGGGAGAAATCCTGTTCCGCACCCGGTTGTCAGAAGACCTGTTCAAAGGCCTGGCCCCCTGGCTGAACCGGCTGCCTGGCCGGTTGCTGCACACGAACGTGATCGGCTGCGCCATTTTTGCGGCCGTGTCGGGTTCGTCGGCTGCCACCTGCGCCACCGTCGGCAAGATGACCATCCCCGAACTGACCCGTCGCGGCTACCCCGAGGATAAGATCCTGGGCACGCTGTCCGGCGCGGGCACGCTGGGGCTGCTGATCCCGCCATCGATCATCATGATCGTGTACGGCGTGGCCGCTGACGTGTCCATCGCCAAGCTGTTCATCGCGGGCATCGTGCCGGGCATCGTCTTGGCGCTGCTGTTCAGCGGCTACATCGCCTGGTGGGCCATCCGCAATCCCGGCCAGGTGCCGGCGGCGGATCCGGGCATGTCGTTCATGCGCAAGTTGTCGCAGTCGCGCCATCTGATTCCGGTGATGCTGCTGATCGGTGCGGTGCTCGGTTCGATCTACTCCGGCATCGCCACGGCGACGGAAGCCGCTGCGGTAGGCGTCGTCGGCGCGCTGATCCTGTCGGCGCTGCAAGGCTCGCTGAATCGGTCCACCTTCAAGCAATCGCTGCTGGGCGCCACGCGCCTGTACTGCATGATTGCGCTGATTCTGGCGGGCGCGCAGTTCCTGACCCTGGCCATGGGCTATATCGGCCTGCCTCGCGCGCTGGCGGAATGGATTGGCGGGTTGGGCCTGTCGCAGTTCGGCCTGATCATGGCATTGATGGTGTTCTTCATCGTGCTGGGCTGCTTTCTGGACGGCATTTCGATCGTGGTGCTGACCATGGGCGTGTTGCTGCCGACGGTGCAGGCGGCCGGCATCGATCTGATCTGGTTCGGCATCTTCATCGTATTCGTGGTGGAAATGGCACAGATCACGCCGCCGGTGGGCTTCAACCTGTTCGTGCTGTCGGGCATGAGCGGACGCGAACTGCCCTACATCGCCCGAGCCTCGCTGCCGATGTTCTTCCTGATGATCCTGGCGGTGCTGCTGCTCTATGCCGTGCCCGGCATCGCGACGTGGCTGCCGCTGCACATGACGCTGTAGCCCATCTCGGCCTCTTGAAACCCCGTTCTCTGAACGGGGTTTTTTTTGGGACAATCCGGCGATTGTTCCAATAACCGCTTATTTTCGAAATCTGTAAACCAGGGAAAACGCCGAAAAAAAATTGGCCCTACACACCCGGTAACTTTTTTAGAATCCCCTGGCGCTTACACGTTGCACCAAAGTGGCGCAGTCGTACCTTTTGGGCCAATGCTCCGGACCCGCGCTTACCCACAGCGACGGTGCGGCGGCCCAGCGTCAGACGATCCGCCTGGCGCAACAGACCCGGCCACAAGCCCGGTGCAATCAAAAAACAGCTACACAGGAGGAGTCATCAGTGAAACGCATCACCCTATCCCTCGCCCTCGCAGGCCTTGGCCTGGCCGCCGGCACGGCTTCGGCTGAAACCAGCGTCACCCTGTACGGTATCGCCGACGTCAGCATCCGCTACCTGAACACCAGCGCCGGCAGCGTCGGCCAGGAAGGCAGCCGCGTCTCGATGGAAAACGGCGCCATCTCCAACAGCCGCTGGGGCCTGCGCGGCTCGGAAGATCTGGGCAACGGTAACCGTGCCTTCTTCCGCCTGGAAAACGGCTTCAACATGCAGAACGGCAACTCGTCGGCCGCCGGCAAGACGTTCGGCCGTCTGGCCTACGTCGGCCTTGATGGAGGCAACATCGGCCAGTTGACCCTGGGTCTGCAAAACACCCCGATGTTCGACCTGCTGGCCGACCATTTCGACCCGCTGACCGTCGGCAACTACGATCAGAACGCCTGGCTGCCCGCCGCCATGTCGCGTGTGCGCACCAACAACATGACGAAGTACGCCAACAAGCTCGGCGACCTGGACCTAGCGTTGTCCTGGGCCAACGGCGAAAGCTGGGAAGACCACAAGGCCGGCCAGCAGTACGGCGCCAGCCTGCGCTACATGATCGGCCAATTCGGCCTGGGCGCTGCCTATCAGCAGACCTATGACGGCGGCAATTCCGATCTGCGCCAGCGTGTCTGGAACTTGAACGCATCCTATCAGTTCGACGGCGCCAAGGTATTTGCCGGCTACTTCAACGGCCGTGACGAAACGGGCTGGGTCAACGCCGTCATGGGCGGTACCACCACCGCTTCGGGCCTGGACCGCAAGGACAACGGCTACTTCGCCGGTGTGACCTGGCAGGCCACCCCGCGCTGGGCCATCACCGGCGCCGGCTACTACGACCAGAGCAAGAACGTGGTCACGGACGGCGACAAGGGCAAGCGCTACGCGCTGGTCGCGGTGGCAGAATACTCGCTGTCCAAGCGCTCGCAAGTCTACGGCACCGTCGACTGGAACAAGGTCAGCGATGCCGCCAGCGGCGAAATCGCCGGCAAGAGCAACCAGGTCGGCGCAGCCGTGGGCTTCCGCCACATCTTCTAAGACCTGTCCGCCTCAAGGCCTACCCCCGGCCGCATTGAAAAGCCCATCGCTTGCGATGGGCTTTTCTTTGGTTGCGACGTGCGCGGGAGCGCTGCCTGATGGGTTACGCGCGCCGGATGTCAGTGTTCTTCGTCCAGGCTGCTCGCGCTACACCCATCCTACATGCCCAGGTAGGCCTTGCGGACCTCGTCGGAGGCCGCCAGTTCCGCGGCATTTCCCGACAGCGCCACGCGACCGCTTTGCATCACATAAGCGCGTGCGGCGACTTCCAGCGCCTGCGCCATGTTCTGCTCGACCAGCAGCACCGACAAACCGTCATCGCGGTTCAAGGCGGCAAGCGCGTCGAACACCTGTTCGACCAGCAAGGGCGACAAGCCCAGGCTGGGCTCATCGATCAGCAGCAGGCGCGGGCCGCTCATCAGCGCGCGTCCAATGGCCAGCATCTGGCGTTCCCCCCCGGACATGGTGCCCGCCAGTTGCTCGCGCCGCTCCTTCAAGCGGGGAAACAGGGTGTAGACCCGCTCCAGGCGATCGCGGTAGACGCGCTCGTCGCGCACCGTATAGGCGCCCAGGCGCAGGTTCTGCTCCACCGGCTGGCGCGCGAACACGCGCGCGCCTTCCGGGATCATCGCGATACCCTGCGTCACCAGCTTGTCGGGCGGCGTACCCGTGATCTCGCGCCCTTCGAAGATGACGCGCCCTTCCTTCGGTTTGACCGATCCGATGGTGGCCAACAAGGTGCTGGACTTGCCCGCGCCGTTGGCCCCCAGCAAGGCCGCGATCTCGCCTTTGCGCACTTCCAGGGACACGCCCCGCACCGCCTGTACGCCGCCATAGGCCACGCTCAGGTTCTCGACTTGCAGCATCACGTCAGGCACGGTGCTTTCTCCCCAGATAGGCTTCGATCACGGCCGGGTCGCGGACGATGTCCTGCGGCGCGCCCTCGGCGATCATCTGGCCGAAATTCAACACCAGCACCCGCTGCGCCAGGCGCATGACCACTTCCAGCACGTGCTCGACGATGATCAGCGTGACCCCGGCGGCGTGGATGCCGCGCAGGATTTCCGCCAAGGCGATGGCTTCAGCCGGGTTCAGGCCGCCCGCCACTTCATCCAGCAGCAGCATGCGCGGTTCCGTCGCCAACGCACGCGCCAGCTCCACCCGCTTCTGCCCGGCCACGTTCAGATCCGCGGCTTTCACGTCGGCGCGGTCGGCCAGGCCCACCAGTTCCAGCACCCGCGCCGACTCGCGGCGCGCGTCCGGCAGGCGCGGATGACGCAACAGCGCACCGACCATGGCGTTCTCCAGCACGGTCATCTGCCCGAAGCTGCGCGGGATCTGATACGTGCGCACCAGGCCCAGCGCGGCCACCTGTTCCGGCCGCAGTCCGATCATGGACCGTCCGTTGAAGCTGACCGTGCCGGAGGTGGGTTCGTGGTGGCCGACCAGGCCGTTGAACAGCGTGCTCTTGCCGGCGCCGTTGGGGCCGATGATGGCGACGATTTCGCCCGCCGCCACCGACAGCGAAATGTCCTTGTTCGCAACCAGGCCGCCAAAGCGCTTGGTCAGGTTATTAACGTCCAGCAGAGCCACGGCGCCTCCTCAATGTCACCAGACCACCCGGCAGGAACATCGTGACGAGCAGGATGGCCAGACCGAAGATCAGCAGGTCCAGGCCCAGGCCTGAACTGCCCCACAGTACCCGCGTGCCTTCCGACAGCGGCAGCAGCACCGCCGCGCCCAGCCAGGGACCGATCAAGGTGCCCACGCCGCCCAGGATCGTCACCAGCACGACCTGCACCGACATGGTCAGGCTGAACATGGATTCCGGATCGATGAAGCCCACGTACATCGCGAAAAAGCCGCCCCACACGCCGGTCATCCCGGCCGACAGCACGAAGGCCAGCATCTTGTAGCGATCGGCGGGCACGCCCAGGCTGCGCGAAGCCGCCTCATCGCCGTTGATGGCCCGCCAGTAGAAGCCGGCCTTGGAATGCACCAGGAAATACGTGGCGCAGAACGTCAGGAAGGCCAAGCCAACCGCGATCCAGTAATACGGCACCTTGCTGCGGAACAGCAGCATCCAGGCGGCGTCGCCGATCGGCGCCTCCAGCCCGACCGCGCCCCCCGCCCATTCCCAATTGATCAGCAGCAACAGGCCGATCTGCAGCAGCGCGATCGTGGCCATCGCGAAGTAATGGCCCGACAGCCGCAACGTGGGTCCGCCCACCAGCCAGGCCAGCGCCGCGCTGATCACGCCGCCCAGCGGAATGCCAAGCAAGGGCGTCAGCTTCAGATGGTGCAGCAGCAGCAAGGTGGTGTAGCCGCCCACGCCCACGAAGACGCTGTGCCCGAACGAAATGCGGCCCAAAAAGCCGCCGACCAGGTTCCAGCAGGCGCCCAGGGCCCCGAACATGATCGCCAGCAACAGCACCTGCAGGGTGAAGGAGTCCGTCACCACCAGCGGCACCGCCGCCATCACGGCGGTAGCGCCAAGCGCTACGGCGATCGGCCATTTCGGCACGCCCGAGGACGTGGAATCGATTTTCTGTGTCGTCATGTCACCACCGCCCGAACAGGCCGCGCGGCCGATACCAGAGAACCAGGATGAACAGGATGAAGACGCTGACGGTCTTCAAGGCCGGCGCGACGAAGTAGCCCGTCATGGCCTCGATGATGCCGATCAGGATCCCCGCGATGAAGGCGCCCGGCAGGGAGCCGAAGCCGCCCATGCACACCGCCACGAACGCCAGCAGTCCGAAGACCGTGCCCACGGACGGAAAGACATAAAAGAACGTGGTCAGCAAGGCGCCGGCCAGGCCAACGGCCGCGCTGCCCAGCATCCAGACTTGCGCGTTGACGCGGTCCGGCGAAATGCCGACCAGGGCAGCCACCTGGCGGTCTTCCGCCACCGCCTGCAGGGCATGCCCCCACCGCGTGCGATACACCAGCACGAACAACGCCACCACGACGACCAGCGCGATCAGGCCCGTGACCACCTGCGGGCGGCCCAGTGAAATGCCCGCCACCGTCACGCTGCCGGACACCAGCGTGTCGGGCAGGCTGCGATAGTCGGGAGAAAAGGCGATGAAAGCGAGCTGGCGCAACACCAGCCCAAGGCCGAAGGTGGCCAGGATGACCGCCATGGGCGGCCCTTTCTGCAAGCGCCGGATGATCAGCGCATAGGTCAGGAAACCGACGAAGGCAAGCACGATAGCCACCAGCGGCGCGGACATCGTGGGGTCGATATGACCCAGGGTATAGAGCCAATAGGCGGCATACATGCCCAACATCAGGAATTCGCCGTGCGCGAAATTGATGACGTCGGTAATGCCCCAGATCAGCGCCAGCCCCACCGCCACCGCGGCATAGATCAGGCCATTGAACAGGCCTGCCGAGAGAGCTTCAAACATGGAGGGCTCCTGTGGCGGGCGCCCGCGGCCCGCCACGCAAGACAGCGGTTTACTTCCAGGAGAACGGCAGCGTGGGCAGCGTCTTGTCGGTGCGGTATTTTTCCGGCCATACCGTCTGGTAGGACGAGCCCTTGAGCTCCAGGATCAAGCCCGAACCCTTGGTGTTCTGGCCCTTGGCGTCGAACTGCACGCCGGCCCAGGGCATCGCCACCTGCGCTTCACCCAGGTCCGTCGCGGCCAGGGCCTTGCGGATGGCCTCGGGGTCCGTCGAGCCGGCGCGGTTGATGGCGTCGGCCAGCACCAGCACGCCCTGCATCGAACGCGCGTTGTTACCGTTCAGGTCTTTGCCCGTCTTGGCCTTGTACATGTCGTTGATCTTCTTCAACCCCGCCTTGGCCGCAGCGACGTCGTTGCCCCACACGTCACGTGTCAGCACGCCCTGCACTTGCGGGCCCACTTCCTGCACGAAGCGCGAATCGATGAAACCGGCGTCGTTGGCCAGCAGCACCGGCGGCGCATACTTGCTTTCGCGCATCGTGCGCACGAAGAGCATGGCGTCGGACGTGTAGCTGGCGAAGATCGCCACGTCGGCGCGGGCAGCAGCCAGCTTCTGGACTTCGGCCGTCACTGACGCCGAACCCGCGCTGTACGCGATGTTGGCCACCAATTCCCGCTTGTACTGCTTGGCGAACTTCTCCACGGCCTTGTACGTGTTCACGCCGAAGTCGGTGTTTTCATACACCACGGCGATCTTGGCGGTCGGCACCGCCTTGATGCCGTCCAGGAACTGCATCATGTTTTCAACGAACGTATCGTCGTTGGGCGAGGTGCGGAAGAACCACTTGTAGCCGCGTTCGGTCAGGTCCGGGCTGCTGGATTCGCCGTTGACGTAGGGAATGCCGCGTTGCTCGGCGATGCGGCTGGCCGTCTTGGTGACGGCGGACTGGTATGCGCCCGTCAAGGCCACGACCTTTTCCTGGTCGATCAGGCGCTGCGCGTCGGCCAGGCCGACTTCGGGCTTGCCTTGGGAGTCCCCGAACACCACTTCGATCTTGGCGCCGCCCAGCGCGGGCAGGCCGCTGCCGGCGGCAAGCGGAATCCCTTCCAGCTCGGGATGCGGGTTATTGACGATATCGACGGCCAGTTCAACCGCGGCCTTGATTTCGGCGCCCGTGGACGCCAAGGCGCCCGACAAGGGGTAGATCGCCCCGATACGCACCGTCTTCTGCTGCGCCTGGGCAGGCACGGCGCTCAGCAACACCAGACTTGCGGCGACACCCGCAATGAGCTTCATCTTCATTACTAGACTCCTGGAATAAACCAACTTGGAAAGCAATGCGCCGGGCGGCAGCCCCGGCCTGGAACGAACTGACTCGCGGCAGCCCGCCGTCCTGCGGCACGCCGCAAGACATTGGGTGCTGAACGGTTGTCGCCTTTTCCCCTTGTCCTTTAATGGATCGTTTTGGTGGCACAACTGCTACGGCTGAAAATCACCGTCTGGGTGGTTCTAACTGCTTCGCGCTGACAAATGGCTGATTACTAGGGTCAGATCCCCGTGTCGCGCGGCCTGCGCAACCCTCAAAGAATCGCCATCCGGCTGTTGATCAGATCCGTAACCAGCATGTGGCCCGGCGCGTGGGTAATGCAGAACTCCGGGCGCACCGCAGCCACGACCGATTGGGGCGTCACCCCGCAGGCCCAAAATACGGGCAACTCGCCCTCGCGTATCTCGACTGCATCACCGTAATCCGGCTGGTTGATGTCGGCAATCCCGATTAAGGCAGGGTCACCGATATGGACGGGCGCACCGTGCACGGAAGGAAAGCGCGACGTGACCTGGATGGCGCGGATCGCGTCGGCCGCCTTCAGGGGCCGCATCGACACCACCAGGGGGCCACCGAAAACGCCTGCGCCGTGCGTGGGCACATTGGTTCGGTACATCGGCACATTGCAGCCCTGTTCGATATGGCGCACCGGCAGGCCGTTGTCCAGCATGGCTTCTTCGAAGGAAAACGAACAGCCGATCAGGAACGACACGAGGTCGTCGCGCCAGACATCGCGGACATCCGTAGGCTCGGCGACCAGTTCCCCGTCTTTCCAGACCCGGTAGCGCGGAATGTCGCTGCGGATGTCGATGTCGTGGCCCAATTCCGGCAATGCGGGGTCGCCTGGTTCGGACATGGCCAGCAACGGGCACGGTTTGGGATTGCGTTGGCAGAAATGCAGGAAGTCGGCTGCCAGTGCACGCGGCAGGATGGCCAGATTGGCCTGCACGTGCCCAGGCGCGAGATTCGCCGTGGGCCCTGTCAGCTTGCCGCTGCGGGCGTCCAGGCGCGCCTGCCGCGCCAACGCAACACTGTCCCTACCCGCCATGCCCTGTGCCATGCCTATCCCCTGGATGTGGTGATTGATAGGGGGCATTGCACCGGAAGTACAAGCGGTCGTCTAATCACATGTTGCGATAGACCCCGATCAACATTCCTTATCAGGGTTTTGCCGGATGGCGCAGCGCGTCTTCACGCGCGATCTGCTGCGCGGCTTCGGCCACCACGCGGGGAATCTGGCTGTCGGGGCCCTGCATCCAGCAGGCCGTGTAATGCAAGGGCGGCAAAGCCGGCGCTTTCACTTCCAGGATGCGTAATTCGCCCTGGGCGAGTTCTTTGCGCAGGATGACCGGCGCGATCACCGCCGTGCCGATGCCGTCCTGCGCCATGCGCACGATGACGCTGAGCGCCGAGCTTCCGTACATGCGCGGCGACTCCACGCCGGCCTGCAGCATCAGCTGCCGAACCGAGCGGTGCGGATCCGTAGTGGACGAATAGGTAATGACCGGCCAGTCCGCCAGCCGTTTCAAGCTGATGGGCTGCCGCCCGACCTTCAGCTTCGGGCTGGCTACCCAGCTTAGCGGGTAGTTGCACAGGTACAGGTTTTCCACGCGGGGCTCTTCCATCGGCCCCAGCAGAAACGCCAGGTCGATCTGGCGCGCGGCCAGTTGCGACTTCAGCATGGTGGTCGTATCGACCTGGATCTCGACCATCAGGGCCGGATAGCTGTCGTGCAGATACTCCATCAGCGTGGGCAGCCAGGTGTGGACGATCGTCTCGGAGACGCCCAACCTGAGCGTGCCGCTCATGATGCTCTTGGCGGCCGCGGCCTCTTGCATGTCGCGCCGCAGCTGCAGCATGCGCTCGGCGTGGGACAGCAATTCACGGCCCTTGCCCGTAAGCTTGATGCCGCGGGCGTCGCGATCGAACAGGCGGATGCCCAGGTCCGATTCCAGCGACGCGATGCGCTGCGAAATGGCCGGCTGCGTCGCGTTCAGCTTTTCAGCGGCAGCGCGGAACCCGCCCAGGGTGGCAACCCAGAAGAATGTTTCGATATTGCGCAGATCGATCATGGAGCCGGCGTCCCGCGTATGCCCACAGCGTGTGCAATCCCAATCCTCATCTTAGCCGCAGACGGGCAGCGGCAAGGGCCTGCCCGCGCCCTGCCCCGCCCGTCCTTGGCATGGCCTGCGATCAGCGCGCGGCCAGGCGCTCTTCGACCGACAGGCCGATCGCCAGGATACGGCGGTCGGCGCCGTTGCTGCCCGCGATCATCAGCCCCACCGGCGCCGTGCCCTGCGCGTGGCACGGCAGCGACAGGGCGCAGCCATCCAGGAAATTGATCAGCGTGGGGTTGCGCAGGATCAGGCCGTTGGCCGCGTAGTAGGCCTCGTCGGAAGCTGCCAGGTCCGCGACTGCGGGGGCCACGATGGGCGTGGTCGGCATGATCAGGGCGTCGTAGCCGGCGATACGGCGGTCCACGGCCGCCACCCAGGCTTCGCGGGCGTCAAGCAAATCCAGGTAGTCGGCGGCCGACATGTCCTGCCCACGCATGATGCGCGACACGACGCGCGGGTCGTAGCGCTTGCCGGCGCGGGCGATCAGGTCGCGGTGCCAGGCCCAGGCTTCCGCGGCGGTGAAACCGCCCTTGCTGTTGATGTTGCCCAACTCCGCGAATTCGGGAATGGCGATTTCGTCGACCATAGCGCCCGCTTCCTTCAGGCGCGCCACGGCAGCGGCGAAGCTGTCGGCCACGTGCTTTTCCATGGCGTCCAGCGCCAAGGTCGTCGGCACGGCCAGGCGCAGGCCGCGCAGCGGGAGCGCCTCCGGCACGGGGCTGCCGTCACCCGACAGGACGGCGTCCAGCTCCGCGCAGCAGCGCACGCTGGCGGCGATGGGGCCGATGGAATCCAGGTTTGCCGACAGCGGCAGCACGCCGGTCATGGAAACCCGCCAGGCGCTGGGCTTGAAACCCGTCAGGCCGCACAGCGCGGCCGGGATGCGCACCGAACCACCGGTGTCCGACCCGATGCCGGCAACGGCCATGCCGTCGGCCACCGACACGGCAGCGCCCGAGGACGAGCCGCCCGGAATGCGGCCGGTCGCGCGGTCGTAGGGGTTCAGCGGCGTGCCGTAGTGCGGGTTGATGCCCAGGCCCGAATACGCGAATTCGGTCATGTTGGTGCGGCCGATGATGACCGCGCCCGCCGCGATCAGGCGCTGCACGACTTCGGCATTCTCGTCGGCCGCCGGTTCGCCTTCGCGCGCCACCGAGCCGGCCATCGTGGTTTCGCCTTCGATGTCGAAGAGGTCCTTGATGCTGATGGGCAGGCCTTCCACCGCAGACCGCACAATGCCGGCCGCGCGCAAGGTGTCGGAGGCGCGCGCCTGGGCCAACGCCGATTCCGCATACAGCTTCGTAAACACACGAGCGCCCTCGCCCGCCTCGTCCCGGGCGCGTGCCAGCGCGGCCTCAGTCAGTTGCACAGCGGTGGTGCGGCCCTCGCTCAGGGCCAAGGTCAGTTCATTCAAGGTCGAAACCATCATTGTCCTAGTGCCGTCTTGCGGCGTAAAAGTGCGGACAGGCGCAGCCTCAAGAGGTGCGCCTGGCGATCAATACCGTGCGAAACCGGAATCAGGCCACCACAGGCAGCGATTCGACATGATAGCGGTGACTCAGCGTGCGTTGGCGGCGCGGGTCGAACAGTTCCATGGTGAAGTCCGCCGCCGCGCGGATGCCGCCAATGGCGCCCACCGTGCCGCAGGTCATGCCCGCGCCTTGCGGCAGGACGGCCGCGCCGCCGGTGTAGCCGGCGATCAGGTCCTGCGGCGTGCGCAGCGTGGACAGCGGACCTTCCTGGTACAGCACCTTTTCGCCGTTCTCGACGATGTAGGAGCGGATGACCAGTTCATCCCAGTAGTCGGCCACGTCGGCCAAACGCCAGGCGCTGGTGGCAACCGGCTTGACGCAGACCTGCTTGGACATGGCGACGCTGACCGTCTCCAGTTTGCGGTCGGTATGGTCGGACGCGATGCTGACGTACATCTCGCCGTCCACGGCGAAGACGAAGGTCTCGACTTCGCCCGAGGATTCTTCGCCCACGGCCTGCACGCTTTCGGCCTGGGTCAGCTGGTTGTCGGCGATGCGGTAGTACAGCGGCACGCTGGTCGGACGCGGCACGCCGATGGCGGCCAGCTCTTCGATGTGGTGCTCGATGGCGGCGATGTCGCGCCCGGCCCAGCCGGCCACGATCAGCGTGTTGAAGTCCACTTCCACCTGGCGGGGGTTGGCGTCGTCGATGTTGAATACGGCTTTCATATCAGTCCTGCGGAATCAAAGGGAGGGAACGGGGCGACCCAGGCCGGGCCGCCGCCGGTACGGATAAGGAATCAACCGAAGGCGCGCGGCAGCCACAACGCCAGGTCGGGCCAGAACGCCAACAGGGCCAGCATCACGAACATGGCGAGGACGAACGGCAAGCTGCCGACGATGACCGCGCTCATGGATCCGGCCTTGCGCAGACTTTGCACCACGAACAGGTTCAGACCGACAGGCGGCGTGATCAGGGCGGCTTCAACCAGGATGATGATCACGATGCCCAGCCAGATCGGGTCGTAGCCCAGCGCGATCATGATGGGCGCGACGATCGGGATCGTCGTGATCATCATCGACAGCGTTTCCATGAAGCAGCCCAGCACCAGGTAGAAAATCACCACGATCAGCAACATCCAGCCGGGCGACAGGCCCAGGCCAGTAATCGACTTGGTCAGCGCGTCGGTCAGGCCGGTGGCCGACATGACGAAGTTCAGGAAGCTGGCCGCGATGACAATCAGCATGATCATCGCCGTGGACCGCATCGTGCCTTCCAGCACTTCGCGCAGCATCGACCAGTTCAGCCGGCGGAACCATGCCGCAAGGATGAAGGCGCCCAGCACGCCCAGCGCCGCGGCCTCGGTGGGCGTCGCAAGCCCCGCGTAAATGGAGCCCACCACCAGGAAGAAGATGCCCATGGGCGGCGCCAGATGCACCAGGCTGGCGAATCGTTGACCCCAGGTCGCATGGATCTTCTTGCCGCCCCACGAGGGTTTGGCCACGCAGGCGATCACGACCGTCAGCATGAACAAAGCCGCCATCGCAAAGCCGGGAATGATGCCGGCCAGGTACAGCTTGGGCACCGACGAATTCGTCAGCACGCCATAGATGACCAGGTTGATCGAGGGCGGAATCAGGATGCCCAGCGTACCGCCGGCGGCCAGGCTGCCCAGGAACAGGGGCTCGTTATAGCCATACTTGCGGATCTGCGGAATGGCGACTGTGCCCACCGTGGCCGCAGTAGCCACGCTGGAGCCCGACGTGGCCGAAAACAGCGTGGATGCGCCGATGTTGGCATGCATCAGCCCGCCAGGCAGCCACGACAGCCACAGGCTCATCGCGCCGTACATGCGTTCGGCAAAGCCTGCGCGCAGCAGCACTTCGCCCAGCATGATGAACAGGGGAATCGCCACCAGCAGGAACTCGTTGTTCGAGCTCCAGGAAATCTCGCCGATGGCGCGCGACAGCGGCAGCATCGAAAACAGCGGGTCCAGGATCAGGCCCAACACACCAAGCGCCGCGCCCACCGGAATGGACAGGCCGATCAGCACCAGCAATAAGGTCAATGCGGTGGAAATCATGCGGGTTCTCCCTTCACCATGCGCTCGCCCGCGGCGGCTTCTTCGTCGGCTTCTTCCTGCGCCGAACGCACGCCGCAGATCTGCTTGACCAGTTCGATGTCGCCCGTGACCAGCGCCGCGGAAGCGCGCGCCAGCATCAGGGCAACCGTGATGCACATCCAGGCCAGACCCAGCAGCCACAGTCCCTGCGGAATCCACAGCGGCGTGGCAAGCGGCGTATTAGCGGCGGATTTCTGCGCCCATGAGGTCTGGACTACCTCGTAGGCGTAGTACGTCAGGAACACCATGAAGACGGCCATCGCCACCATGGAGATCCAGTCCAGCACGGCAGACAGGCGCACCGGCAGATATTGATAAAGCACATCGACACGCACGTTGGCGCGCTGCAGCGTGGCGAACGCCAGCGCCCACGAGGTGCTGATGGCAAAGGCATAGCTGGACAACTCGTCGGCGCCGCCCGTGGTGAAGCCCAGGAATTTGCGGGCCAGGACGTCAAAGGAGATCAGCAGCACGCTGGCCACCGTCAAAGCGCCGCCGGCCCATACGGCCGCGCGCGAAAAGCTCTCGGCGCGCCGCAACAGGCCGCCAAGCAGGCGGAAGTGTTCGGTTTGGGTCATGAATGGAACCTCTGCGGGCAACGCCCGTAATGACTTGCCTTGCAACGCGCCGCCGCGCAAGGCGGCGACGCGGGATGGCGCTTACTTGCTGGCGGTCAGGCCCAGCGTCTTGCCGATGGTGGCGTTGAAGTCCTTGACGCACTGCGCCGAGCAACGCGCGGCCCACTTGGGCAAGACGGCTTCCTGCGCGACCTTCTTCAGCAGGGCCTGGTCGGCCTCGCTAGGTTGCACCAGAACCATCTTGCCCTTGACCGGGAACGGGCACGCGGCGGCACCGGTGTTGCAGTCATAGCCTTCCTGCGTCTGGCGCGCGGCCGCTTCCCAGATGTTGTCGACCAGCGTCTTCACGTTGGCCTGCAGGAAGGTGCGAACCGCGGGATCCAGCTTATCCCAGGCTTTCTGATTGACGGCGTGGATCTGCTGGTTCCAGTTGATGGGCAGCGCGACCAGGTGCGTGGAGACCTCGTACCACTTGGCCGAATAGCCAGACAGCGAACCCGTGATGGCGCAATCGACCACCTTGTTCTGCAGCGCCGGGACCACTTCGCCGAAGGCCATGGTGACGCTGGAACCGCCCAGCGCTTCAACGAATTCGGCCGTGGTGCGGCTGCTGGTGCGTACCTTCTTGCCCTTGATGTCGGCCAGGCTCTTGATCTCGGCATTGCAGAACAACACTTGTGCCGGATAGGTCGAGATGCCCAGCAGCTTGACGTTGCTGCCTTCGCCATACAGCTTGGCGTAGACGGGTTCGAACGCTTCGGTGACGGCGCGCGCCGTCTTGACGTCCGGTGCCAGGCCAGCCAGGTCGATCGCTTCATTGATGGGATTGTCGCTGGCGAAGTACGACAAGGTCGCGGTGCCGAATTCAATCACGCCCTGCGACATCAGGCGCAGCAGTTCGGGGCCCTTCAAGCCCATTTCATTGAAGCCCTTGATGTCCGCCGTAACCTGCCCTTTGGACAGCTCGGGGATGGTCTTGGTCCAGAACGGCTTTTCGTAGTCGTTGTAGGCGGTCAGGTTGGACAGGCCTCCCACGACCTTCAACTGGGTTTTGGGCAGATCTTGCGCGTGGACGGCGCCTGCCAGCAAGCTGGCAGCGACGGCGGCGAAAACAAGAGACTTCTTCATGGACAAAACTCCTGGCTGGCGGGATGGTCTGTCGCGCGCGGGATCCCGTTACCCTGATCGCACGCGGTTAGGAATCGGGGATTCAGGGTCGGGAGTCAAGCGCGCGGCGCGGTAAATCCGCCACCGCCTGCGTCCAGTGTTGGAACAGATGCGTATTCATGCTTTCCCCCCGCGCTGTGTATCCAGGCGTTGCTTGCTTATTCATGTGCCGCCATTGCATCGTCAGGGGCGCGGAGCGTCCAATCGTATGTTGCGATGTGGGGGTATAAATATTTCTTGGGTCTCCTGACGGCAGCTCGCCAAGAATCCCGCAAACCGCCTATTGACGGGGCTTAGCGGGCGATCGGGCACACCCGGACGCGGGCGGCCGAGGGACGCGCCGGCACGCGGCCGTGCGCGGCATATGGGGAAAACACCTAGGCAGGAATGCCGTCGGCGGCCTGCGCGGCGACCTTCTGCGCCATCTGCGCAATGACCTTGACCGCATGGCTGTCCGGGCCTTGCACCCAGGTCGCCGTGAAACTCAGCTCAGGCAGCGGATCGGCCTCGACGCGCAGGATGCGCAATTCGCCGCGCGCAAGCTCCTTGCCCAGGAACACCGGGGCGATCACGCTGGTGCCGATGCCGTCCTGCGTCATGCGCACTACCATCGACATCGACGCGCTGCCGTACATGCGCGGCGCCGACACGCCCGCGCGCGTCAGCATGTCGCGCACGAAGCGGTACGGCGCGCTATTGGACGGGTAAGTGATGATGGGCAGCTTCCCAATCCGTTCCAGGGTCAGCGGTTCAGGCCCCAGATCCAGCGTGGGGCTGGCTACCCAGGCCAAGGGATAGGTGCACAGCGGCAGGTTCTCCACCCGTGCCTCCAGCACCGGCCCCATCAGGAAGGCAAGGTCGATCTGGCGCGACATCAGGTGCGAGCGCAGCACGTGGGTGGTGTCGACTTCGATCTCCAGCACCAGCGCCGGATACGTCGTGTGGATCAGTTCGATCAACGTGGGCAACCAGGTCTGCACGATGGTCTCGGCCACGCCGATACGCACCGTGCCCGTCATCACGTTCTGTTCGCGTGCGGCTTCAAACATGTCGCGCCGCACCTGCAGCATGCGCTCGGCGTGCGAGAGCAGTTCATGGCCCTTGGCGGTGAGCTTGACGCCGCGCGCGTCGCGCTCGAACAACAGCACGCCCAGGTCGGCCTCAAGCGAGGCAATGCGCTGCGATACCGCAGGCTGCGTGGTGTTGAGCTTTTCCGACGCGGCGCGAAAGCTGCCCAGCGTGGCGACCCAAAAAAAAGTTTCGACGTTGCGTAGTTCTATCATTGGCCTTTCCCCCCGGCGCGATGAGCGTATCATGGCAGCCGCCCGTTTCCCCATTAGGAGCCTGTCCATGCCCCCGGCCGATTCCGGTCGCCCGCCAGCCGCCGCGCCCGCCTCCCGCGGCCCGCTCGTCGGGATCCTGTTGCTGGTGCTTTCGATGTGGACGCTCTCCTGTCTGGACGCCAGCGGCAAATGGGTGATGAACGCGGGCGTGCCGTTGCTGGTGCTGTCCTGGTTCCGGTATGTGGTGCATCTGGTCCTGGTGCTGGCATTGGTGCTGCCCACCAAGGGGGTCGGCGTGCTGCGCAGCAAACGCCCGCGCGAACAGTTGATCCGCGGCGGTTCGATGTTCCTGGCCACGCTGATGTTCTTCACCACACTCAGCTACATCCCGCAGGCCGAGGCCACGGCCATCAACTTCCTGGCGCCCCTGCTGGTGCTGTCGCTGGCGCCCTGGATCCTGAAAGAACCCGCGCGGCTCTCGCGCTTCGTGGCGGCAGGCATCGCCTTCATCGGCGTCATCATCGTCATCCGGCCGGGCGGCGGCCTGCATCCGGTGGGCACCATTTTCGGGCTGCTGACGGCCTGTTGCTTCGCGGCCCAGTTCATCGCCACGCGGCGCGTCGCCGGGGACGATCCGTTCACGTCGCTGATCTGGAGCGGCGCGGTGGGCACGGCCTGCCTGACGCTGTCCCTGCCCTTCGTGCTGCCGGCCGCCCTGCCCGTGCTGCAATCGCTGTCGGCCTTCGACTGGTTCCTGCTGATCTCGACCGGCGTGACTGGCGGCGTGGGCCACCTGTTCCAGATCGCCGCCTACCGGCGCGCGCCCGCCTCGACGCTGGCGCCGTTCATCTATCTGCAGATCATCAGCGCCACCTCCGTGGGGTGGCTGGTCTGGGGCCATTTCCCGGATCCGCTGACCTGGCTGGGCATCGCCATCATCTGCGCCAGCGGCATCGGCATCGGCCTGGTCGAATGGCGCCGCGGGCCCGCCGCTGCCACCGCCCCGGCCAAGGCCGGCGCCCGCTGACCGGGGAAGGCGCAGCCAACGCCGGCCCGCCAGCAGCCCCGGGCTGGCTCCCGTACAATGCTGGTCGCTTTTTGCGCTTTCGCGCACCGGTCGCGCCGGCATCCGGCATTCCCCCAGCATTTCGCACTTCCCCGAACGAGGTCTTCATGATCATCAAGCCCCGCGTGCGCGGTTTCATCTGCGTCACCACCCATCCCGTCGGCTGCGAGGCCAACGTGAAGAACCAGATCGACTACGTCAAGGCGCAAGGCCCGATCGCCGGCGGCCCGAAGCGTGTGCTGGTGCTGGGCGCGTCGACCGGCTATGGCTTGGCCGCGCGCATCAGCGCGGCGTTCGGCTGTGGCGCGCAGACGCTGGGCGTGTTCTTCGAACGCCCCGCCGAGGCCGCCAAGGCCGGCACGCCGGGCTGGTACAACTCGGCCGCCTTCCACAGGGCGGCCGAAGCGGAAGGCCTGTACGCCAAGAGCATCAATGGCGACGCGTTTTCGGACGAGATCAAGCAAAAGACCATCGCCGCAATCAAGGCGGACCTGGGCCAGGTCGACCAGGTGATCTATAGCCTGGCCGCCCCGCGCCGCACGCACCCCAAGACCGGCCAGGTCTTCAATTCGACGTTGAAACCGATCGGCCATGCGGTCAATCTGCGCGGCCTGGACACGGACCGTGAGGTCGTCAAGGAATCCGTGCTGGAACCGGCGACCCAGGCCGAAATCGACGCCACCGTCGCCGTCATGGGCGGTGAAGACTGGCAGATGTGGATCGACGCACTGCTGGAAGCCGGCGTTTTGGCCGAAGGCGCCACGACCACCGCCTTCACGTACCTGGGCGAGAAGATCACGCACGACATCTATTGGAACGGCTCGATCGGCGCCGCCAAGAAAGACCTGGACCAGAAGGTGCTGGACATCCGCGCCAAACTGGCCGCACGCGGCGGGGACGCCCGGGTCTCGGTGCTGAAAGCCGTGGTCACGCAGGCCAGCTCGGCCATCCCGATGATGCCGCTGTACCTGTCGCTGCTGTTCAAGATCATGAAGGCCGAAGGCACTCACGAGGGCTGCATCGAGCAGGTCTACGGCCTGTACAAGGACAGCCTGTGCAGCGCTACGCCGATCCTGGATGCCGACGGCCGCCTGCGCGCGGACTACAAGGAACTGGATCCGCAAGTGCAGGCGCAGGTGCAGGCGCTGTGGACCCAGGTCACCAGCGACAACATCTACCAACTGACCGATTTCGCCGGCTACAAGCAGGACTTCCTGCGCCTGTTCGGTTTTGAGATCGAAGGCGTGGACTATGACGCGGACGTGGACCCGGCCGTGGAAATCCGCGGCCTGATCTGACCCGGCTTCCTACAGGTAGTCGAGCGTCACGATGCTGTAGCGCTGATCCGGGCCGCCGTTGCGGCCCGGCACCGGCGGCAAGGCCTTGATGCTGACGGTGACGATGTTCGCTTCGGGAAGCGGCAAACGGCCGGCTGGTTGGTCGCACTGCGCTGAGGGGGGAGCCACCCCGGCCTTGCGGCCTTGCATGTCGACCCGACACGCCGCGGGCTCGACGATGGCCCCCGTAAACCGGATCGCGCCATCACTGGCGCCGGCCACCGCGGGGGCCAGCAACGAGACAAAAGACAACGCAAACACCGAATTGCGAATAGTCATGACGCCTCCCAAGGCGTAAACAGGATCCGGAAGGCGGGTTTGCCCTCCCTTTCCCCATTACGGCGCCGTTTCGCTGAACCTTAAGCGCCCTGCCTATGGACCGGCTACTGGTGCACGCCCGTCTTGAAGCGACGCCGCAAACTGCTTTATCTCGGTTGTCAATCAGACTACTAGTGATTTTTCATCGGATCAATCTGGATTTTGTCTGAAACTCGGGCTCAGGCGGCGTCTTCGATCTTGAACAGCGTCAGCAGGCGGTCCAGCCCGCCTTCGTCGATGGCGATATTCACTTCACGCCGAACCGCCGGCTTGGCGTGATAGCCCACGGACAGGCCCGCCGCACGCATCATCGGCAGATCATTGGCTCCGTCGCCCACCGCAATCGCGCGCTCGGTGCCCACTCCCAGGGATGCGCACACCTCCGCCAGCTTGCGGCGCTTTTCTTCGCCATCGCAGATATCGCCCCAGGCCTGCGGCAGCAGTCGGCCCGTCATACGGCCATCCACCATTTCCAGCACGTTGGCGCGCACGTCGTCCAACCCCAGCCGCACGCGCAAGCGGTCGGTAAAGCACGTGAACCCGCCCGTGACCAACAGGCAGGTCAGGCCGGCGGCCTTGCAGGCGGCGATCAGCGTTTCGGCGCCCGGATTGATCTGCACGCGTTGGTTGTAGACCTCGTCCAGCAACGCCTCGGGCATGCCAGCCAGCAAGGCCACGCGGTCGCGCAGGCTCTGCTTGTAGTCCACGATCTCGCCGCGCATGGCGGCTTCGGTCAACGCCGCCACTTCCGCCTTCTTGCCCATCAAATCGGCCATTTCATCCAGCGTCTCGATCGAGATAAGCGTGGAATCCATATCGAACGCGATGACGCGGTAATCGGAAAGCGCCAACGGTGGCGTAATGCCGCGCCATTGCAGGCCGGCGGACGGAGTGGAATACAGCATGGGAGTCCTTGTCTATCCGGGATGGGGCAAGCCGTGCTGTTGCGCGCACAGCCAGGCGATGAAAACTTGCGCCGACGCCGCGGCCGGGCCGTCGTGCCGGTACAGCGCATGGATGCCGGCGTTGGGCAATTGCGGCTGGGCGAACAAAGGCCGCAGGCGGTCGGCGCGGATATCGTCTTCCAGCAGGCTCCACGGCGCCAGGGCGATGCCCAGATCGTTCATGGCGGCCTGCATGCACAGGAACTGATGGTCGAACACCGGGCCGGGCAACTGCGCGGGCACGTCCACCTTGGCAAGCGCAAACCAGCGCGGCCAATGGTCCATGCCGCCCGAGATCTTCAACAGCGGATGCCCCAGGCAGTCTGCCGGGGCCGCCAGCCGGTTGCGCTCGATGAAGCGCGGGGATGCCACCGGCAGATGGAAATCGTCCAGGCAATGCACACAGGCCAGGTCCGACTGCGCCATGAAGCCGTGGCGGATCAGGACGTCACTGCCGGTATCGCCGCCCCGATCCAGGAACGGTCGCGCCTGCGTGCTCAACTGCACGTCGATCCCCGGATGCTGCGCCTGGAAGGTGGACAGGCGCGGGATCAGCCACTTCATCGTCAGCGACGGGGTCGCACACACGCGCAGCACGCCGCCATAGGCTGGCGCCTTCAGTTTGGCGGTTGCGATCGCGATGCGTTCCAGGCTGGCCTGCACTTCCGGAAAATACGCCTGCGCGCAAGGCAGCAACGCCACGCCGCGCGCTTCGCGGGCGAACAACGGCTGGCCCACATACTCTTCAAGAATGCGGATCTGCTGGCTGACCGCGCTGTGCGTGATGCTGAGCTCGTCGGCGGCGGCCGTGAAGCTGCGCAGCCGTGCCGCGGCTTCGAAGACGCGCAAGGCCTTCAATGGAGGCAGGCTCTGCCCCGCCATGTCAGCGGACGCCCGCCCGCGCGCCGGCCAGGCGCATGACTGTGCTGCTCTTTCCCACGTTTTCCCTTGTTGTGGTCTTATCGGCGGCGCGGCCTTGACCGGGCGCCTGCCTTGTTCAGCCGCATTCTAGGGGATAGTCGCGGCGCCGACCTCTTAGAAAATCTAACGCCACGCCTTAAAAAACACTGCTGGTCGCCGCGGGGACGCATTCCTATGATGCCGGGAACCCAAGCAGGAACCCAAAAATGGCATCGATCACGGTAGACGGCATCGTCAAGACTTTCGGCGGGCAGCAAGTGCTGCGCAATCTGTCGCTGCACATTCCCGACGGCGCGTTCTACACGCTGCTGGGGCCCAGCGGCTGCGGCAAGACCACCTTGTTGCGCTGCATTGCGGGTTTTTACGCACCCGATGGCGGACGTCTGTTGTTCGACCAGGACGACGTGACCCATGTGTCCGCGCACCGCCGCGACATTGGCATGGTGTTCCAGGACTACGCCCTGTTCCCCGACAAGACCGCGTTCGACAACGTGGCCTATGGCCTGCGCGCCCGCGGCGTGGCACGCGCCGAGACCACGCGGCGTGCCAATGAAGCGCTGGATAAAGTGGGATTGCTGGCCTTGGCCGACCGCTACCCCGCCCAGATGAGCGGCGGACAACGCCAGCGGGTCGCCCTGGCGCGCGCGCTGGTGATCCGGCCGCGCGTGCTGCTGATGGACGAGCCGCTGTCCAACCTGGATGCCAAGATGCGGCTGCAGATGCGCGACGTCATCCTCGACCTGGTGCGCGAAGCCGGCATCACGACCGTGTTCGTCACGCACGATCAGGAAGAGGCGTTGGCGATGTCGGACCGCATCGCCATCATGGACCACGGCAACATCGCCCAATTGGGCACGCCGGAAGAGCTCTACGGCACGCCGGTCAACGCCTATGTGGCCGACTTCATCGGCTCGGCCAATGTAATTCCCGTGCCGGCGCAGACCGGGCTGGCGGGCGCGCCCGACGGCCATGTCCGCTACGAACTGTGCGGCCTGGGCTTTGATGGCATGCAAGGCAGCACGCGGTTGGACGCCAACGGCGTGCTGATCGCGCGTCCCGAAGAACTCGCCCTGATGGCGCCCGCGCCCTATGTGCCGAACACGCTGCCGGGCAAAGTGCTGCGCCGCCAGTATCTGGGCTTCAAGACCGCCTATCGCATCGCGTTGGACAACGGATCCGAGATCCGGGTCGAATTGCATGCGGGCAACATGGTCGCGCAGTTCCAGCCCGGCGAAGCCGTGCAGGTGCTGATCCCCGCCGACAGCCGCGTCGTCAACGCCTGAGGACGCGCACGCCATGAAAATCAAATGGTGGCCCTGGGGCATCCTGACCGCGATCAGCCTGGTCTTGCTGCTGTTCTTCGTGCTGTACCCGCTGGGCGTGCTGTTCGGCAACAGCGTCACAGGACAAGATGGCGGCTTTTCGCTGGAAGGATTCAGGGCCCTGCTGGCGGATTCGCAATACCTGGAGGCCTTCGGCAACACGCTGATCCTGGGCCTGGCGGTCACCACCTGCACCGTGCTGGTGGGCGTGCCGTTTGCCTACATGGTGGCGCGCTACGACTTTCCGTTGAAGAACCTGGTGGCGATCCTGCCTGTCCTGACCATCGTGATCCCCGAGATCATCGTGGGCCAGTCCTGGCTGCTGATCCTGGGCAACAACGGCCTGTTGACGAACCTGCTGGGCGACGCGGGCATTTCGCTGCCGTCTTTCTACGGCTGGACGGGCATGGTGTTTTCCATGACGCTCGTCTACTACACGTACATCTACCTGGGCGTGTTGGCCGCGCTACGCGGCTTTGACGGGCAACTGGAGGAAGCCGGGCTGAGCCTGGGCACGCCGCCGTTCCTGACCAAGCTGCGCGTGCTGGTGCCCGTGCTGCTGCCCGCGGTGCTGGTCAATGCGCTGGTGGTGTTCACGCTGGTGGTCGGCAACTTCGCGCTGGCGATGCTGCTGGGCAGCCGCGTGCCGCTGCTGTCGGTGATGACGTACAACACGTTCGTCAGCGAAATGGGCGGCAGCCCCACGCTCCAAAGCGCCATGTCGGTGGTGTCGATCGCCATCGTCGCCATCGTGCTGTTCTTCCAGAAGCGCGTGGTGGAACGCAAGGTCTACACCATGACGCAGGGCCGCGCGCCGGCCGCCGTGCGCGTGCGTTCCTGGACCGCCGCCCTCTATACCGGCGGCGTCGGCTTCGTCATCCTGTTGTCCATGCTGCCGCTCATCATCGTGTTCGTGGCCGCCTTCACCAAGACCAGCGGGCCGGTCATGCAGTGGGGTCAATGGTCGCTGGCCAGCATGCAGCGCGCGGTGCATGGGGCGCCGGAGCCGATCCTGAATTCGTTGAAATTCGCCTCGCTGGCGACGGTGCTGGGCGTGGCCTTCGCCGTGCTGGTCAGCTACCTGACGATCAAGAAGCGCAGCGCCTTCACGCAGGTGCTGGACTACATCGTGGTGCTGCCGCTGACGATTTCCGGCACGGTGCTGGGCATTGCGCTGGTGCAGACCTTCAACACCGGCTGGCTGGTGCTGGCCGGCACCTCCGGCATCATGGTGCTGTGCTACACGGTGCGCCGCCTGCCGTTCGCCGTGCGCAACGCCTCGTCGGTGCTGTTCAACATCCCCGACTCGATCGAAGAGGCTTCGATCAGCCTGGGCGTGTCGCCGCTGATGACCTTCTTCAAAGTGATCCTGCCCGCCATGAAGGCATCGATCATTTCGGCTGCCATCCTGATGTGGCTGACGACGATCTCCGAGCTGTCGGCTTCGATCGTGGCCTACAGCGGCGGCCTGGAAACCATGCCGATCGCCATCTTCCGCCAGGTCGACGGCGGCAGGCTGGGCATGGCGTCCGCCTATGGCGCCGCGCTGGTCACGGTGATCGTGCTGCCCATCATCGTGTCGGTCAAGGCATTCCGCATCAAGCTGTTCTCCGGCAAATAACCCCCTCGATCCAAAGGCTACCCATGCAACTCAAGCACCTGATACTCACCAGTGTCCTGACCGCCGCCCTGGCGACGGGCGCCGCGCACGCCCAGAACGTCGTGCTGTATTCGTCGAACAATACGGAAACCATCGAGACCGCGCTGGAAGCCGTGAAGAAGACGAGCCCCAAGCTGAATGTGCAGCCCGTCACGGGCGGCACCGGCACGATGATGAAGCGCATCGAAGCCGAATCGCAGAACCCGCGCGGCGACCTGTTCTGGAGCGGCGGCTTCGGCACCCTGGGCGCCTACCGCCAGCATCTGCAGGCCTATCGCCCGGCAGACCTGGACAAGATCCCGGCCGAATTCCGCGGCCCGGACGACCTGTGGGTGGGCACGAACGTGCACGTCATGGTGATGATGGTCAACGAGCGGCAGCTGAAGGGTCTGCCTGCGCCGGCCACGTGGTCGGACCTGATGCAGCCGCAGTGGAAGAACAAGTTCGCCATCACCGATCCGTCCAAGAGCGGCACGGCCTACATGCTGGTGTACGGCCTGTACAAGCAGTTCGGCCAGGCCGGTCTGGACAAGATCGCCGCCAACGCGGTCGTGACGGCCTCGTCGGGCACCACCTACAAAGGCGTCGCCGCCGGCGAATACGCCGTGGGCATGACGCTGGAATACGCCGCGCAGGAATACGTGGCTGGCGGCCAGAAAGAGATCAAGCTCGTCTACCCGAGCGAAGGCAGCTACCTGGCGCCGGAAGGCATGTTCATCATCAAGGGCGCGAAGAACCTGGATGCGGCCAAGGCGCTGTACGACGGCCTGCTGAGCAAGGCGTCGCAGGAAGCGCAACTGGTGAAGAACTTCCGCCGCCCGACGCGCACCGACGTGGCGGTGGCCAGCCTGACCACCCTGCCCGACCTGTCGACGATCAAGATCTTCCCGGTCAGCCAGGAAGCCGCCGCCACCGAGTATGAAGCCGTGGTCGCAGCCTGGAATCAGGCCGTCGCCAAGGCGAAGTGATTGATCCGGCGAACGCCGTGATCGGATAAGGCCGGCCGGGGCGCCTCAGGCGCCCTGGACCATCCGGCCTGCTGCCAGCACCAGCTGGCGCCCGCAACGGGCGGCCAACTGCGGGTCGTGCGTCACCAGCACCAGCGTGGTGCCGTGCTCGCGGTGCAGGTCGAACATCAGGTCGATGACGGTCACGCCCGTGGCGGCATCCAGGCTGCCCGTGGGCTCGTCCGCAAACAACAGGTCGGGCTGCACCACGAAGGCGCGCGCCAGCGACACGCGCTGCTGCTCGCCCCCGGACAGCGTGCGCGGATAGTGATGCAGCCGGGCGCCCAGCCCCACGCGTTCCAGCATGGCCTGCGCCGCCTCGCGGGCGGATTGCCCGGCCAGCTCCAGCGGCAACATGACGTTTTCCAGCGCCGTCAGGTTCGGCAGCAGCTGGAACGACTGGAACACGAACCCCACATGATTGGCCCGCAGCCGCGCGCGGCCGTCCTCGTCCAGCGCGAACAGGTCCTGCCCGGCCAGGTGTACGCTGCCCATGCTGGGAACATCCAGCCCGGCCAGCAGTCCCAGTAACGTGGACTTGCCCGATCCGGAGCTTCCGGTGATGGCCACGGCGCTGCCGGCGGCCACCGTAAAATCAATACCTTCCAGGATAGACAGCGTCCCGCCGGCATCGGCCACCCGCTTGCCCAGCCCTTTCACCTCGATCGAATTCTTGCTATCCATGCGCCTATTTTCCCGTCTGCGTCTTACTTCCGCCCTGGCGACCACCGCCCTGGCAGCCGCCGTCATGGCGTCCCCCGCCCACGCTCAGACCGCCGCGGCGGCCCAGGGTTCCGCCTCGCGTACCGTATTGGTGGTGGGCGACAGCCTGTCCGCCGAATACGGCCTGAAGCGCGGCACCGGCTGGGTGCCCCTGCTGTCGGCCCGCGTTTCGGAACAATACCCGAAGTACCAGGTGGTCAATGCCAGCATCAGCGGCGACACGACCAGCGGCGGCGTGGCGCGCCTGCCGGCGCTGCTGCGCCAGCACGCGCCGGCGGTGGTGGTGCTGGAACTGGGTTCGAACGACGCGCTGCGCGGCCTGTCGCTGGCCATGACCGAACAGAACCTGCGCGCCATGGCCCAGGCATCGCGCAAAGCGGATGCCCAGGTGCTGATCGTGGGCATGCAGATTCCGCCCAATTATGGCCGCGACTACACGCAGCGCTTCGCCCAGCTGTTTCCTACGGTCGCCAAAGACGAAAACGCCCGGCTCGTGCCCTTCCTGATGGAAGGTATCGCAACGAACCGGGCGATGTTCCAGGCTGACGGCATCCATCCGAACGAGGATGCCCAGCCGCAATTGCTGGACAACGTGTGGCCGACGCTGCGGCCACTGTTGAACTAGGGGCCGCGCGGCCCCTGGTGGGCTGATCAGCCCGCCGCCTGCGGCTGGTCGCCGCGGATGACTTCGGCGGCGCTGGGCAGCACCTGCACCTTGTACTGTTCACGCAGCATCTTCAACAGCGCTTCGATCTCGGCCTGGCCCAGGCCACCCGACAGCTGTTGCGCCAGGCGGTCCTTGGCGGACGCGTCCACCGTGCCGGCCTCGACTTTTTCCAGGCGAACCAAGGTGTAGTCCACGCCCGATTGCACGCCGGCATAACCGGGCAATTGGGTGGCGGGCAAACGCATCGCGGCGTCGACCACCGCTTGCGGCACGTCCTTCGGATCCTGGCGCGACACGGTCACGGCGGGCGAGAAGCCCTCCGGCGCGGCCGACGGGTTGGCCTTGTCGGCGGCCAGCGCGGCTTCGCCTGCCTTCTTGGCGGCTTCGGCCGAACGCTCGTCCAGCAGCTTGGCGCGGATGGAATCGCTGACCTTGTCCAGCGTCGGCACGTGTGCGGGTTCCACGGCAGCGACGCGCACGGCCAGCATCGTGGCAGGCGACAGTTCAATCACGCCGGAATTCTGCTTTTCACGCAGGACGTCGGGCGAGAACAGCACCTGGCGCACGCGCGGGTTGTCCAGCAGCTCGGCGTCGGGGCTGTCGATGGCCGAGCCGGGGCCGGCCTTGTCGGCGGGCAGCAGGCCTTCGCGGGTCACGCCCGAGGCGGTGCGCAGCTTCAGGCCGACCGCGTCGGCGGCCGGTTGCAGGCTGTCGCGCTGGTCATAGACCTGCTTGTTCAACTGGCTGGCCATTTCGGAGAAATGCACGGCGGCAAGCTGCTTGCGCACTTCGCCCGTGATCTGGTCCTTGACCTCGGCCAGCGGCTTGACGGCCGCGGGCTGGATCTCGGTGACCTTGACGATGTGCAAGCCGGACGGGCTTTCCACCACGCCGGACACCTGGTCCTTGGCCTGGCCGAAAATCGCCTTTTCCAGCGGGCCGGTCAACATGCCCGGCGCCAGCCAGCCCAGATCGCCACCGTTGGCGGCCGAACCGGCATCCTGCGAATTCTTGCGGGCCAGTTCAGCGAACTGCGCCGGATCGGCAGCCGCCTGACGAGCCAGGTCTTCCGCCTTGACGCGCGCGGCCTTGCGGGCCTCTTCCGAGGCGCCCGGTGCCACTTCGATCATGATGTGGCTGGCGCGGCGGCGCTCGGGCTGGCCGAAGCGGTTCTTGTTCTGCTCGTAATACGAAGCCAGGTCTTCGTCCTTGACCTGGATGCCTTGGGTGGCGGCAGCCTCGTCCAGCACCAGGTATTGCACCTGGACCTGTTCGGGGATCTGCAGCTGCTGCTTGTTGGCGTCGTACCAGGCCTGGATATCGGCCGGGGTAACGGTAACTTGCGAGCGGTAGTCGGCGGCAGCAAAGCGGCGCAGTTGCACCGTGCGCTGCTGCGTCAACGCCGTTTCCAGCGACGCCACCACTTCTGCGGGCGCGCGCGACGATTGGCCGACGGGCTCCAGCACGCGGGCAACCGCCAGGTCGCGGCGCAGGCCGGCTTCAAAGGAGGTCGGCGACATGCCCTGGGCCGCCAGCACCTGGCGATAGCGCTCGGGCGAGAAGCGGCCGTTGTCCTGCACTTCCGGAATGGCGGCGATGGTGTTGCGCAGCGTTTCGTCGGACACCGTGAAACGGTTGTCGACGGCCACGTTGGCCAGCAGGCGCTGATTGATCAGCTGGTTCAGCAGGCTTTCGCGCATGGCCGGCGTGTCGATCACGGCCGGGTCGAACTGCGCACCCAGGCGTTGACGGAACTGCTCGAGCTGGTTGCGGTGCGCCTGATCAAACTCGGCACGCGAAATAGGCTGGCCGGCGACTGTCGCCAACTCAGGCTCTTTGCGCATGAAGCTGTCATAGCCTTGAATCCCGACCAGGAAAAAGGACGGCACAATCAGAAGCAGCAGGATGAACTGCATCCAGCGCCGATGGCTGCGAATAAATTCGAACATGGAATCCCTGTTGCCGCACTCCAGGGGTATCCACCCAGAGCCGCACGAAAACGCATAAAAAAAGGCGAACTCGATTCGCCCTATTCCCATACCGGTCATTACCGGATCAGCGGGCGGATTTTAGCATTACCCGCTCGTATGGGAGCTTCGGATTCACTTCAAGTTCCCGTTGGGCCGTCCAACCTGTCCCCGCTACATGGAAGCCGGATGCCGTCAACCCGGGAAATCACCATTTTCGCGCCTCTTGCGCACTCGTATCGTGACCTGCAGGGCCAAGCCGCCACCCGGCCGCGCGCCCCTGACGCCGGCCCATACCGCCGGTGCCCCTTTCCCAGCCACATAAAGGGTTCTCTCAATGCCGATTACCTCTCCCCGCCTGCATGTCCTGCGTGCCTGTATCGCCCTGGCGTTCCTGGGCGGCGCGCACGCGGCGCTGGCCGCGCCCGTGGCCGCCGTGCACGAAGCCGCGCAAGGCCAGCAGCAGGCCATGCTTGACACCATGCGGGACCTGGTCAACATCGAATCCGGCAGCAAGGACGTCGAAGGCGTCGAACGCATCGCCGAATTGATCCGCGACCGTCTGAAGGCGCTGGGCGGCACGGTCGAGATCCTGCCGGCCACCGACGTCTTCCGGCTGGACGACACTCCGGAGAAGGTCGGTCCGATGGTCCACGCCGAATTCAAGGGCACCGGCACCAAGAAGATCATGCTGATCGCCCACATGGACACGGTCTACCGCAATGGCATGCTCAAAGACCAACCGTTCCGCGTGGACGGCGACAAGGCGTACGGCTTGGGCATCGCGGACGACAAGCACGGGGTTGCGACCATCATCCACACCCTGGCCCTGCTGCAAAAGCTGGGCTTCCGCGATTTCGGCACCATCACCGTGCTGATCAACGGCGACGAAGAGATCAGTTCGCCGGGCGCGCGCAGCACGATCACCCGCCTGGGCGCCGACCAGGACGCCGTCTTCTCGTTCGAAGGCGGCGGCGCCGAAGCGCGCCTGACGCTGGCCACCAGCGGCATCGGCGCGGCCTACCTGACCGTGCAGGGCAAGACTTCTCACGCCGGCGCCCGCCCCGAAGGCGGCGTCAATGCCCTTTATGAATTGGCGCATCAGCTATTGCAGCTGGACAAGCTGTCCAAGCCCGAGGAAGGCCTGAAGCTGAACTGGACCGTGGCCCAGGCAGGCACCAACCGCAACGTCATTCCCGGCCAGGCAACCGCTCAGGCCGACGCCCGCGCGCTGCGCGTGTCCGACTTCGACGCCCTGGCGCGCACGCTGGAAGAGCGCGTCCAGAAGAAGCTGCTGCCCGAATCCAAGGTCACGGTGAAGTTCGAAGTGCGCCGGCCGCCGCTGGAGGCCACCGCGGCATCCCGCGCCCTGGCCCAGCACGGCGTGCAGATCTACAAGGAACTGGACCTGCCGATGAAAGTCGTCGACCGCGCCAGCGGCGGCGGCACCGACGCCGCCTTCGCCGCCCTCAAGGCTCGCGGCCCGGTCATCGAAGGGATGGGGCTGAGCGGCTTCGGCGCCCACTCTAACGACGCCGAATACATCCAGATCAACAGCATCGTGCCGCGCTTGTATCTGGCCACCCGCATGATCATGGATGTGTCGCAAGACAAAGCGCCGCTGAAATAGAGCCCGGGTGGAAGCCGGCCCTCAGAAGGATAGCCGCCCCGCCGCCGGGCCGCCCCAAGGCGGGGCAGCCCCCTCGGGGGGCAGCAAGCGAGCGCAGCGAGTGCGGCGTGGGGGCCTTCCGGGCGTCATGGGGGCAAGAAGGAGTATCCTTGCAACCCTGTCCATAAGAAGCACACGCAACACCAAAAATGACCGCAAAACTCCCGTCCTGGCCCTATTCCCGTTACATCGCGCACCGCGGCGGTGGTCGTTTGGCGCCGGAGAACACGCTGGCCGCCATGCGCGTGGGCGCCGAGCATGGTTTCACGATGTTCGAATACGACGTGAAGCTGAGCAGCGACAACGTCCTCGTGCTGATGCACGACGATGACGTCGACCGCACCTCCAACGGACAAGGCCCGGCCGCCGCCAAGACCTACGCGGAACTCGCGCAACTGGACTTCGGCAGCTGGCACTCGGCCGCCTACGCCGGCGAGCCGTTGCCCACCTTTGCCGCCGTGGCCCGCTACACGGTCGCCAACCACATCGCCAGCAACGTCGAGATCAAGCCCTGCCCCGGCCGCGAAGCCGAGACCGGCGCGGCCGTCGCGCTGGCCTGCAAGCAGTTGTGGCAAGGCGCCAGCACGCCCCCGCTGCTGTCTTCCTTCGCCGAAGAGGCGCTGCAAGCCGCGCTGGAAGTGGCGCCCGAGCTGCCGCGCGCGCTGCTGGTAGAGAAAGTCCCCGCCGATTGGCGCGAACGCCTGGTCAAATACGACTGCGTCGCGCTGAACATCAACCAAAAAGACGCAACCCGCGAACTGATTGATGCCGTGCATGCCGCCGGCTACCGGATCGCGGCCTGGACCGTCAATGACCCCGAACGCGCCCGCTTGCTGCTGGACTGGGGCATCGACGGCATTTTCACCGACGAGCTGGCCGCGATCCGGCCGGCCGCCTGAGGCAGAACGCCCCGTGTTCAGTTACCGCCACGCCTTCCACGCCGGCAACCACGCCGACGTGCTCAAGCACGCCATCCTGGTTCACACCCTGGATTACTTCAACAAAAAGGACGCGCCCTATTGGGTCGTGGACACCCACGCCGGCGCAGGCCTCTACAACCTGGAAGGCGACTGGGCGAACAAGACCTCGGAATTCGTGGACGGCATCGGCCGCCTGTGGGAAGCCAAGGACTTGCCGCCGCTGCTGGCCGACTATGTTGCCCGCATCCGCGACTACAACACCAACGGTCGCCTCAAGCGCTACCCCGGTTCGCCGTGGCTGGCGCTTGACGTGATGCGCCCCTCGGACCGCCTGCGGCTGTTCGAGATGCACCCGACCGAAATCGATACGCTCGTCGTCAACCTGGAACACCAGGGCCGCGCCGCGCAGCGCCAGACCACGATCTACGGCGATGATGGCTTCGAAGGCGTCAAGGCCCTGCTGCCGCCGCCCACGCGCCGCGGCATGGTGCTGATCGACCCGTCGTACGAAGACAAGCACGACTACCGCCGCACGCTGATCACCGTGAAGGAATGCGTCAAGCGCTTTGCCACCGGCACCATCGCCGTCTGGTATCCGCTGGTGCAACGCCGCGAAGCCAGCGAAATGGCGCGCCACTTCGAGAACCTGAAGGTCAAGAGCTGGCTGCACGCCACCCTGACCGTCAAGAAGGCGACCATCGATGGCTATGGCCTGCACGGCAGCGGCATGTTCCTCATCAATCCGCCCTGGACGCTGCACGAAGGCTTGAAGCAAGCCATGCCGTACCTGGCCCGCGAACTGGGCCAGGACGAACGGGCCGGCTTCACGCTGCAATACCGCGAGAACCCCTTCCCGGTTCCGAAGAAGCACTCGGACGAATAAGTCGGATCGACGATGAAAATGGGCCGCAACATTGCGGCCCATTTCCGTTGCGACCCCTCTCTTCGACGGTTTCGGCCGCCGATCAGGCCGTCGCGTTCTCCGCCGCTTCGCTGCGCAGCGCCTCCTGAGCGCGGGCCAGTTTGGCCGCCGCATCACGCAACGCCGTACGCAGGCCTTCTTCGATCACGGGATGGTAGAACGGCATTTCCAGCATGCGCGCCACGGTCAGCTCCTGCTGCACCGCCCAGGCCAGCAAGTGGCCAATGTGCTCGGCGCTGGGTCCGACCATTTCGGCGCCCAGGAAGCGGCCCGTCGCAATGTCGGCGTACACGTGCAGCATGCCTTTGTTCTTCAGCATCACGCGCGACCGGCCCTGGTCGCTGAAATCCACCTCGCCGATCACGAAGGTGCCCGGGACCAGGCGTCCATAGCCCTGCCCCGCCAACGCGATCTGCGGATCCGAAAACACCACGGCCAGCGGCGCGCGCCGCAAGCCCTGGCGCACCTCGGGAAAGCGCGCGGCGTTTTCACCTGCGATGCGGCCTTCATCGGCGGCTTCGTGCAGCAGCGGCGCATCGGCATTGGCGTCGCCAGCGATGAAGATGGGCGAATCGCCCGCCTGCATCGTTTCCCGGTCGAACATCGGCACCCCGTGCGCATTCAACTCGAGCGAGGTGTTCTCCAGGCCCAGGCCGTCCACATTGGCGCGGCGCCCCGTGGCGACCAGCGCGTAGTCGAAGCGTTCGGTGCGTTCGCTGTTGTCCAGCGTCACGTAGCGCACTTCCACTTCGTCGCCGACGCGGGTGGTCTCCAGCACGCGGGCATCCGGGTCCAGATAAAACTCGCGCTGGAAGATCTTGCGTGCATTCAGGCGCACCTGCGGATCGCTGATGCCGCCCAGGCTGCCGCTTACGCCGAAGACGCGCACGTCCACGCCCAGCCGCGCCAGCGCCTGGCCCAATTCCAGACCGATCACGCCGGGGCCGAAAACGGCGACGCGACGCGGCAGGTCGTCCCAGGCGAAGACGTCGTCATTCACTACCAGGCGATCGCCCAGGGCCCGGAACGGCGGCGGCACCGACGGGCGCGAACCCGTGGCGATGACCACGCCGGTGGCATGCACTTCGGTGTGGTCATCGACCCGCAGCACCGTGTCCGACACGAAACGCGCATAGCCGCGCAGCTTGTCCTCGGCCGGAATATTTTCCACGCCTTCCAGCACGAAGCCGACGAAGCGGTCCCGTTCGCGCTTGACGCGGTCCATCACTTCCACGCCGTCCACCGAGATTTCGCCGCTGACGTGCACGCCGAAGGCTTCCGTATGGGCCGCGTTGTGGGCGGCTTCCGCCGCGGCGATCAGCAGCTTGGACGGCATGCAGCCCACGCGGGCGCAGGTCGTGCCGTATGGGCCGCCTTCGATCAGCAGCGCGCGCTTGCCCGCCGCTTTCGCGGCGCGATAAGCCGCCAGGCCGGCGGTGCCGGCGCCAATGACGGCGATATCAGTGTGCAGAGTTTTCATGACTGGGTATCCCCCATGTTGCGGGTAGCAAGGATTCAAAGGCGAGTTCCGCCTTGTTGCGCATCCTCGGGACGAACAGCGTCCGGCGACGCCAACGAAGGGCCGCGCAAGGAATGCGGTAAGGGTGCGTAAAAAGGGAAGCTCGTGCCGGCCGCAACGGCGCGGTCAACCTGCAACCGCGCCGTTGCGCCGGCCGGGCGCGGGGATTGCCCCCGCCTGGCTGACAGACTTAGGCGAAATGCGCCTTCAGGTCTTCCAGGCCGCCCACCAGCGAGCCATTGATGAACACCTGGGGAGCGGTGCCCTTGCCGGACACGGCGCCGATCACACGGCCGCGAACCTTGTTTTCCAGCGGGATTTCGATCGGGGCGTAGCCCTTTTCTTCCAGCAGCGCCTTGGCTTCCACGCAGAACGGGCAGCCCGGCTTGGAGAACACGACCACCTGGTCGGGTTTCTTGGCCGTCGGGGCGATGTGCGCCAGCATGGTGTCGGCGTCCGACACTTCAAACGGGTCGCCTTCCTTTTCGGGTTCGATGAACATCTTCTGGACGACGCCGTCCTTCACCAGCATCGAATAGCGCCAGCTGCGCTTGCCGAAGCCCAGGTCGCTCTTGTCGACCAGCATGCCCATGCCTTCGGTGAAGGCGCCGTTGCCGTCGGGCAGCAGCGTGATATTGGCCGATTCCTGGTCCTTGGCCCATTCGTTCATGACGAAGGTGTCGTTGACCGACACGCAGACGATGCTGTCCACGCCGGCGTTGAAGAACGCGGGGGCCAGTTCGTTGTAGCGCGGCAGGTGGGTCGACGAGCAGGTCGGCGTGAAAGCGCCGGGAAGCGAGAAGACGACAACCGTCTTGTTCTTGAACAGATCGTCGGTCGTGACCTTCTTCCACGTGTTGTCCTCACGGACGGGGAACGTTACGTTCGGAACACGTTGGCCTTCGCGGTTTTGCAGCATTCAATCTCTCCTTGGGTAGCGGGGTTTGTTTAACCACCATGGAAAGAATGATAAATCTTGGCTATCAATTAATCAAATTTAATAAACTAAATTGATCGATAGCTTTTGGCAATTAAGAAATAACCACCGAAAAGCCAGGCCTATCATAACCTGGCTGTCCGGCGGGCGGCGTTACAGGCGCGTCGGCTCGTAGCCCGCGTCGCGGATGGCAGCTTCGAGCTTGTCGGCCTGGTCCGTGCCCGTAATGGTGACGCGGTGCGTCGGCAGATCCACCGCCACGGTCGCGCCCGGCGCCGCCTGGCTCACCGCACCGGTGATGGTCTTCACGCAATGGCCGCAGGTCATGTCGGGTACTTGGAATTCGATGCTCATGGTTTTTCTCCGGAAATTTCAAGGCGGTGGGCACCCTTTGCACACCATGGATCACAGCTTAAACATTCCCACAATGGCAAGGTCAAGCGTAGAATGGGCCTTGACCTTCCCATTATGGGAAGGTCAACACTGGGCATTCCACTTCGGAACCAGCCTGGCCTGCCTTGCGCGCGCCGGGCAAGCCTGACCCAAGGAGCCTGACATGAATATCGGAGAAGCTGCAAAGAGCTCGGGCATTTCCGCCAAGATGATCCGCTATTACGAGAGCATCGGCCTGATCGGCCCGGCAGTGCGCACGGACTCGGGCTACCGCGTCTATGGCGACCACGACCTGCACACGCTGCGCTTCGTGCGCCGCGCCCGTGACCTGGGATTTTCAGTGGAGCAGATGAACGAGTTGCTGGCCCTGTGGAAAGACCGCAGCCGCGCCAGCGCCGACGTCAAACGCATTGCGCTGGGGCATGTCGAGGAACTGGAGCGCAAGGCCGAGGCGCTGCGTGACATGGCTGCCACCTTGAAGCACCTGGCGCATAACTGCCATGGAGACGACCGGCCCGACTGCCCGATCCTGGAAAACCTGGGGCGCTCGCACTAAGGCCGGCCGCGTCAGAACGACGGGCCGGGACTGTCCCGGCCCGTTGCGCAGCATCAGCCCTGAGGCTGGCTGGCGTCTTCGGAAGCCTGTTCGGCCTCGGCGGCCACGCGGGCGTGGTACGCATCCGTCGCCGCCTGCTTGGCAGCCGCCTTCTCTGCGGCGGCGGCGGCCTTGGCCTCTTCCGCTGCCACCGCATCCGCCGCCGCCTGGATGGCGCGCTGGCGCGCGCGTTCCTTCACTTCCAGCACGCCTGCGGCGTCCAGCGATTCAAACACCGCAATCGATTCCACATGGCCCGTGTGCGGGAACATGTTGATGACACCGGCGCTCTTCAACACGTAGCCGCCTTCATGCACCAGGATGGCGGCGTCGCGCGCCAGCGTGGCCGGATTACAGGACACGTAGACGATGCGGCGCGGACGCTCTTCGACAGACAGTTCCGACAAGGCTTGCGACACGGCATGCGCGCCTTCGCGCGGCGGATCGATCAGCATGCGGTCGAAGTAGCCCAGGCTGCGCAGCCAGTGCGCATCCACCTCGAACAGGTTCAGCGTGGCGAAGCTGGTGCGGTCGCCCAAGCCATGGCGCGACGCGGCGTCGAACGCGCGATCGGTCAGCGTCTTGCTGCCTTCCACGCCCACCGCTTCGCGGCCTTGCGTGGCCAACGGCAAGGTGAAGTTGCCCAGGCCGCAGAACAGGTCGGCCACGCGGTCGGTGGGCTGCACGTCCAGCAGTTTCAGCGCGCGCGACACCATCGCGCGATTGATGGCGTGGTTGACCTGCGTGAAATCGGTCGGCCGGTACGGCATGCGCAGGCCGAATTCCGGCATCGTGTAGGCCAGCGTGTCGCCATGCTCGCGCTCCATGGGGTGCACGGTGTCGGGGCCCTTGGACTGCAGCCACCATTGCACGTTGTGCTCGGCGGCGAAAGCACGCAGGATGGCGATGTCGCCATCGGTCAGCGGCAGCAGATGGCGAAGCACCAGCGCCGTCACGCCTTCGCCCAGCGACACTTCGATCTGGGGCATGCGGTCCGGCGCGGACATCGATGCGATCATTGCGCGCAGCGGCATCAGCAGGTCGCTGACGTGGCGCGGCAGCACGTGGCATTCGCGCATGTCGGCCACGTAGCTGCTCTTGCGTTCATGAAAACCGACCAGCACGCCGCCCTTTTTCGGCACGACCCGCACCGACAGGCGCGCGCGGTAGCGGTAGCCCCAGGTCGGGCCTTGCAGCGGCGGCAGGATCAGCGCGGGGCGCAGCTTGCCTACGTGCCAGAAGGTGTCTTCCAGCGACCGCTGCTTGATGGCCACTTGCGTGCTGGGCTCCAGGTGCTGCATGGCACAGCCGCCACAGACCCCGAAGTGCGGGCAGCGCGGCACGACCCGCTGTGACGAGGGGCGCATCACCTGATCCACGCGGGCGATTTCGTAAGACGGCTTGCGGCGCAGCGTCACGGTGGTGACCCGTTCACCCGGCAGGGCCCCTTCCACGAACACCACTTTCCCGTCGCGACGGGCGATCCCCCTGGCTTCCAGGTCCAGGGACTCGATACTCAAAACGTCTGACATCTCACGCAGTCCAGAATTACACGCAACCCAATATTGTAGAAGGACTCTGGCCATTCGCGAAAATGGTCTTTCATGGGGCCGGACCGCCCCGCCGGACGGACGTGTTTCAGGCCGGCTGGCGCCCCGGCGACCGCGCCGACTGCAGCCACAACGCCCCCATGGCCGCGACCGCCGCCGCTGCGCCGGCCAACGGCAGCGCCGGCAAGCCAGCCCAAGCGATCGTCAGGCTGCCCAGCCCGCCCCCCACCGCGGTTCCCAGATTGAACGACGCGATGTTCAGCCCCGCCGCCACAGCCGTGGACTCAGGCACATGGCGTTGGGCCAGCTTCAGCAGCCGCAGCGTCAGCACGGTCACGATGCAAAAGAACACCAGCCCCAGCGCGCCGGCCAAAGCCACGACCGCCCAGCCGGACTGCCGGAATCCGTACAGGCCGAGCAACGTCGCGGTCAGCCCGGCCAGCGCCAGCAACGCCGCGCGGTCCGCATCCATCTTGTCGACCAGATAGCCGCCCAGCAGGTTGCCGGCAATGGAGAACACGCCGAACAGCAGCATGGCCGCGCTCAGCCGCTGCACGTCCGCCCCCGTCACCTGCAGCAGATACGGCGAAACAAAGGTGAAGAAGCAGAACGTTGCCACGCTGACCAGCGCGCCCACGCCGGCGGTCATCAGCATCCTGGGGTGCGTGATGGCCCGCAAGCCCGCGCCCACACTGGGCCGGTTCGCCGCGGGTGCAGAAGACACGCCCTTGCCGGGCATACACCACAGCAGTCCGCCCAAGCCGATCAGCGCCAGCACGCCGATCGCCGCGAAAACGGCCCGCCACGACCAGATGCTGCCCAGAAAGGTGCCCAGCGGCACCCCGAGCGCCAGCGCCAGCGTCAGGCCGATCCACACCACGGCGACAGCGCGCCCGGCGCGTGCCTCATCCACGAGCCGGGTCGCGGCGTCCGACGCCACCGCCATGAAGACCCCATGGGCCAGCCCCACCACGAAGCGCACGCCCAGCAGGATCGGCAAGGTGCCCGACAGGCTCATCAAACCGCTGCCCACGGCCAGGACGGCCATGGACCACGCCAGGGTGCGGCGGTCGCGCCAATGGGCCACCAGCGCAGGGATCAACGGCGCGCCGATCGCGGCGCCGAAGGCGTAGGCGGCAATGGAGGTCCCGACCGCCTCGATCTTGGCGTGCAGGCCATCGGCCATCGCCGACACCAGGCCGGCCACCACGAATTCAGACAGGCCGAATGCAAAGGTGCAGACGGAAAAAACATAGACAGCAACAGGCATGGCACGCTTAAACTCGACAAAGACCTGCCGAGCTTAGAGGGCTACCTACGCGCCGTAAAATATATTATTTATTGCTAAACAAGACGCTGTACGTCTTAATCGGCACGCCCGAGCGACTGCAGCAACGCGTCGACCAATCGGTCGCGCACCGGGGATGCGCGTTCGAAATTCCACCCGATCAAGAGATCCAGATGCCGCAAAGGCGCCGGCGCGTCGGCAGCGATCGGCCGGAAGACGACATCCACGCCCGCGGTCTGGGCCAGCGATGCGGGCAGCAGCGCCACGCCGAAGCCCGCAGCCACCAGCGCCACCACCGTCTGCAACTGCCGCGCTTCCTGCGCCACCCGGGGCACGAAGCCGGCCGACTGGCACAGCTGGATTAACTGATCGTGAAAACCTTGCCCCAAGCGCCGCGGCGATGCGACGAAGGGCTCGTCTTTCAGGGCGGACAGCGCCACCACGGCATTGCCCGCCAAGGGGTGCGCGGCCGGCAAGGCCACATGAATCGGTTCGCGCAGCAAGGTCTCGAACCGCAGGCTCGGCGTCGTGGCGCCCGGCGTGCGCATGAATCCGATGTCCGCGCGGCCCGCTTCCAGGGCCTGCACCTGCTCATGCGTCGTGGCCTCCTGGAGCGTGAACGCGACAGCCGGATGCGTGCTGCGGAAATCGCGCAGCGCGCGCAGCAGCGAGGCATACGGCGCGATGTTGATGAAGGTGAGCGTCAGGTGCCCATCCATCCCCTGAGCCACGCGGCGCGTATGCGCCACGCCTTCTTCCAGCGCATCCAGGATGCGCCGGGCAGACTCCAGGAATGCGGCGCCCGCCGGCGTCAATGCCACACTGCGGTTGGTGCGTTCAAACAGCGTCGCGCCGATCTCGCCTTCCAGCCGGCGGATCGCCTGGCTGAGCGGCGGCTGCGCCATATGCAGGCGCTCTGCCGCTCGATTGAAGTGCAGCGTTTCCGCGACGGCGACAAACTGCCGCAACAAGCGGGTTTCGATCATTGAGACGCCCACCGTCGGTCAGGGGTCAGTCCAACTCGGCCCGGGAGAACAGGTCCTGGATCTGCCTCCAGTCTTCACATGCGGCCTTGAAGCCGACGATGAAGGCCTTCAGCGCTTCGCTGTCGGAAGAATAGGCGCAGAACGTGTCCGCTTCGGGATCAAAATCAATCTGTTCAGAGAGCTCGGGCATTTTTTCATTCAGAAAGACCAGCGCCAATGACGCCCAGTCGTAGCCCGAACCCACAAAACCCTCTTGCCTGCGGCGGCGGAAGACCTCTTCCTTGTACTCCCCAACGGTGAGGATGACTGAAAAGCTGCCTTCGTATTCCATCCAGGAAAAAGGCTTGATTGATTCTTCGAAATCGATGGTCACTGCGCTCAAAGCTCCTTGAATAGCCTGCCGCCCCGGTGGCGGCATGGGTCAACACCGCGCAAATATACCTTTGCGCGATGCCGATGGCGCGACCATTAAAGGCAATTATCGAGTTTCCCGCAACGTGAGCGCGGAATCGGGCAACACGCGGGCCTTCCATGGCGAGAACGCCAGCAGGCTGATCACGGCAAAAACGAACGCGCTGCCGGCGCCATATGCCATCACCCATCCGAAGCCGGACAAGAGCGCGGCCTGCAACGCGCCAGCCCCTTGGCTCAGGTGAGAGAAGAGCCCCTCGTGCTCCAGCACGGCCAGGTCGCCGGCGGCGATCTTCTCTGCAAAGAGGCGCAGCCCCGGTCCGTCGGACACCGCCAACGCTTGCGTCAAGTACGCCATGACACCCTCGACCAGGACCAAGCCCATCAAGGCGATGCTGAAGGCCAGGGACGTCATCCGTGCGCTCATGTCGGCGCCCGACGCCATCCCCGCCCGCTCGCGCGAGACCGCGGCCGTGATCGTATTGGCCACCGGCGTGTTCGTCAGCCCCAGGCCCATGCCGGCGACGACGCAGCCCGGCAGGATCCACCAGCCCGGTTGCGCAGAATGGCTGCCGAACGCCATCAGAAGGAAACCTGAACCGATGAGGCTCAAGCCAGCGGGAATCACGAATCCCGGGTGGTACCGCAAGGACAGTTTTTCCCCGACCGGCGGCATGAAGAGCGTGGGCAAGGTGTAGGCCAGCAGCGCCAAGCCGGTCTGCACGCTGTCGTAGCCCAGGCCGCCGTGGAAATAAATCGGCAAGTAGATGATGAATGGCCAGAAGCTGAGGTTCATCCCTACCGAACCCGCGAGCGCGCCGGAGAAGTTGCGGCTGCGGAACACGGCGAAATCGATCATGGGGTGGCGGCTGCGTTTCTCGGCGGCGATGAATCCGATGAAGCTGGCGACCGACAGGCCGATGATTCCCAATGCCACCGGACTTCCGAAGCCCAGCACCGGGCCTTGCGTGACGAACAGCACCAGACAGAATACCGCGACGGAAAGCGTCAGGATGCCCGCGATATCCAGGGGCCGCACTTGCGGATCGCGCGATTCCTCCACCGCGGCGTAGGCCAGGACCAAGGTGATCACCGCCAAACCGCCATGCACCAGGAAAACCCATTCCCAGCTCGCCAGCGCTAGGATGGCGCCGCCCACGATCGGCCCGAAGCCCAGGCCGACGCCGAAGACGATGCCCCACCATGAGAACGCGGCGCCCCGTTCACGGCCGTCGCGGAACTGGCTGGACAGAATCGCCACCTGGCAGATCAGCATCATCGCGGCGCTCAGCCCCTGAAGAAAGCGCGCCACGATCAGGACCTGGATATCTTCCGTCAGCCCGCACACGAGCGAGGTCACGCCGAAGGCAATGATGCCGACCATGAATAGCCGCTTGCGCCCGTAGCGATCGGCCAGCGTGCCCGTGGCCATCAGGATGGTCGTCATCGCGATGGTGTAGGCGGCCATCACCCACTGGAGCTGCCTGAAGCTGGCCCCCATGGCGTGTTCGATCGTCGACAGGACTGGCGGCACGCTGGATATTTCCAGGCCCAGCATCAGTGCGGAAAGGCAGATGGAGGCCAGGGCGAGCTTGCCCCGGCGCGAAGAGACTGCGGTCATGAGTGAGCATCCAGACTAAGGTGCACGCATGGTAGGCTCCCGCCGTCTATTCCACAATGCTATGCTTGGATATATCAGAAACAACAATTTCGGATAGATGATGACCAAGCCTACGCTGGATGTGGACGCCGTCCAGGCCTTCGTGAGCATCGCGGAATTTCGAAGCTTCACGAAAGCGGCGGACGCCCTGGGCACGACCCAAGGCGCGATCAGCGTCAGGCTCAAACGCCTGGAAGACCGCTTGGGCCAGAAGCTGATCGAACGGACGCCGCGGCACGTGCGGCTTTCCGCGCAGGGCGCAACCTTCGTGAACGGGGCGCGCGAATTCCTGGCCGCGCACGACCGCGCGCTGGCGTTGCTGGACGCCGAACGGCGGCATTTCAGGCTGGGCATCGCCTCCCACATAGCGGGGCCGGAAACCCCGACCTTGCTGGCCCGGCTGCACGAACGCGATCCGGCGCTGAGCATCGAGGTCCGGCTGGACAATTCAAACGCGCTGCTGGACGCGTTCGACAATGGCGACCTGGAAGCCGTGATCGTCGGCCAGGAGGATGACCGCCGCGACGGCGAAGACCTCGGGCCTGAACATTTCGGCTGGTTCGCCGCCCCGAGCTTTGAATGGCGCACCGGCGAACCGCTCAGGCTGGCTGCCTTGATGCCCTGCTGCCAGGTCCGCAACACGGCGATCCAGGCCCTGGACCGGAACGAGATCGCATGGAACGAGGTCTTCGTAGGCGGCGGCTATGCCGTCATGGCAGCGGTCTCGGCCGGCTTGGCGATCGGCGCCCTCGCTTGCCGCCTGGCGCCGGCCGACACAATCGAAGTCGGCGCACGCTTTTCGTTGCCCGCCCTGCCCGCCTCCCGCATCACGCTGCACTCGACGCTGACGGACTCGCGGTCGCGCGACGCGTTGCGCACGATCGCAGCCGCCTACCGCGAACACCGCAGCGTCAGGCCTAGCGGCATTCGGTGAGCCCCCCAACTGTCTCAGTTCGGGCCATCCTTGACCCTCGCCAGCCCGCGGCTACGATAAGCCCACCCACGGGAACCTTTTCACCCCCTCTCCATTTTAGAAACCTATGAACGAGCAGACCGCCATTCCCGTTTCAGTTGATACCGAGTCCTGCAAAGGCAGGTTCTTTCTCATTGATCCAAGCCTCGGAGGTAATGGTCAGGTTTCGGGGCTGGAGTTTGCGAACGAAGACGCACTGATCCACCCCAGCATGAATATTGTCGAGCGACCGACTGGCGAACCCGATCAGTATCCCCAGCGGCCACATCTGATGCTCGTGCCGGACAAAGGGGGGCTACCGCGCGACTTTGAAGTGCTGGCAGGCATCTGGGTTGTCTCCGAGGCACTCAGGCAGGTATTCCTGCGTGTAGACCCCGAAGCATTCGCATTCGTCCCATGCGACTTCACCCTTGCCGACGGCTCTCCCGGTCCGCAGTACTACCTCTGCAATGTGCTGCGCACACTGAATGCACTGGACGAAGCCCGATCGCGGGTGAAGATCAAGCTTGAGTACGACCCCCAGACTGGCCAGGACGTAAAGCTGTACAGCGTGGTGGGTGGAGCGAGTCTGGTCTTCAAAGCAGACGCCGTGGCAAATGCCCACATCTTTCGCCAAGAGCGCTTGGGTGCTTCTCCTATCTGCGACCGGGTGATGTCTGATGCCCTGGTTGCGGCGAAGTTGAACGGTGTCCGGCTACGAGACGTAGCGGAGCTCTAAAAAAAAGGGGAATTGATGGGGACTGCCCATCAGGCAGTCTCCATCAATCCCCCAAAAGGCCGACGCGTTTTCAAGGCGCCGCCACGGATTGCAATTCAGAATGCGCGCGATACCGAGAAGACCGCGCCCAGACGGCCCGACGGGTGGCCGTATTTGGTGGGCAGCCAGTTGTCCTTGGTGGCCCCGACCGCGGCCAGGCCCAGCACCCAGCCCTTCAAGTCCTTCGTCACGCCGACCTTGTAGTCGACGTAGTGGCCAATCGAATCGCCGTCCATGTTCGATTGGTTCTTCAGCTTCTGATAGCCCAAGTGGCCAAGCAGGCCCCAGCCGTCGCCCAGATCGAACGTGGCCGTGCCGTCCAGGTACCAGGTGCCTTTGCTGTCCGGCGTGCTGAAGAAGTCGCTGGGCGTGTACGAATACTTCAGCGAGTAGTTGCCGTAGGACGCGCCCACGTACAAGTCGGTATTGTTGTAGTTGCCGCCCTTGGGGGAACTGGAACCCGGGTAGTAGTAGTGCAGCACGCCGGCGTCAAGCGTGAAGCCGCCACCCACGTCGCCCTTCCAGCCACCGTAGAAATCCATTTCCAGGTTGCCGTCGGTGAACACGAAGTTCGAGACGTTGGAGTTCCAGTTGCCCAGGTAGAAGCCGGAGCTGTGGGTCAGGTCGATACCCAGTTGCACTGCGGGGCGGAAGTCGGTCTGCGAGTAACCGCGGAACCGGTAGTCGCTGGCAATGGTGGCGTTGCCGCTAAGAGAAAAACCGCCCCCCAGATCGGTGGGTTCAGCCTGGGCCGTCGAGGCGAAACAAGCGGCAAGCGCAAAGGGCAAGGCTAGCAACGTCTTCTTCATGGTGCGGAGTCCTGATCGGATTTAACGAGGAGGAGGACGGCCTTGCGGCGCATCCCTCTGACCGGCTTTGCAGCGGTGAGTTACCGGCTCACTTTCCAACAAGCAATGTCTGTGCCAGGTTTCAAGCGGGTGACAATCGGCTGTCGGGCCGTTGAAAACCGCTTGCCATGCACCAGAAGCGTGCGGGTGCTCCGCCTCCATTTGCGGCCCGTGCGTCAAAACGGGGAATCTGCGCCAAATTGGAGCGCCGTACCCTCGCCCCAGCAAAAAAACCCCGGTCCGCGCAATGCGCGTCCGGGGTTTTGCGTCAGGCCGCAGCGCCTTCCGGCGCCAAGTAGGGCAGGCTTAGCTCGCCGACTGCGGGGGCGGCGGCGGGGGAACGTCGCCGGCAGCCGGCGGAGCAGGCGGCGCGCCGCGGCCCTTGCCGCCATGGCGCCCTTCCATCTTGGCGTGGCGCTCCTGCATCTTGGCTTCGCGGTCCTTCACCAGCTTTGTCACCTGGCCGCGCTGCGTGTCATTCAGGCTGTCCCAGACGGCGAGCCACTGGTCACGCACCTGTTGGCCCTGCGCACGGAACTGGTCACGCGTCTGGTCCGATTGCGCCATCAGGGCGCGCGGATCCAGCTTGCCGCTGTCCAACTGGGACTTCAAAAGGTCGTGGCGCTTGCCGCCGGAGGCGCGCATGGCTTCGTGCAGGCTGCGTTGGCCGTCCTGCGCGGTCTTGAACAGCGCTTGCTGCTTGTCATCCAGCTTCAGTTGATCGACCTGCGCCTTGGAGACGGGGCCGATGCCGGGGATGAACAGGCCGTCGCGCATGCCCTTGTGGAATTCGCCACGCGGGCCGTGGTGCATGGCGGCCGGGCCACCATCAGCGGGAGGAGGCGGCGCAGCCATGACGGAACCGGCCACCAGACCGCCCGTCGCGGCGACAAATGCAAGAGCGGCCAAATTGGAGCGAATAGCGAATCGGGACATGTTGTGTCTCCTGAAAGTGAAGAAAGCGAGACCATTGTGCGATCCGCCCGGTTTCAACCGGGTTTCGTCCCCGCCATCCATGTTTCAGTCGATTGCGCATCCGCCAGACGTGAAGACGGGGCCTTGCCGGCCCCGTGCTTCGTCCTCGCCAGCCCTGCGCAACGCGTCAGGGCGCGTCCCAGGCCGCCATGTATTCCTTCCAGTGCGGCGCGTCGCTGGCGGACAGCGTGTCGCGCACCAACGCGATTTCCGCGTCGTAGCCGGTGCGGTCCAGTTCGCCGCGCAAGAAGCGGAAGCGGCAGTACACCAGCCACGTGTTGACGACGTCAGTCTCGCAATAGGCGCGGACTTCGTCGGCACGGCCCGTGCTCCAGGCCTCCCAGACCTTGCTGCCGTCCATCCCGAGCTTGCCGGGAAAGCCGCACAGCTTGGCCAGGTCATCCAGCGGCGCGTTGGCGCGGCCGTTGTACTTGGCCAGCACGTCCATCAAGTCCAGATGGCGCGTGTGGTAGCGGGCGATGTAGTTGTTGAACTTGAAGTCGCGGTCTTCTTCGCCCATGTCCCAGTAGCGCGGCGCGGGCACGCCCAGGATCAGGCTGCGGTAATGCAGGACGGGCAGGTCGAAACCCGATCCGTTCCAGCTCACCAGCTTGGGCGTGTAGCGCTCGATGGTCTTGAAGAAGCCCGCCAGCAAGGCGGCTTCGGGATCATCGGGCTGGCCCAGCGTCTTGACGCGGAAGCCCTGGTCGTCGCGGAACACGCAGCCCACCACCGCCACCTTGTGCAGGTGCAGCGGCAGGAAATCGTGGCCAACGGCCTCGCGGCGGGCGGTCAGCGCGCGTTCGACCACTTCCTGGTCAGGTACCTCGGCGCCCCAGCCGTTGAGCTTGCGCAGCCCATCGGCGTCGGGGATCGTTTCAAGGTCGAATACCAGGGTTGGCGTCATTTGGCGGGCAGGTACTGCATCGGGTCGACCGGCGTGCCTTGGCGACGGATTTCGAAATGCAGGCGCGGCGACGTGGTGTCGCTTTGGCCGAGCTCGGCGATCTTGGCGCCGCGCTTGACGTTCTGGCCCGTCTTCACCAGCAAGGCGCGGTTATGCGCGTAAGCGGTGATGAAACCGTTCTGGTGTTCGACGATGATCAGGTTGCCCAGACCACGCACGCCGTTGCCGCTGTACTTGACCAGGCCATCCGCCGCGGCGGTGATCGGGTCGCCCAGCGCGCCGGAAATGTCGATGCCCTTGCTGCTGGCGTTGAAGGTCTGCACGATCGCGCCGTTGGCGGGCCATGCCCAGTTGATGACGCTGGCATCCGCTGCGCGCGGCGAGGGCTTGACCTCGACCGGGGCAGGCGCCGGCGTGGCCGACGAATCAGGCGGAGGCAGCGATGCGACCGGCGCTTCGGGCTGATCCAGCGGCCGCGGTTGCGGCTTGGTGCTGGCGATGGGCGCGGGTTGCGCGCCGCCGCCCGACCCACCGGACATCTTCAAGACCTGGCCGACCGAGATCTGGTTGGGGTCGCTGAGGTTGTTCCAACGCTTGACGCTTTCGATGTCCACATTGTTGGCACGGGCGATCTTGTAGAGCGTGTCGCCCGGCTTGACCACATAGCTGCCGCCCGGCTGAGCCGCCGGTGCGGGTTGCCCGCCGGTCATGTCGACCACCGGTGCACGAGTCCCTTTCGATGCGCAGCCGGCCAAAATGGCCAGGCTGAGCGCCCCCGCGATAAAGAGCGGGCGGCGCAGGCGCGTCATGGACGCGCCCATAGTCATATCGGTCAGTTGCAACTGCCCGTTGAGCATACGTTTCTCCTGTTTGCTCAAGATTGTATTCCGGCGCGTAGCGGCACAAAGCGCACGGCCTCTAATTCAGTTCGTTTCCAGCTGGCCGCGCCAGTGCGTTCGATCAGCACCAGGCGCTGGTTCGAGCCCCCTTCGGGAGCGATGAGGCGTCCACCCGGCGCAAGCTGCGTGAGCAGCGCTTGCGGAATGGCCAGGCCAGCGGCAGCCACAACGATAGCATCGAACGGGGCCACGCCGGGCAGGCCCAAGGTGCCGTCGCCATAGATCAGTCGAATCCGAGTGGTCAGCCGCAAGGCGCGCAGATGCTCGCGCGCGAGCTCGTAGAGTCCGCGGATGCGTTCAATCGAATGGACCTCGCGCACGAACTGCGCAAGCACCGCCGCCTGATAGCCGCAACCCGCACCCACTTCGAGTACACGGGTTGGCGTGCGGTCTTCGCACACGGCGGCGATCATGCGCGCCACGACCCAGGGCTGCGAGATGGTCTGCGAATGGCCGATGGGCAAGGCGGCGTCTTCATACGCGCGGCTGGCCAGCGCTTCATCGACGAAAAGATGGCGCGGCACGGCGGACATGGCGTTCAGGACGCGCTCGTCGGTGACGCCCTGGCTGCGCAGACGCTGCACCATCGCCTGGCGCAGGCGGTCGGAGTTCAGGCCCAGGTTGCTGCCGGCAGCCGCCACGGGCGCCTGGGGCTGACGCGGCAAGGTCGCCGCGGAAATGCGGGTATTGCTATTGGCGGGCGTGACGCCGGGGCTGAGCCGGCCGGAGTCATAGCGGACCGGGCTGGGCCGGCCCGGCACCGCCTGGGAGACATCGGGTTGGCTTATGCGTTTGCGCATAGCGGCTCTGCCCAAGTGCGGATTTCATCCAGTTGGCTGTGCTGGGTCAGGTCCAGACGCAGAGGCGTGACCGAAACCGTGCCCTGCTCCACCGCGTGGAAATCCGTGCCCGGAGTGGCATCAGCAGCCAGGCCGACCGGGCCGATCCAATAGACCGTGTCGCCGTAGGGCGTCGTGGTGCGCACCACAGGCTGCGACGGGTGCCGCTTGCCCAGGCGCGTGACCGCAAAACCGTGCATGTCCTCGAAACGCCGGTTGGGGATGTTGACGTTGAGCAGCACCGGCGCCGCCAGGGGCTTTGCCAGATGCCGTTCGACGACCAGCCGGGCGGCGCGCGCCGCGGAATCGATGTGCTCCCAGCCTTTTTCGGCCAGCGAGAACGCGATGGCGGGAATGCCGAACAGATAGCCTTCGCTGGCCGCGGCGACCGTGCCGGAATACAGCGTGTCGTCGCCCATGTTGGCGCCGTTGTTGATGCCGGACACGACCAGGTCCGGACGCGTGTCCATCAGCCCCGTCAGCGCCACGTGGACGCAGTCCGACGGCGTGCCGTTCACGGCGATGAAGCCGTTGGACGCGGTGCGCACCGACAGGGGCCGATTCAGCGTCAGGGAGTTGGAGGCGCCGCTGTGGTTGGTCTCGGGCGCGACGACGGTTAAATCGCCCAAGCCTTGCAGCGCCGCTACCAGCGCTTCGAGCCCAGGGGCCGAGTAACCATCATCGTTCGAAACCAGAATTCGCATTGTGCATCCGAAAGAAAATAAAACGCGGGTGGACGTGTCGGATTGTACCGTCCGCAGCCCTACCCTGTATGTCAGTCTTGCCACCGCATGTCGGCCGAGGCGCCGGCGCCACGCTCGATAACCCGTAGCCAGGGGTGGCGCCCGGCGCGGTAGAATCCGCGCCATTACGACAACAACGGACTCCCTTTCCATGGCGATTACCGAACCCTCCCTGGTGTTCACCGCTGCGCTCATCGTGCTGGCCTACCTGATCGGCTCCGTGCCGTTCGCAGTGGTCGTCAGCAAGCTGATGGGGCTGCAAGACCCCCGTAGCTACGGGTCCAAGAACCCTGGCGCCACCAATGTGCTGCGTACCGGCAACAAGACGGCCGCCGCGCTGACCTTGCTGGGCGACGCCGCAAAGGGATGGTTCGCGATCTGGCTGGCCGAAAGGCTGGCCCCGGGCATCGCACCCACGGGCCTGGCCCTCGTGGCCCTGGCCGCCTTCGTCGGGCACCTGTACCCCATTTTCCTGGGGTTCAAGGGCGGCAAGGGCGTGGCGACGGCGCTGGGCGTGCTGGTGGCCATCCAACCGTGGCTGGCCGTGGCGACCGCAGCCACTTGGCTGATCATCGCGGTGTTCTTCCGCTATTCGTCCCTGGCCTCGCTGGTGGCGGCGTTCTTTGCCCCGGTGTATTACGTCTTCGGTTCGGGGCTGGCCTGGTACGCGCAACCGGCGATGGGTGTGGCGCTGGCCGTGATCGGCGTGCTGCTGTTCTACCGCCACCGCGCGAACATCACCCGCCTGATCCAGGGCACTGAAAGCAAGATCGGCGGCAAGAAGAAGTAAGTCTTGTCCCCAACGGAAATGGGCGGCCTGGCCGCCCATTTTCATGTCTGCAAACCCGTTCAAGCGATATCGGCCAAGTCCCAGCGCGGCTTGACGGTAAAGCTGTGCGCATCCGGATCCAGCGTCACGAGCCCCGCTTTCACCCGCTCGGCCGCCGCGAAAGCGATCATCGCGCCATTGTCGGTACACAGCTCCAGCGGCGGGAAATAGGCTTGTGCGCGCAGCGGTTTCAACGCCGCGGCCAGCTTGGCGCGCAACAGTTGATTGGCCCCCACGCCGCCGGCCACCACCAGCCGGCGCAGGCCGGTCTGTTTCAAGGCCTTGATGGCTTTGGCCGCCAGCACGTCGACGATCGCGCCCTGCGTGGCCGCCGCCAGGTCGGCGCGGGTCTGGTCGTCCAGCCCGCCGTCCTTTTCCGCGGCCTTGACCCGGGTCAGCACGGCGGTCTTCAAGCCGCTGAAGCTGAAATCCAGGTCGCCGCTGTGCAGCATCGGGCGCGGCAGTTCAAAGCGCGACGCATCGCCCTGCCCGGCCAGCTTGGCCAGGGCCGGGCCGCCGGGATAACCCAGCCCCATCAGCTTGGCCGACTTGTCGAAGGCTTCGCCGGCGGCATCGTCCAGCGTTTCGCCCAGCAATTCGTAGCGCCCCACGCCATCCACGCGCATCAGCTGCGTATGGCCGCCGGACACGAGCAGCGCCACGAAGGGGAAATCGGGCCGCGGATCGGCCAGCATGGGCGACAGCAGGTGGCCTTCCAAGTGATGGATGCCGATCGCCGGCAAGTGCCGAGACCAGGCGAACGACTGCGCCACGCTGGCGCCGACGAGCAAGGCGCCCGCCAGGCCGGGGCCGGCCGTATAGGCCACGGCACCGATGTCGGACATCTGCAGGCCGGCCTCTTCCAGCACCTGGCGGGTGAGCGGCACGACGCGGCGGATGTGGTCGCGCGAGGCGAGTTCCGGCACCACGCCACCGTATTCCTGGTGCATGGCGATCTGGGTATGCAGCGCGTGCGCGAGCAGTCCCCGTTCCGTACAGACGGCTGCGACACCGGTTTCGTCGCAGGAGCTTTCAAAGCCGAGAATAATCATGGCGGCAGAGTTTACAACTGATGCGAAAATACGCCTGTTTTTGAAATTGCGGGGGCCATCCGGCACCCGCCCACAACAACCTACAAGCCTGCAAACACACTGGGGACTCGAATGCTGGAGAAGCTATTCAAGCTGCGTGAACACGGGACCACCGCGCGCACCGAGATCGTGGCCGGTCTGACGACCTTCCTGACGATGTCATACATCATCTTCGTCAATCCGGACATCCTGTCGTCCACCGGCATGGACCGCGACGCCGTTTTCGTGGCCACCTGCCTGGCCGCCGCGCTGGGTTCGCTGGTGATGGCCCTGATCGCCAACTGGCCGATCGGCATGGCCCCCGGCATGGGCCTGAACGCGTTCTTCGCCTTCACGGTCGTCAAGACGATGGGCTACACCTGGGAGCAGGCGCTGGGCGCCGTGTTCATCTCGGGCGTGATCTTCCTGATCCTGACGATCTCGGGCATTCGGGTGTGGCTGGTGAAGGGCATCCCGCATTCGCTGCGCAGCGCCATCGCCGCAGGCATCGGGCTGTTTCTTGCCATTATCGCGCTATCGAGCGCCGGCATCGTCGTCGCCCATCCGGCCACCAAGGTCTCTTTGGGCAATCTGACGACGCACGGTCCGCTGTTCGCGATCCTGGGCTTCTTCATCATCGCCTCGCTGGACGCGCTGCGCGTGCGCGGCGCGATCCTGATCGGCATCATCGTCGTCACCGTGCTGTCGATGGCGCTGGGCTACAACGAGTTCAAGGGCATCTTCTCGGCCCCGCCCAGCCTGGCCCCCACCTTCCTGAAGCTGGACATCCTGGGCGCGCTGCATAGCGGCTTCGTGCACGTGATCCTGGTGTTCGTGCTGGTCGAAGTGTTCGACGCCACCGGCACGCTGGTCGGCGTGGCCAAACGCGCCGGCCTGGTGCCGGAAGGCCGCCCCAACCGACTGGGCCGCGCGCTGTTCGCCGACAGCACCGCTATCGTCGCCGGCTCGGCGCTGGGCACCAGCAGCACCACCGCCTTCGTGGAAAGCGCGTCGGGCGTGCAGGCCGGCGGCCGCACGGGCATGACCGCGCTGGTGGTGGCCCTGCTGTTCCTGGCCGCACTGTTCATTTCGCCCCTGGCCGGCGCCGTGCCCGCCTACGCCACCGCGCCCGCCCTGCTCTACGTGGCCGGCCTGATGATGCGCGAACTGATCGACATCGACTGGAACGAAGTCACGGAAGCCACGCCCGCCGCCCTGACCGCACTGGTGATGCCCTTCACGTACTCCATCGCCAACGGCATCGCCTTCGGTTTCATCAGCTACGTGGTGCTGAAGACGGCCACCGGCAAGGTCCGCGACGTGCACCCGGCCACGTGGCTGGTGGCAGTGCTGTTCGTGATCCGCTACGCGTTCTTCCCCGAATAAGCCGTTCCGGGGCCACCCGCCCAAAAAGCCGCCCGGCGCCCTGCCGCGGCGGCTTTTTTGTGGGTAACGCCTGCGCAGCGTGGGGGCGACCTTCCCCCAATGGCGGCGATAGCCCCTGGCAATACAACCCGCCCGGCCATAAGGTTGCTGCGGCCCCAGGTTGAATTCGCCGATACACTCCCCATGTATCACGGTATATGGAGTTCACCTTGCGCCTTGCCCGCTTTGCCACCGCGTTGCCCCCCTGTCCCGCCCGTCTTCCGGAGATGTCCGCATGAGCACCCTTGCGCGCATCCCCTTTTCGGTCCTGGACCTGGCCCCTATTGTGCATGGCCGTGACGCGGCCGACGCCTTCCGCAACACCGTGGCCGTGGCTCAGCATGTGGAGCGCCTGGGCTACAAGCGCTTCTGGCTGGCTGAACACCACAACATCAACGGCGTGGCGTCCAGCGCGACGGCGGTGCTGATCGGCCACGTGGCCGGCCACACCAGCACGCTGCGGGTCGGTTCGGGCGGCATCATGCTGCCCAACCATGCCCCGCTGATCATTGCGGAACAGTTCGGCACCCTGGAAACGCTGTATCCAGGCCGTATCGACCTGGGTCTGGGCCGCGCGCCCGGCAGCGATGGCGCAACGCAGCATGCCCTGCGCCGCGGTCCGCGCAGCGGCCTGGAGTTTCCGGCGCTGGTCGAGGAATTGCGCGGCTTCCTGGCCGCCTCGCGTCCCAATCAACCGGTGCGCGCCATCCCCGGCGAAGGCCTGGACATTCCGATCTGGCTGCTGGGCTCCAGCGATTTCAGCGCCCGCCTGGCTGCCGAACTGGGCCTGCCGTTCTCGTTCGCGGGCCATTTTTCGCCTGAAGGCATGGCGGCGATGCGCCTGTACCGGCATCTTTTCAAGCCCTCGGCCACGTTGTCGCGCCCCTACGCCATGATCGGCGTGCCGGTGATTGCGGCTGAATCCGACGAAGCGGCGCAGCGCCAGTCCACCACGCAGCAACTGAAATTCCTGTCGCTGGTGCGCGGCAACCGCCTGCAACTGCAGCCGCCCGTGGACAGCATGGACGGTTTGTGGAACGAATGGGAGCGTGAAGCGGTCAATCAAAGACTGGGTGCTGCCATCGTGGGCGGGCCCGAGACCGTCAAGCGCAGGCTCGAGGCGCTGGTGGCCGAAACCGAGGCCGACGAAGTCATGATCGTGTCCGACTTCTTCGACATCGCGGACCGCCTGCGCTCCTTCGAAATTGTCGCGTCGTTGAAGAACGGCGCCTGAGTCTTCATAAAAACCGCGGCCTGAGGGCCGCTGACCGCGCTCTCCATAGCGCCAACCATTGCGACGCCGCCACCGGCGGCTCTACTATTACCTCTAGAGCGCGTGGCACGTAAAGCGTCGCCGAATCAGGTCCGGGACAGGAACATCCCGGATCTCTGACACCGCCTTTTTTGCGCCGCGCTCCGCGGCAAGGATCCAAAATGAGTATTGTTGAACTCACCAAAGACAGCTTCCAGGACGCCATCACCCCCGACGGCACCCTGATCGTCGACTTCTGGGCTCCCTGGTGTGGCCCCTGCCGTGGTTTTGCGCCCGTTTTCGAGCAAGCCGCGACCGAGCACACCGACGTCACGTTCGCCAAGGTGAACACCGACGTAGAGCAGGAATTGGCCGGCGCCCTGGGTATTCGTTCGATCCCCACGCTGATGGTCTTCCGTGAGAAGGTCCTGCTGTTCTCGCAACCCGGCGCCTTGTCGGGCGGCCAACTGAACGAGCTGCTCGCCAAGATCAAGGAAGTGGACATGGAAAAGGTCCACCAGGAAATCGCCGCGGCGCAAGACAGCCAAAACGCGTAAACATGTAAAGGGGCCCGATCAAGGGCCCCTTTCTCTGGCTCGCGCGCCATCAGGCCGCGGTCACGACACCTGTTCCCAGGCCGAGCGCCCTCGCGTGATGTTGGCGACGGTGACCTCCAGGTCACCCACCACGCTGCGGGGCACCACGAAGCACAGCGCCACGCCCTCTTCATTGAAGTCTTCTTGCTGGATGACCGCGCCGGCTTGCGCCAGGCGCGACTTCAGCAAGGCCAGCTCGGCAAAGCCGCAGGTGCAGGTGACGGTGGCCAGGTCCACGATTTCGGTCCGTTCGCCCAAGCGCAGGCAATTCGCCGCGCATCCGCCGTATGCCCGCACCAGTCCGCCCGCCCCCAGCTTGATGCCGCCGTACCAGCGCACCACCAGCACGGCCACGCGGTCCATGTCCTGCCCTTCGATCGCTTGCAGTATGGGGCGGCCCGCCGTCCCGCCGGGTTCGCCGTCGTCATTGAAGCGGTATTCCTGTCCGATGCGGTAGGCCCAACAGTTGTGGGTGGCCTCGGGGTCGCTGCGCTCGGCGAAGAATCGCATCGCTTCGTCCACCGTAGAAACCGGTGCGGCGTAAGCGGCAAAGCGGCTTTTCTTGATGTCTTCCTGATACGAGCAAGGAACGGTCAACGTGTGCGTCATGCCCGGCATTGTAAGTGCTGGCGCGAAGCCGTTCTAACCGTGGCAGTCGGCCACTTCCTGGTCCAGATAGACGTCGAACGCGACGTCGCGTGCCCATTTGGCGGTCATTGCCTTCCAGGCGCCCGCGCGGTCCCAGGCCCGCATCTCTTCCGCCAGCAAGGCGCGGCCGGCCGTGTCACCGACCGGCAGCAGCCACACGCGTTCGCGCCGGGCGCCGTCCGCGGCCAGCGTGGACGAGAATTTCTTCCACTCGGGAAATCGCACCAGGGGTTCCCAGACGGCGTCATCCACCAGCCCGATATCGCAACTGCCTTCACGCACGGCAACCAGTGCATCGGACGGCACGCGATACGTGCGCACCACCGCCCCCCAGCTTTCGGCCAGGGCGCGGGCTTGCGTCGCCGCCTCGGCCATGCAGACGCTGCGGCCGCGTACGTCGGCTGGCTTGCGCATCGTGGTGTCACTGCGGATCAGCGCCTTGGGACGCGCGCCGTAGCCCGTGGTTTGCACGGCAACGGTTTGCGGCTGGGCGCCAGCACTATCCGCCAACACCAGGTCCACCTGGCCCGCCGCCAGCGCGGCGGCGGCCTGATCGGCCGGCACCTGCTGCAGCCGCACGGGCAAACCCAGCCGCTGGCCGAGCTTGTCGGCCATCTGCGCATCCAGGCCGTCAGGGGTGCGGATCTTGGCCCCCGCCGCCGGCGGCGGCGCCAGATACGGCACGCCCACCACCAGCTCGCCCCGCGCCTGAGCGGCGGCGAAGCCGGTGGTCTGCGCCTGCGCGATGCCGGCAAGCAGCGTGCAGGCAGTCAGGGCAACAAGGCGAATCATGCAAGGCTCCGGCACTTAAACGTATTGATAGCGCAGCAGGCGATGCTTGAGGTTTTCAAGCACGAACTGGTCGATCAGCGCGGCCAGCACGGCGATAACCAGGATGTTGGTCATGACGCCCGTCATGTCGGCGATTTCACCCGAATAGGCCAGCGACCGGCCCAGTCCCTTGCCGAAGCCGATCAGCATTTCGGCCGAGATCAGCGCCCGCCACGCATTGCCAAACGCCAGTTGCGCGCCCGTGATCAGTTCAGGCATCACGGCCGGCAGATAGACGCGTTTGACCAGGCCCCAGCGCGTAGCGCCCATGACGCGCGCGGCCGACACGTGCACGCGCTGCACGGATTCGGTGGCGTTCATCACACTGAGCGCGGCCGGAAAGAACGCCGACAACGCAACCACGACGATGATGGGCGTATTGCCGAAGCCCATCACGATCAGGAACAGCGGCACCCAGGCGATCGACGGAATCGACTGCAGGATGACGATGGCGCTGCGCAGGACTTCACGAAAGAAGAACAGCACCGCGGCGACCAGGCCGAAGCCGATCCCCGCCGCCAACGCCAGGCCGTAGCCTGCGCCCAAGCGGCCCAGGGTGCCCAGCAGGCTTTGATGGAACGATTGCTTGCCCAGGTCTTCGAACAGGCGCTGCACGACGGCAGGCACGCCCGGCATCAGGAAATCCGGCAGCGCGAACGCTGCCAGCTGCCACAGGGCAAGTATGAACAGGACGCCCAAAACGCCCGCAAGATGCTTGCGGGCGCCGGTCACTCGGGTAGACGAGCTCAAAGTTTGCGCGCCTCTTGCCAGGACAGGTCGACGATGCTGGACACGTCATACGGCTTGCCGTCGCGCGTCTTCAGCGAACCCTGGGCCTGCAGGATGTCGGCGATTTCCTGCATGCGCGCCGTATCTTTCTCGGTCAGCTTGGGCGTGAACACCTGCGTGCTGATCGCCTCGGTAATGACGGTTTCACGCGGCAGTTCGCCACGATGCAAGGTCTTGAGCGTGGGCTCGGCGATGAAGTAGGAAGCGATCAGCTTGGACGCCTGCGCGGGTTCTTTCTGCAGCAGCGTGATGGCCTGGTTCTGCGCGTCCAGCGCCTTCCAGACATCGTCCTTGCGCTTGGCCAGCGTTTCGCCCGAGGTGATCACCACCATGCACGGGAACGGCCAGGCCTGGCCCACTTCGTAGATCTGCTTGACCGGGGCCACCAGTTGCGCGATGCGGTCATAGGGTTCGAACAGGAAGGCCGCGTCCACGCGCTTGCCCACCAGCGACTGCACGGCCACGGCGGGGCTCACGCCCATGACGTTGACGTCGTCGGCGCCCAGGTTGCCTTGCTTGAGCACGACGCCCTTCAACACGACGTCCGCGGTGCTGCCTTCCGCTTGGGACGCCAGCGTCTTGCCCTTCAAGCCCGCGATGTCCTTGATGCCGGAATCATCGCGCACGATCAGCGAGTGATAGCCCTGCTGCGCGCCGCCCACGACTTTCAGGTCCGCGCCCTTGGAGGCCCAGGCCACCGCGTTGGTAAAGCCCAGCACGCCAATATCCAATTGGCCGCCCACGATCGCCTTGATCAGGTCGGTGCCCGACTTGAATTCGATCAGTTCGGAGTCCAGGCCCGCCTTCTTGTAGTAGCCGCCCTCTTGCGCCACGATCGCCTGCGCGTCGTCCATCACGCGCAGATAACCCACGCGGAATTTCTCGGCGGCCATTGCGGGGGCCGCCGCCAGCAGCGCCGCAGCCAGCGGCAGGGTCAGCCATTGCTTCAATTTCATGAGAGGAGCTCCAGGGAATTCAAGATCGGCAGCGCCACGGCGCCACCGGAACGGAAAAGCGTGTAGGTCAGGCGGCCAGCGCCAGATCGGAGTGGGCTTGCGAGCCATCCACCCCGATGCCCAGCAGGCGCAGGATCTCGCGCTTCTCGGCGGCCAGATCCGACAGGTCGTGGGTCTTCTCGCGATGCGCCAGATTGAATTCGCGCAGCACGCGCGCCGGGCGCGGGCTGAAGACGACGATGCGGTCGGCCAGGAACAGGGCCTCGTCCACATCGTGCGTGACCAGCAGTACGGTCGGCTTTTCTTGCGCGATCAGCTCGCGCAGCACGTCCTGCAGGCTCAGGCGGGTCAGCGCGTCCAGCGCACCGAAAGGCTCGTCCATCAGCATCGTCTTGGGCTGCGCGATGAAGGCGCGCGCCAATGCGGCGCGTTGGCGCATGCCGCCCGACACCTGATGGGGGTAATAGTGTTCAAAGCCGCCCAGGCTGACCCGGGCCAGCCAATGGCGCGCGGCCTCGCGGGCGCGCTTCTTGGGCGTGTTCTGGAATTCGAGGGCCAGCGCCACGTTGTCTTCAAGCGTCAGCCACGGATACAGCGCGTGTTCCTGGAACACCAGCGTGCGGCTGGGGTGCGGGCCGCTGATCGCCTGGCCATCGGCCAGCACGCTGCCTTGCGTGGGTTTTTCCAGGCCCGCCGCCAAATGCAGCAGCGTGGATTTGCCGCAGCCCGACGGGCCGACCAGGGCGACCAGTTCACCGGTCTTGATTTCGCTGGTAAAGCCGTCCACGACGGGCAGGTCACCGAAGTGCTTGTGGACGTGGTCGAAAGTCAGGTTCATGGATCGAATCGTGGGCGCGCGTGGGAACGAGGCCTAAATCTAACAATTCGTTATATGAATTCAAACGATCAATATTGAATGTCTTAACTTCTTTTGGTTATTAACCGCAGCCCTTGGGCCTCTGCTACGCGATTGACCGCTGGCGGACCGCATGGCGTTGCAAGCCGAATGCAATCAGAAAACCCACCAGTACGGCGACGGCGGCCGACAGGAAGATGGACGGGTAGCCGTAGCCGCTGGAAATATAGCCCGCGACAGGCCCCGTCACGCCCAGGGCCAGGTCCAGGAAGGCCGAGTACGCGCCCAGCGCCGCGCCGCGGCTGCCTGCCGGCACGCGTGCCACCGCCTCCACGCCGATGGCTGGGAATACCAGCGCAAACCCGCAACCGGTCAGCGCCGCACCCAGCAACGCGGCTGTGGGGTTGGGCGCCAACCACAGCAGCAGCAACCCTGCGGCCTCGACCAGGAACGAAACCTGCGCCACACGGAAGCCGCCGAAGCGCGTGATGGTGCCCGCAAACAGGAGGCGCACGCCGATGAACGCGCAGCCGAAGGCGCTGAGCGCATGCGCCGCCCCCTCCCAGGAGAAGCTGGCGTAGTACAGCGCCACGAAGGCCGCCAGCGTGCCGAAACCCACCGAACCCAGCCCCAGCGCCATGCCATGCGGGAAGACGCGCATGACCACGCTCTTGAACGCCATACGGTGGCCGCCCACGATCGCCACGGCGGCGCGCGATACCGCCATGCCCAGGCCGGCCAGACCCAGCAGCAGCACCATGCCGCCCAGCGCACCCATGCTCCATTCGGTTTCCAGCTTGACGCCCAGCGGCGCGCCCAGCGCCAGGCCGCCGTAGGTGCAGATCCCGTTCCAGGAGATGACGCGGGCGGTGTGCAGCGGGCCGACCCGCGCGATCGCCCAGGTGGCCGAACCCGTGCCGACCCAGCTTTCGCCAAAACCCAGCGCCAGGCGGCTGATGATGATGGCCGTCAGGCTGAGCCACCCGCTGCGTTCGAAGGCATAGGCCAGCAGCAGGAAAACGCCGCTGGCCGCGCACGCCACCATGCCGATCACGACCGTCTGCTTCGGCCCCACGGTGTCGGCCATGCGGCCCGCGTGTGAGCGGCTGAGTAGCGTCGCCACGTACTGCACGCTGATGGCCAGGCCGGCCAGCACCGAGCCATAACCCAGGTTTCCGTGCACATAGCCCGGCAGCACGGCCAGCGGCAAGCCGATAGCCAGATAACAGATGAAGGTGAAGAACGCGATGGAAACAATGCGCGCGGTCAACGCATACGTCCCGATGGGCGCGCCATCGGGCGTGGTGTGGGGTGTGGGAGACATGAATCGGAAAGGCGGGCGAGGTGCGTTTTGCACCAGGGTTTACCCGGATGATAGCGCACGCCATATTGCAGCGGGCTGAACGTCCGCGGGCCCACACATAACAGAGCCCGCCCCGATCGGAGCGAAGCGGAAGCTAGCCCATTGCCCCGCCGTCGATGCGGTGGGGCAATGGGCGTCAAGCCGGAATCAGGCCTCGATGCCGCGCGATTCCAGATAGTCTTCGTAGCCGCCGCGGTAGTCGATGATCTCGCCCGAGGGCAGGATTTCGATCACGCGGGTGGCCAGGCCCGACACGAATTCGCGGTCGTGGGACACGAAGACCAGCGTGCCTTCGTACTTTTCCAGTGCGAACTGCAGCGATTCGATCGATTCCATGTCCAAGTGGTTGGTCGGCTCGTCCAGCAGCATGACGTTGTGCCGGCCCAGCATCAGGCGGCCGAAGGTCATGCGGTTCTTTTCGCCGCCCGACAGCACCTTGGGCGCCTTGGGCAGATCGTCCGCCGAGAACAGCAGGCGACCCAGCACCGAACGGATCGATTGGTCGTCATCGCCCGGCTGACGATGGTCGCCCATCCAGTCCAGCAGGTTGATGTCGGTTTGCAGGAACTGGTCCGACACGTCTTGGGCCATGTAACCCAGGTCGGCGTTATCGGACCACTTCACCGAGCCCGAGTCCGGCTGCAATTCGGTGGCCAAGAGGCGCAGCAAGGTCGTCTTACCCACGCCGTTGGCGCCGATGATGGCGATCTTTTCACCGGCATCGACCATGGCCGAGAACTTGGTGATCACCGGCGCATCGTAGGCCTTCGTCAGGTTCTCGATGGTGACGGCCAGGCGGTGCATGACCTTGTTCTGTTCGAACCGGATGTAAGGGTTCTGGCGCGACGACGGCTTGACCACGACCTGGTCGGCCTTGATGCGGTCGATCTGCTTCAGGCGCGAGGTGGCCTGGCGCGACTTGGACTTGTTGGCGGCGAAGCGGCGGACGAAGTCCTGCAGTTCAGCAACGCGTTCCTTGGCCTTGGCGTTGTTGGACACCAGGCGCTCGCGGGCCTGCGTCGAGGCCAGCATGTAGTCGTCGTAGTTGCCGGCGTAGATGCGGATCTCGCCGTAGTCCACGTCAGCCATGTGCGTGCACACCTGGTTCAGGAAGTGGCGATCGTGGCTGATGATGATCATCGTGCTCTGGTAGCTGTTGAGCACGTTTTCCAACCAGCGGATGGTGTTGATATCCAGGTTGTTGGTGGGTTCGTCCAGCAGCAGGACGTCGGGGTTCGAGAACAGCGCCTGCGCCAGCAGCACGCGCAGTTTCCAGCCCGGGGCGACTTCGCGCATGGGCAGGTTGTGCTGGTCCACGGCGATTTCCAGGCCCAGCAGCAGTTCGCCGGCGCGCGCTTCGGCGGTGTAGCCGTCGTACTCGGCGAACTTGGCTTCCAGGTCCGCGGCGCGCATGTAATCGTCTTCCGTCGCTTCCGGGTTCGCGTAGATCGCGTCGCGCTCGGACATGGCGCCCCACATTTCGGTGTGGCCCATCATGACGACGTCCAGCACGCGCAGGTCTTCGAACGCGAACTGGTCCTGGCGCAGCTTGCCCAGGCGCACGCCCGGCTCAAGCGACACGTTGCCGGCGGAGGCTTCCAGGTCGCCGCCGATGATCTTCATGAACGTAGACTTACCGGACCCATTGGCCCCGATCAGCCCGTACCGGTTGCCTTCCCCGAACTTGACGCTGACGTTCTCGAAAAGGGGCTTGGGACCGAACTGGATGGTGAGATTGGCTGTGGATATCACGGTGTATTTGAGTCTGAGGGCGTCCGAAGACGCATGCGAGGAAACCCGATAGTGTAGCAAATGGGGCTACGGCCCCGATTTTCAATCTTCGCCCGGCAACGCCAGGACCGGCGCACCCCTGCCATGAACTTCTCCGTCCCCAAATGAAAACACCCCCGAGTCCGGCCACGGCCGGACGTCGAGGGCGTGCCGCCGATGGCGATGATCAGTGGTGGTGTTCGTCCAGCACCAGGTGCGCCAGGCCCTTTTCAGTGGCGATGCCCACCTTCTGGCCGATCGGCAAGGTGGCCTTGGTGGCCACATGTCCATAAGGCAGACCGGTGATGACCGGCACCTTGACCGTCTTGCGCAGCCAGGCCACGACTTCGTGCAGGTCGTAGCCCTTGTCGTGGGGCGCCAGCTTGTAGTCCGAGAAACGGCCCAGCACGATCGCCTTCTGCTTGCCCAGCACGCCGGCCTGCCACAGCTGGATCAGCATGCGTTCGACGCGGTAGGGATGTTCGGCCACGTCTTCCAGGAACAGGATGCCGCCGCGGATCTTCGGAAAGTACGGCGTGCCCAGCAGCGAGGTCAGCATGGCCAGGTTGCCGCCCCACAGGATGCCGCGGGCATCGACGGGGTCTGCGTCCTGCGTTTCGAAACTGAGGATCTCGAGTTCGCCGCGCATGACTTCGCCAAACAGCGCTTCGGTAAGGTCATCGACCTTCTTGCCGCCGAAGTCCGCCACTGCGGTGGCGCCGGTGTAGCTGACGGCGCCCGTCTGCGCCAGGAGGCCCAGGTTGAAGGCAGTGAAGTCGCTCATGCCGACGAAGCGCTTGCCGCTGTCGGCCATCGCTTTCCAGTCGATCTGGTGCAGCAGCCGGCCCATGCCGTAGCCGCCGCGCGTCACCATGACGATGGGCAGCTTCTGCTTGACGGCGCGCGCCAGGCTGCCCAGACGCTGCGCGTCGGTGCCGGCAAAGCGCTGGTGTTCGGCATAGGCCGTGCGGTCCAGGGCGGTCTTGAAGCCCTGCTGCTGCAGGCGTTCGCGCGCCAGTTCCACCGTGGCGGGATCGCGCACGGCCGACGACGGCGAGATCAGGTAGATGCCGCGGGCGTCCGGCAGCGTGTGGCTGTGCCCGTGGTCATGGCTGTGGTCGTGGCCGCAGTTGTCGTCGCAAGCGGGGCCGTGATCATGGCCGTGATCATGATCGTGGACTGCCGTCTTGGCCGCCGTTCTGGCCGCGGGCTTGGCGGCCGTTCTTGCGGCGGGCTTGGCGGTGCGCTTGGCTGCGGCGCTGCCGGCGGCGGCCTTGGTGCCCGCCTTAGCGGCTTTGGGGGTGCTCATGCTATGGATTCCTTGGCGCGGCGTTCGCGGAAGAACCGGCGCAGCAGGTCGCCGCAAGGTTCCGCCAGCACGCCGCCGGTGACTGAAGTGTGATGATTGAGTTTCGGGACCGACCCGACGTCCAGCACGCTGCCGCAGGCGCCGGTCTTGGGGTCGTAGGCACCGAACACGACGCGCGCCAGCCGCGCGTGCAGCATGGCGCCGATGCACATGACGCAAGGCTCCAGCGTGACATACACGGTAATTCCCGGCAGCCGGTAGTTCTCCAGCTGGCGGGCGGCGCTGCGCAAGGCCACGATTTCGGCATGGGCGGTGGGATCGTGGTCGATGATGGTGCGGTTGTAGCCGCGTCCCAGGATCTCGCCCTTGGCGGACACGACCAGCGCCCCGACGGGCACCTCGCCAATGTCATAAGCGGCCTGGGCCTCTTCGAGCGCCAGGCGAATGTAGCGGGCGTCTTCTTCGGTCCAGGGCGGCACCGCCGTCGTGGCCGTCAGCGAACCGGCCTCAACCACGATACACCCGGGACTTCAGCGCGATGCGGCCGGCCAGGCTGGTCACGGCCTCTTCCAGCCACTGGTAGAGCTCGGCCTGTTCGTCGTAGCGGGCCTGGTTCAGGTTGGACACCCGCCCTTCTTCGATGAAGCCCCAGGCGCGGCTGCGCTTGTCGCGGTGCTTCGGGTCCCAGACGCCGAAGGCGAAACCGCCGGCGCGGCGGATCAACGAAAAGCAAGGGATGTCGGTGTAGCCGTCGCCGACGAACACCATCTGGTCGAACGGCACGCGCAAGCGGTCTTCGGGCACCTTGCGGTTGACCTCGAAGGGCTTATTGCGGAAGTCGCGCCCGATGATGCCCTTCTGGATGTGGAACAGATAGCGCGTCTTGTCGGTGAAGCTGACGATGCGGCGCGGGAACGTGATGCCGCCGTCGTCGCCGTAGACGAATTCGGACGCCCAGATTTCAGTGAATTCGTGCGCGATGGGTGTGGAGCGAACCACGTCGCCGATGCCGCTGGAGATCAGGTAGAACTCCAACTGCACCTGCGGCTGTTCGGCGCGCACCGCCGCGCGCAGGCGTTGAAACAAGGTCGGCACGCCGTCGTGCAGCTCCAGGCGCGAGCCCCATTCCTGCAGGCGCTGCTGCGTAATGCGCCCATGCGTCCCCGCCTGGGACAGCTGGATCATCTTGTACAGGTAGGCGGGGACGGGATCCCAGTCCTGCTTGGACAGCAGCGGATCGACCTCGTCTTTCCAGAACGAGGCCGTGTCAACGCCGATGCTTTCCAGGAAACCGGACGTGCTGTCCGAGGCCAGCGTGTCGTCGAAATCGAAAATCAGGGCGATGACGTCGGACATGGATGCGTAAATAAAGGACGGAATAAGGGCGGGAAAAGCGCAACAGCCGCCATTTTGCCTGAATGCGGCGGCGGCTGTGCGTCGTACCCGGCCCTACGCGGCCATTATTGGCGCATTGGCGCGCTCATGGTGCCGGTGCCGGTGCCCGGGGCGGGCGCCATGCCGGGAGCAGGTGCCATGCCAGGCGCCGGCGCCGTGGTGGCCGGCGGGACCGTGCCAGCCGGAACCTGGATCACCGTCTCACGCAACACCCCACCCCCCTGGACGCTGCCGCGCACATTGGTGGGCGAGCTCATCTGCGTCAGGCAGTCCTGGCGCGATTCCGCGGGTAGGCGGTTGCAACGGTCGACCATGTTCTGCTGATGCTGGTCGGTGGAGCCTTCCTTCAGATTCTGGCGATTGGCTTCATCGCGCGCGGCGCCGGCTTCGCGCATGCACGTCGCGCGGTCCTGGTTGGTATTACCGCTCTTGCATTTCGCCACGTCCTGCTCGTACTGGGACTGGATGGCGGCGCGGCCGATCGCATCTGCCGCGTGGACCGCGCCCGCGGCCAACATCAAGCCCGCCGCGCAAAGGGTTGCTGCGAGGCGTTTGGTATGCATGGGTCGTACGTTCATGGCCAGCTCCTTGATGAGAATTGAACCGTAAGCGGTCAAGACCACCTGCCCGTCCTGCCGCTTGCTTGCACCTACTATCCCACGATGCGGCGTCGGGGACATGTCCAGCAACTTGCATTCGTAAGGTTACGTATCAAGCGCTTTTTTTGCCGTGGGGCGGCGCGGCGGCAAAAAAACAGGGCCGCTTGGCCCTGTTGTTGATACCTGCCGCGGTGCAGCATGGCATGTGGCGTTCACATGCAGTGGCGCTTGTTACCAGCCGTCAGCGGGCATCCAGGTCCGCGTCGGCCTTGGTCAGCCGATTGCGGTAGGTGGCCGCGCGCATCAGCAGCATGGCCGTGACTGGCGACGACACGACCAGCAACAGCGTGATGATCACTTCGTGGAACACGGGCCGCGCCGACAAGGCCGAGAACACCAGGATGGACGCCGCCAGCACGCAGCCGCAACCCAGGGTGTTGCCCAGCGTGGGCGCATGGATGCGTGCGTAGAACGTGCGAAAGCGCAGCAGGCCTGCCGAACCGGTCAGCGCCAGCAGGCCGCCCAGCACCAGCAGGATGCAGGCCGGGATGCCGGCCCACAGGGGGATGGCGGTTTCGATCATGGCTCGATCACCTCGCCGCGCAGCAGGAAGCGCGCCATCGCGGTGGATCCCACGAAGCCGAACAGCGCGATCAGCAACGCGATATCGAAGTACAGCGACGCCCCCGATCGGATGCCGAAGACCAGCATGGTGAGCATGCCGTTGATGTACAGCGTGTCCAGCGCCAGGACGCGGTCCTGCGCCGTGGGGCCGCGCAGCAGGCGGATGGCGGCAAACACCATGCCCAGCGCAAAGCACACCAGGGCAAAGGACGCTGCCCAATACAGTGCGGTGTTCATAGTCATTCAAACATCTCCATCAACGGGCGCTCGTAGCGCTCCTGCACCAGCTTGACCCAGTCGTCTTCGTTCTGGAGGTCGAGCACGTGCAGCTTCAAGCTGTGGTCGGGCGTCAGGTCCACCCAGACCGTGCCTGGGGTGTAGGTGACGATGCAGGCCAGCATGGCCAGGCCGTGCGGATCGCGCATGGTCAGCGGGATCATGATGAAGCCGGGTGAAAAATCGTTCCGGCGCGGATTCAGGATCAGCTTGCCCACGGCGATGTTGGACTTGATGATGTCCGCCGTGACGTGCAGGATTAGCGGCACGGCCTTCCACAGGCGGCGCGGCCGCGCATGCAAGGGACGCAGGCGCGACGCTGCCCACGTGAACCACAGCGCCAGCGCCGCACCCAGGGCGATCTGGCCCGCGGACAGGCTTTCGTTCAGCACCAGCCACAGGACGAACAGGAAAACGGGCAGGAAAAGGAAGTAAAGGCGGCGCATCAGCTTCCTCCCTTGACACCGCGCACGGTCTGCGCGGACATGACGGCGTCGATATAGGACTTGGGTTGATCCAGCGAGCGCGCGGCCTCGTCCAGATAGGCCGACACCGGCCCCGCCCCTGCGGCCAGGCCGACGCACAGCAACAGCAGCACGGCCACCGGCCCTGCTTCGATCACACGCAGGCGCGGCGTGCTGCGGTCGTCGCTGGCCCAGAACACGCGGATGCCGGTGCGGCCCAGGCCGACCAGGCCCGCCAGGCCCGAGACCAGTACGGCGGCCACCAGGATCCATGCGTCAAACGGCGGCGCGGATTCGGTGGCGGCCGACACCGCCGCCGACAGCAGCGAAAACTTGGCCACGAAGCCCGACAAGGGCGGCAAGCCCGTCACCAGCAGCGCGCAGCAGATGAACGCCAGGCCCAGGAACGCCATGGCTGCCGGTATCGCCACGCCGACCACGTCGTCAGAACGGTTCACCGACGCAGGGTCGTCCAGGTCGAAGGCGTCCAACGTCACCGCCAGCACGTTGGCGCCGAAGCTGCGCGTACGCTCGATCAGTTCGGCCAGCATGAAGAACGCGCCCGTGGTCAGCACCGAGCTGATCAGGTAGAAAAGCGCGGGGCCGGTCAGGGTAACGCCGGGCATGCCCAGCGCCGTCAGCAGCGTGCCGGCCGACACGATGACGCAATAGCCCACCATCTTCTCCAGCTGCTGGGTCGCCAGCAGGCCCAGCGCGCCGAACAGCAGCGTGGCCAGGCCCGCCGCGAACATCCAGTCCAGGCTGAACGCCGCAGGCGCGCCCGACGGCAGCAGCAGCGACCCGATGCGCAACAGCGCGTAGATGCCGACCTTGGTCATGATCGAGAACATGGCCGCGATCGGCGCACCTGCCGAGCCGTAGCCCTTCACCAGCCAGAAGTTCAGCGGCCAGGCGCCCGCCTTCACCAGGAAGGCCACCCCCAGGATGGCGGCGCCGGCTTCGAACAGCATGCGTTCGGCGCCCGTCAGGTTGCCGGCGCGCAGGGCCAGGTCCGCCATGTTCAGCGTGCCGGTCACGCCATAGATCAGCGCGATGCTGATCAGCAGCAGGAACGAAGCCACCAGGTTCACGGCGATGTATTGCAGCCCCGCGCTGACCCGCGCAACGCCCGAGCCGTGCAGCAGCAGGCCATAGGATGCCGCCAGCAGCACTTCGAAGAAAACGAACAGGTTGAAGAGGTCGCCCGTCAGGAAGGCGCCGTTCAAGCCCATCAGCAGGAACTGGAATAGCGAATGGAAATGCACGCCGGCGCGGTCCCAGCGGGCCAGCGCATAGATCAGCGTGGCCAGGCCCAGCACGGCGGTCAGCGTCAGCATGACGGCGGCCAGGCGATCCACCACCAGCACGATGCCGAACGGCGCGGGCCAATCGCCCACCAGGTAGACGCCTACGCCATCGGGCCAGACGCCGGGCACGCCGCCGCCGGCCACGGCCAGGAGCGCAATCGCCGCGGCCAGCTGGGCCAAGGTGGCGACCACCGAAATCGCCCCCCGCGTATAGCGGCTGGTATCGGCCAGCAAGAGCATCGCCGCGCCTGCAAGCAGCGGCGTGATGATGGGCAGTACAGGAAGGTGTTGAAGCCAGAAACTCAAGATTGGGACTCCCGTCCATCAACGTGGTCGGTACCCGTGAGGCCGCGCGAGGCCAGCAACACAACCAGAAACAGCGCAGTCGTGGCGAAGCCGATCACGATGGCCGTCAGCACCAGCGCCTGCGGCAGCGGGTCGGCGTACCAGGAAGGGTCATGCGCCATGGCGGGGTCCACGACCGGCGGACGGCCCGAGGTGAGCCGGCCCATGCCGAAGATGAAGAGGTTCACCGCATACGACACCAGCGACAGCCCCATGATGAACTGGAAGGTGCGCGGCCGCAGCAGCAGCCAGACCCCCGAGCCCGCCAATACGCCGATCGCGACGGCATAGATCAATTCCATCAGGCTTCCCCTGTTTGTGTGGCGGCCGCCTGGATTTCGGCGGCGGCCTTGCGTTGCGCGCGCAGCGATTGGTGGGCCAGCGCCACCAGCACCAGCACGGTGGAGCCCACGACCAGCATGTACACGCCCAGGTCGAACAGCAGCACGCTGGACAGATGGACGTGGCCGATGAGCGGCAGCGCGACATCCCAGGCCAGCGCGGCCAGGAACGGCTTGTAGGCCAGCCACGCGGTCACCGCCGCGATGCCGGCGGCCAGCAGGCCGATCCCGATCCAGTTCTGCGGGTTGAGCCGGCTGCGCGACTCCACCCAGTACACGCCGCCCACCATGTATTGCAGGATGACGGCGGTGGCGAAGATCAGTCCGCCGACAAAGCCGCCGCCGGGCTGGTTGTGGCCGCGCAGCAGGAAGTACACCGAAATCAGCGCAGCGGTGGGCAGCAACAGGCGCACCAGCACGGTCGGCACCATCATCGAGCCTTCGGGCACCAGCGACTTGATGTCGGGCGCGGCCGGTACGCCGCCGTCCTGTTCCTTCTGTTGGCGCGGCAGGTCGGCGCTTTCAGCGGCCGGACGGAAGCGGCGCAGCAGCGCGTAGACCGTCAGCGCCACGATGCCCAGCACCGTGATCTCGCCGAAGGTGTCGAAGCCGCGGAAGTCCACCAGGATCACGTTCACCACGTTGGTGCCGCCGCCGTCGGGCAGCGCGCGATCCACGAAATAGGAAGAGATCGTCTCGCCTTGCGGACGCACCAGCACCGCGTAGGCCAGCGCCGCCATGCCGGTGCCGGCGGCCGTGGCCATCAGCAGGTCGCGCAAACGGCGGCCTCGGGCGCGCAGCGTGGCCTTGAGCGTTTCCTCGTCGTCCTTCTCGATGCGGCGGGGCAGCCAGCGCAAGCCCAGAAGCAGCAGCACCACGGTGACCACTTCAACGGACAACTGGGTCAGCGCCAGGTCGGGCGCGGAAAACCACACGAAGGTCAGGCAGGTGATCAGGCCGGCGCCGCCGGCCAGCGCCAGCGATGCCAGGCGGTGGTATTTGGCCTGATAGGCAGCACCCAGCGCGCAAGCCCCGCCCACCAGCCACAACAGGGCGAAAGCGGGGTCGACCGGCGTCATGCGGCCCGTGCCTTCCAGCCATCCGCCGCCGCGCAAGGGCAGCCAGGCCACGAACAAGGTGCCCAGCACGATCAGCAGCATCTGCACCTGCAGGCGCGACGACGCCACCCAGCGCAGCAGCCAGGCCGCCGCCACGCTGGAGCCATCAAGCAACGTTTCGAAGGTGCGGCGGCCGTCCAGGCGGTAGATGAACGGCACGCGGCCCGGGTTGGCGCGCTGGTGGGCGCGCAACGCCAGGTACAGGAGCACCCCGGACGCCGTGGCGACCAGGCTCATCACCAGCGGCAGGTTCACGCCGTGCCAGACGGCCAGGCTGTATTCGGGCATGTTCTCGCCCAGGATGCTCTGCGCCGCGGTCGCCAGGAACGGGCCGACCGTCAGGGCGGGCAACACGCCCACCAGCAGGCACATGAACACCAGCAGCGCGCTGGGGAACAGCATCCAGCGCGGCGGCTCATGCGGCGCGCGCGGCAGGTCGGTGGCCGGGGGGCCGAAGAACACCTGCAGGATGAAGCGCAGCGAATAAGCCACGCTGAATGCCCCGGCGATGGTGGCCATCAGCGGCAGGCCGATCTGGGTGAAGCTGTCGCCGCTGATGAAAGTGGTCTCGGCGAAGAACATTTCCTTGGACAGGAAGCCGTTGAGCAGCGGCACGCCTGCCATGGACGCCGCCGCCACCATCGCCAGGGTGGCGGTGATGGGCATGGCCTTGTACAGGCCGGACAGGCGGCTCAGGTCGCGCGTGCCGGTTTCGTGGTCCACGACCCCGGCAGCCATGAACAGCGACGCCTTGAAGGTGGCGTGGTTGATCATGTGGAAGATGGCGGCCACCAGCGCAAGCTCGCTATTGAGCCCCAGCAAGAGTGTGATCAAGCCCAGGTGGCTGATGGTGGAATACGCCAGCACGCCCTTCATGTCCTGCTGGAAGATGGCGGCATAGGCCCCCAAGACCAGCGTGATGAGCCCTGCTCCGCCGATGATCCAGAACCATTCGTCGGTGCCTGACAGCACCGGCCAGAAGCGGGCCAGCAGGAATACCCCGGCCTTCACCATGGTGGCCGAGTGCAGGTAGGCGGACACCGGCGTGGGCGCCGCCATGGCGTTGGGCAGCCAGAAATGGAACGGGAATTGCGCGCTTTTGGTCAATGCGCCAAGCGCCACCAGCACCAGCACGGCCGGATACCAGGGGTCGGCGCGCACCAAGTCGCCCGAGGCCAGCACGCGATCCATGTCGTAGCTGCCGACGATATGGCCCAGGATCAGCACGCCCGCCAGCAGGCAGAGGCCGCCTGCGCCCGTCACCGTCAGCGCCATGCGGGCACCGCGCCGGGCGTCCAGGCGGTGATGCCAATACGCGATCAGCATGAATGACGCCAGGCTGGTCATTTCCCAGAACATCACCAGCTGGATCAGGTTGCCGGACAGGACCACGCCCAGCATGGCGGCCATGAAGGCCTGGAAAAACGAGAAAAAGCGCGGGACCGGATCTTCCGGCGACATGTAATAGCGGGCGTACAGGACCACCAGTGCGCCCATACCGGAGACGATCAGCGCGAACAGCCACGCGTAGCCGTCCATGCGCAAGGTGAACTGCAGGCCCAGGGCGGGCGCCCACGGCATGTCGAACCGGATCACGCCGCCGTTGGCGACTTCCGGGTAAAGGCTGGCAATCAGAACCACACAGGCCAGGGCGATCAAGCCGGCCAACCACGCCTCGGCATTACGGGCGTTCGAAGGCAACAGCGCGGCGCACAGGCTGCCGGCAAACGGCAGAGCGAGGATCAGGATCAGCGACATGGCGTTCCGAGAATGTCCGGGCCCCCTCCCGCCGGCACGTGGCAGCGAGAGACGAAACAGACCGGGGATTGAAAAACGGACGGAACCCTGGCCCGGTGCGTCGCTGCACTACACGTTGCCCCGCGGGGACATCAACCAACGCCCCATTGAACGGCGCAGACAGAAACAAACGCAATAGCTTTCTTGCAAGACCGGCCAAGAATCTCATCCGAAAAATATCAGATTCTTGTAAGTTATGCAGAGATTTATGCGTGAACCCGGCTAATGACAGCACGATGACTGCGCAATGATTGCGCAATGACAGGGTTTGAGAAATCGTTCATCTTGTTGTCAGGCTTGGCTTTTTCGGCGATCTGACGCGATTTCCACACAACTATCCGTCACTGAAAAAATATTTTTGCGTAAAGACAGGGAGAATCCTGAGTTGACCGTAGGGGGATTCCTGTGTGGAATTGCGCCCACGAAGCGTCGGCTACGCCAGCATCCCGGCAAAGCGCGCTTCACCGACGCCGGCCCAAGAAGCCGGTCGGCTCGGAACAACAAAATATGGAGAAGACTCTTGACCGTGCTGTCTCATGCCAAGGCCATCCTGGCCGCCGCCATCGCAGGCGTCTGCTTTAGTTCCGGCGCCCACGCCGCAGATCCGTACCCTAATAAGCCCATCCGCCTGATCGTCCCCTTTGCCGCCGGCGGCACGACCGACATCGTCGCCCGTATCGTTGCCGAAGGCCTGGGCCGTGAACTGGGCCAGGCCGTGGTGGTGGAAAACCGCGGCGGTGGCGGCGGCTCGATCGGCGCCGACGCGTTGGTCCGTTCCGCGCCTGACGGCTACACGCTGGGCGTGGCCACCGTCAGCACCATGGCCACGAATCCGGCCACCAACCCCAAGAACCCCTACAACCCGATCAAGGACTTCACGCCGATCACCAACCTGGTGAACGTGCCGAACGTGCTCACGGTCAACCCGGCCGTGCCCGCCAAGTCGCTGGCGGAATTCATCACCCTGCTCAAGGCCAACCCCGGCAAGTACAGCTATGCCTCGTCCGGCGCAGGCGGCATCGGCCACCTGGACGGCGAATTGTTCAAGTCGCTGACCCAGACCGACATGGTCCACGTGCCCTACCGAGGTTCGGGCCCGGCCCTGAACGACGTGATCGCCGGCCAGGTGAACGCCCAGTTCGACAACCTGCCCTCGTCCATGCCCCACATCCAGGCCGGCAAGCTGCGTGCCCTGGCCGTGGCTGCTCCCAAGCGCCTGCCCGCCCTGCCGGACGTCCCCACCTTCAAGGAAGGCGGCCTGCCCGAAATGGACAACATGGCCTGGTACGGGCTGGTCGCACCCGCCGGCACGCCGCAAGCCGTGGTTGACCGCATCCACGACGCCGCCGTCAAGGCGCTGAAAGACCCGAAGATCGTCCAGCGGCTGGCCGACGGCGGTTCGCTGGTGGACGGCAATACGCCCGCCGAGTACGCCGCGCAGATCAAGCGTGAACTGGAACTGCGCCAGCGCATCGCCAAGGAACGCAACATCGTCTCGACGAACTGATCCCCGCCTGAGGGAAAGGCTGCTGCTTCATTCGAAGCCAGCCTTTCCCACTTGACTCCGGACGCGCGGGTGTTAGCATCTGCCCCCGTGCGATCCGATTTTTCTCCCATCCCCCCCGCTGCCTGCGTCCTTTGCGCCCTGCGCTCGACTTTGTTGAGCTCGCAGGAAGTCGCCGCGCGTTCCGCTTACGCGCGCTCCAAGCCCGGCTAATCGCCCGGCGCCTCCGCTTTCCCCCTTCCTATTCCGGCCTGTCGCCGGTGGCCCTGCACATCCGTGCGCGTTGCCGCCTGCCACGCGCCGGCGGACGCCCTACCGCGTGGCCGGGCGCCCGCGCCTGAATCTTCGCCGCCCGCCCCGACCGCTGGCGGCCGGGCCACGCACAGATCTCCCCTTTCAGCGCCATGCAACTTACCAAGAAATTCGTCAAAGCCAAGAACCCCTGCGCGGGCGGCTACAAATGGTTCATCCGCGACCACAACGGACAGGGGGATTACCAGGCCGTGCTTGATGCGCTGGTGGCCGACGGCCGCGTCAGCGACGCCTGCTGGCTGCTGGACCAGTTCGGTCCCACCGACGCCGTGCTGAAGCTGGATGCCGTGGACGCCAACGCCATCGTCTTCGCGGGCACGCTGGAAGTGCGCATGGGCATCAACGTGGACAGCGTGGTGCGCGCCGGCCGCAGCATCATCACCGGCGGCGGCATCCGCGCGGGCGAAACGATCATGGCGGGGGAAAACATCACTGCCGCGGCCAACATCGCCAGCGGCGGCAATCTGCGCGCGGGCGGAGACATTGCGGCGGACTGGGGCATCGAAACCGCCACCAGCCTGGACTGCGGCGGCAACGTGCGCGCCAAATGGGACATTTGCGCCGGCCAGGACCTGGCCGTGACGGGCCACCTGCATGCCGGCCAGGACGTGCAGACGCAAGGCGCCATCAAGTGCGGCCAGGGCATCAAGACCGGCGGCGACGTGCGCGCAGACAAGGAAATCAATGCGGCCTGCGGCATCCAGGCCGGGGGTTCCATCCAGTGCGGCGAGCACCTGGCGTCCGGGTGGGGCCTGATCGCCGGCGGCGACATCCGCGCCGAAGGCTCGATCCGCGCCGGTGAGGGCGTGCAGGCCGAAGGCGTGATCCAGGCCGGCGACGGCCATGGCGTCTATGCCGGGCTGAGCGTCCGGCTGGACGCCTGGTCCGTCTGCGCCCGCGTCTCGGCCCAGACGCGCCCTGCCCAGCTTGTCAGCGGCCATTGGGTGGGGCAGGACGCGGCGGAAGGCGGAGACTCGGCGCCGGCCGCTACGCGGTCGTCTTGGCCGACGGCCGCTTATCCGGCGCTGGCTTGACCGCCGCCGCCGGATTGCGCAGCACCAGCATCAGGCCCAGCAGGATCGCCCCCATGCCGGCCAGGCTCAGCGCAGACAGGCGGTTGCCCAGGATCAGGTAATCCAGCGCCGCCGTGCCGGCCGGCACCAGATAGAACAGACTGGTGACGTTGACGAGGTTGCCGGCCTGGATCATGCGGTAAAAGAGCAGCGTCGCGCCCACGGATATCACGAGCCCCATCCAGATCAGCGGCACGACAAACCCGACGGTCCAGTCCACCCGGATCGGTTGGAACGGCACGAACAGCAGGCACAGCGCCAGACTGACCGTGTATTGCAACGGCATCACGTCCATGGGCGCCTGCTTCACGCGCTTTTGCAGGATGGCGCCCGCGGTCATGCTGGCCAGCGCGGCAAAGGCGAACGCCATGCCCGCCACTGAAAAGCGCGCCATGCCGATGCTTTGGTACACCACCATCACGAGACCGCACAGCGCCAGGAACAGCCCCGCCAGCCGCGCCGGCGAATAGCGGCGTTCCATCACCGCCAGGGTCAGGATGGGCTGCGCGCCCAGCAACGTGGCCAACACGCCCGGCGTGATGCCATGGTCCAACGCCAGCAGATAGCAGATGGAATAGCTGCCGATCAACAGCAGCCCGGTCAGCGCCACGGTCTTGCGCGTACCGCGCTCCGGCAAGCAGCGCTTGCGCCACAGGCATATCGCCCCCAGCACCGCCAAGGCAAGGATGAAGCGCCACAACAGGAAGCCGAACGCGGAGGCGTGCGACAGCCCCCATTTGGCGAAGATCGCGCCGCCGCTCCACAGCAGCACGAACAAGGTGGTGGAGCCGTAAGCGGTCCACGTGGATCGATCGAAAGACATGAGGTTTCACCTGTCAGGGTAAGAACAGGCTCCAGCCCTGCGCCGGCTTGCCGCGACTATCGGCAAACCGGCACGGATCAGCGGCGCTTGGGGCGCGCGATACGCGTCAACCCATCATGCGCACTGACAACGGACAAGGACTGGAGTGGAGAGTTTGGCGGTCAGCCGAACACAACCGCCAAGGGCGGATGCACGCCCGAGACCACGCCGGCAGGCGGCGAGGCGGGCGGAGAGACGACCGCAGAAACGATCGCAAATACGACAGGAGAAACGACGGGAGAAATTGCGGCAGGCGCCGCAGGGATCAGACCGGCATGCGCAGACCACGCGCGCGCGCCGCGGCCGGCTGCAGAAGCAGCGGCGGCGAAATCGGCGTAGGGCGTGAAGTCAGGCATGGGCGTAGCCTATCCGTTCACCCCTTACGCCGTCAAGCCGCTCAGGAAGCGCCGATCCGGCGCTGCTCGACTCCCATGTCTCGCCACGCCTCGCCGTGGCACGTGAACATCAGGATCTGGTGGCGCGTGGCCGCATCGAACAGCGCACGCTTCATGAAGTCGCGCCGCGCATCGTCGGTGTGGACCAGGGCGTCGTCCAGCACCAGCAAGGTGGGCCGCCCGGCTTCGCGCAGCAGGTCGGCATAGGCGAACCGGGCCAGGATGCCCAGTTGCTCGCGCGTGCCGAAACTCAGCGCCTCCAGCAGATCTTCACCCTCGCCGCGACGCAACGCAGTCGGCAAGAGCGCATCGTCCAGCCGCAGCGCGGCCTCGGGGAACAGCAAGGCCAGGTAGTGGTTCAACCGCCGCGCCAGCGGCGCCTGCAGCCGCTGCGTGGCGGCCGCGCGCTTGTCGGTCAGCAGGGTCAGCAGCAGCTCCAGCGCGGCGGCGCGGCGCGCGAATTCATCGCGACGGCGCGCCAGGCGTTCACACGCGGCAGCCGATTCGGACAGGCGTTCGCCCAAGCCCTGCGCGCCCGCCTGGTCCAGCTTGCCCTGCAGTTGCAGGATCTCGCCGTGGCGCTTGTGCTGCGCATCGCGTTCGATGGCGGCGGATTTCTCGTAGCGTTGGACGTCTTGCTCGAGCAGGTCGGGACGATGCTCCGCCAGTGCCGCCTGCGCCTCGCGCACGCGGCGGTCCAGTTCATCGTGGCCGCTGCGCACTTCGGCCAGCCGGCCCGCGCGCGCCTGGCGTTGCGCGGCGCGCTCGGCCGATTGCAGTTCGGCGCCGCGCGCCGCCGCCTGGCCCTCGAGCAATTGCGCGCGGGCGCTATCGGCGTCCAGCGCCCGCTGCGCGGCCGCCAGCGACGCGTCGGCCTGCGCAGCCAGCGCCTCGGCCTCACGCAGCGCCTGAGCCGCGGCAGGCAGGTCATCCTGATCCGACATCTGGCCCGCGGCCGGCGCGGGCAGCTTGGCCAGCCGCTCCTGCAAGGGCACGCGCCGGGCCAACGCGTCATCGCGTTGGCCACGCAGCACGTCCACGCCCTTGGGCGCGTGGATGGCGAGCGTCTTGCGCATGCCGTCCAGTTCGCGCTGCAAGGCCGTATAGCGCGCGTGGCGCTGTTCAGCGTCGGCCAATGCCGTCACCCCCAACCGTTCCAGCAACGCGCTCCAGGCCGTCTGCAAAGCCGCGCGTTCGCGTTGCAACGCCGGCAGGTCCTGGCCGCCCGGTTCGATGCGCAAGCGCCCCACTCCCGGCAGATCCAGGTCGGCGGAGGACGTCAGCAGCACCTGGCCGTCGCCGGCCAACAGCTTGCCGTCCAGCGTGGCCTGGCGCCCGGCTTCCAGCTGATACGACAGCCGGGTGGCGATGGCTTGCTGGCGCAGTTGCAGATTGGCCAGTTCGCGCTCGCTCTTGCGCAGCGCGTCGATATCGCCATCGGCGATTTCGATGCGGACGGCTTCGGCCTTCAGCGCCGAACCTTGTTCGATCAGCGTGGTAACGGCTTTCAGGGCGTCGTCCAGGCGTTCGACTTCGGCATTCAGTTGCGCCAGCTGGTGCTCCAGGTCGCGGCGGTCGGCCACGGCCTGGACCGCGGCCACGCGCAAGCGGGCGGCATCAACCGCCGCGGCGTGCGCTTGACGCTGCTGCTGCGCGCGGGCCAGCGGCGCTTGCGCGGCGTCGACCCGGGCCCGTGCCGCCTGGGATTCCTTGGCAAGCGCCTGGTAGTCGGCCTCGTCCTGCTGGTCACGCCGCACCTGGTCCTGCAACAAGGTCAACGTCTGGGCGGCCTGGGTCTGCTCGCGGCGCAGGCCGTCAAACGCTTCGCGTTCCTTCGCCAATGCGGCCAGCCGGGCCCGGGCCTCGACGGCCTTGGCCTCGAAGTCCTTCCATGGCTGGCTGGCCTGGGCGCGCTCGTGGTCGCGGCGCAGCTCCGCCAGGCGGTCAACGTCGGTATTCAGTTGCGCCATCGCCTGCGCGCATTCGTCCCGTTCGGCGATGGCGCGCGCCAAGGCGTCCTCGGCGTCCTTGTAGGCGCCCTTGGGACGCCCGTTGCGCGCATCCAGCAAGGCGGCGCGTTCGGCCGACACGCGCTCGAACAGGCGGTCGCCATCACTGGCGGCCAGCTCTCCGGACAACTGCGTCAGCGCGTCGCGCAGGTGGACGCCGGCATGACCAGCCGCCTCTTGCAGATTATGGCCATCGCCCTGCTGGATCCACAGCAGGCCGGGAATGCCGGCCAGGTCCGGCTTGCTTTGGCCGCGCCCCGGCAGCTCGAACCCCAGCAAGGCAGCCAGCGCGTTTTCCGCTTCTTCGCCATCCAGGCGTTGGGCGCCGTCGTCGATCAATAGCTCGCATCGGGCTCGCGACAGGAACTGCTTTTTCAACACGTAGGAATGATCCGCGTGCGTGAACGCCAGCTCCACACTGGGCCGCGCGCCGGACTCGCCGCGCGGCGCCAGGTCGGCGACCTTGCTGGTGCTGTAGCGTTCCAGGAACGCCGCGCGGATGGCGGACGCGACGGTGCTCTTGCCCGCCTCGTTCGCACCGACGAAAAGGTTCAAACCGTCTTGCAAGCCATCCAGCACCATTGGTTGGCGGAACTTGCGGAATTCTTCAAGCGCAATCCGGGAAAGTTTCATTTGGCAGCCCCCTGCGCGGCGCTTTCGCGCTGGAACCGCAACAGCAGCCGCAGGGCTTCGCCCGCGACCGCGGCCTGCGCGCCATCCGCCTGCAAGGCCTGCAATTGCGCGGCCACCTCGCCGACGTAACCACTGGCTCCCAGTTCGGCCAGATCGGCCTGATCAGGTTCCAGCAGCAGGCCGGACAAGTCCGGCAGCAAGGCCCGCACCTGGGCGGTGGCCTGGTCTACGGCGCGTTGCAGCGCGTCCCAGGTCTCCATGTTGACGTGGCCCTGCACGTCCAGCCGCAGCACGTCTTCCGCGCGCAGCGCCGCCAACCGCTCGGCAAGCGCGTGCGCGTCGGTGGGCAGGCTGACGGTCTCCGTCCAGGCGGACCAGCGGTACTTGCCGGTGGCCACGCGTTCCACCACGGGCTCGGCGCCCGGGGCATCGATGCGCACGTCCAGCACGTAGCCGGGTTCATTGCCGCGGAAACGGTCCTGCTCCGGCGTGCCGGCATACCAGGTGCGCGCGTCGATGGACAGGCAGCCATGCCAATCGCCCAGCGCCAGATAGTCCAGCCGCGCGCGGGCGCTGCGGTCGGGTGCGATGGGATTGGTGGCGTCGATCGTGTCGGGCAGGCGGCCCGCGACGCTGCCGTGGGCCAGGCCCACCCGCACGCGCCCGGGTTCCGTTTCCAGCGTGTCGAAGGCCTGCGTCACGTCATCGTAGGTGTGGCGTTGCGTGAGCGGCGCGGCCAGCACGGCCAGGTTGATGGCGGGCAGGTCCACGATGCCGGTGCGCAACGGCACGTGCACGTTGCCGGGGATGCAGCCCAGCTGCATCGCGCGGCTCCAGACGCTGTCGGCCAATGCCGCGTCGTGGTTCCCGGCGATCATCACCCACGGGCCGGCGTAAGCGGCCATGGCGGCGAACAGCCGGCGGATCGTGCGGTCCGACACGCCTTGCGTATCGAACACGTCACCGGCCACCAGCACGGCGTCTACGCCGCGTTCCGCGGCAAGCGCGGCAATGCGTGCCACGACGTCAAAACGCGCTTCGGCCAGCATGGCGGCGTCGTCGGTGTCGAACTGGCCGTACTGACGGCCGATCTGCCAGTCGGCAGTGTGCAGGAAATGGGTCATGGGCCGATTTTGGCACAAGCGGCGTCATTCAAAACAGACAACGGCCCTCCCCGCATTTTGCGCGAGGAGGGCCGTCGAGAGCATGGCTTTTGGCCGATGCCCGATAAGCGAAGCGGGGCGAGTCGAAGCGCCGGCTCAGGCGCGCTTGCCGTCCAGCACCAGCGGCGAGTTCGACGAGGCGCGGCGGTCATAGCGCGACAGGCTCAGCCCGTCGGTACGGATGGCCGGGCGCTGGCCCATGACCTGGTCGGCGACCAGCTTGCCGGAGCCGCAAGCCATCGTCCAACCCAGGGTGCCGTGACCGGTGTTCAGGAAAAGGTTGCCGTAGCGCGTCGGGCCGACGACGGGGGTACTGTCGGGCGTCATGGGGCGCAGGCCCGTCCAGAACTCGGCCTGGGCGACGTGCCCGCTATCCGGGAACAAGTCGTTGACGACCAGTTCAAGCGTCTTCCTGCGGGCGTCTTTCAGGCGCAGATCGAAGCCGGATAGTTCCGCCATGCCGCCCACGCGGATGCGCTCGTCGAAGCGCGTGACGGCGATCTTGTACGTTTCGTCCAGGATGGTCGACACCGGCGCGGCGGCCTCGTCTTTAAGCGGTATGGTCAGCGAATAACCCTTGACCGGGTAGACCGGCAGGTCCAGGCCCAGCGGCTCCAGGAAGCCGCGCGTATAGCTGCCGAAGGCGGCCACGTAGCGGTCGGCCGTCAAGACTTCGCTGCCCACGCGCACGCCGGTGATCTGGCCACCGGCGGTGTTCAGGCCAGAGACGGTCTGGTTGTAGCGGAAGTCCACGCCCAGCGCCGCCGCCATCTCGGCCAGCCGCGTGGTGAACAGGCGGCAGTCGCCGGTTTCGTCGTTGGGCAGGCGCAGGCCGCCGGCCAGCTTGTGGATCGAACGCGCCAAGGCGGGCTCGGCCGTTACCAGGCGGTTGCGATCCAGGAGTTCGTAGGGCACGCCCACTTCTTCCAGCACGGCGATGTCGCGGCGGGCGGCTTCCAGCTGGGCCTCGGTGCGGAACAGCTGCAAGGTGCCGCGGGTGCGCTCTTCATAATGGATGCCCGTGGCCGCGCGCAGTTCGCGCAGGCAGTCGCGGCTGTACTCGGACAGCCGCAGCATGCGTTCCTTATTGACGGAATAACGGTCGGCCGAGCAGTTGGCCAGCATCGCCGCCATCCACTTCAGCTGATACAGGCTGCCGTCCAGGCGGATCGCCAGGGGCGCATGCTTCTGGAACAGCCACTTGATCGCCTTCAACGGAATCCCGGGCGCGGCCCAGGGCGTGGAGTAGCCCGGCGACACCTGGCCGGCGTTCGCATAGCTGGTTTCCTGGGCGGCGGCGGGCTGGCGGTCCAGGACCGTCACCTTCGCACCCTGACGGGCCAGGTAATAGGCGGTGGTGGTGCCAATAACGCCGCTGCCGAGGACGATCACATGCATGATTCTTTCCGTATTTGGATTTGGTCAGTATTTTCGGTAGTCTATGAGCCTATTCGCAGTGAAAAGCACTGATTATTTTCCTTTGCCAGTGCTTTTCCCGGGCACGCCCCTGTTTTTCGATCGCCAAAAGTGAAATGCGCGACCTAGACCGAATCGACCTGAAAATCCTGGATATCCTGCAGCGCGAAGGCCGCATTTCGGTGACCGAATTGGCCGATCGGGTGAGCCTGTCCGCCACCCCGTGTTCGGACCGCGTCAAGCGCATGGAGCGCGAAGGCGTCATCACGGGTTACCATGCGCGCGTCAACCCGGCCGCATTGGGCAAGAATCTGCTCGTCTTCCTGGAAATCAAGCTGTCGGCCAAGTCCGGCGACGTCTTCGACAAGGTCAAGAAAGAGCTGCTGTATGTTCCCGAAGTCATGGAATGCCATCTGGTGTCCGGTGATTTCGACTATCTGGTGAAGGCCCGCCTGACGGAAATGAACGAATACCGTCGCCTGCTGGGCGAAATCCTCAAACGACTGCCGGCTTCCGCGGAATCGCGCAGCTATGTGGTCATGGAGGAAATCAAGGAAACCCTGTACCTGCCCGTCGACCGCTAGGCCGCGCGCGCAGGGTTCCCTGGCCCCGATATCCCCGGGGCGATGCGGTTTATTACGAAACACGCGGGCGCCGGCTGCTATGCTGGCGGCCCTCTGACCCGCGCCGGCAAGCCTTGGTCCGACCCTAATTCTCTAGTTCCTGCCTATGACTCGTCTCTACAAATACTTCTTCCGCGGCCTGATCACCGTCCTGCCGCTGGCTTTGACCATCTACCTGCTCTATATCTTCCTGGCCTGGACGGAAGCGGTGGCGCTGACTTTCCTGCGCCCCTTCATCGGCGGCTTCTACGTGCCGGGCATGGGCCTGGCGCTGGGCATCCTGGGCATTCTGGCCATCGGGTACCTGGTGTCCAAGGAACGCGTGCAGCGCTTCCTGACCGTGGTGGAAATGCCCTTCACCAACCTGCCGGTGGTCAAGAGCATCTATTCGTCCTTAAAGAGCTTCGCGGACTATTTTTCGCCCAGTTCCAAGAATACGGCGCAGCAGGTCGTGATCCTGCGCGTGCCCGGCCAGCAACTGGAGCTGGTGGGCCTGGTCACCCGCCGCAGCATGGACGGCCTGCCTGAAGGCTTCACGCAGGGCGACCGCGTGGCCGTCTACCTGCCGATGGGCTACATGATCGGCGGCTACACCGTCTTCGTACCGCAGGACTGGGTGACGCCCATCCAGATGTCGGTCGAAGAGGCGATGCGTTCGTCGCTTATCGCCTGGATGGCGCGCGCGGAAAGCGCACCCCGCCCCGCCGCGCCCAGCGTGCCCGAGGCGCCTGCCGCCGCCCCCGAGAACACCAACCGCGGCGGCCCGGCCTGAGGCCGCCTGACGTACGTGGCCGATCCGGCCGCTTTCACACCTGAATTTGCGCAATTCCTCCATGCCCATCATTGAATTCACGCTTGCCGACGGCAGCCCCTATATCGAAGTGAACCAGCTGCTTAAGGCCACCGGCGTCTGCGACAGCGGAGGCGCGGGCAAGATGATGGTGGCCGACGGCCTGGTCAGCGTAGGCGGCGTCGTCGAGACCCGCAAGACCGCCAAGATCCGCGGTGGGCAGATCGTCACCTGCGGCGACGTCCGCATCGTGGTGCGCGCCGCAGACGCGCCCGCCGACAACGCCTGACCCCGTTCCCCCCCGACACCGCAACGCCGCGAGCCGCCATGAAACTCAAGATGTCCCAGAACTCCATCTTCGCCGTCCTGCTGCGTTCGCCGTGGTGGATGAGCGCTGGCGTGGCGGTGCTGCTGTGCGTGGGCGGATTCGCCGCACTGCCGCTGGATTACGCGGCGATGGGCGTGTTTGCGGCGGTGCCGTTCGCGGTCATTTCCATCATGGCCGCCTACAAGCAATTGCGGGCGCCCTCGGGCACCCGCGTGCAGGCCGTGGCCGAAACCGCCGCCGCCATGTCGTGGCCCGACTTCGCCGCCACGGTCGAGGCCGGCTTCAAGCGCGACGGCTGTGAGGTGCAACGCCTGCAGACGCCCGGCGCGGATTTCGCCCTAAGCAAGGACGGCCACGTGGCCATCGTCAGCGCCAAGCGCTGGAAGGCCGCCCGCGTGGGGGTGGAGCCGCTGCGCGAACTGCAGGCGGCACGCGAGAAACGCGGCGCCCGCGAAGCCATCTACATCGCCCTGGGCGACGTGTCCGACAACGCCTGGGCCTACGCGAAGGCGCAAGGCGTGTCGCTGATGACGGCGCCCGAACTGGCCAAGCTGCTGCGCGACCTGAAGGTCTGAGGGCGCCTGGCGGGCGTCACACCACCATGACGGAGCTGGCCGCGATCACGCGCCATTGACCGGAGACCGCATCCAGCGCCCAGGTCCGCATGAACCGGAATGTGCCGTTGGCCGGCACCCCGTTGTAGCTGCCGGATATCCGCGCCTGCACCGACACGACCGCGCATTCCGCGCGCGGCAGGATGTTCAGTTCGGACAGGTCCAGCCCATGGATCTTCAGCATGCCCGAACGGTGCGCGTCCAGGTCGTCTTCGCGGGTGAAGCTCCAACCCATGTGGTTCGTGAACAGCAACTGCGGATCCAGCAGGCGCTCAAGCGCCGCGATGTCGGATGCCAGCATCGCCTGGCGCAGTTGCTCTTCGGCGGCTTGAATCCGCCCTTCTATCGTCTGGCCCATTGTCCTTGCCTCACGCAGTGTGTTGACGCCGGCATTCTATTCCGACACCAAGCGTCTTGCTTTGTTGCCAATATGCCGCCCGGCCCGCGCAGCCTTAAGATTAAATGCGGGTCCGGCGTTGCGCGCCGGCCATTTCCTGAACCTGCAGAGAACTTCCGATGACTTACCGCATCCTTGCCGACCTGGTCCTGGTCGCGCATGGCCTCTTCGTCGCCTTCGTCATGTTCGGCGGCTTGCTTGCGCTGTGGAAGCCCCGCATCGCCTACTGGCATCTGCCCGCGCTGGCGTGGGGCGCGATGGTGATCGGCATGGGCTGGATCTGCCCCCTGACGCCGCTGGAGGTGTCGCTGCGGCAGCAGGCGGGCCAGCAGGGATACGCCGGCGGCTTCATCGAACATTATGTGCTGGGCCTGATCTACCCCGAGGGCATCACGCGGACCACGCAGATCGTGCTGGCCACGTTGCTGATCGTAGGCAATATCATTGTCTACACGCTGTGGGCGCGGCGGCGCCGGCGCAACTTTTCCGAAGGATCCAATGCATGAGTTCCCATCCCGACAGTGACCAGATGATCCGCGCCTACGACGCCCAGGGCCGCGAAGTGCTCGTCACCCGCGAGCAATGGCGCGAGAACGTGCTGCCCGGCGCCATCGAACAGGACTGGAACGATGCCGACCGGCTGGCGGGCCTGATCATCCAGTCGCTGAACGACGGCTTCATCGACGAGATGGTCGGCCCCGCCGAACGGCTGGTGGAACTGGACCCGAGCCCCGAACGCGCCGTGGTGTTGCAAGCCATCGTCTACATGAAGCAGGACCGGCTAGACGACAGCGAACGCGTGTTGCAGGCGTTCTGCGCGCAACATGGCGAGACGGGCATCGTGCTGACCAACCTGGCCAAGATCCATGCCGAACGCGATGACGAAGCCCGGGCGCTCGACACCTTGTGGCGCGCCTTGCAACAAGACCCCAACCAGGACAACGGGCTGGGCTGGTTCGAGGCCATCCACCGCGATTTCGGCGGCGACGCGGCGGGTATCACGGCGATGCGCAAAGTCGCCGCCCTGCCCGGCAGCTGGCGTGCGCAGCTATGGTTGGCGCGCGGTGAGCTTGGGTCGCACAACTACGCCGGCGCGATCGCCCTGTACAACGAAGCGCTGTCGCGCGCGGGCGACCCCGCCCCCGCCGACTTGCTGATGCAGATGAGCGGCGACCTGGGCAATGCCGGCCGTATCGCCGACATCCTGGAATTGGCCGGCCCCCGCTTCCAGGTCCACGCGCATGGCCTGCAGGTGGGCAGCAACCTGATCAAGGCCAACCTGCTCCTGGGCCGGCCGGACGATGCCCAACCCATCCTGGATCAGTTGCGCGCGCTTGACCGCCCCGACTGGCAGGAACACCTGGCGTATTGGGACGCGCAACTGGCGCAAGGCCGCCCGGGCTGAAGCCGTACCCGCCGCGACGGCGCAGTCTGGGAGACAACGCCGTCGCGCTGGCTACAGGCCGCGTGCAATCACCAGCCGCTGGATGTCGCTGGTGCCTTCGTAGATCTGGCACACGCGCACATCGCGGTAGATACGCTCCACCGGGAAATCCTTCAAGTAGCCGTAGCCGCCCAGCGTCTGGATCGCGGCCGAGCACACCTTTTCGGCCATTTCAGAGGCGAAAAGCTTGGCCATCGAGGCTTCCATCAGCGCCGGCCTGCCCGCTTCACGCAATGCCGCGGCGTGCAGCACCATTTGGCGCGCCGCATGGATCTGCGTGGCCATGTCGGCCAGCCGGAACGACACCGCCTGGTGCTCCATGATGGGCTTGCCGAACGCCTGCCGGTCGCGGGCGTAGTCGCGCGCGCATTCGAACGCCGCTCGCGCCATGCCGACGGATTGCGAGGCGATGCCGATGCGCCCGCCTTCCAGGTTGGCGAGCGCGATCTTGTAGCCTTCGCCTTCTGCGCCCAAACGGTAAGCCGCCGGAATGCGCATGTCTTCAAACGCAATCTGGCAGGTGTCCGAGGCGTGCTGGCCCAGCTTGTCTTCGACGCGCAGCACTTGATACCCCGGCGTGTCGGTCGGCACGATGAAGGCGGAAATGCCGCGCTTGCCAGCGTCCGGATCAGTCACGGCGAAGACGATCACCGTCTGGCCGCTTTTGCCCGAGGTGATGAATTGCTTGGCGCCGTTCAGGATGTAGTCGTCTCCGTCGCGGCGGGCCCGGGTGCGCAGGCTGCTGGCATCGGACCCCGCTTGCGGCTCGGTCAGCGCAAAGCCCCCGATGTGTTCGCCCGTGGCCAGAGGCCGCAGGAACTGGTCTTTCTGCGCATCGGTGCCGAACTTCAGGATCGGCATGCAGGCAACCGAGTTGTGCACGCTCATGATCGTGGAACACGCGCCGTTGCCTGAGGCAATTTCTTCCAGCGCCACCGCATACGAGATATAGCCGCTGGCGTTGCCGTCCCATTCTTCCGGCACCAGCATGCCGAAAAACCCCAGTTGCGCCATCTCCTGGATGGCGTCAGCGGGGTATTCGTGGTCGTGGTCCCAGCGTTCGGCGTTGGGCGCCAGGCGTTCGGCCGCAAAGCGGCGCGCCATTTCCTGAATGCTCTGCTGTTCTTCCGTCAACAACATGGTCCTGTCTCCTGGATATTCGGGTGCGGACGGGCGCCGGATGGGCGCTGCCCGCTTTGTTCTGCTTCGCGCGCACCGGGTTGGCAAGCGCGCCACGCAATCGAGAATACACCGTCAAACGCGCGGGCTCTATGCGCCGGGTTTGCGCGGACGCGTCAGCTCGGCACGCGTCAGAAAGAAGTCCTGGTTGTCCGCCAGGCGCTCCACCATGAAATCGATGAACGCCTTGACGCGCAGGGGCTGTTCCGTTCGCCGCCGATAGTAGATATAGAACGATTCCCGCTGCGTCAGATGCTGCGTCAACAGCGGCACCAGCAAGCCGGCGCGGATGGGTCCAGCGGCTGAAAAACTGCCGAGTTGCCCGATGCCCAGTCCCGCCACCACGGCATCGGTTTCCGCTTCGGCATCGTTCGTGCACAACACGGCCGGCACGTCGCGATACTGGATTTCGTCGCCGACCATGAACTCCCAGGGTGCGAGCTTGCCGGTGTTGACGCGCCGGTAGCCCGTGCAGCGGTGTGCGTCCAGCGCCTCGATGGTCCGGGGCGTGCCGTGGCGGGCCAGATAGGCGGGCGAGGCGCACACGATCAGCTGGATGGGCACGAGCCGGCGCGCGATGGCCCCTTCGGCCGGCGGCGAACCGCCCCGGAACCCGACATCGGCGCGGTCTGCGACCAGATCGGTGAACTGGTCATCGAACTGCACGTCCAGCTGCACGCTGGGATGTTCAGCGGCGAACGCCATCAGGGCGGGCCAGATTACGTGGCGCGCCATCGTCCTGGGCGCGCTGACGCGCAAGGGGCCGGCGATGTCCTGCCGCGACCGGCGCGCATCATCCAGCGCGGTCGCGAACATTGCCAGGGCCGGCGCCACGCTTTCGAGCAGTTGCTGGCCTTCTTCGGTCAGGCTGAGCTTGCGCGTGGTGCGGTGGAACAAGCGCACGCCCAGCTCCTTTTCCAGCTGCATCACCGCGTGACTGGCGGCCTGAGGCGAAATGCCCTGGTCCACCGCTGCGCGGCGCAGGCTGCCCAGCACGGCGGCGCGCGCAAAGATGGTGACGGCACGGATTTCGTTCATGGCAGGCCCATTCGCAAATTTTTGTTGATTATATTTCCGCTATTTCCTATCTATTCCGGGATTATCGATCCCCCTACGATCTAGGCTCATTCCCCCCCTTTCGGAGCCTCTCCATGCAAACTCCCGTCACCTCCTTCAAACGCGTCTGGCTCATCACCGGCGCCTCGCGCGGCATCGGTGCGTTGATCGCCGAGGCGGCACTTGCCGATGGCAATGCCGTCATCGCCGCCGGCCGCAATGTCGACGCCATCGCAAAACGTCTGGGCGAGTCGCCCGCCCTGCTTCCCGTTGCGCTGGACGTCACCGACGAAGCCCAGGCCAAGGCGGCCGTCGCCGCCGGCCTGGCGCGATTCGGCCGCATCGACGTGCTGGTGAACAATGCGGGCTTCGGCTTGCTGGGCGCCGTTGAAGAGTCCAGCGATGCCGACGTGCGCCGCATGTACGACACCAACGTGTTCGGCCTGCTGAACGTGACGCGCGCCGTGCTGCCCACGCTGCGGGCGCAACGTGCCGGCCACGTGATCAACCTGTCTTCGCTGGGCGGCTACCGGTCCGGCGCGGGGTTCGGCGCGTACTGCTCGACCAAGTTCGCGGTCGAAGGGCTGACCGAAGCGCTGCATGCGGAACTCAAGCCGCTGGGCATCCACGCGACCGTCGTCGAACCCGGCTATTTCCGCACCGATTTCCTGGACGCGACGTCGCTGACCGTGGCAGGCGCCATCATCGACGACTACGACGCCACGTCGGGCAATGTGCGACGGATTGCGGCCGGCCTGAATCACCAGCAACCGGGCGACCCGGCAAAGCTGGCTGCGGCCATGATCACCCTGGCCGATGCCGCAACGCCCCCGCTACGCCTGCCCTTGGGCACGGACGCCCTGCGCGTGATCGCGGAAAAGAACGCGTACGTGGCCGAGGAAACCGAAGCCTGGAAGGCGCTGGCGCAGTCGACGGATTTCCCGGTGTAGGCGGCACGCCGCCTTCCACGGCAAGATACGATACATCGAAAGTTGCATGAAACCTGGATTCCGCCCTATCATGCAACTTACGAAGTATCTTGATAGTCTCTGAATAGGAATCCAGCCGATGACTTACGACGCCATCATCGTGGGCGGCAGCTTTGCCGGCCTGTCCGCCGCCCTGCAATTAGCCCGCGCCCGCCGGCGCGTCCTGCTGATCGACGGCGGCCAGCCGCGCAACCGCTTTGCCGCGCATGCGCACGGCTTCCTGGGCCAGGATGGCAAGCCGCCCCGGGAAATCTTGCTGCAGGCGCGCGAGCAGTTGGCCCAGTACCCTTCTGTCAAGTTCCTGGATGGCGAGGCGGTCAGTGCGAGCGCGCACGCCGGACTGCTGCGCGTGACGATGGCGGCGGGAGAGGAAGTCCAGGGCAAGCACCTGATCCTGGCAACGGGGCTGCGTGACCAATTGCCTGCGCTGGCGGGCCTGCAGGAACGCTGGGGGCAGACCGTGCTGCATTGCCCCTATTGCCATGGCTATGAAGTGGCCGGCCGCCCGCTGGGCGTGCTGGCCGCGCATCCGCTATCCGCGCACCAAGCCGTGCTGCTGCCGGACTGGGGCCCCACCACCTATTTCACGCAGGGCGAATTCGAACCGGATGCGGAACAGGCAGCGCTGCTGGACAAGCGCGGCGTGCGTATCGAACGCACGCCCATCGTGGAACTCATGGGCACGGCGCCGGCGCTGGATGCCGTCAAGCTCGCCGATGGGCGGCGCATGGCGGTGCACGCGCTGTTCGTCGCCAGCAAGACCCATATGGCCAGTCCGCTCGCGATGCAGCTGGGTTGCGCGTTCGACGACGGTCCGCTCGGCCCCGTGATCCGCACCGACGAGTTCAGGCAGACCACGGTGCCTGGCGTCTATGCCGCGGGCGATGCGGCCATTCCGATGAGCAACGCGACGCTTGCCAGCGCCTCAGGCGTGATGGCCGGCGTGTGCGTGCATCGCGCGCTGGTCATGGCGTAGGCGGGGCCAGGCCGGTCCGGGCCTGGTCTGAAGGGGCCGGGACCGACCTAAAGGTGGTTCTTGAAGAACTCCACGACCTTCGCATTCAGGTCCTGGTGGAACTGCTGGCGGTCGAAGCCCGCCGCCTCCAGGCAATATGCGGACAGGGTCTCGGCCTGCTCCGCGGGGCAACGCGCCAGGAAATCGAAGTGCCCTGCCCCCGTCGCCATCTGAAAGTCCGGCGCGGCGGGCAGCCCCTGGCGCACCGCCTCCACGCTGGCAGGGCTGACGCCATCGCCACCCCGTTCCGATGCCCACAATTGCACCGGAATCTTCACCGCCTTCAAGGCATCGCCGGGAAACGCGTTCAACGGGTCCGCGATGACCGCCGCCTTGATGCGATCGTCGTGCACATAAGACTGCTGTGGGATCTTCCCGGCAGCAATGTCGCGGCACATCGGCAGCGACGGGGTAGTCTGGCAAACGGCGAGGCCGGCCCGGAAATCCGGCACGCCCCCCGCCAGCACCAGCGCGGTATAGCCGCCGCGTGAAAAGCCGTAAATGCCGATCTTGCCAGCATCCACCTTCGCCTTCTGCGGCCAGGCGGTCGTCATGTAGTCGATCAGCCGGCGCATTTCCCGAGGGCGCGTCGAGAAAATCGACAGATACCCCTGCCGCGACCGGTCCTCCCAGTTGTCGCCTACATGGTTGACCGCCGCGACCACGAAACCCGCATTGGCCAACGCGGCAGCAGTGTCGTGATGACCCAGGAACGAGCCGCTGGATCCATGCGACATGACGATAAGCGGATGCCGGCCTTCGGGCACCGGGCAGTTCAGGACGCCGGAGATCGGGGTCCGGCCGACTTTTATCTCGGCGGCAGGCGCCGCACACGGATACCAGATGGCGCCGGACAGCCCGGGGCCGTTCTGGTCCATGGGGAGGGTCAGGCGCTGGAAGCCGGCGGCTTGAGACAGGCTGGCCGAAAGCGCGGACACGAGGATGAATGAGGAGCAGACGACAGAACGAAAGACCATATTTAAACGAAAGCAAAATGGTAGGGACTATTGCCCAGTGATGGTTGCCGCGCCGATTTGTGTGCCTGGCTCTAATTTGCTGATTTTGGCTTGCAGCTGCCCAGTAAGCGAAAAATGCACCTCGATGTCGGTCGGCTCAAAGTTCTCTACTGTGTATTCGCCTCCGAGGCTCGGCAACAGCTTGAATCCGAACAATTGTCCGTCAGACAAGCTCAACCCCGAGGCCCGCAATGCCCCGACGAGCCCAGCGTCGAAAAACTGCACGACGAAGTCTTGTTGTTGAATCAGTTCCTGAAATTCAGCCGACGAGCCCGCTACCGGGACCAAGTCGGCAGACCCGACATCCAACAATTGGATTTCACCGGAATTCATGTTCTGCACGAACACATTTCCGATAGCGGTAATCAGCACGGGGGAGTGATTCTCACCCAGCAACCAGGACCAGTCCTCCAACAGCGTACCGGAATCAAGATGCTGCGCTCTTGCAATCAGATCATCAAATGTCATATGCCTACGCCCCAGGTCCTGTGGTGGGACCGCCCGCCACAAAAGGGAAGGTGGTCCGCTTATCGTCGAGATCAACCTCGAAACATGCGCTGAATTTCGCGCAAGCATACAAGAGATGCCCTGGACTGCTTTGCCGGGTTACCTTCCCAAAAAAAACGCCACGTTTCCGTGGCGTTCAGCTTGACCGTAGACATGCTACCGGACCTTGCCCTCCTTCCAGGCCGCCAGCAGCTTTTCATACGGGATGGTCTCGCCCTTGGGCTTCTCGTTCGCCAGTTTCTTCCAGGGCGCGTGCTGATCCGACAGCCACTTGCTGGGATCGCTCTTGGCGTTCAGCTTCGGCGCGCATTGCGCCATGCCTGCCCGTTCCAGGCGCGCCATCACCTGGTCCATTTCATTGGCCAGGTTGTCCATGGCGGCCTGCGGGGTCTTTTCGCCCGTGACGGCCGTCGCGACGTTCTTCCACCACAGTTGCGCCAGCTTCGGATAGTCCGGCACGTTGTTGCCCGTGGGCGTCCATGCCACGCGGGCGGGGCTGCGGTAGAACTCGATCAGGCCGCCGTAGTTCGCGGCGTTCTTCGTGAAGAAGTCGCTGTGGATGTCGCTGTCGCGGATGAAGGTCAGGCCGGTGATAGATTTCTTCAACGACACCGACTTCGACGTGACGAATTGCGCGTACAGCCAGGCGGCGGCCATCTTGTCGGGGTTGGTGGACTTGAAGAACGTCCATGAACCCACGTCCTGGTAGCCGTTCTGCATGCCGTCCTTCCAGTACGGGCCATAGGGCGACGGCGCCATGCGCCATTTCGGGGTGCCGTCGTCGTTGACGACCGGCAGGCCTTTCTTGGTCATGTCGGCCGTGAACGCCGTGTACCAGAAGATCTGCTGGGCGATCTGGCCTTGCGCCGGGACGGGGCCGGATTCCGAGAAGGTCATGCCCATGGCTTGCTGCGGGGCGTACTTCTTCATCCAGTCGATGTATTTGGTCAGCGCATAGACGGCGGCCGGGCTGTTGGTGGCGCCGCCGCGCGATACCGAGGCGCCCACCGGCGTGCATTTGTCGTCGGCGACGCGGATGCCCCATTCGTCCACTGGCATGCCGTTGGGCAAACCCTTATCGGCGGCGCCGGCCATGGACAGCCACGCGTCGGTGAAGCGCCAGCCCAGCGACGGGTCCTTCTTGCCGTAGTCCATGTGGCCGTAGACCTTTTTGCCATCGATCTCCTTGACGTCGTTGGAGAAGAAGTCGGCGATGTCTTCGTAGGCGGACCAGTTGGTGGGCACGCCCAGGTCGTACCCGTACTTGGCCTTGAACTTGTCTTTCAGGTCCTGCCGGGCGAACCAGTCGGCGCGGAACCAGTAGACGTTGGCGAACTGCTGATCGGGCAGCTGGTACAGCTTGCCGTCGGGCGCCGTGGTGAACTTGGTGCCGATGAAATCCTTGATGTCCAGGTTGGGGTTGGTCCATTCGCGGCCCGCGCCGGCCATGTAGTCGGACAGTGGCAGGATGGCGCCGTAGCGATAGTGCGTGCCGATCAGGTCGGAGTCCGAGATCCAGCCGTCGTAGATGGACTTGCCGGACTGCATGGACGTCTGCAGCTTTTCGACGACGTCGCCTTCCTGGATCAGGTCGTGGTTGACCTTGATGCCGGTGATTTCACTGAATGCCTTCGCCAGCGTCTTGGATTCGTACTCGTGCGTGGTGATGGTTTCGGATACGACGCTGATTTCGTTGACGCCCTTGGCACGGAGTTTGGCGGCGGCGTCCATGAACCACTTCATTTCCGCCATCTGCTGGTCTTTGGACAACGTCGACGGCTGGAACTCCGAATCCACCCACTTCTTCGCTTCCGGCTCGCCGGCCCATGCCCCTGACGTTCCGATCAGGGCGATAGCCGCTGCCATGGCATGCATGCGCAATTTCATGACCTGTCTCCTCGAATGGCCTTCCCCATCTTTTGCTGCGGACCTCTGGCCGGGGAAGATGCGGGCCCGTAGTCCTTGAACCAAGTGAGGGATCGAAACGCCCCTTCAGCCTTTTCTCATGATGAAGGCCAACAGCAGCATGGACAGCACGAAGCTGATCCACACCGATGGCGGCTCATCCAGCGAAAACCATTCCACCGCCTTCTGCCCGAACCCCAGGAACGCCAGGTTGAGCCAGGCAGCGGCCATCAAACTGATGAACAACCTGTCGCCACGCGTGGTGCGCAGCGGCAGGAAGCCCTTGCGCTCGACCGTGGGCGCCTTCAATTCCCAGACTGTCATGCCGATCAGCATCAGGACGATGCAGGTGAAGAACACGGCGACGGGAGTGGTCCATACCATCCAGCTGAACATGTCGCGCCCCTCCCCCTAGACCCGGCCCATCGCGAAGCCCTTCGCGATGTAGTGGCGCACGAACCAGATGACGATGCCGCCGGGCACGATGGTCAGCACGCCCGCGGCCGCCAGCACGCCCCAGTCCATGCCGGAGGCCGACACGGTGCGGGTCATGGTGGCCACGATGGGCTTGGCGTTGACGGACGTGAGCGTGCGCGCCAGCAGCAGTTCCACCCAGCTGAACATGAAGCAGAAGAACGCCGCCACGCCCACACCCGACTTGATCAGCGGCAGGAAGATCGTCAGGAAGAACCGCGGGAACGAATAGCCATCGACATAGGCGGTTTCATCGATTTCGCGCGGCACGCCGGACATGAAGCCTTCCAGGATCCACACGGCCAGCGGCACGTTGAAGACCAGGTGCGCCAGCGCCACGGCCAGATGCGTGTCCATCAGCCCGAACGAGCTGTACAGCTGGAAGAACGGCAGCAGGAACACAGCCGGCGGCGTCATGCGATTAGTCAGCAGCCAGAAGAACACGTGCTTGTCGCCGATGAAGCGGTAGCGCGAAAATGCATAGGCCGCCGGCAGCGCCACCGCCAGCGAGATCACGGTGTTGATGACCACATAGATCAGCGAATTGATGTAGCCCGAATACCAGGCCGGGTCCGTGAAGATGGTGCGGTAATGCTCGAAGGTGAAGTCGCGCGGCCACAGCGTCAGGGTGCTGACGATCTCGGTGTTCGTCTTGAACGACATGTTCAGCATCCAGTACAGCGGCAGGATGGCAAACACCAGGTACAGGATCAGGAAGGCGGAGCGCCACCAGGTGGAGTTGTCACGCATTGGCACGCTCCTCGTCGACGCCGCCCGTGGTGCCCGCGCGCTGCATCCAGTTGTAGAGGATGAAGCACAGCAGCAGGATGATCAGGAAGTAGATGATCGAAAACGCCGCGGCCGGGCCCAGGTCGAACTGGCCCACGGCCTTCTGCGTGAGGTATTGCGACAGGAACGTGGTGGCGTTGCCCGGCCCGCCGCCCGTCAGCACGAAGGGCTCGGTATAGATCATGAAGCTGTCCATGAAGCGCAGCAGCACCGCGATCATCAATACGCCGCGCATCTTGGGCAGCTGGATGTAGCGGAACACCGCGAGGCGCGACGCGCCGTCGATGCGGGCGGCCTGATAGTAGGCGTCGGGGATGGCGCGCAGGCCCGCATAGCACAGCAGCGCGACCAGCGGCGTCCAGTGCCAGACGTCCATCACCAGCACGGTCACCCACGCATCGACGTCGTTGCCGGTGTAGTTGTAGTCCACGCCCAGCCATGACAAGGTGGCGCCAAGCAAGCCGATGTCGGTACGTCCGAATACCTGCCAGATGGTGCCCACGACGTTCCAGGGGATCAGCAGCGACAGCGCGATGATGACCAGCACGGCGGACGCGCGCCACCCGCTGGCGGGCATCGACAGCGCCAGCAGGATGCCCAGCGGGATCTCGATGGCCAGCACCGCCAGCGAAAAGCCGATCTGCCGGAACAAGGCCCCGTGCAGTTCTTCGTCCTGCAGCACGGCGGCAAACCATTCCGTGCCGACGAAGACGCGGCGTTCGGGCGAGATGATGTCCTGCACCGAATAGTTGACGATGGTCATCAGCGGCAGGATGGCCGAAAACGCCACGCACAGCACCACGGGCAGGACCAGGAACCAGGCCCGGTGATCGATGGGTTTCATGGGATCAGCACCTCGTCGCGATAGAAGCAGGTGTGCGGGTTCAACATCGACAACCAGACCGTGCCGCCGGCGGCGGCGGGCACGACGTTGCTGCCCAGCCGCGCGCGCACGGGCGTGCCTTCAAAATCGGCCACCAGCAAGGTATAGGTGCCGACGTCCTGCACGCGGTCCACACGCACGGGCACGGCGCCTGCCGCGCCGGCTTCGGTCACGCGCAGGTATTCGGGGCGCACGCCCAGCTTGACGGGGCCGGCCCCAGCCAGTCTGGCCCCCAGGGCCTCGGGCGCGCCGCCAACTTGGCTTTGCCCGACCCACAGCGCGCCGTCGCGCCATTGCGCGGGCAGGAAGTTCATGCCCGGCGAACCGATGAAGTGGCCCACGAAGGTGTGGGCGGGCCTTTCGAAGAGGTCGTCCGCGGTGCCCACCTGCACCGCGCGGCCCCGCGCCATCACCATGACCTGGTCCGCGAAGGTCAGCGCCTCGGTCTGGTCGTGGGTCACGTAGATCAGCGTCAGTTTGAATTCGTGGTGGATTTCCTTGAGTTTGCGCCGCAGCTCCCATTTCAGTTGCGGGTCGATGACGGTCAGCGGTTCGTCGAACAGGATGGCCGACACGTCGCTGCGCACGAGGCCGCGCCCCAGCGAGATCTTCTGCTTGGCGTCGGCGGTCAGGCCGCTGGCGCGGCGGTCCAGCACTGCGGACATCTCCAGCATTTCGGCGATGCGGCCCACCCGCTCGCGAATGCGGTCCGGCGCAATGCCGCGGTTGCGCAACGGGAATGCCAGGTTTTCGGCCACCGTCATGGTGTCGTACACGACCGGAAACTGGAACACCTGGGCGATATTGCGCGCCTGCGGCGTCTTGGCGGTGACGTCCTGCCCATCGAACAGGATGCGGCCATGCGACGGGCGCAGCAGGCCCGACACGCAATTGAGCAGCGTGGTCTTGCCGCAACCTGACGGGCCCAGCAAGGCATAGGCGCCGCCATCGCGGAAGGTGAACTTCAGCGGCAGCAGCGCGTAGTCCTCGTCGGTCTCGGGATCGGCGACGTAGGAATGCGAGAGGTCCAGCTCGATCTGGGCCATCAGGCAACCTCCCCCGCGCCGACAGGCTGGCGCGGCGCGGCCAGCAGCGCCCCATCAGCGCCGAAGGCATAGGTCTGGGCCGGATCGAAATAGAGCTCGACGCGCTGGGCCAGCGTGTACCGGTGCACGCCCGGCAACTGCGCGACGACGTTGCCCGCGGCCGTTTCGGCATGGACGAAGGTGTCCGAACCGGATATCTCGGCAAGCTTCACCACGCCCGGCAGGCCGATGTGGCCCGGACGCGGCTCAACATCCAGGGCGCCGGCACGCAGGCCCGCGGTCAGGTCGGCGCCCGCCTCGGGCGGCAGGCGGCGCTCGACCGCCATCTGGCCTTGCAAGACGAAACCCGTGTCCGTGCGGCGCGCGGCGAAAAGGTTCATGGGCGGGTCGCTGAAAGCGCGCGCCACGCGGATGGAATTGGGCCGGTGAAACACCTCGGCGGTGGGCCCGTATTGCAGCAATTCGCCCGCATCCAGCACCGCGGTGTGGCCGCCAAGCAACAGGGCTTCCCCGGGTTCGGTCGTGGCGTAGACGACCGTGGACCGCCCTTCAGCGAACAATTCCGACAGTTCGTCGCGCAATTCCTCGCGCAGCTTGTAGTCGAGGTTGACCAGCGGTTCGTCCAGCAGGATCAGCGGCGCGTCCTTGACCAGGGCGCGGGCCAGCGCCACGCGCTGCTGCTGCCCACCGGACAGTTCCGAGGGGTAGCGCTCAAGCAGATGATCGATATGCAGGCGCGCCGCCATGGCGCGGACCTTTTCGCGAATGTCCCGTTCGCCGCGCAGCTTCAGCGGCGACGCGATGTTCTCGAAGACCGACATCGACGGGTAATTGATGAACTGCTGATAGACCATGGCCACGTTGCGCTGGCGCACGGGCACGCCGGTCACGTCCGCGCCGTCGACCAGCACGCGGCCTTCGGTGGGCCGGTCCAGCCCGGCCATGATGCGCATCAGGGAGGTCTTGCCGGCCAGGGTCACCCCCAGCAGCACCGTCATGGCGCCCGGAACCGGGGCCAGGCTCATGGGAGTCAGGTGCGTCTGCGAGCCGGCTCGCAAACCAATCCTGTCCAGGGTCAGCTGCATCTAGTCTCCTCAACCTACTTATACGTCCCCATTTTTCACACGGACTTCGGTATTCGGTACAGCGAGCCAGCCTGCGCGCGAACGCACGCAACAGGATGAGCATACTCTTTCAGATGGCTTTCGTTTTTTGTGCGTTTTACTCAAGAAGCGAACAAAAAACAATCTTGCAGTGCGGCATTATTTTTCGCTTTTGTTGTTTTATCATTCGTGTATGACACTCAATCCACGACAGAGCGCTTTGATCGAAATGGTGCGAGCCCAGGGCTCGGCATCGATCGAAGAGCTTGCCAAACGCTTTGACGTCACCCTGCAGACCGTGCGGCGCGACGTGAACATCCTTTCCGAAGCCGGCCTGCTGTCGCGCTTTCACGGCGGCGTGCGCATCGAAGCCTCGACCATCGAGAACATCGCCTACCGCAAGCGCCAGGGCCTGCACGCGGCCGGCAAGCAGCGCATCGCCGAGGCCGTGGCCCGCGCCGTGCCCGACGGCTGTTCGCTGATCCTGAACATCGGTACCACCACCGAGGCCATCGCGCGCGCGCTGCTGCGCCACCGCGGCCTGCGCGTCATCACGAACAACCTGCATGTGGCCGACATCCTGTCCGACAACCCGGACTGCGAAGTCATCGTGGCCGGCGGCGTGGTGCGTTCGCGCGACCGCGGCATCGTCGGTGAAGCCACGATGGACTTCATCCGCCAGTTCAAGGTGGATATCGGGCTGATCGGCATTTCGGGCATCGAAGCCGACGGCACGCTGCGCGACTACGACTTCCGCGAAGTGCGCGTGGCCCGGACCATCATCGAGCAATCGCGCGAGGTCTGGCTGGCCGCCGACAGCAGCAAGTTCAAACGCCAGGCCATGGTGGAACTGGCGCACATTTCGCAGATCGACCGCTTCTTCACCGACGCGCATCCGCAAGAACCGCTGGCGCAAGTGCTGCTGGATTCCGGCGTGCGCTGCGATGTGGCGGCGGCCCCAAGCGCGGCCAGCGCGGCCGGCGCATCCTCCACGAATACCTCGGCATCCAACGCTTGAACCGGCGCGCCGGATCCGGGCCCCCTGCCCGCCCCCGGCTGCCCGCACACGATAACCACGCTTTTACCTGGCGGCCCCGCCGCAACGACTTATGAACCAACCGCTCGCCAACGTCACCCCGCCCGACCGCAACCGCCTGTTGTCCACGCTGGACAACACGCCTTCCTGGGACGTCATCGTCATCGGCGGCGGCGCGACGGGCCTGGGCACCGCGGTCGATGCCGCCTCGCGCGGCTACCGCACGCTGCTGATCGAGGGCGCCGACTTCGCCAAGGGCACGTCCAGCAAGGCCACCAAGCTGGTGCACGGCGGCGTGCGCTACCTGGCCCAGGGCAACGTCAGCCTGGTGCGCGAAGCGCTGCATGAACGCGGCCTGCTCAACCGCAACGCGCCGCATCTGGTGTGGCCGCTGGGCTTTGTGGTGCCCGCCTACAACTGGATGGACCAGCCCTTCTACGGCATCGGCCTGAAGATGTACGACATGCTGGCCGGCAAGCTGAACCTGGCGCCCAGCCGCTGGCTGTCGCGCCGCGACACGCTGGCCAACGCCCCCACGCTGGCCGAAAACGTCAACGGCCGCGGCCTGAAAGGCGGCGTGCTGTATTACGACGGTCAGTTCGACGACGCGCGCCTGGCCATGAGCCTGATGCGCACGCTGTTCGACCTGGGCGGCACGGCCGTGAACTACGTGCGCGCCACGGGTTTGACCACAACCAACGGCCGCGTGGACGGCGTGACGGCGCAGGACGTCATCGGCGGCGCCAGCTTCTCGCTGCGCGCCCGCTGCGTGATCAACGCCACCGGCGTCTGGGTGGATGCCGTGCGCCGCATGGAAGACAAGAACGCGCCGACGATGGTCGCGCCCAGCCAGGGCGTGCATCTGACCTTGCCGCGCGACTTCCTGCCGGGCAACCGCGCCATCCTGATTCCCAAGACCGACGACGGCCGCGTGCTGTTCGTGGTGCCGTGGAACGGCCACACCATCGTTGGCACGACCGACACGCCGCGTGACGACTTGCCGCTGGACCCCGAAGCCGGCGCCCAAGACGTGGACTTCATCCTGGGCACGGCCGCGCGCTACCTGAGCCGCAAGCCTACGCGTGACGACGTCACCAGCGTCTGGGCCGGCCTGCGTCCGCTCGTCAAGGCCACGGGTGAGGCGTCGACCAAGCAGCTGTCGCGCGAGCACACCATCCTGGTGTCCAACGCCGGGCTGGTGACGGTGACGGGCGGCAAGTGGACGACATACCGCCGCATGGCGCAGGACGTGGTGGACACCGCGATCCAGCACCAGTTGCTGACGCAAGCCAGCTGCCGCACCGAATCGCTGCCGTTGCATGGCGCTTCGGGCCTGGCGCCGTCGCAGGAACACGCCGGCACGCCGGACAGCTACTACGGCAGCGACCTGGCCACCTTGAAGGCCCTGCCGGGCGCGGACCGCATGCTGGTCAACGCCAGCGGCCTGTCCGAAGCGCATGTGCGTTTTGCCGCGCGTTTCGAATTGGCGCGCAGCGCCGAAGACGTGCTGGCCCGCCGCAACCGCGCACTGTTCCTGGATAGCGAAGCGGCGATGCTGGCCGCCCCCGAAGTGGCGCGCATCCTTGCCGAAGAACTGGGCCACGACACCGCCTGGCAGCAACGCACGCTGCAGAACCTGGCCGTGGTCGCGGCCAACTACCGCCTGAAATAAGGCCGGCGCGTGCCGTTACGGCACGCGCAACGGGCTTTTCAATATCATCGCTTCGAAGAGCCGCAGCAGGTCCGGATCGCACTTGGATCCGGACTCGCGATTCAGGATGCGCATGATCTCGGCGTGCGAACGCGCCGGGTGGTAGGGCCGCGTGTCGCCCAGCGCATCGTAGGAATCCGCCAGCGAAATGATGCGCGAATGCAGCGGGATATCGTGCCCTGACAGCCCTGCCGGGTAGCCGGAACCGTCGAAGTGTTCGTGGTGGTGGCGCACCGCGTGCGCGATCAGGTCGCGCTGCGGCATCGCGCTTTTCATGATGATGTCGGCGCCGGTGGCCGCATGCGACTTCATGATTTCCCAATCGTCCGCTTCCAGGCGCTTGGGTGAAAACAGCACGCGGTCGGGCGTGCCAATCTTGCCTACATCATGCAGCCTTGCAGCGACGGCCACTGCGGCTTGCTCGGGCTCTGGCAGACCGCAGGCCTGGGCCAGCGCCACGCTCAGCGCGACCACCCGGTCGCAATGGCGGCCAGTGGCCGGGTCACGCGCCTGCATGGCGGCAAACAGCGCGGCCTCACAGGAACCATCGGGGTATTCGGGTACGTCTGGGGGCATCAGGAAGATGCGCGGCGTTGCAACGGAACGCGCGCAGTGTGTCAGAAAGTAGCAATTCTGACACACTGCGCAGCAATCCTGACCAAACAGATTTCAGTTCTTCAACCGTTCCAGCAAGGCTTGCGCCACGCCGACTGACGATGCCGGGTTCTGCCCGGTGACCAGCAAGCCGTCGCTGACCACATGCGGCTGCCAGTCCGGCCCGCTGCTGTACAAGCCGCCCAGCCGGGTCAATTCGTCTTCAACCAGGAACGGCACGACGTCGGTCAGTTGCACGGCCGCCTCTTCCGCGTTGGAAAAGCCGGTGACCTGACGCCCCTGCACCAGCGGCTTGCCGTCGGCGGTCTTGGCATGGCGTAGCACGCCGGGCGCATGGCACACGGCCGAGACCGGCTTGCCGGCGGCCAGCATGGTTTCGATTAATCCGACGGACTTGGTGTCTTCCGCCAGGTCCCATAGCGGGCCGTGGCCGCCGGGATAGAACACCGCGTCATAGTCGGCCGCCTGCACGTCGGCCAGCCGGCGGGTGGACGCCAGCACCCGCTGTGCCTCGGCATCCTGGCGGAAGCGTCGGGTGGCGTCGGTCTGGGCGTCCGGGTCATCGCTTTTGGGGTCCAGCGGCGGCTGGCCGCCCTTGGGCGACGCCAGCGTCACCGTGGCGCCCGCATCCACGAACGCGTAGTACGGCGCGGCAAACTCTTCCAGCCAGAAGCCCGTCTTGCGGCCGGTATTGCCCAATGTGTCATGGGATGTCAGCACGATCAGGATTTTCATGTTGCGCTCCGTTGTGTGGCGCTATTCGTCCGGGCCGACGCGCACAATGCGCTTGCCGGCGTTTTCGCCCTTCAGCAGCCCCATCAGGCCGCGCGGCGCATTCTCCAGCCCGTCGACCACGTCCTCGCGATACTTGATACGGCCTTGCGCGATCAGGCCTTCCATCGCCTCGCGGAATTCGCCGTAGCGGTGCGCGTATTCGTTGAAGATGATGAAGCCCTGGAACTTCAGCCGCTTGGTCAGGATGGTGCGCATCAACAGCGCCAGGCGGTCCGGGCCTTCAGGCTGGCTGGTGGCGTTGTAGGCCGAGATCAGCCCGCAGACCGGCACGCGGGCGCGCGGGTTCAACAGCGGCAGGACGGCGTCAAACACCGCGCCGCCGACGTTTTCGAAATAGACGTCGATGCCCTGGGGCACGGCACGCGCCAGCCGGCCGGGCAGATCCGGCAATTTGTGGTCCACGCAGTCGTCAAAGCCCAATTCGTCAATCACATAGCGGCACTTGTCCGCACCGCCCGCGATACCCACGACCTTGCAGCCGTGGATCTTGGCGATCTGCCCCACCACCGCGCCCACCGCGCCGCTGGCCGCGGCCACCACCACGGTTTCGCCGGCCTGGGGCTGGCCGATGTCCAGCAGGCCCATGTAGCCCGTGAAACCGGGCATGCCCAGCACGCCCAGCGAATACGAGGGATGCTGCGGGTTGGCGCCCAGGCGCAGCAGGCCCGTGCCGTCGGATACCGCAAAATCCTGCCAGCCGGATTGGGCCAACACCCATTCGCCTGGCTTGAAGTCAGGATGGTTGGACGCCTGCACGCGTGTCACCGTGCCACCCACCATAGGCTGGCCGACCTGGACAGGTTCGGCATAGGACGGCGCATCGCTCATGCGGCCGCGCATATAGGGATCCAGCGAGAGATATACGGTGCGCAGTAGCACCTGGCCGGGCCCGGGTTGCGGGACGTCCCCGGTTTCCAGACGGAAATCGCTGTCTGTGGGTTCGCCGTGCGGGCGCGCGGCAAGCACGATACGGCGGTTGATCGACGATGATTGCGGCATGAAGTCCAGCCTCCTACAGGAAGCCGCCCGGGCCTTGCGGGCAACACCCGGGTGGCAAGTTGGGGAACCGGTCCATTACACCATCGTTGTCCATCGACTCGCGCGGTAACCCTGTCATCGTTCCCCCTTTTAATTAATTAAGTATTTAATTAAAATCTGCGCCATGTGTCCCGTACCACCTCCCGCCCCCCGCCGCCCCGGACGTCCCGCGCGCCCGGACAACGCCGCCATGCGCGCCAGGCTGCTGGAAATCGCTACCGGCCTGTTCGCCTTGCAAGGGGTCGCCGCGACCACCATCGCCCATATCGCTCAACGCGCCGCCGTAACGCCGGCGATGGTGCATTACTACTTCAAAAGCCGCGACCAATTGATCGACGCGGTCGTGCAAGAGCGCGTGCTGCCCGTCATCGGATATGTCTGGGCGCCGGTGCCGGTGGCCCTGGATGCCAGCCAGGATCCGGCCGCTGCGGCGCGCGGCTTCCTGGCAGAGATCGTGAAGCGCATCGTGCAGAGCGCCACGCAGCAGCCGTGGTTGCCATCGCTCTGGATGCATGAAGTCGTCAACGAAGGCGGCCAACTGCGTGAACGCGTGCTGCCGCATCTGCCCTCCGACCGATTGCAGGCGTTCGCCGGCATGATCGGGCAAGCCCAGCGCCAGGGCGCCATTACGCCGGGCGTGGAGCCCCGTTTGGTGTTCCTGTCCATCCTGGGCCTGACCCTGCTGCCACTGGCCACGTCCAATCTGTGGCGCCGCATCTGGCAGGGCGACGCGCAAGCGCAGGCCATCGATACCGACGCGATCGCGGCGCACGCCATCGCCATGCTGACGGGCGGGCTGTTCTCGCCGCCCGCCCCGCCCCCTGCCCTCTAAGGATGCCGACCATGCGCACCCGTCCCGCCCTGCTTCGTTCCCTGCCGGCCTTGCCGGTGCTGGCCTTGCTGTTAGCCGGTTGCGGAAATGATCACGCCCCCTTCTACCAAGGCTATGTCGAGGGCGACTATGTCTATGTGGCCTCGTCCGAAGCGGGGCGTCTGGATGCGTTGCCGGTCAAGCGCGGGCAGCAGGTGACGGTCGATGCGCCGTTGTTCACCCTTGAGGCCACGCGCGAGCGCGCCGCCCGCGACCAGGCCAGCGCGCAATTGGCCGCGGCGACGGCGCAGATGGAAGACATCGCCACCGGCAAGCGCCCGCCTGAAGTCGACGTCAGCCGCGCCCAACTGGCCCAGGCCGAGGCCGCCAGCCGCCGGTCTGCCGCGCAACTGCAGCGCGATACCGCGCAGTTCCGCGTCGGCGGCATTGCGCGGGCGCAGTTGGACGACAGCCACGAACAGGCGCAGTCGGACGCCGCCCGCGTGCGCGAGCTGCGCGCGCAGCTGGAAGTCGCCGCCCTGCCCGGGCGCGACGACCAGCGGCGTGCGCAAGCCGCCCAGGTGGACGCGGCCCGCGCGACGCTCGCGCAAGCCGAATGGACGCTGGCGCAAAAGCAGCTGGGCGCCCCGGCCGCAGGTCAGGTGTTTGACACGATGTACCGTGTGGGCGAATGGGTACCCGCGGGCAGCCCCGTCGTCAGCCTGCTGCCGCCCGGCAATATCAAGGTGCGCTTCTTCGTGCCGGAAACGGTGGTGGGGTCGCTGAAGGTCGGCCAGCAGGCCACCCTGCGCTGCGACGGCTGCGGCGATCCGATACCCGTGCATATCGACTACGTGTCGAACCAGGCTGAATACACGCCACCGGTCATCTACAGCCGCGAAAGCCGCAGCAAGCTGGTCTACATGGTTGAAGCCCGGCCCACGCCGGACGCGGCGACGCGCCTGCATCCCGGCCAACCCGTCGAGGCCACCCTGCAATGAGCGCGCCGGACGACACCGCGCCGGACGCCGGCACCGCCGTTATCGACGTGCACGGGCTGAACAAGCACTTCGGCGATAAGCACGTGGTCAACGATGTGTCGCTGCGGGTGCGCGAAGGCGAGATCTTCGGTTTCCTCGGCCCTAACGGCAGCGGCAAGACCACCAGCATCCGGCTGATGTGCGGCCTGTTGACGCCGGACTCGGGCAGCGGCACCTGCCTGGGCTACGACATCCTGCGTGAAAGCGCCGAGATCAAGCGGCACGTGGGCTACATGACGCAGAAGTTCTCATATTGGGACGATCTGACGATCCGCGAGAACCTGGATTTCGTGGCGCGGATGTACGGCATGTCGAACCGCAAGGAGACCGTGGACCGCGCGCTGGAGGAACTGGGTCTGCACAGCCGCGCCAGCCAACTGACGGGCTCGCTCTCGGGCGGATGGAAGCAGCGCCTGGCGCTGGCCGCCTGCCTGCTGCACGAGCCCCGCCTGCTGCTGCTGGACGAACCGACCGCCGGCGTGGACCCAACGGCACGGCGCGATTTCTGGGAACAGCTGCACGAACTGGCCGCGCGCGGCATCTCGGTGCTGGTCAGCACGCATTACATGGACGAAGCCGAACGCTGCCACAAGCTGGCCTACATCTCTTATGGCAGGTTGCTGACCCAAGGCACGGCCGAAGAAGTAATCGCCGAACAACACCTGACCACCTGGGCCATCCACGGCCATAACCTGGTGCCGCTGGGGCAACGGCTGCGCGGCGCGCCGGGCGTGGACCAGACGGTGGCCTTCGGGTCGGCACTGCATGTCAGCGGCCAGGACGCGGCGCTGCTGGAGCGCACGCTGCGCGGCGCCATCGACGGCCAGGACCTGCGGCTTGAACGCATCGACACCAGCCTGGAAGACGTCTTCATCTATCTGATGAACCGGTCCACCGACAACTTCGCGAGCCCGTCATGATGCGCCATCTGCAAGGCTTTTCGTGGGCCCGCTGGTGGAGCATGGTGCTGAAGGAATTCCTGCAGCTGCGCCGTGACCGCATCACCTTCGGCATGATCGTCGGCCTGCCCATCATGCAGCTGGCGCTGTTCGGCTACGCCATCAACACCGATCCCAAGCAGATGCCCACGGCCGTCATCACGGCCGACCACAGCCCGTTTACCCGCAGCTTCATCGCGGCAATGAAGTCGTCTGACTACTTCCACATCACCGAAGAACTGGACAACGAGGAAGCCGGGCGCGCCGCGCTGGCCCAGGGCCGCGTGCTGTTCGTGGTGACGATACCGCCGGACTTCTCGCGCCGGCTGCTGCGCGGCGAACGCCCCGCCCTGCTGATCGAGGCCGACGCCACGGATCCCATGGCGACCGGCATGGCGATTGGCGCCGCCACCCAACTGACCCAAGCCGTGGCGCAGAAGGACCTGACCGGGCCGCTGGCCGGCCTGGCAGGCGGGCAACCGGCGTTCGACGTGCGCGTGCACCAGCTCTACAACGAAGAGCAGATCTCGCAATACAACACGGTGCCGGGGCTGATGGGCGTGATCCTGACGATGACGCTGGTGATGATGACCGGGCTAGCCATGACGCGCGAGCGCGAGCGCGGCACGATGGAGAATCTGCTGTCGATGCCCGTGCGGCCGATCGAGGTGATGACGGGCAAGATCGTGCCCTACATCGCCATCGGGCTGATCCAGGCCACCATCATCCTGCTGGCGGCGCACTTCGTCTTCCATGTGCCGATTCTGGGCAGCCTGCTGTCGGTCTACCTGGCAGCGTTGCTGTTCGTCGCCGCCAACCTGACAGTGGGCATCACGCTGTCGTCGCTGGCGCAGAACCAGTTGCAGGCCATGCAGCTGACCATGTTCTATTTCCTGCCCAACATGCTGCTGTCGGGCTTCATGTTCCCGTTCCAGGGCATGCCCATGTGGGCGCAGTACCTGGGCAACCTGCTGCCGCTGACGCACTTCAACCGGCTGATTCGCGGCATCCTGCTCAAAGGCAACGGCTGGTGGGACCTGTGGCCCAGCATCTGGCCGTTGATGCTGTTCACCGTGGTCGTCATGACCGCCGCCGTGAAGTTCTATCGCCGAACCCTGGATTGACGCGCCATGCCTCGCTTAGCCCGCCCGCCCTTCGCTTCCCGTCCGCTGCCGCGCCGCCGCGCGGCGCTGGCCGTCCTGAGCCTGCTTGCGCTGGTCTCGGGCTGCGCGGTCGGGCCCGACTTCGCCACGCCCGCGGCCCCCGATGTCGCCTCCTATACGGCGCCGCAAGAGGCCCCGTCCGCTTCCGGCGGGCAGCAGTTGCAGGCGGGCGTCGACATTCCCGCGCAATGGTGGCAACTGTTCCATTCCGACGCGCTGGACCAGTTGGTGCGTCAGGCGCTGGACGCCAACCCGACGCTGGAACAGGCGCGGGCCAGCCTGCGCCAGGCCACTGAAGACCTGAACGCCGAAACCGGCGGCCGCCTGCTGCCCGCCGTCGACGGCAATCTGTCGGCCGCGCGCAAGAAGGTGGACCCGTCCGCCTATGGCGTGCCCGTCTCCGAACTGCCGCCGCCGTTCACGCTGTACAACGCCTCGATCGACGTGTCCTACACGCTGGACGTGTTCGGCGCCAACCGCCGGGCGCTGGAAGGCATGGCCGCCCAGGTGGATTATCAGGCGCACGAACTGCAGGCGGCGCGCATGTCGCTGGCCGCGAACGTGGTGACGGCCGCCATCCGGCAAGCCGACTTGTCCGAACGGATGGCCGCGACCCGCGAACTGCTGGCCGCGCAAGTGCGGCAGCAGGACATCATGCGACAGCGCCTGGCCGCGGGCGGCATCGCGCAGGCCGACCTGAGCAACCAGGAACTGCTGGTGGCCCAGACCCGTTCCACCCTGCCGCCGCTGGACAAGCAACTGGCACAGGTCACGCACCAGCTGGCGGTTTACCTGGGCCAGCCGCCGGCCGCACTGCGCGTAGCACCGCTACGCCTGGCCGACCTGACTTTGCCCGCAAGCATCCCCACCGGCGTGCCGTCCGCGCTGACGCGACAGCGGCCCGACATCCTGGCCGCCGAAGCGCTGTGGCACAAAGCGTCGGCCGATGTGGGCGTGGCCACCGCCAACCAGTATCCGCAGTTCACGCTGACCGCCAGCTTCGGGTCGCAACGTACGCGCGTGGGCGATCTGTCCGATGGCGTGAACGTGTGGAACCTGGGCCTGGGCCTGGTGCAACCGCTGTTCCATGGCGGTGAACTGAGCGCGCGCAAACGGTCGGCGGAAGCCGCCTACGATGCCGCGGCCGCTGCGTACCGGCAAACGGTGCTGGACGGTTTCCGGCAAGTGGCCGACGCCTTGCGCGCCGTGCAGACGGACGGTGAGGCCTACCAGGCCTATGACGACGCCTGGCGCCGCGCGACCGAGGCCGAGCGCATCGCGCAAGGCCGCTACCAGGCCGGCGGCATCAGCCATCTGAGCCTGCTGGACAGTCAGCGCCAACTATTGCAGACGCGCATTGCGCGCACGGAAGCCGATGCCGCGCGCTATGCGGATACCGCGGCGCTGCTGCAGGCGCTGGGCGGAGGCTGGTGGAACGAACCCGCCGCGGAGCTAAGCGCCGAGACAGAACCCGCTGCAAACCCGCACCGACTTCCGCGGCAGGAACGTTAAGGCGTTGGTCAGCCTGCGGCCTTCGCGCACCATAGTGGCGCACGCATCAGCGCCTCCATGCGTCGCGCGTAACAGACGCCCCGCAATCATGTCTGAGAATTCGGGTACGAAACGGGCGTTGTGCGAGGTTTAGGAATTCGATGTATCCGTAGCATCATGCATGCGCTCAAGCTGCACAGATCACTACGATTCATGAATGACCTACTAGACCTGATCGTCTTCTCTCCCGATCCCGACCAACGCGTGCGCCGCAGCGACGCACTGGCGGGCATGGGTTTTTCGCCCCGCCGTTGCGAGGACTCCAACGGCCTGTTCCGCCTCTTCCAGGCGCGTCGTACGCCGTTGCTGGTCATGGAAGCCGAATTATCCGATCTCTGCATGGCCGTCGCAGGTCTGCGCGCCATGGACACCACCGCCGGCATCGTTGCCGTCTCTACCTTCGATTCCCCGGAAAACCGCATCCTGGGCCTGCATTGCGGCGCCGACGCCTGCTTCCAGCCCGACGTGGCCACCGCCGAAATCGCCGCCGCATTGCAGGCCCTGGTGCGCCGCGTGCCTGCCATGGCTGGCCGACGGACGGCCCCCGAGGCCGAACCGCGCGCCCCCAGTGCGACCGCGTCCGCCGACGCCAGCGGGAAATGGCAATTCCATGACGCGGCCTGGACCCTGGTCAGCCCGCAAGGTATACGTTTGGCGCTGACGCTGGCCGAGCGCGAATTCCTGCTGAAACTGACCACCTCGGCGGACAAGCGGCTGCCGCGCAGCGATCCGCCCGGGATCGATCCACAAGCGGGCCGCGAGTCCATCCGCCGCACCGACGTGGTCGTCAGCCGCCTGCGGCGCAAGGCGCAAGACATGAACATGGAACTGCCGATCCGCACCGTCTGGGGCTGGGGCTACGCCTTCACCGGCGAGATCTGACGGCTTGCCCGCGGGCGTATCATGCGATGTGTGCGGCGCCGACTCCCGGCGCCTGCCCATCCCATTCTGATCCGCCGCCCGACATGGAAGTCTTTGAACGCCTGCAAGCAATGCTTGCCCAGAACCAGGCCCGCCATCGCCTGATCGAACACCCCGCGGCCGGCCGCTCGGTGGAGGTCGCCGCCATCCGCGGCACCGCCGTCAGCCAGGGCGCCAAGGCGCTGGTCTGCCGCGTGAAGATCTCGTCGAACCAGCGCAAGAACGTGCTGGCCGTCTTCCCGGCCGACAAGCAGGCCGACCTGGACGCCATTGCGCGCGCGGCCGGCGGCAAGAAGGCCTCGCTGGCCTCGCAGGACCTAGCGCGCGAATTGACGGGCTGCGAGATCGGCGCGATTCCGCCCTTTTCCTTCAATCCCGACCTGCATCTGCTGGTGGACCCCAGCCTGCGCGACCGCCACGATGAAATCGTGTTCAACGCCGGGCGCCTGGACGCGTCCATCCTGCTGAACACGGAAGACTACTTCCGGCTGGCCGCGCCGGAAGTCGCCCCGTTGATCAAAGCCTGATCCCGCCCGCCATGAGGCCGCCGTGTCCCGCCCCCTGAACCGCCGAGGCGCGCGCACGTCCAACATGCGGTGGCTGATGAGCCTGGCGCATATGGAACCGTCGCCCGTCAGCCGCTGGGTGGCATTGCGGGCCGCGCTGGCCATCGGCCTGCCGTCGGCGGCAGGACTGGCGCTGGACCAGAGCGCGGCCGCCGCGCTAGTGGCCCTGGGCGCGCTGCCCGCCATCACCGGCGACAACGGCGGCCCCTACCGGAACCGGGCGCTGTCCATCGGAGCCACCGTCTTCGGCGGCGCGCTGGGCTACCTGCTGGGCAACCTGGTGGCCGGACATGGCCTGTGGACCTCCGCCGCGATGACCGTGCTGGTGCTGATCGCCAGCCTGGTCGGCACCTTCAATAACATCGCTGCGGTGGCGACGCTGCAGTTCGCGGTGTATGTCATCGTGGGCGCCAGCTTGACGTCCAGCCTGCCGCCCTGGCTGCCGTCGGTGCTGGTGGGCGCGGGCGGGCTGTTCGGCCTGGCTCTTACCTTGTCGGGCTGGGTCGTGAACCCGATCGCGCCGGAACGCGCCGCGGTTGCGCTGGCCTACCGCAAGCTGGCCGCGATGTTCGCCGCCATCGGCACGTCACGCACCATGATCGCGCGCCGCGACATGGAAGCGGCCATGACCACCGCCTACGACACCGTGCTGGCCGCCCGCGGCCGCGCCGCCGGTCCATCGCCGCGCCTGGCCCGGCTGGCCGCGCAATTGCAAGCCTGCACGCCGCTGACCAACGCCGCGCTGGCGCTGGCGCGCGCCGGCCGCGTGCTGCCGCCGGAATGCGCGCGCGTCATGAACCGGCTGGCGGACCGCGTGGAAAACGACGCGGAGCCCAACCCCGGCGACGACATCGCCGCGCTGAGGCTGGCGGACATGCCGCAACTGGCGGACGCGCTGGCGCAAGCGCTGCCGCTGCTGGACGGCGCCATGCCGCCCGGCGCGGATGCGTTGGCCACGCTGGCGCCCGTCCGCCCGCGCACGCCTTGGCGCGTCTTGGCGCGCACCTACCGGCCCGGGCCGGCCACCGTACGCTACCTGGTCCGGCTAGGCCTGTGCCTTATCGCCGCCGAGGCCGTGGCGTGGGCGGTGGCCTTGCCCCGCTCCTACTGGGTGCCGCTGATCGTGGTGGTGATCTTCAAGCCCAACTTCGGCTCGGTCTTTGCCCGGGCGCTACAAAGCTGCGGCGGCAGCGTCGTGGGCGTCGCCATCAGCGCCACCGTGCTGGCCGTGGACCGCAGCGGCATCGCCAGCCTGTTGACGGTGGCGGCGCTGGCTTCCCTGCTGCCCTGGTCCATCCGCCGCAACTACGGGCTGTTCTCCGCCATTCTGGTGCCCATCCTGATGCTCTTGATCGGTGCCTTGCAGCCCGGCACCTGGGCGATTGCCCTGGCGCGGCTGATCGACGTGGGCATCGCCGCCGGCATCGTGCTGCTGGTGGGCTACCTGCCGTGGATCCGCATCGAACGCCACAACTTGGACCATGCCGTATCCGCCGCGATGGATACGTTGGCCGCCTATCTGAATACGGTCTTCCAGGCAGCGCCCGGCAACCGCCACAGCCTGCGCGCAAGCGCCTATGCCCGCTTGTCCGACCTGCGCATCGCGCTGCAGCGCGGCTTGTCCGAACCCCGCCTTGTCAGCCGCCGCGCGCTGGCGTGGTGGCCGGTGGAGGTCGCCCTCGAACGCGTAGCCAACGCCATTTCGGATACGGCGTGGTCGCTGCCCGCCGGCCAAGCCGCGCCCAGCGCCGCCGAAGTCGCGGCGCTGGCGGAAACCTTGCATGCCATGAGCCTCGCCGTCGACCAGGGCGCAGCCGTATCCGCCACCCCCATCACCGCCCCCTCGCCTGCGCTGGCCGACGTCGCCGCCGAAATCGAAGCGCTGCGCGCCGCGCTGGCCGGCCCGGATTTCGCCGCCGCGCCAGGCGCCGGCGCCCCCAGAACCCCCGTACACCAGGTCTGAACCATGTGTCTTGCCGTATTGGCCCTGCATGCCTTGCCGGGCATCCCCGTCCTGATCGCCGCCAACCGCGACGAATTCCACGCCCGCTTGACGCATCCGGCGGCCGAGTGGGCCGATGCGCCCGGTGTCTACGCGGGCCGTGACGGCTTGGCCGGCGGCACCTGGATGGGCGCGACCTCGCGGGGCCGCTACGCACTGGTCACCAACTTCCGGGAACCGGGCCGGCACCTGGATGCCGCGCCCTCGCGCGGCGCGCTGGTCGAAGACTTCCTGCGCGGCGGAACGTCGCCCGCCGAATACCTAGCGCGCGTCCATGAAAAGGACCAGGCCTACAACGGCTTCAACCTGATCGTGGGCGACGCGCTGCAAGCCTGGTACCTGAGCAACCGCGATGGCGCGCCGCGCGCGCTGCCACCCGGCATCTACGCGCTGTCCAACCATCTGCTGGACACCCCTTGGCCGAAGCTGGCGCGCACCAAGGCCGCCTTTACCGCCGTCCTGGACCGGGCGCCGCAGCCCGATATGCCCGCGCTCTTCGCCGCCCTGGCGGACCGCCAGGGCGCGGAAGACGACGAACTGCCTGCCACGGGCCTGCCGCGAGATCGCGAAAAGCTATTGAGCAGCCCTTTCATTGTCAGTCCGAACTATGGCACCCGCAGCTCCAGCGTGCTGGCGCTGCACGCCGACGGCGCGGGTCAGCTGGAAGAAAGGCGCTTCGCCCCGGACGGAACGATCAGCGGCGAGAGCCGGCTGGCGTTCGCCTGGCAGACGGGGTTTTCCGGCGATATGCTTGCCGAATGCGGTTAAGGTCGGCGCGTGGTTTCTTTTCGTGTCAGCCGGCCCCAGACACGCGAACTCGGCGCCCGCTTCGCGGTCGAAACCCTTGTCGCCTACTCCAGGAGAACCTGATGAACAAACGCACTGAACGCTGCACCCTGGCTGCCATGATGGCGGTGGGCAGCATGGCCATCGCCGGCGTCCTGTCGACCGCGCACGCGGCGTTGCCCCCGGTCAAGCACCAGGGCACGGTGCAGTATGTCAGCGGCGGGATCGGCATCGATGAATCGGAAGCCATGAAGGCGGCCGCCCGCGACTATCCGCTGGCGCTCACTTTTGCCGCCCAACGCGATGGAAAGGCGGATTACGTCGCCAGCGTCGGCGTCGCCATCCATGACGCGCAAGGCAAGGAAGTGCTGAAGGCCACGGCAGAAGGCCCGTACATGCTGGTGAAGTTGCCGGCCGGGGCCTACAAGGTCTCTGCTACCTACGAAGGCAAAGCCCAGGTGCGCGAAGTGACCGTGCAGAACACGGGTACCGCCCGCGCCGTCTTCGAATGGAAGTAAGCGGCGCCCTCGCGCCGCCCGCACGTGACGCGCACCGGAACGTTTTCCGGCCCGCGCCGCGCGCCATTGGCGTGGCATTCGCGCGCCTTAGACGCCCGAGAACAGGATCGCGATCACGAAGCCCACGCTGATCGCCCAGACCAGCGACCGCAACGCGCCCCAGCCGGCCAGGTACATGGCCAGGTAGCCCAGGCGCACGCCCAGCCAGCAGGCCATCAGCGTAGCGACATGCGCGGGCGATGCCTGGGTATACAGCGCGAACAGCACCGCTGCGTAGAAGAACGGCAGGGCCTCGAAGGTATTGATCTGCGCGGCATTGGCCCGCGCTCGCCACCCTTCCTGGCGCGCTAGCCACGCCCGCGGATCATTGTTGTCGAATTGTTTGCCCCCCGCCTTGGCGACTATCGTCGAGACGAACGGCAGAATCGCCGCCGCCAGCATCAACCACGCGATCATTTTCATTTTTGCTCCAGGGTGCGGACGGACGAGGAGTCCGCCGGATAGACAAGGCGGCTTTGCGCCGCCGTGTGCGGCATCGTCGCCTGAAAGGCCCGGTTGGGCAAGCCGGTACGCTTACACTTTGCGCTTTGCGTGCCCGCGCCTGCTTCGATGCCGTTCCTGTCTCCCTGGTCCGCCCTCTTTCTTTCCACCGCCCTGCTCTGGCCGCCAGCCACCCGCCGCTGGGCGCTGGCGCCGCTCGCCGTCGCCTGGGCCTGGGCGTGGTCGGAGGGGTTGATCGATCCGGTGGCGTTCGCTGCGCCTGCATTGCTGTTGCTGGCGGCGGCATGGGTGCGGCCCGCATCCGGCGCGGTAACGCGCGCAGCGGGCCATGCTTTGTTCCTGACATTGGCGGCCGCGCTTTTCCTGCATCTATTGCCCGGATTTCACAATCCGCAGGTCATCGCACCGGCGCCGTTGAGTCCCGACGCGGTGCCCTTCGGCATGTACCTGAACCTGGACAAGCCGCTCGTGGCGTTCTGGGTGGTGCTGGCCTTGGCACCGCCCATGGCGGGCGGCAACGCGCGCATCACGGCGGCGTCTGCCTTGCTGGCGGCGGCCGCGGCGATCGCGGTGTGTCTGGGGGTTGCCCTGGCGCTGGACGTGGTGGGCTGGGCGCCCAAATGGCCGGACAGCGGCTGGATCTGGCTGATCAACAACGCGCTGCTGGTCACGCTAGCCGAAGAAGCCTTGTTCCGCGGCTATGTACAGCAGCAGCTGGCGACGCGTTGGCGCCGCCATCGCTGGGGAGGCTGGGCCGCCGTGGCGGTTGCTGCCGTGCTTTTCGGACTGGCGCATTACGCCGGCGGCTGGCAATGGGTCTTGCTGGCAAGTCTGGCCGGCGTGGCCTATGGCGTCGCGTACCGCTATGGCGGACTGGCGGCAGCGGTGCTGGCACACCTGGGCCTGAACGCCGCGCACTTCGGCTTGTTCACTTATCCGATGCGCGCGGTGCTGTAGGCCGGGCTGCCGCGCTGCTTTACGGCAGCGCCGGGTAGTCCGTGTAGCCGGCGGCGCCCTGCGAATAGAACGTGGACGATTCCGGCGCGTTCAGCGGGGCGTCCAATTCGAAGCGGCGCGTCAGGTCCGGGTTGGCGATGTACTGCACGCCGAACGCCACGGCATCGACACGGCCTGCCGTGATGGCGGCCTCGGCGGATTCCCGCGTGTAGCCTTCGTTGCCGATATAGACGCCGCCAAACGCAGCCTTCAGCTTCGGCCCCAGGCTGTCTTCGCCTTCATGTTCGCGTGCGCAAATGAACGCGATGCCGCGTTTGCCCAGTTCGGTCGCCACATAGGTGAAGGTCGCTGCGGGATCCGAATCGCCCATCGTGTGCGAATCGCCGCGCGGCGACAGGTGTACGCCCACGCGCCCGGCGCCCCACACTTCGATGCACGCATCCACCACTTCCAGCAGCAGGCGCGCGCGGTTTTCCAGCGAGCCGCCGTATTGGTCGGTGCGCAGGTTCGTGCTGTCTTGCAGGAACTGGTCCAGCAGGTAACCGTTGGCGGCGTGCACTTCCACGCCGTCAAAACCGGATTCCTGGGCCATCTTGGCGCCGTGGCGATAGGCTTCGACCACGCCCGGGATCTCGGCCGTTTCCAGCGCGCGCGGGGTGACATACGGGCGCTTGGGGCGTACAAGGCTTACGTGGCCGCCAGCCGCAATGGCGCTGGGCGCGACGGGCAGTTCGCCGTTCAGGAAAACCGGGTCGGAAATGCGGCCCACGTGCCACAGCTGGGCCACGATCAGGCCATCCTTGGCGTGCACGGCGGAGGTGACCTTGCGCCAGCCCTTGACCTGCTCGGTGGACCACAGGCCCGGCGTGTCCGCATAGCCCACGCCCTGCGGCGTGACGGACGTGGCTTCGGTCAGGATCATGCCGGCGTCGGCGCGCTGGGAGTAGTACTCGACCATCAGGTCGCTGGGCACGCGGCCTTCGTTGGCGCGCTGGCGCGTCAACGGCGCCATGACGATGCGGTTGCGCAGCGTGAGGTCGCCGGCGCGCAGGGGTTCAAACAGGGAGCTCATGCAAAATCCTTCCGCCCGGGCAACGGGCGCAACGTGTAGGGCTGACTACATATCCTGGTTCAACTGCCGCAGGAATGCGGCAATTACGGGTTCATTGCGACGGAAAAAGACCCACTGCCCCACTTTCGTCGCCGAGATCAGGCCCGCGCGCTGCAAGACGGCCAGGTGCGACGACACGGTCGACTGCGACAAGCCGCAGCGGTGATCGATGTGGCCCGCGCACACCCCATGCTCGAAGGTGTGGCCCGGGCGCTCTTCGAAATGCGCTTGTGGCGTCTTCAGCCAAACAAGAATGTCGCGCCGCACCGGGTTCGCCAGCGCCTTGAGGATCGCGTCGGCGTCGATAGCGGGCTGCACGTCGGTCTGATCGGGGGTTGAAGGGGATGCGGTCATATTTGTATATCGCAATTTATCGAATCATATATCGTTGCTGTCCGATATATAGTCATGCCCCTGTGGCGCATGGGGCTATTGGCCGGCCTCAGTCGCCCTGCACGCGCCCGCGCAGGCGCTTGACCTCGCCGTGCTGGACCTTGCGCTGCACCCGGCGGCGCTGGGACGACCGCGTCGGCTTGGTCGCGCGGCGCGGCTTGTCCACCTCAAGGGCGGACCGCAGTATGCCGAGCAGGCGTTCGATGGCCTCAACCCGGTTCTTTTCCTGGCTGCGGAAGGATTGCGACTTGATGACGATCACGCCCTCTTTCGAGATGCGGTGGTCGCTGACGGCGCAGACGGCGTCCTGGACCTCGGGCGGCAGGCCCGACGCACGGACGTCAAAGCGCAGATGGACGGCGCTGGAGACCTTGTTGACGTTCTGACCGCCCGCGCCTTGGGCGCGGATCATGGTGAACGTCAGGTCGCGCTCGTCCAGATAAAGGGAATCTTGGATGTGGAACATAGGCCGGGAGTCTACAAGATCAGGCAGGCGCCGGCGACGCGGCGCGCGCGGATCCGTTGATTGACGGCCACGCGCGTCGCTACAATGCGCCGGCCCTGCATGCAGGCCCCCCATCCGCCCCCCCCACCGCCCAGGCCCCTTTCCCCATGATCACCTGCTATTTGCGCTACGTCATCGACGCCAATGCGATCGCCGAGTTCGAAACCTACGCGAAGATGTGGATTCCGCTGGTCGAGCGGTTCGGCGGCACGCACCACGGCTACTTCCTGCCCTCGGAAGGCGCGAACAACATCGCGCTGGCGCTGTTTTCCTTCCCCAGCCTGGCCGCCTACGAAACCTACCGCCAGGACTCGCTGAAAGACGCCGATTGCCAGCAGGCCTACGCCTATGCCGTGCAAACGCGCTGTATCGTCAGCTACGAACGCAGCTTCTTCCGCCCCGTCTTCGAATAAAGGGGGGCTCACCCCCAAAGCCGGCGCCGCGCGGGGTCTTTCGGCGCGCCGGCGCCGCTGGAAGTAAAATAGCGCGCTTTTGCTCGACTATTTACGGCGTCCGGCCACCCGCACCCGCCATTACCCCTTATGACCTACTCCGCCAAAGAAATCTTCAAGACCCTGCAAGGCGAAGGCGCCCACGCAGGCCGCGCGGCGGTATTTTGCCGGTTTGCAGGCTGTAATCTCTGGACGGGCCGCGAAAGCGACCGCGCCAGCGCCGCCTGCACCTTCTGCGACACCGACTTCATCGGCACCGACGGCGAAGGCGGCGGCAAGTTCGCCACGGCGGACCTGCTGGCCGACGCCATCGCTGCCTCTTGGGGCGCCGGCACGGAAGACCGCTATGTGGTCTTTACCGGCGGCGAACCCCTGCTGCAGCTGGACGCGGCGCTGCTGACGGCCATCCATGCCCGCGGCTTCACCGTGGCCATCGAGACCAACGGCACCGTCAAGCCGCCGGCCGGCATCGACTGGATCTGCGTCAGCCCCAAGGGCACCGCGCCCATCGTCATCGAACGCGGCGACGAATTGAAGCTGGTCTACCCGCAATCCAATGCGCTGCCCGAAACCTTCGCGCATCTGGATTTCGAGCATTTCTTCCTGCAACCCATGGACGGACCGGCTCGCGTGGCCAATACCGAACAAGCCGTCCAGTACTGTATGCAGCACCCGCAATGGCGGCTTAGTTTGCAGACCCACAAATACATAGGCATTCCATGATTTACCCCGACGCCTTGCGGAGCACGCGATGATTTCCGTGACCCGCAGGCTGGAATTCGACGCCGGCCACCGCATTCCCGATCACCGCAGCCAGTGCCGCAACCTGCATGGCCATCGCTATGTGCTGGAAATCACCCTGACGGGCGACGTGGTGCAGGCCCCCGGCGAATCCGACAACGGCATGCTGATGGATTTCTCCGAAATCAAGCACATCGCCAAGACCCATATCGTGGACGTCTGGGACCATGCCTTCCTGGTCTATGAAGGCGACGCCGCCGTGCGCGGCTTCCTGGACAGCTTGCCCGGCCACAAGACCGTGGTGCTGGACCGCATTCCCACCGCCGAAAACCTGGCCCAGATCGTCTTCGACACCCTGGCGCCGCAATACCACGGCCACTACGGCGCCGACCTGCGCCTGACCCGCGTGCGCCTGTACGAAACGCCCAACTGCTGGGCCGACTGCAACGGTTGAGGGAAGGCCGGCGTTCGGAGGGCCATGCCCTTCAGGCCTATCCCCGCTAGCCCTCCCCCTGCGCTCACCGTCCCCGGCTTTCCACTAATGGAAAACCGCGCTCCTATCTAGCCAATTGAAAAAATCAATGGGGATATTCGCCATTTTCAATTATTAGTAAGCTAATAGATAGGATACAATCTATTCCATGAACTCACCTTCCGACTCCCAACTCATGGCTACCACCGCAAACCTGATGGTGCTGTCACGCGCTTATCGCGGTGCTGCCGACAAGGCGCTGGCCGACTACGGCCTGTCGCAAGCTACGGCCTGGCCCGTCATCCTGGCGGGCCGCCTGGGCGACGGCGTGCGCCAAGGCGCGCTGGCCGAAGCGCTGGGCGTCGAAGGCCCGTCGCTGGTACGCGTGCTGGATCAACTGGTCGCCGCCGGCCTGATGGAACGCCGCGAAGACGCCCATGACCGCCGCGCCAAGACGCTGCACCTGACGGAGGCCGGCCATGCGCTGCGCGCGCAGGTCGAAGACGTGCTGGTGGAACTGCGCCGACGCCTGTTCCAAGGCGTCAGCGAAGCCGACCTGCAAGCCTGCCTGCGCGTCTTCGACGCCTTGAAGGTGTCGCTGGGCCGGGGCGCCACCGGAACACCCACCCAGGACGATCAATCGTGAAACTGCCGAACGTCCGCGAAACCATCTTTTCGCTCAAGAGCTACCTAAGCGCCATCATGGCGCTTTATCTGGCCTACAGCATTGGTTTGCCGCGTCCGTTCTGGGCAATGACCACCGCCTATGTCGTGGCGCAGCCCTGGTCGGGCGCCGTGCGCTCCAAAGCGCTGTACCGCCTGGTCGGCACCTTCATCGGGTCGGCCGCCACTGTCTACATGGTGCCGCGGCTGTCGAATTCGCCTGTCGTCATGACGGCGGCGATGGTGCTGTGGGTGGGCGCCTGCCTGTACATGTCGGTGCTGGACCGCACCCCGCGGTCGTACCTCTTCATGCTGGCCGGCTACACCGCCGCGATGATCGGCTTTCCCAGCGTGACGGACCCGTCGCTGGTGTTCGACACCGCGCTTGCCCGCGTTGAAGAGATCAGCCTGGGCATCGTCTGCGCCACGCTGATCCACAGCATCGTTCTGCCCCGGGGCCTGGCGCCCGCTTTGACGCTGCAATTGGACAAGGCCGTGCGTGACGCCCGCAACTGGATGCACGACACGCTCAGCGGCCAGAATGCCGAACAGCGCGACCGCGACCGCCGCGTGCTGGCCAACGACATCACGCAACTGCGTCTCTTGTCCACGCACGTGCCGTTCGATACCAGCAACCTGCGCTGGACCTCCGGCGCCGTGCGCGCCATGCAGGACCAGATCTCGGCGCTGACGCCGGCCGTGTCCGCCGTGGAGGACCGCCTGCGCGCCTTGCAGGCCAACGACCAGCCGCTGCCCGAACCCGTGTCCGCGCTGCTGCATGACATCTCCGAATGGATCAACGCCGGCGCCCAGGCGTCGCACGAGACCGCCGTGCAATTGCGCGCCGCCGTCACGGCGCTGACGCCCGCCATCGACAGCCACTCCACGTGGCGCGACGCCTTGCTGGCCAGCCTGATGACGCGGCTGCGCGAACTGATCGACACCTATGACGAATGCCTGGCCCTGCGCCGCGAAATCCGCGCGGGCCTGCAAGGCGCTCCACTGCGTTCGCCGATGCGCCCCACCCGCGGCGCCCGTGATCCCAACGCGGCGCTGCACCGCGACCACGGCATGGCGCTGCTGTCGGCGCTGGCCGCAGGCGTGGCCATTTCGGTTTGCTGCGCGTTCTGGATCGGCACAGCCTGGAGCAACGGCGCCACCGCCGCACTGATGGCCGCAATCTTCAGCTGCTTCTTTGCCTCGCAAGACAATCCCGTGCCCGGCATCATGCAGTTCCTGACCTATACGGTGTATTCGATCCCCGTGTCGGCGCTGTACCTGCTGGGCATCATGCCCGCCATCCATTCGTTCGAAATGCTGGCCCTGGCGATGCTGCCCACAGCCTTCATCCTGGGCATCTTCATCGCGCGCCCCGCCAGCGCCGGCAAGGCCATGGCCATGCTGTTCGGCTTCCTGGGCACGATGGCACTGCAAGACACCAACACCGCGGACGTCGTGTCCTTCATCGACACGCAAGTCGCGCAGTGCATGGGCGTGGCCACCGCCGCGATCATCGCAGCCATCTTCCGTACGGTCAGCGCCGACTGGAGCGCCCGCCGCATCCAGGCCGCCAACTGGAAGGAACTGGCGACGCTGGCGAGTTCGCCCCGCGCCCAGTCGCGCCATACGTACGCCGCCCGCATGCTGGACCGCATCGGCCTCTTGCAGCCGCGACTGGCGCTGGCCAAGCGCCCTGACGACCTGGTCGCCGCGGACGCGTTGAAAGACCTGCGCGTGGGCCGCGACATCACGGAACTGCAGCACGCCCGCCGCCATCTGCCGATGGCCGAGCCCACGATCCAGCCCGTGCTGAACAGCCTGGCCCAATTCTTCCGCGCCCGTTCGTCGTGGCGCATCGGCGAGAAGACGCCGGAATTCCTGGCGCAGATTGACCGCGCGTTGTCCAGCGTGGCCGCCACGCCGCAAGGCCTGGCCGCCCGGGACCGCGCCGTGGTGGCGTTGGTGGGCATCCGCCGCGCCTTCTTCCCCGACGCGCCCGACTACCAACCCGCCCATCCCACGCTGGAGGGCCACGCATCATGATCGGCGAATTCAATCTTTACGGCATTTATTTCCCCTGGCTGCTGGTGCTGGGCATGGTCACCCTGGGCGTTGCCTGGGCCGTGCGCCGCGTGCTGGCCCGGGTCGGCCTGTACCGCCTGGTGTGGCACCCCGCGCTATTCGATCTGGCGCTGTTCGTGGTGCTGCTGTATGGCGTCTCCCTGATATCCCCTTATTTTCTCCAGAGATAGGTATGAAACTCCCCAATGCCCTTCGCCCTGCTGCTATCGGCAAGTTCGCGGTGACGGCCGTCGTCGTCGCCGCCGCCGCTTACGCCGGCTGGCAGCTCTGGGTGCACTATGAAGTCGAACCCTGGACGCGGGACGGCCGCGTCAAGGCCTATGTGGTCCAGGTGGCGCCCGACGTCTCCGGCCTGGTGACGAGCGTGCCCGTGCATGACAACCAGGACGTGAAGGCCGGCGACCTGCTGTTTGAAATCGACCGCGCGCGGTTCCAGCTGGCCTTCGACCAGGCCCAGGCCTCGGTGCGTTCGCAGCAGGTCGCCCATGACCAGGCGCTGCGCGACGCCAAGCGCAACCGATCGCTGGGCCAACTGGTGGCGGCCGAAGCCGTCGAGCAAAGCCAGACCAAGGTACAGCAGACCGAAGCCGCGCTGGCCCAGGCCGAAGTGCAGCTGAACACCGCCCGCCTGAACCTGGAACGCAGCCGCGTGCTGGCCGCCAGCGATGGGCGCGTCACCAATCTGGACCTGCGCGCCGGGTCCTATGCGTCGGCCGGCCGCGGCGTGATGGCGCTGGTGGACGCGGGTTCCTTCTACGTGGAAGGCTATTTCGAAGAAACCAAGCTGCCCGGCATTCATGAAGGCGACCCCGTCACGGTGACGTTGATGGGCGATTCGCGCCGCATCCGCGGCCACGTGGAAAGCATCGCCATGGGCATCGCGGACCGCGACCGCAGCACGGGCGCCAACCTGCTGCCCAACGTGAACCCCACGTTCAACTGGGTTCGCCTGGCGCAACGCATCCCGGTGCGCGTGAAGATCGACGACGTGCCCGACGGCGTGCGCCTGGTCGCTGGCCAGACCGCCACCGTGTCGGTCGACCCCAAGCCCGCGCAAGCGGCTTCGGCCGACACGCGCCAGCCGTCTTGAACCCCATTTCTGCAACCCTGTTTTTCAACCCTCTTATCGACGCCAAGCCGTACCTGCCATGAACACCAAACACTTCCTGCCGCTGATGCTGGCCCTTGCGCTGGCCGGATGCACCACCGTAGGCCCTGACTATCAGGTGCCCGCCGGATCGGTCGTCCAGCGACAGGCCGCCCAGGGCGCTTTCGTCGAAGCGCAGGCCGGCGTGTTCCAGCAGGAAGCGGTGTCCGGCCACTGGTGGCGCCTGTACAACGACCCGGTGCTGGACGGCCTGGTCGAGAAAGCGCTGTCGGCGAATACGGACCTGCGCGTGGCCAGCGCCAACCTTGAACGCGCGCAGGCCGCCGTGCAGGAATCCCAGGCGCAGCAGCAACCCACGATCGGCGTGAACGCGTCGCCCACCTTCGGCCACGTGTCGGGTTTGCAGGAACTGCAGCCGGGCGTGAATCCGCCCAGCCGCTGGTCGTACTCCACGGGCGCCAGCGTGTCGTATCAACTGGACCTGTTCGGCCAGATCCGCCGCGCCATCGAAGCCGCCAGCGGCGACGCGCAAGCCGCCCAGGCCGCCTACGACGCCACCCGCGTCACGGTCGCGGCCGAGACCGCGCGCGCCTACGCCAACATGTGCGCCGCCGGCATGCAACTGGCGTCGGCCCAGCACTCGGTACAGGTGCAAAAGGAATCGCTGGACGCCGTCAGCCGCTTGCAGCGCGCCGGCCGCGGCACCACGCTGGACGTCACCCGCGCGCGCAGCCAGCTGGAACAATTGCAGGCCAACCTGCCGCCTTTCCAGTCGCAGCAGCGCACCGCGCTATACCGCCTGGCGGCACTGACGGGCCAGACGCCGAATGAAATCCCGGCATCGCTGCTGCAATGCGCCGCGGCGCCGCGCCTGACCGATACCATCCCCGTAGGCGATGGCGCCGCGCTGCTGCGCCGCCGCCCCGACATCCGCCAGGCCGAACGCACGCTGGCCGCCAGCACCGCGCGCATCGGCGTCGCCACCGCCGACCTGTATCCGAAGATCACGCTGGGCCTGTCGGGCGCATCGGGCGGTCCCGCCTCGATGTTCGGCGACCGCGGCACCTTCGGCTGGAGCGTGGGTCCGCTGATCTCATGGACCATTCCGAACACGGGCGCCGTGCAGGCCCGCATCGCCGAAGCCGAGGCCAACACCAAGGCCGCCGTGGCGCGCTTTGACGCCACCGTGCTGAACGCGCTGCGCGAAACGGAAAGCGCGCTGGTCGTCTACGCCCGCCAACTGGACCGCGACGCCTCGTTGCGGGCCGCCCGCGACCAAAGCGCCGAAGCCGCGTCGCAGGCACGCCAGCTGTTCCAGTACGGCAAGACCGACTACCTGACAGTGCTTGACGCCGAGCGCACGCTGGCCACCAACGAAAGCGCGCTGGCCGCCTCGCAGGCCGAACTCAGCGGCGACCAGATCGCCGTGTTCCTGGCCCTGGGCGGCGGCTGGGAGAAGTAAACAGCCCTCAGCTGCGAAACAGGGTCAATGCACCGTGGCGCCGTCCGGCGGCGTCTGGTTCAGGCCCAGGGCCGCTTCCCAGGCGCGCAGCGGCACGCAGGTCTGCAGGCGCACGATGGCGCGCTGGATCAGCGCGGGATGCAATTCATGGCCGACGTGGCTGGCGATGTCGATGGTGGAATCGCCATGCAGTTCTTCCAGCCGGGCCTGCGCGGCCTGGATGTGTGCCGCGCTCATCACGGGATCGTCGGCGCCGTGCAGCAGATGGATGGTGGTGTATTGGGGCGCGGCCTTGGGCAGTTGCGCGTAGCGGCCGGAGAACGCGATCACGCGCCCGGCCATGCCGTCGTGGGCCTGCACCAGTTCCAGCGCCATGATGGCGCCTTGCGAAAACCCGGCCAGCGCCGTGTCGGATTGCAGCAGGCTGAAGCGGGCCTGCGCTTCGCGCACATAGGCTTCCAGGGGCGGCATGGCCTGCGCCACGCGTTCGGGGCGGTTGTCCTCGGTCACGCCGCGCACCGAAAACCACTGCCGGCCCGCTGCGCCGCCGTCAAAGGGTTCGAACCCTTCGGGCACCAGGACCGCCGCGCTGGGAAACGCCGTGCGGACCGCTTCGGCCATCGGCCGCAGGTTTTCGGGCGAACCGCCCACGCCATGCAGCAGGATGAACAACTGGCGCACATCGACGCCGGGTTCGGGAAGGAATTCAAGAGAACTGGAAGACGCCATGAGACTGCTCCGTGCTGGCATAAGACCGGTGGGCTACGCCCTGATGACAGCATTGTAAAATGCGCGGCTTAAAGCGGACGGCAGGCAGGCTTTGAGCCGGATTACCGCCGCAACGGCCTTCTTTTACCCCTGTAATGCAAACACCGACAACCGACTCGGGCGCCACGCCTGCGAGCCAGAATCAGCTGCACCGCGTGCTCAAGGCACGCCACCTTACGATGATAGCGCTGGGCGGGGCCATCGGCACCGGCCTGTTCGTCGCCTCCGGCGCCGCCATCGCCCAAGCCGGCCCGGGCGGCGCCCTGCTGGTCTACCTGGTGATCGGCCTGATGGTGTATTTCATCATGACCAGCCTGGGCGAACTGGCCACCTTCATGCCGGTATCGGGCTCGTTCTGCACCTATGCGTCGCGCTATGTGGACCCGGGTTTCGGTTTTGCACTGGGCTGGAACTTCTGGATCAGCTGGGCCACGGTGGTTGCCGTGGACGTGGTGGCCGCCCAACTGGTCATGGCGTACTGGCTGCCGGACACGCCAGGCTGGATATGGAGCGTCGCCTTCCTGGCGCTGACCTTCGGCCTGAACGCGTTTTCGGCGCGCAGCTTCGGGGAGGCCGAATACTGGTTCGCCATCATCAAGGTCGTTGCCGTCCTGTGCTTCATCGCGGTGGGGCTGGGCATGCTGGTGGGCATCATCCATAGCGGCGACCCGGTCGGGCTGGTCAACTGGAAGGTCGGCGACGCGCCGTTCGTGGGCAACGCGGCCACCTGGGTCGGCGTGGCGATGGTGGTGGCCTATTCCTTCCAGGGGACCGAACTGGTGGGCGTGGCCGCGGGCGAATCGGAAAATCCGCGCCGCAACGTGCCGCGCGCCATCAACAACGTGTTCTGGCGCATCCTGCTGTTCTATGTGCTGGCCATCCTGATCATCGGCCTGCTGGTCCCCTACACCGACCCGCAACTGCTGCGCAACGAAGTCGAGGACATCGCCGTCAGCCCGTTCACGCTGGTGTTCCAGCATGCGGGGCTGCTGTCGGCCGCCACGGTGATGAATGCCGTCATCTTGACGTCCGTGCTGTCGGCCGGCAATTCGGGCATGTACGCCGCCACGCGGATGCTGTTCAACATGGCGGCCGAAGGCCAGGCGCCGGCCCTCTTCAAGCGGCTGACCGCCAACGGCGTGCCGCTGTATGCGCTGCTGGCCACCACCGCGCTTGCCTGCCTGTGCCTGTTCAGCGTCGTGTACAGCCCGAAGGCGGTCTACATCTGGCTGCTGAATTTTGCGGGCATGACGGAATTCATCGTGTGGCTGAGCATCGCGGTCAGCCACTACCGCTTCCGCCAAGGCTACGTGAAGCACGGCTATGACACGGCCGACCTGCCCTACAAGGCCGGCCTGTTCCCATTCGGCCCGCTGCTGGCCTTCGTGCTGTGCCTGGTCGTGACACTGGGCCAGAACTACCAGGCCTTCCTGGAAGAACGCATCGACTGGATCGGGGTGGTGTCGACCTATCTGGCCATCCCGCTGTTCATGGCGCTGTGGATCGGCCATCGCGTGGTGAAGCGGTCGCGCTGGGTCAAGTACGCGGACATGCGCTTCTAGAGGCTGAGCGTCAGCTCCTGGTCGAGGTAGGTGGCGCGCAGGACGTGCCCTGCCCCCACGATATCGAAGGGTTTGCACATGGCGCCGGTGGAGACGATCTCGCCGGCGCGCAGCATCACGTTCCGGTCGGCCGCGTGCGCGTAAAGCGCCGCCAGCGAACGCAGCGGGTCCGTCGCATCGTCGCCGGTCTGCGCGCGGGCCTTGACCTGCCCGTCCAGCGACACCGCCGCCGACGCATCAACCTGACGCAGCAGATCGGCATCCAGGCCGTCGCTGAACGGTGCGCTCACGACCAGGGCCTCGAACCCGACGTTGTCGGCCACGAAACTGGGCCACCCCACCGCGCGGCGGTCGACGAAGCGCGAACGCACCAATTCGAACGTGACGCAGGCGTGGCGGATGTCGGCGGGATCGACCTCGCGCCCCGCTAGCGGGGGAAGGTCGCGCGCCAGGACGAACGCGATCTCGCATTCCACGGTGACGGGCGCATTCAAAGGCAGACGCACCTGGGCGCCCGAGCGGTGCAGGCGCTGTGCTTCCAGCTGGCCGATCAAGGGCCGCGACAGGTTGCCGGCGCGCAATTGCGCCGGGCTGCCGACCCCCAGTTTCCATCCGCCCCGCACCCCGCCCGCGGCGCGGAACAGCGCGTCCTGCGCGGCGTAGCCTTCCGCCAGGGTTTGGGGCCGCAGCGCCACGGGAAGGGCCTCGAGCTGGGTCTCGCGACGCCATTGGTCAAGCAGGAGTTCCGCGGTGGCGGCGGGGTCGAAGGGGGAAGTCGGCATGGGCAAGGGAAAAGGGGGAATGTTACGGGCGCAAGCCCTTGGGGCGGCAACCCGAACCGGGGCCAGATCACATGATAACGATATCGTCCGGGACGATCCACGGGGGCTGGAAGGCCGGTACAATACTGTATATTCATACAGCATAAGCCTTTCCCTTTCCCGACCCGGGCCTTACCCGCCATGCAGTCCCCTGAACGTATCCACCCCGCGTTGTGGCGCGCCACCCAGATGGCCAAAGGCGCCGCCCGCAACCTGCCCACCGGGCACGCTTCGCTTTCCGCCGAGCTGCCGGACGGCGGCTGGCCGTTGGGTGCGTTGATCGAACTGCTGACCCCGCACCCCGGCATCGGCGAAATCCGCCTGCTGCGCCCGGCGCTGGCCCAACTGGAAACGCGCCGGCGCATCGCCCTGGTGCAACCGCCGCACGCCCCCCATATCGCCAGCTGGATGAGCTGGCGGCTGGATCCCCGGCAGTTGCTGTGGGTGGCGCCGCAAAAGCCCGTCGATACGCTATGGGCCACCGAACAGATCCTGAAGAACGGCAGCTGCGGCGCCCTGATCTGCTGGCTGCCCCACGTGCGCCCCGAATCCCTGCGCCGCCTGCATCTGGCGGCCCAGGCCAGCGATTTGCTGTTCATCGCCGTGCGCCCGGCCAGCGCAGCGCAGCACGCCACCCCCGCCCCGTTGCGGCTGGCGCTTGCGCCCGCTCCGGGCGGATTGTCCGTCCACATCCTGAAACGCCGGGGTCCGGTCTGCGACACGCCGCTGTACGTCGCCCTGGAACCCGGCGCCCTTACGCCTTCTTCCCCCCGCCATGCGCCTTTGGATCGCCGTCTTCCTGCGCTGCCTGCCGCTGGACGCACTACGCCCGCACTGGCCGCTTGAAGGGCAGGCGTTCGCCGTCCTGGACCAGGAACGCGTCGCCGCCCTCACCCCCGCCGCCCGCCAGGCCGGCGTCAAGCCGGGCATGCGCCGCGCCGGCGCGGCGGCTATCGCCCCCGACGTCGAACTGTTGCCGCGCCAGCCCCAAACCGAAGCCGACGCCCTGCTGGGCGCGGCGCTGGCCCTGCTGCAGTACACGCCCGAAGTCGCCCTGGCTGGCGACGACACCGTGCTGCTGAACGTGGGCGCCAGCCTGATGTTCTTTCGCGGCCCCCGCGCGCTCAGCCAGCGGGTCCGCGCCACGTTGCAGGCCCTGGACCTGCGCGTGGCGCTGGGCATGGCCCCCACCGCCACGGGCGCGTGGCTGCTGGCGCACCGCCCCGGCCGCCGCGTGCCCCGGCGCACCTTGACCCTGCCCACGCTGACGCGCCGGCTGGACGCGCTGCCGCTGGCGCTGCTGCCCCAGGCGCAACCGCGCCGGGACTGGCTGGACGACATCGGCTGCCATACGCTGGCAGACCTGCGCGCCCTGCCGCGCGCCGGCCTGCAACGGCGCAGCACGCCCGACCTGCTGCACGCCCTGGACGCCGCCTATGGGCAGGCGCCCGAACTCTATCGCTGGATCGAACCGCCCCACCAGTTTTCGCGGCGCCTCGAACTCACGGACTACGTCGAACACACCGACGCCGTGCTGGCGGTGGCGCGCCGGCTGGCCGAACAACTGGGCGGCTGGCTGACCGCCCGGCAATTGGCGGTGCAGCGCGTGGTGCTCAGCATGGAACACGAACGCGGCCGCCACGCCCGCCCGCCCACCGAACTGGAACTGGCGCTGGCCCAACCCGTCTGGCAGGCGCCGCAGCTTTTGCATCTGCTGCGCGAAAAGCTGAACCACTTCACCCTGGAGGCGCCCGTCATCGCCGTCGCGTTACAGGCGCCCGACACGGTCGAGCAGCCCGCCGCCAGCACCACCCTGTTTCCCGAACCCGGCGGCACGGCGGCCGACCACGCCCGGCTGCTGGACCTGCTGGTGGCGCGGCTGGGCCGCGACCAGGTGCGCCACGCCCAACCCGCCGCCGACCACCGTCCCGAAGCCGCCAATGCCTGGGGCGACGCGCTGGCGCCCCCTCAAGCCCCCGGCCCCTTGCCCTCCTTGCTGGACCGCCCCTTCTGGTTGCTGGAAACGCCGCTGCCCTTGAAACTGTCGGGCCATCGCCCCCAGTACGGCGGCCAGGCGCTGCGGCTGATGCGCGGCCCCGAACGCATCGAAAGCGGCTGGTGGGATCCCGCCCTGACGGTGCGCGACTACTTCGTGGCCGAAGACGCCGCCGCCGCGCGCTACTGGATCTACCGCGAGCGCGACGCGGAACACGCGCGCTGGTTCCTGCACGGGCTGTACGCCTGAGGCCGTCCGCAGCATGCACGACGACTCCTTCGACGCGCTCGATCCATCCGACCTGCCCGCGGCGCTGCCCGGCTATGCCGAGCTGCAATGCCAGTCGAACTTCTCTTTCCTGCAAGGCGCCTCGCACCCGGAAGAACTGGCCGCGCGCGCAGCCGAACTGGGCTACGCCGCGCTGGCGCTGACCGACGAATGCTCGCTGGCGGGCGTGGTGCGCGCCCATATGGAAGCCAAGGCCCAGAAGCTGCCGCTCATCATCGGCGCCACCTTCCAGCTACGCGCCGCCCCGGACGCCGCGCCGCTGGGCCTGACCCTGCTGGCACAGACCCGCGAGGGCTACGGCAACCTGTCCGAACTCATCACACTGGCCCGCACCCGCGCACCCAAGGGCGAATACTGGCTGGCGCCGGAAGACCTGACCGATCCGCCCGAGGGCTATGCGCATTTGCGCCAGTTGCCCGAATGCCTGGCCATCCTGACCCCCGCCTACGGCATCGACGCCGACCGCCTGGCTGAACAGGCCCGCTGGCTGGCGCGTGTCTTTCCGCACCGCGCCTGGGTCGGCCTGAACCTGCTGTACCAGTCGCGCGACGATCTGCACCGCGCCGCCGTCGAAGGCGCCGCCCGCGCGTCGGAATTGCCTATGGTGGCTGTCGGCCAGGTGCAGATGCACGTGCGGTCGCGCAAGCCCCTGCACGACACGCTGACCGGCATCCGCACCCGGCAGCCCGTTTCCCAATGCGGATACGAACTGTCCGGCAACGCCGAACAGCATCTGCGCACCCGCATGCGGCTGGCCACGCTGTACCCGCCCGAGGCATTGGCGCAAACGCTGGCGGTGGCCCGCCGTTGCGCATTTTCGCTGGACGAACTGCACTACGAATACCCCGACGAAATCGTGCCGCGCGGCCACACGCCGGCCTCCTACCTGCGCCAGGAAACGCTGGCGGGCGCGGCCCGCCGCTTTCCCGCCGGTGTCCCGGACCTGGTGGCCGAACAGATCGAAAAGGAACTCGGCCTGATCGCCGACCTGCACTACGAAGCCTATTTCCTGACCGTCTACGACATCGTCCTGTATGCCCGCAACGAAGGCATCCTGTGCCAGGGCCGCGGGTCGGCCGCCAACTCCGCCGTCTGCTATTGCCTGGGCATTACCGCAGTGGACCCGATGCGCGGCAACAACCTGTTCGAACGCTTCATCAGCAAGGAACGCAACGAGCCCCCCGACATCGACGTGGACTTCGAACACCAGCGCCGCGAAGAGGTCATCCAGTACATCTACCGCAAATACGGCCGGCAGCGCGCCGCGCTGACCGCCGTGGTCATTTCCTACCGGCCGCGCAGCGTGCTGCGCGATACCGGCCGCGCGCTGGGCGTAGACCTGGGCGTCATCGACGCCGTGGCGCGCGCCCATCAATGGTGGGACGGCAAGAAAGAAATGCTGCGCACGCTGGGCGCCTGCGGCCTGGACCCTGAATCCCGGGTGGCGCGGCAATGGGCGTCGCTGGCGCAGACCATGATGGGTTTTCCCCGCCACCTGTCGCAGCATCCCGGCGGCTTTGTGATTTCACGCGGCAAGCTGTCGCGCCTGGTGCCGATCGAAAACGCCGCCATGGAAGACCGCAGCGTCGTGCAGTGGGACAAGGACGACCTGGACGCGCTGAAACTGTTGAAGGTGGACGTGCTGGCGCTTGGCATGCTGTCGGCGCTGCGCCGCACCCTGGAACTGGCCGGCCAGCGCCGCGGCCAACCGCTGACGCTGCAGGACATCCCCGAAGGCGACGACGCCACCTACGACATGATCTGCGACGCCGACACGGTCGGCGTGTTCCAGATCGAATCACGCGCGCAGATGACGATGCTGCCGCGCCTGCGGCCGCGCAAATACTACGACCTGGTCGTGCAGGTGGCTATCGTGCGGCCCGGGCCGATCCAGGGCGGCATGGTCCACCCCTATCTGCGCCGCCGCCAGGGCAAGGAACCCGAAACCTACCCCAGCGAAAAAGTACGCGGCGTGCTCAGCCGCACCATGGGCGTGCCCATCTTCCAGGAACAGGTGATGCAGATCGCCGTGGTGGCCGCGGGCTTTACGCCGGGCGAAGCCGACCAGTTGCGCCGGTCGATGGCCGCCTGGAAGCGCAAGGGCGGCGTGGACAAATTCCGCGTCAAGCTGGTGGGCGGCCTGCTGGCGCACGGCTACACGCTGGACTTTGCCGAAGCGCTGTTCCGGCAGGTGGAAGGTTTCGGTGAATACGGTTTTCCGGAAAGCCATGCCGCCAGCTTCGCGCTGCTGGCGTACTCCAGTTCATGGTTGAAGCGGCACGAGCCTGAAGCCTTTCTGGCCGCCCTGCTCAACTCCCAGCCCATGGGCTTTTACGCCCCCGCGCAACTGGTGCAGGACGCCCGCCGCCATGGCGTCTGCGTGCTGCCCGCAGACGTCACCGTCAGCGGCTGGGACTCAGCCTTGGAAGCCCTGCCGGACGGTCACCCCGGCGCCCGCCGCAGCGCCCGCCCGCACGCCCCCGGCCCCGACGCCCCGCGCCCCGCCGTCCGGCTGGGCCTGAGCCTGATCCAGGGCATGCGGGAAGACGCGGCCCGGCGCATCGAGGACGCGCGCGCGCAGTCCTCTTTTGTCGACACCGGCGACCTGGCCCGGCGCGCCGCGCTCAATCGCCATGACCTGAACGCGCTGGCCGCGGGCGATGCACTGCGCACCCTGGCGGGCCACCGGCGCCAAGCCAGCTGGGAAGCGGCGGCCAGCGTACACAGCCGCGACTTGCTGCGCGACGCCGCCATCGAAGAGACCCAGGCGCCGCAGTTGCAGGCGCCATCGGAAAGCCAGACCGTGGCCGCCGACTACCGCAGCGTGGGCCTGACGCTGCACAGCCACCCGGTAGCGCTGCTGCGGGACCAATTGGCGGCCCGCAATTTCCAGCCCGCCGAAGTCCTGAACCGCTACCCCGACAAGCGCGTGGCGCGCGCCTGCGGCATCGTCACCGTGCGTCAGCGGCCGCAAACCTCCAAGGGCGTGATTTTCGTGACGCTGGAAGACGAGACCGGCCCCGTCAACGTGGTCGTGCGGCCGGAACTGATCGAACGCCAGCGTCGCGAACTGCTGGGCGCCAAGCTGTTGGGCGTTTACGGCGCCTGGCAAAGCGTGGACGGCGTGCGCCACCTGATCGCGCAACGGCTGGTGGACCTATCCGACCTGCTGGGCGGACTGGCCACGCAAAGCCGCAACTTCCATTGACGGGCGGCCCCGGCGCCGCACAGGCCGGCTACCGGCCGAACAGGATGCCGTCGTCCAGCGCCTGCGCCATCGCCTGATAGCCCGCGTCCCCGGGATGCAGATGATCGCCCGAATCGTAGGCGGGCAACAGGCGCGCGGGATGCGATGGATCCCGCAGCACGGCGTCCATATCCACCACGGCGTCGAACACGCCGCTGCTGCGGATCCACCGGTTCACCTCGCGCCGCACCGCGTCCTTGGCCGGGCTGTAGTGGCGGGCCAGCGGCGTGCCGTGCAGCGAGCCCTCGTAGGGCGCGATGGTGGCCCCGACGATGCGCACGTTGCGGGCGCGCGCGGCCTCGGCCAACTGCCGGTAGCCCTCGGTCAGCCGCGCCGCGGTCATCGGTGCGTCGCCGGGCGCAAACCCGCTATCCGGCCAACCGATATCGTTGATGCCCATCAGCAAGACCACCGTCCGCACGCCGGGTTGCGACAGCACGTCGGCCTCAAAGCGCGCCATCGCGTTCACGCCCATCTTGTCGCCCCACACCCGGGCCCCCGAAATGCCCGCATTGACCACGCCCACGCCCTGCGGCGCCAGCCGGCGGGCCAGAAAATCCGGCCAGCGGCGGTTGGCGCCGGCTGTCGATCCGTTGCCGTCCGTCAACGAGTCCCCGAACGCCACGACGACCGGGGTGTCGGCCGCGGTTTCCACCCAGACGCCCGCCAGGAACGCCCGGCCCTGCAACGCGGCGGCGCCCGGCAGGTCCGGTGCGCCGCTGGCATCGCCCGGCGCCAGCGCCGCGGTTTGCTGGGCGCCCCAGTGGAACGTCGCCACCGGCGTCGGCTGCGGGAAATAGGTGCTGATGGCCAGTTCGCTCAAGGCGGCAACGGGCAGATCCACCGGATCGCTGATCGCCTGGGCACCCGGCGCAATAGTGACGCCCGGCAGACCGCCAAAGCGCAAGACGCGATCCGACACAGGGTCAATGGCCGCCCCCGCCCGGGCCCGCGCCACCCGGGCGGCGCCGATCACGAGCGGCTGTGTGCCGTATCGATTGGACAGCACCACCCGCAGGCGCTTGCCGCCCAGGCTGATCTTGACGGTCTCGCGCAGCGTCTGGTCCGCCACCTGCGCCGGCATGCCGGTCGGCAGCACGAACGCCGTGTCCCATAACGGCTGCGGGCTGGCGAACCACGAACTGACCCAGGACGATTGCGGCGCGGGCGCGGTAGCGGGTGCGGTAGCGGCCGCGTACGTGGCGGATGGATGCCAGACCAGGCCCGTGGCGGCCAGGCTGGCGGTGCGGACGAAAGAACGGCGGTTCATGGCGGGGGGCATAGGGAATCCTGGGAAACGGATAGCGGTTTCAACCGCGACACCGTCACGATAGGTTCTTCCAAACCATGCCGGTAGATCCGTAAAATGCATACCACTTCTTCCAAAATGGAATGCTTACCATGGATACCCTGCGCGCCATGCGGGCCTTTGTCCGTGCCGTGGAGCTCGGCACGCTGTCGGCCGCCGCCCGGGAACTGGGCTTGAGCCAACCGGCGCTGAGCAAGATCGTGGCCGCGCTGGAGAAAGATCTGAACGTGCGCTTGCTGGAGCGCAGCACAACCCGCGTCGTGCCCACCGAACAAGGCAAACGCTTCTACGAACGCGCCAACCGCGTGCTGGAGGAATATGCCGAAGCCGTGGCCGACGCCCGCGGCCAGACCGAGCAGCCCGCCGGCTTCCTGCGGCTCAACGCCCCGGTCGCACTCGGGCAGTTCCGGCTGAATGCGCTGATCCGGGAATTCCTGGACGCCTATCCCGACATCCAGGTCGAATTGATCCTGAACGACCGCTTTGTCGACCTGGTGGAAGAAGGCGTGGACGTGGCGCTGCGCCTGGGCGGCGACCTGCCGCCCAATGCCATCGCCCGCAAGGCGGCCCTGTCGCCGCGCCATCTGGTGGCGGCGCCTTCCTATCTGGCGCGGCACGGCAAGCCCCGCACGCCTGAGGACCTGAGCGCCCACGATTACGTCCGGTTCGCGTGGCTGCCAGGCGGCGACACCCTGGAACTGCACCACGGCGCCTCGCGCGCCACCGTCCAGACCCAGGGGCGCTACCGCGTCAACAACGCCCTGGCCATCCGCGAAACGCTGGCGATGGGAGCCGGCCTGGGACTGTGCCCCGCCTGGCTGGTAGAGGACCTGGTGGCCGACGGGCAATTGCTGCGCGTTCTACCCGAATGGAGCGGCGCGCCGCAAGAGGCTTTCCTGATCTACCCCTCGCGCCGCTACCAGGCGCTGCGGGCCCGGTTGCTGATCCAGTTCCTGGCCGACCGGCTGCCTGCGCTGCCCGGCATGCAGCCGGCCGGCGGCCCCTGATTACAGTCCGCCCCGGCTGGTCTATCATGGCTTTTTTGTCGCGTAGTTGTAAGGAGCTTTACATGATCCGCAAGCTGATCCCTTTCCTTCTGGTTGCCAGTTTGAGCGCATGCGCCAATACGGGAACGTCGTCGTCCAGCAGCGCGCCGGCAGCCTCCAGCTCCTCCAGCGCGTCAAGCTCCTCGGGGTCGTCCGGCGGCGCGAGCTATGGCGGATCCTCCTATGGATCATCGTCAAACATCCCCGGCGCCACCAGCGGCAAGACGTGCGATGCCGGCGCCCTGCAATCGCAGATTGGCCAGAAGGCCACCCAATCTGTCATGGAAGACCTGCGTTCGCGCAGCGGCAGCACGACCGCGCGCATCCTGCGCCCCGGCCAGCTCGTCACCATGGAATACAACGCGACCCGCCTGAATCTGATCGTGGACGACAAGGACGTCATGACGGCGATCCGCTGCGGCTAAGACCGCCTTGGGGGCCGGCGCCCGCCGGCCTGCCGCCTAGGCTTGGCGCCGCAAGGCGGCCGGCGGCACGTGGGGCAGGAATGCCCCCGCCACTTCGAACGCGCATTCCTCGCGCGCAATATCGATCACCCGCGACACGATCGGGTTGACGATGTTCTTCTTGTGCACGGCGTAGTAATTGATGGTGGGCAGGTCCGGCTGCACGTTCAACTGGCAGAGCGCGCCGCGCTCGACCAGCGGCGCGAAATACGCGCCCGGCAGATAGCTGATGCCCAGGCCCAGCATCGTCAGCTGCGCCATCATCCCCAGGCTGTTGCAGGTCAGCACGCGCTTGACCGGCAGGCCCTGCTCGGCGAACCACGCGTCATACAGGTGCGACAAGGCGGAATTCGTAGGCTGCGAAATCACGGGGTACGGCGCCAGGTCCTGCGGCGTCAGGCGGGCTGCGAAATCGATGTCCAGCGCGGGGCTGGCCATCCAGACATTGGTGACGGCGCCCAAATGCGTGCAGTCGTACTGGTAGCTCCAGAACGGCCCGGGCATGATGGCCAGGTCGATCTGGTCCTGCTCCAGCCTTTCGTACAGCGTGATGCCGCCATCGATCTCGGGCATCAGCTGCACGCGGGGGTAGCGCTGGCTGATCTGATTGATCAGCCGCGCCAGCCACGTAATGCCCACCAGTTCGGTCACGCCCAGCCGCAGCACGCCTTCGAAACTGGCCGGATCGGCCATGTTCTGCACGATGCGGCTGTTCAGATCCAGCATTTCGCGCGCCAGTTCGAAGAGCTTGCGCCCTTGCGGCGTCATCACCAGCTTCTTGGCCCGGCGTTCGAACAGGGGCGACCCGGCAAACGCTTCAAGCTCGCCCACCCGCTTGGCCACTGCCGACTGCGTGGTGTGCAGTTTGCGGGACGACGCGCTGAAGCTGCCCAATTCGGAGCTCCAGTAAAAAGCCTCTAGCTGTTTAAGGGTGTACATCGCGGCGGTCGATGCGAAACGCATGGAAACCCTCACCTTAACATCGCCGCCGCGCTGCCTGCCGCGACCTTAGCCGCGCGGATGCAGAATGTCGGCCAGGAAGCGCTGCGCGCGCGGATGGGACGGCGCGCTGAAGAAGCGCTCGGGCGTATCCATTTCCAGGATCTCGCCGCCGTCCATGAAGACGACCCGGTCGCAGACGTCGCGCGCGAAACCCATTTCGTGGGTCACGCACACCATCGTCATGCCGTCCTTGGCCAGCCCCTTCATTACCTGCAGCACCTCGCCCACCATCTCGGGGTCCAGCGCGCTGGTCGGCTCGTCAAACAGCATCACCGGCGGTTGCAGGGCCAGCGCCCGGGCGATCGCCACGCGCTGCTGCTGTCCGCCCGACAAAGCCCCCGGATAGGCGTCGATCTTGTGTTCCAGGCCCACGCGTTCCAGCAGGCTTTTCGCCAGCGCCACGGATTCCTTGCGGGACTGCTTGCGGATGTTCACGGGCGCGAAGATCACGTTTTCCAGCACGCTCATGTGCGGGAACAGGTTGAACTGCTGGAACACGAAGCCGATCTTCTGACGCAGCGCATTCAGATTCGCGCCCTTGGCGTAGATGTCCGCGCCGTCGATCAGGATGCGGCCCTTTTCGATGGGCTCCAGGCGGTTGATCGTGCGGATCATGGTGGACTTGCCCGACCCCGACGGGCCGCACACCACCAGCACTTCGCCGCGCGCCACCGACAGGTCCACGTCCTTCAGCACGTGATGCGCGCCGTACCACTTGTTCACTTTTTCAAGATTGATCATGTTTTGTCCTTGCTTTAAGCCATGGCGCGCGAGCGGCGGATACGCAGGTCCAGCCAGCTCAAGCCGCGGCTCAGGCTGAAGCACACCAGGAAATAGATGATGGCCAGGATGCCGAACACCTGCAGCGGCTGGGTCAGCACCAGGTTGTTGACCTGGTTGGCCGCGAAGGTCAGTTCGTTGACGCTGATGACATAGCCCAGCGACGTCTCCTTGATGGTCGACACGAACTGGCTGGTCATGCTGGGCAACACGTTAAAGAGCGCCTGCGGCAGCACCACCTTGCGCATCGTCGTCCAGTAGCCCACGCCCAGCGAACGCGACGCCTCAATCTGGCCGCGCGGCACCGCCTCGATGCCCGAACGGATCACTTCCGACAGGTACGCGCTTTCATAGACCACCAGCGCGAAGATCAGCGTCCAGAAGCCGCTGACGACCTGACCGGTCAGTTTCGGCACGACAAAGTAGGCCCAGAAGATCAGCATCAGTAGCGGCATGCCGCGCACCACGTTGACCAGCGCCTTGCTGGCCACGCGCAGCCAGCCGAACGGGCTGACCCGGGCCAGCGCAATCAGCAGCGCCAGCGGCATCGACATCGCCAGGCCCAGTGCCGCCAGGATCAGCGTGAGGACCAGTCCGCCCAGCGGGCCGTTGGGGTATTGGCCGACCAGCAGCGTGGGCCAGTATTGCAATAGCAGATCAAGCACCGTGGCCTCCGCGGTTCAGACGGTAACGGGCGTAGATGCGCGATCCCACCGCCATGATCAGGAACGATCCCAGCAGGTACATGATCGTCGCCGCGCCGAAGGTGGCGAAGGTGCGGTAGGTCTCGTTTTCGATCTCGCGGGCCTGGTAGGTCAGTTCCATCACGCCGATCGCCATGGCCACGCTGGTGTTCTTGAACAGCAGCAGCGCGCGGCCCACCAGCGGTGGGATGGAAATGCGCACGGCCTGCGGCACGATCACGAAGCGCATGCACTGCAGATAGCTGGCGCCCAGCGCCCGGGCCGCTTCGAACTGCGTGCCCGGGATGGCGCGCAGCCCGCTGCGGATGTCTTCGGCGATGTAGGCGGCCGAGCCCAGCGCCAGCGCGATCGCCGCCAGCGACATCTCGGCGTTGTGCTCGTACAGCCACATGCGAAAGCCCTCGGGCAGCAGTTCAGGCATGCCGAAGTACCAGAACAGCACCTGCACCAGCAGCGGCACGTTGCGGTGGTATTCCACGTAGGCATCGACCACCCAGCGGCACGGCGCCAGGTTGGTGGCGCGCACCACGACCAGCGTCACCGCGATCGTAAAGGCCATCACCCAGGCAACCAGGAACAACTGCACGGTGACCAGCATGCCGCTGGCCAGCAGCTGGTATTGGGAAGCGTCAAGTAGGCTCATAAAGCAATCAATCTCCTGCAATCGCGCGGCCCACGCCAAACGTCACGGGCTCCGGCCGCCCACCTGGGCGGACGCCGGAAACCGTGACGGGGACATGCGGGCCGCGCTGGGGTCAGCGGTCTTTCAGCCGGCGATGGGGCCGATCTTGAAGCCGCGTTCCAGCTTGTACGGCGTTTCGGGGCCGAACCACTTGTCAAACAGCTTGGCGGCCGCGCCCGAGCTTTCCGCTTCATCCAGCGCCTGGTTCACGGTCTGCAGGAAACGCGGTTCCGACTTGCGCACGCCCAGGCCCCAGGGTTCGTCGAACACCGACTTGGCGATCACGCTCACGGGCGCGGTCGGCGGGCTCTGCAGCACCAGGCGCACAAGCACCAGCTCAGAGGCGAACTGCGCATCCACCTTCTTCTGCTGCAAGGCCAGATAGGTGGCCGAGCTGTCGCCGTAGCCGATGACCTGGGACTTGTTCAGGATGCGCTTGATCTCGCGCTCCGAGCTGGAGCCCTTGGTGGCGCCGACGCGGCGGCCGTTCAGGGCTTCCACGGTGTCCAGCCCAGAGTCCTTGCGCACCAGCAGCTTCTGCGGGCTGACGTAGTAGGCGTGGCTGAAGGCGATCTGTTCGGCGCGGTCGGGCGAATAACCCAGGTTGGCCGCCAGGATGTCCACGCGGCCTTCGTTCAGTTCCGGCACGCGCGCCGCCACCGACAGCAGCTTGTAGTTGACCTTCACGCCCAGCTTGTCGGCGACGAGCTTGCACACATCGACGTCGTAGCCCACCAGTTGGCGCGTGGCGCCGTCCTGGAAGCTGAACGGCTGCGAGGTGCCCAGCGTGCCGCAGACGAGTTCGCCGCGCGCCTTGATGTCGTCGACCTGATCGGCCTGGGCGGCGGCGCCCAGCGCCAGGGTGGCCAGGCCCAGGCAGGCGGCGAAGAGAGTGTGGCGTTTCATGGTTGATTCCCCTTGTCTGTTTGTGTGGTGGTCGTACTGGAATGAAATCCGTGGCGCCGGCTCAGGCCAGCTTGGCGCAGGCCTCGCGGATGGCGGCGCATCCCTGCTTGATATCGTCCAGGGACGCGGCGAACGACAGCCGGAACGTGCCCGGCGCGCCGTAGGCGTGGCCGTCGATGACAGCCACGCCGGCCTCGCGCAGCAGATAGTGCGTCAGGTCGGTGTCGGTGGCGATCACGTCGCCGGCAGGCGTCTTCTTGCCCAACAGACCCGAGCAGTCCGGAAAGACGTAGAACGCGCCTTGCGGCACGACGATCGCCAGGCCCGGCGCGCCGGACAATTCGGCGATCGCCAGGTCGCGGCGTTCGCGGAAGACTTGGGCGAAATGGGTCACGCATTCCTGCGGACCCGACAACGCTTCCAGCGCCGCAGCCTGGCTGACGGACGATGCGCCCGACGTGCTCTGGGACTGCAGGATCGCCATCGCCTTGATGAGTTCATCGGGGCCGGCGCCGTAGCCGATGCGCCAACCCGTCATGGCGTACGCCTTGGACACCCCGTTGACCACCAGCGTGCGGGCGGCCAGTTCCGGCGCGACCTGCAACGGATGCACGGTCGGTTCGCCGGTGAAGTTCAGGCGGGCGTAGATGTCGTCGGTCATCAGCCATACGTGCGGATGGCGCTTGAGCACGTCGGTCAGGCCGCGCAGTTCGTCGGCCGTGTAGACCGAGCCCGTCGGGTTGCTGGGCGCGTTCATCATCAGCCACTTGGTGCGCGGCGTGATGGCGCGCTCCAGCGCTTCCGGGGTGACCTTGTAGTCCGTGGCGGGCGAGGTCTGCACCGCGACCGGCGTGCCGCCGTTGACCAGCACCATGTCCGGGTACGACACCCAGAACGGCGCGGGAATCAGCACCTCGTCGCCCTCGTTCAGCGTGGCGGCCAGGCCGTTGAATATCACCTGCTTGGCGCCGGTAGAGACGATGATCTGCGCCACGGGGTAATCCACCCCGGTCGCTTCCAGCAGATGGCCTTGCGCCGCGCGGCGCAAGGCAACCGTGCCCTGCGCGGGCGGGTATTTGGTTTCGCCGCGGTTCATGGCGGCGGTGGCAGCCTGGCGGATGTGTTCCGGCGTCGAAAAGTCGGGCTCGCCGATCGTCAGGTCGATGATGCGGCGGCCCTGCTCGCGCAGTTCGGCGATGATGGCGCGTGCGGCGACGCTGGGCGACAGCTTGATGCGCTTGATGCGATCAGCGACGATGCTCATTTGGCGGCTCCCATCTTCTCGGCCAGGGTCTTTTCCAGCCAGGGCTTGGTGTAGGTGCCGGCGCGCAGCTTTTCCTTGGCCACGGCTTCGTCCGCTTCCTTCTTCTGCGCCAGGGCCAGCACGGCCGCGGCGAATTCGGCGGGGATCACCACCACGCCGTCGGCGTCGCCCACGACCACGTCGCCCGGGTTGACCACCTGGCCGCCCACGGACACCGGCACATTGATTTCGCCCGGGCCATCCTTGTACGGGCCCTTGTGCGACGCGGCGCGCGCGAAGCAGCCGAATTCGCCCTGGGCGAAGACGTCCAGGTCGCGTACGGCGCCGTCGATCACAAAGCCCTCGATGCCGCGCGATTGCGCATCCATCATCATCAGTTCGCCGACCAGCGCGTTGCTGGTGTCGCCGGCGCCGTCGACGACGATCACGTCGCCCGCGCCACCCAGCGAAATCGCCTTGTGGATCATCAGGTTATCGCCCGGGCGGGTCTTGACGGTCAGCGCCAGGCCGACGGTGCGACGCGTGCAGGCATGCATCGGGCGCAGGCCCGACACGCCGTACAGGCGGTTCATGCAGTCGCTGATCTGGGCTGAGCCGATGGCGGCGAAGCCGGCCAGCACGTCGGCCGAGACGGCCGGGGCGGGCCGGGAAAGAATGCGGTAACCGATGGGATTCATGAGGGAGTCTGGGGTAGATGCGTGGACAGCGTTAAGCGAACACGCATTACAAGGCCCCAGGGGGTGTTCCTCAAAACGATATAAATTCCCAGTCATTCAGGAATTTTATTCGTGAATTTTGCACTTAAGGGTTATCCCTTATTCGTGTTTCGGCGGTTGGTCGCCACCGTTCGACACCTTTTATTCGCACCCCGGCCCAGCATCGTTCGTGGAACCGGTCGACGATCAGCCGGCAAGCAAGGCGACAAGGCACAGGGCTGCGACACGGGGGATTCAACAGCCACCGTGCGCGGTGATATCAGCCATAATCAATTCAACCTGACCCCGCGTGACAGCAGGAGTTCAGTTTTCGCTCCCACATCAACCGGTAGCGGGTAGGCCGTAGCGTACTCAGTGCGGAGTATCTCAATGATGACACCGGAAACGCCAGACGACGACTTGGTACGGACCCGCAGCCACGGGCCACGCGCACTGCCCCAGGGCTATCGGGCCGGATTGATTACGGCCATCACGGTATTGCTGGGCTTTTCGCTGGGTTTCCTGCGCTACTGGGGCTTGGACGCGCCGGGCGATTGGAGCGCGCTGTCCGTGCTGCCAGGCGTGTCCTTGTTGCTCGCCAGCCTGCTGCAGATAATTGCGCTTTACCGCGCCTTGCGTTTGGAGGATGAAGCCGAGGATGAATACCGGAAAACCGTGCGATGGTTCATCGCGTCGGCGATGCTGCTGTTGCTGGGCCTGACAGCGGCGTTGTGGGAGGCGGCGTGAATTGCTCGTACCCGGATCGTCAAGGTAGTAGCGAAAGAAATGACTAGCTGAGGAGGCTGATCATGAATGAAAAAGATCTGCTACTGGGGCCTGTGTTGTCGTTCCGTGGTATCGGAAAAGGTGACGTCTGGAAAGTGAGCGCGCTGGTGGGCCTCAAGGCGGGCGCCGTCACGCCTGCACTGGAGGTCGACGGCAAGGCTTGCGCCGCGCCAAAGGAGCTGTTGGCCATCAACGGCGAACGCTATCTGCGCTACGACCTGTCCTGCAAGATCTTGAAGAACGAGCGCACCGTAAGTTACGGTATTTCAGGTGGATTGACGTGGCGGATGACGGTACCCGGCAAGGATTTCTCGCCGCGCATGGCCTATGTGTCGTGCAATGGGTTTTCGGACCCGGCGGTGATGCGAAAGCTCATCCGGACGTCGGACGCGGTGTGGGAAGACCTGCTCTACAGCCACGACCGCGAACTGCGAAAAGAACAGGGTGCAGGCGAAACCAAGCTGCTGGACAAGGAGCAGTTGTGGCATGAGAAGCGCATCCATGACAAGGGCCTGCAGCGCTTTCATCTCATGCTCATGGGAGGCGACCAGATCTACTTCGACTCGATCTGGGAAGACGTTAAGGCGCTGCGCCAGTGGGTGGCCTTGCCTCGGCAGGCGCAATTGGAGTTCAAGGTCACCAAGGCGCTGGACCGCGAGATCGAGGCCTACTACTTCGGACTGTACAAGCAACGCTGGCTGCCCAGCGAGCGCAAGCCCTGGTCGTCGCCAATGGCCACGCTAGACGCGAGCGCGGCGATGGCGTCGATGCCGACTGTCATGATGTGGGACGACCACGACATCTTCGACGGCTGGGGTTCGTACAGCTGCGCGATGCAGAACAGCCCACTCTTTCAGACGCTGTTCCGCCACGCCCGACGCGCCTTCTGGGTGTTTCAGATGCAACATGCGCTGGACGACCTGCCCCAACAGGAAGACACGACGCCAGCGGGTTTTTCCCGACAAGACCCACTGCTCAAGCCCATCGTGTGGAGTCAGGTACTCGCCAAGGATGCGTTGGCGCTGCCCCTGCTGGACGGCCAGCCGGGATTCACTTCCGCGTACGCCATCGGGCCGGTGGCCATCATGGCGGCTGATCTGCGCACCGAACGCTCGCGGACACAGGTGATGGGCTCGGACACCTGGGGCCAAATCAAGAATTGGACCGACAGCCTGAAATCCGGCAACGCGGGCGCACAACCCAAGAGTGCTTGCCAGCATCTTCTGTTCATGTCCTCGGTGCCCGTCGTGCACCCCAAACTGCCCCTGGCCGAGCTGCTGATGGACAAGTTCGGACAAGACCACGTCACGGACAGCAATGCCGACGACCTGAAGGATCACTGGTCCCACGACGACCACGAAGGTGAGCGAAAACGCCTCCTGGAAGTGTTTTCCCAATTGGCGCGCGACAAGAAGATCCGCGTGTCCCTGGTGTCGGGCGACGTGCACGTCGCAGCCTGGGGCACGGCCTACCGCAAGGACCTGCCTGCCACAGAGACTTGGTCCCAGATCCACCAGTTCACCTCGTCCGCCGTGGTTCATCCTTCGCTCATGGGCGTGATGGAGCGGCTGTTTCTCTCCTGGTTGAACAGCAATGCCAAGCAACCTCAAAACATCGACGTGCAGTACGTTGCGGAAGTGATGCCTTTCCCTGGGCACGACAAACATGTCATGGCAGCGCGCAACTGGCTGGCCCTGGAGTTGGACATGGGCTCGGCCGAGGGGTGCAAATTATGGGCAACTTGGCGATGCGAAACCGAAATCAGCTTTTCGAATCACTTGCTCGCAGTCGCAGCCGTGGCATGAATAAGCGTTATCCCTTACTCATGCTCCCATCCGGTATTCCGCCTTAATCGTCGCCCGCGCTGCCCCCATTGCGCGCTTCCGATAGCGCGATCGTCAGGTGCATCACCTTCTTTTTCAGCTGGTCGCGTTCGTCCGTCAGGCGCGCCAGGACGCCGCGCAGACGCGCCACCTCGGCGGGCAGGTCTGCGATGCTTTCGATCGGCACCTCGGGCGGGGCTTCGCGGGGCGGCGGCGCCTTGGCCAGGCGCACTTCGCGCGCCGCCTGCTGCAGCTCTTTCCTGCCACCGGCCACGGCTGCCGCCTGGCGTTCGGCGGGCAAAGACGCCACTGCTGCGGCGGCATTGATCGAAATCGCGCCCTCTTTCACCGCACGCACCAATTCCGGCGCGGCGTCTTTCTGGATCTTTTCGATCTGGCCCAGCGTATTGCTGCTGATGCGCGCCGCGCGCGCCAGCGCCTGGCGGCTAGGCACGGGTGGCGTCCAGGAGATGTTCGGCGGCAGGCGTGGCGCGCCGTCGGCGCCAGGAGCATGCTCGTCCCAAGGCGGTGAACCCTCAGACGATGCGGTGTCAGCCGACCCGGCGTCGGGCGGCGCGCTGCCTTCTGGAGGCGTGCGCGCCAGCAGGATCTCTTTCTTGCGCAGCGCCAACACGCCCCGCTGGAAGTCCGACACGCTGCGCCGGCCCAGGTGGTTTTCGATCATCCACAGGTGCACGTCTTCCATCGACTTGAACGTGGTGTTCTGGCGGGTCTGGAATTCGATGCCGTGCTTCTGGCAGATGGCGTAGCGGTTGTGCCCGTCCACCAGCAGATCGCCCCACAGCACCAGCGCATCGCGGCAGCCCTCGGCCAGCAGGCTGCGCTCCAGCGCTTCGTGCTCGTCTTCGGTCAAGGGGTCAATATAGGCGCGCAGGCCCTCGTCAATCCTGATATCCATGATGTCCAAAAAGGTTACTCGCCCGGCGTTTGCACCGGCGACCCGCTACGCCAGCCCTTGGCCGCGCAACAAGTCCTGAATAGCCGCCAACCGGGCCTCGGGGTCCGTCAGGCCCAACAGCCGGGCCTTGTCGTCCGGCGGCAGCGGCAGCAGTTCGCACCAGCGGTCCGCCACCCAGCCGCAGTCGTCCAGCCGGTACGGCGGCGCCAGCGGCATCCGGTCAGCCGGCACGCCGTCCTGCTGCCATTGCGCCACCAGCCGGCCCAGGGCATCGGCGCTGGCCTGCATGGACGCCGGCACCGGCGTGGGCGGATCGTCGGCGATGGGCTCGGTCTGGCCCATCCAAAGACCGTATTTTGCCACCTCGCTGGAAAGCAGCCGGAATCGGCTGGTGCCGATGCAGCGCACCTGCAGCAACGCGGGCATCGGCGCGTCCCAGGACGCGATGCGAGCCATTGTGCCCACGGGGGCCAGGGTCTCGACGCCTTCGGGCGACCGGACTTCGCTGCCCGCCAAGAGGCCCACCACGCCGAACTCGCTGCCGTCCGCGATACAGCGGCGGATCATATCCAGGTAGCGCACCTCGAAAATGCGCAGATGCAGCACGCCGGCGGGAAACAGCGCATTGGATAAGGGGAACAGCGGGATCAGCGCCATGGTGGCCTCCTCCTACTTGACGTCGAACGCGGCGTCCACCGGCACCTGCATGGCCGTCACCATCGCGTTGGTCTGCGCCGCCATGCCGATGACCGACAGCAGTTCGGCGTGCTGGCCGTCGGTCATGCCCTTGGCCTTGGCCGCCGCCGTGTGGGAATGCACGCAATACGAACACCCGTTGGCCGTGGACACGGCGATGTAGATCATTTCGCGCACCAGCGGGGACAGCTCACCTTCCGCCATCATCACCTGCTTGAGTTGCGCCCAGACGCGCTGCAACTGCGGCGGGTCATTGGCCAGCGCGCGCCAGAAGTTGTTGACGAAATCCGATTTGCGCGTGGCACGGATATCCTCAAACACTGCCCACGCCTCGGGGCTTTTGCGGACATCCTCGTCCGACAGCAATTTGACCGTGCTCATGCGCGGGTTCCTTTATGTTGTTGAGGGTTCAGACGCCCGATTTCACACATTGCGGCCATCGTACGGGATACGCGTCAGGGCATTGAGGTCTACGTTTTCCAGGCATCGCGCATTGACCGCCGCGGTCTCTTCGCCCTTGGGGCTGGCCCCGAAACCAAACGGCGCGCAACCGCAATTGGCGCAAAAATGGTGCGCAATCACATGCTTGTTGAATTTGTAGGTGGACAGGCTTTGCGTGGGCGACGTGATGCGCAGCTGCGCACGCGGCACGAACCACAGCAAATAGCCTTTGCGGCTACAGTGGGAACAGTTGCACTCCAGAACCTGCGACACGTCGCCATCGACTTCAAATCTGATCTGTCCGCAGTGGCAGCTACCTTGTTGCATGGCCGGGCTCCTTCAAGTCTCACGGGTCGGGCCTTCCATCATAGATCGGCCACGGCTGCCCCGGCACCTGCCCGCCCAACCAGGAAGACACCATGCCCCAACTCTCCGCCTACCTCAGCTTCGACGGCAACTGCGCCGACGCCCTGCACTTCTACGAGCGCGTGCTGGGCGGCCGGATCGAAGCCATGATCCGCTACGCCGACGCCCCGCCCGACGCCGCCATGCCCGCCCTGTCCGCCGACGATGCCGAACGCATCATGTATGCGCGGCTGGCGCTGGACGAGCAGACCCTGATGGGCAGCGACGCGACCGCCGGGCACCCTTATCCCGGTAAGAAGGGCATGGCGCTCTCTTTGGCCTACCCCACGGTGTCGGATGCGCAACGCGTGTTCGAGCAATTGTCCGACGGCGGCACGGTGACCATGCCGTTGCAGAAGACGTTCTGGGCCGAGGCGTATGGCGCGCTGGTGGACCGGTTCGGCACGCGCTGGATGGTCAGCGGCGGCCGGCAGACCCACTAAGGCCGGTATCGCCTGATCGGCGCACGCCCCCGCCGTCGCGCCCGCGCGACGTCCGGCGCCGCTTTTGAATCATTGACATTTCCCCGCCCGCGCTCTGCAGTAATCTGGCAGCGCCCCTACCTACCGGACGCGCCCGCCATGAACTTTCTTGCCAGCGCCACGCTGCTTCGCCGCCGGGACGGCCACGAAGCCCGCGTCACTTATGTGGAATTGTTCTTCGACCTGGTGTACGTCTTTGCCGTGACGCAGCTGTCGCACAGCCTGCTGCACGACCTGACGCTGATGGGCGCCGTGCATACGCTGGTGTTGTGGTTCGCGGTCTGGCTGGGGTGGCAGTACACGTGCTGGGTCACCAACTGGTTCGATCCCGACGCCATCCCCATGCGGATCATGCTGTTCGCGGTGATGCTCGTGGGCCTGATCGCCGCCGCGGTCCTGCCCGGCGCATTTGGCGACAACGGCCTGATTTTCGCCGTCTGCTACGCGCTGCTACAGGTCGGACGTACGGCGTTCATCGTGCTGCACCTGGGGCCGAACCACCCGCTGGCCGACAATTTCCGGCGCATGCTGGGATGGCTCGGCATCTCCGCCGTGTTCTGGATCGCGGGCGGCCTGGCCTCGGGCGAAGCGCGGCTGGCGCTGTGGATCCTGGCCGTGGCGTGCGAGTACATTTCGCCGATGTTCGGCTTCCGCCTGCCCGGCATGGGGCGGTCTTACACCAGCGACTGGACGATCGAAGGCGGGCATCTGGCGGAGCGGTGCCAGTTGTTCGTGATCGTGGCGCTGGGCGAAACCCTGCTGATCACGGGCGCCACGCTGGGCGAACACCCGCATTGGGACGCCCCCACGCTGATCGCGCTGCTGGTGGCCTTCCTGGGCACGGCGGCGATGTGGTGGGTGTATTTCGACACCAGCAGCAAGGACGGCAGCAAAGCCATCGTGCATTCCTCGGACCCGGGCCGCATCGGCGCCTACTTCCACTACGTGCACGTGATTCTGATCGCAGGCGTCATCGTGTCGGCCGTGGCCAATGAACTCGTCATCCTGCATCCCGACGGCCGCATCGCCACCCCGGCCGCGGCTGCACTGATCGGCGGCCCCGCGCTCTACCTGCTGGGCAACGGCATCTATAAGACGGTGGTGTACGCGCGTTTTCCGCTATCGCATGGGGTCGGGCTGGTGTTGCTGGCGGCGCTGGCACCCGTGTCGTATGTGACCGACAACCTGATGGTGGGCGGCCTGACCACGCTGATCCTGGTGCTGGTGGCCGTCTGGGAAAGCGTGTCGCGGCGCCGCGCGGCGCGCGCCATGCAGTAAGCCTGCCCCGCCGTCAGCGGCGGTGCTTGCCGAACACGGATTTTGGCGCGCGGCCATGGAAGCGCGTGAACGCAGCGCTGAAATTGGCGGGATGCCGGTAGCCCACGCGATACGCGGCCTGCGCCACCTGGCAACCGGTTTCCAACAGTTCCCACGCCCGGCGCATCCGCAATTCCGTCAGCAGCCGGTGCGGACTGGTCCCGTAGAGCTTGCGGAACCCCTCCTTCAACTTGAATTCGTTCAAGCCCGTAGCCAGGCACAGGTACTGCACGGTCAGGTCCCGGTCCATCTGTTCCTGCATCAACGCCCGCGCGGCTTCCAAGCGGCCGATATCGGCCTGGCTAAGCCGCCCCGCTTCTGGCGCGGGCGCCAGGCCGCGCAATTGACGAGACAGCAACGTCAGCGCGCGGATGTGCGCATCCAAAGGGTCCACGCCTGACGCCAGTTCCATAGCCACGGAAGCCAGCTCGGGCGTAGTCCTGCCCTGCGACAGGCACCGCAAGCCCCCGGCGCCCAGCAGGCTTTCCGCGCGATCGTCGCCGGCATAGCGACGCAGCACCGGCTCGCCCACCAGCAAGCGCAATTGCGACACGGTGGCGCCGCCGGAATAGCGGCGCTCGCCCTGGCTGCGTTGAAACGCCGTGACGGTCGTGTGGCCGCCGCGGAAATCCAGGCCGGCGCCATCCGCGCCCCGGTAGGCTGACACGCCCTGCATCGCCAGCGTGATCACCAGCGTGCGCGCGCCATAACCGGCGGCGTTCTCTTCGATCAGGTCGCGTTGCGGTGTGTACTGCGAATGCACCAGGGTCAAGCCGTCGTCCAGCTCCAGCCGGTCCGCGCGGCAATCGCCCAGTTCCTGGGGCAAGGCAACGCGCCGCCAGCCTGGGCGGGGACTCTTGCCCGGTTGGGCAAGCAAGGACGAAACACGCATGACCATGAAGGCTTTCCTGTGCCGGCGCCGTTTTGCATACGGATGGATCCGGAACGCATATGAATGTGAATGATAGTTGTTCTCATAAAAAAATACCATCTTCGGGACGGCCGCACAAGGATAGCGGCCGCTTGAGTCCGCACAGGAAGCCCGATGATCCAGCCCCGCCCTCTTACGCCCATCGCCTGGGCCCTGCTTTGCATGGCCGCCGCGCCTGCCACACGCGCCCAGCCCCCCGCCGAACTGCCCGCCATCACCGTCACCGCCGACAAGCAGGAACGCGCGCTGGAAGACGTGCCGTCCAGCCTGTCCGTGTTCGACGGCGACATGCTCGAGGCGCAAGGCATCCAGAATGTGGAGTCCCTGCAAGCGATCACACCGGGACTCAGCTTCCAGCCTTTCGGCCAGGCCGGCGTGAACTCGCCCGTCATGCGCGGGCTGTCCGCCAACTTCTTCTCGTTCTCCACGTCGACCTTGCTGGTCGTGGACGGCGTGCCCACGCTGACGGCGCAAGGGTATGACGACCCATTGCTGGCGATCGACCGCGTGGAAGTGCTGCGCGGCCCGCAGTCCACCCTGTACGGGCGCAACGCCGAGGCCGGTGTGATCAACATTCACACCCGCCAGCCCGACAACACCTTGCGCGGCCAAATCTCGGCCGAAATCGGCAGCCGCGACCTGCGCGTGATGCGCTTCGACCTGAGCGGACCCTTGGTCGAAGACCGCCTGTACGCGAGCGTCGCCGGCGCCTGGCGCAGCCAGAACGGCTTCATCGACAACACCTATACCGGCCAGCGCGAAGACGACCGTGAAGTGCGCAACGGCAAGATCGCGTTGCGCTGGACGCCGTCCGCGCGCACCGACGCCACGCTGCGGTACGCGCAAGTGGACTACCGCGACGGCGCGGCCCTGTGGGGAGCGCCGACCGCGCCGCGCGACACGGTGGCCTCGGGTACGCCCAGCTGGAACCGGTCCATCGGACGCAGCGCATCGCTATCCGTGCGGCATGACTTCGATGCCGGCTTGCGCCTGTCTTCCGTGACCGCCTGGAATGATTTCCGCGACCGGGTCCAGCAAGACACCGATTTCCAGCCCGCCGACCTGTTGCATATCCAGCGTGACCACCAGTTCAGCAACCTGTCGCAAGAGCTCCGGCTGGAAGGCGACTGGAATCGCGCGCATTGGCTCGTCGGCCTGTACGCGGACGGCGACGACCACGACCTGCGCAATACGCAGAAGATGCCGCGCGGCCTGACGGAAAGCGTGGTCAAGTTGCGCGGCAATTCCACCGCCGCGTTCACGCATTGGACCGTCCCGCTGGCAGAGCGCTGGACGATCGAGGCCGGCGCGCGCCTCGAACGCGACGAGATCCGCTTCCGTCCCGAAGGAGATACGCAGCGCCGTGCCGACTGGACCCGCGTGACCCCGCGCGTCGCGCTGCAGTACGCGTTCGCGCCACGCCAGCAGGCCTACGTATCCGTGTCGGACGGATTCCGTGCAGGCGGCTTCAACGTCTTTTCGCCCGCCGCCAATTACGCCCCCTATCAACCCGAGACGCTGCGCGCCTACGAGATCGGCGCCAAGGGCTGGCTGCCCGGCAACCGCCTGCGCTATTCCAGCGCCGTCTACGTGATGACGGTCAAGAACATGCAGGTGCAGCAGATGCCCTTGCCCGGGCTGGTCTACGTGACCAACGCCGCATCGGCTCGCTCCGTCGGCGCGGAATTCGAATTGGAATACCTGTTGGGCGACGGCTGGTCGGCGCAGGCCGGGCTGGGCCTGAACCGCACACGGTTCTCGCGCTTCATGGACGGCGCCGCGGACTACAGCGGTAACCAGAATCCCTTTGCGCCGCGCATCAACGGCTACGTCAGCGCGCGCTATGACGCGCCCGCCGGCTGGTATGCGCAGGCGTCGCTGACCGGCACCGGCCGCGTCTATCTGGACGCCGCCAACCGTTATTCCCGCAACGGATACGGCCTGGTCAACCTGGCCGCCGGCGTCACCGTGCGCCAGGTCGAGATCACCGCCTACGTCAACAACCTGGCCAACCGGCGCTATGACGCCGTTGGCTATCAGAACGGCATCGTCACCGTCTACAGCCCGCCGCGCGAAGCCGGCTTGCGCTTCACCTGGCGCATCTAACAAGGACCACCCCTCATGCATACCGACCTTACCCACCCCATGCAGCGCTATTGGAACCTGGCCGCCGCGTCAGTCCAGGCGGCGGCGCTGGACGCCGCGCTGGAACGCGGCGTGCTGGATCACCTGACCGAACCGGCCAGCGCGGCGGAAGTGGCGCAGGCCCTGACCCTGCGCCCCGACCAGACCACGCATCTGCTGGACATGTTGTGGAGCCTGGACTTGCTGCACCGCATTGACGGCGACCCGGTGCGCTACCGGTGCCAACCCCAGGCGCGACAGTATTTCTGCCAAGGCCAGCCCGGCTATTGCGCCGACGCGTGGCGCTATCGCCGCCGCTCGCTTTGGCACTTCAGCGAACAACTGGACGCACTCCTGGACCTGGACAGCCCGCCGCCCGAGCCCTACGTGCAAACCAACGCCACCGGCTGGGCCCAGGCGGCGCGCGTGCAGATCGGGCAGGAGCAACGCGCCATTGCCGTGGCGGCGGCGCGCGAGGCCGTCGCCTGCGTGCCCGGCGCCGCCGACGCCCGGCGCATCCTGGACCTGGGAGGCGGCCCGGGGCTGATCGGCATCGCGCTGGTTCAAGCCCGCCCCGACAGCACGGGCGTGGTGTTCGACTGGCCCGAGACCGCCGCGGTGGCAAAGGAGAACATCGCGCAGGCCGGCTTGGCCAGCCGCATGACGGTGATCGGCGGCGACCTGGCGGCGGACCCGATCGGGCAGGCATACGACCTGATCTGGTGCTCGTCGGTCCTGCATTTCCTGCCGGACCCGGCCGCCACGCTGCGCAAGATGCATGATGCGCTGGCGCCGGGCGGGCAGCTGATCATGGCGCACGCGGAGATCCCCGCCGACGCCCGCGCCGCCGCACGCATGCTGCCCTACTACCTGCCGATGCTGCTGCTGGGCCGCCGCGTGACCCGCGCAGGCGAACTGGGCCGGATGCTGCAAGACAGCGGCTACCAGGACGTGCGCGGCTTTGACTCGGACCGCTTTCCGATGGCGCCCTTGCACGTGTTGTCGGCCCGCAAGGCTGCCGCATGAGCCCCGCCGTGCGCAACGGCCTGCGGCAAGCGCTGTTCGGCTGGCTGAACCTGGCGCTGACGGCGCCGGGTGTGTACCTGTGGCTGGGCTTGCCGCTGGTGCTGCGGCAGCACGGCTGGTCCGGCACGGCCATCGGCTTGTTCCAGCTGGCCAGCCTGCCCACCGTCTTCAAGTTCCTCTTCGCCCTGCCCCTGGACCGGCCCGCACGGCGGCGTGGCAACTATCGCATCTGGGCGGTCGGCCTGTTGTCCGCCTATGCGGCCGTGCTGTGCGCGTTGGGGTGGCGCGACTTGCTGGATGATGGGCGCGTGTTGTTCGCCTTGGCCGCGGCCGCGGCCCTGGCCGGCACGTGGGCCGACGTGCCGGTCAACGCGCTGGCGATCCGCGTCCTGCCCGCGACCAGCCGCGCCTGGGCAGGCGGCATCCGATCGATGGCCCTGTGCCTGGGCGCCATCGTCGGCGGCGGCCTCATGCTGGTTGCCCAAGCCCGCTGGGGCTGGCAGGCGCCCTTTGCCATCATGGCCGGTGCGCTGGCGCTGGGTGCGGCGCTGACGGCGTTCGTGAAAGAAGACGGCGAGCCGGAGGTGGCTACCGCTGCCGGCAATGACCGCCTTGCCCTCGCGTCCATCACTGCCTACTTCCGGCTGGATAGCACCCGATGCTGGCTGCCCATGCTGGCGTTGCTGTTTCCCTTCATCGGGTCAGGCTGGTTCTATCTGAAGCCCCTGCTGCTGGATCAGGGGCTGGCACCCGAAAGCGTGGCCTGGCTGGTGGGCGTGGCAGGCGGCGCCGTCGGCGCGGTAGCCAGCGCCTTGTCCGCGCGAGGCAGCAAGCGCTTGCGCCCCGCCGTGACGGTGCCGTGGCATGCGGCAGCCGGCTGCGCCGCCCTGCTGGCGCTCGCCATCGCGGTCTGGCTGCAGGCCCCGCCGCCGGTGCTGATTGCCTGCGCCATGGGCATCGCTGCCGCGATGGGCGCCACCGCGGCGCTGACGTTCAGCCTGATGATGTCGCATACCCGTCCCGGATTGGAGGCGCTGGATTACGGCATCCAGTCCAGCGTGTTCTCGCTGACCCGTGTCCTGGCGCCGCTGGCGGCCGGCGTGCTGATGGATGCGGCGGGCCAGGCATGGATGCTGACTGCGCTGGGGGTTGCGGCGGCGGGGGTGTGGGTGTTGGCGTTGCGCAAATTCGCGCAATGCTGACCCAAACTCTATTTCGGGGACATTGTGGCGACTGACACTGAGCAACGTAAAATGTCAGGCCTCCAGCCTCTACATGCTTTCCTTATGAACCTTGAACGACTGCGCCGCGAATTTCCCGACTTCGACATAACCACCCTGCCGACCCTACCCGAAGGGTATTTGGACACGTCGAGCTACATCGATGCCGCTCCTTCATTCGAGAACAAGGAGCGCGGTTTGAAAGTGTTTGTCGACTATGCCAACTATGCCGACCGCGAATCCGGCAGAAGCCAGCGCTTCTGCGTGTCGCGCTACGACGAGGAAGAGGGCGACTACGAGGACGTCGCCCTGTCGACCAACGATTGGGCCGAAGTCATTCGCTTCCTGAGCGCCTGACGCTGCTGCTCAATCCAACAAACCGCAATCGGGATAGGCCCCTTGCGATAAGCCCGAGATGCGCGTCGCCTCGTCCGCGCTACGCGGCGAGGTCTTCCTGAGGTGCTTTCACCTCTTTTTCCTTCTTCTCCTTTTTTTCTCCATCGTAATGAGACTTGATGGCGAAAAACATGCCCGTGCCCAACACGAGGATCTTGAACGTACCGAAGACGACAGGGACCCAAAAATTCATCATTTCCTCAAAACGCTGCTTCAGCAGCTTTAATTTCGGGTCAAATTTTAGCGTCAAGCTCCATACCTATTGTTGAAGCGCGCAAATTCAACGCACCGTTTTCGGTAAGCGATTGATTTCTATAGATTAGTATTTTCGCTTCGAATAGATTTCTACCGCTGGCTCAGCCTCCGGGCCGATGCTGAGCCAGCACCTCGTGCAGCGACTGCGCCGCGCGCTGCAACACTGGCACCGCCCGCAGCAGGTCATCCAGCATGATGCGCGCGGTGGGCGCGTGGCAGGCCACGGCCGCCACTACCCGGTCTTCCGCATCCTTGACCGGCACCGCCACGGCACTCATGCCGCGCACGAATTCCTCGTTGTCGATGCCAATGCCACGCGCCGCCAACCGTTCCAATTCTTCTTCCAGCTTCACGGGATCGGTCAAGGTTCGCGGCGTGTTGCGCGTGAGCGGCAAACGGGCCAGCACTCGGCCTCGCTCCAGCCGGTTCATAGATGCCAGGAACAGTTTGCCGCTTGCCGTGCAGTGCATCGGCACGTGGCTGCCCACCGCGAAGAACAGGCGCAGCGGCTCGGTGGTTTCCACCCGTTCCATATAGATCACACGGTCGCCGTCCGGCGCCGTCAGGTTGCAGGTTTCTCCCAGCGTGCCGGCCAGTTGCGCCAGCACAGCGCGGCATGCCCGCGTGAACGCCGAGGCGCGCAAGGTGGACAAGGCCAGTGACGTGGCCTGCGGCCCCGGCACGAAGCCGTGTTCGGTCGGCGTGGCGGCCACGAAGCCGGCACGCTGCATGGCGGCCAACAGGCGCATCAACGTGGTCTTCGGCATGTCCAGGCGCTGCGCCAATTGCGCCAGCGTGGGCGGATGTTGGGCCCGCGCCAGGTGCTCCAGCACCACCAGGGCGCGCAGCGAACGCGCGGCCTCCTGCACGGCGGGCGTGTCGACCGAAGCGCCGGCAGGCGCCTCTACCGATGCTGCACTGCGATTTTGAAACCGAAGTTGCATGTTCCGTTCCATTTTGCCGCCCCCACGCGTGTTGTGCTTTGCGCGACGCGCCCGCTTCCTAGAATCGCCACAGATCCCCAGCCGAATGCAGCGTCTCTGGGCGCTGCCGGGATCGACCCAGTATATAAGTGCGCCCCGCCGCGGCAAGCAGGGTAAACGCGCCGTCCCGCCGACGTGGCGCAGGCGGACGACAACAGGGAGACAAGGCAATATGTCCGACACCGTGGATGTCATCGTGGTTGGCGCCGGCTCAGCCGGATGCGTGATGGCCAACCGGCTGAGCGCCGACGGCGCACTGTCCGTGTGCCTGCTGGAAGCCGGCCCCAGGGACCGCTCCCCGTGGATACATATCCCCATCGGCTATGGCAAGACGATGTTCCACAAGGTGGTGAACTGGGGCTATTACACCGACCCCGATCCCAACATGCTGGGCCGGCGCATCTACTGGCCGCGCGGCCGCACGCTGGGCGGATCCAGCGCCATCAACGGGCTGATCTACATTCGCGGCCAGCGGCAGGATTACGACGCTTGGCGCGACGCCGGCAACCCGGGATGGGGCTGGGACGATTGCCTGCCGGCCTTCCGCAAGCTGGAAAACAACGACCTGGGCGCGGGGCCCACCCGAGGAGTGGACGGCCCCTTGAACGCCACCTCCATCAAAACGCCGCATCCGCTGGTGGAAGCCATGATCGCGGCGGCCGGCACACAGGGCGTGCCGCACGTGCAGGACTTCAACACGGGCGACCAGGAAGGCGTGGGCTATTACCAGCTGACCACGCGCAATGGCTGGCGCTGTTCGACGGCAGTGGCCTATCTGCGCCCGGCCGAAGGGCGCCCCAATCTGCGCGTGGAAACCGGCGCCCACACGATGGCCGTGCTGTTCGAAGGCAGCCGCGCCTGCGGCGTGCGCTACCGGCAGGACGGCCAGGTGCGCACGCTGCGCGCACGGCGCGAAGTGGTGCTGTGCGCGGGCGCGCTGCAATCGCCGCAACTGCTGCAACTGTCCGGCGTCGGGCCGGCCGCGCTGCTGCGGCAGTTCGGCATCGGCGTGGTGCGGGATCTGCCGGGCGTCGGCGAGAACCTGCAGGACCACCTGCAGATCAGGCTCATCTACGAAACCACGCGGCCCATCACCACCAACGACCAGTTGCGCACGCTGAGTGGCCGCGCCCGCATGGGACTGCAGTGGCTGCTGTTTCGCGGTGGGCCCCTGGCCGTCGGGATCAACCAGGGCGGCCTGTTCTGCCGGGTGAACCCCGCCAGCCGCACGCCCGACACCCAGTTCCATTTCGCGACCCTGTCGGCTGACCTGGCCGGCGGCAAGGTGCATCCGTTTTCGGGTTGCACGTATTCGGTCTGCCAGTTGCGCCCGTCTTCGCGCGGCCAGGTCCGGCTGCGCAGCGCGGACCCGTTCGAGGCGCCTTCCATGCAGCCCAATTACCTGTCCACCGAATTGGACCGGCGCATGACGATCGCCGCGGTCAAGTATGCGCGCGCGCTGGCCGCGACGGAACCGCTGGCCGGATTGATGAAGCGGGAATTCCGCCCCGGGCCGGACGTGCGCACGGACGACGAGATCCTGCACTTCTGCCGGGAATACGGCGCCACCATCTTCCATCCCTCCGGTACCGCCAAGATGGGACCGCGCAGCGATCCGATGGCCGTGGTGGACGAGCGCCTGCGCGTGCACGGCGTGGCCGGCCTGCGCGTGGTGGATTGTTCCATCATGCCCACGCTGGTTTCCGGCAACACCAATGTGCCTGTCGTGATGCTGGCCGAACGCGCAGCCGGATTCATGCTGGAGGATCTGAAGGCAACGCGGCGGCAGGCCGAGCTGGTCGCCGCGTAAGGCACGAGCAACCCCCGCAGCAAAGCATGGCGAGCGGCAACGCAGAGTGCCCCGCCCCCCCATCAAAGGAGACTGGAATGGCCAAGCAGAACGAAGCCGCAGTACGCCGTGTCGTCACCGCGTCGCTGATCGGCGCCACGATCGAGTGGTACGACTTTTTCCTCTACGGTGTCGTGGCGGGCATCGTATTCAACAAGCTGTACTTTCCCACCGGCGACCCGCTGGTCTCGACCATGCTGGCCTACACCACGTTCGCCGTGGGCTTCGTGACGCGGCCGCTAGGCGGCCTGATCTTCGGCCATTTCGGCGACCGCATCGGCAGGAAAAGCATGCTGGTGATGACGCTGATGATCATGGGCGTGTCCACATTCCTGATCGGTCTGGTGCCCACCTACGACAGCATCGGCGTCTGGGCGCCCATCCTGTTGCTGCTGCTGCGCGTGTTCCAGGGCATCGGCCTGGGAGGCGAATGGGGCGGCGCGGTGCTGATGGCGTATGAATACGCGCCGCCAGGCAAGAAAGGCTTCTACGCGTCGCTGCCGCAGATCGGGCTGGCGATCGGCCTGTGTCTGGCCTCCGGCACCGTGGCGCTGCTGTCCACCTTGCTGACCGACGAGCAGTTCATGGCCTGGGGCTGGCGCATCGCCTTCCTGGCGTCGGCCGCCATGGTGCTGGTGGGCATGTACATCCGCCTGAACATCAAGGAAACGCCCGAGTTCACCGCGGTCAAGGAAAGCAACGCCGAAAGCCGCATTCCCTTCTTCGACATGCTCAAGCGCTACCCGGGCAACGTCTTCAAAGGCATGGGCGCCCGCTACATCGACGGCGTGTTCTTTAACGTGTTCGGCGTGTTCTCGATCTCGTACCTGACGCAAACCGTGCAGATCACGCGAACCGAAGCGCTGACGGGCGTGATGGCCGCGGCCCTGGTGATGTGCTTCTTCATCCCCTTCTTCGGCAGATTGTCCGACCGCATCGGCCGCACCCGCGTCTACTTCTGGGGATCGCTGATCACCGCCGCGGCATCCTTCCCGGGGTTCTGGCTGATGCTGCACAGCGAAGGCAGCGTGATGCTGATCTGGCTGGCGATCATCATCCCGTTCGGCATCTTCTATGCCGCCGTGTATGGTCCCGAGGCCGCCCTGTTCTGCGAGCTCTTTGACGCCAAGGTGCGCTACACCGGCATCTCGTTCGTCTACCAGTTCTCGGGCATCTTCGCCTCCGGCATCACGCCCATCATTGCCACCGCCCTGCTCAAGACCGGCGGCGGCCAGCCGTGGCTGATCTGCCTGTATGTGCTGTTTGCCGGGGTGGTGTCGGCGCTGTGCGCATGGCTGATCGGGCGCGGCCGGCCGGCGGACGAGCCCGCCAGCCACCCGGCGGCGCCCCTGCCCCGGGCGGGGTTGCGCAAGGCCTGAGCGGGGGGTGCGGCGCCGTACTCAGGCGCGCGGCGGCCGCGCAAACCAGGCTTCTGCCAGCTTCACGAACGCGCTGGCGCCAATCGGCAGCAGCGCGTCGTTGAAGTCGTAGCTGGTGTTGTGGACCAGGCACGGCCCCTCGCCGTGGCCCAGTTCGCGGTGCCCGCCATCGCCATTGCCGATGAAGCAATAGCTGCCGGGCACCGCTTCCAGCATGAAGGAGAAGTCTTCCGCGGCCATGATGGGCGTCTGCGCCAGCAAGCGCTCCTGGCCGACCACCTGGGCCAGCGCTTCGCGCATGAAGGCCGTCTCGGCCTCGTGGTTGATCGTGGACGGATAGTGGCGCGTGAAGACGAAATCGCATTCGGCGCCGAACATGGCGGCCACGTGCTGCGCCACCTCGCCCATGCGTCGCTCGATCAGGTCCAGCGTCTCGGCGGTGTAGGCGCGCACCGTGCCGCCCAGTTCGCAGGTGTCGGGGATGACGTTGACGGCCTCGCCCGCCCGCAGCGTGGTCACGGAAATGACGGCCGTCTCAAGCGGCTTCTTGTTGCGGCTGATGATGGTCTGGAAGGCTTCGATCATCTGGCCGGCCGCCGGGATTGGATCGATGGCCAGGTGCGGCATGGCGGCATGGCCCCCCTTGCCGCGGATGGTCACGTGGAACTCGCTGTTGGATGCCAGCACCGGGCCCGGCGACGACGCGAAACTGCCCTCCGGGATGCCCGGCATGTTGTGCATGCCGAACACGGCTTCCATCGGAAATTTCTCGAACAGGCCGTCACGCATCATCTCGCGCGCGCCGCCGCCGCGTTCTTCGGCGGGCTGGAAGATCAGGTAGACGGTGCCGTCGAAATTGCGGTGGCGCGCCAGGTACTGGGCTGCGCCCAGCAGCATGGCGGTGTGGCCATCATGGCCGCAGGCGTGCATCACGCCCGCGTGCTTGCTGGCGTGCGCGAACTGGTTCGCTTCCTGCATGGGCAGCGCGTCCATGTCGGCGCGCAGCCCCAGTGTGCGCGATGAGGTGCCGTTGCGGATCACGCCCACCAGGCCGGTCTTGCCAAAGCCCCGGTGCAGCTCGATGCCCCAGCTCTCCAGCAGCTCGGCCACCCGTTGCGCAGTGCGGTTCTCCTCGAACGCCAGTTCGGGATGGGCGTGGATGTCGCGCCGGACGTCTCGAATGGCGGGGGCGTTTTCAACAATCTCTTCAATCAGGTTCATGGCTACCGGTGCCGGCTCCCCGCAGGGAGCCGTTGATTCCAGGGTTGGAGGGAAAGGATGAGGATCAATCGGGCTTGATGCCCAGCTTGCGCAGCACGGGGCCGGTGGCCTCGCGCTCGTCGGCGACGCGCTGCGCGAAGGCGCTGGCTTCCAGATGGTACGGCAGCGAGCCGTGGCTGGCGTACATTTGGCGCATGGCGCCGTCCTGCTGCGCGCGGCCGATCTCGGCGTTCAGACGCTTGACGATGGCTTCCGGCGTGCCCGCACGCGCGGCCAGCCCAAGCCACACCGCGCCTTCGAAGCCGCGGAAGTCCTGCTGCGCCAGCGTCGGCGCGCGGCCAAAGGCGGCATCGGGCACCGCGTCGCTGATGGCTAGCACGCGCAGGCGCCCTTCCTTGACCATCGGTTCGACCAGCGCGGTGCCGGCGAAATACATCTGCGTATCGCCGGCAAGCACCGAATTGAGCGCGCCCGTACCCGTCTTGAACGGCACGTGCATGATGTCCACGCCGGCCTGTTCGCGCAGCATTTCGAATAGCACATGTGGCGGGCTGCCGTTGCCCGAAGACGCATAGTTCAGCCGGCCCGGCTGCTGGCGGGCCAGCGCGAACAACTGCGCCAGCGACTGCGCCGGCACCTTGTCGTTGACCGTCAGCGCCATGGGGATGACGGCCAACGGACTGACGGGCACTACATCGCGCACCGGGTCATACGTCAGCGCGGGAAAGATGTAAGGGTTCCACACCAGATGGGCGTTGGTGACGAGCGCCAGCGTGTATCCGTCGGCGGGCGCCGACTTCAGTTGCTGCATGGCCAGCAGACCGCCCGCGCCGGGCTTGTTTTCAACGACGACAGGCTGGCCGAATGCGTTATGCAACCGCTCGGCCAGCGGCCGCGCGAACAGGTCAGGCAGGCTGCCCGGCCCGCCGTTGACCACAATGGTCATCGGCCGGGCGGGCCACTCGGCCGCACTGGCGGGCACCGCGGCCGCCAACGCCGCGCAAGCGGCCAGACCGCCGCAGGCACGCCGTAACCACGAACGCCAGAACCCGGCGCCGCGTGCCGACTGCGCACGCCCGGCACGCGGGGACGCCGCGCGGGATAGCTTCCGGCACGGCCGGCTGTCGCTTGGACGTATCACTGCTTGTCTCCTCGTGCGCCTGCCGCCGGCGAAAAGCCAGGGAATGGCAGCCGGCTCTCTGGCGGCGCTTTTTTTCTACGATAAGCAGCATAAATCTCGACGTCAATATCTTTTATCGAGATTTTGAAAAATAGGGCTAAATCATCCCTCCCCGGCTCCCGCAGCCGCGACCGGCGGCCGTTCGCCCGGCCAGCCGCCGCCCAAGGCCTTGAACAGGCTTGCCAGGGCCATCTGGCGCTGGGTGCTGACCTCGATATAGCTCAGCTGGTCGGTAAACGCGCTGCGCTGGGCGTCCAGGTAACGCAGATGGCTATCCACGCCGCCGCGGTAGCGGGCTTCCGACAGCCGCATGGCTTCCAGACTGGACTCGGCCAAGGCCCGGCGCGACGCTTCCTCGCGCCGCAGGGTGTCGGTGGCCGCCAACGCGTCGGCCACTTCCTTGAACGCCGTCTGGATGGTCTTTTCGTAGGCCGCGACCGCAATGTCCTTGCGCACGTGCGACAGATCCAGGTTGGCGGTGTTGCGGCCGCCCGCGAAGATCGGCAGCGTGATCTGCGGCGTGAACGACCAGGCACGCTGGCCGCCGTCGAACAGGTTGGACAAGTCGGCGCTGGACGATCCGAACAGGCCGGTCAGCGAAATACTGGGAAAGAACGCCGCCCGCGCGGCACCGATGCTGGCGTTGCGCGACTGCAACTGATGCTCGGCCGCCAGGATGTCGGGCCGGCGCTCCAGCAGTTCAGAGGGCGCGCCCGCCGCGATTTCTTGCAGCAGCACGGGGGAAGCCGCCAGTTGCTGCGGCAGGTAGGGTCCCAGGTCGTTCACGCCCACCAGCAACGCCAGCGCGTTGCCGGCCTGCCGCACTTCGCGGTCCATGCGCTCGAGTTCCGCCCGCGCCTGCTCGGTCAAGCCCAGCGCCTCCTGGTAATCCAGCGCCGTGGCCGCGCCGGCCTGGCGCCGCTTGACGATCAGTTCCAGCGATGACTCGCGGCTGGCCAGCGTCTGGCGCGTGACCAGCAGGCGGCGCTGGGCGCTGTCGCGCGTCAGATAGGCCTGGATCACTTCGGCCACCAGGCTGATCCGCGTGCTATGCGCGGTTTCCTCGGTTGCCAGGTATTCCTGCAACGCGGCGTCCGACAGGCTGCGCACGCGACCGAACAGATCGATCTCGAACGAGGTCAGCCCGATTCCAGCCTGGTAGGTGCTTTGCACGCCGGCGCTGCCGGTGCTGCTCAAGTCGCCCGGCACCCGTTGGCGCGTGCCCGTGCCTTGGGCGTTGATGCCCGGCAGGCGGTCCGCGCGTTCGATCCGGTACTGCGCCCGCGCCGCTTCGATGTTCAGCACGGCCTGGCGCAGGTCGCGGTTGTTCTCAAGCGCCAGCGCCACCAGTTGCCGCAGCGGCGCATCGGTCACGAACGACTGCCAGTCCAGCGTAGCCGCCGCCGACGGCGCGGCCGGCGCGGCCGGCTGATTGAACTGCGCCGGATACTGCGCGGGAATCGGCGCGTCGGGCCGCTGGTGCACCGGCGCCAGCGAGCATCCCGCCAGCACCGCGCTCAGCGCCAGGGCGCCCAGGCGCAAGGGGAAAAAGGTTTGCATCATGAGTCTTACTCCTCGGCCGTGCGCGGGGCCGGCAAGGGTTCGGATGCCGGCCGGCCGCGTTGCTTCGACACCAGCGACAGCACCCACACAAAGAAGATGGGCACGAAGATCACGCCCAGCAGCGTGGCGGTCAGCATGCCGCCGATCACGCCCACGCCCAGGGCACGCTGGCTGGCGGCGCCCGCGCCGCTGGCCAACGCCAGCGGCACCACGCCCAGGATGAACGCCAGCGACGTCATCACAATGGGGCGGAAGCGCAGCTTGGCGGCCTGGATGGCGGCGTCCATCAGCGAATGGCCCTGCTCGCGCAGGCTCTTGGCGAACTCCACGATCAGGATCGCGTTCTTGGCCGCCAGCCCGATGATGGTGATCAGGCCGACCTTGAAGTACACGTCGTTCGACATGCCCAGCACCGTTACCGCCAGCACCGACCCGAGCGCGCCGATCGGCACGATCAACATGACGGACGCGGGGATGGCCCAGCTTTCATACAGGGCGACCATCAGCAGGAACACCACCAGAAACGCCAGCGCGAACAGCATCGGCGCCTGCGCCCCGGCAAACTTCTCCTGGTAGGACAGGCCCGTCCATTCATAGCCGATGCCGCTGGGCAGTTCCGACACGATGCGCTCGATCTCGGCCATCGCTTCGCCGGTGCTGCGCCCGGGCATCGCGTCGCCCGCGATCTTGAACGCCGGATAGCCGTTGTAGCGCGAGATCTGCACCGGGCCGTTCTCCCAACTGGTCTGCACGAACGCGCTCAGCGGGACCATGCCGCCCGACTTGTTGCGCACGTTCAGCATCAGGATGCTCTCGGGCGTCATGCGGTCGCGCACGTCCGCCTGCACCACCACGCGCTGCAAGCGCCCGGCGTTGGCGAAGTCGTTGATGGTGGCGGACCCGTAGGCCGACGAGATCGCCGTGCTGATCGTGTCGAACCCGATGCCCAGCGCTTCCGCCTTCTGGCGGTCGATGTCCAGGCGCAACTGCGGCGCGTCGGCCAGGCCTTCCATCATGGCGTAGGCGATCACCGGCGAACTGTTGGCCTTGGCCAGCAGCTGGTTGCGCGCGTCCGTCAGGGCCGCGCGGCCCAGGCCGCCGCGGTCTTGCAGGCGCAGCGCGAAGCCGCCGGAGTTGCCCAGGCCGTCGATGGGCGGCGGGTTCACCGCCATGATCGACCCATCGTCGATGGCCGCAAAGCGCGCGTTCACGCTGTTGGCCACGTCGCTGGCGGCCTGGCCCTTGCCGCGCTCGGACCAGTCCTTCAGCGTCGGGAACGCGATGCCGGCGTTCTGGCCCGTGCCCGAGAAGCTGAAGCCCATCACCGTGAAAGCGTCACCCATCGCGTCCAGCGACATCAGGTGCTGCTCGACGTCCGCCACAACCTTGTCGGTGCGGGTGTGGGTGGCCCCGGGCGGCAACTGGACGTCGACGATCACATAACCCTGGTCTTCCGGCGGCACGAACGATTCCGGCACGCGCACGTACAGCACGCCCAGCACCGCCACGATCGCCACGTAGATCACCATGTAGCGGCCGGTGCGCTTGACCAGCCGCGTGTTCAGCGCCTCGAAGCGGCCGGTCAGGCGGTTGAAGCTGCGGTTGAACCAGCCGAAAAATCCTTTCTTTTCATCGTGATGGCCCTTGGGAATGGGCTTGAGGAACGTGGCGCACAAGGCGGGCGTGAACGTCAGCGCCAGGAAACCCGAGAACAGGATCGACACTGCCAGCGATAGCGAGAACTGCTGGTAGATCACGCCGACCGAACCGCTCATGAACGCCAGCGGCAGGAATACGGCGGACAGCACCAGCGTGATGCCGACGATGGCGCCCGACACCTGCTCCATCGCCTTGACCGTGGCCTCGCGCGGCGGCAAGCCTTCTTCGGCCATGATGCGTTCCACGTTCTCGACCACCACGATGGCGTCGTCCACCAGGATGCCGATGGCCAGCACCATGCCGAACATCGTCATCATGTTCACCGAGAAGCCCAGCACGGACATCACCGCGAATGTGCCCAGCAGGCACACGGGCACCACGATCGTGGGGATCAGGGTGTAGCGGATGTTCTGCAGGAACAGGAACATCACCAGGAAGACCAGCACCATCGCTTCCAGCAGCGTGTGCACGACCTTTTCAATTGCCACGCTGACAAAGCGCGACGTGTCGAACGGCACCGAGAATTCCACGTCTTCGGGGAACGAGGCGGACAACTCCTGCAGGCGCGCCTTCACGGCCTTGACCGTATCGATCGCATTGGCGCCGGGCGCCAGCTGCACGGCCGCGCCGACCGACTTCTTGCCATTCAGTCGCGTTTCAAAGTCGTAGCTCTGGCGGCCCACTTCCAGGCGCGCCACGTCCGCCAGGTGCACGGACGAGCCGTCGTCGTTGGCGCGCAGCACGATCCTGCCGAATTCTTCCGGCGAATCCAGCATGCCCTTCACGGCCAGGGTGGCCGTCAGTTCCTGCTCGGCCGAACCGGGACGGCTGCCGAAGCTGCCTGCCGGCACCTGCACGTTCTGGGCGGCGATGGCGGCATTCACGTCGGCCACCGACAGGCCCAGGCCCAGCAACTTCTGCGGGTCGATCCACACCCGCATGGCCGCTTCGGCGCCGAAGAACTGCACCTTGCCCACGCCGTCGACGCGACGGATCTCGTTGTTGATATGGCGCGCCGCGTAGTCCGACAGGCCCACCACGTCCTTGTGCGCATCGTCGCCCTTGTAGGTCAGGGCGTAGATCATCAGGAAGTTCGAGCTGGCCTGTTCGACCTGCAGGCCCTGCTGCGTCACGGCGGACGGCAGGCGGGCTTCCGCCTTCTTGATGCGATTCTGCACGTCGACCTGGGCCAGGTCGGGGTCCGTGCCCGGCTCGAACGTGACGGTGATTTCGGCGCTGCCGCTGGAGCTGCTGGACGACTCGTAGTACAGCATGTGCTTGGCGCCGTTCAGCTCTTCTTCGATGACGCTTGTCACCGAATCGACCAGCACCGAAGCGGAGGCGCCCGGGTATACGGCGGCGATGGTCACCTGGGGCGGCGCCACCACCGGAAACTGCGAGACCGGCAGCGACGGAATCGCCAACAGGCCCGCCAGCGAAATGAAGATGGCCACCACCCACGCGAAATTGGGGCGGCCAATGAAAAACTTGGACATGATCTATCCTTGCGAAGGCATGGGGTGCGCGGGCGGACGGTCAGTTCGCGGCAGAGGCGGAAGCCTTGCCAGCGGCCGCGACCTTGGGCTCGGCCGCCGGCGTCACGCTGACTTTCTGGCCGGGCACGGCGGCGTTGACGCCGCCCACGATGACGCGGTCGCCCGCGTTCAGGCCCTCGACGATGTGCCAGTCGCCGCCGCGCATCGTGCCGGTCTGCACCAGCCGGGACTCCACGACCTCGTCCTTGCCCACCACCATCACCTGCGGCTTGCCGTCGGTGCTGCGCAGCACGGCGCGCTGCGGCACCAGGATGGCTTCGGGGTCCACCCCTTGCCGCGTCTGCACGCGCACGTACATGCCCGGCAGCAGCAGCACGTCGGGGTTGGCGAATTCGCCGCGCACGGACACCTGCCCCGTGGTCCGGTCCACCGCGATGTCCGAGAACAGCAGGCGCCCGTTGCGCTTCTGGTCGGTGCCGTCGATGGTGAGGGAAATGGCGGCACCCTCGCCCTGCCCCAGGCTGCCGTCCTGCAGCGCGGCGCGCATGCGCAGCATGTCCGCCACCGGCTGGGTGAAGTCCACGTAGATCGGGTCCAGTTGCTGGATCTTCGCCATAACGGTGGCCTCGTTCTGGCCCACCAGCGCGCCTTCGGTGACCTGGGCGCGGCCGATGCGCCCCGAAATCGGCGCCTTGACCGTGGCGTAGTCCAGGTTCAATTGCGCGGTTTCCACGTCGGCCTGCGCCGAGCGGCGCGCGGCCTGGGCGCTCTTGAGCGTGGTGGTGGCGGTGTCGAAGTCCTGCTGGCTCACGGCTTCGATCTTGACCAGCGGCGTATAGCGCTTGACGATGGCCTGGGCGTCCGACACGGCGGCATCCGCCTTGGCCAGTTCGCCCTGGGCGCGCGACAACGCCGCCTTGAACGGCGCCGGATCAATGCGGAACAGCACGTCACCCGCCTTCACGTCGGCGCCTTCCTCGAAATTGCGGCTAAGCACGATGCCCGCCACGCGGGCGCGCACTTCCGCCACCCGCATGGGTTCCACCCGCCCCGGCAACGCGCTGGTCAGCGCGTAGCGTTCGGGTTGCACCGCCAGCACCTGCACGGCGCGGGGATCGGACGCCTGCGAATGCGCGTCCTCTCCAGCCCCGCAACCTGCCAAAACGATCGACATCACCAACGCCGTCAGCGGCCACTGCCACCTGGTCTGATTCTTCAACATAGCAACCCCCGCCCGCGGCGTCCTGAATTCAACAAGTCGCTGATGCTACCCGATTGCTTAATTTGAATCAATAACGATTCATTTGATTCTGTGAAGTTGATTACATGAAGCTTAACAAGTTTTTACTTGCCAACTTCGCCAAAGTTTGTACAAAGTGAATCACGCATGATTCAATAACGCCTGATGAAGTTCCATGACAGAACAGGGGCAGAACATGTCTGACGAGGCGGGGCACGAAAAACTTCTGGTGGCGTTGGCGATGGCAATGGTCGACCAGCCCCGGGGCACCCTGCAGGAACTGGCGAAAGCCGTGGGCGTGAGCAAAGCGACGCTATACCGCTTCTGTCAGACGCGGGACCAGTTGGTCCTGCGACTCACGACGCATTGCGCCCACGTCATGAAGAAGGCGCTGGCGGACTCGCATCTGGATACGGCGCCGCCGCAAGAGGCGCTGCGCAACCTGATCCATCAGAATCTGGCGCACAAGGAATTGACGGCTTTCCTGATGTACAACTGGAAGCCCGACAACGAGCAGCAGCCCGACATCATGAACAGCTGGTCGGGGTATCAGGAATCGCTGGACGCGTTCTTCCTGCGGGGGCAGCGCGAAGGCGCCTTCCGCGTGGACATGACGGCGGCGGCGCTGACGGAGATGTTGTTCGGCGTGCTGACCAGCATGGTGGACGCCGAACGCCGAGGACGCGTCGCCCGCCTGGGCATTGCGTCCGTGGTCGAGCAGATGATGCTGCACGGCATTGCTGCCGAACCGGTCCGCGCCCCGGCCTGAGGCGCGCTCCCGGGATACCTTTATGCAGCGGCTACCGGCCGCCCGTAGAACGGGTAGTTCGGGTCGTTGTAGCCGTGCGTCGACGCATGGCCGGGCGTCACCCAGCCGTCCACGACGGCTTCGTCTTCCGCCGTGATCTTCACGTCCAGCGCCGCATAGTAGTCGTCCATCTGTGCCAGCGTGCGCGGGCCGGCGATCACGCTCGTGATGACCGGATTGGCCAGCACCCAGGCGGTGGCGAAGTGGCCCGGCTGCACGCCGCGCGCCGCGCTGTGCTGAACCAGCTGCTGCGCAATCTGCAGGGACTCTTCACGGAATTCGGTAGCCAGGATGCGGCGGTCGCCACGCCCGGCACGGGTATCGGCCGCCGGCGCCTGGCCAGGCAGGTACTTGCCCGTGAGCACGCCGCGCGCGATGGGGCTGTACGGCACCACGCCCAGTCCGTAATGCTTGCAGGCGGGCAGGATTTCCACTTCCGGACCGCGATTGAGCATGTTGTAGTACGGCTGGCACACCACCGGTTGCGGCACGCCCAGCTTTTCGGCAAGGCGCATGACCTCGGCAATGCGCCACCCGCGGAAGTTCGACAAGCCGAAGCTGCGCAGCTTGCCCGCGCGGATCAGGTCGCCCAGCGCCCACAGCGCTTCTTCCAGGTTTTCCTCGTGGTAGTCGCGGTGCAGGTACAGGATGTCCATGAAATCCGTGCCCAGGCGCGAGAGGCTTTGCTCCACGCCGCGCATCAGCCACTGGCGCGAATAATGCGCCTGGTTCGGGCCCTTGCCCACCGGGTTGCCGATCTTGCTGGCCAGCACCCAGTCGTGGCGCTGCCCCTGCAACAGCCTGCCCACCACTTCTTCCGAACGGCCTTGGTTGTAGACGTCGGCCGTATCGATGAAATTCAAGCCATGGTCGCGCGCCGACGCGACAATGCGCGCCGCCTCGTCATCAGGCGTCTGTTCTCCGAACATCATGGTGCCCAGGCATAGCGGCGAAACGCGCAGATTGCTGGTTCCCAGTCGGCGGTAGTTCATGGCTTCATTCCTTGGTCGGTAAGAGGTCAGAATGTTACGCCTGTGGCGCGTCCACCGCTGCAAGGATCTTGCCGAACAGTGCATCCGCATGGGCGGAATTCAGCCAGCGCACGATCACCACCATCTTGCGCTCGGGCTCCACCCAGGTGAACGAACTGCCCGCCCCCACGCCGAAGAAGCTGCTGGCCGGCACGCTGGGAAATACGCGGCCTTCGTGGTTCAGCCAGATCAGGTAGCCGTAATACGGCGCGATGGCGCAGGGCGTGCGCATCGCTTGAATCCATTCCCGCGACAGGATCTGCTTGCCATTGGCCTGGCCGTCGTTCAGCAGCATCTGGCCAATCAGCGCCTGGTCGCGCGCGCTGATGGACATGCCGCCGCCCCAGTGGGATCCGCCCGGCACCGACGGCATGCGCTGGCCGTCGATCTCGACCCAGGCGGTGTCGTAGCCCACCCATTGCCAGTCTTCGCTCGCGCCGATGGGGCGCGTGACGGCTTCGCGGAACACGTCCGGCAGCGGCTTGCGGAACAAGTGCAGCAGCGCGTAGGACAGCTGGTTGATGCGCACGTCGTTGTATTCCCAGTAGGTACCGGGGCGCTGCAAGGGGCGCGCGTCGCCCTTCTTGCCATCGGGCGGCACGCCGAACGTGACGGCGCGATAGCGGTCCGCCTGGTCCGACACGCCGAAGCGCTCGCCTTCCCATTCGCTGGTCTGCTGCAACAGGTGACGCCACGTGATGTCTGCGTTCTGCCCTTCGTCGAAACCGATGCCGGGCACCCGCTTGCCGACGGGCTCGTCCACATCGGGCAGCAGGCCGCGATCATGCGCCACGCCCGCCAGGATGGCCAGATACAGCTTGGCCACGCTGAAGGTCAGGTCGGCGCGCTCGGGCTCGCCCCAGGACGCGACGGTCTTGCCGTCGACCACGACCACGCCCGATACCGGGCCGCGGTCATGGATCGGCCCCAGCAGGCGGTTCCAGGGCGGCGGATCGTTCAGGTGCACGCCGAAATTGCCCTTGACGCTGCGGTCCCAGGTGGATTCGTGTTCATTGGCGAACTGGATCGCCTGCTGCATAAGCGTGTTCATTGCTTCCCTCGTTATTGTGGTGTGTCAGGCCGTGGCGCCTTCGGGCGTGCGGGCCAGGAATTCCATTGCGGCCTGCATGCCGCCCGCGCGGTGCGGCACGCCGGCGGCGGCCAGACCCATCTCGACGCCGGCCAGGGTGCCGCACAGGGTCAGGTCATTGAAGTGGCCAAGGTGACCGATGCGGAAGACCCGGTCGGTCAGCTTGCCCAGGCCCTGCCCCAACGACATGTCGAAGCGGTCCAGGATGATCTTGCGCAGCGCGTCCGCGCCGTGACCCTCAGGCATCAGCACAGCGGTCAACGCAGGGCTGTGTGCGGCCGGATCCAGGCTTAGCAATTCCAGCCCCCATCCGGCCACGGCCAGGCGCGTGGCACGCGCATGGCGTTCGTGCCGCGCGAACACACGCGGCAGGCCTTCGGCTTGCAGCATGGCCAAGGCCTCGTGCAGGCCGTACAGCAGGTTGGTCGACGGCGTATACGGGAAATAGCCTTTGGCGTTGGCGGTCAGCATGTCGCGCCAGTCCCAGTAGGCGCGCGGCAGGCGCGCGGTGTCGGCGGCGGCAAGCGCCCGCGCGCTGACGGCATTGAACGCCAGGCCGGGCGGCAGCATCAGGCCCTTTTGTGAGCCGGCCACCGTCACGTCCACGCCCCATTCGTCATGGCGGTAGTCGATCGAGCCCAGCGACGAAATCGTGTCCACCATCAGCAGCGCGGGATGCGCGGCGCGGTCGATCGCGGCGCGCACGGCGGCGATGTCGCTGGTGACGCCCGTCGAGGTTTCGTTATGCACCACGCACACGGCCTTGATGCGGTGCTGCGTGTCTTCGGCAAGGCGCGCGCCGATCACGGCGGCGTCCACGGGGTGACGCCAGTCGCCTTCGATGTAGTCGACCTCAAGCCCCAGGCGGCCCGCCAGCTTCTTCCACAGGCTGGCGAAGTGGCCGGTTTCCACCATCAGCACCCGGTCGCCCGGCGACAGCGTGTTGACCAGCGCCGCTTCCCACGCGCCGGTGCCCGACGACGGAAAAATGACCACGGGGGATTGCGTCTGGAAGACCTGCTTGACTCCCGCCAGCACGGCCAGCCCCAGCGCGCCGAACTCCGGCCCTCGATGGTCGATGGTGGGCTGATCGATGGCCCGCAGCACGCGGTCAGGCACATTCGTCGGCCCCGGAATCTGCAGGAAATGCCGGCCGGACGGATGGGAGTTCAGGGTAAGCATGCGTAGCCCCAGAGTGGAATTTTTTGTATACCAACGAAAGATGCGCGACGCGTAAACGACGTTTGTCTCGCATGCGGACTTGCGGCATGCGCCACTCTATCCCATTGTTTTTACATCGATAACCTAGGGTATACACCCATGATTGAACCGCAGGCCACAGGTTTATAGTCTAGAAAAATACGGGGAAATGTTGGTATACCAATGAGCAGCAATCCTAGCCTGATGCCGAATCTGGCAAGGTCGGCAGATGCCGGCCGCGCCGATTCCGATGCGACGCCAACCGCCAGGGTTCCGCCCTCGGCGCCGCGCGCCGCCGGCAACGGCCGCACGCTGCCCGGCGCGGTCGCCAGCCAATTGCGCGAACGCATCATCCAGGGCGAATTCCCGCCCGGCTCCCGCCTGAACGAACGTGCGCTGTGCGACCTGCTGGGCGTCTCGCGCACCCCGATGCGCGAAGCGTTCCGCGTGCTGGCGGCCGAAGGGCTGGTGCAGATCGAACCAAACCGCGGCGCGCAGGTGGTGGCGCTGTCTGAGGCGAACATCCGCGAAGCCTTCGAAGTGATCGGCGGACTGGAAGCCATGTCGTGCCGGCTGGCGTGCGAACGGGCGACGGATGTCGAGATCGCGGAAATCCGTGCGCTGACCTACGAAATGATGGCCAGCCACGCCCGCCACGACCTGCCTACCTACTTCCGCACCAACCGCGAAATCCACGAACGCATCAGCCTGGCCTCGCACAACAGCCAGCTCAAGCAGCTGTACGACGCCCAGAACGCACGCATCCAGAACCTGCGCTTCGTGTCGAACGAAGACCGCCAGAAATGGGATCTGGCAATGCGGGAACACATCGAAATGGCCGACGCCCTGGACGCGCGCGACGCGGACCGGCTGGCGGGCATCATGCGGCAGCACTTGCAGCGCAAGTGCGAGGCCGCCTTAAAGACGTTGAACGCAGGGCAGGCCCCCGCGACCGCGCAGTCGTCCGGATCGGGTTGAAGCCCTTCCCAGCCCACGGACGACAACGATAAGAACCAGGGTGGCGCGGCCCGGAGCGAGATGATGGATACGCAGTACATGTAGTGCCTTCCAGAGGAGCCTTCACCATGGCTGATTGTCGCTTCACACCCGTCTCACCCGCCTTGCCCTCCCGCCGCACCCCTGCCCTGAACGCGCTTGCCGCCGCCTTGCTGGCCTGCGCCACGCTTGCCTCCCAGCCCGCGCTGGCCGGCAAGAAGGACGACACCTTGCGCATGGCCTACGACCAGGCGCCGGAAAGCGTGGACCCGTATTTCAACAACGTGCGGATCGGCGTCATCATCGCCGCCAACGTCTGGGACACGCTGCTGTACCGCGACCCCGTCACCAACGAGTACAAGGGCCAGCTGGCCAAGAGCTGGAAGCAGGTCGACGACAAGACGATGGAATTCGAGTTGCGCGAAGGCGTGAAATTCCATAACGGCGAGGAGTTCGACGCGGACTCGGTCGTGTACACGCTGAACTACGTGGCCGACCCCAAGAACAAGGCCGTCACCCAGCAGAACGTGGCCTGGATCGACAAGGTCGAGAAGATCGACAAGTACAAGGTGCGTCTCACCACCAAGGAGCCCTTCCCCGGCGCCAAGGAATACCTGTCCACCACCGCTGCCATCCATCCCGCCAAGTACTACCAGGAAGTCGGTCCCAAGGGCATGAACGCCAAACCCGTGGGGTCGGGCCCCTACAAGGTCACCGACTACCAGCCCGGCAAGTCCATCACGCTGGAGCGCAACGCCGACTACTTCAAGGATTCGCCCAAGGCGCAGCCCAAGATCGGCAAAGTCGTCATCCGCTTCATCCCCGACCGCCAGACCCAGATGGCCGAAGTGATCTCGGGCGGCGAAGACCTGATCATGAGCGTGCCCAAGGACCAGGCCGAACAGCTGGGCCAGATGCCCAACCTGCAAATGGTCACGGGCAACACGATGCGCATCGTCTTCATGCAGATGAACATCCAGGACGGCACCCCGGCGCCCCAGCTGAAAGACGAGCGCGTGCGCCGCGCCATCATCCACGCGATCGACCGCAACGCCATGCTGAAGAACATCGTGGGCGAAGGCGGCGGCCTCATCAACACCATCTGCACCCCGTCGCAAGTGGGCTGCACGCAGGATGGCGCGCCCACCTACAAGTACGACCCGGCGCTGGCCAAGAAACTGCTGGCGGACGCCGGCTACGCCAACGGCTTCGACATTGACATCGTGGCGTACCGCGAACGCAACCAGACGGAAGCCATCATCAACTACCTGCAGGCCGTGGGCATCCGCGCCAAGCTGAACTACCTGCAGTACGCCGCCATGCGCGACATGATCCGCGCCAACAAGGCGTCGCTGACCCACCAGACCTGGGGGTCGAACCTGGTCAACGACGTCTCGGCGTCCACGCCGGTGTACTTCGCCTTCGGCAACGACGACGTCACGCGCGACGCCCAGGTGCGGGACCTGCTCAACAAGGGCGACCACACGATCGACCCCGCCCCCCGCAATGCGGCCTACAAGGAAGCGCTGGACCTGATCGCGCAAAAGGCCTATGCGGTGCCGCTGTGGACGCTGCCCGCCTACTACGTCGCCACCAAGGACGTGAACTTCAAGCCCTACTCGGATGAGCTGGTGCGCTTCTGGGACATGAGCTGGAAGTAAGGCGCAGCGTTGCGCCGGGCAGGCATCGCGCCGCCCGGCGCCGCGAAACGATAGAGGAAGTCCTATGCTTTATTTCACGATCAGGCGCCTGGGCCTGGCGGCGCTGGTGGCGCTGACCGTTTCGATCCTGGCGTTCCTGCTGCTGCACCTGTCCGGCGACCCGGCCCTGGCCCTGGCGGGCGAAGGCGCGCGCCAGGCGGACATCGACATGATCCGCAAGACCTACGGGCTGGACCGGCCGCTGGCGGTGCAGTACGCCGACTGGCTCTGGCACATCCTGCAAGGCGATTTCGGCACGTCGGTGTATTTCAAGACCGAAGCCGGCCCGTTGATCCTGTCCAAGCTCAAGACCACGCTGCTGCTGGGCATGGGCGCACTTGGGTTCGCGCTGCTGATCTCCATTCCGCTGGGCGTGCTGGCCGCGCTATATAAAGGCAGCCTGATCGACCGCATCTGCCTGGCAATCGCGGTGCTGGGCCAGGCGCTGCCCAACTTCTTCTTTGCGCTGATCCTGATCATGCTGTTCTCGATCTCGCTACGCATCCTGCCCGTGTCGGGCAGCGGGACGTGGCAGCATTTCGTGATGCCGGCCATCGCCCTGGGCTATTACGTGGCGCCCGCCTTCATGCGGCTGATCCGCGCCGGCATGATTGAAGTGCTGGGCGCGGACTACATCCGCACCGCGCGGGCCAAGGGCCTGCCCGCGCGCAAGATCATCTTCAAGCATGCGCTGCGCAACGCCATCGTGCCGGTGGTGGCCCTGGCCGCCGTGCAGCTGGGCTACCTGCTGGGCGGCTCCGTCGTCATCGAAACCATCTACGCGCTCGACGGCCTGGGCTACCTGGCCTACCAAAGCATCACGTACAAGGATTACCCCGTCATGCAGCTGATCGTGCTGCTGCTGTCCGTGCTGTATGTGCTGCTGACGCTGGCCGCCGATATCGCCAACGCGTGGCTGGATCCGCGCATCCGGGTGTCCTGACATGAATACGCCTACCCTCACCCCTGCCGCGCCCGGCGCCCCCGCACCGGCTCCGCTGGAACTGTCCGCCTCCACGCTGCGCTGGCGCCGCCTGCGCCGCAACAAGGCCCTCTTGGCCGGCGGCGGCATTCTGCTTGCCATCGTGCTGATCGCGCTGCTGGCGCCGTGGATCTCTCCGCACGACCCCTACTTCCAGGACCTGGCCTACCGTACCGCGCCACCGGTCTGGTACGAAAAAGGCACCTGGCTGCATCCGCTGGGCACCGACCAATTGGGCCGCGACTATATGTCCCGCCTGTTCTACGGCGCGCGCATTTCGCTCTTGATCGGCATCAGCGTGGCGCTGATCTCCGGGCTGATCGGCACGGCCATGGGCATGGCCGCCGGCTACTTCGGCGGCAAGGTCGACATGGCGGTGTCGTTCCTGATCACGACCCGCTTGTCGATGCCGGTCATCCTGGTGGCGCTGGCTACCGTGGCCATCGTCGGCGGGTCGCTCTGGGTGGTGATCCTGGTGCTGGGCCTGTTGAAATGGGACCGCTACGCCGTCGTCATGCGCAGCGCCACGCAGCAGGTGCGGTCGCTGGAATACGTGGCTGCGGCGCAAGCCGCGGGCGCGTCCACCTGGCGCATCGTCTGGGGCGAAGTCCTGCCCAACGTCGTGCCGCAGCTGATCGTCATCGCCACGCTGGAAGCCGCCAGCGCCATCCTGCTGGAAGCCTCGCTATCGTTCCTGGGCCTGGGCGTGCAGCCGCCGCTGCCGTCCTGGGGCCTGATGATTTCCGAGGCCAAGGCCTACATGTTCTTCTCGTTCTGGCTGATCGCCATCCCGGGCTCGGCGCTGGCGCTGCTGATCTTCGCAATCAACCTGGCTGGCGATGGGCTGCATCAACTGCTGACGCCTGAAGAGAGGGCCTGACCATGATCGACAAAGAAATCGTCCTGGACGTACAAGGGCTGACCGTCGACATCGCCACGCCCCGCGGCCCGCTGCACGCGGTGCGCGACGTGTCCTTCCAGGTCCGGCGGGGTGAAACGCTGTGCCTGGTGGGCGAATCGGGCTGCGGCAAGTCGATGACCTCGCTAGCCATCATGGGGCTGCTGCCCAAGGCCGCGCAGCGCAGCACCCGCCGACTGTCGGTGTTGGGCGAAGACCTGTCGGCTGCGCGCGGCCGCCGCATCAACGCCCTGCGCGGCAGCAAGATGGCGATGATCTTCCAGGAACCGATGACGGCGCTGAACCCGGCCTACCCCATCGGCGAACAGCTCACCGAGCACTACATCCATCACCGCCATGCCACGAAGCAGCAGGCGCGCGACCGCGCCATCGAGCTGCTGGAGAAAGTCGGCATCGCGTCCGCCGGACAGCGGCTGACGCAGTACCCGCACCAGTTGTCCGGTGGACTGCGCCAGCGCGTGATGATCGCGATGGCGCTGATGTGCGGCCCTGAACTGCTTATCGCCGACGAGCCCAGCACCGCGCTGGACGTCACCATCCAGGCCCAGATCCTGCGCCTGCTGGCCGACTTGCAGGCCGAGCTGGGCATCGCCATGGTGCTGATCACGCATGACCTGGGCGTGGTCGCGCGCATCGCGCGGCAAGTCGCCGTGATGTATGCGGGCCAGATCGTCGAGGAAGGCCCCGTCGAGAGCATCTTCGCCACCCCGCGCCATCCCTACACGCAGGGGCTGCTGGGCTGTATCCCGGTTCCCGGCCGCACGCCGCCCGGCGAATCGCTGGGCACCATCCCCGGCGTCGTGCCCTCGCTGGTGGGCGACCTGCGCGGCTGCGCCTTTGCCGACCGCTGCCGCTACGCGCAGCCCCAATGCCGCGACACGATCCCCGTCTACGGCCACCCGCCCGAACAGCAATGGCGCTGCATCCGCCAAGAGGAAGGAGTTCCGGCATGACCGCGCTCTTGCAAGCCGAAGCCGTCAGCCGGCAATTCTCGATCCGCGCGGGGCTATTCCGTCCGCGCAGCACGCTGCATGCCGTCAACGGCGTGGACCTCGCCGTGGAACGCGGCGCGGTGCTGGGCATCGTGGGCGAATCCGGTTGCGGCAAGTCCACCCTGGCCCGCATGCTGCTGGGCCTTACGCCCCCCACCGAAGGGGCCATCAAGCTGGACGGCCAGGACATCCGGCAGATGGACCGCCGCGCGCTCGCCCGCCGGGTGCAGCCGATTTTCCAGGACCCGTATTCGTCCTTGAACCCGCGCCGCTCCATCGCGTCCATCGTGTCGCTGCCGCTGGAGGTGCACGGCATCGCCAACCCCAAGCTGCATAAAGCGATCGAGATGCTGGAGCGGGTCGGCCTGCCGCCGCGCCTGGCGCACAACACGCCGGGGCAATTGTCCGGCGGACAGCGCCAGCGCGTGGCCATTGCCCGGGCGCTGGTCATGCACCCCGAGATTGTCATCTGCGATGAGCCCACCTCGGCGCTGGACGTGTCGGTGCAGGCGCAGATCATGAACCTGCTGATGGACCTGCGGCGCGAGTTCAACCTGACCTATGTCTTCATCAGCCACAACCTGGCGGTGGTGGAGCACATCGCCACCCACGTTGCAGTGATGTACCTGGGCCGCGTCGTGGAGTCCTCTCCCACGGCGCAACTGTTCCATGACCCGCGCCATCCGTACACGCAGGCGCTGCTGGCATCGGTGCTGACGCCGGAGCCCGGCCTTGGCATCCCCGATATGGGGCTGGGGCTGTCGTTTCCCGACCCGCTGCATCCGCCGCCGGGCTGCCCCTTCCATCCGCGCTGCCAGTACGCCATGGCGCAATGCAGGACCGAACGCCCGGCGCTGGCGCTGCGCGACGAATCCGTGGTGGCCTGCCACCTGTACCCGACCTCTTCCTCTCATCCCGACGGAGCCCGACCATCATGACCCGTGAGCAAGCCATCGCCCAAGCGGAACACTGTTTTGATTCGGGCGCCTTCCGCGCGCTATTGGCGCGCCGGCTGGCGCTGCCGACGGAAAGCCAGAATCCGGAGCGCGCCGCCGTGCTGGCCGACTACCTGGAATCCGAGATCCGCCCGGCATTCGAAGCCTTGGGATTCACCTGCCGCACGCTGACCCACCCCAAGGCGCTGGCGCCTTTCCTGTATGCCGAGCGCATCGAAGACCCCGCCCTGCCCACCGTGCTGGGCTACGGACACGGCGACGTCATCCGCGGCCTGGAAAAGGAATGGAAGGACGGCCTGTCGCCGTGGGCGCTGACCGAGGCCGAGGGCCGCTGGTACGGCCGCGGCATCGCCGACAACAAGGGCCAGCACACGATCAACATGGAGGCGCTGCGGCTGGTGTTGGAAACGCGCGGCAAGCTGGGCTTCAACGCCAAGTATCTGATTGAAATGGGCGAAGAGACGGGGTCGATGGGCCTGCGCGAGCTATGCGCCGAGCACCGCGACCTGCTGGCCGCCGACCTGCTGATCGCCTCAGACGGCCCGCGCCTGGCCGCCGAGCGCCCCACCATTTTCCTGGGCGCGCGCGGCAGCCTGAACTTCGACCTGAGCATCGAGGCGCGCGCCGGCGGCCATCACTCCGGCAACTGGGGCGGGCTGATTTCCAACCCCGGCATCCAACTGGCCCACGCCATCGCCACCATTGTCTCGCCCACCGGACAGATCCGCATCCCGGAATGGGTGCCGGCCGAACTGCCGGCCGCCGTGCGCCGCGCACTGGCCGATTGCCAGGTGGACGGCGGCGCGGACGGCCCGGAGATCGAACCGGAATGGGGCGAGCCCGGCCTGTCGCCCGCTGAACGGGTGTTCGGCTGGTGTTCCTTCGAAGTCCTGGCCTACAAGACGGGCAACCCCGAAACACCCGTCAACGCCATCCCGCCGCGCGCCTGGGCCCGCTGCCAACTGCGCTTCGTGGTGGGCGTGGACCCGGAAGACCTGATCCCCGCGCTGCGCCGGCACCTGGATCGCCAGGGCTTTCCGATGGTCAAGATCGCACTCACGCGCGAATCCATGTTCTGCGCCACCCGCATCGATCCCGACGACGCCTGGGTGCAATGGGCGGTGGATTCGCTGGAACGCACCTCCGGCGAAAAGACCGCGCTCTTGCCCAACCTGGGCGGATCGCTGCCCAACGACATCTTCACCGACGTCTTGGGCCTGCGGACGATCTGGGTGCCGCACTCGTATCCGGGCTGCTCGCAACATGCGCCCAACGAACACCTGCCGCCGGAATTGCTGCGCCAGGCGCTGGGGCTGATGACCGGGCTGTACTGGGACCTGGGCGCAGGCGGTACGCCCGCGGTCGCGCGTTAAGGCTTATCCGGCGCGCGCAGGAAATCGATGAAGCGCCGGACCTTCGCGCTGACGTGGCGGGTGTCAGGGTAGACGGCATACACCGGTTGCGGCGGCAGCGAAATCGTCGGCAGCACCCGCCGCAACGCGCCCCGCGCCAGCGGTTCTTCCAGCAGCCAGTCCGGCAACGCGGCCACCCCGCAGCCGGCTTCGGCAAACGCCAGCAACGCCGACGCCGTGTCGGCATGGGCCACAGGCGCGACCCGCAGCGCGTGTTCTCGCCCTTTGCCATCGGTCACGCGCCAGTGGTCGCTGCGTCCCGGCCGGTTGGCCAGCCAGGGCATCGCAGCCAGGGCCTCCAGCGTGCGCGGCGCGCCATGCTCCGCCAGCAACGCCGGGCTGGCCACAAGCAGAAGCTTGAATTGGCCGATCGGCGTGGCGCGATAGCTGGAATCCGCCAGCGTCCCCACGCGGATCGCCAGATCCAGCCGGTCGCCGATCAGGTCGGCGTGCGCGGAACTGGCCTGGTAGCTGACCCGCAGCGCAGGATGGCGCCGCGCGAAAGCCGCCAGGGCGGGCGCCACGATACGGTTGCCGTAATCCACCGTGGCGGTCACGCGCAAGCTGCCCGCCAAGGTGGCCTGCCCCGACCGCGCCTGATCCACGGCCGCGTCGGCCTCGCGCAGCAGTCGCGCGCATTCCGCATAAAAGCCTTCGCCGGCCTCGGTCAGCGCCAAGCGCCGGGTGCTGCGGGTCAATAGCGCCACTCCCAGCTCTTGTTCCAGCTGCTTGAGGTTGAAGCTGACGACCGCTTTGGTCGTACCCAGCGTGTCGGCAGCCGCCGTGAACGAGCCGGCTTCAACGACCGCGACGAACATCCCCAAACGATTCAGGTTGATCATGGGCGCATCCCATTGTCAAAAAAATACGAACAGTATATCTAGCCATTTGAGCTTCTTTCAGAACACCGGCCTACCTAGAATGGCGCTCCTTATTGTCTTTGAAGCCCGCCATGACGGACCTTTCTACCCCTTGCCTGCGCCTGACGCTGGACGCCCACGCCCTGATCGAACAATGGATCGGCCAGCCCGACGCGCCGGACCACGTCCTGGCCCACCTGCTGTCGCGCTTTGCGCCCGGCTTCACCATGATCGCCACCGACGGCCAGCGTCTGGACGGGAACGCGCTACCCGCTTTGTTCGCCGGCCTGCGCGGCGCGCGCCCGGGCCTGAAGATCGACATCGACGACATGACGGTGCACCACGTGGACACGGCGTCGGTGCTGCTCACCTACCGCGAACGGCACGTCTGGAACACGGGCGCTACGCAGCGACGCGCGACCGTCCTGTTCACAGCCGGGGCGGGTGAGCTGCCGCAATGGGCGCATCTGCACGAAACCTGGGCGTGACCCGACGGCGGCGGGCGGCCATATCCCCTGCAGCTATATGCAAGCGGGGAATAAATCGTTGGCGTGGGCGGCATGAATCATTAGAGTCCAACGCCGTCCCGTCGTGCCGGCAATCCGCCAGCGCGCGCCCCCGATACGAGCCGCTTTCATGCCCTTCCGATTCCAAGCTGTACGCCGCACCACCCTGCTTGCCCTGACGCTGGCCCTTGCCGGCGTCGGCACCGCCCACGCCGAACAACGCGTCATCCGCATCGTCGTCCCTTACGGCACGGGCGCCGTCCAGGACACCATCGCCCGCGCCATCAGTGACGAGCTGGGCCAGGCCTTGAACGCCTCCATCGTGGTGGAAAACCGCGCTGGCGCGGGCGGCACCGTAGGCACGTCGCAAGTGGCCCGCGCCACGCCGGACGGCAACACCCTGGTGCTGGCCGCGGCCAGCCACAACATCGCCGGCTATCTGTACAAAAACCTCAGCTACGACCCCTACAAGGACTTCACGGGGGTCGCCTACCTGGGCAACACCGGCTACATCATCCTGGCGTCCGCCGGCCTGCAGGTGAAGAACACGGCTGAATTCATCCAGGCCGTCAAAGCGAAACCGGGCGCCTACGATTACGCGTCGGCCGGCAACGGCAGCGCCTCCCACCTGGGCATGGCCTCGTTCCTGACCGCCGCTGGCGTCCAGATGCAGCACATCCCGATGAAGTCCACGGGCGACGCCGTCACGGAACTGCTGGCCGGACGCGTGCAAGCCGTCACCGCCGCCACCATCGGCGTCACGGCGTACCGCAACGACCCGCGCGTGACGTTCCTGGCCTACACCGGCAAGACGCGCTCGCGCTTCGCGCCCGACCTGCCCACCGTCGCCGAAAGCGGCTTGCCGGGCTACGCCTTCGATTCCTGGCTGGGCCTGCTGGCGCCCGCCGGCTTGCCCTCGGCCGAACGCGCCAAGATCAATGCCGCGGTCAACAAGGTGCTGGCCGACCCCAAGGTGCAGGCTCGCCTGGCATCGCTAGGCGTCGAAGCCGAAGCCAAGTCCCCCGAACAGTTCCAGGATCTGCTGAAGGCGGACTGGGAAGCCGCCGGCAAGCTGGTGGCCGCTTCGGGCGCGCGGGTCGAGTAGCCAGGCGGCGCGTGCTTGCTGCCCCCCCGAGGGGGCGTTTTTTGTCTTGGGGCGGCCCGGCGACGGAAAATGCCCCCACGCTACGCACGCGGCGCGTGCTTGCTGCCCCCCGAGGGGGCGTTTTTTGTCTTGGGGCGGCCCGGCGACAAAAAAAAAAGCCTCCGGCTAGGAGGCTTGGCGTGGCGGTTGCCGGTCGCGTTGACGATCCGGGTCGGGGTCCCGTATGCCGTCCAGCAGCAGGTCGGTGATGAATTCCGCCAACGCCTGCTGCTGCGCGGCGTCCGGCAGTTGGCGCGTGAAGCGTTCGATGATGCCCATCAGCGACTGCGCGAACCAATCGGCCGGAATCGCCGCCCGGAACAGCCCCGCCTGCTGCTCGGCGCGGACGTTGTCGGCGATCATCGCCACCAGTTCGTCCTTCAGCGCTTCAGCCGCGGCCACCTGGAAGAAGCCGATGCGGGTCAGGTTAGGATCTTCCTGCAAGATGGCAAGCAGGCCGCGGACGCCACGGCGGATTCGGTCCGACATTTGCGTACCGTCCAGGTCAGCGGGCAAACGCGCCAGGCTGATGGCCTGCCGCAAGCGCTGCGCGAACATGCCGACCAGTTCGTCGTAGGCCGCTTGCTTGCTTGAGAAGTATTGATAAAAGACAGGCTGGGTCACACCGGCGCGGGCGACAATGTCGCTGATCCGCGTTTGCTGGAATCCGCGCTCGGCGAACTCCGCCGCGGCGACCTGCAGAAGCTGTAACCGAGTGCGTTCACCCTTCGTGAGCCGCTTGTCTTGCAATAAAGAAGAGGGTCGTGCCGTAATCATCGCGAGAAAGTACTACCCTTCCTGGCTTTCCGCCACTACTTCCCAGAATGGTCAGGCTGCCGGATGTCACGATCGTTACGCATGTTGCGACATGTCGAAAAGCGCCCCGTACGGCTATTGAATCATCCTGCAAGCCGCATCGCCGTGTGCGGCGCCAGCCAAGGTTGCCAATCCGGCGACGCGATTGATGGAATGCTGAAACATTGCATCGTCGCAAATTGGCGACAAAGGGCCGGAAATACCTCGGCCCAGCTAGCGGTATTCCACCATCGTCGCCCTGAAGTCACTTGAAATGACCGTAGCGTTTGCAACATATTTTGGTGCTCCCGCAGCAGTAAAGTAGCGTTATCGCCGCGAGTCTCTTATATAGAGGCTGTTGCGCGGCGACTCAGGAGCAAGATCATGAAACGGTTTACAGGCCGGAGGGTTGTCGTGGCGTTGGCGCTTGCCGTTGCGAGCGCGCCCGTGATGGCCGGCGGACGCGGCGGTGGTTGGGGTGGCGGCGGCTACCACGGCGGCTATCACGGCGGTAATAACTATCACCACCACGGCGGTGGCGGCAGCAGTTCGGCGGGCTGGTGGGTGGGCGGCGCCTTCGCGTTGGCGGCGGTCGGCCTGTTGCTGGCGGCTGACTCCGGCCCCAATTATGTGCAGACTGGGGTGTATGCCTCGCCGGGCGTGGCCTATACGAGCCCGCCGGTGTATGCCGCGCCCGTCTACGACGCGCCTCCCGTCTACAGCGCCCCGCCCATTGCCTACGCGCAACCGCAGCCGCAATACGCACCCGTGCAATATGAATCTGCGCCCAAGGTCAATTCGGCCCAAGCCAATGCCACGAGCGATTGCCAGCGCTGGGCCATGAACCAAAGCGGCTACGACCCGGCAACCATTTCGCAATGGACCACGCAAGTCATGGTGGATTCCTACAACCACGCGCTGGATTCCTGCATGAACAGCCGCGGCTACCGCGCCAACTGACGCCGCAACCCCGGATATTCCCCATTGTCCTGACGCGCCGGCCTGCACACACTGCATGCCGGCGCGCCGCATTGGACGGCCCGCTAATACGCGCGGCCGTCACGCCGGGCAACAAGGGAAAGCCATGCTCAACTTCAAGCGGTTCGCCGGCCTTTGCGCATTCAGCGCAGTTTGCGCCGCCTCGTTCTCCGTCCACGCCCAGACCGACGCCAAGTCCCAGGCCCTGACCATCGTGGTGCCTTACGGCGCCGGGGGCATCGTTGACAACACCGCGCGCGCCTTTGCGCAGAAGCTGGCCGTGGAACTCGGCCGGCCCGTCGTCGTTGAAAACCGCGGCGGCGCGGGTGGCATGATCGGCATGAACACCGTGGCCCGCGCCCACGATGAAAACACCTTGGGATTTACCGCCGTCAGCCCGGTCACGTTGTCGCCACACGTCATGAAAACCCTGTACGACCCGCTGAAGGACCTGGCGCCGGTGGCTGCCGTGATGTACTCGCCGGTGTACCTGGTGGGCGGCCCGAAATTCACGGGCAAGGACTTCAAGGACATGCTGGACCAGGCCAAGGCGGACCCCGACGGCTTGTCGCTGGCGACGGCGGGCGTCGGGTCGCTGGGGCACCTGATGCTGGAACAAATCAACGGCCAGGCCAAGGTGCGCATCACGCACGTGCCGTACAAGGGCATGGCGCAGATGGTGCCGGACGCCCTGGGAGGTCAGTTCACGCTGATGCTGGTCAACGCGTCCGCCCCCGTCAACACGCTGATCGACGAAGGCAAGCTCAAGCTGCTGGCGGTGGGCTCACCGTCCCGCCTGCCCGGCCGGCCGGACGCGCCGACCTTTGCCGAACTGGGCTATCCCATGGCGAACATGACGTCGACGTTCGGCTTTTTCGCCCCGGGTACATCCAGCGCCGATTTCCGACGACGCATGAACGCCGTCATCAACCAGGTCGCCGCCATGCCTGACATCAGCAAGCCGCTGACCGATGCCTTGAACATCATGTCGCCCGGCAGCGTCGAGCAATTCGCGCAACAGGTGCAGCGGGAATACGCGGACAACGGCAAGATCGTAAAGGCCGCGAATATCCGCAGCGAGTGATTTGCCCCCGGCGCTCAGGGTTCAGCGGCGCCAGCCGCGCCAGGCGCAAAGCAGCCCGGCGGCCAACAGCAGGGTCGCCGGCATCACCCAGACAAACCCCGAAGACGTGTAGACCACCTGGTCGTCGGGATCGTAGTAGCGGCCCAGTTCGTTGAAATCCCACTTCAGGTAGAACGCGTACCAGGCGTAGTAGAAGAACGCGGATAGCGGCAGGCACAGCGCGGCGGCGACACGCGCCGGCCACCGCCGGCCGCTGGCCACCACGCCGGAGCACCCGGCGGACGACCCAAGCCGCCCGGTCAGCACCAGGACTGCCAGCAGCGCCAGGACCACGGCGCCTGCGCTAATCCACATGCTGCGCCTCCCATTGCGCCAGACAGGCCTGGGCCTCGCCCCATTGCTTTTCACTGAAGACCTGCACGCCCGCCCGCGTCAGCAATTCCGCCGTCACGCCCACGCCCGGTTGGCGGCGGCCCGCGAAATGGCCGTCATACACATAACCGCTGCCACAGGACGGGCTGCCTTCTTTCAGTACCGCCACACGGATGCCGCGCTCCCGCGCCGCCGCCAATGCCGCGTGCGCGCCCTGCACGAACGGCAGGGTGACATCTTCACCCGTCACCGCCACGACCCGGGCGCCGGCGTCCAACACCGCAGCGGCCACCTTGCCGGGTTCGATCTCGGCGGGCGGCCGGGGAATGGGCATCCCGCCTGCCACCTCCGGACAGACCGGCACAACGCGGCCTTCGGCCAGCCATTGCGCCAGCACGGCGTCGCCATTGGGCACGCCGCGCCCGTCGTAGCGGACGGGGTTGCCCAGCAGGCAGGAACTGATCAATACGTATTGCATGGAAAATCCGGCAGGCAGTAGGCCAACGGGCGGCCCGCAAACTGCGGCGCTGGCCCAAAACGTGGAATCATAGTCCACCAGGGCCGTGCACTTCTGCCCGCCTAGGCGCCCTGGTCCGCGCCGCCTTCCTCCGCCTGCACCCAGGCGCGCAACCCCGCATCCTTGACCTGCAGGATCTCAAACAGGCCCAGCGCGCGCAGGGCGGGCAGCGCGTCCTGGATATCGCGCCGGGCCGCGTCCACCGCCTGCGGCGCCGCCAAGGGGTCCAGGCATATGCGCGCGTTCGCCAGGAAGGCGCCCACCGTCCCTTTGCGTACGGCAACGCCGTTGAAGTTTCCTTGGTCTACGCCGTCCGGCAAAACGTCCTGTGCTTGCATTTGTTGCTCCTGAGGGTTGGACACAAGCGCTACGATAGGCGTTGCCGGCTGGCAATTCTGCGGTGTTTCTGACATTCAATACGGTAATTCGGCCATATGGAACCCTTGGCTCTCCCTCCGCCCTTGCTGGCGCCCGAACGCGCCCGCTCGCGGCAAGGCCCCCGGCTGATCGCCGTGCGCCGCGCAGACGGCGCATTGCGCGACACCGCCATGCATCGGCATGCGCGGGGGCAATTGCTGGGTGCCTATCAAGGATTGTTGACCGTCTATGCAGGCGAGCAGCAATGGGTGGTGCCGTCCATGCGCGCCGTCTGGATTCCGCCCGATCATCCCCACGGCCTGCGCTCTCACGGCCCCTATGCCGGCTACAGCGCCTACCTGAGCCCGGCCGCCTGCGCCGGCCTACCGGCCTCACCCTGCCTGCTGCGAGCTTCCGCATTGCTGGTGGCCGCCGTGGACCGAGCCGCGGCGTGGGAAGACGGCGCACCCGATACGGCGCGCCGCCACATCGAAGCCTTGATCCGGGAAGAAATCCGCACGCTGCCGCGAGCGGGCGCGGCGCTGGTGCTGCCGCGCGACCCGCGGCTGCGACGCTTGGCATTGGCGCTATCGGATGCGCCGTCCGACACCCGGCAACTGGACGCATGGGCCAAGACCATCGGCATGGCGCCGCGGACGCTGGCGCGCCGCTTCCAGGCGGAAACCGGCATGACGGTCGGTGCATGGCGCCAGCACGCCCGCTTGATGCGGGCGCAGGAAATGCTGGCCGCCGGCGCGCCGGTCACCACCGTGGCCTTGGACCTGGGCTACGACAACGTCAGCGCGTTCATCGCCATGTTCAAACGCGAATTGGGTGTGACGCCGGGCCGCTACCGCAGCCCGGCAATCTGAACCGGCGGCGCCTCAGGATTCCGAGGCCGCCGTCTTACGCGGCTGGCGCGTACGGCTGGTGGTCTTGCTGGCCGTCTTGCTGGCCGTCTTGCGGGCGGGCTTGGCGGCCACCTCATCGGTGGTTTCAGCCTGCGGCGCAGAGGCCGTCACGGCCTTGGCCGTGGCCGTGGCCGTCTTGGTGGCGCTGCGGCCGCGGGTAGCGGCGCGTTTGACCGCCGGCGTGGCCGGCGCCTCTTCAACCGGTCTGGCCTGGCCGCCGGCGAACGGGTCCGAAACCTTGGCGGGCGCCTTGGCGGGTTCGCGACGCGATTCTGCAGCAGGTTCGACAAACGTCCATTCGGCGATATCCACGGCAGGCAGCGGCTGGCGAGCTTGCGGCAATGGCGTGGGCATGGGCGGCAGCCGCGAGGGTTGGACAGGCTTGGGCGCCTGGGCGCGGGCCAGCGCATCCGCGCGCATGGCCTCCAGCGTGGCGGCTTCCTCGGCAAGCTTCTTGGCGGTTTCCTTGTCGACTTCCGCCTGCTTGGCGGCTGCGACCTGCTTGTCGGCCTCTGCCTGTTGGTTGGCTTCTGCCTGCTTGTTCGCCTCTACCCGTTGGCTGGCTTCTGCTTGTCCGCCGGCCTGAACCAAGGCCTCGGACGGCGCGGCCGGTTCCTCAGATGCCGCATCCGACGGCACGGCCACAGCCGCTTCCGCATGCTGGCTGGCGCCCCTGCCCGACTTGCGCCCACCGCGCGATTTGCGGGAAGGACGGGGGTTGGCTTCCTCTTGCACCGCGCCGGCTTGCACCGCGCCGGCTTGCGCTTCGTCGGCCTCGACGTCGGCCGGCGCCGCCTGGCGGCCTTGCGCGGAACGGGATCCGCTGTGGCCACCCGAGCGGTTCACGGCCGGTGCGCTGTCGGCGCTGTCGCGATAAACGTAGGTGCCGGACTTCTCTTCACGACCCACTTCCAGAAAGCCGCGCGACTGCGCTTCGTCCAGCAGATTGCCGAAGGCGCGAAAGCCGTAGTACGACTCGTTGAAATCCGGTTTGCGGCGCTTGAGCGCATCCTTCAGCGCCGACGCCCAGATCTTGCCACTGTCGCCGCGCTCGGCCATCAGCGCCTCGAAGGTCTCGACGACCATTTCCACCGCCTGGGTCTTGCGGGCCTCAAGCTCTTCCTTGCGGCGGCGCTCTTCGTCCGGCGTCCGGCGCTGGCCGGCGTTGGTGCCGCCCCGGTTGTCGCGGCGCGCGTCGGCGGTGCGCTGGCCTTCGCGGGCCAGATCGTCATAGAAGATGAATTCGTCGCAGTTGGCGATCAGCAGATCGGACGTGGATTGCTTGACGCCCACGCCAATGACCTTCTTGTTGTTTTCGCGCAGCTTGGATACCAGCGGCGAAAAATCGGAATCGCCGCTGATGATCACGAACGTGTTGACGTGCGACTTGGTGTAGCAAAAGTCCAACGCGTCGACGACCAGGCGGATATCGGCCGAATTCTTGCCCGACTGGCGCACGTGCGGAATCTCGATCAGCTCGAAATTGGCTTCGTGCATCGGGGCCTTGAATTCCTTGTACCGCTCCCAGTCGCAATAGGCTTTCTTGACGACGATGCTGCCCTTGAGCAGCAGGCGCTCCAGCACGGGCCGGATGTCGAATTTCTGGTATTTGGTGTCGCGCACACCCAGCGCTACGTTCTCGAAGTCGCAGAAAAGCGCCATGCTGACGTTTTCGTTGGGGGTATTCATGTGGTTCTCCAATGCTGCGGCGGCTGTAGCGGCTGACCGCCAGATACCGCTCATGATATACATATCCGGCTCCACCACCCTCTGGCCGCCCTCGCGACCGCCCTTGCGACCGCCCTTCCGGCCCCTCTGCGCCCGCCCCGCCGCCACCATGCCCTACCCCGCCCTGACCACCGCCCGCCTTACCCTGCTGCCGCTAGGCATGGAGGACGCCGATGCCATCCAGCGCGTCTTTCCGCAATGGGAGATCGTGCGTTTCCTGGCGGATCAGGTGCCCTGGCCGTACCCGGACAACGGCGCAAGTGACTACATCGAGCGCGTGGCGCTGCCCGCCATCCGCCGGGGCGAACAATGGCATTGGACCGTACGCACGCTGGACGCCCCCGGCCGCCTGATCGGCGTGATCAGCCTGATGGACGACGAATCCCATAACAACCGCGGCTTCTGGCTGGCCCCGGACTTCCATGGCCGCGGCTACATGACCGAAGCCAGCGACGCCGTCACCGCCTATTGGTTCGAGGTGCTGGGCAAGCCGCTCCTGCGGGCGCCCAAGGCCGTCGCCAACACCGGATCGCGCAAGATCTCCGAACGCAGCGGAATGCGCGTGGTGGGCACCGAAGAGCGCGGCTTCGTCAGCGGCCGCCAGCCCGCGGAAATCTGGGAAATCACCCGCGAAGAATGGCTGGCCCGGCGCCAGCGCCATGCTTGAGCAGCGGAATACGACCCCATTTTTGGCGCCAGACCGCCGGCTGACTAAGCGGTTAAGCCGGCGCTTACCGGCCCTTTCGCCCTCTTTTCCGGCGGATTGACTCGCTCGGGTCCTGGCTAGAATTTCCCGAAAATCCGGCATTCCGCGCGCGGCATGCCTACCCTTTCGGCCAAGATCCATGAATCCGTCTTCCGTCATCGGCGCCGTCGTCGGCCTGCTTACCCTGCTGATCGTCGTCGCGCTGTCCGCCACCGACGCCAGCATGTACTTCAACCTGCCCGGCCTGGCCATCGTTCTGGGCGGCACCTGCGCCGCGCTGTTCATCGCCTACCCGCTGCCTGAAGTGCTGCGCATCTTCAAGCTGGTGCGCACCGTGTTCCGCAACGACCAGCACGACCAGCAGCGCGATATCGAAGAACTGGTGTCGATGGCGCAGTTGTGGATGAACACCGACGTCCACAAGGTCGAGCAAGAGCTCAAGAAGGTCTCGAACCCGTTCCTGCGCACGGGCGTGCAGCTCATCATCGACAACACCCCCGAAGACCAGATCATCGAAGTGCTGCAATGGCGCGTCGCCCGGCTGCGGGCCCGCGAACAGGCCGAAGCGCAGATGTTCCGCGTGATGGCCACCTTTGCGCCGGCCTTCGGCATGCTGGGCACGCTGGTCGCCCTGATCAACCTGATGGCGGTGCTGGGCGACGGCAGCATGACGATGATCGGCCAGCATCTGGCCGTGGGCCTGATGACGACGTTCTATGGCATCCTGCTGGCCAACCTGGTCTGCAAGCCGATCGCCTTGAAGCTTGAACGCCGCACCGCCCGCCGCATTGAATCCATGAACATGGTGCTGCAAGGCATCTCGATGATGTGCGAAAAGCGCGGCCCGGCGGTCGTGCGCGAGACCCTGAATTCCTTCGTCATGCACGTCGAAGACGAAATCTACGACGGCGGCCTGGCCGCCACGACGCAGCCCAAACCCAAGACGGAAGGCCAGGTCAAACCCGCCGCCCAACCCGTCTCCATCACCCGTCCGGCCGCCGCGCGTCAATGAGCCTGATTTCCCCTTCCCTGGCGCAGCGGATCGAACAGGCCCGCCAGGCCCAGTTGCGCGCCCAGAAAGCGGCGGACAACAGCGGCTGGCGCCCCAGCCAGACCGACCGCAAGGATCGTTACGCCCGCTGGCACGTCGAAGAGACCGTGGAGCAGGACTCCGAGAACTGGTTGCTGAGCTATCTGGACCTGATCACCCTGCTGCTGGCCATGCTGGTGGTGATGCTGGCGGTGGCGCGCCTGCACGGTCAGGCGCCTGCCGCGTCCGACACGCCCGTTGAGCTGGTCGGCACGCTGGCCGCAAGCGGCCTGCCTAAATACGATGGCGAATACGCCGAATTCGACGCCACGCCGATCCCTGCCAGCTGGGCCGAACCGCCCGCTGAAAGCCAAGCCGCCGAAGCGCCCCCCGTCGACGACGGCGTGAAAGTGGCCGACGCCGCCCCGCCGTTGAAGGCGCCTTCCAAGGAATCGCTGGGCCTGGGCGACCTGGGCAAGTCGGTGGACGTGATCATCAACGAGCAGTCCGTCAGCTTCCGCATCAGCAATGAATTGCTGTTCCCCTCGGGCCAAGCCACGCTCAGCCCCGCCGGCCTGGAGGTCATCAAGCGCCTGGCCGCCATCCTGACCAAGAACGAATATCAGGTGTCGGTGGAAGGACACAGCGACCCAGTGCCGATCCAGACCCGGCAATTCGCCTCCAATTGGGAACTGTCCAGCAGCCGCGCCACCAGCGTGCTGCGTGAACTGGTGCGCGACGGCGTGTCGGCGCAGCGGCTGCGTGCCGTGGGCTACGCCGAAACCCGTCCCATCGAGTCCAACGACACGCAAGCCGGCCGCGCCGCCAACCGCCGCGTCGAACTGATCATGGACATCGCGCCGAAGCAGACCCCGGTCAAGCAGGCCCAGGCCCCCGCCCAAGCTGCCGACCCAGCGCGGTGACCCGCCAGGGCTGACGCATTTCCGTACACTGGAGGGTGGACAAACTCTGGGCGGGCAAGATGACGCAATCGACGGCACTGGAAAGGCAGCTGGATTTTCTACGGGAAATCGACCGGCTGAAGACGGTCATCCGGCAATCGCCGCTGCTGGATCAAAGCCGGAAGGAAAACACCGCCGAGCACTCCTGGCACCTGGCGATGTACGCGCTGGTCCTGGGCCAGTATGCCGCCGGGTCGGTCAATATCAACCGGGTCATGCAGATGCTCCTGCTGCATGACGTCGTCGAGATCGACGTCGGCGATACGCCGATCCACGGCGGGCATTCCGCAGAACGGCAGGCTGAACGTGAATCCCAGGCGGCGACGCGGCTGTTTGGCCTGCTGCCGCAGGCGCAACGCGACGAATTCCTGGGGCTGTGGCAGGAATTCGAGCAAGCCGAGACCGACGACGCCCAGTTCGCGAAAGCCCTCGACCGTTTTCAGCCGCTGCTGATCAACATCCACACGGGCGGCGGCACCTGGACCGAAAGCGGCGTGTCGCTGGAACAGGTCGTTTCGCGCTATGGGCCCGCCATCAAAAAAGGCGCGCCCGAGCTATGGGCGGTGTGCGAGCGATGGGTCACACGGCATTTTTCGGGCCAGACGTGAAGAATAGGCCAACGGGCGCCGCCCGTGGGCAGCGCCTGATGGGCGGTGTGCGGCGGGCGCCGACCGCTACCCGCTGACAACCGTCTCGGCGGCCGGCGCTTCGAACGCGCGCATCGGAGGCAAAGCGTCGTCAAAGCGTTCGACCTGCACCGAAGTCAGTTGCCCGCTGCAGCCCTGCGCCAGCGATGAGGTACCGGCGTCGCGCGTCAAGATGTTCGGATTGCCATGGCCGCACAGCGCCACCTGGCCGCTGGCGTCCTCGACCGGGTCGTACCAGGCGCCGGTGGGCAGTTGCACCACCCCGGGCATGATGGTCGTGCTGAGCGCGGCGCTGGCCAAGCAGGCGCCACGCGCATTGAACAGCCGGACGATATCGCCATCGGCAATGCCTCGCGCGGCGGCATCCTGCGGGTGCAGCGTGCAAACTTCCCGGTCTTGGCGCTTTCGGGACGCGCTATGCGCGCCGAAGTCGAGTTGGCTATGCAGACGGGTGGCGGGTTGGTTGGCGACCAGGAACAACGGGAAAGCCGGCGTAGGCGCATCTTCCGGCGGCAGCCATGCCGGATGGCCCGGACAATCCACATAGCCGAAACCGGCAATGACCGGAGAGCTGATCTGGACCTTGCCGCTGGGCGTGGGCAACGGCTTGCCGGAGGGGTCTGCGCGGAACGCGCGCAAGATGCCGCCATCGTCATCTTGTTGGGGAAGCGTCAATTCGCCCTTTTCCCAGAATTGGTCGAAATCGGGCGCGTCCAGGCCTTTTTCCTGCAAGGCTACCCGGGTCTTTTCGTAAAGGTGGCGCAGCCATTGGCCACTGGTGCGACCTTCGGTAAAAGCCTGCCGCGTGCCCAGGCGCTCCGACAAGTCTGCGAAGATGTCGTAATCATCACGCGCCTGGCCGTTGGGCGCGGCGATACGGTGCATGGCCACCAGGAGCGGATCCGTCGGCGCGCCGCCGATGTCCTCGCGTTCCAGCGTCATCGTGCAGGGCAGGACGATGTCGGCATGGCGCGCCGTGGCGGTCCAGCCGATCTCATGAACGACGAATGTGTCCAGCGTGGCGAACGCGCACGTCAGACGCTTGAGGTCCTGGTGATGATGGAACGGATTGCCGCCCGCCCAATAGGCCAGGCGCACGTGCGGATACGGCATGCGCTTGCCGTTGTAGTCAAAGGGTTCCCCAGGGTGCAGCAACATGTCAGAAATCCGCGCGACGGGAATGAAGGCCTTAACCCCGTTGACCCCCTGCGGCAAGGACGCCACCGGCACGGCATTGCTGCGCTTGCCGTAATGCGCCAGCGTACCCAGCGCGTAGGCGTAGCCGCCGCCGGGCAAACCCAGCTGGCCGAGCGCGGCCGCCAGCACAGCCGCCATCCAGACGGGCTGCTCGCCGTGTTCGGCGCGCTGCAGCGAATGCGCGACCGTCACCAGCACCCGCTTGCCGCGCAACAGTCGCGCCAGCTCGGCGATCTTCGCTGCGGGTACGCCGCAAATGGCGGCGGCCCAAGCCGCGTTCTTCGCCTGTCCGTCTTGGCGGCCCAGCAGATAGTGCTGGAAATCCTCCCAGCCCTCGCAGAACTGCGCCAGGAATACCTCGTCATGCCACCCGTGGGCGACCAGCTCGTGCACCAGGGCCAGCATCAGCGCCACGTCGGTGCCAGGCACGGCCGGTATCCACTCCGCCTGAGCATCTGTCGGAAAATCCGATGACAACGGGCTGATATTGATGAAACGGCAGCCCCGCGCTGCGGCCTGGCGCATGGATTCGCGTTCGATATGGCGGCTGATGCCGCCACTGGCCACCCGCGAGTTCTTCAAAGCCATGCCGCCGAACGCGAGCACGACGTCCGTGTGCCCCACGATCTGCTCCCACGTGACGTTGCGGCGCGCCACGTCGTCCATGCTGCCCAGGATATGCGGCAGGATCACGGCCGACGCGCCGGCGCTGTAACTGTTAACCGATCGCACGTAACCGCCCAGCGCCGTATTCAGGAACCGGTGGACCTGGCTCTGGGCGTGATGGAAGCGCCCCGCGCTGGACCAGCCGTAAGAGCCTCCGAACACGGCTTGCGGACCATGCAAGTCCTTGACGCGCTTCAATTCGGCGGCCAGCAGGTCCAGCGCGTGCTCCCAACTGACTTGCACATAGCCGTCGCGGCCCCGAGCGGCGTCGGGTCCCGGCCCCCGTTCCAGCCACCCCCGCCGCACCATGGGCGCCTTGACCCGTACCGGGTGGTCCAGCGCGTTGGTGAAGTTCTGGATCAACGGATTGGGGTCCGGATCGCCCGGGTGCGGCAGCACCTCGAGCGCACCTTTTTTCCAGGCAGCGGAGAAAACACCCCAATGGGCACTGTGGGGTTTGCGGTCCGTGTCGGGACGGGGCGGGCGGGAGACAGAATCGTTCATGAGGGGTTCAGGCATCAGGGCCGGTGGCGATCGGGGCGTCTGGTTGCGCGCTCCATTCGCTCCACGAGCCAGGGTACAGGGTCGCGCCCGTCAACCCCGCCACTTCCATGGCAAGCAAATTGTGGCACGCCGTGACCCCGGAGCCGCACTGGCTGATGACGTCGGTCGGCGCGCGGCCGTCCATGCGCAACAGGAAGGCCTGACGCAACTGGTCGGCGGGAAGAAACCGGCCATCGGCGCCCAGGTTATCCCGGAAGAACCGATTGCACGCACCCGGAATGTGGCCGCCGACGGCGTCCAGTGTTTCGTTCTCGCCCCGGTAGCGGTCTGGCGCGCGCGCATCCAGCACGACGCGTCCGCCCGCGGCCAGCGCCTGGCGCAGTTGCACGTAGCCGAGCGTGGGCTGGCGGCTGTCGCGGACCGGCAGCGCGCCCGCGGCCCGCTTGGCGGGCGCGTCCGTGGTAAGCGGGTATCCCGCAGCTTGCCAGGCGCCCTCGCCGCCGTCCAGCACCGCCACAGCGTCATGGCCGATCCAGCGAAGCAGCCACCAAAGGCGCGCCGCGTACATGCCGCCTGCATTGTCATAGGCGACGACTTGCGTCTGGCGACTTACGCCCAGCGCGGCCATCGCCTGCGCGAAGGCCGTGCGGTCAGGCAGCGGATGGCGCCCGTTGCCCCCCGTCTTGGTGCCGCTGAGCGTATCTTCCAGATGCACGTAGGCCGCGCCCGGGATATGCCCGGCGTCGTAATGGCGGCGCCCCGCCTGCGCATCCGTCAGGTCAAAGCCGCAGTCCAGGACCAGGATGTCGTCCCGCCCCGGTTGCGCCAACGCGCGGGCCAATTCCTCCGCGGCGATCAAGGTGTCGTACATACGCGGTTCCCCATTCAAGCCTGGCCGGCCGCCAACGCGTCCATCGCACGCAGCGAATACACGTAGGCCGCACCGGCGTTCAGGGCGATGGCGGTACTCAACGCTTCGCTCAATTCCACTTCGGTCACGCCGGCCTTGCGTGCGGCGTCGGCGTGCGCCGCGATGCAACCGTCGCAGCGCGTCGTGACGGCCACCGCCAAGGCGATCAGCTCGCGCGTCTTGGCATCCAGCGTGCCGGTGGCGCCTTGCGCCTGGTTCAACGCGCGGAACGCGGTAAGTAGTTGGGGATTGTGCTTGCCCAGCGCTTCGCCCGCCTTGCGGTTGTTGGCGAGCGTGTCGGTCCAGTTCTGCAACATGAAGAAGTCTCCCGGTTTGAGGATGGTCGGGTTGTACAAGCGCGGCCCTACTGCCCGATCTGTTTCAGCAGGTCGGGGGTAGCGGCTTTGCGGTAATTGGCGATGTCCTGAATGATGTATTGCTTGAACTGGTCCAACGGCAGGTCGCGCTCCATGGCGGCGTCCTTGCGGATGGCGTTCTGCACTGACGTATCCTTCAAGGCGCGCGACAGGCTGTCGGACAATACCTTGACCACATCAGGCGGCGTGCCGGCCGGCGCCGCCAGGCCATACCATTGCGTCATGGTCATATCGATGCCAAGCTCCTTGAACGTGGGCACGTCCGGCAAGATCGGACTGCGCTGGCTGCCGGTCAACGCAAGCACGCGCAATTGGCCTTGCTGCACCTGCGGCACCAGCGGCGACGCGGTGGCGAAGAACATGTCGATCTGCCCGCCGATCATGTCGGTAATCGCAGGGCCAGACCCCTTGTACGGCACATGCAGCAGCTTCAGGTGTCCGAGTTCCTTGATGGTTTCCATGCCGATGTGGGCCGCCCCGCCGGTGCCGGTGGAAGCGAAGGTCAACTCCTTGTCCTTGGCGGTCTTGATCACTTCCTGCGCAGTCTTGAAGCGCGACGGTGTCGCGACGAACAAGCCATGCGGCGCTTCCAGGATCAGGCCGATCGGCGTGAAGTCCTCCGGCACCTTGTAGGGCAGGCTCTGCGGCTTCAGCGCGGGCGACACGGCCAGATTGCCGCTCATGGCCAACAGGATGGTGTAGCCATCGGGCGCCGCCTTGGCGACAAGGCCGGCGGCGATGTTGCCGCCCGCCCCCGGCCGATTCTCGACAATCACGGTCTGGCCGATCGTCTTGCCCATGGCGGTCGCGACCAGGCGTCCGTAGAGATCGCCTCCGCCGCCCGGCGGAAAACCTACCACCAGCGTGATGGGACGATCGGGATACGCGGCGTGCGCCACGCCGCCCGCCACAGCAGCCATGCCCACCCCTGCAACTACGGCGGCGGCCCCAAATCGCCGGCCCCGGCGGATGGTGAAAGAAATGCCCATAGTGTCTGTCTCCTGGCTTGTTTTTTTCAGGGAATCCGTCAGGCGCCAAGCCATCCGGCCTGTTGTCTCTGCACCACCCTGTCCACTGACGCGGCGCACTGCCCCAGATAGCCGGCAGGGTCGGTCAGACGCAGGATCTCGTCTTCGCCCAGCAGCGCCGCCAGGTCCTTATGCTGGCGCAATGCCTGGGCGAAATCGAGCTTGTGGGTGATGCCATGCATCGACGCTTCATAGATCCACTCATGGGCCGTCTGCTTGCCCACGCGTTCAGACAGTTCCAGCATCACGTGTTCGGAGAGCAGGTAGCCGCGCATGCGGTCCAGGTTCAACGCCATGGCGTCCGCATCCACCCGCAGTCCGGCCAGCAGGTTCTTGGCCTGGAACAGCATGGCGCCGGCGATCAGGCAGCACTCGGGCAACGCTTTCCATTCGATCTTCCAGGCCACACCGTCGCGCTCACCTTCCTGCACCATGCCTTCCAGCATCAACGCCGCGCTGGCACGCAACGGCCGGCACAAGCCGGCCAGGTTTTCGGCCGAAGTCGGATTGCGCTTGTGCGGCATGGTGGACGAGCCCAGCTTGCCCGCCGAGAACGCTTCCTCCACTTCGCCGAATTCGTTTCTTTGCATATTGAAGAGCTCGTTGCCGATCTTCGACAACGTGGCCCCCAGCATGGCCAGCACCAACGCGTATTCGGTGAACCTGTCGCGCGCGGGCGCCCAACTGACCGCGGGCGCGCCCAGCCCCAGCTTGGCCAGCGTGCGTCGCTCCACCTCTTCAGCCTGTTCGCCCAGCGACGCCTGACTGCCCACGGCTCCGGCGACCATGCCCACCAGCACCCGCGCTTCGGACTCTTTCAGGCGGTCATGATGGCGGGACAACTCGTCCAGCCAGACCGCGCATTTGTGCCCGAACGTGATGGGAAGCGCCTGCACTCCGTGCGTGCGTCCCGCCATGGGCGTGTCGCGATGTGCTTGCGCCAGCCGCGCCAACTCGTGCCCCACGGCCGCGACATCGCGCAAGATGACGGCGTGCACCGCTTTGAGTTGCAAGGCTACGCCGGTGTCGACCACATCCTGCGTCGTGGCGCCGTAGTGCACCCATTCGCCGTGGTCAGCGCCGCAACGCGCTTGCAATTGCTTCAGCGCAGGGACCAATGAATGCTTGATGCGCCGGATCTCTGCCGACATCTGGCTGATATCGATATTCGCGATCTTGGCCTGGGCACGGATCTCCTTTGCTGCCGCGGCCGGAATGATGCCCAGCTCGGCTTGCGCTTCGGCCAATGCCGCCTCGAAGTCAAGCCACTTCTGGATGCGGGTCTCTTCCGAGAAGATGTCGCGCAATTCGTCGGTGCTCCAAAGATGCTGGAGCGATTGCATGTCGAAGACGGAAACGGGCATGGCGCAGGATCCTGATGATTAGGAAGGTTGGCGGTCGGTACGCGGAAACAGGCGGCCGGGGTTGAATGTGCCCAAGGGATCCAGCGCGTGCTTGATGCGCTGCATGACCTCAACGGACACGGCAGGTTTGAACTGGAGAAACGCTTGCTGCTTGAGCCGGCCGATGCCATGCTCGGCGGAAATTGAGCCGCCCAATGCAGCGGCGGTTTCGTGCACGGCGTCATGCACCGCGTCTTCCTGCGCGCGGAAGGCGGCGTCGGCCATGCCCTCGGGCTTGCTCTGGTTGTAGTGGAGATTGCCGTCGCCGACGTGGCCGAAGCAGACGATGCGGATGCCGGGCATCAACGCCTGAAGCCTTGCGCCGGCGGTTGCGATGAATTCGGGAATCCGGGACACCGACACCGAGATATCGTGTTTGATGGACCGGCCGTCCAGCCGCTGCGCTTCCGGCACGTGCTCGCGCAACGCCCAGAGGTCGTGCGCCTGGCGGCCAGACGCAGCGATCACCGCGTCGGTGACGCCCCCCTCCTCCATCGCCGCTTCCAGCACGGCCTGAACCGCGGGCTCGGGATCCATCAGCGCCGAGGTTTCCGACACGTCGAAAAGCACGGCCCAGGGCGACGGTTGCCCAAGCGGATCGCGCATGCCATCCAAGGGATGCGCCAGCACCTGGGTCAAGGTCTGGCGTCCGATCAGCTCGAAGGCCGTCACGCGCTCGCCCACCGCATCCGTCAAGCGGGCCAGGAGATCCACCGCGGCTTGCGGCGTCGGCACCGCGACCCAGGCCGTCACGACCTTGCGGGGCAACGCGTACAGCTTGAAGGCCGCGGCGGTGACCACGCCCAGCGTGCCTTCGGCGCCGATGAACCATTGCTTGAGGTCGTAGCCGGTGTTGTCCTTGCGCAGCGTGCCCAACTGCGGCAGCACGCTGCCGTCGGCCAGCACCACCTCCAGGCCTAGCGTAAGGTCCCGCGTATTGCCATAACGCAGTACTTGTTCACCGCCAGCATTGGTGGAGACCACCCCGCCCACCGTGGCGCTTCCCTCAGAAGCGAGGGACAGGGCGAACAGCCGGCCGGCCTCGGAGGCCGCCTGCTGGGCGGCAAGCACCGTGCAGCCCGCTTCCAGCGTGATGCTGTTGTCCAGCGCATCCACGCGGCGCACAGCCGTCATGCGGTCCAGGCTCAACACCACCTCCCGCCCGGAGGCATCGGGCGTCGAGCCGCCGACCAGTCCGGTGTTGCCTCCCTGCGGCACCACGGCCACCCTGTGCGCCGCGCATAACGCCACCACGCGCGACACTTCCAGGGTGTTGGCCGGCCGCACCACGGCGCGCGCCACGCCCGGAAAGTTTCGACGCCAGTCCGTGGTGTAGCGCGCCGTATCGGCGTCGGCGGTCAACACGTGTCCCGGGCCGATGATGGCGCGCAGCGCCGTTGCGAGAGCATCAATCTGATTGGGCATAATGCTACGGTCCGCGTGGCCGGGCGTCATGCCCGGCGTTTGCGTGTCTCCTGGTTGAAATCGAGCGGCGTTCCCTGGTCCGGTAGCCGACTTTCGTTTCATTGATTAAAATATGTTTTATTGAACAAAACTATAGGAAGCATCTGAAACCGTGTCAAGCGAGAATTCCCCTAAGCCGCCCGCCGGCGTGCTCGAACGCGGCATTTCCGTTCTGGAGTGCTTCGGCGAAGACAATCTGCGCCTGTCGCTGCGCGACCTGGCTGAACGCACCGGCCTGGACAAAGCCACGCTGCTGCGCCTGCTCGGCGTGTTCATCAAGGCGCGCATGATTCATCGCTACGACAGCAGCACCTACGCGCTAGGACCGGCGCTGCTGCACATGGGCATGCTCTACCGCGACACGTTCGACCTGGGCTCGCGCTTGCAGCCGGCACTGCGCAGCATCATGGAACAGACAGGCGAAACCGTTGCGCTGTACGTGCGCAGCGGTGAAGACCGCATCTGCCTGTACCGCGAAAACACCTCCAGGGAAGTGCGTCACCACGTCGAGGTCGGCAAGCGGATCAGTCTGAAGGATGGCGGGTCTTCTGCGCATGTGCTGCGGGCGTTCACCGGTGGAACCACGCCCCTTGCTCGCGGCATCCACGAACACGGATATGCGATGACCCGTTCCGAACGGGTTGCCGAAATGGCATCGGTGGCCCTGCCGGTGTTCGATGCCGACGACGCCTTCATCGGTGCGCTGGTCGTACTCGGTTTGGCATCCCGCCATGACGAGGCCGCGCAGCTCAAGGCAGTGGAAATCGTGCGCCACGAGCTCGCCCTGCAAGGATTTCGCACCACGCCCCCTGCGGCCTGGACGCCCAAAGCCGACGCCTGAAAACGCCGGCGCCGGCCGGCCCGACGCCCCTAGGAATGCGGCGCTGCCCCAAACAGCCCAGGCGCTGGCAGGCAGATGTCCGCGTCCTGGCCGGCATCCGTAAAACGCTCGCACCAAGCCACAATGGCCCTCGCTGCGGCGTCGTCCATCGCGGGCGCGAAGGCGCGCATGCGCGCCTGCAACGACGCCCAGTTATAGGGATCTTCCGGATCCCCCTTGCGCAGCTTCCTCAGCGCGCTCCATTGCCGCCCGTCTTTCAGCGTCAACGTCACGCGGCAAGGGCGCAGGCGGGGGAATTCCTGCTGGAAGACCTCGCTTGTGCGCACCGTGATGCGGCGCGCCAGCGCCAACAGGCCCGGCGCATGCAGGTCCGGGGATTCCATGTCTTCAATGCCCAGCTTGCCCGCAAGCAGCAAACGCGCCACCACGTACCGCAAAGAGAAGCACGTTTCTGCCGGCTTGGCGGGCCACTCGACCCCGGCGATCTTCAGCGCGTGCGTGAAGATCTCCACGTCTATGGATTCGATCTCATCCGGCGCGGGTGCATGCTGGTCCATCAACTCCCGGGTAGCGTCCAGCGGCGTGAAAAGCTGCGCGCAACAAGGCCAGGCCTTGATCGTGGCAGTGTTCACGCGTTCGGGCGCATCCAGGCCGCCGTCCAGCGCGTCCAGCGGGCCGTCCCCGGCCAACAATCGATACAGCCCGCGTGAACCCGTCGCAAAGCGCTGTGCGCCGGGCAGGCCGGCGCGCGCGGCATAAGCCGCCGCCATGCCGTTACGCACGGCGAATGCCGGATGCAGCGATTTGGCCTCGTGCGCGTCATCATCGACCAACTGCCATAACCCGGCCGCCTGCGTGGCGCCGATTCCCAGGGCATGATGCAGCATGGCCGGCGTCAGCCCCATCGCGACCCCTGATGCCGCCGCCGCCCCCACGGCGCCGGCCGTCGCGGTGGCATGAAACCCCGCCGCATGGCGTGTGCCCAGCGCTTCGCCCAAGCGCAGCGATACTTCATAGCCGGCGATGACCGCGTCGGCCACCTGCCGTTGCGTCATGCCTGCGCTGGCCGCCAATGCCAACACCGGTGTGACGGACACCACACCCGGGTGCAGCATGGCGGCACGGTGCGCGTCGTCGATTTCCCGAATATGGGCGATGGCCGCATTGGCGAATGCCGCCCCGTTGGCGTTCATCTGGGCGCCCCCAAACACGGGAGCGTCCCCTGCGCCGGGATGGCAGTCCCCCGCCACGCGGCGGTAGTTTTCCGCGCAAGTTGCAGTCGCCCCCGACCAGCCGGCCGTAAACCAATCCAGGAAAGCCTGGGCCAGACGCTCGCGTGTATGTGAAGCGATGGGGCGTTGCGACAAGCCGCAAAGGTGGACGACAAGCGAGTTTTCGCGGGTGAGGACGGGACGATTCACGGTTTCATCTAATGGAATTTATTTTATTTAATGAAACATTACCCGATCTTCACGTCAATGAAAACCTCCCGTACCGTTGCGAGTTCGTTCCTGGTTTCACGAGCGGCTTTCGCATCGATTTTCCAGGAAGACTGACGTAAGCTTTCCGAACCCGCCACCGTGAGCCAGAATCCGGAAACCCCATGTCCTACCTGCTGCTGATCGTTGAACCCGTGGGCCAGCGCGCCCAACGCACGCCCGAGGAAGGCCGCGAGGCCTATGCGCAGATGGTGCGCTATGCCGAAGGGTTGAAGGCGCGCGGCCTGCTGACGCAAGCTGAATCCCTGAAATCCGAGTCCGAAGGCGTGCGCCTGCAAATCCGCGACGGCGAACGCTCGCTGGTGGACGGCCCCTACGCCGAGGCCAAGGAAATGATCGGCGGATTCTTCCTGCTGACGTGCGACAGCCGCGAAGAAGCCCTGGCGCTGGCCGCCGAATGCCCGGCGGCGCAATGGGCGACGGTCGAGGTTCGTGAATTGGGACCCTGTTTCATGTAGGGCCTCCCGCTCGACGCCACGCCCCGCACAGCAAGTCCCCGGCAAGAAACCGGAGCGCCGGCCCGAAAAAGCCGGGCCAGGCCTGGCCTGTCGGTCAACAGTTTCCTTTCTTGGCTTGTCCGGGCGGACAGAATCCGCCACGGCCACCCCCGTCATGGGGATCGACAACGACCGAACCGCTGGGCGTGTAAACGGCACAGCCGGAAAGCAAAATGGCCGCCAAGGCCAGACCGCACAACATTTTCATATCAACCCTCGTTTGGAACAAAACGCTGCGAGTGTAGGAGAGGCGGCTGCAACCAGGTCCGGCGGTTCGTAACAGGCTGCATGGCGGCTTCTTCCTGGCCCGCATCCCGGTATTTACCCTAGGACCGAAAATTCTTTGTCGATCCAGCGTCTTCCCGTTCGTCGTCCCAGTACAAGCCGAAAGTCCCGACGGGAACCCAGGCTGCGATGTCCAACCCCCAGGAGAGACTCAGATGCGATTCATGATCATCGTCCGGGCCACGCCCGACAGCGAAGCCGGCCTGATGCCGGAAGAAAGCCTGCTAGCCTCAATGGCGACCTACCATGAAGCGCTGGCCAAGGCCGGCGTGCTGCTGGACGCCAACGGCTTGAAGCCCTCGTCCAAAGGATGGCGTGTGCACTACGAGGGAGGCCAGCGCACGGTGGTGGATGGGCCTTTTGCCGAGACCAAGGAATTGATCGCCGGCTATACCATGATCCAGGTGCGCTCGCGCGAAGAGGCGATGCAGTGGGCGCTGCGTTTTCCCGAACCCTTCATCGGCCAACCTTGCGACATCGAAGTACGCCAGCTGTACGAGCTGGAAGACTTCGCCCCCAGCCAGGCCGTTGACCGTTTCCGTGACATTCCAGGCGTCAGCCGCTGATCGCCCTGGCCGCAACGCGCCAGGCCCACACCGGAGCAAACCCATGCACAAGCAGATATTCGTCAACCTCGCCATCGGCGACATGCAGAAATCCCAAGCCTTTTTCAAGCGCCTGGGCTTCACCTTCAACCCGCAGTTCACCAACGACCAGGGCGCCTGCATGGTCATCAGCGACGACATCTACGCCATGCTGCTGACCAAGGACTTCTTCCAGGGGTTCACCGGCAAGCCGCTGGTCGACGCCACCCAGGCCACCGAAGTACTGATCTGCCTGTCTTGCGAAAGCCGCGCCGAAGTCGATGATCTGGTCGCCCGGGCGGTGGCCGCTGGCGGCACTGCGCCGCGTGCGCCGCAAGACCATGGCTTCATGTACGGCCATGGCTTCGAAGACCTGGACGGCCATATCTGGGAACTGGTGTACATGGTTCCGGGCGAAGCGGCCGGCGCATGAGCCAGGCGGCAACCCATCGGGCCATCGAGGCGGTCTGGCGGATCGAAGCCGCCAGCGTCATCGCCGGCGTCGCGCGGCTGGTGCGCGATGTCGGCCTGGCTGAAGAGCTGGCGCAGGATGCGCTGGTGGCCGCCCTGGAGCGCTGGCCCGATACCGGCGTGCCGGATAACCCGGGAGCGTGGCTGATGACCACCGCAAAAAACCGCGCCCGCGACCGCTTGCGCCTGGACGCGCTGCACACCCGCAAGCACGATCAGATCGGCCACGAGCTGGAGGCCTTGCAGGCCGACGTGGAACCCGATTTTGTCGATGCGCTGGACGCCGCCCGCCAGGACGATATCGGTGACGACCTGCTGCGCCTGGTGTTCACCGCCTGCCATCCGGTGCTGTCCACCGAAGCGCGCGTGGCGCTCACGCTGCGCTTGCTGGGCGGTCTGTCTACCGCAGAGATCGCCCGCGCCTTCCTGGCGTCGGAGTCCACGATTGCCCAGCGGATCGTGCGCGCCAAGCGTAGCCTGACCGCGGCCAAGGTGCCCTTTGAAGTGCCTCGCGAGCAGGACCGCGGCCCGCGCCTGGCGTCCGTGCTGGAGGTCATCTACCTGATTTTCAACGAAGGCTATTCGGCCACGTCGGGCGATGACTGGATGCGCCCGGCGCTGTGCGACGAAGCGTTGCGCCTCGGCCGCATCCTGGCTGAACTGACTCCGGGCGAAGGCGAGGTGCATGGGCTGGTGGCGCTGATGGAACTGCAGGCCTCCCGCCTGCGGGCCCGCACCGATGCGCAAGGCCGCCCGGTGCTGCTGATGGAGCAGGACCGCGGCCGCTGGGACCCCTTGCTGATCCGGCGCGGACTGGCGGCGCTGGCGCGGTCGGCCGCCCAAGGCGGGGCGTTGGGCGCGTATGCCTTGCAGGCCGAATTGGCGGCCTGCCATGCGCGCGCCCGCACGCCGCAGGACACCGATTGGCCGCGCATCGTGGCGCTTTACGACGCGCTCGCGCAAGTGATGCCGTCGCCAGTGGTGGCGCTGAACCGCGCCGTTGCCGTCGGCATGGCGTTCGGCCCGCAAGCGGGGCTTGACCTCGTCGACGCGCTGGCGGCGGATGCAGCACTGGCCAACTACCATTGGCTGCCCAGCGTGCGCGGCGACCTGCTCGCCAAGCTCGGCCGCCACGCCGAGGCCTACGCGGAATTCGAGCGCGCCGCCGGCATGACGCGCAACGCCCGCGAACGCGAGTTGCTGCTGGCGCGCGCCCGCGACATGCAGGGGCAAGACCCCTCGTCCAACCCGGGGTGAGACCGCACGCTCCCTTCGACTGTCAAATATTGTCAATGCACACGCCGCGGCCTCCTGCCGGGAGTAGCCTCATCCGACACAAAAATGCGGGGGATGGAGCGGCGCATGAACAAGACTGGCACGGTGTTGCTGGCGTCGGCGGTCGGAGTACTGGCTCTGCTCGTACCCTTCTCGTTGTCGTTGCTCTTGGCGCAAATCCAGGGGCGCGAGGATGTATTGGCCACGCTGCATGACATGGCGGACGATGTGTTGCAACGTGCCGACACCGCACGCCTGCAAATCAGCGACGCCATCAGCGCCCTGAACAACCATCCCGCCGGCCCCCCTTGCTCGACGGAACAACTGGCCCGCATGAGCATGCTGTCCGGCTCTTTCAGCCACGTGGCGGGCATGGGCCGCCTCGAGAACGATGCGCTTATTTGCACAACGCTCGGCACGCAAGATATCCGCATCAATCTCGGCAAGCCCGACGCCAATCGCCAGTCCGGATTGCACTTCTGGAGCGCGGTCGAACTGCCCGGCCTGCCGGGCCAGGCCTTCAGCGTGGTGGGACGCGACGGATATGCCGCGCTTGCCGACGCCGATCTGGGGCTGGATCTGCTGAACCGGGATTCCGCCGTGTCCCTGGCATTCTTTATCGGCGGCCAGCACCAGATCGTGGGACACCGCGGCGCCATCCGCGGGGAATGGGCCCACCGCTATCGCGACCAGCCCGTCCAGTTCGAAGACAACGGCTATCTGGTGGTCATCCGGCCGTCGCAGACGACCGACAGCGCAGCGCTGGCGGCCATACCATCTTCGCTGGTGGCGGCGCAGGTACGGCGTTCCGCGTACGTACTGGGACCCGTTGGCCTCGCCCTGGGCGTGCTGCTGACGGGCGCCGTTGGCGTTGTCGCGCGGCGCCGCTTGTCCTTGAGCGGCGAGTTGCAGGCCGCTTTCGAGCGCGACGAGTTCTTCGTCGAATACCAACCCATCATCGATTTGCGCAACGGCCGGTGCGTGGGCGCTGAAGCGCTGGCCCGGTGGCGCAATGAAGACGGCGTGCTGGTCAGCCCGAACGTTTTCATCCCGCTTGCGGAGGCGCAAGGGATGATCGGGCGGATCACCGCCCGCGTGATGGAGATCGTCGTGCGGGAAGCTGCCGGGCTGCTGCGGGCGAACCCGGGCGTGCACATCTCCATCAACCTCTCATCCGAGGACCTGCATTCGCACGATGCCCAGATGCGCATGAGGGAATTGGCGCAACACGCAGAAATCGAACCGGCCAGCCTGATGTTCGAAATCACCGAACGCGGGCTGATGGCGCCGGAAAAGGCGCGCAATGTGTTGTTGGCGGTGCGCGCAGGTGGCTTCCGCATGGCAATCGACGACTTTGGCACGGGGCATTCCAACCTGTCGTACCTGGCGACTTACGAACTGGATTTCCTGAAAATCGACAAGATGTTCGTGGACACGCTCGGCACCGAGGCGCCGACCAGCCTGGTGACCTTCCACATCATCGACCTGGCACGCTCGCTGGGCATGCAAGTCATCGCCGAAGGCGTGGAAACGGAAACACAGCGGGACATCCTGCAAGCGCGCGGCGTCCAATATGCGCAAGGCTGGCTGTTTGGCCGCCCTATGAGCATTCAGGAACTCCAGGGATTCATTGCACAGGTGGGCCCTGGCGTGCGCCACGCGTCCGTGTCCCCCTGACGCGGTCTTTGCGGCATGCTTAAATCCCAATCATGCGTTCCGATTCCGCCGCCTCTGCCGAGCTGGGCGCGCCCGTCCTGACGGGCGTGCCGGCGGCGTTCGACCATCCCAATGACCGTGCCGAATTCCGTCATGCGGCGCACCAGCCGGGCGTGGAGCTGTACCGCGCGCACATCGTGCGCCACGCCTTCGAACCCCACACGCACGAGGCCTATGGCCTGGGCGCCATCGAATCCGGGGTGGAACGTTTCCGTTACCGGGGCGCGGAGCATCTGGCACCCTCCGGTTCGGTCGTGCTGATGAATCCGGACGAACTGCACACCGGCCAGGCGGAAACTGAGACCGGCTGGCGCTACCGCATGGCTTACATCGACCCGGACGTGGTGGCGCGCGTCACCGGGGAATCCGATTGGTGGTTCGATACGGCCGTCGGCCACGACAGCGCTTGCGCGCAGCGCGTCACCGCCCTGCTAGACACCCTGTGGCAGGCGCGCGAACCGCTGGCCTTCGACAGCGCCTTGTACACGTTGCTGGGCGAATTCCGCCGCCACGCCCAAGTGCCCCGCGCCGCGCCGGACGAAGGCGCGCTGCGCTTTGCGCCCGTCATCGATTACCTGCGCGCCCATCTGTCGCGTCGGCTGACGCTGGACGAACTTGCGGCGGTTGCGGGACTGAGCCCGTTCCACTTCCTGCGCCGCTTCCAGGCGCAGCACCACGCCACGCCGCAACAGATGCTGATGGCCTTGCGGCTGTTCGAAGCCAAGCGCTTGCTGGCTGCGGGCATCGAGCCCGCCCAGGTGGCGCTGGCCGCCGGCCTGACCGATCAGGCGCACTTGACCCGCGCTTTCTCGCGCCGCTACGGCGTCACGCCCGCCCGCTACCAGAAGCAGGTCCGCGGCTAGCCGGGGCACCGCAATCTGGTACAAGACCGGCCTGCCCGCCGCTGGCTAGACTGCCCGCATTGATTACCTGGAGCAATGTATGTGGGCGGGAACCCTTTATGCCCTGGCCGCCGGCCTGATGTGGGGGCTGGTCTTCGTAGGGCCCCTGCTGTTGCCGGAATACCCGGCCGCACTCCAATCCGTTGCGCGCTACCTGGCCTTCGGCCTGATTGCGCTGCCGCTTGCCTGGCTGGACCGTCATCGCCTGCGGCTCTTGACCCGTGCCGACTGGATTGAAGCCCTGAAACTGGCCGCCATCGGCAACCTGCTGTACTACCTGTGCCTGGCCAGCGCCATTCAGCGCGCGGGCGGCCCCGTCCCCACCATGATCATCGGCACGCTGCCCGTCGTGATCGCCGTGTGCGCCAACCTGCGCAGCGCGCGCCGCGACGGCAAGCTGCCGTGGAAGCGCCTGGCGCCGTCGCTGGCGCTGATCGCGCTGGGCATCGGCTGCGTCAATCAGGTGGAGCTTGCCGCACTGCGCCAGGACGCCGACGCGGACCTGGGCCGCTACGCGGTCGGCGCAGTACTGGCGCTGGCCGCCGTCGCTTGCTGGACCTGGTATCCGCTGCGCAACGCCGACTGGCTGCGGGCACACCCCGATCGCAGTCCCAGCACCTGGGCCACCGCCCAGGGCGTGGCCACCCTGCCCCTGGCGCTGGCGGGCTACGCGGTGCTGTGGGGCGGCATGGCCGTCGCGGGCAGCGGTTTCGCCATGCCGTTGGGGCCCCGTCCGGAAGTGTTCTTGGGCCTGATGATCATCATCGGCCTGTTCGCGTCCTGGCTGGGCACGCTGTGCTGGAACGAGGCCAGCCAACGGCTGCCCACCGCGCTGGCCGGCCAACTGATCGTGTTTGAAACGCTGGCCGCGCTGGCTTATGCCTTCATCCTGCGTGGCTCGATGCCCGAACCGCTGACGATGGCGGGCATCGCCCTGCTGGTGGTCGGCGTGCTGCGCGCGGTGCGCGTCAAGCCCGAACCCGTTCCCGCGGCCGTCTGACTACAGCAGGCCTGGCAACTGGCTCAGGTCGTCGATCACGTCGGACGCGCCTTCAGCCAGCAAGCGCTGGCGCTGGTCCGGCCCGTTGTGCGACGCGCCGACGTAACCCACCGCCCGCATGCGTGCGGCGCGGGCGGCGCGCACGCCGGGCACGCTGTCTTCCACCACCACGCAGTCCAGGATGGCGGTGCGCATCTGGCGCGCCGCGAACAGGAAGACGTCCGGGGCGGGCTTGCCTTTGGCGACCTGCGCCGTGCTAAACACGTTGGGCGCAAAGGCGTCCCACAGGCCGACCAGCTTTAACGCGGCCTCCAGTTTCGGCGGCGTGCTGCTGGATGCCACGCAGACATCCAGCCCCCGCGCGCGTAGCGTGGCCAGCGTCTCGTGGACATGGGGCAAGGCCCGCAGCTCCTGGCGGAACGTGCTTTCCAGGCGGTCGGCATACTGCCGCGCGAAGCCGTCGGGCAAGGTGCAGGCGTTCTCGGCTTGCAGCGTCTGCCACATGTCGGCGTCGGGGATGCCGGCGAAGCGGCGGGCGGCGTCTTCGGGAGTGATGGCGATGCCGTGTTCGGCCAGCGCGCGCGACTGGGCGCGCGCCGCAATGATTTCGCTATCGATCAGAACGCCGTCGCAATCGAAGATGACGAGGCGGGTGGCAGGCGTATGCATGGTCGCTCCAAACAAAATCAACCCAGTATCGACCTCCATGATAGGCCGGCTTCATGACGCGCCGCCAACCGCCATACGACGGACGACTCGCCTTGACGCTACAGGCGCGCCGCGCGCACCCGACGCAGGCAAGCCGCGATCAGCAACCCGCCCAGGCCGGCCGCCAGCACGACGTAGGACGCCGACGCCCAGCCGTAGCGGTCGATCACGCCGCCCACGGTGACCGGGCCGATGACCTGCCCCAGGTTGCTGCCCTGCATGACCAGGCCTACCGACGCCGCCGTCAGCGCGGGACGCGGCGCCACCAACGGCGCGGTGCCCAGCAAGGTGGCGGGAATCAGGCCGCCCACCGCCGAAAACAGCACGCACAACAGGAAGGTGGGCATCGCCGGCAAGACCGAGCGGAAGATCAGCAGCGCCACCACACCCATCGTCACGCTGGCGCAGGCAATCAGCGTCGACCGCCGCCAGCCCCGCGCCAGCAGCATGCCCGCGCCCAGGTTGCCGATGATGTTGGCGGCGCTGGCCATCGCGCTATAGAGGCCGGCCTTCGCCAGGGTCAAACCCAATTGCTCCATCAGCAGCACCGGCAGGAAGGTGAACAGCGCGAAGAACATCAGGCTGTACAGCGTGAACGACAGCGCCAGTAGTACGGGCCCCGCCGCCCCCAGTGTGTCGGCCGTGTCTTGCCGCAAGCCGCCCCAAGACAGGCTGGCGCTACCAGGCGTGGCCGGCGCCAGCGCCGCCACGCAGGCCAGCGCGACCACGACCGCCGCGCCCGCGCACCACCAGTACGCCTGCCAATGGTCAAACGCCTGCGACGCCAGCATCGCGATGGCCATGCCGGCGGGCATGTAGCAGCTCCAGAGCGCAAAGGCGAAATCCCGGTTGGAGCCCGACACCATGCGCTGCAGGGCCGCGGGCCCTGCCACCGTGATCATCAGGAAACCCAGGCCTTCGATCACGCGCGACGCCAGCAGAATGCCGTAACCGGGCGCCGTGGCGCCTGCGGCCGTGCCCAAGGCCGTCGCCACCAGTCCCAGCAGCAACATGCGCCGCGCACCAAAGCGGGCAATCACGCCGCCTGCCGCAATCCCGCCGACCACGCCCAGTATTGAAAACACGGCCGTCAGCGTGCCGATCGAGGCCAGGTCCAGCCCCATGTCCTGGCGCAGCAGCGGCGCGGCGATGATGACCTTGCCCACTTGCAACGACGCCACGACACCCGCGCCCACAATGGCCAGCACCCCGGCCCAACGCGTTTCAACCTGGTTCATTCCCGCCTCTCTTCCCATGCGATCCCGACAGCATGCCTGCCGGAAACGATCTTGATAAGTGATAATCTTTTGATGGAACCGATCGACTGAATAGATCAGCGGGAAGATGATAGACGCTCTTACCCTGGACCAGCTGCGCGTGTTCGCCGCCGTGGCCGACACCGGCAGCTTCCGCGCGGCTGGGCGCCGGCTGTCCCGCGTGCAGTCGGCGGTCAGCCACGCCATCGCCAACATGGAAGACCAACTGGGCGTGACGCTGTTCGACCGCAGCGGCCGCCGGCCCGTCATGACCCCGCAGGGCCAAGCGCTGCTGGCCAACGCCCGAGACATCCTGCTGCGCGTGGACGCCCTGCGCGCCCGGGCGCAAGGCCTGGGCGAAGGCGTCGAGCTTGAGCTGCCGATAGTCGTGGATACGCTGTTCCCGATCGCCGCGGTCGGTACTGCGCTGAACGCCTTGCGTGCCGCCTACCCGACCGTCGCCACCCGCGTGTCCGTGCTGCCGCTGGGCGGCCCGATCGACGCGCTGCTGACTGGCAGCCACACGCTGGGCATCATCGCCGGCGAACATTTCCGCCACCCGCGCATCGCCGTAGAGGCGCTGTCCTCGGTGCAGATGGTCGCTGTCGTCGGCGCCGGCCATCCCCTGGCGCGGCGCTCGCCGTCCGACGCCGCATTGGGCACGCCCGAACTGGCCGACCACCTGCAGATCGTGCAGTCGGACCCGTCCACTCTGACCGAAGGGCGCGACTTCGCCGTGCTGTCGCCGCAGACGTGCCGCGTCAGCGGCCAGGACACCAAGCATGCGCTGATCCTGGCGGGCGTTGGCTGGGGCCGTCTGCCGCTGTGGCTGGTGGAACGCGACCTGGCCGAAGGCCGCCTGTTGCGCCTGCCCACGGACAGCCTGGGCCGCGCCAGCCAGGTCGCCACCGAGACCTATCTGGCGCACCGCATCGACCTGCCTTTGGGGCCCGCGGCACGCGCGCTGGCGGCCGCCCTGCGCGACGCCGGCTAGGCCTTGGGCGTTTGCGCATAGCTCACGCCCATGCCTGCGCGTACATCGTTCTGGATGCCGTACGGCGCGATCGGATATCGCAACCCGTTGGCGGCCAACGCCTTCATGCCTGCGATCGCCACCGGCAGGTAACGCGGCGGCAGCGCCATCAGCATCTCTTCGTCAGGCACGCCGCCATAACGGCGTTCGGCGAAACAGGGCAAGGACAAGCTGGGTTCGCCGGTAGCCAGCGCCCGGCCCCAAGAGTCCGCACAGGCCGTCTCGCCCACCACGCTCCAATCGAAACGCCGGTAGTTCTTCCACTGCAAGCCATTGATCAGAATGATCATCTGGCCCGGCGTCGCATACACCAGGCAGATGTCGGGCGGGTCCAGCCGGCCCGAGGCCAAGGGCGACACCACCAGCCCACGGTATTTGCCCGCGGGCACACAGGACAACGCCTCCTGGCGTGCCCGCGCGTCGGCCTCGGTCGCATGCCACACACCTACGTAGTCCTTGCCGCTTTTCCAGGCTTCGTCCTGCGGGCCCAGGCCCACCACCGCGCGGCATTGCGAACCGACCAGGTCGTCGCCGGTAATACCCACCGTCCAACCCAGCCGCGCCGCCATCCCGACGATCTGGTCGGTCGTATGCGTGGCCTGCGGCCGCCGCAAGCCCTTCACGCCCGCCATGGCGGCCTCGTCCTCGAACAGCTTCATGCCGATGACCGTGGTCTTCAAGCGCAGCAGCTTGTTCAGGTCGTCGACCAGCGACGCCCAATCAAGGGGCGTGTCCTGCGTTGTCTCTTCCATTCCCGTCCTTTGGACTGTTGTGCGCGGCGGATGCCGCGTTGGATGTCTTAGGCGGGATTTTACGGATTACGACACCCGCTTCATCAAATACTTCGGTGACTCCTCGTACCCCTGCCGGTAATAGAACCTGTGCGCATCCGTCCTGCGTTCATGGCAATGCACTTCGATGCGGTCGCAGCCGCGTGCGCGCGCTTCGTCCTCGGCCGCCGCTTCCAGCCGCCGTCCCACGCCTGCGCTACGCGCCTGGTCGCTGACGCAGAAATATGTGATGCGGCAGAAATCGCCGGGCAGCGCCAGCTGGATCATGAAGTGCAGTCCAATGAAGCCCAGCAACTGACCCGCGTCGTCTTCGGCGACTAGCAGCCGCACATCGGGGTGAACGGTCAGTTGCGCGATCTTCTGTGGCATGAAGGGCGCGGTACCGGGGTAATCCAATTGCGTCAGCAGTGCCGCGATGGCGGCGCTGTCCTCGGAAGTGGCAGTGCGTATCAGCATGGGAACTTCCTGTCGATGTCTGCTAGAAAGCGCGAAAGCGTATGACAGCACCGTGTCCGCGCCATGACAAGCGCGCCGGATCCGACTGCCCTGCCTACCCCGCCTTGTCATCCCGCTGCAACATGCTGAACAGCGCCCGCACCGACGGGCTGTCCGCCGCCTGGGCCGAGGCCGCCAGGCCGAACGACCGATACAGCGGCAAGGCCAGCCGCAACACGCGCAGGCCACGGCGGTTTTCCGGCAAAGTCAGCGCGGGCACCAGCGTCACGCCCAGGCCTTCACGGACCAGCGCGAAGGCGCTGCTCCAATCGCGGACCGAAGCCCGCACGTCTGCGATGGCCAGGCCGGCATCCGCCGCCAGGCTCTGCGCATGCACGCTGCAACCGCCCGTGGCCAGCACGAAGGGCTGGGCCGTCAGCGCTGCCAAGTCGATGGCGCTGCCCGCGCGCGCCAGCGGATGCGCGGCGGGCAGCACGGCCATCCATTCGTCTTGCCCCAGCGGGCATACCTGCCTGCCCGGCGCGGCGTTCAGCACGACGCCCACGTCCACGGTACCGGCAGCCAGCAGGGTTTCGACTTCGTCGTCGGAGGCCTCCAGCGACACCACCTCGATGGCCGGGTGCAATTGCCGGAAGCGCCGCAGCACCGGCGGCAGCACGGTCGAGAACACCATCGGGAAACTGGCCAGCCGCAGCGTGCCGCTTGCGGCGCCGCTCGCTTCGCGCGATAGCGCCTGGATGCGATGCAGCGCGCCCAGCATGGCGCGGGCTTCGTCCGCCACGCGCAACCCCAGCGCCGTCGGAACGGTCTGCCGGCGTTCCCGCGTGAAGAGCGGCGCGCCCAAGGTGTCTTCCAACTGCGCGATCGCCTGGCTGGCGCCGGACTGGGTCATGCCCACCTGCGCGGCAGCGTGCGTGATGTTGCCGGCGTCCACCACCGCCAACACCAGCCGCCAATGCATCAGATTCATCATGGAATCAGTTCTACTTATGGCACATTTATGAAAAAGTAATTTTACGCATGCCTTGCGCAGCCTCAATCTGGGCGTCTCGTTGAATCCAGGACTCACCCATGAAGCTGTATTACGCACCCGACACGTGTTCCCTGTCGCCGCACATCGTGCTGCGCGAACTGGACCTGCCTTTCACGCTAGTACGCGTGGACAACCGGACAAAGCGCAGCGCCGATGGCAGCGACTTCCTGGCAATCAATCCCAAGGGGTATGTCGCCGCGCTTGAATGCGGCGACGGGCAGGTGCTGACCGAAGGCCCGGCCATCGTCCAGTATCTGGCCGACCTGAAGCCCGAGGCCGGCCTGGCGCCGCCCAACGGCACGTGGGCGCGCAGCCGGTTGCAGGAATGGCTGAACTTCATCAGCACCGAAATCCATGGCGGTTTCGGCCCGTTGTTCAACCGCGACCTGCCGGCTGCGGCACGCCGCTGGTGGCAAGCGCGGCTGGAAAAGCGCCTGGACTACACAGCGCGCGAGTTGGAGGTGCGTCGGTATCTGGTCGAAGACCGCTTCGGCGTGGCCGACGCTTACCTGTACACGGTACTGCGCTGGGCGGTCTTCTTCGACATCGACCTGGCGCGCTGGCCCGCCCTTGCGGCCTATATGGCCCGCATCGCGCAACGGCCCAGCGTGCTGGCGGCGCTGGCCGCCGAAGGCGCTACCAGCGGTACGTAACGCGGGCGCATCGGCCACTCACCGATGGGCGACGGATCAACTGGCCCCTCAACCGAAAGCGTCGATCCCCCGCATCAGGGCTAGCGCCATCTTGGGTTGGCGCAGCGCATCCAGCCACCATTGCAGCGCCCTGCCCTCATGCCCGCCGCGCCATGCCAGATACAGCAGGTTCGGCTCGCGCGGCGTCTCGGTTGCCTTTTCCACGAGTTCGCCGCGTTCCAGCAGAGAGGCCACCCGGTGGCGCGGCACCCAGCCCACGCCCAGGCCGTCGCGCTGCGCCAGGATCTTGGCGCGCATGCTGGGCACCGCTAGCACCGCCTGGCCACCCACCCGTCCATAGGCACGAGCCGACGCGCCGCGAGCCGTATCCGCCACGACCACGGCCCGATGCTGCTGGATCTGGTCCTGGCGCAAGGGGGCTTTGCTTTTGGCGAGCGGATGGCGGCGCGATACCGCAAACACCCACTCCATTTCGCCCAGTGCCGCCCACTGCAGATTCGGCATAGACTGGGGTTCGTTCGTCGCCCCCACGATCAGATCGGCCCGGCCTTCGCGCAGCGCTTCCCACGTGCCACCCAGGACTTCGTGCGTAAACCGGAGCGTCACGCCCGAGTCCAGACGGTCGAACGCCTGAATCAAGGGCGACATCAGTTCGAATTCCAGGATCTCGTCGCTGACGATGTGCAGCCGGTCCTCCCAGCCGCTGGCCACCTGCTTGACGCGTTGCGTCAGGCGCGAGACGTCCAGCATCAGCCGAGCGGCCTCATCGGCCAGCAACTGGCCCGCCGGCGTCAATTGCAGCCGGTAGCGGCGGCGGTCGAACAGCAGCGCATCGAACCGTTCTTCCAGTTGCCGGGCCGCGTGCGACACCGAAGACGGCGCGCGGCCCAGCTTCACCGCCGCCCGCGACAGGCTGCCGCTGTCGCGGATGGCTTCCAGCAGCGCCAGTTCATTCACCGTCAACATGTGCGATTCCTTCGAACGTGTTCGTCCGGAAGATCGTACGACAAAGCGCCCGGCCCGGCGCACTATGGCTACACCTTATCGAACGACTCCCAAGGAGATCACCATGAACCGTTTTGAACAGAAGACCGTCCTGGTCACCGGCGGCACCAGCGGCATCGGCCTGGCGGCCGCGCAAGCCTTCGCGGCCGAAGGCGCCCGCGTCATCGTCACGGGGCGCGATGCCGCCGCCCTGGAAACCACCCGCGCCACGCTGGGCGCACGCGCCGTGGCCATCCAGAACACCGCAGGCGCGCCCGGCGCGGCAGCCGCCCTGGCCGACGCGCTGCAAACGGCCGGCATCCGGCTGGACGCGGTCTTCGTCAACGCCGGCATCGCCAAATTCGCCACGCTGGCAGACGCCACCGAAGACCTTTGGGACCAGACCTTCAATACCAACATCAAAGGCGTGTTCTTCCAGCTGCAGGCCTTGGACCCGTTATTGAACCCCGGCGCCTCCATCGTGCTGAACGGGTCGATCAACGCCCACATCGGCATGCCGGCGTCGTCCATCTACGCCGCCAGCAAGGCCGCCCTGATTTCCTTGGCCAAGACGCTATCGGCCGAACTGTTGCCGCGCGGCATCCGCGTGAACGTGGTGAGCCCGGGCCCGATCTCTACCCCCATCTACGGCAAGCTGGGCCTGGACGCCGAAGCCCTGGAAAAGACCGCAGCCGGCATCCAGGCGCAGATTCCGCTGGGCCGCTTCGGCACGCCCCAGGAACTGGCGTCCACCGTGCTGCACCTGGCCGCGCCGGAGTCCGCCTTCATCGTTGGCACCGAGATCATCGTGGACGGCGGGATGAGCCAGCTCTGACATCGATGCCGCTACGCCCCGATCGAACGCAACGCGCGCTTGCAGATGCGCTCGGTCGCGGCGGCGGGCTTGCCGGCCAGCCACCGCGCACACACGGCGCGCACCCATGCAGGCTGGTCCTTGCTGGCATCGTTCAGCCAGTTCGCCACCGAATCCTGCACATAGGCCGCCGGGTCGGCGCGTAGCGGCTCCAACAGCGGCAGCGCGATGGCCGGGTCCGACTTCAGCGCCGCGATGTGGGCGCACCAGACCCCGCGCGGACGCAGGGATTCGCTAGCGAAACGGCGCACACGCTCGGACGGGTCCTGGGTCCACGGCCGTAGCGCCTGTACTGACGCTTCCACGTCGTCGGCCAGGCGCGGGCGCAGCGCCAGCCACGCCCATTCGCGCACGCCGAAATGGGCGTCGTCCGCCAAGGGGCGGATACGGTCCAGGCGGGCTTGCAAGGACACGTCCGGCGATGCGCCAACCAGGAAGCAGGCCCAGCCGCGCACGGTGTCGGATTCGTGGGTCCTGAATTGCGCATCGGCCTGCGGACCGAGGTAGTCGCCCAGGATCCGTGCCGCCACCGCCATGCGCTTGGAAATGCCGATGGCGGCTTCCGCGCGCATCTGCGCGATGGCTTCGGCGCCGATTTCCGGCGCGACCGCCTGCATCAATGCCGCGAAATCCACCGCCAGGCATTCGGTCAGGGTCGAGGCGGGCGCGCCCGCGTTCAACTGTGCCAGTCGGGTGGCGCTGATGTCCTTGACGCCGCGGCCCGAGGCTTTGGTGGCAGGCGATGCGGTCCGGGTCATTGCGGCTCCTTGCGCAAGGCGGCGCGGCCGGTGTCGGTTCCAACCCAGACGCGCGCCAGCAGGTCGCTTAACCGAGCCTTGTCCGAAGCGGCCAAGCCCCCGAACAGGGAACCGATCCAGTCCGTGTGTTCCTTGAACAGCGTCGCCGCCACCGACTTACCCTTGGCTGTCAACGTCACCATGACCCTGCGCCGATCCAGCTGGCCGGGTACGCGCAGCACGAATCCGTCGCGCTCCAGTCCATCGAGCAGGCCGGTGATGGTCGCGCGCGTCACGCCTGCCCCGTCCGCAAGCTGATGCGCAGACAGGCCATCCGCCTGATCGTGCAACAGGAACAACAGCACGAACTTGCCTTCCGACAACTGCTGCGGCGCCAGCCGTGCCGCGCAATCGCGGTCGATGGCGTTGGCCAGCGATAGCAACTGAAAACACAGGCCGATGTCGTCGGCCGAGGCCAACCCGCGGCGCGCTGCCTCGTCCAGCAACGCATGGTGTTTCGGTTCGAGCATGGGCGGCATGCGTACAGCGTGGGACATGGGTGTCTTCCTGTTCTTCGATTCAAGGGCATATAGTAAGGCGCCTAATCACTTGCATGCAAACTGCCCGTGCTTAGATTGTTGGCCGAAGCCTGGCCTGATCTGCCCTATCATTCCGACTTCCCATTCACGGAACCACCCAGCATGTCCGACACCACCCAGCCCTTCGACGTCCAAGCCTTCATCGCCCAGAGCCTGGAGGGCATGCAGGCCGCCACCAGCGCGCATTGCGCCACGTGGCATCTGGACGAAGCCGAGCAATGGTCGGTGGACATGGACAGCGCCAGCATCGTCTTCCAATTGCCCGGCGGCATCACCGCGACGGCACCCGTGCAGATCGTCGGCACGTCCAACAGCGCCGACGGCAGCTTCCTGTGGGGATGGGATCACCCCTCCGTGCCCGCCGAACTGTCCGAACACGCGCAACTGGCGCTGGCCTTCGGACGCGCGCACGGCCTTCCCGCCTACACCCACCGCAAGGTCCAGTGCGACGACGCGCTGGCCTGGGAGTTCACGGCCGTGGCCATGCGCCTGGGCGAAGCCACCGGCACCTATCGGGCCCAAGCATCCGAAACCGCGTATGTGTGGATGACGTTCGGGCAAGTGAGCCTGTCGGCCGCATCGGGCCAATCCGAAAACTGATCACCTCATGATCCCCTTCCGCCTGCCCCGTTCGACGCTTGGCGCCGTCGCGCTGGCGCTTCTGGCGCAAGCCGGCAACCTGGCCCAAGCGGCCCCGCGCACCGTGTACACAGGCACGCTGCAGGGCGCGGGCGACGTGGTGATGGAACTGGACAGCCGGCCGGCGGAAAACGGCGTGCTGACCGGCCGCTACTTCTATCCCAAGCATGGCGTGGACATTCCGTTGAAAGGCACGGCGCAGGCGCTGGTCGAACCGAAGACCGTCCAGGCGCTTGTCGACGCCGGCAAGGATCCGGAAACGGACGAGTTGGCGACCATTGCCGCCGCCACCTGGCAAGGCAGGCGCGACGCCGACGGCTACACGGGGCAATGGATCGACGCGCGCACCGGTAAGCCGCGCAGCTTTACCTTGCGCCGCGTAGCCGAATACGATCCCGAGGTATCGGCGCCAGGCAGCGTGCAGGCCGTCACCAATGCAATCAGCGGCGGCGTGGGTAGCGGCATCGACGTGAACGTCGGCATCAATGCCGAAACCGCCCCCTATGAAACCTTGAAGCTGGCCGGCCATGCCGTGCCCGTCGGCCAGGACAGCGGCAACGGCCCCGTCGCCTATCGCATGTGGCGCGACCCCCGCACGCAATTCAGCTACCCGCGGCTCAGCCGGCACCCGGACCCGCAAGTCGTCAAACGCGTCAACGCCTTGCTGGAACAGCGGCACTGGCAGATGAACCTGGCGGCGCTGGCCTGCATGGCGTCGGCCTACACCGACGGCAACCCCGCCGCCGGCACGCTGGGCAGCTACGACGAAGAAGCCATCACCGTTCAATGGCTGTCCAAGGCGCTGATGACTGTGACGGAGTCAGGCAGCCTGTACTGTGGCGGCGCCCACCCCGACAACCATTTCGAGCCCTACACTTTCGATCTGCTGCGGGGCGAATACCTGGACTGGAACCGCGTGCTCGACGCCTACGTCCCTGGCGAGAACGGCTGGCGCAAGGAAAGCCCCGCGCTGCTGGCGCTGATGGAAAAAGCGCGCGCGCCGCTGGCCGCCGCCAAGGCCAACACCAAGGGCGACGCGCAAGACGATTCACTGGATGGCTGCTCGGACCTATGGCCCAGCTATCTGGCCTTGGGCACGGAATCGCCGGGCGTGCTGACCCTGTCGATTTCCGGCATCGGCCATGCGATGGGCGTCTGCCTGGGTACACACGCGACAGTGCCCTTCAAGGATCTGACACCCTACCTGGCGCCCGGGGGCCAGGCGTATCTGGTCACCGAATAGCCAAGATGGCCGGCACGCTCAACGCTTGCCGAAATCCTTCTGGCTGAAGTCCGTCTCGCCGCGATAGCCGTACATCCGGGAAACGGCCTGGAAATCCTCGGGCGCGAAGCCGGTCCAGGAATAATTCCGGACATTCTTCTTGGTCTTGGCGTTGCGCACGTAGAACGACAACGCGGCGCGCTGTTCGGGCAGGTTCACGGCCTTATGCAGCGACGGCACGAACTCGTACTCTGACGTGGCATAGCTTTTCTTGACGCCCAGCAAGGTGTGGACCGAGATCTCGTTGTCGTTGAAGGCATAACGGTTCACGAAGACATAGTCGCGGCGGATGATCAGAAAGGCGATCAGCCCCAGCACCACCGTCGACACATGAAAGACCGTCGAATTGATGTTCCGGTCCACCGTGAACCGATAGGCATAATTGAAGACCAGCGCCAGCAGGCCCACGCCGATGACCAACTGCCCCAATTGCGAAAACAGCCATTTCGGTTTGTTCTGGATGTTGGCGATCATCGGTCGTCTCTATGACAGGTTGCGGGATAGGCATGGCCCCGGAACCCGGGGCCGGCTGATTATTCCAGGGAAGGATGACGGTCCGCAAGCCGTTGGCGGCGCTGCCGCAAGGCCTCCAGTTTTTCTTCCAGCTCCGCGATCTCGGTCTCGACGTCCTGCACGCTTTGCTCGATCGTTTCGTACGCTTCCTGCAGCAGCACCTTGGCTTCTCGCTTGCTGGATGCATTCGGCGTGTCGCCCCGTAGCGGCCGGTTTGCCGTTTCAGGCAGGAAGAACGAGGTAATCAGCCCGATGGTGGCCGCCACGATCAGGTAGTAGGCGGGCATCATCAGATTGCCGGTTTCCTCGACCAGCCACGCAGCAAGCGTCGGCGTCAGGCCGGCGATGATGATGGCGATGTTGAATGAACTGGCCAGCGCGCTATAGCGGATCCGCGTCGGAAAGAGCGCAGGCAGCGTCGAGGCCATGACGCCCGTCAGGCAATTGAGCAGCACCGCGATGAACAGCAGGCCCAGGAAGATCAGCCCGGTATTGTCGCTACCCACGAATTTGAAGGCCGGCACCGCCAGCACCAGCAGGCCCAGGCTGCCCGCCAGCAGAAAGGGCTTGCGGCCCACCTTGTCGCTGGCGAAACCGACGACCGGCTGCACGAACAGCATGCCGATCATGACCACGATGATGATCAGCACCCCGTGCTCTTCGGAATACCCCAGACTGCTCGTCAGGTAAGTGGGCATGAAGGTCAGCAGCATGTAGTAGGTGATGTTCGTCACCAGGACCATGCCGATGCAGATCAGCAGCGCCTTGCGGTATTTGGAGAAGATCTCGCGGAACGACACCGTGGGCCGCTCCTGCACGGCGTCCTGATCCTCTTTCTCCATCTTTTCAAGCTGTTGCGTGAACGCGGGCGTCTCTTCGGCGGCGTGGCGCAGATACAGGCCCAGCAAGCCCAGCGGCCCCGCCAGGAAGAACGGCAGGCGCCAGCCCCAGTCCAGGAAGGTCTGCTCAAGCAGGATCGTCTGCAGCAGCACCACCAGCCCGGCGCCCAGTACGAATCCCGCGATCGACCCGAAATCCAGCCAGCTGCCCAGGAAACCCCGCTGCCGGTCGGGCGCGTACTCGGCCACGAAGATCGCCGCCCCGGTGTACTCGCCCCCCACCGAGAAGCCCTGCGCCAGCTTGCACATCAGCAGCAGGATCGGCGCCCAGATGCCGATGGATTCATACGAGGGGATCAGCCCGATGCAAAAGGTGCTGATCGCCATGATGATGATGGTCAGCGACAGGACTTTCTGCCGGCCGAAGCGGTCACCCATCACACCGAAGAACACGCCGCCCAGCGGCCGGACCAGAAAAGGCACCGAGAAGGTACCCAGCGCCGCGATCGTCTGGACCGCCGGCGATGCATCGGGGAAGAAGACTTTGCCCAAGGCGAAGGCGACAAAGCCATATACGCCGAAGTCGAACCATTCCATGGCGTTGCCCAGCGCCGCGGCCGTCACGGCCTTCTTCAGCTTGGAGTTGTCGATGACGGTGATGTCACCGATCTCCAAGGGCCGTGCCTGCTGCGATGAAGAGGGTGTAGAGGTCATGTGTCAGCTTCCCGTAGTGCGTCCAGGATGGTGCTGACGACAGCATACTCCCCTACCGGTACAGCACCGTCGGCAGCCACATCCCGATCCCCGGGAACATGTACAGCAGGAAGATCGCCACCACCTGGATTCCCATGAACGGCATCATGCCCAGGAAAATCTGGTTCAGCGTCACATGCGGCGGCGACACGCCCTTCAGGTAGAACGCGGACATGGCCACGGGCGGCGACAGGAAAGCGGTCTGCAGGTTCAGCGCCACCAGCAGGCCGAAGAACAGCGGGTCGATGCCGAAGGCATTCAGAAGCGGCACGAAGATGGGCATGAAGATCACGATGATCTCGGTCCACTCCAACGGCCAGCCCAAGAGAAAGATGATGACCTGCGCCAGCAGCAGAAACTGGATGGGCGTCAAGCCCAGCGACAGCACCCAGTCCTCGATGATGCGCTGGCCGCCCAGCAACGCGAACGCCGCGGAAAAGATCGACGAGCCCACGAACAGCCAGCACACCATCGCGCTCGTCTTGGCGGTCAGGAACACGGATTCGCGCAGCACCGGCAGGTTCAGCCGCCGGTACGCCAGCGCCAGCAAGGCGCCGCCCATTGCCCCCATGGCCGCGGCCTCGCTGGGCGTGGCCAGGCCGAATGCGATCGACCCCAGCACTGCCGCGATCATGACGGCCAGCGGGAAGAACGACGACATCAGCATCTTGAAGATTTCCAGCCTCGCCCACGTCAGCGCCGCGTAGAACACCACCAGCAACGCGGCGCACACGGCGACGAAGATCCAGAAACCTTTCGGTGCGGGAACGGACTGCGCCGCCGCCCCGTCGGGCGCGACGGGCTCTGCCGCTGGGGTTTGAGCCCCGCCCGACGCAGCAGGCGTGCCGGGCGGCTCGGCCAAGCTGGAGCTTCCCGCATCCGAAGACGGAGGCTCGGCCAATTCGCCCGACGGCGGTTCCGCCAGGCCGCCCACGTCGGGCTCGCTCAAGCCAGAGCCGGAATCAAAGCCGCCTGATCCCAGTTGCAGTTCTGCCGGGATGTCGTAGACGACCTGGGGCCGCGTGACCCCATGGTGCACCACCGCCACCAGCAGCAGCGTCAAGGCCAGCGGCGCCAGCGCCGTCGCCATGTTGCGCAGCAGGAAGCCGAACGGCACGTCGCGGTTGCGGCGGCCCTTGAACATGGCGGCCACCATGCCCGAAACGGCGCGCGTGTATCCCGTAGCGGCGAGCGCCCGGGTCTCGGGCGGCAGCGGCACGCCGCGCTCGTTCACCGGCAGCGGCGGCGCCATGTCCGGACGCAGCTTGGCCACCAGGATCACGTACAGCATGTACAACACCGCCAGCATGATCCCAGGAAACAATGCGCCCGCGTACAGCTGCACCACCGACACCCCGGTCGTCGCGCCGTACACGATCAGCATCACCGACGGCGGCAGCAGGATGCCCAGGCAACCGCCCGCCGTGATGGCGCCGGCCGTCAGCCGCACGCTGTAGCCCGCCTTCAGCATCGCGGGCATTGCCAGCAGCCCCATCAACGTCACCACCGCGCCGACGATGCCGGTCGCCGTGGCGAAGATCGCGCAGGTGGCCAGCGTGGCTACCGCCAGCGCGCCGGGCAGGCGCGCCAGCGCCAAGTGCATGGAACGGAACAGCTTTTCGATCAGGTTGGCCCGCTCGACCAGATAGCCCATGAACACGAACAACGGGATCGAGATCAGGGAATCGTTGGTCATCGTGGCGTACGTGCGCTGCACCATCAGGTCCAGCGTCTGCCCGATGGAACGCCCCGCGTCCGCGCTCTGCATGTAGTACGCCAGGAAGGTGAACAACACGCCCATGCCCATCAGCGTGAACGCCGTGGGAAACCCCAGCATGATCGCCACCACGATCAGCGCCAGCATCAAGAGGCCGATGTGCCCCGTGGTGAGCTCGCCCCACGGGGTCAGGAACGCGATCATCAGCAGCACGATCCCGATGCAGGACAGCCCGAACCACAACGCCTTGTGGATTTTCATCAGCGGGGCTCCTTGGGCGTGGTCACGTAGCGGTCCAGTTGGGCGATGTCTTCGTCCTTCACGTGCACCATCTTCTTCAGCTTGTCGACGTCCACTTCCTCGACGTCCTCTTCGCGCGATGGCCAGGCGCCGCGCCGCAGGCACAGCACGCAACGCAGCACCTCGGCCACGCCCTGCAGCAGCAGGACGGCGCCCGCCACCGGAATGAAGGCCTTGAAGGGATAGATGGGCGGCCCGTCGGCCATCAGCGACGAGTGCTCGCCGATAGCGATGGAGTAGCCGGCGTAATACCAGCCGGCCCACACCAGCGCGATCACGCCCGGGAAAAAGAACACGATGAAGAGAACCAGGTCCAGCCCGGCCTGTACCCGCGGCGGCAGGAAGCCGTACAGGATGTCGCCGCGCACGTGCCCGTTCTTGGCCAGTGTGTAGGCCCCCGCCATCATGAAGAGGATGCCGTAATACATCATCTGCATGTCGAACGCCCAGGCGCTGGGCCGGTTCAGCAGATAGCGCGCCGCCACCTCCCAGCACACGTGCAGGGCCAGCACGACGATCAGCCAGGCAAACGTCTGCCCGACGAAGGTGGAGATGCGGTCAATCAAGCGTATGAGTCGGATCATCGGACATCCAGGACGAGACGCATGGCGCCCTTCGCGCGCACGCGCCGCCCGCCTGGCCCCTCGGGGGCAGCAAGCAGGCGGCAAGGCAGACCTGCGTCAGGCCGGCTTGGTGCCGCGCGAGAAGTAGTGGTTGTAGGCCATGCGGTAATTCACCGACACGTCCCCGTGCCAGCGCCCCACCCGCTCGGCGAATACCCGCTGCGAGTCCAGCACCTTCTTGAACAAGGGGTTCTCGGCCGACCGCTTGGCGATCATCTCGTCCCAGATCTTCAACTGCGCCTGCAGGATCGCGTCAGGCGTCTTGTAGAACTTGACGTTGTGGTCCTTCTGCAGCTTGATGTAGTCCTGCGAATAGCGGTTCGCCGCCTTCCAGGACATGTCCGCGCTGCAGGCCTGGGCGGCATTGCTCAAAACGTGCTTCAAGTGCGGCGGCAGGGAGTCGTACTTGCCCTTGTTGAACAGCACTTCGAACTGCTCGGCGCTTTGGTGAAAGCTCTGCAGCATGCAGATCTTGGAGACGTCCTGAAAGCCCAGTGCCAGGTCCGACGACGCGTTGTTGAACTCGGCCCCGTCCAGCAGGCCGCGGTCCAGCGCCGGCACGATCTCGCCGCCGGGCAAGGCGTTAACCGCCGCCCCCATCGCCGTGTACATGTCGATGGCGAGCCCCACCGTGCGGAACTTCACGCCCTTGACGTCCTCGACCTTGGTCACCGGCCGCTTGAACCAGCCGAAAGGCTGGGTCGGCATCGGCCCGTACATCAGCGACACCACGTTCACGCCCATCGCCTTCTGGATTTCCACCAGCAATTCCTTGCCGCCGCCGTATTCGTGCCAGGCCAGCAGCATGTTGGCGTCCATGCCGAAAGACGGCCCCGATCCCCACAGCGCCACGGCCGTGTTCTTCCCGTACCAATAGGCCACGACCCCGTGGCCGCCGTCCAGCGTGCCTGCCGACACCGCGTCCAACAAGTCGAACGCCTTCACGACCGCCCCGGCGGGCAGCACCTCGATCTTCAACTGGCCACCGGCCATGTCGTTGACCTTCTGCGCATAGTCGCGCGCGAACTCGTGGAAGATGTCCGTGGCGGGCCAGGTGCTTTGGAACCTTAAGGAAATGGGTGCGTTCTGCGCCCGGGCGACGGCGGGGAATCCCAGTGCGGCGGCGCCCGCGACGGCAGCGCCGGAAATGAACTTGCGGCGGGGTTTCGTGGGTTGTTGCATGGCTTGTTGTCTCCTTGGTGGACTACACGGACCAGCTTGTAGTGACTGCACCTGCATGGACACGAGAGAAACGCCTGCTGCGAGCTTCCCGGTGCCGGGACTGCGACCGCTTTGCAACTTTGTGCTGATTAAACCTTCCTGACTAACACCTGACAATCAGCTTGTTGTCAGGAATTACCCTAGACTTTCGGATTAATCCTTTCGGATATGGGCGGGCGCGCCCGCCAGCAAGTCGCGCAGCAACGCCCCCTGCCGGACAAGTTCCTGCTCGTCCAGCCCGCTGTAGCCGATCACCAGGCCCGCAGGCAAGGCCGCGCGCCGGCAGTAGTCCGACACGGGCTGCAACGCCACGCCCCGCGCCCGGGCCGCATCCTGCAACGCTGCCGCATCCACATCGGCAGGCAGCCACCACAGCAGATGGAAGCCGGCATGCTCGCCGCTGGTCCGTAGCGCCTTGCCGCCCGCCGCCTGCGCCAGCAGGCGCAACACCAGATCGCGCCGCTGGGCATACACCGCGCGGGCCTTGCGGACATGGCGGGCAAAGCTGCCGTCTGCAAGAAAGCCCGCCAGCGTCATCTGCTCGATCATGCTGTTGGATCTTCCCGTCGTATGGCGCGCCCGGGCGAATGCGGCGACCCATCGCTTCGGCACGACCGCGTAGCCAATCCGCAGCGCATTGAACATCGTCTTGTTGAAGCTGCCGCAATGGATGACGCGGTCTGCGGTGTCCAGGCTTTTCAACGCCGCCAAGGGCGCGCTGTCGTAGTTGAATTCGCTGTCGTAGTCGTCTTCGATGATCCAGCAATCCGCCTGTTCGGCCCACGCCAGCAGTTCCAGGCGACGCGAGACCGGCATCGTGACGCCGGTGGGCGACTGGTGCGCAGGGGTCACGTGCACCAGCTTCACGCCGCGTTGCCGGCGGGCGCGCGCCACGGAAAAACCGTGTTCGTCGATGGCGATCGGCACGACGCGGGGCGTGAACTGGCTGAACAGCGGCATGGCGTTCAGATAGCCCGGGTCTTCCACCAGCACCTTGTCTTGCCGGGTAAGCAGGATGCGGGCGCTCAGGTCCAGCCCGTCGCGGATGCCGGTCAGGATGACGACCTGATCGGCGTCGCACGAAATGCCGCGGGCGGCGCCCAGATAGTGCGCGATCTGTTCGCGCAACGGCAGCCAGCCTTGGGATTCTTCGTTGGCCAACTGGCCGGGCGTGACGCGCTGCGCGCTGGCCATCAGCCCCTTGCGCCAGGTTGCCATGGGGAACAGCGACGCGTCGGCGGTCCGGGCGGCGAACAGCGGTTCGAGCCGGGGCGCGGGCGGGGCGGCTGAGGCGCCCGCAGGCCGCGCCGGCCTCGTGTCGGGGCCGCCTGCGCCTGGCAGGCCCCGATGAAAGAAATTGTCCGGGATGACGGCCGACACGTAGGTGCCCGACCCGACCGCGCCCGCCGTATACCCTTCGCCCCGCAATTGGTCGTAGGCGGCCTCGACCGTCGAGCGCGACACGTGCCAGCGTTGCGACAGGCTGCGCGTGGACGGCAGGCGTACGCCGGAAGCCAGCGCCCCCTTCAGGATCCGCTCCTGAATCTGCCGATAGACCCAGGTTTGCTTGGATTCCCCGTCACGGGGCGACTCCAGGGGCAAGTCCAGGCTGGATTCCAATTTCTTCCGGCTTGAAAGTGGCTTGTTCATTATTAGAAATATGGCTCTATTTGATAAGCCATTCTATCGATAAATTGTGGTCTGGAAGCCCTCTGCCATCAGTCACCCGGAACCTGCCATGACCTCGTCCTACACCATCACCCTGCCCGCCGGCGCGTTCGCGACGGACGGCCAGGTTTCTATCCTGGATGCCGCGCTGGCCGATGGCACGCCCGTCCCGTTTTCCTGTCAGCGCGGAGAGTGCGGCTCGTGCCGGGCGCAGGTGCTGGCGGGGCGCTACGAGCGCATCGTGCCGCCGACCGAGCGTTCCTATGTGCCTGCCGACGATGAATTGCTGATGTGCCAGTGCCGCGCGGCCAGCGACCTGACGCTGCGCTTTCCACACTGGACCGCGCCAGCCAAGGCGCCGCAGCCCGTGCGCGCAAGCGTGGTCTCGCGACGTCCGTTGACGATGGATGTGACCGAACTGATCATCGAAGTCCCAGGCGACGCATCCTTCGACTACCAGCCCGGCCAACATGTACGCTGGCTGTTGGACGATGGCAGCCATCGCTGCTTTTCGATTGCGAGCCTCCCCACGGCCGGCGGCCCGCAACGGCTGGCGTTCCACATTCGCCGCACGCCCGCCGGCACGTTCACCAACCAGCTGTTGCCCGCGCTGACGCCGGGCGACACGGTGACGCTGGACGGGCCGCACGGCGCTTGCGTGTGGCCGGCCACCCGCCCCGACGGCATCGACCATCTGGTGCTGCTGGCCACGGGCACGGGCTTTGCCGGCGTGTTCCCCATCCTGATGGCGGCCCTCGACAGCCGCAGCATGCAACGCGTGACGCTCTACTGGGGCGGCCGGACGCCGGAGGATTGCTACGCCAGCGGCCTGCTGAACGCATTGCAAGGCAAGGACGGTGTCTTCCGGTGGCATCCAGTCGTGTCGGGCGACGTTTCCGACGACGGGACCCACACGCGCTATGTGCAGGACGTGGCAGCCGAAGCGGGCCACGATTGGTCGCGCACGATGGTCTACGCCTGCGGCAATGGCGCCATGGTTCGCGCGGCGCAGGCACGCTTGCGCGAAATGGGCTTGCCGGAAGGACGCTTCCAGTCCGAAGCGTTTCTGCCTTCCGGCAGCACGGGGCCGGTGGGGGCCTCCGCCGGCCGGCCGCCGCATCCCTGGGAACGCGTCAGCGAACGCTTCACGCTGGACGGCATCCTGGATGCGCGCCGGCGGTCGATGGACGCGGTACGCGAGATCGCCGCGCTGATGACGCCCGGCATCACCACGGGCGAGGCCATCGCGCTGGCCGACCAGCATTTGCAGCGCATGGGCGCGTCCCACAATTGGCATCCCACCTACATCCGCTTCGGCCCCGATTCGCAATCCCCCGCAGTGCAACCCACCGACCGGAGCCGCACGCTGGGCGAAAACGATATCTTCGTCGTCGATATCGGCCCGGTCTGGGACGGTTACGAAGGCGACTACGGCGACACCTTCGTGACTGGCGCCGACGCAGACCAGCAGCGCTGCGCCCAAGCGGCCCGCGACGTCTTCCAGCGCGCGCGCCTGGCGTGGCTGGACGGCCTGACCGGGCAAGCCCTGTATGACCTGGCCGATGTCTACGCCCACGAATACGGCTGCGCGCTGGTGCACGATATCGCGGGGCACCGGGTATCGGATTTTCCGCATGCGCTGTACGGCAAGCACCGGCTGGCGAACGCCGACTTCATTCCCGGCGACGGCATCTGGGTGCTGGAGATCCAGGTCCGCGACCTGGCCTCACCCATCGGTGCGTTCTACGAGGACGTGCTGCTGCGCCCCCTTACGCTGCCCCCCCTCACCGCCTGAACGCCTGGGCAAGATGGGCGCACGTGGCCATACGCGTTCGGCCGACCCAGCGCTGGAGCCGGGGGCAGCACAAGCATGAAGCGGCTTCGGCCGTCTACGGCTTGCCTGTCCCCGGCACCCAATGCTGGTTCGCCAGCTTGGGATCGGGAAATGGCAATTCCAGGTTGGTCGGCGGAGAGGCCACCCACTTGCCGCCATCCTGATAGAAGTCCATCGGCGCCTCAGAGGTGCCCGCCGGCATCAGCAGCATGGTGGTGCAAGAGACCCGCCCTTTGTGCGACGGGTTGGGCGCGGGCAGGCAGGTGCCGATGGCCAGCTGCGACTGTTTCATGCCGGGCAGATCGTCGCCCAGCAATGTGACCACGGCGGCATGCGCCTGCTCCGGAGTCGGGACGACGAGCGGCTCGGCGTGCGCCGCGAAGCCGACCGCGGCCATTCCCAAAATACCTAGCGAAGCAAGCTTCATGCGTTTCCCAGAGTGAAGTCCAGGGGCCAAGCCCCACGACTGATTCTACCCGGGGCGCCGCACCGCCCTGACCTTGCCGCTATTGCCCCCGCCGCAGTAGAAGCGATCCGCGCCATCCGACTCCAGGCCCGACACCCCGACACCTTCGGGCATCTCGACGCTTTCCAGCACGTCGCCAGTTGCGGGTTCCAGGCGCCGCAGCTCGCTGGCGTCGTTCTCCCAGGTGCCGTGCCAAAGCTGGCCGTCCACCCACGTGACGCCGGTGACATGGCGGTCGGAATCGATGGTGCGCAACACGCGGCCGGTCTCGGGGTCCACCTGATGGATCTTGCGTTGCTGATACTGGCCGACCCATAGCGAGCCTTCGGCCCACGCCATGCCGGAATCTCCACCGCCGCCGGGCGCTGGAATCGTCGACAGCACGCGGCCGTTCTTCGGATCCACCTTTTGGATGCGCCCGTCGGCGATCTGATAGAAATACTTGCCGTCAAAGGCCGTGCCGGCGCTGGCCGCGACGTTCAGCGCGCGCGGGGTTTCGCCGCTACCGGGATCCAGCGCGACGAGTTGCTCACCTGTCGCGAACCAGACCTGTTGGCCATCGAACGTGACGCCATGCACGTTGTCGACGCCGGGGAACGGCCCGTATTCACGGAGGATTTTGGCTTGGGTTCGTTTCATGATCGCATCCTGTTTAGGTGGAGAAGTCATGCTACCCACCGGGCAGCAATGCCGGGAGTAACAAGCTTGTCGTGAAACCCGGCACCGGCGGCGTCATCCACCGGCGCGCGCGCCCGTGCCCCAACGGCTGCGCCTGCCCGGCCGCCGCCAGCGCATCCAGCGCCCGCTGCATGGTGCGCTGGCTGGCGCCCAGCGCCAGCGCCAACGCGGAACTGGACCACGCCTGGCCATCGGCCAGGCAGGCCAGCACCGCGGCTTGATCCCGGTCGGCCGCCTCCAGGGGGCGGGCAAGCACCACCACCTCCGGCGCCCCCTCCGGCTTCAGCGCAAAGCCGTGCTTCGTCGCGCTGACGCCGGCCAACGGACGCATCGCCGCGCGCAAGCGCCCGATCTCCACGCGCAAGCGCACACGATGGGAGTCGTCCTGGAAGCCGGTCCGAAAAGCCTGGGCGATCAGCAGTTCACGCGATACGTCCTGCGGCCAGGCCTCGGCCAGCAGCCGCGCCAGCGTGAACAGGACGGGGCGGCTGGCCAGCGGCACCGCCCGGCCCTCGCGCCGCAATACATTGCGGCAGGCGTCGACGACGAGTGCCTTGGACGCCAGCAGTGCTTCCACCTCGCCCAACGTCATGTCCCGCGATTCGCCCTGCCCGACCCGGCGGCCGGCCGGCGCGCTCAACGCGGAGAACGCATGGTCCACTTCCGCCAGCAAGGCCGGGATGCCCGCCCGGCCGGCGGCTTGTGCAGCGCGGGCCAGCGCCGCGTTGGCCGCCGACGCCTGCACCTGGCGCAACGCGATGCCGCCCCGGATCAGTTCATGGATCGCGCGCGACGCGGCGGACAGCCCCGCAGCGTCCACGGCGGCCAGCGTGTGCCCCGCCTCTTCCAGCCGGCCGGTCAGCAATTGCCTGCGCGCCTGCAGATGCGCCGCATGGGCGGCATTGACCACGTCCCCGTGCGCGGCCAGCGCGGCCCGGGCGGCGGCCAGCGACTTTTCCGGCCACGCCAGATCCCGCGAGGCCAGCGCGACCTCGGCCTCGGCCACCACGCAACGGGCGCGGGCAACGGCGTCCGTCGCGCCGAATGCCTTGGCCGCGCGGCGCAGCAGCGCTTTGGACCGCACGAAGTCGCCCAGTTGCGCCATCGCGATCCCGCGCAACGCCAGCGCCGGCGCATCGTCGCGCAGGGCGACGTGGTTCAGCGCGCCCAGCGGATCGCCCGCCGCCAACGCGCGCGACGCGCTTGAAATCAGAATATCCATGGAGGTGCCGCCACGCTATCGCTCCTGCTGGCCCGGGCCTGGAAACTAATCTACCACCCGTGGGCACCCGTGCCAGCAACCCGCCTGCGCCGTCACACTGTTGCACCCTGGCAGTTATACGTCCCCGTTTTACGCCGAAAGCCCCCTCCGGCGCCGCCTTTCCCGCCTCGCCAGCGTGTAAACTCCCCCCTTTTTGACTCTGGTGGTATGTTGCAAGCCCCACAGCGCACAGGTTTAAGCGGCCCGACGCTCATTCGCTTGCTGACTCGCCTGACGGATGTCGACGTTCCGGAATCCAGGCAATCGCTTTCCGACCATCTGAGCCAGTGGCTTGGCTGGACGGACGCGATCGCGCTATCCGCGGCCTTGAACACCAGCCCGCCGGTGATTGCCCCCGGCGCGCGGACGTTCAGCAGCGCCGAGGAACGCGAGTGCATGCGCGTCCGGACCACGCTGGCGGATGCCATCGCCAGCGACACGGCGGCGACCGCCGCCAAACGGCCTATTCCGGGGCAAGCGCCGGCGAAGAAGCCGGCGGCCGTCGCGGAAGCCGAAGCGGATTACTCGAATTTCCGGCAACGGTATCAGTCGTTGCAGCACACGATGGAGACCAGCGTGGGCAATCTGCGCAGTCGTCTGCGCGGAATGGTCGCGGCCAAGAACGGCGAAATGACGCGTCTGGCAGTGGTGGACGCCATCATGGACCGGGCGCTGCTGCCGAAGGAACGCGCCCTGCTCGGCGTGATCCCCAAGCTGCTTGGCGGGCATTTCGACCGCCTGCGCCTGGCCGAAGCGGCAGCATTGGCCGAGGCCAGCGCCGATACGCAAACTGAAGACGGCGCGGGCGCCGAGGCAGAAGGCGCCACGGCGCCTGAACCGGCGCCCGTGTCGATAACACCCGGCGCATGGCTGGACGTGTTCCGCAAGGATATGCGGAGCGTCCTGCTCGCCGAATTGGATGTTCGTTTACAACCGGTCGAAGGGCTGCTTGCCGCCCTTCGCGCCAGCTAACCGGGACACTATGTCCAAGTATCTGATCAATTTCGTCGTTTTCCTGGCCGGTCTGGCCGTCGTGGGCTGGATCGGCGCGGGCTATGCCGGCACCAATCCGCTGGCGCTGGCCGTCACGCTGCTGATCGGCGTCTGCTATCTAGCCGGCGCGCTGGAACTGCTGCGCTACCAGCAAGCCACCTCCAGCCTGACGCGTGCGGTCGCCAACCTGAAGGAAGCGCCGGCCAGTCTGGCCTCCTGGCTGGACCCGTTGCATCCCAGCCTGCGCAATGCGGCGCGGCTGCGGGTGGAAGGCGAACGGGTCGGCCTGCCCGGCCCGGCGTTGACGCCCTATCTTGTCGGCCTGCTGGTGTTGCTGGGCATGCTCGGCACCTTCCTGGGCATGGTCGTGACGCTGCGCGGCACCGGCATGGCACTGGAAAGCGCCACCGATCTGGGCGCCATTCGCGCGTCGCTGGCAGCTCCCGTCAAGGGCCTGGGATTCGCATTCGGCACCTCGATCGCGGGCGTGGCTACGTCCGCCATGCTGGGTTTGTTGGCCGCGCTATGCCGCCGCGAACGCGTGCAAGCCGCGCAACTGCTGGACACCAAGATCGCCACCACCCTGCGCGTGTATTCGCAAAGCTATCAGCGCGAAGAATCCTTCAAGCTGCTGCAACGGCAGGCTGAGGTGATGCAACGCCAAGCCGAGGCGATGCCCACGCTGGTCGACCGCCTGCAGACCATGATGCAAAGCATGGAAAAGCAGACCCAATCCATGAACGAGCGGCAGCTTGCCAGCCAGGACGTGTTCCAGGGCAAGGCCGAGGCGGCCTACGCCCGCCTGGCCTCCGTGATGGAACAGTCCATGAAGGAAGGCGTGGCCGAAAGCGCGCGTTCCGCCGGCGTGGCGCTGCAACCCGTGGTGCAAGCCACGATGGCCAGCCTGTCGCGCGAGACCGCCAGTCTGCAAGACACGGTGACGCAGGCCGTGCAGCAGCAGTTGGCCAGCCTGACCTCGGGTTTCCAGGCGTCCACCGCCAATGTGGCCGATATCTGGAACCAGGCCCTGGCCGGCCAGCAGCGTGCAAGCGAAGCACTTGCGCAGGACCTGCGCGCGTCACTGGACCGTTTTGCCGAGACCTTTGAACAACGCTCGTCCGCGCTGCTGGACGGCGTCTCCACGCGCCTGGAAGCGTCGTCGGGCAACCTGTCCGACGCCTGGACTTCCGCGTTGTCGCGGCAAGAGCGCGTCAGCGAAAAGCTGGCCGGCGACAACCTGCAAGCCCTGACCGCGGCGGCCGCCAGCTTCGAGCAGCACTCCGCCTCGTTGCTGCGCACCTTGAACCAATCGCACTCCCTGCTGCAATCCGAGCTGGCGTCGCGCGACCAGCAACGCCTGGCCGCCTGGACCGAGACGCTGGGCGCCATGGGCGCCACCCTGCGCCAGGAATGGCAGCAGTCCGGCGCGCAAGCCGCCGACCGCCAGCAGGCCATCAGCGATACGCTGGCCCAGACCGTGCGCGACATCAACGCCCAGGCGGCCACGCAAGCCAGCCTGCTGGAAGGCGTGTCGGCGCGCATGGAAGCGGCCGCCAACAGCGTGTCCGACCGCTGGGACGCTGCGCTGTCCCGCCAGGAACAGGTCGGCGAAAAGCTGGCCACGGACAACCAGCAAGCCTTGACCACCGCCGCCGCCGCCTTCGAGCAGCACGCGGCATCGCTCTTGCGCACGCTGGACCAATCGCATACCGACCTCCAAGCCGCATTGGCTGCCCGCGACGAAGCGCGCCTGACTGCCTGGACGGATTCGCTTGCCCGCACGGCACGCGATGTCACGTCCCAGACCGAGGCCCAGGCCCAGCTGCTTGAAAGCGTGTCGACCCGTCTGGAAACAGCCGCCGCCCGCGTGTCCGACCAATGGAACACGGCGCTGTCCCGCCAGGAGCAGGTCAGCGAAAAGCTGGCTGCGGACAACCAGCAGGCCCTGACCACCGCGGCAGCCGCCTTCGAGCAGCACTCGGCGTCGCTCTTGCACACCCTGGCGCAATCGCACACGGACCTGCACGCCGCGCTGGCCGCGAAGGATCACGAACGCCTGGCCGCCTGGACCGGCACACTTGCCACGATGGCCGCGGCGCTGGGCCAGGAATGGAAGGCGGCCGGCGACCACACGGTCACCCGCCAGCAGGAAATCAGCGACACGCTGGCCTTGACGGCCGAAGACGTCGCCACCCGCAGCGAGGCGCAAGCCCGCTTGCTGGAGACGGTGTCGACCCGCCTTGAGACGGCCGCGCGCGAAGTCACCCAAGCCTGGACCGACGCACAGACGCGCCAGGAACAGGTCGGCGAAAAACTGGCCGCGGACAACCAGCAGGCGCTGGCCACGGCAGCCGTCGCGTTCGAGCAGCACTCGGCGGCGCTCCTGCGCACGTTGGACCAGTCGCATGCGGACCTGCAAGCCGCCCTGGCCGCGAAGGACGAAGAACGCCTGTCCGCCTGGACCGGCAAGTTGGCCGCCATGGCCGATGCGCTGGGCCAGGAATGGGAACTGGCCGGCGTGCAAGCCGCCGACCGCCAGCAAGCCATCACCCACACGCTGACTCAGGCCACGCGCGACATCACCGCGCAGACCGAGGCGCAGGCCAGCCTGCTGGAAAACGTGTCCACCCGCCTGGAAACGGCGGCAAGCCATGTCACCCAGGCCTGGACCGACGCGCAGGCGCGCCAGGAAAACGTGGGCGAGCAACTGGCCGCCGCCAATCGCCAGGCGCTGGAAACCGCTGCGGCGACCTTCGAGCAGCACTCGACCTCGTTCCTGCGCACACTGGATCAATCGCACGCCGACCTGCAAGCCGCGGTGGCGTCCAAGGACGAAGCGCGCTTGGCCACATGGACTGACAAACTGGCCGTGATGGCCGACGCGCTGCGCCACGAATGGGATCAGGCCGGCGCCGCAACCGCCAGCCAGCAGCAGCAGATCTGCGACACGCTGGCCCAGACCGCGCACGACATCACCGCGCAGACGCAGGCGCACGCCAGCGACACCATCGCCGAGATCGGCCGCCTGGTGCAAGCCGCGTCGGAAGCGCCCAAGGCCGCCGCCGAGGTCATCGGCGAACTGCGCCAGAAGCTGTCCGACAGCATGGTGCGCGACAACGACATGCTGCAAGAGCGCAACCGCCTGCTGGAAACGCTGGACACGCTGCTGAACGCCGTGAACCACACGGCCGCCGAACAACGCACGGCCGTAGACGCGCTGGTCGCCTCGTCGGCCGAGTTGCTGGAACGCGTCGGCACGCAGTTCACCGATCGCGTCGAAGCCGAAACCGGCAAGCTCACCGACGTGGCGGCGCAAGTCACCACCAGCGCCGTGGAAGTGGCCAGCCTGGGCGAATCGTTCGGCACCGCGGTGCAACTGTTCGGCGAGTCCAACGACAAGCTGGTGGCCCATCTGCAACGCATCGAAGCGGCGCTGGACAAGTCCATCGCGCGCGGTGACGAGCAACTGTCCTACTACGTGGCGCAAGCCCGTGAAGTGGTCGACCTGAGCCTGATGTCGCAAAAGCAGATCATCGAAAACCTGCAGCAGCTGGCCATCCAGCGCGCCACCGCCGGAGCCGAAGCCGCATGAGCGAGGACATCGACGGCGGCGTGGAGGCGACCGCACCGGCCTGGGCCGTCTTCGGCGACCTGATGTCGGTGCTGCTGGGCGCCTTCGTGCTGATCCTGGTCAGCGTGATCGGCGTGCAGCTGCAACTGTCGACGCAGCTGGAAGAAGAGGTGAAGCAGCGGCAGGAAGAAACGCAGCGGCGCGAGACGCTGGAACAGGCGCTGGCGGGTCCGCTGGCGGCCGGCCGCGTCACGCTGATCAATGGCCGCATCGGCATCAGCGGCAGCGTGCTGTTCGCGTTGAACTCCGACCAGTTGCAGCCTGAAGGCCGTGAGATCCTGAAGACCCTGATCGAGCCCTTGGGATCCTATCTGAAGACGCACGACGAAATCCTGATGGTCAGCGGCTATACCGACGACCAGCAGGTGCGCGAAGGCAACCGCCGCTTTGCGGACAACTGGGATCTGTCGGCGCAGCGCGCCCTGACCGTCACGCGCGCGCTGATCGACGAAGGCGTGCCCTCGTCCACCGTATTCGCCGCCGCCTTCGGGTCCGAGCAGCCGGTGGCCTCCAACGCCGATGAAGCGGGGCGCGCGAAGAACCGCCGCGTGGAAATCACGCCGATCCCCAAGCCGTCCAACGATCCGGGAAAGCCGCGTGCGCAGTGACGGCACGCACTTGGCCCCGCCTGACGCGCAAGCGACGCTGGATGCCTGGCGTGATTGCAGGGCAGACCGCATCGACCCGGTGCGCTTCCGTTTCCTGGAGGCGATGGCGCGGCGCACGGCCCTGCTGGACGGCCCCGCGCGCCAACTGCTGGACGCGAAGCTGGCCGCCCTGCTCCAGGCTTACGAAAGCCAGGTCGCAGCCGCTGCCGCTGACATCCGCGCCCCGGATGCCGCCCCCCCCGCCAGCGCCCTGGCCGGCCTGATCGATTATCTGGCCGACCCGGATCCCCCCGGCGGCGTCAGCGGCTGGACGCGCGACACGCTGGGCCTGCGGGCCACTTATCCCGACGTGCAGATGCTGGACTACTTTCGCGGCGTCTGGTCGCAGGTCAGCGCCGACCGGCAAGTGCGCCAATCGCAGGAGCAGGTCCACAAGAACGCCGGCCCGCTCAATTCCAACCAGCTGGTGCACCGCGCGCTGACCTTGATGCGCGAGCTGTCGCCCGGCTATCTGCAGCAGTTCCTGTCGTATACGGACGCGCTGATGTGGATGGAGCAAGTCCACGTGGCGACGGCGCCGGCGCCGAAGGAAACCGCACGCGCGGGTGCGGCCAAAACGGGTGCGGCCAAGTCTGGCGCCGCCAAGAAGACGCCGCGCGCCAAGACGCGCTGAACGCAGCGGCGGACCGCCTGCCGGTGCCGGCGATTTGCACCGCTCACTGCCACGCAGTAAGATACGATCCATATACAAACCATATATGGATCACTCCCACCATGGGTCTCGTCAAAATCTCTGAGCAGATGCATGAGAATCTGCGCGTCGCCAGCGGCGCCCTCAGCCGCTCGATCAATTCCCAGGCCGAACATTGGATGCGCATCGGCATGCTGTCCGAACTCTATCCCGACCTGCACCACGCGGATATCTGCCAGTTGCTGATCCGCATCGAACAAAGCGAAGGCTTTACCATCGCGTCCCTTTCCCGGCGCTTACCGGATGCCGCCCAGCAGGAGGCCGCATAAATGGCGAAGAAGGTTTCCATCAAATCCGCCGCCGACATCGAAATGGCCCGCAAGGCCGGCGCCATGGCGGCGGAAGTGCTGCACATGATCGGCGAACACGTGCGCCCCGGCGTCACCACCGATGAGCTGGACCGCATCTGCAACGAATACATCGTGAACGTGCTGAAGGCTATTCCCGCCAACGTCGGTTATCACGGCTTTCCGAAGACGATCTGCGCATCCGTCAACCATGTGATCTGCCACGGCATCCCGTCGGCTAAGGTGCTGAAGAACGGCGACATCCTGAACATTGACGTGGCCGTCATCAAGGACGGCTGGTTCGGCGACACCAGCCGCATGTACTACGTGGGCCAGCCCAGCCCGCTGGCGCGCCGCCTGGTCAACACCACCTACGAAGCCACCCGCGCCGGGATCATGGCAGTCAAGCCCGGCGCGACGCTGGGCGACATCGGCCATGCCATCCAGACCGTCGCGCACCGCGAGCATTTCAGCATCGTGCGCGAATACTGCGGCCACGGCATCGGCCAGATCTACCACGACGATCCGCAAGTGCTGCACTACGGACGTCCTGGCGAAGGCATGGTGCTGCAACCCGGCATGATGTTCACGATCGAACCCATGATCAACGCCGGCAAACCGGCGTCCAAGCAATTGCCCGACGGCTGGACGGTAGTGACCAAGGACCGCTCGCTGTCGGCGCAGTGGGAGCACATGGTTGTCGTGACCGAAACCGGGTACGAAGTGCTGACCCCCTGGCCGGACGGCTACGGCGACTACCCGCCTATCCCCTGATTCACGCGAATCCGGCCGCAAGGACCGGAGTGCGGCCGCCCAAGGGCACGATCATGATCGTGCCCTTGCCGTTTCCAGCGCCCTGACGGGCGTCGCCCATGCCTGCCCTGCCCTCCGCCTTCCGCCGTCTGGCCGCCTCGAACCTGGCCGCCCAGTTTTCTGAACAGATGGCTCTGGCGGCGGCGCCGCTGGTCGCCGTGCTGGCGCTGGGCGCCACCGCCGCGCAGACGGGTTATCTGCAAACCGCGCAAACCCTGCCCTTCCTGCTGCTGTCCCTGCCCGCCGGCGTGCTGGCGGACCGGATGTCGCGCCGCGCCTTGATGACCGCCGCCGAGTGCGTCCGCGCGGCCAGCTTGTTGGGCCTGCTGGCGTTGCTGTGGATGGGCAGACTGGGCCTGGGCTGGCTGGCGGCGCTGGGTTTCCTGGGCGCGGTCGGCACGGTGGCCTACAACGTGGCCGCCCCGGCGCTGGTACCCCGGCTTGTCCCCGCCAGCGATCTGGCCAGCGCCAACCGCTGGCTGGAATTGGCGCGCAGCAGTGCGTTCTCCGCAGGCCCCGCGGCAGGCGGTGCGCTGGTGGGCTGGATGGGTGCGCCGGTCGCCTATGTGATCGCCACCACGCTGTCGCTGCTGGCCGCGGCCCTGCTGGCGGGCCTGCCTGCCGATGCGCCCAAGCCCGTGACCCGCCGGCGCTTGCTGGCCGAACTGCGCGAAGGCGCGGCCTTTGTCGGCACGCACCCGCTGCTGCGGCCGGTGCTGGCGACCGCTGTGTTCTTCAACATTGCCTGGTTCGTGTTGCAGGCCGTATACGTCGTGTACGCCATCGAACGCCTGGGCCTGACGGCCGCCGGCGTGGGCATCACATTGGGCGTGTATGGCGGCGGCATGCTCGCCGGCGCCCTGGCCGCGCCGTGGCTGGCGCGCCGCCTGTCTTTCGGCGCGATGATCGCCTCGGGTCCGCTATCGGCGCTGGCGGCAAGCGCCATCCTGCTGTCGACGCTGGTCTTGCCCTCCGGTATCTGGGCGGCGGTGGGGTTTTTCCTGTTCGGCGCCGGTCCCATCCTTTGGACCATCACCACCACCACGCTGCGCCAGGCCGTGACGCCCAATGCCCTGCTGGGCCGCGTGTCCGCCGTGATCCTGACCGCGACGTTCGGCGCCCGGCCCGTCGGCGCGCTGATCGGCGCGACGTTGGCCGCCCACGTGGGCCTGGATGCGTGCTTGTGGGTCTCGACCGCAGGATTCCTCGTGCAATTCCTGGTGCTGTTCGCCTCGCCCGTGCGACGGCTGCGCAGCCAGCCTGAAGCGGCGGGCGCCTGAAGGCAGGCCGCCGCCTGCCACGCCGCTGCGCTGTTACGCCCGCCGTCGCCCCGATCTGTATCTGGCGACGGCACCAGGCAGCCGCTAGACTGCCCGGATTCCTCCACGCCAATGCACCGGGCCGTTCGCAAGATGCTGAAAATACTGGGTAAAGCTTCGTCCATCAACGTACGCAAGGTGCTGTGGACCTGCGCCGAACTGAACCTGCCGTTTACCCGCGAAGATTGGGGCGCGGGCTTCCAGGCGACCTCGGACCCGCGCTTCCTGGCGCTGAATCCCAATGCCATGGTGCCCGTCATCGAAGACGGCGATTTTGTGCTCTGGGAGTCCAACACCATCATCCGCTACCTGGCCGGGCAATACGGCGGCCAGCAGTTGTACCCGGCCGGGCCCCGGCTGCGTGCGCGGGTGGATCAATGGATGGATTGGCAGGCAACAGACCTGAACCGGTCCTGGAGCTATGCCTTCATGGCGTTGGCGCGGCGTTCGCCTGAACACCTGGATGCCGCCAGCATCCAGGCGTCGTGCCAGGCTTGGGCGCATTTCATGGGCATCCTGGAACAACGCCTGGCGCTGACCGGCGCCTATGTGGCCGGTGACGCTTTTTCGCTGGCGGACATTCCCGTGGGGCTGTCGGTGAACCGGTGGTTTGCCACGCCCTTCGACAAGCCCGCCCTGCCGGCGATTGCCGCCTATTACGACCGGCTGGCCGAGCGCGAGGGTTACCGGCTGCACGGCCGCAACGGCACGGCCTGACCGGCCGTCGCGGCAACCCGGCGCACCCTTGCTTGCGCTTACTTCACCACGCCGCAAACCAGGCGGCCGCCTCCGCCGCCCAGCGGCGCGGGCGTGTCGCTGTAGTTGTCGCCGCCCACGTGCACCATGACCGCATGCGTCTTCACGTCCGCCAGCTTCAGGTGCGGCGCCACCACGGCCTTCTTGGCCGTGCCGTCGGCTGCCACCAAGATGAAGGGCAAGTCGCCCTGATGGCCGTCGGTGGCCATCGGGCCCTTGTGGGCCTTGGTGCCCTTGGGATCCAGGTGGCCGCCTGCGGCACCGCCCGGCGCCGTCTGGCCGTTCACCATGCCCGGCATGCAAGAACCCTTTTCATGCACGTGGAAACCGTGTTCGCCCGGCGGCAAGCCCTTCAGGTTCGGCGTGATCTGCAAGCCGCCCTTGGTGTCCTTCAGCGAAATCGTGCCGGCGCTTTTGCCTATGCCGTCGGCGGTCAGGAATGACATCGAGACGTTTTCGGCCAGTGCGGCGCTCGAGGCGCCCGCCATTGCCAGCGCCGCGACAAGCATCGAGATTTTCTTCATGAAGTGCCTCCTGGAATCATGCACGCGAAGTGCGGATGCCCGGCCCGGCGCAAACGGCGCCAACCTGGCCCTGGGCGCCAATGACAATAGCACCGGCGCCGCCTGGTGGGCCAGCAATCTTCATTCCTGATACAAGCGATCAGGCTTGTTAACGATTGACCAGCAGCACCAGCGCGTGCAGCGCCACGCCGATCAGGCCGCCCACCAACGTGCCATTGAAGCGGATGTACTGCAGGTCGCGCCCCACGCTGAGTTCCAGTTCGTCGACCAGGTGGCGTTCGTCCCAGTTCTTCACGGTGCGCGAAATATGTTCCGTCACGCCGATGCGCAGGCGGCCGGTCAGGCGCCGCGCGCTGCCCAGCACGTGATTGTTGATGGCGTCACGCAAGCTCGGGTCTTCGCCCAGCTTGCGGCCCAGCGCCAGCAAGGCGCTTTCCAGATGGCGGGCCAGTGCCGAATCCTCGTCCGACAGGTCGCGCCGCAGCGCCGCGTGGATGTCGTCCCACAGGCCCTGCACATACTCCTGCACCTTGGGGTGGTCGATGGCCCGCTGCTTCAGGTCTTCGACCTGCGCCGACAAGGCGGGGTCGGTCTTCAGGCGTTCGATGTAGTTCAGCACCCAGGCTTCGTAGTCGCGCCTGACGGGGTGGTCGGGTTCGGACAGCACATCGCGCACTTCCTGCACCAGCGCCAACGCCAGCCGGTCGGCCAGATTGTCGGCAATGCCGTCCACCGACTTGATCACATCGACGGCCGCGATGATGCGCGGCCATTCCTTGCGGGCGAATTTCACCAGCAGGGTCGATGCGCGTTCCTTCACGTCGTCTTCACCCAGGTAGCCGCCCAGCCGCTCCATGGCCGCGTCCAGCAGCTCCTGATGGCGACCATCTCGGGTCAGGAGACCCAAAACCTCGCCCACGGTACCCGCCGCATCCCAGCGGCGCAGGTTCTTCACCACGAATTCCTGGATCACCCCGCGCACTGCCTGGTCGTCCAGCATGTCCAGCGTCTGCAAGGCTACGCGGCGCGCGCCGTCGCTCAAGGCATGCGCCTGGCGCGGCCGGATCAGCCAGCGGGACAGGCGGGCGGCCGGGTCGAAGACCCGCAGCTTCTCCATCAACGTGTCCGGGTCCAGGAAATGATCGCGGACGAACACGGCCAGGTTGTCGCCGATGCGGTCCTTGTTGCTGGGAATGATGGCCGTATGCGGAATCGGCAGGCCCATTGGACGGCGAAACAGCGCCACTACCGCGAACCAGTCGGCCAACGCCCCCACCGTCGCCGCCTCGCAAAACGCCCGCACCCAAGCCCACACGCCCTGCCCGCCCATGACGTGGCTGGTGATGAAGCCGCTGACCATGGCCACCAGCAAGGCCAGCGCAGCGATCTTCATGCGCCGTAACTGCGTGCGGCGCGTGTCGGACGCCAAGGCGGAGTGCGGGGCGGATGGCGTCGAGGGTCGGGACGGATCGGGCATGGAGTTTCCGGCAAGGCGATGCGTCAGCATACCAACTGGCAGCGCCAATCAGGCTGCCCAGTGGATCTTTGCGCCCCGCTTACGCCGCCGGATCCGCCAGCGCGCGGCGCAGCCACGCGACAAACGCATCCGCGTGCCCCGACAGGCTCCGACTGGCGGCGGGCAGCGCGCGCAAGCCGCCGTCGAACGCCACGAATCCAAAGGGTGCGACCAGGGAGCCCTCTTCCAGTTCGCGGCTGATCAGCCGCTTCTCTACCAGCGCCACCCCCAGTCCGGACAGCGCGGCCTCGATGCACAGGTGCGTGTGTGGAAACGCCAAGTGGCCCGCGGCGGCCACCGCTACGCCTGTAATGGCCTCCCATTGATTCCAGGCGCTGGACGTGTACTCATGGGCGATGCGCACCTGGTCGGACGCCGCGCGCCGGGCATAGGCGGGCGTGCAGACCGCGCCAAATCGCACGGGCGCAAGCGTCAGCGCGCGGCGCCGGTCGGCGTCCGTGTAGCCCGACAGATCCCACGCCAGCAGCAGGTCCGCGCCCTCGTTGCGCATTTCACGGGCGGACGTCATCGACAGGCGGATGCGGATATCGGGATGCTCGCGATAGAACACCGCCAGTTGCGGCACCAGCCAGCGCATCGCGAAGGTCGCGCTGCAGGCCACGTGCAGCCCCGGGCCCTGGGCTTCGCGACCCAATCGTTCGTAAGCGCTTTCCAATTGGTCGAACGAGGCGCGCACCGACGCGTAGAAGGTCGCGCCCGCGGGGGTGAGCTTCAGCCCGGTGCCGTCTTTGTCGAACAGCGGCACGCCAGCGTGTTCCTGCAACAGCTTCAGGTGCCGGCTGACGGCGCCGTGGCTGCGGCACAGTTCTTCCGCGGCGCGCGTGACCGAGCCGGTCCGTGCAATGGCTTCGAATGCCCGAACGGCGGATAGGGGCGGCAGTTGGCGCACGGCACTCCTTATGTCAATAAAACTGACGAATACCCAGAAAAACTGCATTTTCCGGATCGCGTTGTTTTTTTAGGATATCGCCTGGATATCCCGCAATCAGTTCAATGCCTTGCAGTATTGCACGTCGGATTGCAAGGATAAAGACCATTTCTTTGTTTCAATAATCTGACCATCAGGAGCCCCATGAACATCATTGACATCACCGCCCACGAGGCACTGGACAGCCGCGGCAACCCCACCGTCGAGGTCGAAGTCCGGCTGAATGACGGCACGATGGGCGTGGCGCTGGTACCGTCCGGCGCATCGACGGGCCAGCATGAAGCACTGGAGCGGCGCGACGCGGATCCCGCACGCTATCTGGGCCGCGGCGTGCTTGGCGCCGTGCGTGCCGTCAATACCGAGTTGCGGGATGCGCTGCTGGGCCAGCAAGCGGATCAGCAGGCCACCATCGACCGGATCATGATCGGCCTGGACGGCACGGCGGACAAAAGCCGCCTGGGCGCCAACGCCTTGCTGGGCGTCTCGCTGGCAGTGGCGCACGCGGCAGCCGCCAGTGAAGGACAGCCGCTGTGGCGCCACCTGGGCGGCGTGCAGGCGCAAGTGCTGCCCGTCCCGATGATCAACATCATCAACGGTGGCGCACACGCCGACAATCCGCTGGATTTCCAGGAATTCATGATCTTGCCGGTGGGCGCGGAAACCTTCGCCGAAGCCATCCGCATGGGCGCCGAAGTCTTCCACACCCTGCGCGGCAAGCTGCTGGCGGCCGGTCACAGCGTCAATGTGGGCGATGAGGGCGGATTCGCACCCGTCCTGCGCACGGCACCGGAGGCGCTGGACTTCATCATGGCGTCCATCGAGCAGGCCGGCCTGCGCGCGGGCACGGACATTGCGCTGGCGCTGGATCCGGCGGCCAGCGAATTCCACACCGATGCAGGCTATCGCTATCAGGGCGAAGGTGTGGTGCGCAGCCGCGAACAGCAGGTGGATTACCTGGCGCGCCTGGTCCGCGACTACCCCATCGTATCCATTGAAGACGGCATGGCTGAAGACGACCCTGCCGGCTGGCAAGCCCTGACCGCACGGCTGGGCGATGCCTGCCATCTGGTGGGCGACGATGTCTTCTGCACCAACCCCCGCCTGTTCGAAGCTGGCATCTCGGCCGGAATCGGCAACGCCATCCTGGTCAAAGCCAATCAGATCGGCACGCTGAGCGAGACCCTGCAGGTATTGGGAATAGCCCGCCGCGCGGCATACGGCGCCGTCATGTCGCACCGTTCCGGCGAAACCGAGGACACCACCATTGCCGACCTGGCGGTGGCCACCAACTGCGGCCTGATCAAGACCGGGTCGCTATCGCGCGCCGACCGCACCGCCAAGTACAACCGCCTGCTGCGCATTGAACGCGAACTGGGCGCGGCTGCCGTCTACGCCGGCCGCGATGCCTTGCCGCGGCGCGGCCGCGCTGACAGCCGCGAGTAGTACCACCCCATCAGGGGGGACGCCGAGATGCCGTGCACCAGCACGGAGGCGACGATGGCGGCCAGCAACAACGGCGCAAGCGCCCGGGACACGTCCTGCGGCGCTTGCTCCACCGCCAGCAGCAGATAGTAGAAAGTGCCCACGCCGCGTATGCCCAGCCAGCTTGCCAGCCAACGCTGGCGCCGGTCCATCGACGACCCAGCCAGCGCCAGCATCACGCTGGCCGGCCGCACCGCGAAGAACAGCACCGCCGCCACAAAGAGCGGCGTCCAACCCAGCATGTCGCGCCAATGCGCCGACACCACGCAGCCGATGACCAGCATCAGCGCCAATTCGGCAAAGCGTTCCAGCCCCACCGACGTCGCCATCATCGATTCCGCCAGATGGGCGTGGGCCAATTGCGGGTCCTGGGTGCTTTCTTCGCTTTCGGCGGGCGTGACTTCCTGCAAGACGGCACGCGGCGTCCGGCCGCTGCCGGTGGCGCGCAGCTCCTGCTGGCGCAACGCCACCCCGGCGCAGAAGACCGCAAGAAACCCGTAGCCATGCGCAAGCAAGGTCGCCCCGTAGCACAGCGCCATCAGCCCCAGGGCCAGAAACTCGTCCAGCCCCAGGGCGTTGCCATAGCGGATCCGCAGCGTAGCGATCAGGCGTTCGCCCAGCGTGCCCAGCAACCAGCCGATTCCCACCGCGCTCACTACGCCCCAGATCAGGGCGGCCGCCAACGGCCACGGCTGATCTAGCCCGGCCGGTCCCGCGTTGCACAGGGCGATGCCCAGGACCACAAAAGGAAACGCCGCCCCGTCATTGGCGCCGCCCTCGCCCGACAAAGCAAAGCGCAGCGGTTCGTCATCGCCTGCTTCACGCGGCCGCAATTCATTGGCCAGCACCGGGTCCGTCGGCGCCAGCGCCGCCGCCAACAGCACTGCCGCCCCCAATCCCAAGCCCAACAGGCCCATGCCGAATGCCGTCATCAGCGCAATGGTCAGCAGCATGGCCGGCGCCGCCAGGCGCAGCGGCAGGCGCCACAGCGGATGCCCGCAAGCCACGCGCAAATGCATGCCGACTGCGAACAGCGAAACCGGCAATGCCGCTTCGGTCGCCAGGCGCAGCAAGTGGCTGTCGCGGTAGAGATCCAGGTTCAGCAGCCCCAATCCTGTCGGGCCGATAAGAAAGCCCACGACCAGATACACCATGGCGCCGGTCATGGGCAGCGCATCGATCAGGCGTTTGGACACCGCCATCAACACGAACAACGCACCGATCAGCAGGAACCAGACGGCTTCGATATTCATCGCATCTCTCCGGCGATCGCCAGCGGTTCAAGCTAGTCGGGTTCGTCCCAGCCTTGGCGCAAGGCGCTGGCAAAGCCGCCTTCCACGCGGGAGTACGGCCGCGCGCTGGTTGTCACCCGCGGCAGCGCCGTCCAGGCGATGCGGGCGCCGCCCTGCTCCAGCCGGTCCACCAGTGCCTGGTCTTCGCTGCAGGCCAGCGCGGCAAAGCCGCCGATATGCCGGTACGCATGCGCCTCGATGCCAAGGTTTGCACCATGCACGTGGCGGTGGCCGTCCTGGTCCTGGTAGTGGGTCGCGAATCGGCGCTGGGCCTGTCGCGCATGCGCGCCATGCTGAGCCCAGCCCGACACGCCCACGGTACCGCAAACGACTTCCGCCCCTAAAGACAACTGGTCCACCAGCCAGCGCGCTGACACGCGGGTATCGGCGTCCGTGAATGCCAGCCAGCGTGCGCCCGCATCAAGAAGATGCTGCGCCCCGAAGGCCCGGGCGACGCCCACGTTGCCCGCCTCGACCCGCAGGCACCGCACCGGCCACGCCGCCGACAATTGCTCGGTACGGTCACGGCAACGGTCCAGCACTACGACGATCTCAACGCGTTCGGCTGCCAGCAGCGGGTGGCGGGCGGCGCGGGTCGCGGCGCGCAGGCAGGCGCCGATCATCCGTTCTTCGTTATGGGCGGGTATGCAGATTCCGATCATCGCCTGCTCCTTACAAGGGGTTGCGCCAGAGGTCCAGACGAAAATCTTCTTCATGGTGATGCACCAGCCGCTGCAAGCCGGGCAGCGCTCCCATCGCATCATGCAGACGGTCGGTAGGTTGCAGGCGGTCATCGAACGCGGGACGCCAATGGCAGGCGACCAATTCTCCGCCCGCTCCCAAACTGCTGCGCAGGCGCGCCAGGAACAGCGCGCAGGCGGCGTCGTCCAGGTAATACGCCAGCTCCGAGACGACGATCAGATCGAAGCCCGCCGAGGGTACGGGCGGCCATTGCTGCGGCAACTTCAACGCCAGCGTGCGCACCGTGGCCGCCACCGGGTCGGCACGCAGCCGGGCCTGAACGCGGCGCACCGCGCTGGGCGCCAGGTCCACGGCACAGAGCTGGTCGCAGCGCTGCGCCAGGGCAAGCGTCATGTCGCCGCCACCGCAGCCCGCCTCGAAGATGTGGCCATAGCGTTCGCGCGCCAATGTCGCCAGCAGCACGGCGCGCTTGCGGCGTTCATACCAGGCAGTCGCGACCCGCCAAGGGTCGTCGTCCTGGCGGTACAGGCGTTCGAAATGGTGATCATCTACAGTGCCCAAGGCGGCTCTCCGTGTTGCGCAACGTGCTCGCCATGCGCGGCCTGATCGCGTTCCGCGTGGCTCTGCCGGATGAACACGGGCAAGTCGGCCAGGGCTTGCGCCAAGGCGGCGTCGCGGCATAACGGGCCGGCCCCCAGCGCGCGCGGCACGCGGTTCAACACGTCTTCTGCGGCGGCTTCCACCGCCAGGCGTGCCCGCGCGGTATGCAGTACGCAGCCGTCTTCGGGATGGGCGTCGATCGCCGCGGCGGCCTCGCGCAACACCGCCCGCGCCTCGGCCAAGGCAACATCCACGGCGCCAAGATGCGCCAGTCGGTACGGGTCGGGCCGACCCTTTGCGACAGCGGCACGCAGCCTTTCGGCAATGCCCGCCAACGCGCCATACCAGCATGCGGCAATGCCCGCGCCGCCATGCAGGAAACCCGGGCGGTCCACATAGGCGCCCGGCGTGCCGACGGCGGCGCCCCGCGCCTGGTCGAAAACCACATTCACACTGGCGGACGAGCGCATGCCGACGGCGTGCCAGCCTTGCGTGGTGACGGTCACGCCCGGCTGCGCCAGCGCCACGGCGGCCAGGCAAGGTTCGCCTGCGCCGTTCCAACCGCTGACGATCGCGTGGCTTAGCGCCGCAGCACCCGAGCACCATCCCTTCAAGCCGCTGACCATGACCCCGCCGGCGGCGTGGGCGCGTATGCCCACGCGCATGTCGGGCGGCTCGGCGCACCAGACGCCCCAGCAGGCATCTTCGGGCGCGTCCACGCGCGCTTGCAGCTCGGCAAGAATGGCCAGCGCATCCGTGTGCCCCTCGAATAATTTGGCCAAGCCCAGATCCACCGCGGCAACCGCGGCAAGCGCCCGCCAGCGCGGCAAGGTGCCGCCCGAGCCCGGCAACGGCAACCCGCCAAAGCCGGCGCGCACAAGCTCGCCCAGCCAATGGCCGGGATCTACCGGCGGCCGGGCGCCGGCCAGGACGTGCTGAATCGTCTGGCCGGGGGATTCGGGGGAAATCGAACGGGCGATTCGGGTTGGCATGGCGAGGACAGTGGCGTGATTCAAGGGGAGGGAAACTCCCTTCAGCATGTGGCGTGCCCGTGCTTACTCGCCCAGGAACTCCGACACGGCCTCCAATCCTTCGATGTGGTCAGCGACCACTTTCGCGATGAAGGCGAGCGGCACGGAAAGCAGCGTTCCCCACACGCCCCACAGCCAGGTGAACAGCAGCAGCAGCATGAAGACCGCCACGGCGTTCATCTTGGCGATGCGGCCGGACATCCAGGTCGTGACCACTACGCCCATCAACAAGGCGATGACCACCGAACTGCCGGCCACCGCCAGCGCCGGGCCGATCTCGCCGAATTGGATCAAGGCCGCGATCCCGGTGCCCACCGCGGTGAGCAACGGGCCGAAGTACGGAATGATGTGCAGCGCGCCAGCGACCACGGCCCAGGTCGCGGCGTTTTCCAGGCCCAGCAGACGGAATGCCACCCACGACATCAGGCCCAATGCCAGGTTAGTCACCAGCATCATCGCCATGTACCGATGGATGGAGCTGTTGATCTGGTCCAGCATGTGCACGCTGATCTTCTTTTGCGACAAGGTCTTGCCGGCCACTTTCACGAACTTGCGCTTGAACGCGTTGCCGGACAACAGCAGGAAGAACACCAGGAACACGCTCATCGTCGCCTGCCCGATGAAGGCGGCCACGCCCTTGGATCCCCACAGCAGGAAATCGCTCAAGCCGGAATCGGACTTCGCCACCACCACCTGCCGACCGGGCACAATGCCCCCACTGTCCTGCAACACGCCGGCCGCGCCCTTGAGCTTTTCAAAGAAAGAACCGTCCCCGCTGGAAATGCCGGTCAGGGTGCGAGAGAGCTTTCCGGAGATTTCCGGCAGCGCCTGCACGATCGAACTGACCTGGTTCTGCGTGACGTAGGCCAAGCCCGCCAGGCCGGTGGCGATGACGAACATCAAGATCAGGATCCCGACCGCGCGCGGCACGCGGGCGCGCCCCATCAGGCTCACGATGGGGTCCAGCGCATAGGCCACGACAATCGCCATCACCACGGGCACAATGAATTCCTGCGCCAGCTTGAGGGTGAACAGCACCGCCAGGACGGTCAGCGTGGTCAGGCAGGCGCCGCGTGCCCAGACATAAGGGGTGTCCGGCCGGGGCTCGGAGATCAGTCCTGCCTCCTGCACCGTCACTTTCTCTTCGGCGGGGCTTGCGGCCTCCTCCCCCGTGTCGACGTTTTCCGTCGGCTTCGCGCGTTCCACCGCGCCCGGTGCTGTCGCGACCGGTGTCGTGATTTCCATCCTGCCCCCCACAATCGATTATCGACAGCGGACAGCAAGTGGCGTGCCTGACCGTATTTAGCCCGCCAGCGCCAGCAGGCCCGGCTGGCCCTCGTGGCCGCGCTGGGCCCGCTCCAGGATGAATTCGATCATCATCGAGATCGCGCGGGGATGGTGCCGATTCGGCATGTACAGCATGTACATGCCCCGGCCGAAGATACTCAGCCGCCACTCGGTCAGCGCGGGCAACAGGTCGCCACGGGCGATGTCGTCATGCACCACGTAGTCCGGCACCACGCCCACCCCCAGGCCGGCGCGGATCGCGTCGCGCAGGAAGGCGTAGTTGCGGGAGATCACGGTGGGTTCCAGCACCACGTGCTGGCGCGGCTGGCCGCCATAATAGGCCGACAGCCGCAACGGCCGGCCGATGACGGCCGCGCTGATGACGGGCGTGCCCGCCAGGTCTTCGGGACGCTGCGGCAGGCCGCGGGCGTCGGCAAAGGCCTTGGACGCGCACGCCACGTAGCGGACCTGGCCCAGTTCGCGCGCCACCAGGTTCTGCGGCGGCTCGGACATGATGCGCACCGCGATATCCACTTCGTCGCGTAGCAGGTCGTCCACGCTGTTCTCGAACAGCACGTCCAGCACGATGTCTGGGTACGCCTGCTTGAATTCCAGCAGCCACGGCGTCATCACGAACTGCCCATAGCCACTGGGTACGCTCAGGCGCACTTTGCCTTGCGGCGTCTTGCCCAGCGTTTCAACGGATTCACGGGCGGCCACCAGTTCATCCTGGATGCTGCGCCCGTGCTGATACAGCTTCAGTCCAATTTCAGTGGCCTCGACGTGCCGCGTCGTACGCCGCACCAGCTGCATGCCCACCGAACGCTCCAGCTGGTTCAGGTGGTAGCTGACATTGGCGCGCGTCATCTTCAGGCGGCGCGCGGCTTCGCTCAGGTTGCCGGCGTCCAGGATTTCCACCAGCAAGGTCAGGGATTTAGTGTCCATGAGGCTCCTCCACGGCCATTGTCAAATTTTATTATCCGCCATGTCAATTCTAGATGCCATTGTCAAGACATCTTTACTGGGAAAGAATAAGGAAATAAGAGACGAGCCGTTCTGGCCCGCCAGGCGCCGCCACGGCGGACGCCCCATTGGAGACAAGGTCCCATGACGGACAAGCAACCTGCCGGCGCCGCCCACGCGCGCCGCGACGACGACATCCTGGTCATCACCCTTGACCACCCTCCCGTGAATGCGCTGAGCGCCGACGTGCGCCACGACCTTGCCGCGGCCATCCAGGCCGCGCAGTCGGACCCGCACGTGCGCGCCATCCTGCTGGTGGGCGCCGGCAAGAACTTCATCGCCGGCGCGGACATCCGCGAATTCGGCAAGCCGCCCAAGCCGCCCGCGCTGCCCGACGTGTGCAACCAGATCGAAGCCAGCGACAAGCCGGTGGTGGCCGTGCTGCACGGCGCGGCCCTGGGTGGCGGACTGGAAGTGGCGCTGGCCGCGCATTACCGCGTCGCCCTGCCCGGCGCCAAGCTCGGTCTGCCCGAAGTGAACCTGGGCCTGCTGCCCGGCGCAGGCGGCACGCAACGCACGCCCCGCCTGATCGGCGCCCGCGCGGCGCTGGACCTGATGCTGTCGGGCAAGCACCTGTCCGCCGAGGCGGCGCTGAAAGCCGGCCTGGTCGACGCCCTGGGCGACGGCGACGATGCCCTGGCCGCGGGTCTGGCCTACACCCGCCGCTTGCTGGCCGAAGGCGCCGGCCCGCGCCGCAGCCGCGATGCCACGGACGCGCTGGCCGACAAGGCCGCAGCGTTGGCCGAAGCCTCCGCCGCAGGCGAACAGGTCGCCAAGACCTTGCGCGGCCTGTACTCGCCCGCGAAGATCGTCGACGCCGTGCGCGCCGCCATCGAACAACCGTTTGACGAAGGCCTGCGCACCGAACGCGCGCTGTTTCTGCAATGCCTGGACAGCCCGCAGCGGGCCGGCCTGGTGCACGCGTTCTTTGCCGAACGCGAAACCGCCAAGATCCCTGAACTGAAAGCGGCGCGTCCCCGCCGGCTCGAAAAAATTGGCGTGGTGGGCGGCGGCACGATGGGCGCGGGCATCGCCGTGTCGGTGCTGGATGCCGGCCTGCCGGTCGTGATGGTCGAACAGGACGACGCCGCGCTGGAACGCGGCCGCGCACGCGTGGCTCAGGTGTACGACCTGCTGCAGAAGAAAGGCCGGATCACCGCAGACGAGCGCGACGCCCGGATGGCGCGCTTTAGCGGCGCCACCACCTACGACGCACTGGGCGACGCCGACCTGATCATCGAAGCCGTCTTCGAGGACATGGACGTCAAGCTTGCCGTCTTCGCCCAACTGGACCGCGTGGCCAAGCCGGGCGCCGTCCTCGCCACGAACACGTCCTATCTGGACGTGAACCGCATCGCCTCCGCCACGCGCGGCCCGGCCGATGTGCTGGGCCTGCACTTCTTCTCGCCCGCCAACATCATGAAATTGCTGGAAATCGTGGTGGGCGAACACACGTCCGCGGAAACGGTGGCCACCGGGTTCGAACTGGCGCGGCGACTGCGCAAGACGCCCGTGCGCGCCGGCGTGTGCGACGGCTTCATCGGCAACCGCATCCTGGCCGTGCACCGCCAGGCGGCAGACATGATGATGGAAGACGGCGCATCGCCTTACGACATCGACGCGGCCGTGCGCGAATTCGGCTATCCGATGGGGCCGTACCAGATGGCGGATCTGGCCGGCGGCGACATCGGCTGGGCCACGCGCAAGCGCCGCGCCGCCACGCGCGACCCGGCGCTGCGCTATGTGCAGATTCCCGACCGCCTGTGCGAACGCGGCTGGTTCGGCCAAAAGACGGGCCGCGGCTTCTACCTGTATCCCGACGGCGCGCGCGTGGGCACGCCCGATCCGGAAGTGCTGGCCATCATCGACGAAGAACGCCGCCGCGCGAGCGTCACGCCGCGCCCCTTCACGCACGAAGACATTCAGCGCCGCTACCTGGCCGCCATGATCAACGAGGCCGCCAACGTCCTGCACCAGGGCATTGCGTTGCGTCCGTCCGACGTGGACGTGGTGTTCCTGTCGGGCTACGGCTTTCCACGCTACCGCGGCGGGCCGCTGCATTACGCCGATAGCGTGGGGCTGGACCGCGTGCTGGCCGACATCCGCAGCTACGCCGAGGAAGACCCCGCATTCTGGAAGCCGTCGCCGCTGCTCGTGCAGCTAGCGGAATCCGGCCGCAACTTCGCCAGCCTGAACCAGGCTGCCTGATCCGCCGGATTCCGATCCCGCCGATTCCGAACCCACTTTCTTCGACAGGAAACCCCATGCGCGAAGCCGTTATCGTCTCTACCGCCCGCACCCCCATCACCAAGGCGGGGCGCGGTGAATTCAACCTGATCGCCGGGCCCACCCTGGCCGGTCACGCGGTGCGCGCCGCCGTCGACCGCGCCGGCATCGACCCCGCGCTGATCGAAGACGCCTTCATCGGTTGCGGCTACCCCGAAGGCGCGACCGGCCGCAACATCGGCCGCCAGGCGGTGATCCGCGCGGGCCTGCCCGTCAGCGTGGGCGGCGCCACCGTCAACCGCTATTGCGCGTCCGGCCTGCAGGCCATCGCCTCAGCCGCTGGCCGCATCGTCATGGACGGCGCGCCTGCCGCCATCGCGGGCGGCGTGGAACTGGTGTCGCAGATCCGCACCCGCGACGACGGCGTCAGCGGCATGGATCCCTGGATCGTGGCCAACAAACCCGAGCTCTACCTGCCCATGATCGAGACCGCCGACATCGTGGCGGCCCGCTACGGCATCAGCCGCGAAGCCCAGGACCGCTTCGCCGCGCAAAGCCAGGCGCGCACCGAAGCCGCCCAGGCCGCCGGCCGCTACCGCGAAGAGATCATCGCGGTCACCACCACCATGTCCGTCACCGACCGCGCCACCGGCGCCGTCACCGAACGCGAAGTCACGGTGGACAAAGATACGTGCAACCGTCCCGGCACCACCTATGAGGCGCTGGCGGGGCTTGCCCCCGTGCGCGGCGAAGGCCAGTTCGTGACGGCCGGCAACGCGTCGCAGTTGTCGGATGGCGCGGCAGCCTGCGTGCTGATGGAAGCGGGCGAGGCACAGCGCGCCGGCATTCGCCCCCTGGGCGCCTTCCGCGGCCTGGCCATTGCCGGCTGCGAGCCCGACGAAATGGGCATCGGCCCCGTCTATGCGGTTCCCAAGCTGCTGGCGCGCCACGGCCTGAAGGTGCAGGACATCGATCTCTGGGAACTGAATGAAGCCTTTGCCTCGCAAGCGCTGTACTGCCAGGAAAAGCTGGGCATCCCGATGGACCGCCTGAACGTGGATGGCGGCTCGATCGCGTTGGGCCACCCGTTCGGCGTCACGGGCGCGCGGCTGGCCGGCCATGTGCTGATCGAAGGCCGCCGCCGCGGCGCCCGCTATGCCGTCGTCACGATGTGCATCGGCGGCGGCATGGGCGCGGCCGGCCTGTTTGAAATCTATTAAGGACCGACATGGACCTCGAATTCACCCCCGAAGAAAACGCGTTCCGCGACGAAGTGCGCGCGTTCCTGGCGGCCAAGCTGCCCCAGCGCCTGTCCGACAAGGTCGGCCAGGGCAAGCTGCTGGCGCGCGCCGACATGGTCGAATGGCACGCCATCCTGAATCAGCAAGGCTGGCTGGCCAGCCATTGGCCCGTGGAATACGGCGGCACCGGCTGGAGCGCCACGCAGAAATTCATCTTCGACAATGAATGCGCCTTGGCCGCCGCGCCCCGCATCGTGCCCTTCGGGCTGAGCATGCTGGGCCCCGTGCTGATCAAGTACGGCACCGAAGCGCAGCGCAACTACTGGCTGCCCCGCATCCTGGACGGCAGCGACTGGTGGTGCCAGGGCTATTCCGAACCCGGCGCGGGCTCGGACCTGGCTTCCGTCAAGACCACCGCCGTGCGCGACGGCGACAGCTATGTCGTCAACGGGCAAAAGACCTGGACCACGTTGGGCCAGTACGCCAACATGATCTTCTGCCTGGTGCGCACGTCGCAGGAAGGCCGCCGCCAGGAAGGCATCAGTTTCCTGCTGGTCGACATGAACAGCCCGGGCGTCGAAGTGCGCCCCATCATCACGCTGGACGGGGAACACGAAGTCAACGAGGTGTTCTTCTCGGACGTGCGCGTGCCGGCCGAAAACCTGGTGGGCGAAGAAAACCGCGGCTGGACCTGCGCCAAGTACCTGCTGACCTATGAACGCACCAACATCGCGGGCGTGGGCCAGTCGACAGCAGCGCTGGAACGCCTGAAAGCCGTGGCCGCCCGGCAAAAGAAGCATGGCCGCCCGTTGGCGGAAGACCCGGACTTCGCCGCCCGCCTGGCCCGCCTCGAGATCGAACTGGCCAATATGCGCACCACCAACCTGCGTGTCGTGGCGGCAGTTGCCGGCGGCGGCGCGCCCGGCGCCGAAAGCTCGATGCTGAAGATCCGCGGCACGCAGATCCGGCAGGAAATCACCGCGTTGAACCGGCGCGCCATGGGCCCCTATGCGCGCCCCTTCGTGCCCGAAGCGCTGCATGACGGCTATGACGCCCCGCCCATCGGGCCGGAAGGCGCCGACAGCGCCGCGGCGCAGTACTTCAACAACCGCAAGCTGTCGATCTTCGGCGGCTCCAATGAAATCCAGAAGAACATCATCTCGAAGATGATCCTGGGACTGTAAGGGCCGGCCATGAATTTTGAACACACTGAAGACCGGCGCATGCTCTCCGACATGCTGCGCCGCTTTGTCACCGAGCAGTACGACTTCGCCACGCGCGAACGCCACGCGCAATCGCCGCAAGGCTACAGCGTGGAATTCTGGCGCCGCTATGCCGAACTGGGCGCCATCGGCGCGCTGTTCACCGAGGCCGACGGCGGCCTGGGCGGCGCGGGATTCGATATCTCGGTGGTCTTTGAAGCGCTGGGCCGCGGGCTGGTCGTCGAACCGTTCCTGGACGCCCTGATGGTGGGCAGCGCCATCGCCGCGGCCGGCACGCCGGCCCAGCGTGAAGCGCTGGAGGGCCTGATCGCAGGCGCCATCACCGCCGCGCTGGCCCAAGCCGAGCCGGAATCGGGCTATGACCTGGCGCAAGTGCGCACCCGTGCCGAACGCTCGGGCGAGGGCTGGGTGCTCAACGGCGCCAAGGCGGTCGTGACGGCGGGCGAACATGCGGACCTGCTCCTGGTGTCGGCCCGCACGGCCGGCGCGGAAGATGACGAAGCGGGCATCAGCCTCTTCCTCGTCAGCGCCGGCACGCCCGGGCTGTCGGTACGCGGCTATGGCCTGATCGATGGCGGACGCGCCGCCGAAGTCAGCTTCGACAACGTCCAGCTTGGCCCCGACGCGCTGGTGGGCGAGGCCGGCGCGGGTTACGCGGTGCTGGAACGCGCCATCGGCCGCGGCATCCTGGCCCTGTGCTCGGAAGCCGTGGGCGCCATGGATTGCGCCCGCGACGCCACGCTGGAATACCTGCGCACGCGCCGCCAGTTCGGCACCCCCATCGGCAGCTTCCAGGCCCTGCAGCACCGCATGGCCGACGTGCTGCTGGAAATCGAACAGGCGCGCTCGGCCGTGATCAACGCCGCCGCCGCCGTCGACCACCCCGACCGCGCCACTCGCGAACGCGCGCTGTCCGCCGCCAAATACACCATCGGCCGCATCGGCACGCTGGTGGCCGAAGAAAGCATCCAGCTGCACGGCGGCATCGGCATGACGTGGGAACTGCCCCTGGCGCACTACGCCAAGCGCCTGGTGATGATCGACCACCAGCTGGGCGACGAAGACCACCACCTGCGCCGCTACATCGCGCTGGGGCAGGCTTGAACGGAGGACGCCAGGACATGACGCAGGCCTATACCGTCCCGCCCTTGTCGCGCCCGTTCGCGGCGCCTTTCCTGGTGCGCAGCGCCGCCGACGTGCAGCGCTTGCAATCGCGCCCGCTGGCCGAAACGCTGACGGTGCAGAGCACCTACGAGATCTTCCGCAATTCGGCTGCGGCTTTCGGCGACAAGACCGCGCTAACCTTCTTGCGCACCGCCAACCCGGACGACGAGGCCGTACGCTGGAGCTATCGGGAGCTGCTGGCCGGCATCCACCAGACCGCCAACCTGCTGCATGACCTTGGCGTGCGCGCGGGCGACGCCGTCGGCGTGATTCTGCCCGGCTGCCTGGAATACCACCTGGCGCTGTGGGGCAGCGAAGCCGCCGGCATCGTCCAGCCGCTGAATCCGCTGCTGAGCGAAGACAAGCTCGCCTCGCTGATGACGACGGCCCGCGCCAAGGTGGTGATCGCCTATGGCTCGGACGCCGAATGCGGCACCTGGTCCAAGGCCTTGCGGCTGCGTGAACGCGTGCCCACCTTGCAGACCCTGCTGCGCGTGGCCCCGCTGGACGAGCCCTTGTCGGCCCGCCCCGCCTTGCCCGACTATGCGCTGGATTTCAACGCCAACCGTTCGGCGCAACCGGCCGACCGCCTGCTTAGCGAACGCGTGATCCGCGCCGACGACGTCGCGGCATATTTCCATACGGGCGGCACCACGGGCGCGCCCAAGCTGGCCATCCACACTCACGCCAATCAGGTCTTCACCGCCTGGGCCGCCGTGCAGTTGCAGAACGCCGGGCCCAGCGACGTGGTCATCAACGGCTATCCGCTATTCCACGTGGCGGGCGTGCTGCCGGCGTCGCTGGCCGCCCTGTCTGCGGGCGTGGAAACCGTCATTCCCACCACCCTGCTGCTGCGCAACCGCGATGTGCTGCGCAACTACTGGCGGCTGGTGGAAAAGCACCGCGCAACCTCTTTGCAGGGCGTGCCCACCATCCTGGCCGCGCTGGCGGACGTACCGCTCGCCGGCGCCGATATCTCGTCGCTGCGCTATTGCCGCACGGGCGCCGCGCCGCTGCCCGCCGAGCTTGCCGCGCGCTTCAAGCGCCTGTTCGGGCTGCACGTGAACGAGAGCCTGGGCATGACCGAAATGGCGGGCATTTCGTCCATCACGCCGCCCGGCTCGGAATTTCCCGTGAACTGCGTGGGGTTCCCCCTGCCCTATGTACAGGTGCGCATCGTGGGGCTGGACGTCCCGTCGGGCCAGGCGGCGCGCGACCTGCCTGCAGGCACGGCCGGCATGGTGCTCTTCAAGGCGCCCAACGTGATCCCCGGCTTCCTCGACCCCGAAGACACTGCGCGCGCCTTTACCGAAGACGGCTGGCTGATCAGCGGCGACGTGGGGTTCATGGATGACGAGGGCCGGCTGCATCTGCAGGGCCGCGCCAAGGATCTGATCATCCGCGGCGGCCACAACATCGACCCGAAGACCATCGAAGACGCGCTGGCCACGCACCCGGCGGTGCACTTGTGCGCCGCGGTCGGCGCACCGGACGCCTACGCCGGCGAACTGCCCGTGGCCTTCGTGACGCTGGCCGACGGCGCCCAGGCCACCGAAGCCGAACTCGTCGCCTACGCCGCGGCCCACGTGGACGAAGGCCCGGCTCGGCCCAAACGCGTCATCGTCCTGGACGCCATGCCCATGACCAACGTGGGCAAGATCTACAAACCCGATTTGCGCCGCCTGGCCACCGCTGTAGCGGTGGAGTCCGTGGTGGCGCGCACCTTGCAGGCGGCCGGCCTGACGGAAGACGCCCAGATCTTCCGCGTGCTGGCCGACGCGCAACCGGAGGTCGCCGTGCAAGCGGCTCCCGGCACGCCCGCGCCGCTGAGGGAGCAGTTGCGCGAAGCCTTGGCGCGGCTGCCGGTGAAGGTCGCCCTGCGCGACTGAGCCGCTGCCGTTCCAAACCTCACAACAAGCCATAACAACACCACTGGAGACAAACCCCATGCTCAAGAAGCCTCTGCGCCGCGCCTGCCTGGGCGCCCTGCTGTTCGCCGCCGCCGGCGCCGCCCTGCCGCTGTCCGCCGGCGCGCAATCCACTTTCCCCACCAAGCCCATCACGCTGATCGTGCCCTTCCCGGCCGGCGGCTCCACCGACCGCCACCTGCGCATCGTGGCGCAGGACGCCTCCAAGTACCTGGGCCAGACCGTCATCGTCGAGAACCGCCCCGGCGCGGGCGGCACGCTGGGTACGGCCACGATGGCCCGCACCGCCAAGCCGGACGGCTACACGATCAGCCTGTACACGCTGGCGATGCTGCGCATGCCCTACATGCAAAAGAGCAGCTGGGATCCCATCAACGACTTCAGCTTCATCATCGGGCTGTCGGGCTACACCTTCGGCTTCACGGTCCGTTCGGATTCGCCGTACAAGACCTTCAACGAATACATCGAAGCCGCGCGCCAGAACCCCGGCAAGATCGATTACGGCTCCACCGGCATCGGTTCGTCGCCGCATCTGCTGATCGAGGAAATCGCCATCAACGCCAAGGTCAAGCTGAACCACGTGCCGTTCAAGGGCAACGCCGACATGCAGCAGGCGCTGCTGGGCGGCCACGTCATGGCGCAAAGCGACGCCACGGGCTGGGACCAGTTCGTGGACGCCGGCAAGATGCGGCTGCTGGTGACCTTCGGCGACAAGCGCACGACCCGCTGGCCCGACGTGCCCACCGCGCAAGAGCTGGGCTACAAGGTCGTGTCCACCTCGCCCTACGGCCTGGCCGGACCGAAGGGCATGGACCCCGCGGTCGTGAAAACCCTGCACGACGCGTTTAAGAAGGCCTTGTTCGATCCGGCCAGCGTGGACGTCATGAAGCAGTTGAACCAGGAACCGGCCTACCGCAACAGCCAGGATTACAAGGACTGGGCCCAGGCCACGTACGTCAAGGAAAAGGGCCTGATCGAATACCTGGGGCTGATGGCGAAGGACTGACGCACGCGGGGCTTACGTCCCCGCCGCTTCCTGAATGACCTGAAAGCAGCGTTCCCGCGTGATGCGCGTGGCCGGGCTGATGCTGCGGCCACGCAAGGTCACGAACGCGAAGTGCGCCTGGATATCGAAATCCGGCGGCGGCGGCAGGCGAACAAGCCGTTCCGATTCCGTCAGCGTGCGCGCCGAGGCCAGCACGCCCAGGAAAACCGCATCCGACCGCTCGACGATATCGAACAGGTAGGAAATGTCTTCGCATTCCATATGCAGCTCGAACCCCGCCGGCGCAGCGGCGCCCGCGAGCCGCCGCCGGATTTCCGGGCTTAAACCGGTCGACACGACGGGATAGCGCAACACGTCGGCCAAGGTTGCGCACCGCAAGTCCCGCAGTGGATGGTCCGGCCGGCAGACAAAGCCCGACGCCAGCGCCGGCATCGGCGCCAACTCCAGGTCTTCTTCGTTGTCCAGCGTACGGATGTGCACGATCAGCGCGTCCAGCACGCGCTCGCGCAGGCTGACCAGCAAGGATTCCGTGGGGCCGCGCGACAGCTTGACGCGCAGCTTCGGGTAGTGGTCCAGCAGGTGCTGCATCAACGGCACGCTGAGCAAGGCGCTGGGCGCCGCCCCCAACCCCAGCCGGATGGCGCCGGTTTCGCCTTGCGCCAGCATTTCCGCTTCGCGGCGGATTTCTTCGACCTCGGCCAACACGCGCCGCGCTCGCTGCCCGACCAGGCGGCCCAGCGGCGTGGGCTCATTGCGTTTGCCGATGCGGTCCACAAGCGCGCCCAGTTCTCCTTCCAGCAATTGGATGCTGCGGCTGAATGCCGGCTGCGACAAGTGCAGCGCTTCGGCCGCCCGCGTGAACGAGCCGGTCTCCAGAAGCGCCACCAGATGAGCAAGCTGCGAAAGGTTCATGGCCCCGACCCCGTTGATCGCATTAATCATGCATAAAACGCATTGTAATCAGCCAATCAATCGATTGGACAGATGAAACGGCCGCTTCTAGCATCCCATCCAGCACTCGGATCCATCACAAGGGGAATGCCATGAAAAAGAATCTGATGATCGCCGCCGTCTCGCTGCTGACCGGGTTGGGCGTCGGCGCCCACGCGCAGGCGCAGGACTATCCTGCCCGGCCCGTGTCCCTGCTGGTGCCCTACCCGGCGGGCGCGGCCAGCGACATCACTGCCCGCGCCGTGCAGGCGCCGATGTCGCAGTCGCTGGGCGTGCAGGTGGTCGTCGAAAACCTGGGCGGCGCCAACGGCGCGCTGGGCGCGAACCGCGTGCTGAATGCCAAGGCCGACGGCTATACCCTGTTTCAGGGCTCGCCCAACGAGCTCATCCTGGCCGGGCTGACCAACAAGTCCGTCACCTACAAGCCGGACGACTTCCAGTTCGTGGCGCCCGTGGCTACGTCGCCCTACGTCGTCGTGACACGCGCGGACCTGGGCGCGGCCAATGTGGATGAACTGGTCGCCCTGGCGCGCCAGCGCAGCGTGCCGTTGACCTACGGATCAGGCGGCGCAGGGTCGATGATCCACCTGATCACCGCTGCGCTGGCCGAGCGCACCGGTGTCGCGCTGACGCACATCCCGTACCGCGGCGGCGCGCCGCTGATCACCGACATGGCCGGTGGCCAGATCGATTTCGCCATCATGCCGTACCAGGCGAACTACGAAGACCTGCGCCGCGAAGGGCGGCTGAAGATCATCGGCACGCTGAACCGGGAACGCCTGGCCGCGCTGCCCGACGTGCCCAGCGTGCAGGAAAGCGCCACGCTGAAGGACTTCAACTACACCATCTGGACCGCCTATCTGGTGAAGAAAGGCACCCCGGCCGCGGCGGTCCAGAAGCTGCACACCGCGATCCAGGCCTCGCTGCGCGACCCCGCGGCCCGCAAGACGCTGGAGGCGCAGGGAAAGATCCTGTTCGCACCGCAGACGCTCGCCGAAGGCGACGCCTTCTACACGGAACAAATTGCCGGTCTGGCCGACTTGGTGCAGCGCAGCGGCTTCCGCGGCGATTAAACGCCCCGCCCGACCGGCCTGCGCCCCGGCATGCGCCGCCCTCCCTTTCTTCCGGCCCCTTCCATGACCAATACTCTCCAGCCCGTCCTGAATCATCTGGCCGCCCGCCAGCCGCAGATCGAAGCGTGGCTCAAAACGTTCCTGCGCATCCCCAGTGTCAGCGCCGACCCCGCCTACGCCGCGTCCATGGACGAGGCGCGCCGCTTCCTGTGCGAACGGCTGCGCGCCGAAGGACTGCAACAGGTGCAGTTGCTGGACGGCGGCGGCGAAGCCGCGGTGTATGCCGAATGGACCAGTGCGCCGGGGCGGCCAACCGTGCTGATCTATGGCCACTACGACGTCCAGCCCGCCGACCCCGTCGCGCTGTGGCGTACCCCGCCTTTCGAACCTACGCAGGTCGGCGACCGCCTGTATGCACGCGGCACGTCCGACGTCAAAGGGTCGACCACCATTGCGCTGGAAGTCGTGTTCGCCTTCCTGGCCACGCTGCGCGCCTGCCCGGTCAACATCAAGGTGTTCATCGAAGGCGAAGAGGAAACGGGCAGCCCGTCGTTGCGCCCGTTGATTGATCGCTACCGCGACCTGCTGGCCGCGGATGCCGTGCTGTCGGCCGACGGCGGCCGCGCCAGCGCCACGACACCCACCATCAACACCGGCGCGCGCGGCAGTGCCGCGTTGGAGGTCAAGCTGCGCACGGCGTCCAAAGACCTGCATTCAGGCCGCTACGGCGGCGGCGTCAGGAACGCCCTGCACGAAATGGCGGCGCTGTTGGCGTCGCTGCACGCGGACGACGGCAGCGTCGCCGTCGACGGTTTCCATGCGGGCGCCGAGCCCCCTACGCCGCGGCAGCGCCAGGACACGGCGGCCTTCCCCTACGACGAAGCCGCGTTCTTCACCGACGTGGCGGGCGCCTCGCACGGCGAACCGGGCTACAGCCCCCGTGAACGGATCACGCTGCGCCCGGCGCTGGACGTGAACGGCATGTGGGGCGGGTACACCGGCGCGGGCGTCAAAACCATCATCCCCTGCGAAGCCCAGGCCAAACTGACGGTCCGGATCGTGGAAGGCCAGGACCCCGCGCAAGTCATCCACGCGGTGCTGGCGCATCTGCAAGCCCGCTGCCCGGCGGGCTGCGAACTGGAGGTCGTGGCGCTGAACCCGGGGTCGCCCGCCGCCACGCTGCACCCGGAACATCCCCTGGTAACCGCGGCGCAAGCCGTGCTGCAGGTGCCCGGCGGGGCCAGGCCGATCCACGTCCGGCTGGGCGCCAGCGTCCCCATCACGTCCGTCTTCAAGGAAATGCTGGGCATCGACACCCTGATGTTCGGGTTCAATCTGCCCGACGAAGACGTGCACGCACCCAATGAATTCTTCCGCCTGTCGTCGATCAGCCAGGGGGTGAAGGCCTGGACGGCATTGCTGGACGCGCTGGGGCGCTTCGAGCCTGCAGCCTTCCACCCGCGCTGAAAGGAGGAAAGCCGGCCAGGATTGCATGGTATTTTTGTATTCAAAAAATGTCTGCCTTTCCTGTTCGGCTTTTTGATAGACTGGCTGCCCGATGGTTTTTCCCTTCCGGCAGCCCCAGCCGCGCCCCATGACCCAGGAAGTTCAGCTAGATCCCAGCGCCGACGACATCGCCCGCGAAGTGGCCGCCGCCATTGTGGCGCACAAGCTTCCGCCGGGCACCCGGCTGCGCGAAGAAGCGCTGGCGCGCGTCTACAAGGTCAGCCGCACCAAGATCCGCGCGGCGCTGCTGATGCTCAGCAAGGACAAGCTGATCAACATCGTGCCCGACAAGGGCGCCTTCGTCAGCAAGCCGGACGCGAACGAGGCGCGCGAGGTCTACGCCGTGCGCCGCATCCTGGAGGCCGCGCTGGCCAAGGAATTCGTCGCCAACGCCACGGCCGCCGACTTTCGCCGCATCGATGCCCACCTGGCCGAAGAGCGCCGCGCGCTCGAGAGCGGCGACGTCCAGAAACGCAATCACCTGCTGGGCCATTTCCATATCCTGCTGGCCGAAGCCGTGGGCAATTCGGTGCTGACGGGCATGCTGCGCGAACTGTCCGCGCGCAGCGCCGTGATCACCGTGCTCTATCAAAGCTCGCACGACGCCAGTTGCTCGTCGCAAGAGCACCACGCCTTCATCGAGGCCGCCCGCGCGGGCGACACCGAACGCGCCTGCGCGCTGATGGACGAACATCTGGAACACGTCCAGACAGCGCTGAACTTCACGGACGACGGCCGGTCAGGCGGCGATCTGGTCACCGCCCTGCTCAGCTAGCCGCCCGCCCCCAGCAGTTGGCCCATGCGCTGCTGCAGCCAGGTTTCGGTCGCACTCAACGACGCGCCTTGCAACCATAAGGTCCGCACGGACAGCATGGGCAAGGACAGGCCCGCGCACGGCACGCGCGCAAGCGTGGTGCGAAAGCTCTCGTATTCCGCGATGTTCAAGGGCAGGATCGCCCAGCCCAGGCCGTCCGCCACCATGCCGGCAATGCTGTAGAAGCTGTCGGTGCGCCACACGGTCGGGCTCAGCACCACCTCGTCCACCCCTTCCATCTGCATCACCAGTTGCCGGTAGCGCGCCAGATCGCTGCGCGTCACTTCGGCCAGACCCGCCAGCGGGTGGCCCGATGCCACGAAGACGGCCTGCTCCACATGGCCCAGATAGCGGTGCGCAAAGGCGCTGCCCGGATCGCCTCGGTCGAAGTGGAAAGCAATGCTGGCGCGGCCCTGATGCACGTAATCGGCCACTTCGGTCGCGGTGCCATTCAGTTGCGTCAATTCCAGCGCCGGAAAGCGCGCCGCAAGCTCCAGCACCAGCGCGCCCAGCACCTGATACGGCAACGCTTCGTCCAGCGCGATGGACAGCCGCGCGTCCTGCCCCGCGGCGAACGACAGGGCGCGCTGATCCAGGCCTCCCGCCTGGCGCAGCAGTTCGCGGGCCTCTTGCAGCATCACTTCACCCACGGGCGTCAGCGTGGCATTGCGCCGCGACCGGTCGAACAGTTCCACGCCCAGGTCCGCTTCCAGCAGCCCGACCGACGTACTGACGGCCGACTGCGCGCGGCCCAGCCCGCGTGCCGCGGCGGAAAACGAACCGGCGTCCGCGGCCGCCACGAATTGGCGTAGTTGATCCAAGGTCCATTGCATGGCGACTCCTATCCATCCATCAATTTAATAGATGGAATCAAACTTTTTCAGGCAAATATACAGATAGATAATACCGGACCTGACGCTGGCGCCGCACCGTAGCAGCCGCCGGTTTTCAGTTGCCTCACAGGAGTAGAACTATGCAGCGGACTCATTCGAACGCTGTCGCCACGGCCGATCCGCGCCGTTGGCTGGTGCTGGCCATCGTGTCCATCGCCTTGTTGTTGATCGTGGTGGACATGACGGTGCTGTACACCGCCTTGCCCCGGCTCACGCACGACCTGGGCGTCTCGGCCTCGGCAAAATTGTGGATCGTGAACGTCTACGCGCTGGTCGTGTCCGGCCTGCTGCTGGGCATGGGCACGCTGGGCGACCGGCTCGGCCACAAGCGCCTGTTCATGATGGGCCTGGCCGTGTTCGGCGTGGCCTCGTTCGCCGCCGCCTATTCGCCCGGCGCCCCCGCCCTGATCGCCGCCCGCGTGCTGCTGGCGGTGGGTGCCGCCATGATGATGCCGGCCACGCTGTCCATCATCCGCCTCACCTTCACCGACGAACGCGAACGCGCCGTCGCCATCGGCATCTGGGCGTCAGTCGCCTCCGGTGGTGCTGCGTTGGGCCCCGTCGTGGGCGGCGTGCTGCTGGAGCACTTCTGGTGGGGCTCGGTGTTCCTGATCAACGTGCCGATCGTGCTGCTGGCGCTACCGCTGGCCTGGCGCTGCATTCCCGCCAGCCGGCCCAGCGCCGCGCGCCCCTGGGACCTGGCCGGTTCGCTGCAGGTCATGGCCGGGCTGATCCTTTGTGCTTATGCGTTGAAGGAACTGGGCAAGGCCGCGACGTCGTGGCTGCATGCGGGCCTGGCCTGCGTGGCAGGCGTTGCGATGCTGACGGTGTTCGTTCGCCGCCAGCGCCGTCGTCCGTACCCGTTGATCGACTTCGCCATCTTCCGCAACGCCACCTTCAGTTCGGGTGTTGCCGCCGCCCTGTTCGCGGGCGCCGCCTTGTTCGGTATGGAGCTCGTGTTCAGCCAGCGCCTGCAGTTGGTGGTGGGCATGTCGCCCATCCAGGCCGCGCTCTACATCCTGCCGCTGCCGCTGGCCGCCTTCGTGGCGGGTCCGCTGGCGGGATGGCTGTTGGCCTACGTCCGCGGACCCCGCCTGATGTTCCTGGCGCTGACCGTCTCGGGCTTGGGCATGGGCGGCTACCTGCTGAGCTATGACGGGTCGTTCATGGCCCAGATGTCCAGCCTGACCGTGCTGGGCGTGGGCATCGGCGCCACCATGACGGCGGCCTCCAGCTCCATCATGCAAAGCGCCACGCCGGAACGCGCCGGCATGGCGGCCTCGATCGAAGAGGTGTCGTACGAATTGGGCGGCGCCTTGGGCGTGACGTTGATGGGATCGATCCTGACTGGCGTCTACGCGCAGACGCTGGACGTGCCGGCGGGCGTGACGCAGGCGGCGTCCGTACGCGACAGCCTGGACGACGCACTGCTGGTGGCCGAAGGCCTGCCGGCAGACGTTGCGGCCGCCTTGACGCAGGTGGCCAAGTCGGCCTTCGACACCGGCTACGCAGTGGTGATCGCGACCGCGACCGTAATGCTGTTGGCCACCGCCGTCTTCGTGCTGCTGAACCGCACGCGCAGGCCGGCGCACGCCGCCTGAGCGCATCCCGCGGCAACACGGCGCGCTTCGGCGCGCCGTGTTGCCTTTCCGATGATCGGCTTTGCTATGTCTTTGCGGGCGCGATCAGGCTCAGCACGTAGCTCAGGAACGCGTCTTCGTCGGGCAACTGCCCGCCCCCCACCGCAATCGCATCCTCGACTTCGATGCGGCTGTGCAGCCAGTACTGGATCAACGCGCCGGTGGTGATCATGGCCTGGCCGGGCGGAATGTCGTTGCGCACGAAACCCGCTTTCTGCGCGGCGGCGAATACCGGCACGAACAGTTGGTTCAACCTTTCTGACCGCGTCCGGCGCTCGGCCTCCTGTGCGCCCATCACGCGCCACAGCTGAAAGCGCAGCGCGGCGGGATGCGATTTCCAGTAAGTGAGGTAGCCGCCCACCATGTCCGGCACGGTGCGAGCGGACACCGGCAACCGGGTGGCCGGTTCGATCGCGGCCATGAAATCCTCGGTAATGCACTCACCCACCTTCGACCACAGGGTTTCCTTGTCCTTGAAGTGGTGGTGGATCAGGCCTGGGGACACCCCAGCCTCCTGCGCGATCAAGCGCATCGTCGACCCATCGAAGCCCGACCGCGCAAAGAGCGTCAACGCAGATTCCAGAATGACGTCGCGCGCATCCGGCGTCGTGTATTGCGGGCGCAGCTCTGCCATGCCTTGTTCTCCTGTCTGATCTGACTGCCATTTTACGGTGACGGAACGAATCGATCAATTGACTGACCAACTGTTTAGTCAATAGAATTGCGAAAAATTCTCATTAACGATTCTGGAGTCACCCGTGTTGAAGTCGCAGGCCACGCCCCGCCATGCCCTTTCCCCCCTATGCCTGGCGCTTGCGCTGGCCAGTTCGCCCGGCTGGGCCCAGGCGCCCGACGGGTCCGCCAGGCCGTCAACGCCCGACTCCGCCACAGCCGTCGAGCTAGCGCCCGTCACAGTCACCGCCCGCCGCCGCGAGGAAAGCGCGCAAAGCGTGCCGATCAGCATGACCGTGCTGAGCGAATCACAATTGCGCGTCGACGCCGCCCCCACCGCCGGCAACGCCGGCCTGGCCCGGTCCTCGCCCAACCTGTCTTTCGTCGACACGGGTGGCCAGAATTCAAATGTCTTCAACATCCGCGGCGTGGGCTCGTTCGCGCCCTTGTCCCCTGACGACACCTCCGTCGTAATGTACGCCAACGACGTGCCGCGCTCGGTCTATGGCGCCCCGCCCACCCTGCTGGACATCGATCGCGTGGAAGTGCTGCGTGGCCCGCAAGGCACGCTGTTCGGCCGCAACACGCAAGGCGGCGCCATCAACATCATCCCCAATCTGCCGCGCTTTGAACGCGAATATTCAATACGGGGCGAAATCGGCAGCCACGGCCACCGGCTGGGGGAACTGGTAGGCAACGAGGCGCTGTCCGACACCGTCGCCGCTCGACTGGCCTTGCGCTACACCACGGTCGACGGCACGGTGTCCAATCTGGCTTCGGGTGGCAAGGACGGCTGGGCGGACGTGGGCGCCGCGCGCGGCACGGTGCTGTGGACGCCGGGCGCCAATACGGTCGTGACGTTCACGGGCACCTACGACCAGCAAAAAAGTGCGGCCCCGCGCTTCATCTGGGCCCAGAACCCGCACTTCCCGCAGACGGCGGTCGACCCGGAAAATCGGATCGATTGGCGCGATGCCGGCGGCAGCGTCAAGGTAGAACACGAGTTCGAAGATTTCACGCTGACCTCCTTGACCAGCTATCTGGATTCACGTTCCACCCAGGCGTTCGACCTGACCGACGGATTGATCTATTCCGCAATGACGGGCCGCCCCGCCTCGGTCTTCAACACGCCTTACGCGGACTTCGCCGACATCCATTTCCGCGAGCAGACGTGGCAGCAGGAATTCCGCTTGAGTTCGCCCGAAACCAGCGCGCTGGGCTGGACGGTAGGCGCCAACTATTTCCACTCCAGCTTCGCCAACGACACCCAAGCCAACGCATCGCCCGCCGCCTTCAACTTCCAGACGCAGAACGGCACGCACGCCAACCGCATCAAGACCGACAGTGCGTCCCTGTTCGGCGAGGCCAGCGTCCCGGTCACCGAGCGCTTGAAGGGTCTGCTGGGCTTGCGCTACACGCACGAAAGCAAAGACGCGCGTTACCAGTTCACCGGCAACGGTAACCCTGCCGTCGTCGACAGCTACCGCCAGCACAGCACGCTATCCGACAACTTCCTGACCGGGCGCACCGGCCTGTCCTACGACTGGACGGACACGCTGATGACCTACGCCACCGTGTCGCGCGGCTACGTGTCGGGCGGATTTGCCGGCGTCTCGGTCAATACGCCCACTGGCAAACCGGAAACGCCTTTTGCGGCCTCTACCAGTTGGACGTATGAAGTAGGCGTGAAATCCCAGTGGCTGGACCGTCGCCTGGACGTGAACGCGTCCGTGTTCATGAACGACGTCAAGAACGGCCACCTGATCGTCTTCAATCCGTCCGCGCTGCTGTTCACGCCGGCGTCGCTGGACTACCGCAGCAAAGGCGCGGAAATCGAGTTCGCCGCGCGCGTGCATCCGAACGTCACGCTGATCGGCGGCGTGGGTTATACCCATGCGGAACTGGCGTCGGTGCCGGCAGGCAGCGCCACGGGCGCGCAATCGGGCAACCGCGTGCCGAACGTGCCAAAGCTGACGGCCAACCTCGGAGTGCAGGCTGAAGCGCCCGCACAAGGACTGGGCCTGCCGGGAAAACTGAATGGTCAGATCGTCTGGCAGCACGTGGGAGCACGCGCCGCCGACGTCAAAGAGAGCTTTACGCTGCCCGCCTACGAGGTCGTCAACCTGCGCGCGGGCTGGTCCAACGGGCCGCTGGAAATCTACGGCTTCGTCTACAACCTGTTCGACAAGCAGTACCTGATCGCCGGCCAAAGCTGGGGGCCGACGGTCAGTTCCGTGCGCCTTGGCCAGGAACGGCTGGCCGGCGTCGGCATGAGCTGGAAGTTCTGACATGACGACGCGCACGACTTCCGCGCGCCCGCCTTCGCCTTGGCTGCCGCTGGCCGCGGTAGCGGCCCTGTATGTCTCGCTGGGCGCGGTGATCGGCTTCGTACAGGGAGGCATCGGTCCGATCCTGCGCAGCAAAGGCGTGGCGCTGGCCTCGATGGGCTGGGTGTTTGCGCTGTACCTGCCCTTTGGCCTGACGTTCCTGTGGGCGCCCTGGATCGACCGCCGGGCACTGCCCTGGCTGGGCCGGCGCACCGGCTGGATCATCACGGCGCAGGCCGTCGGCGTGGCGGCGGTGGTCGGCATCGCATTTGGCGCCGCCCTGCCCGTGCCCGCCTTGTACGCGTTGGCCCTGGCTGCCACCCTGTCCGTGTCCACCATGGATGTGGCGCTGGACGCCTGGACGGTCGAACACATCCCGGCCGCTTACCGCTCGGCCGCCTCAGGCGCCAAGGTCGGCGGGATGTCGCTGGGCGCGGTGTTCGGCGGCGGCTTGCTGGTGGGCGTCTTCCCCAGCGTGGGGTGGACCGGCGTCTTCCTGCTGCTGGCCGCGGTGATGGCGCTGGCGACGGTTCCCGTATGGATGCTGCAGGAGTCCGGTCCAGGCCCGCACCGCGGCGCCCCAGCGCAAGCCAGCCTGGCCGCGGCCTTGCGCCAACCCGTGATGCGAAGCCGGCTATTGCGCGTCAGCCTGGTCACCTGCGCGCTGATGGCGCTGTTCAACATGAACCGGCTGATGCTGGTGGACCTGGGCGTGCCGCTGGCGCGCATCGGCTGGGTGATGGGCATCGCGGCGCCGCTGGCCAACCTGGCGGCCGCCATCGCCACACCGTGGCTGCTGACGCGCGCCGCGCCGCGGCCGGTCTTGTGGGCGTTCGTCGGAGCGGCGGTGGCCAGTACGACCGCCATCATGGCGGCCGTGCATGGCGGCCACGCCGGGCTGGCGATTGCCGCGTCGGTGACGGCAGGCGCTTGCGTGGCCGGCATCTACATCGTGCTGGGCGGCCTCATCCTGGGCTGGGCGTCGGGCGGCCAAGCCGCCACGGACTACTCCCTGCTGTATGGCGTGGGCCGATTCATCGGCACGCTGGCGCTGCTGGGCATGCCGGCCCTGATCGCGCGCGCGGGCTGGCTGCCGTTCTACGCCGCAGCGGGTATCGCGGCAGCGCTGTCCACCGCCTGGCTGCTGTCCGCCCTGCCCGGGCACCGCCCTGCGCCCCGGGCTTAGGCGGACAGACCCGGTCAGCGCTTGCGGAAGGCGTTGTCCATGTCGGCGATCAGGTCTTCTTCGTGCTCAAGCCCGATGGACACGCGGATCAGCCCTTCCGACACGCCCGCCGCATCGCGTTCGGCCGCTGGCACGCCAGAATGCGTGGTGGATGCGGGATGGCAGACCAGCGATTCGGTGCCGCCCAGGCTGACTGCCGACTTGAACAGATGCAGCGCGTTGATGAAGCGGAACGCGCGCTCGCGCCCGCCGTCCAGCACGAAGGCAAACGTCGACCCCGGCCCGGTGCACTGGCGCTTGTAGACCTCTTGATACGCGCGGTCGGAGATCATCTCGGGATGGAATATCTGCACTTTTTCATACGGGTTGCCCGCCAGCCATTGGGCCACCTTGGTCGCCGTGCGTGCCGCCTGCTTCATGCGCAGCACCACGGTCTCCATCGAGCGTGTGATCATCCAGCAGGAATGCGGATCCAGCTGCGAGCCAAACGCGCTGCGGATCGCCCGCACCTTCTTGATCAACTCCTTCGTGCCCGTGACGGCGCCCGCCACCAGGTCGCTGTGGCCGCCCACGTATTTCGTCAGCGAATACACGCACAAGTCCACGCCATGTTCGGCGGGCTTCTGGAAGATGGGCCCCAGCAGCGTGTTGTCGCATACCGAGATCGGCCGGTAGCCGTGGCGCGTCTCAAACGCGTCCAACTCGTTCTTCATGGCCTCAAAATCGATCAGCGAGTTGGTGGGATTGGCGGGCGTTTCGATATAGAACACGCGTACCGGTCCCTTGGCCGCGGCGGCCTCGAGCGCGGCCCGCATGTGCTTGGGCGACAAGCCGTCCTGGATCGGATGCGATCCGATGCCCCATTCCGGGAAGATCTTGGCGATCAGGGTCTCGGTACCGCCATACAGCGGCAGTGACTGCACCAACTGGTCGCCAGGCCGCAGAAAAGCCATCAGCACCGCGCTGATCGCGGCCATGCCGCTGGAGGTCACGGCGGCATCTTCCGAACCGTCCAGCAACGACAGCCGGTCTTCCACGATCTCCAGGTTGGGATGGTTGAAGCGGCTGTACACGAGGCCGGCCGATTCGCCCTGCGGCAGGGGTTTGCGCCCTGACACCAGGTCGAAAAAGGCCGCGCCGTCTTCGGCCGAGCGGAACGCGAACGTCGACGTCAGGAACACCGGCGGCTTGACCGCCCCTTCCGACAGGAAGGGGTCGTAGCCGTACGACATCATCTGCGTCTCGGCATGCAGGGGACGGCCAAAAAACTCTTTCTTGTGATAGGTCGAATACGTCATGGTGTGCCTCTTCTCTGGGGTTCCAGCCGACCGGGCAGGCGCGTCTCGCATTCGATGACAATAGCGCCGGCCGCATCGGGATGTCTTGCAGTATGGGCGCAGGCCATCCCAATATTCTTTCCATTTCGGTCACAAGACCGCGATAATAGGAAACGTTGTTTCCCATCAGAACGGATTTATGAAAGACACTGCCTTGTTACATCAACTTGACGCGATCGATTGGAAAATCATGAAAATCCTTCAAGAAGATGGACGCCTGAGCAATGCCGAGCTGGCCGAGCGCGTATCGCTGTCGGCCTCGCCTTGCTGGAAACGGCTGAAGCGGCTGGAGACCTCGGGCGTCATCCGCGGCTATCAGGCCATTCTTGACCGCCGCGCGCTGGGGATGGGGGTGGTGGCGTTCGTCAGCATCTCGCTGGAGAACCACACTGAAAAACTGTGCCACGCCTTCGAGGCCGCCGTGGCCGCCATGCCCGAAGTGCTGGCCTGCCACAACACCACCGGCCAACACGACTACCTGCTGCATATCGTCGCGCGCGACTTCGACGCCTATTCCGAATTCGTGCGCAACCGCCTGCGCACCTTGCCCGGCGTGAAGGAATTGCTAAGCACCCTGTCGATGCATGAAGTGAAGTCGTCGACCAAACTGCACCTGTAGGCGGCCGCCTATTCCGCCACGGGCGGCATCGAACCCGGCACGACGCGGTTGCGCCCCTGGTGCTTGGCCTGGTACAGCCCGCGGTCGGCCGCGAGGATCAGGTCGGTGCACGGCTGCTCTGCCGCAGGCACAGCAGTGGCAGTACCGATGCTGACCGTCAGCCACGGCCCCGAACCCGTGTCCTTTTGCGGAATCTGCATGGCCTCGACGGCGCGGCGCAGCTTTTCTGCGGCCAGGCGCGCGCTGCCGGCGGGCGTGCCCGGCAGCACCAATGCGAACTCTTCGCCGCCGAAGCGGGCCGCCAGGTCGGTAGACCGGTCGCAGCTGGCGAAAATGGTGTTGGCCACGCGCTTGAGCGCTTCGTCTCCCGCGATGTGGCCATAGGTGTCGTTGTAGGCCTTGAAGTGGTCTACGTCGATCATGAGCATGCTGATCTCGCGGCCGTCGCGGCGCGCGCGTTGCCATTCGGCGTTGAGGTATTCGTCGAAATAGCGGCGGTTGCCCAGGCCGGTCAGGCCGTCCGAATTCGTGAGGCGGCGCAATTCCATATTGCTTTCCAGCAGCTGCTGCTGACTTTGGCGCAGGGCCTGGTAGGCCTCGTCGCGCTGCACCAGCGCCAGGTACGAACGCGAGTGGTAGCGGATGCGCGCCACCAGTTCGATGGAATCAGGCAACTTCACCAGATAATCGTTGGCGCCCGCAGCAAAGGCCGCGCTCTTGATGGCCGGGTCTTCCTTCGTGGACAGCACGATAATCGGGATGTCTCGCGTGACGGGATGGTTGCGGTATTCCTGCACCAGGCTCAAGCCATCCACGCCCGGCAGAACCAGATCCTGCAGGATGACGGTGGGACGCGTCTGGATCGCCACCGTCAGCGCCTTGTAGGGGTCTGAGCAGTAGTGGAAATCGATATTCCCCTCCGTCGCCAGCGCCCGCCGGATCGCTTCGCCGACCATCACCTGGTCGTCGACGAGCAGCACCATGGCCGCATGCGAGTTCAAATCCGCGGAAGCCGAGCTGTCAATGGGAGGGTGCATAGTATTTCCTTGATGTCTGACGATATCGAGCCGCTCAGGCAAAGGCCTGGATCAAGCGGGGAGCGATTTGGTTCAATGGTCGGATTTCCACCGCCGCCTGCAAGGCCGCCGCCGCTTTCGGCATGCCGTACACAGCACTGGTGGCCTGATCCTGCGCGATGGTGAGGTATCCCCGTTCACGCAAGGCCTTCAGCCCGCGCGCCCCGTCTTGCCCCATGCCGGTCAGCAGCACCCCGACCGCGGTGCCGCGCCAATGTTGCGCCACGCTGTGGAAGAACACGTCGATGGAGGGTCGATACAGGCTTTCCTTCGGATCTTCGGTGTAGCGCAGCGTGCCATCCGCCAGCAAATGCAGGTGGTCGTCGGTACCCGCCAACAGGATCTGCCCGGGCAGCGGCCGTTCGCCTTCCCGCACCAGCCGTACCGGCAACAGTACCTGGTCGTTCAGCCAATCCGCCATGCCGGCGGCGAACGACGCGTCCACATGCTGCACCAGCACAATGCCCGCGGGGAAATCCAGCGGCACGTCGCGCAGCAGTTGCGCCAGGGTGGCCGGGCCGCCCGCCGACGCACCGATCACCAGCAGGCGCTGCGCGGACGCTTTGGGCGATGGCTTGTCCACGGGCGTCAACGCCGGCCGATTGCCGTAGCGGCCAATCAGCCAGCCGATATTGCGGATCTTGCGCAGCAGCGGCGCGGCGGCCGTGCGCATGTCGGCATCGCCCACCACCGGCGTGTCCACCGCATCCAGCGCGCCATAGCCCATGGCGTCGAACACGCGCGCCGTGTGGCGGGCCACGTCCGCCGTCACTACGACGATGGCGCAGGGCGTTTCCGCCATGATGCGGCGCGTGGCCTCCACCCCGTCCATCACTGGCATGATCAGGTCCATCAGCACCACGTCCGGCCGGTCGCGCGCACACTGCGCCACCGCCTGTTCGCCGTCGCTTGCCACCCACGCCACTTCCAGGCCGGGCTCCAGCGCAATCGCGCGCCGCATGGTCTCAACCGCCATTTGCAGATCGTTGACGATCCCGATTCTCACGTGAGTGCCTTTCCGATCAAGTCTTCGACGGCGTCAAGCAGCGCGTCGTCATGGAAGCTGCCCTTGGCCAGATAGTAGTCGGCGCCGGCATCCAGCCCACGCCGCCGGTCTTCCTCGCGGTCCTTGTACGACACTACCATCACCGGCAGGCTTTGCAACCTGGCGTCCGCCTTGATCCGGGACACGAGCTCGATGCCGTCCATGCGGGGCATGTCGACGTCGGTGACGACCAGGTCGAAGTCCTCGCCGCGCAGCATGTTCCAGCCGTCCATGCCGTCCACCGCGACGGCAACCTCGAAGCCCCGGTTCAGCAGCAGCTTGCGTTCCAGTTCGCGCACCGTCAGGGAATCATCCACCACCAGCACGCGCTTGCGGCGCCGCGCCTGGACAACCGCGCCGCCGCCATCCACGCGCGTCAGGCGTCCGCCTTCGATCAGCTTCTGGACCGACAGCAGCATGTCTTCGACATCCAGGATCAGCAGCGGCGTGCCGTCGTCCATCAGGGCGCCCGCCATTACATCCTGCACCTTGCCCAGCCGCGGGTCCAGCGGCTGCACCACCAGCGTGCGCTCGCCCACATACCGGTCTACGGCAATGCCGTAAAGCTTGTCGTGATCGCCCACGACCACCACCGCCACCGACTCCGCCGCAGGCGCCGGTTCGCCAGCGCGCAAGATCTGGCGCGCCGACACCAGGCCGATCTGCTTGTCCATGAAGCGGAAGTGTTGATGGCCTTCCAGTTGTTCGATCTCTTCGGCACGCACCTGCAAGGCGTGGCTGACATACGCCAGCGGAAACGCGTAGATCTCGCCCTGCACCTCCACCAGCAAGCTGCGCACCACAGATAGTGACAGCGGCATTTCCAGCACAAAGCGCGTGCCCTGCCCCGTGGTCTGGTGGATCCGCACGGCGCCGCGCAATTGCCGCACCATGGTCTGCACCACGTCCAGGCCCACCCCTCGCCCCGAAATTTCGGTGACTTCGCCACGCGTGCTGAAGCCCGACAGGAACAGGAATTCCAGCAGTTCGGCCTCGCTCAACCGGGCAGCCGTTTCGGCGTTCGTCAGTTTGCGCTGCACCACTTCGACACGCAGCCGATCCAGGGAAATGCCCGCTCCGTCGTCGCTCAGCTCGATCAGCAGCATGCCAGCGGCGTGGCGCGCCGCCAACTTGATCAGGCCTTCCGGCGACTTGCCGGCGTCCATGCGGTCCATCGGCATTTCGATGCCGTGGTCCACCGCATTGCGCAGCAGATGCATCAGGGGCGCATCCAGCTTTTCCAGGATGTCGCGGTCGACCTGGGTGGCGTCGCCCTCGATCTCCAGCCGCACTTGCTTGCCCAGCGAGCGGCCCAGATCGCGCACCATGCGGGCCATGCCGCCCACACCGTCGCCGAACGGGCGCATGCGGCAGGCCAGCGCGGTGTCGTACAGGCGTTGCGCCAGATGGCTCATGCGCCAGCCGAATTCGTCGACCTCGCTGGTGCGTCGCGCCAGTTCCTGCTGGCATTCCCCCACGATGCGCTGGGCATCGTCCAGCGCGGCCTGGACGCGTGCGTCCACGTGCTGGCCCGCCAGCGCGGCGCGCACGCCGTCCAGCGCCTGCGCGGCGCCCGACTGCATGCGCCGCAGCCGCAGCATGGATGCGCCGAACGGTCCGACCCAGTGCGATTCCACCAGCGTTTCGCTGGACAGGCCCAGCAGCTTGTTCAGTGTATCCGCCGTCACCCGCAAGACGCGCTCGCCTTCCGAGATGCCCTGGTCTGAACTCCGGCGCACCATCGTCTGCGATGACGGCGCCGATGCGGCCACAGGCGCCGCTGCCGGCGCCGCCAAGGGCGGCTCATCCACGCGTTGAATCGGCGGCAGGAAATCCGACGGCCGGGGCGCACGCGGCGGCACGGCCGGCGCCGCTGGCGGCGCATTGGGCGCATTACTCAGGCGGACCACCAGTTCATCGATCTCGCCGCCCAGCTCGACGCCGGGCGTGGCGACCCGCTGCAGCAAGTCGGTGCCCAGGAGCAATGCATCGATATCGGTGGCCTGCAGCCGCAACCGCCCTTCTTGCGCGGCCACCAGGCAATCTTCCATGGCGTGGGCGATGCGCACCGCTGGATGCAGGTCCACAATCCGGGCCGCTCCCTTGAGCGAATGCGCCGCGCGCATGCAGGCTTCCAGCTGGGCCGCCGACGTCGGATCGTGTTCCAGCGCCAGCAGGCCGTTGTTCAGCACCTGCACCTGGGTGCGGGTTTCGAGCTGGAACAGCTCCAGGAGCGACGCGTCGCGCATCTCGTCCGGATTCACGCCAGACTCCGTTCCAAAGCTTGCATCAGCAGATTCTCGTCCAATACGCCTACGCCACGGCCGCCGCAACGCGCCATGCCACGTGAATAGGTCTGGCTTGCGCCTTCCACCGTGGCCGGCAGCGGCTCTAGCGCATCCAGGTCCACCGCGTGTATGCCTTCCACTTCATCCACGGGCAGCACGACCGCTCGGCCGGTGCCACCAAAAATCAGCATGCGGGCAGCGGCCCGTTCTCGCGCATCCACCGGCGCGGCATCCAGGCCAAGCAGGCGCGCCAACGACACACAGACGGTCAGGGTACCGCGCACGTTGGTCACGCCCAGCACGGCCGGGTCGCGGCGGTGCGGCAGCGTCAGGACGGGGCGCGTGCCGGCCACTTCGTCCAGCGCCCGCGTGGGCAGGCCCAGCCACTCCCGGCCCAGGCGGAACACCAGCAGCGACGACTGACGCGTACTGTGTTGAGCTTCCGGTTCATGGTCCTGCACGTCCATCTGGGGCGGCAGCCGGTCCAGGATACGTTTGGCCGCCGTCGCATAGACCGGACAGTTGCGGCAGTGCACATGCCCCGGCAGTTGGCCACAGCTCTTGTCGCCGCGGATGCCGATACGGTTCCAGCAGTCGTCCACGTCGGACAGCAGCGCGATGGATTCACTCACGACGGGCCTCCTCTCGCGCCGCGCGCGCTTGCAGGCGGCGGGCGCCTTCCACATCGCCCGCCGACGCGATCAATGCGGCCAGATGCAGCAGGGCTTCGCGATGCGTCGGATCCAGGTACAGCGCCTTGCGATAGGCGGCCTGCGCCTGACGCGCGTCGCCCGCAGCGTCTTGCAGCAGGCCCAGCAGATGCAGGCCGTCGGCGCTGGCGCCATGGATTTCCAGGTGCGCCCGGCATTGCGCCAGCGCGTCCTGCACGCGCCCCTGGTCCGCCATCGCCGCAATCTGGCGCAAGGACACGTCGGCGTGGGTGCCGTGTGAAGCCGGAACCGAGGCCGGGGCCAGGACGGTCGCCGCAGGCGCAATCGCCGCATGCGGCAAGGGCAAGCGCGCCGCCGGCGGCTGCGCCACGGGCCGCCGGGGCGGCGTCCAGGCATGCACGATCGGCTTGGCCGGCGCATACGTTTCGGCGGGCGGCGGCATGGCCTGCGCCGAAAATGCGAAAGACCGGGCCATCTGTACGGCAGGCAGGCGCCGCGCCGTCATCAGGCTGGTTTCTGCGGGCCCCACGAAGATCACGCCGTCGCCGCGCGTAAAGCGCCGCAGCACCTGCACCGCGCGCTCTTGCGTGGCCGCGTCGAAATAAATCAGCAAATTGCGGCAGAACACGAAATCGTAAGGGGCGGCGCCCAGCAACAGGTTGGCGTCGAACAGGTTGCCCTGCTGAAAGCGCACCTTTTCCCTGACCACCGCCGCCAACCGGTAGCCATCGGCCGTCTCGGCAAAGTGACGGCCGCGGTAAGCCAGATCGTCGCCCCGAAACGAGTTGCGGCCATATACCGCGCGCCGGGCGAATTCGACCATGCGTTCGCTGATGTCCACGGCATCGACCTGGAACCGCGCGGCGGGAACGCCTGCATCCAGCAAGGCCATGGCGATGGAATACGGCTCTTCGCCGCTGGAACACGGCACGCTCAGCACGCGCAGCACACGGTCGTCAGCCACGCCCGCCGCGAACAAACGTTCGCATGCCAGCTTCGCCATTGCCGCCTGCGACTCCGGGTACCGGAAAAACCAGGTTTCCGGCACGATCACGGCTTCGATCAGCTGCTGCATTTCAGCCGCCGAAGCCTGTACCCGCATCAAGTAATCGCTTTCGTCCGCCGCGTTCACCGCGCCCATGCGGTGCCGGACCGCGCGCTCGACCGCCGCCTTGCCGATCGAGCCGCTGTCCAGGCCCATCTTGCGCTTGAGCAGGGCGCTGAATTCGTCGATCAAGGTCATGGCCGCGCCTCGCCTTCACGCCCGTCGCCGGCCTGCGGGAACAGTAGCGCCCGCACCGGGGCGGGCAGCAGGTCCCCGACGTTGACGGCCTGCACCATGCCGTGCGCGTCGCTCAGCACCGGGCCAAGATAGCGGGCGCCGGCATTGTCCATCCCGTAAGGCTGGAACGCCGCCGGGTCGTAATGCAGCGTCTCGGTCGCCTGCTCCAGGATCAGACCCAGCAAGCGGCTTTCTGCCCCCGGGTCCGGACGGTAGCGCACCAGCGCCAGCCGGGTGCTGGTCACCGTGACCGCGCTGCCCTGACCTGCCAACGCGCTCATGTCGATCACGGGCACTGGCACGCCACGCCGGTCCAGCATGCCCGCGACCCAAGGCGGCGTACCGGGCACCTGCTTGAAGGCGCGCAGGCCCAGCACTTCGACCACGTCCGCCGCATCCAGCGCATAGCGGTCTTCGCCGATGCGAAACAGCAGATAAAGCCGCCGCGCCGCGGCAAGCGCGGCGCCGGGCTCGGACGAAGAAGGCGCTAGCGCAGCCATGACCGGTTTCACACCTTGAAGCGCGACACGCCGCTGCGCAGGTCATTGGCAACCAGCGTCAGCTCTTCGATAGCCAGGCTGGACTGGCGCAAGGACTCCACCGTCTGCTGCGCCGCATCGCTCAACTGCTGCAGGGCCTGATTGATCTGTTCGGCGCCTGTAGCCTGGGCCTGCATGCCTTCGTTGACCATCTGCACGCGCGGCGCCAGCGTCTGCACCTGCTGGATGATTTGCGACAGCTGGTCGCCCACCTGCTGCATGTCGGCCATGCCGCGGCGCACTTCTTCCGAGAACTTGTCCATGCCCATCACGCCTGCGGACACCGACGACTGGATCTCACGCACCATCTGCTCGATGTCGTAGGTGGCCACCGCGGTCTGGTCGGCCAGACGACGAATCTCGGTCGCCACCACCACGAAGCCGCGGCCGTACTCACCGGCCTTCTCGGCTTCGATTGCCGCGTTCAGCGACAGCAGGTTGGTCTGGTCTGCCACCTTCGTGATCGTCGTGACCACTTGCGTGATATTACCGGCCTTCTCATTCAGGATTGCCAACTTGGCGTTGACCGATCCCGCCGCGCCGACCACGTTGCGCATCGTGTCTTCCATGCGCGCCAGCCCGACCTGGCCGCTGCCCGCCAGCGACGCCGTCTGCTCGGCGGCGCCGGACACTTCGGTCATGGTGCGCACCAGTTCGCGCGAGGTCGCGGAGATCTCGCGCGACGTCGCGCCGATCTCGGTCGTGGTGGCCGCCACTTCGGACGCCGTGGCCTGCTGTTGCTTGGACGTAGCGGCAATCTCGGTAACGGACGTTGCCACTTGCACGGCCGAGCGCTGCGTCTTGCTGACCAGCCCCGTCAACTCATCGACCATGCCGTTAAAGCCGGTTTCGATGGCGTTGAACTCGTCCTTGCGCGCCAGCGACAGCCGGCGGGTCAGGTCGCCGCCGCCCGTGGATTCCAGGGTCTTGACGATATCGCGCATCGGGTTGGCGATGGCCCGCATCAACAGGAAGCCGCACACGACGGCGGCGGCAATCGCCAGCGCCAGCGACACCAGCATCCCGACCTCCGCCGTATCCACCGACTTCTGGATGCTGACCGCGGACTCGTCGGCTTGCCGCTTGTTTTCAGCCACCATCTTGGCCAGCGTGTCGCGGCCCTTGTAGAACGCGGGCCGCAGTTCCGTCTTGATGCGCGCCTGCACCTGCGCCACGTTGCTCGTCACGGCCTGATCCAGGATGTCGGCGCGGATCCGCTTGTAGGCCTGCAGTTCCAATTCGAATTCGTCGAACATCTTGCGGTCATCGCCGCGCGATACCGTCCGGCGGTACAGCTCAATGTTCTCTTCCAGCTGCTGGTCGTTCTTGGGCAGCGCTTCCAGGGCGGTGCGGCGCTCGGCATCGGTGTCCGAGTTATAGGCATCCTGCACCACCACGAAACCGGCGAACCAGGACGACCGGATCGAGGTGCTGTAGTAAATGCCCGGCACCGCATCGGTGTTGATCGTGGCGACCTCTTCCTCGATATGCAGCAGGCGCCGGTAATCCACCACCACCATCAACGCCATGATGGCCAGGATGACCAGGAAGCTGGCCAGGATGCGCTGGCGGAGTGTCAGATTCTTCATGCCGGGAGACCTTTGTGCTGGTTCAATGCTTCAACGCCCCAAAGGACGCCCCTGAACGATCGGACGCGCCGCGACGCGCGCCCGCGCCCACTTTATGACGGGATGTGGGTAATTTCGCTAATTATTGCAAAGGCTTGGCCTGTCAGCCATGAAAATGCAAGGGAAACCCCGACGAAGCGGCCGGTTCGTCGGAAAAATGCAAAGTCCGCTTACAAGCCCTTGTCTTTTGCGGTGACAGTGCGTACCAGAATCGCCCTTCAGCCGGGCTCCCGCCACAGGGCTTCCGGCTGCCGCGCATGCACCCAGTCGCTTGCCTGCTCGTAGGCGTGCGCCAGGCACAGCACCTCCCGGTCGGCCTGCGGCGGCCCCACCAGTTGCATCCCCATCGGCAAGCCCTGCGCGTTGAACCCCACCGGCACGCTGATCACGGGGCAGCCCGCCAGCGTCCACGGCGTCACCGTCTCCATCCAGCGATGGTAGGTATCCATGGGGCGTCCGGCGATCTGCTTAGGCCAGTCCAGCGTCGCGTCGAACGGAAAGACCTGCGCCGACGGCACGGCCAGGAAATCGACCTCGTCGAACATGCGCAGCACAGTCTGGTACCAGGCGCTGCGCTCTTCGGTGGCCTGGTAGACCTGCCGCGCCGTCATGCCTTCCAACCCCTCGACTTCCCAGATCAACGCCGGCTTGACGAGCTTGCGCGTTTCGGGGTTTTCAACCAAGGCGTGGAACTGGCTGCCCACCATCAGATGCCGATGCGCCAGCCAGATGCGCCACAAGCGGTCGCCGGCGAACGGCACCTGGTAATCGACGACATCGCAGCCCACGGTGCCCAGCGCGGCCAGCGCCTGGCTGCACAGCTCCAGGATGCCCGGCTCCATGGCCAGGTAGCCGTTCCAGTCGCCCAGCCAGCCGATGCGCTTGTCGCGCAGGTCGGCGTCCAACGGGGCGGCGAACTGCGCCGGGTCGTCGCGCAATGACAGCGGAGAGCGTTTGTCGTGCCCCGCCATCACGGACATCAGCAGCGCCACGTCGCGCGGCGTCCGGCCCATCGGGCCTTCGTAGGACAGCTGTTTCAAGAATACTTCCGGCGCCGGGCCGAAGGGCACGCGGCCGGCCGATGGCCGCATGCCATAGACGTTGCAGAACGCCGCGGGGTTGCGCAGCGACCCGCCGAAGTCGCTGCCATCGGCAACCGGCAACATGCGGGCGGCCAGTGCGGCCGCGGCGCCGCCGCTGCTGCCGCCGGCGGTCTTGGTCGGATCGTAAGGGTTGCCGGTAGTGCCGTAGACCCGGTTATAGGTGTGCGACCCCAGGCCGAATTCCGGCACATTGCTGCGGCCAATGAAGATGGCGCCCGATGCCCGCATCCGTTCGACGATGATCGAGTCATGCGGCGTCACCAAGTCCTTGTAGACCAGCGACCCCATGGACGTGACCATGTCGCGCACCGCCGTCAGGTCCTTCGGGGCCTGCGGCATGCCATGCATCCAGCCCAGCCACTGTCCCGCATCCAGCTGTGCGTCGCGCTCGGCGGCGTCGCGTAGCAACGCGTCCGAATCACGGCGGGCGACGATGGCATTGATCTTGGGATTGACGCGGTCGATATGCGCCAGATAGGCGCGCATCACTTCGACGCAGGACAGCTCGCGCCGCCGGATCGCATCCGACAGGGCGTGCGCCGGCAAGGCGACGATGGGGTTCAGGCTGGCGGTTGCAGCCGGCGTGGCGGGGGGCATGCGGTCTCCTGGTTTGTCATTATGGGCGCAGGCGGCGACCGCCCGGCGCAACCGACATACTACGCAAACCCGGCAGACCGCGCGCGCCCGGCAGGCGCCGGGCCGGTCTGCTTAAACCCGCTCTATCGCCACGGCCGTGGCCTCGCCCCCGCCGATGCATAACGCCGCCACGCCGCGCCGCAGGCCACGCGCCTGCAAGGCGTGCAGCAAGGTCACGATCAGCCGCGCACCCGTCGCGCCGATCGGATGCCCAAGGGCGCAGGCGCCGCCGTTGACGTTCAACCGGTCGCGGGCAATGCCCAGGTCCTGCGCTGCGGCCATGGCCACCACGGCGAACGCCTCATTGATCTCGAAGAGGTCGACGTCCTGCACCTGCCAACCGGCCTTGTCCAGCAACTTGCGGACGGCCGGGATGGGCGCCGTCGTGTACCAGGCCGGCTCCTGGCTGTGCGTCGCATGGCCGTGGATGCGGGCCAGCACCGGCCAGCCTTCGCGCCGCGCGACCGATTCGCGGGTCAGCACCAGGGCAGCCGCGCCGTCCGCGTTGGCCGATGCGCTGGCCGCGGTAATGGTGCCGTCTTCGCGGAAGGCGGGCTTGAGGGTGGGGATTTTCTCGGGCGATACCTTCAACGGGTTCTCGTCCTGGTCGACCATCAGCGCCCCGCCCTTGCCCGGCACCGCCACCGGCGTAATCTCGGCCGCGAACGCGCCGGACTCCACCGCCTGCCGCGCGCGCCGCAGCGTCTCGGCCGCATAGGCGTCCTGGTCGGCGCGGGTGAAACCATAGGCTTGCACGGCGCTTTCGCCAAAGTCGCCCATCGGCCGCCCTGCCTCGTAGGCATCTTCCAGCCCATCCAGCGCCAGATGGTCGTAGACGCGGTCATGGCCGAAGCGATAACCCGCCCGCCCCTTCTTCAGCAGGTACGGCGCGTTGCTCATGGACTCCATGCCGCCGGCCACCGCCACGTCGATCGCGCCGGCCAGGATCTGGTCGTGCGCAATCATCGCCGCCTTCATGCCGGACCCGCACACTTTGTTGACCGTGGTGGCACCCACCGCATCCGGCACGCCGGCCGCGCGCATCGCCTGACGCGCCGGCGCCTGTCCCTGGCCAGCGGGCAGCACGCATCCCATCAGCACTTCATCCACGCTGGAAGCCGGCACGCCGCCGCGTTCCAGCGCGGCGCGGATCGCGACGGCGCCCAAGTCGGCGGCGGTGACTGGGGCCAGGCCCCCGAGGAAACGCCCCAGCGGAGTCCGCGCGGCGGCAACAATGACAATGGGATCTGCGGCAATCATGGCTGTTCCTTTTAAACGAGTCGTCTCAACCCGCGGCGACGGCCGGGGCCGGCCGCGCGAACACGAGCAAGGTGGACGTGGCCGAGGCCAGCAGGCGGCCCTGCGCGTCCGTCAATTTGGCTTCGGCATAGGCCACGCGTTGGCCCATCGACAAGACCCGGCCTTCCGCCCGCAGCAGGCCGCTGTGGCGCGTGATGGCCTTGTGATACGCCACCTTCAGCTCCAGCGTGGTGTAGGCCTGCTCGGCCGTCAGTTGGGAATGCGCGGCGCAACCACACGCCGAGTCCAGCAGCGTGGCGGCATACCCGCCGTGCACCGTGCCAATGGGGTTGTAGGCCTGCGGCCCCGGCGTGCCGGCGAATACCGCACGCCCGGCTTCCACTTCCACGAAGTCGAAATCCAGCGTCACCATGATGCCGGGCTTGCGGCCGGAGGCCAGCAACGCGCGCAGTTGCGCCAGGCCGTCCAGACCCGCGCCGGTCTCCTCGACCAGGCTGGGTTCGCGATGGGGGGTCGGTTGGGATGTCATCAGCATTGCTCCAGGCCCAGGCGGGCCTTCAAGAGCCGGCGGGCGTCCGCCAGCATGGCATTCGCCCGTTGCGCATCGGTCTCGCAACGGGCCAGGGAAACCGCGCCAACCAATTCAGCCAGCACCGAACGGGCCAGCGGTTCCGGTTCGGGGTAGCCGGCATCGGCCAGCCGCCCGGCCAGAGCCTGAACCAGTCGGCGCAACCCGGCGGCGTAGGCCTGCCGGCAGGCGTCAGACTGGCGCGGCAGATCAGCCGCCAGCGCCACCAGCGGGCAGCCATGGGCGCGCGCCTCGCAATGGGCGGTCGACAGGTAGGCGTCCACGTAGGCGGCAAGGCCGTCGGCGGGCGGTCGTCCGTCCATGCGCTTCTGGGCGCGGGCCAGCGCCTCGTCGAACATGTGTTCGATCGAGGCCTCGACCAGCGCGTCCTTCGAATTGAAATGGGCGTAGAAGCCGCCGTGCGTCATGCCGGCCTGGCGCATCACCGCAGCCACGCCGATCCGGTCGGGCCCGTCGGCACGCACCGCTTCCGCCGCCGTCTTCAGAATGCGTATCCGCGTTTCCCGTTTGTGTCCGTTGTCGTAGCGCATGACAGGCCCAGCCATTAGATGATGATCATCATATTAATATGATGATCATCATCCTACAAGGGCGGCCTGGCCGGGTTCAGGGAAACAGGTGCTGCGCCAGATGGTCGATAAAGACCCGCAGCTTGGGCGACGCATGGCGGCTGGCGGGCCACAGCGCCCACATCGTGCCGCTGCCGCGCGTGCGGTCTTCCATCACGATCTGCAACTGGCCCGCAGCCAGTTCGCGGCGGATCGTGAAATCCGGCAGGCAGACGATGCCCTGCCCGCCCACCGCCAGGGATATCCGCATCTCGACGCTGTTGCAGACCAGCGTCAGGGGCAAATCGAGCGATTGCGCGTCCGGCCCCTGTTTCAGCGGCCATTTTTCAAGCCGGCCCGTCGCGGGATACCGGTAATGCAGGCAGGCGTGGCGCAGCAGGTCGCCCGCGCGCTTGGGCGTGCCATGCAGGCGCAAATAGTCGGGCGCTGCGGCCAGCACCCGCCGGAACGGCCCCAGCCGCCGGCGCTTCAGGCCGGAATCGTCCATGTCGCCGGTGCGGACCACGGCGTCGTAGCCTTCGCCGATCACATCCACCATCCGGTCCGTGAAATCCAGGTCCAGTTCCACGGCCGGGTACTGCCGCATGAAGCTGGCGATGCTGGCGTCGAACAGCCCGCTGTAGCGCGGCAGGCTCACCCGCAGCTTGCCGTGCGGCGCATCCGTCGCTTCGGAAAGTTCCAATTCAGCGGCTTCCACTTCGCACAGGATGCGGCGGCAACGCTCCAGGAATTTCTCGCCTTCCGGGGTCAGCGCAATGTGGCGCGTGCTGCGATGGAACAGACGCACTTTCAAGCGCTCTTCCATCCGCGCCACGCTTTTGCCCACCGCCGACGGCGACACCCCCAGCACCCGCCCCGCCTCGGAAAAGCTGCGCGTTTCCGCGACCATCACAAAGACGCCGATGCCGCTAAGACTATCCATCCTCATCCCCATTGCGGACGTTTTTGTCCTGAATATTCGGAATCCTAGCCTGTTTTTCTTTTATCCAGTGGCCCCTAAGCTTGCCGTCATTCTGCCGCCGCACCGCAATCCCGCCGCGCGGCGCCCTTGTTCAGACCCGCTCGTCCTCATGCACCTTCCCGAATCCCCATCCTCCCGCCATCGCTGGCTGCAACTGCTGTCTGCCTGCCTGACAGCCCTGCTCATCCCGCTGTGCTTCACCGGCCCCGCCGTGGTCCTGCCGTCGATCAGCCAGGCGCTGGGCGGCACGCCGGTTGAACTGAACTGGATCCTGAACGGCTACATCCTTGCGTACGGCAGCGTCATCATGGTGTCGGGCAGCCTGACCGATCTGTACGGCCCCCGCCGGGTCTGGCTGCTGGGCCTGGCTTGGTTCTGCGCCGCCACGTTCGCCATCCCCTATCTGCCCACCACGGGCTGGATCGACGTCATGCGGCTGATGCAGGGCATGGGCGGCGCGGCCGCGTTCGCCGCCGCCATGTCGTCGTTGGCCCCGCTGTTCCACGGCGTGGCGCGCACCCGTGCGTTCAGCTTGCTGGGCACCACCTTCGGCGTCGGCCTGTCGTTCGGGCCGCTGGCATCCGGTTGGATGGTGCAGGCCGCCGGTTGGGAATGGGTGTTCCTGGCGACGGGCGGCGTGGGCGTGCTGGGCGCCGTCATGGTGGCCGTCAGCGTGCGCCCGACCGTCGGCGCCCCCCAAGGCCGCTTGGACTGGCCGGGCGCCATCAGCTTCACCGGCGCGCTGGGCCTGTTCACCTACGGCATGTTGCTGGCGCCCGAAACGGGCTGGACGGATGCGCACGTCATCGGCGCACTATTGACGTCTGCCCTGCTGGCCGGCGTGTTCGTGCACGTCGAGCGCCGCGCCGCCCGGCCCATGCTGGACCTGAGCCTGTTCGGCGACGCGCGCTTCGTCGGCGTTCAGGTGCTGGCGGCTTCGCCCGCGTTCCTCTTCATCGTGCTGATCGCCCTGCTGCCCGGCCGCTTCATCGGTATCGACGGCTACAGCGCGCTGGCGGCCGGCCAGTTGATGATTGGTCTGGCCGCACCGTTGCTGGTCGTGCCGTTCCTGGCCGCATTGCTGACACGCTGGTTCAACCCGGGCGTGCTGTCCGCGGTGGGCCTGCTGGCGGTGGCCGCCGGCCTGGTCTGGTTGGCGGACGTTATGACCACAGGCGCCACCGGCCTGTGGTTGCCGATGAGCCTGATCGGCATCGGCATCGGCGTGCCGTGGGGCTTGATGGACGCGATGGCCGTCAGCGTGGTGGAACCGCGCAACGTCGGCATGGCCACCGGCATCTTCAACACGGTGCGCGTATCGGCGGATGGCATTGCCATCGCCGTCGTCAGCGCGCTGCTGGCCTTGCTGATCCAGATGCCGCTGACGGCGGGGCTGCCTGCCGGCACCGACGGCCAGGCCATCCTGATGGCTGCCAACCGCGCCGCGCTGGGCCAGTTGCACGAAGCGGCGGCCTTGTTGCCGGGCGCATCCGAGCTGCTGCAGCACAGCTATAACGAGGCCTTCCGCCACGTGCTGCACGCCTTGGCTGGCATTGCCGTGCTGACCGCGCTGGCCATCCATGCGCTGCTGGGGCCGCGGCGCCCGCACGCCGCCCGCGATGGCGTGACGGCCACGCCCTAGCGGATCAGTCCACCTGCCACCAACTGGGCAACAGGCCGCGCACCTTGGCGCGGCGATAGCGGTCGTCGATCAGGTGCACGGTGCCCACGTCCTGTTCGGTACGGATCACCCGGCCGGCCGCCTGCACCACTTTCTGCATGCCCGGGTACAGGTAGGTGTAGTCGTAGCCGTTCTCTTCGCCATAGCGCAAGTCCATGGCCCGCTTCATGTTTTCGTTCACGGGGTTCACTTGCGGCAGGCCCAGCGTGGCAATGAACGCGCCGATCAGCCGCTTGCCTGGCAAGTCCACCCCTTCCGAGAACGCGCCACCCAGCACCGCAAAACCCACCCCCTGGCCGGTCTCGGTGAACCGGGCAAGGAACGCGGCGCGGCCGGGTTCATCCATGCCCGGCGTCTGCAGCCAGATCGGCACCGTGGGATGGCGTTCGCGCATCAGGTCGGACACCTGGCGCAAATAATCGAAGCTGCTTAAAAACCCAAGATAGTTGCCGGGCCGCTCGGCATACTGGGTCGCGATCAAGTCGACGATCGGCGCCAGCGAACGTTCGCGGTCGCGATAGCGCGTGGACACGTTGCCCACCACCCGTACCGCCAGCTGCTCGGCCTGGAACGGCGCGGCCACGTCGATCCAGGGTGCATCCTTGGGCAGCCCGAGGGTGTCGCGGTAGAACTGCTGCGGGCTCAGCGTGCCGGAAAACAGCACCGTCGCGTGCGCCGCCGCGTAGCGCGCCGCCAGATACGGCGCCGGGATCACGTTGCGCACGCACAAGGTGGACGGCCGCGTCTTGGCGCTGGCCACGCCCACATCCGACAGCGTCACGTCAAAGAGCGCATGCGAACCGAACTGCTCGGCCAGGCGCATGAACTGCAGCGCTTCGAAGTAGAACGTCAGGACGGGATCGTCTTGCGCCAACGGCGACTCGGCCATGTGCTCCATGATGGCGCCTACCGCTTTCTGCACGGCGGTCAGCAGGCCCGGGGCCACCATCTCGTAGGCCTGATACCGTTCACCCTGCTTCTTGTTCAGCGCGTTCCAAGACCGCTGCAGGCCGTCCAGCGGCTTTTTCAGCGCCTTGGGCGCGGCATAGCGCGCGGCGGACAGCGATGCCTGGTCCAATTCGCCCGTGTACATGCGGCGCGCCCGGTCCACCAGATTGTGGGCTTCGTCCACCAGCACCGCCACCTTCCACTGGTAGGCCTGCGTCATGGCGTACAGCATCGCCGTGGCGTCGTAGTAATAGTTGTAGTCGCCCACCACCACGTCGCTCCAGCGGATCAGCTCCTGCGACAGGTAGTACGGACACACCTGATGCGCGCGGGCCGTCGCGCGTACGGTGGGCGCATCCAGCCGGACGTGTTGCAACGCCGCTTCGCGCGCTTGCGGCAAGCGGTCGTAAAACCCTTTCGCCAAGGGGCAGGAATCTCCGTGGCAGGCCAGATCCGGATGCTCGCAGGTCTTGTCGCGTGCCTGCAGGTCCAGCACCCGCAGCGCGGGCGCCGCAGGCTGCGCATTGACGGTGTCCAGCGCTTCGACTGCCAGCCCCCGCCCCGACCCCTTGGCCGCCAGGAAGAAGATCTTGTCCAGGCCCGTGCCGGGGCTGGCCTTGAGCAGCGGGAAGATCGTGCCCAGCGTCTTGCCGATACCGGTGGGCGCCTGCGCCATCAGGCAGCGGCCGTCGCGCGCCGTGCGGTACACGGCCACGGCCAGGTCGCGTTGCCCGGCACGGAATTCGCCATGCGGAAATGCCAGCTTTTCCAGCGCGGCATCGCGCGCTTGCCGATGGGCTAGCTCGGTCTTGGCCCAGGCCAGGAAACGGCCGCATTGCTCCTGGAAGAAGGCCGCCAGCGCCGACGCCTCGTGCGTTTCCACCAGGACCGTTTCTTCTTCGGTGACGACATTGAAATACACCAGGGCCACCCGCACCTGCTCCAGCCCGCGAGCCTGGCACAACAGATGGCCGTAGGCGCGCGCCTGCGCCCAATGCACCACGCGGTGGTTCTCACGCACGCTGTCCAACTGGCCGCGATACGTCTTGACCTCTTCCAGCTGGTTGGCTATAGGGTCGTAGCCGTCGGCCCGCCCTCGCACCAGCAGGTTTTCATGCTGGCCGGACAGCGCCACTTCGGTTTCATAGGCCGGCCCGCGCCGGCCCGTCACCACCGCGTGGCCCGCCATTCCTTCCAGCCCCGTCGGCGCCGGCGTGAAACGCAAGTCCAGATCGCCCGCCCGCGCGGTGAACTCGCACAGCGCACGCACCGCCACGGCATAACTCATGCGGCATCCTCCCGCCAACTGACGTGGCAGACGCGAACCGGCATTCCATGCGACACGCAATACTGCAGCCAACGGATCTGGTTATCCTGCAGCTTGTCGCCAGGCCCTTTGACTTCGACCAGTTCGTAGCGGCGCTGTGCCGGCCAGAAACGGATCAGGTCCGGAAAGCCCGAGCGGTTGGTCTTGACGTCCCGCAGCAGCCGAGTGAAATACAGCTTCAGATGCGCGGCCGGCAGGCAGTCCAGCGCTTGTGCCAACAGCGTGTCCGACAACGCGCCCCAGAACACGAACGGCGATTGCACGCCCGATTTTTCCGCATAGCGCTGCAAGATCACATCGCGATACGCGTGCGTGTCCAGCTGCCCCAGACAGTCGTTGAACAAAGCCGCGCGGCGCTGGTGGAAATCCGGCGCATCCAGGTCCGCCGGGGCGCGCTGGAACGGATGGAAGAACGCGCCCGGCAACGGCGCAAAGACGGCGGGCCAGCACAGCAGGCCGAACAGCGAATTGATCAGCGCGTTCTCAACGTAGTGAACCGGCGCATCGTCCTGATGCAGGTGGTCCCGGGTAACGAATTCCACCGGCATCGGCTCGGCCGGCCGCAGCAAGCTCAGATCCGTGCGCAGCAAGGCCGGGGCCGCCGCCCGCGCGGGCGCGCCCTGCCCCGCGCCCCGATACAGGCGCGGCAGCATCCGCGCCACGCGCTGGCTTTCCTCTTCGCTTTCGGGCGCGGATTGCGCCTGCAAGGCCAGCGCCAAGGCCTCGCCATACTGCGCCATGCGTTCATGCACGCGTATGCGGCGATGCCGCGCGCCGGGGTACGCGCAGCGCGCGTACACGCGCTGCGCCGCCGCCCAGTCCTGCACCCGCTCGCACGCCTGCCCGATCCGCAGCAGCACCTTGGCGCGGCGCTTTTCCAGCCAGGGGTTCTGGCTGGCGCAATCGTCCACCGCCCGCAGCAAGGCGTCCAGTTCGGCGCCTTCGTCCAGCGCCGCCCGGCAGGCATGCAAGGCCAGATAGCCGTCCACGTCCGCCCGCGTCTGGAATGCCCGCGACGACGCCTCGAACGGCACGGCCTCGTACTGGAACACGCCCAGGTCGGCCAATACGAATTCCGACCAGTCCTGGTACAGGTTGCCGAAGAACATCAGGCGCAAGCGTTCGCAAAGATCGCCCACCATCACGCGCCACACGGGCTCGTCGGCCGCGGGGTTCCAAGCCGCATAGGGCTGGGGCGCATCGTGCCGAGCCCGCAAGGCCTCCAGCAGGTCCGCCTTGCGCGCCGCCGGCTTGACCGAGGCATCCCCAAACAGGCGGCAAAGCTCGGGCTTGGTATGCAGGGCGAACAGCTCGTCCAACGTCATTGGCGCGTCGGCGTCCAGCCACCCCAGCGCCTGCAGCGGCGCCGCGGCATCCTGCGTGCTGGCGATTTCCTCATAGACCAGCCGGCTGGCGCGGAACCACGGCCCGCGCCGCATCAGCATGCGCACCATCAACGCCTGGGACGACTGCGGCAAGGCCTGGAAGTCTTCCAGGAAACGGCGTTCGCCGGCATCCAGCAGGTCGGCGTAGCGGTCAGCGACCCACGCCAGCGCGCGCTGGAAATTGTGAAGGTAGTAGTAACGGTGCGGGGGGAACATCGGCCGGGCCGGATAGCTGGTGTTTTATCCAGTAATCATAGCAGGCGGGTAATCCCCGCGTCTGCCCGTGGCGGACAATCTGGGCGCGACGCATCAAATAAAAAAGCGGCGCCGGAAAGCCTGGACTTTCCGGCGCCGCCATCATGCGGAACCGTCTTGCGGAACCGCGGGGCGCGTTAACGCGCGGGCTGCGCGGCCGCCCCCACTTCCTTGCGCACCTTGGCCACATCCGACGCGCTGACTGCCGCGCCCTTGTTGCCCCAGCTGGACCGCACGAAGGTCACCACGTCGGCGACTTCCTTGTCGGTCATGCGCCAGTCGAAGCCAGGCATCGCGTAGGCCGTGGGCGCCGCCGTCGTGCCCGGCATCTGCGCGCCCTTGAGCACGATGTGGATCAGCGAGGCCGGATCGGCGGAATTCACCGTCGAGCTCAGCGCCAACTGCGGGAACGTTTCCGTATAACCCTTGCCGGTGCTGCGGTGGCAGGCGGCGCAGTTGTTCAGGAACGCCATCGCGCCATCGCTCTTATCCTTGCCGGTACGCAGCGCTTGCGCCACGGACTCGTCATAGGCCAACGGCTTGGTCGCGTCCTTGTTGACCGGCGGCAAGCTCTTCAGATACACCGCAATGGCGTTCAGATCGGCGTCGGACAAGTGCTGCGTGCTGTCCTCGACCACTTGCGCCATGCCGCCGAACGCAGCCGAATGGCCGTTGCGGCCAGACTTCAGGAAGACAGCAATGTCTTCCTTCGTCCAGTTGCCCAGGCCGTCGGTGGCGTCGCCGCGCAGGTTCTTGGCCAGCCAGCCTTCCACCACGCCGCCCGACAGGAAGGCCGAGCCGTCCGCGTCGCTCAGCGCCTTTTCCTGCAAGGCGAAACCGCGCGGCGTATGGCAGGTGCTGCAATGGCCCAGGCCTTCGACCAGGTACTGGCCACGCAGCAGCGCTTCGCGGTCAGCGCCCTTCAAGTCGCTCGCAGCGGGGCCGCTGACGACGTCCGGTGCGAACATCCAGCGCCACACGGTCAAGGGCCAGCGCATCGACATGGGCCACGAGATGTCCGTGTCCTTGTTTTCCTGCTTGACCGGTTCCACGCCATGCATGAAGTAGGCATACAGCGCCTTCACGTCATCGGGCGTGACCTTGGCGTACGCGGTGTACGGCATGGCCGGATACAGCGAATGCCCGTCGCGAGCCTTGCCGTGGCGCACGGCCTGGTCGAAGTCCTCGTAGGTGTAGTTGCCGATGCCCGTCTCTTTGTCGGGCGTGATGTTGGTCGAATAGATCGTGCCCAGCGGCGACTCGATGCCCAGTCCGCCGGCGAAGGGCTTGCCGCCCTTGGCCGTATGGCAGGCGATGCAGTCGCCGGCGCGCGACAGGTATTCACCCTGCTTGATCATCTGCGCATCCGCCGCGGCCGGCGTGCCGTCCGCCGCGAATGCGGCGCTGGCGACCAGGGCCGAGAAGGCCGCAACAATGGTTTGCTTCAACATTGTTCCGTCTCCTTAAGCCTGGACCAGCGGGCCGGGGTTCTTCAGATACTGGTCGCGGATCGCCTGCGCGGCCCAGAAGGCCAAGGCGCCCACCAGCCCGGTCGGGTTGTAGCCCATGTTCTGCGGGAACACGCAGGCGCCCATCACGAACACGTTCGGCACATCCCAGCTTTGCAGGTACTTGTTGACCACGCTTTCCTTGGGGTTCGAGCCCATGATCGCGCCGCCGGTGTTGTGCGTGCTTTGGTAGACGCGCGTGTCATAGCGCGCGCCCTTCTTGCGCACGGCCACGAAGTGCTTCTCCGGATTCATGGCCTTGGCCACGGTCTCCATGCGCTTGCCCATGTAGCCCAGCATGTCGAACTCGTTGTCATGCCAGTCGAACGTCATGCGCAGCAGCGGCTGGCCATAGGCGTCCTTGTACGTCGGATCCAGCGACAGATAGGCGTCGCGGTACGACATCACCGAACCGGAAATGCCGATGGTCATGAAGCGCTGGTACGCGTCCTGCACACCCGCTTTCCAGGCCGTGCCCCAGCTGGGGGTGCCCGGCGTCGTCGGCGTCTGCTTGATGGGACGGCCGCCGTAGCGCACGTGGCGGATGCTGGCGCCGCCCAGAAAGCCCAACGGGCCGTGGTCGAACTGGTCGCCGTTCAAGTCGTCCATGCCCACGCCGCCCGCGCCGGTGCCCACGAAGGGGTTCAGCTGGGTGCCCTTGGGCAGCAGCACGTTCACCGCGCCGTTCATCTGGTATGCGTAGTTCTTGCCGACCACGCCTTCATTGGTCTTCGGGTCATACGGCTTGCCGATACCGGAGAGCAGCAAGAGGCGCACGTTGTGCATCTGGTAGGCCGACAGGATCACCAGATCGGCAGGCTGGTCGATTTCCCGGCCCTGGGCGTCGATGTACGTCACGCCGATGGCCTTCTTGCCGGTGGAATCCAGATTGACCTTGATCACCTGCGAATGCGTGCGCAGCTCGAAATTCGGCTTCTTCAGCAGCACTGGCAGGATGGTCGTCTGCGGCGACGCCTTCGAGTACATGTAGCACCCGTAGTTTTCGCAGAAACCGCAGAAGTTACAGGGGCCCAGGCGCACGCCGTAGGGGTTGGTGTACGGGCCCGAGGCATTGGCGGCGGGCGCCGGATACGGATTGAACCCGACTTCGCGCGCGGCCTTCTCGAACAACTGCGCGCCATACGTGTTGGGCAGCGCGGGCAGCGGGAATTCCTTGCTGCGCTTGCCTTCCAGCGGGTTGCCGCCTTCCACGATCTTGCCGTTCAGGTTGCCGGCCTTGCCGGACGTGCCGCACACGTACTCGAATTTCGAGAAGTACGGTTCCAGTTCGTCGTACGTCACGCCGAAGTCCTGGATGGTCATGCCTTCCGGAATGAACTTCTTGCCGTAGCGCGTTTCGTAGCGCGTGCGCAGTTCCAGCTCTTCAGGCAGCGCGCGGTAGTGCATGCCGTTCCAGTGAAAGCCTGCGCCGCCCACGCCCGTTCCCAGCAGGAACGAGCCGTTCTGGCGGTACGGCACGGCCACGTCGTCCACGCCATGGCGGATCGTCACGGTTTCCTTGGACAGGTCCTGGAACAGCTTGCCGCGCACGGAATACGCCAGCTCGTCGATCACCTTCGGGTACTCGGCGTCCTTCGGCGTGTCCTGCATGCCGCCGCGCTCCAGCGCCAGCACGTGCAACCCGGCTTCGGTCAGTTCCTGACCCAGGATCGCACCGGTCCAGCCGAACCCGACCAGGACCGCATCCACTTTATCTTTCTTGATCGCCATGATTAACCCTTCTCCCCAGAGATAGACACGGGGCCATAGGGGTACTTCACATTGGGCTGGTCAACCCAGTCCATATAGTCGGCGCGCGCGCCGGGAAAGCCCACCATCTTCCAACCCACCATGTTCTTGTTGCCGCCGTAGATCGGATCGGCAAAGAACCCTTCCTTCGTGTTGGACAAGAGGAAGCTGAAGAACGTCCTGGCAGGCACCGTCTCGAGCTCGATCTTGCCGCCCTGCAGATCCTTCAGGATCTGTTCCTGCAGCGGCTTGTCCAGCTCGGCATACACCTTGCCGTGCGTCTTCACGCACCAGGCGTTGCAGGCTTCGATGCCGTGGCGGTAGACCTCGCGGGGAGTCTGGTTCAGCTGGTAACCCAGTTCCGGCACCTGGTCGGGATGGAACGGGCCTTGCATGTACCAAAGCTTGCCGTGGCCAAAGGGCGTTTCCATCTGGCGGTCGATGAACTCAGGCACGCCGGCGGCAATGGCGCCCGGACCGTACTCGTCGGCGGGGATCAGGTGATCCACGGCGGCCACGATGAAGGTCCATTCAGGCGGGGTGAAATAGGTGGGTGCGTAGGGCTTGGCGGCCTGGGCGGCCTTGCCTTCGTCGGCGCTGGTACAGGCCGTGGTCAAGGCCCCTACCGCCATCGTCGACGCTGGCACGATGGCCAACGCTTGCAGAAACCGCCGGCGCGGCTTTGCATCTTCTGTCATAGACATCTCCGTGAATACTCCAAGTTGTCCTAGCGCGCTACCGAACATGAAACCTGGAAACACGAACTGCCGAGCTAGTGACAACACGCTCTTTGCTTACAGAAAATCGAACCTGCTCTTGAAAAGGGACATAAGAGAAGGTGGTCGCATTATGCGCCTTTTCGACCATCTGATCTGCTCAAGTGACCGTATCAGTTCGATTTTCTTGACATGGGATTGTCTTTTGCTTTAAGGACAATGTAAGAAGCCCGCAAAAGCGGGCTTTTCTGACAAGCGGGTTAACGGATTCTGTATATTTCGCGGCAAGGAACAGCAACGGATCCCTCCCATGAACGACAAGACGAAGACCTGGCGCAGTTCGACGACCACGCGCAGCTGGAGTTCCACCTCGGACCTCACGCCCGAGCAGCGCGTCCACATCGAAGACCTGCTGGACAGCAAGATGGACGGCGTCAGCGTCACTCAGGAATGGAGCTACGCAGGCCTGGAAAACGGGGAATCGTTCAACGTCCTGATCAAGGACGGCGCGGTCACGGTGAACGGCCGCAAGTACGACAGCCTGGATGAGGTTCCGCGCGCCGAACGCGAACGCATCGAGGCGTTGCGCAGCGGCAAAGACCTGGGCGGCCTGTGGGACATGCTGAAAAACGCGGGCATCGACGTGCAGGACTTCGCGGGCGATGCGGCGGACGGCAAGCGCAAGCCTGCGTTCACCATCGAAACCGATAGCCCAGATCAGGTCGACGCCCCCTCGGCGCGCCCTGCTCCCGCCGCCGGCGCGTCGCACCCCTCGCGCGTCAATGCGGATCCGTCGTTGTCGCCCGGCGCGGTCCCCTCGGGTGGCGGACTGCGGCGCATGCTGCTGATCGGCATCGCGATCGGCCTGGCGCTATGGGTGGCGCAAGCGCTGAACCTCTTCTGATGGGGCGGACCGCGGCCTCAGGTCGTGGTCTGAACGTGCAGCCGGCTCGATTTGCAGCGGTGCAACGCGCGGTAGTATTCCAGCGGCCGGCCATTCGAACCGTAAGCAATGGACTCGATGCGCAGCAACGGTTCGGCGCTGGCCATGCCCAACAATTCACACGTGTGCGCGTCGGGCGCCACCGCATCGATCCAGCGCTCCGCCCGCACGATGCGCAACCCGTACTGGCGGCGCAGCACGTCATACAGCGAACGGTTTTCCAGGCGCGTGCGGTGCAGGCCGGGCGCCAGATCTGCCGGCACGGCAGTCTCCACCAGTAACTGCAGTTCGCCGTCCACGCTGCGCAAGCGCTTTAGCGCCACCACCATGTCCGCTTCATTCAGCGCGAGCGACGTCGCTTCCTGCGCAGTCGGCGCGCGCAGCTCCTGCACCAGCACCTGGGTGCGGACGGTGCGACCCTTGCGGGCCATTTCATCTGAAAAGCCCAGCACCGTCGATACGAAGTCCTCGTCGCGTTCGCGCGCCGACACAAAAGCGCCCTGCCCGCGGATCTTGTAGATCAGGCCATTGCGCACCAGATCCGCCAACGCCTCCCGCACCACAATGCGTGAAATGCCGTACTGTTCGCCGAACTCGGCCTCGGTGGGCAGCTTGGCCCCCACCGTCAGTTCGCCTTGAAGGATCTTGCCGCGCACCACGTCGCGAAACTGCGCCCAAAGCGGGGCGCCGGCGCTGCGGTCCAGTACGTCTTGGGTCGGGATGGGGCTGCTCATGTCGTGATAAGGCTAAGGCTTGAATCAATATCTACAAAATGCCGATCGCGCAGAATGGCGGCGCACGCCAGCCACTCGTCGCGCCGGCGCGTGTCCGTCCAACCCTGCGCCTCTGCGGCCAGATCCGCCAATTCGGCCAGCAAGCCGTCGGTGACGCGGCCGCATATCGCCAGCAAGGTCCGGCGGATCACCAGATCGGCCAGATGCTGCACGCCGGTCTGGCGGCACAGCATGCGGATCTCGGCTTCGGAATAGTCCGGCGCATGGCGCAGCGGAACGTCCCCTGCGGCCGCGAAGGCCTGCGCCAGGCCGTCGGCACGCGAACCGTAGCGGCTGACCAGCCCGTCGATCCGTTCGCGCGAAAGGCCTGAGCCAGCCCGGATCGTATCGACCAGTTGTTCCCTGGCCGGGCCGTCCGCGGGCATGTCCGCACCACCGCCGATAGCCAGCGCCTCGGTCAAGCGCAGACGGGGCCGGTCCAGCAGCGTCAGCACCTGGTTCGCGGCCAATTCCGCCAGGGATCGGAACGTGGTCCATTTGCCACCCACCAGGCACACCAGCGGAACCTCGCGCACGGCGTTCGGCGGATCGACCACCACCGCGTGGTCGCGCGATATCTGGCCGGGCTTGTCCGCATCCGAATACGCCAGCGGGCGCACGCCGACGTAAGTGTAGACGACGTCGCCGCGCGCAAAACGCAGCCGCGGGAAGACCTCGCCCAGCACGTCCAGCAGGTAATCGATCTCGGCGGATTCGGTAGCCGCCTGGTCGGGATCATCAACCGGAATGTCGGTGGACCCGACCAGCACGCGATCCATAAAGGGATAAACGATGCAGACCCGTCCGTCCGACGCTTCGAAATACACCATGCGCCCGTCCAATGCCGCGCGCAACGCGGGATGGTCCAGGATCAAGTGCGAGCCCTTCGTGCCCATGACGCGTGAACCCGCCCCTTCCAGCACGCCGGCGGACCGGTCCAGCCACGCGCCCGTGGCATTGACCACGGTGTCCGCGGTGACCTCGACGGTTTCCCCGGTGATCTCGTCGCGCAGGCTAAGGGTCCTGCCCCGGCACGCCGTCACATTGCAATAGTTGGCCGCCAGCGACGCGGGCTGGTCGGCATGCGCGTCGGCCATCAGTTCCTGGATCAACCATTCGGGATGGCTGATCCAGGCATCGAAATACGTGGCCGTCCAGCCCACCGACTCCCGGAACAGGATGTTGTCGGCGGCCGAGGCCCTGGCGATGCGGTGTTCCGGCATCACGCGCTGGCGCCGTCCCAAGCGGTCATACAGGCGCAGGCCCAGCGCCACCACGAATACGCCGCGCGCCCCGGGCGATGCCTTGAATCCGGCAAAGCGCAGCACGCTGCCCAGCAGGCCGCCGAAACGGCTGGACAAGGGCACCACCGTTTCCAGCGGACGCACCAGATGCGGCGCGTTGCGCAGCAGGCGATTGCGTTCGCGGGTGGCTTCCGCCACCAGCGCGAATGCGCCGCTTTCCAGGTAACGCAAGCCGCCATGGATCATCCGAGACGGCGCACTGCTGGCGCCGGCCGCAAAGTCGCCCTTGTCGACGATCAGGCAGTCCACGCCCTGCAACGACAAATCGCGGAACACGCCCACGCCATTGATGCCGGCGCCCACGATCACCGTAGAGAAATGCCGGCCCGCCAACGCGGCCGGACGCGCATAGGGCAAGGTTGGCGTCGTCATGGCGCACGCCCCGCCAATTGCGCGAAGGCGGGCGCCATATTGCCGATCAGCGCTTCAAATTCCGAATGGAACTCGGCATGCGCTTGCGCCGTCGTCGCATCCGGCGCTTCGGTCACGCAACGCACGGGCAAGGCCTCGTCCGCGCTTGCGCCTTGGGACAACGCCGCATAGCCGGCCGCGCCGCGCGCCCCGGTCTCGTCATCGCCACAGCGCTCAACAGGATGGCCCAGGAAATCGGCCAGCAAGCGCACCAGCCGTGGATCGCGCGCGCCGCCACCCAAGGCAGCCACCCGGCCCGGCACGCCCAGGCCATGCGCGGCCAGGCGCTTCAAGTGCCAGGCATGCAACGCCGCCACGCCGTCGATGACCGCGCGCGCCATGTGCGCACGCCCGTGATGCCCCTTCAAGCCCACGAAGCCCGCCGTTGCGCCCGCCGCCACCCCGCCCCCGTTGATGAAAGGCAGAAAGCGCAAGCCCTCCGCGCCCAGCGGCACCGACATCGCGCAGTCCACCGCCGCGGCCGCATCGTCGAACTGCAGCGCGCGCGCCAGCCACGCCACATTCGCCATGGACGAAGGGCTGTTCTCCAGATATAGCCGCGAGGCCGGCGGCCCATGGCGCACGATCGCGCCGACCTCCGGCTTGGGTTCGCGCGCATCGGCCACAACGGCGTTCACGCACCAGGTGCCGAACACCGCCACCGCATAGCCGCTTTTGACGGCGCCCACCGCCGACAGGGACGCCAGCAGATCGATCGCGCCCATGACGACCGGCAGGCCGGCAGGCAGCCCGCAGGCGGCCGCGCGCGCCGGCAGCAGGCGCCCGATCACCGTGCCCGTGGGCACGATCGGTGGCAGTGCGCGCGGCATCAGGTCCGCCAGGCCGGCCGCCTCGAAGGCCAACGCAGACCACACGCCGGTGTCCAGATTCAGCAGGCCCGCGGTGCTGACGTCACTGGCGTCGGTGGCGATTTCTCCGCTAAGCAGGAACCCCAGATAGTCCTTGGCGAACAGCAGGCGGCGAATCGCCCGATGCCCACCGCCTTGCGCATCGAATAATTCCGCGGCAACCAGGCTGGGCTGGCCCGACCACGGCCGGCAGCCCACTTCCTGATACAGGGCGTCCCCGTGCCGCTGCGCCAGATTCCGCGCCAGCCCGGCAGCCCGCTGGTCGGTCGATGCCACGGCGCGCCCGGCCAACAGATCGCCCCGCTCGTCCAGCGCGTACAGCCCCGCGCCATGGCCGGTGCAGCACAGCGCCTGCACCTGAGCCACACGCGGCCCCAGTTGCGCGGCCACTCCGCGCAGGGCCTGCATCAGCGCCGCGTCGATGGCGTCCGCACGTAATTCGCAGCCGCCACCAGGCAGATGCCTATAGGGCAGCCCGCCGCCCGAGGCGGCCAGCGTGGCTCCCGTCCCAGCCTCGAAGGCAACTGCCTTCAGGCCCGTGGACCCCATGTCGATACCCAGGAATATGTCGGCTTTCATGTTATGACATTGTCTACAGATATTTTCGGCAGGATAGCAGTGTTTCCCCTAGTAAAAGAAATAATTTCGCTGCCATATAGTTCATTCGATGTCATAACAACGAGTTGAGCCAATCAGGCCCACCACCGGGTATCCACGCCAGCAGGCAATGGATCAATGCGAGGAAAAGGAGCGCAACATGAGAAGAGATTTCTTGAAGACCGTAGCCGCTGCGGGCGCCAGCCTGGCAGGAGCCAATGCCTTTGCACAAAGCGCGCCCGCCGCGCCGGGTACGGGCTTGAAGGGAGCCGCCAGCGACGTCTATGTCATGAACGTCATGGTGTCCGGGGTGGAATACTGGTTCCCGGTCTATGAAATGATGAAGCAGCTGGGCCACACGCTAGGCGTCAAGACGCGGTACTCGGGCACGCCCGAGTACGACGTCAACAAGCAACTGGCCTCCTTCGAGCAGGAGCTGGCCCGCAAGCCCGCCGGCATCCTGCTGCACCCGATGAACCCGGATCCGTTCATCGAGCCCATCAACCGCGCCGCGGCGATGGGCATCCCCGTCGTCACCTTCGCGGCCGACTCCCCCAACTCCAAGCGCGTGTCGTTCGTCACGTCCGACAACGAACGCGAAGGCGCCCAGGCCGCCGACGCGATCGCCGCGGCCCTGAACGGCAAAGGCGACTACGCCGTGCTGGAGAACCCCGGCCAGGACAACCACGACCGCCGCATCGCCGCCTTCATCAACCGCATGAAGACAAAGCACCCCGGCATGAAACTCGTGGGCCGCGCCGCCAGCAACCAGGACCCCAACAAGGCCTACCAGGCCACCTTGAGCCTGGCGCAGGCAAATCCCGGCCTGGCCGCGCTGTTCATGCCCGAAGCCAATTCCGCGCTGGGCGCGGCGCAAGCCAGCATCGAAACCAAGAAGAACATCAAGGTGCTGTGCTGCGACGTGAACGCCAAGATCCTGGACATGATCAAGTCGGGCGAGGTCTATGGCTCGGTCAACCCGAACCAGGGCGTGCAAGGCTACATGGGCATGATGCTGCTGTTCCTGGCGCGCAACCAGCAACTGATCGACCCGATGAACGACGCCAAGCGCAACGGCACCAACCCGATGGCCGTGCCCTTCCTGGACAACGGCCTGTCCATCGTCAGCAAGGCCAACGCCGACGACTTCTACTGGGACAAGTACCTGGCGCGCCGCGGCACCAAGGGCATCAACGAATGACCGCGCAACCGCCCCTGCTGGAACTGCACGGCATCGCCAAGCGTTTCGGGGCGTCGCGCGCGCTGGCCGGCGTGCATTTCTCGCTGCAACGGGGCGAAATCCACGCCCTGTGCGGCGAGAACGGCGCCGGCAAGTCGACGTTGATGAAAATCATCGACGGCATCCACGCGCCTGACGAGGGCGACATCCGGCTGAACGGCGAGCGCGTGGTCATCGACGGGCCGGCCCACGCCATGCGGCTGGGCATCGGCCTGGTCCACCAGGAAATCGCGCTGTGCGGCGACGCCACGGTAGCCGAGAACATCTTCATGCCCGAGATCACCACCCGGCCGCGCGCCTGGATGGACTTCGCCAGCCTGAATGCGCGCGCCGCCCAGGTGCTGGCAAGGCTGGGGCAGCAGATCGACCCTGGCCTGCGCGTGGACGACCTGGGCATCTCCAGCCAGCAACTGGTCGAAATCGCCAAAGCGCTGACCCTGGACTGCAAAGTCCTGATCCTGGACGAACCCACGGCGGCGCTGACCGAAGTGGAATCCGCCGCCCTCTTCCGCGTGCTGCACGATCTGAAAGCGCAGGGCATCGGCATCATCTATATCAGCCACCGCATGGCCGAGATCTTCCAGCACTGCGACCGCGTCACCGTCCTGCGCGACGGCCGCGACGTACTCTGCGCCCCGCTGTCGGGCCTGACGCCGGATGCGCTGGTGCGCAGCATGGTCGGGCGGGAACTGGGCTGCTACTACCCGCCCAAACTGGCGGCAGGCGGTAACGCCGCCCCCTTGCTTGAAGTCGACGGCATCGCCGACGACGTCAGCGTGCACGGCATCTCGTTCACGCTCAATCGCGGCGAGATCCTGGGCATCTCGGGCCTGATGGGCGCCGGGCGCAGCGAACTGGCCGAGACCCTGTGCGGCCTGCGGCGCGCGCGGCGCGGCAGCGTGCGGTTGCGAGGCGAACCGCTGCGCATCCGCCGCTACGGCGACGCCCTGCGCCATGGCATCGCCTACCTCAGCGAAGACCGCAAGGCGGCGGGCCTGTTCCTGGAACTTCCCATTGAACAGAACATATCGTCGATGGCGCTGGCCCGCATCAGTTCGCGTTTCGGCCTGTTGCGGCGACGCGCGGAACGGCGCCTGGCCACGGAACTGGGCGCGCGGCTCAAGCTCAAGTCCGACGGCGTGGCCATCGACGCCGCCAGCCTGTCGGGCGGCAACCAGCAGAAGGTCGCGATCGCCAAATTGCTGGCCACCAACCCCGCCGTGCTGCTGATGGACGAACCCACGCGCGGCGTGGACGTAGGCGCCAAATCCGAGATCCATCACATCCTGCGCGACCTGGCCAGCCAGGGCGTGGGCGTGGTCGTGATCTCTTCCGAACTGCCCGAAATCATCGGGTTGTGCGACCGGGCGCTGGTGATCCGCGACGGCCGCCTGGCCGGCGAGCTGGCGGCCAGCGAAATGACTGAAGAAAGGCTGCTGAGACTAGCCTCGGGCCTCAGCGCCCAGGAGACGATCTGATGTCCGAACTCAAACCCTCCCCCGCGGCCGACGCCGTTCTGCTGCATGACGCCGGACTGACGCCCGCGCGCCCCGCCACCGGGGTCCCGTTGCGGCACCGGCTGGCAAGCATGCGCGAAGCCGGCCTGTTATTGATCATTGCGCTCCTTGCCATCGGCATGAGCTTCGCGTCGCCGCATTTCCTGACCTGGGAAAACATACGCGCGATGCTGTTGTCGTTTTCCATCGAAGGCATCGTCGTGGTCGGCATGACCCTGCTGGTGATCGTGGGCGGCATCGACCTGTCGGTAGGCTCCGTCGTCTGCATGGCCATGGTGATCACCGGCAAGCTGTTCCTGATGGGCGTGGACCCATGGACCGCCAGCCTGGCCGCCATCGCGGCAAGCGGTGTCGTGGGCGCGCTGATCGGCCTGTGCGTGACCCGCATCGGGCTCAGCCATTTCATCGCGTCCCTGGCCTTCATGGTGATCGTACGCGGCTTGTCGCTGGCCATCACGCAGGGCACGCCGCAGTCGCTGTTCTCGCTACCGGCGCAGTTCAAGTTCATCGGCCAGGGCGTCATCGGGGGCATCCCCGCTGTCATCCTGATCTTCGCCGCCATCGTCATCGTCAGCGACTTCGCCTTGCGCCGGGCGGCGCTGCTGCGCAAGGTGTTCTACACCGGCAGCAATGAAAAAGCCGCCCTGTATTCCGGCATCCGCACGGGCCGCGTGAAGTTCTGGGTCACCGTGCTGTGCTCGACACTCGCGGGGCTGGCGGGCGTGGTCTACACCGCACGCTTCGGCGCCGCCACGCCCACCTTCGGCCTGGGAATGGAACTGAACGTGATCGCTGCCGTGGTGATCGGCGGCGCCAGCCTGAAAGGCGGCTCCGGCACGGTCCTGGGCGCCGTGCTGGGTCTTGCCCTGCTCTCGGTCGTCACCAGTTCCCTGATCCTGCTGGATGTCTCACCGTACTGGCAAGACGTCGTCAAGGGCCTGATCCTGCTGGCCGCCGTCACCGTCGACCATCTTATGAACGTCAAGAAAGGACACCGATGAACATCACAACACTGGGCGCGTCCGGCATCGAATGCGAAACCGTCGGCCTGGGCACCTGGGCCATGGGCGGCTGGATGTGGGGCGGCGGCGATGACGCCGCAGCCATCGACGCCATCCGCGCATCCGTGGACGCCGGCGTCCGCCTGATCGATACCGCGCCCGCCTATGGCCTGGGGCATGCCGAACGCCTGGTCGGCACCGCCCTGAAAGGACGCCGGCACGACGCCGTCATCGCCACCAAATGCGGGCTGGTCTGGCACACGCAACAGGGCGCGCACTTCTTCGACGAAGACGGCAAACCCGTGCACCGCTATCTGGGCCGCGCCTCCATCTTCCATGAAGTGGAACAAAGCCTGGCCCGCCTGCAAACGGATTACATCGACCTCTACATCACGCACTGGCAGGACAGCACCACGCCGGTCGCCGAAACCATGGGCGCGCTGCTTGACCTGAAGCGCCAGGGCAAGATCCGCGCCATCGGGATCAGCAACGCCACGCCCGAGACGCTGGCCGAATACCTGGAGCAGGGCCCCGTGGACGCCATCCAGGAACGCTACAGCCTGATCGACCGCGACATCGAATCCACGCTGCTGCCCCCATGCCGGCACCACGGCGTGGCCTCGCTGGGCTATTCGTCGCTGGCGCTGGGCCTGCTGGCCGGCCCGATCGACCCCGACCGGCAATTCACGGGCGACGATCAGCGCGCCGGCAACCCGCGCTTTTCCGCCGCCAACCGCCAGCGACTCAAAGCCTTCTTCGAGGCATTGGCGCCCTTGCAGCAACGCCTGGATTGCTCGTACGCGCAGTTGATGATCGCCTGGACCACCCGCAACGGCGGCGTCAGCACCGCCCTGTGCGGCGCGCGCACGCCCGCGCAGGCGATCCAGAACGCCGGCGCGGCCGACCTCAAGCTGGATACGGCCGCCCTCGCCGCCATCGACGCGGCCGCCGCCCGCCATCTTGCCACCCTCGACTGACGGACAAGGAACCTTCAATGACGCACAACAAAGAAGCGCGCCTGAATCGCCTGCTGACCGCCGGGCGTTGCCTGGATATCGCCGTCGACCACGGCGTCTGCAACGAACCCGGATTCCTGGACGGCCTGGAAGACATGCCCGCCGTCATCGACCAGTTGGCCGCGGCGCGCCCCGACGCCATCCAGCTCAACTACGGCCAGGCCGGCCTGCTGCAGCAGCGCCCGGGGCGTGAAAAGCCCGCGCTGGTGATGCGCCTGGACATGGGCAACCCCTACAACGCCACCACGCACCGCGTGATGTGGGCCGTGCTCCAGAACACCCAAGACCCGGTGCTGCCCGCCGTACAGATGGACGCGGCCTGCGCCGTCGTCAACCTGTTCATGCTGCCCGACGAACCCGACCTGTTCCGCCAATGCGTCTCGAACATCGCGCGCGTCAGGGCCGACTGCGACCGCTACGGCATGCCGCTGATGATCGAACCGCTGGTCATGGCCCCCCACTCTGCCCGCGGCGGCTACATGGTGGACGGCGACGCCGAAAAGATCGTGACGCTGGTGCGCCTGGCTCGCGAAATGGGCGCCGACATCATCAAGGCCGATCCCACCACCGAAACCCGCGATTTCCACCGCGTGGTGCAGGCGGCCCGATGCCCCGTTCTGGTGCGAGGCGGCGGCCGTGAAGACCTGCAACGCGTATTCGGCCGCTCATGGGAACTGCTGGACCAGGGCGCGGTGGGCCTGGTGTACGGACGCAACGTCTACCAGCACGCTAATCCAGCGGCGGTGGTGCGGGCATTGATGGCGATGATCCATCAGGGCGCCAGCGCGCGGGACGCGTGGCAACAGTACGAAAGCGATTCCGGGCGCGGCTAGCGCCAAGTGTGGCCAAGTCTGATTATCATGTCGAAGCTCGCTCTGAAGCCGCCTAGAGAATTGGCAAGCCAATGGAATCGCTCAATACAACGGACTGCAACCGGATCGCCCTGCCCGCCAAGTGGCGCGACGGCTTCGCTCATGCCTCCATCGAACAACAGTCCATTGGCGAGTCGCGCGCGGACGTGTTCCGCGTGCGGCGTCCCGGCCAGCCAGACCTATTTCTGAAATCAGAATCTGCCAGCTCCGTGAACGAGTTGCCCGACGAGATCAATCGCCTTCGCTGGTTGATGCAGGTCGGCCAACCGGCCCCGCACGTGCTGGATACCGTAACCGAAGGCGCGCGCCACTGGCTTCTCATGACGGCGCTTCGCGGCCAGGACTTGGCCAGCGCGGCTCTGCCGCCCGCAAAAGTCATTGGCGTGCTAGCCACGGCATTACGCGACTTGCACCGCCTGCCTGTCGCTGCCTGCCCCTTTGACCACCGGCTGGAAACGCGCCTTGCGCGGGCGCGGCTTCATGTCGACGCCGGCCTCGTCGACGAGGCCGACTTCGACGACGAACGGCTGGGACGATCGACCAGCCAGGTGTTCGCCGAGCTGCTGTCAAACCGACCCGCCCAGCATGACTTCGTGGTGACGCACGGCGATGCCTGCCTTCCCAACTTCATGGTCGACGGTAACCGTTTCACCGGTTTCATCGACTGCGGCCGATTGGGCATCGCAGACCGCTTTCAAGACCTTGCCCTGGCGGCGCGCAGCATTGCCCGCAATGTCGGTGAGGAATGGGTCGCGCCCTTCTTCCGCAAGTATGGCGTCGCGCCCGACGCGCAGCGCATCAAGTTCTACTGCCTGCTGGACGAATTCTTCTAACGCTAGGGCTGTACACCCTCGGCGCCGGCCAGATCTATCGACGTGGCCATCCCATTGCCCAGCACATGACGGATCAACTCGGCATCCGTTGTCACGCCAAGCTTGCGCATCGCGCTTCGCTTCTGGGTACTGATCGTCTGCACGCTACGGTGCACCATTCCGGCGATACCCGTAATGGTCCCTCCCGCGCAGAATAAACGAACGACTTCCGCTTCGCGCGGCGTCAATCGCCCCTCTTCTCCCATCTGCATATTATTCAGCAACAACTCCTTTATTACCGGTGAATAATATTTCTGCCCAGCACACACAGCTCGCACGGCATTAACCAAATGACTGGGGGAATCGCATTTACTGACGATTCCCGTGACATTCTGCCGCACCATCGCCCACATCAATATCGGGCTATCGAACATCGTGTAAATGACTGTGCGCAGCGTCGGATAACGCCGTGCCAGATAAGCGATAAGCGCCAAGCCGTCTCCGTACTTCCCGCCCGGCATCGAAAAATCAGAAATCAGCACGTGGCACGGACTTTCATCAAGCAAGCTCATCAGGCCAGTCGAATCCGTGGCTTGTCCCACCACCACCAAGCCTGTCTTGTCGCTCAAGACGGACGCCACGCCCAGCGACACCGCCGGATGATCATCGACAAGCGCTACATATATCTCCGTTTTAAATGCCAACGCCGCTCTTCCTATCAAGAGAGAAAAAAACTACTTCGAATTTATTGTAGACGAGCCCCCCTCTTCAAGGCAGCTTTCGCGTGTCGACAATATCATCGGTACAAATGAAAAATAAGACAAATTCCGCGTCCAAATCCACATCAACTGACAACAATTGAACATCACGCAACAAGAATCCGATTAATTAAATCGCTTTTATCAACTCTGCCTAAGCAGCCACGAATTAATCGAACAAAATTTCGAAGTATTCCCAAATCAATTTCGTACCAATCCTGATTCCCTTAGTCCTACAAAAACCTATATTTATCCCTTGGCGACCGACTCGCGATAGACCCGCCGCCCACCGAATAATTAGAGCGGCGCGGCGTCCACTGCCCAAGCAGGCATCGCACCCCTGCATACACATATTCGCGATCGGCTCACGGCAACGATAGAACTACGGATAGGCCGCTGACATCAGCGGATAGAACTAAATAATGTTTCATGATGCATTGGCGATAGTGCGCCGAAAGATATTTCCTGGGCGCTCGAATTTCACTCCGCCATGTTTTTCTACCCCCGGATTGCGTTGGCGCTTAACAGTTGGCTTGTTGCTGAGTCTTCCTCCGCTAGCAGCCCCTGCCCAAGTTCCGGACGCCGGCCGGGCCCTCAGAGAGCTGGAATCGACACTACCCGCATTTGCGCCTCCCGCCGCGCAACCAAGCCTGGATGTCGCCGCGCCCTCGTCCCAACCTTCGACCACAGGCCAATCAGAAGGCCCCGGCGTTCTGATCAGCGGGTTCCAACTGCGCGGCAATCAAGTCTTCGAAGACGCCGAATTGCTGCTACTACTGGCGGATCTGTCAGGCACTGAGCAAAGCCTTGACGGCCTGCGCGCCGCCACCGACCGTATCACCGAGTTTTATCAAGGCCGCGGCTATCTGCTTGCCCGCGCCTACCTGCCCCCGCAAGAGATCGTCGAGGGCGTCGTGCAGATCGCCATCCAAGAAGGCGTCTACGACAGCGTGACCCTGAACAACCAGAGCCGAGTCAGCGACGCGGTTCTGCAACGGGCGTTTTCTCCATTGCGCCAAGGCGACACGGTGCACTTGGATACTCTGGATAACCGGCTGATGCTCGTCAACGACATGCCCGGCATCCAGGTCCAGGGCACGCTACGCCCGGGCAAGACGCCCGGCTCGACCGATTTGTTCGTCGATGCCGAACCTGGCCCATTGACGGCAGGCAGCCTCGATGTCGACAACTTCGGCGGCTATTACACCGGTGAATTCCGCATGGCTGGCACGTTGGACGTGAACAGCCCGCTACGCCTGGGCGACCAGTTGAATCTGCGTCTGCTGACCAGCGACAAGAAGCAGCGCTACTACCGCGCGGCTTACCAGGTACCGGTCGGCCCACACCTGACACGATTGGGCGTAAGCGCCTCCAACATGCGCTATCGCTTAGGCCGCGACTTCGACCTGCTGGATGCGCACGGCAAGGCCTCCATCGTCTCCCTGTTCGTGCAACAACCGCTTTTGCGCAGCCGCCATCAAACACTGCAGGCCCAACTCCAGTATGACGACAAGAGCATGCGCGACGCGATGGATCTATTTGAAGTCGTCAACCGCAAGCATGTCGGGCTATGGACGGCGTCGCTGAACGGCAGCCGCGATGACGGCCTGATGGGCGGCGGCCGCACGGCGATGTACCTGTCCTACGGCATCGGTTCGCTACAGCTTCGCGACGCCGGCAGCCGCCAGGGGGATCGTCTGTACAGCCGCTCGGCCGGCAGATTCGGTAAGGCCAACATCACCCTTCTGCGCCTGCAGAACCTACCCGGTCCATTCATGCTATCCGCCCAATTGAACGCCCAACTGGCGTCAAAGAACCTGGACAGTTCAGAAAAATTCAGCCTGGGCGGCCCCTTTGGCGTACGCGCCTTTCCCAACGGCGCCGCCAGCGGGGACGAAGGCTGGCAAGGCAGTCTGGACTTGCGCTATCTGCCCATGCCGGGCTTGCAGCTGGGTGTCTTCCTCGACAAAGGCGCCGTGCGTCTGAACAAACGCCCCTGGGCCAGCGGCCGCAATAGCCAACAGTTGTCCGCCATGGGGGTGAGCCTGATCCAAAGCGGCCAGCAACACCAGATCACGCTGACGGCCGCATGGCCGCTGGAACAGAACAACTATCAACAAGAAGGCCCCAAGCGCGAACCGCGCTTGTGGTTCCAGGCCACCCGGCTCTTTTGAGCTGGGCGGCGCACAAGTTTTTCAACCCCGCGTCGGGTCATCCTGACGCATTACTTACCAGAAGGCACTATGAACAAGTCATACACCGTCATATGGAATGAATCCAAGGGATGCTGGAGCGTCGCTGGCGAATCCGCCAAGCAACGCGGCAAGTCCAGCTGCTCGGGCGTACGCGCCGGCGTCATGGCGGCCGTCGTCCTTGGGCTCTCGGCATTGCTGCCTATCGCTCATGCGGGGCCCACGGGCGGCACGGTCACGCATGGCTCGGCCAGCATCTGGAGCAATGGCGGGCAAACGGTGATCAATCAGAGTTCACCCAAGGCCGTCATCAAATGGGACAGCTTCGGCGTGGACACCGGCGAACGTGTCACCTTCAACCAACAACGCAGCGACATGGCGCTGAACTACGTTTCAGGCCTTACCAACACTACAATCAACGGCAGCCTTAACGCCGGCGGCAAAATCTTCATCGTCAACCCGAACGGCATTGTGTTCAATGCCGGCTCCAAGGTGAACGTCGGCGGTCTGGTGGCATCGACCCTGACGACAGACCCCGCAAGCTTTTTCAACAACACCAATGGCGAATTCGTATTCGAAGGAGGGAGCACCAATCAGGTCTTGAACGGTGGGGTGATCACCGCGAACGGCGGCGACGTGCTGCTGCTGGGAGCCCGTCCCATCAACATGGGCACCATCCAATCCCACCTCGGCACCACTGCTTTGGCCGCGGGCCAAAAGGTCACTGTCAGCACCGGCAGCGGGCTGGTCAAGCTGGAAATCAACGCAGCCGCGGCCAACGCCTTGGCGCGCAACAGCGGCACGATCCGCGCGGATGGCGGTCAAGTATTGCTGAAGGCCAGATCCAGCAACGCCTCGCCCCTCTCTTCCGTGGTTAACAACAACGGCGTCATCGAGGCCAAAACACTGAACAACGTGCCCGGCAAGATCGTGCTGGACGGCGGAACGCGAGGCACCGTGGACGTAGCTGGCCGCTTAAGCGCGACCGGCTTGACAAGCTATGGCAACGGCGGCTCGATTGATGCTTCAGGCAAAAACGTGCGGGTGCGTTTGGGCACCACCCTCGACACGCGCGCCACCAACGGCTACACCGGCACCTTCAGGCTCAAAAGCGATAACGTCAACGTTGAAAGCACGGCGGCCAGCGCCAACCCGACCATCCATGCGGACACATTGAATCGCAATCTGGCCACTACCAGCATCGAACTGGCCAGCACCGCGGGAGACGTGGTGGTAAACGCGCCACTTAGCTGGACGTCTGGCAGTAGCCTCACGCTGAACGCTAAGCATGGCGGCGCCGGCAAGACCGTATTGAACGGCGCCGTATCGGCCTCGGGTGCAAGCAGCGCCCTGAATCTATTGGCCGACGAACGCATCGACATCAGCGACCGGATTGTGCTGAGCGGCGCGAATGCGCGCGTCGCACTGAACACGACCACATCCGCTACCGGCACCGGAGTCGGGACAGCCAAACCGTCTACCGCCAACTACAGGTTGCGGGATCCCAAAGCCAATATCACGCTAAGCGGAGCAGGCGCCAGCTTCCTATCCAATAACATTTACCATGCCGTCATCCAGAACCAGGCCGCACTGCAGGCCGTGAACAACAATCTCAACGGCCTTTACGTGCTGGGTACGGACATGGTAGCCATGGCAACGTTCGAATCCATCGGCGGCGCCTACGGCACGTTCAACGGCGTGTTCGACGGCATGGGCCATACGCTGGTGGCCTTCCCCGTTGTCAGCACGGGGGACAATCTTGGTTTGTTCTCGTCGTCTGCTGGCATCATCCGGAACCTCGACCTCGTTGCGATGAACATCAAGTCTGCCAATGCAAACGTCGCATCCGCTTCCATCGGTACGTTGGCCGGTCGAAACACCGGCTTGATTGACAACGTCAATGTCATCGCCACCACCCTCAATGGAAACCCCTACCGTGCCAACGTCGTGGGCGGTTTGGTCGGCACGAACCAAAATGGCGGAATCATCAGCAACTCCACATTTTCCGGTTCAGTTCGCAGTAGCGCCTACACCAGCAGCATGGGCGGTCTAGTCGGTGTTAACCGTAATAACGGCACCATATGGAACAGCTACGCAAGCGGCACCGTCAGCGGCGTGTTGCAGCGTAACGACCTGGGCGGCATGGGTGGTCTGGTCGGTCTCAACGAAAATGGCCGCATTCTGGATTCGACCAGCGCGGTGGCGGTCACGGCGAATAGCGCCAATCTCAACGTCGGCGGTCTCGTCGGTTCAAACCACAACGGCTCACTTGCCATCGTCGGCAGTACGGGAGCCGTCACCGGCGGCGCCTCCAGCAACGTCGGCGGCTTGGTCGGCTTCAACAACGGCAGTATTACCCAAGCCGACAGTACCGGGCAAGTCTCGGCCACCTCCGGCGGCTCCGTCGGCGGCCTGGTGGGCGTCAACAACGGCGGCGCCATCTCGACGGCGAGCGCCTCCGGTAGCGTGTCCAGCACCAACGGCGCGAACACTGGCGGGTTGATCGGTGCGAACAATAGCGGGTACGTGCAAGACGTCAGGGCCGCCAACACTGTTGAAGATCGTCGCTATGCAGCCAACATCGGCGGTCTGGTCGGCTATAACGGCGTCGGTGGTTCGATTCAGAACGGTGAATCTAGCGGCAAAACCGTGTCATCTGTTTACGGCAATGGCGGTACCCGCATAGGCGGTTTGGTGGGTGCCAACAACGGCAACGTTTTTTATGGCATATCGAACGTGGAGAGGGTTTCTGCAGGCGACTATGCTGCAGTTGGCGGCTTGGTCGGCTACAACCGTGGGACTATCGAGGCGTCCAACTCGGCTGCCGTGGCGCAAGGCGGCGTATACAGCACGACGGGAGGCTTGGTGGGGCTGAATGCCGGCAGCATTACCGGCGGTACCGCATCGGGCGAGGTCGTCGGCTCCTACTACGCCACCATTGGTGGCCTCGTTGGCCACAACCAGGAAGATGGCAGGGTTGAACACTCCACCGCCGAAGGCCGTGTTACCGCGCAGCAGGGACAGCTCTATCACGGCACGGGCATGACGCTGGCCGGCTTGGTCGGCGTCAATCAGGGCTACGTCGGGTATTCCACTTCCTCTGGCCAAGTGGATTTCCGCCGCAACTTGAGCCAATCCTTCGGTGGGCTGGCAGGCATCAACTACGGCACCATGGTCGGTAACTTCACTTGGGGCCAGGCAAGCCAGGTCCCGATTGTCGGAATCAACTACGGATCAATTGACATGTATCCCTGATTCAGTTCAAGCGTATAGCCGATCGAGCCCGTGGCACGGTCGGCCTACGCAAGGACCGCAGAGATCGTGAACAGCCCCCGAGCGTTGGATATCACAACCCTCGGGGGTTTTCATTGGTCCACTTGGTCTTCTTGGGTATCGTCGAGGTTAGTGATCGGGCTGTCATGAGCCTGCGGCTTGTTGTCGGAGGCTGTGTTCCGGGCAAACTCACAGGGTGTTGAATCGTTCAAACCTATGTGAAGCCGAATTTGGTTGTAGTTCTGGCACCAGGCAGCGATCTCTCGTTTCGCTTTCGCCAAAGATTCGATGCAATGCGGATTCAGGCCTTCGTCCCAGACTGAACCGTTGAAGGCTTTGATGTCGTGGCGGTAGTAATCCGCCGTAGAGACACCCCGCCCACACTAAATCCGGCTACAAGCTTTTGAGCCGAGCCATTGCATCGAGCGCTTGTTTCAGTTCGCTGGCCGGGTTGAATTCCAGGCCAGCGTATGGACGGTTCAGCAGAGATTTCCTTCGCTCGCACGAGGCCTCTGGCAAATCCCATACGCCCAGGCAGGGCCAAACTCCGCCTGCCTGAGCGCAACGAAAGGCCCGTCAATCGTAGTAGATCTTGAAATTCACCTGGCTATTCGCCACCCCTGCTTTGACGCCGGGCTGAAGATCCTGATCAGTTCGGCGATATCGTGCGCCTAGCTTTATCTCCGCGGTGCCATTTGCAGCCACGCCCGAGACAGGAACATTATCGAACTCGTATTTTTGGCCCACGTCGCCTCCTTGGCCAATGATCAACGGTTGCTCACTACCCTGTTTGGTAATAATGATGCCCAAATTCTTGGCACTCGTACCCGCGGCATGATCTTGAAGCTGCAGGACGTTGCTAACGCCGGAAATCAATCCGTATTGCGCATTGAAGGCGATCTTGGGTTTGGCCCCAGCGGCGCAGGTGTGGACGGAAACATCAAAGGGAACCTCTTTGCCAAGCGACCCGTTTGATCGAAAATCTCCTACGGAATATTGCCCCATGGGCAACGTAAAGCCCGCTCCCTGAAACTTAGCATCAACGGTACATTTTGCTTCGATCGGAAGTCCGCCGCCCCCGCCCTCCGACGTCAGGATGTCCTTCACGGTATAAGCTCTAACATCGCGGCATTGAGGACCTCCGTCAGGACCGAACCCATCCGAGCCATCTGAATCAAAAAACACACCGTTCGCCGGAGTCTCGATTTTTGATCGCTGTGTCGCCACAACTTCGAATTTTGTACCGGCCCATGCTGGATCAAGATCATTCAAGATATGTGAACCCGGTTCTACGGGGCCTGTCACGACCACCTCAACAACAATGCTCTGACCGGTGTAGAAACCAAAATTCTGTGAAGGCGCCTGGAGCCCTGCAGAGTAAAACTTCAGGTACCGGTCGAGTTTCTGAGCACTTACATATGCGCCCGGGCTTTCAGTGCCGGAAATCCGGATGGACAAGCCCTTCACGTTAGTCGGAATAAGATGCAAAGCCGAAAATTGGGGCGGAACATCCTTCCAGCGCCCCCCATGAATCATCCTCGGCTCCTCGGCAAACGCCTCTCTCCAATAAGTATGTTTGGCCGTTACCGATAGCGAGCGGCGCGCAATCACGTTATTTACCGTCGACGTATCCGCACCGGTCTTCTCCCACGGGGTTGCACCACCGTTGCCCGTATCGCCAATTTGGAGAAGTTTGCATTCTTTGGCCCAGCGGGGATTCACTTGGGCCGCCGCATCCATCGCACCAAGCAGCAGCGCACCTCCTAGTGCGAGTACCCCTGCCCCCGTCCGACTGACACGAAAAAGTGATACTGCTCGCATAGCTGAATTTCTCCAATAACACGGCCCCTGTCTGATCGAGGGCGCGCTGATCTTACGATTACGGCAAAGCGTCCTGAAGCGTAGCCACCCCGGGGATCACCAGCCCCAAGTCGTCAACGGCCTCGAACTGCAGGGTGGCGCCGCTAACGAGCGGCGCCGATCCGGCAGGTAACGCAAAGCGTTCTGTTGTTTTGGGTAGGATGGTCAAGCCCGTCCACCCAATGGGTTTAGCGCCGCTGCGCAGGCTTAGCGTCGCCAGCGATACGGCATAAGGTGTGGGATTCTCGGCCTGGATATACGGGGCACCCCGCTCTGCGCCTTTGTGATATCTCCAGCGCACTTGCGCAGGCGCGTCTTTGGCCTTCCCGGCCAGACTGTTCGGGCGGTACAGGACTTTCATCACATAGCTCAGCACCACCTGCAACTTTGACCCGGAGTCCTGTTTTGTCGGCGCATGCCGCAGGTTGATCCAGAACACGGTTTCTCTATCCCGTGGCAACGGCTCTCCGGTGTATCGCAATTGCAGCGTCTTACGCTGGCCGGGGTCCATCCTGAACAACGGTGGCAACAGCACAAAGGGCACCTTCAAGCGGCTCAGGTCCGGCTCGGCGCCGCCATGGTCCAACCACGTCTGCACCAGGATAGGGTCGTTGCCGGTATTGCGCAGCGACACGACGATTTCCTTTTCGCCTTCGGGATAGACAAAACGCGTGCCCGTGACGGCCAGGTCGGCGCATGCCAACGCCGGCAAAGCCGCCGTCACCATTAAGCAAAACCGCGCCAGCCATCTCGACGCAACGGTCGATCGGGAAGATGCCCTCATCGGCCCGCCATTGGAGACATAGGACGAGCCTTGGCCGGCACCGGCTTACAAGGCAGTTCCAACGCGTCGTATCCGTCTTGCTTTTGCCCCTTGGGCCGTTCTGGCAGTTGATAGTCAATCAAGCACTGTTGATGGGGCTTTTCTCCCCACTCCACGCGGACTGAACCCTGGTCTTGCTGCGCTCGCATCACAATGCGGCTGCCCTGCCCCACGCCGCCGATGGAATCTCCGGTCACCGTGTCGAATACATCAGCACCGAACGGCAACGTTTCGCCATTCGGCAGGCGGCTATCGATAAGCACAGGCCGCGCCCGCCGGGTCGGATAGGACAGCAACACGACTGCGCCGGCACGGGGAGCCACGCTACGCGAGGTATTCAACAGCTCTACATCATCCGACATGTCGCCGGGATTGATCTCCACGGTATTGAGTTGATAGGGCGACAGGCTTGTGATCAACGCGTAGCCGCGGCTATCGACCTTGTTCTGGCTGTATCCCACACGGGCGTCCTCTGCATCGGGCGCATGCAGCAAGCCCACGGTTTCACCCAGCATGGACGCAAAGGTTATGCCGCCCTGATGGGCCAGCACGCTGCCGCTGGCTCGCAACGACCCCTGGCGATAGCCGCTGCCCTGAGACACGCTGACACCCACGTTGGCCGCCGACGCCCGATAGTCCAGGTTGCCGCCGGCGGAATTGGTGCCGCCGCGCGTATCCCGCGATGCGGACAGGGAATAGGACATATCGCCGCGTTGATCCAGGTGGCCGGAGACCCCCGTCGAAATATCCGTCCCGCTACGGCTGTCGTGGTTGACGAAGGTATTCAAAACCGGCGCGCTGGTGGAGCGGCCCAATGGGATCGAAATATTGAACGCCACGACCGTGCTCTTGTCTCGCCCGGCGGCATACACCGAGCTGCCCGGCCACATGCTCTGCATGCGCTGCAGGCTAAGCGAATATGTCACGTCGCGCCAACGGTTCGTGTACCCCATGCTGTAGCTCACAGCACTACCGGACCGCTTCCAGTACTGCGTTGCCGATCCGCTGGCATACACCGTGCCGAGCGATGGCCCCAAGTCTTGGCTGACGTTAAGGTCAAACCGGTTGCGCGGCCGCCCCAAATCGCCATATCGGCGGATCTGACCCGCATCCCGCATTGCGATGGCTTCGTTGAACCCAACGAAGCCGCTAGTAGAATATCGATATGCCATCAATGAAAAGTTGGTGCCGCTATTCGGCAGGTTCTTGCTGTACGCAACGCGATAGCTTGAACCGGATATCGTGCCCTGATGCGGAAGATTCGCGCTGGCAACGGTAACGTCGCCCCCGAAGGCGCCCAACGATGTATTGATCGCGGCCCCACCCATGAGCGATCCGTAATGGTCGCTGGCCGCCAAGCCGCCATATCCGGTCACCATGTTGCTCAGGCCGCGCCTGATGACACCTTCAAAAATGTTCTGTCCGCTGCTCCGGCTTGCCGACGACATGGCACGCCCGAACGACACTGAGTACCGCATGGTGCCCGGGCGCAATAGCTCAACACCTGTCGCAAAAGGCACGACAAACGTGTGCTCTTCGCCATTGGCTTCAACGATCTTGACGTCGAGGTCTCCGCCGAAGCCGGCCGCCTGCACCCTGTCGATGGCGAATGGGCCCGGAGGCACCGTGGTTTCATAAATCAGGAAGCCACGCTGAAAGACCGAGACCGACGCATTGGTAGCCGCCGTACCGCGTATCACCGGCGCATAGTTGCGTAAACTCTGCGGCAGCATGCGTTCGTCGCTGCTTATATTCACGCCACGATACGAGATGGCGTCGAAGTAGTCGCCGCCTGTCGAGGTTTCGCCGATCAGCAACTGCGAGCGCCAGGCTGGGATGTCGGTCGCGATATAGGTCTGTCCGCGCTGATAGTTCGCGCCCGCGCCATTCGACCCCCAGGTCAACGCGCCGAAGTGGCGCAAGCGCCACGCGCCAAGGTTCACGCCGCCATTCAACCCGGCATAGCCTCGGGTGTAACGGCGCCCGTTGCTCTCCATGGTGTTGATGTTCGCGTTGTAGTTCAACCGGCCCGCCGTGACTCCGCTATCCCAATAGCGGGGGTCCACGTAGTTGTCCGCCAGGGCCGCCTGCAGGTAGTAGGTAGGCACCGTCAGGTATAGCCGCTGCTCACCCATATCGGTTTTGACAAGAACACCCGGAACGAACTGGTCCAGGTCCTCGCAAACCAGATCGTCACCCAAGGGCACGCGGCCTTGCTCGGCGGCATAGCGAGCGCTCAGCTGGATATCGAGCCCAGCGCGCTGCAGAAACTCAACGTTGTAGCAGGGCTGTCCTCCAAGCGCCTTTGAGCCGCGGTATTCGATATCCTGAGTGCCCCGCCACTTGCCGTTGACGTAGAGTTCCAGCCGATACTGACCTGGCGCCACATACCCGCTGCGTTCGAAGCGGGAAAGATCAATGGTGGCGCCCCCGATCCCGGGCATCAGAATCTGCGGGTCGAATTGCACGACCCGCTTCGCCTCCTGGGCAAGCGCGCTGGCACCGAATGCGGTGGCCAACGCCAGGAACAACAGCCTGGGGCTCCGGCGAGATCGCGCCTTGCCGCCACAGTTATTTCTCTTACGTTGGCCAATCGCCAGACGTGTCTTTCCCCGCAGTGAAGCGTACATTCCCGTGATCCAAATACAAGTGCTGAATAGATGGCCAGCCCTGATGGGCTGCCGCAGGCGCCTAATGCGACAGTGAGCGCTCTAACGTATGCCGACCGCCGTAGTCGTTAATGACCTCGTAGCGGATGAGCATCTTTTGGCGGTCACCGGCCGTTGCGCCCTTGGGCAGTTTGAAGCGCTCGACGCTAAACGGCGCGACCATTCCGCCACCCAATGCGGCCGTCCTTCCACCCGACACCGAGTCGATGGACGACATGGAAACATGGTACGGCGTGGGGTTGTTGACCTCTAGCGCAGGGCCCGTAGCGGACTGCACCAACTGCCATTCCAGCTTGGCCGGCGCGTCGTCTATCCCATCGCGCAGAGCGGCTGGACGGAAGAACAGCTTGATACGCGTTCTGAAGCTGAACATTGCCGAGTTCGTGGCATCACTGCGCGGCGGCGCCTCTAGCACGTTGAGATAAAACAGAGTTTCGCGATCGTCAGGCAACGGACCCTTCATGTACATCAGGCGGATAACCGCGCTGGAGTTCGGGTCGATTCTGGTAAGCACCGGCGAAACTGTGAAGGGCACCACCATATTGGCGGGTGCGACGCCCGGACTGCCATCGTCCATCCATACTTGTGCCAGCACGGGCTGAGAACCTTCGTTGCGAGCCCGAATTGTCACGTCCTTGGCGTCCGACGGATAGACCACTCTTGTTCCCATCAATACCAAAGCTGCTTGCGCCGAACTGGCGCAAGCAGCCCAGGTCATGACGCCAGCCATTAAAGCGGAACAAACCCTACGCACTACTGGCGTCATGATCACCACTCCTACTAACTCAGCGGCCGATTATTCGTACGCAACCATGAACGGAATAATCGAAACTGCCGTGCCAGCGTTGACGGTGGCAGCCGTCGAGACATAGTTGGCCGTATACGAGAGAGTGCCGCCCGAATCGCTAAGCACAACCTTTTGGGGGTTCGTCTGCGCCACTCCAAGACGAATCTTCCCGGTGGCTGTGTTGCCCGCATCGTTGATTTCGATCTGGATGCCCTTGGCGGGCGACGTGCTGGAAATCTTCAAGTTGCCCGACGCCTTATCAACGTGGGCAGCATCGTTGTCAAAGGCGATGCTGGCCGTCTTAGTGGCTGTGCAACTGGCCCCGGGACCAGAGGTCAGGACGATGTCGAACGGCACCGGCGTGGTCTTCTTGCCAATGGCGGTAAAGAAGCCCGGTGCGTGCTCGCCCATGCTCACTTCCAGGATGTTGCCCATGCCTGGCGCTTTGCCGTTAATCAGGCAGGTCGTATCAGAGACCTTGCCCACGAACTTGACTTGGCCATCCCATTGGGCGTGCGAGACACCCGGCGCAAGCGCCACCACCAATGCGCCGGCCGCGGACAAGGATGCGAAGGTACTACGTTTCATTTTTGGTTCCTGATACTGAGGGATTTGACTGCGACTACCGTAAGGGTTTGCAGTGAACAGACATTCACCATGCGTGCACCGCTTATTCAGTGCAGACATCGTTTTGCCATGGACTTTGCCGCCACAACACATGCGATCGACAGGCATTACTTTAGTAATAAGGAGCCCTCCGGTCCCTAGGAAACGGAAAAAAAACAGCTCGTACTACTTCGAATCTGCTCGGTCCTCCCACGCGGGCAGGCTGGCGGATGGCCTCCAGCTGGATAGGCCACGGCATCCCTTACGTCCTGGTGCCGTCCAGTACAATTCCTGCTTTGGCGACGTTGTGATCGCCCATTCATCTGGACCAAAGCATGTTGCGACTGTCTGAAATCAAGCTGCCGCTGAACCACACCCCCGAAGAATTGCCCGCAGCGATTCTGAAAAAACTGGGCGTTCCGGCCAGCGACCTGCACGGCTTCACCATCTTCCTGCGCAGCTACGACGCGCGCAAAAAGCACAATATCCTGCTGACTTACACACTGGATATCGACATCGAAAATGAAGCCGCGCTGCTCAAGCGGTTTCACGATGATCGCCATGTGAAGCCCACGCCCGACACCGAATACAAGTTCGTTGCCCAGGCGCCCGCCAGCCTGAACAAGCGCCCTATCGTCATCGGCACCGGCCCCTGTGGCTTGTTTGCCGGACTGGTACTGGCGCAGATGGGCTTCAAGCCCATCATCCTGGAACGCGGCAAGGCGGTGCGGGAACGCACTAAAGATACGTGGGGCCTGTGGCGCAAGCGCGTGCTGAACCCGGAATCGAATGTGCAATTCGGCGAAGGCGGCGCGGGCACTTTCTCCGACGGCAAGCTGTACAGCCAGATCAAGGACCCCAAGCATTACGGCGAAAAGGTGCTCAAGGAATTCGTGCTGGCCGGCGCGCCGGAAGAAATCCTGTACGTGAGCAAGCCGCACATCGGCACGTTCCGCCTGGTGGGCATGGTGGAAGTCATGCGCGACACCATCACCAAACTGGGTGGCGAAGTCCGGTTCTCCAGCAAAGTGGAAACGCTGCAGCGAGAGAACGGCCAGATCACCGGCGTGACGCTGGCCAGTGGCGAGCATATCGAGGCCGACCACGTCGTGCTGGCCATCGGCCATAGCGCGCGCGACACCTTCCAGATGCTGCACGACCAAGGCGTGTTCATGGAAGCCAAGCCGTTTTCGGTGGGTTTCCGGATCGAACACCCGCAGTCGCTGATCGACAAGGCGCGGTTCGGGCCGAACGCCGGCCATCCGATTCTGGGCGCGGCGGATTACAAGCTGGTGCACCACGCCAGCAACGGGCGATCGGTATACAGCTTCTGCATGTGCCCCGGCGGCACGGTGGTGGCGGCAACCTCTGAACCCAATCGCGTCGTCACCAACGGCATGAGCCAATATTCGCGCAACGAACGCAACGCCAACGCGGGTATTGTCGTGGGAATTTCGCCCGAGGAGGATTACCCGGAACACGTGCTGGCTGGCGTGGATTTCCAACGTGCGCTGGAGTCGCGCGCGTTTGAGCTGGGCGGCGGCGATTACAGCGCGCCGGGCCAACTGGTGGGGGATTTCATCGCGGGCAAGGCGTCGACGGAATTCGGTTCCGTGCTGCCCTCTTACACGCCCGGCGTGCACCTGACCGACCTGGCCACCGCACTGCCCGAGTTTGCCATTACCGCCATCCGCGAGGCGCTTCCCGCCTTCGACAAGACCATCAAGGGTTATGGCATGCACGACGCCGTGCTGACCGGCGTAGAGACGCGGACCTCGTCGCCGATCCGCATCAAGCGCGACAACGAAACGCTGCAAAGCATCAACACCAAGGGCTTGTTCCCGGCTGGCGAAGGCGCCGGTTATGCAGGGGGAATCCTGTCTGCGGGCGTGGATGGCATCAAGATTGCCGAGGCCGTGGCGCTAAGCATCATGGGCCGGCAGGCCTGAGCTGACTTGATCCGGGGTGCGTGGGCGGCGCAATGCCGCCCGCCCCTTCAACTACGGCGCTGGTAGCAGCCCAGGAACATCGCCACCGCGGAATCCGCCACCCGCTGACGCTCGGCCGGGTTCAACGGCGCTTGCCCCAAGGTCACCTGGGGCCAGAACGCAAAACTCTTCACCAGCCCCTGCAGCTGATGGCCTGCAAAGTCCGGGTCGACTGCGGCCAGGCGTCCGTCGGCGATCGCGGCCTGGATCCAGGCGGTGACGCCGCTTTCCTTTTCTCCCATCCGGCACACGATGCCCTGCGCCCGCTCGGGGGAATGGATGATCTCGGCCAGCGCTACGCGCGCCAGATCGATGAAATTGGAATCGCCCAGCAATTCAAGCTTCTGCATCAATAGCTGCTTAAGCTGCTGATCCAGCGGCAGGTCAGTGCGATAGGCCAAGTCCACGCTGGAGGCGCTGCTGTCCCACAGTTGCTCAAGCATCTGTCCGAACAGCTCTTCCTTGCTGGGGAAATGGTTGTAGACCGTACGCTTGGAAACGCCCGCGGCAGCAGCAATGCGGTCCATGCTGGTGGCCTCGTATCCCGCCGTCCGGAATTCGTCCACCGCCGCACGCATGATGGCTTCACGTTTGCGGTCGGTCAGACGTTTGGGCGGATTGGGCATGGAACGGCCTAAGACGGTAGAAACGCTATTTTACACCGGGCAGTGTACTTTTTAAAAAAACAAAACTACACTGTGCAGTCTACATTCAAGATGCCTTCCATGAAGCGTCTCTCCGTCTACGCCCTTGCCTTCTTACTGCTTGGAATTCTTGCCGTGACCGCCAATACCGCCTACGTCCATTGCACTCAGCCGAGCTACCCCGACTCGCCCCAGCACCGCGACGGCCGTTTCGGGAACGTATCGCCGCGCCCGCCCATGGGCTTCTGGAACGGTCTGAAATTGACGTGGGCATTCCTGTTCGACAAGCCCACCGGCACGGTTCCCGACCAACCCATTCCTGTCCGCGCGCTAACTCGCGCCCAGCTTGATGCCGCCCCCGACCGCAGCCTGTATCGCCTGGGCCATTCCACCGTGCTTTTGAAACTGCGTGGCCGTTACTGGCTGACCGACCCGGTCTTCTCCAAACGCGCCTCGCCGGTGCAATGGTTCGGACCGGCGCGCTTTCATGCGCCCCCCATCGCCATTGAAGACCTGCCCCCCATTGCCGGGATCATCCTGTCCCACAACCATTACGACCATCTGGACCACGCGGCCGTCATGCAACTGGCCGGCAAGACCGGCCGCTTCATCACCCCGCTAGGCGTCGGCGACCAACTGATCGCCTGGGGCATCGATCCGAAGCAGGTGGAACAACTGGACTGGTGGCAGTCGACGGAAGTCGACGGGCTGCGCTTGACGGCCACGCCGGCCCAGCACTTCTCGGGCCGTGGTTTGACCGACAGCGACCGCAGCCTGTGGGCATCATGGGTCATCCAAGATGCGGACCTGCGCGTGTTCTTCAGCGGAGACACCGGCTACTTCGACGGCTTCAAGGCCATCGGCGACGCCTTCGGCCCATTTGATCTGACGCTGATGGAGACCGGCGCCTACGACAAGCGCTGGGCCTACGTGCACATGCAGCCGGAACAGACGCTTCAGGCGCACCTGGATCTTCGCGGCCGCTGGTTGCTGCCGATTCATAACGGCACCTTCGACCTGGCGATGCACGCCTGGCAGGAACCGTTTGAACGCGTGGCGGAATTGGCCGCCATGAAAAACGTGGCCTTGACCACGCCTGAAATGGGCGAGCGGGTGGACCTGAACGCGCCCCACGCGGGTGAAGCATGGTGGCGGAAACTGGTGCCTGTCAGCCACGCCGAGCAGACGCCCGCGTCAGCGGCGCAATAATTCCTCGATCACCCTATCCGCTGGCCGGCTGCAAGACCAAGCACAACTCGACGCTGCTTGGTATGGTACGGTTTCACCAGCCCGAAAACCTCCTCCAATCTTGCATCCCGCATCCTGCAGAGGACGAGATCAACCCCATGACTGTTCGACGGATGTTCCTGGCGCTTGCCACGCTGGCCCTGTCACCCACGCTCACGGCCCATGCCGCGCCCAAGGTCGCAGCCTGGGTCCCGCCAGGCCCGACGGCATGCAGTTTCTCGGGTTGGACAGCCAATGAGAAGCCCGCGATACCGGTGCGCGCTTCGCCCTCCGCCCAGGCCGAAGCGGTGGGTAGCCTGCCGACGACTCGTGGCGACGGCCCTGATCCCGATATCGACTACTACAGCGTCACCTTCGACGTGACCGAGGCGCGCGACGGTTGGCTCAAGATCAAGAACGCCAGCGACGCCATGACCGGCAACGAAGAGAGCCGGCCACGACCCGTGTATCAGGGCGAGGGCTGGATCGAGGCGACGGATGCGAAGGTCGGTATCCAGTCGGCCCGGGGATATGCTCGCCCGGACGCCGGCAGCGAACGACTGGTAGACCTGGGAAGCGACTGGATGACGGAACGCGCCGCGTTGCGCGGCATCGTCGCCTGCCAGGGCGAGTGGCTACTGCTGGATTACGAGATGCGCCAAAGCGAGAAGTGGGAGCTGCTGGCTCCCAATGACCGCACCCAGGGGCGCGCCTGGTTTCGCGGCATCTGCACCTCTGAGGAAACGACCTGCGATATGCGGTCGGTGGATAAATAGCGGTCGCGCCAGCGGCACAGACAGATCCGTCCGGCGGGCATCCGACCCGCGTTTCGGAACCCCGGAACCGCAGCCGGATGCCATGCCGGCGGATCTACTTGTCGACCTTGGCCTGTTGCGCCCGGTATTCCGGCACCGTGACGCCACCAACGCCCCAGTTCTCCATGTCTACCTCGTCGATGACGACGAAGGTCGACGCGTGGGGCTTTCCCAGCACCTCGAACAGCAAGTCGCTGACGCCCTTGATGAGCGCGCGCTTTTGCTCGGGCGTGGTCGCCGTCGCGCCGGGCGCGGTTCCTTCGCGGGTGACTTTGATATTCACGTAGGGCATCTGTGTTCTCCGGTTGATTGCATCGCTGTAGGGGTCGGCCTTCTCGACGATCAGGCGCCCGCGACTTGCCCGCCGTCCACATGCAGGATCTCGCCAGTCACGAAACCGGCATCCTCTAGATAGAGTACCGCCTGGGTCACGTCGGCGACCTCGCCCATTCGCTTCATGGGATGCAATGCGGCCAGCGCGCTATGCGTTTCCGGGGCGTGCATGGGCGTCTTGATGATGCCCGGCGACACCGCGTTCACGCGAATGTTGCGCGAGGCGTACTCGATCGCAAGGCTACGCGTTGCCGCGGCCAGGCCACCCTTGGTCAACGACGCCAGAACCGACGGAACGTTGGAGTTGGCCTGGTCAACCAGCGTCGTGGTGATCTGCACGATGTGGCCGCTGCCCTGCTTGAGCATCGCCTCGACGGCATGCTGCGTGGTGTAGAAGAACCCATTCAAGTTGGTCGACAGCATGTCCCGGTACTGCTGCTCGGTATATGCCGTGAATTCGCTGGCGACGAAAATGCCGGCGTTGTTGATCAGCGTATCCACCCGTCCGAAACGGGCCAACGCCTGCTCCACAACCTGCCTTCCCGTCGCCGGATCGCCGATGTCGCCCGCGATGGTCAGGTAGTTCGGATTGTCCGATGGCTTGATGGACCGGGACGTCCCGACGACGCGGTAGCCGCGGCTGAGAAATGCACGGGCGATACCCTCGCCCAGGCCCTGCGATGCGCCGGTAACGATGGCGACTTTCTGTTCGTTGCTCATGATGCTCCTTCTGTATTGGGGTTGGCGTGACCCGTACAGTAGGCGCATCGCACCTGTTCGAAAATCCGCTATTCTTGCTCAATGGCTGATAAAAAACGCACAGAGCCCGACTGGCAGGACATCCGCGTATTCCTCGCGCTAGGGCGCTACGGCAGCCTGTCCGCGGCTGCGCGGGCGCTGTCGACCAACCATTCGACGATCTCGCGCCGCCTTCAATCGCTGGAGGCCACGCTAGGGGAAAAGCTGGTCGAGCGCCGCCCCGAGGGATACGTGTTGACGCCGGCAGGAACCCACGCGCTGGCGGCCGCCAGCGACATGGAGGCTGCCGTCCACACCCTGGGCAGAGGCAGCGCAGACGGCACGCCGCGCGGCCTGGTCCGGGTCAATGCTCCCCCTGCCCTGTCCCAGGGGTTTCTGGTGGGCAGACTGGCCAGATTGCCGCTGCAGCATCCCGGCATCGACATCGACCTGGCCACGGATCTTCGCTCGGTGAGCCTGGAGCGGCATGTCACCGATATCGCCGTCCGCCTGGGCCGGCCCCAGGACGGTGACTTCATCGCAAAGCCCCTGGGCCTGATGGCATTCGGTTTCTATGGAACACCCACGCTTTGTGAGCGGATCGAAGGCGGGGCGGAACCTGTCTTTGTCGGGTTCGATGAGGCGAATGCCTATCTGCCCGAGGCCGTTTGGCTTGCCCGCCATTTTCCGCAGGCCCGCATGGTCTTTCGGGCAAACAATCAGGTGGCGCAGGCCACGGCGGCCGGATCAGGCGTGGGGATTGCGCTGCTGCCGCACTACGTCGGGCGGACGACGCCGGGTCTTGCACCGTGCAAGCTGGACGCGGCACCGCCGCCGCGCGAGATCATGCTGCTGACTCGACGGCAAGACCGTAAAGACCTGCCGATTCGGACGGTTGTCGAATTTCTGGTTGCAGTGTTCGACGATGAGCGGGCGTTGTTCTCACCGTGATTCAATTGCCACATGCCTACTGAACCCCGCCTTGAAGACCTGCGCCACTACGCCGTGGTGCGCAGCCTGTTCACGCCCGTCACCTTGCCGGCGGCAATCCGACGCCTGGGCTTTGTGCAGGCCGACCCGATCCGCGCCCCCGCCCGGGCACAGGACCTGACGCTGCGCCACCGCGTCAAGGACTACCGCGCGGGCGACCTGGAGCGCCGCTACACGCGCCTGGCGATCGACGAGGACTGCCTGGTCAACTACGGCTTCCTGCCAAGCGAACACCTGACGCTGATGCACCCCCGCCAGGCCAGGAAAGCCTGGGATGCCGAGACCGAGCGCAAAGCCGCGGACGTGCTGGCTTTCGTGCGTGAACACGGCGCGGTCCACCCGCGCCAGGTCGATCAGCACTTTCAGCACGGCCGCGTGAAAAACTATTGGGGAGGGTCAAGCAACGCCAGCACGCAATTGCTGGACGGCATGCACTATCGCGGCCTGCTGCGAGTGAAACGGCGCGACAGTGGCACGCGTATCTACGAGGCCGCCTCGCACCCGCCCGCGGACGACAGCCCCGCCGGCGCCGTTCGGCGCGCCGCCACGTTGATCGACCTGGTGGTACGCAAATACGCGCCGCTGCCCGCCGCCAGCCTGACCTATCTGCTGCGATTGCTCGGCTATGGGGCTCCCCATCTGACCGCGCAAATCCAGGCGGCGCTGCGCCTGGCGCGCGAGCACCTGGCCAGTTGCCGCATCGATGGCACCACCTGGTACTGGCCTGCCGACGAAAACCCGCGCTCGCGCCGTTACGCGGTCGATGACCGACTACGGCTGCTGGCCCCGTTCGACCCCGTGGTCTGGGACCGGCGCCGCTTCACGCTGCTCTGGGACTGGACGTACAAGTTCGAGGCCTACACGCCGCCGGCGCAACGCCAGTTTGGCTATTACGCACTGCCGATGCTATGGCGTGAGAAGGTGATCGGCTGGGCCAACGTGTCAGCGAACGAAGGACCCCTGGCGCCCGCGTTCGGTTATGTGGCGGGCACAGCGCCCAAAGACGCTGCGTTCCGCAGTGCGCTGGATGAGGAAATAGAACGCATGAAGCACTTCCTAACCCCGCGCTGACCTGTCTGGCGATCAGCGCGACGCGCCGATCTGCAGCACCTTGAAATCGCGCTGCATATAGCGGTTCATCACCTGAGACAGAATCGGATTGCCCGCATTCTCTGCTTTGGGGGAAGTCATGCTGACGACCGCGGCACACAGCTTACCGGCCTGGACGGTACGCCCCGAGACCGTGGCCTCTACCGACGCAGCCATGCTTTCCTTCCATGCGGCGCCGATGCCGTCAACGGCCTGCTTGGCGGTGGCGCAATCCGCATAAGCCAGCGAAATGACCACAGCGGGGACGTTGTTGATCTGGGCGTCTGCCAGTATGCCGGAGAAGTAAGGCGGGATGCCGCGCGCGCTGGATGCCGCAGCCGCTTCAAGATTGCGCTTTGCCGCGTCGAAGTCTGCGGGCGTAGCGGGCAACACCTTCGCCGGATCCACGCCTTCCAGGCCCAAGACCGGCGAAATCACCGCGGCCTGCACAATGTGGCCGTCGGCAGAAGGAACGGCTTCCTTCAGCCCGGCAACCCAGGCGGCAACGACTGCACTGTCGGCCACCGACGGCGTCGGTTTCGCCAGTACGTTCATTCCCGTTGCGGCGGGCGCCTGAACCAGCGCGGTATCCAGCGGCAGGACAAAGCTGGCCTTGCCCATCGAGCCTCTCCAGGGGTCTCTGGGATTGGCCTTTTTCATGTCCATCTTCTGCGCCTCGCCATTGGCGAGCACGCCGGGGACGTCACCCCCCACCGCGGCGAAATCGGCCTGCTTTAAGCGATCAACCAGCCCCGCCACGGATTTACCGTCCTTCATCCCCCAATAGGTGACGTTGCCAGGCGCCTGGCCGAACGCGGCGAAATAAGAGAGTTCATCGAAAGGGATTTTGGCGTTGGTCGACCACTGGTCCAGACCGTATCCCACGGATTGAAGCGGGCTGATCCACTGCGCCATCGCCAATCTGCGCATGCCATCCGCGGAGGGTCCGGCTTTTTCCAGCCCGCGCCACGCTTGCACGTCCACAAAGAATATCTGCATCGCTTCCGGGGCGGTAAGCACCACCTGCGGTATCTGCTTGAATGCCTGCTGCAACGATTGGGTGCTGTCTTGTGCAGCGGCCGAACCTGCGAAACCGGCCATCAAGCAGAGGGCGAGAGCCTTTAAGCGCATCAGATTTTTTCCTTTTCTTGATTCGTTTGGCATTGATGCGATCCCTGTCTGCATCGTTGAAGACGGCCTGTCGCCGCCTTCAAGAACACCCCAGGATCGCTGCCGAAAGATGGTACCTCAATGCTTCCGATCAATCTGATGCGCTCGAACGCGCGCCCATGTGAACACGCGTTCGCGACCGCTTACTTGATTTGGCCGCCCGATTGATAGCCGCGGCAAATGGGATGGGCGCGGCGCGTCCGCGCAAGCTGCTGACAGGAATTGACACGACGATCGCCGACACTAGCCCCCCGCCCGGCCGTGTCCGGCCCGACTCAGGAATTTCCCCGCCCGATGACCACCCAGACCCACGCCCCGCTCAAGGATTCGATGGGGCCCGCGCAGTTGCGCGAGCTGTCAGCCGTACTTCAATCGATATGCGCCCGCTTCGACACCCGCCGGTTCCTTTCCACCGCGCTGGACGGCCTGGAAACGCTGACACTGATGGAGCGCGTGCGGCGCGCCAGCGATGCCGTCGCCGCGGGCGCCCATGACCTGCTTGGCGGGTATGTAGGCGTACTGGCATTGCTGATGGAAGCGGCGCCTCGCCTGGGCAACGGCTTCATGTCGCTCGTCGCGCCCGATTATGTGGGCCAGCATGGCCGCCAGGCCTTCGAACGCTCCATGGACGCGTTGAAATTCTTCACGCCGTTCGGCACGTCGGAATTCGCCGTACGCGAGTTCCTGCGCGACGACCTGCCCCGCGCGCTGGAGATCATGACGGCCTGGTCGCGACACCCCAACGACGCCGTGCGCCGCCTGGCCAGCGAAGGCACACGGCCGCGTCTGCCGTGGTCGTTCCGGCTGGGCGCCCTCGAAGCGTCTCCCGCACTTGCCGCCGCGATCCTCGACAATCTGCGCGCCGACCCAAGCCTGTATGTGCGCCGGTCCGTCGCCAACCACCTGAACGACATCACCAAGGCCAATCCGGCATGGGTGCTTGCACGCGCGGCGCAATGGGGCATCGAGGACCCGCATACGCGATGGATCATCCGCCATGCCCTGCGCACGCTGGTCAAGCAAGGCAGCGCGCAGGCGCTGGCGATGCTGGGCGCCGAATCCACCGCAGACATCGAGGTCGACGCATTCCAGGTGACGCCCGCCCGGCTTGTGCTCGGCGATACGCTCACCCTTGCCTGCACCTTACGCTCGACCGCGTCCGCGCCCCGGCGACTGATCGTCCTGTACCGCATCGGCTACGTGCGGCAAAACGGCGCCGCCACGTTCAAGGCGTTCAGGCTGAAAGAGCTGACCCTGGAACCAGGCCAGGCCATCACGCTCAGCCGCAGCCAGCAGATCCGCGACTTCACGACCCGCACGCACTACGCCGGCAGGCACGCGGTGCAGTTGTGCGTGAATGGCAGCATCGCCGCCCAGGGTTGGTTCGATCTGGCGCGGTGACGCCTGCCCGCTGGGCACAGGGCAGGGAAAACAGGAGCGCTCCATTCACTATTGTTAAAGCAAATGAAATTATTATCTTCATAACCGCCCAATTATCTTCCAAACGGAACAGTCCAGAATTGATCCCGTCAACTCAACCACCGGATCAATGCCATGACGACTTCCCAAATTGCCCTGATCACCGGCGCTTCGTCGGGCTTCGGGCTCATGACCGCCAAAGCGCTGGCCAAGGCCGGCCACACCGTCTACGCGTCGATGCGCGCGACCACGGACCGCAATGCGTCCCGCGTCGCGCAAGCCGCGCAATGGGCCGCCGACAACGCCGTGGACCTGCGCACCGTCGAACTTGACGTGCAGTCCGATTCCTCCGCAAACGTTGCCATTGGACAAGTCCTAGCCGAAGCGGGCAGGCTGGACGTCATCGTCCACAACGCCGGTCATATGGTCTTCGGCCCGGCCGAGGCTTTCACTCCGGAACAGTTGGCCCAGCAGTACGACGTGAACGTGCTGGGCGCGCAACGCGTCAACCGGGCGGCGTTGCCGCAATTGCGCAAGCAGGGCAAGGCGCTGCTGGTCTGGGTGGGTTCATCCTCGACGCGTGGCGGAACGCCCCCCTTCCTCGCGCCCTACTTCGCGGCCAAGGCCGCCATGGATGCGCTGGCCGTGTCGTACTCGACCGAACTTTCCCGCTGGGGAATCGAAACCACGATCATGGTGCCGGGCGCCTTCACCAAAGGCACGAACCACTTCGCCCATTCGGGCAAGCCCGAGGACACCCACATCGTCGCCGAGTACGAGCAAGGTCCCTATGCCGGCGTGGCCGCCAGGGCGCTCGAGGGGCTGGCGGGTCTGGAACCCAGCGATGCGGATCCCGAAGAAGTCGCCCGCCAGATCGTGCGCGTCGTCGGCCTTCCCCACGGCAAGCGTCCTTTCCGCGTCCACGTGGATCCCTCGCAGGACGGCGCGGAAGTCGTCAACGCCGTCGCGGACCGCATGCGTGCCGAGATATACAAAGCCATCGGCCTTGCCGACCTGCTTGGCCCCCGCCTCTGAGGCGCCTTGAGCTTGTTCGCCACGCTTGACGGCCACGCGAACGGCTCTCGGCAAGGCACGCAGTTACTGACCCTGGGCGCGGTACTGCGCGATCCATTTCACAGACTGCGCGATCCCTCCGAATGGAAAGAAATGCAGGCTTACCTCTCCATGTTCTTCTGTGAGCCCCGCAGCCAAGCGATCCACAAAAACATCCGGCCCAGCCGTGCCGAACAGCTTGCCCAGGGAAATACCGTACTTGGACCACATCGATGCGCATGCGCTGACGCCGCACAAGGCGGCATAGCGGGCAAGCACCGCGATCCCTGCGGGGCCCGGCACGCCCACGCGCACGGGATGCTCGATGCCACGCTCGCGCAGGGTTTTCAGCCACGCCAGCACGATGTCGGCATCAAATCCAAACTGCGTGACGATCAAGGGCGTCATGCCGCGCATGCCAATGCTGCGGCACTTGCGTTCAAGCACCTCCCACCGATCGGCCGCGCTCATGACCGGATGGCCTTCCGGATGCCCGCCTACGCCGACAACCTGGATGCCCGCACGCTCGAATACGCCGGTTTCGATCAACGAGGAACTATCGGCAAACGGCCCCAGCGGCGTCGACGGATCTCCTGCGATCACGAAGCAGCGCTCGACGCCGGCTTCAGCGACCGCGCGCTTGACGAAGGACTCAAGCTCCGCAAGCGAGGTGATACGGCGCGCAGAAAGGTGCGGCATGGGTACCAAGCCCAGTGCGCGCACGGCCCGCGCCGCGGCCAATCTCGCGTCGTTGTCCTGGCCTGGCAGATAGGGAATGGAAACGGTCGACCCCGGCAACATCCGCGGCGCCGCCGCGGTCAGCGCTGGAATGTCCTTCGCGCTGACTTCCAATGAATAGGCATCGGTGATGTGGCCGGGCAACTTGGGGGAACTGGGATGAATCAAGGGCATCAATGACAGGCACGCCGAACGGCTCGGCTAGCGGTTTACGTTCAACGGTGGGATTCAGCGAGTGACTTCTTGCGCAGGGGCCGAGGTGGCGCCAGCAGCCGGCTGGCGGGCCAGTTCGATGAAGGCCCGCACGTAGTCGATGGTAGTTTCTGCCTCGCGCGCGCCCAGGAAGATCTGCTTGGCGATGCCGCGCACGCCCAGCCGCACGGGCACCACGTCCATCCTGGCCGCGTATTCCTCGACCAGCCAGCGTGGCAGCGCCGCCACGCCGCGGCCGCTGGCCACCATCTGCACCATGATGTCGGTGGTTTCAATGGCTTTGTGGCGCTTGGGCGTCACACCGGCCGGCAACAGGAACTGGTTGTAGATGTCCAGGCGCTCGATGTCCACGGGATAGCTGATAAGCACTTCCTGGGTCAGCTGCTGGGGCTTTACGTACGCAGCCGTTGCCAGGGCATGGCCCTTGGGCACGACCAGCACCTGTTCGTAATCGAACACGGGCTCGAACTTCAGGCCCGGCTTGAACAGCGGATCAGGCGTGACCAGCAGGTCGATCTCGTAGCCGAACAGCGCGCCGATCCCGCCGAACTGGAACTTCTGCTTGACGTCCACATCCACGTCGGGCCATGCGGCCAGATAGGGGGACACCACTTTCAGCAGCCACTGGTAGCAAGGATGGCATTCCATCCCAATGCGCAGCGCCCCGCGCTCGCCCTGCGCGAACTGGCCCAGGCGCTCTTCGGCCAGGTCCAGTTGCGGCAGCACTCGGTTTGCCACCGCCAGCAGGTATTGACCGGCCTGCGTCAGGCGCAGGCTTCGACCTTCGCGCAGCCAGACGTCGGTGCCCAGTTGCTGCTCCAGCTTCTTCATGCTGTGGCTCAGGGCCGACTGGGTCAGGTTCAGCACGCCGGCTGCGGCCGTCAATGACCCTTGCTTTTCGACCTGCTGGACGATGCTGAGGTGGATGCGCTCAAGCATTCAGATGATTTCCGCTCATGGATTCGTGAAATAAAACCATTTTACTTCATCACCACCCTCCCCTAGTATGCGGATCCCGGCCTGTTGCTGCACCTGCACAAAAGCAGATGCGGCGCCGCGTAGACCCATTCATGTGAAGCAAAGATGACACGTCCACTCCGTCTCGTAGCAGTTTCCGGCGGACTGCAACGCCCCTCGAAGTCGGCAGCCCTGGCAGAGCACCTGCTGGACCTGATCGCCGACGAAGTCCCGTGTGAACAGCACCTGGTCGAACTGGGCCAGCTCGCCCCGCAACTGGCGGGCGCGGTCTGGCGCTCGCAGCTGCCCGACACGGTGGAGCGCGAACTTGCCGCGGTCGAGCAGGCTGACATCCTGGTGGTGACCACCCCGGTCTACCGCGGCTCGTACACGGGACTGTTCAAGCACTTCTTCGACTTCATTCATCAGGACGCCTTGATCGACACGCCCGTCTTGTTGGCGGCCACCGGTGGCAGCGAACGCCATGCCCTGATGATCGATCACCAATTGCGGCCGCTGTTCAGCTTCTTCCAGGCACGTACGCTGCCGCTGGGCGTCTACGCGACCGACAAGGATTTCGCCGACTACCGCCTGCAGGACGAGGCCCTGATCGAACGGGCCAGGCTGGCGGTCCAACGGGCGTTGCCCTTGGTCGAATTGATGCGCCCTTCAAGTGCTGCCACCGAGCGAGAAGCGGTCGCAGCCTGAACCCAAGTTAATCCGGCTGCCGCGTCGCGCGGCGATAGCGTCCGCCGACCAGCGGCAGACCGACTCAATTTTCGCAAAAATAATCACACCTAATCGCAATGAGCCAAGACTTCACCTTCAGCATCAAGAGCATCTCTTTTGATGAGAATTATCAGCCGTCCGACAGCACGCGCATCACGACCAACTTTGCCAATCTGGCCAGGGGCGCGAGCCGCCAGGAGAATTTGCGCAACACCCTGCGAATGATTGACCGGCGTTTCAACAGCCTGGCGCATTGGGACAACCCCAAGGGCGATCGTTACGCGGTTGAGCTCGAAATCATTTCCGTTGAAATGCACATTGGCGCGGAAGGCGGCAGTGACGTTTTTCCGCTGATCGAAATATTGAAAACCAATATCGTCGATCGGAAAAACAACGAACGCATTGAAGGCATTACCGGGAACAACTTCTCGTCCTACGTGCGCGACTACGACTTCAGCGTGCTGCTGTCGGAACACAACAACAATAAATCCACGTTCAGCACACCCGACAATTTCGGCGAATTGCACGGCAAGCTGTTCAAGCACTTTGTGAATTCAAGCACTTACAAAGCGCACTTCAGCAAGCCGCCCGTCATCTGCATCAGCGCGTCCAGCAGCAAGACCTACCATCGCACTGAAAACCAGCACCCCATCCTGGGCGTTGAATATCAGCAAAATGAATTCTCCCCGACGGATCAGTACTTCGAAAAAATGGGTTTGCAGGTCCGCTACTTCATGCCCCCGGGTAGCGCCGCGCCCTTGGCCTTTTACTTCCAAGGCGATCTGCTTGGCCACTACACCAATCTTGAGCTGATCAGCCTCATCAGCACGATGGATACGTTCCAGAAGATCTACCGCCCGGAGATCTACAACGCCAATTCCGCCGCCGGCAAACTCTATCAACCGAGCCTGAAGAACCAGGATTACTCGTTGACGCAGATTGTCTATGACCGCGAAGAACGCAGCCAGCTAGCCGTCAAGCAAGGGAAGTTCACGGAAGAGCACTTCATCAAGCCGTACGCAAAGACGCTCGAAAGCTGGGCCGCCAACTACGCCCTCTAATCACTCAAAACACACAAGACCACAGATCATGAAAAAGCTATTGCCCACCTCGACCGCCGGCAGCCTGCCCAAGCCTTCCTGGCTTGCCCAGCCCGAAAAGCTGTGGTCGCCGTGGAAACTGGAAGACCAGGAACTGGTCGAGGGCAAGCAAGACGCCCTGCGCCTGGCGCTGCAAGAACAACAACACGCCGGCATTGATATCGTCAGCGACGGCGAACAAACCCGTCAGCACTTCGTCACCACGTTCATCGAGCACCTGAGCGGCGTGGATTTCGAAAAGCGCGAAACCGTCCGCATTCGTGATCGCTATGACGCCAGCGTGCCCACCGTCGTGGGCGACGTCAGCCGCGAGAAGCCGGTTTTCGTTGAAGACGCCAAGTTCCTGCGCCAGCAAACCAAGCAACCCATCAAATGGGCCCTGCCTGGCCCCATGACGATGATCGACACGCTGTACGACGGCCACTACAAGAGCCGCGAAAAGCTGGCCTGGGAATTCGCCAAGATCCTGAACCAGGAAGCTCGGGAACTCGAGGCCGCAGGCGTCGACATCATTCAATTCGACGAGCCGGCATTCAACGTCTTCTTCGACGAAGTCAATGACTGGGGCATCGCCACCCTGGAACGCGCCATCGAAGGCCTGAAGTGCGAAACCGCCGTGCACATCTGCTACGGCTACGGTATCAAGGCCAACACCGACTGGAAGAAGACCCTGGGTTCGGAATGGCGTCAGTACGAGGAATCGTTCCCCAAGCTGCAGCAATCCAGTATCGACATCATCTCGCTGGAATGCCACAACTCGCACGTGCCGATCGATCTGCTCGAACTGATTCGCGGCAAGAAGGTCATGGTCGGCGCCATCGACGTGGCCAGCGACAAGGTTGAAACGCCGGAAGAAGTCGCCAATACGCTGCGCAAGGCGCTTAAGTTCGTGGACGCCGACAAGCTGTATCCGTGCACGAACTGCGGCATGGCGCCGTTGTCGCGCGCCATTGCGAAAGGCAAGCTGCTGGCGCTGAGCGAAGGCGCGGAGATTGTTCGGAAGGAACTGCTCGGCTGATGCTGAGCTGAAGTGGTAAGGGGGGTGAAGGGATCGTTGTTCTACCTACTGTTCCTTCAACCCCAGCGACTTCATCAATGGGGCGAACAGTTTCTTTTCGTCCTGCACACGCGCGGCGTAGTCGGCCACGCTCAGCGGTAGCGCCTCGGCGCCGGCGTCCAGGAACCGCGCCTTGATCTCCGGCCGCGCCAGCACCTTGTTGATTTCGCCGTTCATGCGAGCGACCACATCATCGCGGGTGCCGGCGGCGGCATACACGCCGAACAGGCTGTCCGCGAAAACGCCGTCAATGCCGGCCTCAGAAAAGGTGCGGATGTCGGGCGCGACAGCAGCCCGTTGCCGGCTCGCCACCGCCAGCACCTTCAGCTTGCCCGATTGCACCATGGGAAAGACCGTGGCCGGTCCAAACGCAAAGTCGATCTGGCCCGCGGCCAGGTCTTGTATCGCCGGCGCCACGCCGCGATATGGCGCATGGGTGGCCTGCATGCCAGTAGCCTGCTTGAGCAACTCGCCAGCCAGATGCGGCGTCGTGCCGTTGCCGGCCGAACCGTAGTTAAGCGGATTGGGCTGTTTGCGCGCGTATTCGACAAACGCTTCAAGCGTATCGACGCCCAGCGAGGACCGGACGAACAGGAACAACTGGCTGTTGGCCAACAAGGCGACCGGCCGCAGGTCCCGCTGCGGATCGAACGGCATGCTGGCGAACATCAGCGGGTTGACTGATTCAGTCGTCGACGGATTGAGCAAGAAGGTGTGATTGTCTCCGCCGTTGCGCACAACCTCGGCGCCCGCCACGTTGCCGCCCGCGCCGCCCCGATTCTCCACGATAACCGTCTGCTTCAAGGCCTCGGCCAAATGCGGCTGTACCGTGCGCGCCAGCACGTCGACCAGCCCGCCAGGGGCCAGCCCCACGACCAGGCGCACCGGCTTGGCAGGCCAAGCCTGAGACGGCGTTTGTGCATGGCTGCCCGTCGCCCAGCCCGTCAGCGCCAGCATCATCACGGCTAGGCAATGTCTACGCAGCAGCATGCGATTCTCCTTACCGGGCGCCACCGCGCGACCTGCGTACGGTGCGTCAAGTGCCGCACCCCGGTGAACCGCCGTGATGCCTCATCGCGGCGGCAGCCCTGCATCTGCCGCTCATTCTTCACAAAACTTTAAGCATAAAGAATCCCGGATAACCCTAGTTTGCGGGTGACGACAAGCACGGCTTAGCGATACCGCTTTAGTCCGAACGAAAAAAGGAGGACTCGAATTCGAGTCCTCCCGTTCTTATTGCAATCGCTGGCGGTTGCCCGCCAAGGACGTTATTCCCACTCAATCATCAACAGGCCCCGAAACCCGCGTGGGTAAGGGGTTTGGCGCAGATCGACTCAGCTTTTTATCGACAATTTTACCGTCGAAATCACTCATCTTTTTCTGGTGCGAGAGTTGGAGCGATTTGTAGGCTGTTCACACTTTCCAGCAGATTATCGATCTAAATACATCTTAGCGCACATCAGATCACCTCAAAACGACTACGCCTTCCCATCTGCCATGCCATCCCGGACCCAGGCTAGTGCTCGCACTCAAGAACCAATCACTAGCAAAGACCCACCAGAGGTAAGGCGTTCTGCGTCCATCCCAGGCCTTGCCTTTGTTGTGTTATTTAGTTTTTTAATGACAAGCGACTAAATGACACAACACACTCTGCCGATAGGCCTCAGACTCAACGATCGAACAGCCAGTGCTCGCTCTGGCAAAACGCAACCCAGCTTAAAACCCTTGTACTACACCCTGGTGCGCCGGACCACTTCGACATTCAGTCCCGAAAATCGCAACTGCCAGGAAGCAGCTTCCCGCTCGTCACTGCTTGGCCGGGCGCTGCGGTCTACGCCCTCGAAGGCGGTTGCCACATGCCGCAAAATGTCAATCTCGCGAGCATCCGAAGTGGCGGCGCGGACCAGTTCGGGCCAGGACAGCCAGGCGGCACGTGGGTCACATGCACCTGCGCCCGAAAAGCGTGCAGCGTAGCGGGCTACGACCAGAATGACTGGCTTCTCAGCCTGCTGACATTCGGCCACAGGCATGCCGACCGCCATCGCGATGTCGGCCGACGAGCGCTCGCCTACCCAGGCCGCGACGCGTTCAACCCATTGGTTCGCGGCGAGAAGGTTCCGCTTTCGACTCTCTCGTTCCCGGAGCGATTTGCCAAAGATGTCGTGCCACTTCAGCTGTACGAGCGCCACGGTGCCGCTTACCTTGTCCTGTACCACAGCATCGACATCGGTTAGCAGGGTGCCATCAGAGCGCCGGAGCGTGACACCCGAGGGCAGCACGGCATAGCGTGGCTCGTTGAAGACTGCGGCAAGATCTGAGCGAAATACCGCTTCCCGGCTATCTACCGCGCGATCCCAGTCACCGCGGTAGCATGACCTAAGATGCCTCACGACACCAACGAATGGGTTCAGCAACGCTGAAAGCGATGGAGCAAGGATAAATTCGCGCCCCATGTCCACGTAGAAGGGAAACGGCGTGTCATGATGCAGCAGCACCTCATCTACGGACTGGCAGTCTAGCGTCATGGCCTGCGAAACCTCTCTGATCCAATCGGGTTCAAGCCCCCGCTCCTGCCATACGCGCTCAAGGTCATCGCGCCTGATGAACATGGTCAACAGGTTGCGTAGGTCGATGCCCGGATGAGTCGTCTTGAGGCGAGTGGAAAATTCAATGTGGTGCAAAACGGCAGCCGCGGCAACGCAACATGCATCCTTCCACTCTCGAAAGGTCTTCCCGCCGATCATTGCGCCATCGGGGAGAGCTTCGGTCTCGTGCCAGATAGGCTGGAGATCGCGTACCCGCTGGCGGCTACGCTCAAACAGTTCCTCGTCGCCTGTATATCGAATGAACCAGCCGCCCATGTCAGTCCCCGACTTCTTATCAAGTCGCCTTCGAAGTCGCTTCAGCTGGCCCTTCGCCAAGTCAAGCTCTCCCCGCACCTCAGCGGCATCAAGCCTTTGGAGGCCCAGCCACGCCAATGCTTCGCGGTCTGCAGCCTCATGTTCATCGGATACGACTTCGATGCGCATCTTCGAGGCTCCGGTAGTCGTGTGACTAAGCCCGTACCTCTCCAGACTGGCTAGGCGGTGTAGCCAAGTCAGCTGTCCGCATCGCAGCAGATGGCCCTCCACGACTCTGGTCCACCTATTGGAGGACGGCCCCCAAGGCATAGGCCCCTCGACCTCGGCAACCCCCTTCAGCAGTGGCTTCAACGCGGGAGCGGCGCCCGCCAACATCCAGTGGCGCGCCTGGTCTCGCTGCAGGAGATGCTTTCGGTTAGGGGCCATCCGGAAGGCAAAGGCGCACATGTCCAGCGTCCGGAACACTTCCGTGATGGCCAATCGCTCGTAGCCCGCAAAGTAGCTGGCTGCGCGCGTTTGCTGGTCGATCAGCATCTTCGAAAGGAGATCAACTGCTGGTTGTGCACTCATCGGGCAGGAATGAAATTGAATGTTTTGATTGATTTTGTCACCGATTAGTCCGGGAGGTTTATATGACTACGGCAAAGAACGCTTCAGAAATCAGAAACCAGGTCGCAGTCTCAGAGCTTTCGTCAAAGACCTCTTCTACATCATCACCACTCTCCGAGTGCAAACTTATATCGCGCATTTTTCTAAAATTCCAACGATCGATTTCTTTATGCGAATAATCGCCGCCCTATACCTTCATATATTTATGCACGGCTCTATGACAATTTGGGTAAAGCAACGCAAAGCCGGATAGCGAACAACGTATGCCGAAGAATATGTCGATATAGGCTTCTTATGGTGAGCCTCAATGCACTCAACGCCGTACCGCTCGAAAACTGCAGCCCACAAATATCGCGGCGGAATTATGCTTCGACTTTACGATGGAAACCGCTTTCATGTTTCGCTCCGCCAAGAGATGAGTAACATACCTCCTGTCACCCTCGGTGTACGAGACACCGGTTTCCTCCAACAGCTGTTCTTCAAACAGCAGTAGACACAGCCCCTCTGCAGAGAACGACAAAACCATCATGGAGTTCCGTAACTCCGAAGTTTCCTTGATAAACCCATCGGTCGGGGGATTCAATGAACGAACAGAATCGGATAGCGATTCTTCGGTTGATTAATCAAAACCGCATTTGCCTTCTCCGAACGAGAGCATTCGACCGTTTGCCGATGATCAGTTTTGGTCAATCGTCAGGAACGAACTCACCTTCCGGGTCAGGGCGGGCAGATCGGAAACCTCGCACTCCCACACGATCAGAACCTGCCAGCCCAGGATGTCCAGAGCCATCACTGCCTGACTATCGCGTCGAATATTGCCCTCTAGCTTATCCAGCCAGAACTGCGCGTTTGACTTTGGCGTATAGGCAAATCTGCATCCGGTATGCCGATGCCAGAAACAGCCATGGACAAAAATCACCTTCTTCAGACGCGGAAAAACCAAATCTGGAGAACCCGGCAGATCCTTGCGGTGCAGCCGATAACGGAAGCCCATTCCGTGAACAAGCTTGCGGACAACCAGTTCCGGCTTGGTGTTCTTTCCCTTGATGCCTGCCATCATTCGGGAACGCTTTTCAGGTGAAACGATATCCATCAGCGCCTCTACCGGGACCACACATTCGCGGATATCGGGGCAAGGGTGCTTGCCACGCCGAACAGCCATTTCGCCATAGGCGCCATCCTCGTTGATGCGATCGAGCTTGCAAGCGCCTACCGAAAACTGAGAAGAAAAAAAAATCCATGTGAAATTCATACAATCATGAAAGTACACCCAACTTATGCCTTCGCAGGCTCTCAGGCGAGACATGCCGGCGGCTTCATTACACTATGACACAATGCACCATTTGGCGCCCGGCAGACGTAACGTCAAGCCGAGTCGCGGCGCGTGGTGTGAACAGGCCTGAGACGCCGACCACCTGCACTCCGTGCAGATGGTCCTGGCGCATGTTCCCTATGAGAGATACCGGATGTCCATCCAAACCGAACTGCGAAAGTCGCAGTCCAGCAAGACCTACGAAAAACCCGACACCCCGACTGCCGACCTGCCCTCCTCGAATGGCAAGAATTCCCGCGCCTCGACCTCCGATCACAAGTTGATCCGCGACAAGCTGCAGCGCATACAGAACGGCGGAGAGATCCGCTACATGGATATGTTCGCCGGATGTGGCGGCATCTCCCTGGGCTTCCTGACTGCCGGTTTCACGCCGGTCGCATCCATCGAACTGGACCCGTGGGCTGCAAAGTCGCACGGAGCCAACTTCGGCTCGCGCTCGGTCGGGGGTGACAAGGAAGCGCACCACACCCCCCGCGACGCGGTAACCGAAACCGCAGACACTGTCTTCGGCGATCTGGGATTGCAGGGTGCCACGGACCGCCAGATCGATGTCCTCGTCGGCGGCCCCCCCTGTCAGGCGTTCGCCCGTGTAGGCCGGGCCAAGCTCCGCGAGCAGGCGCGCCTGCGTGAAGAGGTCACGGCAGACCAGGCATTCCTCGTAGACGGTCGGGTGAGCCTGTGGGAGCGGTACGTCGCGTTCATCCGGGCGACAAAGCCCGTCGCGCTACTGATGGAGAACGTGCCGGACATCCTGAACCATGGCGGCACCAACGTTGCCGAGCTGGTTTCGAAGAGCCTTGCCGATGAAGGCTACGACGTTGCCTACACGCTGCTAAACTCCGTCTGGTACGGGGTTCCTCAGATGCGGGAGCGGATGATTCTTGTCGGTATCCACCGTTCTGCCGGCATCAAACCCCGGTTTCCCGTGCCGACGCACCACCTCGTTCTGCCCTCCGGCTATACCAGCTCCAAGAATGCTGCGCGCCGCGTGCTGAAGGCCGAAGGCTCGGCGCACCATCGCTGGATCCCGGACCCCGCACCCGACTCTCCCGCGGCCACCTCGGCCTCTGACGCCCTTGCGGATCTCCCGCCCCGGTTTGCCAGAGAATTGTTGAGTAGCGGCGCCATCCGCCGCGGGGCAAAGGATCCGGCAGAGTCCGTCGAGTACACGACCCAAAATCCGACAACACCCTACTCACGTCTGATGCGGGAGTGGAAGGGCTTTGCGACCAAGTCCACGACCGGCCATGTCTTCCGATACCTCCCCCGGGATTACAAGATCTTTGCCGAGATTCAGCCTGGCTGGGAGTACCCGCAGGTGCATGCCTATGTCGAGCAGAAAATCGCTACTTGGCTAGCCAACCGTAAGAAGCGCGGCTTGCCTACAGATCCGCGAAACGCGGATGTCAGTTCCTACATCACGGCTTGGCGCATTCCGTACGACCCGGGAAAGTTTCCGAACAAGTGGTGGAAGCTCCGCGCTGATGCCCCGGTACGTACGCTGATGGCGCACCTCGGCAAGGACTCCTATTCCCACATCCACTTTGACTCGGATCAGGCACGCACCATCACGGTACGCGAGGCTGCGCGGCTCCAATCTTTCCCGGACGGTTTCATTTTCAAGGGATCGATGAACCCGGCATTCAAGCAGATCGGGAACGCCGTCCCGCCGCTGTTTGCCTATGCCATTGCTCGTGGAATCCGGGAGTGCCTGGGCGCCCCCAGGACACCAGACATGCGCGTATCCCTGCTGGGCCTGGACCCATCACAGATCAAGACCACCGAGGGAACGAAGTGAAGTTCACCATCCTCCGACTGCTGAAACCGTCCGAACTAGGCATGTTTCACGAATACCGCCGTCAGGGAAAGGAACGCGCCAAGCAGCGCGCCATCAACTTCGACTGGGACGTCGTCGACATAGTCTTTCCCTCCGCCGAAGACCAGGACATCATCCCCATCAACTGCCGGCGCCTGGAAGACGAGCACACCGTCGTAGAGGTTGCCTCTTGGCTGAAGCGGCAGCACCGAAACTGGAGATTCGAAGGAGACTGCCCGACGAGTCCCTTCTACAGATTTGTCGACCCTGGTGTTCTGTTTGCAATGGTCGTGGACGCCTCGACTACCCCGGCCAATGCATCCTGGGTTGTCATCCCCGCAGACCACCCAGCCCATTCTTCGATCCTCGGCCATGGAGAAAGCGCCCGGCTAGGTAAATCCGCAATGATCGCGTTGTACGGTGATGAGGGCCAGCACTGCCAGACAGTGCTCTCGGATCACTTCCCCCAGGTATTCAAGGAGGCAAAAACTGTGTCCGCGACGTCATACAAAGAAAACGACAATAACCACAACGACGATGACGCCGCCCCGGACCCGCTCGGCCTTTTCAAGATCCTGGCGCGTGCCGGTCACAGTCTGCCCAGCGCTGTGGCCGATCTCGTGGACAACAGCCTTTCGCATGGCGCGCGGGAAATCAACATCACATTCCCGAATCCCAATGCGGGCGGCCGATGGATGTGCATCCGCGACGACGGCACCGGCATGACGCCATCGGGCCTGCGAGACGCAATGAAGATCGGGCACCAGCGTGAATACGACGATGGCGACCTGGGCAAGTTCGGCTATGGGCTCAAGGGTGCGGCTTGGTCTCAGGCCGATCGCCTGACGGTAGTGTCGAAGGCTGCCGAAAACCATTCTACAACCCTCACCTGGGACAAGGAACATCTTGCCAAGACGCGCCGTTGGGCGCTGCTAAGCGACCCGGTGGCTCCCGAGCATGTCTCTGCTGTGGCCATCGGCGACTCGGGCACAGCCGTGCTGCTCACGCAGATGCGTCCCTCAATGGAGCCTGCCAGGGGTAAGTCAGATTCCCCCTATGCGCAGGAGCTTGCCGCCATCAAGTCGCACCTCGAACTTGTCTTTCACCGGTACCTTGAAGGCAAGGCGCGCGGGCGCGAGAAGGTCGTCATCCGATTGAATGATGACATCCTGCGCGCCAACAACCCCATGGGACATCCTCTGACGAAGGAGTATGACCAGCATCGCATCGAGCTTCCCGGTCTTACGCCGGACAAGACGCCGGCACTCTATGTACGAGCTTATGTCACACCGAACGAGGCAGAGTTCGAAGAGTACGTCAAGGATTTGCCACCGCTGGGGCAACGCGTCGAACGCGACCGCCACACCCTGAACGGCAGGGCCAACGATGCACAGGGCATGTACTTCTATCGGCTTGACCGGCTTATCAAATGGGGTGGCTGGGAAGATCTCTTCGCCAAGGATGAACACACCAAGCTAATTCGTGTCGCAGTCGACTTTGACAGGCTGGCAGATGAGCAGTTGCAGGTAGATATCAGCAAGCAGCTCATTCGCCTGCCCTTTGCGATCACTAAGCCCCTCGAAGCCCTGATTAAAGGCCCTCGCGCAGCCGCCCGCCTCCGGTACAACAAAAAGGAAAAGCCTGCGCCGGCACCGAAAGGAGGCGGCCGTACTGTGTCGCCGACCGTCACGCCAGCGCCGGGCGGTTTGATCCCTCCAACGACAGCGCCGGGAGCCCCCCCGGCTCCAGCCCCCACAGCGAAAAAAGACAGGACTTCAATCCGCCTCGTCAGCAGCGGCGACAAGCCATGGCAACGCAAGACGGGATTCAAGGGCGAAGAAGTCGAGGTCACCCCCCTGATGCCGACGCTGGTAACGCTCGTACAACTCATTGACAAGGATGCCGAGGTCAAGACTGCTCTCTCTGAATTCCTTCGCGCGCTGGAGACAGCCGGTGTCCCGGACCAGTTTTCGGACAAGGCCTGATGCAGATCCGACTTCCGCTTCCCCTCACGCTGAAGCCCAGGCTGGCCCTGTGGACCGACGGAACCGCCTGGACCAACTGGTCCCGGCATGAAGCTTATCTGAGGTCTCAACCCAAGTGGAAGCCGCACCAGATTGCGTCGGTCGCGGAAGAGTCACTGCGGATCATCTCAAAGACAACGCCCATCGCTCGCCCGGAATTCCAGTGCCGCGGGCTGGTCGTCGGCTACGTCCAGTCCGGCAAGACAGCCAATTTCACAGCTGTAGCGGCGCGAGCGGCTGATGTCGGCTATCGCCTGATCATCGTTCTTTCCGGCATCCACGATTCGCTGCGGAACCAGACGCAGCAACGCCTGGACCTGGAGCTTGCCGGGACCGGCGTCGACTGGATCACGCTGACCGATGCGGCTGCAGACTTTCGTGAACCGAAGGTGGCCGACGGATTCGCATCGACGGGTACCGTTCTGATCGTCGCCAAAAAAATCACTCCGATCCTGAATCGGCTCAACCAGTGGTTCGGAAAACTCGAAGGCCGCCTCGCTGATGTACCGGTTCTTCTCATCGATGACGAGGCCGATCAGGCTTCCATCAATACACGCGGAAATCGACGTGATCCCAGTATCGACGCGGACACCGAACCGGATGCCGACACGGCCCCGTCACTGACCAACGCGCTAATTCGCGACATTCTCAGCAAGATTCCGCGGGCTACATACATCGCCTACACGGCGACGCCATTCGCCAACATCCTTATAGACCCGGACGCCAGCGACAACCAGGTCGGAGAAGACCTGTTCCCCAAGGACTTCGTCGTGCAGCTTCCGCGGCCTGACGGCTACACAGGGACCGAGGAGCTTTTCGGCATCAGTGCGCAAGGGCGTGACGTACTCCGCCCCGTAGACCCGGCGGATGTGAAGGCTCTGAAGCCGAAGCAGCGCAAAAGGAGTGAGACGATCGTTGCCCGGGGTCCGCTGGATCTACCCCAGTCGCTCGCCGATGCCCTTCTGACGTTTGCACTAGCCGGCGCCATCAGGTTGCTGCGCGGCCAGTCGGGCAAGCCGAACACGATGCTGGTGCACGTATCCCAGCTCCAGCAGGACCAGTTACGCATTGGTGAAGCGATCGAGGAACAGATCCGCAACTGGTTCCATCATGAGAGTGCCGAACCCGGTGTACTCAAGCAGATGTTCCGGTCAACGCTCACAGGACTGGGACAGGTCGATCTGCCCTGCAGCGAAGAGGCTCTCCTGGAAGAGGCAGTGACGAACCTGGCCCGTCTGATCGTCGTTGTGCTCAACAGCACGACGGGCGACGAACTGGAGTACGACGCCAAGCCTGGGCGACAGCTCGTTGCAGTGGGCGGCAATCGGCTGTCACGCGGCCTGACGCTTGAGGGACTGACAATCGCCTACTTCCTGCGCACCACAACGCTGGCGGACGCGCTGCTGCAGATGGCCCGCTGGTATGGTTTCAGGACAGGCTATGAAGACCTGATCCGCATCTGGACAACCGAGGGCATCGCTCAGTGGTTTGTGGAACTGGCGCTTGTTGAGGAGTCCCTGCGGGATTCCATCACAGCACTGAACAAGGCCGGCCGCAGGCCAGACCAGATGGCCATCCGGATGCGCGCCCATTCAAAGCTCCTGCTCACCAGCAAGAACAAGAGCAGGATGCAGGCTGATGAAGCTCAGTCATGGTCTGGCGAGAACCCGCAGACAATTCTGTTTCCCATGCAGGATCGGGAATTGCTGGAACGGAACGTCGACCGAGCGTCTGCCCTGCTGCGACAGCATCCTCCGACGCAGGATGCACACGGCGGCGCCATCGCCCACGATGTGCCGGCCGAGGACATCGCACTGTTCCTGCGGCGTTATGAAGGACACCCGAACAGCATTGCGTTTCAGGGCGCAGAGATTGCTGACTGGATCCTGGAACGCGCTGAAGCGGGAGAGCTGACGAACTGGACCATATTCGTAGCCAACCCGCAGCGGGAACGCGCGGTTCTGCTAGGTGGAAGGCCGTTCGGCCTTGTTCAACGTTCGTTGCAGGCCAACGAATCGATCGGCATCCTTATCGATCCTCGCCATGAAGGTGTTGATCTGCATGGCGGGCCGGAAAACTACCGCGCTGCCTCAGGCTTCAATGCCCGCGCAATGCGCGAGGACCGACCTGCGCAGCAGGGCTTGCTCCTGCTCTATCCCCTCGATCCCGAACCGCTCCGCGCGCCAACACAGGCCGTGCTGGGCCTTGCGTTATCGCTGCCCCGCACTGCAGACGGCGAACAAAGGTTTGTCGTGAACCGTGGGGTCCGCAATGGTTGAGATCACACAGGACCGCTGGGCAAGCTTGCGCGAGCAGCGGCTTCCACACGAGGCCATCTACGAACAAGCTGCAAAAGACATGGAAGCGGCGCTGATCGGCGTGTCAGACGACGGACGGCTGCACCTGCTGCTGGCAATCGACGTCGCCCCGAAAAACCTGCCGCCGGACCTGCAAAGCCTTCAGGTCCGCACCCTGGAAGGCGAACAGACCTGGCTGGATGTCTCCGCCCGCAGCCACCACGAAGAACTGCTTACGCTGGTCACCAACAAGGTCCTCCATGCCATCCGCATCGAAGGCCGCGATCCTGCTGTCTCGGTTGAACGAATCATCGACGACATGCGCGCGGCATTACGCCCGCTCGCACCAGAGCTCAGCACGGCAGAGCAGATCGGCCTATTCGGCGAACTCTGGGTGCTCTCGAATGTGCTGTTCCCAACCCTCGGCAGCCGGGTCTGTCACCTCTGGAGCGGCCCGGAAAGGGAGCGACACGATTTCGTCGGACAAGGCGTCCACGTCGAAGTAAAGACCACCACGCGATCTGAGCCGAAACACGAGATTTCCCGCCTCGATCAGCTCAAGGCCCCCGCCAGCAAACGCCTTCTGTTCGTGAGCGTGATGCTGGAGAAAAGCTTGGGCGGCGACGAAACGCTGGCAGACCGCATCGATGAAATTCGAGAGAAGCTGGGATCGGATGGACGTGCGCTCGACGCCTTCGATTCACGCCTGGCTCAACTCGGCTGGCATGAAGGCCTTCGGCAGACTGGAGCCTTGCTGCGGTTCACATTCCGCGACGTTCACGTCTTCGAGGTTGTCGGCGACTTTCCCAGGCTCCCCGATGATTACTTGCCGCCACTTGGCGTGACTGGAATCAAGTACAGCATCAACGTCGGAAGCCTCCCGTCGCTCGACGTTTCCGAAGTCCAGGAAGTTCTTTTGACCGCCTGATGCGCCATCGCGGGGCTATCCAACTTTTTACCGTGCAGCATCGCAAAGGCATAAACCTGCTTCACGATGTCACGGCCATGCACCGCGGTGCCGGAACCACACGAACCTTCATCTTATTACAGAGAGCACGCAGGTCATCTGCGGTAATCTCGTTGAGCTGTCGCTTCTCGAAAGCCGGCAGGATGTCCCGATCAACGATGCTTTTTCGCATGGCCCAGTGCTGTCAGCCATTCGAGCATCCACAAGCCACTTTCCGGTCATCTGGTAATTCCCCCATAGAAGCGTCGCTAAGAATAGGGCGTTTACCGTTGTGTACCGGCAAGCCTTCATGCCGTAGAGAAACATCCGTGCACGAACAGAGCAGTGCGATACCTCGGGAAAACCATATCGCAAGATCCCGGCAGATCACGCCGATGCAGGGGGACCTGAACTCCGCAGCAAATAGAGCATGTCGGAGTCTCAGCTCAGGCCCGGTGATCTTCCCGCGGATGCCGGCCATCATCCGGTTGCGCTGTGGCGTGGTCGGGAGCTTCATGGGCGGATGGCACGCCCTACCCCGGAACGGCGGGTGAAACGCGCCTTGACATCAGCGAATCATCCAATAGTCGCAACATGTGGTTACTGTCATGTTACATTAGGGGAAATTGGTTCAGGAGGGGCGTCCGAGGAAATGCTTTCGAAATTCTCTGGCTGGTTATCGGCCATTCGGAAAACCGCTGCGGCGTTCGACCTTGATCGGTCATCAAAGTTGATGTCAGGCTGATGGCACGCGATTACCCGCTTCCGCCAAGCGCGGCCAGTCTGTCGGCATCAATGCGTGACCTTGGCTACTCGTTGGAGACGGCGGTTGCCGACCTGATCGACAACAGCATTTCCGCAGGCGCCACGCACATCGATATCCTCTGCGATGCAACGGGTTCCGAACCGATTCTGGTCATCCTCGACAACGGCAAGGGTATGGACGCCAGCGAGCTGTTGAAGGCCATGCGGCATGGGGCAGTCAATCCGAGGCAGCAGCGTTCCCCGAAAGACCTCGGGAGGTTCGGGCTGGGCCTGAAGACGGCATCCTTTTCCCAATGTCGTTCCCTCACGGTGGCAAGCGCCAAGGACGGCTCGATCAGCGCGGCAGAATGGAACCTGGATCGAATCGACGCGTCTGACGAATGGCTTCTGTCGATTCTCGATGCCGAGGACATCACTGCCCTGCCCTGCCTCCAGCGCGTCGGCAGTCATGGAACGGCAGTCATCTGGAAGAACCTCGATCGGCTGACCGAAGATGAGGCCGGCAACAGACGCGACGAGATCATCAGCGAAAAGCTGGATGTTCTGGAAAGGCATCTGGGTCTCGTCTTCCACCGATTCCTCGCAGGCGAAATCCGAGGCGCACAGAAACTTGCGATCTCCGTGAACGGACACCCCGTGGAAGCCTTCGATCCATTCTGTCGAAAGAACAATGCCACTCAGATCCTGCCGGAAGAGATCGTCCGCATAGGTTCGGCCGCAGTTCACCTTCAGCCATACGTTCTGCCTCACCATTCTCGGTTGGGGGTGCGTGAATATGACTACTACCAAAGCCGCAGCGACTTCATCTCGAATCAAGGGGCCTACATTTACCGAAACGGTCGACTCATGGCTTGGGGCGACTGGTTTCGCTTGATACCCAAGGGCGAGGCAACCAAGCTGGCTCGGGTCCAGATCGACTTCCCCAACAGTCTGGACGAGTCTTGGACCATCGACATCAAGAAGTCGCGTGCGCGGCCCCCATTGCCCGTGCGCGAACGGCTGCGCCAGATCATCGGGCAAGTATCAGGAAGAAGCACGACGGTTCACCGCGGTCGAGGACGGCGCCTGTTCGAGGAAGTATCGGCACCTGTGTGGGAACGCTACGCCGATCATGGGGGCATCCGCTATGCGCTAAACGGTGCTCATCCACTGGTTCGACGTCTGACGGAAAGACTCGACGAAGCCGGCCGCAAGAACGTTCACCTGCTCCTCGAATCGATATCCGCTGCACTGCCGATCGAGATGATCTATTCCGACTATTCCAGCCACCCGCGGGAAGTCAGTCAGGTACCAGTCGACGATGACGCCCTGCAGCATCTTCGCGATCTGCGGACCGCCCTGTGGGGACATGGACCAGGGACCGCCAGCACGTTCATGGAAATAGTCCGATCCACGCGCCTTTTCGAGCGACACGAGGGAACCGTCGAAAGATTCATGAGGGAGGAATTCAGGTGACAGCAAGACAGCACGAGAAGGAAAAGGGCCTGGTTCAGGCCTTGATCACGGCGTTCGAGGACCAGAAGGAGACCCCCTCGAAGGCAGACGTCGAGATCAGAGCCGCACTCCTTGCACCGTTGCTCGGCTACAGCGGCGATCTCCGCTCGGCGGTGGAAGAAGCGATGATCGCCATCGACACCTCGATGGGTGAAGGCGTATCCCTGGTCGATCCGGATGCCAATCACGATGAGGATTGGGTCTACAAGCGAGAGGGCATCGAGTGGACCTACTCGAACGCCTACGAGGACTATCTGAGGGGTGAAAAGTGGCAGCCGACGCTCGTTCAATCACTGAGCGACGTGGCAACCAAGATTCTCGGGCTGCTCCAGGATCCCAAGAGCGAGGGAGCATGGAATCGGCGGGGGCTCGTGATCGGCCACGTTCAGTCCGGCAAGACGGCCAACTACATGGGCGTGATCGCCAAGGCTGCGGACGCGGGTTACAAGTTCATCATCGTCATTGCCGGCATCCACAACAACCTGCGGAGGCAGACTCAGGAGCGGGTCGACGAGGGCTTCATCGGGCGTTCGAGCGATCCAAAGAACAGGGTTGCGATCGGCGTTGGAAAGAGAAAGGGCTATCCACAGCCTGCGACGCTCACCAATGTCAACGAAGACTTCAACCAGAGCACTGCGGACAACAGCGGCTGGAAGATCAACGACTTCAGCAAGCCCATCATCCTGGTCATCAAGAAGAACGTCAAAACGCTGGAGGCCCTGCACAACTGGTTGAAGGGTCTGAATGCCCAGGGTGATGGCCGTATCTCCGATGTCCCCATGCTGTTGATCGACGATGAGGCCGACAACGCGTCCATCAATACCAACAAGGAAGATCTCAAGCCGACGCGTACCAACGCAATGATTCGCCAGATCCTCAGTCTGTTCGCGAAGTCCTGCTATGTCGGCTACACGGCTACCCCCTTCGCGAACATCTTCATCAATCCGGATGCTTTCGACAGCGACGTCAGAGAGGAACTGTTCCCACGGGACTTCATCTATTCGCTCGACGCGCCAACCACCTATTTCGGACCAGAGAAGGTCTTCCTGAACCCCGTTTCCAGCGCATCGATCCTGGGCAGGATCACGGATTGCGAGGGCTATCTTCCTTTCTCTCACAAGAAGGATGATCCTGTCGTCGAGCTGCCACCCAGTCTCTACCGCGCGTTCGACCAGTTCATCGTCGCCAGGGCGATCCGGAATCTGCGGGGGCAGACCGGAAAGCACTGTTCCATGATGATCAATGCTTCGCGCTTCGTCTCCATTCAAAAGGAGATCAGAAACTTCATCAGCATTCGCGAACGCCGGCTTCGCGAAGCGGTCAAGGCAAACTACATGATGCCGGAAGAGGTGTCCTCCAAGAATCAGTACATGTCGGCGCTTCGGGAAGCCTTCGAAAGCGAGTTCGGCGATTGCGAGTTCGATTGGGACGACGTGAAGACCGCCCTTTTGGGGGCATTCGAACATCTTCGGCTCTACGTCGTGAACAGCAAAACCGAGGACGTCCTGGACTTCAAGCGATACGAGAAGGAAGGCGTCGGTCTCACCGCAGTTGCGATCGGTGGCCTGAGCCTTTCGCGGGGTCTAACCATAGAAGGGCTGACCGTCAGCTACATGTACCGGAACACCCGCATGTACGACACCCTCATGCAGATGGGCAGATGGTTCGGCTACAGACCCGGCTTCGAGGATCTCTGCAGAGTGCATCTCGGCGGTGATTCGATCGATTGGTACGGATTCATCGCGAACGCTTCCGACGAACTGCGAGAGCAGATCAGGCAAATGCGCCGGGATAAGATGAGCCCGAGAGACTTCGGCCTGTATGTTCAACATCTTTCAGACAGCCTGCTGATCACGGCGGCCAATAAGATGCGCGGCGGCGAAACCGTCATCCTCAATCAGAACTTCACAGGCAAACTGGTCGAAAGCAGCACGCTGCCCACCGACAGGAAGACCAATGAGGATAACGAAGACCTGATCAAGGAGTATTGGAAATCTGGCTTCGGCCGCTCAGTGACGCCAACCGAAAAGGGCTGGTTCATTCAGGACGTTGACGTCGAGCAAATCGAGTCATTCATCGTCCGCTTCCGAGCGCACAGAAAATTTGCCCCCACCAAGTCACATGCTCTGACCTATCTGCAGGCCATATCGGAGAAGTTCAACAGGAAGGGCGACGTTCTCCTCGTGTCCAAGGGGCTAGGCATTCCCGAAGAATTCGTGCTCGGTGCGCAGGATCGCACGGCAGAAGGCGCCAAGGACGGCGAGTGGCTGCTTGCAGGATATCGCTTGGCCAGTCGGGGCGATGAGAAGCTGGGATTGACCAGCGACCAGGTTGCCGAAGCCATTCGCATCGCTTCCGGCGACGAAAAAAGCAAGACCAAAAAGACATCGGATCTCCACTACCGCGTGGTGCGAAACAAGCCACTGTTGATGATCCACGTGCTGGAACCCACCAACGTGGCAGTCGAGGCTCTTTCCGGGCAGCGTGTTCCGGCGTTCGGCATCAGCTTTCCCCACGGCCTGTTCGGCATAGAGACGAAGGTCGTTGCCAATCGCGTGTGGATCGAACAGATGTACAGGTCCTTCGAGGACGATCCTGACTCCGAGGACGATTTCGATGAGTAAGGCCACTCCCTGGGAAGGCATTGCCAAGCCTTCGATCGACTACAACGTCAGGCGAATAGCAGGCACAACCGGAGTTTCGCTCTACTGGGGCAGAAACTCTGATGGCCAGTCCCTGATGCTGGTAGAACTGACTGGCGATCACACCGCGCAGTTCAGAAAGGAAGCGACCAGGGTCCATGGCATCGGACTGGATCTCCGCGCCGGCGAGAGCGCAACCCAGCAGAGGCTCGTGCTGACACTCGCTCGGCATGCCGATCAGGATCTGTTCCTAGTGCTGTGCGAAACCATCGTCTCGACTCTCTCATCGATAGGTGATTCGCAGACTGCGCTGACGCTGGCATTGATCCATCTGAAGCGTTGGAAGTCCTTTCTGTCCGGCAAGAATGCGCGGCTGCTGTCGGACGCCGAGATTCGAGGTCTGTATGCCGAGCTTCTCGTTCTTCGCACTCTGTACCAGCACACCCTTCCACAGCAGGCCGCGGTGGCGGCATGGCGCGGGCCTGACGATGCACATCAGGACTTTCACTTCGGCGATTCGGCAATCGAGGTTAAGTCTCTCTCTGGCCATGAACGCAGTTGTGTACGGATCTCTTCAGAGGACCAGCTGGAAGGCTTGACCGAGAACATCTTTCTCTACACCGTTCGGCTGAGCGAGCAGGCCGATGTGGAAAACGCCCACTCTCTCAACGAACTGGTGCGAATGATCGAGGACGAACTGGAGTTTTCCGAATCCCGGGAGCAGCTCGCCGACAAGCTTGGAGCCTGCGGCTACGTTCCTGTCCCGGAATACGACAAACCCAGGTTGCAGGTTGGAAAGCGTCAGGCCTACAGGGTCGGACCGTCCTTTCCCAGGCTCGTCAGGTCGGAGATCGCGAAGGGCTTGGCGAGGGTTTCATACGACATCGAGCTCGAGGCGATCACCGCCTTCGGATGCGCAGAGCACGAAATTTTCGGAGAGCCATGAATGGATGCCACGCCGGAAGAGTTCTTCAATGATTTCCGACAGGAGCTGCTCGCCGGCGCCGAAGCAAACGGTAGCTTCCTGCTTGCGGAATTCATGGAATCGGTTACCAAGGAACTCGTCGAAACAGGCTTCACCGAAGGCTTCGAGTTCTGCCATTACCGGGCCCAGCGCGGTATGCGTGTGGACGGCTATTGGTTCAACGACGAGGGCGTCCTGGACTTGTTCGTCGCCGATTTCGACAGTCGCAGTGAACTGGCGTCGCTGTCCCGAACCGAAGTGGACGCGGCATTCAAGCGCGCCACCAACTTCGTCGAAGCGTGCATCGGCAAAGGACTGGCCAAGCAGCTGGAAGTGACCTCGCCGGAATACGGCTTGGCACGGCAACTCGAGGACCGTAAGGGCGTGATTCACCAGATCAACCTATTCCTCATATCCGAACGTGCGTTGAGCGGAAAGATCCAATCGCTGGCAGAGACGGAGGTTGCGGGCATCCCCACCACCTTCCACATCTGGGACTTGACGCGCCTTATGCGGCAGCGAAGCTCCCGCAGTCACAAGGAACCTCTCGATCTGGATTTCGAGGCCATGTTCGGAAGCGGAATTTCCTGCCTACCTGCTCATCTGGGCGAGGACGCCTATCAGTCTTTCCTTATCGTCATGCCTGCCGCAATTCTGGCGACGCTCTACGAGAAGTATGGTGCGCGACTTCTTGAACAGAACGTGCGGACCTTTCTCCAGGCCCGTGGGAGTGTGAATCAAGGCATCAGGTCGACCATCATGAGCGAGCCCGGCATGTTCTTCGCCTACAACAACGGCGTAACCGCGACGGCCCAGGGCGTGCAGACCAGGATGACCAACACCGGGCTCCAGATAGTGGGCATCACCGATCTCCAGATAGTCAACGGAGGGCAGACCACCGCTTCGCTCTTTCATACGCGCAAGCGCGACAAGGCTGATCTCGCATGTATCTTTGTCCAGATGAAGCTGTCGGTCATCGACAGCGAGTCGAGCGAACTCGTCGTTCCTCGCATCTCGGAGTACGCCAACACTCAGAACCGTGTGAACGCTGCGGATTTCTTTTCGAATCACCCGTTCCATGTCCGCATGGAGACCTTCTCGCGGCGGCTCTGGGCTCCTGCGCAACGCGGGGCCCAGCGCGAGACCCGGTGGTTCTACGAGCGGGCGCGAGGGCAGTATGCGGATGCCCAGTCCAAGCTCAACGCAGCCGAGCAGAAACGCTTCAAGGCCGAGCATCCAAAGCCACAGATGTTCACGAAGACCGACCTCGCAAAGTTCGAGAACGTCTGGGACGACCATCCTAAATGGGTCAACCTCGGCGCACAGAAGAACTTCGCCAAGTATGCGTCCCGCGTGGGCAAGGAATGGGAGAAGTCCTCGGACGGATTCAATGAGTTCTACTTTCGCAGGGCAGTGGCCCGTGGCCTGATCTTCCGCGCCGCGGAACGCGTGGTATCCGCCCAGCTTTGGTACAACGGCTACCGTGCCAACATCGTGGCCTACACGCTTGCATCGCTCAACGAGATAGCGACTCGCCGAGGCAAGGTCTTCGACTTTCTGAGCGTGTGGAACGCACAGGGCGCCGGCGACCTGCTCAACCGCACCCTTGCCGTGATCGCAAAGACCGTGAACGACGACATCGCTCATCCGCCCCAGGGAATTTCCAACATCGGTGAATGGTGCAAGAAGGATGCGTGCTGGGTGCGCATTCAGGAACTGATCGGGAAAATGGAAAAGAGCCTTCCCCCGGATTTCGATGAGTTGCTTGTTTCCGCCGAAGACCAAGCGACCGAAACCAAGGCCGCGAAGCAGACTCAGAAGATTGACAACGGCATAGAAGCCCAGCGACGCGTTCTTGAAATTCCGGCTAAGGAATGGAAGCGCCTGCACGACGCTCTGTCGATCAAGTTTCTTCTGAATCCCAAGGAGATAGGCGTGCTCAATGTCGCCATGCAGATTCCCGCAAAAATCCCTACGGAAAAGCAATGCGCCATACTGTTGGGAACTCTTGAAAAAGGCCGACTGGAAGGCATTGCGATCAGCTAGGCTACAGAGCACTCTCTCGAAAATGCACCGACTTTTGTTTCATTGTTTGAGGCTTGCGCATGCGGTTACTCCCGCCAATACATCAAAAAACGTTCGGGCCATTGGCATGGCCACCTCGACCGCAAATGGAGTTGAAACAGTGAAGCGAATTGACGACAGCCCTGGAATTTCAGTCCCCCACCGTTCTGCTGCTTTACAGACGATTCGTGGCGAGCCCGGGCCATTTTTGGTGCCCGCTGTGCGTCCGCTGCGGCGCGCCATCCGACGCCAGGAATCGCGCACGATGGTCCCGGTCGCCGATACCACCATCCACAAAATGGAACGTCGCGGCGAATTCCCCCGCCGCTTCAACATCACCGCCCGATGCGTGGTCTGGGATGCATACGAAGTGGAAGCTTGGCTGGATGCTCGTCGAACTTCTTCGGACTCCACGCAACTGGAGCGAGCACCCTCCCCCGACGTTCGACAGCGCAAGCACCGCCCAGTGGAAGTTAGGCCTGGGTCGTAAGCATCGTCATCGATGGCGGCATCAGCGTCGCTGTGTGTGCCCTCCCCGCCACCCAGGCCCACCATATCGGCCCACTCCTGAGGCATGTGGCGACGCCGGACGGCGTGCTCAGCCTTGTTGTATATGCCTCGCGAAGAACGTCCATCCTCATACGCCAGACACTTCTCGATCCAGTCGCTGTTGAAACCCAGTTCATTCAGGATGGTCGAACCGGTCCGCCACAGGTCGTGGACGGTAAAAGGATCCAGTTCGAGGCCGTTAGTCTTCGCCCATTCGCGAGAAGGTACGTGACCCGGTTGAGGGTCGCGTTGGACATGCATTTTTCACCGTCATAGCGTGACGGTGAAAGGTAACGCGAGCCACCGGCACACGTCCGCAAGGCCACCATGATGTCCAGGATCTCCTGCGACAGATAGATGGTGTGCGGCTTGCCGGCCTTCATCCACGATTTCGGGACGGTCCACAGCGCATTCTCGAACTCGACCTCATCCCAGGTGGCTTGAATCAACTCCCCCCTTGCGAACCAGGATCAGCACGATCATCTTGAGTGCCAGCTTGATGGTGGGGTACGAGGCCACGAACTCCATCTGGCTGAGCATGACCTTGATCTCGCTGGAGGGACAGCGCACGATCTTTCGGCACGAAGGTGGCGATGGAAGACGGCCCCACGTCGTCCGCTGGGTTCGATACCTTCTCGCCGTGCAGGATGGCAAAGCTGAAAACCTGCTTCACGACGTCGCGAACATGCACAGCCGTGGCAGGCGCTCCGCGCGCCTTGAACTTGTTGCACAGCTCACGCAGATCGTCGGCGCTGATTTCGCTGAGCAGCCGGTTACGGTAAGTCGGCGGGACGTCTCTGTCCAGGATGGACTGGAGCATCGAACGCGTGCTGTCGGCCATCCGGGCCTCCACGGCCCATCGCGTGACGAACTCGCCGAATGTCTGGCTCTGCGCGATCTGCCGCTTCTGGGGCTGCTTCTCCTGCGCCGGCGAAACGCCTTCCGAGACCGAACGGCGGGCCTCCATGCAGCGCTCACGTGCCTTGGCCAACGTCAGCCCTGCAGGCCCGTAGCGGCCGATGGTCAACGTCTGACGCCGACCGTTGATGCGGTAGTTGTACCGCAAGGTGATCGTGCCTGCGGGCGAAACCGTGACGTACATGCCGTCCCGGTCGGCCGCCTTGTACATGGCTGCCTGCGGCTTGAGATTCTTGAAAGCGGTGTCCGTCAGCATGGTGTTCTCCAGAGGGGGAGACGTTTACCGCCACCCACCTTCAAAACCTGCAACCGCCCGGAAACCCGCATGAATCCTAGCTTTTTGCTAGAATTTTTACCGCTGCCCCTTCCGGCAGGCTTGCGGTAAAAATTTTAGGCCAGTACTCACTGGTTTGGACACCGTCAGCCTTACCGGCAAAATGGTCCGCTTGTCAGCGATAGCCTTCGATAGCCAATGGCAATATATCTTTTTAAAATCAACAAGTTACGTTGATTTTTCGATAGTTGCCGATAGCCCCGAAAACTATGTAACTTATTCCCACTCAATCGTCGCCGGCGGCTTGCTCGACACGTCGTACACCACCCGGTTAATCCCGCGGACTTCATTAATAATCCGCGACGAAACCCGAGCCAGCAGCGGATGCGGCAGCGGCGCCCAATCAGCCGTCATGAAGTCAAACGTCTGGACCGCACGCAGCGCAACAACGTATTCATACGTGCGGCCATCGCCCATCACGCCCACCGACTTGACCGGCAGGAACACGGCGAACGCTTGGGACGTCAGCTCGTACCAGGTCAGGCCGCTGGCTTCGTCCTTGGTGTTGCGCAGTTCTTCGATGAAGATCGCATCCGCGCGGCGCAGCAGTTCGGCATATTCATGCTTCACTTCGCCCAGGATCCGCACGCCCAGGCCGGGGCCGGGGAACGGGTGGCGGTAGACCATCTGCGGCGGCAGGCCCAGGGCCACGCCCAGTTCGCGGACTTCGTCCTTGAACAGTTCGCGCAGCGGCTCCAGCAGTTGCAGGTTCAGCGTGTCCGGCAGGCCGCCCACGTTGTGGTGCGACTTGATGGAGGTGGCCTTGCCCGTCTTGGCGCCAGCGGATTCGATGACGTCGGGGTAGATCGTGCCCTGGGCCAGCCACTTGGCGCTTTGCTGCTTGCCGGCTTGTTCCTGGAACACTTCGACGAATTCGCGGCCGATGATCTTGCGCTTGGCTTCCGGGTCGGCGACGCCGGCCAGTTTGCCCATGAATTGCGCGGTGGCATCGACGTGAATGATCTTCACGCCCATGTTTTCGGCGAAGGTCTGCATGACCTGCTTGCCTTCGTCCAGACGCAGCAGGCCGTGGTCGACGAACACGCAGGTGAGCTGGTCGCCGATGGCCTTGTGGATCAGCGCCGCGGCAACGGACGAATCCACGCCGCCGGACAGGCCCAGGATGACTTCGTCGGTGCCGACTTGCTCGCGGATGCGGGCAACGGCTTCGGCGACGTAGTCGGGCATGTTCCAGTCGCCCTGGCATTCGCAGATCTCGTTCACGAAGCGGGCCAACAGGGCCTTGCCTTGGACGGTGTGCGTGACTTCGGGGTGGAACTGGACAGCGTAGAAGCGGCGGTCTTCGTCGGCCATGCCGGCGATGGGACACGACGGCGTGGAGGCCATCAGCTTGAAGCCCGGGGGCAGCTCGGTGACCTTGTCGCCGTGGCTCATCCAGACCTTCAGCATGCCGTGGCCTTCAGGCGTGGTGAAGTCGGCCAAGCCGTCCAGCAGCTTGGTGTGGCCGTGCGCGCGGACTTCGGCGTAGCCGAATTCGCGGTGGTCCGAGAAGCTGACCACGCCGCCCAGTTGCTGCGCCATGGACTGCATGCCGTAGCAGATGCCCAGGACAGGCACGCCCAGCTCGAACACGGCGTGCGGCACGCGCATGGAGCCTTCTTCGTAGGCGGAAGCGTGGCTGCCCGAGAGGATGATGCCCTTCAGCCCTTGCGCCATCTGTTCGCGCACGAAGGCGTCGTCGACGTCGCCCGGGTGGACTTCAGAATAGACGCCGGCTTCGCGCACGCGGCGGGCGATCAGCTGGGTGACTTGCGAACCGTAGTCAAGAATGAGGATGCGCTGGTGCATGGAGACTCTACCCGTTAGAAATAAAACCGCACCGGCAGAACCGCTACAAGATTTTGCGATTCTGCCGGTGCGTAATGCATGACATTGTAGTTGACTGTGTAGATCAGTCGGCGCGGTAGTTAGGCGCTTCCTTGGTGATCTGCACGTCGTGCACGTGGGACTCGCGGACACCAGCAGAGGTGATTTCCACGAATTCGGCCTTGGTGCGCATGTCATCAATGGTTGCGGCGCCGCAGTAGCCCATCGAGGCGCGGATGCCACCGACCAGTTGGAAGATGATGGCCAGGACGCTGCCCTTGTAGGGGACGCGGCCTTCGATGCCTTCCGGAACCAGCTTGTCGGCGTTGTTGGACGGGTCTTGGAAGTAGCGGTCGGCCGAGCCGTCCGTCATGGCGCCCAGGCTGCCCATGCCACGGTACGACTTGTACGAGCGGCCTTGGAACAGCACGACTTCGCCCGGGGCTTCTTCCGTACCGGCGAACATGCCGCCCATCATGCAGGCAAATGCACCGGCGGCCAGCGCCTTGGCGACGTCGCCCGAGTAGCGGATGCCGCCGTCGGCGATCAGCGGAACGCCCGTGCCTTCCAGCGCCTTGGCGACTTCGGAAATGGCATGGATCTGCGGCACGCCCACACCGGCCACGATACGCGTGGTGCAGATGGAGCCGGGGCCGATACCGACCTTGACGCCGTCGGCGCCGTACTCGACCAGCGCGCGCGCGGCGGCGGCGGTGGCGATGTTGCCGCCGATGACTTCAACCTTGGGGTAGTTCTGCTTGACCCAGCGCACGCCTTCCAGCACGCCCTTGGAGTGGCCGTGGGCCGTGTCGACGATCAGGACGTCAACGCCTGCCGCGACCAGCTTTTCCACGCGCTCTTCGGTGCCGGCGCCCACGCCAACCGCTGCGCCAACGCGCAACTGGCCTTGGCCGTCTTTGCTGGCCATCGGGTGTTCGGTGTTCTTGACGATGTCCTTGACGGTGGCCAGGCCACGCAGTTCAAAGCCGTCGTTCACGATCAGCACGCGTTCCAGACGGTGCTTGTGCATCAGGGCCTGCGCTTCATCCAGCGTGGCGCCTTCCTTCATGGTGACCAGGCGTTCCTGCGGCGTCATGATGTTGCGCAGGGGCTGATCCAGGTTTTCTTCGAAACGCAGATCGCGGTTGGTCACGATGCCGACCAGCTTGCGGCCTTCGACCACCGGCAGGCCCGAGATGCCATGCTGGCGCTGCAACGCAATGGCGTCGCGCACTTTCATCTGGGGGGTGACGGTGACCGGATCGATCACGATGCCGAATTCGTGGCGCTTCACACGAGCCACTTCACGGGCTTGGGCATCGGCGGACAAATTCTTGTGAATGATCCCGATGCCGCCCTCTTGCGCCATGGCGATGGCCAGACGCGATTCGGTGACGGTGTCCATGGCGGCGGACACAAGGGGGATATTCAGGCTGATATTGCGAGTCAGGCGCGTGGCCAGGGAGGTGTCGCGCGGCAACACCTCGGAATACGCAGGCACCAACAACACATCGTCGAAGGTGAGCGCTTTTTGAACGAGACGCATGGGTAACTCCGGGCGCAAAGCAAGATTATACGCCGCCTGCATGTTTTGACTAGGTGTTGACCCTAGGTTTGTACGGAATTTTTGCAGTCTGGCAAGTCAGCGAATGCAACCAACCGACTGGCGATGCGACCCCAATTTCTAGTGAACAATCTCACTCGAAGAACAATTCTACCCGGACAATATTGACTTATATTTTTACCCGGGTCATAATACGGACCAGCTTAACTCCACTCAGGCACGGAACCCTGCCGCCATGTCTAGCACTGCCTCCCCCCTTTCCTACACCGCCTTCGAAGGCCACCGCATCCTGGCCGCGGGCCCCCTGGCCGACGTGGCGCTGGCCGTCAAAAGGGCCATGAATGCGTCCGACCGCGAGGCGGTGCTGGTCTTTCAGGACAGCACGGGCCAACAGACGGACCTGGACTTGCGCGGCGACGACGCGCAAATCGTGGCGCGCCATGCGCCGCCGCCTGCCGCCGACTTGCCCGCCGTCGAACCCGACGCTGTCGATGCCGCGGATGCACAGCCCCGCGGCCGCGGCCGCGGCCGGCCGAAGCTGGGCGTCGTGCCGCGTGAAGTCACCCTGCTGCCTCGGCATTGGGACTGGCTGGGCGCGCAACCCGGCGGCGCCTCGGTGGCGCTGCGCAAGCTGGTCGAGCAGGCGCGCCGCGACAACGAGGCGCGGGACGAGCAGCGCCTGCGCCAGGAAGCCGCCTACCGATTCATGTCCAGCATGGCCGGCAACCTGGCCAGTTTCGAGGACGCAACCCGGGCGCTCTATGCAGACGACCGCGAACGCTTTGCGCAGTGCATTGCCACGTGGCCGCAGGACCTGCGCGCCTACGCGATGGGCCTGGCCTGGCCAGCGCCCGATTAAGACGAATCGTTGCAGGGCACGCTACCCGGCGGCCCTGCGGTCTGCGGAAGCGGATGGGAAACCGTATTGAAGGATTGCATTAACGTGTTCAGAATCGACCGGGTTTCGGTACCATGCTGTTCTGAGCTCCTATCCGCCTTCCCCTTTCCGGACCGCTGGCATGCCACAACTTGTATTGCTGCTGTTGGGAGTCCCCTATCTGCGCAAACGCTGGCGCGCCTTGTTCGCAGTCGGCGCATTCTTTCTGGCGGCAGGCATATGCGTCTTCATCGACGCGCTGGACAACGCACTCTACTTCCCCCTGAATGCCTTTGCCGTCCTCTTTATTATTGAAGGACTGGCCACGCTGCTGATCGCCTCTTCCGGCGTGGGCGGCCAGCGCGTCTTGCGCTACACCAAGGGTGTATTCGTGCTGCTGGCGGGCACGCTGATCCTGATCGGGCACCACCACGGGCACTTCGCGCTGTCGATGATCTTTGGCGCCTTGTTCCTGATGGACGGGGTTCTGCAATGCCTGGCCGCCTATGTCGTGCGCTACGACCGCTGGCGCTACGCCTTCGCCGGAGGGGTGGCCGAAATCCTGCTGGCCATTTTCTTCTTCCAGCCCTACCCCACCAATTACGTCGGCACGGTGCCGTATTGCCTGGGCCTTTTCCTGGCCATTGCGGGCCTGAAACTGCTGTGGCTGGCGCGGCGCGTCAAGCACCTGGCCTCGAACCCGGCCTTCGCCGCCAATGATTCTTCGGATTTCATGCCGGCCGCGCCGGCGGCCGCGTCGCCCGTGTGGGACGGCCCACCCGCCGATTCCGAGCGGGCGCTGACCGTCCACGTCTGGACGCCGTCCGGTTCCGCCAAGGCACAAACGCGCAACTATCCCGTCGTTGACCGCTACATCGCGGCCGTCGATGTGAACGGCGTGATCTCCACCGGCCACGCCGCCTTGGAGTCCCCGGAAGGCATCTATATCAGCCTGTATCCCAAGGAAGAAATCGACCGGTCGCCCGACGAGTTCGGCAACCTGTTGCGCGCGACGCCCGACAACGACATCCCCGGCGTGTATCAACCTGACTATGCGACCGAATCCAAGGCCTGGTGCCCGTCCACCATGCGCGTGCGCATCCGGAATTACGACCCCGACAAACTGGCCGCGTTCTGGAACGAGTACCGGCAGAACAGCACCTACAACCTGACCCACCGCAATTGTTCAAGCTCGGTGGCGCGGGCGCTTGATGCCGCGCTGGACGGCGTGGTGGGCCGGCTGCACGGCAGCCGGGCGGGATGGCGCGTGCTGATCCGGCTGCTGTTGACGCCCGAGCTTTGGGTGGCCTCGCAGATCCGCAAGCGCGCCATGACCATGGCCTGGACGCCGGGGCTGACGCTGGACTACGCCCGCGCCATGAGCATGCTGGCCGATCCGCGCCCGTTCGGCTGGTGGAAGATGTCGCAGCAGGCGTTGCGCCAGATCGCCGGCTTGCGCGCGCGGTGGCGGGCGCAGGACCGTGGCGCCGCGCAGCGCGGCCAACAGGCGTCGGCCGACCTGCCCGGTGCGGGGCCCGAAGCGTGAAGGCCTAGCCGCGGTCGGCGCCAGTCGCCCGCGTCGGCTCGAAGGCGCTGCGATAGGCGAAAAGGCCAGGCTGGCCGCCCGTCATTACGAACAGGACATTCGAGCCGGGCGCGTATTTGCCCTGTTCGATATCGGCCAGCAAGCCCGCGAACGCCTTGCCGCTGTAGACGGGGTCCAGCAACCAGCCCTCGGACCGGGCAACGGTCGTGACCGCGTCCAGCATTCCCGGGGTGGCCGCCCCGTAGTGCTCACCGCGATGCGATCCATTCACGCGGATTGCGGATACGGTGGGTGACGCCAGCCCAAGCAGCTCGCACGCGCCGGCCACCAAGGCGTGGGTCGTGGCGATAGTCTGAGATTCGACGGCCAGAACGCCATATCCCTGAACCAGGCCGGGGTCTCGGCCCGCCGCGTGAAAGCCCGTCACCAGACCGGCTTGCGTCCCGCCGCTGCCGTTGGCGACCGCCACGGTCGAGAATTCCACGCCGAGTTCGCGTTCCTGGTTCAGGACTTCCTGGGCGCAGCTGACGTATCCCAGGCTTCCCAGCGGGGTCGACCCGCCAGTGGGAAGCACGACAACGCGCCGACCTTGGGCGCGCAGCGCTTCCGCACGCGCCTGGGCCGCTGCCAGACTGTCCGTGCCTGCCGGTGCGATGGTGACCCGGGCCCCGAACAATGGGTCCAGCAGCATGTTGCCGTTGTGCTCGTATTCCGCGTCGTCCCGGGGCACGGCGCGTGACAGGACCAGTTCACAGGCCAGGCCAGTGACCGCCGCGGCCGCCGCCGTCAGGCGCGCATGATTCGACTGCAGTCCGCCCACGGTGATGACGGTATCGGCGCCATGGGCCAAGGCGTCGCCCAACAGGAATTCCAGCTTGCGCAGCTTGTTCCCGCCCCCGCCCAAGGGCATGAAATCATCACGCTTGACGTAGAGCTGCACGCCTTGCAGGCGCCCCTTCAAGGCTGCGGCCAGACGATCCATGCGTTGGATCGGCGTAGGCGCGCCGACGAGCGGGACTGTCGGAAACCGGTCCAGGGGAATCTTTGCGGTGGTCATGCTGAAGTACATCCCTTTGAGTGTCGAATGCGGGCGCCGCGAGCGCGACGGGTCGGGCACTTTTTTATCACGGACGAAATGCGCTTTAATCGGTACAGGCGGGCGGGATTCCCGCGCCCGCGCAAAACTATAGGGTGCGCCATGGCCATCGCCAAGAACTTCCTGCTGTATGACGGAGACTGCCCCTTTTGCTCGAACTATGTGCGGATGCTGCAACTGCAGAAGGCCGTGGGCCCGATCGACCTGCTTAATATGCGCGACCACCCGGATCTGGCGGTGGCCTACAAGGCCCAAGGGTACGACCTGAACCAGGGCATGTTGCTGCATCTGGACGGCCAGGATTACTGGGGCGCCGACTGCATCAACCGGCTGGCGCTGATCAGCACCGGCAACGATTTCTTCAATAGCGTGAACGCCGCCGTCTTCCGCAACCCGTGCCTGTCAACGGCGCTCTACCCCTTCATGCGTACAGGCAGAAGCCTGGCGCTGACCTTGCTGGGCAAGAAGAAAATGCAGATGTGACGGCCGCCGTCGCGGCCGCCCGGTTTACTCACTTGGCCGCGACGCCCGCCACCCGCTGCAGGAACGCGTCCAGCGCCGGATTGTCATGCTGCGCGTGCCAGGCCAGATACATGTCCGCGTATAAGTCTCGCTGGCCGATCGGTCGGAACTCCACCCCTTCAAATCGCAGTTCCCGCGCCGAATCCGGCACGATGCCTACGCCCAAGCCGGCCCGCACCAGCGCCAGCAAAGTGTGCGTCTGCCCCGCACGCTGTACGTAGTCCGGCTGCACGTCGGCCAAGCCGAACGCCCCCACGATGCGGTCATAGAAGTATTTGCCTTCCCGGGGCGAATACAGCACGAAAGGCTGGCCCTGCAACAGGCGCAACGGCACGGTGTCGTGTTCGCACAAAGGGGAGCCTGCGGGCAACGCCAGCACCAGGGGCTCGCGTTCGACCAGCCGCGATTCGATGCCGGCCTGTTGCGGCACGCTGCGCGCCAGGATGGCGTCCAGTTCGCGCGCCAGCAGCAGGCGCGCCAGATCGGTGCTGACGGTTTCGCGAAGCTGGATCTCGACGCCGGCCAGCAGCTTGCGCGCCTGCATGATCATCGACGGCATCAGCCGGTACGACGCGACCGCGGTGAAACCCAGCGTGATGTGCCCGGCCTCGCCCCCGGAGGTGCGCCGCGCGGTAGCGGCGGCGCGCGCGGAGAATTCCAGCAAGTGCCGCGCGTCGCGCAAGAAGCGCCTGCCCGCCGCGCTGAGCAGCACCTGCCGGCTATTGCGTTCGAACAGCGTCACGCCCAGATCCTGCTCCAGCAACTGGATCTGCCGGGATAGTGGCGGCTGCGTCATGCATAGCCGCTCGGCCGCCCGGCCGAAGTGCAGTTCTTCCGCGACGGCGATGAAACACTCCAATTGACGGAATTCCATCGATTCAACTCTTGAATTGATCAATGCTATTTATAGCTCGAACGGCTATCCATCAACAGCCGTTTCTATACTCGGCAACAAGGCCGCCCGCCGGCCCGCAGGAAGCAAAGGAGCACCGACGCAGCACGTTTTTCCGCGGCAGACGCCGCTTCCCACACCAAAAAGAGAAGAGAGACATGGAGACAACCCCCATCGCGCGACAACGCGTCCGGCTCATCGCCGCGGCGCTGGCCCTGGCCGCCACCGCCGCGTTGCCGTGTAACGCCAGCGCCGCCGGGTATCCGGAGCGCCCGATCAACCTGATCGTCCCCTTTTCACCGGGCGGCGGCACCGATATTTCGGCACGGCTGCTGGCGGCCGCCCTGGGCGACAAACTGGCGTCGTCAGTGGTGGTGGACAATCGCCCGGGCGCGGGCGGGCAGATCGCCGCAGATCTGGTGGCGCGTTCGCCGGCCGACGGCTACACCCTGCTGTTCGCCAATTCCGGGATGCTGGCCATCAACCCGTGGATCTACAAGCTGCATTCGGATCCGGCGACGGCCTTCGCCCCCGTCTCGCTTTTCTCGGACCTACCCTTCGTGCTGGTCGTGCCCACGGGGCTGCCGGCCAAGAACGTGGCCGAACTGGTGACGCTGGCGCGTGCCGAACCCGGCAAGCACACGTTTGCCAGTTCCGGCACAGGCGGCGCCCCGCACCTGTCCGCCGAGATCTTCCAGCAAGCCACTGGCGTGGACCTGATGCATGTGCCATACAAAGGCGGCGGCCCGGCCATGACGGACCTGATGGCGGGCCGCGTGGACATGCTGTTTGCCTCGGTGCTGGAAACCATGCCCTACGTGACAGGCGGCAAGTTGCGGGCGCTGGCGGTGACAGGCGCCGCACGGTCGCCCGCCATGCCGGACGTGCCGACCATTGATGAGGCCGGCGTGAAGAACGCGCAATCCGGATCCTGGACCGCCGTGTTGGCGCCGGCCGGCACCCCGCCCGCCGTCATCGACAAACTGTCGCAAGCGATCCGAGAGATTGCCGCCGACCCCGCCATGAAAACCAAGCTGGAATCCCAAGGCGCGGTCGCGCATGGTTCCACCCCGCAGCAATTGCAAGAGCTGGCCGCCAGCGAACGCGCGCGCTACGGGCAGATCATCAAGACCCGTAATATCCAGACGAACTGATCCCCATCCGGCCCGGTCACCGGGCCTTTCTCATAAGCCGTATCCATGACAGATTCCCTGCCCGCCTCCTCCGCCCACCTGCTGATGGTCGGCCCCTTGCTGCCCGAGCTTGTGGCCGATCTGGAATCCCGCTATCGCGTCCACCGCCTGTGGGAAGCCGCAGATCCCGCCACGCTGCTGCGCGAACATGGGCCGTCCATTCGCGGCATCGCCACCAGCGGCCGCTTCGGCGCCACCCGCGAACTGATCGAGGCGTTGCCCGCGCTTGAGGGCATTTTCAGCTTTGGCGTGGGCTACGACACCATCGACCTGGCAGCCGCCCAGGAACGCGGGGTGGTCGTCACCAACACGCCCGGCGTGCTGGACGCTTGCGTCGCCGACACGGCGTTGGCGTTGATGCTGGCGGCGCCGCGCCGCATCGTCGAGGCCGACCGCTTCGTGCGTGCCGGCCGCTGGCCCAACGAATGCTTTCCGCTTGCCACACGCATGAGCGGCAAGCGCTGCGGCATTGCCGGACTGGGCAACATCGGCCTGCAGATCGCCCGCCGCGCCGCGGCCTTCGACATGGATATCCTGTACACCAGCCGCAAACCGCGCGCTGACGCCCCGGCCGGCTACCGCTACTGCCCCGACATCAAGTCCTTGGCGGCCGAATGCGATTTCCTGGTGCTGGCCGTGCCCGGAGGCAGTGCGACCCGCCACCTGGTGAATGCAGAAGTGCTGGACGCGCTGGGCCCCCAGGGCTGGCTGATCAACATCGCGCGCGGCACGGTCGTGGACGAAGCCGCGCTGGTCAGCGCCTTGCAGGACAAACGCATCGCCGGCGCGGGCCTGGACGTGTTCGAGCACGAACCGGCAACGCCGGCCGCGCTGAACGCAATGGACAACGTGGTGCTGCTGCCGCACATCGCCAGCGGCACGCACGAAACCCGCCGCGCGATGGCGGACTTGATGGTCGCCAACCTGGATGGCTGGTTCCGGGATGAAAAGGTGCTGACTCGGGTGGTGTGACCCAACGCCAGGCCACGCCTGTTTTCAGAACTTGACCGAACACCGGATCCCCGACGGGATGGCATTGCCGTCATTAGGAACGCGCAGCAGCACCGTAAAGGTGCCGCTAGCCGCGTCCATGACCCGGTCGATGCGCCACACCTTGGCCTGCAGCGGCTTGCCGCTGATGGCCTGGTTCACCGTGACCTCGGCATTCGCGTCGGCCTTGATCTGCCCGTACAGGCCTTCGGGGACGACCACCTTCACCAGCAAGGGGTTGATCTGCGCCAGCTTGACGATCTTGTTGTCGTTGACACGGTCACCCGGCCCCGCAAAGCGTTCCGCGACGACGCCGTCGAACGGGCTCTTGATGCTGCGCTCGGCCAGGATCGCCTGCTGCAGCGCCACCTGAAGTTGCGCCTGGCGGCTGCGTGAGGTCATTTCGTCGTAGTCGCCGGCCGGCAATAGTTGGCGTTTGAACAGGTCGGCATTGCGCTCGACGACGCGGCCCAGGTAGGCCGCTTCGGCGCGGCGCAGCCCCAAGGTGGCTTCGTCGACGCTGGTGTTCAGCTCGGCCACCACCTGGCCTTTCTTGACAACATCACCGCGCTGGACCAGCACATTGCTGAGCACGCCCGCCGATGCGCTGCCCAGCTCGGACACCTGGAACGGTTCGATCAGGCAGGCCATCGGCGCATGCAGATTGTCGCCCTGCGTAGACAAGGCCGGCTCCGCCAATACGGGCAGGCGGGCATCCGGCGGAAGGCCCTGGGCGCGAACGCCGGTAGCGGCAAGCAGGCCAGCCAGCAAGGCGGGGCAAAGCAGTCGAAGGCGTAGCGTCATGAGATGGGATCTTTGCATGTCAGTCGCCCTGCCCGGAAAACGACAGGGAGTTTTCAAGTTCTTCATCCGCGGCCACCATTTGGCGGCGGTCGCGGGCCAGTTTTCGTTCGGTGCGGGCTTGCGCAAACCGCAACCAGCGCGCGGCCAACCCATGCCATCCCTGAGCGCGGGGCGCGCGCAGGATCTGCATGGGCTTGGCCCACGCGCTGCCGGTCACGCTGTCCAGCACCGCGTCTTCCAGCGACAGAATGGCTTCGACATGGCCGGGGTCGCCCTGGCGCCCGCAGCGGCCTTCGAGTTGCCGGTCGATGCGTGCGGATTCATGCCGTTCGGTCAGGATGACATGCAGGCCACCGGCCTCGCGCGCGGCGTCGGACAGTGGGATGTCGGTGCCGCGCCCCGCCATGTTGGTGGCGATCATGATGCTGCCGATCTCGCCAGCGCGCGCGATCATGTCGGCTTCGTCGGCGTCTTGCTTGGCGTTGAGCACCACGGCGGGCAGGCCCGCCTGGGCCAGCACCTGCGCCACCTGCTCGGACGCCGCGACCGAGCGCGTACCGATCAGGATCGGCACCCCTTGCTGGTGCAGCGCGCGGGTGCGGTCGCGCACCGCGGCCCATTTCTCGGCCAGCGTGGGGTAGACGGCATCCGGCGCGTACCGCCTGCGCGACTTACGATGGGTGGGAATGCGCACTACCGGCAGGTCATACACGCGGCCCAGTTCGGCGCGGATCTCGGCCGCGGTTCCCGTCATGCCCGACAGCAGCAGATAGTGTTTGAAAAAACGCTGGTAGCTGATGCTCTTGAGTGTGGCGCGCGGTTCGCTTAGTTCCAGCCCTTCCTTGTGTTCCAGCATCTGGTGCAGGCCCTGGCCCCAGGACCGGTCCGGCATCACGCGCCCGGTGAACTCGTCCACGACCATGATTTTCTCGTCGCGGATGATGTATTGCTCGTCCAGCCGGTACAGATGCAGCACGGTCAGCGCGCTTAGCACCAGTTCCTCGCGCCGGAACGGGATGCTCCAGGGGGCAGGCAGCACGGCGCACTGCCCGCGCAGGTATTCGCGGCCCAGCTCGGTCAGCGTCACGCGGCGCTCGCCGCGGTGCAGGCGGTAATGCTCGGGCACCATGCCACCCGCCAGTTCCATGGCCTGGCGCGTGACCTCGGTGGTGTCGTCTTCCTGCACGCCCGAAATGATCAGCGGCGTGCGCGCCTCGTCCACCAGCACGCTGTCTGCCTCGTCCACGATGGCAAAGCACAGACCGCGCAGGTACAGCTGGTTCAGCCTGCCCTGCGCCCCGCGCAAGCGCTCCAGGCGCAGCGCGTCTTCGTCCTTGTCGCTATCGAGCACGATCAGGTCGCGCAGGTAGTCGAACACCAGCGTCTTGTTGGAACAATAGACCACGTCCGCCTGGTAGGCCTTGCGCCGCGCGGGGATGTCCATTTCCATGCTGACCCACGCCACCGACAGGCCCAGCGCCTCGTAGATCGGCCCCATGATCTGCGCGTCGCGTTCCACCAGGTAGTCGTTGGTGGTGATGACGTGCACGGGCAGACCAGCCATGGCGACTGTGGCGGCGGGCAGCGTCGCCGTCAGCGTCTTGCCTTCGCCCGTATGCATTTCGGCCACCATGCCTTGCAACATGGCCCAGCCGCCCAGCAATTGCACATCGAAATGCGCCTTGCCCAGCGCCAGCCGACCCGCTTGGCGGATCAGCGCGAAGGCACGTGCGGCGCTCTCCTGCGTGATGCCATTGGCGCGCAGGTCGAATGCGATGTCATCTGCGCGCCGGCGCACGCCCGCCAGGTCGATATCGCCCAGCGCCGCGGTTTCGCGCCGCACGCGCGACAGGATGCGCCGGGTGCGCCACAGCGGTTCGCGCCACTTGCGACCCAGCCAGCGCAAGGTGCCCGTGCCCCAGGCTTCCAGCTTGTTGGCATGGCGCTCGCTTTCCTTTTCAGGATAGAGCGGGTCGGGGTTCAGGGCGGCAAAGGCGTGCATGTCAGAACCGGAACTGGCGCAGCACCATCTGGCGCACGGCATCGTAGGCTTGCAGCGCGACCGGGCGGGGCTCGTGGGAGAACTTCACATAGACGCGTGCGCCCAGGTAGGCGCGCGGCGCGTCCTCGGGCAGGGTCAGGTCCATGACGAACAGGTTTTCGGACGATTTGGCGCGCCCTTCCTGCGATTTGCGCGGGTCCACGCCGATGCTGCCCCCGCCTTGCAGGCTGAGCGCCAGACTGGGCAATTCGTCGGTGGCGGCGGGCACCTCGCGGGCGATCCTGGCCACGAATTCCTGCCCACTGTCCTGCACCAAGCGGACGCGCACATCCTTGAGCGACCGGTGGATACGCTCCAGGCTGGACTGCGGCACGACGACCCGCACGGTCTCGGCATCCGTCAGCACATAGCCCAGCAACTCGCCGCGCTGCACGTAGCGCCCCGTCATGTCTTCGGGCTGCGCCGACACATAGCGCCCGGCGTGCGGGCTGCGCACCTGCTGCGCCTGCACCTGTTCCTGGATCGCCCGGCGCTCGGTTTGCAGGCTGGTCCACTGGTGGCGCATGATGGCCGCCTGCACCTGGTTTTGCGCATAGGCCTGCACGTAGCGCGCCTGGTATTCGTCAACCTGCGCGGCCAACATGGCGTCGCGGCGAATCAATTCATCGTTTTCCAATGCCATCAGCGGCGCGCCCCCCCCCACGGGCGCGTCATCCGCCGCCTGGCGGGCCCGGACAAAACCGGCCACGGGCGCCCTGACCTGCGCGGTCGGCGGCACCCAGACGACGCCCTCCGTGTCGGTGGACGACGGCATGGGCACCGCGCCCACCAGACCTGCCACGCCCAGCACACATACCCCGCAGATCACATAGGAACGGAAGCGGTGAGCCTGGATCTGCGGGTCGGCGTAGAACTGGCGACCCAGGCGCCACAACGGCATCACGATCGTGTTGAACAGCGCCCACATCGCCAGCAGCACGCCGAAGAAAAAGAACTGCCCGGCCATGATGAAGATGGCCAGGAACATGATGAACATGCGGTAGCAGAAGGACAGCACCGCATACCCCACGAACCAGGCGCGTTCGCCCGGGGTGGCGCGCGGCGCCTCCACGCCGCGCAGGCCCAGCGCATAGCGTTTGAACAGATAGCCCAGGTAGCCGTTGGAACGCTGGCCCAGATTGGGGATCTCGATGGCGTCGGACAGCACGTAGTAGCCGTCATAGCGCAAAAGCGGATTGCCGTTCATGAACAGCGTGGACACGCCGCACAGCACAATGACTGTATAGGCCAGCGACCGGCCCAGCCCCGGATCCAGCTGCGTCCAGGCGATCATCGCCACCGCCGCCAGGAACAGTTCCACCAGGATCCCCGCCCCGCCCACCAGCATGCGCCAGCGCTTGTCCGCGAAGGCCGAGGCCGCCGAGGCGTCCACATACGGGATGGGCACCAGCAGCAGGAACATCAGGCCGATTTCATGGACCTCGCCTCCGCGCGCCTTCACGGCGCAGGCGTGCCCGAGCTCGTGGATGGCCTTGACCACCGGATAGACCAGCGCCATGGCCAGCACGTTGCCGGTGGAAAACACCTGGTCCCAGATGTTGTGCGTCAGCGTCTGCCAGTGCATGGCGCCCAGCGCCGCGCCCGCCCCGACCACGCCCAACCACAGCAAGGCGCCCACCCAGGTAAACAGCCAGCGGTAAGCCGGAAGCAGGCGCGTCAGCCAGCGGTCGGGGTCCAGCAACGGCATTTTCAGCGCGCTGGGGTTGCCGATGTATTGCTTGACCTTCTGCATGCGCTGGCGCTTGCGGCGTTCGACCAGATCGCGCACGTCGGGCGCGCGATCGGTGGTCAACACGTCGGCGCGGTGCAACTGCGCCATCAGGCGGATGACCTCGTCCTGCGGCATGGCGTCGTCATCCAGCTGGCCGCAGGCGATCTCCCAGATCTCCTGCACCGTGCGGCGGCCGTCCATCAAGCTGATCAGCAGGTTGGCCTCGGGCGTATAGCGGTGGAATTCGCCATTGCTCTGGTCTTGCATCACGTACCAGACCTCGCCCCGGTACACGTGGCGATGGATATGGATGTGCGAACGCAGCCTCGGGCGCAGCGTGCTGACCCGGTGCCAGGAATTGCTATAGAGCGCGGTGCTAGACATCTTCTGCTCGTCAGCCGAACCAGCCCCACCATTTCAGGCGTAGCCAATCAAAAAACACATGCGTCCAGATCCAGACGTAGCGGCGCTCATCGATGTCGATGCGCCCCACGCCCTCCATCCCCGGCCGCAAAGCCGGCGCCGACTTCGGGTCCAGGCTGGCTTCCAGGCGGAACACCGTCTTGCCTTCCTGCACCTGCGCCAGGGGCACGATGCGCGTAACCGTGAACGGAATCTGCCGGTCGGGCATGGCGGCCAGCGCCACGCGGCCAGTCTGGCCCACCGCCACGTCGTCGATCAGCCGGTCTTCCACGTCCAGCCACAGCCGGTAGCCGTCCGGCGGCGACAGCTTGAACAGCTCTTGCCCGCGCTTGACGGCTTCGCCCAACTGCTGGCTGAGGTCGCCGCTGACGATCATGCCGTCAAAGGGCGCGCGCAAGGTCGACCGCTGGACCTGTTCCCGGTAGAACTGGATTTGCGCCATGGCCTGGCGGGCCTGGGCCTGCGCGATGGCGGCGGCCGCGCTGTCGCCCCGCGCCGACGCCTCTTCGGCCTGGCGGCGGTACTGCACTTCCAGATTACCGGCGCGCAGCAGTTCCAGTTCGGTCTCGCGCGTGTCCAACGCGGCCAGGGCGTCGCCCTGCTTGACGTCGTCGCCCGCGCGGTGCGTCGCCTCGCTGATGTAGCCGTCAAACGGCGCCGCCAGCACGCGTTGCACCACGCCCTGCACGGTGGCGGTGGCGCTGATGCGGTACGGGCCGTGGGCGAATACGCCGAAGGCGACGGCAGCCACCAGCGCCAGCGCCAGCAATTTGCGCCCGATATGGCGCGGCCCCAGCAAGCGGCCCGATTCGCGCAAGGCCCCATCGCGCCATTTGCGCCAAAAGGGCCGTTCCTGCTGCAAGCGTTGATAGAGCACCCGGCCGGTCAAGAGCACCACGCTTTGGCAAAGCTCGATGCTTTGCCGGTCAAATGGCTGGTTGTCGGGGCGTTCAAACACCAGCGCGCCACGGGCCTCGTCTTCCGGTGCGAACGGCACGGTAAGCACGTTGCGGTTGCCGAATTCGCGCGCCAGCTTTTGATGCGCGCGCAGCTGGATCGTACGGCCCTCGTCCTGGGGCAGACACAACGTCGTGTTCTGGTCGATGGCCTCGTCCATGGCTTCGGCAACGCTGCGCATCAGGTTCATGTTCTGTACCAGCCGGCTGCTGTGCGACAGCGCATACACCTTGCTGCGGCCATCCTGGCGAAAGCCGATGCTGACCCGATCGCACTCCAGCCGGGTGGCCAGGTCGGTCACCAGGGTCAGCGCCACGTCCTTGAACTTCCCTTCCTTCAGTGCGCGCGCCACGCTGTTGATCACGACCATCAGACGTTCGACCGTCTGCGCGCTGTCGGTTTCCTGGCGTTGCAGCAGCCAGAATTCCAGCACGCCCGTCCCCCAGCGCAGCGCCTGCACCAGCGGTTCGGGCGCCTGCATGGCGGTCTCGAAGGCCGCCACGCCATGGACGCGCCCGGCCAGGACGATGGGATAAGCCACCACCAGCGCATGCGCATCGGCCGACACCGCGACCTCCCTGCCCTGCAGGGATTCGTCCACCGCGCCGTAGAACGACGCGCCCGGACGGCTGCCCACGGGATATTGCGACACCGCCTCGAACGGGCCAGTGTCCGGCTCGCCCAGGATCAACGCGGCGTGACGCACCCCCGCCAACTGGCCGGCCTGCAAGGCCAGCCACGCGTCCAGGAAAGACTGGCGGTCGCTGGCGGCCGACAGCGCCGACCACCAGGCCAGGTCCGCGCGCTTGACCTGCGCGGGCACGACTGCATCATTCATCCTCGCTTCCAATCTCCGTAAGCTGGGGAGCCTCGCGCCGCACGCTCAAGCCGCGCTTGCGGCCGGCCTTCGGTTCCCACGTATTGGTCTTCGAATTGAACACGACCGTGCCGTTGCCGGACGTGCCCAACGCGCCGCTCAACCCCAGCAAGCCCACCCCGGCCGCCATCGCCACCCGTTCGGCCGCGGACGCGCCCGACTCCGGGATAGCGGCGGCCGGCGACGGGTCGGCCAAGCCGTCAGCACGCCGATCCGCCGGCTCGGCATCCGGCAGCGATGCGACCGGTTGCGCGTCGGCTTGCGGCGCTTGTTCGTCTGACGGATCGACCGGCGGCGTACCGCCCGCATAACCCTGGCCGCCGTCCTGCACCGTCTGATCGGTACGCATCGATACCTCGCCTGCCGTGGCCGACGAAGCATAATCGGAAAGCCCGCCGCCGTCGCGGTCGATCACGATGTCCGGGCGTGCCGCGCCCAGGCGGATGCGATCGATCAGGTCGTGTACGTCAGCATTCAGGTAGCTATCCGCGCCCCAACGGGTGGTCAGCGCCCCGAACACCGGCCGCGACCAGTCGCCGAAGTTGCCGTTCCACGAGAACAGGTCCTCCATCGCCCGCGTGATCAGGTCGGGCGTATTGCCGCCCTGACCGAAGCGGGTCAGATTGATGATGCGGCCGCTTTCCGGCTGGATATAGATTGCCGCGAAGTCGCCCACCATCACGTCCTTCGAGAGGCTGCCGCGGAAGTTATCCGCGCCAATGCCGCCCAGCATGACGTTGTTGCCGGGACCCGCCAACAGGATGTCGTCGCCGCCAAACGCGATGTCGATGGTTTCGATCAGGCTCATGCGGTCATTGACCAGCACCACCCGGCCGTTGTCACCGAACATCACGTTGTTGCCCGCGCCGCTTTCCAGCAGGTCGGCGCCCATGCCGCCGATCATCACGCCTTCGCCGTTGTTGTAGAGGCTGTCGTTGCCGCCCACCGAAGGATGCGTGGACTCGAACATGGCGATGCGGCCGCCGGCCGTGAACAACGCCCGTGCGCCGTCCCCGGCGATCAGGTTGAAACCGCCCGCGCCCACGGCCCGGACGATGTCGTCGCCCATGCCGCCAAACAGGGCGTTGCGGCCGGCACCCACCGTAATGGTGTTCAGGCCACCCGCCGGCAGGTTGATGGTCTCCAGCATCTGCAGGCCGACGCCTGCCAGATAGCGCGCGTCCGTACCCGGAGCCGCGGCGTCGATGAAGTCGCCCCGGTTGCGCAGGTAGTTCACCGGATCCACGGTGACGATACGGCCGAAGTTGGCGAACACGATGTTGTTGCCGTCGCCCGCCGTGATCGTGTTGCCGCCGGCCGCCAGCAGGTCGGCCGAGCCGCCCACCGCCAGGCCCGCGGCCTGCTGCGGCGTCAACACCAGGGTCAGCGCCGGCAGCGATTGCACGTCCGCCGTTGCCGCCGTACCCATGTTCATCGGCGTGCCCAGGTCGATATTCATGCCGGCGTTTCCGAACACGATGTTGTTGCCCTGGCCCGCATGGATGACGTTGTTGCCGCCGCCACCCGCGATCAGATCATTGCCCAAGCCTCCGTAGATCAGGTCGTTGCCCGCTCCGCCGTACAGGATGACACCCTGCGTGGTGGTACGCGCGTCCAGCACGTTATTGCCGGCTGCGCCGAAGGCCAGTGCCTGGCCTGCCAGGCGTTGACCCGGTTGCGCCGTGTAGTAGGCATCGTCCTGGCTGGTCGAACCGAACAGCAGGACCGGGCGATCGGCGCCGCCCACCGTGTTGCCCTCGGCCACCAGCAGGTTGTTGCCGCCGCCACCTTGCACCAAGGTCACCGTGCCCACCGTGGCGTGGCGCACCGTGTAGGTGTCGTCGCCCTGGCCCAGCATGGTGTTGACCGACTGCACGCCATGGAAAATGATGCCGCGGTCGTACACATGGGTGCCGGCCTGGCCGGTCTGCAAGACCGTCCCGCCCGCGCCGCCCAATCCCGGCGTCATGCCCAGCCCGGTGATCCGCCCGAAATCGGACGCCTGCGCGTGGTCATACACGCGGCCCAGGCCGCTCAGGTTGTCGACCTGATCCTGCATGCCGGTCTGGCCGGTCGTCGTGCCGTCGTCAAAGATGCGGACCCGGTCATTGACGGGTGCGGTGGACGCCACCCCGTCGTAACGCGCGCCCAGCACGCCGTCCGTCTCGCTTGGCAAGCCCACGCCGGCACGCAAGGTGTCGTCGTAGTCCGGGCGGTCCAGCGTGTCGCCTTCGATCAGCAACGTGCCTTGGATGCCGGACACGTCGTGCGGCTGATCGCCGTAGTTGGCATAGCTGATGCCCGTGACCGGATCCACCTTGATGACGGGTTGGTCCGTCGCGCGCGGGTGACGCACCTTGCCCGGTTCGTTGGCCGGGCCGGCGTAGGCCGGGTCCGCCACTTGGACGAGGATCGGCGCCAAGGCCACGTCTTGCAGGCCCGGCAACGTGGTGAAGAGCGAGGCCGACAAATGCAGGTCGCGACCCGCCAGGCTCAGCGGCGGCAAGCCCACGCCCGCGCCGTCTTCGATCTTGACCAGCACTTGCTGCGTGGCGCCCCATGCCTGCGCCCCAACGCCGTTGGCGTCGAAGGCCAGCACCACGCTTTGATGCCAGGTCAACCCGCCGTCGGTCGACAGCAGCACGCCGCGCCCTTGCAGGCTTTGCATGGCCGCCGCCAGCGCATCCGCCGCGGACAGGCCGACGCCTTGTGTCAATGACCCGTACAAGGCAGAAGCCACCATGGCGCTGCTCAGGGACACGTAGGCTTGGCCAGAGGCCGGACGCGGCAGCACGCTGGCGTCCAGATTCACCGACAGCGACAAGGCATTGCCACCGTTGGCGTCCAGCTGGCCCGGCTGGGCGGTGATGCTGACCGGTTGGGCGCCGTCGAACACGTCGCGTGAACCGCTACGCCCCGTGACGATGGTGTTGCCCGCCACGTCGCCCGACAGGTCGAAGGTGTCGCTGTCGCGACCGCCGATCAGTGTAGTGATGACGTTGCTGCGCGTGGACAGCACGTAGATATGGTCGTTGCCTTCGCGTGCATCCAGGTTCACGCGCTGGATGTTCTGGTAGCTGGTGTTCAGACCGGCGCCGCGGATGCCCTCTTGCGTCAGCACGAAGGCGTCGTCGTCTTCGGAACCCAACATGGTGTAGGTGTTCAGCCCTTCACCGCCATCGATGGCCACCGGGCCGTTGATGACATACCCGCGTTCGCCATTGGCCTGCGGCTGCGCCTGCTTGAAGGCGTAGACCATGAACTCGTCGTCGCGGCGGCCGCCGTACAGGGCGAGCGGCGCGGCGTTGCTATAGACACGGAAGACGTTTCTGCTGTTTTCCGCGCCGTACAGCGTCATGCCGAAGCTGTTGCCGCGCGACAGATAGCCTTGTGTGGTCTGGACGGTATCGATCTGGTCGCCCGCCGCCACGTTGGGGAACTGGCGGTCCAGCGCATACAACTGGCCGATCTGGTACTCGTTGTGCTTGCTGGCGTCGCTGCCCAGGCCGCCGTCGATGACCACATAGGTGCTGGTGTCGTCGATGTAGAAGCGGTTGCCGCCATCCACCGCGTTCAGGCGCAACCCGCCCGTCATGGTGCGGTCGTAGTTCACGCGCTGAACGTCGTCGGCATAGCCGGCGCCTTGCGGCGTGATCTTGGCCACGTAGTTGGCGCGTACGAGGAAGCTTTCGTCCTCGGTCGTGCCGTTGATGGTCAGTTTGTTGACGTCGGCCAGGTTCTCGGCGCCGTTGTCGTCCGAATCGTGGACATTGATCAGGATCGACGTCAGTGCCGCGCTCAGGTTCACGATGACGTGGTCGGCGCCGCGGCCACCGTCCACATCCACGCGATCCGTCACGCCCGGCGTGCCCTGCTGGCTGGTCAGCGACGGCAACTGGTCCAGCACGATCAGGTCGTTGCCGTCGTTGCCGTGCAAAGCGATACCGCCTGCCAGCGCACGCGCCGACAGGTAGATATAGTCGTCGCCCTCGCCCGCCAGCACCGTGGCGCCGCGGGCCAACAGGATTTGCGACATCCAGATCTTGTCGTCGCCGGCACCGGCATCCACGGTCAGACGGCCCAGGAAATCGGTGTCCGACAAGGTAATCAGGTCGGCGCCGGTACCGGTGGTGATGTCGGTGTTGCCGCCGATGATCACCGTATCCAGCAGCACTACGTTGTCGCCGTTGCCGGCATCCACCGTCAGCGAACCGGTGAGGCCGCTATCCAGCAGCACGAGATGGTCGGCGCCGGAGCCGGCGGTGATATCGGTGTTGCCATCGACGGTCACCGTGTCAAGCAACACGAAGTTTTCACCGTTGCCGGCATCCACCGTCAGCGATCCGGTCAGGCCGCTATCCAGCAAGGTGATCTGGTCGGCGCCGGAACCCGTGGTGATATCGGTGTTGCCACCGATCGTCACCGTGTCCAGCAAGACGAAGTTGTCACCGTTGCCGGCACCCACCATCAGCGAACCGGTCAGGCCGCTATCCAGCAGCACGATCTGGTCGTCGCCGACACCCGTCGTGATCGCGGTGTTGCCACCGACCGTCACCGTGTCCAAGGAAACGATGTTGTCGCCATGGCCACCCTTGACCGTCAGCGCCCCCGTCAAATCGCTATCAACCAGCGCGATCAGGTCATTGCCGGCACCAGCTGCGATCGTGCTGTCGCCGGCAACCGTCACCGTCTGCAGCACAACAGCGTTGTCGCCCTCGCCCGCGTCAACCGTCAACGCGCCGCCCAGGTTGCTGTCCAGCAGGCCGATCAGGTCGTCGCCCAGTCCAGCCGTGATCGTGGTGCCACCACCCACCCTCACGGTGTCCAACAAGACGATGTTGTCGCCGTCACCGGCATCCACCGTCACTGCCCCCGTCAGGCCGCTGTCGCGCAGCGTGATCTCGTCCATGCCGGAGCCGGTCGTGATCGAGGTCGCGCCCGCGACGGTCACGGTATCCAGCAGGACCGTGTTGCTGCCATTGCCCCCGGCGACCGTCACCGCGTCGCCGAATGCACTGTCCACAAGCGTGATCAGATCCGCACCCGAACCGGTGACGATCTTCGCCTTGCCGCTAACCGCGGACGTCTGCACCAGCACGATGTTGTCGCCATCGGCGCCGTCCACCGTCAACAAGCCGGTCAACGCGCTGTCCAGCACCGTGATTGCGTCGTCGCCCGACCCGGCGGCAATCGCCGTGTCGCCGCCTACTGTGACGGTATCCAGCAGGACAGTGTTGTTGCCGTCACCGGCATCCACCGTCAACGCGCCCGTCAGGCCACTGTCCACCAGCGTCACCAGGTCCACGCCCGAACCGGTCGTGATATCAGCGTCGCCGCCAATGGTCACCGTGTCCAGCAGGATCGTGTTGTTGCCGTCACCGGCATCCAACGTCAACGAACCCGTCAGGCCGCTGTTCAACAACGTCACCAGGTCCACGCCCGAACCGGTCGTGATATCGACATCGCCGCCAATGGTCACCGTATCCAGCAGGACGGTGTTGTTGCCGTTGCCCGCGTCCACTGTCAACGCGCCCGACAAACCGCTGTTCAGCAGCGTCACCGAGTCCACGCCCGAACCGGTCGTGATATCAGCGTCGCCGCCAATGGTCACCGTGTCCAGCAGGACAGTGTTGTTGCCGTCACCGGCATCCACCGTCAACGAACCCGTCAGGCCGCTGTTCACCAGCGTCACCAAGTCAACGCCCGATCCGGTCGTGATATCGGCATCGCCGCCAATGGTCACCGTGTCCAGCAGGATCGTGTTGTTGCCGTTGCCGGCGTCCACTGTCAACGCGCCCGACAAACCGCTGTTCAGCAGCGTCACCAAGTCAACGCCCGAACCGGTCGTGATGTCGGTATTGCCACCGATGGTCGCCGTATCCACCAGGATGGTATTGCCGCCATCCCCTCCGTCCACCGTCAAGTCACCAGCGATCTGCGTGGCCAGCACGGACACGGCGTCATTGCCCAGCCCGCTCTGCACGGTGATGTCGCCGCGCACGTCGGTGGTGTCGAAGACCACGGTATCGTCGCCGTCCAGCGTGCGCACCGTGGTCTGCTGCTGATTGATCAGCAGCGCCTGCACCGTGACGCGGTCCTGGCCGCTGCCACCGGTCACGTCCAGCAACTTGCCTTGAGTCAACGCCAGATTGCTGTCCAGCGCGCCGCCAATGTCGGCGGTGTTGCTGAAGGCAATCGTGTTGTCGCCCGTCTGGCTGCCGTAGACATAGACTTCGGGCGCCAACAGCCGGCCGTTGATGTCCAACACCGACGCCTTGCCATAGCCCGCCGCGCCGCGGTCATCGCGGTCCACGCGCAGGTTCATGCGCTGGCCTGCCTGGATCAGCGCGCCGGGCTGCGCGCCATTGCGTCCCGCCTGGAACAGGTTATTGCCCGCCAGCAGGCTCAACACGCCTACCGTGCTGACGACGGAATCCGCCGCCAGGACGATATCGCCCGACGTGCCGGCTTGCCCCGCCTGATGACGCGCCACCAGCCAGGCATTGTCGGCGTCGATGCGCCCGATGTTCATGGACAGCGCCTGCGACACGCCCTGCGCATCGGTCGCCGCGCCCAACTGCACCAGGGCCACGTCGCCGTCGGCCTTTGCATTGATCGTCGCCTGCGGCCCCACGACCGCCACGATCAGCGCGTCATTCACCAGCGTGCCGTCCATGTCGGATTGGACATAGCCGCCCACCGAACCCGCCGCTACGAAGTACAGGCTGCCGCCCGTCACTACCGCGTCCACCCGGCTGCTGGACAGGCCCGGCTGCGCGGTCTTGTCGTTGACGATGCTGGCCTGGCTGCTCAAGTGGATCTCGTCGCGGGACCGCGACTCCACCCGCGCCAGCGCCAGGTCATGCACGCCCAGCTGGCTAAGCGATATCGAACCCAGCGCCGAGGCCACCAGATAGCCCGACATATCCGTCAGCAACGGCGAACTCAGTTCCCCGATGGTGCCGGAAAGCGTTTCCAGCCAGACATTGCGTGCCGTGATCGCGGCCTGACCAACAGGCGTGCCGTTCAGGATGGCGTCCAGCGCGTAAATGCGCGCATCGCCGCGCATCCCGCCGGCATCCACCACACTGATGCCCCCCAGACGCAAGCCATGCATGCCGTACAGGTTGACGCCTTCGGTAGCCGACGCGCGCACCGTGGCCTGCGCATCGCTCGTCGACACGCTGACCAACAGCGGTGTGCCCTGCTGCGACACCTCGGCGCCCAGCCGGCCCACCGACTTGCCGGCAATCAGCGCCACCTCGCGCACGTAACCCAGGCCGGCCAGATCCGCCGCGCTCAGGTCCGTCAGGACCACGTTGGCGTATTGGCGCTGGCCGTCTGACGTGGCGTTCAGGATCGACAAGCCCGCCTTCAGCGTGACGCTGCCGGCCGACACCACCTGACCCACAAGCAGATTGGCGTCCGTCTGGTAGGACGAACCTCCGACCGCTGTGCCCTTGGTGTTCGCCAGGACCAGGTTCAGGTCCTGCGCACCGGACTGCGACACGCGCGCCACCCCGCCCGCTTCCACATACAGCGCGTGGCCGGCGGTCAGGCTCAGTTGCAGATGCTTTGTGGCGTCGTACTGATAGATGCCGTTGGCGTCCGCCGTGCTGCCCACGATGTCCTTGTCGGCCACCAGGCTGACCTGGCCCGCGCTTTCCAACGTGCCGGCGTCGGTGCCGATGATGGAACCGCCTTGCGCGCTGACCGTGATGGTGATGCCGTCCTTGGCGTGGATATCGCCCAGGCGAATGCTGCCCTTGGGCGAATCCAGGCCCACGGTGGTGTCGCTATATGCGGACACCACGCCGTTGACGGCCTGCACCGCCAGCGAACGCGTGAGCTTCAGCGTCAGGTAGCGCGGGTCGCGCATATCGCCCACCAGCATGCCGCTGGCCAGGGCCTGCGGGCTGGCGCCGTCTTGCGCCATGTAAGGCACGCTGACGGACTTCCACACCGGGTCCAGGAAGCCGCTGCCGATGTCCACCACCTGCACGCCATTGGCGCGCGCGGCGGCCACATTGGCCTGCCACTGGTTGATGTCGGCGGCCGAGGCGCCTTCCAGCAACTTGCTGTTGTAGAGGAAGACCTCGCGGCTGTTCTCGTACAGACCAAAGCGGTCCGCAAACAGGAACTGCACGGCGCTGTTGGCGGGCAAGGTTGCGCCCAGCTTGAACGCCGCGTCGTTGGAGAACTGCGGTTCAAAGCGCTGCCACAAGCTGGTGTCGGAGAAGTCAACGCTGGCACGGTCCAGCGGCTGCGTGCCGGCCGGGCCGATGTAGCGGTACAGCGTGTGATACACGCCCGCCAGGTTGACGGCGTTGGCGCGCGACAAAATGGCCTTGTCGGCCTCGGGCAGCGAGTCGAACACGTTGGCCCGTTCGTCATCGGTGAGCCCGCCCAGGCTGGGCAGTTGCAGCGTGTAGTCACCCAGCTGGGCGCCGATCGAGCCCTGGCCCGACGTGCGCAACACGATGCCGCCGCCGGCCTTCACGTTCAGGAAGCGGTCCGCAGGCGGCGCGCCGTCGGTATCGCCGTCCACGTCGAACACCTGTTCATTGATGGCGGCCGACACCGGGTACAGCAGATTGTTCTCGATATTGCGCAGCGTGGCCGTCGAGAAGTAGAAGAAGTAACCCGCGTTATAGGTTTGACCGAACTGCGCGATCTCGGCCGCCGTTTGGGCCGGCGCGTCGGCGCGCACCGTGTAAGTGCGCGTGTACGCCTCGACGCCCGCACCGTTCAGGCTGGAGGCGTCGAACGCCACCGTGATCGCGTCACCCATGTTCGGGTACAGCGCCAGCAAGCCGCCGTTCTGACCCGCCCCCGTCTGGTACAGCATGGCGTCGGCCAGCGTCGCCGCCAGGCGGATGGTGCCGTCCGCGCCCACGATGGCGTAGTACGCCGTATCGGCGCGCACATTGCCGATCGACTGGCGGAAGTAGATCTCGTCGCCCGTGCGCAGCGCGCGCAGCTGCCCCGTGCCGTCGTCCACGATGTTCATATTGGCCAGCTTGAAGCTGCCCGATCCCACGGACGTCAGGCCCGAGCTGACCGCGCCGGTGGTGGACTCCAGCCGGTCGAGCCAGTAGTTGTGGTATTCGGCCGTCTGCGCCAGTTCCTTGTCGACCACGTAGTCGTAAACGATCTGGTTACGCGTGGACTTGACAAGGTTCTGTGCCGCCGTGATGTCCAGCGCCGCAGCCAGGTAGTTCGGATCGAAGCCCTGGTTCTTCAGCTGCTCGTGCAGCGCCTGCATCTGCGCGCTCAGACCCGCGGTGGAACCGGCCGCCTGCGTCTGGAACAAGTGCGTGGACACGGTGAACATGCCGTTCACATCGGCCGCCGCAAAGCCGCGGAGCAATTCGCCCGTGATGCCGGCGTCGGTGAACAACGCCTTCACCAGCTCCCTGCCCTCGGCCGTCTGGTTCAGCAGTTCAATCTGCTGATGCAGCACCGCCTGTTCCTTGGAGGCGAACAGCTGGATGGTGTTGTTCGCGCCCACCAGCACGTAATAGGCCACGTTGGTTTGCAGGCTGGCCGTCTTGCCGATCTGCACGCGCACGTCGTTCAGATAGACACGGTCATAGTTCTGCAAGGCGCGGTAGCCCGTTACCTGACCGTTGGCGTCCGTCACCGGCACGATGTTCATGTCGCTCAAGGTGATGACGTTGTCCGTCGACACCGAAGCGCCACTGGCGGCCGCGTCCAGCAAGCGCACCGTCACCGCGCCCGGCGTCGCCCCCGCCACGCCGAAGATCTTGTCGATGGTGACCGCGGCACCGCCATTGAAGGCGCCGTTGACGCTGTCCGACAGTGTCACGACGCGCCCGTTGACGCTCTGGATGTAATAGATGGCCGTCTGCGTGGAATTGGCGAAGCTCAGTTCCACGCGCTGGCCTTGCACCAGGCGGTCGTTGCCCGGCAGGGTCAGCGTGGCCACGCCGAACTGCGTCAGGGACTGCTGGGTGAAGCCGTTGTCCACCAGGCGGATACCGGCATTCACCGTCATGCCCTGCAGCACCGGCGTGTAGCCGCCCGACGTGGTCGTGTCGTGCACATTGGTGTTCTGGTAGACGTTCAGGTCTTCCAGCTGCGACTTCTGCGCATACACCTTGCCCGAGAACGTGATGCGGCCGGTCAGCCAGGCGCTGTCGGGGCTGGATGCCGTCAGCGGGTTGCCGTCGGCGTCGACAATGGTCAGGATGTGCAGCGTGCCGTTGTCGTACACGCCCAGATCGTGGCCTTGCAGGCTGCCGTTCTGGTTCGTCATGTACAGCTCAAGCCCGGCCAACGAGATCGACTGCCCGCTTTGCAGCAGCGCCTTGATGCTATTGGCCAGCTGCGTGCGCGCCACATCGCTGAGGTTGACCTTGTTCAGGTCCCAGCTGAAGCCGTTGCCCATGTCGACAAACTCGGCGTAACCGGCGCCAGACGTTTCCGTATAGGTGTAGAACGGCAGCAGGTTGCTGCCGAACCAGCCCCAATTGGTGTTCGGCGTGTCGGACGTCAGGACGCCTTGCTTGAGCGCCGTGGCGCCAAAGCCTCGCTGGATCATGTACGCGACGGAGACGGAGTTCGTTCCCTTGCCCAGGCCGGTCAGGCCATAGACCAGCTGCGACGGCAGCACCGTGGACGTCACCACGTTCGCGCCATCGCGCACGTAGTAGCTCTTGACCGAGATGGCCGTACCCGAGAACGTGATCGCGATCTGGTTCTGCCCGTTGTTGACGCTGGTGGCGGGCGAACCGTCGGCCAGCACCAGCTTCAGCGATTCGATGCGGCGGGTGTATTCCACCCCGTCGATCGTGAAGGTGATGGTGCTGCCGATCAGCCCGTTGACCGCACTGTTCATCCAGTCGTTGTATTGCTGCACCGTGCCCGATCCCGGCATCTGCCAACCCAGCGAATTGCCCGCCAGTTGCAGCGTGTTGCCGGTGACGGTGCGCTCGATGACCGACCAGGTGCTGCCCGGCGCCGTCGCCGTCAGGTTGGCGTACAGCGAGCCGGTACCCGTGGCGATCTTGGCTTGCGGATGATCCAGGTTGTACTGCGTGATGGCCGCGATGATGTCGGCCGACATGTCCCGGTCATTGGCGCCCAGCACGGGCGCCGGCGCATTCGTTGCCGGCACCGTCGGCCGGGTGGCGTTCGTGGTGCCGCTGGTGTCGCCCGCGCCCATCGTGCCGGACGCATTGCCCAGCACGATGTTCAGGTTGTGATGGCCGGAGCTGTCCACGTTGCTCAGGTCGCCCACATACGGGGACTTCAGCGTGATCAGGATGCTGTCGAAACTGTTCGAACCCCACCATTGAGCGCCAGTGGGCAAGATCTGGTCAATCGCCAGTTTCTGCCCATCCACCAACACATAGGTATAGGTACGCAAACCCGCCAGCGCGCGCTGGTACAGGTCGCCCTGCGTCTGCCCCGACCGGCTGGCCAGCGCGTTCAACTGGGCGTTGCTCAGTTGCAGGCGCAGCGTGCTTGAGCCCTGCTGCACCGTCAGCGCGCCCGAAGGCAGCGTGAACGAGATCGGCAGATTGGCGTTGGCTTGATCCGTGGCGCCGGCCAGCGCGTACGACGGGCCGTACAGCACGCCCTGACTACCGGCGGTATAGCCCAGCGCCGCCAGCGACACCGCCCCCGTGACCGCGCCCGGGTTGGCCGGGTCGTACACGGTGAAGGTGAATTGATAGACGTTGTTCACGCCGCTGCCCGCCACCAGTCCAAGATAGCCCAGGATCTCGGTGCGCACATTGCCGTTCAAGCTGTTGTTATAGGCCAGCCGCACCAGATGCTGGCCGTCGACCGCCGCCTTCAGCGCGGCGTTGTACTGGTCCGCCGTCAGGCTCAGCGCCAGGTATTGGCCGCCTTCGGCCTGCGTGCTCAGGTACGTGCCCACGCCGCCCAGCGTGATGGTGGCCGTCTGCAAGGACCGCACGCCCGACCAGTAGCTGTCGTACTGGGCCAGTTGTGCGTTCAGGTCGGCCAGGATCTTGGCCGTAACCGTGGGATACGCCTTCTCGGTGGCGGTGCGCGTATCGGCCAGCTCGCCATCCAGCAGCGAACCGCCATTCAGCGTGATATTGACGCTGCCCAGCTCCGCGTAGACGGAGGCCTGGGGATTCGTCCAGTTCACCGGCTTGACCAGCGTCAGGTCGGCGTTCAGCACGTTTTGCGACAGGTAAATGCTCTTGTCGACGCCCGCGGGGCCGCCCGCCAGGCCCGCCTGGGCGGCAAAGCCCTGGCGCGCGTTGATCGTCAGCGCCTTGGACGCGGTGCCGATCGCGCCGTAGCCCGCGTTCAGTTCAATGCGATTGCCCGACACCACGGTGTCCGACCCGCTGGACGCATGGCTGAAGATGCCGTTCAGCGCCTCGATGTACACCGTGCCGGCGGACGAACTGACCTTCTTCAGCGTCGCCCACGAGCTCGCGCCGCCATCCGAGAAGTAGTTCAAGCGGATGTCGTTGCGCGCCTCGGCGCGCGTGTAGCCGTTGGAGCCCATCAGGTTCAGCTTGATGGCCCCGCCCAGCGCGATGGCGTCCACGTTCACCTGGGCGTTTGCGCCCGTGGGCATTTGCCCGTTTACATCGCGCGCCATGATGCCGACTTCGCCCTGCATCGTGATCGATGTGGGCTTGGACGCCGACACGGCCTCGATGCGCACCGTCTTGCCGTTGCCCACGATCAGGTTGCCGGCCAGCGTGATGTCGCCATTGCTGCGGATGTAGATCGCGTTGTCGGCGTTGCTGGAGCCCATGAAGCTCAGCGTGATCTCTTGCGAGGCCGGCATGTAGAAAGTGAAGAGTTCCTGCTGCTTCTTCTCGACCACCTGCGTCAGCGTGGTGGTCTTGGTGCGCAGCCAGCCGCCGCCGCTGGTGTGCGGGCCATCATTGCGCACGATGACGCCGGTGTTGAACTTGCGGTAGGCCACGCTGAACACAGACGTGTCCAGCGCCGTGCCGCCCGTGGTTTCCAGGCGGTAGTGCTTACCGTCGGGGCCGGTGATGGTGCCGTGGGAATCCTCCACCAGCTTCTGCGTCCCGCTGCCTTCGATCGTGGTCGGCAACAGCGCGTCATTCAGCTTGCCGCTGGCGCTCAGTTGCGCCTTCAGCGCATCCGGCACGGAATTCACGCCGTCGTAGGCCACGACGGTGGACACCAGCACGGGGCGCGGCGTCTCGAAGACCGTCACGGGGCCGGACTTGCTGGTGTTCTTGTCGGTCAGCCAGCCCAGCGGATCGAAGTCGCCGAACAGGTTGAATTGCTTGGTCGTGTAGACGGTGGTAGTGGTTTCGCCCGAGCTCCAGCCCATGACCCACACCATCATCTGGCCGGCCTGGGGCTTGTAGTTCAGGGTCAGCGTCTGGCCGTCTTGCAGCGTGCCCGCCGCGCTGCTGGAACCGGCCGTGTTCTGCTGGCCGTTGCCGTTGTCGTACACCCAGATCCAGGTCAAGGGGTTCACTTCCCCCGGCGTCGGCTGCACTTGCACGAACTTGTTCCACACCGTGTGCACGACGTTGTTCGTGCCTTGCAGCTCGTACAGATCCTTCTGGCCACGTGCGGTGTCGATGATTTCGATGCGGCCACGGCGGTAGGTGCTGACGTCGATGTCGCCCGTCACCAGTCCGTAGGTGGTCTGGTTGTCGATATGCACCGAGGCGTAGCCGTTGGCCACGATCAGGTTGCCGTTGCCCACCGACACGATCTGCCCCGTCAGCGAAATGCTGCCGCCCGCCAGGCGGATGGGGTCCAGGATGATGGTCTGCGTGGCGTAGTCGAAACGGCCCGTGATGGCGCCATAGCGGTTCAACGACCCGTCCGCGCTGAACGACACCCCGCTGACCGCGTAGCCATTGCCATCCTGCAGGGACTTATCCTGGTCGCCACGGAACGAGCTATCGATCTTGATATAGGCGTCCGTCAGGCCGCTTTGGATCTTGCCGTCGATGTTCAGCGTCAGCGCCGAAATGCTCACGGCGCCCAGCGCGAAGATGCGCGAGTCGCGCGCCGCCGTGTTGCTGTTCATGTACTGGGCGAACGAGCCCAGCTTCATGTAGCCCCACTTCAGCAACACGTTCTGCATCGTGTCGCTGATGCCGGTGCTGGCGCTATTGCTCTTCAAGGCGTTGACGACGCTGGCCCAGCTGTCGTTGAGCAGCGTGGGGTCGGCGCCGGTGTTGAACCAGCCTTCGCTTTGCAGGCTGAAGTTGCCCTTGGCCACGATGTCCAGGCTGACCGCCTGGATCGTGCCCGACACATTGATGCTGCCGAGCGTGTTGATCACCGAGACTTTGCCCAGCGGATTGACCACCGCGCCCAAGAGGCCCAGGTCCACCGGCGCGTTCGCAATCAGGTTGGCCAGCGATTTGTCTCGGCTGCCATCCGCCTTGATCTCGTCCAGCATGCCGCCGAACGGGTCCGCGGCCCAGGCGTTCTTGACCTGGCTGATATTGACCTCGGCCGTGTCGGAGCCCGAGGCGCCCTTGACCGGCACGTCGTTGATGTACAGATGGCCGGTCTTGAAGACCTTCAACTGTCCATCGGAACCCGGCCGGATGATGGTGCCGTCCAGCACCACGGCGTCATACACGTTCATCAGCATCGGCGAATCGTTGACGATGTTGATCTGTGTGTTGGCGCGCGCGTCGATGCCCGCCCGGTTCACGCCGCTGGTGTCCGTGGCGCTGACGTAGACCGATCCGCCTGACGCGTACATATCGGGAATTTCGATATAGAACGTGGAGAACGAATCCAGGTAGCGGACTTGCCCGTCCACCACCGTCGCCATCTGGATGCTTTGCAACTGGCGCTGCAAGGCGGCGATGTTGGCCTGGTAGCGCGCCACCGCTTGCGGGTCGGACGCGTGCTCGTTCTGCATCTTCGTCAACGTGCGGATCTGCTCGCTGATGATGTTCTGCTGGCTGGCGTAGCGCAGCGTGGGCATGCCCACGTCCAGGGTCTTCAGCACAAAGTACAGGCTGCCCACCTGGGCGGCCGCCGTGGCGCCGAAGTCCGTGCGTAGCGCTTCGTCCTTCTGGGCCTGGGTCGGGTTATTCAGACGCAGCCAATAGCTGTTGCCGTAGTTCTCATCGGCCAGATTCAGGTCGCGGCTGTCCAGGCTGTTGTAACGGTAGTAGTTGCCATTGCCGTCCGTGATGATCATGCCGGTCGTGACGTTGACCTTGATGTCGCTAGCGGTAAATGCCGTCAGCTCATAGTTCACGTCGATATTGACCGTGCCGGCCGCGCCGTCCAGGCTGGTCTTGCCCGCGCCCAGCAACTTTTCCAGAATGGCCTTGACGATGGCCGAGTTCGAATCGAACTTCACCGCGCCGCCCGCCGCCTGCACGCCCAGGCTGGTCAGGCCCAGCTCTTTCAGCAGCTCGGCCGGGATCACGAACAGGTTGGCCGCGTTGTTTACGCCCGCGATGATCTGCGTGGCCGCACCCGTGGCGACCTTGCTGGAGCTGGTGTCCACCACCCCGTCCGCCAGCTTGGCGGTGGGGTTCAGGTTCAGGCCGATGACCTGCACCGAGCCGTTCACCTTGGCCTGATCCAAGGTCGATGGGTTGGTCTCCAGGCGCACGTTGCGCTGCGCCTTCAGCAGCGAACCGCTGGACGACACGCCGTCGATCAGCACCGTATTAATCTGGCGCGCCTTCGCGCCGCTGTCCACATCCGGAATCTGGGCGATGCCCACCAGAGTGAACGACACGTTGTCGTTGGCCAGCAGATAGCCGGTCGACAAGGGGTCGGACGCCTTGCCATTGCCCGCCAGCGCCAGAATGCTATCGGCCTCGATCGAGGAATTGTCGATCTGGATGCTGTTTCGCACCGTCAGGTCGTTGTTGCTGTCCGACTTGCTGAAGCTGGACACGGACACCACCAGCAGGTCGCTGATGGTCGTCGTGACGCCGCGCGTGTTGGCGGCCATGACCACGTCGCCAAAGGCGTTGCGCAGGAACGCGCCGTCCACCTTCACCTGCGACAGGCTGCCGTCGGTGCTCAGATGGTTGGTCGACAGCGTGACCGAGACCCCGGCCACGCCGGTGATCTTGTTCTTCTGGGTGTAGATGATGTCGTTGGTCGTCACCAGGTCCAGCATGCCCGGCGTGCCGTAGTCGCCGCGCGCCTGCACCACCGTCATGCCGGCGGTGGTGATGGTGTCGGTCGCCTGGCGCGAGCCGGTGATGGTGATGGTGGATTCCGGCTTGATCGACACCGTGTGCTTGCTGACGTCGGCGCCCGCCACCCGGACGGAATAGCCCGACAGCGTGGACGTGCCGCGCACGGTGTTGTTGCTGCGGATGTCCAGCTTGTTGCCGGAGACCTGCGCGCCGCCGCTGATGTCGATGGCGGACTTGCCGCCCACTTCCACGTCGATCTTGCCCTGGCGGCCCGCCACCAGCGCAATCGTGCCGGCGTCCATCTTGACGTCCACCGACTGCACCTGGCTGGCCGAGATGCTGAGCATCGTGCCGTCCACGCGGGCGTTGTTGCCGATCTGCACGCGCGCATCCAGGTTGGTCGTCAGCGACGCGGTGTCGATCGACACCGTCACGCCGCCCACTTCCAGCGAACGCGCCTCGGCCAGCAGGCCGGCTTCGCCGTTGCGTTCCGTGGTGGCGCCCACCGTGATGCCCACGATGGCGCCCTGCACCGTCGCATTGTCCACGGACGCCTTGAGCGAGCCGCCCAGGCGCGTTTCGGCGCTCATCACGCCCACGCCGATGACCCCGCCCGTGATCGCCTTGGCATAGGCGCGGCCAAGGTAGCTACCCTGCGCATTGATGTTGACCATGCCGGGCGTGACGCCCAGCCCGGGCGTCGTCACCGCCACGCCCGTCAGCACCGCGCCGTTCTTGGCCTCGGCCAGCGTCGTCGCGCCGATGTCGACAAGTGCCTTGTTGACGTTGACGGCCAGCCCCGTCGTGGCGGCTACGCCGGCCGTCTGGGTCTGGCTGAAGTCCACGGCCACCAGCGCGCTCAGGTCCACCACCGGGGCGGAGACGGCTGCGCCGTCCACCGAGGCCGTCGTGGTGTCGCGCGAGATGTTCTCGGCAATGCCCACGCCCACCGCCACGCCCACCATGCCGACCGCCACGCTGACTTGCGTCAGGTCGATCTCTGCCGTGATCTTGGTGTCGGCCTTGATGTCCACCTTGCCCAAGGCGCCGACCTGGCCGCCGCCCGAGACCCGGGCGCTGACGTTGTTGCGCGTGTTGTTCGTAACCCGCACCCCGGCGCCCGAGGCCGCGATGCCACCGCCCACCGCCACCGAGGCCGTTACCGCGTCCAGCCCCTTGAAGTTCGTCGTCTCCAGCGCCAGCACCGACACGGCGTCATAGGCGCCCACGTTCTTGCCGCTGGCAGTGTTGATGGTGGCGCTGACCTGGTTCTCGGCCACGCTGTCCACCAGCGTCACGGCCAGGGCCAGGTTCAGGCCGAAATTGCCCGGCACCGGCAGCGAGGCCGCCACGGCCACGCCATACGCGCCCGATTTCAGGATGGTGCTGGTGTCTTGCGCCCGCACCGTCACCGAACCCGCGCCGCCCGTGATGCCCGCCGTCACGTCCGAGCCCTGGATAGTTGCGGACGTGGTGGTGCCAAAGCGGTTCGTCACCTGCACGCCGGAGCCCGCGGCCGAACCGCCCATGCCCGCCACCGCTACGCTGCCCGCGAAGTTGACGCTGGTGAGCGTTTCCGTCGAGGTCGCCAGCACATCCACATTGCCCTTGGCGACGTTGATGGTGCTGTTGTCGATGGACGCCAGCGCGCGGTTCGTGCGGCTGATGCCGTCGCCCGAATACGTGCCGAAGGTATTGTTGGCAATCGACACGCCAATGCTGGCCGCCACACCCGCCCCCGTCGCGCTGACGGACACCGCGCCCGTCACCGCCGAGATCGTGGACGTGTTGTCCGCCTTGACGGACACCCCCGTGCCCGCCGTCAGGGTCGAGCCCGTGATGCGGCTGCCCACGTCGTTACCCACAATGTGCGTGCCCTCCGCGCCCGAACCGGACACGGACACGCCCGAGAAGCCGGCCGCGACCGATGCCGCCACCGACACGCCATCCAGCGTGGCGGTTTCCTTGGCCGACACCGACACCGAATCCGACACGTTCAGCGTCGACGCGTTCACCGACGCCTGCACGCTCGTCGCGGCGACGTTTTTCGCCACCGACGCGCCCACCGCCAAGGAGCCACCCGACATCGCAAACGCCAGCGAGGCGCCGATGGCCTTGGCGTTCAGCGTGGTCGTATCTTCGGCAGCGACGGACACGCGCGTCATCTGCGCGCCCGTGCCCACGCTCAGCGTCGAATTCGACACCGACGCCTCCACCGCGCCCAACGCCTTGTTGCTGGCCAGCGCCACGCCCACCGACAAGGCCAGTCCCTGCGACGTGCCGGACAAGGCCGCGCCCGCGGCCGTTGCCTTCAGCGCGGCGGTGTTCGTGGCCTTGACGGTCAAGCTGTCCGCGCCGCGCACGTTGGCGTCAATCTGCGTCAGCCCATCCACCTGGGCGCGCGTCACGGCGCGCGTGCTGTTCGATGCGTTGGATCCCGCCGCCGCCAGCGCGACGCCGTTGTAGGCAATGCCCACCGCGCCCGCCACCACCACCGTTTCCAGCGTCTGGATCGTGTCGGCCGTGACGTTGATGGCGCCCAGGTTCGACACCTGGGTATTGGACAGCGTGGCGCGCGCGCCCGCCTCCTGCGTGATGTCGTTCTCGGCCACCGAGGCGCCGATGGCAAGCGAGCCGCCCGCCGCCGTGAAGGCCACGCTGGCGACCACGACGGTGGACTTGATCGTGCCGCTCATGTCGGCATCCACGGTCAACGTATTGGCGCCGTTGCCGCTGAAGCGCGAGCCGTTCATCAACGCCGTGGCCGACGAACTGATCACATTGCGCGCATCGGCGCCGCCGCCCACCAGCGATATGCCGCCCAGGCCCACGCCCACGGCGACCGATGCCGCCACCGACACGGTATGGATTCTGGCCTGGCTGTCCGCCTTGACGGTAATGGCCGGGGCGTTGACGAAGTTCACGCCATCCACCTTGGCCAGCGCCGCGTTACCCACGTCGTTCTGCGCCAGGGACGCCGCAACCGACAGGGACGCGGTGGCGCCCAGCGACACCGCCACCGAGATCGCCACCGCGGCAATCGTGCTGTCGATGCGGGCCGCGTCCATCGCCACCACCGAGACGGTGGCCGCGTTCCACGCATGCGCCTGATTCTGGTCCGTGATGCGGGCGGTGATGCCCGTCTTGATCTTGTTGACGGCCCGCGCGCCCGCGCCGGCCCCCGACACCGCCAGGCTGGCGCCGTCCACGATGGGCGGCGCGTAGGCCACCGACACCGCGACCGCGCCCGCCACCACCACGGCGTTGATGCTTTGCTGCTGGTCGACGCTGCCGTCGGCCTTGAAGGTGGCGTTGCTGGCGTTGACACGCACCGCGCCCGCCGTCACCGTGCTGCCGTCGATGCCGGCCACGATTTCATTGACCGGACGGCCCGCGCCCAGCGCCACCACCTGCCCGGCGCTGTTGACGTCGTAGCCGATGACGTTCTCGGCCATGGCCACGCCCACAGAGGCAGACGCCGCCGCGTAGTGGCTGACCGACACCGAGGCCGACATGCCCAGCACCACCGCGTTGATCTGCGACAGGCCCAGCGCCAACACGTCCAGCGCGCCGAACGTGTTGCCCGCACCCGACGTGTCGATGACCGCATCCGACACCACCGCCTGCACGCTGGCGGAAATGACGTTGCGCGCCAGCGCGCCGCCGCCGCCGATGGCGGCGTTGGCGCTATCGCCCACCGACACCGCGACGGACGCGCCCAGCACTACCGACGTGATGTCGGCCTGCTGCGTAGCGCTGACCGTCAGCGCCGCGCCGCCCGTTTCGATACGGCCGCCCTGGATCTGGGCGTGCACCGAGTTGAACACTTTATTGACCGCCACGCTCGTGCCCACCGCAATGGCCACGCCCGCGCTGCCGGCCTGCACGCTGACCGCGCCGCCCACGGCGACGGCGGTGATGGCCGCCGTGTCGCTGGCCGACACCGTCACGCCCTGGCTGCCGGCGCGCGTGCGGATCACGGCGTTGTCCACCAGCGCCTTGACGACGGTGGTGATGTCGCTGATGGCCACCGACACGCCCACGGACGCGCCCGCGCCCATGCCGCCTGCCGACACCGCCACGGCCAGCGCGCCCGCCACGGTGACGATGCTGCCGGTGTTCTCGGCCTTGACGTGCACGTCGCCGTCGATCGTGCCGTTGTTCTTGGGGTCCACATTGCGCAGCGTGGCTTGCACCGAACCGCCTATGGTGTTGCCGCTGCCCGCGCCTGCACCGGCGCCCGCAAAGCCCTGCCCCACCGCCACCGCCGCCGCCACGCCGATCGACGTGGACACGATGCGCGACTCATTGATGGCGTCCACCGCGATGCCGTTGGCCGAACCGATCTGCGTGCGCGCATTCGCGTCGCTGACCGAGCTGCCGTCGATATAAGCCAGCGTGTGGTTCCTGACCGTGTTGTCGGTGGCCGACACGCCGGCCGCGATGCCCGCGCCGCTGCCCGGCGACACCGCCACGCCCAAACCGCCCGCCACCGCCAGCACATAGCCGTCGTCGCGCGCCTGCACGGCCACGCCCGGCGCGCCGCCCGAGGACAGGGCCTCGACCAGGCGCGCGTTGCGGATGCCGGCTTCATTCTTGCTGTTGACGCGGTTGACCGACACGGCCCCGCCCACCGACACCGCCGCCGTGCCCACGGCCACGCTGCCCGCCACGGTCACGTTGTGAATCTGGCCCGTGAACAGCGAGGCCACCTGCACATGCGCGCCGCGCACGGCGCCCTGCGTGTCGCGGATCAAGGCCGACACCGAGTGCTCGCGCGCATTGCCCGCGGGCGCGCCGCCCAGGTAGTTGTAGGACAGGCTGGCGCCCACCGCCACGCTGGCGCCTTGCGAGCCCAGGCCCAGCGCCACTGCGCCGGCCAGGCTGTTGATGGTGGATTCGTCAGAGGCCTGCACGACGATGTCGCCGTCCGCCACCACGTCCTGGCCGCTGACCGTGTCGCCGATCTCGGCGGTGATGGTGTTGGCGATCCAGTTCAGTACCGCCGACCCGCCAAAGCCCACATTGGCGCCGGAGCCGCCCGCCGCGACCGCGCCGCTGACCGCCATGGCGGAAATCTGCGCGTTCAGTCCCGGCGACAAATCATCGGGCTTGGCAAACGTGGACAGCACCACGATGTCGCCCGCCGCCGACAAGGACGAGCGCACCGCGCCCGCGTACACCGTGTCGAAAATCTGGTTGACGGCAAAGGCCATGCCGGCCGCCACGCGGCCGCCCACGGAGACGGACACATTGCCCGCCAGTGCCGCAATGCTGGCCATGTCGCGCGCGGCGATTCGGATATCGCCCGCCGTCGCCGTCACGGACGCATCGCGGATCTGCGCATGCACCGTGTTCTGGATCGTGTTGACGGCCACCGAGCCGCTCACGGCCACGCCCGCGCCGCCCGCCAGGCCCACCGATACGTTGTAGATGCTGGCGCGTTCTTCCGCGCGCACCTGCACGGACTCGGCCGTGACCGTGGCCCCTGCGATGGCGGCGCGCACGTCGTTGCGCATGTCCGCCACGCTGACCGATGCGCCAATCGCCGCCGACGCACCTTGCGTCACCGAAATGCCCAGCGCGCCCGTGGCCGTGACGATGCGGCTGGCGTCCTGCGCCGATACCGACACCGCGCCGGCCTCGGACAGCACCTTGGTGCCCGCCGCCGCGCCCGTGTTGTCGATGATGGCGGACACATCCGCCCGCGACAGGTTCACGCCGATGGCGCCCGCGCCGCCCAGGGACTTGCCCCCGGCGCCGGCCACCGTGATGCTCAGCATGCTGTTGGTCAAGCCATGGCCTTGCGTCAGCGAACCGATGTCCAGCGCAATCAGACCACCCGAGGTGATGCGGTCCACGGCCTTCTGCAAGCTGATGCCACCCGTGCCCGTCACGGCGCCCAACTGCATGGCGATGCCATCGCGTGCATTGTCCAGCGACGTCGCCAATTGATAGCGGAACGCGCCGCCTTGCGACGCGTTGATGACGTAGTAACGCTGACCATCGACCAGACCCGCAATCTCCGTGCCCTGGCTGCGGTAGATCACGGTGTCGCCCGTGGCCAGACCCGCGTCGGTGGCAAAGGTAAAGCTGTTCTCGCCCGCCACCTGCGACTTGCCGCTGCTGGCTGACAGCGTGGCGTCCGTCGGCGTGCCCTGCGTGATGCTGGTGTTTTCGGTGCCGTCGCTGCCGGTGGTGGTCGTCGTCTGCGAGGTCTGGCGTTGCAGCTCGACCTGCGTGAACGCGATCATCGCGTCCGGGTTGACGGTCATCGGCTGGTTCTGCGCGTCCAGCAGCTTGTTGCCCGCCGCATCCGTCAGGAAGTAGTCATAGCGCTTGGTGCCGGCATTGAATTCCGCCACATAACCCAGCGCCGCCAGCGTGACGGCGGCGCCGTTCACGTCTTTGAAGCGCAGCGTGGTGCTGTCCACGACCTCAACCACGTATACGTGATCGTTCGTCAGGCCCGTCAGCACGCCGTTGGCGGCCACGCTGACGACCACCTTGTCGCCGGTCGCCAGGCCATGCGCCTTGGGCAGCGTCAGGCTGCCATCGGCGTTCAGCACCGCGCCCGCGGGGTTGTTGACGCTGAAGCGTTGCGGGGCTGCGCTGACCGATGCGCCGCTGAAATCCACCAGGTTGCCCTGGCCGTCACGCAGCTGGAACGAGGTCTGGTCGGCACTGAGGTTGACCACGTAATACGTCACGCCCACCTTCAGCACATCCTTGCCCTGCGCAAGAATGCGGTTGGCCAGCACGTCGTCGATCTGGCCATTGCTGCCCACCGAACCGCTGTACACGATGGCCGAGCCTTCCTGCACGCCGGCAAACGGCGTGCTCAAGGTCAGCGTGTTGGTGGCCGGGTTCAGCGTCACGCCCGCGTCCACACCGTGGAATGGCTGAAGATTGACGCTGGTGGAATTCTGCATGCGCACATGGGCAAAGCCCACGGCGGCAAGATTGCTCACGCTGCTGAATTGCAGCGCCTTGCCGCGCAGCGCGTCTTCCTGCGTGTCGGCCAGCTGGATCACGGCCTCGCCATTGGCGGCCTCGCGGCGGATCACGTAGTACACGCGGTCGTTGCGCAGGCTGGAACCATCGGCCAGCTTGATGTTGGACGCGCCCGCGCTCACGTAAACGCCGTCGCCCGTCTGCCAGCCCGAGAACTCGCCGCCCGTCGTACCGCCCTGCCCCGGCATGCCGCCGTTGCCGCTGTTGTCGGCCGTACCGTTGATGACGGCCGCCGCGTTGCCGGTGAAGGTCAGCGTGCTGCCGCCCTGGTCCACCTTGACGTCGCTGCCGCCCACCGACAGCTGGTCGCCGCCGTTCAGCTGCGCGTTGCCGCCCGCCGCCATCGGGTCCACCAGGCCAGCGAACACGTTGACGTTGCCGGCCGCCGCGTGCACATCGCTGCGCTGGATGGCCGCCGTCACCTTCGGATTGGCCGTCGTTCCGGCATTGTCGGCCACGCCCGCCGTCGTGACCGCCGCGCCGGAATCGGCCAGCGTCCCGTTGTTGAAGCTGAGCAGGTTGCGGTCAAAGGCGGTGTTTCCGCCCATGATGTTGACCGCCACGGCCAGGCCCACCGCCGCGCCCTGCGTGGCGATGGAACCGGCCACGGTGATGGCGTACAGCGCGGATGCGTCCGACGCGTTCACCCGCACGGCATCGCCCGAGAAGCCCGCGAGGCTGCCTGCCTTGATAGTGCTGTTGCTGATGCGCGCTTCGGTTGCGCCGCGCATCATGTTGACGTTGACCGCGCCGGCCAACGCGAAATTCTTCGACAAGGCGCCTGCCGCGCCCACCGACACCAGCAACGGCGACGAATGTGCCGACACGTCCACCTGGCCGCTGACGTCCACGTCGGCGTTGTCGATCAGCGCGCTGGTGCGCGAGCTCATCTCGTTGACGCTGACCGATGCTCCCACGGCCACCGAGCCGCCGGCGGCCACGGCCACGCCGCCGGTCACGGCGACGAGCGTATTGTTCTCGGTCGCCTTCACCGTCAGCGCCGTGGCGTTGATGGTGCTGCGCGCCGCCACCGCGCCATTGCCGGCGTAGCTGGGCAGCACATAGGCCGCCACGGCCGAGCTGACCCGGTTGACCTGCACCGAGCCCGCGGCCGCGAACTTGGCCTGGCCCATGCCCACGCCCACGCCGACCGCGCCACCGCCCAGTGACGAGGTGTCTTCAGCGCTGATGTTCACCGCGCCGTGGCCCTTGGTATCCACGGTCGAACCCTGGATGCCGGCCATGACCGCGTTGCCGATTTCGTTGTAGCTGACGGCGATGCCCACGCCCGCCTTCTTGCCCGCGCCGGCCGCGCCGGTAATGGCGACCAGCGTGGTCTTGTCCGACGCACTGACGTTCACGTCGTGGTTGCCGGTGGCCGCGCCGCTGTGCGTGACCTTGCTGTTGATCAAATAGCTTTCAATGCGGTTGGACACCACGTTGACGGCCACCGAGCCGCCCACGCCCGCGCCATCGCGCGCCATGCCGAACGCGCCGGCAAAGCCCACGACCACCTGGGTGGATTCCGCCGACACGTCCACGCGGCCCGTGTACAGCAGGTCGGTCACCTGGCGGATGCCCGCCTCGACGTTGCTGGTGCTGGTGTTGACGGCAATCGCCGCGCCCACGCCCGCCTTGCCGTCCGAGCTGGCGGCCGCGCCCGCCACGGTGGCCAGCACGCTCAGGTCGCGCGCCTGGATGGTGATGTCGCGCGCCGACACCTTGGCCGCGTTGCTCAGCACCGCGATGTTGGCGTAGTCCGCCACGCCCACGGCAGCGGAACCCGCCACCGCCACGCCCTTCTGCCCCTTGGCCCCGGCCATGCCGGCGGCAATCGTCACCGCGACGCCGGTCCGGCGAGCCGCCAGCGCCAGGTTGGCGGTAACGGCCAGTTCGCCCACCGCCATCACCTCGGCGCGGGCTTCGCCGCCCAGCATGTTCATGCTGTAGGCGCCGGCCACGCCCACGTTGGACTTGGCCGTGTCCGACTGCGCCAACGCCGCCGAACCCGACAGCGCCAGCGCGTGGGTGTTGTTCAACGCGGTAATCGACGCGTCACCGCCAATCTTGATGACCATGCCCGCCGCGTTGACATAGGCCTGGGCAAAGTCGCTGACCATGTTGACAGCCACCGCGCCCGAAATCGCCACGCCTGCCTTCGACGGCTGGCTGCTGGCGGCCGAGCCGCCTGCGCCGGATGCCGGCGCGCCCGCGTCCTGCGTCAGCTGGCCCACCTGGCCGCTGACCGAGTCCAGCACGCTGCTGACATCCGTGCTGGGCAAGGTCGGGGTGCTGGTGCCGGGAGTTGCATTGCCCTGGCTGCCCGGCAGCTTGATGGCCGAAGTATCGGTGCCGGTGCCGCCTGCGCCGCCCGAGCCGCCCGCCCCCGCGCCCGTGCCGCCGCCCGCGCCCGCCACCGGGCTGGACACGCGCGAACCGGCCACGGCGAAGTTGCCGACAAAGCCCTTGTTTTCCGCCCGCACCGACAGCGAGGCCGCCGAGAACGTGCCGGCCGCCAAGGCCGAGGGCGCGCCATCGGACACGCGCAAGGTGTCGCCGATCAGCGCCTGCGTCCAGCGATTGACGTCGTTGATGGACACGCTCATGCCCACGCCCGCCGCCTGCGAACTGGCGGCGGCGCCGGCAATCGTGCCGACCCAGGTAGCGTCGGTGGCCTGGATGGCCGCCGCGCCGCTGGCGTTCACCGTTGCGGCGCGGCCCACTTGGGCCAGCGTCGTCGCGCTGGTGGAATTCACCAGCACCACGCCATTGAGCGCCAGCGTCTTGGCCTGGCCGCCCGAGGCGCCCAGCGTGACCGAGATCAGTTCATTGTCGGCATTGACCGTGAGCTTGCCGGTGTTGATCACCGCCGTGTCGCTGACGACCGCGCGCGTGTCGTGCTTGGCCGCGTTCACATACACCGACACGCCAATGGCCGAGCCTTCCTTCGAGCTGCTGCCGTAATCGAAGCCCTGGTACTTCGGGGTCAGGAAACCCTTCGTCAAATCCTTGCCATAGCTCAGGCGGCTTTGGCCGTCGGCCTTGGCGTCGGCCTTCTTCAGCGACTTCTCGCCGCCGATCGACACCGACGGCAGGATGATGTTGCCGACCAGATTCAAGCGCTGCGAGGAATTTTTGGCGTCAACGGTGACGTCGCCGGCGGCGGCGCCAGCAATGCGGGTATCGATCGCGCCCGCCACATTGGCCTGCGTCTTGGTGTCTTGCACCAATACGGTGAAGGCCCCCGACAGGGCCAGCTTCTTGCTCTTGGCCGTGGCGCTGGCCCAGGTGCTGAAGCTGGACGAGATGCCGCCCGTGCTGGTCAGCGTGGCCTGCAGATTATTCAGGAAGCTCTTGGCGGCGTCGCTCGCCACCGTCATCTTGGCCGAGGTGCCATCGGCCGCGTTCCACTTGCCCTGGATGCCATCGAAGGGCGCATACAGATTCACCAACCACAGCTTGTTCGGGTCGATCTGGTTCAGCGTGCTGGCCGTTACGGCCACGTCGCCGCCCGTGGTGCTGATGCTGGCGTTCTTGGAAAGGCTGGCCTGCGTCTTGACGTCTTCAATGCCGATGACCACCGCGGCCGCCGCGCCAAAGTCCGACCCGTCCGGCCCCGTCGCGCGTTCCGGCTGGTTGGTCGTCAGGTCGTTTTTCTTTTTCAGGAACGCCTGCTTGTCGGCGATGGCCTGATCGTCCACCCCGCTCATCACCGTCAGCTTGGTGTTGTATTGCGTCACGGCATTCACCGTGACGTCTCCGCCCGCCGTGTTGACCGTGGCGCCGTTCACGCCGTTTCCGATGCGCGCCGTGGTCGTGATGTTGCTCATCGACATGCCCAGCGCCGCGCCCACCTGGAACTCGGTGGACGGGTTGTCGATTTCCTTCTGGATGTCCTCGTCGTACTTGGCGCGGTCCTCGAAATCCTTCTCCTGCTTGATTTCCTTGACCTTGTCGCCGAACTTGCCACCCCGGCTATCCGACACCAGCCCGCTGAAGAAGCTCTTCACGTACTGCGCGCCGGTGCCCAGGCCGCTCAAGGCGCCGCCCACCACCGGCGTCACCGTCTTGGAAATGGCCGCGCTCTTGGCCTCCGTTTGCGCCGACGACAGATAATCGCTGCCGGTCGCGGCGCGCCCGCCCAGAATCGTCTTGACCGAAATCGCGCTACCCTTGTCCAGCGCCTTGGCCTCGACCGTGACCTTGCCCGCGTTGCGCGTCACCACCGAGCCGTCCATGAAGGCTTCGGTTTTGAGCTGGTTGTAGGCAAAGCCCACCGCCACGCCGACCTTGGCCACGCTGGCCTTGTACTTGCCGGCTTCCTTGGACGGATCGATCTTGCCATCCGCGCCCGTCACCGGTTTGGTGTCGTCGCTTTCGGCCATCGCGCCCTTGGCGGTGATCGAAATCGTGCTCTTGTGATTGGTGATGGCCTGGATGGTGACGTCGCCGCCCACATTGCTGACCGTGCCCGTTGTCGGGTCGGCCGTGTGTTGCAGGCCCGTTTCCAGACGCGCGCCGGTACCGATGTGCACCGTGGATTCGCTCAGCACCACCGCCACGCCCACGCCGATCACGGCGGGCACTGCGCCCAGCTGGCCCGGCAGCAGGGTCACGGAGATATCGTTCGTGACCTCGGACTTGATGGTGATGGCCTTGGAGGCGATCACCGTGCCTTGCACGTCGATGTGCGAGTAATTCTGCAACACGCCCACGCCGATGCTGGCCACCTTGGACACCAAGGGGCTCAGCGCCACCGTGGCCGACGAGGTCGACGTGATGGTGACGTCGCTGTTGGACACCAGCCGCGCCTGCGCGCCCACATTGATGGACGACTTGTAGGTGATGCCCGCCCACGACGCCATGGCGCTGGCGCCGTCCAGGAACTTCATCAGCGCATCAAACGCGGAATTCACCCCGCCCGCCAGCGTGCCCAGCACACCGCTCTGGTTCGCGGCGTTCTTGATCAGCGGGTCCAGATCGTAGTCCTTGCTGTCGATCTTGGTCGTCAGGCTGACGCCCGCGCCCGACGCATTCTGCGCCCATAAGGTGGCGTTGTTGATCGTGATGCTGGTTTCCAGCGTGTAGATCTGGGCAAAGCCGCTGCGCCACGGGCGGTAGCGTTGCGCCGCCAGTTCGACGGCGCCCGCCGCCAGCACGATATTCGCGCCAGTCGTGGCGCCGACCGTGATCTTCTCGCCTTCCAACCGCAAGGTATGGGCAGCGTCCAGCGTGATGTCCGTGTTTACCGAGAACGATTGGCCGCGGATGATGACGTTGCGGCCGGTCACGGCAAGCGCCGTGTCCACCATGCCATTGCCGATGTCCAGCACGTAGTCGAGCTTGTCGGTGTTGGCGCCCAGCGTCACGCCGAGGATGGTGCCGGTCGCCGAGATCAGGGTCGACAAGGCCGTGCCCGCGCCCAGCGCCATCACTTGCAGGCTGTTGCCCGACCCCGCGTTCGACGCCAGCGACACCGTGACGGTGCCGTTCGCGGTGTCGGCTGGCTGCGTCACCACGAAGGACACGTTGTTCGTGTTGCCCTTCAGCGTGTCATAGCCGCCGCTGGTGGCCAGCGTGACCGGTGCGCTCCAGGCAGAGGCATCCAGCGTGGTCGCGCCGGTGGTGTTGGTGGCGATGACGGTGGCGTCGGTGAACGCGTTGCCGCCGTAGTTGACGACATTCGTGCTCGTCCCGGCATTGACGTAATGCACGTTGGGACCCGACAACACGGCGCCGACGCTGGTATTGACCACCAGGTGATTGCCAGTGGCCGTCGCCAGCGTGACGATGTTGTTGCCCGCTCCGGTATTGTTCGCCGACTGGCCGTAATTGACGACAAAGGTGTTGTCGCCACCGCCCGAACGGATGGTGGAATTCGTGCCCGCCAGCACAAACTGCGTCTGATGGCCGATGGCCAGCGCCGCGCCCGTCAGCACGCCCGCGCCGGTCGAGCTGGTTTGCACCTGGCCCGCCACGATCAAGCCCAGCTTGTAGGCCGCGTCCGACAGGCTGACGGTGGAGTTCGACACCGTGCCGTCCGCGTTCAGCGCCGCCTGCATGCCGGGCGCCAACGTGAACACGCCCGAGAAGCCCGCCGCGATGGCGTCCTGGCTGTAGGCGATCTGCAAGCGGCCCTGCGCGTCCAGGCTGGCCGTGAGCGCGTACAGGTAGTCCCACTCGGTGGTGGTGTCGGAGGCCGGAATCAGCTTGCCTGCGTTCGGGCCGCTGACGGCCACGCGCAACGGCTCACCGGCCGCGTTCACCATGATGCCGGCACCGATGGCGTCCAGCAGGTCTTGCACCGTGCGCACGCCTTCCAGGCCGACATCGACCCGGGCGTTGGCATGGTTGGGAAACAGGAAGGCCAACGCCGGGCCTTCGGCCGGCGTGTAGCCCGAGGTCAGGTCCGACAGATAGGTCTGCGTCGTCACGCCCGTAAACGCGGAGGTGTCCACCGTGTTGGCGCTGCCGCCCTGCACCACGAAGCGGAAGTCATTCACGTTCGTGAAGGCGCTGTTGATGGCGGCGCCGCCCGTGCCGATCGTGAGCTGGGTATTGTTCAGCGCCACGTTCTTGCCGCCCGTGGACAGCTCGATGGTGTTGATGCCGGCCGACCCGATCACCTGCGTGGCGTAGGCGTTGCTGATGATGAAGGTGTTGGCCAGGCCCGCCGAGCCATCCAGCACGGCCGCGCCCGCAAAGCGCGACGTGTCGATCCAGTTGCCGTATTCGCCGCTGATGACGCGCGCGCTGGTGATGTTGGCGTAGGTAGACGCGGTGGCCTGCGTTTCGCCCGCCGCGCGCTTGATCCAGTTGGTGCCGCCATTCTGCTCGAACGACACATAGCCCACGCCGCCGGTCGCGGCAATCTGCGCTTCATAGCCCGCGCCGTCGATGCCCGTCAGGCCGTCGGCGGCCACCACCAGTTCGGTGGTGGCGTGGGCGCCCGTGCCGCCGGTGATGGCATAGCGCCCGCCCAGCAGCATGATCTGGTGCTTGGTGTTCGCGCCGGAGCCCGACTTGATGACGCCGCCCATCATCAGACCGCTGACCAACACCGTGTTGCCCGAAAAGGCGGATGCGTCGATCAACGTGGAACCCAGGCCGCCGTTCAGGCGCGCATCGCTGAACACGCCATGCAGCGTGTTGGCCAGAGTGGGCGCAGCCTGCCCTGCCGCCAGCGCCGTGCCGTCGGTTTGATACGTGGCCGTCAAGCCCGTATTGGTCAGCGTGAAATTCCATTCGCCGTTTTCGTCCAGCGTGTTGCTGAGCGATCCGGCCTGCGCCCAGAGCTCGTTCGCGCCCTGGTACCCCGTAAAGGTGTTGTGGCCCAAACCGCCCTTCAGGACGTTGGCGCCCGCGCTGCCGATCAAGGTGAGATCGCCGCGATAGTTCGTGCCGTCCAGCGTGACGCTGGTGCCGGCGTGATTCGTCGTCCCCACGGCCGCCGTGGGGTCGATGGTGCGATAGTCCTGCAAGGTCACGGCGTTCACGCCGCGCAGGGTCACCGTCGTAGCGGTGCCCGCGCCAACAGGCGTGTTTGTCAACGTGGCCGAGGTCTTGTCGCCGCTAAGCGTGGCATTGCTGTCCACGCCCGCAATGTATTCAGTTGCGCCGCCGGTGGCCAGGTTGCCGATCACCAGATCGTTGCCACCGCCGCCGCTGATGCGGTTCTGCCCGCGGCTGTTGGCCACGGTGATGATGTTGTCGCCCAGGCTGCCGACGATGTCGTTGCCATAATTGCCGCCCGCGCCGATGACGTTGCTGATGTTCAGCACACCCGCCAGGCCGCTGGCGTCGTAAAGCCCGGTGTTGCCGTCCTGGAAGTTCAGGTTGACGGTGACGTTGTCTTCATAGGCCGAGTAATCCAGCGTAGTCTTGCCGGCCACGCCGAAGAACATCTGGACGTCAAGATTGCTGACCAGCGCGGTCGCCAGGCTATTGATGCTGCCGTCGGCCGCCAACCCGGCGCCCAGGAATACGCTGACGCCGCCCCCCGTCTGCACACGGGCAGTGATGTCGGCGCCAAATTGGGAAAGGTCCAGGGTGTTGCCGCTTTGGCCAGCCTGCTGGGTCAGGGTAAAACCGATGGTGCCGCCTGCGACGATGTAGGTGTTGCCGCCGCCGCTACCCGTAATGATGTCTTGCGCGTTGTTGATCGTGACGGTGGTGTCGCCCACCACGGTGATCTTGTTGCCGCCCTGCGTGGAACCTTTGACGCCGCTGATCGCTCGCACATAGCCGAATCCGGTCGGCGGCGGCGGCGGAACGTCTTCGCCATTGGCGTCTTCCGTGGGGCCGGAAAGGTCGACCGTGACGCCGGTGGCATAGCCGCTGTAATCCAGGATGGTCTTGCCATCCAGCGCTGTGCCGATCAGGTTGAAGGTCTTGTCCCCGATCTTCAGGCTTTGCGTGCCATCGGCGGACTTGAACACCACGTTGACGACGTGCTGGGTCCAGTTGTTGCCCGCATCCACCGTCGAATAGGTGATCTGGTAGGCGTCGTTGTTGCTGATGATGGCGGTGACGTTGCCCTTGATGCCCGAGAAATCCAGCGTGTTGTTGCTGTTGTCGTCGTCTTCGTTGCGCACCCAGACGCCGTTCTCAAGCTTCATGCCCTGGCGCACTTCGATCGTCGTGACGGCCGAGGTCGAATTGTTGTCGAACACGAACGTGTTGTCGCTGCCGTAGCCGATCAGGTGGTCATTGACCGCCACCCCCTGCAGCGTGGAACCGCCGCTCTGCAGGCCCTTGGCGCTGGCCATCACCCCGTTCCAGCTGGCGACCGTCACTGTGTTGGTGTCGATCACGCCATTGCGGTAGTCCAGCACCCAGTCGCCGCCCAGCGCGGCAGTGCCCACCGTGTGGGTCGCCGCCGCGACATCGGCGCGCGTGATGGCCGACAGGCTGTCCACGAAGGCCACGCCCGCGCGACCGGCCGCCACGTTGCAGCCGTACAGCAGGATGTCGCCGTCTTCCGACAAGGCATCGCCCCAGGCACGCAACTGCTCCTTGTACGTATCGAGCTGGCCCTCGCCCAGCGTGGCCGTGCCCAGTGTCAGCGAACCCACGCTGCCGTGGCTCATGATCTGGACCGCCGCCAGGTCTTTGTGCTGGGCCAGGATCTGCGTGATCTGGTCCACGCCGTCATAGCGTCCGTCCAGCACGATGATCTCGGTGTCATGGCTACGCAGCACCTGCACTTGCGGCCCCTCGCCCGTGGGCTTGACCAGGCCATCCAGGCCTTCGGTCTTGCCGCTGATCAGGCCGTACAGGCCTTGCACGATCTGCTCGGCGTTGTCGACGGCCGGGTCCACGAAGATGATCTGGCGCACCGGCGTCTGTTCGGACTGCGTGGTGTAGCCGGGGATGTTCGCGGCCGCAGCGGACGGTTTGGCCTGGCTGGCTTCCTGCCCCGGCAACCACGCCTTGGCTTCGCCCTGGCGCGTGGCGTTGGCCTTGGCGTATTGGTCCAGCGTCAGCATTTCGCTGTGCTGGGTAGCGGCCTTGAAGGCGGCGCGTTCCACCAGATAGGGGTGGGTGCCCGGCGCGGTGGGCTTCTTGCCCTGGGCGCCGGCAGCGGCAGCGCCGGGATTGGCCGGCGCCACGATGGGGGCCTGGTCGCTGGTGGGCGGCGGCGGCGGAACCAGCAGCTCGGCCGACATGAGATAACGGCGCTCCAGCGCCTCGAAGAGGGGCCGCCTGCGGAACAAGGATTGCTGCACCTCGCGGGAGGAACGGCCGGTCCAGAGTTTGCGCGCCAGTTTCTTCATGCTCATATCGTCGCTCGACACTTGTTTGGCGGGCGCCTGAAACGCCCTGAATTAAACGATTCGGAGCCATCCGGTAACCCCCCGGATGGCCCTGCTTTTGCGTGGCCTTGCTCTCGCGTTCCTTGCCAGGGCGAGCGAACTGCCGCGCGCCCCTTGCCGCTCTACCGCTACAGCGCTACAGCATCTGCTGGCTGATCGCCGCGATATCCGCCGCGCTCAGCGTGCCGGCGGCCTGCTTCAGCTTCAGCCCGTCCAGCACAAAGTTGTATCCGGCTTCAGCCTGCTGACGCTTCGCGTTGTACAGATTGCGCGTGGCATCCAGCACGCTGACGATGTCGTTCAGCCCAGCCTGAAAGCCTTCTTCTTTCAGCTTCAACGCCAATTCAAAGGATTCCACCGAGCTGTTCAGCGCCTTGATCCGGTCGATGCCGATCACGATGTTCTGGAACGACGAGAACAGCTGGCGCTGCACCTTGCGGCGCGTGAGGCTCAGGTCGGACGAGGCCGCGCTCAGGCGGCTGGCCGCCGCATGGCTCATGCCGTACGTGTAGCCGCTCTGGAAGATCGGCACGGACAGGTTCACGGTAAAGCGCGTGTCGGCCACCGTGCTGCCGCCGCCGAACAGGCTGCCGCCGGTTTCGTTGCGGCCGGTGGAGGCGCGCAGATTCACGCTGGGGTAGTAGCCGGCCTTTTGCACCGACACTTCCTTTTCGGCCACCGCCACGCCGGCCGAGGCCGCGCGGATCGACCAGTTCTGGTCCAGCGCCGTGCGCAACCAGGCTTGGGGGTCGTTGGGCACGGGCAGCGTCATCGGCAGGTCTTTGCGCACCGGGCGCAGCTTCAGATTGCCGTAGCCGACGATTTCCTGGACGGCTTGCTGCTTGTCCAGGTAATCGTTCCTGGCCAGCAAGGTGTTGGCGTCCTGGATGTCCAGGCGGGCCTGCACTTCGCTCAGGCCCACGCGGGTTTCCTGGCCGCTGTGATAGCGCGCCTGGACCAATTCCTTCTGCTTCTGGGTCGTGCGGCGCTCGGCCTCGGTCAGTTCGATCTGATCCTGGGCAGCCAGCACGCTCAGATAAGCGGTGGCGGTGCGCAGCATCAGGTCCTGCTGCGCGTAGGCGTAGCTGGCCACTTCCTTGCGCTCGGCATCCTGCGACTGGCGCCACTTGTGATAGGCGCCCAGTTCGAAGATGGGCTGGTTCAGAGTCAGCGCCCAGCCGTTTTCGGCCCAGTTCGCGCGCCCTGTCTGATAGACGGCGTTTTCGCTGTCGACCACGTTCTGACGAACGCGGCTGCGGTTGACCTCGCCGCTGACGCTGGGCAAGAGGCCCGCGCGCGCGGACATCACGCCATAGCCCACCGCTTGCAGTTCCTGATAAGCGCCTTGCAGTTGCGGATCGTTCTGCAGCGCCATCATGTAGACCTGGTCCAGCGTCATCGGGTCGGACTGGTCGGGCAACTGCGCGCCGTTATACGCCGGCATGTTCTCCGCCAGGTAGGACGCAGGCGCGGGCAGCACGGTGTTCTCGTCGAAACGCGGCGCGGGCGTGGGCGGCACTTCGTCCATCTGCGCGCTGGGGGTGGCCTTGCCGAAGCCGGAATCTTCCTGCGGCGTATGCTGCCCGATCTTGAGCGATCCGCTTTCCGTCTGCACGCCCGAGGACGCGGCGCCGGTAGAGGCAGGCGCCGCAGTGGCGGGCGCCGAAGCGGCTCGGTCTTGCGACGCGCAACCCGCCACGCTCAGCGCGGCCAGCGCGGCTACCGCCAACAGGCCCTTGCGCGCATGCGCCGGGCGGAAGAGAAGCTTGTCGTTGTCAGTCATAGTAGACAGTCAGAAACTCGTGTCCGTCCCGCGCGGCGCCGGCAGCCAGGCTATAGAGGCTGCGCGGTTCGTCGGGCAAAAGAAAACCCAGGACCTCGCTTTCAACCAAAGCCAGGCTGGCGGCCAGTCGCAAGAGATCGGGGATGAAGGCCCGCAGGGGCAGATCCGCCCCACGGAAGGTGAGCGTGAACGAATCGCGCCGGGTGTCGGCCTCGTCCACTTCCAGAAACATGAAACCCGCCGGATCGGCCTGGGCAGAGGCCTGTGCCACGATGCCCTGCGCCACCTGCCGCAGCACCGGATTGGCAAGCTTGGCCAGGTACGGCGCCAGATGGGCGTCGAACGCCGCACGGTCTTCCAGATGCCGCATCCGGTAGGCGGTCACGGCGGCTTCGCGTTGCGTGGCCGGATGCCATTTGTACCCGCAGCCCAGCGGCAGAACGCCGTGCTGGCGCAACGCGTCGGGCGTCGGCATGAATTCCAGATACACGCGGTAGGTGCCGGCCGCGCCGTCGGGCTCGTAGGCGAAGAACATCGCGCGTGCGTGCTCCATGTCTTGCACCACGCGCATCCACAGCGCCTGCGGGATGGCCAGCGCCTGCGAGAGCGTAGCCAGGTCCAGCTGATGCCAGTGGTCACGCTGGATGCCCAGCATGAAACGGTTACCGACCAGGCCGGCGGCCGAGAACTTCATCGACCACTCGACCCCGTCGATCTGCCTGCCCTTGAATACGGACAGCAGGCGATCCGCCCAGATCCGGGGTTCCCCGTGCAGCGTGTGCAGGGGGATATGGATCTGGGGCTCGGCGCCAGCCTGGCTCGAGGCCGTACCGATCGCGGGAGTCAAGGAGGCGGTCAGCATCGCCCTGACGGCGGATCAGGCCGCGGACTCGACAGGCGCGGCGTCGGTGCTGGACGCCACGTCCTTTTGCTGCTGCGCCTTCACCCGGCGCTGCTCATCCAGCTGCATGGCCAGGCGTTGGATGTTGCCCAGCGACGCTCGATGCAGTTCGATCAGGCGCAGCATGCCGGTGCGCTGCAGTTCGACCACGCGGGCGTCGTCGATGCCGGCGAACTTCTGTTCATCCACGACCCAGAAGCCGCTCAGGTAGCGGTCGCCGTCGGTTTGCGAGATGGTGATCGTCTTGGCGGCGAGCAGGCCCAGCTCGTTCAGGCGCTTGGCCATGTTCTTGGTCAGCTCCATTTCGCCCTGGAACACGCGCAGGAATTCCATCATCTGCGTCAGGTAGCCGGTTTCCTTGCCGTCTTCGAACAAGGCCACGCCGTCGGCGGTGTTGATGCCGGGGTAGGACTCATCGATGCATACGGCCAGACGGTCGGCCTCGGACGTGGTGCCCAGCACGAAGGGATAGCGGCGTGCAAAGGCCGGCACATACGTATCGGCCTTCCAGGTGCCCAGTTCGGTCACGAACAGGTTGGACTTGTCTTCCAGGCCCAGCAGCACGGCCACATGGAAATTGCCGGCTTCATCGCCCACGAAAACGATAGGGTAATGACGGCCGGCGTCCGCAAATTCGCTGGCGGCGATAGGCAGGGCATTCGTATCCAGCGCGAAGGCGTAATGATCCGGCTGGATCTGGATTTTGGTGTTCTGGTGCGCCGCACGGTCCAGTGCAACAGCCCGTTCGTAAAACACAGTCGCTGACATTATTAAAATCTCCTTACCCGGTGTTTGTTACTTGTTCAAGTTTTCGGCAAGGCTGATGCACGCGCAGAACCACGCCTACTTGCGAAAATCCATACGTCTTTAGGATGAACAATCGCAAGAATTAGACGGGTTTTGACAAACTTCGTCTATCCCTGAAACTAGGCATATGCACTGCGGAAAACCCGGAATTTGGGCGCTAATTCGGGCAACGGGCGTTATAAATCGATATATTTCACGCACAGGTAATGACCCCATTTTTCCGGAATACGGAATTTGGGGGATATGCCGGCGGCAGTGATCCATTCGCGGGGATGAATCCGCAATTAGTTACCGATTGACCCACTTTTCGATGCGCTGATTCCGACCGGAAGTTACTCCGGCGGCATGGCCTGCGCATCGGACTTTAGTCGTAGCCGGGGACAAGGCCCGCCCGCGGATGGCGGGCAGGCGGTGCAAGGGAGAAGCGGATTTCGGGGTTTAGCGGCGTGCCTGGAATCGACGCGACGCGCCTATTCGCTGACCCACTGCAGCTCGGGCGAGGGCTCGCCTGCCTGCTGGAAATGCCTGACCGCCGCCAGAGCAAGCGCGCGGTCCACGCACTGGTATTGCTGATAGCTGCCCGACTGGCCGCCGACCACGACGTCCTGGTCGTGGTCCTCGGATTTGGCCGGATCGACCAGCGTATAGATACGGGCGTCGTCATCCAGCGTAATGGACACGACATAGGCGCCTTCGCCGCCGCCGATCGCCATGACGGTTTCGTCTTCGGTCACCAGCGCAATGGAGCTGAATTCCGCTCCATCCAACTGGTCCAGCGCGGCCAGCAATTCCGCATCCGAGGGGTCGGCACGCTCGCTGACCGCAGCCCGTTCGCCTTGGCGGCGTTCTTCGATGAGTTTTTTTATTTTCATGAATTCGGATCCCCCGATTATGGTTATCAAGCCGGCCGCCCACACGGGCCGGATAGCCGGCGCGTGTCGCCATGCACGCATCAGCCCCGTCAGTCTACCGGGTTGGAACAAAATACGAATTCCGCCGTAAGCGGGCTGTTGCGATTGACCGCTGGAATCCCTGCCGGACCGGGTGTACCGTATTTGAACGGCATATGCCGCGTCACCTGAACAGGTACGCATCATGACGTCCCATCCCCCCCGCTCTCCGCAAGCCCCCGCCGCCCCCGACGCTCCGGTTTCCCCGCACGCCGAAAAGGACCGCGCCAAAGCGGATCATCTGCAAGAAGAGGCCCGGCGCAAGGCGCTGGCCAGTGCCCAGCATAAAGAAAGCCCGCGCAATATGTCCGCGCCCCGGTATCACGGTGGACATCGCGGCGGTTAGGCCCGGTTAATCAACAGGCACGTCGATGGGCCGCCGGCGAAAGAATACAACCACATGTTTCTTGCGCCGCGGGCCATCCAGTTTCCGTTATGGCCCGCAGCGTCCCCCCGCTTCCCCTTGCACGCCCTCTTCCGAGGGCCGCTGCGCATTCCTTATCACGGTAACGATTTGGAAAATAATCGCATTGAAATATGCGCCGCGAAAGCAGACTATCGCCCATTGGATTAGGCCGATAGCTTGAGTCTGATCCAACCGGATCAATCAAGGAGGCTTATCGTGAATCCCATCAGACCCGCCGTGGCGGCCTGTGCGTTGGGCGCAATGTTGACGTTGGCCAGTTTCAACCACGCCGCACATGCCCAGGCCGCAACCGAGGCCACTGGCACCAAACCGCTGGCGACGGGCCTGACGGAAACCGGCACGGCTGAAGGCCAGGTGGTTGAAGCGGTGCGTAGCGGCGATATCCTGACCCTTAAGGTCCGGTTCAAACCGATCGTGCCCGGCAAGACGGAAATGGTGTATTCGCAGATCACGAAAAACGATTACGAAGACAGCTTCTATGTCATCGCCGGCAATAAAAAGCACCTGCTGCTGAAAGACAGCAACGATAAGCCGCTGACCAATCCGAAACTGGTGCTGAAAACCTCGAAAGACGCGCCGATCGCGGGCGCCTGGCAGGGCAAATTCCCCGCGCCGCCCAAAGACATTACAGAGGTGTCCCTGACCATACCGGGTGTCGAAACTTTCGACGCCATCAAGATCACCGACCGCTGATCATGGCCCCCGCCCGGTATGTTCCGGCCGCGCTGGCCGCAGCGCTACTGATCTTGGCCCACGGCGCTGCTGCGCAAGAGCCGCCGTATAAAGCGGAAGTCCTGGATTTGCAGGCGACCATATTGGACTTGAAGGGATTCCCGTCAGACACGGGTGCGGGCGTCTCGGACCTATCCGCGCAGATAAGCGATCTGGCGGGCCGCCACGAAGGCTTGTCAGTGCGGCAGGACAAGGACGCCGTCACGGTATCGATGCTGGGCGACGTGCTGTTCGATTTCGACAAGGCCGCTATCCGGCCAACCGCCGAGCCCGCCTTGCAGGATATTGCGCGGGCAATCCAGGCGGCCCCCGCCGGCCGCGTCGCCATTGAGGGCCACACCGATGCCAAGGGCACGGCCTCGTATAACCAGACACTGTCAGTGAAACGGGCCAACGCCGTCTTGCAATGGTTGGCGAATCACGGCGTGGATAAGGCGCGCCTGGCAGCCAAGGGCTACGGGGACACCCGGCCCGTGCAGCCCAACGCGTTGGCCAATGGCGCTGACAATCCGAAGGGGCGCGCGCAGAACCGCCGGGTGGAATTCGTGTTGCCCAAGCACTGATTAAGCAATGCGGACCTAGCGGTCGCGCTCTTCTTCGTCTTCTTCCTCTTTCGACTTGACCTCTTCCAGCTTCACCATTTGCGTACTGCCATGCATGGCGGCACACTGGTCGGGCTGCTGCGAGCTTTTTACGCACTCGGCAAAAGCCAAGGCAGCATCCACGGTGGCGAAGTGGTACGAATGGCCGTTGGTAAAAGCAACTTTTCCTTCGACTGAGCAATCCATCAGGCCTCCGAATGACTATTGATTGATGTGTTTGCGCGCGGCAGCGGCGGCGCGTTTATGACTGTTCTTCCCAATTGCCAAATGGCCAGCGTCGCTTTTTGGGTTCGGGCGGGGGATTTTGCTTATTCATTATGCGTTCCGATTTTTGGTTATGAGAATCCTATCTTCGGAGTCGTAACAGCGATGTAAGGGTTCGCAAACAAGCCCTTCACCCACTCAGTACGCATGCCGATTTGGCAAAGGAATTCCATGCCCCCTATACAAGTAAGCGGCGAGATCGAGAAAATGCGCTCGGGTGCCCTGTACGACCCCACCGCCGCAGAAATCCAGCAGGAACAAGCGGCCACCATGGCGTGGCTGGCCCGATACAACGCCGCCCTTGCCCAGCCTGCCGAGCCGCGCTTTGCGCTCTTGCGGGAACGCCTGGGATCGGTGGGTGAAGGCGCCGTGGTGCGCCCGCCATTCCATTGCGACTACGGCTTCAATATCCACCTGGGCGCCGGGGTGTTCCTGAACTTCAACTGCGTGATTCTGGACGTGGTCGAGGTGACCATCGGCGACCGGACCCAGATCGGGCCCGGCGTGCAGATCCTGGCCGCGGACCACCCGCGCGATGCCGCCACCCGCAACGCGGGACTGGAGTTCGGCCGCCCGGTCCGCATCGGCGCGAATGTGTGGATCGGCGCCGGCGCGCTAATCTTGCCCGGTATAACAGTGGGGGATGACGCGATCATTGGCGCGGGCAGCGTGGTCACCCGCGATGTGGCCGCCGGCGCAACCGTGGTGGGCAATCCCGCCCGCCCCGTCAACCGTTGAAGTGGCAACGACTCGTCTGAACCAGGAGACCCAAATGGCAATATTCGGCGCATTCGTACTGCTTCACGGCATCATCCTGCTGCCCTTTCTTATTGTCTAGCCGGCAGGACGCCACCGCAGGCCCCGATCCCACGGGGCCTCGCTTTGCATGCCGGCGGCCCGCTGGCAGCCGCCTGAAGTCACGCCAAGGTCACGCCAAATTTCCCCGCGCCCAGAAAACTCGTTTAGGGAAAACCCGCTAAGCCCTTGAAATAACTGGAAGTAATGAAAAGGCATCAGGAAATCCCCTATTAGGGAATTTGCTTATGCCTTTTAACTATTTGCAGCGCGCATACTTGCCGGGCAAGAATTCGCTCTGAGCATAAAGCAAGACAGATGGAACTACGTCAACTCGAGGCCTTCGCGGCCGTCATGTCCACAGGCAGCGTCACCGCTGCCGGGCGTTTGCTTGGGCGTTCGCAGCCGGCCATCAGCCGCCTGCTGCAAGAGCTGGAAGCCGAGATCGGCTACGCGCTCTTCAGCCGCAGCGGCCCCCGCGTGACGCCGACCGAGCAAGGCTTCCTGCTGTATGACGACGTGGAACGCGCGTTGGCCAGCCTGCAGCAGATCCGCGGCCGCGCCGAAGAGATCGCCCGCGGGCAAGCCAAGCCGCTGCTGCTGGCCGCCACCTCTGCCCTGGCTGCCGGGCTGTTGCCCGACGCGCTCAAGCGCATTGAATCCCAGACCACCGGCACACGCATCCAGGTGCGCAGCGCTTCACCCGAACGCGTCGTGCACGCCGTCTTGAGCGGCGCCGCGCAGTTGGGCGCCACCAGCTTGCCGCTGGAGCATCGCGGCCTGAACGTGCATTGGATCGGGCAGGCGCCCTGTGTCGTCGCGCTGCCGGAAGACGACGCGCTGGCCGCTCACGATGTGGTGCCCGTCACGGCGCTTGCCGGACGCCGCCTGATCACCATGGCCAACCCCTATCGCCTGCGCCGCCGGCTGGATGCCGCGCTGGCCCCGGACGGCAATGCGCCAGGCACCATCGAAACCAATTCGTCCGTCAACGCCCTGGCCGCCGTGCGCGCCGGACTGGGCGTGTCGGTGCTGGAACCGATTACCGCTTACGGCGTCCCGATGCCGGGCGTGGCAATCCGGCCCATCGACCTGGACATCCCCTTTTTCTTTGGGGTCATCACCCCGCAGTCGCAACCCCTGACGCCGGCCTGCCAGGCCATGGCCGACGCGCTGGCCGATGCCGCCGCTGCCCTGCTGCCCGGCTTTGTGCTGCACGACGCGTGTGAGCACTCGGCACTGTTGCAGTCGATTTACGGTGATGACGCCCCTGTTATGGAAACCCCCGCACTATGAATCTGCCCCTTGCCACCCCGCCGCAAGGCTTAGCCGCGCTGGAAGCGCGCCTGCGGCAAGACCTGTCCTGGTTGGAAATTCCCGCCAAGAGCTGGGTCGCGCCGCGCCTGGTGGACGGCCAGCAAGTCCTGGACGTGGTCGTCATCGGCGGCGGCATGGCCGGTTTGGCTGCCGCGGCGTCTTTGACGCATCTGGGCATCGCCGCACCGATCTTCGATCAGGCCCCCGAAGGCTATGAAGGCCCCTGGGCCACCACCGCCCGCATGGAAACGCTGCGGTCCCCCAAGCAATTGACGGGCCCTGCCCTGGGCTTGCCGGCACTGACGTTCCGCGCCTGGTTCGAAGCGCAGTTCGGCTCGGACGCTTGGGAAGCGCTGGACAAGATTCCCCGCCTGCAATGGATGGACTACCTGCGCTGGTATCGCCGCGTGCTGAACCTGGACGTGCGCAACGAACACCGCGTGTTGTCCGTGCAGCCGCGCGCCGACCGCCTGGTGCAGCTGGACATTGAATCCCCCGCCGGCCGCAGCACGGTGCTGGCGCGCCGCGTCGTGCTGGCTACCGGCCGCGACGGCCTGGGCGGCGCCTATGTGCCTGATTTTGCAAAGAAGTTGCCGCGCGACCGTTGGGCGCATTCGTCCGACGTGATGGACTACGCCACGTTGGCCGGCAAGCGCGTCGGCGTCGTGGGCGCAGGCGCGTCCGCCATGGACAGCGCCGCGACCGCCTTGGAAGCCGGCGCCGCCAGCGTCGACCTGCTGATCCGCCGCAACGACATTCCGCGCGTGAACAAGGGCAAAGGCGCAGGCAACCCGGGCCTGACCCACGGCCACCTGACGCTGCCCGACGAATGGAAGTGGAAGATCCGCCACTACATCAACGCCGCGCAAGTGCCGCCCCCGCGCGGCAGCACCTTGCGCGTGTCTCGCTTCCCCAACGCCCGCTTCAACCTGGGGTGTGGCGTGCAAGACCTGGCAATGGTCGGCGACGAGATCCACGTCACCACGCCCAAGGGCGTATTCGTGCTGGACTTCCTGATCTTCTCGACGGGCTTCCGCATCGACTGGACCGTGCGTCCGGAATTCGCGCCGCTGGCGCCCCACGTGCGCAACTGGGGCGACCGCTTCACTCCGCCCGCAGGCGAAGAAGACCAGGAACTGCACGATTCGCCCGACCTGGGCGCCGTCTTCGAACTGCAGGAAAAGGTCCCTGGCGCCTGCCCGGGCCTGGACCGCGTGCACTGCTTCTCGTACCCGGCCGCGTTGACGCAAGGCACGATCTCGGGGGACATCCCCGCCATCAGCGACGGTGCCAAGCGCCTGGCGCAAGGCATCGCGGGGCTGTTCTACCGCGAGGACGTCGAGACGTACTACGCCAATATGGAAGCGTTCTCTGAACCCGAGGTGTTCGGCGACGAGTGGGTTGCCGCCCAACCCCCGGCCTCGGCACCGCAGGCGGAGACCGCGCAATGACCGGCTGGTTGCTACGCCGCGTGGCGCAAGCCGTCGTGGTTGTTTTCTTGATGACGCTGATCGTCTTCGTGGGCCTGCACGCCATCGGCAACCCCGTGGACATCCTGATCGGCCAGGACGTCGACCAGGTGGACCGCGCCCGCATCATCGCGGAACTGGGTCTGGACAAGCCCTTGTGGCAGCAGTACCTGGGCTTTTTGAACGGGGCGCTGCACGGCAATCTGGGCAACAGCTTCGTCTACAACATCCCCGCCATCGAACTGGTGATCCAGCGCCTGCCGGCCACCCTGGAACTGGCGATCAGCGCCCTGCTGCTGGCCGTCAGCATCGGCCTGCCGCTGGGCCTGGTGGCAGGCCTGTACCCCGACAGCCGCTTTTCCAAGATGATCATGGCCGGCAGCATCGTCGGCTTCTCGCTGCCCACCTTCTGGGTGGCGCTGATGCTGATCATGACGTTCAGCGTGTCGCTGGGCTGGCTGCCCGCCAGCGGCCGCGGACAGACGGTGGAGTTCCTGGGTTTCCAGTGGTCATGGCTGACGGCCGATGGCTGGCGCCACCTGATCCTGCCCGCGCTGAACCTGTCGCTGTTCAAGATTTCTTTGGTCATCCGCCTGACGCGCGCCGGCGTGCGCGACGTGATCCCGCTGGACTTCGTGAAGTTCGCCCGAGCCAAGGGCCTGTCGCCGTTCCGCGTGGTCTGTGTGCACGTGTTGCGCAACACGATGATCCCGCTGGTCACCGTGCTGGGCCTGGAACTGGGTTCGACCATTGCGTTTGCCGTCATCACGGAAAGCATCTTTTCCTGGCCCGGCGCCGGCAAGCTGATCCTGGACAGCCTGAACGCGCTGGACCGCCCCGTGATCGTCGCCTACCTGATCGTGGTCGTGTGCCTGTTCGTGACGCTGAACCTGATCGTGGACATTCTTTATAAAGTGCTGGACCCCCGGGTACGGCTGGAGGGCTCGGCATGAGCGCCACTTCTACTCCGACGCCCGCGCCCGCCCTGCGCCGCGAATCGCCCTGGCGACGTAACCTGACCGAATTCCTGTCGTCCAAGACGGCGGTATTTGGTCTGGTCATCGCCACGCTGCTGATCCTGGCCGCGATCTTCGCGCCGTGGATTTCGCCGCAGAACCCGTACGACCTGCTGCAGATCGACGTGCTGGATTCCCGCATGACGCCGGGTTCCATGAACGGCCTGGGCACGTTCCACTACTGGCTGGGCACTGACGGCCAGGGCCGCGACCTCTTGTCCGGCATTCTGTATGGCCTGCGCATCAGCCTGATGGTGGGCGTGGGCTCGGCCGTGATTGCCGGCATCGTCGGCACGCTGCTGGGCCTGCTGGCCGCCTACGCGGGCGGCAAAGTCGATGCCATCATCATGCGCCTGGTCGACCTGATCTTGTCGTTCCCGTCGATCCTGGTGGCCATGATGATCCTGGCCTACCTGGGCAAAGGCGTGGGCAACGTGGTGTTGACGCTGGTGATTCTGGAATGGGCCTACTACGCCCGCACCGCGCGCGGCCAGGCCCTGGTGGAACGCCGCCGCGAATACGTGGAAGCCGCCCGCTGCCTGGACATCCCCAACTGGCGGATCATGTTGAAGCACATCCTGCCCAACTGCCTGCCGCCGCTGATCGTGATCGGCACCCTGCAGATTGCGCGCGCCATCACCTTGGAAGCCACCCTGAGCTTCCTGGGCCTGGGCGTGCCCGTGACGGAACCATCGCTGGGCCTGCTGATTTCCAACGGCTTCCAATACATGCTGTCCGGCGAATACTGGATCAGTTTCTACCCCGGCATCGCGCTGTTGATCACCATCGTCGCCATCAACCTGGTGGGCGACCGCCTGCGCGACGTGCTGAACCCGAGGACCCACAAATGACCGACCGCACCGCCACCGGCGCGCCGGCCACGCTTGAGGTGCGCAACCTGCGCACCCACTTCCATACCCGCGCGGGCGTGCTGCCCGCCGTGGACGACGTGTCGTTCACGCTGGAGCGCGGCAAGATCCTGGGCCTGGTCGGCGAATCTGGCTCGGGCAAATCCGTCACCGGCTTTTCCATCATGGGCCTGGTGGACGCGCCGGGCCGCATCGTCGGCGGCGAAGTCCTGTTCCAGGGCCGCGACCTGACCAAGTTGTCGCCCCGCGAGCTGCGCAAGTTGCAGGGCAACCGCATCGCCATGATCTTCCAGGATCCGATGATGACGCTGAACCCCGTCTTGCGGGTGGACGTGCAGATGATCGAAACGGTGCGCGCCCACAACAGGATGAGCAAGGCTCAAGCCCGCACGCTGGCCCGTGACACGCTGGGCATGATGGGCATTCCCAGCCCGGAAGAGCGCCTGTTGGCTTACCCGCATCAGTTGTCGGGCGGCATGCGCCAGCGCGTGGCCATTGCCATTGCCATGCTGCACCGCCCCGACCTGATCATCGCGGATGAGCCGACGACCGCGCTGGACGTCACCATCCAGGCGCAGATCCTGTCCGAAGTGCAAAAGCTGGCGCAGCAACACGGCACCAGCCTGATCTGGATCACGCATGATCTGTCCGTCGTGGCCGGCTTGGCCGACGACGTGGCCGTGACGTACGCCGGCCGCATCGTCGAACACGGTAAGGTGGACGACGTGCTGGACCGTCCGCAGCATCCGTACACGGTGGGCCTGATCGACAGCTTGCCCAGCAACAACCAGCGCGGGCAGCGCCTGCGCCAGATTCCCGGCATGACGCCCAACCTGCTGCACCTGCCCGCCGGCTGTGCGTTTTCCGCGCGCTGCTCGCGCGCCACCGCCGCCTGTGGCCAGCAACCCGGCATTACCCAAGCCTTGCCCGAACATAAAGTGCGCTGCTTCCATCCCACGATCCAAACCAGCGAGGTAACGGCATGACTCTATCAGCCGCCCCCACCCCGCTGATTGACCTTGCGCAAGTCAGCAAGCGCTTTGGCGAACGCAAGATCGGCGCCGCCGGCCGCGCCATGCAAAAGCTGGGCTTATCCAAGCCGCCCGCCATCACGCGCGCCGTGGACAACGTCGACCTGATCGTGAACCCTGGCGAAGTGGTTGGCCTGGTCGGAGAATCCGGCTGCGGCAAGTCCACGCTGGGCCGCATCGCAGCGGGCCTGTTGACGCCGTCGGGCGGCGAAGTCCGCATCAACGGCGTGCGCCCGTCGGACATGAACTCGGCCGCCGCCCACGCCGCGCGCCTGACCGTGCAGATGATTTTCCAGGACCCGTACGCGAGTCTCAACCCGCGCCTGCGCGTGGACGAGATCGTCGGCGAAGCGGCCCGCATCCACGGCCTGGTGGACAACGCCGGCTTTGACGACTACGTCAGCGCCCAGCTGGAACGCGCCGGCCTGGACCCTGCGCTTCGCCAACGCTATCCGCATCAATTCAGCGGCGGCCAACGCCAGCGCATCGGCATCGCCCGCGCGCTGGCCGTGCAGCCGTCCATGCTGGTCTGCGACGAAGCCGTGGCCGCGCTGGACGTGTCGATCCAGGCGCAGATCCTGAATCTTTTCATGGACCTGCGCGAAGAACTGAACCTGACGTACCTGTTCATCAGCCATGACCTGGGCGTGGTGGAGCACCTGTCCGACCGCGTCGTCATCATGTACCTGGGCCGCGTCGTGGAAACGGCAACGGTGGAAGAAGTCTTCCAGCGCCCCAACCACCCGTACACGCAAGCCCTGCTGGCGGAAATTCCCAGCCTGAAATCGCGCCACAAGATCTTTACCGCGATCAAGGGCGAGATCCCCAGCCCGCTGAACCCGCCCGGCGGCTGCCATTTCCATCCGCGATGTCCGCATGCGATGCCGCGCTGCAAGACCGAGGTTCCCACGTTGAAGGGAATCGCCATCAACCATTTAAGCGCCTGTCATTTGAACGACATGGCCTGAACCTAATCGGCTGCGTTGTACGCAAACACAGCGCAGCCTTCGGAACACTGCACTTCGTTCCCCCCCTACCAAGGACCCCGAACATGAAACGCTTGATTCTCTCCACGCTTACCGCCGCCATCCTGGGCGCGTCCGCCGCGGCTTCCGCCGACAACCTGACGATCGGCTTTGCCGACCCGCTGTCGTCGCTGGACCCGCAACTGAACAACCACGCCGGCGACCGCTCGGTGGCCCTGCACTTCTGGGACCTGCTGATCGAGAACAAGTGGAACAAGCTGCAGCCGGGCCTGGCCGTCAGCTGGAAGCCGCTGGACGACACCACCTGGGAATTCAAGCTGCGTGAAGGCGTCAAGTGGCAAGACGGCACGCCGTTCACCGCCGACGACCTGATCTATTCCTACACCCGCGCGCGCGCCGTGCCGGGCAGCGTGGCAACCTACGCCGGCTACCTGCGCACCATCGACACGATGACCGCCAAGGACCCGCTGACGCTGATCGTCAAGACCAAGGCCCCCAACCCCGACCTGCCGCTGAACCTGGCGTCGGTGCACGTCGTCAGCAAGCACGTCGGGGAAAAGTCGACCACCGAAGACTACAACTCGGGCAAGGCCGTCATCGGCACTGGCCCGTACAAGTTCGTGTCCTACACGCCGGGCGACCGCGTCATCATGGAACGCAACGACGGCTACTGGGGCGACAAAGCCACCTGGGACAAGGTCAACTACCGCTACATCAACAACGCCGCCTCCCGCACCGCCGCCCTCTTGGCGGGCGACGTGGACGTGATCGACAAGGTCTCGGTGTCGGACCTGGCCAAGCTGCAAAAGGCCTCGAACATCTCGGTGTACCCGTACGACGGCCTGCGCGTCATGATCCTGCAACCCAGTTTCAACCCCGCGCCCAACCAGTACATCACCGACAACAACGGCAAGCCGCTCGACAAGAACCCGCTGCTGGACCTGCGCGTGCGCAAGGCGCTGAACCTGGCGATCAACCGCAAGGCCATTTCCGACCGCATCCTGCAAGGCGCCGCTACCGAAGCCAACCAGTGGATGCCCAAGGGCACCTTCGGCTACAACCCCGACGTCAAGGACATCCCCAACGACGTCGAACAAGCCAAGAAGCTGCTGGCCGAAGCGGGCTTCCCCGACGGCTTCAAGCTGACCATGCACGTGCCGAACGACCGCTACCCGCAAGGCCCGGAGACGGCCCAAGCCGTTGCGCAATTCTGGACCCGCATCGGCGTGAAGACCCAAGTGGAAGTCGTGCCGTGGGCCGTGTATTCGGGCCGCGCCAACAAGAACGAATTCGCCGTCAGCATGCTGGCATGGGGCAACGGCACGGGTGAAGCCAGCTACGCGCTGGTCAACATCCTGGCCACCGTCGACGCCAAGAAGGGCCTGGGCGCTTCCAACTGGGGCCACTACACCAACCCCAAGGTAGACGCCGCGCTGGAACAATCCACCTCGGAATTCGACGTGGCCAAGCGTGAAGCCATCCTGCGCGACTCCGTCAAGATCGTGGCGGACGACGTCGGCATCATCCCGCTGTACCACTACAAGAACATCTGGGCCACCAAGAAGGGCCTGAAGGTCACCCCGATGACCAGCGACCGCACGGCCGCCATGATGGTCACCAAGGACACGGGCAAGTAAAGCCATGGTGCCGACCTTAACCATCACCCCCGCGGACGCCCTGATCGACGTGCCGCGCCAGATCCGGGTTGAACACGTCGAACCCGGCCAGACGGTGGAGATCACCACCCTGACCCGCCGCAACGGCGTGCTCTGGCAAGCCCAGGCCGCCTACACGGCGGGCGACGACGGCGCCGTCGACCTTACCCGCGACGCGCCCGTGTCGGGTGACTACAAGGGTCTGGCCCCCATGGGCCTGATCTGGTCGCAGTCGCCCGTGGACTCGCCCAGCCGCGAACATTTCAACCACCCGGTGACCGACGCGCTCGTCACCGACGTGGTCGCCCGCGTGGCCGGCGCGCAGGCGCAAGCCAGCTTCACGCAACGGCTGGCGCTGGACGGCGTCACCCGCCACGAGGTCCGCGAAGAAGGCCTGGTCGGCACGCTGTACCTGCCGGCAGGCAGCAAGCCGGGTTCGCATCCCGCCGTCATGATCCTGAACGGGTCCGGCGGCGGCATCAACGAACCGCGCGCGGCGCTGTATGCGTCGCGCGGCTACGCCGCCTTTGCACTGGCCTACTTTAAGGCGCCGGGCCTATCCGACTACATCTCGAACACCCCGCTGGAATACTTCCAGACCGGCCTGCGCTGGCTGCGCAAGAAGGTCCAGCCCAAGCACGACTTCGTCGCCATCAGCGGCCAGTCGCGCGGAGGTGAACTCGTGCTGTTGCTAGGCGCCACCTTCCCCAAGGAAGTGTCCGCCGTCGTCGCCTACGTACCCGGCGCCGTCGTCCACAGCGGCCAGAACGCCTGCGACCCCAAGATCGGCCGAGAAGGCCCCACGTGGTTGCTGGGCGGCAAGCCCATCCCCCACGTCTGGGAAAACAACCGCACCGCGACGTGGGCGCCGTTTGACGAAGGCCCCTCGCCGCATCGTCACGAAAAAGCCATCCTGACCGCGCTGCAAGACCCCGACGCCGTCGCCCGCGCCCGCATTCGCGTGGAAGACATTGAGGGCCCGGTCATCCTGCTGTCGGCTACCGACGATGGTTCCTGGCCGTCGAGCCTGTACTCGAAGATGGTGCAGGACAAGTTGCTTGAAGTGAAACACCCCTACCCCGTCGAATGGCTGGACTACGAAAACGGCGGCCACTCGATCCTGTTCCCGTACGTGCCCACTACCCAGCTCGTCTACGCCCACCCCGTGTCGGGCAAGATCAGCACCAGCGGCGGCAACCCCAAGGACAACGCTCGCGCCGACCAGGAATCGTGGGAAGGCGTGAAGAATTTTTTGGACGCGGCGGTGAAGGCGCGGGCGGCTTCGGCTTCGGCTGGCGCGGATTCGGCAAGCACGTCCGCAAGCAACCCCGGCAACGCCGGCTGAACAGACACCAAGGAGAACATCCCCATGGCACAACAACCCATCGTCTATGACGCCGTCAATGATCTGGTCGACAAGCTCGTCGGCCTGACCCCCGGCAGCAAAACTTTTGAGGTTCGCCACCAACGCGAAAAAGTCGCCGCCGCCACGCAAGGCAGCTACGACGCCCTGTTCGACCCCGCCCTGCCCGGCCTGTCGCTGACCGAACGCCTGCTGGTCGCGCTGTACGCCACCCGAATCAGCCCGTCGCCGCTCTTGGCCTCGCACTACCGCGCCCGCTTGGCCGAAACGGACGCTGCCCCCGCCGACATCGCCGTTGCTGAATCCGGCAAGCCGGCAGACGCCGCAAACCCGCGCCTGGCTGCGGTGTTGGAATTCACGCGCAAGCTGATTGAGAACCCCGTCGAAGGCGACGAAGCTGCGCTCAAGACCCTGCCGGCCGCAGGCGTCTCTACCCCCGCGGTCGTCACCCTGTCGCAACTGATCGCCTTCCTGTCATACCAGACCCGCCTCGTCGCGGGCTTGATGGCGTTGCAAGCGGCCGAAGGCCAGACGGTACCCGCCAATGCGGCTGAAGCTGGCGCGGTCGCCGCCAAACCCGGTACCACCGCACCCGGCGCCGTCCTCAAGGCCCACGGCTTCACCAACGAAGTGCTGGAGTGGAAAGCCTGGCTGGACGTCGTCAACGTCGACACCGCCAGCCCGGAACAAATCGCCGTCCTGGAAGAAAGCCACCCCAAGGCCAAGGTCTCGGACTACTACCTGTTCCTGGTCCACCAACCGGAAATCCTGCGCCAGCGCTCGGCAGCGTTCAACGCCATCATGTACGCGCCGGGGGGTCTGTCGCGTGCGGAACGGGAATTGGGCTCGACCGTCGTGTCGCGCGTCAATGGATGCGTGTACTGCGCATCGGTCCATGCGCAGCGCTTTGAGCAACTGGCCAAGCGCAATGACGTGATCGCGCAGGTGTTTGAAGATCCCGCCTCCGCTGGGACGAATGCGCGTGAACAAGCGATTGGCAAGTTCTCGATCCAGATCACCGAAGCGCAGGCGAACGTCAATGCGAACAGCGTCCAGGAACTGAAGGACGTGGGCCTGAGCGAAGGCGAGATCCTGGATCTGCTGCACTCGGATGCGATCTTTGCCTGGGCGAATCGCTTGATGTTGAACTTGGGGGAGCCGGTGTTCCCCTCCGCCGCCTGACGGTCGGCTTTTCGACTGCCCCACGGCCGCGTCAGCGTTTTCGTTAAACTGACGCTTTCCGCGCCTCTACGCGCCCCGCCCCTAGCGGGGCGCTTTGCCTTTCCCCATGTCAGAAAAAACCCACGACATCCGCCCCGGCCAGTCGATCGAACTCCTCAAAGCCCTGCACATCCTGACCCGCGACGGCAAGATGAACCAGGACAGCCGCCGCAAACTGAAGCAGGTCTATCACCTGTTTCAGTTCATCGAGCCGTTGCTGAAAGACGTGCAACAAGAACGCGGCGCCGTCACGCTCGCGGATCATGGGGCTGGTAAGTCGTACCTGGGCTTCATTCTGTATGACTTGTTCTTCAAGGAACAGAAGGATGCCGTGGGGAATGGCTCCCATATTTATGGGATCGAAACTCGCGAAGAACTGGTGAAGTCGTCAGAGGAACTGGCGAAGCGGCTGGGGTTTGGCGGGATGTCGTTCTTGAATCTGTCTGTGGCGGAATCGATTACTTCGAGTCGGTTGCCGGGGACGATTGATGTGGTGACTGCGTTGCACGCTTGTAATACGGCGACCGATGACGCGATTCACTTTGCGCTGGAGAAGAAGGCGAAGTACATCGTGGTCGTGCCTTGCTGCCAGGCGGAGGTGGCGTCGGTGCTAAGGAAGAATAAGGGGAAGGCGCTGGCTGATCCGTTGGCGGAGATTTGGCGGCATCCGCTGCATACGCGGGAGTTTGGAAGCCAGATTACGAATGTGCTGCGGTGCTTGCAGCTTGAGGCGCATGGGTATCAGGTTAGTGTGACGGAGCTGGTGGGGTGGGAGCATTCGATGAAAAATGAACTCATCATCGCGCAGCACAAAAATCTGCCGACTCGGAAGCCTGCGGAGAGGTTGACGGAGATGTTGGAGAGGATTGGGTTGCAGGAGTTGAAGGATCGGTTTTTTGTACCGGTGGCTGGGGCGGCCGTCGCTGAGTAGGTATTTGCTTGGCTGATTGGCATGAACCACAGATAGCTTTTACTGGTGATGGACTGCTGATCCTTGCCTGATCAGTAGTCCTCCGCAATTGCGCTTGCCTTAAAAAAAGCGTGATCAATTTGGCACAGAACCGCATTGCGTCCGTGCTTAGCGGGGCATACTCGCCCCGTGGTCCAAAGGATCGCCCGGGTTGACAGCCGGAAAGACAGAACAAGTGGCCGCTGCAATGGCGGCCTCCTTTCTTTCATCGCGTCAATTACACCGGAGCGCCGAAATGAGCGACCACCATTTTACCTATGACCGTTGGGCCACGCCGGATGATCCGGAGTTCGGTGTTGTTCGCGTTGATGATTTGCGGAAGATCGAGCGGGCTTGCTTGGGAATTTGGGCTATTGCGAGGATTGTGGGGAATAGCGCGAATGAGCCGGGGGCGACGGAAATTAGGCCACTCCATGGTTGGGTCGTATCGAATTTGATGGGTGGAGTAGAGAGCCTGTGCGATCAGATCGCTGATCTAGCAGAAAGCTCAATGGATGAGCCGCCGTTAGAACCCTTATTGTCCAAGGCTGGAACGCCGAGGCAGTAGCGCAGTCATGTCAGCAAGCGCCGAAAGCACTGTCCGTGAGTCGGCTTACGACCCGTTGCAGTCCTTCAGCCCGCCGGCGTGACCGACAGTTCCGCAGCGAGAGCGGTCGTTGGCGGGCGTGTACGCATTACACGACAGTGTCTCCATTTGAGTCATCCAGTCGATCACGATGGCCTAAACCATAGGATTATTTGAGGCGTGACACAGTCGATGCCTTCGGCGATGAGGATGTCGGACCTTCCACGCACATCAGCGGTGAGGAGACCCTTTTCGCATTGAAGAGATTGCCGATTCCCGGATCTGTACCGTGGTCGCGCAAGCGCGAAGACTCTATTTCCCGATATAGGTCGGATTACCGCCAAGGCGTTCGAGCTCGGCAACGCCCGGGCTACTAAGCCAAGTCATGAAGTCGGCTGCGGGGAGCGTACCTGCATGGACGCGTAACAGAGCTTCCATAAATATACTGTGTTCGACAAGTGTGATGTCTTTCGACGCCGCAGCCTTCTTCTTCGAAGTTTCGTCGAACGCCGGCTTGCCCAATGTCACGCGTCGCATCGCAGGATCGAAGTCTGCCGCCTTCTGAGCAACCGCCCAGGCTTCCTCCTTCTTGATTAGAGGCGGCGCCTTAGTGCAGGTCTTGCATTCCAGCAAGATTTGCTGCACGCCTAATACAATGAGCAGATCCGGCACGTTAGGGCGCGTACCGTCGTCAAGCACGGTGACGCTCCAGGAGACTTCGACCCGCAGGAGTGTTGCAATCGCCTCTTCGTACTCCGTTCCCAATGCTTCGTCACAAGCCTTGACCTGACGCTCGACACCCAGCTCCTGTCCGGCCTTGCGATGAGCCGAAGCAAGTCTGCTCGGTCCAAATCCGACAGTATTCGAAACGGCGTCTAGCAGGGCCTGGGCGCGTGGTTCACTTCGGAGCAATTGCACCAGCTTCTCCTTAGGCGTTGCCAATACGTCGTGCAAGGTCGCGATACCCTGGGCGACGAGGGTCATCGCTCGTTGCCGACCAAAGCCCGGCACGCCGTGCCGTTCGGCAACTCGCAGTACATCCAGCGCCTCGGCTGGCACTCCCCAACGGACCCGGCGAGCCAGCATCGCAATCTGGTTGCTCACCGTTTGCGGGCAACTGAGCTCTGGCGTGGTCGTGAGCTTATGCAAACCATCAAGCACCCAAGCCACGTCCAGCGCGAGGCGATGGATTGAGCCGCTTGGGACATGAGCGATGTGTGAGATCTTCCGATCCGCCAATCCTTCGGCATAGAGTGCAACCGCGTGGGCGCACTGGGCTAACTTCATGTCGTTGCGGTCGATCTCTACAGGCAACAACTTCGTTCCCCAGTACGTCATCGACTCGTATGTCGTGCGTGAAGGAAAAGGGAAAAACCGTGATGGACGTTCAGCCCGGAATTCGTCGCTGGCACAAGCTGCGTAGATCAAGCCAAGAATCCAATCATCGAAATTCGCGACGAGGTTCGGTCCGATGACACGCAGCATTTCGGCGAGCTGCACTACAGTGGCAGGAAGCAGGCCGGACACCGCCGCGACATTGCCTAACGGGGTAATAACCAGGGAGCCAGATTGCTCGCGGATCAATCTATTGGCATTGAGCCATTCGACGGCGGCACGGCTTTCTATAGTAAGAGTCGCCAGCTTCTGCGGATTCCGGTTAAGAGTCTGATACCAGTACAGAGTGTTCTCAAAGAAGACCATCACTTCAGAAAAACTGCTCGCAAGACCCGAGGCCACAAGCGTCAAAATTGTCTTGCGGATGCTTAGGTTCACCAGTTGCGAGTTGAGCCGATCATTGTCGGGTAGCACCAGCATATTGGCGTGGGCAAGCTCTACACTATTCTGCGGCAGCAGAACAGCGAACCCGTCGGGATGCATACCAAGCCTACCAGCCCGGCCTGACATGTTGCGATAGTCGGATCTGACTAAGTGGCTTCCCGCCCGGTTGCCGTAGCGATAAGTGAGCTTGGAAAAGACTATGGTCCGGAACGGAAAATTGACCCCTGCCGCGAGAGTTGAAGTGGCAAAACAAACCTCGAACCTTCCGTCAACGAAGCCAGCCTCAATGACTTGGCGCTCCTGCGGTGACAAGTCGGCAGTATGAAAAGCAACGCGGCGCTCTGCGTTCTCGCGCAGTTGATCTGACGAATCTGTTGGCTCTGAGAAAAGGTCAAGCTGCTGAGCCAAATCAACACCCATGGCGACGCGGGGTCGGCTTTGCCCGAACGTCGTTGCGAAGCTCTGCGCTTCGCGCCGGCTTTCAGTGAACACCAGGACAGGGCCTCGACCTAGCTGGAGAAGATGATTCACAACGCCTCCGATTTCGTTCGTCACGGGAGCACCACCACTCACGTCCTGCCCACTTTCGTCACCGAACTTCGTGCGATGAACCTGGCCGTGGAACCAGATATCTTGGTGCAGAGGCACGTCGCGGTACGAGCTGCGAACTAAATCGCACATCATCCATCCCGCTATGTCCTCTGGATTCTCGACGGTCGCGGATAACGCCACGAATTGCTTGGCACCGCGCTGGCGCAGCGCTGAGCAGAGCGCTTCGATGTCTGGCCCGCGACCAGGCTCGCCAAGAATTTGCAGCTCGTCCGCAACAACCAGTGCATTATTCGGCCTGAGGCGACCACTTAGAAAGAGGCCGAGGGCCTTCTCATAAGTTGCGACTACCAACTGCGCGTCGACATCTCCTTCAATGCGGTCTCCCGTATTTAGCCCAACTGAACCGATTGGCTCAGCAGCGCCTTCGCCGAAGCGAGCGACGAAATCGAGGTACTTCTGGTCAGCAAGCGCCTTGTGGGAAACGAGATAGATCGCTCGGACCCCGGCTCGAAGAGCGCAAAGGACCGCAATCTCCCCCACTAGGGTCTTGCCGGACGAAGTTGGCGCACTGACGACGAGACTTCGGCCATCGGCTGCGCCCGCCGCAAGTGCCCGTTGCTGAACGTCGGTAAGAGATTCGATGCCCCAGCGCTGCAACCGTTGAATCACCCAGGCATCAAACCCTGCTCCCTGTGCATCAGATATCTTCATATCCTTCTCCCCCCGGTTGTAGGGTTTGAATGTAACGCATTGTCGCAATAATTCACATAGTCGAGACCCAGATGTTCTTGCCTTTTATGCCGGACCCGTCCAATTCGCAGCGTAGCGCCACATCTTAGAGGATTGGGCGAATGCGATCTGATACTGGAGGAACTTCCGGGGTGAACGAACTTTCACCGACGGTGTTCGAACGCAAACGGGCTGAGAGGCCGAGCTGTTGTAGTTCACGGCCGCGCTCGACGAATAACCGGTCCGTCGCTTACCTGCGCTCTAAATGTCGAATTTGGATTGTCTGCTCCCAGCCTGAAGCGGTCAATCAAGAAGAAATGTTGACCGACAGTTTCCAGCCGGTTACCCAAAAGGTCTCAGACTACAAGTTCTTTCCAAAATTGTAGTCTAAGACCTTTATTTTCAAAGCGAATATGACAACCGCGTTGTTGTTGGGCGCTTCAAAAATATTAATTATGCAGGGCGCTTCAAAAATATTAATTATGCATTTTCCTCGATCGAGCTTTTTAACCACCGGATAGCCTCCATCGCCGACGAAAAATCCTCTCCGCTTATTTCGTTAGCGTGTGCGTCGGCCCTCAATTTGTTAACGGTATTCATTGCCTCCTCAAAACGAAACCTGTCATTCCTGAATATATTCTTAAATGACTCCCATTCTGAAAGAACTGCGCGTTTCAAGTCGGAGAAATAAATTTCGCCACGAAATATGTCGTCATATGAATAAGATTTTGCCTTGCTTTTTTGGGATTTTTTCGCCATTGCATCTATGAAAATGTTCTTGGCACATGCCGAACCAAACGCAATTTTCAAGGTTCTCTTTACTATATTTCTCAGTTCTTGCTCGAAGGAGTTTCGCTCCGCATTGAGTAGTTCCCAACGTTCTTCCAACGTTTCAGGAGAGCGAAGATGCTTCGCTGTATCTGCTATTGCATCTTGCACTGCGATTATGCGAAAGTGGTACCTATCGCCTGCTTTCGTCACGAGCCCGTATCCCAATAGGTGATTTATCAAGGCGGGCTCATCTAAAGCATATGACGAGAATGTTTGGTGATCATCGGCGGAAAGATGCTGCAAAAGTTGGTACTCATCGACATACCGTTCTCTTAAGATTCGGAGAATTAGATCAATATAATCTCGCGTGCCAAGTCTTAGTTCGTCTCGCTTTTCCCTATATGCCTCCTTCTTGATATGGACTTTCCGCGGAAGATGTTTCTTTAGATGTAATTGATGTAATTTGCTGCACACTTGCCGAATTAGGAACGGATGCCCCCCGTATTCATCAGTTAAGTATGTGTACACCTCGGTATCAAAGGACATTCCCATGTATCCGCCGATGTATTTGAGCATCGCCGCGACATCATCCACATCAAAAAAGCCGAGATATGTCGGCTCCACATATCTATAAAGAGGATTGTCTAAACTTGGTCCGATAAGAGGTGTTTCAACACAGCGGGGGTTGACACCACAGATCAGAAATGAAAATAAGTTTGGATTTTGTTGAAAAATGGACCGCATTGTTTGCCAGAATGCTAGGTAATCTGAGCCGCTAGTCCAATGGTTGGTCGGTGAAAGATCAAAGGATAGGTTTTCGACTTCGTCGAAAATTAGTAGTATGGGTTTTCCGAAGATTTTTCTGATCAGAAGAAGATCGTCGGAGAATGCAGCAGACGCACCGGCTTCAGAATATTCGTACTCGCTGCGCCCTGACTCTGACATGGAGTTCGCTTGAAATAAGGCCTGTTTAACTCGGAAAAGCGTATGGTTCCAGCGAGCTTTGTGGTAGCGCGTATCCGTGCAGTCGATGAATGCCACAGGAGCACCGATATCGCGCAGTTCTCTGACGACGGCCCAAAGTACGGATGTTTTTCCGATACGTCTTAGGCCAAATATCGAACTATTTTCTCCCTCGTTATATTTTCCGATGATTCTCTGCACATCTGTTCGCCGCCCAAAAAAATATCTGTCGGTCTTCAACGCAGACGAGATCGCAAATAGATCCTTGGTATAGAGATTCTCCTCTAGGCGTCGCCTCACAATGTCCGCTTTTCCGGCGACACTGCCGGCTAACTCGTTATACCTGAAAGGCACAAAAACCCGAGCTTCGCTAGTGATACTCACCTTGGGCACGTTAGCTTCCACGTCAGATGCGTTAGATACAATAAAGACACATAGGCGGTCCAGTCGACTTTGGCTTGCTGCTAATGTCTTGTCGATGAAATCAATGACCCGTGAGTCCAATACGGGATATGGATGAATAACGCATAATATTTCAGAGAAGAAGCAGAATCTCTGTTGCAGATCATCAGTAGGTTTCAGATAAATTACTGGATACCGATCCTTTCCCGCCTTTCCAATCTTTGCGTTAGAGACAAAAAAAATCGTCGCCAGATTATGAACAATTTCAATTTCTTTAGGCCCAAAGTCGTTTAAGCGCACAGCAGGGCGGAGTCCAGGATTCTGATTCATACGTTTATGTCTATTGATATATTTCTTTGATTATCGATTTGAACATTATCTTCGAATTTAGCCCAGTTTTCGAGGGCCGTCTCAAAATGTTCTCGCCTGCACGTCACACCAACTTTAACGACTTGGTACTGCATGCATTGCAATGTCTAACCCTTCACGCATCGGAAGGTAATCCCCAAGAAAACGGGTCAGACTACAATTTCACAGTATTTAAGTGGTGAAATCGTAGTCTGACACCTTTTTCTGGGGTGACGTTACATCCAATGCATTAACTTCGATCCCTTCTTCCACTCTTTCAGCATCCACCAAGCACTGGTGTTCGCCCGCACCCTATGCGACGCAGTCAGTGAGCCACATCATTTAAGCTGCCAGCGCTGCCATATCGACCGTCCCGTCATTGAAAAAAGATTCGGTCGCAGCTATCAAATTAGTATCATCAACGAATTCATCACACGCCCCAAAATGATGAAAAAATCTATTTAATTTGCAAATACCAATGGTGTAGTGGCCCTTAGGGGTCAAATCCACATAAATTCGGTTCGCTTTCAATATATGCTCCTCATATTCATCAATATGAGGATGAATGATACGAAACGCCGACGATGCCGTTGGATAGCGTTTTCGGCGCACACCAGCAATAACAGGCTCGTGGAAAACCTCATTTTTTCCCTTATACTCGTTGCAGTCCGCACAAACCACACATAGGTTTCTGGGCTCAAAAATAAATTCTAGATATTGATATTTCGGAACTATATGTTCGATAGGAGAAGCATGAGCAGCTCGCACGCCTACAGCACCTCTACAGTAAACACATTGCAGCTTTTGCACATTTCGGTAATGATTCCTCACTTCCCCACGGAGAAATGTGAGATCCTCGTCCCCCCAGTTCGTATGACCAAAATTGGGGTCTGACTGCTTTTGCTGGATGATGGTCGCACACTCAGCACTAAATTTAATTGGGTGATTAATTATTGGCATATATTTCACACAACTGCATCACCGATTCCACTAAGTCTCCAGTAGGATCTAGTGGATCCAAATTTCTAGCCAAGCCTTTCAACCGATCGAGTTCAACCAAATTTTCACTGGTAACCCTCTTTGCCGCTTTCACTCTCGACAATAAGCTGAAGGCAAGTCTGGCGATGTATTCGTTCATTATCCCCGGAGCATCGAAAAGTTCTGCGAGTTGGTAATCAGCTGAGCGCTTTCGAAAATCTTCCGCCCTTCGAACTGTTCTATCTGATAATGATGTGACGTAACACCCTTCACCGGGAAGCCTAGATATTATTTGAGGCGAGTGCGTTGCAATAATAAATTGGCATCCAGCATATGAGGAAAAAGTTCGAGTTAGCATTATGATGAACTCCTCCTGCCAGCGCGGATGCAAGCTAATCTCTGGCTCATCTATAAGAATTATTGAACCGTCTGTTATGTGCCCTGCTATGCCGAGCATCATCACCAAGAGACATTGCTCCCCCGAACTAGCTAGTTTTAGCGACATGGGGCCAAAACTTTTTTTCATGAGCCGGATGTCCATAAGACGCATCAGACCCGCACTTAGAAGTGTCAAAATAGATTTCGCGAGGCTTTTGTTGGCAAAATGAGACCCCGCGTGAAACTCACCTGTAACGAAATTTACGGCGAGCGTGACTGCTTTACGCGTGGTTTCAAATTGGTTTACTTCAACCATGGCCGCATATATATCGCGGCGTTTATCTTCACTATAGCCTTTCAGGTGACTGATATAACGCTCATCCAAGCTAATTTCATGCCGTAAGTTCAGGTTATTGATCTCTTGCAAAACCCTATCACCATAGCGATGATTCACGTGAAAAATTGATTCAATTTTTCCAATATAACCAGGCTTGAAAATAAACTCTGCATTCGGCTCGAAATCTAAAGAATGGAATACATCCAAAAGATTCGCCGTATTATCTTCTTTCGCAAGTTTTTCCAACCACCCCTTGGCGGCGGAAGCGAGCAGTGACACCGCGCTTGAAGCCCCAAATGGCCCCTCCCCGCGCATACCAACATACCTATAGTTCGTTTCCGTATCGGCCGAATTACCATACCTGCGATTTGACGGAAACTTATCAAACGGGCTAGTCGAAACTGCGATTAATTTTGGATTAATGTAGCGATCAGCATGATAAAACCCATCAAGAACAGTCTCATATTTTTGTATGCAGCTTTTGGCAATATTAGACAATAATCGGCTTTTCCCGACACCATTTTTTCCGACCAAAACGGTAAAAATATTCTTATAGGTCGGCACATCACCCTTGATGGCTAGCTCGACATACCCATAATCTGAAGTAGTTAGATATATTCTATTCATATAATCTATTTATCAATAAAACGCATGTGACCAACAACCCAACGCACTTACTTTATAATTCAACTGAATTTAAGGACACCAAATTGTTCAAGCTCGTTTAGCTTGCATTGCAGTCCGGCTGAGATCGCAGTCGCGGGATCTTCGATGCCGTGTTCTTTCACGATGGCATTACCTTCCGACACCATAGCAGCAGCGCCAAGCATCGCGAATGCCGCCTTGCCGGCGGTAAAGGCTGTGAAATCGGATTGGCCATAGCGGGAGGAAACGATGCATGTTCCTTCCAGCTTGCTCCGGGAATCTTGGGAGATCAATGCGTGATTGGCGGTCGTGAAAGCGCCAAAGGTGAGAGCAACTGGTGCCGCGATAGCGATACGGAACATCAACATCTCGTTCTAAGGTTGCAGGATAGAAACGCTCTATCTCGGAAAGCGCGTATGCGCGCCTTACTCAGAGCCCTGACCGATGATGCGGATTGTGCTGCCCCGTGCTTGGGCTGCGTTTGCGGTGGTGTCCGCCGACCTTGCCAAAGCTGATGCACAAGCAAACCGCAGTGACAACTTGGCTTAACGAATCGTTGCTGATCGCGTTGCCCTAAAGCAAGACTTCAGGGGCCAAGGTCGGCCAAAGATTCTAAATGTTACCTTAGTTACTAACTTTGATCTACGGCAGATCTAAATCGCCATACAAGAGGCCATACATAAGCAGATACCGATCTGTTTTCTGCACTCGGTCGTTCGTTAAGCTGAATGCTTATGTGCAAGACCCTCTGTACCCGCCGAGCTTTCCTTTCATTTCCCCTCCACCCGCCCCCACCTCCCCGCAATCCCTCCCGCCACCGCCTTCATCCTCTCCACCACCATCCCAAATCTCTCCATCCCCAACCTCTCTGCCATCGCCGTAACCGTGATCGCCCCCAGAGCCACCCCTCCGTCCATCAAAACCGGCACCGTCACCGCACTAGTCCCCGGCATTAACCCCATCGCCGCATGCGCAATCCCCTCTCTCTCCGTGCCATCTCAAAAAAATGGTGTCAGGCTGCGTGCCGGGCTAGCGGAGGCATGATCTGGCATCATCGTTCCTTTTGACTGACAGTGTTTCCATGGCCAAGCTTTTCAGCCCTCTCGACAGCATCGAAGCCATCGCTGCCTCGCGATGAACTTGTTATCGAACCCGGTAAAGCGGCGGTCGTGCTTGCGGATCAGGATCGGAGAGAAGCCGCGGTCGCAGTCGCGCGGGATGTGTACCCGCAGCGGTCCGTCGTCGGTGAGCACGGTCTTGCCGCTCTTGCCGTTGCGCTGGTTGGTGGCTTGCTCGGCGCGATCTACGGCCGGGGGATACCCCAGATGGTGGCCTAATTCGGCGCCCAGCGCCCGTTCGATGCCGAATACCGCCGCCGGCGTACAAACGCTATTGGACTGGCGCGTCAAACATAGCGCCCCACCCGAGCAATCTCACGCATAGCACGATATCGCCAACCAGAATCACTATGTGGTTTCACTCTATAGCCCGAGGACCAGGAGTTCTTTTGTCTACCACGCAATGCGCACGCACCTTGTCCTTAGCTTTCGCCAGCAGTGCGTCGTCCCTTCTGATCGCAGCCACCGCGCTTGCCGGCATCTCGCTCCCACTGGAACCCGCGCAACCGGCCGCAGACACCGTCGCGGCCGCGCCGCTGAACCTGGCTGACCTGCGCGCCAACTGCGGCTTTTCCTTGCGCACCCCGTTGGATGCCGTTGTTGCCGCCTGCATCAAGTTAGGAGAGGCTGCCGGGAATAACACGGTGCTTCGCGCCTGGGCAATTGCGCACGAAGGCCTTGCCTATGACCGCATGGCAACCGGGGGTAGCGCTGACGAGCAAGCGGTCTTGGCATCTCGCTCGGTAGAACGTTATCGGGAAGCTATAAGAACCGACCCGAAAGAGCCCACGGCGTACCGCTATCTGGGCGACCACTTCTACGATACAGATGCCAAACAAGCGATATCCAACTATCAACTTGCTGCCACCCTGACGCAAGAGGATGACCTTGGCATGGATAACCTCCAGGTCGCGTGGCTCTACGATCGAGAGAAAGACTATCGGAACGCCGCCAGCATCTATACCGCACTGATCGACGAAAAAAAGGGCGGCCCCGTGTATCACGGCGCTTCGCTATATGCCATGCGTGGGGCGAGCTATGAGAAATTGGGGGAACTGGATTTAGCAGTGGCGGATATCAATGAGGCCATTCGCCTTAAGCCCAACAACATCACCAACTATACGAACCGGGGCAACGTACTTAGAAAGCTCGGGCAGCTCAAAAGCGCGTTGGCCGACTTCGACCATGTATTAGCCCAAGACCAAGACGCAAGAGCATTTCTGGGTCGCGGGTTGGTCAGACGGCAACTGGGAGACGCATCTGGAGCAGACGCCGACATCGCGCGCGCCGCAGCCCTGAAGCCACGTCTGAGTGAGGCAGATCTTTAAGGTCTCGACGATAGATAACCTGCGACAGCCGGCTACCGGGTGCGAGCGGCACTTCACAGAACATAGGCACCAGACTGCAATTTTTCCTAGGCGTCCCATGCCAAACTGCAGCCTGACACTTTATTTCCCACCATGCCCTCTCGCCAACACAAGGCCTTCCCAGAGCAAACGACGCTTTTAGCAGCGGCATTCCCCCCGAACCAGCGATCCGATGTCGCGCTGATCGCCGAATACATCTGCCCCAGCGTCATGAGCGGCCGCGGATTGTCCGTTGTTGTGCAGCAAGCGCCATTGACGCTGCCGTATCGCGTTCAACATCGAGGTGACGATTCCCTGTTTTCACAGTTGAACGAACCCCAGGCGCTGCTCTACGCGTGCATACAGGCGCGTCATCACGATGGCCACGTGCGCCAACGCCAAATTGGGCGTCTGGCTGGGGGTTCGAAGCCTTGGGTTGCGCCTTTCCTGCTGCAGCTTTGCAGCGAGTACGTCGTTGAAATTCTGCAGGAAATCGAGACCTGCTTGCCCTTGCTGGACAAGCAGATCTACGGCGCGGTGCTTAGAGACAATCCTGCCTTTCTGGCGTTGGCGCAGCAACGCATGACCAGCTATTGGGATTGCTATTATGGGCGTCGCCAACCCGACCGCGAAACCTATGTCGGGTTTCGTTTGTTCGAACACTTCCGAAATTGGCAAGCGTCAGAGTAAGACCTCACAAGCGGGACAGGCGCGGCCTGGGTATCAATTGCTTCGACGCAGTTGATCCGTGGACTGCTTGTTCAAGCGCTTCGCTTCCGCTTCGGCATAGTCTTCCTCGCCCTGCTCGTACTGGCCCTCATACATGCAGCTGCTGCGAACAAGTCCGCACTCGCCAATGACTGAAGAACACCCTGAACTCAGGGCAGCAAGAAACAGCACCACTCCGTAACGGCCCAACGTTTGCATCGACATATCGCTCCTTGATGATCGGATAGTGTACGGGTCGCGATCATCATGACGGCTGGGTAAGTCGGTAAAAAATGGTGTCAGACTAGGGCTGCAGGTCAGCGGAACCCTGGCTCGGCCACATTGTTTCGGCATGGCGTAACCACAGGGTGGCATCATCATTACTTTGGACAGATCATTTTCATGCGTGAGTGTTTAAGCCTTCTCGACAGCATCGAAGCCATTGCAGCGTGTCACGACGATAGGGATGTGTGGGACCGCTATTGCTGGGTCTACGCGACAGATGGGGTTCCGCTGGTCGAAGCCCAGATCTATTTGTCTTCCAGGGACGACGAAACGGAACTCGAGCTTGACGGAGATGGCGCGCAACCGCCCGCCTTCGCAGTCGCGCACGGGCTGGTGGCTTACCTAGAGGCCGCCACCTTCGCCGACGTGCTGAGTGTCCAGAAGCGCCAACAACCGCTTTCGCGGCTTGAAGACTATGCGGCTGCGCTCGAACACTATGCTGAGCAGGACGCGTTTCTTGATCGCGGGGAATTTTATGGCGGTGGCAGCGAGCCGCAGCCATCACCGGGAATATCCCGTGACCTAGTCGCTGAATTCGATCTTGAACTGGTGTCGTGCCCAATGGACAACGTGCTTGCGGCGGCACGCGCGACGGCTGATCTGCTCCAGATCGGCGTAGCGGACGCCCTTAATCGGTGCGGGCGGCTTCCATTGGTCCTCGGAGAACGCATTGATGCGCGGGAGTGCGAGCGTATCGAGGCGCGCTTTGCCAGTATTGGTTTGCCGTTGCAGCGAACGACGCAAGTATCGTTCGTTTGGCAAAAGGGTCGCTAGATCCGCGCTCGACCCAGCCCCGGCTGCCCGCTAAGTCACTGAAATATCGCCACATTTGTTACTCCCGCCGCCCGCCTCCCGGTGCAACACTATCCCTCAGCATCATCCAACGATGGACCGCCGCGCGATCCCTCGATCGTCCCAGCAAGAGGTATCCACACTCGGAGGCATCAACCCATGACCGCTCCCATCCAACCCACCGGCCCCATGCAAACGCCCCCAATCGTCACCCCCGACGAATGGGAATCCGCTCGCCAGCAACTCCTACTCAAAGAGAAAGCCCAGACCCGCGCCCGCGACGCCTTGGCGGCCGAACGCCGCCGCATGCCCTGGACGCCCGTCGACAAGGAATACGTCTTCGAAGGCCCGGATGGCAAGCGCACCCTGCTCGACCTTTTCGACAACCGCCGGCAGTTGATCGTCTACCGCGCCTTCTTCGAGCCTGGCGTCTATGGCTGGCCCGAGCACGCCTGCCGGGGCTGCTCGATGGTGGCAGATCAGGTCGCGCACCTGGCGCATTTGAACGCCCGTGATACGACGCTGGTCTTCGTGTCACGCGCCCCGCAAGCCGACATCGCCCGCTTGAAGGCCAGCATGGGCTGGGACATGCCCTGGTTCACGCTGACCGACAGTTTCGACGCAGACTTTGGGGTAGACGAATGGCACGGGACGAACGTGTTCTTCCGCGATGGCAATCGCGTGTTCCGCACGTACTTTCTGAATAACCGCGGTGACGAGCAGATGGGCGGGACGTGGAACTATCTGGACATCACGCCGCTGGGCCGGCAAGAGGTCTGGGAGGACTCACCCGAGGGATATCCGCAGACGCAGACCTATAAGTGGTGGAACTGGCACGACAGCTACGTCGCGGACGCCCCGCCGGATCAGAAGTGGGTAGAAATCTCTGATGCGGGCGAGAAGGCGTTCCGGAACCATTGCGACGGCGCTAAGCCGTCGACGTAGCCGCCGCTCCTGTCGAACGCGACGCGCTGATTATTTGGCCGGCGCGAATATGATCTTGACCGGATTATCAGCCTTGTATGAGGCGGAGGCCGGCCCGGACTTGGGATCAAAGCCCGGATGCCAGGCTCTAAGCTCCGCATCGGAAAGCCATTCCAACTGCAGTTGGTCGTCCGGCGAAAGAGATTTGAATTGCGCCAGCGCGTTCACCGCGGACTGGCAATTCTCTGAGGTGCCAGACTTCAAGACCGAGACCTGGGTTTGCTCGGTCCGAGTCATGGAGCCAGGTTGGGGGCATTTGCGGACCTCAACGTGGTACTGGCCCTGGGGCGAAGGCAGATCCACAATGATTTTGTTCGGGCCGCATCCGGCCAAGAGCGCGGTCGGTAGCGCCAGCAGTGCAATATGTTTTCTCATCGAGCTACCTTGTGACTACCGGGGCAGTCGGTCCGTGAACACGTCGATCGCCATAATACCCGGCGCTATGTTTTGAGGCGCGCCTGCCGTCCCAGCACCGACATCAAGCACGACGCTACCGCTATCCAAGGGGTTATCGCCCAGGCATGAACGCTGCCTACCCCTGCTGACTCAACGCCCTGGCAATCTTGTTTCGCGACACCGTCGTCTTCGGCACCTTGAACGGGAACCACGTCCGCACGTCTTCTTCCAGACCAATGCCGTGCATGTAGTTATAAATCGCCTTCTTCAGCGCACGACCCAAGGCATCGTGATCCACACCCGTCGGGTCATGAAAACCGATGTCGTTCTTGGCGAACGTCACATCGGGCAGAGGCTTGAGCGTCACCCCGTATTCTTCGGGGTTCTTCCCCACCGGGGAATGCACCGTACAGGCGAAGCGGTGGAAGAACCCGCTTTGAATACAGCCGTTTTCAAATAACTGACGCACGTATTCCAACGCGTCCACGGTGTCTTGCACCGTTTGCGTGGGAAAGCCGTACATCAGGTAGGCGTGCACCAGGATGCCGGCGTCGGTGAAGGCGCGCGTGACGCGGGCCACTTGGTCCACCGATACGCCTTTCTTCATCAGGTTTAGCAGCCGGTCTGAGGCGACTTCCAAGCCGCCAGATACCGCGATGCAGCCGCTGTCGGCCAGCAGCTCGCATAGCTCCGGGCTGAAGGTTTTTTCGAATCGGATGTTGCCCCACCAGGAAATCCCGGCGTTGCGGTCGATCAGTTCGGTGGCCAGGGCTTTCAGCGATTTGGGCGGTGCGGCTTCGTCGACGAAGTGGAAACCGGTCTGCCCGGTTTCGCGGACGATGGCTTCGATGCGGTCGGCCAGCACGGAGGCCGATGCGCCTTCATAGCGGCCGATGTAGTCCAGGCTGACGTCGCAGAAGCTGCATTTCTTCCAGTAGCAGCCATGCGCCACGGTCAGCTTGTTCCAGCGGCCGTCGCTCCACAGGCGGTTCATGGGGTTCAGCATGTCCAGCAGCGACAGGTAGCGGTCCAGCGGCAGGCCGTCCCAGGTGGGCGTGCCCACTTCGGCAAACGCCACGTCGGGCTCGATCAGGTTCACGTACTGGACGGCGCCCGAGTCCTTGTCGCGCAGGAAGGTGCGGACCAGGCGTTGGCGCGAGCGTTTGCCTTGCACGTGTTGCAGCAGGGCCAGCAAGGGGCGTTCGCCGGCGTCCAGGCAGACGAAGTCAAAGTAGTCGAAGACACGCGGGTCTTTCAGTTCGCGCAGTTCGGTGTTGACGAAGCCGCCGCCCAGCACGGTGATGATGCTGGGGTCTTGCGCCTTGATGGTTTGAGCGATGCGGAAGGCGGCGTAGACGGCGCCCGGGAACGGCACCGACAGCAGCACCATCGTGGGCGTGTGACGGGCCAGGGCTTCACGCGTCAGTGCTTGCAGCGTGTCGTCGACCAGTGTCGGCGGGGACGCCAGGGCGTCGGCCAAGGGGTCGAAGGTGGGCTGGCTGCCTGCCAGGGACTCGGCGTAGCGCACGAATTCGAAGCGCGGATCGATGGCGTCCCGCAGCACGTCGGCCAAGTCGTTCAGGTACAGGGTGGCCAGGTGCTTGGCGCGGTCGTGCAGGCCCAGCGCGCCGAAGGCCCAACCCAAGGGGTCGCCGCCCTCTTCGTCCAGGTAGACGTCCAGCGAGCTGAATCGCGGGCCTTCGGGCAGGAAATGTCGGCCGACGATACGGTGCGCCAGCGTGGAGTCACGGCCTTGCAGAAAGGCAATCGTGGGGCCGATCGTGGACAGGTAACGCGACTGCATGGCCACGAAGGCCTGGATGGGCGGCGTGTGCTTGGCAATCGGCATCGCCTCGATGCGCTCCGCGACGGCGCGCAGGCCATCGGTGGACAGCAGGCGCAGCACCAGCGCCAACGCCAGGTCCTCCTGGTACGCGGTGACATCGCGCGAGCGCAGGAAGCCCGTCAGGTAGGCGGTAGACGGATATGGGGTGTTCAACTGCGTCATCGGCGGGATGACCGACAGCACGCGTACAGGCGAGGTGGACATGAGGCACGGCAGGGTTGCCGTCAAAAAGCGGGGATTGGGGGAATTATAGGCAGTGCGGCGGGCCAAGCCCCCGCTGCCTGCGCCGCGGGCCGCTAAACTGGCGGTTTCCTGGCGACGGGCGCGTCCGCTTTCCCGCCATCCGCCCCCTGCGAGCCCATCCGCGACACAGCCTAGATGACAACCCTGTTCTCCACGCCCGGCTATCAGGCCCTGATGGCGCTGCAGCGCCGAATTCATGCCTTCACGATTGACGCCGCAATCGAGTTGGACGCGGATATCGACCAGCCGGATTTGCCGCTGTGGACGCGCCTCTATCAGTATCTGACGATCGCGCCGCTGCATGGCGGCCTGCATGTGGAGTATTTCGGCGGTAGCTGGGACGAGCCTTTCGAGTGGACGTTGGAATGCCTGGCCCGGCAAGAGGTGGCCGACACGCTGGTGTCCCTGGCGTTCACCGGCCCCGATGAAGGCGCGAACGGGACGCGCGAGTGGGAATTCACGCCGTTGCTGGACAGTGGGGTGCAATTCCCGCGCTTGCGGTTTTTGTCGATCCGGCCGACCGCCCCCGAGGACCACAACACGTCGATGATCGTGCGGGCCGGCAGCATCATGGAGGAAGGCGGCGAGATCGCGCGGTTTGCCGCCAAAGCACCTTACTTGAGCGATCTGGTGGTGCCGAACGCGCCGGACGCGACGTTCTTCCAGGTGCCCTTGCCCCAGCTGTCGATAATGCGGATCGGTGGAGGTTCGGATACGCAGGGTTTCATCGACAACCTGACAGCCTCGGGCAATTTGCCCACGCTGGGGCTGTTGGATTTCACGGAGTCCAGCGAACTGCAGTTCACCTGGGCGCGGTCCCGCCCTGAAACCGCCATAACGCCATTTGCCGCCTACGAAAGGCTGTTCGCCAGCGCCGCGTTGGATCCCGTGCATAGCCTGCGCCTGCGCAACACCTGCCTGAGCCTGGAACAATTGCACGCGCTACGAGCCATGCGCCCGTCGCTGCAATTCATGGTGATACAGGCGACCCAAGGCGGCTACGTCAGCCATTTTGACCAGAACGTCTTCCCCTGGAAGCACTTGGTTCAAGCCGACCCCGGCCTGGAGTAGGCCCCGATTCCCATGCGCAACGCACCCGATCCTTTCGCCCCGCCCAGAAAGCAGCGCGTCGTTCGCCAGAACTCGCTGCTGTGGATCCTTGATCCCCTGGAGCAAGATGCCAACTATGTCCGCCGCAAGATGTTCGGCTGCGACGCCGCTTACCTGGACGACATGCTGTACCTGGTGGTGGCCGACCGGGACGAACCGTGGAACGGCGTCATGGTGTGCACGTCGCATGAACGGCAGGCAGCCCTGATGGTGGATATTCCCAGCCTGAACCCGCATCCGGAACTCGGAAAGTGGCTGTACCTGCCCCAGACCGACGAGTCGTTCGAGGCGATCGCGGCGAAGCTAGTGGATCTAGCGCTGGCGCGCGACCCGCGGTTGGGCGTGGTGCCTAAACCGAAGGCGCGACGCCGCAAGCCGTGGCGGACTGAAGCGTAAGGGGCGGGAAACCGCTACTGCCCTACCCTTACCACCAGTTTCCCGAAGTTCTTTCCTTCCAGCAGGCCGATGAACGCCTGGGGCGCTTGCTGCAGCCCGTCGACCACGTCTTCGCGCCAGCGCAGCTTACCTTCCTGGATCCACTGCCCCGCCTGGCGCAGGAATTCGTCTTGCTGCGCGTCTGCGAACTCATACACAATGAATCCCCGCAGCGTGACGCTCTTGGCCAGGATCTCGCGCATCGTGCCGGGCAGGCGGTCCGGGCCGCTTAGCGTGGACGGGCCGTCGTTGTAATTGGCGATCAACCCGCACACCGGCACGCGGGCGAAATTGTTCAGCAGCGGCACCACCGCGTCCCATACATGGCCGCTGACGTTCTCGAAGTAGACGTCGATGCCGTCCGGGCAGGCTTTGGCCAATTGCTCCGCAAAATCAGGCGCTTGATGGTCGACGACGGCGTCAAAGCCCAATTCATTTTTCACGAAAGCGCACTTTTCCGGGCCGCCAGCAATGCCGACGGCGCGCGCGCCCTGGATGCGGGCGATCTGGCCCACGACTGAGCCCACCGCCCCGCTGGCGGCGGCGACGACGACGGTTTCGCCGGGTTTGGGTTGGCCGATGTTGCGCAGGCCGACGTACGCCGTCAGGCCCGGCATGCCCAGCACGCCCAGCGCGGTGGATGGCGGCGCGATGGCGGGGTCCAGGCGACGCAGGCCCGTGCCGTCAGACAGCGCGTAATGTTGCCAGCCGGATTCCGCCAAGACGATGTCGCCCTCACGCCAATCGGGATGGCGCGACGTTTTCACCCGCGCGACCGTGCCGCCCACGATCACGTCGCCAATCTCGATGGGCGGCGCGTAGGACTTGGCCGCGCTGATGCGCCAGCGCATGTAGGGATCCAGGGACAGATACTGGGTCTCCAGCAGGACCTGGCCGTCGCCGGGCTGGGGAATGGGCGCATGTTCAAAGCGGAAATCACTGGGTTTGGGGCGGCCGACGGGGCGGGAAGCCAGGACGACGCGCAGGTTTTGGGGTGCAGACATGGGGGAAATCTCCGTGGATGGGGTCAGTCGGTTAGCGACAACTCGATCCTAGGCACCCGCAAGAGATAAAGGTAGACTGAACTCTCATAATTCAGACTTAACGGATTGATAATGTCAGGCGATTTCGACCCTGCCCTGCTGCGCACCTTTGTGGCCGTTTGCCGCTATGGCAGCCTGAGCCGAGCCGCGGATCACGCGGGGCGCGCGCAGTCGGCGCTAAGCACGCAGATCCGGCGGCTGGAAGAAATGGTGGGCAAGCGGTTGCTGCACCGTACAGGCCGCGGCATGTCGCCCACGACCGAAGGCGAACTGCTGCTGAGCTACGCCCACCGCATCCTGGCGCTGGGCGAGGCGGCGTCGGCTCGGCTGCGCGAGCGTGCCGTCGCCGGCAGCGTGCGCATCGGGCTGTCGGAAGACGTTGCCGTAGCGGCGCTGCCGGCCGCCCTGGGCCGGTTGAAACGTTCGTGCCCGCAACTGCACCTGGAAGTGGTGGTTGACGACGGCGAACGGTTGGCCGCGCGCTGGCAGGAAGGCACGCTGGATGTGGCGTTGGGCGTCTGCGCCGCCTTTGTGGATGAACCCGTCGAGACCTGGTCGGTGGATCTGCACTGGGTGTGCGGCATCGATGACGTGCCGCGCCCCGACCAGCCGCTGGACGTGATCGTGTATGCCGAGCCCTGCTCCTGGCGCCGGCTGGTGTTCGATGAACTGACTGCGGCGGGACGCGACTTCCGGGTCTCGCTCACCAGCCACAACGTGGGCGCCACCATCGCGGCGGTGGAAAATGGGTTGGGCGTGGCGGTACTGACGACCGAGTGCATACGGCCGGACACGATGCGCGTCATCTCGATCGGGCCGGACGGCGCGTCCAGCCTGAACGCGCAGTTCGGCATGTATGCGTCGACGCGGCTGAACGAAAGCGGCCGGGCCGCGGTATCGCTGTTGCGGGAAAGCCTGCAGGGCTGGACGGCGTCCAGGCTGCCACGCCACACGGAACTGCTCGCGACCTGACGCCGACGCCCCGCCACGCGGACAGGTCTTGCGAAAAGGCATATAGTTTTTCCCCTAGCCAAACCTTCCGCCGGGCACCGCCCGGCCTTGCCTTTTTTGCAGACCGGAAATGAAGACATCCCTGCTTGTCCTATGCCCCGTGGTGCCCGCCAACCTGGAAAGCCTGAAGCAGCGCTACGACGTCACCTATGCGCCCACGCCCGAAGAACGGCAAGCGGCCATCGCCGCGCACGCCTCGCGCTTTCAGGCGGTGCTGACCATCGGCACCATCGGGCTGACCGCCGCCGAAATCGCCGCGATGCCGGCGCTTGAACTGGTGTCATGCATGGGTGTCGGTCACGAGACCGTGGACGTGGATGCGGCCCGCGCACGCGGAATCGTCGTCACCAATGGCCGCGGCGCCAACGACGAATGCGTGGCCGACCACGCGATGGGCCTGGTGATTGCCTGCATGCGCAATTTCCGCAAGCTGGACCAGCTTTGCCGCGACGGGGTGTGGCGCACGGCGATCACGCCGCCTCCCAATGTGTCGGGCAAGCGGCTGGGCATCTTCGGCATGGGCGCCATCGGCGAAAAGCTGGCCACGCGCGCCAGCGCGTTCCGCATGCCAATCGGCTACCACAACCGCACCCCCAAGGCCGGGTCGCCCTACCAGTACTTCGACAGCCTGCTGGCGCTGGCCGAATGGAGCGATGTGCTGGTCTGCGCCGCGCCCGGCGGTGCATCCACCCACCATGCGATCAATGCAGCGGCATTGCAGGCGCTGGGCACCGAGGGCTTTCTGGTCAACGTGGGCCGCGGCAGCATTGTGGACACGCCGGCGCTGGCATCGGCCTTGGCCACAGGAGTCATCGCGGGCGCCGGCATCGATGTCTACGAAAGCGAACCCAAGCCGCCCACCGAACTGATCGGCCTGGACAACCTGATCCTGACGCCGCACCTGGCGGGCTGGTCGCCCGAATCCATCGACGCGCAATTCACGATCTTCCTGGAGAACATCGAAGGCCACTTCTCTGGCCGCGGCGCCGTCACGCCCGTATAGATTCACTGCCCGGTGTCGCGGCAAGCAAGCCCCCGCGCATGCCGCGGCGGCCGGCAACGCAACCGCTCAACGGAACCGCAAATGCCGCCGCTGAAGTTCAGCGACGGTCCGGCACCCCATCAGCTTCATGGCGCGCTCGATTTCGATCCGCATCAAATCCAGCGCCCGCTCCACGCCGGGTTGGCCTGCGGCCCCCAACGGGAACAGGTAGTAGCGGCCCAACCCCACCGCCTTGGCGCCTAGCGCCAGCGCCTTGAGCACATGCGTGCCGCGCTGCACGCCGCCGTCCATCATCACGTCGATCCGGTCGCCCACCGCGTCGACGATCTCCGCCAGTTGATCGAAAGCGCTGCGCGAGCCGTCCAGTTGGCGCCCGCCGTGATTCGACAGCACGATGCCGGTGCAGCCGATGTCGACGGCCCGCTTGGCGTCTTCCACCGACATGATGCCTTTGAGGCAAAACTGGCCGTCCCATTGCCGCACCATGTCGGCGACGTCGTCCCATGACATGGCCGGGTCCAGCATTTCGGTGAAATAGCGGCTGATCGACATGGCGCCGCCGCCCATGTCGACGTGGCCGTCCAGCTGCGGCAGCCGGAAGCGTTCGTGCGTGACATAGTTCAGCGCCCAGGCCGGCTTGGCGGCGAATTGGGCGATGCCCGCCAGATTTAGCCGGAAGGGAATGGCAAAGCCCGTGCGTTTGTCGCGTTCACGGTTACCGCCGGTGATGCTGTCCACGGTCAGCATCATGACCTGGACGCCGGCCTCTTTGGCGCGAACCATCATGTCGCGGTTCAGACCGCGGTCTTTGTGGAAGTAGAACTGGTAGACCTGGGGGCCGCCGCTGATCTGGCGGGCTTCCTCCAGGCTGACCGTGCCCAGCGACGACACGCCGAACATCGTGCCGAATTTGCCGGCCGCCGCCGCAACGGCCCGCTCGCCGTCGTGATGGAACAGGCGCTGCAGGGCCGTCGGCGAACAATAGACGGGCATCGCCAGCTTCTGGCCCATCACCGTCACGGACATGTCCACTTGGGCCACGCCGCGCAGCACGTCAGGCACCAGGTCGCAAGCTTCGAACGCGTCGGTGTTGCGCCGGTAGGTGGTTTCATCGTCGGCAGCGCCGTCGATGTAGTTGAAGATCGGGCCGGGCAACCGCTGGCGCGCCATGCGGCGAAAGTCGTGGAAGTTCTGGCACTGGTTCAGACGCATCGGAAGACCCTTATCAACGCTGCCCGCGGGCACGCGTACCGGTTTGCCCTGCCGCGCAGGCAGGGAGTCAAGCGCACCCCTGCGCCATCCGTGCAGGGTCGCGGCCGCCGTCGCGCAGGGACGGCGGCCGCAATGCCGCTGCCATCATATCGTCAAACGACCCGTCGAATCAGTCCGGATTCATTGCCGCAAACGTCGCGTCGTACCGCCCGTCACGCTCTGCCCAGCGCCGGGCCCGGTCGCGTTCAACCAGCACTTCACCCCGGGGGTAATCGCCCGTCGACAACCGTTGCATCACCTCGGCCACGTATTCCGCCAGCGGCATCGCGCGGGGATCCGAGGCCTGGCTGCCGCCGGTCAGCGCCGTTTGCACATAAGGCGGCGCCAATTCCAGCACTTGAACCGGCACCTGGCGCAGTTGGTGGCGCAGCGATTGCAGCCACGAATGCAGGAATGCCTTGCTGGCGCAATAGGCCGGAAAGTCGGCGCGGGGGATGAAGGCCAGGTTGGAGCTGGTTGCCATCAGCACCGCGTCCGCGTTGCGTTTCAAGAACGGCAGGAACGCCGCTGTGACGCGCACGACACCCATGATGTTGGTATCGACAATGGCCTGGGTGGCCGTGGCGTCCCAGCCATCTGCGCGCACGTCTTCCGCCCGCGAAATACCGGCGTTGGCGATCAGCACGTTCAGGTCGGGAAAGCGTTGTTGAACGTCGGCGACGACTTGAGGCAACGAGGCCGGGTCGTCCAGGTCCAGCGCCATGCCGGTCAAGCCCGGCCGGCTGGCGGTGATGTCATCCAGCAAGCGTTGCCGACGTCCGGTGACGATGACGCGGTTGCCCTGGTCGTGGAACGCTTCGGCCAGTGCACGGCCAATGCCGCTGGTGCCGCCGGTGATAAGGATGGTGTTGCCAGTGGTTTTCATGATTCGCGACTCCTGGGATGCAAGAGGCATCCGTCAAGGTGGCGGGCTGGCGACGTCGCCGGGTGCGGTTCGTGGATCAGGATCCCGCGAACGCGCCCCACGGCAAGCGGCCCCGGCATGGCAGAAGCCAAGATGGGGCGAAGCGAAGAAAGTGGGGGAAGTGACGTCATGCCAGCGCGCCTTTGTACTGTCAAGACACTCCCAGCTGGGATCCTCTCGACAAAGGACGCGTTGGATGACGGTAACGCCTACGGCCGCGCATTGCGCGCTGCAAAGCGAATTTAGCGCGGCGGGATTGCCGTCGTCAATACGCTTGCCGCATCGTTATCGACGGATGCGATCAGGCTTTGAAGCCACGCCCGATGCGCGGCGAAGGTTCCCAACTGCGCGTCGGCCGCATGCCGTTCGCGCAGGAATCGGTCCAGGTACCGGAAGCCGACCGCCTGCGCGGCTTGCCGGAGCGTGTCATCCGGCAGGTCGCGTTCGTACAGGAAATCAAAGCGATGCAGCCAGAACCCTTGCTCGCTGCGGGCGATCACGTCGATATCGCGCGGGCGTTCGATGCTGTAGCGGTTGAACTCCAAACCGTCCTCGTCTTCCAGGACGGCGTAGACCATGCTGTCCTGGTCCCAAAGCGCGATCCAGACCGGGCCATCGGACACGCCGGGCCGCGGGTAGGCACGCGTTGGGGGGCCGACGCAGATGCCGCGGAACGCCTCGTGCAGGCAAGTGCCGGATGACAACTGCACCAATGGCTCGGACACGCCAAGCCGCCGCAGCGCCGCGATCCGTTCTGCTTCGCTGCGGTCCGCCATCTCGGCCACCGTGCCGCCGCAATGGCGGCACACGCGGGCGTCCCGCAGGATGCGCTGGCCGCATCCCGGGCAATCGATGTGCGTCGCGACAACAGGCTGCCTGGCGCGCGGCGAGCGGTCGTCGATGGTCATCAGGAAAATGCCGGCCACGACCGGGCTGATCAGGCAGGCAAGAATCGTCCAGCCGACCGCCTTGCGCCCCCGCCGGGCCGCCAACAGGCCGACCCCCAGGGACAACGCAATCCAAAGGAGGATAAGGGAAATGAGCATGGCGCGATGTTAAACCGATGGCGCACGCGGTTTATTTGCGCGCGGCGATCGAAACCGCGTCCGAAGGCGTCGGGCGGGAGTAATCTTCACCCTAGCGTCAACCCTGACGCAACCCGGTCGCTTGCAACCAAAAGGAAGTCCACATGCTCAACTCTTTTTCGAAATTGCGTAAAACTGGCGTGGCCGCGTTGACGCTCGGGGTGGCCAGCGTGTTCCTTGCCGGTTGCACCATGAACGGCCCACAGGCGTCGCCCACCGCCGCCGAAAAGCGCCAGGAACTGAATGCCGCCACCTCCGCCACCTTGTCCAAGCTGTACGAGGCCGCGCCGCAGTCCAAGCAATTGGTCGCGCAAGCCCGTGGCGTGCTGGTATTTCCGGCGGTGCTGAGCGCCAGCTTCATCGTCGGCGCGCAGCATGGAACGGGCGTGTTGCGGGTGAACGGCCAGGACACCGGCTACTACAGCATCACGGGCGGCTCGATCGGATTCCAGGCGGGCGCCCAGTCCAAAGCCATGGTGGTGCTGTTCATGACGGATGACGCCCTGGCCAAGTTCCGCGCCAGCAGCGGGTGGACGATCGGGGCCGATGCGACGGTTGCCGTGGCGAACGTGGGCGCAAACGGCAATATCGATTCCAATACCGTGCAGCAGCCCATCGTGGGCTTTGTCATGAACAACGGCGGCCTGATGGCCGGCGTGTCGGTAGACGGCAGCAAGATTTCCCCGCTGCTGCTGTAACGCCATCCGTAAAAGACCAGGGGCCCGCCGATTGGCGGGCCCCTGGTCTTTTACGAGTGCGGCTTCAAGCCAGCATCGGCGCCATATCCGGGTCGCCCTGCTTCATCGCGCGACGGTACGCGTCACGGGCGCCGATGCGCTGCAGATAGGCCAGGATATTCGGATACGGCGACAAGTCGAACGGGTAGAACAGCCGCATCGTCGTCAACGAGAACACCGCGATGATGTCCGCGGCGGTCAACGCGTTGCCCGCCAGATAATCGTTCGCCCCCAAGCGTGTATCGATCAGGCTCAGCGCCTGCTTGCGCCGGGCATCGGCAAACTGCACAACCGGCTTGTCTGCCGGCACCTCGGCCCGGGCCAGGACCATGCACCGCATCAAAGCGGGCTGCAGCGAGCCGTTGGCGAAATGGAACCAATAAAGATAATCCGCGAAGTTCGCATCGGCCGGCGCCGCCGTCAGGCGTCCATTGCCAAACTTGGCCAGCAGGTATTCGACGATGGCGGTGGATTCGGCCAGCACGGTGTCGCCGTCGGTAATGATGGGCGCGGTGCCCAGCGGATGCAGCGCCTTGTATTCGGGCGGCGCCAGGCGGGTGACCGGGTCGCGGTCATAGACCTTCAATTCGTAGGGGATGGCGAGTTCTTCGCACAGCCACACGATGCGTTCGGATTGCGATTTTCCCAGATGATGGACGGTCAGCATGCAGATTCCCCGGTTCGGATACGCCAGCGCGTTAACCCCGCCACTCTACCCTGCTTGGCCAGCACCGCGATATCCTTGGGCCATTCCCGGCAGACGCCGCTTTCCAGAACAAGGAGACCCCCGTGATCAACGAACAGGACAAGAAGCACCTTGCACGGTGCGTGGCGCTGGCCAGGCAAGCCCTGGAGTCGGGCGACGAACCCTTCGGTTCCATCCTGGTGTCCGCCGATGGCAAGGTGCTGTTTGAAGACCACAACCATGTGGCGGGCGGCGACCACACGCAGCATCCGGAATTCGAGATTGCCCGCTGGGCCGCCAACCATGTGCCGGCATCCGAGCGGGCCAGCTGCGTCGTCTATACCTCGGGCGAACATTGCCCGATGTGTTCGGCCGCGCATGGCTGGGTGGGCCTGGGCCGCATCGTCTACGCCAGTTCGTCCGCACAGTATTCGGCGTGGATGCGCGAATGGGGCGTGCCGGCGTCGCGGGTGCGGCCGCTGGCCATTGGCGAAGTGGTGGACGGCATAGAAGTCGACGGGCCGGTCGCGGAGTTTGCCGAGCAAGTCCGTCTGCTGCATCAGCAGAATGTGCAAAAGCGGACCGGGGCGTAAGACACTCCGTTGGTTAACCGATAGATACATTCCGCCGAAAACCGGCAACGCTTTGACGCAATCTGCATGCTAATTTAGGCGCCCGTAACCGCCCTCGCCTGAGGGCGGCATTTTCCCCTCTATTCATGACCATGCACACGACGCCTGATCGCGATACGACTACCGCCCATAAGCCGAAGCGGATTTCCCGGATGATTCCCCTGGCGTTCGGCCTTGCGCTTGCCGTGGCTTCGCCCATTATTGCGGCGCAGAATGCGGGCGCGGTGCGGGCCCATGGCCCCGCCCAGCCTAATGGCGCCGCCGTCCAGCAGAACGCCGCCCCCCTTCAGCAGAGCGGCGCTGCCCCCCAACAAAGCGTCGCACCGGCCCAGCAGAATGGCGCCGCCCTTGCGCCGGTCGCCAAGACCGAAATCAAGAACCAGGCCGCCTACGAACGCCTGCTGAACAACAGCGGCGTCAGCGTGCAATGGCTCTGGTCCGCCGATCGCGGCCACCTGACCGCAAAAGATGAAAACGACGTCGTGCGCATCGATGGCACGCAAGCCAACTTTGAAGGCACCTTGAAAATCAAGGGTGAAATCGTCTCAATCGACAGCGACCGCTTTGTGTTCCGCGGCACCATCCTGATCCTGGATGCGCCGGATAAAGGCCGTCGCTGCGAACGCACTGGCGACTACGAGTTCCGCGCCACTGGCAAACGCAAATACTGGCGTTTGCAGCAGATGGAAAGCTGCGGCCGCCTGACCGACTACGTCGATATCTATTACTAAGCCGCCAGCGCCTCGACCCGGAATCCACGATGCCCCCTACCGCGATCAAATGGCTGGCCAGCATTGCATTTGGCCTGTTGGTTGGCAGAGCCGCCTACGGCATGGTCAATCCGCTCTTGATCCTCGCGTTCGGGCTGAACGGGCCGGCGGCGGGCGCCGACGTGGCTGCCGAAGCCGCCACCGTGGACAAACTGCAATTGGCCGGCGGCATCATCACGTTGCTGCTGACGATCGCGGTCGCGGCGGCGCTGGTCCGCGTTCCCAATATGCGCCGCCTGATCGGCTGGGGCTGCGCGCTGTTGGGGATCTCGTTGTTGCTGACGGTCCCCATGAGCCTGCTGACGATGGACTTCCCGGCGCATGATGCGGCGACCGTGGGCGCACGCGCCGCCAATGACGCAAACACGGCGCTCTTCTTCTGGGCGCTTATCTTTGGTTTGCCGTATGTCGGCGGCGGATTGGCGCTGACCATCGCCGGCGTCATCCTGATCCGTAAAAATCCGGGCCTGGCCGAGCCCAGCCCCGCGCGGCCCTAAGCGCCCCTCACACGACGGGCAGCTTCAACACCTGTTCCGTCGTCAAGACATCCCCGAACGTGTCATCAATGCTGGCCAACGCGGCCCGGTGCAGGCTGTCATGCCCGACGACGCTGCCGTCGGCGCGGTCCAGGTCGCGCGTGGCGCAGGCATCTTCGGCCACGATAACGCCGTAGCCCAGCGGCACGGCGTCGCGCGCGGCGCCGGCCACGCAAGCGTGCGTCATCAGGCCGGTGATCACCAGCGTCTTCACACCGGCGGCCTTCAACTGCTGGTCCAGGTCGGTCGTGGGAAACACGCTGACCGAGGATTTGCGCACGACGTGGTGCTTGGCGCCCGGCTGCAATTCGGCATGGAACTCGCCGGTGGGGCTTTGGTCGGCAAAGACCGGGCTGCCCGCAGGCGTGACGTGCTGGACGTGGTAGACGGGAATGCCCGCCTTGTCGGCGTGCGCGATCAAGCGTTGCGCATTGCCCAGCGCCGTCTTGCCCGCGGGAATGGGCAACTTGCCGCTGAAATATTCGTTCTGGAAATCGATCACCAGCAAAGCGGTGCTGGACGCGTCGATCGAGGCCGGGGCGGCGGCGCCGGCCAGCGTACGGATGGTGGGATGGTTCACGGCTTGCCTCTTGGAGTGAAGTGAAAGAAGCCCCAGTGTCCCGCTAACGCCCGGTTGGCGATAGTGGCCCGATGGACAACAATTGCTAGAATCGGGCCAAAGCCATCCTGCCCCTGCACCGGCCCTGCGCCAGCCCCCCCACGCCTGCCATGCATACCGTCGCCGTCATCGCCTTCGAAGGCATCAGCCCGTTCCATCTGTCCGTCCCCTGCATGGTGTTCGGCGACGATCTGGCCCGCTTGGGTGTGCCGCGGTATCAGTTGCTGATCTGCGGCGAACGAACCGGGCTGATCCCCACGATGTCCGGGTTCAACATCGAGGTCGAACACGACCTGTCGGCGCTGGCCCAGGCCGACACCATCATCATGCCCGCGTGGCGCGACCCCGAGGAATCCGCGCCCCCCGCGCTGCTGGACGCATTGCGGGCCGGCCACGCCCGCGGCGCCCGCATCGCCGGGCTATGCCTGGGCACCTTCGTGCTGGCCGAAGCGGGTTTGCTGGACGGGCGCACGGCGGCCACGCACTGGGTATGGGGCGACGATTTCGAGCGCCGGCATCCGAAAGTCCGCCTGGACCGGAAATCCCTGTACATCGATGACGGGGATATCCTGACGTCCGCGGGCACGGCCGCCGCCATCGATTGCTGCCTGCACCTGCTGCGCCGCGATCACGGCGCCGAGATCGCCAACCGCGTTGCCCGCCGCATGGTCGTCGCCCCCCATCGGCATGGCGGCCAGGCTCAATACATCGAGCAGCCGCTGCCCGAACGCAAGGGCTCGGACATGCTCAGCGCCACGTTGGACTGGGCCATCGAAAACCTGCAGCAGCCCCTGACGCTGGACCTGCTGGCCGATAAAGCCGGCATGAGCCGCCGCAACTTCACGCGGCGATTCAAGGCGAAGACGGGCGCCACGGTGTCCGGCTGGGTGTTGAACCACCGCCTGGCCGCCGCGCAGCGCCTGCTTGAGACCAGCGGCCAAGCGGTAGACCAGATCGCTGAAAACGTCGGTTTCGGGTCATCGGTGTCGTTTCGGCAGCACTTCACGCACGCGTTCGCGATTTCGCCTTCCGCCTACCGCAAGCAGTTCCGGGCAAACGTCGCGTAGGCCTTACCGGATATCGCTTGCCAGCAATGGCTTGGGCTGAATAATATAGTCCCCTACACTATATTTTTGCCCGCCATCCATGTCGCATCTTCACGCCCAGAACGCCAAACTCATCGCCCGCGTACGCCGCATCAAAGGCCAATTGGAAGGCGTGGAACGCGCGCTGGAATCCCAAGCGCCATGCGCGGAGATCTTGCGCCAGCTCGCCTCCGCCCGCGGGGCCATGAACGGCTTGACGGCCGAAGTCATGGAAGACCACTTGCGGGAACACGTCCTGGCCGCGGCCACCGACGCCGAACGCCAGCAAGGCGGCGAAGAGCTGGTTGAAGTCATGCGCAGTTATCTGAAGTAAGCCGGCAGCCTCCACGCAAGGGACACCGCCATGAGCCTCCATCACGCCCTTCCCCCCGCCAACCACGACCACGTCTTCCTGGGCGCAGACCATCGCCGCAACGAACGCAAGGTGTGGCTGGTCATCGCGTTGACAGCCAGCATGATGCTGGTGGAAATCATCGCCGGGACGCTCTACGGATCGATGGCGCTGGTGGCCGACGGCTGGCATATGTCCACGCATGCGGGCGCCATGCTGATTGCGGCGCTGGCTTACGGATACGCCCGTCGCCATGCGCAAGATGCCCGTTTCAGTTTCGGCACGGGCAAGCTGGGCGACCTGGCGGCCTTCGCCAGCGCCATCGTGCTGGCGATGGTGTCGCTGCTGATCGGCTGGGAAAGCGCGGTCAGGCTGGCCAACCCCGTCGCCATCCGATTCGACGAGGCCATCGGCATCGCAGTCGTTGGACTGGCCGTGAACCTCGTCAGCGCATGGCTGCTGAAAGACGACACGGACCATCACCATCACACGCACGCCGCCGGACATCGGCATGACCACACGCACGGCCATGGCAATCACGGCCATGCTCACCACGCCGCGCGCGACAACAACTTGCGTTCGGCCTATATGCACGTACTGGCGGATGCGCTGACCTCGGTACTGGCTATCGTGGCGCTGCTGCTGGGCCGCAGTTATGGCTGGTATTGGGCCGACCCGGTCATGGGCATTGCTGGGGCGCTGGTCATCGCGAACTGGTCATGGGCGCTGGTGCGCAACACCGGCGGCGCGCTGCTGGATCAAGTTCCTGGCGACGGCGAACTTGCGGACCGCATCCGCTCTGCCATCGAAACCACCGGCGCGCGGATCACCGACCTGCACGTCTGGCGAGTGGGCCCGGGCCACCACGCCGTCATCGTTTCGGTATCGGCCGATCACCCGCTGGCGCCTTCGGCCTACAAGTCGCGGCTGGCCCACCTGTCCGGCCTGTCTCACGTCACCGTCGAAGTCGAACCTGCGCCGCCGCAAGCGGTCTAGCGGTTCGCCACCAGCCAATCCCGCGGCGAGGCCCCCATCCGTTGCCGGAAGGCTTTGGACAAGGACGACGCGCTGGCAAAGCCCAGCTCGTCCGCGACTCGTTTCACGGGGCGGCCTGACCGCATCATCGATGCCGCCAGGCTCAAGCGCCAGTCGGTCAGGTAGGCGGCCGGCGTCGTGCCCGTGGCCTCCTTGAAGGCGGCAGCAAAAGCGCTGCGCGACATGCCGGCGATGGCCGCCATTTTCTCCAGCGGCCAATCGTCTCGCGGCGCCTGGTGCAGGGCCACCAGCGCCCGGGCCAGCTTCGGATCCGCCAGCCCCATCACCAGCCCACTGCTGACTCCGGCCTGTGCGGGGTGATCGAGTATCCACCGCAGCAACTGGATCAGCACCACCTCAAACAGCCGATCCGCCAAAAGGCGCGACCCGCAACGTACGTTGTCGGCCTCGGCAAACAGCAGATCCAAGGCGGGCCTGAGCCCTTCGACGGCATTCAACGGCACCCGCAGCACCGGCGGCAAAGACTGCACAAGAGGATTGCGCTCGCCGCCATCGAAATCCAGCGCCGCGCAGGTGAAGTCCGACCCGGCGACGGGCGGATTGATGAACTCATGGTGCATGGCGCGGGGATAGAACAGCAGCGTCGGTTCGGTCAGCGTCATGCGTTGCGGGCCGGCCGCGCCAGGCAGGTGCCGGATTTCCATTTCGCCCTGGCGCAGCACATGCAGAAAGCCCCTGCCCGGCTGCGCCTCGAAGGTCTGGATACCGCAGAGCGCCCCCGTGTGGAACAAGCTGGCGCGCACGCGGAAGCGATCCAGCAGGGCCGACAGACGATCAACAGGGGGAAGCATCGGGGTATTCATGGCTTGGACTATAGGACATGTTTTATGGACATAACAACCCCATACATCCAGGAATGGTACGTACGATTCCCTTAACCCGCCACTACTTGGCGGCGTCCCCTACCCAGACAGGAGTAATGACCATGACCCGCGTATCCCTCATCGATTCCAGCAACACCACCGCCGACCGCGCTGCGCTGCTGACCCAGATCCACGGCGCCTTTGGCGCAACGCCCAACATGTTCAAGGCCGTGGCCAATTCGCCCGCCGCGCTGCAAAGCATGTGGGGCGCGTTCGGCGCCTTGGGCGGCGGCGTCATCCCGGCCAAGCTGGGCGAACAGATTGCCGTGGCGGTGGCCGACCGCAATGCCTGCGAATATTGCCTGGCCGCCCACACGGCGCTGGGCCGCAAGGCCGGCGCCAGCGCGGAAGAGATGTCGGCAGCCCAGGCCGGCCAAGCGACGGACCCCAAGACGGCCGCCGCCTTGCGCTTTGCATTGCAGTTGGTGGAAGCACGCGGCCAGGTCAGCCAGGCGGACGTGCAAGCCGTGCGCGCCGCGGGCTTCAACGACGAAGCCATCGTCGAAATCCTGGCGCATGTGGCGCTGAACCTGTTCACGAACTATGTGAACGTGGCGTTTGCGGTGCCCGTGGACTTTCCCGGCGTGAAGCTGCGCCGAGCGGCGTAAGCGCATGGCGGGACGCGGGCGTGGTCCGTCGGCTTGCCGGCAGCCCGCTGCGGCCCCGCCAGCGCTTATGCCTGGCTGCGCGAGGCGTCCCAGATTGTCATCAGCTGCGTGATCGCGGCGTCGAAGGTGGGATAGCGGACACCATCGCGCGCCAGCGTGGACACCCCCACCAGGAACCCGTCAAACACGCACGCCAGGGACCGGGCGTCCGTCGTGGCGGACAATTCGCCACTGGCGATGCCGCGTTCCACGCAATGGACAAAGCCCGCACGGGTGCGTTGGCGTGAGGCCGTCAGGGGTTTGGTCACGTCCGCGTGCTCGGGCGTCGGTGCGCTCATGACGCCCAGCGCCACCATGCAGCCCTTGGGATGCCCCCGCTCGCACTGCATCTTCGACGATTGGCGCAACGCCAGTTCGACCGCATTGCGGGCGGGCATGGCGTCGTCCCACAGGCATTCCGTGACCTGCGCATAGGTTTGCAAATAGCGCTGCACGGTCTCTTGAAACAAGGCCTCTTTCGACCCGAAGGCTGCGTAGAAGCTTGGCGCGGAAATGCCGCCGCCAATGCCGGCTTTCAGTTGGCTCAACGACGTGGATTCGTAGCCCTGCTCCCAGAATAGATGCAACGCCTGGTCGATCGCCTGGTGACGATCAAACGCGCGCGGCCGGCCCATCTGCGCCATATCAGACTCCTTTGATCACGACATCCATACTACTCGATACAAAAGTCGTTGACAACGCGTTGGCTCGCACCCTACATTTGTACCGATCGATATATAAATGGTGAGCCATTGCCGACGGTCAGCCGTCCGCCCGTCTGCCCGATCGGTCCCGATTCATCTTCAAAAGGATTTTTGTGTGAGCCACTTTTCCACTCAGGCCGGACAGCCCGCCTCCGACCGCCTGCCCGTCTCTGCCCTGCTGGCGCTGGCGATGACCGGCTTTATCTGTATCGTCACCGAGACCTTGCCCGCCGGACTGCTGCCGCAGATCAGCGACGGGCTGGATGTCAGCGCGTCGCTGGCCGGCCAGATGGTCACCGCCTATGCGCTGGGTTCGCTGCTGGCGGCCATTCCGCTGACGATCGCCACCCACGGCTGGCGGCGCCGCAACGTCCTGCTGCTGACCATCGTCGGCTTCCTGGTCTTCAATTCGGCCACGGCCCTGTCATCCCATTACGGAGTAACCTTGGTGGCGCGATTCTTTGCCGGCGTGGCGGCGGGGCTGGCCTGGAGCCTGCTGGCCGGTTATGCGCGGCGCATGGTCGCCCCCTACCAGCAAGGCCAGGCGATGGCGCTTGCCATGGTGGGCACACCCATCGCCTTGTCCCTGGGCGTGCCGCTGGGCACCTTGCTGGGATCCGCGGTGGGCTGGCGCGCGGCGTTCTGGATCATGTCCGGATTGACGTTGGTGCTGATCGCGTGGGTGCTGGCCAAGGTGCCCGACTACCCCGGCCAGTCCGCTCATGAGCGCATGCCGCTGCGCCGCGTCTTCGCGACGCCTGGCGTGCGGCGCGTGCTGGCCGTCGTCATCGCGTGGATGCTGGCCCACAACATCCTCTACACCTACATCGCGCCCTTTGTCGCGCCTGCCGGACTGGGCGCGCGAGTGGACCTGGTGCTGTTCATATTTGGGGCATCCGCGCTTGTCGGCATCTGGATCACGGGCAAGCTGGTCGACCGCCACTTGCGTTCGACGGTGCTGGCCAGCCTGGCCGCGTTTGGCGCCACCGCGCTTGCGTTTGGCCTGGTCCCGGCAAATCCGGCCGTGATCTACGTGGGAATCGCGGTGTGGGGAATCAGCTTTGGCGGTGCAGCCACGCTGCTGCAGACGGCGCTGGCAGACGCAGCCGGCCGCGGCGCCGACGTGGCGCTGTCCATGAATGTCGTCGCCTGGAATGGGGCGATTGCCGGCGCGGGCGTGGTGGGCGGCATGCTGCTTGACGTGTGGGGCGCAGGCGTTTTCCCGTGGGCCCTGGTAATCCTGGCGGGTGTTGCGTTCATGATTGCGTCGTCGGGCCACGCTTACGCGTTCCGGCCCGGGCTGCGCAGTTCGGGTGCGGTCGTCGTCGGACATTGAGCCTGCGCTTGCCGAGCGGGCGCCTGCATCGCGGGCGCCAGCCTCGGTCCAAGCCCAGCGCCCTCGTCACCGCAGGTGGTAGTACCCCACAAGCTCCGGCGTGAACGTGACCTTATCGCTGCCCACCGCCGCCAGTATCCCGTTGCGCACGGCCTCGCTGGGGCTGCCGTAGACCTCCATGCGCTTGACCTCGCAGTGCTTCATGACCGCGGCGATATGGGGGTCAGACACTTCCCAGTGGCGCAGGATCGCGTCGGAGTCCTTGTACAACTGGAAGCTGTAGCACAGCGCCTGGTCGGCATCGATGAACACCTGCACCATCAACTGCGGTGCATTCTGCTGGGCGAACCGCACAGCATCGTGGATCGCGTGCTTGAATTCGTCCGCATGATCGCGATCGAATGCCATGGTGTTGCGCAGCAGGATGGCGTGTTCCGGCCTGGGGGTTTCGCTCATGAGGGCTCTCCGGGAAAGGGATGCGGAATTTGGACACTGTCCCGCATTGTGCGGCGCGTGTGCCCCGCCATCGCGATTGACCCGATTTCCCTATAGGCCTTGGCAGATTAGCTTGCGGCTTCTACGCCATAATTTCGGGTTGCCGCAAGCGCCGGGTTGAGCACTCCAGGTGCGGATGCATGCAGTTTGAAACGTTTGGAATACTCCGTCCCCAATCCGCGCGGCGCGACGCCAGTACAATTCCCCGCGCTCTCCTCTCTTTTTTCACTCCGGCCGCCTTTCTCCCCATGTCCAACCTCATCGTCCACGGTGGCACGCCCCTGCGCGGCCGCGTCATTCCTTCGGCCAACAAAAACGCCGTACTTCCCATTCTGTGCGCCACGCTGTTGACGGATCAGCCGTTGAAGCTGCATGGGGTCCCGGACATCACGGACGTGCGCAAGATCCTGGACATTTTCCGCACGCTGGGCAGCGAAGTCCGGCTGGATGAGACCACCCGCACGCTGGATCTGCACCACAAGCACACCCAGTTCGACGCCGCCGCCCACCGCCTGCCGGAAGAAATGCGGTCATCCATCATGCTGGTGCCGCCGCTCCTGGCCCGCTTTGGCGTGGCGCGGCTGGAAGACAATGTGAAGGGCTGCACGCTGGGCGTGCGCGAGATCGACCCGCACGTGGAGATCTTCCGTTCATTCGGCGGCGAGGTCGAGCGCGCAAGCGGCTCCTTGCTGGTGCGCAGCAGCGGCGCGCTCAAACCCACCCATCATTGGCTGGACTACGCGTCGGTCACTACGACCGAGAACTTCGTGCTGTGCGCGGCGGCCGCCGAAGGTGAATCGTCGCTGACCAACGCCGCTTCCGAGCCGCACGTGCAGGAATTCTGCCGTTTCATGACGATGATGGGCGCCGATATCGACGGTATCGGCACGTCCCGCCTGACAGTGCGCGGCGGCACGCGCTTGGGTGGCGGCGAGTTCACGTTTGAAGAAGACTTCCACGAAATCACCACGTTCCTGGCGCTGGGCGCCATCACGGGCGGCGACGTCGTGGTGCGCAACCGCACGCCGGGCAATTTCCCGCTGATCGACCGCACGTTCGCCAAGTTCGGCGTGCAGATCGAACACAAGGACGGCTGGTCGCGCGCACTGCGTTCGGGCCCGCTGAAGGTGCAAACGCCCTTCACCAGCAATGTGCTGACCAAGGTGGAAGCGGCGCCGTGGCCGTATTTCCCGGTCGACCTGCTGCCGATTTTCATCGCGCTGGGCGTGTGCGCCGAGGGCAACGCGATGTTCTGGAACAAGGTGTACGACGGTGCCCTGGGCTGGACGGGCGAGCTGTCGAAGTTCGGTGCGCACGTGTTTTCGTCGGACCCGCACCGCGTCGTGACGTTCGGCGGCAATCCACTGACGCCGGCGGTGGTCGAAAGCCCCTACATCATCCGCGTGGCCATCGCCCTGTTCATGGTGGCCAGCAGCATCAAGGGCCGCTCCGAAATCCGCAACGCGACCCCGATTCGCCGGGCGCATCCGCAGTTCGTGGAAAACCTGCGCAGCCTGGGCGTGCAGGTGGAATGGACGAGCGAAGAGTAAGGCAGCTTAGCCTGCGGCTCTGGCCAAGAATTCCAGCACTGCCATGTAAGAGCCCTCGTTGCCCGCCGCGTTCGCGGCGGGCGTACCGCCGGCGTCCAGCAGCAGTCCCGACATCGCATGCGGCTTGCTGATCAGTGTGGCCGGCAAGTAGGGATAGTGCACGTGGTGGCCCGCCCCCATGCACACATGATGGAAGGCGGGCAGGCCGTGCGACTGGCGCTGCCGCATCACGATTTCTGAATAAGCGGTGCTGGGCCAGAAGCCGTCGTCGGACGCGCTGACCAGCATGACCGGGCCGGGATAGTTTTCAACCGGGATGCGCGCGCGTTCAAAGGCGGCGCTGTCGCGGGTGGCGCTCAGGAATGCGTGGGTCTGCCGGTATGGCGGTTCCGACGCGTAGGCCGCTTCCCAATCCGCGCTGGCGTTGTCTTGCCACAAATGCGGCAACGGTTCGCCGCCCTGCGTCCAGACCTGCGCATTGCGCCCCGTCCCGGGCGCACCGGCGCTGACCACGCCATGCGTGACGGGCGACGGCACGTAAGCCACGACCGCACTGACCAGTTCCGGATAGTGCGAGGCCACCAGCAGCGAGGTTTCGCCACCCCGGCTGATGCCGGACAACGCGACAAAGCCGTCGCGCGGCGCCAGTTCGGCGCGTGCCCATTGCAGCACGTGCTGGAAATACTCCAGGGGCATGTCGTTCAGGTACTTGGGCCGCCCTTCGTAGTTGAAGATGGCCAGAGCCAGGCACTGGAACCCGCGGGCGGCGAAGAGCGCGGCGCGCGGCGCATTTACGCCCCCCGACGAGCCGTTCATGTAGATCACCAGCGGATGCGGACCGGGGCCGGCCGGCGTATAGAGTTCGCCCGACACCGTCATGCCGCCGACCTGTTCGCGCACCGCGCGATGGGTCACGCCCTCTTCCAGGAACTCCTGCACCAGCCGCGCCGAGGCGATGTGGCTGCCGTCGGTCGCTTCGATCTGGATGACCAGGGGATCCGTCCGATCGGGCGGAAACACCACGCGGCTCATGTCTTCGCACACCATCGACCACACGATGCCCATCGCTGAGGGTTCGGCATAGTTGCCCGAGACGGGGCTGTCGCGCCCCAAGTCCAGGCTGCCGTCGTGGCCGGCCACGAAGACGGCTTGCGAGCGCCATGGGGCGCCACACATCTGCATGGTGGCGGTGACGGTGATGAAGGCGTAGGCCGGAAAGCCGTCGATGCGGATGTCGCGGGCGACGTCGATCAGCGCGAATTCGGGATTGACGGTGATGCGGGCTTGTTCAGTCACGGGGTGTCCTTACGCTTTCAGATCGGTCTTGGGTACGCCGTTGGCCTTGATGACCTGGGCCCACATGGCGGATTCGTCGGCAATCACCTTGTCCAGATCGGCGGACGACGTGAACTCTACCGCCACGCCCTGTTCGGCGAACTGCTGCACCAGGCTGGGGTCCCGCGTGCCTTCGCGCACCGCGTTCTCCAGCACTTTCACCACCTCCGCCGGCATGGCGGCGGGGCCCGAGATCATCATGCGGGTGTAGAGTTCGAAGTCGTCCACGCCGGCCTCTTTCATGGTGGGCACGTCAGGCAAGCTGGACAAGCGTTTGTCGGCGGTCACCGCCAGCACCTGCAGCTTGCCCGACTTGATATTGGCCAGCGCGGAGGTGGGGAAGTCGAACGTGCTTTGCACCGTGCCGGCCATCAAGTCCAGCAGCGCGGGGCCACTGCCCTTGTAGGGCACGTCCTGAAACTGGGTGCCGGTCTTGGACTGAAAATGCAGCAGCGCCAGGTGGTTGATGACGCCGCGGCCGGCATGGGCGCAGGTGATGTCGCCCGGCTTCTTCTTGGCCAGCGCAATGAATTCCTGCACGTTCTTCACGCCCAGCGCGGGGTGCACGATCAACAGCATGGGCGACTTGCCCATCGACCCCAGTTGCTTGAAGTCCGACTGCTGGTACGGCAGGTTGTTGTACAGCAAAGGGTTCAGGATCATGCCGTTGGTGCCGGCGAACCCAAGCGTATAGCCATCCGGCTCGGCGCGCGCCACGGCCACCGTCGCGATGATGGCCTGACCGCCGGGGCGGTTTTCGACCACCACGTTCTGCTTGAGCGTCTTGCCCATGCGTTCGGCCAGCGCGCGGGCGGCAATGTCGGTCAGGCCGCCGGGCGCAAAACCCACCAGCAGCCGCACGGGGCGCGTGGGGAACGTGCTCTGGGCCCAGACGGGACGGGTCATCAGGGGCAGCGCGGCAAGCGCGCCCAGGGCGTGGCGGCGATTCATTCGCATACGGGTCTCCAGCAAGGAAACGGTATGTTGTATGCAATCTGATTCGTCCGCCATTTAGGGATATCCCGTGAGGGCCTCCCCCCAACAGCGGTCAAGCCCCGCCGTCAGGCCTTGGTCATCAGCTTCTTCCAGCCTTCCAGGCCCAGCTTGTTCATCGTGTCGATGTTCTTTTCATAGATCTCGGCGGCGTCCGGGAAGGATTCCACGGCGCGGTCGATGCTGTCTTCGCGCAGCAGGTGCAGGATGGGGTACGGCGAGCGGTTCGTGAAGTTTTCGATGTCGTCAGGTTGCGTATCGGCGAACTGGAACAGCGGGTGGAAGGTAGCGACCTGAAGCTCGCCCACCAGGCGCATGCGCTTGAGCAAGCGGTCGGACAGTTCTTCGAAATCGTTGAAATCCAGGAAGTCGTCGAGCGCGTCCGGGATGATCAGCAAGGTCGTGTCGATCTTTTCGGGGTCGGTTTCGGCCAGCAGCGCCAGTTCGTCCTGCAGGTCGGTCAGCACGCCCTCGGCGTCGGTGGCGTCGCTGACGGCAAAGCGGATCTGGTCCTTGACCTGGACCGCTTTGGCGAACGGACAGAGGTTCAGGCCGATCACGGCCTTGGTCAGCCAATCGCGGGTTTCGGCAACCACGTTGGCGTAGGCGTCGGAAGTGGAAATCATCGGGTCAGTCCTGAAAAAAGAAAGAGCGCAAGGCCTGGCGGCCCGCGCTCTGTGGGGCATGCGGGTGCGTCAGGCAGCCGGCATGGCCGCCATGGTTTGGGCGACCGCTGCGGTCAGCTTCTTGCCGTAAGGCACGTGCAGGAATTCATTGGGACCGTGGGCGTTGGACTTGGGGCCCAATACGCCGCAGACCATGAACTGGGCCTTGGGGAAGCCCTTTTGCAGGATGCTCATCAGCGGAATCGTGCCACCCTGGCCGATGTAGCCGCAGGGTTGGCCGTAGTATTCCTGGGACGCGGCGTCCAGGGCCTGGGTCAGCCACGGCACGGACGCCGGGGCGTTCCAGCCGGTGGCGGCGCCTTCGTTGGCCTTGAAGATGACCTTGGCGTTGTAGGGCGCGTCGGCTTCCAGCAATTCCTTGATCTCTTGCGAGGCGGCCACGGCGTCCACCAACGGCGGCAGGCGCAGCGACAGCTTGAACGCGGTGCGCGGGCGCAGTACGTTGCCGGCGCTGGACAGCGGCGGCAGGCCTTCGGCGCCGGTCACCGACAGGGTCGGACGCCAGGTGCGGTTCAGCAGGGCCTGTTCGGGTTCGGTCGTCATCGGCAGCACGAAGCCGCCTTCAGCGCCGCAGCTCCAGGGGAAACGGCGCCAGACTTCGTCGCCCAGGATGCGCGCGGTGGCAGACACCTGTTCGATGCGTTCGGCGGGAATCTCGCAGTGCAGGCTTTGCGGCAACAGGCGGCCGGTGCCGCTGTCTTCCAGGCGGTCCAGCAGATGGCGCAGGATGCGGAACGACGACGGCACGACGCCGCTGGAGTCGCCCGAGTGCACGCCTTCGTCCAGCACCTGGACTTCCAGCGTGCCCGACACCATGCCGCGCAGCGACGTGGTCATCCACAGCTGGTCGTAGTTGCCGGCGCCCGAATCCAGGCACACCACCAGGGCCACGTTGCCCAGGCGGTCGCGCAGCGCGTCCACGTATGGCAGCAGGTCATAGCTGCCGGATTCTTCACAGGTCTCGACGATGCCCACGCAGCGCGGACGCGGAATGCCCTGCTTGTCCAGCGCCATGATGGCGGTCAGCGAGGCGTACACGGCGTAGCCGTCATCCGCGCCGCCGCGGCCATACAGCTTGCCGTCTTCGTACTTGGGCGTCCACGGGCCCAGACCCGCGCGCCAGCCCGAGAATTCCGGCTGCTTGTCCAGGTGACCGTACAGCAGCACGGTGTCGCCGTTGTCGCTGCGGGTGGCGGGCGCGTCGAAGAAAATGACGGGCGTGCGGCCCGGCAGGCGCACCACTTCCAGCTTCAGGCCCGACACCTTCTGCGCTTCGACCCATTGCGCCGCATCGCGCACCACGCGCTCGATGAACGCGTTCTTTTCCCAGTCGGCATCGAACGCCGGGCTCTTGGCGGGCACGGCGATGTAGTCGGTCAGCGCGGGGATGATCTCGTTATCCCATTTGTCGTCGACAAATTCCTGGAGGGCCTTGGGGTCCAGGGTGGGCGGCAGTGCGTCTTCGGGGATACGTGCGTTCATGGCGCGGGATCCTGTGTGTGCGGGAAAGGGGTAATTTTCTATTTTATGCCTGAGCGTGCCCGGCGGCATCTTTTGTCCCCGTTTGATCGCTCAAAGCGCCAAAACGGTGCCGTCATCTGGCCGCGTAGGCCTCGATCCGGCTCCATACCTGGCGGGCCAGCGGCTTGGCGTTGTCGACCGACTGGTACAGCCGGATCTCCATATGGATATCGTTGCGGGCGCTGTCGGCGCGCACCAGCGTGCCGGCGCGCAGGTCGGCTTCGATCAGCGTATGCGGCAACCAGGCCAGGCCGAAACCCTGGCGCGCCATCGCGTGCAAGGCATCGGCCAGATCGGATTCATACATGGTCTGCAGCAGCGGCACCATGCAAAGCCCGCGCAGGCGGTCATGCAGGATGCGGCCCAGCGACATGCTGTCCGCGTATGCCAGGAACGGCACGGCGGGGTCCGAGGCCAGCTTGGACACGGCGTGGCGCGGGTGCCGCCCGCCCGGGCTGACGGGCGCGCTGACGGCCACCAGCTTGTCGGCGCCGACGCGCCGGCACCGGTAGCCGGGGTTGTCGATCTTGGCGTACAGCGGCTCGTGCGCATGGCACAGCAGGAAATCCACCTCGCCGTCCGCCAGCATGTCCACCCCGTAATTCAGCGTGGTGGTGATGACTTTCAGCTGGAACGCCGGCATGCCCTGCTGCACGCTGGCCATCACGCCCGGCAGCACGGAATGCGCCAGCGTCTTGCCCGAGGCGATGGTGATCTTGCGGTTGCGCTCCTGCTCGGGCTTCTGCAGCGCCTGGCGTGTGTCGCGCAGGATGTCCAGCACGTCGATGGCCGCAGCCAGCATGCTGCGCCCCGCCGGGTTGAGGGTGGTGGCCTGATGGCCGCGCTCAACCAGCGGCACGCCCGCCCATTCCTCAAGCGCCTTGATGCGGCGCCCGAACGCCGGATGCGTCACGCTGCGCGCCTCGGCCGCCTGGAACATGTTGCGCGACTTCGATAAGGCGACGAAGTCTTCCAGCCATTTGATGTCCATATCTCCTCCGCCCTGTGCCGAATCGGCACAGGAGTGGCTCATTTTGCACAACCCAGATACATCTGGCAACTAACATCGCGGCGTCCATTCCTTGGAAATGCCGATGTCCGACTCCCCTGTCCTGCTCAAATCCATCCGCAGCCATTTCCTGGGCGGCGTCGAAGCCGTGGCCGGCGGCGTGCCGATGCTGCAGAAAAAAGTGGTGGACAACGCGTCGGCCCGCTTGATCGACATGAACGGCGGCTACAGCGTCGGCCAGCTTTACGTGCAGGAATACCGGCTGGCCAAGCCGCTGCATCCCTACCCCGTGTTGCTTTGGCACGGCGGCGGCATGACGGGCGCGCAATGGGAGAGCACGCCCGACGGCCGCGAAGGCTGGCTGTGGCGCCTGCTGCAGGCGGGGTACGACGTGTTCGTATCCGATGCGCCCGAACGCGGCCGCGCGTCCTGGGCGATGTATCCGCAGGTCTATGACAGCGCACCGATCTTCCGGTCCAAGGAAGAAGCCTGGCGCCTGTTCCGCATCGGCCCGGCTTCGGGCTACGCGCCCGCCGGGCAACCGCGCCACGCCTATCCGGCGCAACAGTTCCCCATCGACGCTTTCGACACTTTCGCCAAACAGTTCGTGCCGCGTTGGCTGACGCATGGCGACATGGCGCTGGACGCGTACCGGCAATTACTGGAACTGGCTGGCCCCTGCATCGTCTTCGGCCATAGCCAGGGCGGCGGCTTCGCCACGCTGCTGGCCCATGAATACGCCGCCACCATCCGCGCCGTCGTCGGGCTGGAACCCACCGGCACCCCGGCCGCAGTGCCCTGGCAGTTGCCCCCGCACTTGCTGCTGTGGGGCGATCACTTTCAGGCGGACGAGACCTGGCTGCGCTACCGCGCCCAGACGGACGCCTATTGGCGGGCCCTGCGTGCTGCGGGCGTCCGCGCCGAAACGCTGGACCTGCCTTCCGCCGGCATCGCCGGCAATTCCCATTTCTGCATGCTGGACCGCAATAGCGACCAGATAGCCGGATTGATCGTCGATTGGCTCGACCGCAGCCTCGACTAACCTTCGCCTGGAGACACAGATGAACTTCAAGAAATCCACCATCGCCCTGGCGCTGCTGACCGGCGTCACGCTGGCCGCCGGCGCCGCTTCGGCGCAACAGGCCACCGACTACCCCTCCAAGCCCCTGCGCCTGATCGTGCCGTTCGCCCCCGGCGGCACCGCCGACATCATCGGCCGCGTCTTCGCCGCGCAACTGGGCACAGAACTGGGCGCCACCGTGGTCGTGGAAAACAAGGCGGGTGCCGGCGGCTCGATCGGCACGCGTTATGTCGCCGATGCCGCCCCCGACGGCTACATCTTGCTGCTGGCCTCCTCCAGCACCCACGGCACCAACCCCGCCGTGTACAAGTCGCTAACCTATGACGCCGTGCAGGACTTCACCGCGATCACGCAACTGGTGACCGTGCCGGGCGTGCTGAGCGTGACGAAGGACTTCCCGGCGGCCGATCTGAACGCGCTGATCGCCACCTCCAAGGCGAATCCGGACCGCTACACCTACGCCTCGTCGGGCGCGGGCGGCCTGGGCAACCTGGCCATGGAGCTGATGAAGTCGATGACGGGCGCCAAGCTCATGCACATCGCCTACCGCGGCGCAGGCCCGGCGTTCACCGATGTGATCAGCGGCCAGGTGTCGATGATCTGGGAACCGGTGCCGGCATCGCTGCCCTACATCAAGGGCGGCCAGATTCGTCCGATCGCCATCGCCGCCGATACGCGTTCGCCGGAACTGCCCGACACGCCGACCTTCAAGGAAGCCGGTCTGCCGCGTTATGAAGCCAATGCCTGGAACGGCCTGCTGGCGCCCAAGGGCCTGCCGGAAGACGTGAAGAAGAAGCTGCACGACGCTTCGGTGAAGGCGCTGAACACGCCGGAAGTAAAGGCCAAGATGGCCAGCCTGGGCGGCACGGTCGTGGCCGGCACGTCGGATGAATTCCAGCAGGTGATCGCCAGCGACGTGAAGAAGTGGAAGAACGTGGCGGCCGACGCCAAGATCCAGCTGGATCAATAATCGTCTCGGTACCGCGCTAATGAAAAATGCCCCGCAAGGGGCATTTTTCATTGCATGGCTGGAGCCAGGACTGCCGCGACGAACGCCATCGGCGCCATCAGCGGCATCGCCCCCATCAGGCGCCCAGCAGCGCCGGCTCCGCACCGCGGCCCAACGCGGGCGCTTCCTCGTCGATCACCCGGCCGCCGGCTTGCAGCTTGAACACCGCAACCGCTTCGCGCAGGCGTTGCGCCTGGGTTTCCAGCGACGCGGCGGACGCCGCCGCTTCTTCGACCAGCGCCGCGTTCTGCTGCGTCACGCTGTCCATCTGCGACACTGCCTGGTTCACCTGCTGGATGCCCTGCGACTGCTCTTCGGACGCGCTGGAAATCTCGTTGATGATGTCCGTCACGCGGCGCACCGACACCACGATCTCTTGCATGGTGGCGCCGGCGGCTTCCACCTGGTCCGACCCGATCGACACCTTCTGCACCGACTCGTCGATCAAGCCCTTGATTTCCTTGGCCGCCTGGCCGCTGCGCTGCGCCAGTGCGCGCACTTCGCTGGCGACCACCGCAAAGCCCTTGCCCTGCTCGCCCGCGCGTGCCGCTTCCACGGCCGCGTTCAACGCCAGGATGTTGGTCTGGAAGGCGATACCGTCGATCACGCCGACGATGTCGGCGATGCGCTTGGAGCTGTCGGCAATGCCGCGCATGGTGCCCACCACGTCGCCCACGGCCTTGCCGCCGCGGGTGGCCACTTCAGAGGCCGCCGTCGCCAACTGCGAGGCGCTGCGCGAACTGTCGGCGTTGTTCTTCACGGTGGACGACAATTCGTCCATGCTGGCCGCGGTTTCCTCCAAAGAGGCCGCCTGCTGCTCGGTGCGGGAAGACAGGTCGATGTTGCCGGCCGCGATCTCGCGCGAACCGGTGTGGATCTCTTCCACGCCCAGGCGCACGGCGGACACGGTGCGGGCCAGGCTGTCCTGCATGCGCTTGACCGCGGCGTACAGCACGCCGATCTCGTTGTCGCCGCGCTGCTCGATGCGGTTACTGAGGTCGCCGCTGGCGATGCGGTCGAACAGGCGGCCGGCATCATGCAGCGGACGGAACACCGACCGCGCGAAGACCACGTACAGGCTTACCACCAGCACGGCCACCACGGCCAGCAGACAGACCAGCAGCACGATCGCGCCGTTGATGCGCGCAGACGTGTCGCGCGCCACGCGCTGACCCACATCGTCCGCATAGTCCACGTACTTCTGGATAGCCTGCGTGAAGGCGATGCCCAGCGGGGTGACCTTTTCCAGGTTCAGCCGGCTGGCGTCCTGCGGTTTGCCGGCGCGAATGGCGGCCACCATCGGCGCGATCGCGTCGCGCTGATACACGTCGTAGGCGGCCAGTGCGGCGTCGAACAAGGGCTTGCCCTCGGCGGACGTCTCAGGCTGCTTGCGTGCGCTGTCGATCAGGTCCGACGCCTTCTTGGTATAGCCGTCCAGCCGCTGCATGCTGGCCAGCGTGTCGATGCTCTTGCCTTCCAGCAGCGCGCTCTGCGCCGCCAACAGGACCAGGCGCGCACGCAGCAATTCAGCGCCTGCGCCGTCCACGGCGTTGGCACGGACCAGGTTGGTGTCCAGCAGCAATTCAATCGAAGTGCGGTTGGACGTCAATTGCTGGTACACGGCTGCGCCGGTTACCAGGAAAAGCGCGAAAAAGACGCCCAAGGCGGACGTCAGGATTGCGCGGATACTTAAATTCTTGAACATGAAAGGCCACTCCGGGGTTGCGTAACGCTCATCCGGTTAACGGCCCAATGCAATGAAAAGTTAAATATCTCATTGGGTTACATGCAAAACGCGGCTTCTGCGCCCTGCCCTGGACGAAAAAAAACGGGCCGCAGGGCCCGTTTTGTTCCTGTGCCCGACGTGCGGGCCTGACGTTGCTTGTCCGGCCTTACTTCAGCCAGACGCGCGCGTTGCGGAAGATGCGCATCCACGGGCTGTACGTGCCGCCCTGGTCCGCATTGCCCCACTTTTCGGGCGCCCACGACATCATGACGTTGCGCGTCACGCGTTCCGGGTGCGGCATCATGACCGTGAAGCGGCCATCGGCCGTGGTGACGGAAGTCAGGCCGCCCGGGCTGCCGTTCGGGTTGAACGGGTAGGCTTCGGTGGCTTGGCCACGGTTGTCGATATAGCGTGCGGCAGTCAGCACACGGCTGGCGTCGCCCTGCTGCGAGAAATCGGCAAAACCTTCGCCGTGCGCCACGGCGACCGGGATGCGGGCGCCTTCCATACCGTTGAAGAAGATGGACGGCGACTTGGCCAGTTCCACCATCGACAGGCGGGCTTCGTACTTTTCCGACTGGTTGCGCGTGAAGCGCGGCCAGTGCTCGGCGCCCGGGATCATCGGCGCCAACGCGGCCATCATCTGGCAGCCGTTGCACACACCCAGCGCGAACGTGTCCGGACGCGCGAAGTACGCGGCGAACTGGTCCGACAGCTTGCTGTTGAAGCGGATGGTGCGCGCCCAGCCTTCGCCAGCGCCCAGCACGTCGCCGTAGCTGAAACCGCCCACGGCCACCAGGCCCTGCATCTGCGCCAGGTCCACGCGGCCGGCCAGCAGGTCGGTCATGTGGACGTCAATGGCTTCGAAGCCCGAGGTGTCGAACGCCCAGGCCATTTCGACCTGGCTGTTGCAGCCCTGCTCGCGCAGGATGGCCACGCGCGGACGGCGGCCGGTGTTGATGAACGGCGCAGCGATGTTCTCTTGCGGGTCGAAGGACACATTCGGGCTCATGCCCGGGTCGGTCGTGTCGTTCCAGACGTCCAGTTCAGCCTGGGCGCACGCGGGGTTATCGCGGCGCGCCATGATGCGGTAGGACACTTCGCTCCAGGCGCGGCCCAGTTCGGCGCGCGGCTGGCCCCAGACCTTCTTGCCGTCGCGGTAGAACTCCACTTCGTCGGCGCCGTTCAGGCCGCCGATGACGTGCGAGTGGGCCGACAGGCCCGCGCCGCGCAGCACTTGCATGACAGCGTCGCGCTGCGATGCCGGCACCTGGATCACGGCGCCCGCCTCTTCCGAAAACAGGGCCTTGAGCGTCAGTTCTTCGCGCTGCACCTTCACCTGATCCGGGCGGATCTTGTAGTCGCCCCAATCCGCCGATTGCGGATCGAAAGTCAGCATGTCCAGGTTCACCGAGATACCGGTGCGGCCGGCGAAGGCCATTTCGGTCAGGGTGGCGAACAGGCCGCCGTCGGAACGGTCGTGGTAAGCCAGAATGGTGCCGGCTTCGGCCAAGGTGCGGATGGTGATGAAGAAGGCGCGCAGGTCTTGCGGCGAATCGATATCCGGCACAGTCTCGCCGACCTGGTTGTAGGTCTGCGCCAGGATCGAGCCGCCCATACGGTGACGGCCACGGCCCAGGTCGATCAGGATCAGCACGCTGTCGCCCGCGTCGGTGCGCAGCTGCGGGGTCAGGCTGGCGCGCACGTCGGCCACCGGCGCGAACGCCGTGACGACCAGCGACACCGGCGCCACGACCTGGCGCTGCTCGCCGTCCTGTTCCCAGGACGTCTTCATGGACAGGGAATCCTTGCCCACCGGAATGGACAGGCCCGTGGCCTGGCACAGTTCGCTGACGGCGGACACGGTGTCGTACAGCGCGGCGTCCTGGCCTTCCACACCGCAAGCGGCCATCCAGTTGGCCGACAGCTTGATGTCTTCCAGGCGCGCCACGTCGGCGGCGGCCAGGTTGGTCAGGGCTTCGGCCACGGCCATGCGGCCGGAGGCCGGGGCGTCCAGCATGGCGATGGGGGTACGTTCGCCCATCGACATGGCTTCGCCGCGGAAGCCTTCGTAATCCGCCAGCGTCACGGCGCAGTCCGCCACCGGCACCTGCCAGGGGCCGACCATCTGGTCACGGCTGGACAGGCCGCCAACGGTGCGGTCGCCGATGGTGATCAGGAAGGACTTGTTGGCCACCGTGGGGTGGCGCAGCACGCGGTAGGCGGCTTCAGTCAGGTCGATGCCGGCCAGGTCCAGCGGCGCGGACACGCCGGGCAGACGGCGCACGTCGCGCGTCATGCGCGGCGGCTTGCCCAGGATCACGTCGATCGGCACGTCCACGGGGCGCACTTCGGCGTCGCCTTGCGGGCGAATAGCGTCCAGGCCCGGCAGGCCCTCGCCGTCCACCACGCGCAGTTGGCGCTCTTCGGTGGCCACGCCCACGACCGCGTACGGGCAGCGTTCGCGGCGGGCGATGGCGTCAAAGCGTTCCAGGTCCTTCGGCAGGATCGACAGGACATAACGTTCCTGCGATTCATTGCTCCAGATTTCTGCGGGCGACAGACCCGACTCTTCCAGCGGCACGCGCTTCAGGTCGAAGATGGCGCCGCGGCCGGCGTCGTTGACCAGTTCCGGGAAGGCGTTGGACAAACCGCCCGCGCCCACGTCGTGGATGGCGATGATGGGGTTGTTCTCGGCCTGCTGCCAGCAGCGGTCGATAACTTCCTGCGCACGGCGCTCGATTTCCGGGTTGCCGCGTTGGACGGAATCGAAGTCTAGCTCGGCCGAGTTGCTACCCATGCTGATACTGGAGGCGGCGCCGCCGCCCATGCCGATACGGAAGCCCGGGCCGCCCAGCTGGATCAGCAGCGCGCCGGGGGGAATCACGTCCTTGTGGGTCAGGCCCGCGTCGATGCTGCCCAGGCCGCCCGCGATCATGATGGGCTTGTGGTAGCCCCAGCGCGTGCCGCCGGCGGTCTGCTCGAACGAGCGGAAGTAGCCCAGCAGGTTGGGCCGACCGAATTCGTTGTTGAACGCCGCGCCGCCGATGGGGCCGTCGATCATGATGGACAGCGGCGAAGCGATGCGTTCGGGCAGGCCGTGGTGATCGGCTTCCCAGGGTTGCAGCGCGTCGTCGAAGCGCAGGTGCGACACGGTGAAACCAGTCAGGCCGGCCTTGGGCTTGGAGCCGCGGCCGGTGGCGCCTTCGTCGCGGATTTCGCCGCCCGCGCCCGTCGAGGCGCCGGGGAACGGCGCGATCGCGGTCGGGTGGTTGTGCGTCTCTACCTTCATCAAGGTATGCACGGTGGTGTCGCGGCGGATGTACTTGGCGCCGTCGGCGCCCTCGCCCGTAACGCCGGGCACGCCGGCCTGGAAGCGCTGCGCGGGGCCGCCTTCCATGATGGCGGCGTTGTCCGAATAGGCGACGACCGTGCCTTCCGGCTGCGCCTTGTGCGTGGCGCGGATCATGCCGAACAGCGTGTTGGGCTGTTCCTGGCCATCAATCACCCATTCGGCGTTGAAGATCTTGTGGCGGCAGTGTTCGCTGTTGGCCTGCGCGAACATCATCAGTTCGACGTCGGTGGGGTCGCGCCCCAGGTCGGTGAACGACTTGGCCAGATATTCGATTTCGTCTTCCGACAGGGCCAGGCCCAGCGAGACGTTCGCTTCGGCCAAAGCCTGCACGCCGTTAGCCTGGACGCCCACGGTGCGCATCGGCTTGCCAGCCAGCGTCTGGAACAGTGCCTGGCCGTCGAAGCTGGCGTCGACCACGGTTTCGGTCATGCGGTCGTGCAGACAGTCGGCCGCGCGCGCCAGCATGGCGTCGTCAAACGACTTGGTGCCCAGCAGGCCGCGTTCCGGGGTGATCACGTAGCGCACGCCGCGTTCGATGCGGTGCACCGACGCCAGGCCACAGTTGTGGGCGATGTCGGTAGCCTTGCTGGCCCACGGGGAAATGGTGCCCAGGCGCGGAATGACCAGCAGGGACAGGCTCTTGGCCGGCACGTCGGCCGTGCTGGGCGTGCCGTAATCCAGCAGTTGGGTCAGGTGTTGCTGCTGTTCGGCCGTCAAGGCGGCGTCGGTGCTGACGAAGTGCTCGTAACGGGCGGAGATGTCGGCCACCGGCAGGCCGGCTTCCTTCAGTTGCGCAAGAAGGCGATCACGACGAAAGGAGGACAGGACGGAGGAACCAGGCAGATGCTGAACTAGGGACACGATGCGGGCGCCGTATAAGGATGGGTGCAAAAAGTGATTTTACCTGTTTAGGGGGTTTTCCCGGAGCGCTTGTTCAAGAAGGGTCCGAAGCCGCGGTTTTGTCCCGTGTTACAAAAGAATTCTGGATGCCGCGCACTGGAATGGTGCGAAGCAATATTCCAGTAAAGCCCCGACGCGAACGTGGTTTATCCCTGCCCCGCCGCTTCCTGCACGGGCTGCTCTGGTGCAATGCAGCATGTTGTTGCCGCCCCGCACCACGGGAAAACACGAACTATCGCGTCTGCGGGGCAACGGTAGGATGCAGCGACTTATTCATAGAACGCGCGTCAAGCGCCGAAGCCGTCGCCTCACCCCATGTCCCGCCCCGAAGCCCCCGCCGAGCCTGTCGAACCGATCATCCCCGTTGAAGCAGATCCCGCCGTAAAGGTGCCGCTGGCCATCGAAGACTGGCTGGCCGTGATCTTGCTGGCCACGCTGGCGCTGATTACCTTCACGAACGTGCTGGTGCGTTATTTCACCGACCAGTCTTTCGCCTGGACGGAAGAGATCTCGGTGTTCCTGCTGATCGTGCTGACGATGGCGGGCGGCAGCGTGGCCTTCGTGCGCAACCACCATATCCGTATCGAGATCCTGGCGGACAACGGCTCGCCGCGCCGCCAGCGCATCATGGCGTTGATCGCCAACAGCTGCGTGCTGGCATTCTTCGTGCTGCTGACCGTGCTATCGGTGAAGCTCGTGTCGGACGAATTCATTTATGAAGAGACCTCCCCCGCGATCGGCGTGCCGACCTGGTGGTATTCCGTCTGGCTGCCCGTGATGGCTGCGGCGATCTCGCTGCGCACCGTCGGCATCCTCCGCCGCATCGCGCGTGGCGCAGGGACCGACGCCAAATGATCGCCTCCATCCTCTTTATCGTCTTCATCATCCTGATGCTGATCGGCGTGCCGGTCGGCGTGGCGCTGGGCATCGGCGGCACCGTCGCCATCGTGCTGTCCAACCTGGACACGCCCTGGTATGGCCTGTTGACCGTGCCGCAGAACTTCTACGCCGGCCTGGCTAAGTACCCGCTGCTGGCCATCCCCATGTTCGTCCTGGTCGGCTCTATCTTCGACCGGTCGGGCGTGGCCAAGCGGCTGGTGGACTTTGCCATCGCCATTGTGGGCCGCGGCCCCGGCATGCTGCCGCTGGTGTCTATTGCGGTCGCGATGTTCCTGGGCGGCATCTCGGGGTCCGGACCGGCGTGCGCGGCGGCCGTGGGCGCGGTGATGATCACCGCCATGTCGCGCGCGGGCTATCCGGGCTCGTTTTCGGCCTCGATCGTGGCGGCAGGCGCCGCCACCGACATCCTGATCCCGCCGTCGGTCGCCTTCATCATCTATTCGGTACTAGTGCCGGGCGCCTCGGTGCCCGCGCTGTTCGCCGCCGGCATGATCCCGGGCATCCTGGCCGGCCTGGCCCTGATCGTTCCGGCCGTCTGGCTGTCGCGCAAGTACAAGATGGGCGCGCTGGAATCTCACCTGCCGCGCCCGCCCTTCTGGGCCAGCCTGCGCGAAGCGTCGTGGGGCCTGGCTGCTCCGGTGCTGATCCTGGGCGGCATGCGCATGGGCTGGTTCACGCCCACCGAAGCCGCGGTCGTCGCCGTGTTCTACGGCTTGTTCGTGGGCGGCTTCATTCACCGCACCATCAAGTTCCGCGATCTGTACACCATCCTGCGCGAAGCCGCCGAGCTGTCCGCCGTGATCATGCTGGTGGTGACGTTGGCGGGCATCTTCGCCTGGGCCCTGTCCACGCTGAGCGTGATCGACCCGATCACCCACGCCATCGTCAATTCCGGGCTGGGCGAATGGGGAGTGCTGTCGCTGTTGATCCTGCTGCTGATGACGGTGGGCATGTTCCTGGACGGAATCTCGATCTTCCTGATTTTCGTGCCGCTGCTGATGCCGATCGCCAATGCCTACGGCTGGGATCCGGTGTGGTTCGGCGTGATCCTGACGTTGAAGGTGGCGCTGGGCCAGTTCACCCCGCCGCTCGCCGTGAACCTGATGGTGTCGTGCCGTATTGCGCGCGTGCCGATGGAATCCACGGTGCGCTGGGTGGTGTGGCTGCTGGGCGCCATGTTCCTGGTGCTGGTGGCGGTGCTGGTATTCCCGCAACTGGCGCTGTGGCTGCCGCATAAGTTGGGCTATTGAAGCTGGGCTATTGAAGCTGGGTTATTGAAGTGCTGGATCTCAAGACAACAACAGACACACTCGCAGTGAGAGGAGACATCGCATGAACTTCCGCAACCTGATCGGCGCCGCGCTGTGCGCCGCCGCCGTCGTCGGCACGGCGCCCGCCATCGCGCAAAACTACAAGCCCGAATACAAACTGTCCATCGTCGTGGGCACCACCTTCCCGTGGGGCCAGGGCGCCGAAATCTGGTCCAACCTGGTGCGCGAACGCACCCAGGGCCGCATCAACATCAAGGTCTATCCCGGCACCTCGCTGGTCCAGGGCGACCAGACCCGCGAATTCACCGCGATCCGCCAGGGCGTGATCGACATGGCGGTGGGCTCCACCATCAACTGGTCGCCGCAGGTCAAGCAGTTGAACCTGTTCTCGCTGCCCTTCCTGATGCCCGACTACGCCGCCATCGACGCGCTGGTGCAAGGCGACGTGGGCCGCGAAATGTTCAAGCTGATCGAGAAAGCCGGTGTGGTGCCGCTGGCCTGGGGTGAAAACGGCTACCGCCAGCTCAGCAACTCCAAGCGCGACATCAAGAAGCCCGAAGACATGAAGGGCATGAAGCTGCGCGTGGTGGGTTCGCCGCTGTACATCGACACGTTCACGGCGCTGGGCGCCAACCCCACGCAGATGAGCTGGGCCGATGCGCAGCCCGCGCTGGCCAGCGGCGCGGTGGACGGCCAGGAAAACCCCCTGTCCATCTACACGGGCTCCAAGCTGTACACGGTGGGCCAGAAATACCTGACCCTGTGGAACTACGTGGCCGACCCGCTGATCTTCGTAGTCAACCGCGAGGTCTGGAATTCGTGGTCGGAAAAGGACCGCGACATCGTGCGCCAGGCCGCGCTTGACGCCGGCAAGCAGCAGATCGTGATCGCGCGCAAGGGCGTCACGCCCGAAGACCCGTCGCTGCTGAAAGAGATCGAAGGCCACGGCGTGACCGTGACGTCGCTGTCGCAAGCCGAGCACGACGCCTTCGCCAAGGTCACCCAGCCCGTCTACGACAAGTGGAAGAAGCAGATCGGCGAAGACCTGGTCAACATGGCCGAAAAGTCGATCGCGGCGCGCAAGAAGTAAGCGGCGCGAGTCAAAGGAACTGAATTAGCAGCAAGCCCCAGGGGAACGACGGCGCAAGCCGCCACACCGAGGCAGGGACGTCAGATCCCTCCCAACCAAACAGGCGCCGGCCACAAGCTGGCGCCTGTTTCCTTTTTGGGCTACGGGTAGCTGACTTCCAGGATGTCCAGCTCTTCGATCCCGCCCGGTGTGCGCAGCACGACCGTATCGCCTTCGCGCGCCTTGATCAGCGCGCGCGCCACCGGTGAAATCCAGCTGATCTTGCCGGCCAGCGGTTCGGCCTCGTCCACGCCGACGATGGTGACCGTGTGGTCTTCGCCGGCCTTGTCCGAGTACGACACCGTGGCGCCGAAGAACACCTGGTCGCGGTTGGGTTGCGCGGCGGGGTCCACCACTTCGGCGATATCCAGCCGTTTGGTCAAAAAGCGCATGCGGCGATCGATCTCGCGCAGGCGCTTCTTGCCGTACAGGTAATCGCCGTTCTCGGAACGGTCGCCGTTGGACGCCGCCCAGGACACCACTTGCACGACGGACGGACGCTCCACATTCATCAGGTGCGTCAGTTCGCCGCGCAGGCGTTCATAGCCCTCGGGGGTCATGTAGTTCTTGGTGCCTGCCGGCAACGCCTGGGCTTGCGGCAGATCGTCGTCGTCCTCGTTATCGGACTCTTTAACAAAGGCTTTGTTCATGGCGCATGCGCCGCAAGGGCGCGCTCACAATCGATGGCTTGCAGGATGGGCGGCGATGACCGCCCGCGTCAGAACCAGTCGTGCCAGACCGGCTTCAGGTCGGACGGCAGCGGCGGCAAACGGCCCAGGTCCATCCGGCTTTCCTTGGGGCTATGGAAATCCGACCCGCGCGAGGCCAGGAACCCATAGCGGCGCGCAACCTCGGCGTATTGGCGGGCTTCTTCGGCGGTATGGCTACCGGTGTTGACCTCGATGCCCAGCCCCCCCAGTTGCAGGAATTCGTCGAACAGCGCGGCGAATTGCAGCGGGGTGTACTTATAGCGCCCCGGATGCGCGATGACGGCGATGCCGCCCGCGCCGCGGATCCAGCCCACGGCTTCGGCCAGGGTGGCCCATTGCATGGGCACGTGGCCGGGCCGGTCGTCGCCCAGGTGCTTGGTGAAAACGGTTTGCACGTCGGGGCAGTAGCCGGCTTCGACGAGATACCGCGCAAAGTGCGTGCGGCTGATCAGTTCGGGATTGCCGGCGAACGGCAGCGCGCCTTCGTAGGCGCCGGGCATGCCCATGTCCGCCAGGCGTTCGCCGATGCGCTTGGCGCGTTCGGCGCGGCCAGAACGGGTCTTGCGCAAACCTTCGACCAAGGCGGTGTTTTCCGGGTCGAAGCGCAGGCCCACGATGTGCACCGTCAGGCCGGCCCAGGTCACGGAAATCTCGACACCGGTGGCAAAGCGCATGCCCAGGTCCTTGGCCGCGCTGGCGGCTTCGGCCAGGCCGCCCACTTCGTCATGATCGGTCAATGCCCAGACGTCCACGCCGTTGGCATGCGCGCGCTGCGCCACATCGCGGGGCGCAAGCGCGCCGTCCGAGACGGTGGAATGGCAATGCAGATCGATGTTCAGGGTGGGCGATGTCATGGGTCTATTGTAGAGAAGGCCCGGCACCCTGGATAGCGCCGGGCTGTCCCCATAATCGCAGGGCGGACGATCAGGCCAGGAGAAACGCCGCGACCGGGTCCACCTGGCTGTCGGCGATCAGCGTGGGCGCATGCCCCACCCCGGGCACTTCCAGCGCCTGGGCCCGCGGGTTGCGCTTGAGCATTTCTTCGACGGTGGCGGGCGTCAGCAAATCGGACAGCGCGCCGCGCACGATCAGCACGGGGCAGGACACCGCGTCATAGGAGCGCCACAGGATCTGTTCGCCGGCAGCCAATTCTTCGGGGGTCTGGGCCGCCAGCGGCTGGGCTAAGGCCAGATCGTAGTGCTTGACCCATTTGCCGCCGTATTCCGGGTACAGGTACTGGGCCAGGTCCGCCCATTGCGCGTCGGTGTGCGGCCCGAAGGTCTGGGAATTGGCCCGCATGGTGGCCACGGCTTCCTCGAACGAAGCGAATTCACCCGGTTCGCCCACGTACTGGCCAATGCGCGACAAGGCGCCGGTTTCCAGACGCGGCCCCACGTCGTTCAGCACCAGCTTGTCCAGCCGGATGCCTTGTCCGGGCGGCAACATGCCCACATGCGGACGCATGGCCTGCAAGGCGCCGGCGAACGCGGCGGCGCCCGACAGCGCCAGGCCGACCAGCCCGCCCATCGACGTACCCACCCAGGCCAGCCGGGCCGGACGCAGGCGCGCGATCAGCGTGACCATGTCGGACACGTACTGCGGCACCGTGTAGAAAGCGGGATTGGCCAGCCAGTCGGATCGGCCACGGCCCACCACGTCAGGGCAGACCACGCGGTAGCGCCCGGCCAGCCGGCGCGCCAGCGCGTCGAAATCGCGCCCGCTGCGGGTCAGGCCGTGCACGCAGAGCAGCACCTGGTCGTTGGCGGGATCGCCCCATTCCCAGTACGCCATCCGGTGCAAACCGGCCGGGCTGGCGCAGGTGACGAATTCCAAACGAGGTTGCAGGCTGGCGTCCACCATCAAAACACTCCACGGATCGGCGCAAGCCTGAAACGGCGGCGCACTAAGGCGGACTAGTGTAATCGCGCCAGTCGAACAATCACATGAACGGCACGGGGATGTGGCCGCCGCGCCGCCCCCCGCTGCCCGTGCTGGACACCCGGCCCGCGCCTCGCTACGATCAAGCCCATCCTCTTAGGCGCACCCGCAGCACGGTAGGAAATTGCCGTTTCCTATCGCGCCGATCCAATCATTAAATTGGAGTTGCCTGCCCGTTAGGGCGAGAGTAATGAGCTTCAGGCATTGCCAGATCAGTCATCCCAAAATTGATATGGAGTCCGTATGCAGCAAAGCAGTCCCGTCTCTCCGCTGACCACCGATCATTCCCCCCCTCCCGCGGTCAGCCCCCCTCCCCCCGAACCGCCCAAAGTGCTCCAGGACGTGTTGTCCCGGGCCGACGTCCTGATCAACGGTCCGCGCCCCTGGGACATCCAGGTGCATGACAAGCACATGTACGAGCGCGTCTTCGCCAGCTGGTCGCTGGGGCTGGGCGAGTCCTATATGGATGGCGAGTGGGATTGCGAGCAGCTGGACGAGCTCTTCACCCGCCTGCTGCGCGCGGACATGGGATCGGCCGCGCTGGGCGTCGCCCGCATCAAGCTGATCGCCGAACACCTGCGGCACAAGCTGTTCAACCTGCAGTCCAAGAACCGCGCCTTTGAGGTCGGCGAACAGCACTACGATGCCGGCAACGACGTGTTCGAGGCGATGCTGGACAGCCGCATGATCTATTCCTGCGCCTACTGGGAAAACGCCCAGACACTGGAAGAGGCTCAGCTGGCCAAGCTGGACATGATCTGCCGCAAGCTGCAGTTGAAGCCGGGCGAGACGCTGCTGGACATCGGTTGCGGATGGGGCGGGCTGGCCAAGTTCGCCGCCGAAAACTATGGCGTCACGGTCACGGGCGTGACGGTGTCGAAAGAGCAGCTGGCGCTGGCGCAGGAGCGCGTCAAGGGCCTGCCCGTGCAACTGCTGCTGCAAGACTACCGCGACCTGCAAGGCAGTTTCGACAAGGTGGTGTCGGTCGGTATGTTCGAGCACGTGGGGCCGAAGAACTACGACACCTACTTCAGCAACGTGCAGCGCCTGATGGCGCCCGACGGCATCTTTCTGCTGCATACCATCGGCATCGCCGCCACCAGCCAGAGCACCGACCCCTGGATCGACCGCTACGTGTTCCCCAACGGCAAGTTGCCGTCCGCGCGCGAGATCGCCAGCGCCGTCGAACACCGCTTCATCATCGAAGACTGGCACAACTTCGGCGCCGATTACGACCGCACGCTGATGGCGTGGTGGGACCGGTTCGAACGCGCGTGGCCCACGCTGCAGGAACGCTACGGCACGCGCTTCTACCGCATGTGGAAATACTATCTGATGTGTTGCGCCGGCTTCTTCCGTTCGCGTGAAGGCCAGCTTTGGCAGGTGATGCTGACGCATCCGCAGCGGAAAGACACTTACCGTTCTTTGCGTTGAACGCCTGACAACACCAAGAACAACGGGAACCTCGCGGTTCCCGTTCTTCTTGTGCCTTATTAAACCGTTTCCTCATCCCCTGCCCGCGTCTTCGCGAATCATATCTGCCGCCCGCTCCGCGATCATGATGGTCGGCGAATTGGTGTTGCCCGACGTGATCAGCGGCATGACCGACGCGTCGGCGATGCGCAGGCCCTCCAGTCCGAAGACCCGCAGCCGCGCGTCGACCACCGCGCCGCTGTCGGCGTCCTTGCCCATTGCGCAGGTGCCTACCGGATGGAAGATGGTGGTGCCAATCTTGCCGGCCGCTTCGCGCAATTGCGCGTCTGTCTGGTAAGCCGGCCCGGGCAGCCATTCCTGCGGCTGATAGCGCTGCAAGGCCGGGGCCGCCGTAATGCGGCGCACCAGCCGGATCGAATCGGCGGCCACCTGGATATCCGCTTCCGTACTGAGGTAGTTGGCGGCGATGACCGGCGTCGCAGCTTCCGGCGTGCCGGCCGGGCCCTGCGCATGGATGCTGCCGCGCGACGTCGGCCGCAGATTGCACACGCTGGCCGTGAAGGCGTCGAAGTCGTGCAGCGGTTCGCCGAAAGCACCCAACGACAGCGGCTGCACGTGGAATTCCACGTTGGCGCGCGACTGCCCGGGGTCGGACTTGGCGAACGCCCCCAGTTGGGACGGCGCCATGCTCATCGGCCCGCTGCGTTTCAGCAAATACTCCAGACCGATGCCCGTCTTTCCCAGCCACGACGAGGCAATCCGGTTCAGCGTCTTCACGCCGTTGACCTTGATGATGACCCGCAGCTGCAGGTGGTCTTGCAGGTTCTCGCCCACGCCGGGCAAGGCATGGCGCAGCGCGATGCCGCTTTCACGCAGCCGGGCGGGTTCTCCGATGCCCGACAGCTCCAGCAGATGAGGCGTGTTCACCGCCCCCGCCGCCATCACCACTTCGCGCGTCGCGCGCACGGTCAGGCTTTGGCCGCCGCGCCGCAGTTGCACGCCGACGCAGCGCTTGCCCTCGAACACCAGTTGCTCGGCCTGCGCGCCCGTCATCACATGCAGGTTCGGGCGTTTGACCACCGGGCGCAGGAACGCTTTGGACGTGTTCCACCGCCAGCCGCGCCGCTGGTTCACTTCGAAGTAGCCGCTGCCGAAGTTGTCGCCCCGGTTGAAGTCCTGCACGCGCGGAATGCCTTCCTGCTCAGCCGCGCTGGCAAAGGCTTCCAGGATGTCCCAGCGCAAGCGTTGGGACTCGACGCGCCACTCGCCCCCGGCGCCGTGGAATTCGTCGGCGCCGCGGTGATAGTCCTCGCTGCGCTTGAAGACTGGCAGCACCTGATCCCAGCCCCAGGCCGGGTCGCCCGAAAGCGCGGCCCAGTCTTCGTAGTCTTCACGCTGGCCGCGCATGTAGATCATGCCGTTGATGGACGAGCATCCACCCAGCACCCGGCCCCGAGGGTAGATCAGCGAACGGCCACCCAGCCCCGGTTCCTTGACCGTGCGGTACATCCAGTCCGTGCGTGGGTTGCCGATGCAATACAGGTATCCCACCGGGATGTGGATCCAGTGGTAGTTGTCGCGGCCGCCGGCCTCCAGCAGCAGGACCCGGGTGCCCGGGTCCTGGCTCAGGCGGTTGGCCAGCACGCAGCCGGCCGACCCCGCGCCCACGATGATGATGTCGTATGTCTCCATAAGCTCTTCTTATCTGGGTAGCGGCGCTTTTGGGGCTGCCGCCACGGTGAGCCGACCCGGCTGCGGCGTCTGGACGCGCGCCGGGCATCTGGCGTGACTCTGGCGCAGCGGCCCGGAACTGTCCAATGAAATGTTGAAAAACGCTTTATAAGCATCTTTAATAATGCATACCCCCTTTCCGGACACCGCCATGGACCTCAAGCACATCCGGACCTTTGCCGCCGTGGCGCGCGAAGGCAATCTGACGCGCGCGGCCGAGCACCTGCATCTGACCCAGCCCGCGCTCAGCCTGCAACTGAAGAACTTCCAGGAATCCCTGGACCTGACCCTGTTCTCGCGCACCGCGCAAGGTCTGGCGCCGAATGCGGACGGACGGGCGTTGCTGCCGTCAGCGCAACGCGTGCTGGATGCGCTGGACGACTTCCAGCGGGCCATCGGCGCCTTGCGCGATACCGTGCAAGGCGAATTGCGCATCGGCACCATCCTGGATCCGGAATTCCTGCGGCTGGGCGCCACCCTGCAATACCTGGTTGAGCATTACCCGAAAATCCGGCCCACCCTGCGCCACGGCATGTCGGGGTCGGTCGGCCGGCAAGTGCGCGCCGGCGACCTGGACGTGGGCTTTTGCCTGGGTCCGCCGGCGCCTGCCGCCGGCCAGCCGGGCCTGCAAGCGCTGCCGCTGGCGTCGTTCGCCTATTACGTGGTGGCCCCAAAAGGCTGGGGCGCGCAGGTGACAGGCCGCGGCTGGGCCGAAATTGCGGCGCTGCCGTGGATCTGGACCCCGCCCGATTCCGTGCACCACCGCCTGCTGACGGACAAGTTCGATTCGCTGGGGCTGACCCCCAACGCGGTGGCCGAAGTGGACCAGGAAGCGTCCATGCTGGACCTGGTGCGGTCGGGGGTGGGCTTGTCGCTGGCGCGGGATTCCATCGCGTTGCGGGAGTCCCAGGCCAACGGGCTGCTGCTGGTGAAAGGGCTGGCCATCCAGGCAGAACTGTCTTTCGTCACCCAGACCGCGCGCCGGGACGACCCGCTGGTGGCCGCCGCCTTTGACGCCGTGCAGGCGGCGTTCGCCTGACGGCGCTGCCGCGTCTATTCCCGTTTCAAATGTCACGATTTTGCGCACGACCCGGGCGCGGCGGAAGTTCAATAATGTCCCATTCTTGACGACCCCCCAAGCCCCTATGCCTGCCGTGACCCGCGCCGCGTTCCTCAAACTGCTGACGAAACGACTCTTCCCCGTCCTAAAGGCGGAAGGGTTCGAGGGCTCGGGGCAGACCCTGCGGCGCATCCGCGGCCCGGTCGTCCATGTGTTCAACATCCAGGCGGCCAGCGGCGGCAAGGCCTGCTATCTGAACCTGGGCGCGCACTTCGATTTCCTGCCCGGCGAGGGCGGATCCTTCGTGCCCCCCGACCAGATCGAGGAGTCGCATTGCCTCTTCCGCGACCGCATCGACCCGCCTCCAGGCGAAGCCTTCGGCTGGGCGTACGGCGCAGATAGCGCGCAGGCAGAAGAGAACGTCGAATTCATCGTCAGCGAATGGACCCGGCAGGGCCACGCATTCTTCGCGCCGTACGACACCTATCCCGCCAGTTGCGAACGCCTGCTGCAACAGACGGACCCCGACCAGATTCACCCCGCCAAGACGCTGCACATGGCACGTATCGCCCTGCACCTGGGCGAAGCCGACCGTGCGCGCGCCTTCGCACAGTCCGGCCTGGCACGGGCGCCGCAAGCGGCCACGTCGCTGAAGGCCAAGTTGGAGCAAGTGCTGGCGGGCTGACGGCGGCAAGCCCAATGCGTGTCTGCCGAACGGACGGGCCAGCCAGCAGCAGTTCAACCTCAGGAGACACACGATGCTCAGTAAAAATACGATTTGCCTCTGGTACGACGGCGATGCGCTGGAGGCCGCGACGTTCTACGCCAAGACGTTTCCGGACAGCGCCGTCAAGGCGGTCCACCGTGCCCCCGGCGACTATCCGGCGGGCAAGCAAGGCGATATCCTGACTGTCGAATTCACGGTCATGGGCATACCGTGCCTGGGCCTGAACGGCGGCCCAGGCATCCAGCACAACCAGGCCTTTTCGTTCCAGGTCGCGACCGACGACCAGGAAGAGACCGACCGCCTGTGGACCGCGATCATCGAAAACGGCGGCAGTGCAAACGTCTGCGGCTGGTGCCAGGACAAGTGGGGACTGTCATGGCAGATCACCCCGCGCATCCTGTCCGCCGCGATCATCGACCCGGACCCCGCCGCGGCCAAACGCGCGTTCGAAGCCATGATGACCATGGGCAAGATCGACATCAGCGCGATCGAGGCGGCGCTGCGCGGCTGACCCGTCACGCAAGTCAGCGCGGCAGGCATCGCGCCAAACCGGTGCGGCGTGCACCCCACCCTGCACCGGTTTGACGCATGACTGCGCGCCGGGCCGTTCCGCCGCTTGGTCGCATCACCGCCTTTTCCTGCCGCGTGCCCCTATGAAAACGCGGACAAAATCCGCCCACCCAGGCCTATTGCATTTCGCTGGCACGGACCTTGCTTAAGTGTCCATGCAGGCCGCAAGGCCCGCACCACAACTCGAGCAGTTCCGGCAAAGGCGCCCCGACCGCAAGGTCCAGGGCGCCTTTTGCCTTTTTGATTCACGTATCCAAGCCTGGGGAACTTCATGAAAGCAGCGGCCACTTCCGATTCCTTGCAGACCCTGGTCGTGATCGGCAACGGCATGGTGGGGCACCATTGCGTCGAGCAGCTGATCGCCCGCGGCGCGCTGGCACGCTATCGCATCCACGTCTACGGCGAAGAAACCCGCCGCGCCTACGACCGCGTGCATCTGTCCGAATACCTGAACGGGCGGGACGCCGAGTCGATGGCGATGAGCGGGGCCGAGTTCTATACACAGGATGGGCTGACGCTGCACCTGGGCGAGCCGGTGCTGGAGATCGACCGCCAGGCCGGGGAAATCGTGACAGCGACGGGCCGCCTCGCCTATGACAAGCTAGTGCTGGCCACCGGCTCTTACCCCTTCGTTCCCCCGATCGCCGGCGCCGAGGGCGCGTCCCGGCTGGTGTACCGCACGATCGACGACCTGGACCTGATCCGCGCGGCGGCCAGCGGCGCGCGGCGCGGCGTGGTCGTGGGCGGCGGGCTGCTGGGGCTGGAGGCCGCCAATGCGTTGAAATCGCTGAACCTGGAAGCCCATGTGGTGGAATTCGCGCCGCGCCTGATGCCGGTGCAGCTGGACGACGCCGGCGGCGCCGCGTTGCGCGCCCGGATCGAGGCGCTGGGCGTGGGCGTACACTTGTCGCGCGCCACGCAGGACATCAAACCCGGCACGCGCTACCGCTACCGCATGCGCTTTGCCGAAGGCGAGCCGCTGGAAACCGATTTGATCGTGTTCTCGGCCGGCATTCGCCCGCAAGTGACGCTGGCGCGCCAGGCCGGGCTGGCGCTGGCCGAACGCGGCGGCGTGGCCATCGACGACCGCTGCCGCAGCAGCGACGACCGCATCTACGCCATCGGCGAATGCGCGGCCTGGAACGGCAGCGTGTTCGGGCTGGTGGCGCCGGGTTATCAGATGGCGCGCATCGTTGCGGCCGATCTCTGCGACGCGCCGGAACAAGCGTTCTCGGGCGCAGACATGTCGACCAAGCTGAAATTGCTGGGGGTGGACGTCGGGTCCATCGGCGACGCGCACGGCACGACGCCGGGTGCGCGCAGCTACCGCTACATCGATGAGGCCGGGTCCAGCTACCGCCGGCTGGTAGTGTCGGCCGACGGCAAGCGCGTCCTGGGCGCGGTGCTGGTCGGCGACAACCGCTATTACGACACCCTGCTGCAGTATGTGCAGAACGGCATCGCGCCGCCGGCCGATCCCGCCGGCCTGATCTTGCCGCTGGGCCAGGCCGCGCCCGCGCTGGGCGTGGATGCGCTGCCGGCGACTGCCACCCTCTGCTCCTGTCACAACGTCAGCAAAGGCGCGGTCAGCGCCGCCATCGACGGCGGCTGCACCGATCTGGCCAGCGTCAAACGCTGCACGAAAGCGGCCTCGGGCTGCGGCGGCTGCGCCAGCCTGCTCAAGCAGGTGGTGGAACACGAACTGGCCAGCCGCGGCGTCGCCGTGGACAAAAGCCTGTGTGAGCATTTCTCCTACACCCGCCAAGAGCTGTACGCCATCGTGCGCGTGGGCGGCGTCGAAACCTTCGAGGCCCTGCTGGCCAGCCATGGCAAGGGGCACGTAGGTTGCGACATCTGCAAGCCTGCGGTCGGCTCCATCCTGGCATCGTGCTGGAACCACCCCATCCAGGACCCGCACCTGGTGCCGCTGCAAGACACCAACGACACCTTCATGGCAAACATGCAGAAGAACGGCACGTATTCGGTGGTGCCGCGCATTCCCGCCGGCGAGATCACGCCCGACGGCCTGATCGCCATCGGCGCGGTGGCCAAGAAGTACAAGCTCTACACCAAGATCACAGGCGGCCAGCGCATCGACCTCTTCGGCGCGCAACTGCATGAACTGCCCGACATCTGGGCCGAGCTGATCGCCGCCGGCTTCGAGACCGGGCACGCCTACGGCAAGTCCACCCGCACCGTGAAATCCTGCGTGGGCAGCACCTGGTGCCGCTATGGCGTGCAGGACAGCGTGCAGATGGCGCTGGATATCGAACACCGCTACAAGGGCCTGCGTTCGCCGCACAAGCTGAAGTTCGCGGTATCAGGCTGCACCCGGGAATGCGCCGAAGCGCAAAGCAAGGACATCGGCGTGATCGCCACCGAAAACGGCTGGAACCTGTACGTGTGCGGCAACGGCGGCATGCGCCCGCGCCACGCCGAGCTGTTCGCCACTGATCTGGATGACGCCGCGCTGATCCGCACCATCGACCGCGTGCTGATGTTCTACATCCGCACGGCCGACAAACTGCAGCGCACCTCCGTCTGGCGTGAATCGCTGGAAGGCGGCCTGGACTATCTGAAGGACGTGGTGCTGAACGACAGCCTGGGTCTGTGCGCGGAACTGGACGCCCAGATGCAACTGGTGGTGGACCGCTACGAATGCGAGTGGGCCAACGCACTGAACGACCCGGAAAAGCTCAAGCGCTTCCGCACCTTCGTGAACGATCGCGGCGGCGACCCCGACATCCAGTTCGTCCAGGAACGCGGCCAGCCCCGCCCTGCCCCGGCGCGCGCACCCGCGCGCGTCATCCCCATCGCAGAGGAAATCGCCTGATGAACGCTCCCGCCCTCGCCCCTTCCCGCTCCTGGCGTCCCGTCTGCACGCGGCAGGATCTGGTAGCCCAGTCCGGCGTCGTCGTGCTGGTGGATGGCGAACAGATCGCCCTGTTCTACCTGCCCGGCGCCGAAGGCCCCGATTTGTACGCCATCGAAAACCGCGATCCGAAATCGGGCGCAAACGTCATCGGCCGCGGTCTGGTCGGTCATATCGGTGGCGAACTGGTGGTGGCCTCGCCGCTCTACAAGCAACACTTCCGGCTGGCCGACGGCAGCTGCGTGCAGTTTCCGGAGCAGCAGCTGCGCACCTGGCAAGCGCGCTTTGCCGGCGACGCCGTGGAAATCGCCTGACACGCCATGACCGAACGCCACCTGCCGCCGCCGTTGCGCTTCCTGCTTGCCGCCCGGCGCAGTGAACTCCAGGGCCTGGAAGCCCTGGCGGGCACCTGCGAATTGGTGGTGCGCATCAGTGCGCTCGTGCACGCGCTGCAAAAAGAGCGCGGTTACTCCAACCTGACGCTGTGCAGCCCGCCGGGCCGCCTGCAACCCACCCTGGCCGGACTAAGCCAGGACGCCGCAAGCGTCGAGGCGCAGGCACGCCAGTTTCTGGACGGCGAAGCCGCCGACAGCGCGCAGGGCAGCGGCCGCGCGCGCCTGCTCAACTGCATCGCCTTCGCCCTGTTCCGCCTGGATGAGCTGCCCGCGCTGCGCCGGCACGTCCGCGACCGATCCGTGCCCGTCGAGGATGCCGATTCGCGCTTCACCCAGGTGATCGGCAGCCTGCTGGCCGTGGTCTTCGAAGCGGCCGATTCGGCGCTGGATCCCGGCGTGACCCGCATCCTGGTGGCGCTGCTGAACTTCATGCAGGGCAAGGAATTGAGCGGCCAGGAACGCGCCTGCGGCGTGACGGGCTTTACGGCCGGATATTTCACCGACACCCAGAAAGCACGCATGCTGGGCCTGGCCGCCAACCAGCGGCGCAGCTTCGATACCTATGCCCACTATGCGGAAGGCGCCGCACTGCAATGCTGGGCCGAACTCCAGCAGCAAGACCCGCCCATGCAGCGCATGCGCGACATGGCGCAGCACACCTCCAGCGAACAACGCGTGGATGGCGCCCTGGCCGAGCTGTGGTTCAACCTGAGCACGGCGCGCATCGATGCCATGCGCGACGTCGAAAGCCTGCTGGCCGAAGCATTGGCCCAGCAATGCAACCGGCGCATCGCCGAAACCCGCCAAGAGCTGAACGACCGCCGCCTGCTGCTAAGCCGCTATGCCGACCATGCCAGCGGCCGCGCGCCCAGCATGCTGTACAGCGTGCAAAGCCGCGTTGTCGATACGCCGCCCCCGGACGGCGTGGGCAATGAATTGGAGCGGTCGATCCTGGACATGATGCGTGAACAGACGCTGCGCCTGCATCGCACCGACGACGCGCTGAACGCCGTGCGCGGCGCGCTGGACGAAAAAAAGCGCATCGACCGCGCCAAGCTGTTGCTGATCAGCCATTACGGCCTGACCGAGCAAGCCGCGCATGAACGCCTGCAACGCGCCGCGATGGACGCCGGCCTGGCGCTGGCGGACGTGGCGCGCCAGGTGATCGGCCAATTGGGCGGTCAGTCAGGCGGTCAGTTAGACGGCAATTGACGCGCGGGCCTACCGGAACACCCGCTGCGTCAGGCTGACCAGGACGCCGGCCACCGCCAGCACGGCCAGCACCCGGAAATGATCCAGATTCGCCAACAGCACCGATTGCTGATTCAGCATTTGCGAGATATGGGCCATGGCCATCTGCTGCGCCTGCGCGGGATCTGCCACCGTGGCGTACACGCTGCTGAGCTGTGCCTTGGCCGCTTCGAAATTGGCGTTGCCCGTGGCGATGCTCTCTTGCAGCACGTTGTAGTGCTCGGACGTCAGCCACTGCTGCCCCACGGTGGCCAGCATGATGCCAAGCGCCTGTCCCACCTGCGCCAACATGTTCTTCACCTGCTGCGCATGGGCGAAGACGGCGGGGTCGTGGGTCAGCCCCGCGAAGGTGTTCATGGCCGTGGCGGGCATGACGATCATGATGAACACGCCGTAGCAGGCCAGCGCGGGCAACACGTCCGTCCAGGCGTCCGCCGTGGGCGACAGGCGCGACATCAGGACGCCGAACGCCGCCAGCGCCAGGAATCCCGCCACGAAGAACTTGCGCGGCGACGGCCAGCGGGCAAGCAACTGCGACATCACCGCAAACGTCAGCACGCCCGCGCCCAGCCCCATCGCAAAGAACACGCCCGTGTTGGCCCAGGAATGGCCCAGCGCGCGCTGCAACATCAGGGGCACCAGATAGCCGTTGGCGCCCAGCATCAGATAGCAGAACATGAAGAGCGCCAGGCCACTCAGGAAGCGCACCTCTTTCATCCCGCCCAGCTTGAGCAGCGGCGCACCCGTGCGCGTTTCCGACCACACGAAATATGCCAGCGCGGCCAGCCCCGCCAACGCGAACAGCACAAGCAGATGGCGGTCACTGAAGAAGTCGTAATAGGACCGCTGCAGGGCATGCAACACCAGGAAGCTGCCCAGCCCCAGCGCGGCGATCGGCGCCAGGCGGGCCTGCCCGGCCACCGTCGCGCCGCCTTCCTTGCCCGGCATGGACAAAGCGACCGGGATCATCGCCAGCACCGACAGCACCGCCACCAGCCAGAACATCAGCGGCCAGCCGTCATGCTCGACCGCCAGAGACGCCAGCCAGGGCGCCAGCGCCGTACCCGTGCACAGCCCGGTCGCCAGCGCCTTGATGCCCTGGAACCGCGCAGGGCCCGGCGGGATCAGGTTTACCGTCAGCCGCGACGAAGTCAGCATGGCAGCGCACCCCGTAGCCATCAACACCCTGCCCAGCAAAAAGCCCGCTTCGCTGAGCGACAAGGCGCACACCACGGCGCCTACCCCCGCGGCGCCTAGGGACGCCAGCAGGTAGCGGCGCAAACCCAGGTGATGCACCAGCCACCCCTGCAACGCAATCAACACCACGGCGACGCAGGCGTAGATGACTGCAACCGTTGTGTATTCCTCTGGGCTGGCACCGATCTCGCCCATGATCGGCGCGGCGGCAAACGTGACCATGCCGTTCTGCAGGAAATCAACGAACGTCAGCGCACCGATCGTCATCAGCAAGGCAGGCGGAACCGGGGGGTGGGTAGGACTCATGGCGGCGGTACGGTAAACGTTTGTCTATGCCCAGGCTGTATATGCCTAGGCAGATAAATGATTAAAAAAAGCGGCTGGTGATATCAGCCGTGGGTGTCAGCCGGTACTGTCAGTCCGCTGCTGCATTGACGAGCAAGCGTGACAACAGCCTGTGCAAGGTCTCGGCATCGCCTTCCGAAAACCCGGCCAACAGACGCTGCATGGCGACCTCGGCCGCTGCAAGCGCTTGCGGCAACGCGGCCTGCCCCTGTTCGGTCAGTTCGATCAGATAGCTGCGCCGGTCGGCTTCGTTTTCCACGCGGCGAATGAAGCCCTTGGCCACGATGCGGTCCAGCAGCCGGGTCATGGCGCCCGAGTCGTACGCCAGCACCCGGCAAAAGTCGCTAAGCGTGCGGCCCCAGCCCTTGGCCAGGCAGTTCAGCACCACGTACTGCGGCGTCGTGAGTTCGAACGGGGCCAATTCGCGTTCCAGGGCCTCGTGGATGCTGTTGCGCACCGACGTCACCATGAAGCCGAGTTCGCCGGTATGGAAACGGTCCAGCACGGTAGGTTTGACGGGAGACATGGTTGCCTTCAGGCCGATAGAGGTCGATTGGCGAATTTTATCTGCCTAGGCAGTTAAAATGCAAGCAATACATGTACGGATGCGATACCCCGCGCGGACTACGGCAGGTTCTCGCGGAAAATCACCTGGCTGCGCGCCAGCTCCACGCCGTTCATCGGGCTGCGCTTGTCGCGCAGGTTGCAGAAGATGCGCACGCAGCTCATCAGCGCCTCCATCGGGCTTTGCGTGATGACGGCGTCCATCGTGCCGTCGATCAGCAAGGACCGGGTATCGGGCGTCAAGCCGTGGCCGATGAACACCACCCGGTGCTGCTGACCCGCCTCTTTCAACGCCCGCGCCACGCCGTCGGACGCGCCGCCGATGTTGTAGATGCCCGCCAGATTGGGATATTGCTCCAGCAACTGGCGCGTCTGTTCGTAGTTGCGTTGGGCATCGTCATAGCCTTCACGCAGGTCCACCACCTGCATGGCCTGGAACTGCTCGGCGTACAACTGCAGAAAACCGCTTTCGCGCTCTTCGTGGGCGCGGTAGTGGCGCGAACCGGCGATCAGCGCCACATGCGCCGCGCGCGACCCGATGAAGCGCGCGATCAGGTAGCCGGCCGTGCGGCCCGCGGCGCGGTTGTCCAGCCCCACATAGGCCGTGCGCGCGCTGTTGGCCAGATCAGAAATCAGCGTGACCGTCGGCACGCCCAGCTGCGCCAAGGTGTTGACGGCTTCGCGCACCACCGGGTGCTCCAGCGCCATGAAGGCGATGCCGTCGGCGCGCTTGCCGTGCTTAGCCAGCGCCTGCGCCAGGGCGTCGGGGTTGAAGCTTTCCACATATTCGATCTGGCACTTGGCATTCAGCGGCCCGAAGTGCTCGTGCGCATAGCTGACGGTGTCGCCCAGCATGCGCAGGTAGCGGTTGCTGCCGCGCGGCAGCAGGAACACCAGCCGCATCGGTTCGGCCGGGGCCGCCGCACCCAGTTCCTGTTCGGGCAGGTAATCCAGTTCGAGGGCGGCCTTGAAGACCTTTTGCGCAGTATTGGCGCGCACGCCGGGCCGGCGGTTCAGCACGCGGTCGGCCGTGGCGGTGGACACGCCGGCGCGCGCGGCTACGTCGGCCAGGCGGGCGAGCTTGCGTTCGGGGGCAGTTTTATTCACATCAAAAACCATCATGAATAAGGTTTGACGATATTACCGCCTATTCACTATTGTCCACACTGCCGCATGGGATTGGCGTTTTTGTGGCACATCAAAAAACATCATAAATACGATTATGGAGACAACCATGAAGCTGCTGACACGCCGCAGTGCCCTGCGCCGCCTTTGCGCCGTTCCCGCCGTGGCCCTGGCTGGCGGATTCCCGCTGATTGCGCGCGCCGCCGACTACACGCTGAAATACGGCAACAACCTGCCGGTCACGCATCCGCTGAACATCCGCGCCCAGGAAGCCGCCGAACGCATCCTGAAGGAAAGCAACGGCCGCGTGGACATCAAGATTTTCCCGAACAACCAGTTGGGCGGCGACACCGACATGCTGGCGCAAGTGCGCTCGGGCGGCATCGACTTCTTCACGCCGTCGGCGCTGGTCATCGCCACGCTGGTGCCGGTGGCCGCCATCAACGCCGTCGGCTTCGCCTTCAAGGACTACAACCAGGTCTGGGGCGCCATGGACGGCGCGCTGGGCGCGCACGTACGCGCCGCTATCGCACAGCGCAAGCTCTACGCGTTTGAAAAGATGTGGGACAACGGCTTTCGCCAGACCACCAGCAGCAAGGCGCCTGTCGCCTCCGCCGCCGACATGAATGGCCTGAAGATCCGCGTGCCGGTCAGCTCGCTGCCGATCTCCATGTTCAAGGGCCTGGGCGCCGCGCCCGCCAGCCTGCAGTTCAGCGAGGTGTATTCGTCGTTGCAGACCAAGGTGGTGGACGCGCAGGAAAACCCGCTGCCCATCATCCAGGTCGCCAAGCTCTACGAAGTGCAGAAGTACTGCTCGCTGACCAACCACATCTGGGACGGCTACTGGTTCATCGCCAACGGCCGCATGTGGGAAGGCCTGCCGGAAGACTTGAAGACGATCGTCGCGCGCGGCATCAACGAAGCCGGCCTGGCGCAACGCGAAGACATCAAGAAGCTCAACGCCTCGGTGCAGTCCGACCTGGAAGCCAAGGGTCTGCTCTTCAACCAGCCGGCCGCCGACAGCTTCCGCGAACAGTTGCGCACCGCCGGCTTCTACAAGGAATGGCAAGGCCGTTTCGGCAACGAAGCCTGGTCGCTGCTGGAACAAAGCGTCGGCAAGCTGGCCTGAGGTCGCGCCATGTCCTCCCTGTCCGCCCCCCACGCCGCGGCCCCGGTGCTGCCGGCCAATCCCCTGCGCCGGGCCGCCGGCGCGCTGGACAGCGCGCTGGGCTGTGTCGTCGAGCACGCCGCCGCCGCCATCGTGCTGATCGAGATCTTCGTGCTGTTCGCCGGCGTGGTCGCACGCTACGCGTTCCATAGCCCGCTGGTCTGGTCCGACGAGCTCGCCTCCATCCTGTTCCTGTGGCTGTCGATGCTGGGCGCCGTCGTGGCCCTGCGGCGCGGCGAGCACATGCGCATGACGGCGCTGGTCAACAACGTCAGCCCGGCGCGCCGCGCGCAGCTGGAAACCGTGGCGCTGGCCGCGTCGCTGGCGTTTTTGATCCTGATCCTGGCGCCCGCCATCGAGTACGCCCACGAAGAACACTTCATCATCACGCCGGCGCTGGAACTCAGCAACGCGTGGCGCGCGTCAGCCATTCCGGTGGGCATGGGCCTGATGGCCGTGGTGGCCGTGCTGCGCCTGTTGCGCACCCAGCCGCTGCCGCAAGTGCTGATGGCGCTGGTGGGGGTGGCCGTGGTGGTAGCCGTGTTCTGGTTGGCGCAGCCGCTCTTCAAGGGGCTGGGCAAGATCAACCTGGTGATCTTTTTCGTCGGCATCGTGGCCGCCACCGTGTTCTCGGGCGTGCCCATCGCGTTCTCGTTCGCGCTGGCGACGTTTTCGTATCTGGCGCTCACCACCAATACGCCGATGGAGGTCATGGTCGGCCGGCTGGACGAAGGCATGTCGCACCTGATGCTGCTGGCGGTGCCGCTCTTCATCTTCCTGGGCTCGCTGATCGAGATGACGGGCATGGCGCGCGCCATGATCCAGTTCCTGGCCAGCATGCTGGGGCACGTGCGCGGCGGCCTGTCCTATGTGTTGATCGGCGCCATGTACCTGGTGTCGGGCATCTCGGGCTCGAAGATCGCCGACATGGCGGCCATCGCGCCCGTGCTGTTCCCGGAAATGCAAAAGCGCGGCGCCAAGCCGGGCGACCTGGTGGCGCTGCTGTCGGCCACGGGCGCGCAGACCGAGACCATTCCGCCGTCCATCGTGCTGATCACGATCGGGTCGGTCACCGGCGTATCCATCGCCGCGCTGTTCACGGGTGGTCTCTTGCCCGCGGTGGTGCTGGGGCTGGCGCTGTGTTCGGTGGTGTGGTGGCGCTACCGCAAGGAAGACCTGAGCCTGGCGCAACGTTTCAGCGCGAAGGAAATCGGCCGCTTCTTCGTCATCGCCCTGCCCGCCGTCGCCCTGCCCTTCGTGATCCGCGCCGCGGTCGTTGAAGGGGTGGCCACGGCCACCGAAGTATCGACCATCGGCATCGTGTATTCCGCCGTGATTGGCATCCTGATCTATCGGCGTTTCGACTGGGCGCGCTTGCGGCCCATGCTGATCGAAACGGCCTCGCTGTCCGGCGCCATCATGCTGATCGTGGGCTGCGCCACCGCCATGGCCTGGGCGCTGACGCAATCGGGCTTTTCGGGCGACCTGGCCCGCCTGATGGCCGGCATGCCCGGCGGCAGCTACGGTTTCCTGGCCGTGTCCATCGTCGCCTTCATCATCCTGGGCAGCGTCTTGGAAGGCATTCCCGCCATCGTGCTGTTCGGGCCGCTGCTGTTCCCGATCGCGGTGCAGGCCGGCGTGCATGAAGTGCACTACGCGATGGTCGTCATCTTCGCCATGGGCATCGGCCTGTTCGCGCCGCCCTTCGGAGTGGGCTACTACGGCGCCTGCGCCATCAGCCGCGTCGACCCCAACGAGGGCATCGGCCCGATCTGGGGCTACATCGCCGCGCTGCTGGTCGGGTTGATTGTCGTCGCCGCTTTCCCCTGGTTCTCGATCGGTTTCCTGTGACGCGACGCGGCGGGCGCCCGACGCCTGCCGCACGCCTCGCCTATTCAGCCACCTTTTCATAAAGATCCATCATGAGTCGTTTCCTGGGCGAAATCCGCCAACTCGGTTATGTGGTGCACGACATCGAAGCCGCCATGGACTACTGGAGCACCACGCTGGGCGTAGGCCCCTGGTACTACAACCCGCGCGTGCCGATCGTGAATTACCAGTACGACGGCGTCAGCCACGAACCGCACAACTCGGTGGCGCTGGCCAATTCGGGCTTCGTGCAGGTCGAACTGATCCAGACCCGCAACGACGTGCCGTCCATGTACCGCGACTTCCTGCAGGCGGGCCGCACCGGTTTGCAGCACGTGGCGTACTGGACCGAAAACTACGACGCCGATCTGGAACGCCTGCTGGCCCAGGGCTTCAAGCCCAAGATGAGCGGCGAAGTCGGCGAAAAAGGCCGCTTCATCTATTTCGACACCGAATACCACCCCGGCACGGTGATCGAACTGTCCGAAGTGGCTGGACCCAAAGGCCGCCTGTTCGACCTGATCCGCAACAGCGCCACCGACTGGGACGGCAAGGATCCGGTCCGCCCGTTCCCCGACCTGAGCCGCCTGTAAAAGCCCCCGCCCCGACACCGCTTGCCGCCCGCCACCATGAATTCCCAATTGTTTAGCGCTACCTACCTGATCGAAACGCCGATGGACCCCGCCCGGGTCGCGGAGGTCATGGCAGGCGAGCAGTCCTGCGGCACGTTCACCCGCGTGCAGGGCGAAACCGACGAACTGCGCGCCCGCGCAAGAGCGCGCGTGGAGTCCGTCGAACTGTTGGAATCCGTCGCCACGCCCAGCCTGCCCAACGCCTGGCTGGCGCGGCAGGCGGGCGGCATGCCCGGGCAGTACCAGCGGGCCCGCGTCCGCATCGCCTTCCCCGTCGCCAACGTGGGCGCCAACCTGGCGACCTTGGCGGCAACCGTCGGCGGCAACCTGTACGACCTGGGCGAAGTCACCGGCCTGCGCCTGGAAAGCCTGGAGTTGCCGGCCAACTACCGCGCGCAGTTCGACATGCCGCAAGTCGGCATCGCCGGCACGCGCCAACTGACCGGCGTTGCGACCGGGCCGCTGGTGGGCACCATCATCAAGCCCAATGTCGGGCTGTCGCCCGAACAGACCGCGCATCTGGTGGCGCAGCTATGCGCGGCAGGCGTGGACTTCATCAAGGACGACGAGGTCTGCGCCAACCCCGCGCACGCCCCGCTGGCGCAGCGCGTGGCCGCCGTCATGGCGGTGGTGCGGGCGCACCGCGAACGCACGGGTCGGCAAGTCATGGTGGCCTTCAACATCAGCGACGAGACCGACGCCATGCGTCGCCACGCCGACCTGATCGAACGCGAAGAAGGCACCTGCGTCATGGCCAGCCTGAACTGGTGCGGCTTCTCGGCGATCCAGACCCTGCGCCGCAGCACGCCACTGGCCCTGCACGGCCATCGCAACGGCTATGGCGCCCTGTCCCGCGCGCCACTGCTGGGCATGGATTTCCAGGCTTACCAGACGCTGTGGCGGCTGGCGGGCGTGGACCATATGCACGTGCACGGCTTGCAGGGCAAATTCGCCCAGGACGACCGCGAAGTCGTCGAGTCCGCGCGCGATTGCCTCGCGTCGCTGACGCTGGGCATCGACGACCCCGTCATGCCGGCGTTCTCGTCCGGCCAATGGGCCGGCACCGTCCCCGCCACGTGGTCGGCGGTACGCACCGACGACCTGATGTTCATGTCGGGCGGCGGCATCCTGGCTCATCCGGACGGCCCCGCCGCCGGCGTGCAGAGCATCCGCCAGGCTTGGCAGGCCGTGCGCGAAGGGCAGTCGCTGGAAGACTTCGCGCGCCATGCGCCGGAACTGCAACGCGCCCTGGCCTTCTTCGGAAACCGCGCATGACTGGCGCCGAAGACGGCACGTCCGCACCGCGCGTCTGCTGGTACGGCGACGACTTCACGGGCGCAACCGACACGCTGGCCGAAGTGGCCCGCGCGGGCCTGCGCAGCCTGCTGTTCCTGGGCGTGCCCACGCCTGAACAACTGCGCCGCGCGGGTCCGTTGGACGCCTTGGGCATCGCGGGCGCCGCGCGCGCCATGGCGCCCGATCAGATGGAAGCCGAGCTGCGCGCCGTCGGCCGCTTCATGGCCGGCACCGGCGCGCGCGTGCTGCACTACAAATGCTGTTCCACCTTCGACAGCGCGCCGCACGTCGGCAGTATCGGCGTCGCCATCCGCGAACTGCGCCGCCACATGCCGAACCCGCTCGTGCCCATCGTCGGCGGACAACCCGGCATCGGGCGCTATTGCAGCTTCGCCCAACTGTTCGCCCGCGCGGGCAGTGCGCCCGAGATTCACCGCATCGACCGCCATCCTGTCATGAGCCAGCACCCCGTCACGCCCATGCACGAGGCCGACCTGCGCCTGCATCTGGCGGCCCAAGGGGTGGCCGACATCCGTTCGGTGCCGCACACCGCCTACCCGCGCCTGCGGCAAGCTGCCGACGCCCCCGGCGTGGAGGACTGGATCGACAGCATCATCGACACCTCCGACGGCCCCGTGTTGTTCGACGTGATCGACGATGAGCAGTTACCCATCATCGGCCGCCTGATCTGGCGCGCGGCCGCCTGCGTGCCGCTTCTGGCGGTCGGGCCCAGCAGCGTGCAGCAAGCGCTGGCCCGTGCCCACGCGCCCAGCCGCGCGAGCGCCCCCGCCCCCTTGGCGCCTGCGGCGGGACCTGTCCTGATCGTGGCCGGCAGCCTGTCACCCGTCACGGCCCGGCAGATCGCCGCGTGCCAGCAATACACGCGCCAGCCGCTACAGGTCCAGCGACTGCTGGACGATCCGGACTACGCCGCGCAGCAGGTGCAGCAGGCTGCCTCGTTGCTGGCCAAAGGGCGCAACGTGCTGGTCCACACCGACCGCCCCGCGCAAACCGTCACCGCCCAACAGGCGGCCGCCACCGCAAGCGGCACCGCGCGACTTGTGGCGTCGATCGTCGCAGCCAGCGCCCAAGCGGGCAAGCGGCTGTCACGCATTGGCATCGCCGGCGGCGATACTTCCAGCCAGGCCACGCTGGCGTTGGGGTTGTGGGGGCTGGCCTTCCATCGCGTATTGGCGCCAGGGGTCACCGTCAGCGTCGCCCGCAGCGACGATCCGGTCATCGATGGCGTCGAACTGATGCTCAAGGGCGGCCAGATGGGCGGCGACCGGCTGTTCGACGATCTGGCCACGGGCACGGCATAAGGCGCGTGCGGTCGTCGGTTATGCTGGCCGGGATTTGTCCGGCCAATGGCCGGACGGCCCCCACCCAGGAGATTCCCTCATGTCTTGGCGGTTCCGCGCATCTCTTATCGCCGCCCTCGCTCTGTGCCTGCCCTTGCCTTTGCTCGCCAGTACCTTGACGACGCAGGCGGAATGGCACACCGCCATCCGCCAGCAGTTGCAACGCAAGATCGAGGCGCCCCCACAGATCCACGAGGCGAAGGCGGACCTGAACGTCCAGGTGCGCATCGTCATCCTGCCCAGCGGCGTCATCGACACCGTGACCCTGGCTCGATCTTCAGGCAACGTCGCGGTAGACAATGCGACGCTCGCCATGATCCGGCGCGGGGGCAAACTGCCCGCCTTCACCCCTGACATGGCGCCCGACAAGCAAATCGTCATGCTGCCCGTGCGTTACGTTGTAGAGAAAAGCGACATCGCTCCCCCGCCGTCGCCGCCGCCTCTCGTGAAGCAAACCCGCAAGAACGCGCCGGACTGATCCAAGGCCTCTTGTGCCCATGCGGGCCATGAACGGCATCGCGCCCGGCTCCGCCTAGCGCCCGTGCCAATACCGCCGCCCGCGGTCCCGCTGCGACCACACGTCCAACCCTTGCGTGCTGGATACCGCCATCACCGCCCCGTTCCGGTCGCTGCGCCAGAACGCTGCCCCCGCACGCAACCAACGCCGCTCGACCGCCGGCGCCGGATGCCGAAAACGGTTCAGGTGACCGGCTTGCGCCAAGGCGTGGCTGGCCTGTGTCGCCACTACCCAGTCCCGTCCAGACGATGACGCCGAGCCGTGATGCGCCGCCATCACCACATCCGTCGCAGGGACGCCGCGCGCGACCAGTTCGCGCTCCTGCGCAACGCCGATGTCGCCTGTCAACAGCAGCGAATGGCTGACGCCCTCCACGCGCAGCACGCAACTGTCCGCGTTGCGGTCGGCAACTGCTCCGCTGCCGCCACCGGCCGGATGCAGGAAGGTGAACGTCACGCCATCGACGTCCCAGGCGTCGCCCCGTCGGCACCGCAACATCTCTTGCGGCAAGGCCGGCTGCGCAGCGGCATCCGGCCACAGCCGAGCATCCCGCCGCACAAACGCCGCCACATCAAACGACGCATAACTGCGCCCCACCGGCACCGCGGCCAACACCGCCCGCGTGCCGCCCACGTGGTCCTGATCGGCATGCGACAGCACCAGCGCGTCCAGCGCGCCGATCCCGCGCGCCTGCAAAAACGGCGCCACCACACGTTCGCCGGCGTCGCTCCCGCCGTAATGGCGCGGGCCGGCATCAAACAGCAATGTCTGGCTGGCGGTTTCAACCAGGATGGCGCTGCCCTGCCCCACATCCAGCGCGCTCATCCGCCAATGGCCAGGATCCGGACGGTCCGGCCTCCAGCACAGCAATGGCAACATGCATACCCACCCTGCATGCCGCGCCGGCCAGCCCCGCGTCTGCAAGGCCCACACCATTCCCGCCACCGCCAGCAGCAGCCACGGCCACGGTGCCGCCGCCACCGCAAAGCTCGCCCACCCCGCATTGCCCACCCACGCCACCGGCACCATCGTGTAATCGAACGCGGCCACCCCCAACTGCCCAACCCAGGCCGCGGCGCTTTGCGCACCCGGCACCACCGACAGCGCCGCGCACAGCAGCGCAAGCGGCGTCACAACGAACGTCACCGAGGGAATCGCCACCGCGTTGGCCAGCGGAGACCCCACCGATACCTGATACACCAGGAACGCCAGCAGCGGCGTCAGCCCCAGTGTGACCAGCAACTGCAGGCGCGTTGCCTGCCCCAGCCGGGCCATCCAGCGCTGGCGCCAGCTCGCCTCCGCGTCGAACGGCACATCCGCTATGCGCAGCAGAATCGCCACCGCTCCGAACGACAACCAGAACCCAACCGAAAGCGGCGCCCACGGGTCCAACGCCACCACCCCCGCCGCCGCGCACGCCAGCACCCGACCTGCCGTCAGCGGCAGCCGCGACATCGCCGCTGCCAGCACCACCGACAACATGAAAAACGTCCGCCGCGCGGGCACGCCCCATCCCGCCAACAGGCAATACAGCAAGGCAACGACAGCCGCCGCCGCGCCGCCCGCAACGCGCGACGGCGCAAACTCCGCCAAGCCCACGCCCCCCCACCGCGCTCGCCGCCACAGCGCCGCCACCAGCACCCCCGCAATGCCGGCGATTGAGGTCACGTGCATACCGCTGATCGACACCAGATGCGTGATGCCGCTGCGGTTGAAGATGCGCCAGTCGTCCCGCGCCACGCCAGCCTGATCCCCAATCGCCAACGCGATCAGCACCGGCGCATAGCGATGCTCGCCCAACGCCTTGCGCAAGCCCTCGCGCACCAGGTGCCGCGCCCGTTCAATGGCGATGCCCGGCGATGCCCAAGGCGCGTCATCCAGCAAACGCGGCTGCCCCCGCACCGTGCCCACCGCGCGCAAACCCCGGGCAAACATCCGCGCCTCCGCATCAGGCCCCGCCGGGTTCAGCACGCCATGCGGACGCCGCAACACCAGCGCCATGCGCCAGACCTGGCCGGGCAGCAGTTGGGGCAGTTCCTGCAAGCTTCCGCGTTTTGCGCCCGGCGGCGCCTGCCACGTCACCTGAATACGCGACGGAATGCCGGGCCGGGCGGGTTCCGCCAATTCGGCCACAAAACGTTGATGTTGTTCGTCTCCGTCCGGCAGCTCAGCCACGCGCACGATCAGGCGCGACACCTGATCCTGGTGGAGGTCCGCCAAGGCGTCATCCAGGCGGTGTTGGGCCTGAAGGCTGGCGTTGAGCGTGCCCATACATAGTCCCAGCGTTAGGGCACAGGCAATACGGAGCGCGTCGTGGCGACAGCGCGCCCAGCAGCCTGCGGCAACGATCCCCCCGCCCGCGACCAGCCACAACAGCGTCCGTCCCGGCAATGCCGGCAAGCATTGCACCAGCGCTGCGCCGGCGACGAACGCCAAACAGAATGAACGACCGGTAATGACCCTCTCCTAAAGCCAGGAGCGTAGGTCGTGACGCAACACGTCGGGTCATCGAATGAACATGGTTGTCCACCTCGGGCGGCCGTAAGGAGGGCTTGCCGATCGATACGGGGACCCATGCGGAGATGACGGAACGTTAGACGCGAGACTGTTTCGTCCACGCCACCGCTTTCCCCATGGTGGCAGCGCCACTGGCATAGGGCCAGTTGCCAGGAGCCTGCTTGGAAATTGCGGTCTGACACCGTACCCGGATCTCCCGCGCTCACACGGCACAGCCCGTACGTCTAAAATTCTGTTGCTCTCGACGATCAATATTTGCAGGTGTGCGATATGCCGCTGCCGCAAGATGATCGTGTCGAACTGGGGCCCGTCGAACTGACTCAGAATGCTTAATTCTGCATGCAATTTGGTGAGTTTGGCGAGATGCCCCACGTCGAATACGTGGGTGCCGCTGTTGTACCCCAGACACAAGCAATCGACACAACATAGGAAGCAAGAATGAGCAATCCAAGCAATGTCGTTATCAGTTCGGTAGAACGCAGCTTCCACACCGTCTTGCCTGCCTCGGATGGCGTGGTGACGATTAGAGCGATGTCAGAGGAGGACGTGGAGGCCTACGCAGCCGGCACGAAGGATCTGCTAGTTAAGCAATTTGCGCACTTGCCCTTGGAGGAATACACGCCGCAGATCGTTCGAGACCTTGTGCATGGTGCAATCGCAGACGGACTAAGGACCGGGACTTTGGCCGTGCTAGCAATTTCGGATGCCTGCTCGAACTCGTTCCTCGGCAGCCTAGTGATCTTCGATGTAGGAGTAGAGGATGCGGAGATTGGCTATTGGGTAGCGCCTGAGCATCGCGGCCGACAGGTATCAAGCCGTGCGGTCAAGCTGGCGAGGGAAATTGCTCGGAAGCTCGGAATAAGGAAGCTGCATGCTCGAACGGTTCAAGAAAATCCCGCGTCTGAGAGGGTTCTTCTCAGCGCCGGGTTTAAACAAGTGGGAGAAGCCCGACAGCAAATCGCCCCTTCTGGCAAGACCGAAATGAGCGTGAACTATCTCATTGAAGCTTGAGGCGTGAGTCCGCAAGCAGCGGATATGCAGTGCAGGAAGGGCAGATCCAGGCGCGGCTGAGCTTACCCGCGCGCGGAAAAGGCCTGGCGAGAGCAGCGCATATACCATTGGGCTGAGCCCTGGCCTGCCCCGACCATGCTGCTATGCGCACTCAAGACCCCGATTTCGCAGATAACGACCCCACGACGGCCGCGTCATGCGCGGACAGACATCTGAGCGTCATGCCACGCGTGCCATCCGGATTTCAAGCGCCGGCACCGCGGGTGTAGGTATTTGCATAAGTCTACGGTACCTGCAGGCTGTTCCCAAATTCAAGCGCGTTGGCGCGCGCCATGCGCAGCCACCAAGGCTTCCTTGATGCGCGCTAGGCAAGTTGCCACGCGGGCCTCGTCCAGCGTGACCTCGGTGTCCTGTAGCCAGAAACGGAAAGCAAGGCTTTTCCCCGTGACGGGCTCGCTGCCTTGGGACTTCTCGCGCCACACGTCGAACAGGCGCGCGTCCTGCACCACCGACAGCTTCGGATCTGCCTTGATGGCCGCGGCGACAGTGTCGAGGATGCATTGCGCCGACACGTGAGCGTCGACCCACAGCGCCAGATCGCGCACCACCACAGGCTGGCGCGACAGTTCACGCACCTGCGGCAGTTCGCCTTTGGACAAGGCGGCCACGTCGACCTCAAACACGACCGGTGCATGCGCCAGATCCACTTTCTGCGCCAGGCGCGGATGCAGTTCGCCGATCCAGCCGACCTCCTTGCCGTCCAGTTCGATGCGAGCGCTGCGGCCCGGATGCAGCGCCGGATAGGCGGCGGCCTCAAAACGCAGACGGGAGCCGCGGGCGCCGAACAGCGCCTGGACATCCATCTTCACGTCGTAGAAATCCACATGGCGCGCAGGCACGCCCCATTGCTCTTCCACCGCCGGGCCCCACGCGGCACCGGCCAGCTTCAGGGGCTGACGCACGCCGGCCACGGCCAGCGGGCCGTCCCGGGGCAAGTCGTCACGCGTGAAGACGCGGCCCAACTCAAACAGGCGCACGCGCGTCTGCTTGCGATTGGCGTTGTGGCGGATGTTGGCAACCAGGCTGGCGATCAGGCTGGAACGCATCACCGACAAGTGGCTGGCGATGGGGTTGACCAGCTTGAGCGGCGTGTCGTTGCCGGCGTAGTCGCGCTCCCAATCCGCTTCGACGAAGCTGTAGTTCACGACTTCCTGGTAGTCCTGCGCGGCAGCCAGGCGGCGCAGCGCATGCGCGCCGCGATGCACTTCTGGCTGCGAGAACATCTTGGCGCGCGCCATCGGCGGCACGGTGGGAATGTTCTCAAAGCCGTAGATGCGAGCCACTTCCTCGATCAGGTCTTCTTCAATTTCCAGGTCGAAACGGTACGACGGCGGCGTGACGATGAAGTCGTGGCCTTCGAGCGTGAACTCCAGACTCAGGCTGTTGAAGATCTTGGCGACCTGCTCTTGCGTGACGGGCACGCCCAGCACGCGATGGCAGCGCGCCAGGCGCATGCGCACCGGTTCGCGCTTGGGCAGATTAACGATCTTGTCATCCAGCGGACCGGCCTGGCCACCGCAGATTTCGATGATCAGGCGGGTGATGAATTCAAGGTGCTCGGGAATGCTGGCGTAGTCCACGCCACGTTCGAAACGGTGGCTGGCTTCCGAACTGAACTTGTAGCGGCGCGCGCGGCCGGCAATGGCTTGCGGCCACCAGAACGCGGCTTCCAGATAGATGTTCTGCGTGTCCAGCGTCACGGAGGTGGCTTCGCCGCCCATAATGCCGGCCAGGCTTTCCACCTGATCGCCCGCCACCACCACGCCGACCTTCGGGTCCAGCGTGACGGTCTGGCCGTTCAGCAGTTCCAGCGTTTCGCCTTCATGCGCCCAGCGCACGCTGATGTCGCCGCCGATCTTGTCCAGATCGAACACGTGCGACGGGCGGCCCAGTTCCAGCATGACGTAGTTGGAGATGTCCACCAGCGCGGACAGCGAACGCTGGCCGGCGCGCTCAAGACGCGACTTCATCCAGTCGGGCGTTGCCGCGCGGGCGTTCACGCCGCGGATCACGCGGCCGCCGAAACGGCCGCACAGGTCGGGCGCTTCAATCTTGACCGGCAGACGCTCATCCAGCGTGACAGGCACGGCGACGGCGGTCGGCACCGACAGCGGCGCGCCGGTCAAGGCCGCGACTTCGCGCGCCACGCCCAGGATCGACAGGCAATCGGCGCGATTGGGCGTGAGCTTGAGTGTGAAGAGCGTGTCGTCCAGGTCCAGCGCGTCGCGGATGGACTGGCCGGGCACCATGTCGGCAGGCAGCTCCAACAGACCGGCATGGTCTTGCGACAGACCCAGTTCGCGGGCCGAGCACAGCATGCCCGACGATTGCACGCCGCGCATCTTGGCCACGCCGATCTTCATGCCGCCAGGCAGTTCCGCACCCACGCGGGCCAGCGGCACCTTCAGGCCGGCGGCCGCGTTCGGCGCGCCGCACACGATCTGCAGGCGTTCGCCGGAACCGTCGTCCACTTGGCAGACGCGCAGCTTGTCCGCGTCGGGGTGCGGCGCGATGTCGACGATATGGCCCACGACCACGCCGGTGAAGGCGGGCGCGGCGGGCACGGTCTCTTCGACTTCCAGGCCGGCCATGGTGAGCCGGTGCGCGAGTTCATCGGTTGCGATCGGAGGGTTGACCAGCGTACGCAGCCAGGATTCAGGAAATTGCATGATCAGCCGTCTGTTATTCGTTGAACTGGCGCAAGAAGCGCAAATCGCCTTCGTAGAACTGGCGCAGATCGTTCACGCCGTAGCGCAACATCGTCAGGCGCTCAAGTCCGGAACCGAAGGCAAAGCCGATGTAGCGCTCGGGATCAAGACCGAAATTGCGCACCACTTCGGGGTGCACCTGGCCCGAGCCGGAGATCTCCAGCCAGCGGCCGCGGTTGGGACCCGAGGTGAACATCATGTCGATTTCGGCGGACGGTTCCGTGAACGGGAAGAACGACGGACGGAAACGCACGACAAGATCGTCGCTTTCAAAGAAGCAACGCAGGAAATCGGTGTACACGCCTTTCAGATCGGCAAACGAGATGTCCTCGGCGATCCAGAGCCCTTCCACCTGATGGAACATGGGCGAGTGCGTGGCGTCGCTGTCGACGCGATAGGTGCGCCCCGGCGCGATGACCTTGATGGGCGGCTTGTGCATGCGGGCGTAACGCACCTGCATGGGGCTGGTGTGCGTGCGCAGCAGCAGCGACTGGCCGTCGGCGTCATTCATGTCGACGTAGAAAGTGTCATGCATGGAGCGCGCGGGATGGTCCAGCGGGCTGTTCAGCGCGGTGAAATTGGTCCAGTCGTTTTCCACTTCGGGACCGTCGGCCACATCGAAGCCAACGGAACGGAAGATGGCTTCCACGCGTTCCCAGGTCCGGATCACCGGATGGATGCCGCCCGGCACGCGACCGCGGCCCGGCAGTGATACGTCAATAGCTTCGGAAGCCAGGCGGGCGTCCAGTTCGGCCTGCGCCAGTGCGGCGCGGCGCAAGTTCAGAAACTCTTCGACCTTCTGCTTGGCCTGATTGATCCACGCGCCCATGTCGCGCTTCTGCTCGGGATCTAGCTTGCCCAAACCCTTGAGCAGGACCGTCAGCTCGCCGTCCTTGCCCAGGAAGCGGGCCTTTGCGTTTTCGAGCGCGGCGGAGTCCGTGGCCGCGGCGAAGCGTTCTTGCGCCTGGGTGACCAGGCTTTCAATCAATGGATTCATGCATCTAATCTCTAGATTTGCTCTTACTACCAGAGCCGCTGCACGCTAGACCGTGGAGGCGAGACTCGAGCGCCTACAACAATCTTCGGTAGCACAAGACGGCATAGGTCCTCACTTAGTGTTGGAGCATGGCCGGTCAATAATTTCTTCGATTCCTGTATTCTGTCATTCCCACACCGGTATGCCGTTTGAAATATTTTCCGAGATAAGACGCGTCGATGAAGTGCAAATTCTCCGCAATTTCTTGCACCGAGATTCCTGGGTGGGATAGCTGCTTCTTGATCTCCAGCACAACCTGCCTGTCGATAAGCGCTTTCGGAGAGTCATTGAAGAACTTTTTGGTGAGCTGTGACAGGTAGTATGGAGTCACGTGCAAACGGTTCGCATAGAAGGCCACGGCACGCTGGGTCTTGTGGTTTGCGGAAATGAGATCCCAGAATTTCCAACAGATTGCCTCCGGCCTGCTGAAATCACTGTTTGAATTAGTATCGATCCTTCCGACCCATTCGCAGATCCAAAGAAAAAAATTACGAAAGTGATTGATAAACATGGCCCGCTTGTGAGTTGAGCATTGGGTGTGAATTACTGCGGCCAGCTGCTCCCAAGCCTTCTGGTAGGCCACTAGCCGCTTCTTTCCGGAAAAAAAAGGCGAACGGCTTAGGTAGACAAACAGGCTGGTAGGCAATCCATCTGCGACTTCCGCAGCAAGCGGCCGACTGATGACATAACAACTGCAGGCAAAGTCCTCCGACTTGGTCTGGATCAGTGCGACTGAGTCTTCGGCCAACACAAGAAAATCATTCTTCTCCATGCGGTATGGTTGAAAGTTCACATGCCACTCAGCGATGCCCTGTTGACAGATCAGGACGACGACATAGGCCAGCGGGATCAAACGTCCTATCTGGTCATTGAATTCCATGCGCCCCATGAGTACGTCATCGGGACCTGCGTCAAATAGCTGAAGGATAGTTTCCATTTCGACAGAAACTGTAGAGTAAATCGTTGGAAAGATGGGCGAATGTTTTGAAAATTACCGAATTCACTCACGTTTCAACCTTCATGCGTTGTCCCGGCGTCGATACACTTCCATTGGCAATTTTCATGGCTACAGGAATGTAAATCTATGCTGAGTACTGCACGTCTGTCCCTCCGGCCCTGGTGCGCCGATGACGCCCCAAGCCTCTTTGAACATGCAAGCGATGAGCGAATTGGCCCCATCGCTGGCTGGCCGGTCCATACCAGCTTGGAATACAGCCGCCAAGTGATCGAAACCATTTTTAATCACTCTGAGATCTACGCCGTCGCGCTGCAAGCGGACGACAAAGCAATTGGCATGGTTGGCCTTCTCATCGGCAAGGACAGCAATTTCGACATCGCCGAAGACGAAGCCGAAGTCGCATACTGGATTGGCGTTCCCTTTTGGGGGCAAGGATTTATCCCTGAGGCTGTCAAAGAGCTGATGCGCCATGCGTTCGAGAACCTGGGGATTCGGGCTTTGTGGTGCGGGTACTTCGCCGACAATGAGAAGTCATTCAAAGCGCAGGAAAAGTGCGGTTTCCGACCCCATCACACTGAGGAAAACAAGTTCAACCAGTTTTTAAACGACTATCGAACTGAACACATAAGCCGCATCACCAAGGAAGAGTGGCTAACGCGCTGGAGATAAGCGCAAGTTGAATGCCACACACAAGGCCTCCAATGCACTAGAACGCTTTGCTTCGCTGCACCGCCAGCAGGCGGTTCCTTTGCACAGGAAATCGCGCGAACATGATCGCCAATGTTCTTAATGTCGCGGGTGCTACGCCTTCGGGTGCTGCCGGCAGTCGGGCCAACAAGAGAACATTCTTTGCTCTCGGCAGCCAAGTATTGGCTACGTCGGGTGTCCGGAAAACCCGGGCTAGCTCAGTCCGGCGCCTATTTCAACGACCGATAATGTCCCTCTCCTAAAACCAGGAGCGTAGGACGCCGCGACGTGAGGCGTACCACCGGGTGAACGGGTTTATCCACCTCGGGAAATTCCCACACAAGCTGTGTTCCCCCCATCCCCCCCGCATTGACAAACCCCTTCCCGGTATCTTAGGATTCGGCCTCTTTTCCACCCCCTTCCTTTCTGAGTGCAACCGTGTCTGCCATCCGTCACTACGCCTAAACGCCGACGACTACCGCCCTGGTAATCGCGGTCTGCCTGCGCGCCCCTTGCTGCTCGACGCCTGCGTCTTGAGCGCATGCCACGGGGTCCAGGCGCGGTTCCAGGAAGCACACACCCACTCGCTTTCCTTTCCCGTCCAGACTGCGTCGTCGGCTTTTCCACTGCTTTGGAGAAGACCCCATGACGCAAGATTTCTGCGCTTACGCGCAATCGCTGGACCTGTTCCGCTACCCCCGCACGCCGCACCTGGAAGGCTCGCGCCTGCAAGACGGTGACGAAGGCCATGACCATGTGCCGTACCGCCGCTTGGCCGGCCTGCATCTGGTCGTCGAAGAAAAGCTCGACGGTGCCAACACCGGCATCAGCTTCAGCCCATCGGGCGAACTGCTGCTGCAATCGCGCGGGCATTATCTGGTGGGCGGCGGCCGCGAACGGCAATTCAATTTCGTCAAGGCATGGGCCGCGGCGCACGCCGACTGGCTGCTGGAGCGGCTGGAAGACCGCTATGTGATGTACGGCGAAACGCTGACGAAGAAGCACTCGGTGTTCTACGACGCCTTGCCGCATCACTTCTTCGAGTTCGACGTCCTGGATCGCCACAGCGGCGACTTCCTTTCCACCGACGCACGCCGCGCCTTGCTGGCAGGCGGCCCCGTCCTGTCCGTGCCGGTCCTGTATGAAGGCGTGGCCCCGTCCAGGCTTGACACGCTCAAAGCCCTGCTGCGGCCGTCGCTGGCCAAGACGCCGGACTGGCGCGAGGCCTTTGAGGCCACCGTGCTGCGCGAAGGATTGGACCTGCAACGCGCCTGGAAGCAATGCGACAAGTCGGACCTGTCGGAGGGCCTGTACATCAAGGTGGAAGCCGACGGCAGGACAGTTGGCCGCTACAAGTGGGTGCGCCGCGACTTCGTGCAGGCCATCCTGGACTCGGACAAACATCATTCCGAACAGCCCTACGTGCCCAACCTGCTGGCGCCCGGCGTGGACCTCTATGCACCGCGCCTCGCGGTGGACTGGGACACGCTGCGCGGCGCCACCGGACAATAAGGAATAGATCATGCAATACGCACAATTGCAGGCGCTCACGCCTGCCCCCGGCGACACGCCGGATTACGACGCCTGCCTGGCGGCATTTCCCGCTCTGGAACTGGCCAAGACCACGCCGCAAGACCTGCGCTATCACGGCGAGGGTGATGTCTGGACCCATACGAAAATGGTGGTGGAAGCGCTGCTCGCCTTGCCCCAGTACCAGGCGGCGGCCCGGGCTGACCAGGAAGTGGTGTTTCTTGCAGCCTTGCTGCACGACGTTGCCAAGCACAGCACCACGGTCATCGACCCTGTCACGGGCGCCATCGGCCAGCCGGGCCATTCCCGCAAGGGCGCCATCGATGCGCGTATCGCGCTATGGGATGCCGGCGTGCCCTTTGCCGTGCGCGAAGCCGTATGCAGATTGATCGCGGTCCACCAGGTGCCGTTCTTTGCCCTGGAGGGCTCGCGCCGCGGCAAGACGCCCGAGTTCATCGTGCGCGAACTGTCCTGGCAGATCGACATCCCCCTGCTCGCCATGCTTGCCGAAGCCGACATGCGTGGGCGCATCTGCGCGGATAGCCAACGCGTGTTGGACAACATCGCGCTGTTCTGCGAGTTGGCGCGCGAAGAGCGTTGCTTTGGCCAGCCGCGGCCCTTCGCCGATGTTCATACGGCGGTCAGTTATTTTCGTGGCGCCGACGTGCATCCCGATTACCCGCTGTTTCAGGAACCGGGTTCGCGAGTCATTGTGATGTCGGGCCTGCCCGCATCGGGCAAGAACACCTGGGTCGCCCGGCATCATCCCGATCTGCCGGTGATTTCATTCGACGATGCGCGAGAGGAACTGGGCCTGCGCCACGGCAAGAACGAAGGCATGGTGGCGCACTTGGCCATCGACCGGGCCCGCGAGCTGTTGCGGCGCAAGGCGCCCTTCGTCTGGAACGCCACCCACCTTAGCGAACTGATGCGCAAAAAGACGCTGGATCTGCTGTATTCCTATCACGCGCACGTCGAGCTGGTCTATCTTGAGCAGCCGCGTGCCGAATTGCTGCGGCGGAACAGCCGGCGTGATACGTCCCTGTCGAACAAGACGCTGACCGGCATGCTGCACCGCTGGGACCTGCCGCTGCCGACCGAGGCGCATCGGGTGACGTATGCCGTGTGACCGGACGAGCCTGCTCTGCCCTGACCCGGCAATCCTCCAAGGCCCTCGGCAAGCCCTTGGCCAGCGCTGGTCCCAGGGGCGCACGTCCGAGCGCGGGGGTCCCCGCTCAGGCGCCCGCCCCCCGGGCGGTGGATTCGTCCGGAATTTCGGCGTAGAGTCATTGTTTCCCTACTGACCGGACGCGTTACGGAGACCCCATGGCCGATTACCCCAATACCCTGCTTCTCATCGACAACGAATGGCGCGAAGCGAAAGGCGGCGCGCGCATTGACGTCGTCAATCCCGCCACCGGCCAGAAGATCGGCCAGGTCGCCCACGCCAAGCGCGAAGACCTGGACTTGGCGCTGGCCGCCGCGCAGCGCGGGTTCGAAACCTGGCGCGACACCTCCGCCCATGAGCGCTGCGCCGTCATGCGCCGTGCCGCCGCCCTGCTGCGCGAACGCGCCGATTCGGTGGCCCGCCTGCTGACCCAGGAACAGGGCAAACCGCTGGCCGAAGCGCGCGGTGAAGTGCTGGCCGGCGCTGAAATCATCGACTGGTTCGCCAACGAAGCGCTGCGCGTCTATGGCCGCATCGTGCCGTCGCGCAACCCGCTGGCACAGCAATTGGTCATCAAGGAACCCGTCGGCCCCGTCGCGGCGTTCACCCCGTGGAATTTCCCGGTCAACCAAGTCGTCCGCAAGCTGGGTGCCGCGCTGGCCACCGGCTGCTCCTTCCTGGTGAAGGCGCCCGAAGAAACCCCCGCGTCCCCCGCCGCCCTGCTGAACTGCTTTGTCGACGCCGGCATCCCCAAGGGCGTGCTGGGCCTGGTCTTCGGCTCGCCTGCCGAGATTTCCAGCTACCTGATCCCGCATCCGGTGATCCGCAAGGTCACGTTCACGGGCTCGACCCCGGTCGGCAAGGAACTGGCCGCGCTGGCCGGCCTGCATATGAAGCGCGTCACGATGGAACTGGGCGGCCACGCCCCGGTGATCGTGGCCGAGGACGCCGACGTCGAACTCGCCGTGAAGGCCTCCGGCGGCGCCAAGTTCCGCAACGCCGGCCAAGTCTGCATTTCGCCGACGCGCTTCCTGGTCCACAAGAGCATCAAGGCCGCATTCGAGAAAGCCTTCGTCGCTCATGCCGAAAAGCTCAAGCTGGGTGATGGCCTGACCGAAGGCACGACACTTGGGCCCCTGGCCAATGACCGCCGTTTGACGGCCATGGACAAGATCGTCAAGAACGCCAGCGAAAAGGGCGCGCGCATCGCCACCGGCGGCGCGCGGGTCGGCGGCGCCGGCAATTTCTTTGCGCCCACCATCCTTACCGATGTCCCGCTCGACGCCGACATCTTCAATGAAGAACCGTTCGGCCCGATCGCCGCGATCCGCAGTTTCGAAACGCTGGACGAGGCCATCCGTGAAGCCAACCGCCTGCCGTTCGGGCTGTCCGCTTATGGCTTCACCAAGTCGATCAAGACGGTGCACGAGCTGTCGCGCCGTCTTGAAGTGGGCATGCTCTGGGTCAACCAGCCCGCCACCCCGTCCGCTGAACTCCCGTTCGGCGGCGTGAAGGATTCCGGCTACGGCTCTGAGGGCGGCCCGGAAGCGCTTGAGGCCTACCTGGTGACGAAGGCGGTCTCCGTCGTCGGCGTCTGATACGGCCTGCGTGCCACCGGTTCGGCGCTGCGCCGGCCGGCGGCACGCGATCACCCATTATTACCGGCCGGCATGGCTGAGTAACGCACCCTCAAGGCAAGGCCCCGCATCGTGGGCCTTTCCCATCCCCTCCAGGCATTCGCCTACCTGTTCGGCCCACTGACGGCGTACTGCCGCTGCTCACGCAGGCTGGGCGGACCGCTTCGGCGGCCACGCGCGCCCATTGCGCCCACGCCATAAGTACATCACTCAGAACGACATTTCGAATTCGTCGTTTGGCTACGCCCATCCCTCCCGTACTGTGATGTGTCCGTGCCGACCTTGCCGCAACGCGCAAGGCGCCGCCTTCGCTTCATTTTCGGAGACCTCCATGAATGACCGGCTGCACCGTACCCAGGCGTCCCGTTCCACCGCCGTCAAGGCCAAGCTGGACTACCCGGTGATCGATACCGACGTACACGTCAACGATTACGCGCCCGTTCTGGAGGACTACATCCAGCATTACGGCGGGGCCAAGCTGGTGGACATCCTGCGCAAGACCCAGGGGTCACGCTTCGCCACGAAATCCGAGGGCAAGGACTGGTACCAGCAGACTCCCGACGAAAGGCAATACCACCGCACGCTGCGCGCCCCGTGGTGGGCGCGCGTCACGCGCAACACCCTGGATCTGGCCACCGTCACCTTGCCCGAACTGCTGTACGAGCGGCTGGAAGAGCAAGGCTCGGACTATTCCATCCTGTTTCCGAACGATGTGCTGGCCCCGCTGGGCGCCGGTAATGAATTCCGCCAGCCACTGCATCGCGCGATCAATCACTTCCACGCGGATCAATACCGCAAGTACAGCGACCGCCTGACGCCGGTGGCCGGCATTCCCATGTACAACCCGCAGGAAGCCATCGAGGAACTGGAATTCGCGGTCAATACGCTGGGCTTGAAGGTCGCGAACATACCGGGCGGCGTGCGCCGGCCGATCAAGGCCATCGCCGACAAATACCCGCCCGCGCAATACCCGGACATCGCGCGCCATGCGTCGTACGTGGATTTCTTCGGCCTGGATAGCGAGTACGACTACGATCCGTTCTGGGCCAAGGCGGTAGAGCTTGGCGTGCCGCTGGCCACGCACTACGGCAGCCAGGGCTGGACGGGGCGGCACTCCATCAGCAACTACATGTTCAACCACATCGGCCACTTCGCCGACGGCTCGCAGGCCTTTGCAAAGGCCCTGTTCTTCGGCGGCGTCACCCGCCGCTTTCCGGGCCTGCGCGTGGCGCTGCTGGAAGGTGGCGCCGACTGGGGCGCGCATGTATACGCACACCTGGTTGACCGCTGGGAAAAGCGCAACCGCAACGCGGTCCAGCATTACAACCCCGCGAATGCGGATATCGACCTGCTGGCAGATCTGTTCGAACGCTACGGCGCAGACCTGCTTCAAGGACGCAGCGTGGACAAGTCCACCTTGCTGGAGGACAGCCTTGGCGTCTCTGCCCTGCCCCACAGCCGCGATCCGCAGGGCGACGAGCTTGACGATTTCGCGGCCGCCGGCATCGAAAGCATCGAGGACATCCGCACGCGCTGGGTCGACAGCTTCTACTTCGGTTCCGAAGCCGATGACAGGACTGTTGGCGCCGCCTTCAACGAACGCGTAAATCCGCTGAACGTGAAGCTCAATGCGATCTGGTCGTCTGATGTGGGCCATTGGGACGTGCCGGACCTGACCGAACCGCTGGCCGAAAGCTGGGACCTGGTCGAGCAAGGCGTGATCACCGAGGCGGATTTCAAGGCGCTGGTCTTCGACAACCCCTACCGCTTCTACACACAGGCGCATCCGCAGTTCTTCAAAGGCACGCGCATCGAGAAGACGCTGCAGGCACGCGCCGCCTGACAGCCTGACCCATCCCTCACCTTCCGTCCGCCCCTGGCGGGCGGCGGTCTGCCCGTTTGCCGGCGCGGACCGGTTTCGCTCATCCCCGTTTTTCATCTTTCTACGGAACGACCATGTACCACCTGCCCTCTGCCCGCTTGATCTCACGCCTGTTGCTGGGCGTTGCCCTGTGCGCCGCCAGTGCCGTGGCGTCGGCAGCGCCCGATGTGATCCGGATCGGCGTGGCAACCGCCGGCGGCGGCGATCCGATCACGTGGGGCGGCTCGCCCGGCGGCGTCGCCCGCGCCAACAACTGGCTGGAAGAAACCTTCAAGGGCACCGGCACCCAGGTGCAATGGCTGTTCTTCAAAGGCGCCGGTCCCGCCGTGAACGAGGCCCTGTCGAACAAGCAGATTGATTTCGCCTACCAGGGCGACCTGCCCGCGGTGGTGGGCCGGTCCAACGGCTTGAAGACCCGCATCCTGCTTGGCAGCGGCGTGCGCAACAACCTGTACGTGTCCACGCCCAAGGACTCCACGCTCAACGGCCTGGAGGACTTGAAGGACCGCAAGGTCTCGATCTTCCGCGGTACGAACGGACACCTGGTCGCCATCAATGTGCTGGCCTCCAAGAACCTGACCGAACGCGACATCAAGGGCGTGAACCTGGACGGCGGCAGCGCGCAGGCGGCGCTGGTGTCCAACGGCGTGGATGCGGCGTTCGGCGGCTACGAATACTTCAAGCTGCGCGACCAGGGCCTGGCGCGCATCATCTATTCCACCAAAGGCCAGGATCCGTCTTTCACGCGGCAGGCGGCGTTGTTGGTCCGCGAGGACTTCGAAAAAGAGAATCCCGACGCGGTGCAACGGGTGGTTGACGTGTTCGTGCGCGCCGCGCAGTGGTCTTCGGAAGAGCAGAACCGCGATGCCTTGTTCAATATCTGGGCGCGCAGCGGCACGCCGTATGCCTCCTGGCAGGCGGAATTCGACGGCGACACGCTGGCCGTCCGCAATTCACCGCTGCTCGATGAATTCCTGACGGCGCGCTACCAAGCGGTAGCCGATGACGCGCTCAAGTTGAAGCTGATCCGCCGCCCGGTCAGCGTGGACGGCTGGTTCGAACCGCGCTACCTGAACGCCGCGCTGCAGAAGGCGAACCTGACCGGCCGCTGGACCGCCTTCAACGCGCAAGGAAAGCCGGCCGCAGGCGAGCGCCAGGCCGCCGCTGCGCCGACGCGATAAGGAAAGCGCCATGGCAGAGAACACCCTGGACGCCCCCGTTTCACCCGCCCCCGTCTCACCCGCCCACGTTTCGCCCGCACCGGCAAGGCCACGTGCCGGCCGCGCGCCCTACGCGTTGCTGCGCCATGCAGGGGGAAGCCTGCTGCCCTGGCTGCTGCCCGTCTCGTTGCTCATCCTATGGCAACTGGGCGCGTCCCAGGGCTGGATATCCGAGCAAGTGCTGCCGTCGCCCCACTTCGTCTGGCTGACGCTGCAAGACCTGTACACCAGCGGCGACCTTTGGCTGAACATGCACGCCAGCCTGCAGCGGGTGCTGGTCGGCTTCGCGGTGGGCAGCGCCCTGGGCCTGGCGCTGGGCGCTGCGATGGGGCTGTGGCGTCCGCTTGAGGCCTATCTGCTGCCCACGTTCAACGCGCTCGTGCAGATCCCCGTGCTGGCCTGGCTGCCCTTCGTGCTGTTGCTGGTGGGCATCGGAGAACCGCTGAAATACATCCTGATCGCCAAGGCGGCACTGGTGCCCGTCACGCTCAACACCTTGCAGGGTTTCCGGCAGACGCCGGCGAGCCTGTTGGAAGTGGCGCGCGTCTACGGCTACACGCGCCGCCAGCAGGTGCTGGAAGTCGTGCTGCCGTATGCGTTGCCGACGCTCTTCACCGGCCTGCGCCTGGGCTTCACCAAGGCCTGGCTGTCGCTGGTCGTGGTCGAGCTGGTCGCATCCAGCGAAGGGCTGGGTTACCTGATCGTCTATGGCCGGCAATTGTTCCAGCTGGATCTGGTCATGGCCGCAGTCATCGTCGTGGGCGCCATCGGCTACGCCATCGACAAACTGTTGGACCTGGCCGAAAACCGCGTCAGCGCCAACCAGGCAGGCACCCGCCTGGGCGTATCGAATACCGGAGTCCGCCTATGACCATCGCTCAGACCGGCCTTGCCCCGGCGTCGCACCGGGTCCTCGCCTGGCGCGCCTGGTTGGGCGCCCGCTGGCGCGGCCTGGTGCTGCCTGCCGTGGCCATCGCGGCGTGGTGGACGCTTGCACACCTGGGATGGGTGTCGACGCCGTTGCTGGTCTCTCCCGGCAAGGTGCTGGACACCGCCGCCCACCAGATCGCCTCGGGCCAATTGTGGCGGGCGCTCAGCGCCAGCCTTGCGCGCGAGCTGACGGGCTTTGCGATCGGCACCACGCTGGGCCTGGCACTCGGTGCGCTGCTGGGGCTGTTGCCGCTGTTCAACCGGATCGTGGGCCCCAGCTTCAACACCTTCAAGCAGATATCGCTCTTTGCCTGGATTCCGCTGATCTCCGTGTGGTTCGGCCTGGGTGATGTTGCCAAAGTGACCTTCCTGTCGCTGGCGGCGTTGGTGCCCGTGGTCGTCAACACCTGCGACGGCATCCGCAATACGCCGGCCTCGTTGCTGGAAGTGGCCCGCGTATTCGGCTATTCGCGCTGGCAGACGCTGCTGCATGTAGTGGTGCCGGCGGCCGCGCCCTCGATCTTCACGGGCGTCTACCTGGCGCTGATCTATTCCTGGCTGGCCACGATCGGGGCGGAATACCTGCTGGTGGCCGGCCACGGCATCGGCAACACGTTGATCGAAGGCAGCGAGCATTTCCAGATGGACCTCGTGATCTTCGGCATGTTTGTGATCGGCGTGGTGGGATGGTCCATGAACGCATTGGCCCGCGCGTTGGAGCGCCGGCTGGCGCGGCACCGCTTCGGCGCCGCATGACAACGGAAGAAAAGGAATGACGGATACCTTCGGCAAGGAATTGAGCATCCGCGGCGTGGGCAAGCGCTATGCGGGCAGCGGCGACGGCGCACAAGCCCTGCAGGTGCTGCAAGACATCAACCTGGACGTGCCCGCGGGCCGCTTCGTCAGCATCGTGGGCGCCAGCGGCTGCGGCAAATCCACCCTGCTGCGCCTGATCCTGGGCCTGGACGATGACTACTCCGGCCAGATCCTGCTGGACGGCAAGCCCGTGCAAGGCGCCGGGCTGGACCGCGGCATCGTGTTCCAGGACCATCGGCTGTTCCCCTGGCTCAATGTGGAACGCAACATCGCGGCGGGCCTGCGCAATGCGGCGCTGACCAAGGCCGAGAAAAAAGAGCTGGTGGCCGAGCATATCGCGCTGGTGGGGCTGCAGGGCTTCGAGAAATCCTTCCCGCACCAGATCTCGGGCGGCATGGCCCAGCGCGTGGCCATCGCGCGCGGCCTGGTGAACCGGCCGCGCGTGCTGCTGCTGGATGAACCGCTGGGCGCCCTGGACGCGCTGACGCGTTCGCGGTTGCAGAACGAACTGCAGCGCATCTGGGAAAAAGAGCAGATCACGATGATCCTTGTCACCCACGACGTGGAAGAGGCCGTGTTCCTGGGCGACCGCGTCGTGGTGATGCAGCCACGCCCCGGACGCATCCGCCGCATCGTCGACGTCGACCTGCCGCATCCGCGCAACCGCAGCGACTTGCGTTTCATCCGGCTGCGCGACGACGTACTTGGAGACTTCCTGGACCCCGACGGCCGCATTGCCGACAACGAGCGCCTGCCGCCTCCCGGCGCCCTGACGGCCACGGTAGGCACGCTGCCTGCCCTGGATCGCCTGCGCATGGCCTGGTAGCCCCCTTTCCCGCATTGACCTGGAAACCCGATGAGCACTCCTTCCCGCCAAATCAAGCTGGGCGCCTTTCTGATGCAGACCGGCCACCACATCGCCGCGTGGCGCCACCCCGACGCTTCGGCCGACGCCGGCCAGAACTTCCGGCACTACGTGGACCTGGCGCGCAAAGCCGAGGCCGCCAAATTCGACGCGGTCTTCTTTGCCGACTCGGTCGGCGTGCGCAACACGCACAGCGCCTCGCTCTCGCGCACGGCCCGCGCGGAGCATTTCGAACCGCTCACGCTCCTGTCCGCGCTGGCGGCCGTCACCGAACGCATCGGGTTGATCGCCACGGTATCCACGACCTACAACGAGCCCTACCATGTGGCCCGCAAGTTCGCGTCGCTGGACCTGATCAGCGGCGGCCGGTCCGGCTGGAATCTCGTCACCTCCAGCGGCGAAGGCGAAGCGCAGAACTTCAATCTGGACACGCACGTTGCGCATCCGTTGCGCTACCAGCGCGCCGAAGAGTTCTACGACGTCGTGACGGGCTTGTGGGACACCTGGGAAGACGACGCGTTCATCCGGGACAAGCACACCGGTGAATTCTTCGATGCCGGCAAGCACCACGCCCTTAACCATAAGGGCAAGCACTTCTCCGTCCGCGGCCCCTTGAACGTCGGACGCTCCCCCCAAGGCTGGCCAGTCGTGGTGCAGGCCGGCGCGTCCGAGGCTGGCCGCGATCTGGCGGCGCGCACGGCCGAAGTCATCTTCGTGGCGCATCAAACGTTCGATCAGGCGCGCGAGTTCTACGGCGACATCCGGCATCGCGCGGCGCAACACGGCCGAGACCCCGACGGCATCAAGATTATGCCGGGCATCTTCCCCATCGTCGGGCGCACGCAAGAAGAAGCCGAAGAGAAATTCCAGACGCTCCAGGATCTGATCCATCCTGTCGTGGGCGTGTCGCTGCTGTCGAACATGATCGGGGGCATTGACCTGTCTTCCTACCCGGTGGATGGACCGCTGCCGTCGCTGCCCGAGACGAACGGCGGCAAAAGCCGCCAGCAGTTGCTGATAGACCTGGCGCAGCGCGAAAACCTGACCATCCGGGACCTCTACCTGCGCATCGCCGGCGCACGCGGCCACCAGCAGGTCGTCGGCACGCCGCAAAGCATTGCTGACCAGTTGCAGCAATGGTTCGAGGAAGGCGGCGCCGACGGCTTCAACATCATGTCGCCCTGGCTGCCCGGTGGCCTGGACGATTTCATCGAACACGTGTTGCCGGAACTGCGCCGCCGCGGCCTGTTCCGCACCGAATACCAGGGCACCACACTGCGCGAGCACCTGGGCCTGCAACGGCCGCCCAACCGCCACACATTGGCGCGCGAGCAACCGCGGGCGGCGTAGAGGGGCGGCGGGGCCCCGCAGACGGCGCCCCCGATGCAGGCTCCGCACCCGGCTTGACAAGGCCGGCGGCCAGCCAGACCATATGCAGATCCCCCTGATCCCCTTTGCGCATGGCTGATTCCCTCTCCGACAACGCCGCCCTGGCCCGGGCGTCGCAAGACCTGTACGCGGCCGTCCGCCGCGACGCCCCGCTGGTGCAGTGCCTGACCAATTTCGTCTCCATGAACTTCGCGGCCAACGTGCTGCTGGCGATGGGCGCGTCACCCGCCATGGTGCACGCCACGGACGAAGCGCCGGAATTCGCGCGGATTGCCGGCGCGGTGGTCATCAATATCGGCACGCTGTCGGCGCCCTGGCTGGAAAGCATGCTGCTGACCGCAGACGCCGCCCGCCAGGCAGGCATCCCCTGGGTGCTGGATCCGGTGGCCCACCACGCCACCGCCTTCCGCCGCGACGCCGTACGGCGCCTCTTAGCCTTGCGCCCTGCCATCATCCGCGGCAACGCCTCGGAGATCATCGCGTTGGCCGGCGGCCAAAGCACGGGCAAAGGCGTGGACGCACGCGACGCCGTGGCGCAGGCCGAGCAATCTGCACGGGACATCGCCGCTGCCCACCAAACGGTCGTGGCCGTTACCGGCGAAACCGACTACGTCACCGACGGCCGGCGCGCCGTGCGCATCACGGGCGGGTCCGCGCTGATGCCACGCGTCACCGCCACGGGCTGCGCCCTGACCGCGCTGGTCGGCGCCTTCGCGGCCGTCTCCAAAGGCGACCCCTATACCGCCGCCGTCGCTGCGCTGTCGTGCTTCGGCATCGCCGGCCAACGCGCGGAAGTCTTGGCCGAGGGCCCGGGTTCCTTCGCCTGGCGTTTCCTGGACGGGCTGGCGGCGTTGGAAACCGACAGCCTCACCCGGGAATCGCCCTTGCGCTGAGGGCTGCATCCCATACTGCAAGCTCAACATGGCGTTGCGCGGCGCGCCGGGCCATCAAACGCCCTGTCCGAGGGTCGAGCCCCTTTTAGGCACCAGACATTTAAATGACAGCTTAGGGTGCTTACAATGACACTGTTGCGCCGCAACATTTCAGCGACTCCCCCTAGTAATCACATGTCCCACCCCTCTTCGACGCAGCACCGGCCCGCACTGGTGCTGCTTGCCCTTGCTGTCGGCAGCTTCGCCATCGGAACCACCGAGTTCGCCACGATGAGCCTGCTGCCCTACTTCTCTCAGTCGCTCGGCATCGACGCCCCCACCGCCGGCCACGTCATCAGCGCCTATGCGCTGGGCGTGGTGGTGGGCGCGCCGATCCTTGCCGTGCTGGGCGCCAGAATGCCCCGCCGCCGGCTGCTTATCGCCCTGATGGGGCTGTTCGCCATCGGCAACGGCCTGAGCGCGATCGCGCCTGACTACCACTGGATGCTGTTCTTCCGCTTCCTGAGCGGGCTGCCCCACGGCGCGTACTTCGGCATTGCGTCGCTGGTAGCCAGTTCGCTCGTGCCCGCCAACCGGCGCACCATGGCCGTGGGCCGCGTGTTTCTCGGGTTGACCGTCGCCACCATCGTTGGCGTGCCCCTGGCCAACTGGCTGGGCCAGGTGATCGGCTGGCGCTGGAGCTTCGCCCTGGTGTCGCTGCTGGCCGTGCTGACGATGGTCAGCGTGACCATCTTTGCGCCCGACACCCCCGCCGACCACAAGGCCAGCCCGCTGCGCGAGTTGAGCGCGCTGGGCCGCGGCCAGGTCTGGATCACGCTGGCCATCGGCGCCGTGGGTTTCGGCGGCTTGTTCTCGGTCTACACGTATCTGGCCGACACGCTTGGCGCCGTCACGCAGGTGTCGCCGTCGGTCGTGCCGTTTGTGCTCAGCGCGTTTGGCGTGGGCCTGACGGTCGGCAATATGGTGGTGCCGATCTTTGCCGACCGCGCGGTGATGCGCACCGCCGGCCTGCTGCTGCTGTGGTCGGCCGCGGTGCTGGCGCTGTTCCCGCTGATGGCGCACAACGTCTGGCTGATCACGCTGAATGTGTTCCTGGTGGGGGTGGGCGGCGCGTTGGGCACCGTGCTGCAAACCCGCTTGATGGACGTGGCGGGCGATGCCCAAGGCCTGGCCGCGGCGCTGAACCACTCGGCCTTCAACACCGCCAACGCTCTGGGCCCCCTGCTGGGTGGGCTGGCGATTGCCGCGGGCTATGGCTGGACGTCGACCGGCTGGGTCGGCAGCCTGCTGGCGCTGGGCGCCATGCCCTTGTGGTTGTGGGCCGTCCTGCTGGAACGCCGGCATCGTGCGGCGCGCCAGGGCAACCTCGTCGCCAGCACGGAATCGGCGCGCTGACGGCTTCCGGCAGGGCCAGCCGATTCAGGTCGGCGGTGGCCCTACCGGTAATACACGCAAATCCGCTTGCCGCCGATTTCGTGCACATCGATCGGCAGTTCATACAGCGGGCTCAATACCTCGGCGCGAATCAATTCCGCCGGGGTGCCCAGATGCGCGATGCGCCCCTGCCGCATCGCCACGATGCGGTCCGCATAGCTGGACGCGAAGTTGATGTCGTGCAGCACCAGCACCACCGTCTTGCCCAGCTCATCGGCCGCGCGACGCAGGGTGCCCATCATGGCCACCGCATGTTTCATATCCAGGCTGTTCAAGGGTTCGTCCAGCAACACGTAGCGCGTGTCCTGGCATAGCACCATCGCCACGAATGCGCGCTGTCGTTGCCCCCCGGACATCTCATCCAGATAGCGGCCGGCCAGGGGCTCCAGGTCCAGATAGGCGATGGCGCGGTCGATGTGCACCTTGTCGTCCAGCGTCAACCGCCCCCCGGTGTGCGGGTAGCGGCCAAACGCGACCAGGTCGTTCACCGTCAGGCGCAACGGCAGGTGATTGTCCTGGCGCAGGATGGACAGCCGGCGGGCCAGTTCGCGGCTATCGGCGCGGGTCACATCCAGCCCATCCACCTTCACCTGCCCGGCCGACATCGGCAGCAAGCGGCTGATCATCGACAGCAAGGTCGATTTGCCTGCGCCGTTGGGTCCGATGATGGCGGTAACGCCGTTGGCCGGCAGTTCCAAGTTGACGTCGTCGACAACCACGCTGTCGCCGTAGTGCTTGGTCAGTTGTTGAATTTCGATCATCGGCGCCCCCTGCGCAGGATCAGGAAGAGGAACATCACGCCGCCCACGAATTCGATCACCACGCTAACCGTGGTGTTCAGGCCCAGCACGCGCTCCAGCAGCGTCTGGCCGCCCACCAGGAAGATGACGCTCAGGAAGGTGGCGGCGGGGATCGTGTACCGATGCTTGTCCGACCCCATCGCCTGGTAGGCCAGGTTGCTGACCAGCAGGCCGAAGAAGGTCACGGGCCCCACCAGCGCCGTCGACACCGACACCAGCACGGCAATCGCCACCAGGGTCAGCATCAGGCTGCGGCGGTAGTCCACGCCCAGGTTCACCGCGATCTCGCGGCCCAGCGCCAGCACGTCGTAGCGATGCCGCATGCGCCAGACCACCAGCGTGGCCACGCAGACGGCTGCAAACGCGATCGGCAAGAGCGACACGCGCACCGAATTGAAACTGGCGAACATGCGGTCCTGCAACACCAGGAATTCGTTAGGGTCGATCAGCCGCACCACGAAATTGGACAGGCTGCGAAACAGCAGCCCGAAGACGATGCCCACCAGCATCATCAGATGCAGGCTGCGCACCGCATCCGAAAACAGCCACCGGAACAACAGGCAGGCAAACGCGGTCATGGCGCCGACTTCCAGCAGGAAGGCCGCCACCGGGTGGTTCGCGGCCGTCGCCGCCTGCCCGAACCCGAACACCACAACGGCCTGGATCAGCAGGTACAGCGCATCGAAGCCCATGATCGCGGGCGTCAGGATGCGGTTGTGCGTAATGGTCTGGAAGAGCACCGACGACACCGCCACGGCATACGCCACCAGCAGCATCGCCGCCAGCTTGCCGCCGCGAAACGGAATCACGAACGACCACTGGCCGTTGGCGCCCAAGGTCATGAATGCCACGACGCATACCAAGGCGGCCACGCCCAGCCACATCAGGCGCAACGGCTGCGGCGCGCGCCGAACCGCCTCGCGGGTGACGGCAAGCACTGTCTCAGCCAAGGCGGTTCCTCCTCTTGCGCAACAGCCACAGGAACAGGATGCTGCCCAGCACGCCGACGACCGTGCCGATGGGGATTTCATACGGGTGGATGATGAGGCGGCCGATGATGTCGCAGGCCAGCACGAAGACGCCGCCCAGCGCCGCGACCCAGGGGATGGAACGGCGCATGTTGTCTCCCAGCACCAGGCTGACGGCGTTGGGCACGATCAGGCCCAGGAACGGGATGCCGCCCGCCGTCACCACCACCACGGCCGAAATCGCGGACACGATCAAGAGGCCGACGAATGTCAGGCGTGCGTGATTCAGCCCCAGGTTTGAGGCGAATTCGCGGCCCATGCCGGCCACCGTGTAGCGGTCAGCGGCGGCATAGGCCGCGCACGCCAGCGCAAAGCCGATCCACAGCAGCTCATAGCGGCCACGCAGCACACCCGAGAAATCGCCTGTCGTCCAGGCGTGCAGCGATTGCAGCAGGTCGAACCGGAACGCCACAAAGGTAGTGACCGCGTGGATCACGCCGCCCAGGATCAGTCCGATCAGCGGCACGATGAAGGGCGTGCGCAGCGGCACCCGGCGCAACAGCGCCAGGAACAGCAAGGTGCCGGCCAGCGCGAAAGCCGTGGCGGTCAGCATCTTGCCGATCACCGGCGTATCCGGCGCCAGCAGGGTAATGACCAGGATGCCCAGCGTCGCGGACTCGACGGTGCCGGCCGTCGTCGGTTCCACGAAACGGTTGCGCACCAGCATCTGCATGATCAGGCCAGCAACCGCCAGCGACATGCCGGCCAGCAGCAAGGCCACGGTGCGTGGCACGCGGCTGACCATCAGGAAGCGCCAGGCGCGGTCGGCCTCTTCGCCTACGCCCCATAGCGCGGCCAGCGACAGCTGCCCCGCGCCCAGGCTGACGCTGGCGGCGCACAGCACCACCAGCAGCACCAACACGGCGGCCAGGCCGCCCCAACCGCTCACCTTTCGCCGCCAATTCACCGGCGGCCCTTGCTCGCAACACCCATGCCGCTTACTTTCCTTGCGCCAGCGCCGCGGCGATCTCGTCCACGTTCTGCTGCATGGAAGTCAGTCCGGCGCTGCCCAGCAGATACCAGTTGAAGCCGTTCAGGTACACCACACGCTTGTTCTTCCAAGCCTTGGTCGGGCGCACCAGATCGTTGTCCAGCATGCGCTGGGCCGATACGCCTTCGCGGCCGATCGCGGCGTCGCGATCAATCACGAACAGCCAGTCCGGATCGGTCTGGGCGATGAATTCGAACGAGATGGCCTGGCCGTGATTGGACACGTTCAAGCCCACGACGGCGGGCTTCACGCCGAATGCATCATGGATCACGCCAAAGCGCGAACCCGGACCGTAGGCACTCATCTTGCCACCCGTCGTCAGCACGATGAGCGCGGTGCCGGCGTTGGCCGCCTGGCCGTGCAGCGCCGAAATCGACGCGCGCAACGCGTCCAGCTTTTCCTTGGCCTGCGGCTGCTTGCCGTAGATGGCCGCCAGCGTCTCGGTGTTGCGCGTCACGCTGCCGACCAGGTCCTTCGGGTCGACCGTCAGGTCGACGGTGGGGGCCAGCTTGGCCAGTTCGTCATACTTGGGCGCCGACCGCCCGGCCACGAAGATCACCTGCGGCTGGGCGGCATGGATGACCTCGTAATTCGGTTCGAACAGCGAGCCGACCTTCAAGTAACGCTGATCTGCGTACTGGGCAAGCTGGGGCGGCAGCTTGGCGACCGCCGGCACGCCCATCGCTTCGATTCCCAGCGCGTGCATCGTGTCCAGCACGGCCATGTCCATCACGACGGTCTTGGTCGGATTGGCCGGCACGGCGGTCTCGCCGCGCGCATGCTTGACGGGCAGCGTGGCCTGCGCCGCGCACACGGCCGTTGCCGCGCCCATCGCCAACGCGACGCCTGCCTGCATCAACCAGCGGCGGGCACAGCTCGTGTTTCCTTGCATCGTCATACGCACCTCTTTGTGTTGCGGGGGACGCAAGCGCCCCCCTACTCTCAAGATCAGAACTTCACGCCGACGCCCAGCCAGTAGCGGCGGCCGTCTTCCACGAACTCGTAATCGTCATAGGTCACCTGCTTGTCGAACAGGTTGTAGATGCCGGCATACACCGACACGGTCTTGTTCACCGCATACGAACCGCCCAGATCCACGAAGGTGTAGGACGGCGCGATGAACGAGGACGACGAGGCGCTGGTGATGGGCTGGCTTTCCTTGCCGCGGTAGTTCACCCGGGCCCACGCTTGCAGTGCGTCAGACGCCTGCCAATTCAAGGTGGTCGTGAACAGGTGCTTGGGCAGCTGGTTCAGCGGCTGGCCCTGGTATTGGCCGGACTTCTGCTCCGACTTCGTGAACGTGTAGCTGCTGGTCAACGACCAGTCGCGGGCCAGCGGCAGCTTCAGGTTGGCTTCCACGCCGCGCGACACCGCCTTGTCCACGTTCATGTAGGTCGTGGGGTCGGCGCCGAACTGGTTCGGGCCTTCGGGGCATTGCGAGGCCGGGCACCCGACGCGGGTGATCTTGTCCTTGAAGTCGTTGTTGAACACGGTCAGGCCGGCGTTGAAGCCTTCGCCGTCGTCATACAGGATGCCGATTTCCTCGGTCACCGACTTCTCGGGCGTCAGGTCCGGGTTGCCGTACATGTTGCCGCCGCGGCTGACCTGGCCCCAGCCTGCCACCGTCTGGCGCAAGTCCGGCGCGCGGAAGCCCGTGGACACGCCGCCCTTGAGCGTCCAGCGTTCGGCCATCTGCCACACGCCGTACAGGCGCGGGCTGAAGTGCGTGCCGAAGTTCTCGTCATCGTCCATGCGCAGGCCGGCGGTGACGGCAAAGCTGTCGGTCAAGCGCCATTCGTCTTCGGCGAAGAGCGCCCATTGGTAACGGTCGATCTTGCTGGGGCCGCCGGCCAACTGGTTGCCGGTCTGGTCGTTCAAACGCTGGCTGAGGTAGGTGCCGCCCAGGGTCAGCATGTGCGAGCCCAGGGGCAGCGTCCAGCTGGTCTGCAGATTCAGGTTCTTGATCTTCATCTGCCGCGAACGGTTGTCGAACTCTTCCTGCTGCACGTAGCTGTCCGACACCGCCCAGCCCCAACGGCCCGTGTGCGACAGCGCCCACTTGTTACTGCGGTAGTCCGTTTCCGACGATGCCGGGCAGCCGGTACGCCCGCATGCGACACCCGGCGCCAGCGGCGCGACCGTCTTGCCCAGCGTGTTCTCGTACTTCTGGCGCATGGTCGTGCCTTCCAGCACGATGTCGTGGTCACGGTTCGGCGTCAGCGCCAGCTTGGCCGTCACGCTGTCCGAATTGCGCTTGCGAAAGCCGTTGACGATATTGTCTTCATCGCGCTGCGATGCTTGGCCATAGATCTGCAAGCCCAGCAGGTCGGTCTTGATGGGGCCGGACAGATAGAAATTGCCCTGGTAGATATCGCCCGACTTGTTGCTTTCCTGGATAGTGGTGTCCAGACGAATTTCGCCGCCCCACTCGTTGGGCACCTTGCGGGTGATGATGTTGATCACCCCGCCCATCGCATCCGAGCCATACAGTGACGACATCGGGCCGCGCACGACTTCGATGCGTTCGATGGCCGCCAACGGCGGCGTCCAGCCGCCTTCCACGCCGGCGGAATCCGAATTGGTACGGGTTTCACGCGAGCTTTGGCGCTTGCCGTCGATCAGGATCAGCGTGTATTGCGGGCCCATGCCGCGCAGGCTGATGTCCTGGCGGTCGCCCCCGCCCGTGATGATCACGCCCGGCACTTCCAGCAGCGCGTCGTTCACGTCACGGTAGAACTTCTTGTCCAGGTCTTCGCGGGTGATCACGCTGATCGACGCCGGCGCGTCCTTGATCTGCTGCTCGAACCCGCTGGCAGTCACCACGACGGTTTCCATCGTCTTGGCGGAATCGGTTGCCTGCGCCCAAACCGCCGCCGGGGCCATGCCCAGTCCCGCCGCGCAAAGTGCCGCCGCCAAACGCGTGCGCGACACCCGAATGCGGCCGCCCAAGGCCAGATCTTTGCTGCTCATGATTCCGCTTTCTCCCGTACCGAACCCGCGGCGCACCCCGTGTGCGGCGCTGAGTCCAGCCCTCATTTCTTAATGAAAACTATTCTCATATTAGAATTGAGGGTGTCGGAACCGGGCAAACGCCTTTCCACAACTTTTACCTTCTTCGCACTTCTTGACACTCGGCGGCATGGCCATGCGCCACACTACCGGGTGCGGGACACTTGATACGGATGCCTTTTTCTCACTCAGCGGTGGCGCACCGCATCCTGCTGATCGACGACGACGTCGAGCTTGCACAGATGCTGCGCGAATACCTCGAACCCAATCACTGCCTGCTCACGCTGGCTCATACCGGCGCCCACGGCCTTGCCCTGCTGGCGCAAGACGACTACGACCTGGTGCTGCTTGACCTGATGCTGCCGGACGGCAACGGGCTGGACTTGCTCAAGCACTACCGCCGGCGCTCTCGTCGGCCGGTCATCATGTTCACCGCGCACGGCGGCGAGACCGACCGCGTGCTGGGGCTGGAATTCGGCGCCGACGACTACCTGGCCAAGCCGTTCAGCCCGCGTGAACTCAAAGCGCGCATCACGGCGGTGCTGCGGCGCTTCGAGGAAGTACCGGAAGCCACCGCCCCCACGCTGACGCTCGGGGCCTTGACGCTGGACCCCGCCAGCGGACGCGTCCGCCTGGATGGTGAAGACATCCTGCTGACGGGCGCCGAACAACGCATCCTGGAATTGCTGATGCGCGCCCCGGGGCAAGTCATCGCCCGCGAACAGATCGGCATGTACGCGCTGGGCCGCCGGCCGGAACGCTACGACCGCAGCATCGACACCCACATCAGCACACTGCGCAAGAAGCTGCACCTGGACGCGTCCGGCGACTCCCTGTCGATCCGCAATCTGCGCGGGCTGGGCTATGTGCTGGCGGGTGCGGCCTGATGCCGTGGCCGCTGCCCACCCGATCGCTCTTCTGGCGCGCGTTCCTGACCTTCTGGGGCGCCATGACGATCATCCTGGTGTGCGGCATGCTGTTCACCGCGACGGTCGCCTGGTATCGCATCAATTCGCTTGACGGCCTGAACCCGGCCAGCCTGACCCACGACGCCCGGCAAGTCGCCCGCAACCACGGCGTCGACGGCCTGCAACGCTGGGTCCAAGCCATGGACCAACGCTACTCGGCGCTCAAGATCTACGTGCTGGACGCCCAGGACGCCGAGATCCTGGGCCGCACGCTGCCCACCCGCATGCACGACTGGCTTGCCGCGTACCGGGCGGCGACCGACCAGTCCCCGCAAGCGGACTACCTGCAGCCTGACCCGGTCGGAGAACGCGTTTCCTGGTGGCAGCCGCAGCTTCTGCCGCTGCCCGACGGATCCCAGTTGCTGATGCTGTTCCTGCCCTTTGACTCGTCGCATTGGGAAGTGCTGGGGCTCTCGCCCGTGGCACTGGCGCTGCTGCTCTTCGCGCTGGCGGTAACCGCCCCTTTGTGCTGGGCACTGACCCGCCACGTCACCGCGCCCCTGACGCAGTTGCGCCAGGCCACGCACGCGCTGGCCGCCGGCCGCCTGGATGCCCAGACGCCGCCCAAGCTGGCTGGCCGCAAGGACGAACTTGGCCTGTTGGCGCGCGATTTCAACGCCATGGCGGACCGGATCAAGGCGCTTGTCGACACCCGCGAACAGCTGCTGCACAACATCGCGCACGAATTGCGCTCACCGCTGGCGAGGCTGCGGCTGGCGGCAGAACTGGCGCGCCGCAAGGATGAACGCCAGGACGTGCAGCTGGACCGCATCGAACGCGAATGCGAACGCCTGGACGCACTGGTGGGCAACACGCTGCGCCTGGCCCGCCTGGGCGCCCAGCCCGAGCCCAGCGATACGCTCGACCTGACCGACGTCGTGACTGCGGTCGTGGACGATGCCCGCTTCGAGGCTGGCGAACAGCAAGTGCGCATCCTCTGGGAAAGGCCGCCCCCGGTAGCGGTGACGGGCGATCGCGACAGCCTGGCCAGCGCCATCGAGAACGTGCTGCGTAATGCCCTGCGCTTCGCCCCCGCGCACAGCGCGATACGGGTTCGGCTCTCGATCGGCGTGCGCGAAGCCTGCCTGGAAATCGAAGACCGCGGGCCGGGCGTGCCCGCAGCGGACCTGGAATCCCTGTTCGAGCCGTTCTTCCGCACCGCATCCGGATCGAAGGCGCCAGGTTCCGGCGCCGGCCTGGGCCTGTCCATCGCGCAAGCCGCGATCGCCGCGCACAAGGGCCGGATATCGGCGCGCAATGTCTCTCCGCAAGGCCTGAGCGTCCGCATGGAACTGCCGCTACTCACAGACTGAACGGAAAAAGGCCCCGCACACCGGCGGGGCCCTCCGGAGAATGCCCGGCCAAAGCCAGGCATTAGGCGGATCAGAACGTAATGTTCGCCGACACCCACAGGCGACGACCTTCCAGCACCTGGCGGTACGAATTGGTCCAGTTCGCGTTGGCCGCCGGCACGTTGGCGCCGACCTTCGTCGCGCCATAGTTCACGAAGTTCTTGTCGAACAGGTTGAAGACCGAGGCCGACAGGGTCACGTTCTTGTTAACCACGTAGGAACCGCCCATGCTGGCGAGCCAGTACGGGTTGTAGAACACCTGTTCCTTCTCCCAGTTCATGTCGTTGAACTGCTTGGCGCGGTATTCGCCACGGACCCACGCATTGAACTGGTCGTTGATGCGCCAGTTCAAGCCCAGGTTCAGCGCATGGCGCGGCTGCGAACCCAGGGGCTGGCCTTCCTTCGCGCCCGAGGTCACTTCACTGGCGGTCAAGGTGTAGTTGCCGTTGAACGATACGCCGCCATACAGCGGAATGCGGCCCCCCAGTTCAAAGCCCTGGATGGTGGCGGTGTCGACGTTCACGCGCTGCGAGAAATTGTCCACGGGAACACCGTTGCGCTCCCAGACGCCCAGATCCAGGCACCCCGGCGCCGGCCCGCCCCTGGCCAGGCAGTTGGGGACGTTCTGCGAGTCGATCTTGTCCTTGAACTTGGTGTGGAACGCGGTCAGGTTGCCCGACAGGCCCTCGCCGTTGTCAAACAGCAGCCCCAGTTCGGACGAGGTGCTGCTCTCCGGCTTCAGTTGCGAATTGCCCAGCAGCGGCATGGTGCCCTGCGCGCCCAGACCGATGATCCCGTCCGTCATCAGGTTGATGTCCGGCGTCTTGTAGCCCTTGCTCACGCCGCCCTTGACGGTCCACATCGGCGTGGCGTTCCACACCAGATAGCCGCGCGGGCTCCACTTGCCGCCGAACTGCTCGTTGCGGTCGTAACGTGCGCCGGCCGTCAGCGCCAGGTCATCCACGATGCGCCATTCGTCCTCCGCGAACAGCGCCCACTGGTACTGGCGCTGATCCAGCGGCGCAGAGACCAGCGTGTCCTTGAACTGCTGCTCGCGCCATTGCCCGCCCATCGTCAGGTTGTGCCGGTCGTTGAACAGCGGCATCGTCCACTTGGTGTCGAACACCCAGTTGTCGTATTCCAGGTCACGTTTGGCGCCATCGGAGGGCCGGCGCGGCGAATTCATGGGGTTGGTGCGGCCGATAGTTTCGGTCGTGTCGTAGACCAGGCTGGTGTCGGAACTGATGGAACCGCTGTAGCGGCCCAAATGCGTCAGCGCATAGCGCTGGCGGTTGAACTTCATTTCGGGATCGTAGCCGCCGCCCTGGCGGTTGGGCGCGATGCTCGTATTCAGCGTGCCCAGTTCACCGTTGGCGTTGTCATACGTTTGCCAGTTGCTATCCACGTCGAACAGGATGTCGTGGTTGCGGTTGGGGGTCAGCGCCAGGCGCAAGCCCACGTTCTGCTGCTTGCTGTCGCCCAGGCCGGAGAAGCTGGCAATGTCGCCGGTGTAGTTGCCGCTGTTGAACTCGGCCTGATTGACCGGATAGCTGCCGTTCGCGCTCAGGCGGCGGTACTGGCCGCCACGCAAGGTCAGGCCCAGCTTGTCGGTCTTGATCGGGCCGCTCAGGTAGAACGCCGCGCCGTAGTTGTTGCCGAAGGCGTTGTCCCCCTGCGCCGTGCCGTCCAGCGTGATCTGGCCCATCCAATCCTGGCTGACCTTGCGGGTGATGATGTTGATCACGCCGCCCATTGCATCCGACCCGTACAGGGTCGACATGGGCCCGCGCACGACTTCGATGCGCTCGATGGCCGCCATCGGAGGAATGAAGTTGGTGTCCACGTCGCCAAAGCCGTTGGGGCGTGCGCCCGAGCTGTTCTGGTTCAGGCGTTTGCCATCCACCAGCACCAGCGTGTAATCGCTGGGCAGCCCGCGGATGCTGATGTTCATGCCGCCCGCTTTACCGCCCCGCTCCACCGTCACGCCTTCCACGTCGGCCACCGCATCGGCCAGGTTATGGAACGGCTTGGTCTCCAGTTGTTCGCGGGTGATCACGGAAATGGACGCCGGCGCGTTCTTGATTTCCTGCTCGAAGCCCGCGGCGGTCACCACGACGGTATCCATCTGGGCGACGCCCATGGTGTCTTCTTTCGCGCCGGCCGCGGATTGCGCCTGGGCGCTGCCCGCTGCGGCGATCGCCAAGGCCAGCGGCAACAAGCGGAAAGACGGGAAATGGGCGGGACGAGCTCCCCCGGAGCCCTTGATGCATTTCTGAGTCGACATAGGGAATCAATTGAGACCACCCCGGTAGGGCGGCGCGCATTGCGCTGATTGGAATTTTCAGTGAACGGCAATGATATTCATTCCCAATATTCGATTCAACTTTTTGTCAGGTTTTATTCAGCTTTTAGCAAGTTTCCAGAAAATTCTTAGAAAAATGACGCATCCGCACGACAACTGCTGTTATCGCGCTGCGTACATCGGGGGACGGAAGTCAGTCGGCGTCGGCCAGGATGGCGGCCGGCAACCGCGGCAGAACGCGCATGGCATTGGCGGTGGTGGCATGAGCCACTTGGGCGGCCGTGATACCGCGCAGGTCTGCCAATACGCCGGCGATGCGGGCCAGCTCGCCCGGCCGGTTGCGGCGCTGCGGGGGGTGCAGCCAGGCCGGCGGTATGTCCGGCGCGTCGGTTTCCAGCACCAGATGGGCCAGATCCACCTCTACCGCGTGGCGGCGGATCTGCAAGGCGCGTTCATAGGTCATGGCCCCGCCCATCCCCAAGGCAAAGCCCTGGTCGATGAACGCTTGCGCCTGCTGCGCGCTGCCGTTGAAGGCGTGCGCGATCCCCCCGATGCGGCCATGCCGGCGCAGGTATTTCAAGAGGATGTCTTGCGACCGGCGCACATGCAGCAGCACCGGCAGGTGGAACTCCGCCGCCATGGCCAGTTGCGCGGCATAGAAGCGTTCCTGGCGTTCGCGTGGTTCACCCGACGAGATCTCGGGCACGAAGAAATCCAGGCCGATCTCGCCGATGGCGACGAATCGCGGATCCCCCAACGACTGCTTGATGGTATCGCGCAACACATCCAGGTCGGAATCGTCGGCGCGCTGCACGTACAAGGGATGGATGCCCAGCGCGTAAGCGCCTCCGGCGATCTGGCCGGCCAGATCCCGCACGATGGGGAAATTGGCGCGTTCGATGGCCGGAATCACAATGGACTGGACGCCGACCTCGCAAGCATGGTCGGCCACCTGCTGGCGATCGGCGTCGAACTCGGCGGCGTCCAGATGGCAGTGAGTGTCGATCAGCATGGGCGTGGCCTCCTCGACAGGATTATCCACCCGGATTGCCTTATCCCGATACCAGGCGGCCGTTTTCCATCAGCAATTGGCGGTCGGCGCGGGCGGCCAGTTCCGGGTCATGCGTCACGATGGCGAACGCCGTGCCCGATTCCTGGTTCACCCGGGTCAGCAGTTCGAACATCTTGTGCGCCGTGTTGCGGTCCAGGTTACCCGTCGGTTCATCGGCCAGCACGCACACCGGCCGCGTCACGAGCGCACGCGCCAGCGCCACCCGCTGGCGTTCGCCGCCGGACAGTTGCCCCGGGAAGTGGTCTTCGCGGGCAGCCAGCCCCACCAGCGCCAGCACCTCGCGCGCCGCCGCACGGGCCTTGTCGCGGTTTTCCCGGCGGACGATCAGCGGCATTGCCACATTGTCCAGCGCCGAGAACTCGGGCAGCAGATGGTGGAACTGGTACACGAAACCCAGGCTGCTGTTGCGCACGGCACTCTTTTTGGCTTCGGACAAGCCCATCGCCAGTTTTCCGTCGACGGACACCGAACCGCTGGTCGGCACGTCCAACAGGCCCAGGATATGCAGCAAGGTGCTCTTGCCCGAGCCGGATGCGCCAACGATGGCGACCATCTCGCCACGCGCGACAGACAGGCTGACGTTGCTGAGCACTTCGATGCGCGCAGGGCCTTCGTCGTAGACCTTGACGATGTTCTCGGCCTGCAAGGCAGGCGTCAACGACGCACGATTCGGAGCATCAATCATGGCGCAGCACCTGTGCGGGTTGCAGGCGCGACGCGCGCCAGCTGGGATACAGCGTCGCCAGGAGCGACAGCACCAGGGAGGTCATGCCGATCGTGACGATATCGCCGATTTGCGGATCGGACGGCAAGGCGCTGATGAAATAGACTTCGCGCGGCAGGAAATGCACGCCCAGCAACCGTTCGATGAAGGGCACGATCACGTCCACGTTGTACGCGATGACAATGCCGCCCGCCACGCCCAGCAAGGTGCCGATCACGCCGATCAGCGCACCCTGCACCAGGAAGATACGGGCCACTTCGCCCGGCCCCGCGCCCAAGGTGCGCAGGATGGCGATGTCGGACTGCTTGTCTTTCACGGCCATTACCAGCGACGACAGCAGGTTGAACGCCGCCACCGCCACGATCAGCGCCAGGATCAGGAACATCATGCGCTTTTCGGTCTGCACGGCCGCGAACCAGGTGCGGTTGTTGCGCGACCAGTCGCTGGCCATCACATAAGGCGGCAGCACTTTCTTCAGTTCGCTGGCCACTTCGGGCGCCTTCTGCATGTCGGCGATGCGCAGGCGCACACCGGCCGTGCCGCTTTCGCGGAACACGCGCGCGGCGTCTTCGTTGTCGACGAACGCCAGCGAGGAATCGTATTCATAGTGGCCAGACGAGAACACGCCCACCACGGTGAACTGGCGCATGCGCGGCGCGAATCCGGCGGGGCTGATCGAACCTTGGGGCGCCATCATCAGCAGCGTATCGCCCAGTTTCACGCCCAGGCCGTCAGCCAGTTCATTACCCAGCACCACCCCAAAGCCGCCGGGCTTCAGGTCGGTCAGTTTGCCCGACACCATCTGGCGCGGCAGGTCCGACACGTTGCCTTCGGTGGCCGGGTCGATGCCGCGCACCTGCACGCCTCGCAACGCCTGGCCTCGCACCAGCATGCCCTGCGCGGCCACGAAGGGCGCGCCGGCCTTGACCTCGGGGTTCTGCTTGGCCGCGTCGGCAAACTGCTGCCATTGGTCCAGCACGCGCTCCGGCAAGCCGCCAGGAATGTAGAGTTCAATGTGCGGCAGCACCGACAGCATGCGGTCGCGCACTTCTTTTTGAAACCCGTTCATCACGGACAGCACCACGATCAGGGCGGCGACGCCCAGCGCGATGCCCGCCATGGAGCTGGCGGCGATGAAAGAGATGAAGCGATCGCGGCGCCCGCGTCGCTGGCGGATTCGGGCCAACCCGGCATAGCGGGCGCCTATCCAGAGTTCGTAGGGTATTTTCAGCACGTGCGCATTATGGCATTAACAGCCTGGAAATCGCGCCGCGGATGTGCGGTTCCACGACCAGGCGTGTCAAGCTATGGCAGTTGCCGACGCCGCTTAGTTCCCCGGCCCCGCGCGGACTACAATCCCCGCCATGCTGATCGTCATTCCGGGCGCCCTGCCCGCCCTTCCCGTTGCCGCCGAACTGGCCAAGCTTCTGCCCGAACGCGCCCCCACGCTGCACAGTTGGCTGCTGGCCGGCGCCGCCCGGCCCGCCGCCTTCGACGTGCGTGCCCACGGTTGCACGGCCTTCGAATCCTGGCAATTGACCCGCGCGGGCTACACGCCCGAACCCGGCCTGCTGCAAGGCGCCGGCCTGGGGCCGCTGCTGGCCGCCGGCCAGGCCCCTGCCGGCGACGCGGTCTGGCTGGCCGAACTGGTCCACCTGGCGCTGGGCGCCGACCAGGCCAACCTGCTGGATCCGGGCCAGATGGACCTGCTACCCGAAGAAACCGCCGCCCTGCTGGACACGGCGCGCCCGCTGTTCGAAGGCACCGGTTTTGCGGTGGATGCGCTATCGCCCCAACGCTGGCGCCTGCGGCTGCCCGACGGCCTGCGCCCGCAGACCGCCTCGCCGCAGGTGGTGGCCGGCCAGCGCTTGAACGAGTGGTGGCGCCAGGACACGGAAACGCGTCCCTGGCGACGGCTGCTGAATGAAATACAGATGGCGTGGCACGAGCACCCCGTCAACGACGCGCGAGCCGCCCGCGGCCTGGCGCCCGTCAACGCCTTGTGGCTGTATGGCGGCGGCACGCCCTGGCCCATCGCGCCAGCGGGCCCCGAACGCGTGCTGACGGAGCTGGACGCGCCGCAACGCACGGGCGACTGGTCCGCCTGGCTGGACGCACTTGCCGAACTGGATGCCCAGCACCTGCGGCCGCTGGCCGGCAAGAAAGGCGTGCCCGACACGGCCACTGAATTGCTGCTGCTGGGCGACGACCGCAAGGTCGCCCTCACCCTGAAACCGCGCGGGGGCCTGCTTGGCTTGCTGCCCGCGCCCAAGAAAAACTGGAGCGCCTGGTGGTCACACCCCGCTTAACCATCCGTCCGGCCGACCTGGACGCCTGTCACGTCCTGGAAGCCTCGGGCATCCACCCCCTGCTCGCCCGCCTGTGGGCCGCCCGTGGCGTCACGCACCCCGACCAGACCAAGCTGGCCTGGCCGTCGCTGCTGCCGCCCGCCGGCCTGACGCACTCGGCGCATGCCGCCGGCGTGCTGGCCGACGCCCTGCAGGCCGGCAAGAAAATGCTGATCGTGGCCGACTATGACTGCGACGGCGCCACCGCTTGCGCCGTCGGGCTGCGCGCCCTGTCCGCCATGGGCGCAGACGTCGACTTCCTGGTGCCCAACCGCTTCGAAACCGGCTATGGCCTGTCGCCCGCCGTGGTCGACCTGGCCGTCCGGCACCGCAGCGGAAAGCCCGACATCATCATCACGGTGGATAACGGCATCGCCAGCGTGGACGGCGTGGCCGCCGCCAACGCGGCCGGCATCGGCGTGGTCATCACCGACCACCACTTGCCGGGCGACACGCTGCCCGACGCGCTGGCCATCGTGAACCCCAACCAGCCGGGTTGCGGCTTTCCGTCCAAGAACCTGGCCGGCGTGGGCGTCATCTTCTACATGATGCTGGCGCTGCGCGCCGAGCTGCGCCGCCGCGGCGTCTATGCGGCCGACGGCGGCCCGCGCCTGGACACGTTGTCCGACCTGGTCGCCTTGGGCACCGTGGCCGACGTGGTCAAGCTGGACGCCAACAACCGCCTGCTGGTCACGCAAGGCCTGCAGCGCATGCGCAGCGGCCGGCTGCAACCGGGCCTGCGCGCGCTCTTCGCCGTTGCCGGCCGCGAACCGCGTAGCGCCAACGGCTTTGACCTGGGCTTCGCGCTGGGCCCCCGCATCAACGCCGCGGGACGCCTGGCCGACATGAGCCTGGGCATCGCCTGCCTGACCACGGATGACGAAGCCCAGGCGCTGGAAATGGCGCGCGAGCTCGACAACATCAACCGCGAACGCCGCACCATCGAAGCCGAAATGCGCGAGCAAGCGCTGGCTGCCATGGAAGAACCCAATGCCGCCTCGGGCGCTACCGTCTGCGTGTTCGACCCGGGCTGGCACCAGGGCGTGGTGGGCCTGGTCGCCTCCCGCCTGAAAGAGAAATTCTGGCGCCCCACGCTGGCTTTCGCGCCGGCGGGCGACGACGAAATCCGCGGCTCTGGCCGTTCGATTCCCGACGTGCACCTGCGCGACGCGCTGGACCTCGTGTCCAAGCGCCATCCCAACCTGATCCGCAAGTTCGGCGGCCATGCGATGGCGGCGGGCCTGACCCTGGGCCGCGAAGACTTCCCGGCCTTCGCCCCCGCGTTCGACGCCGCCGTGCGTGAACTGACCGGACGCGACACCTTCGAACCCGTCATCGAAACCGACGGATCGCTGGAATCCGGCTACGCCAACGCCGATGTCGCGGGCATGCTGCAGCAGCAGGTCTGGGGCGCCGGTTTTGCCGCCCCCCTGTTCCTGGACGAATTCACCGTGCGCAACCAGCGCCTGGTGGGCGAAAAGCATCTGAAGCTGTCGCTGGAACGCGGCCACCAGCGCTTTGACGCCATCTGGTTCGGCCACGACCAGTCGCTGCCCGAACACATCCAGGCCGCCTATCGCCTGGAGCAGAACGTCTGGAACGGCATGGTGTCGGTGCAGCTGGTCATCGAACACGCGGCATGACGAAAAACGGCGGGGGCTCTTTCAAGCACCCCGCCGTCGGTACCGCCCCCAGGGCGAATCCTGTTATTTGTTGACCAGCTTGGCCGGTTGCGCCAATGCCACCAGCGCACCCACTACCAGGCAGCCCGACAGCATGTACAGCCCGGTATTGGTCGTGCCGGTCATGTCCTTCAACCAGCCCACCAGATACGGGCTGACGAAGCCCGCCAGGTTGCCCACCGAGTTGATCAGCGCGATGCCGGCAGCGGCCGCCGTGCCGCCCAGCAAGGCGGTCGGCAGGCTCCAGAACAACGGCAGTACCGTGCAGATGCCGATGTTGGCCACCGTCAGCGCCAGAATCGCCAACACCGTGTTGCCGCTCCAGACGGCCGAGAAGAACAGGCCCACCGCACCAAACAGCGCGGGCAGCGCCACGTGCCAGCGGCGCTCGCGAAGACGGTCGGAATTGCGCGAGATCAGGATCATGCCGATCACGGCGAACAGGTTGGGGATCGCGGTCAAGAGGCCGATCGCCAGCGGGCTTTGCACCCCTGTGCTCTTGATCAGGCTCGGCATCCAGAAGCCCACGCCATACAGGCCCATCACGAACGAAAAGTAGATCAGCGCCATGGCCCAGACGCGCGGACGGGTCAGCGCGGCGCGGATCGGCGGATCTTCCTTCTGCTGCTCTTCCGCTGCGATGTTGCGGATCAGCACGGCCTTTTCGGACGCCGTCAGCCATTTGGCCTTGTTGATGCGGTCATCCAGATAGATCAGCACCAGCACGCCGATCACCACCGACGGAATGCCTTCCAGCAGGAACAGCCACTGCCAGCCCGACAGGCCGTGGTCGCCATGGAACGTGGACATGATCCAGCCCGAGATCGGGCCGCCGATCAGGCCCGACATGGGCACGGCGGTCATGAAGAACGTCGTGATGCGACCGCGCCGCGCCGCCGGATACCAGTAGGTCAGGTACAGGATGATGCCGGGGAAGAAGCCGGCCTCGGCCGCGCCCAGCAGGAAGCGCAGCGCATAGAACATGTGGACGCTGGTCACGAACATCATGCAGGCGGAGATGATCCCCCAGGTGATCATGATCCGCGCAATCCAGATCCGCGCGCCCACCTTGTGCAGGATGATGTTGCTGGGAATCTCGAAGATGAAGTAGCCGATGAAGAAAATGCCCGCGCCCAGCCCATAGACCGTTTCGCTGAATTGAAGCTCCTGCAGCATCTGCAGTTTGGCGAAGCCCACGTTCACGCGGTCCAGGTAGGCCACGACGTAGCAAACCACCAATAGCGGCACCAACCGCCACCCCACCTTGCGGTAGATGCGGTCCTCCTCACTCGCCGGGATCGCCGGCGTGACCCCGGGGGTCATCGTGTTTTCCATCTATGTCTCCTGTCCTCTGGCGGGATCGTCCGGCGGATTGCCGGTACGGCGGTCCGGCATCCCGAACGGGGACGCAACGGCCGCTGGAACAAGCCTAGAGCGCACCAGGTGACAAGAAACTGAACAACTTGGCCTGACTCACGCAAACCCCTAGAGCCGGATCCGTCCCCCTTCTTGCAACACGCGCCCGCGCAGATGGTCCATCCACGGTAAAATGCCAGGTTTCGCACAAAAGTCATCAGGACAGGATCATCATGGAAGCCGAACGTCAGAACCAGCTCGCAGCCCGCCTCGCCGATTACGCGGAGCGCGAACAGGCTCTACGGAGGTATCTTTGACTACGATGCCAAAGCTGAACGCCTGCAAGTCGTAAACGCCGAGCTCGAAGACCCGGCCGTCTGGAACGACCCCAAGCACGCCCAGGACCTGGGCCGTGAGAAGAAAGCGCTGGAAACCGTGGTGGAAACGCTCACGGGGCTGGGCACGGGCCTGGCCGACGCCAACGAACTGTTCGAAATGGCCAAGGCCGACGACGACGATTCCACGCTGGAATCCATCGAAGTGGACGCCGACGGCTACCAGGAAAAGCTCGAAGACCTGGAATTCCGCCGCATGTTCTCCAATCCGGCCGATCCCCTGAACTGCTTCGTGGACATCCAGGCAGGCGCGGGCGGCACGGAAGCGCAGGACTGGGCCTCGATGCTGTTGCGCCAGTACCTGAAGTACGCCGAACGCAAGGGCTTCAAGGCGGAAATCCTGGAAGAATCCGAAGGTGAAGTCGCGGGCCTGAAGTCGGCCACGATCAAGATCGAAGGCGAATACGCCTTTGGCTACCTGCGCACGGAAACCGGCGTGCACCGCCTCGTCCGCAAGAGCCCGTTCGACTCCTCGGGCGGCCGCCACACGTCGTTCGCCAGCGTGTTCGTCTACCCCGAAGTCGACGATTCGTTCGAAGTCGATGTGAACCCCGCCGACCTGCGCGTGGACACCTACCGAGCCTCCGGCGCGGGCGGCCAGCACATCAACAAGACCGACTCGGCCGTGCGCCTGACCCACATCCCCACCGGGATCGTGGTGCAGTGCCAGAACGACCGCTCGCAGCACCGCAACCGCGCCGAAGCCATGCAGATGCTGAAGTCCAAGCTCTACGAACTGGAAATGCGCAACCGCATGGCCGAGCAGCAGAAGCTGGAAGACTCCAAGACCGATGTGGGCTGGGGCCACCAGATCCGTTCTTACGTGCTGGACCAGAGCCGCATCAAGGACCTGCGCACGAACGTTGAAATCTCCAACACGCAGAAAGTGCTGGACGGCGACCTGGATCCCTTCATCCAGGCCAGCCTGAAGCAAGGCGTCTAAGTCTCTTGCGCTACTTCCGCTAACCGCACCCAGAGGTCCACGAATGTCTGACACCATCGCAATCCTGACCGGCGCATCGCGCGGCATCGGCGCCGCCATGGCGCGCGGCCTGGCCAAACCGGGCACCCGCCTGATCACGCTGGCCCGCCGCGAAGACCCCGAACTGACCGCCTACGCACGTTCGCAAGACGTGCAGCTGGAACAGTTGTCCGTGGACCTCTCGGACCTGAAAGCGGCCGAGGCCACTGCCGAACGCATCTGCGCCGCCCTGCCGCGCGACGCCCGCCGCTACCTGCTGATCAACAACGCCGGCACCGTGCATCCCGTCGCCGGCACCGACGCCCTGATCGACAGCGCGGCCATCACCACGGCGTTCAATCTGAACGTCACCGCCGTCATGCTGCTGACCGCGCGCTTCCTGGCCGCCGTCGAAGACTTGAAGGCTGACCGCCGTGTCCTGAACATCTCCTCCGGCGCGGGCCGCAACCCGAACGCCGGCTGGGGCGTGTACTGCGCCACCAAGGCGGCACTCGACATGTACTCGCGCGTGGTCAAGCAGGAACAGGGCGCCGATGGCGCGCGCATCGTCGCGCTGGCCCCCGGCATCGTCGACACCGACATGCAGGCCACCATCCGCTCCAGCGACCCGGAAAGCTTCCCGGCGCTGGCCAAGTTCCAGGACTTCCACGCCACGGGCAAGCTGTCTTCGCCCGCCAACGTGGCCTCCCGCATCCTCGCCTACCTGGATCGCGAAGATTTCGGCACGACCGAAATCGACGACATCCGCAATTACGACTGATCCCCCGACCATGACCGACCACTCGACCACTCCGGCCCCCGCCCAGGATGAAAACCGCTTGATCGCCGAACGGCGCGCCAAGCTGGCCAAACTGCGCGAAACCGGGGTCGCGTACCCCAACGATTTCGTTCCGGACGCCCGCGCCGCGGCCCTGCATGACAAGTACGACGGCCTGGAGCAGGAAGCCCTGGCCGCCGCCCCCGTCACCGTCAAGGTCGCCGGCCGCATGATGCTCAAGCGCGTCATGGGCAAGGCCAGCTTCGCCACGCTGCAAGACAGCACCGGCCGCATCCAGATCTACCTGGACCGCGGCACGCTGGGCGAAGACAACTACGCCGCGTTCAAGCAATGGGACATCGGCGACATCATCGCGATCGAAGGGTCGGTCTTCAAAACCAACAAGGGCGAACTGTCGGTGCATGCCGCCACCGCCCGCCTGCTGTCGAAGTCGCTGCGCCCGCTGCCGGACAAGTTCCACGGCGTGGCCGACCAGGAACTGCGCTACCGCCAGCGCTACGTCGACCTGATCATGACGGACGCCACGCGCCGCACGTTTGAAGCGCGCAGCAAGGCCGTGGGCAGCATCCGCCAGTTCATGCTGAACGCCGGCTTCCTCGAAGTGGAAACCCCGATGCTGCACCCCATCCCGGGCGGCGCGGCGGCCAAGCCCTTCGTGACGCACCACAATGCGCTGGACATGGAAATGTACCTGCGCATCGCGCCCGAGCTCTACCTGAAGCGCCTGATCGTCGGCGGCTTCGAACGCGTGTTCGAAGTCAACCGCAACTTCCGCAACGAGGGCGTCAGCCCGCGTCACAATCCTGAATTCACGATGATGGAGTTCTATGCGGCCTTCGCGGAATACCGCTGGCTCATGGATTTCACGGAAGAGCTGATCCGCCAGGCCGCCATCTCGGCCACTGGCAGCGCCGTCCTCACGTACGGCGAACGCGAACTGGACCTGTCCAAGCCGTTTGACCGCCTGACGATCTGCGAAGCCATCCTCAAGTACGCGCCGGGCTATACGCAGGCGCAGCTGGACGACGCCGCCTTCGTGCGCGCCGAACTGAAGAAGCTGGGCGCGGACGCCGACGGCCCCGTGCTGTCGCGCGCCGGCCTGGGCGCACTGCAATTGGCCCTGTTCGAAGAGACCGCCGAAGCCAAGCTCTGGAACCCGACCTACATCATCGACTACCCGGTCGAAGTGTCGCCGCTGGCGCGCGCCTCCGACACGCGCGAAGGCATCACCGAGCGTTTCGAGCTGTTCATGACGGGCCGGGAAATCGCCAACGGCTTCTCGGAGCTGAACGATCCCGAAGACCAGGCTGAACGCTTCCGTTCGCAGGTCGAAGCCAAGGACGCGGGCGACGAAGAAGCCATGTTCTACGACGCGGACTACATCCGCGCCCTGGAATACGGCATGCCCCCGACGGGCGGCTGCGGCATCGGCATCGACCGCCTGGTCATGCTGCTGACCGACAGCCCCAGCATTCGCGACGTCATCCTCTTCCCGCACCTGCGCCGTGAAGACTAAGCAGCGGACCGCATCATGATCTTCAAGATCCTGATGCTGCTGCTGGTCGTGGCGGGGCTGGTCTACTGGATCAAGCAACCTCGCCGCGTCCAAGCGGGCGCGCCCTATCAGCCCGTGCGGCCGCGCCGCCCGATCTTCATCGCACTGTGCATCGCCGCTGCGATCGCCGTCGCGGCGTCCCTGCTGACCGCCCTGTTATGGATGGGCGGCGTGGCGGGCGGCGTCACCGGTGGCGGTTATCACGGCGAGGCGGACTTCCTGCTTCCCGTGTCGGGCTCGCTGCTGGCGCTGGGCATCGCCTGCGCCGTGGGTGCATTCCTCAAGCGCCGCGGCTGACTGCTTCCACCGGCCACGTCCCCACGCCTGACGGCAGGGTCGGCAAGGCCGCCAACAACATCGCATCAATGAACTCGGCGGGCGCCAGCCGTCCGCCGGGCTTGTACCACTGCACCGTCAGGTTCATCGCCCCCAGCACGCAGCGTTTGATGACGCGCGCATCGCCCTTGATCAGCCCGGCGTTCACCGCATCCGACACCACCGATTGCCACATGGCCTCGTAGCGGTCGCTCAGCGCCTTCACGGCCGACTGGCTCGGTGCCGACAGGCTGCGCCATTCATACACCAGCGCATTCATCGCATCGCCGCCAGCGCCGTGCAGCATGCTCCACATATGGACCCGGAACAGTGCCCCCAGGCGGTCGGCCGGTACGTCGTACCGCGCCAGCGCCCGCTCTCCATCGTCGATCACTTCCTGGATGCCGTTGTTCATGACCGCCACCAGGATCTCTTCCTTGCTGCGGAAATGATGGAACAGGCTGCCGGACTGCAGGCCGACGGCGCGCGCCAATTCGCGCACCGTCGTGCGCTCGTAGCCGTGCTTGCAGAAGAGCCTGCCTGCCGCCAGCACCAGCTCGCGGCGGCGTTCGGAATCCGCGCCCTCTTCTCGCGGCGCGGCAGCTTCGGTCTTTTCCATGTGCGCTCACAGCCTCTGGATGATGGTCGCCGTCGCCATGCCATGGCCGATGCACATGAGTTGCAGGCCGAACTCGCCTTCGCTTGCCTCCAGCCCAGCCAGCATCTTGGCCATCAGCCCCGCGCCGGTCGCGCCCAGCGGATGTCCGTGCGCAATCGCGCCGCCCCAAGGATTCACCCGCGAAAGCTTGGCGTCCAGTTCACGTTGCCAGGCCAGCACCACGCTGGCGAAGGCCTCGTTGATCTCGATCCAGTCGATGTCCTCGAGCGTCAGGCCCGCGCGCGCCAGCGCGAGCCGGGTGGCGGGAATCACGCCCGTCAGCTGCATCACGGGATCCGACCCGACCACCACCCGCGCCAGGAAACGCGCACGCGGCCGCAAGCCGTCGGCCAGCGCGGTGTCGCGGTCGGCCAGCAAGACCGCCGCCGCGCCGTCCGCCAATTGGCTGGCATTGGCGGCGGTCACGCCGCCTTGTCCCGGGGCACGCATCGCAGGCGCCATGGCCGCCATGCGGGCTGGGTCGGTCGCCTCGCGGATACCTTCATCCCGATCCCCGCCCCCTTGCGGACCCGGCAGCAATTCCGCATGCCGGCCCGCCTTCGCAGCCGCCCAGGCGCGCGCATGGCTTTCCCGCGCCCACTCGTCCATCGCCGCCTGCGATAGCTGCCAATGGTCGGCAATGCGCTCCGCGCTTTCGATCTGATGGATGAGCGGATAGCGCTCCAGCAACGCCGGGTTCAGCGATTCAAAACCGCGGAACTCGCCCTGCCCCAATGTCACATCCAGGAACATGGGCACCCGGCTCATGCTCTCCACGCCGCCGGCCACCACATACCGCATGTCGCCTGCGGCAATGGCCTGCGCACCGAAATGCACCGCCTGCTGGCTGGACCCGCACATGCGGTTCAGGGCCACGCCCGGCACGCTTTCCGGCAAGCCCGCCAGCATCGCCGCCAGGCGACCGATGTTGGCCCCCTGCTCGCCCGCCTGGCTGACGCAGCCGGCGATCAGATCCTCGACCTGGGCGCCCGGCAGTCCGGCGCGCGCAAGCAGCCCCTGCACCGTCTGGGCCAGCAACGTATCCGGGCGCGTGTCGGCCCACCACCCGCCGCGGCGGCCGAAGGGCGTTCGCACCGCTTCCACGATCACGGCTTCGTTCATGCCAGCGTCTCCTCAACGTACAGCGTTTCGATTTCGTTCGCGTAGGTGCGGTAGATGCTGGCGCGCCTGACCTTCATCGTCGCCGTCACCTCGCCGTCGTCGTGGTCCAGTTCCTTGGTCAGCAGATGAAAACGCTTGATCTGCGCCACGGGCGCCAGGCCCGCATTGGCGCGCGACACCTCCTGCTGGACCAGCTCGCGCACCTGCTCGCATTCGGCCAGCGACCGGAAATGCGTAAACGCGATGCGGCGCGATTCCGCCCACTTGCCCACGGTGTCGAACTCCAGCTGGATCAGCGCCGACACGTACTTGCGCCCATCGGCGATCACGATGCACTCTTTCACGTAGGGGCTGCCCTTGACCGCGTTCTCGATCTCGGACGGCGTCAGGTTCTTGCCCCCTGCGGTGATCATGATGTCCTTCAAGCGGTCGACGATACGGACGCGGCCGTCCTGCTCGGCCACGACGTCGCCCGTATGCAGCCAGCCGTCGCGCACGGTGTCGGCGGTCGCCTCGGCGTGCTTGTAGTAGCCCTGGAACACCATGTCACCGCGCACCAGCAGTTCGCCGGCATCCCCCAACTTCCAGTCCACGCCCAGGATCGGTTCGCCCACCGTCCCGACTGTCACGCGGTCGGGATGCTGGCCGAAGATCATGCCGGCCGACTCCGTCAGCCCATAGACCTCCAGCAGCGGCACGCCCAGATTGCGGAAGTAGCGCACGACGTCCGGCGGAATCGGCGCCGCGCCCGTCATCGCCACCCGCACGCGCCGCAAGCCGATAAAGTTCTGCAAGGCGCGCAACACCAGCCAGTACCACAGTGCATGCGTCAGGCGTTCACGCGCGGTGTACTGCGCGGGCGACTTCTCCAGGAACGGCGCGCACGCCGCCAACGCCCGGCGGTACAGCCATTGCTGCAGGCGCCCGGCTTCCTGCATCTTGATCGATATCGACGCGTGCAGCTTTTCCCAGATGCGCGGCACGCCCAGGAAAATCGTCGGCGCCACTTCGCGCAGGTCTTCCTGCACCGTGCGGATGGATTCGCCGAAGTTCACCTGGGAGCCCAGGTAAAGCGGCACGAAGGTCGACAGCATCTGCTCGGCCACATGGCACAGCGGCAGATAAGACAGGTGCACGCTGCGGGCATCCATAGCCAACCGTTCCGCGATGCCCGGCGCCACGCCGCGCATGTTGCGGTAGCTGAGCATCGCCCCCTTGGGCTTGCCGGTGGAGCCCGACGTATAGATCATCAGGCCCGTATCGTCCAGCGACTGCGCATCCAGCGCCGTGTTCAAGGCCGCCAGCTCGGCGGCCTCCCGCCCCGCGCCATCCGCCTCGACCTCGGCGAACGTCACGATGCGCCCGCGCTCGGCGGGTGCGTAGGAGCGCAGGCCCTTGGTTTCCATCATGACAATGCGCCGCAGCAACGGCAGGCGGCTGGCCACTTGCAGCACCTTGTCGGTCTGCTCCTGGTCTTCGCACACCACCAGTTCCACGTCCGCATGCTCCAGCACGTAGCCCATCTCTGCGGCCGGGCTGGTCGAATACACGCCCACCGCTACCCCGCCGACGGCGCCCGCGCCCAGCTGCGTCAGCAACCATTCCACGCGATTCTCGGACACGATGGCCACCCGCCCGCCCCGGCTCAAGCCCAGCGCCCGCAAGCCCAGCCCGACGCGGCAGGCGCGCTGCCAATAGTCCGCCCAGGTCAGCGGCTTCCAGATGCCGAAATCCTTTTGCCGGATGGCGATGGCCGATGGCTGGCGCCGCGCCTGCTCGCGCAGCATCTGCGGCAAGGTTAGTTCGGGCCACACGGCCGTATCGAGAGAGGCGATCACGGTCTTGTCCTTCATGACAGCCAGCGCTTGCGCCGCTTGTAGTGCTTGATGTCGCGAAACCCGCGGGTCTCGCCCGTGCCACCGACGCCTAGATAGAATTCGCGCACGTCCGGATCCGCCGCCAGCTTGTCGGCGGTGCCGTCGATCACCACCTTGCCCGTCTCCATGATGTAGCCGTAATGCGCGACGGCCAGCGCCACGGACGCGTTCTGTTCCACCAGCAGCATTGACACGCCCTGCTCGGCGTTGATGCGGGCGATGATGGAAAAGATGTTCTCCACCAGCATCGGCGACAAGCCCAGCGACGGCTCGTCCAGCAGCATCAGCCTGGGCTGCGCGATCAGCGCGCGGCCGATGGCCAGCATCTGCTGTTCGCCCCCTGACAGATAACCTGCCAGGCCGCGGCGGCGTTCGAACAGGCGCGGAAAATACCCGTAGACCAGGTCGAAATCCACCCGCGCGCCCGGCCTGCCGGTCAACGCATAGGTCGCCGCCACCAGGTTCTCTTCCACGGTCAGGTCCTCGAACACCCGGCGTCCTTCCATCACGTGGGCCAGCCCCGACCGCACCAGGTTCTGCGGCTTGGCGCCCGCCGTATCGCCCCCGTTGAAGACGATGTGCCCGCGCACCAGCGCGCCGTCCTCAAGGTCCAGCAGCCCCGACACCGCCTTGAGCGTCGTGGACTTGCCGGCGCCGTTGCTGCCCAAAAGCGCCACGATGCTGCCGGCGGGCACCGACAGGGACAGGCCGCGCAACACCTGCACCGCCTTGTTGTAGACGACTTCGATATTGTTGATGTCCAGCACCACCGCAGGCGGCGCCGTCGTCATGGCTTGCGCGTCAAGTCCCGGGTTCACGGTCGCCTCACTTCAGCACGATCCAATCGGACGCGGGCACCATCTGCTTCTGCTTCACATCGGCGCGATAGATCCGGCCCACCGGAATGGAATTGCCCTTGATCGAGATCGGCACGCCGATCAGGCCGCCCGTATCGAAGTCCTTGATGCCGTCCAGCGCAGCCTTCATGTTGGCGCTGGTCAGCTCCTTGCCGGCATCCAACGTGCGCTTGGCTACTTCCGTGAACAGCATGGCCGCCAGGAAGCCCTGCATGTAGCCGGTGCTCTGGTACTGCGGACGCATTTCGCGGATCTTCTTGAGCATCGGCGCATCGCCTTCCGTGTCGTAGTAGTAGCGATACGGCATCACGCCCATGAAGCCCTCGGCGTCCTCGCCCATCTGCATCACGGTGGAATTGTCCATGGTCCAGAACGTGCCCATGTAGCGGGTCTTCAGCCCCATGCGCTTGCCCTGCCCCACGAATTCCGGAATGGGCGCCAGCACGTACCCGTGGAAGATCGTGAAATCGGGATCGGCGCGGCGCAGCTTGATGACCTCGGTCGAGACGTCCACACTGCCCGGCGGCGTCATGATCTCGGTGGCCACCTTCAGCCCCAGTTTTTCAGCGACGGCCCGCGAACTGGCGATCGGGTCGCGGCCGAACTCCGTATCGGAATACACGAACGCCACTTTCGCGCCGGGCTGCTCCTTGGCGATGTAGCGCAGCAGGATGCCGAACATCTCGGTGTAGTCAGGTCCCAGCATGAACTGGGCGGGATACTTGGCCGGATCGTTCAGCTCGGTGGCAAACGACGCGCCCGTCATCAGGATGTCGCCCGTGCGGTTCAGCTCGGCGTTGATGGTCTTGGAGAAGCCCGTCGAATCGCCGTAGTAAAAATTCACCTTGTTCTGGCTGGTGATCTTCTTGAACGCCGCCACCGACGCATCCACCTTGTACGCCGTGTCTTCCGGCACATAGCGCAACTTGCGTCCCTTCACGCCGCCCTGGTCGTTGACGATCTTCACGTAGTCGGTAATGCCCGCATGGATGCCTTGCCCGGCGAAGGCGAACACCCCGCTCAACGGGATCGACCCGCCCAGCACCAGATCGTCCGCCGCCTGCGCCACGGGCGCCGCCAAAGCCACCGCCAGGCCCAACGGGGCCAACAACCTCGATAAACCGCTGCCTAACCGGATGCGCTTCATGGTGTGTCTCCTTGGGTCTTATGGGTCATGCAAACGGCCAGTCGGCGCTCAGGTCCGGAATGGCCACAGGTGGAAGAAGCGACGCACGCGCCGCCAGATTTCCGCGAGCCCGTGGGGCTCGAAGATCAGAAAGCCCACAATCAGCAGGCCGAAGACGATCGTGCGCACGGGCGACACCAGCCGCAGCGCGTCGCCGCCCACCGGCAGCCAGCCCACGATCAGCTTGAGCAGTTCGGGCACCATCGTCATGAAGACGGCGCCCAGGATGGAACCCAGGATCGAGCCCATGCCGCCCACGATGATGGCGGCCAGGAAGAAGATCGACATGATCAGCGGGAAACTCTCGGGTGTCACCACGCGAAAGAAGTAGGCCCACAGGCCGCCCGCCACGCCCGCGTAGAACGACGACAGGCCGAAAGACAGCAGCTTGTAGCGCAACAGCCGGATGCCCAGCACCTCGGCCGAGATGTCGCGGTCGCGGATGGCGATGAAGGCCCGGCCGATGCGCGTGCGAAACAAGTTCGCCGCGCCCAGCACCATCAGCACCGTCACGGGCACGATCAACCAATAGATCTTGAACGAGGTATCCAGGTCCACGCCCAGCAGGCGCGCAGGCGGCACCTGCAAGCCGCTGGTGCCGCCTGTGAACTGCCAGTTCGCAAAAATGAAGTGGGCAATGAACGACGCCGCGATCGTGGCGATCGCCAGGTACAGCCCCTTTACGCGCAATGAAGGAATGCCCACCAGCAAGCCGCCCAGCATCGCCACCACGCCGCCGCCCAGCAGGTTGACCAGCACTGGCGTGCCCAGTCGCAGCTCCATGACGGCCACCGTATACGCGCCCAGCCCCATGAAGGCGGCCTGCCCCAGGCTGACCAGCCCGGTATAGCCCGTCAGGATGTTCAAGCCCGTCGCGCTGGCGACATTGATGGCCACCAGGCAGGCCAGGTACAGCCAATAGGCGTCGGCCACGAACGGGAACAGGACCAGCGAGGCCGCCAGCAACGCCAGCCACACATGCTGGGTGCGCGTGTCGAACAGGGACTCGTCGGCCAGGTAGGTCTGCTTCGCAGTCGCGATGCGCATAGGTCAGAGCCTCTCGATTTCACGGGTGCCGAACAGGCCGTACGGCCTGACCATCAGCACCACGACCAGCACGATGAAAGTAGCCAGCAGCTTGTACTCGCCCCCCAGATAGGCGCCCGCCCAGGCCTCCAGCAATCCGATGAACACGCCGCCGACCAGGGCGCCGGCCACGCTGTCCAGTCCGCCCACGATCACCACCACCAGCACCGACAGGCCAAAGACGCCCATCGACGAGGAAATGCCCCCGATGGCGCCCACGATCACGCCCGACACCGCCGCCAGCGCGCCCGCCGCCACCCAGGCCAGTGAAAACACGCGCGGCACGTTGATGCCCATCGCATAGGCGGCGCCCTGGTCCGACGCCGTGGCGCGCAAGGCCACCCCGCCACGCCAGTAGCGAAACACCACCAGCACCAGCAAGGCCAGCACCACGGCCACCCAGAACCCGTAGAACACCTTGGGCGCCACGAACGCCTCGCCCACCATCACCGGCGCGCGCGGCATGAACTCCGGCAAGCGCCGCTGGTCGGCGGTCCAGATCAGTTCCACCGCGCCGACCAGGATCGACGCCAGCCCCACCGTCACCATGAACACCGATATCGGGGCCTCGCCCAGCATGGGCCGTATCGTCAGCCGTTCGACCAGCGCGCCCAAGGCGCCCGACACCACCACGGCGCCTACGATCGCCAGCCAGATCGGCCACTCCATGCCCGTCGCAAACGCATAGAACACGTAGGCGCCCAGCATCAGGAATTCGCCGATGGCGATGTTCACGACCCGCGTCGCCTTGTAGACGATCACGAAGGCCAGCGCCGCCAGCGCATACAGCCCGCCGCTGCCCAGTCCCGCCAGCGTGACTTCCAGGAAGAACAGCATGTCCATCAGGCCGCCTCCCGCAAGCGGCGGCGCAGGTCGCCAACATCGCCCGCCCCCAGATACGCCTTGATGACTTCGGGATTGGCCTGCACCTCGCCAGGCGTGCCGTCCGCGATCACCTGCCCGAAGTTCAGCACCACTACGTGGTCCGACAAATCCATGACCATGCCCATGTCGTGCTCCACCATCAGCACGGTCACGCCCCACTCGGACCGCGCATCCAGGATGAAGCGCGCCATGTCGTCCGTCTCTTCGCGGTTCATGCCTGCCACGGGCTCGTCCAGCATCAGCACCTTGGGGTTCATGGCAAGCGCACGCGCCAGTTCCACGCGTTTTTGCAGGCCGTAGGACAAGGCCGACACCGGTGCATGGCGGATGTGGTCGATCTCCAGGAAGTCGATGATGCGTTCTTCGATGTCGGCCCGCAGAGCCATCTCTTCACGGCGTGCGCGGCCCAGGTAGAACAAGGCGTCCAGCACATTGGTACGCAAGTGCGCATGGCGGCCCAGCTTGATGTTGTCCAGCACCGTCATGCCGCGGAACAGCGCGATGTTCTGGAAACTGCGCGCCAGCCCCAGCTTGGCGCGCTCGGGCGCGGCCACGCGCGTGATGTCGCGGCCTTCGAACCGGACTTGTCCGGCGGCTGGTTTGTAGAACCCGGAAATGGTATTGAACAGCGAGGTCTTGCCGGCGCCGTTGGGGCCGATGACCGTGGTGATGGAACCCGGCGCCACGCGAAAGCCCACGCCGGTCAATGCCTTGACCCCGCCGAACGCCAAGGTAACCCCATCCACCTCCAGCAAGGGAGGTTGCTCGGACTGATCCACCATTTGTCTCCTCGCTTTTTTGATCGCGAAGTTCTTGCCGCCTTGGGCGGACATTTTTTAAGGCGATGAATCAGGCGACCCGCGAGCCAGGAGATGCAACGAACCTGTCTTTACCTACGCCAGACCAGCGCCGGAAAATCGTTCAATGCGGTAGTGCTCCACACAGTGCTTCTGTGCCATGCAGCGATGCGTTACGCTAAGCGTGCTTAAAACAAAACCAAGCAAGCGCTCGGTTCAGACCATAGCATCGCGGTTTTTGGATCGACAGTTGGTACTTACCCGATAACGGAGACACGCCATGACCCAAGGACTTCCGACGTTCAAAACGGTGCTGCTTGAAGCCGAAGACACCCTCGCCACCCTGACGCTGAACCGTCCCGATGCGCTGAACGCCATCGACGTTGCCATGGCGCGAGACTTACAGCAAGCCGCCCAATGGCTGGAGACGCGCCGCGAAATCCGTGTCGTGCGCCTGCGCGCGGCGGGCAAGGCGTTTTGCGCGGGCGGCGATATCAGCATGTTCACCGGCGACGCTGCTCAGGTGCGCAACACGCTGCAGGACCTCTTCACGCCGCTCAATGATTTCATCTCCCGCATCGGGCGCATGGACAAGGTCTGGCTGGCGCAGGCGCATGGCGTGGCGGCCGGCGCCGGCCTGTCGCTGCTGCTGGCCTGCGACCTCGCCATCGCCGACGCGGGCACCCGTTTCATGACCGCCTACTTGAAACTGGGCGCCACGCCCGACGCGGGCATGACGCACGGCCTGACGCGCGTACTAGGTTCCCGGCGCGCGCTGGACCTGCTGCTGCGCCACGACGCCTTCACCGCCAGCGATGCGCTGGCCTGGGGCATCCTCACCCGCGTCGCGCCCGCCGGTGAGCTGGACACTGCAGCCAAGGCCTACGCCGAAGCGCTTGCGCGCCACGCGCCGCACGGCATCGCAGGCGCGAAGGACCTGCTGCGGTCGGCCGAGCATGCCTCGCTGGAAACCCAACTGGCGGAAGAGACGGCGCGCTTCCTGGATTCGGCCTCGCGCGCCGACTTCGCCGAAGGCGTGCAGGCGTTTCTCGAAAAGCGCGCGCCCGATTTCAAGGGCGAATGACGGATCACGCCTGCGGGTCGCGCCAGATCGGCGCGCGCTTTTCCACGAAGGCGGCCAGGCCTTCGGCGGCGTCAGGCGTCGCCGCTGCATTGCAGAAGACCTCGACCGCCGTCGCCAGTTTGCGGCGGTAGTCGTTATCGTTGGCGAACACGAAAGCACGCCGGCCCATCGCCAACACCTGCGGCGGCTTGCACGCCAGGGATTGCGCCAGCGTGCGCGCCGCGTACAGCAATTGCGCTTCCTGTTCCACGTGCGTCACCAGGCCCGATGCGTGCGCTTCATGCGCGCTGAACGTCCTGCCTGTAAACAGCAGATCAAACGCCCGGTGCTTGCCCACGATGGCGGGCAGGTGCGCGTAGTGGATCGCCGGCAGCACCCCCACATCGATTTCGGGGTAGCCGAAGGTTGCCGTGTCCGCGGCAACGATCATGTCGCTGGAAATGGCCACCGTCATGCCCCCGCCCCGCACCGCGCCCGACACTACGGAGATCGACGGCTTGGTCAAATTGAACTGGGCGTCGTACAGCTTGATGTACAGCCGGGTCAAGAGCGCATGGACCTGCACGGGTGTACTCGCCAGCAGCTTTTTCATATCGAGCCCCGCGCAGAACCTGCCGGGCAGGTCGCTGGCCAGCAACACGACCCTCACGTAAGCGTCGGCGTTGGCACGCTCAAGCGCGGCGATCAGCGCGTCCAGCATGTCCACATCCAGCGCATTGACGGGCGCGTGGCACAGATGAATCTCCGCGACCCGGTCGCGGACTTCGTAGCGCAGGTAGGTCATGATGGTTCTCCAGCTTCCGAACATTGCGTCGCCGCCTGCACGCTGCCTGCGGCAAGCATCGCCTCGATCTCCCCGGACGTGTAGCCCAGGTCCGCCAGGATCTCCCGGCTGTGTTCGCCCAGCAGCGGCGCCGGCCGCGCGGCCTGCCTTGGCTGCCCGTTGAACCGCACAGGCAAGCCGATATTGCGCACCTCGCCCAGTACCGGGTGCTGGGTCGTCACGATCAACTCGCGCGCCGCAACCTGTGGATGCGCCAGCGCCTGATCCAAGGTATGGATAGCCGAGCACGCGATCCCCGCGGGCTTCAATGCCGCCAGCCATTGCGCCACGGTGCGCGTCTGGATACGCGCCTGCACCAGCGTCACGGTCGCGTCGAAGTTGCGCACCCGCGCCGCATTGCTTGCGAATTCCGGCGCGTCAACGTAATCCTGCAAGCCCGCCACGGCGCAAAAGCGCTGCCATTGCGCATCATTGCCAACGCCCAGCATCAGGTCGCCATCCGCCGCCCTGAACGCTTGATACGGGCACATCGCGGGATGGCCCGTTCCCATCCGCTGCGGAATCCTACCGGTGCGCCAGTAGTTCTGCGCCATGTACGACATCAAGCCCAGGGAGGTATCCAGCAGCGACACGTCCAGATACTGGCCGACACCCGTCTGGCTGCGCGCAAGCAGCGCCGCCAGGATGCCGCTTAGTGCGAAAGAGCCCGTGCCCAAGTCCACGGGCGAGAAGCTGGCACGCGCATAACTTCCACCCGGCTCGCCCATGGTGCTGATCATGCCGCTGAAGGCTTGCAGCATCACGTCATAACCGGGCTCTTCGCCCATCGGACCCTCACGCCCATACCCCGAAATTTCGCAGTAGATCAGCTTCGGGTTCAGGCGGCTCAGGGTGTCGTAGTCCACGCCCAGGCGCGCGGCGGTCTTGCCGCCGAAGCCCTGCAGCACCACGTCCGCCTGCTCGGCCAGCCGGTGCACCACCGCCCTGCCCGCGTCGGTCTTCAAGTCCACGGCCAGGCTGCGCTTGTTGTGGTTCACCGCCAGAAACGTCGCCGATTGCCCTGCGTCCTGCGGCAGCCAGGCGCGGGTGTCGTCGCCCGTGCCCACGGGCTCGACCTTGATCACCCGGGCGCCCAGCTCGCCCAGATACTGGCCGCAAAGCGGTCCGGCAAGCACCTTGCTCAAATCCAGGACGACGATGTCCTTCAGCGGCGCCATACGTGCAGAGGTGGGCAGGTTCATCATTCGGCCTTCAGCCCCACGGCGTTGGCGGCGTCGGTCCATTGGGCCGTTTCGCGCTTGAAAAAGGCGTCCAGGTCAGCCGGCGCCACGGGCAAGGCTTCCGCGCCGCGCTCTTGCATGGCCTTGCGGTACGCGTCGCTTGCCACGACGTTCGCCACGGCGCCGCGCAACTTCGTCACGACCTCAGGCGGCGTGCCTGCCGGCACCTGCAGCGCAAACCAGAACTTCAGGTCCAGGCTGCCATAACCGGCTTCCTTCAGCGTCGGCACGTCGGGCAACATCGGCGAACGCTGGGCCGAGGTGATCGCCAGCGCCTTGAGCCTGCCGGCCTGGACCTGCCCGATGCTGGTCGACATGCTGTCGAACAGGAAATCGATCTGCCCGCCGATCACATCGGTCACGGCGTTCGCGCTGCCCTTGTAGGCCACGCCTACCGCCTGGAACTTGGCGGCCTTTTGCAACAGCGCGCCGTACACATGTGGCGAACTTCCCGGCCCGAAGGTGGCGTAGCTCAGCCCGTTAGACGTCGCCCGGCCGCGCTCAACCAGCTCGTCCAGCGTCTTCACCGGCGTCCGCTCGGGGTTGACGACCAACAGATTGGGCATGGCGCCGGTGATGCCCACCGGCACGTAATCCTGCAACGGATGCATCTTCGCGCTGGGATACATCAGCGGATTGATCGCCTGCATCCCCACCGTGTTGTGCATCAGCGTGTAGCCGTCTGCCGGCCCATTCAGCACGCTTTGATAGCCGACGTTGCCGCTTGCCCCGGGCTTGTTCTGCACGATGACCTGCTGCCCCAGTTCCCGCGAGAGCGGCTCCGCCACCAGTCGGGCGATGAAATCGGTCGGGCCGCCGGCCGAGAACGGCACCAGCAGCGTAATGGGTTTCGAGGGCCAGGTATCCGCAACGGCCGGCGAGGCCAGAACGGTTGCCGCAAGCGCGGCAGCCAGTGCTTTCATGAGCGCCATGATGTCTCCGTATGTTTTTCGATGGTGGCGCTGCATTATGCGAAGCGGAAAGATATACGAGAAATACCGTTTTTATATGCGGCCCATAATAAAATTATGATATCTACCTTCGTCGAGTGCCTTCATGTCGATGTCGATTCGCGCTATGCAGTGCTTTGTCGCCGTGGTTTCCGCAGGCTCGATCAGCCGCGCCGCGGCCGCGCTCCATGTCGCCCAGCCCGCGTTGAGCCTGTTGATTCGCAACCTGGAGGAAGACCTGGGCGTGGTGCTGCTGCACCGCAGTGCGCGCGGCGTCGCCCCCACCACCGCCGGCACGCGCCTGCTTGCGCACGCACGCGAGATCCTGGGCCGTATCGATGCGGCCCGCGCCGATGTGCGTGAAGACCTGACCGCCCCGCGCGGCACGGTGTCGCTGGCAATGTCGATGTCCATGGCAAAGCTGGTCGCCGTGCCATTACTGCGCTTCAGCCTTGCGCACTGGCCCGGCGTGTATCTCAAGATCATCGAGTCCAGCACCGGCTACATCCCGGGCTTCGTCAGTTCGGGGCATGCCGACCTGGGCCTGACGTTCAGCGACGACGCCGCGGTCGACCTGCGCTTTCAGCATTTGATCGACGAGGAACTGGTGGTGGTGTCCCCGCCTCCGCCCCGGACCAGGGCGAAGCCGCGCGCGGTCGAACTCGACGCCTTGCCCACGATGGGGCTGCAGGCGCTTGCCGAATTACCGCTGGTGCTGCCCGGCAATCCGCACAGCCTGCGCAGGCTGCTGGACCACTATCAGCAACAGGAGCACGCGGCCTTCCGCGTCATCGCCGAAGCCAACGCGATCCCGCAATTGATAGAACTGGTTCAGGCGGGCCTGGCGCACACGATCCTGTCGTATGAAGCCGTGCGGGTAGAGGCGATGCGCGGGGATGTGGTGCTCCATCGCATCAAGAAGCCGCGCATGACCCGGCCGGTCTATCTTTGCCGCTCGGACGTCTTGCCGCTATCGATGGCGGCCTCGGCCGTGGCCGATCAGGTCAGCCGGATCATCGTCGATGGCCGGCCGCCTGCTTGACGGCGGTCAGATGAGGCCGGCGCGCTTTTCCACCGCCTGCGCCCAACGCCGCGCCACGGTCGGCGAGGTAGCGCAGGTCGCCGATTCCGTCACCACGCGCACCGCTCGTTCCAGCAGCTGGATGTCCGCCTCGTGCTGGCGCGCCACGTGCGGGTCTTCGAAGAAGATCACGCGCTGGCATTGATGTTCCAGCACCAGCTCCGCGATCTGCGCGTCGCCGCCCAGCGGCCCGCTCAGGTAGCGGTGCACCCAAGGGGTGTCTTTGGGCCAGCCGCGCGACCACGCCAATTCGTTCAGGCGACCGCCGGTCGTGCCTGTAGCCACCCGCCGCGCAAACTGCGACAGCACGTCGAAATGCTCGCTGGCGAACGCCACCATCTCGTCTTTCAACGCATCGTGGGCGATCATCGCCAAGGTCTGGCCCGTGAAGTTGAACAGGCGCGAGGCCGACACGTCCGGCGCCAACCCGGCGTGCACGCGTTCGACCTCCATCCATTCAATCGCCCCGGCCAAGGTCGAAATGAACGGCCGGCCATGCGTGATGCATTGGCGCTTCAACGCCAACGCCTCGGGGAAAATCGAAGACGGGTCCACCGGGTCGATCAGATAGATCGCGCCATCGAACGGCGCCTGCCCGTCTCGGCCCTCAGTCACGCGAGCCACCAGCTTCATCAAGCCACCCTCGCGCCCGTACGGGTACCGGATCAAGCCGCTGTAGCCCTGTAGCATGCCTTCGCGCACGATCGCATCATGCGTGCGGCCGACGGTGTGCAGTTGCACGCCCAGCTCCCGTATCGTGGATGAACATGCGCGCAGCCAGGTAAACAAGGCGGCATCGGGGCTTTCGTGGTGCAATCGATTGGCGGCCAGGCCAAAACGCAATTGGGCAGCGGGCATCGGTAGACTCAAGCTAAAGGGATCAACGAGCAGAGGCTTGATGATACCGTGGTCGCCATGACCGCGGCTCGCCAGAATGGAGAGGCCCCCACGCTGCGCACGCTTCGCGTGCTTGCTGCCCCCCGAGGGGGCGTTTTTCCTTGGGGCGGCCCGGCGGAAAAAAAAACGCTCCCAGAGGGAGCGTTCGGTAGCGTCGGTCAGTCCGCTTCGTCGATCCAGGCCATCTGGATGGCCTCCAGGATCTTCTCGCCGCAATGGGCGGGGTCGTCGCTGAATTCCGGCAAGGCCATGACCCATTCACGCAGTTGCGTAAAACGCAGCGTCTTGGGGTCTACGTCCGGGTGCGCGTCGACCAGCGCGGCGGCAATGTCGTAGGTGTCGGTCCACTTCATCAATGGCCCTCTTTGGCGTGGTTGATGGTGTACTTGGGAATCTCGACCGTCAGGTCGGTATCGGTCACCAACGCCTGGCACGACAGGCGCGACGTCGGGGTCAGGCCCCAGGCCTTGTCCAGCAAGTCCTCTTCGTCGTCCGTCGCGTCTTCCAGCGCGGAATAACCTTGCTTGATCACCACGTGACAGGTCGTGCACGCGCACGACAGCTCGCATGCATGTTCGATGTCGATGTGGTTGTCCAGCAGGACACGGCAAATCGACACGCCCTTGGGCGCGTCTTCGATCACGGCGCCCTCGGGGCAGTAATCGGGATGAGGCAATACAGTCAGTTTCGGCATACGTCTAATCAGGCGATCTCATCAAGTTTGCGGCCCGCCAGTGCGGCACGGATGCTGCGGTCCATCCGCCGCGCGGCAAAGTCGTCGGTCGCAGCCGACAGCGCTTGCACCGCGTCTTTCACCGTGTCCACATCCTGCGCGGACTGCGCGGCAATGGCGGCCTGCAGGCATTCGTCAACATGCTTGCGTTCTTCCGCGTCCAGCAGGTCACCGTCGACGGCCAGGGCCGCCTGCACGGATTCCACCAACTGGCGTGCATCCACTTGCTGCTCGCGCAGCATGCGGGCGCGTGCGTCCGTATCGGCCTGCGCCACGCTGTCGGCCAGCATCTGCGCAATCTCGTCGTCGGTCAGCCCGTACGACGGCTTGACCGACACGGCGGCCTCGACGCCCGTGCTTTGTTCACGGGCCGTCACGCTCAGCAGGCCATCCGCATCCACCTGGAAGGTCACACGGATGCGCGCGGCGCCCGCCACCATCGGAGGGATGCCGCGCAGCTCGAACCGGGCCAGCGAACGCGAATCCGCCACCAGGTCGCGCTCGCCCTGCACCACATGGATGCTCATGGCCGTCTGGCCATCCTTGAACGTCGTGAATTCCTGAGCGCGGGCGACAGGAATGGTGCTGTTGCGCGGAATCACGCGCTCGACCAGCCCACCCATGGTTTCCAGCCCCAGCGACAGCGGAATCACATCCAGCAGCAGCCAGTCCTCGCCCGGCGCGCGATTGCCCGCCAGCAGGTTGGCCTGCAAGGCGGCGCCCAGCGCCACCACCTGATCCGGGTCCAGATCGGTCAACGGTTCCGTGCCGAATACACGGCCGACAGCGGCGCGAACGACAGGCATGCGCGTTGCGCCACCCACCATCACCACACCGCGCACATCGGCTGCCTTCAGCGACGCATCGCGCAGCGCTCGGCGCGCGCAATCCAGCGTACGCTCTACCAGAGGTTGCGCCAGTGCCTCGAATTCTGCGCGGGTCAGCACGACGTCGACATCGCGCCCGTCCGCCAGCGTCAGCTTCAGGTTGGCAGATTCGGCATCGGACAGTGCTTCGCGCGCAGCCCGCGCCGCCATCAACAGCCCGCGCCGGTCAGCCGGCGAAAACTCGCCAGCGGCAAGCTTGGCCACGGCGTGGTCGGCGATCAAGGCGTCAAAGTCGTCGCCGCCCAGCGCCGTATCGCCGCCGGTGGAGATCACTTCGAACACGCCTTGAGTCAGGCGCAGAATGGAAATATCGAAGGTGCCGCCGCCCAGGTCGTACACGGCATACACGCCTTCCGAGGCGTGGTCCAGGCCATAGGCGATCGCCGCGGCCGTGGGCTCATTCAGCAGGCGCAAGACATTCAGGCCAGCCAGCCGGGCAGCGTCGCGCGTGGCCTGGCGCTGGGCGTCGTCAAAATACGCCGGCACGGTGATGACCGCGCCCACTAGGTCGTCGCCCAGGACGTCTTCGGCACGCTGGCGCAACACCGCCAGGATCTGTGCCGACACCTCGACCGGGCTCAGGTCGCCCTGCGCGGTGCGGATGCGCACCATGCCGGGCGCGTCCACGAATTCATACGGCGCACGCGTGGCGCGAGCCTCTTCCAGCGAACGGCCCATGAAGCGCTTCACGGACACGACGGTGTTCAACGGGTCTTCGGCCTGCTGAGCCAGCGGCTCGCGGCCGGTGGTGACTTTGCCACCCGGGAAATAACGCACCGCCGAGGGCAGCAAGGCATGGCCTTCTGCATCAGGCAGCACTTCGGCGACGCTGCTGCGCACGGCCGCGACCAGAGAATTGGTAGTGCCCAGGTCGATCCCCACCGCCAGCTTGCGCTGGTGCGGCGCGGGCGACTCGCCGGGCTCGGATATCTGCAATAAGGCCATGATTGTATTTTTCTGCTCAGTAGGCGGCGAAATCCGGGCGCCTGCTTCAGGCGCCCCAACGCGGCTTGGACTATCCGGCGGGCTGCGCGTGCGCCAGCTCTTCCGCCAGCTTTTCCACGAACATCCATTCCCGGATCTTCAGCCCGGCAGTCGCGTAGTCGCGCTCGTTGTCCAGCAGACGCGTCAACGTGGCGCGCATCGCAGTGCGCGCCGCTTCCAACTCCGTCTGCAAGGCGGCCAGGGCATCGGCGTCGTCGCGCGCATCGTCCAGCATCTCGCGCCAGGTCATCTGCTGCATCAGGAAAGCCGTGTCCATGGACGTATTGCTTTCGGTCTGCAGATCAATGCCTGCCTGCTCACACAGGTAACGTGCGCGCAGCAAGGGATCCCGCAGCACGCGGTACGCCTCGTTCGCGCGCGCCGCCCACTGCATGGCCACGCGTCGCTCCGCGGGGCTGGCCGTGGCGTAACGGTCGGGATGCACTTGCGCGGCGACAGCACGCCACGCGGACTCCAACGCTTGCGCGTCCAGGTCAAAGCGTGCCGGCAAGCCGAACAGGCTGAAGTGGTCGTCTCCAGCCAAGACTTACACCGTGAACGACTCGCCGCAGCCGCAGGTCGCCTTTTCGTTGGGGTTGCGGAACTTGAAACCTTCGTTCAGGCCTTCGCGGGCGTAGTCCAGCTCGGTGCCATCCAGGTAAGCCAGGCTCTTCGGGTCAATGAAGACCTTCACGCCGAAGCTTTCGAACACGGCGTCTTCCGGCGCCGAGTCGTCCACGTATTCCAACTTGTAGGCCATGCCGGAGCAGCCCGTCGTCCTAACGCCGAGCCGCAAGCCAATACCCTTTCCGCGCTTCTGCAAGTAGCGCCCGATATGGGTGGCAGCCTGTTGGGTCAGGGTAACGGACATGATCAGCCTGCCACCGCTTCGGCCGGAACCGAGTGCTTTTCTTTGTAGTTCTGCACCGCGGCCTTGATCGCGTCTTCGGCCAGGATGGAACAGTGAACCTTGACCGGCGGCAATGCCAGTTCTTCGGCGATCTGCGTGTTGCGGATGTTCATCGCTTGGTCCAGCGTCTTGCCCTTGACCCATTCGGTCACGAGCGAGCTGGAAGCGATGGCCGAACCGCAGCCGTAGGTCTTGAAGCGCGCGTCTTCGATCACGCCGGCTTCATTCACCTTGATCTGCAGCTTCATGACGTCGCCACAGGCGGGTGCGCCGACCATGCCGGTACCGACCGACTCGTCCGACTTGTCGAACGAACCGACGTTGCGCGGGTTTTCGTAGTGATCCAGAACTTTGGTGCTGTAAGACATGTTATTTCTCCACGTATTTCTTGGCGCGGGCGCTTAGTGCGCGGCCCACTGCACGGTGTTCAAGTCAACGCCTTCCTTGGCCATTTCCCAAAGCGGCGACATGTCGCGCAGCTTGCCCACGCGGCTCTTGAGCAATTCAATGGCGAAGTCCACTTCCTTTTCGGTGGTGAAGCGGCCCAGGGTGAAACGGATAGAGCTGTGCGCCAACTCGTCGTTGCGGCCCAGGGCGCGCAGCACGTAGGACGGCTCCAGGCTGGCCGAGGTGCAGGCCGAACCGCTGGACACGGCCAGTTCCTTGATCGCCATGATCAGGGACTCGCCTTCGACGTAGTTGAAGCTGACATTCAAGTTGTGCGGAACGCGCTGGTCCATGTCGCCGTTGAGGTAGACCTCTTCGATTTGCGACAGGCCATTCCAGAGACGATCGCGCAACATGCGGATGCGCTCGTTCTCGGTGCCCATTTCTTCACGGGCCAGGCGGAACGCTTCGCCCATGCCGACGATCTGGTGCGTGGCCAGCGTGCCCGAGCGGAAACCGCGCTCGTGGCCGCCGCCGTGCATTTGCGCTTCGATGCGGATGCGCGGCTTGCGGCGAACATACAGCGCGCCGATGCCCTTGGGGCCATAGGTCTTGTGCGCCGAGAACGACATCAGGTCGACCTTCAGCTTTTGCAGGTCGATTTCCACCTTGCCCGTCGCCTGAGCGGCGTCCACGTGGAAGATGATGCCCTTTTCACGGCAGATCTCGCCCAGCGTCTCGATATCCTGGACCACGCCGATCTCGTTGTTCACCATCATCACCGACACCAGCACGGTATCGGGGCGCAGCGCGGCCTTGAAGGTATCCAGGTCGATCAGGCCATCGTCTTTCACATTCAGATACGTGACGTCGAAGCCTTGGCGTTCGAGCTCGCGACAGGTATCCAGCACCGCCTTGTGTTCGGTCTTGACGGTGATGATGTGCTTGCCGCGTTCCGCGTAGAAGTTCGCGGCGCCCTTGATGGCCAGGTTGTCGGATTCGGTGGCGCCAGAGGTCCAGACGATCTCGCGCGGGTCGGCGTTGACCAGCTTGGCAACTTCTTCGCGGGCGCGTTCAACGGCTTCTTCGGAATCCCAGCCGAACGAGTGGCTGCGCGATGCCGGGTTGCCGAAGTTCTCGTACAGCCAGGGCACCATCTTGTCCACGACGCGGGGGTCGACGGGCGTCGTGGCCGAATAGTCAAAATAAATCGGGCGGGTGGTCATATCTACAACTCCTGATACTGCTTATACGGTGGCATTGGCGGCGACGGTCGTGGTCGGGGCGTTGGCGGCGGCATTCGTGCCCCCTACCCGATTCACACGTACCGCGCAGGCCTGCGCTTGATTGTTGGCTTCCTGCAATTGGCGCACGCGCTGCTGATCAACCAGATCTTGCAGGGACACCGAATCCAGGTAATCGACCATCTTGCGATTCAACGTGGCCCAGAGTTCGTGCGTCATGCACTTGCCCGGCTTGCCGTCGTTGCCGCTCGTACAGTCCCGTTTGCCGCCACAGCTCGTGGCGTCCAGCGGCTCATCGACCGCGAAGATGATGTCGGCAACGGTCACGTTGCGCGCAAGGCGTGCAAGCGAATAACCGCCGCCCGGGCCGCGCACGCTGTCCACGAGTTCGTGGCGACGCAGTTTCCCGAACAGCTGTTCCAGATAGGAAAGCGAAATATTCTGACGCTGGCTGATGGCCGCAAGAGTGACCGGGCCGCTATGCTGCCGCATAGCCAGATCGATCATGGCAGTCACGGCGAAACGCCCTTTGGTAGTTAGCCGCATGGTGGGTTCCCTGTGATTCGGCAATGGCCGCCAGCGAATCCAGCGGTCAATACCCGAGTAATTGGCTCAAGTATAGCCTATTCCCGACTAATTTGGTATGGCTCCCGGCTAGAAAAAACCGCGCATTTGCGCGGTTTTTTCACTGCCAAGTACGCCGAGAGCCGCTCAGCGGGCGGCTCTACGGCCTAGACGGTCACGCCGCCTGGTACTGGGTAGCGCGCTTACGGACCAGTTCAAGAACACCCTGACAGGCGTCTTCCAGATAATCGAGCACCTTGCCGAAACCATCGGCGCCGCCATAGTACGGGTCAGGCACGGTGGCCTCCTCGAACTCATTGGCAAAGCGCATCAGCAGCATCAATTTGTGCTGATAGGTTTTGGGGCACTGCTGCTGCATGGCGGACAGATTGTCCCAGTCCATGGCGAGGATAAGATCAAAGTCGCGGAAATCTTCCGCGGTGACCTGACGCGCCTCACAGTGCGTGATCTCGTAGCCGCGCTTACGCGCCGCAGCCTGCGCCCGGGCATCAGGCGCCTCGCCGATATGAAACGCGTGCGTGCCCGCGGAGTCGATGCGAACAACATCGCCCAAACCCGCGTCGTTCACCAAATGGCGAAACACGCCCTCTGCGCTCGGCGAGCGACAGATATTGCCCATGCAAACGAAAAGTACCTTGGTCATCATGGAAGTAAGTGTGCGGGAAAACCCGAGATAAGGCAAGCTTTTTTTGCAATTATCCGATTGGATAAGGGCTGCCGAATATCCGGACTATTGCCATTGAAATCAATGAGTTAAGCGGATATTCAGTCGCAGGAAACAGGCTCGGATCCCGGGGATTCACGAAGATTGTGAAGCCGCAATTGCAACATTGCGGGTTTTACATATTTTCAGGTAGGCGTCAGCAAACAGACACGTTTTGATACGTGCTTTGCTACACCGCCCCATCCAGAAGCACCCGTTGCTTCAAGGCCGTCAAGGCATCGCGGGCGGCAGCGGCCTGCTCGAACTCCAGGTTCCGGGCATGGTCCATCATCAGCTTTTCCAGGCGCTTGAGTTCGCGCGCCAGGGCCTTTTCGTCCTTCAGGAATTCCGCCGGCACGGCAGCTTCCAGCGCATCGTGCTGAACCGGGGCGACGATGCCGTCGATCAGTTCGCGCACCGCTTTCTGCACCCCGCGGGCCGTAATGCCGTTGTCGATGTTGAATTGCAGCTGCTTGGCGCGGCGACGGCTGGTTTCCTCCATTGCGCGCTGCATCGAATCCGTAATGCGGTCGGCGTACAGGATGGCGTGGCCGTTCAGATTGCGCGCCGCGCGGCCAATGGTCTGGATCAGGCTGCGCTCGGAACGCAGGAAACCTTCCTTGTCCGCGTCCAGGATGGCCACCAGCGACACTTCGGGGATGTCCAGCCCTTCACGCAGCAGGTTGATCCCTACCAGCACGTCGAACGTGCCCAGGCGCAGGTCGCGCAGGATTTCCACGCGTTCCACCGTGTCGATGTCGGAGTGCAGATAGCGCACCTTCACCCCGTGCTCGCTCAGGAAGTCCGTCAGGTCTTCCGCCATGCGCTTGGTCAGGGTGGTGACCAGCACACGCTCGCCCAGCGACACGCGCGCCTTGATCTGGCCCAGCAGGTCGTCCACCTGGGTGCGGGCCGGCAACACCTCAACCAAGGGATCGACGAGCCCCGTGGGCCGTACGACCTGCTCGACCACATTGTCCGCGTGCTCTTTCTCGTAGGCGGCCGGCGTGGCCGACACGAAAACGCACTGGCGCATCCGCGTTTCGAATTCCTCGAGCTTGAGCGGCCGGTTATCCAGCGCCGACGGCAGGCGAAAGCCGTACTGCACCAGGGTTTCCTTGCGCGAGCGGTCGCCGCGGTACATGCCGCTCAGCTGCCCGATGGTGACGTGGCTTTCGTCGATGAACATCAACGCGTCCGACGGCAGGTAATCGATCAGCGTGGGCGGAGGATCCCCCGGCGCCGCGCCGGACAGGTGCCGCGAGTAGTTTTCGATGCCCTTGCAGAAACCCAGCTCCTGCAGCATCTCCAGGTCGAACCGGGTGCGTTGCTCCAGCCGTTGCGCCTCGACCAGATGGCCATCATCGACGAAGCGCTTGACGCGTTCGCGCAGCTCTTCCTTGATGGTCTCGATGGCGCGCAGGACGGTGTCGCGCGGGGTCACATAGTGCGAGCCGGGGTAAACGGTGAACCGCGGCAGCTTCTGGCGGATGCGGCCGGTCAGCGGGTCGAAGAGCTCCAGGCTTTCGATCTCGTCGTCAAACAGCGTCAGGCGCAGGGCGAGTTCGGCACTTTCCGCCGGAAAGATGTCGATGGTCTCGCCACGCACCCGGAACACGCCGCGGGTGAATTCCGCGTCGTTGCGCGTGTACTGCATCGCCACCAGGCGGGCCAGGATCTCGCGGCGGGAAATCTGGTCCCCGCTACGCAGGATCAGCACCATCGCGTGATAGTCGCCCGGGTTACCAATACCGTAGATGCACGACACCGTGCCCACGATGATTGTGTCCCGACGCTCCAAGAGGCTCTTGGTGGCCGACAGCCGCATCTGCTCGATGTGTTCATTGATGGACGAATCCTTTTCAATGAACAGGTCGCGCGTGGGCACGTAGGCCTCGGGCTGGTAGTAATCGTAGTAAGAGACGAAATACTCGACGGCGTTCTTCGGGAAGAACTCCCGCATTTCAGCGTAGAGCTGCGCCGCCAGCGTCTTATTAGGGGCCAGTACCAAGGCGGGCCGCCCCATCCGGGCGATCACGTTGGCCATGGTGTAGGTCTTGCCCGATCCCGTCACGCCCAGCAGCGTCTGGAACATGAGGCCATCTTCGACCCCCTGCGTCAGGCCGTCGATGGCCGCGGGCTGGTCGCCTGCAGGAGGATAAGGCTGATAAAGCTGAAATGGGCTGTCCGGATACTCGACGAATCCGGGCTTCACTTCCCGCCCCGGCAGGGGCGCAGCCGATGCCGACGCCGCCGTCAGATCCGCAGCGAGATCATCATTCAGATCTCCCGCGCTGCTCGGGTCTATTGGGCTCTTGGGCATGCTAGACTGTTCCAGGGTAAACCCCCCATTATCCACAGCACACCGTACTGCGTCCACCCATCCTCATCAGAGTCCCATGAGCAACCTTTTCGATTCCGTCGAACTCGCGCCGCGCGACCCCATTCTTGGTCTGAACGAACAATTCAACGCGGATACGCGTCCCGGTAAAGTCAACCTGGGCGTGGGCGTGTACTACGACGATCAGGGACGGATCCCCCTGCTGGGCGCCGTACGCAAAGCCGAAACCGCCCGCATCGAGGCCGCCGCCGCACGCGGCTACCTGCCGATCGAAGGCATCGCCGGCTACAACCAGGGCGCTCAAGCGCTGCTGCTGGGCAAAGAATCCCCGTTGGCCGCCGCCGGCCGCGTTCTGACCACCCAGGCTCTGGGCGGCACGGGCGCGCTGAAGATCGGCGCCGACTTCCTGCGCCAGTTGCTGCCGACCTCCAAGGTCCTGATCAGCAACCCCAGCTGGGAAAACCACCGCGCCCTGTTCGAGCGCGCTGGCTTCGAAGTCGGCACCTACTCGTACTACGACGCCACCACCCGCGGCCTGAATTTCGACGCCATGCTGGCGGACCTGAAGGCCGCACCGGCCAAGACCGTCGTCGTGCTGCACGCGTGCTGCCATAACCCGACCGGCGTGGACCCCACCGCCGACCAGTGGAAGCAGATCGCCGCCGTCGTGAAGGAAAACAATCTGGTCCCGTTCCTCGACATCGCCTACCAGGGCTTTGGCGAAGGCTTGACGGAAGACGCCTCGGTCGTGCGCCTGTTCGCCGACCTGGACATGACCATGTTCATCAGCTCGTCGTTCTCGAAGTCGTTCTCGCTGTACGGCGAACGCGTGGGCGCACTGACGGTCGTGGCTGGCAGCAAGGAAGAAGCCACCCGCGTGCTGAGCCAGTTGAAGCGCGTCATCCGCACCAACTACTCCAACCCGCCCACCCATGGCGGCACGGTGGTGTCGACGGTGCTGAACACGCCGGAACTCTTCGCCATGTGGGAAGAAGAACTGGCCGGCATGCGCGACCGCATCCGCCTGATGCGCAAGCAACTGGTCGAGAAGATCAAGGAACACGGCGGCAAGCAGGACTTCAGCTTCGTCCTGCAGCAACGCGGCATGTTCTCGTATTCGGGCCTGACCGCCGCGCAAGTGGATCGCCTGCGTGAAGAACACGGCGTCTACGCCGTTTCCAGCGGCCGCATCTGCGTCGCCGCCCTGAACAGCGGCAACATCGACAAGGTTGCCGCCGGCATCGCCGCCGTGCTGTAACCCAGAGCTTGGGCCATCTGGCCTGATTGCTGAAAAACGGAGCCTTCGGGCTCCGTTTTGCTGAAGGGGCCCTGGACTGGCTTGCTTTTTTGCGCTACGTCCCCCAGAATGGCGCTGTATATATGTACAGTCCGCTCGCACCGGATCATCGCCATGGCCAGCAAACTTACAGATCGCCAGCAACAAATCCTGGACCTCATCCGGCAAACCGTCACGCGCACCGGCTTCCCGCCGACGCGTGCCGAAATCGCCCAGGCCCTGGGTTTCCGTTCGCCCAACGCGGCGGAAGACCATCTCAAGGCATTGGCCCGCAAGGGCGCCATCGAGCTTACCGCCGGCGCCTCGCGGGGCATCCGCCTGAAGGACGGCGCCTCCGCCTCTTCGCAGGCTTCCCTGCCCATACCCTCGCTGGCGCAGCTGCTGCTGCCGCTGGTGGGCCGTGTCGCCGCCGGCAGCCCCATTCTTGCCGCTGAACACGTCGAACGCGAAGTGGGCGTCGACCCCCACCTGTTCGCGCAAGCGCCCGACTACCTGTTGAAGGTGCGCGGCATGAGCATGCGTGACGCCGGCATCCTCGAAGGGGATCTGCTGGCCGTGAAGAAGGCCTCTGAAGCCCGCAACGGCCAGATCGTCGTGGCCCGCCTGGGCGACGACGTCACCGTCAAGCGCCTGCAGCGCACCAACGGGCATATCGAGCTTCTGCCCGAAAACCCGGACTTCCAAACGATCGTGGTGGAAGCCGACCAGGAATTTGCACTGGAAGGCATTGCGGTTGGCCTGATCCGCACGCACGCGCTGCACTAGCCCGTCCTTCAAAGCCTCTGGCGCCAACGCGCCCTTGGCGCAAAAGAAAAACCCCGCCGCAGCGGGGTTTTTCATTGGGCGCCCTCTTTCGAAGGCGCCCTTGGGGTCGTGATCAGTGCTTGAGCACCGGATCGGTCGAACCCGGCTCAGCCGGCTTGGCCACCAGGGGCTCCTTTACCGCTTCTTCCTCAGCCAGCGGCTCAGGCAGACGTTCCAGGGCCAGTTCGAGCACCTTGTCGATCCAACGGACCGGCACGATCTCAAGGTGGTTCTTGACGTTGTCCGGGATCTCCGCCAAGTCCTTGACGTTTTCTTCCGGGATCAAGACCGTCTTGATGCCGCCACGGTGCGCAGCCAGCAGCTTTTCCTTCAGGCCGCCGATCGGCAGCACTTCGCCGCGCAGCGTGATCTCGCCGGTCATGGCAACATCGGCACGCACCGGGATGCGCGACAAAGCCGAAACCATGGCGGTCGTGATCGCGATACCCGCGGACGGACCGTCCTTGGGGGTCGCGCCTTCCGGCACGTGCACGTGCATGTCGTGCTTCTCGAAGACGCTGTCAGCAAACCCCAGACGGCGGGCACGCGAGCGCACCACCGTACGAGCCGCCTCGACCGACTCCTTCATCACATCGCCGAGCGAACCGGTGCGCTGGATGACGCCCTTGCCGGGCATGTCCGCGACTTCGATCGTCAGCAGGTCGCCACCGACTTCCGTCCACGCCAGGCCGGTCACCTGACCGATCTGGTTTTCCTTTTCGGCCATGCCGAAGGTGTAGCGGCGCACGCCCAGGTAGTCGCTCAGGTTTTCACCCGTGACATTGACCGGCTTGACCTCAAAGGTCTTGCCTTCGGCCTTGGCGCGATCGGTCTGGGTCAGCAATTGCTTGATGACCTTGCGGCAGATCTTGCCCACTTCGCGTTCGAGCGCACGCACACCGGCTTCGCGGGTGTAGTAGCGCACGATGTCGCGCAGCGCGGAATCGTCCACCGTCAGCTCGCTGTCCTTCACGCCGTTGTTCTTCATCAGCTTGGGCAGCAGATGGTCGCGGCCGATATGGATCTTTTCCTCTTCCGTGTAACCGGACAGGCGGATCACTTCCATACGGTCGAGCAGCGCCGGCGGAATGTTCAGCGTGTTGCTGGTGGCCACGAACATGACGTCCGACAGGTCGAAGTCGACTTCGATGTAGTGGTCCTGGAACGTGTGGTTCTGTTCCGGATCCAGCACTTCGAGCAGCGCGGACGAGGGGTCGCCACGGAAATCCATGCCCAGCTTGTCGATTTCATCAAGCAGGAACAGCGGATTGCGCACACCGACCTTCGACATGTTCTGGACGATCTTGCCCGGCATGGAGCCGATGTACGTCCGGCGGTGGCCACGGATCTCGGCCTCGTCGCGAACGCCGCCCAAGGCCATGCGCACGAACTTGCGGTTCGTCGCCTTGGCAATGGACTGGCCCAGGGAGGTCTTACCCACGCCCGGAGGTCCAACCAGGCACAGGATCGGGGCCTTCACCTTGTCCACGCGCTGTTGCACGGCAAGATACTCGAGGATGCGTTCCTTGACCTTTTCCAGACCGTAGTGGTCGTTGTCCAGCACCGTCTCGGCATTGGCGATCGAGTTGTTGATCTTGCTCTTCTTCCTCCAGGGGAGGTTGATGAGCGTATCGATGTAGTTGCGCACCACGGTGGCTTCGGCCGACATGGGCGACATCAGCTTGAGCTTCTTGAGCTCGGCATCGGCCTTCTTGCGCGCCTCTTTGGGCATGTGGGCAGCGATGATCTTCTTTTCAAGCTCTTCGATGTCCGCGCCCTCTTCGCCTTCGCCCAACTCCTTCTGAATGGCCTTGACCTGCTCATTCAGGTAGTAGTCGCGTTGGCTCTTTTCCATCTGCTTCTTCACGCGGCCGCGAATCCGCTTCTCGACCTGGAGGATGTCGATTTCGGTTTCGAGCTGGGTAAGCAGACCTTCAAGGCGCTCGGACGTGCCGACGATCTCGAGCATCTTCTGTTTCTGCTCGAGCTTCAGCGGAAGATGCGCGGCGATCGTGTCGGCCAGGCGACCGGCATCATCGATGCCAGCCAACGAGGTCAGGATCTCCGGGGGGATCTTCTTGTTGAGCTTTACGTATTGTTCGAACTGGGCAACGATCGCGCGGCGCAACGCCTCGGTCTCGGAGCCCTGCATGGCGTCCGGCTCGATCGGCGTCACCTGGCAGGTGAAGTGCGAATCGGCGTCTTCAATGCTGTTGATGCGGGCACGTTGGGTACCTTCGACCAGCACCTTGACGGTGCCGTCGGGCAGCTTGAGCATTTGCAGGATGCCGGCTACGCAACCAATCTCGTAGACGTCTTCGGGGGTGGGGTCATCTTTGCCGGCGGACTTTTGGGCCACGAGCATGATGCTTTTGCCCGCTTCCATCGCAACCTCGAGCGCGCGAATAGAGCGCGGACGGCCGACGAACAGCGGGATGACCATGTGCGGGAACACCACGACATCGCGAAGTGGGAGCAGGGGCAGGTCGATCGGGTCGGAAGGCAGGGTCTGGCTGGCAGACATAGGAGGTTCCTCGGTATGACTCGGCGTATCGGGGACAGGAGGCCCGGGTATACCCCGAGCTATCCACGTCAGTTACGTCTGTTATGGGAACAATAGCCGAAAATTCAAGATCCCGGCGGCCCGATAAACAAAAGGCAAAAAAAAATGCCCCTGCGGGCCGCCAGGAAGGAAAAAAACCCGTTACAGGAACGGGTTTTTTTGAAATATCAGGCTGCGGCGTCGCGGACTTCTCCGCGGTCCGGCTTTTCCGTTTCGCCGGCTTCGTCGGCGTAGATCAGCAGGGGCTTGCCTTCACCTTCAATGGCGTTCTCGTCCACCACGACACGCTTGACGTTGCCTTGGGACGGCAACTCGTACATGGTGTCCAGCAGCGTCTGCTCGATGATCGAGCGCAGGCCACGGGCGCCGGTCTTGCGCTTGAGCGCCTTACGGGCAATGGCCTTCAATGCGGCAGGCCGCAGGTCCAGCTCGGCGCCTTCCATCGCGAACAGCTTCTGGAATTGCTTGAGCAAGGCGTTCTTGGGCTCGGTCAGGATCTGCACCAGAGCCGCTTCGTCCAGTTCGTCCAGCGTAGCGACGACAGGCAGGCGACCAACCAGTTCAGGGATCAGGCCGAACTTGATCAGATCTTCGGGTTCGACTTCCGAGAACAGTTCGCCCACGCCGCGTTCGGACTTGGCGCGTACGGAAGCCGAGAAGCCGATGCCCGATTTCTCGGTGCGGTCGCGAATGACCTTTTCCAGCCCGTCGAAAGCGCCGCCGACGATGAACAGGATGTTCGTCGTGTCGACCTGGACGAAGTCCTGGTTGGGGTGCTTGCGGCCGCCCTGCGGGGGCACCGAGGCAACCGTGCCTTCGATCAGCTTGAGCAAGGCCTGCTGCACGCCCTCGCCCGAGACGTCGCGGGTGATGGACGGGTTGTCGGACTTGCGGGAAATCTTGTCGATTTCGTCGATATAGATAATGGCGCGTTGCGCCTTCTCGACTTCGTAGTTGCAGTTCTGCAGCAACTTCTGAATGATGTTCTCGACGTCTTCGCCCACGTAACCGGCTTCGGTCAGCGTGGTGGCGTCAGCCATGACGAAAGGCACATTCAGCATGCGCGCCAGCGTCTGCGCCAGGAGCGTCTTGCCCGACCCGGTAGGGCCGATCAGCATGATGTTGCTCTTGGAGAGCTCGACTTCGTCACCCTTGATCTCGCCGTGACGAATGCGCTTGTAATGGTTGTAGACCGCCACGGCCAGCATGCGCTTGGGCGAGTTCTGCCCAATCACGTACTGATCCAGGAAGGTCTTGATTTCGGCCGGAGTAGGCAGTTCGGAACGAATCGCCGCGCGCGCGGTCGCTTGCGCTTCCTCGCGGATGATGTCGTTGCACAGGTCTATGCATTCATCGCAGATGAACACCGACGGACCCGCGATCAGCTTGCGGACTTCATGCTGGCTTTTATTGCAAAACGAGCAATGCAGCACTTTTGCGTCTGCCGATCCCTTTTTTTCAGGCATATTTGTTTCGTATCTCAGGTAAAGATGCGCCAGACCGGATAAAGGGTCCAGCGCATGCGCTTACTCAAACTTGATGGCAGCGGGTTCGGATCAACCGGGAAGTCAGCCTTCCGAGCGGGAGGTCATCACCTTGTCCACCAATCCATACGATACCGCATCTTCGGCGGACATGAAGTTGTCACGTTCCGTGTCCAGGCCGATACGCTCCATCGACTGGCCGGTGTTGTCGGCCAGGATCCGGTTCAGGCGTTCACGCAGGTCCAGGATCTCGCGAGCCTGGATCTGGATGTCGGACGCTTGGCCCTGGGCGCCGCCCGACGGCTGATGGATCATGATCCGCGAGTTAGGCAGCGTGAAACGCTTGCCCTTCTTGCCAGCCGCCAGGAGGAACGCGCCCATGCTGGCCGCCAGGCCGGTGCACAGGGTCGATACGTCCGGCTTGATGAACTGCATGGTGTCAAAAATGGCCATTCCCGCATACACCGACCCGCCGGGCGAGTTGATGTACAGGGAAATGTCCTTGTCAGGATTCTCCGATTCCAGGAACAGCAACTGCGCCACAACCAGGTTGGCCGTTGCGTCATTGACCGGACCCACCAGGAAAATGAGCCGTTCGCGGAGCAGACGCGAATAGATGTCGTAGGCACGTTCGCCGCGCCCCGACTGCTCGATAACCATGGGAATGTAGCCCAGGCCGGTGGGGGTCACCGAAGACCCGCCATTCATTGCCGCATAGAAATCGGTGAATCTCTGCATAGTGTTACGCCATCCCCATCAACTGATCGAAAGGCACCTTTTCTTCGGTGACCTTGGCCTTTTCCAGCACGTGCGCGACAACGTTGTCTTCCAGCACGATAGCCTCGATTTCAGCACGACGCTGGCGGTCAGCCAGGTAATAGCTGACAACCTGAGCGGGTTGTTCGTAGTTCTCGGCGAATTCTTCAATGCGCGCGCGAACTTGCTCGGGCTTGGCTTGCAGCTGAGCTTGCTTGACCAGTTCCGACACCAGCAGGCCCAGACGGACGCGGCGCTCGGATTCGGTCGAGAAGGCTTCAGCCGGGATCGGCACGGACTCGGCGTTCGGGATGCCGCGCTGCTTGAGCTCTTCGCGGGCAGCGGCAACACGGCCTTGCACGTCGTTGTCGACCAGCGACTTCGGCACGTCGAACTTGCCGGCTTCGACCAGGGCGTCCATGACGCTGGACTTGGTACGGCCAGCCGAACGGACCTTGACTTCGCGCTCGATGTTGCTGCGGATGTCGGCCTTCAGCTTTTCGATGTCGCCTTCGGCCTGGCCGAGCGACTTGGCGAATTCGCCGTTCAGTTCGGGCAGGACGCCTTCAGCCACTTCCTTGACGGTGATGGTGAATTCGGCGGTCTTGCCGGCGACTTCCACGCCTTGGTAGTCGTCAGGGAACTTCAGTTCGAAGACCTTGGTTTCGCCAGCCTTCAGGCCGCGAGCGGCTTCTTCGAATTCCGGCAGCATGCGGCCTTGGCCGAGCACGAACGGGAAGTCTTCGGCCTTGCCGCCTTCGAACGGCACGCCGTCGATGGTGCCGGCGAAGTCCAGCGTGACGCGGTCGCCGTCTTGCGAGGCGCGGCCTTCACGAGCTTCGAACGTGGCGCGCTGCTTGCGCAGGACGTCCAGGGTCTGTTGGACTTCGGCGTCGGTGACGGCGGTGTCAAAACGGGTGACGGCCAGGGACGACAGGTCCGGCACGACGACTTCGGGGTAGACCTCGAACGTGGCGGTGAACGCCAGCGTGTCGTCGGTGACGCCTTCAGTCTTGGGTTCCAGGTTCGGGGCACCAGCGACGCGCAGCTTGGCGCCGTCGATGGCTTGTTCGAACGCACGGCCAACTTGGCTATTGATCACGTCGTAGCGGATGCTGGGGCCATGGCTGCGCTCGAGCATGGCGAGCGGAGCTTTACCCGGGCGGAAGCCGGGGACCTTGGCGGTGCGAGCCACGCGCTTCAATTGCGCCTGGACTTCCTTTTCGACGTCGGCCACCGAGACGGCCAGATCAACACGGCGCTCCAGGCCGGAGAGGGTTTCAACCACAGGCTGCATTAAAAGACCTATTTTCCGAGAGATGAGATTACGGGCGGATAAACGCGGCATTTTACCGGAAACTTCCGGATCCCTGACGCAAAGGGGCGCGAGCCCCGGATTTGCCCGGATGCTCGCGCCCCGTTTTCCGCCCGAAAAGGGAGGGAGAACGTCTTTTCGACGCCTTTATTTGGCCTTGGCGATGCGATCTTCGATGTGCTGAGCGCGCTTGGCCGAGGACGGGTGCGAGCTCATCATATCGCTCTTGCCGCCATCCAGCTCGGCCAGCTTCTGAAATGCCGTCACCAGACCACGGGTATTGAGCTTCTTGGCCTGCAGCTGGTCGAACGAATAGTCATCTGCGGCGCTTTCCTGCGATTGCGAGAATTGCGCATTGATGAACTTCTCGGTCAGGTCGCCCAGCTGCGAGGAATTCAGGGCGGCAACCGTCGCGCCACCAGCGGCGCCAGCGGCGTCACGCGCGGCCGACACAGTGTAGGCCGTCTGCATGGCCTTCTTGCTGTGGCCCAGCGCCACGTGGCCGATTTCGTGGCCGACCACGCCCAACACTTCGTCGTCGGTCATCATGTCCATCAGGCCGCTGTAGACGCGGATGCAGCCGTTGGCCATCGCCCAGGCGTTGACGTCCTTGGTGATGTAGACCTTGTAGTTGGCCTTCTGGCCATTGACCGTGCCGCCCAGCGACTTGGCGATCTTCTGCAGACGGGCGTCGTACTTGCTGCCGGGGGCAGCGATTTTTTCCTGCGAGTCGCTTTGCGCGCAAGCCTTGTCGGACAAGGTCTTGATTTCGGCATCGCTCAGGGTGGCAGCTTGAACAACCTTGCTGCCAGCGCCCACCAGGCCGCCGATATCGAGAGCATGCGACGCAGAATAAGGGGCAAGCGCAACGGTCAACGCGGCAACGGTGTAGCGGATCTTCATGGGAACAAACTCCTCTTGACTGGCTCTATGCGAGTGAGGCGGCAATTCTATCCATGCCAAAAGCGCTCAAAGCGTTTCGCCACAGAGTTTCGCAAATGGCAGTTTCGCTTACATAAAAGCCCAGCAAGCCGCGCGCAACCGTGCTATTGCGCCGCTTTCCCCAACATGAACGCGCCACAAAAAACTCATGCCCGGCGAGTCCGGGCATTGATAGAATTGCCGCCGCACTTTTCATCGCCCCATAACAACGGCTCGCACCCAACATGCATAACACCCCCCCTCCCCGCCTAGGCCTGCTGCCCAGCCTGATCTTCAGTTCCCGCTGGTTGCAATTGCCCCTGTACCTGGGCCTGATCGTCGCGCAAGGCGTGTACGTCATGCTCTTCCTGAAAGAGCTTTGGCACCTGGTGACGCACGCCAGCAGTTTTGGCGAAATGGAAATCATGCTGCTGGTCCTGGGCCTGATCGACGTGGTCATGATCTCGAACCTGCTGGTGATGGTGATCGTGGGCGGCTACGAGACCTTCGTGTCCCGCCTGCGTCTGCAGAACCATCCGGATCAGCCCGAATGGCTGAGCCACGTCAACGCCAGCGTCCTCAAGGTGAAGCTGGCGATGGCCATCATCGGCATCTCGTCGATCCACCTGCTGCGCACCTTCATCGAAGCCGGCACGATCGGCACGCCCAACGCGCGCTTCACCGAAGCCGGCGTCATGTGGCAGACGATCATCCACGCGCTGTTCATCCTGTCGGCGCTGGGGATCGCGCTGGTGGACAAGCTGTCGACGACATCGACGCAAAAGCACTAACTTCGGCAAAAAGGGCCCCCACGCCGCGCACGCGTTGCGTGCTTGCTGCCCCCAAGGGGGCGCTTTTTGCCTTGGGGCGGCCCGGCGGCAAAAAAAAGCCCCCATGCGTTGCGCATGGGGGCTTTTTTATGGGCCGAACACCGGGATCCACCCCGGGGCGCTACCCGGAAAACATCAGGCCGCGACCTTGATGTTCTTGGCGCTCGGACCCTTGGGGCCGGTGCCGACCTCGAAGGTGACGCGCTGGTTTTCCTGAAGCGACTTATAGCCTTCGCTGCGGATTTCGGAGTAATGAGCGAAAAGGTCTTTGCTGCCGTCGTCGGGCATGATGAAGCCATAACCCTTTTCGGCGTTGAACCACTTAACGATGCCGGTTGCCATGGAGTGTCCTTGAACCTAGAAAATGCGATTGCTCGCGGGGCGCCAGATCATCAAGGATGGGAGAGGAAGCAACCGCAGCACCACTGACGGCGACAAGTTAACGCAGACCGCGTCGCTTGAGAATCTCGCTGAACCCAGTGTATTGGTGAACCCCGAAAAACGTCAAATATGCGAATGGTCGAAGCGTCAATTCAATGCGCACGTCCGCATGGCTAAAACGCGGGTCGCGGCCGCTTGAAACGCGTCGTGCGATTGAACATTTTCACCTTGGCATGAACAGATACATGCCGATACCGGGTGGCGGATGGGGCCTTGCCGAGACGTCGGCTCCGCCCCGCCGAACACGCTAGCCAGAAAAGCCGCCGGCGTCCAGGAATTGCTGCTCGGCCTGCGTGGTCTGCCGGCCCAGCGCCGCATTGCGGTGCGGGAAACGCCCGAAGCGCTTGATGATGTCCCGATGCAGGACGGCCCAGCGCAGGGAATCCGCGTCCAGCGGCTCCATCAGCGCGACGCTGCGGTTTTGCGTCACGAGGCTTTCGGCGTGTTCGAACGGCATATAGAAGAATTGGCGCAGCTGTGGATCCACCGCCAGGTCGTGGCCGGAAGCGATCGCGCGTTCAGCGAAATATTGGGCCAGGGGATCGGTGGCGAACATGTGTGCCGTGCCGCGATAGGCATTGCGCGGGAATTGGTCCAGCAGGATCATCAGCGCCAGGGCGCCGTCGGCATCTTCCAGCCAGGCATCCAGCTCACGCGACGCGGCGGCCCAATGCGCGGCTTCGAACCGCTGGCGGAACTCGGCATCGAAAGCGTCGCTCTTCTTGAACCACTGCTGTGGGCCTGCATCCATCCAGAACGCGACCACGTCTTGCGGTTGCACGGCAAGGGGCTTCGGGGACGATGAGGTCATGGCGGGGATCCTGGAGGCATGGTGAGCCCGCATGGCGGGTAACGCCACCTGCAGACCGAACTTCAGAAGGATACCGCGCAAAAACAAAAAAAGCCCCCGAAGGGGCTTTTTTGAAAACTCAGACCTTTACAGGACCTGAATCTTCGTGGCTTGCGGGCCCTTGGGGCCATTGGCCGTCACAAAGCTGACGCGCTGGTTCTCTTCCAGAGACTTGAAGCCAGAACCCTGGATTTCGGAGAAGTGAGCGAACAGATCCTTACCACCCGCTTCCGGGGTGATGAAGCCATAGCCTTTTTCCGAATTGAACCACTTAACGACGCCGGTTTCCATACTGTATTTCCTAGAGATAATGGGCAAATGCCCGGAGGTCACGAATCAATCAAGGAGGGGACAGTAGAACAATAACGCTGAGCCGGAAAAGGCACGGCACTGAACGAAAATCGCAACGCTTGTGATCGTGTGCCGACACTATCGTTATGTTCCCCTCACAAGTCAACATAATCCTAAAAAATACGTGCCAATAATGCAACAAAGAGAAACTGCGTTGAAAATTTGCACGTTTTCATAGGCAAAACTTGTCCCTGCATAGGTGTAAACACCCATACATTCATAAAAAAACAATCAAGGCTTATATAAATGCCGTCTAAACCCGTACACCCCTCATACGTCGTTCAGATAGGCACTTTGGTTTGCCGCCAGGCTTACTCGTCGATAGGTAAACCCAACAAATCGAGCGCCGCGCCAAAAGCATCGGAACCCGAGCAAAGGAAAACCGCCACGTCGCCGGGATTCATATTTTCCAGGACTTGGTCGATTTGTTCTTGCGCATTATCAACATTGTCGACATTTGAAGCGTGTATATCCGCCCCAGCTTCGACCTTTTCGATGGGAACGATGTCCGCGATCGCATTGAGATCGGTTACGCCCACCACGACATAGACGCTGATGGACTCGCCATCGATCGTCGTGAGCAGCTCGACGCCGCCCGTCACGTCGGCAAGGTGCCGACTTACTATTTCCATGTTCAATCTTCCTTGATCAGCGGGCCTAGCCCGCTTGGGCGCACGCACCGTGAAGGTGCAATCTCACGCCCAGGCGCGACTATAACAGCCTTATGCTAATGCTTCTTGACATTCGGACCCAGGGACTGCCTGGCGGCGCCGGACGTGGCTGCGACGCTACGGCAGCGCACCCCGGCTTCGGCCAGGACGCGGATCAGCGGCTTCTGGGCGGCCAGGAAGGCGTCCTTGTCGTCGCCGGCCAACTTGCAGATGAACATCTGGGCCAGCAGTTGGGTGCGGCGCGCCTTGCGGTTGCCCGCCTCTTCGGCCAGCCATTCGCCGATCCAGGTGGCAACGGCCTCGGCGTCGCCCTGCTGCTTGACGTGACCCAGCAGGTCATAGACCGTCACGCCGGCAATGCGGTCGTCTTCGCCGCGCGAAAGAAAGAGCTTGGCAGCCTGGCCCGAGTAACCGGGGATCAGCGCGAGGCAATCGCGTTCAGCGGGTTTCTTCATAGCGTTCTGTGTGTTTCGTTGTCGAGAACCCTGGACTGTAACCCGGCCTTGCGCCCTGTCGCATCGGCGCCACGGAACTCTGCTATTGTCGGCTTACCCATTTTCTACACGGTGAACATCATGCAACGCGATTTCGATCTGGTCGTCACGATTCTGGGCGCCCTGCGCGACGCGCCTGGCCCCAACCTGAGCACGCACGACATCAAGAACGCCGCCCTGGCCCCGCACCCCGAAGAGCAAGGCCTGCAGACCATTGCGCATCATCTGGACCTGCTGGCCGACGCCGGCTTGGTCAAGCAAGTCAGCGAGACGGCCGCCAGCGCCGCCGCGACGCGCTGGCGCATCACGTGGAAGGGCTACGATGCCCTGGAGCAGGACGAGGACGACGAAGAAGACGCCGAAGACTTCGACGCCGAAGAATAAGGCGGTAGCCTGGTGCTCAGCGGCGCTGCAGGATGCGCCGCGTGAGCAGCGATGCGGCAGTGCCGATCACCAGGCTGAACATGAAGGCGGCGATCGACAGCATCGCCGACAGGTCGCTGAAGCCACCATGGCGCGACAGCAGGAAAACCGCCACGAACACCGCGGCGGCCAGCACGACCACCCCGATCAGCACCTGTTTGACCGAGCGCAGGCGGCCACAGAGCGAGCCGCCGACCAGCGCGGCCGCCACCATCGCGGCCATGGACCAGAACAAATATTCGTACTGCATGCGAACGTTCTCCCCCGAAGGCATGAAGGCGCCCGCATTATAGGCGCGGGATCAGCCCTGGGCGGCGACCGCCACCACGCTGATCTCGACCAGCGCGCCGTAGTGCAGCTCACGCGTGGGCACGATGGCCCGCGCGGGGCGGTGGGCGCCGAACACGCGTTCGTAGACCCGGTTCACCTCATCCCATAGCGCGATATCCGGGATATACACCGTGACGCTGGCGACCGCGGCCAGCGAGGCGTCGGCGGCTGCCAGAATCGCCTTCACGCTGCGCAGGGCCTCTTCGGTCTGGGCGGAAGCCCCGTCCGCCAATTGCGGCTTGGCGCCTGCCTGCGCGGGCGCCCGGAAACCCAGCTGCCCCGAGACGAAGACAAAGCCATTCGCCCGTACCGCCTGCGAGTAATGCCCGGCGGGCGGCGTCGCATCGGGGGTATTGATCAATTCCATCGTGGACTCCTGTTGATATGGGGCGGGCGCGCCAGGACTTACCAGCCGCGGAAGCGTTCCCAGCGGGCCACCACGCCCGGCTCGCCCGGGCGCACCACCTGATAGGCCTCGTGCTGGGCGCAGGTGGCGCATGCGTGATTGGGCACGATGCGCAGCTTCGTCCCCAGGGGCAGATCGGGCAGGCGCGCGCTGCTTCCCGCGCGCAGCATGATGATGCCCTGTTCCTGGTTGGTTTCGGCCAGCAGCAAGTCGGGATAGACCTTGCCGTCGACGTCGCACACCAGGCCATACAACTGATCCACCGGCTGCTTGGCCGTGCCGCGGTCGCGCGACATGGCCATCCAGCCGGCGTCAACAAGGATCCAGCCTTTGTCGGCCTGATGGCCGATGACGGTCGTCAGCACGGTGGCGGCGATGTCGTCGACGGAGCACACGCCCAGCCCTGCCATCACCAGGTCGAAGAACACGTACACGCCCGCGCGCACTTCCGTCACGCCATCGAGGTGGCGGGCAAAGTGGGCGGTGGGCGTGGAGCCGACGCTGACGACCGGGCACGGCAGCCCTGCCTGGCGGATCGCTTCAGCGCAGCTGACGGCAGCCCAGCGCTCTTGTTCGGCCATATCGGCGATCGCCTCCAGGCTGCGGCAGCCGTAGGACTCGCCGGCATGCGTCATGACGCCGCGCAGGCAGCCTGCGGCATGCAGCACACGGGCGATGGAGAGAAGATGCTCGTGATTACCCGGCTGCACGCCGGCGCGGTGGCCGTCGCAATCGATCTCGATCAGCGTGGGCACGGGGCGGCCCTCGGCCGTGGCACGATCGGCGACCGCCTGGGCGGCTTCGATGCTGTCGACGACCACGGTCAGGTCCACGCCCTTGCCGCGCAAGGCGAGCACGCGGTCCAGCTTGGAAGGCGACACGCCGACGGCATACAGCAGATCGGTGACGCCGGCCGCGGCGAACTGTTCGGCTTCTTGCAACGTGGACACGGCGGCCGGGCCTTGGGGGCTGGCCATCACGCGGCGGGCCACGTCGATCGATTTAGGCGTTTTAAGATGCGGCCGCAATTGCACCCCATGGCCGGCCATCAGCGCGTTCAGGCGCTGGATATTGCGCGTCATGCGAGTTTCATCCAGCAGCAGGCAAGGCGTGTCCAGGGTATCCGGGGGGGTCGGTAGATGGGCGGATGTCATCGGGGCGGGTCTCGGCAGTTCAGATCGGGAGGACGCCAGGCGAGCCCGGGGTCCAGTTGCATGAAGTATGGCGTGGCGCGCCCCATACGTGTTTAATAAAAGCTTAATTTTTAATTAAGCCGAATCTGAATGATCACCACCGACGACCTGCGGTTTTTCATGACCTTGGCGGCCACCCCTTCCCTGGCGCAGGCGGCGCGCGCCCTGGACGTGACGCCTCCTGCCGTCACGCAGCGGCTGCACGCGCTGGAAAAGCGCCTGGGCGTCAGGCTGGTCAACCGGTCGGGGCGCGGCACGGCGCTGACCGACGAAGGGCGGCTGCTGGCGCTGCGGGCGGGGCAGATCTGCGGCGAATTGGGTGATCTGGCGGATGAACTGGCGGGACGTCGCGGCGTGGTGGCAGGCCATTTGCGCGTGGTGGCGCCGTTGGGTTTCGGCCAGCGCTACGTGGCCGGCCTCGTGGCCGGTTTTCGCAATAGCAGCGACAACATCACCGCGAGCCTGACGCTGTCGGATGGTCCGCCGCGGTTGGCGACCGACAACTGGGACGTGATGGTGCATATCGGCGAATTGCGCGATTCCACGCTGGTGGCCTACCCGTTGGCGCCCAACCGCCGCATCCTGTGCGCGTCGCCCGCCTATCTGGCGCGCCATGGCGCGCCCGCCAAGCCGGAAGACCTGCGCGACCACGACTGCATCGCCTTGCGCGAAAACGACGAGGACGTGACGCTGTGGCGCTTCAAGCGTGGGCGCGGGCCGGCTGTCGGCGTGCGCATCGCGCCCGTGCTGTCGAGCAATACCGGCGCGGCCGCGCTTGAGTGGGCGCTGGCCGGGCACGGCATCGTCGCACGGTCGGAATGGGATGTGGCCGAACACGTGAAGGCGCGATCGCTGGTGCCGTTGCTGGCCGGATGGAACCTGCCTGACGCCAATGTGGTGGCCCTGGTGAAATCGCGCCAGGACCTGTCTGCGCGAACCGCCGGATTCCTGGCGCATCTGCGTGCGGCGTTCACCGCCACGCCCTGGCGCGAAAAAACCTAGGCGCCTAGTCCAGCATCGCTTCGGCTTCGATCTCGACCAGCCATTCCGGCAGGGAGAGCCCGCTGACGATGACCCAGGACGAAGGCGGCGGGTCCACAGGAAAGCGGTCGCGCAAGGCTTGCGCGATTACTTCCTGATCTTCGCGGACCGTCTCGCAGATGTAGATGCGCAGCATGATTACCTGCGCCATGGAGCCGCCCGCCGCCGCCAGCACGCGTTGGATATTGTCCAGCGCGGCCTCGGTCTGCTCTTGCAGGCCGGGCCCGACAGTTCGTTCGTTGATGTCGACGCCGACCTGGCCGGATAGCAGCATCCGGCGCTGCCCCGTCACGATGACGGCTTGGCTGAATCCATACTGGACGGTGTTGAAAACGGTGTCGGGATTGACGACGGTTCGGGACATGATGTGCTCCTGTAGGCGGCGCGCCCCGCAGCGCGCCGGAACCGCCATTCTATCGAGACGCCCGCCTCAGGAAGCCACGCGCCCTGCCGCGCCGGCCCGCGCCCCCGGCAAGGCCACCAGCAGCACGATGGCGCCGGCGACGACCGCCGTCCAGAATCCCGCCCGGACGCCGTAGTGGTCGACCACCCAGCCCGCCATCGCCGCGCCGGCAGCCACGCCCGCGCCCAGGCCCGTCACCAGCCACGTCAGCCCTTCCGTCAGGCGCTGTCCGGGCACGCTGCTTTCAACCAACGCCATGGCGATGATCATGGTGGGCGCAAATGACAACCCGGCCAGCAGCACGCCCAGCGAGAGCGTGATGAGGTCATTCACCAGCAGCAACGGCAAGGTCGTGAAGGCCGTGACCGCCGCCGCAATGGATAGCATCCGCGCAAGCGGCATCTGGAATTTCAGCACGCCGAAAACCAGCCCCGCCACGCAGGAACCCAAAGCATAGGCCGACAGGATGAGGCTGGCGCCCGCCGGCACCCCTTGCGCCCGGGCGAACGCGACGCTGAGCACGTCGATCGTGCCGACGATCACGCCCATGGCAGACATCATCGCCACCAGCGACTGCATCGGGGGCATGCGCAGCACCGAGGCCTCGCGCCCTGCTTGCCTGACCTGGACGGCGGGCGCGGTCGCCCGCTGCAAGACGAACGCCGTCACACCCACCGCCAGCAGCAAGGCTGCGGCGAGCGGTGCGGCCTGGGGAAACAAGGCCACGCTCAGCCCCACTGAAATGGGCGGCCCCACGATGAAGCTAAGTTCATCCGCCACGGATTCCAGCGCATAGGCCGTACGCAACTGCGGTTGGTCGCGGTAGATTTCCGTCCATCGCGCGCGGATCATCGCGGGCATGCTGGGCAAGGCGCCCGCCAGCACGGCAAAGACGAACAGCGTCCAATCCGGCGCATTCCATTGGACGCATGCGGCCAGGCCGATCAGCGCCAGCACGCAAATGCCGGCCGCCACCGGCAGCACTCGCCCTTGCCCATGCCGATCCACCAGGCGCGAGATGCGCGGGGCCAGCAAGGCAGTGGCCAACGCAAAAGTGGCGGCAACGCCCCCCGCCAGCGCGTAGGCCCCGCGCACTTCCGACAGCATCGTGATGATGCCGATGCCGATCATCGGCAAGGGCAGGCGCGCGATCGCGCCGGCCAACACAAAACCGGTGGCGCCGGGCGCCTTGAACAACTCACGATACGGATTGGACACCGATAACCTTTTGAACCTGGTAGACGGCGAGATCGTATTCACATACATTGCGTATGTCAATTAACATACACGCCGTATGTCACTGGAGAATTGCATGTCGCGTTCCCGCGCCGAGATGATCGAGGCCACCCGGACCAAGCTGCTGGCGACTGCCAGGCACGCCTTTCAGCACACGGGCTACGCCGCCACGTCGATGGATGATCTGACCGCAGCCGCGGGACTGACGCGAGGGGCTTTGTATCACCATTTCGGTGACAAAAAGGGCCTACTGGCGGCCGTGGTCGAACAAATCGACGACGAAATGGATCAACGGCTCAATGTGGTGTCGGCGCAGGCGGCCGCCCCCTGGGACGCCTTGCGCGGACGCTGCCGCGCGTACCTGCATATGGCGACCGAACCCGACGTCCGGCGCATCGTGCTGCAGGACGCGCGGGCGGTGCTGGGCCCGGCTTCCGAAGCCGCCCAGCAACAATGCGTCGCGTCGCTGGCCGGGCTGCTGCAGGGCCTGATGGCAGCGCAGATCATCGATGACGCCGATCCGCACGCGCTGGCGCGGCTGATCAATGGCAGCCTGGCCGACGCCGCCGTCTGGATTGCCGATGCGCCGGCGGGTGCCCCCCGACTTGAGCAGGCCCTGCATGCGCTGGACCTGCTGCTGCGCGGCTTGCGGCGGCTCTAGGACACTCACTGCAGGACAGGCCTTCGATTGTGCATCGGCTGCAATGCACGTATTATCAAAGCATAAACTTGTTTAAATAATCCTGGAGACTGTTGTGGCCGCCAGCACCACTCCTGATTCAAACGCTTCCTGGGCCGACCTGCTGCATGGCGCCAACGCCCTGCGCTCCATCGCCCTGGCAGGCGGCGTGGCGCTGCACGCCATCAATGTCTATATCGTGACCACTATCCTGCCCAGCGTCATCCAGGACATCGGGGGGCTGGAGTACTACGCCTGGAACACGACACTGTTCGTCGTGACCTCCATCATCGGATCGGCGCTATCGGCCAAATTGATCGAAGCGTTGGGTCCGCGCGCGGCGTACCTGGTAGCCGTCGCCATCTTCACCGCCGGCGCCGTCGTCTGTGCTCTGGCGCCCAGCATGCCGGTGTTGCTGGCCGGCCGCAGCATCCAGGGGCTGGGCGGCGGCATTCTCTTTGCGCTCAGCTATGCGCTGATCCGGCTGGTGTTCGATGCGCCCCTCTGGTCGCGCGCCATGGCGCTGGTGTCGGGCATGTGGGGCGTGGCCACCTTGTGCGGTCCGGCAATCGGCGGCATCTTCGCCCAGACCGGCCATTGGCGGCTGGCGTTCTGGGCCTTGCTGCCTGTGGCCGCCGCACTGGCTTTGATCGTGACGTTCAAGGTTGGCGGCCGGGCTTCGGTGCCCCCTGCCCCGCCTTCGTCCTTGCCCCTGGGCACGCTTGCGCTGCTGGTGACGTCCGTGCTGGCCATCACGCTGGCCAGCCTGTCGACGGATCTGGGCTGGAACCTGGCGGGCATCGCTGGCGGCCTGACGATCGCCGCACTGATCGCCCGAGTGGATTCACGCGCCAAGAAGCGCTTGCTGCCGACAGGCGCGTATTCGATACGCGCACCGCTGGGTGCGCTGTATGCCGTGATGTGCCTGGTGGTGGCCGCCATTACGACCGAGATCTTCGTGCCCTACTTCCTGCAGGTCATCCATCGCCTGTCACCGCTGACCGCGGGCTACATGACGGCCGCGATGGCGGCGGGCTGGACACTTGCCGCGATGCCGAGTTCGACGCGCACGGGGACTGCTGCCGATCGCCTGGTACGCCTGAGCCCCGTCGTGATCCTGGCTTCGCTGATCGGCCTGGCCATCATGACGCCGCAGACGGCGGTGCTGACATCCGTGGCAGGCCTGGCGGCCTATATCGTCGCGCTGGCAGGCGTGGGATTCGGCATTGGGCTGGCATGGCCGCATTTGCTCACCCGGATCTTCAACGCCGCGCCCAAGGGCGAGGAAACGCTGACGTCGTCCTCGATCACCACCGTGCAACTGTACGCATCGGCGGTGACGGCCGCGCTGGCGGGGGTGGTCACCAACAGCGCGGGATTGGCCGACCCGGGCGGTGTCGAAGGCGCGCAGCACGCGGCACGCTGGCTGTTTGCCACCTTCGCCGTCGCGCCCGCACTGGCCTGGCTGCTGCTTGCACGGGTCACGAGAGCGAACGCCGCCAAGCATTGAACCCGCGCGGTATCGACGAATATTGGACCATCGGGCCTGAAATCCACCAAACGCGGTATGGAACGTCACACGGGTCTTTGTTACGCTGACGACACCTGAACAAGGTGACGTCCATGAGCAACAAGATCCGACTGCTTTGCGTTCAACCTTCCTCGCTTTCGGCGCGTTTCGCCTTCATGGCGATCGCCTTGAGATGGTCGATGGGAGCCACGCCACGGCCCTCCCGCCTGATGATCGGGCCGCACGAACTGGAACCGGTCGGCACGGAATCGGCCTTCTGGCAGTTTGCGCTACGCCATGCGCTGCTTGGCCAGTCCTTCCTGGTGACGCGCGGCTGCCACTGGGATGTGGCCGCCTCGGTGGACGGCGACGAGGTCCGCGCGTTCGGCCGCAAATTTACCCTCAGCCAGTGCTTGTACTGAACGGGCGGCTAGACGCCGAATTCGCGCTTGCGATGGAATGCGGCCAGCTCCTCGGCCGTCCAGCGTTGCCGCGCCTCTTCCTGACAGCAAGTACGAAAGACAAGGGCTCCGACTTCAAGGAAGCGCGTGACGTCGGCGTCCGATAGTTTGGCCTGTACCTGCAACAGGCAATCCGCATAGGCCGAGAGTATGCCGTCCCAGCCGTCGACCTTGCCCGGCGCAACGGGCTGCGAGATCATGCGCACCATCATTTCACTATGGTCCATGCGATTGTCCCCCCTCTGATACCGTGCCGGCGCCCTCTTGCAGCAGCCGGTCGCATGGAGCTTGCAGCAAGTGCCGTACCCGCGCCGAGTGCCGCGTCCGCCCTCGTGCCGCGCACAGGCCGTCGCCGGCGCGGCGGTAAGGGCAAGCCCTGCAATGCAGAAACTACCGTCGGACGGGCGCATCCGGCGCCCTTCCGCGTAGCAACGCATCCGGATGCGTCTGGAGGTAATCCGATAGCTCCCGCAGCGATCGGGCAGCCCTGCCCAGTTCACGCAACGCGACGTCCGCGTTCTGGGGCAACACGGCATCCGGCGCCAGCAATCCGCCCACGGCCGCCAGGGACCGGTTGGCCTGCCGCAGCAAGGCCTGCGCCTCGGGCGCCAGCTTCGTGTCCATCCGCCTGACCAGGCTGGCGGCTGCGCGCAAGGCCCCGCTCAGCTCGGTCCCGATCGCGTCGAACGGCACGCGGTCAAGCTTCGTGAGGATGCTGTTGACCTGTTGCTGCAATTGATCCAGGTTGTTCGGCACGGTGGGAATGAAGGGCTCGTCCTCCATCTTGAACGTGACCGGCTTGGCGTCCGGGAATTCGACCATCGCCACGTACAGCTGGCCGGTCAGCAGGTTGCCGATGCGCAACTGCGCGCGTGTGCCGCGTTCGATCATCGCCGCCAACAGTTTGCCGCTGGGGTGCTGCAAGTCGCTTCCGGCGTATTCCCTGATCTTGCCGAAGGTCTGCCCGCCCAGGCGTTCGGGATACAGCGTGGCGGACGCCACCGCGTAGAACTGCTGAGTGGTCCTGTCGAAATCCAGATTTATCGCCGTCACGTTGCCGATCGTCACGCCATACGCATCGATGGGCGCGCCAACCACCAGGCCGCGCACGGACTGGTCGAATCGCATGCGGATGCGCAGCGGAACACCGTCGGGCTGGGCGCGAGCCGCTTCTTCGTTCTGATAGATGACAAACGACGCATCGGCGGCCGCCGCCTGATGGCTGCGCTGCTCCTGCGTGTCGAACGCCACGCCGCCGATGATCACCGATAACAGGGATTGCGACCGCATCTGCAACCCGCGGGCGTCCACGCTGAAGTCCACGCCGCTGGCATTCCAGAAGCGCGTGCCTTCATTGACATAGGCATCGTTGGGCGCGTCGATGAACACCTGCACGTCCACGCCCTCTCCGCCCTTGGACAAACGGTATCCCACCACCTGGCCCACGGCGATGCGGCGGTAGTACACCGGCGACCCGATATCGAGCGACCCCAGATCCTTGGCCTGCAGCGTGAAGCGCTTGCCCGCGCGGTCCTGCGCCACCTCAGGCGGCACTTCCAACCCGGTGAATTCATACCGACTCTTCGGACTTGCGCCGTCCTTGCCACGGCTTCCCGCCGGATCCAGGCCGATATACGAACCCGACAGCAACGTGCCCAGCCCGGACACGCCGCTTAGCGTCAGGCGGGGCCTGACCACCCAGAACACGGTGCCGTCCTGCAGCAGGCCGTTGGCGTCCTTATCCACGCGGATGGTCACGTCCACGCCGGAACGCTGCCGATTCAGGGCGACGCGTTCGACGAGGCCGACGGTGACCTCCTTGTAGCGAACCTGGGTTTTGCCGGCCTCCAGCCCTTCGGCGGTCTGGAAATGGATGACGGCCGTGGGACCCGCGCTCAGCCAGACCTGCAACACCAGCAGCAATCCGCCCACCGCCGCAACGATGGGCACGAGCCAGATCCAGGAAAGTCGCCGCCGCTTATGCGGCAGGCCGGATGGCGTTTGACCAGCGGCAGAACCAGACTCAGCCATACAGGGCAACCCCTTTGTGTACACGTCCGGACGCGAGGGCGGATTCCTACGCTAGCGTCGCGCCGCAGGCCAACCGGCGCAAGTGGGGGGATTCCCGGTGACCCAACTTCCACCCTGCCTGCAAATCCGCGCATTAGCGGGTAGCATGGCCGTCCCATTTGGAGGAAGTCAACGTGAATATCACCATCCGCCCCGCCACCCCTTCGGATGCGGCCCAAATCTACGCTTTCATCACCGAACTGGCCGTCTACGAGCGCGCCGCGCACGAGGTGATCGCCAGCGCCGACTACGTCGCCCGCACCTTGTTCGCCCCCCAGGCCCCCGCCAAGGCCCTGATGTGCCTCGTGGACGGAAAGGCGATCGGTTACGCCGTCTATTTCTACAGCTATTCGACCTGGCTGGGCAAGAACGGTATCTATCTGGAAGATTTGTACATCACGCCCGAACACCGCGGTATCGGAGCGGGACGCGATCTGCTTCGCCATCTGGCGCAGGAAGCCGTTGCCAACGGCTGCGGCCGCCTGGAATGGAGCGTGCTGGACTGGAACAAGCCGGCGATTGATTTCTACCGGTCCATCGGCGCGCTGCCGATGGATGAATGGGTGCGCTACCGTCTGGCCGACGAGGCGCTGCGCGGCTTTGCCGAAGGCCGCCGCGCAGCCGCCTAGAACTCGGGCAGATCGAACAGCGTGTGCAGCGTGGAGCTGGGGACCGGCACGGACGCCAGGTGCTCGCGTCCGTCGTCGTCGACCAGCACCCGCACTGCACGCAAGGCGACGCTGGTGCCTTCTACGCTGAAGGCGGTTTCAACAGCCCCACCGTCCTTGATGACGTCGATCACTTCCGATGCCGCCGCCGTCACGGGTTCAGTGACCCAGCCGGGCACGCCGCGCTCGGCCTGGCCCCAGCGCACGTAGGCGATATGCCCGCTGACGGGTTCTTTTCGAACGGCGACGATCACATGCAAAGACATCCAGGCCTCCCTAAAGTGTGGCCTGGATCGTATAACAAGTTGACGGAGGCAGGATGACAGCCCGCGTCACGGTTCGATGTCGATGGGGGCAAAGGACTTCACCAGGTCGTCCAGCTGCTTGAGCTGGGTGAGGAACGGTTCCAGCTTGTCCAGCGGCAAGGCGCTGGGGCCGTCGCATTTGGCGTTCTTGGGGTCGGGGTGGGCTTCCAGGAACAGGCCGGCCAGACCGACCGCCATGCCGGCACGCGCCAGCTCGGCGACCTGCTCGCGGCGGCCGCCGGAAGCCGCATCCAGCGCCGAGCGCTGTTGCAAGGCGTGCGTCACGTCGAAAATCAACGGACGGTTGCCCGTCACTTTCTTCATCACGCCGAAACCCAGCATGTCGACGACCAGATTGTCGTAACCGAAGCTGGTGCCGCGGTCGCACAGGATCAGCTTGTCGTTGCCGGCCTCGGTGAACTTCTCGACGATGTTCAGCATCTGGGTCGGGCTCAGGAACTGGGGCTTCTTGATGTTCACCACGCGCTGCGTTTTCGCCAGCGCCACCACCAGATCCGTCTGCCGCGCCAGGAAAGCGGGCAATTGCAGGATATCGACGACTTCGGCCACCGGCGCGGCCTGCCAAGGTTCATGCACATCGGTGATGACCGGCACGCCGAACTCTTTCTTGACCGCTTCGAAGATCTTCATCCCCTCTTCCAGCCCCGGGCCGCGGTAAGAGTGGATGGACGAGCGGTTGGCCTTGTCGAACGACGCCTTGAACACGTACGGGATGCCCAGCTTGCGGGTCACGCGCTGGTATTCCTCGCAGGCGCGCAGCGCCAGATCCAGCGATTCCAGCACATTGATGCCGCCGAACAGCACGAAGGGGCGATCGTTGGCGCAGGGGATCGACGGGGAGATAACGACTTCTGGGGCGGTCATGATGAAGGAATCCTGTAGTGATAAGGCAGGTGACAGTGCGTAATGTACAACCTGCCCCGCCCGCTTTTCACCTTCCGGCCCGTATTTCCCGGTGTCTTACCGGCTGGCAAGCATGCGGCGCAGCACGCCGTCGCGCAGGACGTAATGGTGAAACAGGGCCGCCAGCGCATGCAGCAGCGCCAGAATGATGATCGTCCAGGCCACGGTATCGTGCAGCCCGCCGATGAACCGGCGCTGCTCGTGGTCGATGGCGATCAGCGTGGGCACGTTGAACAGGCCGAAGAAGGCGAACGGCTCGCCCTGGGCCCACCGGAACAGGAATCCCAGCACGATCTGCGCGGCCATCAGCAGGTACAGCAGGCCGTGTACACCCGTACTAGCCACTCGCAACCAGCCGCGGGAGGCGGGCGGCAAGCGCCTGCCCTGACAGAGGCGCCAGACGATGCGCAACACGAAGACCGCCGCGAACGCCAGGCCGAATGAGATGTGCAGCGATTGCAGCAAGCGGCGCGTCGGCGTTCCGCGCGGCAGGAAGCTCCAGGTCTCGGCCAGTGCAAACAGGCCGACGACCAGGAAGGCCGTCAGCCAATGGAACACGATCGTGGTGCGGTCGTAGTGCGCCGCATCCGGATGGGCGGCGGGTAGAGGGGACGTCGTCATCGGCAGCGCTCTTGGGCAGGCAACAGCCCGCAAGCGTAGGGACATCCGACTTACGGCGTCCTGAGCAACAGGCTTTATCGCTGGACGCGATGAGGTTCACTGGCCACAATGATCCGTTGCGGACCGGCCGTCGCGCCGCCCGGCACTTGAAACAAAGGTGGGCTCATGGGTTTTTTCGATTCTCTCTTCCGGCGCAAGCCCTCGCCGGACCAGTTCGCCAAGCTGTTCGTCGCCGCGGCGCGGCGCGAAGGATTCTCAAACGCGCTGAGCTACAAGGCGGATGAATTCCGCCTGCTGCTGGGCGAAGGCTCGTACTTCAACCTGCACAACGCCTACCACGCCTATTGCAACACCCGCGGGGCGGAACAGAAGCGGGCCTTGCAGGGCTTCGTGTCCGCCTTGTCCAGCAGCACGCAAGGCACGCCGCAACAGGCCTCCGTCGCCCGGCCGATGCTCAGGGCCGTCATCCGCGGCCGCAGCGCGCTGGAGGACGTGCGCCTGCACCACGTCCGCACTGAGGGCAACGACTCGGCCTTCCACCCCGCCTTCCGCCCTTTTGGCGACGATTGCGTCGTTCTGCTGGCACTGGACCATCCCGATGCCATCTCCACCCTGACCAACGGCCCCGAGGCCGCATGGGGATTGACGTTCGAAGAGGCACTGGCGATCGCCATCGACAACCTGCGCGACGCTCCCGACCATTTTTCCGAATTGGCGCCGGGCGTCTACCGCGGCGGCTGGGCGGACGGCTATGACATCAGCCGCGCGCTGCTGCCCGACATGCTTGAGCGCGTACCCGTGCGCGGCCGCCCCGTGTTCATGATGCCCACCCGCGACGTGCTGCTTGTCACGGGGGACAACGACGACGACGGACTGGTCGCCATGGTGGAATTCTGTCTGCAGGCGTTGCAGCATGGGCGAGTGGTCAGCGCACACATGTACCACTATGAAGACCGCGAACCCTTGCGCTACCAACCAGGCAGCCCCGCGCTGGCGCACCGCCTGGCGCACTTGGCCCGCTTGCTGGACAAGTCGGAATACGACGCCCAGAAAGAGGCGCTGGATCACATCCACGAAGAACAGGGCATGGATATCTTCGTCGCCAACTACAACCTCTTCACTCAGGAGGATGACCCCGCCACCTCGTTCTCGCTGGCGTCATGGACGCGTGGCGTGGACACGTCGCTGCCCAAGGTCGATCGCCTGGCGCTGGTCCGCCCGGATGCCGAAGACGAGATCGGCGAAGTCCGGGTCGTGTCATGGGAGCAGGCGGCGCACCTGCTTGAACCCCTGCTGGCGCGGGAAGTCGGTTACCCCGTCAGGTACCGCACGCAAGGATTTCCGGCAGACGCCCTGCTGGCGCAGTTGAACGAAGTGACTTAGGTGTTGGTCGGCTAGCCCCGCTCTGCCGCCGGATTGCTGACCAGGCGGTACGCGATGGCGCCGATGATGGCGCCGGCGATCGGCGCAACCCAGAACAGCCACAACTGCTCTATCGCCCAACCGCCCACGAACAGCGCCGGCCCGGTCGAACGTGCCGGATTCACCGACGTATTCGTGACGGGGATGCTGATCAAGTGGATCAGCGTCAGCGCCAACCCGATCGGGATGGCCGCAAAGCCGGCCGGCGCGCGCTTGGACGTGGCGCCAAGGATCACGAACAGAAAGCCAGCGGTCATCACCACTTCCGTCACCAGCGCGGACGCAAGCGAGTACTTGCCCGGCGAATACGCGCCATAGCCGTTTGCCGCGAAATGGCTGCCCTTGAGGTCAAAGCCCAGTTTGCCGCTGGCGATGCAGGCCAGCACGGCTGCCGCCACGATCGCCCCCAAGACCTGCGCGATCACATAGGGCAGGATGTCCTTGGCGGGGAACCGGCCGCCGGCAAAGAGGCCGACCGTGACCGCCGGATTGAAGTGGCCGCCGGAGATATGGCCCACCGCGAACGCCATCGTCAGCACCGTCAGTCCGAATGCCAACGCGACGCCTGCGAAGCCGATGCCTAACTCGGGAAATCCGGCCGCGAGCACCGCGGCGCCGCACCCGCCCAGCACCAGCCAGAACGTGCCGAAAAATTCTGCGCCGCAACGTTTTGGTAGCGAATACATGTCAACTCTCCGATTACGAAAAGCCCAAGGTATCGCGCAGCGGCGATCATGACTTTAAAGAACTGAAAATCTTGACAGTTCTTGTCCGGGCCGGCGCCCACGCCAAGGCATTGCTGACGGTAAGGCCCCCGACAGGATCCGGCGATCGTGCAAACGACCGATGCTGAAAGGCCCGGGCATTTCGCGCTATCCTGATGCCGCCTCGAACGGCCCCAACTGGATATGGACGCCTCCACTCTCTTTCTCTATATCGTTGCCGTCAGTGCGGTGATGATCACGCCTGGCCCGTCGATGCTGCTGGCCTTGAACAATGGTGCTTGCCACGGCATGCGGGTCGCTCGCTGCGGCATCGCCGGCGCGGCGTTATCGGACCTGATCCTGATCGGTGCGGTGGGTTGCGGGCTGGGCGCGCTGTTGCAGGCGTCCGAGCAGTTGTTCTCGATCGTGAAATGGGGCGGCGCGGCCTATCTGCTTTATCTGGCATGGGCCATCTGGCGCGCACCCGCGCAAGCCTTGCGGGCGAATGCCGCACCGTCGCCCGCAAGCGGCCGTTCAGCATTTTTCAGGGCGCTGTTCGTCGGGTTGTCCAATCCGAAGGGCGTCCTGTTCTTTTCGGCGTTCCTGCCGCAGTTCATCCAGCCTGCCGCGCCCGTGGCCCAGCAATACCTGGTGCTGGCAGTGACCAGCGCCGCCATCGACTGCCTGATGATGAGCCTTTACGCCTTCGGCGGACGCCACGCCATGCGGACGTTTTCCGCGCGGGTAATGACGTGGGTCAACCGCGGTTGCGCCGGCATGCTGGCTGCGCTGGCGCTGGGCCTGACGCTTTACCGGCGCAGCGACCTGCGCTGAGTCCGCGAAGGCCGATCAGCCCTGCACACGAGTGCACAACTCCACAAGCGTGCCGTCCGGGCAGCGCAGATACGACACGACCTGCCCCCACGGCTTGGCCACCGGTGCGCTCAGTTCCGTGGCGCCCGCTGCGACGGCTTGCGCATGCGCTGCGGCCACATCGTCCGTCACGAAAGCGACTTCCATGCCCAGTGGTTTGGGGGAAGACGAGGCTTCGATATGCCCGCCGTCGAAATTCATGTCGCCCAGCGCATGCGCGGCGAACGACAGCGTGGTCTCGCCCGTGTCGAGTTCGCCATAGGTTTGAGATTCATGCAGAAAGCGGCGGGAAAAGCCGAACGCGCGTTCGAAGAAGGTCAGCGATGCCGCGACGTCGGGCACATAGATGATGGTGTATCCGAATTTCATGATCAGCCTTAGCAAGTGAAACCGGCCCGGCCGTGCGGTTTAGCGGCGGGTGGAACCCTTGATTTGATCAGAATGCTGGATATATATCCAGCGCAATGATCCAACCGTTCTTCTGGTCAGATCATTGGCACTGAAGCGCGGATTTGGCTCGCAGCGGGATGGCGTCAGCCCTTGAGCTGCCGCGGGTCCAGGCTCCACAAGGCATGGTCGCTGGTTGATACGCCCACCGCGCCGTGCTTCATCGCGATACCGATATCCGTCTGATTGCAGACGAACCCCGACGCCACAATGGGAGGCAGGGCCTTCAGGTCCTGCTCCGCCATGTGCGTGAGCATCGGCGCCGGCATCAGCTGGACCAGATTGGGGTCGCTCTGCTCCAGCGCCTTGACGCTGCGCGGCCAGGTCGAGCGGTCGGTCACGAACACCTTCTGCATCGTGACCATGCCCGCCCGGTTGGCGCGCTGGATGGTGGCCACGCGGGTGGACACCAGGCTGGCCACGCCGATATCGGCCAGGTACTCCACGCCGCCCTTGTCTTGCGACAGGCCTTCGCAGCTGTCTATGTTGACGATCGCGAACTTGCCCGCCCGGTTCAGCGCCGCGATCACGGGCGCCAGCTTGCGCAACTCGACGTTGGCGACAATGCCGATTTCGGCCACGCTGCCCACGAAGGTATTGATCTGCTCAAGCCCGTACATCGTCGCGATGACGGGATGGCGCGCCAGACATGCCCCGAATGACCTATCCATGGTTATCGATTTTCCTGACCGTAAAAGCGCGCATCGCTCAATCCCAGCTTGCCGGGGTTAAGGATGTTCTGCGGATCCAGCGTGCGCTTGATCGTGCACAGCACGTCGAAGGCGCCGCCCAGCGATTCCTGCATGTACGGAGCGCGCAACAGGCCCACCCCGTGATGGTGGCTGAGCGCGGCATTATATTTAATCAGCACTGCATTGGCCGCATCCCAGGCCGCGCGATACCACTGCGCGCGCCGCTCCACCTCGACCTCGCCGCGCAACGAAAAATACAGGCAGGCCCCGTCGACGTAGGCGTGCGACTGATGCGCGGAACCCGCCAGCGTGCCCGGCACCGCGTTGACCGCTGCCACCACTTCGGCGTAGATGCCCGGCAGGTCGCTCCAGCGACCCGCCATTTCCAGCGTGTCGGCCACAAATCCCGGGCTGCGCTTGAAGCCTTCGGCGCTCTTGCCCGTCAGGTAGCGGGTTTCCAGCCAGCGTTCGAAGACCGCGTCCCCATCCAGCTTCTCCCCAAGTTCCTCGCATACGCCCTGGCTGATCTCCATGACGGCGTCCACGATCTGGCGCGCGCCTTCGTCGGCCACCAGCAGCACGTTCAGGTCGGGCCGGTTGAACTGCACGCCGCTTTCCAGTTCGTCATACAGCCGCAGCGCCGCCGGGTTGGCGCCGCGCTGCATGATTTCGCGGCACGCCTCCAGGCCGATGGCGAAGGTCTTGAAGCCATAGGCAATGGCTCGGCCGTAGTCCGGCAGCCGATGTAGTTTCAAGCGCAAACGCACGATCACGCCCAGCGTGCCTTCGGACCCGATGAAGACCTGCTGCAGGTCAGCGCCCACCGCCGCGCGGGAATAGCCGCCTACGCTGATGAGGCTGCCGTCGGCCAGCACCACATCCATGCCGAATACCATGTCTTCGATCTTTCCGTAGCGCGTGGACAACTGGCCCGCCCCCCGGCACGCCGCCCAGCCGCCCACGGAGCTGATGCCGAACGATGATGGCCAGTGGCCCATGGTCAAGCCGTACTCGTTCTGGATCGTCTCTTCGAACACGTCGCCGAACATGCCCGCCTCCACCTCGACGATCTGGCTTTCGCGGTCCACGCCGATCAGCTTGTTCAACTGGCAGACGTCCAGCACGATGCCCCCGCGCACGGGCAAGGCGGCGCCGGTGACGTTGCTGCGGCCCGCCGAGACGGTGACGGGGATGGCGTCCGCGTTGGCGATGCGCATCACCGCCTGCACCTGCTCCACCGAAGACACCCTGACGATCACCGCATGCGGCGTGGCAGGTTTGCCACCCGTTTCCGACATCATCGACCCCGCCCACCAATCACGGGTCCAGGCGACGACATCGGTGGTGTCGGTCAACACCTCGTCGGCCACGTGGCGCAACGCGTCGATCTGCCCCGCAGACACGCGCACCGGATCGCGCTGCAACCCGGGTTCCGAGCCGGTCTGGGCCAATGCGGCGGCATAGGCCGGCGGCGTGTGCGCGCCGACGACGTAGTTGCCACGGTTGTAGCCGCGCTTGATGGCTTCTTTGCTGATCATTCCTTGTCTCCCATAAGTACGGATTTTTCGTGCTGGATCGCAGCCAGGTAGTCGTTGACCTGCTGCGTGATAACGGTGGGCGCCAAGCCCAATTCGGATTGCAGGATCTGTCCCACACGCGCCGCGGCCAAGGCGGATGCGTCGCGCGCCATCAGGCGGGCGCGCATCCTGCGCGACAGCACGTCCTCGACCGTGCCGGCCAATTCATGGCGCACGGCGTACAGGACTTCGGCCTCGGTGTACGGCAAGCCCTGGACGATGGGCGTCTGCAGCGCTGGCGCGGCCTGCATCAAGTCGCTGACAAAGCGCGCCTCGGTGCCATACCGCTCGCCCAGATGCGCCGACATGCCGCCCGAGGCCACAATCGCTTGCGGGTCGTAGCCCGCCGCGCCCAACAGATAGGCCTTCTTCGTCTGGCACGGATTGCGCTGACCGATGACCTGCTGCGCGGCGTCGATCGTCTGTTCGGCCATGTGACGCGACGTGGTCAGCTTGCCGCCCACGATCGTGACCAGACCATCCGCGGCCACGCGGATTTCATGATTGCGCTTCATCTCCAGCGTCTTGCCGCCGGCTGGCCCGACCAGCGGCCGGCAACCCGCGATACTGCCCACGACGTCCTCCGCCTGCAGATCGGTCTTCAAGGCCGAGCGTGCGCCTTCCAGCAGGAAGTCCAGCTCGCGGCGCGTGCAGTACACGTCGTCCAGATCGCCTTCGTAGTCTTCATCCGTCGTGCCCAGATACGACACGTTGCCCCAGCGCGTGATCGTGGCGCGACGGCTGCGGCCTGGCACCGGGATGGTGACGGTGCAGTCGTTGCGCACCTTCAGCCAGGGCACCGCCACGTGCACCCCTTTGGCGGGACGCACGTGCAACGCCGACGCATCACCCCGCTTCGCGCCGCTCCAATCCCGCAACCAGACGCCGGTGGCCATGATGACTACGCCGGCGCGCGCGCGGATCTCTTGCTGGCCCGCCTGCACGATCACGCCGTCGACCTTGCCCTGCGCATTGCGCGTCACCTCGATCGCCTTGGCGTGATTGATGACCGTCGCGCCATGGAAGGCGGCCGTACGCGCAACGGCGAGCGTCAGCCGAGCGTCGTCCACGCGCGCATCGAAGTACAGGAATCCGCCCAGCAGCCCCTCTTCCTTGAAGGTCGGGCAATGCGACAGCACTTCCGCCGCAGTCAATTTCTGATGCAGGATGCCTTCGCGCCAGCCGCCTGCCATGTCGTACGTCCACAGCAGGCTTTCAAAGGCCTTGGCCAGGCGCTTGTCGAACACCCCGTCGCGCTCCAGGATCGGAAACAGGAACGGCAGGCGCTGGACCAGATGCCGCGCATTGCGGCGCAAGCGTTGGCGTTCGTGCAAGGAATGCCGCACCAGCCCCAGGTTGCCCTGTTCGATGTAGCGCAGCCCCCCATGCACCATTTTCGACGACTTCGAAGACGTGCCCGATGCGAAATCGTCCTTCTCGACGACAGCCACGCGGTACCCGCGCAAGCTGGCATCCAACGCCGCATACGCGCCGGTAATCCCGCCGCCCACGATAAGTATGTCGTACTGCTCACTGCCCAACCTGTCCAATTGCTCTTGCCGCATCAGACGTAATGGCTCGGTGTTCGTCATATCGGCCCGGTCCTTCCTGGGCTTTCTGGATAGCCAACCGATCATTTGTGCAACGCCTCCTCTTTTTCCTGCTTGAACTGCCTGACGTGCCCCAATTCCGAGCCCACGCGGGCGTGCCACAATGCTCGGCGCCGCGCGCGTTCCGCCGCATCGATGGCTGGCTGGAACACCGCATCGGTCGCAATGGTCTTGCAGGCATCATGCAGCGACGGCCACAACAGCCCGGACGAACCCGCCAGATAGGCAATGCCGCGCAGACTGGCGCGGTCGGATTCCTGCATGCGGCGGATCGGGATGCCGATCAGATCAGCCTGGATCTGCAGCAAGGGATCGCTGCAAGACAAGCCGCCACCTACTACCAGTTCGGACACCCGCACGCCCGACACGGCTTCATCCGCCTCGATGCAGCTGGTCACCGAATGCGCGATGCCTTCCAGAATGGCGTAGGCGACTTCGGCCTGCGTCGTCGCCATCGATACGCCGGTCAATGAGGCGCGCGCGGCCGCTTCCATCTGGGGCACGCGCAAGCCCGTCAGGGCAGGCACGAACGTCACCCCCTGCGATGCGCCCACCGTCGCCGCCAGCGCACTGATCTCGCGCGCATCCGCAAACCACTTCAGCTTTTCGCAGACCCAGTTCAACGCGGACCCCGTCGTCGCCACAAAGGTCTCGACGGCAAAGTGCGACACGCCGTCCTGGCGCCTGGCCGTCATAGTCAGCGAACCTTCGGACAGCCCCGAGTTCACGGGCGGCTCGGGGCCGATGATCAAGTCCACAAAGCTGCCCGTTCCGTGCACGCACATCGCCTGTCCGCGGTCCAGGCAGCCCAGGCCGATCGCGCCGGCGTGCTGGTCGCCCGCGGACGCCAGGATCGGCACCTCGATACCCAATACCTCGGGACGCGTCCGGCCGAAGTCGTCCGCGTCCTGGCGCAAGGCGGGCAAGAGCTCGAACGGGAAGTCCAGCTCTTGCACCCATTCCAGGTAATAGCGATGATCCGCCAGCACATAGGCCCCGGACGAGGTGGCGTTGGTCGGTGTTGTGACCACCTCGCGGCGCTGTGAGAAATGCCACAGCAGCCAACTGTCCACGGTGCCGAACGCCAGACGCTTCTCGCGCCAGGCCTGCCCGACCTGCGGCGTATCGCGCAGATGGCGGGCCGCCCAAAGATACAGCGACCGTACGCCCACGGGACGGCCCACGCGGTCCAGCAATCGCGCGTCCCAGTCGGGCGCCAACTGATCCAGCTCGTCGACGAAGCGGGTGTCCTGCCACACCATGGCCGGCACCAGCGCAGCCCCCGTCCGCGTGTCCCACAGAACGGCGGTGGCGCGCTGCGTTGCCAGCGCCACTGCCGCGATCTGCTGCCCCGCCCGTTGGGCCTGGGCGATGGTGGCGCGGCAGACGCTGATCGTCTTTTCCAGGATCTCGTTGGCGTCCTGCTCGACCACGCCGGGCCGGGGCGTCTCCACGTGCAGCGTCTGATATTCCAGGCACGACACGTGACCGTCGGCGGACACGGTGGCTGCCCGCGTGCCGGACGTGCCCTCATCAATGGCCAGAATCACAGGGTTGTTTGTCATCGCGAGGCTTTCCCAATGGCGGGGTCCAGGGTAGCCAGCGCGCCGTCGTCCTTGAATTGGGGCGCGCCGGTCTCGGTATCGGGGTTGATGGTGGTGCGGGTGGGGTCCCACTTGATCACGAAGCAGATGATGCTGGCGATGAGGGGCACGACCGACAGGATCAGAAAGGTCTTTTCCAGGCCGTAGTTCTCGCGAAAGATCGGAAACACCAGCAGGCCCACCGCGGCGCCGGTGGAACCCAGCGCCCCGATGATGCCGTTGGCGCCGGCGCGCAGCTCGCTGCGGAAAGACAGCGACGACAGGCTCTTGCCGTTGGCCCCCGGGCCGCCGGAGTGGAACAGGATGAAAAGCGACGGCAGCGCCACCGCCAGCCACAACGGCATCTGCCCGTGGAAGGAGCCCAGGATGAGCAGGATCACGAACACCATCGCAAAGCCGAACGCCGAGGCGCGGCGCAATCCCAGCTTGCGTCCGATGTACGGCGACAGGAAGCCGCCAAAGATGCCGAAGATGTTGAACACCAGCGCGCCGATCGTGGCGTAGATGAAGTCCTTGCCGAACAAGGCCGCGCTGATCAGCGGCAGATACCAGCCCACGGCGAAGTACTGGATCGATTGGCCGATCTGCACCGTGGCGGCCAGGATCGTGCGAGGCAAGTACACGCCACGGAAGATCAGCAGCACGTTGGCCAGCCCCCGCTTGGCCTGGTTGACAACCGGCACGCGTTCAGCCGGCGGCGCGGCGACAAAGGCCTGCCCGTAGATGCGCGTCATGGCCTGGGCCGCCTGCTCGACCCGTTCCTTGCGGGCCAGCCAGATCGGGCTTTCGACCATGTAGCTCAGCTGCAGCACCAGGATGACCAGCGCGAAAATCGCCGTGGCCGCAACGGAATAGCGCCAGATCGAATCGCCCACATCCCACGAAAAGAACAGCATCGCCAACAGCAGGTTCGTGCAGACGGCCGTGTACCACATGCCCTGCCAGGTGTTCAGGCGGCTCTTGAATTTGACGGGGGTGAACTCGGCCAGAACGGCCATCGCGATGGCGAAGTCGATCCCGTAGGCCGCACCCACGAAGAAGCGGCCCACCAGGATGACTTCGAAACTGGGCGCAAACATCACCAGCCCCGCGCCAATCACGGCCAGGAACTTGGCGATGATCAAGGGCCGGATGCGCCCCCAACGATCCGCCATCCAGCCGCCGATGGGATTGAAGGCAATGGCCACCCAAGAAGCAAACGAGGTCATCAACGCGACCTGGCCCGCTTTCAGGCCCAAGTCGCGCGTCATCGGGCCCAGGCCCGCGCTTAACGCCGAATTCGCAAACGCATCCAGGAACAGTCCGCCCAGCGCCAGCCACCAGATGAGGCCGGCCCGGCCAGCAATGCCGGGGCGTGAATCGATAAAAGCGATGACATCGTCGATGCCACGTATTTTCACGGTCGATGATTGCACAGTCGTCTCCTCTTGGAATTATTTCTGTAAGAGGTCGACGCAATCTGCACGCGATAAAAGACCACCTTACAGATGGTCTTTTATCTAAATCTGTGCGGTGACTTTATGGGTTGCGCGATGGGGTGTCAAGCAGGTTGGGCATCAGGACAAACCCTGTTCCGCGACAATTTTCGCCTGCTGAAAAAAGTATCCAAAGTCGCTGGAAAGTATATGGAAAACGTAATTCTTATACTTTTTTATCTTTATTTTTCAACGACTTGCATTAAATACACAAGCTGGCACACTACGGCCGATTCCAAGCAACGCTCGACATTGCCGGCGCCGCATTTACGCGCCGCGCATTCGCACATTTACGCAAACCCGCAAAGAGGCGATCACCCGATCACACAACCCGACTGAAAAGGAATTCAGATGCGCTTAATCACCGATCAAGAACTCGGCAACATGTCGACCGAAAACAAACGCCGCCGCCACACGGAGTTGGACAAAAAACTGGCGGTCGCGGCAGAACGCGGCTGGTCGTGCATGCATCGCATTGAAGCCAGCCGCGCAAAAGTGCACGCCGCGATCTTGATGGATGTGCAATTGGGACGCGACGTGGAACCCCGGACCGAGAAGCGGCGTGATCGCGTCAAGGTGAAGAACTGATCAGACGGTCGGCCTGAGGCGAATCAGGGCTTGTCGCTTTCGGAGGGTTCTGGATAAATTCCATGTTGCCCGCCAACACGGAAAAAACCTGCCCATGACGATTGTTGTACATACCCCGAACGCCAAAGGCCTCTGGATGACGATCCAGAATAATCTGAAGCGCACCGATGACGCCGCCGCAAGAGGCGTCAGCGCGTGGCGCAAGGACGATACCGGCCGGGCAGTCAAGATCTATCATGCCCCGCCCGCGGGCGGCCTGGACGAACGGGCTTATTTCGTGGGCACGGTACGCACCGGCCAACTTCTTTTGCTGGACCTGCTGCCGGGTAGCGAACCGCTGAACTGGACCCGCTTCGGGTTGCTGCATGGCCACCTGGTGGGCATGCTGATGACGGAATACGAACGCGAAATCATGTCGCTGAACGTATTCCCGAACCGCCCGGCGCCGGAGGCCGAAGGCGGGTAGTCGGGAAAGGCGCTGAGCTTGAAATTGCTCAGGCGCCCATCAGAATCCCCAGGCGGCTATTCCAGGTGTCGCCATACCCTTTACCGGCCACGGGGATATTGATCAGCGGTCTTTTGAGGTCGCTGGTTGAAAAGGCGAAATGGACATTCTTGAACGCGAGCCCGCCGTTGCCTGAAACCTCGGTCCATTTCAATTGCCATTGCCGAATATAAGAAAAGTCGAGCACCTCGCCCGGATCATTCTTGCCCGACACCATGCAGAGCTTTTGCGTTTGGGGATCAAATGCGATGACGACCTTCTTGTCCTTATCGCTGAGAATCAATTCGCTGTCGACGCTGTCTTCGGGGAAGGCCGTACCAAGTCGCTGATTGTGTTCACGAAACTTCGCCAACAATGCGTTATGGCGCTTCTTTTGGCGATGAATTGCCCAGGCAATCAGGGCAACGATGGTTACGACGATGGAGATGAAATCAAACATAGGACTGTTTTTCCGGTGGCTTATACAAGCTGTATCGGCATTAACGGCAACCGGGGCGGAAACTTGAGCGTCGCATCGGGAAGAGGCGCGCGGATTCTGCAGATAACGCGATTATTGGAACGACCGTTGTAAGCGTGCCGCGACAATTAACGTGCCCGTCAGCTAGCCCGGCGTAGCCTCATCCGACCGCTCCGCGTATAGCGGAGTGCGGAAAAAAACAACGAGGAGACAAGCATGAGCACATTCGATTCGGATGGGCGCAGGCGCTTCCTGCGCCAAGCCTGTACCGTGGGCGCGGCCGGCACGCTGGCCAGCCATAGCCTGATCGGCCTGGCCGCCCCGGCCACAGTCACGCTGCCTTTCGCGAACGGCGAGCGCGACCTGATCGCCTACCCGCAGAAGCGCCCCCTGATCCGCCAGACCTCGCGGCCACCGCAACTGGAAACGCCGTTTGAGGTGTTCAACGACAGCGTCATCACGCCCAACGATGCCTTCTTCGTGCGCTACCACCTGGGAAACATTCCGACCGCCATTGACCCAGCCACCTACCGGCTGCGTGTCGGCGGCCTGGTCGGCACGCCCCTTGAACTGTCGCTTACCGACCTGAAGCAGCAGTTCGGCGCGCCCGTCGAACTGGTCGCCGTCACCCAATGCTCCGGCAACAGCCGGGGTTTTTTTGAGCCACGCGTGGGGGGAGGCCAACTGGGCAATGGCGCGATGGGCAATGCCCGCTGGGTGGGCATTCCGCTCAAGCGCATCCTGGAAAAGGCGGGCATCCAGGCCGGCGCCCGCCAAATCACCTTCGAAGGCCTGGACCGGCCCGTGCTGCCAGGCACCCCGGAATTCGTCAAGGCGCTGGACGCGGCCCACGCCATGGACGGCGAAGTCATGCTGGCCTACGCCATGAACGGAACCGACCTGCCCTTGCTCAACGGCTATCCCGTGCGGCTGGTGGTGCCCGGTTACTACGGCACCTACTGGGTAAAACACCTGGCCGACATCCAGGTGTTGAACACCGAGTTCGACGGCTTCTGGATGCAGAAGGCCTACCGCATTCCCGATAACGACTGCGCCTGCAGTCCGGTGGGCAAAGCGCCAGAAAAAACTCGCCCCATCGGCCGCTACAACGTGCGCAGCTTCATCACCGGCCTGGCAGACGGCGCCCGCGTGACCAAGGGCCAACGCGTGCCGGTTCGAGGCATTGCTTTCGACGGCGGCCGCGGCATTCGCGACGTGCAATTCTCGGCCGACGGCGGCAAGACCTGGCGCGCCGCCTCTCTGGGCGAGGACCTGGGCCGCTACTCCTTCCGCGAGTGGCACGCCGACTTCACGCCTGAGCAGGCCGGCGTCTATGTCCTGAAGGTCCGCGCCACCAATACGGCGGGCGAAACCCAACCCCTAGACCCGCTGTGGAACCCGTCGGGGTACATGCGCAACGTGGTCGAAACCGTGCGCGTCAACGCCGCGTAAGGAGCTCCCATGACCCGCTCCACCCGTCGCCACCCCCACGGCCGCCTGGTCAGGCTAGCCATCGCCCTGGCCGCGATGTCTGCCTGCGCATCCGCCGCTGCCCTGGACATCCAGCTCCCGCCGGAAACCGCAACGCTGCACCCCGGCACCGGCGCCGGAGCCCAAAGCGCGGCCCTATGTCTGATGTGCCACTCGGTCGATTACTTGTCGTCGCAGCCGCCGATGCCATTGGGCTTCTGGGATGCCGAAGTCAAAAAGATGGTCGGCACCTACGGCGCCCCCATTCCGGCCGAACAAGTGCCGCTGATCGTGGAGTACCTGAACCAAGCCTATCCACCGCCCCAACCTGCCGGGTCCCCCAAGCCCTGAGGCCTTGGTTTCCCGGCGCTGTACTTACTGACGTTGGCGCGTCATGCGTCCCCTTATGGGGGATGTCTTAGCTGGAAGCAAAAGAAAACCCCCGGCGCATTCGAGCGCTCGGGGGTTGGATGACATTGTCGGCGTAACGCCAAACAACGTCAGGCAATATGTGGTGCGAAGGAGGGGACTCGAACCCCTACACCTGTTACGGCGTCAGGACCTAAACCTGGTGCGTCTACCAATTTCGCCACCTTCGCTAAAGGTCAAGCCCGCTATTGTAGCTTGCTTGTTAAAATCTTGCGTCATGAATCCGCGCCTCGATGCTTTACACCCCTACCCGTTCGAAAAACTGCGGGCGTTGCTGGCTTCCGCCAGCACGCAGCCGGACGGCCTGACGCCCATCAATCTGTCGATCGGCGAGCCCAAGCACGCCGCGCCGGAACGTATCGCGCAGGCGATCCGTGACCACATGGGCGGCCTGTCCGTGTACCCGTCCACCAAGGGCGACCCGGCGCTGCGCCAGGCGATTTCGGGCTGGCTGGCCCGCCGCTACAGCATCCCCGCCCCCGATGCCGACACGCAGGTGCTGCCGGCGCTGGGTTCGCGCGAAGCGCTGTTCGCCTTTACGCAGACGGTGATCGACCCGTCGGCGGGTTCGGTGGTCATCTGCCCCAACCCGTTCTATCAGATCTATGAAGGCGCCACGCTGCTGGCGGGCGCCACGCCCTACTTCGTCAACGCCGATCCGTTGCGCAATTTTTCCAGCGACTGGAGCCACGTGCCCGACGAGGTCTGGAAAAAGACGCGGCTCGTGATCGTGTGCTCGCCCGGCAACCCGGCCGGCAACGTCATGGCGCTGGACGAATGGGAAACGCTCTTCAAGCTGTCCGACCGCTACGGCTTTGTCATCGCGTCTGACGAGTGCTATTCCGAGATCTACTTGGACGAAGGCAACCCGCCCCTGGGCAGCCTGCAGGCGGCGCGCCGCCTGGGCCGGGACGACTACCGCAATCTGGTGGCGTTCTCCAGCCTGTCCAAGCGGTCCAACGTGCCCGGCCTGCGGTCGGGTTTCGTGGCGGGCGACGCGGCGCTGATTGGCCGCTTCCTGCTGTATCGCACGTATCATGGCAGTGCGATGAGCCCGCTGGTTTCCGCAGCCAGCGTCGCTGCCTGGTCGGACGAGGCGCACGTGAAGGACAACCGGCGCCTGTACCGCGAAAAGTTCGACGCGGTGGTGCCCATTCTTGAAAACGTGCTGGACGTGTCGCGCCCGCAGGCGTCTTTCTACCTGTGGGCGGCCACGCCGGGGTCGGATACGGCCTTTGTGCGTGACCTTTACGGCCGCACCGGTGTTACCGTTCTGCCGGGCAGTTTCCTGGCGCGGGAAGCGCACGGCGCGAATCCCGGCCACGGCCGCATCCGTATTGCGTTGGTGGCGCCTTTGGCTGACTGCGTGCAGGCAGCCGAGCGCATCGCCCATTTTGTACATACTTCTGTTTGATCAACCTTTAAAAAGCTGAGCCGCTATGACTCTCGACCTGCAGACCACCATCGAAAAAGCCTGGGACGACCGGGCCAACCTGTCGCCCGCCGACGCCAGCGCCGAGGTGCGCGAAGCGGTGGAACACACCATCGACGGCCTGGATCTGGGCCGCTTGCGCGTGGCTGAGAAAATCAATGACGACTGGGTGGTCCACCAGTGGATCAAGAAGGCCGTGCTGCTGTCGTTCCGCCTGAGCGAAAACGCCATCATGGGCCAGGCGCCCCTGCAGTTCTACGACAAGGTGCCGCTCAAGTTCTCGGAATACGGCGACAACGCCTTCAAGCAAGGCGGCTACCGCGTGGTGCCACCCGCCGTCGCCCGCCGCGGCGCCTTCATTGGCCGCAACGTGGTGCTGATGCCCTCCTACGTGAACATCGGCGCCTACGTCGATGAAGGCACGATGGTCGACACCTGGGCCACCGTCGGTTCGTGCGCCCAGATCGGCAAGAACGTCCACCTGTCCGGCGGCGTCGGCATCGGCGGCGTGCTGGAACCGCTGCAAGCCAACCCCACCATCATCGAAGACAACTGCTTCATTGGCGCCCGTTCGGAAGTCGTGGAAGGCGTGGTCGTGGAAGAGAACTCAGTGCTGGCCATGGGCGTGTTCCTGTCGCAAAGCACCAAGATTTTTGACCGCGCCACCGGCAAGATCACCTACGGCCGCGTGCCGTCGGGTTCGGTCGTGGTTCCCGGTTCGCTGCCTTCGGCCGACGGTTCGCACAGCCTGGCGTGCGCCGTCATCGTCAAGCGTGTCGACGCGCAAACGCGCGCCAAGACCAGCATCAATGATCTGCTGAGGGCGTAATGAGCAGCACGACCGCACGGCCGTCCGAAGCCGTATTGGATCTGGTCAAGGACCTGATCGCCCGCCCCTCGGTTACGCCGGCGGATGAAGACTGCCAGGCGGCGCTTGCCGCCCGGCTGGAACGCATCGGCTTCACGTGCGAGACCATCGCCCAAGGCGGCGTCACCAACCTGTGGGCCCGGCGCGGCAGCGCTGCGCCGCTGACCGTGTTCGCCGGTCACACGGACGTGGTGCCTCCGGGTCCGCGCGAAAAGTGGGAGAGCGATCCGTTCGTTCCCACCGAACGCGACGGCTGGCTGTACGGTCGTGGGGCGGCCGACATGAAGAGTTCGATTGCTGCCTTCGTGGTGGCGGCCGAGGAATTCGTGGCGGCCCACCCCCAACACGGCGGTTCGATCGCACTGCTGATCACGTCCGACGAAGAAGGGCCGTCGATTGACGGCACCGCCATCGTCTGCGACGCGCTGAAAGCGCGCGGCGAACAGCTGGACTACTGCATCGTCGGCGAGCCGACCTCGGGCGACGTGCTGGGCGATACCTGCAAGAACGGGCGCCGCGGCTCCCTGTCGGGCAAGTTGACGGTCAAGGGCATCCAGGGCCACGTGGCTTACCCGCATCTGGCTCGCAACCCGGTGCACCAGCTGTCTCCGGCGCTGGCGGAAATCGTCGAGATCGAATGGGACAAGGGCAACGAGTACTTCCCGCCCACGACGTTTCAGGTTTCGAACCTGAATTCGGGCACGGGCGCCACCAACGTGGTGCCGGGCGAAGCCGTGGCGCTGTTCAACTTTCGGTTCTCGACGGCCAGCACGCCGGAAAGCCTGAAGGCGCGCGTGCATGCGGTGCTGGACAAGCACGGCCTGGAATACGACCTGGACTGGGAATTGGGCGGCGAGCCGTTCCTGACCCCGCGCGGTTCGCTGACGGATGCGCTGGTGCAGGCGATTCACGCTGAAACCGGCGTGACCGCCGAGCTTTCCACCACCGGCGGCACGTCCGACGGCCGTTTCATCGCCAAGATCTGTCCGCAAGTGATTGAGTTCGGCCCCGGCAACGCCACGATCCACAAGGTCAACGAGCGTATCGAAGTGGCTTCGCTGGAACCGCTCAAGAACATCTATCGGCGCACGCTGGAAAACCTCCTGCTGTCCAAATAAGTCCCAGCCCCCCCAAAAGGGGGGCTTTTTCCCCTTGGCATGGCCCTGCGGGGAAAACGCCCGGTTGGGATAAAGGTCTAACTATGTATCAATCTGCCCGCCAAGAACTGCTGACCCTGCGTGACCTCATCCGTTATGGGGTGTCGCGTCTGAATAGCGCCCAGGTGGCGCTGGGACACGGCAGCGACAACGCCTGGGACGAGGCGGTCTATCTGACGCTGCACGCCCTGCACTTGCCGCTGGACACGCTGGAACCGTTCCTGGACGCCCGCGTGGTGCGCGAAGAGCGCGACCGCGTGCTGGACTTGCTGGAACGCCGGGTGACCGAGCGGGTGCCCGCCGCCTACCTCACCAACGAGGCCTGGTTGCGTGGCCATCGTTTCTACGTGGACAAGCGCGTCATCGTGCCGCGCTCGCCTATCGCCGAACTGCTGGACCAGGGCTTGTCGCCGTGGGTGCAGGACGCGCTGGCGGTGGAAAACGTGCTGGACATGTGCACCGGCTCCGGCTGCCTGGCCATCCTGTCGGCCCTGGCCTTCCCCTACGCCCACGTGGACGCGGTAGACGTGTCGGCCGACGCGCTGGAAGTCGCCCGCCGCAACGTGGACGACTACGGCCTGCAAGACCGACTGGACCTGCACGAAAGCAATCTGTTCGACAGCCTGCCGGCACGCCAGTACGACGTCATCATCTGCAATCCGCCTTATGTGAACAGCGGATCCATGGACGTGCTGCCGCAGGAATACCGTCACGAACCGTACCTGGCCCTGGCCGGCGGCGAAGACGGCATGGACCTGGTGCGGCGCATTCTGGCGGCGGCTCCCCAGTACCTGACGCAAGACGGCGTGATCGTGCTGGAGATCGGCCACGAACGCGACTTCTTCGAAGCCGCCTTCCCGCAGCTATCCCCCGTGTGGCTGGATACGGAAGAGGCATCGGACCAGCTTCTGCTGCTTACCCGAGAGCAACTTACCCTGTGATACGCGCTACTGGATTGACCCTGCGCCGCGGCACGAAAGTGCTGTTGGACGGCGCTGAATTCGTTGTTCATCCGGGCGAACGCGTCGGCATCGTGGGCAAGAACGGCGCAGGCAAGTCCTCGCTATTCGCCCTGCTGACCGGCGCCCTGGACCTGGACGCCGGCACCGTGCACCTGCCCGTCGGCTGGCGCATCGCCAGCGTTAAGCAGGAGCTGGATGCCGACGACCGCCCCGCCCGTGAATTCGTCATCGACGGCGACACGCACCTGCGCGAATTGCAGGCGCGCCGCGCTACGCTGACGGACGACCAGGGCACGCAGATTGCAGAAGTCGAGGCGGCGCTGGTGGAAGCCGGCGCCTGGAGCGCGGCCTCGCGCGCCGAACAGCTGTTGGCCGGCCTGGGCTTCAAGCCGAACGAGTGGATGCAGCCGGTAGAGAGCTTTTCCGGCGGCTGGCGCATGCGCCTGGCCCTGGCAAGCGCGCTGATGGCGCCGTCCGAATTGCTGCTGCTGGACGAACCCACGAACCACCTGGATCTGGACGCGATGCTGTGGCTGGAGAAATGGCTGGCCGCCTATCCGGGCACCGTCATGCTGATCTCCCACGACACCGAATTCCTGGATGCGGTGGCCAAGTCGATCCTGCACTTCGACCACGCCAAGCTGGTGCGTTACCGTGGCGGCTATGGCGACTTCCTGACGCAACGCGCCGAACGCCTGCGCCAGACCAATATCGCCTACGAACGCCAGACCCGCGAGACGGCTCGCCTGCAAGGCTTCATCGACCGATTCAAAGCCAAGGCGTCCAAGGCCAAGCAAGCACAAAGCCGCGTCAAGGCGCTGGCCCGCATGCAGGTGCTGGCGCCCTTGCATGCCGAAGCGGGCATCGACATCCGCATCCCGTCGCCCGACCAGGTGCCGGACCCCTTGCTGACGCTGGAACACCTGTCCGCCGGGTACACGGACGCAGCGGGTAATGCCGTTCCCATCCTGCGCGATGTGACCCTGATGGTGCGTGCCGGCAGCCGCGTCGGCGTGCTGGGCGCCAACGGCGCAGGCAAGAGCACGCTGATCAAGACGCTGGCCGAAGAGATTCCCGTGCAGGCGGGCGAACGCCGCGCCTCGCGCGGACTGGCCATCGGCTACTTCCACCAGCATCAGCTGGACATGCTGGACGTGGACAGCACGCCCATCGCGCATCTGGCCCGTCTGGCGCCGGAGACCCGCGAACAGGAACTGCGCAACTACCTGGGCGGCTTCGGCTTTTCGGGCGACACGGTCACCAGCAAGGTCGGGCCCATGTCGGGCGGCGAGAAGGCGCGCCTGGCGCTGTCACTGATCGTCTGGCAAAAGCCCAACCTGCTGCTGCTGGACGAACCCAGCAACCACTTGGACGTTGAGACCCGCGAGGCCCTCGCCGCCGCGTTGGCCGACTTCGGGGGCAGCATGCTGTTGGTGTCGCACGATCGGCACCTGCTGCGCACCACCGTGGACAGTTTCTGGATCGTGGCGGACGGCGCTGTGCGCGAGTTCGACGGTGACCTTGAGGACTACCGCGATTGGCTGGCGGCCCGCAATGCCGGAGAACGTGCCGAAGCGGCACGCGAAAACGCCGAAGGCGGCGAACCCGTCGTGGACCGCAAGGCGCAACGCCGGGCCGAAGCCGAGCAGCGGCAACGCCTGTCCGCCCTGCGCAAACCGCTGGAAGCCAAGCTGGCCAAAGTCGAATCCGAAATGGAAAAGCTGCGGACCAAGCTCCACGCGCTGGACGCCGTCATCGCCGACCCGGACCTGTATTCGGACGCGCGCCGCGCGGAGCGCCAGAAGGTCATGGCCGAACACGGCGAACATGGCAAACGCATCGACGAGCTTGAAGAGCAATGGCTTGAGATCCAGGGTTCCCTGGAAGAAATCGACCAGAGCGAAGCCTAGCGTGACGCTTGAGCGGCGGGCCGGTCCCGCTGCTCAAGCCTCCGCTCTTACCTATTAATAATAACCATTATCATTTATACTTCGTCGCGAAATTGACTCCATCTGGCGCCAGGCGCCAGCGACATGTCTACGCTTACGGACGTATTTCTCCGCCACTACCGCGAACTGCTTGGCTTTCTCTCGATGCGCACCGGCTCACGCGACGTGGCCCAGGACTGCGCACAGGACACCTGGATCAAGCTGGCGGAATTCAACGACCGCACCCGCCCCGACAATGATCGGGCATACGTATTCCGGGTGGCGGCAAACATCGCGACCGATTGGCATCGCCGCCGCACGCGTGAGCTCTCTGCCACCGCCGACTACGCCGCGGCGCTGCCCGTGGCGTATGCCGCCGACACCTTCGACGTAGCTTCCGCCCACCAGACCCTGCGCCGCCTGGAATCCGCCCTGCTCGCCCAGCCTCGCCGCAGCCTGGACGTCTTCGTGATGCACCGCCACGAAGGCCTGACCTACGGCGCCATCGCCGAGCGCTTCGCGATATCCGTCAGCGCTGTTGAAAAGCACATGATGCGCATCCTGCTGGCCTGCGACCTGGCGCTGGCCGGCTGATGGCCACGCGCGTTCGCCCGCCCGACCCCGTTGAAGAAGCCTCGCGCTGGGTCATCCGCCAGAGCGGCCAGCGGCTGGACGACGCGGCCCATGCCGAGTTCGAAGCCTGGTATCAGGCCGATGCCCGGCACGCGGCCGCGTATGACCGCTTGTCGCGCCTGTGGCGCCGCATGGGCGAGATCGATCGCGGCAAGCTTGCCAAACGGCCTGCCCGCAAGCTGCGCGCCACCGCCCTGCTGGCGCTGCTGACGGCCGCATTCGCCGGCTGGTTCGGGTCCACGGACGTTCCGCAGGCCGACTACAGGGCCGATGCGAGGGTACGCCACATCACGCTGCCGGACGGCTCGGCGGTGGTGCTGGATGCGCACGGCGCGCTGGCGCTGGACTATGCCGACGGCCGTCGCCAGGTTCGATTGCTGGCCGGACGCGCCCAGTTCGAACCGACGCCGCGACAACCCGGCATGGCGCCGTTCTCCGTGATCACGCGCGAGGCCTCCGCCACTGCGCTGGGCACGCGCTTCACGGTGGAACTGGGCCAGGACGGCACTCGCGTCGAGGTACAGGAGCACCAGGTCGCCGTGCGCTGCCTGCCGTGCGCAGACGATCAAGGCCTGACCTTATCCGCTGGCGAAACGGTGCAGGTGACGCCCGCAGGCGTCAAACGCGAAGCCGAGGCCGGCACGGCGTCGCCCGGTTGGACGCGAGGCCTGCTGAGCTTCGACGACGTGCCGCTGCAGACCGCGGCGGATGCGCTGGCGCGCTACAGCGCCAAGCACATCTTGGTGATTGGTGAAGCGGCCAAGACGCAACGCGTGTCAGGCACCGCGCTCGTCGCCGACCCGCAACGGGCATTGGAACTGCTGCTGGCGCAGACGCCCGTGCGCGTGACCGACTTGCCGGGTTTGCTGATCTTGCGATGAAGGCGTTCGGCCCGAACTCAATCAGTAAATGAGAATCGATATAAATTATTCATCGCCATAATGATGAGGGGTTTGGGCAGTGCCGACGTCCTACGGCTGACATTACTGCTTAGGACTTACGCATGTCTTCCCGCATTTCCACGCGCCGCCTCCGCGCCGCAACCATCGCGTTGAGCGCAGCGCTGACGCTGGCCGACCCGGCGCTGGGCCAGACCCGCGCCACACCGGTTGCCTTCGACATCCCCGCCCAGCCGCTGGGAAGCGCCTTGCTGGCCCTGGGGCAGCAGGCCAATCTGGAGGTGTCGTTCGTGCCGGCCGCTGTCGCGGGAAAATCGGCGCCCGCGTTGCGGGGCACCTTGTCGCCGCTGGACGCGCTGGATCAGTTGCTGCGCGGGTCAGGCCTGGCGTTACGCGGCGACGGCCCTGGCCGCTACATCATCTACATAGACAAGACGAACCAGTTTTCCGCGCTGCGCCTGGAAGCGGTGAAGGTATACGGCGAACACAGCGATGAACGCGTCTATACCCAGGAAGAGATCGCCACCACGCCTACGGCCAACCAGGACCTGACGTCACTGGTAGCCACCCACCCAGCCGTGCGCACGAACGCCCCGGCCAACGGCTCGGCAAACCGCGGCTCGATGAATGTGGAAGACATTTCCTTCCACGGTTCCAGCCCCTATCAGAATCTATTCCAGATCGACGGGATGGACGCAACCAACCGCGTCGATCCGGCCAGCAAGAACCTGAATTTGCAGGTCGGCAACATTCCCAGCAACTCGCAGTCCTACTTCGTCGATACCAATCTGTTGGGTGAGGTCCGTGTGATGGACAGCTTTGTGCCTGTGGAGTATGGGCGCTTCACCGGCGGCGTGGTGGACGCGCGGCTACGCCGGCCATCGGGCGAAAACCATCTGCAACTGGACTACCGCTGGAACACGTCGAAGATGACCCAGCAGAAAATCGCCGAAGGCGACGAGACCGGCTGGGGCCAGGGCAAGCCGGGGTTCTCTCCGGAATGGAAGAAGCGCTTCTACACCGCCATTGGCGACATCGCCATCAATGACAAGACGGGCGCGGTGCTGAGCATGTCGCGTCGCGAATCCAGCATCCGGCGCTGGAACATGGGCGTGGATGGCGACCAGCCCACCCAAGGCGAAGACAACTACGACGACCGCATCGACAACTTCCTGGGCAAGTTCACGGTGCGGGCCACGGCGGACACCATTTCCGACCTGACGCTGAAGTACAGCGACCGCCGCGAGACGCTTTCAAGCGACACGTTCCGGGACACGCAATGGGACAACACGCATGCCGCGCGCGGCGTGGGATGGAACCTGGATCACGCATTCCAGGGGGGCCGCGCCTCGGTGCAGGCGGGTTGGGACAATGCGCTTAGCAACCGCTCGTCCGACGCGACATCGCTGGTCACGCACAAATTTCCGTCGATCCCGCAATACGTGACGGGGGGCTTTGGAAAAGAGCAAAAGGAACAGGACACCTGGACGCTGAAGGGCCGCATCGACTTCGACCCGCTCCGCACCGGCGCCTTCACCCATACCCCGTATGCCGGCGTCGACCTGCAACGCGTCGACGTAAATTTCGAACGTTTCAGCGACGCCTATTCGTACATCGCCACGCATGCCGCCAATGGCGCTGAACGCCATGCCAGCAAGGTGCACTATCTACGCGGAACCGTCGAAACGAAATACAACGCCGCATCCGTTTATCTGTCGGATCGGGTGGAACTGGACCGCGTGGCCTTGACCGGCGCCCTGCGCTACGACCGCGAGACTTTTCTGGGCAACACCAACCTGTCGCCGCGCACCCGCCTGGATTGGGATGCGTTCGGCGACGGCAACACCGTGGTCAGCGGCGGCTGGGCCCGCTACTACGGCTCGGACGTGCTGAACATTGCGTTGGAAGAGCGGATCAACACGCTCAGGCGACAAGTGCTGGACCGCTACGGCAACCCGGTAGCAGACGGATCCAAGCCGTATTACGTGTCCTACGAGGGCCTGCGCACCCCGTACGACGACGAATGGGCGCTGTCGGTCAGGCAGCGGATGGGCAGCCTGGAAGGGCTGGCGGCCTATGTGCACCGCAACGGACGCGATCAGGTCAGTAAGAGCGGCGACAGCATTCAGGGCTACCGCTACCTCAACAACGGCAAATCCACCACGGACACCATCAGCCTGTCGCTGCGGACGCTGACGCCATGGCGCCTGATGGATACCCGCTGGACGGCGCGTGCCGACTGGAGCTACCAGAAGCGCAAGGTCAACGCGGATCTGGTCGAAGGCTATGAAGGCGATGCGCGCGACCCGGACGAATACATCTTGTACGACGGCGAGCGCATGCGCGCCATCGACCGTCCGCCCGTCTCGTTCTACCAACCCCAAAAAGCCTCGCTGTCGCTGACCGGCATCTGGCCCAAGGGCGGGCTGACCTGGGACAACAGCATCCAGTGGCGCAGCTCGCGCATGTCGTCCGTCTACGTGGGATACGGGCCGCGTCCCGAGTCGCTGCAAAGCTACCGCAGCACCCGGCTGGCGTCGTACTGGACCTGGGACACCCGCCTGATCTGGGAGCCCACCTTCGCGCGCAACGTCGCTTTCACCCTGGACGTCCTGAACGTGTTGAACAAGACGCCGGCCATCACCGCCTCCAACCCCAATTTGGCGATCAACCGAAACACCTATCAAGTCGGCCGCGAGATCTGGGTGCAAGCCAGCTACCGCTTCTGATGCGCCGCGCATACCTACGCCGGGGCTTTCAAGCGGCGGCCGCCGCCCTCACCCTCGCCCTTGCCGCCGGTTCCGCCATCCCGGCCGAGCCGCCTGGGATGACCACAGCGGTAGCCTGCCACGAAGCAGGCGCCTGGAACATAGCTTGCCTGCGGGACCGTTATGCCGGGCCCCTAGGCCAATGGCCCGCCCCCACCGTTGATCCGGGCATCACCTGGACGGAATGGGCCGCGGTGCCTCCGGTGGACGCGCCGCCGCTGACCTGGATGGCCGCGAATGCCGGCCGTCCTGAACTGGCGCGGGACGTCCAACAACCCGACGTCGTGGCGCTGGGCCAGATGCTGTTCTTCGATGCGCACTTGTCCCGCAAGGGGCAGGTCTCTTGCGCGTCCTGCCATATGCCGCAGCGCGCCTTTACCGACGGCCGGCCGCTGGCCGTCGGCGAAGACCGGCTGATGGGCAGGCGCCGGTCGCCCTCGCTGCTGGCTGCGCCCTTCGCGCCGCGCCTGTTCTGGGACGGGCGCGCCGACACGCTGAAAGCGCAGGTGCTGGGCCCGGTCCAGGACAGCCGCGAGATGAACCATGACCTGGGAAGCGCCATTGCACGATTGCAGGCCCTGCCGCCCTACCCTCAGCAATTCCTGAAGGCCTTCGGGCCGGCGGCGGGCAATGCCATTGACACCGACCGGCTTGCCCGTGCGCTGGCCGCCTACGTTGCCACGCTTCGCCCTCAGCCAACGCGATTCGACGCTTTCCTCGCAGGAGACCCGGGCGCATTGAACGACAAGGAACTGCTGGGCATGCATCTGTTCCGCACCCAGGCCCGCTGCATGAACTGCCACAGCGGCGCGCTACTGACGGACCATCAGTTCCACAATATCGGCCTGGCGTTCTATGGGCGGCGCAACCAGGATCTGGGGCGCTTCGAAGTCACCCGCGATCCGGCCGACCTGGGCACATTCCGTACGCCCAGCCTGCGCAATGTTTCGCTGGCAGGGCCGTGGATGCACAACGGCCTGTTCGCGGACCTGAAGGGGTTGCTGCGGATGTACAACGTGGGCATGGGCCGGGAGGCCGCCCCCGCGGATCCCCCAGACCCTTATGCGCCGCGCAAGTCCGAACACATCCGGCCGCTGGATCTCAGCGCGGACGACATCGACGCCTTGCTGGCGTTCATGAAGGTCTTGTAGGGAAAGGGGAAGGCGGCGCCCCAAGGCGCCGCCAGCCTGGCATTACGAGTACGGGCGCTCGCGCAGGCGGGTGTGATGGTCGACCACGGTGTCGATCACTTCGCGCAGGATGGTCTCAGCCAAGGCAGGCGGCACGCCCGCCTCTTCGGCCAGGCGACGGATGCGCTCTACCTGCTGGGATTCCCGCTGGGGATCCACCAGGTCCATGCCATGGTTGGTCTTGAGTTCGCCGATCATGTCGGTGCAACGGAAGCGCACCCCCAGCAGCAGCATGATCTGCTGATCGATTTCATCGACCTCGGCGCGCAGCGACGCCAACTCGGCTTTCGGGGAATCGGTGTTGGCCATTTTTCAACCCTGAACAATATCAAGCTTGGCGATGCCCAGCGCCAAGGTCTTGGCGCCGACGTCGCGGAACTGGATCTCTGCCTGCGCGTCTTGTCCTGCGCCGCTCAAGCCAATAATCGTGCCGTCGCCAAACCGCGCGTGACGCACGCCCTGACCCACACGATACTGCTTGTCGCCCACCGTGACACCGCTTGCCACGCCGCGCGGTTGACGCGGCGCAATGGTGTTGGTGGCCTTGCGTCCAAAAGCGTCGCCGCGGTTGCCCCCGCCCCAGCCAGCGCCCGTGCTGCTGACCGGCGCCAGGCCGGCCTTGGGCGACAGCCACTTCAGGTGCTCTTCGGGAATCTCGTCCAGGAAGCGCGAGCGCATGGCGTAGCGCGTCTGGCCATGCAGCATCCGGCTTTGGGCCAGGCTGATGTACAGGCGCTGCCGCGCGCGGGTGATCGCCACATACATCAGGCGGCGCTCTTCTTCCAGCCCGGACTGTTCCAGGATGCTGTTCTCGTGCGGGAACAGCCCCTCTTCCAGGCCGGTAATGAAGACCGCGTCGAATTCCAGGCCCTTGGCCGCGTGCACCGTCATCAGTTGCACGGCGTCCTGGCCTTGCTGGGCCTGGTTGTCGCCGGCTTCCAGCGCTGCGTGCGACAGGAACCCTGCCAGCGGCGTCAGGCCGTCGGAGGCCACGATGGGCGCGTCGACCACGCCCGGCATCAGCGTCGACGAGGTGGCCTGCTCAGGCACCACACCGGCGGGCATGCCGTCGTAGTTCTCTTCGGAAGCGAACACAGCCGCGGCCGTGATCAGTTCGTTCAAGTTTTCCAGGCGTTCGGCGCCTTCGCGTTCGGCCTTGTAATGGGCGTTCAGGCCGCTGGCCTCAAGCATGTGCTCGACCATTTCCGGCAACGGCAGATCGCGCGTTTCTTCGATCAGGCGATGAATCAGCTGCGCGAATTGGGCCAGGTTGGACCCGCCCTTGCCACCCACCAACGCCACCGCCGCATACAGGCTGGTGTCGTGCGCGCGTGCCGCGTCGGCCAGTTGTTCCAGCGTACGCGCGCCAATGCCGCGCGTCGGGAAATTGACGACCCGCATCCACGACGTGTCGTCGTTGGGGTTGGCCATCAGCCGCAGGTACGCCAGCGCGTGCTTGATTTCCTGGCGCTCGAAAAAGCGCAGGCCGCCGTAGACCTTGTAGGGAATGCCGGCCGAGAAGATGGCGTGCTCCAGCACGCGCGATTGCGCGTTGCTGCGATACAGCACGGCGATCTCGCGGCGCAGGCTGCCGTCATGGATCAGCGAACGGATTTCGTCCACGATCCATTGGGCTTCCATGCCGTCGGAAGGCTGCTCGATGACACGCACCGGTTCACCTTCGCCCTGGTCGGTCCACAGGTTCTTGCCGAGGCGGCCGTTGTTATGGCCGATCAGCGCATTGGCGGAATCCAGGATGTGGCCGAACGAACGGTAATTCTGTTCCAGCCGGATCACGGTGCCATGCGCGTAGTCGCGTTCGAAGTCGGACATGTTGCCGACATTGGCGCCGCGGAAGGCATAGATGGACTGGTCATCGTCGCCCACGGCGAAGATGGCCGCGCCGCCGCCTGCCAACAGGCGCAGCCACTTGTACTGCAGCGTGTTGGTGTCCTGGAACTCGTCGACCAGGATGTGGCGGAAACGGCGTTGGTAGTGTTCGCGAACCGGCGCGTTGCGCGACAGCAGTTCGTAGGCACGCAGCAGCAGCTCAGCGAAGTCGACCACGCCTTCGCGCTGGCACTGGGCTTCGTAAAGCTGGTAGATCTCGATCAGGCGGCGGCGATGGGCGTCATAGGCTTCGACGTCCTGCGGACGCAGGCCTTCTTCCTTGGCGCCGTTGATGAAACGCTGCACATCGCGCGGTGGGTACTTTTCGTCGTCGACGCCATTGGCCTTCATCAGGCGCTTGATGGCGGCAAGCTGATCAGTGACGTCCAGGATCTGGAAGCTTTGCGGCAAGCCGGCATCGCGGTGATGCGCGCGCAGCATGCGATTGCACAAGCCGTGGAACGTCCCGATCCAGAGACCGCGGGTGTCGATCGGCAAGATCGCCGACATGCGCGCCAACATTTCGCGGGCGGCCTTGTTGGTGAACGTGACCGCCAGAAGCCCAAAAGGCGAAGCCTGGCCGGTTTGAATCAGCCAGGCCATGCGGGTAGTGAGTACCCGGGTCTTCCCGCTGCCCGCCCCGGCCAAGACCAGGGCGTGCTGCGGTTCTAACGTTACTGCGGCGCGTTGTTCAGGGTTGAGCTTCTCTAGCATCATGCCGCGTAGCGGCGCAGATGTTGAGCAAACTGCTCGAGCCCGGCGATGCCGCTTTGCTGGGCGCGCTGGCACCAGGCCTGCAAGTCATGAAGGAGCTGTTCGCTGCTGGCGCTGGAGCTTTCCCAGATGCGGCCGAGTTCGCGGCGCATTTGCACCAGGGTCGCGAGCGACTTGTTCTGGGCGATGGCCTTGTCCACGGCGGCAAGCTGTTCCGGCTGGAGGATGTCCTCGTTGCGGTGGATGGCGCGGCGCACTTGATGCAGCTTGGTATAGCCGCATTCGGCGTTGCCTTCCTGGCGCGAGGCCTTCAACTTGCTCAGTTCTTCGCGGGCAGCGCTCTTGATCACGTCCGCATAGCGGGCCATGACTTCGTAGCGGTGCGTGATCACGCCTTGCAGCGTACGCAGGTCGATGCCCGTGCGGGTGTCATCCAGCTTCAGCTTGGGCGCAACCTTCTTGATCTTGGCCAGGCCGAAGAACTTCAGGATGTTGATGTAGCACCAGCCGATGTCGAATTCGTACCACTTGGCCGAGAACTTGGCCGACGTGCCGTGGGCGTGGTGGTTGTTGTGCAGTTCTTCGCCGCCAATCACGATGCCCCACGGGAACACGTTGGTGCTGGTGTCCGGGCTGTTGTAGTTGCGGTAGCCCCAGTAGTGGCCGATGCCGTTGACGACGCCAGCCGCCCAGAAGGGAATCCAGGCCATTTGCACAGCCCACACCGTCACGCCGATGGCGCCGAACAGGGCGACGTCGATGGCCAGCATGGACAGCACGCCCCACAAGCTGTGCTTGCTGTAGACGTTGCGTTCGAGCCAGTCGTCAGGCGTGCCGTGGCCGAACTTGGCCATGGTTTCATTGTTGTTCGATTCTTCGCGATACAGCTCCGCACCGCGGAATAGCACCTTCCAGATGCCGAACAGCATGGGCGAGTGAGGATCGCCTTCCTTTTCGCACTTGGCGTGATGCTTGCGGTGAATGGCGACCCATTCCTTGGTGACCATGCCGGTCGTCATCCAGAGCCAGAAACGGAAGAAGTGCATGACAGCCGGATGCAAATCCAGACCGCGGTGCGCTTGGCTGCGATGGAGAAAAACCGTGACCGCAACAATCGTGATGTGCGTCACGACAAGGGTGAATACGACGACCTGCCACCAAGTGGCTTGGGTCAGACCGCCGGCAATGAAGGAGAGGATGTAATCCATAAAGCTGTTATGAGCCTCGCTTGAGAAGTGCCTGAAGTTTAGCTTACCTTTGTCTTCTTATGACAAGGGAGTTTCAAAATAGTTTTTGAGCGAAATCAAGGACTAAGCCCCGGTTTTAGAGCACAAAAGCCCTCTCTCGCGGCCATTTCGGGCAATCGCGAGGCCGAGCCTTGCGGACATCCGGCGCGTGGGGCCGGCTACCCCATGAAAGTGGGGGGTATTCGCAATGGCACTAGGTTTTGGCTACATTTCGCTACTAAAGTTCCTGTCAGCAAGGGAATTTCGTCTTGAGGACGCCACGTTCCCGGCGCACACTCGCCGCCCTTACCCCTGACCAAATTGTCTCTTTTGCCCCACTGATGTTGCCGAAAACAATCCGACCCTATTTATTTGCGACCCTGTCGACGCTGGCCATTGCGTTCGCCGCGCCCGCCCCCGCCCAGACGATGAAGTCGGGCGACGTCGTCGTACTAGCCTCGTATTACGAGATCCGCGGGTCGGATTGCCTGGCGCTGCGGGCGCCGCGCGTGCAGATCACGCAGAGCCCGAAGCTGGGCAAGGCCAGCATCATGCAGACGCGTGGCCAGTCCAGCGATTCGGGGCGTTGCGCCTATCGGCCGGTGGCGGTCTCGCAGGTGGTCTACCAGGCGGACCAGCCGGGCGCCGACACGCTGGCCTGGGAAGTGAAATACCAGAACAAGACGCTGGGCACCCGCCGATTCAGCGCGACAGTCGGCGTCACGCCGGCTCCCTGAGCCGGCGCGAACCGATCGCGCATCAGGCCGGCTTGTCTTCCTTGGCCGCGTCGGCCTCGGGGACGGCGTCAGCCAGGGTTTCGGCTTCGGATTCGCCCGCGGGGGTCGTCTCGGCCGTGTCGGCAGCAGATGCTTCGGCCTTGACCGGCGCGTCCGCGTCCTCGGCCCCGTCCAGGGCCAAATCAACATCGGCGTCCAGATCGGCGTCGGCGTCCGCCGCGTCGGCGGCTTCGGCCGTTGTGCCGGCTGCGCCCTTCTTTTTGCGCTCGAACACTGCAGCAAAGAAGCCGTCGGTGCCGTGCACGTCAGGGCGCAGCTGGACGTACGGACCTTCCAGCTTCAGCGTTTCGCAACGCGCGGCCAGGATCTCGGCGGCGTCCAGGCGCTCGAATTCGGGGTGGCTGGCCAGGAAACGCTCGGCCTGCACCTCGTTTTCTTCCGCCAGCAGGCTGCACGTGGCATACACCAGGCGGCCGCCGGGCGCCACGCAACGCGCGGCGCTGTTCAGGATGCGTTCCTGCAACCGGCCCAATTCGGCCAGCGCCTCGGGGTGCTGGCGCCATTTCAGGTCGGGGTTGCGGCGCAAGGTACCGATGCCGCTGCAAGGCGCATCGACTAGCACGCGCTGGGCCTTGCCGGCCAGGCGCTTCACGCGGGCGTCGTTCTCGCTGTCGATCACGACAGGCACCACGTTGGACAGGCCGCTACGCGCAAAGCGTGGCTTGGCGCGGGCCAGGCGCGCGGCCGACACGTCGAAGGCGTACAGGCGGCCGGTGGAGCGCATCAGCGCGCCCAGCAGCAGCGTCTTGCCGCCGGCGCCGGCGCAGAAGTCGATGATCATTTCGCCGCGGCGCGGTGCGACCAGCAGGGCCAGCAATTGGCTGCCTTCGTCCTGCACTTCGATGCTGCCGTTTTCGAACTGCGGCCAGCGGTTGATGGCCGGACGGCCTTCCATGCGGATGCCCCACGGCGAAAACGGCATGGCCACGGGTTCGTAGCGGCCGGCGCTCTGCTGCAGTTCCGTCAACATGGCGTCGCGCTCGGCCTTGAGCGGGTTGACGCGCAAATCCAGGCTGGCTTGGCGGTTCAGCGCTTCGACCAGGGTTTCCGGGCTATCCATCTGGCTCAGGCGTTCGTCCAGCCAGTCGGGGATACTGCCGCGCACCGCGCGGGGCAAGGTCGCCAGATCGATCTGCGACACGCGCTTGAGCCATTCGGCTTCGGCGGCGTCCATGCCCTCTTCCAGCGCTTCGGCGCCCAGCGTGGCGTTCAGGCCCAGGATGGCCAGACGGCGCGAGGCCGGGCCCACGCCGCTTTCACCGAACTGGCGGTAGCGGCGCAGATGGCGCAGCACGTCATAGACGGCTTCGGCGACTTCGGAACGGTCGCGCGCGCCCAGGTTGGGATGGTGGCGCAGCCAGTGCGACAGCGCGGAATCGGCCGGATAGGTCCATTGCAGGATTTCGCCCAGGACACGCTGCACCTGATCGATGCGGATGGCCGCATAGGATTGGCGCGGACGGTTGAATTGCGGCTTTTGCGGGGCCTGCTCGCGATGGCCGTGCGAGGCGTCATCACCGCGCGGCGCATCATAAGACGGCCGGTTCTGGCCTTCGCGGCGCTCGGAACCATACGACGTCCGTTCGCCGCCACGGCTGTCGCCACGCGGGCCATTGCCGTACGACGGACGCGAATCCGGACGGCCGGAGCCTTCGCGGCGATCCGAACCGTAGGAAGTACGCTCGCCGCCACGGCTGTCGCCGCGCGGGCCGTTGCCGTACGACGGGCGCGAATCCGGACGGCCGGAGCCTTCGCGGCGGTCCGAACCGTAGGCAGCGCGTTCACCGCCACGGCCGTCACCACGCGGACCATTGCCGTACGACGGACGCGAATCCGGACGGCCGGAGCCTTCGCGGCGATCCGAACCATAAGAGGCGCGTTCGCCGCCACGGCTGTCGCCGCGCGGGCCTTTGCCGTAGGACGGACGCGAGTCCGGACGGCCCTGGCCTTCACGGCGGTCCGAACCGTAGGGAGCACGTTCGCCGCCACGGCTGTCGCCACGCGGGCCGTTGCCGTACGACGGACGCGAGTCCGGGCGGCCCTGGCCTTCACGGCGGTCCGAACTGTAGGAGCCCCGTTCCCCGCCCCGGCTATCGCCACGCGGGCCGTTGCCACGGTTCTCGCCACGCGGTGCGTCGTAGGACGGACGCGGCGTGGGCCGGCCTTGGCCTTCCCGGCGTTCGCCGCCGAAGGCGCCGCGTTCGCCACGGTTTTCACCGCGGTTCTCGCCGCGCGGCGCGTCGAACGACGGGCGCGGGGCCGGACGGCCGGCATCCCGGCTGGGACGCTCGTCGCGCCCGCGATCGCTGCGCTCGCGCTGAGGCGCCTCGCGGGCATCGCCCTTGGGACGCGAGAAAAAGGACCGACCGTCGCGCCCTTCGGAGGCTGCCCTCGGGGTGCCTGCCGGACGAGAACGCGGAGATTGGGGTTTAGTCATGGTGTGTTCCAGTGGGGCGGAGGAGTTCCGCCCGATAAAAGCGATTCAGTGCGATTCGGGGCCGATCAAGCGGCCGGCGACCAGGTGAACAAGCGCGCGGGATCGCCCTGCACGTCCACCCGGTGGTCATTTGTCAGCGTAACCCGGCCTTCGGCCAGCCAGCGCACGGCAGCCGGAAAAGCCTGATGTTCCACTGCCAGCACGCGATTAGCCAGCAGTTCCGGCGTATCGCCGGCCAGGACCGGCACGCAGCCCTGGGCGATGATGGGGCCGTGGTCCAGCACCGGTGTCACGAAATGCACCGTGCAGCCGTGTACGCGCACTCCCGTCGCCAGGGCTTGGGCATGGGTGTGCAGCCCAGGAAACGCCGGCAGCAGCGAGGGGTGGATATTGACCAGCCGGCCGGCATAGTGGTTGACGAAGCCCGGGGTCAGGACGCGCATGAAACCCGCCAGGATGACGTAGTCGGGCGCGTAGCGGTCGATTTCAGCGGCCAGGGCGGCGTCAAACGCTTCGCGGCTGGCGTAGTCCTTATGGTACAGGGCTGCCGTGGGGATGCCCTGGGCGGCGGCCCATTCCAGGCCGCCGGCATCCGGCCGGCTGGCGATGACGGCGGCGATTTCGGCCGGCCAGCCCTCGTCGCGGCACGCTTCGGCCAGCGCCTGCATGTTGCTGCCCCGCCCCGAGATCAGGATGACGAGGCGGCGTTTAGAAAATTGTGTTTCCGGCAAGATAGAAGAATCCAAATATTTAGCCCCCAGGGCGCCCGGCAGGGGCGCCTTGCTTGTCGCAAAAGGGCTTGTCCGCCGCCATTGCGCACCCCGGAAATACCGGTCGCGCAGAAATGGTTGGGGGGATTAGAACAAACCCGGAATCCAAAATTGTAAACTCTCGCTCGTGAAACCATCGCTGCGCATCTACCGATCCCTGCCTCCGCCCGACCGGCGCGCCCCTTGCGCGCTGACGATCGGCAATTTCGACGGCGTCCATCGCGGGCACCAGGCCATGCTGGCGCGCGTCTGCCAAGTCGCTCGCGAGCGCGGCCTGACGCCCGCCGTCATGACCTTCGAGCCGCATCCGCGGGAGTATTTCGCCACCCTGAACCAACGCCCCGAACTGGCGCCCACCCGGATATCCGGACTGCGCGACAAGCTGGCGGCGCTGGCGCGCTACGGCGTGTCCCAGGTCGTGGTGGAACGCTTCAACGCCCGGCTGGCCGAAATGTCGGCCAACGCCTTCATCGAGAACCTGCTGGTGCAGGGGCTGCAAGCCAAATGGCTGCTGGTGGGCGAGGATTTCCGCTTCGGCCACAAGCGCAGCGGCGATATCGACCTGCTGCGCGAAGCCGGCATGCGCCATGGTTTCGAGGTGCAGACGCTGGCCGACGTGACCGATCAGCAAGGCCACCGGATTTCCAGTTCCGAGGTCCGCACGGCGTTGGCCGTAGGCGACCTGGACCGCGCCCGCCATCTGCTGGGCCACCCGTACCACATCAGCGGCCACGTGATCCATGGCCAGAAGCTGGGCCGCACCCTGGGCTTTCCCACGATGAACCTGCGCGTGGCCGAACGTTGCGCCGCCCGCTCGGGCATCTATGTGGTGCAGGTCTATGGCCTGGCCGAGCGCCCGCTGCCTGCGGTTGCCAGCCTGGGCGTGCGCCCGACGGTCGAAGACCGCGGCCGCGTGCTGCTTGAGTCGCACCTGCTGGACGACACGGTCAACGCTTACGGTAAACTCGTACGCGTCGAATTCCTGCACAAGCTGCGGGACGAAGAAAAATTTCCTGATCTCCCTTCCCTGACTGCCGCCATCGCCGAAGACGCGCGAAACGCGCGCGCCTATTTTGCCGTTCATGGACTATAAAAAGACCCTCAACCTGCCCGATACCCCCTTCCCCATGCGGGGCGACCTTGCCAAGCGCGAGCCCGCCTGGATTTCGCAGTGGGAGGAAAACCACGTCTACCAGGCGATCCGTGCGGCCAGCCGCGGCCGGCCCCGTTTCGTGCTGCACGACGGTCCGCCCTACGCGAACGGCGACATCCACATCGGCCACGCGGTCAACAAGATCCTGAAGGACATCATCGTCAAGAGCCGCAACATGGCCGGCTATGACGCGCATTACGTGCCAGGCTGGGACTGCCACGGCATGCCGATCGAAATCCAGATCGAAAAGAAGTACGGCAAGCACCTGCCCGTGGCGGAAGTGCAGTCGAAGGCCCGCGCCTACGCGCTGGAGCAGATCGACCGCCAGCGCAAGGACTTCAAGCGCCTGGGCGTGCTGGGCGGCTGGGACCGTCCGTACATGACGATGAACTTCAGCAATGAAGCCGACGAAATCCGCGCGCTGGGACGCATCCTGGACAAGGGTTACGTGTTCCGCGGCTTGAAGCCCGTGAACTGGTGTTTCGACTGTGGCTCGGCCCTGGCCGAAGCCGAAGTGGAATACGCCGACCGCGTCGACCCGGCCGTGGACGTCGCCTTCCCGTTTGCCGAACCGGCCAAGCTGGCCAAGGCTTTCGGCCTGGAGTCGGTGGAAGACGGCGCCATCGTGATCTGGACGACCACGCCCTGGACCATCCCGTCCAACCAGGCGCTGAACGTGCATCCGGAAATCGAATACGCGCTGGTGCGGGTGTCCCCGGCGCCCAAGTTCGGCCCCCTGCTGCTGGTCGCGAAAGACCGCGTCGAAGCCTGCCTGAAATCCTGGAACCTGGAAGGCGAAATCATCGCCACGGCACCGGGCGAAGCGCTGTCGGGCATCGAATTCCGTCATCCGCTGGCGCAGTTCAATGCCGCGTACGATCGTCGCTCGCCTATCTACCTGGGCGACTACGTCACGGCCGACTCGGGCACGGGCGTGGTGCACTCGGCGCCTGCCTACGGTATTGAAGACTTCGTGTCGTGCAAGGCGCACGGCATGAAGGACACCGATTTCATCAGCCCGGTCATGGGCGACGGCAAGTACGTGGACAGCCTGGCGCTGTTCGGCGGCCTGTCCATCTGGGACGCCAACCCCAAGATCGTCGAAGCGCTGACCGAAGCCGGCGCGCTGATGCACGTCGAAAAGCACAAGCACAGCTACATGCACTGCTGGCGCCACAAGACGCCGATCATCTACCGCGCCACCAGCCAATGGTTTGCCGGCATGGACGTGGCCCCCAAGGATGGCGGTCCGACCCTGCGCGAATCGGCACTGGCCGGCATCGACGCCACGGCCTTCTACCCGGCCTGGGGCCGCGCCCGCCTGCACGCCATGATCGCCAATCGTCCGGACTGGACCCTGTCGCGCCAGCGCCAGTGGGGCGTGCCGATGGCCTTCTTCGTGCACAAAGAAACCGGCGAACTGCACCCGCGCACGTCCGAATTGCTGGAACAGGTGGCGCAGCGCGTCGAGCAAGGCGGCATCGAAGCCTGGCAAGCCATTGAACCCAGCGACCTGCTGGGCGACGAAGCCGGCCAGTACGAAAAGAACCGCGACACGCTGGACGTCTGGTTCGATTCGGGCAGCACGCACGCCACGGTGCTGGGCGGCAAGGATGGCGAATTCGCCGGCTCGCACGGTGCTGAACTGGGTTGGCCCGCCGACCTGTACCTGGAAGGCTCGGACCAGCATCGTGGCTGGTTCCATTCTTCGCTCCTGACCGGCTGCATGCTGTACGGCCAGCCGCCCTACAAGGCGCTGCTGACGCACGGCTTCGTGGTGGATGGCCAGGGCCGCAAGATGAGCAAGTCGGTGGGCAACGTGATCGCCCCGCAAAAGGTGTCGGACTCGCTGGGCGCGGAAATCCTGCGCCTGTGGGTGGCTTCCACCGATTACTCGGGCGAACTCTCCATTTCGGACGAGATCTTGAAGCGCGTGGTGGAAGGCTATCGCCGCATCCGCAACACGCTGCGCTTCCTGCTGGCCAACGTGGCCGACTTCGACGCGGTGTCGCAATCGGTGCCGTACGGCGAGCTCTTCGAGATCGACCGCTACGCGCTGGCCATGACGGCGCAGATGCAGTCCGAAGTGCAGGCCAACTACGAACGCTATGACTTCCACCCGGCCGTCTCGCGCTTGCAGACGTTCTGCTCGGAAGACCTGGGCGCGTTCTACCTGGACATCCTGAAAGACCGCCTGTACACGTCGGCCCCCGGCAGCGTGGCGCGCCGCTCGGCGCAGACGGCGCTGCTGGACATCACGCAGACGCTGCTGAAGCTGATGGCGCCGATTCTGTCCTTCACGGCTGAAGAGGCCTGGAAGGAACTGGTCGGGTCCGCACTGAAGCACCAGGCCGACGCGGCCCGCACGACGATCTTCACCGAGGTCTACCACGCGCTGCCGCCGTTTGCCGATGCGGACGCGCTGACCGCCAAGTGGGCGCGCCTGCGCGCCATCCGCGCCGACGTCCAGCGCAAGCTGGAAGAAGTGCGCACGGCGGGCGACATCGGTTCGTCGCTGCAAGCGGAAGTCGATCTCTACGCCAATGGCGACGACCAGCAACTGCTGGCCAGCCTGGGCGACGACCTGCGCTTCGTGCTGATCGTCTCGCGCGCCACCGTGCACGCGGGCGAAGGCGAGACCCGCATCGAGGTGACGCCGTCAACGCACAAGAAGTGCGAACGCTGCTGGCACTGGCGCCTGGACGTGGGCCAGGACGCTGACCACCCCGAGATCTGCGGCCGCTGCGTGTCCAACCTGTTCGGCTCGGGCGAAGCCCGCGACAAGGCTTGAACATGGCCCGCCCCTCCGATCCGGGAGTGACGGGCACGGCCCCCACCCGCGCCGCGCCGGCGCGCGTGGGCGGCTGGCTGGCGCTGGCGCTGCTGATCATTGTGCTGGACCAGTTGACCAAGGTGTACTTCAATACCTCGTTCCAGTACGGCGAACGGGTCAACGTGCTGCCGGTCTTCGATTTCACGCTGCTGTTCAACCGGGGGGCCGCATTCAGCTTCCTGGCATCCGAAGAAGGCTGGCAACGCTGGCTGTTCACTGCCCTGGGCATCGTGGCGGCAGTGGTCATCACGATCATCCTGCGCCGCACGCATGGGCAGCCCCGGTTCAGCCTGGCGCTGACGCTGATCCTGGGCGGGGCCATCGGCAACGTCATCGACCGCGTGGTGTATGGCCACGTGGTGGACTTTCTGCTGTTCTATTGGAAAGACTCCTACTTCCCCGCCTTCAACCTGGCGGACGTGGGAATCAGCTGCGGCGCCGTGCTGCTGGTGCTGGACGAACTGCTCCGCAGCCGCAAGAAACCGCAAGCCTGACGACCGCCGCCGGGGCGCAACGCCCCGGCCGCCCCTCCCCCGGGGCTGGGTTTTGCCCTATTTGATCCCCCCTGAATGCATCGCGAACGGCGCAATGCCGCAATGCAGAATAAAATCACCCTCCATTCCTCGTTTTCACGGCGCTGAACCCGCCGCCACGCCCTCATGCTCGATCTCGCCCGCAAACGCATCGTCCTCGGTCTGACCGGGGGCATCGCCTGCTACAAAATCGCCGAGCTGGTGCGGCGCATGACCGAACAAGGCGCCACGGTCGACGTGGTGATGACCGAGGCGGCCACGCACTTCATTACCCCCGTCACCATGCAAGCCCTGTCGGGCCGCCCGGTGTTCGTGGACGCCTGGGATGCGCGCGTGCCCAACAACATGGCGCACATCGATCTGACGCGCGGCGCGGACGCCGTGCTGATCGCCCCCGCCAGCGCCGACTTCATGGCGAAGCTGGCCCATGGCATGGCCGATGACCTGCTGTCCACGCTGTGCCTGGCGCGCGCCTGTCCGCTTCTGGTGGCGCCCGCGATGAACCGCGAGATGTGGGCCAACCCGGCCACGCAGCGCAACGTCGAACAATTGCGCGCCGACGGCATCAGCGTCCTGGGCCCCTCGGCCGGCGAACAGGCTTGCGGCGAAACGGGCGACGGCCGCATGCTGGAAGCGCATGAGCTGTTGACCGACCTGATCGCCTTCTTCCAACCCAAGCTGCTGGCCGGCCGCCACGTGCTGCTGACCGCAGGCCCCACGTCCGAACCGGTGGACCCCGTGCGCGTGCTGAGCAACCGCTCGTCGGGCAAGACCGGCTACGCGCTGGCCCGCGCGGCCCGCGAAGCCGGCGCCCGCGTCACGCTGATCACCGGCGCCACCTTCCTGCCCGTGCCGCGCGGCGTCACCGCGCTGTCGGTCATGACCGCGCGCCAGATGCACGACGCCGTGATGGCCAGCGCCGCCGACGCCGATATCTTCATCGCGGTGGCTGCCGTGGCGGATTGGCGCGTGAAGAACGTCAGCACGCAGAAGCTGAAGAAGACCAGCGAAGGCGGCGGCGCGCCGCTGATGGAATTCGAACCCAATCCGGACATCCTGGCCGAAGTGGCCAAGCTGGAAAACGGCCCATGGTGCGTGGGATTTGCCGCTGAAACCGAAAAGCTTGCGGAACACGCCGAAGCCAAGCGCGCCCGCAAGGGCATCCCGCTGCTGGTGGGCAACCTGGCGCATAAGGTCATGGACGCGGACACCACCGAACTGGTGCTGTTCGACGAGCAAGGCGCGCACCCCCTGCCCGCCGCCGACAAGCTGGACGCCGCACGCCGCCTGATCGCGGAAATCGCCGCAAGGTACCCGGCGTAGGATGGGTGAAGCGCGGGAGATTGGGGGTAAGAACTCTGCCGTCGAACGCGCGTAACCCATCAAGCAGCGGCCGCGTTGTGGCTGAACCGGCTTAGCAAGCCAGCGTTGTTTGATGGGTTACGCGCGCTCCAGACGTGGGTTCTTGCCCCCGATCTCCCGCGCTTCACCCATCCTACGAAGGGGCACACGCACTGCACCGGCCACAAGATGGCATAGCGTCGAGGGTGACTCGGCAAGCGCCGGGTGTCATCCTCTCACCCCCCTACCGCTTACTGCTCCAGGCTGATATTCGCGGCCTTCACGATATCGGCCCACTGCTTGCGGTCGTTTTCCAGGAACTGGCTGGTCTTCTCGGGCGTCATGTCCGTTACCGGCTCCGAGCCCAGGCCCGCCATCTTCTCGATCACACCAGGCTGCTTGAGCACGTCTTGCAGCGCGGCGTAGTAGGCCGCCAGCACGTCGGCGGGCAGGCCTGCCGGCGCGAACACGCCCTGCCACGTCGGCATGTCGAAACCCTTCAGGCCCTGTTCGTCCAACGTCGGCACGTTGGGCAGTTGGGGCGCGCGCTTGATCGATGCGACCGCGATGGCCTTGACCTTGCCTTGCGAGGCCAGGGGCGCCGCGGTCGAGATGTTGTCCATCGTCATCGCGATGTGGCCGCCCAACAGGTCGGTGATGACCGGCGCGGCGCCGCGATAGGCGGCGTGCGGGACTTTCACGCCCATCTTGTACAGCATGGTTTCGGCGATCAGGTGGTTGGAAATGCCCACGCCCGCCGTGCCGTAGGTGGCGGTCGGCGTCTTCTGGAAATAATCCTTGAGCTCGGCCAGGTTGTTGGCGGGCACGTCCTTGTTCACGATCACCACGTTCGGCTGGACCGCAGCCAGCGTGATGGGGGTGAAGTCCGCGGGCTTGTAGTTGGTGCCTTTCGGGTTCAGCACGTGGGTGATGGCCATGGAACCGGCCGCCGCAATGCCAATGGTGTAGCCGTCGGCGGGCGATTGCGACAGGCGGAACGCCATGATGTTGCCGCCGGCGCCAGCCAGGTTTTCGACGACGACCGTCTGGCCCAGCCGCTGCGACAGCGGTTCGGCCAGCAGGCGCGCCAGCGTGTCGGCCGAGCCGCCGGGCGCAAAGCCCACCAGCAGCCGCACGGGTTTTGTGGGTTTCCACGCATCGGCGGCGACCGCCGTAGAGGCGGCCGTCAGGGCGGTGATGGCGAACAAGGCGCCAAGGGCGCGGTGCAGGGTAAGGCTGAACATGAAAGGACACTCCGAACGATAAATTGACGAAGACAGCTTCGTCTCCCCTCGCCGCTCATCCGGCACGGCGGCAGACAACGGATCCGCAACCGCGCATCGGCCAGCGTTGGCGGCGTTATTCCAATAGTTGCGACAGCGCCTGCGCGACCAGGCGGTTCGACAGCAGCACCGGGCGGCCGGACGCCTGCGCGACGGCCTGGCGCATGCGCTCCGCGTAGCCCATGCAATGCATGACGATCAGGTCGCATGACGCCAGCGCCTGGCCCGCTTGCGCGAAATTGCGGGCGGCCTGGCCGGCATCGGCTTCATAGGGCGAGGCGTGCACGACCTGCGTTTCGCAGGACAGCGGCACGGCCATGTGAAAGAAGTCGACCTGTTCGGCCAGCGGCACCACCAGCCCCACCTTGCGGCAGTGCTGCGACAAGCCCGCGACCAGATGGTCGACGACCTGCTGCGGCTCGACGACCAGCGTGCGCATCGGCGCGATGGCGGTGCCGGTGCACAGCGGCACCAACACGTCGTAGCCGGCGCCATCCGCCTGCTGCATGACCGCTGCCAGCCGGGCTTCGGCAGCGGCGGCATCCAGCTGGATCTGGGCGCCATCGCGCAAGCGCGTGGCGAAACGGTATTCGCCGTCCCGCGGGGCCATTGCGGCCAACGCCGCAGCGTCCAGCCCATCGAGCGCGCCGAATTCATTGATCTGAACGGTCTCGCCCAGCTGCCGCGCCATCTCGGGCACGACATCGCTGCGCGGCGATTCACCGATGGTGAAGAAGGCCACCCGGCGCGAATGGGGCGCGCTCATGCTGCGCCGCCGTCGACACGACCGACGGTCTGCAGATGGGCCATCGAACCGTAGCGACCTTGCAAGACCGCCCATTCCGCGTCGTCGAAGAACGTCATCGTGCGCTGGCCGTACAGCTTGGCGATCTCGATGCAGAAACGCATCGCCACGTCGGCATCCACCGCGTTCGTGACGCCAGTCGCGCAACCGGGCACGGTGGTCTGCGCGGTCAGCGCCACGCCCACGACCGGCGCGTCCGTCACGATCGCTGGCTGCATCAGCGAATTCACATGCCACAGGCCGTTCTCGTACGGCGTGATGTCCTGCGTGGTCAGCGGCAGGGTCACGGGCAGCTCGCCACTGACCCAGCCCATCACGTCCAGCATCGTTTCCGGAATGCGCAGCAGGTAGCCCTGCTTGGCCACCGGCGTCAACGCCACGCCGCGCTTGTTGACCAGGCGATTGCCGCGCGTCGTGTCGACCGACAAGATGGCGTCCATGCGCGGATCGACTTCGTGCGACATCATTTCGCGCATCGGGAACGGCGAACGCATCATCGGCACGGGATGGTGCGGACGCGTGCCGGCGCGCGGGCAGATGTGCGTGCGGATGCGCACGGTGCCCGGCATGACGTCGCCCTGGCGAGCCATCGCCATCAGCTTGAGCGCCGCGGCAATCGCAACCACCGCGCCGTCGCTGTCCGACACCAGGCCTGTCACTGCCGGGCGGGCGCCGATGCCGCCCAAGCGGCCGACAATGCCCAGCTGCGGCGCGGTGTCATCCGCGCCGGGGATCACGATGGACAGAAAATCCGTGGCCGCGCCGTCGCGTTCAAGGCGGGTCACTTCCACCTCGCACTGGCCGGCATCGCGCAGCACCTGCGCCACGGCTTCGCCCGTGATGTGCGCGGACGACAGCAGCTCGATGGTATCGATCACCTGCTTCATGCGGGAATCTCCAGCGGGCCAGGACGGAACACGCGCGGCTCGGCGTGGCCCTGGAACAGCGGGGCATCATGCGGGCCGATCAACGAGACCATGTCGCCGCGCACGCGCAGCGCCGCGCCTTCGGGCAGGCCCAGCACGGGCATCGTCGGATTCAGCGTGCAGAACTCGGCCAGACGCTGGGCGCGCGTTTCGCCGCGGTGCCCCGGCGGGTGGGCGTTGGTGTAGTGCGGGTTGATCTGGAACGACAGCAGCCCCAGCGCGTCGAAACCTTCCGGATCGGTGATGGGCATGTCGTTGGTGGTGCAGATGCTGGGGCACGTCAGGTTGGAACCGGCGCTCCACCCCAGGTAGGCCGCACCGGCGCGCACGCGGCGCGCGACCACGTCCAGCAGGCCCTGGCGGCGCAGCTGGCCCAACAGATTGAAGGTGTTGCCGCCCCCGACGATGATGACCGCGGCGCTTTCCAGCGTGGCCACCGGGTCTTCGGCGCGGTGCAGGCCCTGGATGGCCAGGCCGGTGTCGGCCAGTGCCGACACGACCAGCGCGGTGTAGTCATCCCAGTCGCGCGTGACGCCGGCGAACGGCACGAACACGGCCGGCGCGCCTTGCGGCAGGGATTCGATCAATTCACGGATGTCCGGCATCGCGTGGACCAGGTAGCCGGCGTCGCTGCTGGAATTGCTGAGGAGCAAGAGGTTCATGGGGGAAGATTCCGTCAAGGGATGTTCTGGATGGCGCCCGCGAGGACGCATCGGGAAAGGGAGAAGTTCAGCTCAACCAGTAAGGGTCATTCAATTCGCGGCCTAGCGCGGCCACCTGCTGCAGCACGGATTCACGCAGGCGCGCCACGCGCGCCGCATCGGCCTGGAACGACACGAACGACAGGCACAGTCCGCGCAATTCGCCCGTTGCCGGGTCGCGCACGGCGGCCGCCACGGCACCAATGCCGGGCATGGCCTGATCAATGGCTACGCCGCAATGGTCTGCACGGGTCTGCGCGACCAGGCGGGCCAGGTCGCCGACCGTGGCGGGGCAGTCGCGCCCTTCCATCGGCAGGGGCTGGGCGGCATCCGTGCCATACAGGGCCTGGAATTCGGCATCGTTCAGGCGCGACAGCAGCGCGCGCCCCATGGCCGTGCCCGAGGCGTTGCGGCGCGAGCCGGGCGGCGACAGCACCTGCACGGGATGCGAACCGTTCAATCGTTGCAGCACCACGGTTTCACGCTGGTTAAGCGTGGAAAGATAGGCCGTCAGGCCGCTGTCGTCCGACAAGCGCGCCAGCACGGCGCGGCAAGCTTCATCCAGCGGCGTGGCAGCCATGCCGGCCCGCACGGCCTGGGCCAGCAACGCGCCGGGACGATAGCGGCGCGTGGCGGCGTCCTGGTCCAGCATGCCGTAGTGCTGCATCTGGTTCAGCAGGCGGGAGGCCGTGCTCTTGGGCATGGCCAGGCGCGCGGCCACGTCAGTGAAACTCAATTCCGCCGCGCCTTCCGCATACAACCCGAGGACGCGTTGGACCCCATCGAGAATACTCATGTTTGTTCCATAAATCGGAACTTAAGTTCCTTAATAGGGAACCAGAATAAAACAACGCGCGACGGGCAGTCAATACGGAGGCTCCCCCCTCAATTGATTAATTCATTTGAATGAATTAAATTGCGACCCTGTCTCAACCCTCCCCATCAGGACTTCGCCTTGCCTACCTTCCCTTCCCCCCTCACCCTCGCTGAACGCGACCGCCGCTGGCAACTTGCCCGCGAGGTGATGCATGCCGAGCGCTTGGAAGCCCTGATCGTGTATGGCGACCGGGAGGCCTGCGCGCCTGCCGGTTTTGCCCAGGACTGCTACTTCACCAATGACCGCCCCGGATCGATGGTGGTTTTCATCGGCGACGAAACGCCGCGGGTCTACACCTTTGCGTCGTTGATGGTGGCTGACCACCTGCAAGCGGCCCTACGCGGCGACCTGCAATGGATCGCGCCCGAACAGTTGTTCGTTGGCAAGACGGGCCGCGACGTCGGCGCCTGGCTGGCAAGCCGCGGGATGAACGGCACCCGGATCGGCATCATCGGGCTGGAACCCTATCCGCCCTTTTATTTCGACGGCGCCATGCCGGCCAGGACGCTTCAGGCATTGGAGGCAGCGATGCCCGACGCCGCATTCGTTCCGGTGTTCCGGGCCTTCTTCCAGCGCGCGTCCGTAAAAAGCGAAGAAGAACTTGGCTTGTTGCGTTACGCCGCACATATCGGCGAAGCCATGAGCGAAACCCTTAGGGCCACCGCCAAGCCGGGCGTCTCCGAGGCCGAATTAGTGGCGGCGGTGACGGCAACCTGCTTTTCGATGGGCGGCTATACGGCCGAAATACTGCTCGGGTCGGGCCCGGAATATGTCGGTTGGGGACCTGCGGCATGGCAATACCGCGCCCAGGCGCCCAGGGTGCTGCGCGAAGGGGATTTGATCCTGTCCGAGATCTTCGCCTTGTACGGCATGATGGAAACGCAACACCAGGCTGCCGTGGCGCTCGGCGAGGTGCATCCCGATATCCTGCGCGCGGCCGACATCGCCCGCGCAAGCTACGAGGCAGGCGTGCAGACATTGCGCGTTGGCCGCACGTTCGGCGATGTGGTGGACGCCATGGAAGCCCCGTTGCTGGCGGCAGGTGGCTGGCACGTCCATCCGCTGATCCACAGCATCAATCCTTACGGTCCTGTAGGATTCGGCACCGCACCGGGCATCGAATCGCTGCCCGAAGCCGCCCGCTATCCTGCGCTGAAGCGGCTGCCCACCGTGGGGCGCGACGTTCCGCTGCAAGAGGGCATGTGCTTTGCCTTCGAACCGAATTGCGCCTTCGGGCGGCACATGGCTAATATCGGCGGCACTGTGCTTGTCGGCGCCACGGCAGGGGTCGAACTGAACGACAACTCCACGCGGCTGATGCACGCCGATATCTAGCAAGGCACGAACGCCTGGAAATGACGACATCGATGCAAGATCTGGACACGCTCAACGCGCGCACCCGCGACACCCGGGACCGGCTTATCCGGGCCGGGCTTGCCCTATTCAGCCGCCAAGGGATCGACGGCGTGCGGACACGGCAACTGGTGGACGAAGCGGGCGTGAACCAGTCTGCCATCCCTTACCACTTCGGCGGCAAGGAAGGCGTGTACGCCGCCGTGCTGGAACAGGTGGCCGCGGGCATCGTCGACCGCCTGGATCTGCGGCAACCCGCGGCTGCCTCGGCCGACGCAGCCCGCGTCGCGCTCCGGTCGCTCATGCGGGACTTTGCCCGCACCCTGCTGGATTCCGAGGCATCGACAGCCGGCAGCCTGCTGCTGGCGCGCGAACAGCTCCGGCCGACAGAAAAATTCGATGCGCTCTACACGCGGCTGTTCCTGCCGCTGCATACGAACGTCGCGGATCTGGTGGCCGACATCCGGAAGGAGGACCGCGGCCGGCGGGATCAGGTGCTTCGTGCCCACGCGATCCTGGGCCAGGCGCTTGCGTTTGCGGTCGCGCGCGAGGCGCTGCTGCGTCGGCTTGGCGTGCCGGCCTTGTCTGAACAGGACGTCGCGGAGATTGCCGAGATGGTCGGCGACATGGCAATCGCTGCCTGCACCTGACCCGCACACGCCACGCGCCTACTTCGTCGACAGCACCGACCAATTCGCCAACGGCAAGGGCGGCTGCGCGTGCAGAATGCGAGCCAACACTAATTTCAATTCGGCCCACCCGCCCCGCTCGCTGGGCCAACTGGATGGCGTGACCGGCTTCCAGTTGCCGTCCACCGTGCGCTCGGCCATCTTGAAGCGGAAGGTATAGTGCCCCGCCATGCCCATGCGCAGGTCGGTCACCACCAGCGCGTCGCCGATCGCGTCGTAACGCAGCCAGTCATCCGTGAACCACCGCAGCCGCTGGAGCAAGGGCACGTCGGCCAGCGCCTGGCCCAGATCCAGGTTCAAGGGCTGGCGCAGCCATTCCGGCTGGCCGCGGTCAAACAGGCTGCTGACTGATTCGTAGTAGTCGCCGTCCGCCGTCTTGGCGATCACGCGCCACAACAGGGTATTGAACGGCATCGACACGGCGCGCAATTCCGTGACGGCGATGCCCTGCTGCCGCATCGCGTCCCGCACGCGCTCTTCGGCCACCATGCGGCTGGCCAGGCCAAAGCCCAGGTAGGCCGTGCTGAAGATCAAGGCGGCCGCCAACAGCCGCCGCGCGCGGTCCGTCATGCCCACCGCGATGGCGAATACCACGCCCGCCAGCAGCGGCACCGTATAGACCGGGTCGATGATGAAGATGGCCGACCAACTTTCGGGAATGGTCGCCAATGGCCAGAAAAGCTGCGTGCCGTAGACCGTGAACGCGTCCAGCACCGGATGCGTCACCAGCACCAGCCATAAGGTCAGGAACAGCCTTCGCCCCCCATACGGCGCCTGCGGCCAATATTTGCGTATCAGCCAGGTCAGCAAGAGCGCCAGGCCGGTCAGCACGAACACCGAATGGGAAAATCCCCGGTGATAGGTCATGAGCGAAACCGGGTCCGGATAGCGCATCAGCACGTCCAGGTCCGGCACCGTGGCCAGCGCGGCGCCGTAGATCAGCGCCCGGCGCCCCTGAAAGCGCCCCAGCATGACGCCCTGTATGCCCGCGCCCAGCACGGCTTGTGTCACTGAATCCATAGTTCCTCAATGCGTCGCATCATTCAGATAGCCTAGATAACATTTGGCCACCAAAGCAGGCGTTAAGATACCCGATTGCTTTCAGCTAATTTTCAGACTTCGCCTTCATGGACCAATACATAGACAAAATCGGCCTTTTCATCGAGGCCAACCAGGTGTGGGCCGGCCCGATCACGTTCCTGCTGACCCTGGGTGAATCCATGGTGCTGCTTGGCCTGTTCATTCCTGCCACCGCGCTGATGCTGCTGACGGGCGGGCTGATCGGCGCCGGCACACTGGACCCCTGGGGCGTCATCGCCTGGGGCATCGCGGGCGCCATCGTGGGCGACGCGCTGTCCTATTGGCTGGGGCGCTGGGCCGGCCCCGGCGTCTTGCGCCGCTGGCCGCTCAAGCAGCAACGCACCGGTGTGGCGCGCGCCCGTCTGTTCTTCTACCGCTACGGCTTCGCATCGGTGCTGATCGGCCGGTTCCTGGGACCGATCCGCTCCACCATTCCCACCGTCGCCGGCGTGATGGGCATGGCGCAAAGCCGCTTCCAACTGGCCAATGTGCTGTCAGCCTTCCTGTGGATGCCGCTGATGCTGGCGCCGGGGTACATCACCGCGCGCAGCCTGGGCACCGCCGAAAACGCGCAACAGATTGCCATGATGATCGGCGCAGGGCTCTCCGTGCTGCTAGGATGCGGACTTCTGCTCGCCATGGTCCGCAAGCGCCGTCAACCGGCGCGGGTCCGGCGCGGCAATTGAACCGAAAGAGGGAGTCATGGCGATAGATCTGGAGCCGAAAAACGGCGATTTCGCGCGCTATATCGAGAATCTGACGAATGCGGGCGGCACCACGCCCGGCCGGGTTCCCGACAAGCGCGAAGCCAGCCGTAAATCCGCCCCGCCGGCCGCCGTGCCCGTGCCGCCGCCTGCCTCCGACTCGCTGTCCACCGCGCCCTGGGGCAAACCGGCTTCGCCCCCCATGCAGGCCCGGCGCGACGCCGCCTCGCCGGGCGCCACTGCGCCGGCGCAAAGCGACGAAGGCACGGTCTCGCTGGCCCGGCGCGCCCGGCAGCGCAAGATCGGCGCCATCCTGACGATCGCGGGGATCCTGGCGGGCTGGGCCGCCGTCAACATCGCATTCCGTGCGTTCCGCAGCCCGCAGTTCGAGCTGGACGAATTCGTGCCCGCCGTCTTCCTGGGGTTCTTCGCATTCATGCTGATCAAGGCGGCCGGCGCCGCGCGCAATCCGCGCAAGACGCTGCCGGGGAAGCTGCCGCCGCTGAAAACGTCGTCGTACCGGAAGGACGGCGGCTGACGCCAGCGGCCCGACGGCACGTTGGCTAAGTGCTAACATTTCCGCCGCGATTGAATACCCCCATGAAACCCCGGAGTGAAAGTGAATAACGTTGTCGGATTGAACCAGGCCCAGGCGGCCACGATGCTGAAGTTGCAGGACCACTTGAACAGCATGATCAATCCCGACTGGGTCAACGGCGGAGCCCGCTTCCTGCGCGCCGCCTTCGTCGAGTCCGCCGAAGCCCTGGAGCACTACGGCTGGAAGTGGTGGAAGAAGCAGACCATCGACCTGCCCCAGGTGCAGATGGAACTGGTCGACATCCTGCACTTCTACCTGTCCCACACGATCGTCGAGGCCCGCGGCCAGCTTGATGGCGCGGCCGATGCCCTCGTGGCCGATCTGGCCACCGCGCCCTCGGTCGTGCTGGACGGCAAGACCTACGTGCTGAACGGCCTGCCCGTGCCGGAACTGCTGGAACTCATCGGCGGCCTGGCCGTCTGCGGCCGCGCCAGCTACAAGGTGCTGGAACAGACCATGACGGCGTGCGAAATGAGCTGGAACGACGCCTACACGCAATACGTGTCGAAGAACGTGTTGAACATCTTCCGCCAACAGCACGGCTACAAGGAAGGCACGTACATCAAGATCTGGAACGGCGAAGAAGACAACGTCGTGCTGGCGCGCCTGCTGGCGCAACTGGACCCGGCCAGTGCGGATTTTGCCGATGCGCTGAACCGCGAGCTGGAACAGGCCTATTCGCGCCTGTAAGCCGCGCCCTGCCCTGAATGAAAAACGCCGCATCGATGCGGCGTTTTTCATGCGCGTGCGAACGCGCGGCAATCAGGATGGGTCAGCGCTGGCCGAAGCGCGTCTCGCCGAACAGTTCCTTCAGCTCGCGGGGCTGCGAACGCCAGTACTGGCGCGGCGCGGTCACCTGACCGCCCAGTTGCGCCGCCGCATGCCACGGCCAGCGCGGGTCGTAGAGCATGCCGCGCGCCAGCGCGACCATGTCGGCCTGCCCTTGCGCCAGGATGTCTTCGGCCTGCTGCGCTTCGGTGATCAGCCCGACCGTAATGGTGGGCATGCCGACCTGGCGCTTGATCGCTTCTGCGAACGGCACCTGGTAGTTCGGCCCCACGGGGATCTTCTGCTGCGACGACACGCCGCCGCTGGACACGTCGATGAATTCACAGCCACGCGATTTCAGCGCCTGCGCAAACACCAAGGTCTGTTCCAGGTCCCAGCCGCCTTCTACCCAATCGGTGGCCGATACGCGCACGCCCAGCGCCACGGAAGATGGGGTGACCTCGCGCAGCGCCTGGAAGACTTCCAGCGGGAAACGCATGCGGTTTTCCAGCGAGCCGCCGTAAGCGTCCTGGCGCTGGTTCGACAGGGGCGACAGGAACTGGTGCAGCAGGTAGCCGTGGGCGGCATGCAATTCGATGGCGTCAAAGCCCAGGCGGATGGCGCGGCGGGCGCTATCCACGAACGCGTCGCGCACGCGTGCCAGGCCGGCCTCGTCCAACGCATGGGGCGGAGGTTCAGACGCATTGTGCGCAATGGCCGACGGCGCCCAGCCCTGCCAGCCGCCGTTGGCGGGCGGGACAAGCTGGCCGCCGTTCCAGGGGGCGTCGCTGGACGCCTTGCGGCCGGCGTGGCCCAGCTGGATGCCGAGCTTGATGGGGGAATAACGGCGCACCGCGGCCACCACGCGGCCCAGGGCGGCCTCGGTCTCGTCCGACCACAGGCCCAGGTCCCCCGGCGAGATACGGCCATCGGCCTCGACCGCGGTGGCCTCCGTGAACAGCAACGCCGCGCCCGACAAGGCCAGATGGCCCAGATGGATCATGTGCCAGTCGGTGGCACAGCCCGCTTCGGCCGAGTATTCGCACATGGGGGCGATGACGATGCGGTTGGCAAGCGGGACGTTGCCGATCGCCGTGGGACTGAACAGATGACTCATGCTGGGGCCTCCGGGCCGTTGGACGCCACAGCATAGCGCCCGCCGTTGGCCCTGATCCCAATCCCAACGCCCCCGTCAGGGTTAAATGCCGCCCCCACGCATCCGCTATTGGCCTTCGATCACGCTGTCCAGGAACTGACGCGTGCGCGCTTCTTTCGGCTGGCTGAACAGCACCGGGGACTCGGCGTCCTCGACGATATTGCCCTCGTCGAAGAACAGCGTGCGGTCCGAGCTGCGTTCGGCGAATTTCATCTGGTGGGTGACGATGATCATCGTCATGCTGCGCCGGGCGGACAGGTCCCGCAGGATCTGCAGGATGCCGCCGACAAGCTCGGGATCCAGCGCGGAGGTGACTTCGTCAAACAGCATGATCTCGGGGCACATCGCCAGCGCGCGCGCAATGCCCACCCGCTGCTTCTGGCCGCCCGACAATTGGGCGGGATAGACATCCAGCTTGTCGCCCAGGCCCACCATGTCGAGGTATTCCACGGCGCGCTCGCGTGCCTGGTCTTTCGGCATGCCCAACACATGCACCGGCGCCTCCATCGCGTTGCCCAGCGCCGTCATGTGCGGGAACAGGTTGAAGTGCTGGAACACCATGCCGATCTTGCCGCGCACGCGGCGCAGGTGTTCGGAATTCGCGCCCACGGGGCGGCCCTGCTCGTCCTTCCACATGGATTGGCCGTCGATCTCGATATCGCCGCTGGTGGGCTGGTCCAGCGTCATCAGCACGCGCAGCAAGGTGGACTTGCCCGACCCGGACGGGCCGATCACCGCCACCGTCTGGCCTGCCGGAATCTCCAGATTGATGCCGCGCAGCACCTCCAGCTCTCCGTAACGCTTATGCAGATTCCTGATGTTCAAGCTGGCGCTCATCGCTTTCCTCCATATCGTTGCAGGCGGGCCTCCAGGCCGCGCACACCCCACGCCGCCACCAGGCTCAGGGCCAGGAACAGCAGGCCCACCAGCGTCAGGGGTTCGGTGTACCGGAACGTCGCGGACCCGATCATCTTGCTTTGCTGTAGCAGTTCCACCACGGTGATGGCCGACAGCAGCGGCGTGTCCTTGAACATCGCCACCAGGTAGTTGCCCAGCGCCGGCACCACGGGCGGGATCGCCTGGGGTAGCACGACGCCAATGGCGGTGCGCCAGCGCGACATGTTCAAGGCGGTGGCCGCTTCCCATTGCCCGCGGGGCACCGCCTCGATGCCGGCGCGGTAGACCTCGGCGCAATACGCGGCATAGTGCAGCCCCAGCGCCACGATGCCGGTCGTCAGCGGCGACATCTGCGCCCCCGTCAACGGCAGCACATAGAACAGGAAATACATCTGCACCAGCAGCGGCGTGCTGCGCACGAACTCGATCACGAACGCCGTGGGCAGCGACACGATGCGCAGCCGAGACCGCCGCAACATCGCCAGCACGAGGCCCAGCGTGACCGCCACCAGCATGCCCAATACCGTCGCCTGGATGGTGATGATGAGGGCAGAGCCCAGGGTGGGCAGGATCTCCAGCGCGAAAGACCAATCGAATATCGGTGTCATCGGACGCGGACCCTCCGCTCAAGCAGACGCACGCCCGCGGTGATCAGCAAGGCCACCCCGAAATACATCAACAGCATCAAGGCGAAGATCTCCGTCGTGCGCAGCGTTTCGCTGCGCAGCAGTTGGCCGCGGAAGGTCAGGTCGGTGATGGTGATCAGCGACACCAGCGCCGTGTTCTTCATCAGTTCGATCAGCAGGTTGCCGGCGGGCGGCAGCATGGCGGGAATCGCCTGCGGCACCACGATGCGGCGCAGGATCTGGGCACGGGTCAGGTTCAGCGCCACGCCGGCCTCGCGCTGACCGGGCGGCACGGCCCGGATGGCGCCGCGCACCACTTCGGCCCCGTAGGCGCCGGCGTTCAATGCCAGCACAACAATCCCCACCAGCATGGCCGGCAACTGGACGCCGAACAGCGGCAGCACGAAATAGAACCAGAACAGCTGCACCAGGGCCGACGTGCCCCGGAAGACTTCGACATAGACCGACGCCAGCCAGCGCACCGGCCGCAACGGCGACATGCGCCCAATGCCGGAGGCCAGGGCCAGCGGCACGGCCAGCACGACGGCGCCGGCCATGATTTCCAGCGTAACGACCAGCCCCTCAAGCAGGGGCGGCACCAGCTCCGCGATGTGCTCTGAAATCAGTTGCATCGGCGCCCCTTATTGTCCGGCGCAGAGCTTGGCGGCGGTCACGCCCTGGGGCAGCTCCTCGCTGGTGAAGCCGAAGGGCGCCACCAGTTTCTTGTGTTCATCGGTGCCGATGTACTTGGCCAGTTCCGCATTGAAGGCGTCGGCGAAGGCCTTGTCGTCGGTGCGGAACGCGTAAGCGCCATAGCCGCGCACGCCCTTGCCGTCGATCACGGGGTCCGTGAATGGGTCGGCCTTCTCCAGCCCGCTGCCGTCCTGCGTCTTGCCCATCAGGTCGTTGATGGTGAGCGCGGTGGCAGCATAGGCGTCGGCCCGGCCGGCCTGCACGCCGGACAAGGCGCTGACGGCGTCCGGGAACACCACGACCTGCCCAGCGGGAATCTTCACTTTCTGGGCGTAGTCGCCCTCGATGGCGCCCACCACGACGCCCAGCTTGGCGTCGGGATTCTTCACCACGTCTTCATAGCTGTGCAGGTTCTTGGGGTTGCCCTGCTTGACCAGGAAGGCCTCGCCCACCCCGTACGTCGGGTCCGAGAACGCCACCTGCTGGCAGCGCTCGGGCGTGACGTACATGCCGGCGGCAATGATGTCGAAACGCTTGGCGGCCAAGCCCGGAATCAAGGAGCCAAACTCGGTCAGCACGCCCTCGACTTCGTTGATGCCCATGCGTTGGAGCACAACGCGGGCAATCTCGACGGATTCACCGGTGACCTTGGCTTCTTTGCTGTCCATGTAGGCGAACGGCGCCTCGTTGGCGTAGCCGATACGGATCTTGCCTGCGGCCTTGGCCGCTTCCAACGTGTTCGTCGCGCCTGCTGGCGCGCCGCCGCCCGTTGCGGCCTTATCGGCCCCCGAGTCGGAACACGCGGCCAATACGCCCAGGCTCAAGGCCAACAACAAGCGTCTGGATTGGAGCAAGGTCATGGATTTTTTCTCCCGAATTTATTTCTAGGTGCATGGCTTCACTAAAAATAATACGCTATTAAATGATTTCTATACGAATCATATGGGCGTGAAAAAGCAGGCCTAAGCCTGCTTTTGGGGACTGATGCCCTATGGAGCGTCAGTAAATGCTACGAAAGGTAGGTATTTATGTTTACGGCTACTGCGCGTAGGAGAACCGGCCGTTCTTGACGACACCCATTACGCGGGCGCGTTCGTCGAAACCCTGATGATTGTCCTTCGAAATATTCAGCACACCGTTGGGCACGACCAGGTCGCGGGTATTTTCCAGCGCATCGCGCAAGGCCGCGCGGAATTCCGGCGTGCCGGGCTTGGCGCCCGTCTTCAACGCCCGGGCCACTGCCGAATCCAGCAGCATCCAGGCGCCGTAGGCGTCGCCCGCGAACTGCGTCAGCGTATTGGCCCCGTACTGACCTTCGTACTTGTCGGCGAACGCCACGGCCACTTTCTTGACCGGGTTGCTGTCAGGCAGCTCTCGCGCCACCACGCCCGGGCCGGTCGGGAACAGGGTGCCTTCCACGTCCTTGCCGCCGACCTGCAGGAATTCCAGCGTGCCGATGCCATGGGTCTGGTAGATGGCGCCGGTGTACCCGCGTTCCAGCAGCGTCTTCTGCGGCAAGGCGGACGGCGTGCCGGCGCCGGCGACCAGGACGGCGTCCGGCTTGGCGGCGATCACCTTCAACGCCTGGCCCACGACCGACGCATCGGTACGCTGGAAGCGCTCCTGCGCCACGATCTTCAAGTCGTCGCCAGCGGCGGCGGTGAATTCCTTCCACCAACTGTCACCATAGGAATCCGCGAAACCGATGAAGGCCACGTTCTTCAGGCCCTTCTTTTTCATGTCTTCCACCAGCACGGTCGCCATCAGCGAATCGTTCTGCGGCATCTTGAACGCCCAGGCGCGCTTAGGGTCGGACAAGGGTTCCACGATGACGCTGGAGGCCGCCAGCGCGATCATCGGCGTCTTGGTTTCGGCCAGCACGTCCAGTCCGGCCAACGCGGCGGCCGTGGTGTTGGGGCCGACGATGGCGTCCACCTTGTCTTCGGAGGTCAGCTTGCGCATGTTCTTCACCGCGCGGCTGACATCGGTGCCGTCGTCCAGCACCACGTAGCGCGCCGGCTCGCCACCCAGCGTGTTCGGCCACAGGCGAATCGCGTTGTTGGTCTGGATGCCGATGGCGGCGGCGGGCCCCGTGGTCGACACGTTCACGCCGATCACGACGTCGGCGTGGGCGGACAAAACGGGAAAGACCAGCGCGGCGGCGCAGGCATAACGCAGGAAATGGCGTGACATGACAGCAGGCTCTTCGAGTTGAATGAAAGCGATGGCGCTATTTTGCCTGATGGCATTGGCGCGCTTCGGCCTGCCGTTACATCGGCTTGCCGTTGCGCACCGGTGGATCCCGCGCCCGCCCCCTAGCCTCGCCGTATCATGAACGATGCCGCCTTCGGCAACATGCACCGCCCGCAGCGGCGGATCGCATCCCTGCACCGGACGCGCCCGTGATGGGCGCGCCCCCCTCAACAGGAGTCACCATGAAGAAAACCGCATCCGCCGCCTGGTCGGGCGATCTGAAGACTGGCAAGGGCACGATCTCCACCCAAAGCGGCGCGCTCAAGAGCCAGCCCTACGGCTTCAATACGCGCTTCGGCGATACCCCGGGCACCAACCCCGAGGAACTGCTGGGCGCCGCGCACGCCGGCTGCTTCACCATGGCGCTGTCCAACATCCTGTCGGAATCCGGCCTGGTCGCCACCAGCCTGGACACCAAGGCTGAAGTCACGCTGGACAAAGTGGACGACGGCTTTTCCATCACCGCGGTCCACCTGACCGTGGAAGCCGTCATCCCCGGCGCCACCGCGCAAGCCTTCGAAGAAGCCGCCCGCAAGGCCGAGACTGGCTGCCCGGTGTCGAAGGTGCTCAAGGCCAAGATCACCATGGACGCCAAGCTGAAGTCCTGATTCTGCCCTGCCCTGATGGCGTGTCCCTGGGGGACGCGCCATTGGGCACCCCTATCCCGGTCTTGCCCAAAATCAATTTGACGGCCGGCACTCTCTTCTAGACAATGAGAATCATTCTCAGGAGTGTCGTATGACCGGATTCATCTACGCGATATCGGGCGGCAAAGCCGCCCTTGCGCAAGACGCCCAGGTGTCGGCGAATCTGCGCCGCATGGTCGGCTCCGGCATCCTGGTGGCCGTGGGCTACATCGATCCGGGCAACTGGGCCACCGACATCGCCGGCGGCAGCGGCTTTGGCTACGGATTGCTGATGGTCGTCATCACCTCAGCATTCCTGGCCCTGGGTTTCCAGATCCTGGTATCGCGCCTGGCACTGGCCACCGGGCAAGATCTGGCCACGCTGACGGCCCGCCACCTGTCGCCGCGCTGGTCCAAGGCGGCGTGGCTGGCTGGTGAAGCCGCCATCCTGGCCACTGCCCTGGCCGAACTGATCGGCGGCGCAATCGCGCTGCGCCTGCTGTTCGGCCTGCCGCTGATCGCCGGCGTGGCGGTGACCGGTGTCGGTACCTTCGCCGTGCTGGCGTTGACCCGCGGCAATGCCGACCGCCATGAACGCGTCATCGCCCTGCTGCTGGCGGTGGTGGCCGCGTCGTTCGTCTACCTGCTGTTCAAGGCCAATCCGGCGTGGACGGAAGTGGCGCACGGCGTCACGCAAACCGGCCATGCGCTGCGCGACCCGCAAGGCTTCCTGATCGCCCTGGGCATCCTGGGCGCGACCCTGATGCCGCACAACCTCTATCTGCACTCCGGCTCGCTGGCCGAACGCGCCAAAGCGCTGCCTCCGTCCGCGCTCGACATGGCGATGCGCCTGGCTCGCAACGACACCATCGTGTCTCTGGGCGTGGCCATGCTGATCAACTCGGCGATCATGATCGTGGCGGCGGCCTCGCTGTCCGGGTCGGGGTTGATCGTGTCCAGCCTGGACGACGCCCATGCCGTGATCGGCCAGACGCTCGGTATCGGCGCCGCCATCGTCTTCGCCGTGGCGCTCTATGCCGCCGGCCAAAGCTCCACGATCACGGGCGTGCTGGCCGGACGCATCCTGTCCAAGGGCTTCCAGATCCGCAGCAACTGGTCGGACCGCCGGCGCGCATTGATGACCCGCCTGATTGCGGGCGCCGCCGCCATGGGCCTGCTGATCTTCACGGGCGGCAAGGACCCCGACGAACTGCTGGTGCTGAGTCAGGTCATCTTGAGCCTGGCCCTGCCCTTCGCCTTGGGGCCGCTGGTGCTGCTGGCCTGCCGCAAGGGCGTCATGGGCCAGCATGCGCTGCGCGGCGCCTGGGCCTGGGCCGCGGTCAGCGCCACGGTCGGCATCGTGATCCTGGACGGCTACCTGCTGGTCGACATGGTGGTGTGAGCCGGGCTACCGGCATCGCCTGGGGGCAACCCCAGCGCAAAAAAAACGCCAGCAATCGCTGGCGTTTTTTCTGTCGGACCGCTTGCGCTCAGTGGCGGGCGGAGATGACCGGATGCTGCTGTCGGCCGACGTCCATGTCATGCAGGACTTCGCCCACGGCGCCGCCCCACGAAGCCAGGCGCGTCTTCAGGCGCAGCCAGGTGCCACGGGTGAAGGGGCCGGACAGGGTTTCCGCTTTGACGGCCTCGCGGATCAAGGACCGCTCCAGCGCATCCGACATACGGGCATTTTTCAACGCGGTATCGCTCATGATTCTCTCCTTGAGAAAGGCGATGTGGAACAACACGAATTCATGTTAGATCCGCGTTTGCTGCGTTGCAACGAAAATATCAACCATTAATTTGTTCGTTGCGCAATGGGTACAAACACCACCATAACGGTGCATGCGGCACCACATTAAGCACTGCTTTTGTGCAGCGCAATACATCTTTCAGCCGGGCAAATGGGCCTGGATCAGCTTATCGGCCATCTCGGCCACCCTTCCCGCCGGGCCTCCTTCGCCGAACAGCTGGCTGGAAACGAAAGCGCCCTCGATCAACAGCAGCAAGCCATCGGCCAGCGCCTCGGGGTCGCCCGCGCCCATGCCCGCCGCCATCTCGTTCAACCGGCGGCGTAACTCCAGCTTGTGTTCGACGGCAACCGCCCGGGCCGGATGCTCGGGTTCGGGATACTCGACCGCCGCATTGGTCAGCCCGCAGCCCCGGTAACCACTGAGCACGGCGCGCTTGCTCAAACCCGACAGGTAATCCAGCAGTTGCGCGCGCGGATCGCCCGGATGCGCATCACAAGCGGCATTGAAACGCGCCCAGAATTCTGCGTCGTAATCGCGCAGATAGGTCGCCGCCAGCTCGTCCTTGGACGAAAAGCTGCGGTACAGGCTGGGCTTGGTCACGCCGGCCTGGGTCACGATGGCGTCGACTCCGACCGCCCGGATCCCATCGCGGTAGAACATTTCGCGCGCGGTCTTGCGGATGCGGTCGGCCGCCAGCAGCGGTTTGGTTGCCGGCTGGTCCGGGGTGACGGACGGGGCGGAGGGTTTGCTGGCCATTCGGGTCTCCATCAAATAGTGCTTGACGATGTTACTGACCGGTACGTACTATTCGCAAATCTAAATACGTACCGGTCAGTAACATGAGTATAGCCCACCCCCCCATCCCGTTCCGGCGCGCCGGCCAAAAGTACGCTTTTGTCGTGGTCGCGGTGATTTTCCTTTCGTTGCTGGTGTCGGCCGGGCTGCGCTCGTCGCCCAGCGTATTGCTGGTGCCGCTTGAAGAAGCGTTCGGCTGGAGCCGCAGTTCGATCTCGTTCGCCGCGGCCGTCGGCATCTTCCTGTATGGCCTGATCGGCCCCTTCGCCGCCGCCGCGATGGAGCGCTTCGGCTTGCGCCGCATCCTGATCGGGGCGCTCGTGCTGATGTCCGCCTCCAGCGCCGTCAGCGCCTACATGACCGAACCCTGGCACCTGCTCATGACCTGGGGCGTGTTCTCGGGCATCAGTTCGGGCGCGGTGGCCTCGGTGTTGGGCGCCACCATCGTCAATCGCTGGTTCACCAAGCATCGCGGCCTGGTAATGGGCCTGCTGACCGCCAGCACCGCCAGCGGTACGCTGGTGTTCCTGCCGGTACTGGCCACGCTGGCTTCCTCCGGCGACTGGACCCGCGTGGTCTGGACGGTGGCCGCCGCCGCCGCCGCGCTGGTGCCGCTAGCCTGGTGGCTGGTGCCCGACCGCCCTTCCAGCGTCGGCCTGGTGCCGTTCGGCAGCGATCCGGACGCGCCGCCCGCTCCCGCCGCACCGCGCACCGGCATGGTCGCCGCCACCTTCGGCGCCCTGGCGCGCGCCGCCAAGACCCGCACGTTCTGGTTCCTGTTCGCGACCTTCTTCATCTGCGGCTTCACCACGAACGGCCTGGTTGGCACGCACCTGATCGCGCTTTGCGGCGACCACGGCATGCTGGAAGTCCAGGCAGCCGGCCTGCTTGCGATCATGGGCATCTTCGACTTGATAGGCACCACGGCCTCGGGTTGGCTGACCGACCGCTACGACCCGCGCAAGCTGCTCTTCGTCTACTACGCGCTGCGCGGCCTGTCGCTGATCTACCTGCCCTATTCCGACTTTTCGTTCTACAGCCTGTCGATCTTCGCGATCTTCTTCGGCCTGGACTGGATCGCCACGGTTCCGCCCACGCTGCGCCTGACGACGGAAGCGTTCGGCGAACGCGATGCGGCAATCGTCTTCGGCTGGATCGTCGCCGGCCACCAGTTGGGCGCGGCCACCGCCGCGTGGATGGCCGGCGCCATCCGCGAAGCGCAAGGCAGCTACATGACGGCGTTCATCATCTCGGGCGCAACCGGCCTGATCGCCGCCGTGATCGCGCTGCGCATTGGCAAGAAGCAACTGACGGCGCAGCCCGCTTGACCGGCGCGGGCCGGGTTCAGGATTTGACCGCAGCGCCTGGGCGGCCACGAAGGTTGTAGGCCTTCTTGCCGCCCACGTGCTTGCGGATCAGCGTTTCGGCGCGCTTGCCGTCGCGCGCCATCAGCGCCTGCACGAAGGCCTCGTGGTCCGCGACCGCCGTCGTCCATTCGTCCAGATCGAAGTTGGACTTGTAGCGCAGCGCCTGCACCTGCAGGTTCAGCCGGTCATAGGACTGTGTCAGCGCGGGATTGTGGGCGGCGCGGTTGATCGCGATATGCGTGCCCATGCTGGCCGCGAAGTACGCGCGGATATCCCGCTTCTCGTAGTTTTCAAGCATCTGCGCATGCAGGCGAGCGATCTCGGCAAGCTCCGCCTCGGACGCGCGCTCGGCCGCGCTACGCACAGCCAATCCCTCCAGCACGGACAGCACATCGAAAATGTTCTCGATGTCGTCGGCCGACAACTCGATCACCATCGCCCCGCGCTTGGGCTGCAACGCCACCAGGCCGTCCGAGGCCAGCATCCGGTAAGCCTCGCGCAACGGCGTTCGTGAAATCTTCAATTGATCGCACAGGTCCCGCTCGTTGAGCCAGGTGCCGGGCTTCAACGTGCCGTCGATGATCAGCTGCCGCAGCCGCTCGGCCACAACCGCCGGCAGGGTCGGGTGATGAATCGCCAAATCGGGGACGGACACTTCCGGGATCGGACTTTCAGGGTTAGCCATGGGTTGTTCACGCTCACAACATCGATTATTTTTGTATCTGGTATACCAAACACCAAAGGAATACCAACCTGATCCCATCATAAATCAAGCAACGCCCGGGCAGGTTCCATCCACCAAGGAGACTCGATATGAACAAGCATGCTCGCGCCTGGACGGGCGCGCTGGCGTTGGCGGCCGGCGTGGCCGCCGCCAGCCCCGCCCTGGCGCAGGACCCGGCGAAGTGGCCGGAACGCCCCATCCGCCTGGTCGTCGGGTTTGTGCCCGGCGGCGGCACAGACGTCTCGGCGCGCATCGTGTCCGCGCGCCTGTCCACCCTGCTTGGCCAGCAGATCGTGGTCGAGAACAAGCCGGGGGCCTCGGGCCTGATCGCCGCCGATTACGTGGCAAAAGCCGACCCCGACGGCTACACGCTGCTGCTGGCGAACATGCAGTCCACGGTCGCCGCGCCCTATGTCGTGCAATCCAGCATCGACCCCATCCGGGATTTCACCGCAGTGCGGTACATCGGGTCGGTGCCCAACGTGCTGGTCGTAAACCCCACCAAGCACCGCTACGCCACCGTCCAGAACCTGGTGGATGACGCCCGCGCCAAACCCAAGCAGCTGCTGTACGCCTCGTCGGGCATGGGCAGCCCGCAACATCTGAGCGCCGCGCGTTTCTCGCAGATCGCCGGCGTGTCGATGGAGCACGTTCCCTACAAGGGCAGCGGCCAGGCCATGACCGACCTGCTGGGTGGCAATGTGGACATGAACTTCGACACGCTGCCCGGCGCCATCAACCAGATCCAGGCGGGCAAGCTACGACCGCTGGCGGTCACCAGCGCCGAACGCAGCAAGCGGCTGCCCGACGTGCCCACCCTGGCGGAATCCGGCATCAAGGGCCTGGACATCGTGCAGTGGTACGCGGTGCTGGCCCCGGCGCAGCTGCCCCGCCCGATCATGGACAAGCTGGACCGGGCGCTGGCCCAGACTCTGGCCGACCCCGAGATCGCGGCAAAGCTAGCCGACCAAGGCATGGACCTGGGCGGCGGGCCGCAAACCCCCGCGGCCTTCGCCGCCTATGTGCGCGACGAATGGACCAAGTACGGCAAGCTCACCGCCAGCCTTGGCCTGACGAAACAGTGATCCCCTGCGGGGGCTCGCCCCCGCGCCCGACCAAAGGAACCCCATGAACGCTACTTCTACCCCCGACTCCACGCCCATCCTGCTGCAACGCGACGGCGACATCGCGACCGTGGTGCTGAACCGGCCCGAAAAGCTCAACGCCTTCACCATCGACGGCTGGCGTCTGCTTGGCGACATCTTCCTGGAACTGGACCGCGACGACAGTGTGCGTTGCGTGCTGCTGCGCGGCGCTGGCGAAAAGGCGTTCTCGCCCGGCAACGACATCAGCGAATTCGAAACCGCGCGCAGCAACAAGCGGCAGGCCGTGGAATATGGCGCCGTCATGCGCCGCACGATCGAGGCCATCGGCGGCTGCCGCCATCCGGTCGTGGCGCAGATACACGGCATCTGCGTGGGCGGCGGCCTGGAGATCGCCAGTCTGGCCGATCTACGCATCTGCGGCGAAAGCTCGCGGTTCGGCGTCCCGATCAAGAACCTGGGGCTCGTGATGTCGTATTCGGAACTGGCGCCGCTGGTGCGCCTGGTCGGCCCGACCACCGCGCTGCAAGTGCTGCTGGAAGGAACGATATTCGACGCCGCCGAAGCGTTGCGGCTGGGCGTGGTCACGCGCGTCGTGCCGGACGATCAGGTGGCCGAGCAAGCCCAGGCCGCCGCGCGCCGCATCGCCGACGGAGCGCCGCTCGTGGCACGTTGGCACAAGAAATTCGTGCGCAACCTGGTCCAGGGCAAGGCATTGACCGACGCCGACCGCGACGAAGCCTTCGACTGCTTCGACACCGAGGACTTCCGAGCCGGCTACCGCGCCTTTCTCGCCAAGACCAAACCGCAATTCAACGGCCGCTAAACGCCGATCAAGGAACCTGCATGCATAACGACACCCGCGGCTCCGGCCGCCCGCCCTCCTCCAGCTCCGATGCGCCCGTCGGCGCGTTGGCCGGCATGCGCGTGATCGAGCTGTCGCAGATCATGGCCGGCCCTACCTGCGGCATGATGCTGGCCGACCTGGGCGCCGACGTCATCAAGGTCGAAAAGATCGATGGCGGCGACGATTCCCGCCAGTATCGCGACCCGCAGATCAACGGCATCTCGGCGCCCTACCTCATGCTCAACCGCAACAAGCGCGCCATCGCCCTGGACTTGAAACACCCCGAAGGCAAGAAGGTCCTGCTGCGCATGATCCGCGACGCCGACGTCGTCACCGAGAACTTCCGCAAGGGCACGATGGAAAAGCTGGGGCTGGGCTACGACACGCTGCGCCAGGAAAACCCGGGCCTGATCTATTGCGCCGTATCGGGGTACGGCACCACCGGCCCCTACGCCGACAAGGGCGGCTTCGACCTGGTGGCGCAGGGCTTCTCCGGCCTGATGGCCATTACCGGCGAACCCGGCGGCCCGCCGCTGCGCACCGGCAATTCCGTGGCCGACATCAATGCGGGCCTGCTGGCCGCGTTCGGCGTGCTGGCCGCCTATCAGCACAAGCAGCGCACCGGCGAAGGCCAGATCGTCGAGACCTCGCTGCTGGAAGCCAGCCTGCAGCAACTGTACTGGCACGCCGCGATCTACTTCGGCAGCGGCGTCTCCCCCGGCCCCACCGGTTCGGCCCATGTACTGAGCGCGCCCTACCAGGCATTCCCCACGGGCACGGACTGGATCATCATCGGCGGCGCGAATGAAAAGAACTGGCAGCGCATCGCGCAAGCGCTGGGCAAGCCGGAGTGGGCGGACGATCCGCGCTACGCCCGCAACCGCGATCGCATGAACAACCGCGACGAACTGGTGGCGGAGATGTCGGCCATCCTGGAGACGCGCAGCGCGCAGGAATGGCTGGACGTTTTCGACGAGGCCGGTGTGCCCGCCGGCCCGGTGCATTCGATCGCGCAGGCGCTGTCGCATCCGCAGACGCTGGCGCGCGGCATGGTGGTCGAGCAGGACCACCCGGTGGCCGGCAAGGTGCGCACCGTCGGTATGCCGGTGAAGTTGTCGGCCACGCCCGCGCAATACCACCGCGCGGCGCCTCGCCTGGGCGAGGACACCATCGCGATCCTGGGAGAGTTCGGCTACGGCCAGCAGGAAATTGACGCACTGATCGAGGCCGGCGCGGTCATGGCCGTGGACCGTGAACGCGCACCGGCTTAGAACGTTTTTGGCTGGATTGCTGACGGTCGGTTTCGGGAGGCAGGGTGCTTGAGACGCCGGCGTCCGAGCTGCGGGATTCCGATGCTCGCCCCGACGGGGCTGCGCTTCGGATCCCTCCGCCCGGGCGCCGGCTCACGGCCCCTGCCCATGATCGGGGTCCAAAACCAACGCATGAGGCCGCCGTCAGCCGAGGCTGCCCGGAGCCATCTGAAGCGCAGCCCCACCGGGGCGAGCATCGGAATGACGCAGGGCAGCCTCGGCGGTTAAAGAACCTTCACATCCACAAGCTCGAAGCCCTGCGCAAGATCGGCGCGCCCTACTCGGACTCGCCCAGATAGGCCGCACGCACCTTGGGATCGTGCAGCATGTCACCCGCGGGCCCGGACAGGATGATCTCACCCGACTCCATCACATAACCACGATGGCTGGTTTCCAGCGCCAGGCGCGCGTTCTGCTCGATCAGCAGGATCGTGACGCCTTCGCTGGCGATGGTGCGCACCACCTCGAAGACCTTCTCGACCATCAAAGGCGCCAAGCCCATCGACGGCTCGTCCAGCAACAGCAGCTTGGGGCGCGCGATCATCGCGCGGCCCATCGCCACCATCTGCTGCTCGCCGCCGGACAAGGTGCCCGCTGCTTGCTTGCGGCGTTCGGCCAGGCGCGGAAACAGCGTGAAGACGCGGTCAGTGTCCTGGCGGATCTGCGCGGCATCGCGGCGGATGTACGCGCCCATCGCCAGGTTTTCCTCGATGGTCAGCTGGCCGAAGATGCCACGGCCTTCCGGCACCATGACCAGGCCCTTGCGGACCAGTTCATGCGACTTCTGGCCGCCGATCGATTGGCCGCCATAGACCACTTCGCCGCCCGCCAGCGGCACCAGGCCGCAAATGGCGCGCAACGTCGTGCTCTTGCCGGCGCCGTTGGCGCCGATCAGGCACACGAGTTCGCCTTCGTCCACGCGCAGATCGATCCCGCGCACCGCGCGGATGCCGCCGTACGAGACCTGCAGGCCGCGCAGTTCCAATAAGGGTTGGGATGCCGTCATGTTGCCGGGCTCTCTTTGTTAATCAGCGGGTCCTGCGCCGCGCCGGCGCCCAGATACGCTTCGATGACCTTGGGATCGCGTTGCACCTGGGCAGGCTTGCCCATCGCCAGCACCTTGCCGTATTCCAGCACCAGCACGCGGTCGCACAGCCCCATGACGAGCTTCATGTCGTGTTCGATCAGCAGCACCGTGACGCCGTCGCCGCGGATCTTTTCGACCAGCTTGCGCAGCACCACGGTTTCCGACGCGTTCATGCCGGCGGCGGGTTCGTCCAGCGCCAGCAGCTTGGGATCCGTCGCCAGGGCGCGCGCGATCTCAAGCCGGCGCTGGTCGCCATAAGGCAGCGAACGCGCGACGTCGTTGGCGCGATGGCCGATGCCCACGTAGTCCAGCAGCTCTTGCGCCCGCGCCTCGATGGCGGCCTCTTCGGCGCGCGTGCCGCGTGTGCGCAGCACGGCGCCCAGCACGCCCGCCTTGGTGCGCATGTGGCGTCCGATCATCACGTTCTCGATGGCCGACAGGTTGGCGAACAGGCGGATATTCTGGAAGGTGCGCGCCAGGCCCGCAAAGGCGACTTCATGCGGCTTCTTGCCCGACATGGATTCGCCATTGAAGGTGCAGTTGCCCTCTTCCGGGATGTACAGGCCGGTCAGCACGTTGAACAGCGTGGTCTTGCCCGCGCCGTTCGGGCCGATCAGCCCATAAATCTCGCCTTGCTCGATATCGAAACTGACGTCCGACAAGGCTTGCAGGCCGCCGAAGCGCTTGCCCAGGCCCTGGGCTTGCAGCAGTTTGCTCATGCCGCGCCTCCTTGCGTCTTGGTGGCCAGTTCACGCTTGCGCACCGCCGACGGCCACAGGCCCGCAGGACGGAACAGCATGACGCACACCATCGCCAGGCCGAACAGCAGCATGCGAATGCCTTCGGGGTCCAGGATCACGGCGCCGAACACCATGTGCTGGAACGGCTCGACGACCGCACGCAGGAACTCCGGCAAGGCCGCCAGGATCAACGCGCCCAGGATCACGCCCGGGATATGGCCCATGCCGCCCAGCACCACCATGCACAGGATCGAGATCGATTCCATCAGCGAGAAGCTCTCAGGGCTGACAAAGCCCTGCATCGACGCGAACAACGCGCCCGCCACACCGCCGAACGAAGCGCCCATCGCGAACGCCAGCAGCTTGATGTTGCGGGTGTTGATGCCCATCGCCTTGGCGGCGATCTCGTCTTCACGAATGGCTTCCCACGCGCGGCCGATACGCGAATTCTGCAGGCGCACGCACACCACGATGATGATGAGCGTCAGCGCGAGCAGCAGGTAGTAGTACTTCTCGGGCCCGGTGAAGCGGATGCCGAAGAGGCTTTCCGTGCGCCCGAACGCGAATTCGCCCACCTTGAAGGTGTCGATGCGGTTGATGCCCTGCGGCCCGTTGGTGATGTTGATCGGGGCGTTCAGGTTGTTCAGGAAAATGCGGATGATTTCCCCGAAGCCCAAGGTCACAATGGCCAGGTAGTCCCCTCGCAGCTTGAGCGTGGGTGCCCCCAGCAGCACGCCGAACATGCACGCCACCGCCAGCGCGATCGGCAGGATCGCCCAGAACGGCAGGTGCAGCCCGAAGTGCGGCGAGGCCAGCAAGGCCCAGGTATAGGCGCCCACCGCGTAGAACGCGATGTAGCCCAGATCCAGCAGGCCGGCAAAGCCCACCACGATGTTCAGGCCCAGCGACAGCATCACGTACAGCAACGCGAAGTTCAGGATGCGCACCCAGCTCTGGCCGGCCATGCCGATCACAAAGGGCAGCACCGCCAGCACGATGCCGATCAGCGCGATGCCGATCAGGTTGCGGGTCGACAGCCCGCTTGCTTTCAACGAGGAACTCATGCGCGGTCTCCCACACGTTCGCCCAACAGGCCGGACGGACGGAAGATCAACACCAGCACCAGCACGAAGAACGCAAACACGTCCTGGTAATGGCTGCCCAGGAAGCCCCCGGTCAGGTCGCCGATGTACCCGGCACCCAGCGATTCGATGATGCCCAGCAGCAAGCCGCCGGCCATGGCGCCGACCATGTTGCCGATGCCGCCCAACACGGCGGCCGTGAAGGCCTTCAGGCCCAGCATGAAGCCCATCGTGTATTGGGACACGCCGTAATAGGTCGCGACCATCATGCCGGCCACGGCGGCCAGCGCCGAACCGATCAGGAACGCGGCCGAAATGACCGTATTGATGTTCACGCCCATCAGGCCCGCCACTTCACGGTTCTGCGCGGTAGCGCGCATCGCCGTGCCCAGGCGGGTCTTGTGCACCACGGCCAGCAGGCCGCCCATGATCAGCGCCGCAATCACCACGATGGCGATCTGCAGCGTGCTCATGCGCGCGCCGGCGAATTCGAAGACGTGCGGCGACAGCACCTGCGGGAAGTTCAGGTAGTTGCGGCCCCAGCCCATCATCGCCACGTTCTGCAGGATGATGGACACGCCGATCGCGGTGATCAGCGCCGCCAGGCGAGGCGCACGGCGCAGCGGCCGGTAGGCCACGCGCTCGGCCGTCCAGCCCACCGCCATGCACAGCGGCACGGACACCAGCAGGCCCACGCCCAGCACCACGAAGGCGGACACGCCGGGATCACCGCCCACCAGCGAAATGGCGATCGTCGTGGCCGCCATGGCGCCGATCATGACGACGTCGCCATGCGCGAAGTTGATCAGCCCGATGATGCCGTACACCATGGTGTAGCCAAGGGCGACCAGGGCGTACACGCTGCCTAGCGTGACGCCGTTAATCAATTGTTGAATGAAGATATCCATAGGGGCCGCGGAAATAAGCCTGGAAAAGTCGCGCGGGGCGCGCGGCCGGAGACGTCACGGGCCGGGCGCGGGGTGCGCGCCGCACACGCCGGGCGGCGCGTGCGGACAAAGTGGGCGGACACCGGCGCGGCCGGCATCCGCCTGGTTCAACTCGCCTTAGTTGGCCTGGCTGACCATCGTTTCAACCATCTCCCACTTGCCGTTCTTGACTTCGTAGATGGTGACCGAGATTTCCTTCAGATCGCCCTTGGCATCGTAGGAAATGTGCTCGCTGGTGGCGCCCTTGCGGTCCAGCTTGGCCAGCACGGGCAGGTACTTCTCGGGCTTGGCGGAACCGGCCTGCTCGATCGCGGTGATCATGTTCCAGGCGCCGTCGTAGGCGTAAGGCGCGTACACGCCGGGGGCCTTCTTGAAGCGCGCCTGATAGCGCTGTTCGAAGTCCTTGCCCGCGACCATCTTGTCCAGCGGCACGCCGGCAAGCGAGGCATAGGTGCCGTCGGCGGCGTCGCCGGCCAGCTTGATGAACGTGTCGCTGCGGGTCATTTCACCCGAGACCAGCGGCGCCTTCAGGCCCAGCGTGGCCAACTGGCGCTTCATCGGGCCGGATTGCGCATCCAGGCCGCCGTAGAAGATCGCATCGGGCGCGGAACCCTTGATGTTGGTCAGGATGGCGGTGAAGTCGTTGGCCTTGTCCGTCGTGTACTCACGGCGGACCACTTCGCCACCGGCGGCCTTGACGGCCTTTTCGACTTCGTCGGCCAAGCCCTGGCCGTAGGCGGTGCGGTCATCGATGATCGCAACCTTCTTGGCCTTCAGGTTCTGCACGATGAATTTGCCGACCGCGGCGCCCTGCTGGGTGTCGCTGGTCATCATGCGGAACGTGGTTTCGTAGCCCTGCTTGGTGTATTCGGGCGAGGTCGCCATGGCGATCTGGGGCAGACCGGCCTCATGGTAGACGCGCGACGCGGGGATCGTCGTGCCGGAGTTGAAGTGGCCCAGGATGCCCACGACGTCCTGGTCAACCAGCTGTTGCGCCACCTGCACGCCCACGCGCGGATCGGCCTGGTCATCACGCGACACCAACACGAATTTGGCCGGCTGGCCATCGACCTTGATGCCCTTCTTGTTCGCCTCTTCCAGGGCCAGGTTCAGGCCGTTCTGCATGTCTTCGCCGTAGTGCGATTGCGGACCCGTCAGCGGGGCGGCAAAGCCGAATTTGATGTCGGCGGCGTGGGCGGCGGCCGTCATGCCGACGGCGGCGATGCTGGCGGCGAGAAGCTTCAAAGTGGTGCGGAACTTCATGGGGAATCCTCCGGGGTGTCGGACTTATTGCCTTGTTATACCTGAGCTTTTAGCCAGGCTTTTGGTTTCTTTTACTACCGCAGCCCCGGCGGTGACCAGGTGCTGCGCATGCATTTTCTGCAAAGTCCGGATGCCGGGTTGCGACATCCGGACTTGAGGTGCGACCGGATTTTGCTTCCAGTGCAACCCTGCCCGATATTGGAGATAACCCTCGGTTACTGGACGATAGCCCCGGTGGTCCGGGGGTTACCGTCCGGTCACCTTCAGCCGATCGTCATGAGACTGGCGTTGCCGCCTGCCGCGGCCGTATTGACGCTGATGGAGCGCTCGGTCAGCAAGCGTTCCGGCACGTAGCCGGCGCCGGCCGCCAAGGCGTCGGACGTCAGGCCATGCACCGACAGGATGGCACCCGGCCGCTGTGCGATGCGCTGGTTCAGCGCCTGCAGCGCGTCGCCATCGCCCTCGAACAGCACGGCCTGGTAGTCCGCCTGATCGACCTCGTCGTCGGCCAGGATGCCCGCTTGCCCTTGCTGCTCGGCATCCAGCGTGGCCAGCAGCGCCTGCGCGGCCGGCGTGTCGGCGAACCAGGCATGGTTGCCCGTCAGGCGGGCCACCGACCATTGCGCCCGTGCGCCGGCCTCGGTCGCCGCCACGCAGTAGACGGCGCCGCGCGGTTCGACCATATAGGTATTGGTCTCGCCCGTGGGGCCGGGCAAGGCCATGCGCTGCGGCAGGGGCGCCGCGGCGTCCAGCGCCGGCGGCAAGCCCGCCGGACGCGTGCCCAGCAGGCGGTACATATACAGCGGACCGCCCGCCTTGGGACCGGTGCCCGACAGGCATTCCCCGCCAAAGGGCTGCACGCCCACGACCGCGCCCACGATATTGCGATTGACGTAGACGTTGCCGGCATGCACCTGCCCCGTGACGTGTGCGATCGTTTCGTCGATACGGGTATGCACGCCGAAGGTCAGGCCGTAGCCGGTGCCGTTGATGGCGTCCAGCAAGGCGTCCAGCTCATCGCGCTTGTAGCGCACCACGTGCAGCACCGGGCCGAATACTTCGCGCGTCAGTTCGCTGATGTGGTCGATTTCGATGATGGTGGGCGCCACGAAGGTGCCATGGCGGCATTCGCCATTCAGTTCGACCTGGTCCACGCGATGGCCTGCGGTACGCATCGTCTCGATGTGCCGCTGGATGCCGTTGCGCGCGTCGGTATCGATGACCGGACCCACGTCCACAGACAGGCGATCCGGATTGCCCACGCTCAGCTCGCGCATCGCGCCGCGCAGCATCGTCAGCACGTGGTCGGCGTTGTCTTCCTGTACGCACAGCACGCGCAGCGCCGAGCAGCGCTGGCCGGCCGAGTCGAAAGCCGAGCTCAGCACGTCGAACACCACTTGCTCGGACAGCGCCGACGAATCCACCACCATCGCGTTCTGGCCGCCGGTTTCAGCGATCAGCGGAATGGTGTGGCCGTTATCGTCCAGGCGATCGGCCAGCGTACGCGCGATGATGCGCGCCACGTCGGTCGAGCCGGTGAACATCACGCCGCGCACGGCGGGGCTGGCGACCAACTGGGCGCCCACGGTCTCGCCGCGGCCCGGCAGCAGTTGCACGGCGCCGGCAGGCACGCCGGCCGCGCGCAGGATGGCCACCGCTTGCGCGGCGATCAACGGCGTCTGCTCGGCGGGCTTGGTCACCACGGTATTCCCCGCGGCCAAGGCGGCCGCGACCTGGCCCGTGAAGATGGCCAGCGGGAAGTTCCAGGGGCTGATGCACAGCACGGTGCCCAGCGGGCGGTGCGTGTCGTTGCTGAATTCCTGTTCGGCTTGGTCGGCGTAGTAGCGCAGGAAGTCCACGGCTTCGCGCACTTCGGCGATCGCGTTGGGCAGCGACTTGCCGGCTTCGCGCACGATCAGGCCCAGCAGGGTCTGCATCTGCTCTTCCAGCAATTGCGCCGCACGGCGCAGGCACTGCGCCCGCTCCGCCACCGGCGTCGACTGCCAGATGGGGGCCGTGTTGGCGGCCGCGCGCAAGGCGGTGTCGGCCTCGTCGGCTTGCGCTTCGATCACATGGCCCACGATGTCGCGCAGGTTGGCGGGGTTGCGCACTTCGATGGCGCGCGCCGCATCCCAGGCCTCGCCGCCCTCGCCCAGCATCGGACCCGCACGCCACGGCGTGCCGGCGCTGGCCAGCAACGCGGCGGACAGCGACCCCAGCCGGTGTTCGTTCGTCAGATCCAGGCCCGCCGAGTTGGCGCGAGCGCCCTGCTGCGGATTGCCATAGAGTTCACGCGGCAGCGCGATCTTCTCGTGCGGCGCGCCCAGCGGCACGATGCGCGAGGCGGCTTCGACCGGATCGGCCACCAGCGTTTCCACCGGAATGCTGTCGTCGCCGATCAGGTTCACGAATGAGGTGTTGGCGCCGTTTTCCAGCAGGCGGCGCACCAGGTAGGCCAGCAGCGTTTCGTGCGTGCCGACCGGTGCATAGATGCGGCACGGACGGTTCAGCTTGCCCTGGGCCAGCGGGCCCACCACTTCGTCGTACAACGGTTCACCCATGCCGTGCAGGCACTGGAACTCGTACTGGCCGGGATAGTAGTTCTGGCCAGCCAACTGATAGATGGCCGCCAGCGTGTAGGCGTTGTGCGTGGCGAACTGCGGGTACACGGCTTCGGGCGCGCCCAGCAGCTTGCGGGCGCACGCCAGGTAGGCCACGTCGGTGTACAGCTTGCGGGTATAGACGGGATAGCCTTCCAGTCCGTCCACCTGGGCGCGCTTGATCTCGCTGTCCCAGTAGGCGCCCTTGACCAGGCGCACCATCACGCGATGGCGGCTGCGGCGGGCCAGGTCGATCACGTAGTCGATCACGAACGGCGCGCGCTTCTGATAGGCCTGGATGACGAAGCCGATGCCGTTCCAGCCGTCGAGCTCGGGCGCGAAACAGAGCGCTTCCAGCAAGTCCAGCGAGATCTCCAGGCGATCGGCTTCTTCGGCGTCGATGTTCAGGCCGATGTCGTAGCTGCGGGCCAGCGCCGTCAGCGCCTTCACGCGCGGCAGCAGTTCCGCGATGACGCGTTCGCGCTGGCTGCGCGAATAGCGCGGGTGCAGCGCGGACAGCTTGATCGAGATGCCCGGGCCTTCATAGATGCCGCGGCCGGCCGCGGCCTTGCCGATGGCGTGGATGGCCTGCTCGTACGAAGCGTAATAGCGTTCGGCGTCTTCCGCGGTGGTCGCGGCTTCGCCTAGCATGTCGTAGGAATAGCGGAAGCCACGGGCTTCCATCTTGCGGTTGTTGGCCAGCGCTTCGGAAATGGTCTGGCCCGACACGAACTGCTCGCCCATCATGCGCATGGCCATGTTCACGCCCTTGCGCACCAGCGGCTCGCCGCCCTTGCCGATCAGGCGGGTCAGCGCCTTGGACAGCGATTGCTCGCTGCTCACGGCCACCAGCTTGCCGGTGATCATCAGGCCCCAGGTCGCGGCGTTCACGAACAGCGACTGCGAACCGCCCATGTGGGACTTCCAGTCGCCGCGGGCGACCTTGTCGCGGATCAGCGCGTCGCGCGTGGCGCGGTCGGGAATGCGCAGCAGCGCTTCGGCCAGGCACATCAGCGCCACGCCTTCCTGGCTGGACAGCGAAAATTCCTGGATCAGCCCTTCGACGCCGCCGCCCTTGCGCTTGCCGCGCAGCTTCTTGACGAGGTCGGACGCCATCGCATGCACCTTTTCCAGGTTCGGCATGCGGGCCTGGCCCAGCAGCAGCGGCACGCACTCCGGCTCGGGGCGGCGATAGGCCGCGGTGATGGCTGCGCGCAGCACGGACTGCGGCTGCACGTCCTGGCCAAACTCGTAGAACGGCGGCGTGGGCGCCGACTGGCTATCGCCGGCGTCGTCATCCGTGCCGGCATCGATGCCCAGATGCGACATTTCGGCTGGCAGATGGCCGCGCTCGATCTTGTCCAGGTAGGCAAGGATTGCCTGCTTGTGCAGCCAATGCGGCGTGCAATTGAGCTTGTGCGCGGCTGCCTTCAGGCGGTCGCGTAGTGCGTCATCGACTTTGACGCCAAGGGTCGTGCTGGCCATAAGAGATTGCTTCCTGTCGCATGGCAAAGGTAATACTGGATCCGAAAGGAATCCAGCATGGGTAGGACCGTATGCTAGACAGGTTGCAACCGTGTTTGTATTAAGGTTAACCCTAGGTTAACCACTTGAGATCACGCGGCTTTCTCAGTCCTCCAAGGCTGAGCAACCCAGCATTTGCACCGAACCCGAGCCTGCCGGGGTCTGCCCACGCATGGCCGAGGCCATGGCGCCAGCCAGGCTGACCACCGCGCGCTGCTGGGCGGCGATCAACGCCGGCACGCCGGCTTCCGAAACGTTCTCCGTGACCACGCTGCGGCAAATCAGGCCCGTGCCCTTCATGTTGACCGGGCGTACGCGCCAGGTGGCATCCAACTGCGCCATGCTGCCGGAGACCAGTTCAAAGCGCTGCACGTCGGTCTGCACCCGCCACACCGCGGCGCCGGGGCCGGGCTTGACCATCTGCACATCCAGCGCGCCCAGCTCCCGCTTCAACGCATCGGATAGCGCGCCGCGCAGCTCGTCGCCCAGCGGCGAACTCCAGCGTTCGGAATACAACGCCGACACACTGCCGTCGCCGGTGCGCACCATCAACTGCGGCTGATCGGCCTGCGTCGACAGGCTGACGGGCTGGACTTCGATCAGGAAGGCCGCCGGTGCAGCCGCCGCCGACGCCGGGGCCGCCGGCCCTTGCAGCGTGTAGTAGTGCACCGGTGGCGACGAGCCGCAGCCCGCCAGGGCAGCGCCCGCAACCAGCAGGGACAGGACGGTACGCATCGAGGAAATAGTCATGTTCTTCAGTTCCTGACAGGGCCTGCGCCGGGAATCGGATCATTGCCGCGGCCACGCAGCAAGGCTTCGGGGTTCGATTGCAGGAAGTCAGCCAGTGCGCGCAGTGAACGCGCCGCGCGGCTCAGCTCCTGCATCGCCTTTTCGGTATTGACCGGCAGGGACGCGTCCGAGGCCAGCATGGCATTGATGTTCGCCATGGACTCCTTGGCCTGCTTCAGCATGCTCTGCGCTTCCGGCGCCACCTGCTTGTCCAGGCGGTTCATCAGCTTGGACGTGCTGGCCAGCGTCGTCCGCAGGTCTTCGCCAATCTTGTCGAACGGAATCTTCTCGATCTTGGCGACGATATTGCTGACCTGCTGCTGCAACTGATCCAGGTTGCCCGGGATGGTCGGAATGATCGCCGGGTCGGACGGCTTGAAATCCACCGGCTTGGCATTCGGGAAATCATCCAGCACCACGTACAGCTGGCCCGTCAGCAGGTTCGACGTGCGCAACTGTGCGCGCAGGCCGTGCTTGATCATCACGCCCAGCAGGCGGGTGCCGGCCACGTCGCCGTCCTTCACTGCCCGGTCGCGCACTTCTTCGTACACGCGGCCCAGGCGTTCCGGGTACAGCGTCGCGTCCACCAGCGAATAGAAGCGCTTGGAGACCGGATCGAAGTCCAGGTTGATCTGCGTCACGTTGCCCAGCGTAATGCCGCTGAAGTCGATCGGCGCGCCCACCGCCAAGCCGCGGATCGATTGGTCAAAACGCATGCGGATCGGGAAGGCCTCGCCGTCCGGGTTGGCCTTGGCGGCCGACTCGGTGGGATACAGGTCGAAATGGGCATCGGCAGGTGCCGGCGAGGTGCCGTCGCGCGCACTCTGGACGGGCTCGAACGCCACGCCGCCCACCGCCATGGACACCAGCGACTGCGTGCGCACCTTCAGGCCGTCTGCATTCACGCTGAAGTCCACGCCGCTGGCATTCCAGAAGCGCGTGCCGTTGGTCACGAACTTGTCGTTGGGCGCATCCACAAACACTTCGACATTCACGGCGCCGCCCGTCTTGTCCAGCGCATAGCCGATCACGCGGCCCACATTGATGCGGCGGAAGTAGACGGGTGACCCGATGTCCAGCGAACCCAGATCCGAGGCCTTGAGCATGAAGCGCTTGCCGGCGCGGTCATGCGTGACCGCCGGCGGAATCTCCAGCCCTTCGAAGTTGAGCTTGGTGGCCTTGCTGCTGGATCCGTTCTTGCCCTCGACCGCGTCCACGCCGATGTAGGCGCCCGACAACAACGTGCCCAGGCCCGACACCCCGCTGACATCCAGCCGCGGCCGGACCACCCAGAAATTGGTGCCTTCGCGCGCCAGGTCCGCCACTTCCTTGGCCAGTTCGGCCTGCACGACCACCTTGCTGCGGTCGCTGTTGAAGCCGATGGACTTCACCGTGCCGATGTTCACGTCCTTGTAGCGCAGCTGGGTCTTGCCCACTTCCAGCCCTTCGGCCGTATTGAATGAAATGGAGATGTCCGGGCCGGCCTGCATCCACGTGCGCACGACCAGCGATATGCCCATCAGCGCCGCCACGATCGGCACCAGCCAGATCCATGAAATCCGGCTCTTTTGCTTGCGCGAGATGGTCGGCGATTGGTACTTCTTTTCGTCACCGGATCCAGGAGCTTGGTCGGACATCAATTTTCCTTTTTTCTTCTTAAGCGGCGAACCACGGGTGTTGCTAGCCCACTTCTTTGCTTGTTACAGGTGCCACGTGAGACGGCGGGGTCTGCGGCGCTTGCTCGGGGCGGGTCCGGCCCTCGACCTCAGGCATATCGATCTCGCTTTCGCCTGCCAGATCCCAACTGCGTCGCAGATCGAAGCTCATGGCCGCCAACATGGTCAGGATCACCACCACGCCAAAGGCCGCGGCGCCCGCGCCGGCGCTGATTTCCATCAGTCCCTGAAAATCGGCCAGCGCCGCCAGCAATATAACGACAAAAACGTCCAGCATCGACCATTGGCCGATGAACTCGACCATTTGATACAAGCGGGTACGCGGCCGCAGATTGGTGGTGCTGCGCCATTGCTCGGTCAGCAGCAGCAGGATCAGCGCCAGCAGCTTGGTCAGCGGCACGGCCACGCTGGCGATGAAGACGATCAGCGCGATGTCCCAGGACCCCATCTGCCAGAGCTCCACCACGCCGCCCAGGATGGTGTGGGCGCTGTCGCCCAGCACGGAACTGACCTGCATGACGGGCAGCACGTTGGCGGGAATGTAGAAGACGACCGCCGCCAGCAGCAGCGCCCAGGTGCGGGCCAGGTGGTCCGGCTTGCGGTAATGCACGACGGCTTCGCAGCGCACGCAATGGTGTTCTTCTTCGGGGTCCGCGTCGCGCGGCAGGGCCTGGACCTGCCCGCAGACATGGCAGCCGGCCAGCACCGTGTCAGGGCTGCTTTCGGGGATATGGACGGGTGCGACGCCTGCGGATTCCGCGAAACGCCACAGCACATGCGGCGACAGGCGCCCCAGCATCGTCAGGAAGATGGTCAGCACGCCGAAGGCGCCCAGCCCGATGCCGGGTGACACCGCGGCCATGCCGGCCAGCTTCACCACCGCCACCAGCACGCCCAACAGGAACACGGGCACCATGCACCAGGGCCGCAGCACGCCCAGCAGACGCATTGCGCCCCGGAATCCCGCGGGTTCGCGCCCTTGCGACAAGGGGCCCAGCACCCAGAGCAGCACCGTCAATTGCAGGAGCGGCAGCGCAAAACCAGCCAGGCCGGTCATGATGGCGACCACCCAATGGCCCTGGCGCCAGGTGATGGAAATGGCGTCCAGCAACGACGCCTGCTGCACCATGCCCTGAACGGACATGGAAGCGACCGGGTAGGCGTTGGCCACCCCGAAGATGATCAGGGCAGAGATGGCGAGGGCCAGCCAATTGGACAAAGTAAGCCCGCTGTAGCGCCAGAGTATGGCTCCGCAGCGGGCGCAATTGGCAGTCTCGCCAGGTTCAAGCTGATGTCGGCGATAAACGCTTGCGCAATGTTCGCACTCGATCAGCGGCTGGCGGTCCGCGGTCATCAATCGATCAGTTCGACTTCCTGCTTGTCCGGCGCATCCGACGAAGGCGGCTTGCCGCTGTCGTCGAAGTCCAGCGTCACCTTGCCCGCATCGTCCAGGTCGACCGTGACCGACCCCCCGTCGACCAGCTTGCCGAACAGCAGTTCGTCGGCCAGCGCGCGGCGGATGGTGTCCTGGATGAGACGTTGCATGGGACGTGCGCCCATGAGCGGATCGAACCCCTCCTTGGCAAGGTGTTCGCGCAGTTTCGTGGTGAACACGGCTTCCACGCGGCGCTCATGCAGCTGGTCTTCCAGTTGCATGAGGAACTTGTCCACCACGCGCAGGATGACCTCGCGGTCCAACGCGGCAAACGGAATGATCGCATCAAGGCGGTTGCGGAATTCCGGCGTGAACATGCGGCGAATTTCCGCCATTTCGTCGCCCAGCATCCGCGAATTGGCAAACCCGATCGACGGGCGATTCAAGGTTTCGGCGCCCGCATTCGTCGTCATGATCAGGATGACGTTGCGGAAGTCCGCCTTGCGGCCGTTGTTATCGGTCAGCGTGCCGTGGTCCATGACCTGCAGCAGGATGTTGAACACATCCGGATGCGCCTTTTCGATTTCATCCAGCAGCAGCACGCAATGCGGCTGCTTCGTGATGGCTTCGGTCAAGAGGCCGCCCTGGTCGAACCCCACGTATCCCGGCGGCGCACCGATCAGGCGCGACACCGCATGGCGTTCCATGTATTCCGACATGTCGAAACGCAGCAGCTCGACACCCAGCGTGAACGCCAGTTGGCGTGCCACTTCGGTCTTGCCCACGCCCGTGGGACCCGACAGCAGGAATGCGCCGATCGGCTTTTCCGGCTTGCCCAGACCCGAGCGCGCCATCTTGATGGCGGCAGCCAGCGCATCGATGGCGCCGTCCTGGCCGAACACGACCGTCTTCAGGTCGCGGTCCAGCGTCGCCAGCTTGCTGCGGTCGTCGTTGGAGACGGACTGCGGCGGAATACGGGCGATCTTGGAGACAATGTTCTCGATGTCCACCTTGCCGATCACCTTCTTCTGGCGCGAACGCGGCAGCAGGCGCTGTGCCGCGCCGGCCTCGTCGATCACGTCGATGGCCTTGTCGGGCAGGTGACGGTCATTGATGAAGCGCGCGGACAACTCGGCGGCGGCCGACAAGGCGGCAGCCGAATAGCGCACGCTGTGGTGTTCTTCGAAGCGGCTCTTGAGCCCGCGCAGGATCTGCACGGTCTGCTCGACGCTGGGTTCGGGCACATCGATCTTCTGGAACCGGCGCGACAGCGCGTGGTCCTTTTCGAACACGCCGCGATACTCCGTATACGTGGTGGCGCCAATGCACTTGAGCTGCCCGGATGACAAAGCGGGCTTCAACAGGTTGGACGCATCCAGCGTGCCGCCCGAGGCCGAACCGGCGCCGATCAGCGTATGGATTTCGTCGATGAACAGGATCGCATCGGGGTTGCCGCGGATCTGCTTGAGCACGCCCTTCAGACGCTGTTCGAAATCGCCGCGGTACTTGGTGCCGGCCAGCAACGCGCCCATGTCCAGCGAAAAGACCTGGGCGGCCTGCAGGATTTCGGGCACTTCGCCGCGCGTGATGCGCCACGCCAGGCCTTCGGCGATGGCGGTCTTGCCCACGCCGGCCTCGCCGACCAGCAGCGGGTTGTTCTTGCGGCGGCGGCACAACACCTGGATCACGCGCTCGACTTCGTGCTCGCGTCCGATCAGGGGATCGATGCGGCCCGCCAGCGCAGCGGCGTTCAGGTCGGTGGCGTACTGATCCAGCGGCGACTGACGCGATTCGCCCTGCTCTTCACCATTGGTCTGCTGCTCTTTCTGCACGGCGGCGGACTCCACCTGGGGCTGTTTGGTAATGCCATGCGACAGGAAATTGACCACATCCAGCCGTGTCACGCCCTGCTGTTGCAGGTAATACACAGCATGGGAGTCCTTTTCGCCAAAAATGGCCACCAGCACGTTTGCGCCGGTGACCGGTTTCTTGCCGGTGCCGCCTGCGGAAACATGCATGATTGCGCGCTGGATCACGCGCTGGAAGCCCAGCGTCGGCTGCGTGTCGACCTCGGCGCCGCTCGGGATCACGGGCGTGTTCTCCGAGACGAACTGACGCAGGTTGCGGCGCAAGTCGTCCAGGTTCGCCGCGCAAGCGCGAAGGACCTCGACTGCCGAAGCGTTATCGAGCAGTGCCAACAGCAGGTGCTCGACGGTAATAAATTCGTGCCGGGCCGAACGGGCCTCGACGAAAGCCATATGCAGGCTGACTTCAAGCTCTTGAGAAATCACGCTTCCTCCGTATTGCATCGAAGCGGTCAAATACACGATTCATATTCTATGCCGATCATGGCGTAACGCCAGCGATTTCAAAAACCACGCTGTCGTGACGGCCTTGTGTGTCCATGACGGTAAGCGTATACCGGCCGTCTTGCGCCAGCACCAATTTAAACGGATGACTCGACGCGCCGTGATTCACCACGCGCCCATCAAGCATCCACCATACTTCGCCTTCAGCGCCCTGCACATCCACATCCAGCGCCACCTGCCGACTTCCGGGCACGGGCCGCAGCACCGATCCCTTGGCCACGCCGCCCAGGCGCAATGGCCCCTGCGTGGCGTCGGCGTAGCCGGCAAAAGACGGCGGCGCCGTATCATTCAGCAGCCAGGCCGCGCGCTGTTCGGGGCATTCCCCCGAGGGCACGCTGCCCAGTCTGTAACCCAAGGGCCAGCACGTGACTGCCGCCTGCACCGTTTCGGGCCGGCTACGCACCTGCTGCACCCCTTCCGGCAACGCCTGCACAATGTCCTGCAGTAGCGGTGCCGCCACATTCGCCCCGAAAAACCCGGGGTTCGGTGTGCCATCCGGCCTGCCGACCCAGACGCCAAGCGTCCATCTGTCGGTCACCCCGATCGCCCAGGCGTCCCGAAAGCCGAAGCTGGTCCCGGTTTTCCAGGCCAGCCGCCGGGCCGGGCTACCCGACTGGTAGAAAGGCCGGTCGGGATGCCCCCCGCCTTCCAGAATATCGCGGACGATCCAGGCGGCTCCAGCACTCATCATACGGGACTCGATCCGCGGCTGCTCCGCGCGCAAACGCGGCCGGCCGGAGATCCCGCCCCGGGCCAACGCCCGATAAGCGCCGACCAGTTCTTCCAATGTGGTGCCACCCCCGCCCAAAATCAAGCTCAAATTCGGTTCGGCACCGGCGGGCAAACGTAACCGGACCCCGCCAGCCAGCATAACCGAGGCGAAACTGACGGGGCCGACGCGGTCCAGCAGGTCCACGGCCGGCACGTTCAACGACCGCTGCAGCGCCTGCGACACGCTGATCGGCCCGGAAAACGCCGCCTGGAAATTACCCGGCGCGTAGCCGCCGAACGACATCGGCGCGTCGATCAGCAGGCTTTCGGAATGGATCAAGCCTTCATCCAGCGCCTGCGCATACAAAAACGGCTTCAGAGTAGAACCCGGCGAACGCACGCCGCGCACCATATCCACATGGGCGTAACGGGTATCGTCGGAAAAATCGGCGGATCCGGCGTAGGCCTTGACCTCAAGCGTATCGTTGTCCATGACCAGCACCGCCATCGACACCTTGGGCGGCAGGCCGTCGACGCGGTCCAGCAACATACGTTCCACCGCAGCCTGCATGTCGGCGTCCAGCGTGGAAGCAACCAGCGGCGGGCGCTCGCCCGGCCGGCGCTTGGCGGACTTGCCGCCCGCTTCCTGCAACAGGCGCTGAGCGGCCAGCGGCGCCAGCCAGCGCGCCCGCAACGGCGGCGCGATCACGGTTTCGATCTTGGCGTCGGCGACTTCCGCCGGCGTCCACCGGCCCAATTCGGCCATGCGGTCTAGCACCTTGTCGCGGGCCGTCTGCGCCGCCTCGGGATGGCGGTCTGGGCGCAGGCGCGACGGCGCCTGGGGCAAGGCGGTCAGCATGGCGGCTTCGGCCGGGCTCAGGTCGCGGGCAGGCTTGCCCAACCACAGGCGCGACCCCATCTCCACGCCTTCCACAATGCCGCCCATTGGCGCATGCGTCAGATACAAGGACAGGATTTCGTCCTTGCTGTAGTGCATTTCCAGCTGCACGGCGCGCCACGCCTGGCGCAATTTCGCGGACATCGACCGCGACGGCTTACCTGCCAGTTGCGGATCGATCAGGCGTGCGACCTGCATGGTCAACGTGGACCCGCCCGACACGATGCGCCGGTTGGTGGCCCATTGCCAACCCGCGCGCGCCAGCGCGACCGGATTCACCCCGGGGTGCCAGTAGAACCAGCGGTCCTCATAGGTCAGCAAGGTATCCAGATAGCTGGGCGACACCTGGTCCGGCTTGACCGGATAACGCCAGATCCCGTCGCGGCTGGGGTAGTTGCGCAGCGGCGTGCCGTCGGCGGCGACGACAACCGCCGCCCCGCCGGAGTCGATGGCGGGAAGCGGATACAGGCGGTCCAGCACGAATAACAACGCGGCCAGCGCAAACAACACGCTGGCCGCGATGATGCCGCGCCGCCGCCAGCGACGGGCGCGCTGGGCGCCCGTCGCGGGGGTGGCGGCGGCGGTCAAGGACGCTTGGCGCCGCGATCGCGGATGTCGACCGTGCTCCACTGCTCACCCACGCCACGGATTTCCGGACGGTACATATCCTCGGCCACCGTCGACGGCACCGCGAAGCGGCCCGGCGTCACGACGCGCACCAGATAAAACACGTCCACCTTGCCGCGGCCGAGAGACACGGCGGCCACGTAACGGTCGTCTCGGAACTCGCGATGCTTGATGTTGGAATCGGACATGGCTTCGGCCACGCGGCGTCCGCCAATCGTCCATTCCTGCATCTCGGGGCTTTGCGACAGGTTCAGGTTCTCGACTTCGAAGCCCGCGGGCACGCGGTCCTCGATCAGGGCATCGGGGATGCTCTGGTTGGCCGATGCCTGCAGCCACACCACCAGCATGTCGCCGGTCTGCAGCGTGCCGCCATCCCACGGCTTGCCGTCCGGACGGTACCAGCCGCGCTTCAACTGAATCACGTCATTGCGCGGCTTGGGCGCAACCGTCGGGCTGCCCTGGATGTCGTACTCGACAAACAGCGATTGCGAACCGGTGTTGACCAGTTGCGTATTGGCCAGGTCCGCGGCCGACAGCGCCACCGTCTGGTCGCTCTTGCCGCCATCCAGCGGCTTGTGCGCGCCGTTGACCGTCAGCGAGGCTTCCCACGGAGTGCCCTTGTCGCCGCCGATCGCACGCGCGGCCAGCAACAGCGACATCCGTTCCTGCGTCGACAGGTACGAGCGGTTGCCCAGGCGGGCGGTCAACTGCGTCAGCAGGTTTTCCAGGCGCTCGTGCTTCAAGCCGTACTGGTTGGCCAGCGCATACGCCAGCGAGTAATCACGCACGCTGCTGCCGTAGTCGCCCAGCCATTCGTCGTAATAGGCGTTGTAGTTGCGGCGCGGGAACCCGTACTCGCGCGTCATGGCGGCGTCCAGCGCGGACTTCATGCGCCCTTCGTCACCCATCAGCTTGAATGCGGCGGCCAGCTGGATCAGCGGCAGCGGCGAACGCGCGCGTTCCTGGTAGTTGTCGAACAGTTGGCGGACCGTCGACAACGGCGCCTTCTTGTCGCGGGCCAACGCCAGCACTGCAGTCGCCAGGCCGGCGAAACGGCGATGGTCTTCACGCAGGATGTTGGCGTCGTTGCCGTCGATGCGGCCTGCCTCGACGTTGCGGCGCAGGTTCACGGACCAGGTGCCGAAGCTGTTCGACGTCTGCTGCACTTGCTCCAGCAGCCACTGGCGCGAACGGTCCAGCGTGGCTTCCGGCACTTCGAAGCCCTTGTCGCGCGCATCTTGCAGGAAGCCCACGGCATAAGCCGTCAGCCAGACGTCGCGGGACGTCGACCCGCTCCACAGGTTGTAGGAACCCACGGCGTTGCGCATGCCCGACAGGCGGGCGATCGCGCCCGAGACCTGGGTGGCGCGCTCCGTCTGCGAGCGCGGCTTCAGGCCGAACTGCTTGGCGACGTCTTCGTCGATCAGCACCCACGGCAAGGCACGGCTGATGGTCTGCTCGGTGCACCCGTACGGATAGGCAAGCAGGCCTTCGACCAGGCGGTTGACGTTGAACGGCGGACGGTTCGACACCGTCATGCTGATCAAGGCCGAATCCGGATAGTACGAAGACACCCACGACGCCTGCGGCGTGTTCGACTCGCCCGGGTTCAGGCGCAGGCGGCGCACCTGGCGTTCGCCCGCATAGGCCGGCTGCACCTGCAAGACGGATTCGCGCACGATATGCACGGGCTTGCCGCCCCCCTGGCCGTCGACGGTCAGGCGCATCAGGCCCAAACCGTACGAGCCGGTGGTGGTAGCGTTAAAGCGCAGGGTCGTGCGTTGCTTGTCCTTCAGCGTCAACGTGCGCACGCCATCCGGAATCGCCAGGGGGTCCAGCGCTTCCAGCTTGACCGTGATCTTCTGTTCGGCGCCGCTCAGGTTGGTCACATCCAGCGCAATCGCCGCCTGGTCGCCCGGGGTGATGAAACGCGGGGTGTTCAGTTCCGCCACGATCGGCGCCGCCACCACCATTTCGGTGTCGGTGCTGCCGTAGTTGTCGGCCGTGAAGGCCACGGCCATCAGGCGCAGCGTGCCGTTGAAATCAGGCAGGTCCAGCGGAATGTCCGCTTCGCCCTGCGCGTTCAGCGTTACCGGGCCCGAGAACAGGTCGACCAGCTTGACCTTCTTCGGCAGGCTCTTGCTGTCGCCGCGCATGGCGGCGTCACCGCCCCACTTCAACTTGCCCTTGGTGCCGTCCATCTTTTCGATCAGCTTGCCGTACATGTCCAGCAATTCGGGCGCGTAACGGTGCTTGCCGAAGAAGAAGTCCAGCGGATCGGGCGTGGCGTATTGGTTGATGTTCAGGATCCCGACGTCCACGGCCGACAGGGTCACCGTGGCCTGCTTGCCATGAGCGCCGTCCACCTTGACGCGCACGGTCGTCTTGTTTTCCGGCACGGCCTTGGGCGGCGCGGTCAGCTTGACGTCCAGTTTGCGGTCGGCGCTGGCGATCGGCAGGAACGCCAGGCCCAGCGCACGCGCCGGGGTCACGCGGTCGCCTTCGCTGCCCGGGCGGAACACGGCGGCAGCCACGTACAGGTCGTGACGCTTCCAGTCCTTGCTGATTGGGATTTCGACTTGGGTGCCCGTCGCCTTCACGGCAACCCAGGTGGACCACAGCATGCGGTCGCCTTCGACCGTCACCAGGGCCTGGCCGTCATGCGGCGGGGTCAGCGTCACCTTGACGGTGTCACCCGGCTTGGCCGGCACGCCTTCAAGCTTCATCTGGACGCGGTCCGGACGGTTGCCCATCGCATCGGCGTCCTGCGCGTTCCAGCCCGCATAGAAGCGGTAACGCATCGTCTCGCCCGTTTCCGGGTCGGTCAGTTCCAGGCGATAACGGCCCCACTTGACCGGCACGGTCAGTTGGGTGCGGTCGGTCAGCGCGATCTCGCGCGAATCGAGCAGTTCGTCGGTTTCGGTATAGCCGCTGTTCCAGCCGCGCTGGTCATCGAAACGCCAGTAGTACTGGCGCTCTTCGCGGAACAGGCGCATCTGGGCCTGGGCCAGCGGTTCGAGCTTGCCTTGGGCGTTTGCGCGGATCACTTCAAACGTGGCGGGCGCGCCTTCGCGGGCCACGTCACTGTCGAATTGCGGACGCACGCCGATCAGCTTGTCGGCGGGCCAGACGCTGCGTTCGATGGAACGCACCACCGGACGGCCGCCGGATTCCAGCAGACTGGCCGATACCCGCAGCTTCATGGGCGAATGCGTGCCGGCGGTGCTGGAAGGCACTTCCAGCTGCGCATAGCCCTTGTCATCCAGCGCCGCTTCCGGCAGTTCGCCGAACGAGCGGCGCGAATCGTCAGCCACGTCACCGAAGATGAAGCCCGGCCATTGCTGGGCCAACGCAAAGCGGTCGCGCTTGACCTGGAAGGTCGACAACAGCCGATTGCCGGCGGCCGGCGCCCCGTACAGGTAGTCGCCCTGCACGTCGACCGTCAGGTCGTCGCCGACCGACAGCACTTCCTGTTCGGAGGTCAGCGCCATCTTCATGCGCTCGGGCAGGAATTCTTCGACCTGGAACTTCCACGACGCGTCCGGCGCGCGCGAGGCGGGATCCACCCGCAGCTCAAGCAGCCACGAACCGGTCTGCGCATCCAGCGGCAGCTCGATCGAACGTTCTACGTAACCCACCAGATCTTTCTTGGGCTGCCACAAGGTGGTCTGCACCACGCGGCCGTCAGGGCGCTTGATCGTGGCGGTGAGCGGCGCGGGGGTCAGCACGCGGCCGTCCAGGTCGCGCGGCAGCACCGACACGTTGAACGTTTCGCCGGGGCGGTATAGATTGCGGCCCGCGTAGACGAACAGGTTGTTCGGGCGCGAGGTATGGCCGCCCGTGTCGAATTCCGACAGATCCAGAGCGGGCTCGGCCAGCGCCAGAACGGTCATTTCCTTGTCGCGCGACGCGCGGATGACGCGCGCATTGGTGAAGCTGCCTTCGAAACGGACATGGCCCTGCGAATCGGCGGCGGCCTTGGCCAGCGACTTGCCGGCGCCGTCCACCAATTCAAACGTGGCGCCCGAAATGGCCTGGCCCGTCTTCAACGACACGGAATAGGCTTCGATGCGATCGCTGTAGCGGCGCGCATGCAGGCCGATGTCGCTCACGTAGAAATACGTGACCTGGTATTCGTAGCGGAAACGGCCGGGCTGGCTCATGACCGCGATGTAGATGCCGGGCTCTTGCAGTTCCTTCACGCCTTCGACCGGCAGGAACGTCACATGGCGGCGGTTGGGCTTGTCGTCTGTCAGGAAACGGCCTTGATAGACGCTGGTCGTCAGCGAATTCAGGCGGTCCAGGTCCCAGTTGCTGACCGAGCCCTTCAGGCTGCGGTTGTCCGAATAGCGCCAGCCGTCTTCTTCGTCGTAGCCGCCTTCTTCATCGTTGGACTCGGCAGCGGTGTTGCGGCCGATGCCCAGAACGGTTTCGAACAGCTCCGGCACACGGTCCGGGGCCACGCGCAGGAACTGCACGTCCACTTCGGACACATTGACCGTCGCCACGGGCAGGCCGCCATTCTGGCCGGCCGGCAGCACAACGCCGCGGCTGGCGAAGTAGAACGACGGCGGCATGGCCTGGGTATCGACCTCGCAGTTCGACGATTCGGCCAGCACGACCTTGTCGCCCACGCCGGGCAGACCCGAACGCACCGTGATCGCATACTTGCGCTGCGGCTGGATGTACGGGAAATACACCATCCGCGGATTCTCGCCCACGACCCAGTTGCCCTTGACGATCTTGCCCTTGGGCGCGGCGTCGCCCGGCTTCACAGAAGCCGGCTGGTCGTTCGGGGACGCGGCGGATTCGCTGTCCTGGTCGTCCTTGCCGGACGTGGAACCGATGTCGGTCACCTGAAGGAAGCTATCCAGGTTTGCCTTGCCGTCCACGGGTTGCGTGAACGTGACGGAGAGCGACAGCGTGTCGTTATATTGACGCGGCTGGCAGGTCAGTGCCGCGAAGGGGTCAGCCGCCCCGACCACCGCGCTGGCCGGCAGCGCCGGTTTGCCATCGCCGGAAGCCGCAGCTGGCGTATTCGCCGCCGGAGAGGTTGCGGCGGGTACGGGTGAAGGCGCGGCCGCTTGGCGGTCCTTGCCCATCCACCAGCCCGCGCCGATGGCCCCTGCCAAAACCACAACGCCGGCTACCGCCAGCCATGTCTTGCTGATCTTTCCACTCACGGCAAACCCCTCCGCCTTACTCAAATTCAATGCTCCTTTGCGGCGGAGCTGCCGACCAACTTGTCCGCGTGCTTCCCGGTACGCGGATACTACTTTCCTGCAAATGACGGACAGCACAACGCCGCCATCGCTGGCGGCGTCTTCTCTTGGTTATTAGACCGGTTCCATCACGCACTGCAGCGGGTGCTGACGTGCCCGCGCATACTGCCCGACCTGGGCAATGCGCGTCGCCGCGAGGTCACGGGGATACACCCCGCAAACCCCGCGCCCTTCGTGATGCACCTGAAGCATGATCCGCGTTGCCTCTTCGTGGTTCTTATTGAAGAATTTTTGCAGGACTTTCACGACGAACTCCATCGGCGTGTAGTCGTCATTGAGCAACAGGACCTGGTACATCGGAGGCGGCGCGGCGCGTGCCGGTGCCTTCTCGACGGCCAAATCATGCTGGGTATCCAAGGTAGAACTCATAGGGCGGCTATTCTATTTAAACTGGGGACGCCTAACGTGTAACTTACGCAAAATTACACGCAGAAATACGTAGTTTCCATACTTGACGACACGAAGAAAAGCGGCGCATTATCAGCGCATTCTGGGGTTTTCAACTCATCGAAAATCTGCCAGGAAGCCGGAGGGGGGACAGGGGTCTTGACCGCGATGCCCTTCTGTCAACATACGATTCAATGAGGCAGTCCGCATGTCTGATACGACCGCAACCGCCGTCCAAGGGGACAATCCCAAATCGACGGGCACCGTCAAATGGTTCAACGATGCAAAGGGGTTCGGCTTCATTACGCCCGACGACGGCGGTGAAGATCTGTTCGCCCACTTTTCGTCCATCCAGATGAATGGTTTTAAAACCCTGAAAGAAGGCCAGAAAGTGGCCTTCGAAATTATCCAGGGGCCCAAAGGCAAACAGGCACTTAATATCACGGCTGCCTGAGTTACCCTTACAGTGCAACGGTAAGGTTGCGCCATTAATTCAGGCGGGGCTTTCGAGCCCCGCCTTGTTATTTTCACTATTACTACGTCAGGCCATGCTGAAGAATGCTGTGTTGTTCCCTGTCAGTCGCACGTTGTTTAAGACAGCGTTCTTTAAATCAGCACCGGTGAGAGCGTTATCCGCTGCATTGGCCGCCGCCGCGCTCACATTGAGCGCCAGCGCCTATGCCCAGACCGGCCCGCAGCCGACGCTGCCGACCACTCAGCTTTCGGCGGGTATCCATATTATCCGCGCAGAAGTCGCCAATACGGATGCCACGCGCCGCGACGGGCTCATGTTCCGCAAGGAACTGCCCGGCAACGACGGCATGCTGTTCGTATTCGAACAGCCCGACGTGCAATGCTTCTGGATGCGCAACACGCTGCTGCCGCTCTCGATAGCCTTTATCGCCGACGACGGCACGATCGTCAACATCGACGACATGGCCCCGCAGACCGAAGACCCGCACTGCTCGAAAAAGCCCGTCCGCTACGCCCTGGAAATGGCCCAAGGCTGGTTTGACCAGCACGGCGTCAAGGCGGGGCGGAAAATCGACGGCCTGCCCTGAGGGGCGTGCCCCCGGGGCGGCAACACCCCTTCCGGATGCAACAAGGGAGCCCCGCGGGGCTCCCTTGTCATTCCCGCCGTGGAAAAACGGCGGGAAAAAACAACACTTCGCGCGTCAGACGCGCTCGATGATCAGCGCAATGCCCTGGCCCACGCCGATGCACATCGTGCACAACGCATAGCGGCCGCCGGTACGGTGCAGCTGGTTGATCGCGGTGGTGGCCAGACGTGCGCCGCTGGCGCCCAGCGGATGACCCAGGGCGATCGCACCGCCGTTGGGGTTCACGCGCGGATCATTGTCGGCAATGCCCAACTGGCGCAGCACGGCCAGACCCTGAGCGGCAAAGGCTTCGTTCAGTTCGATCACGTCCATCTGGTCCAGCGTCAGGCCAGTCTGGGCCAGCACCTTCAGCGTGGCGGGGGCCGGGCCGATACCCATGATGCGCGGCGCGACGCCGGCGGTGGCCATGCCGACCACGCGGGCGCGCGGGGTCAGGCCGTGGCGGGCAGCAGCCTTTTCGTCGGCCAGCAACAGCGCAGCGGCGCCGTCGTTCACGCCGGACGCGTTGCCCGCCGTGACGGTGCCGCCTTCACGGACCACGCCTTTCAGCTTGGCCAGCGATTCGAGGCTGGTTTCACGCGGGTGTTCGTCCTTGGCGACGATGATGGCATCGCCCTTTTTCTGGGCGATCGACACCGGCACGATTTCAGCGTCGAACACGCCTTCCTTTTGCGCACGGGCCGTCTTCTGCTGGCTGGCCAGCGCGAACAAGTCCTGGTCTTCGCGGCTGATCTTGAAATCGTCGGCGACGTTTTCGGCGGTCTCGGGCATCGAGTCCACGCCGTATTGCGCCTTCATCAGCTTGTTGATGAAGCGCCAGCCGATGGTCGTGTCAAAGATGGCGGCATTGCGCGAGAACGCGCTGTCGGCCTTGCCCATGACGAACGGCGCGCGGCTCATGCTTTCCACGCCGCCAGCCAGCATCAGGCCGGCTTCGCCGGCGCGGATGGCGCGGGCAGCGGTGCCGATGGCGTCCAGGCCCGAACCGCACAGGCGGTTGACAGTAGCGCCGGGCACTTCGATCGGCAGGCCGGCAAGCAGGGTCGCCATGCGGGCGACGTTGCGGTTGTCTTCGCCGGCCTGGTTCGCGCAACCCATGATCGCGTCATCCAGCTCTTCCCAGCGCACGCCGGGGTTGCGCGCCACCAGCGCCTTGATGGCGACGGCAGCCAGATCGTCAGGGCGCACGGGCGCCAGCGCACCGCCGTAGCGGCCGAAGGGGGTGCGGATCGCATCACAAATAAAGGCATTCACGGTCATGAGAAGCTCGGAGTGAAGTGGGAAAAACGGGATCGCCCGATGTTAACGCAGCGCATTTCGCGCCAAGTTGGTGCAAGGTGATCATGTCCGCCACACGGACAATGTCCAGTAGGTGTTCACCCTGATAGTGCGCCGCGCACGCACGATTTGCGTGCATGGAGGTCACGGCGAGGAGGATTTGGCCCCTGCCGGGCCGGCTGCCGTCTCAATTTTTGCCGCGCGCCCCGCGTCCAGGATCGCCTGCCGGCGGAAGCGCCCCGCCGCCAGATGATAGAAGGGTTGCGGGCAGAACTGGCGTGACACGCCCGAGGCCAGCAGCGACCCCACCAGCAGCCAGAACAGCATGGGCTGGCTACCGGTCATTTCCATGACCACCACGCTGGCCGTCAGCGGCGCCTGGGTGGCGGCGGCCAGAAAGGCGGCCATCGACACCAGCACCAGCACGCGCTGGTCCACGCCGTCGCCCGCCAACTCCCAGATGTGCTGGCCGATCCCGGCGCCAGTCGTCAGGGCCGGCGTGAAGATGCCGCCGGGGATGCCCGCCCAGTACGAGGCCACGGTAGCCGCCAGCTTGGCCAGGCCGAAGCCGGCGGGCGCCGTATCATGGCCCGACAGCAGGTCAGCCGCCACGCCGTAACCCGTGCCGTAGACCGAGCCGGCGGTGCATAGGCCGATCACGGCCAGGATCAGCCCCATGATGAAGGCCGTCCAGATCGGGTGCGCCCGTATCCAGGCGCGCCAGGCCGCTGGCGCCGAGCCCGCCGCGCCCTTGCCCAGCAAGCGAGCGAAGATTCCGCCCAGCGCGCCGTTAATCGTGCCGCAGACGATGATCCACATCACCATGCCGTGCGCCAGCGGCGCCCCGCCGAATACGCCGAAGTACGGGTTGTTGCCCTGCACCGCGACCACCAGAAAGCCGGCGGCCAGCACGCCGATCAACACCAGGCGCTGCCAGCGCAGCACGGTGCCCCGGCCCAGTTCCTCGATGGCGAAAATGACGCCGGCAAGCGGCGCATTGAAGGCAGCGGCCAGGCCGCCTGCGGCGCCGGCGGCGATCAGCTCGTTGGAATGAAAGCCGCGCAACTGCACGCCGCGCCGCTTCCAGAAGTCGCCCCAGGCCAGCATGAGCGCGGCGCCCACTTGTACCGACGGCCCTTCCCGGCCGATCGATGCGCCGGCCAGCATGCCGAAAAAAGCCAGCGGGATCTTCCAAAGGGTCTGCGCCAGCGACACCAGGCTGCTTTGGCTGGGGCCAGGCGGCAAGGACAGCGCGCCGATCACTTGTGGAATGCCGCTACCCGAGGCGTTGGGCGCGAAGCGCAGCGTCAGCCAGCGCAAGCCGGCCAGACTGAACGGCAGCACCAGCAAGGCGAGCCAGCCGCTATGGCCGACCCATTCGCGATTCCAGTCCAACGCCTTGTCGGCCAGATAGGCAAAGCCCAGCGACATCAGGGCCACCAGGCCCGCGCCGCCCAGCAACAAGAGCATTTGCAGGCTCTTACGCGACAAGCGGTTGATTTGGCGCACTTTGCGGCGCATCAGGCGACGGGTGCCGGCGGAAATCCGGCGAAACGAATCAGTCAGGCTCATGGGCTGCTGGCAGGCGGCGGAAGGTGGCTAACCTTACCATTCCCACCTGACCCGCAGCCCACAATCCGAACCTGCAACCAGCGGCGTAACCCTCGCCGCCGTTCTGGACAACGGACTTAGAACGTCGACCAGTCGTCGTCGGTCGCGTGCGCCAACGCCGGACGAGCCTGACCCGCACGCGCCGTGGATGCCGCGGGCTTCTTCGCCACGGCCGGCACGGCCTGCACCAGCCGGGCTTGCGCCTGGCGGGCGGAGCCGCTGCTGGCGTCCACCTTGAAGCGGCGCACTTCCTGCGCCAGATGGGAGGCCTGCTCCTGCATGCTGGCGGCGGCCGCCGCAGCCTCCTCCACCAGCGCCGCATTCTGCTGCGTCACGGTGTCCATCTGCGCCACGGCCTGGTTCACTTGCCCGATACCCGAGGACTGTTCTTCCGACGCGCTGGCGATTTCACGCACCAGGACGGCGACCTGGCGCACGCTGTCGACCACTTCGCGCATGGTGCGGCCGGCTTCGTCGACCTGACGCGTGCCGCCTTCGACGCGTGTGACGGATTCGTCGATCAAAGCCTTGATCTCCTTGGCCGCCACGGCCGAACGCTGCGCCAGCGTGCGCACTTCACCTGCCACCACGGCAAAGCCGCGGCCTTGCTCGCCGGCGCGGGCCGCTTCCACCGCGGCGTTGAGCGCCAGGATGTTGGTTTGGAACGCAATGCCGTCGATCACGCCTGTGATATCGGCGATGCGGCGCGAACTGTCGGAAATGGCGCTCATGGTCTGCACCACGCCTTCGACCACTTCGCCGCCGCGCACTGCCACCGTGGAGGCCTGGCTGACCAGGCGGTCCGCTTCACTGGCGTTGTTGGCGTTTTGCTGCACGGTGCTGGTCAGCTCTTCCATCGACGCGGCGGTCTCTTCCAGCGACGAGGCCTGCTCTTCCGTACGCTGCGACAGGTCGGAGTTGCCTTGCGCAATCTGCGAGGACGCCGAAGCGATGCTTTCGCACCCGTCACGCACATCCGCGACGATGCGTGCCAGGCTTTCGTTCATGGCCTTGAGCGCCCCCATCAGGTCGCCCGTCTCGTCGCGGGTGGATACCTGGATGTCGGTCGTCAAATCGCCGGCGGCGACTTGGCGCGCCGCCTTGACCGCCTGTTCCAGCGGGCGCACGATGCCGCGCGTGACGAGCCAGCCCAGCAGCATGCCGATGGCCACGCCGGCCACGGCCAGCGCGATCATGACCGCGCGCACCGTGTCGTACAGGTCCGTGCCTTCCTGCACGGATTGCGCGGCGACCTTCTCCTTGCTCACCGACAGATCGGTCATCAGGTCGTCCAGCTTCTGGGACGACACGATCACCCGCTTCTCGATTTCCGCAACGCGCGGATCCGCCTGGGTCAACGACTGCGACTGCGCGGCGGCAAAGAACGCCGCCGACTCGCGCTTCCAGACCTGTTCGGTTTCCGCGAACTGGGCCAGCAGGCGCTTGCCCTCTTCCGCATGGAAATTGGCGGCGGCCTTCTCGCGCAGCGCGTCCATGTTCTTGACGGCGTCGTCGAACTGCTTCTTCAACGCCTGGCGGTCCTGGTCGCTTGAGGCGGCCAGATAGCCGCTACGGGCGCGGCCCGCGTAGATCAGGTTGATATTGGCTTCCTTCATATCCGAGATGCCCCGCAACTCGGTGTCGTAAAGCCGGTCGTTCAATTCATTGATGCGTGACAGCCCCCACACGCCAAAGGCCCCGATCGCGCCGCCGATCACGGCGACAAGCAAAAACGCGCCCGACAGGCGCGCCCCAATGCGCAAGCCCGAAAATAACCGCAACATGCTTCCCTTCCCTGTAGATACCCCGGTTTATGGCGGGCAAGCCGCGATCATCGGCGCCGTGGTTCAGCCGCAGACTGCTGGCAACAATAGCGGCCCGGGTTTCTAGGGATAACCCTAAAGAAAAGGGTGTTTTCTTGTCATTTCCCCACAATGAATTCGACAATCGACAGGGTTTTGTAAGCTGAATTCTTTCTGAACGAAAAAAAGAAAAACCCCTCGGCAATGCGAGGGGTTTCTTCATGCGCCGCGGCGCAAGCGCCGCGGGATCTGGCAACCTTGCCTATCAGGCAAAGTTCTTGGCGGCGAACTCCCAGTTCACCAGCGCCCAGAAGTTTTCCAGGTACTTGGGACGCGCGTTGCGGTAGTCGATGTAGTACGCGTGTTCCCAGACATCACAGGTGAGCAGCGGCTTGTCGGCCGTGGTCAGCGGGGTGGCGGCGTTGCTGGTGTTGACGATGTCGACCGAACCGTCAGCCTTCTTGACCAGCCAGGTCCAGCCCGAACCGAAGTTGCCGGCTGCCGACTTGTTGAATGCTTCCTTGAAAGCGTCGAAGCTGCCCCACTTGGCGTTGATGGCGTCAGCCAGCTTGCCCGAGGGTGCGCCGCCGGCCTTGGGGGCCAGGCTGTTCCAGTAGAACGTGTGGTTCCAGATCTGAGCGGCGTTGTTGAAAATGCCACCCGAGGATTTCTTCACGATGTCTTCCAGCGACAGCGTTTCGAATTCCGTACCCGGGATCAGGTTGTTCAGGTTCGTGACGTACGTCTGGTGATGCTTACCGTAGTGGAACTCCAGCGTTTCCTTGGAGATGTGCGGAGCCAGCGCGTCCAGTTCGTAAGGCAGGGGGGGAAGAGTATGTGCCATGTGTTGGTTCCTTCTGTTGAGTGCACGATCAAGCCGGTCAATTGTATCGGCAACTAATGAGGATACCTTGTTAAACCCGTGCTTGCGCGGGGTTAACGGACACATGTGCTTATGACTTTTCCGCGACCGTTTTTGTAAACGCTACTCTTTCTCGTATCGCAGTTCGCGGCCGTCTCCAGACTCGACCAGCGCGCCGTCTTTCTGCAGCGTCAGCGTCTTGCGCAAGGGCGTGCCGGCAGCGGCCTCAGGCGCCTCGACATCGATGCGGATTGCTCGCGTGTCGGCGTCGATCTTGCTGAGGTCGACTTCATGCCAGCGCGCCCCGGAAGGCAGCGGCACGAACACGGCCAAGGCCTTCAAGGCACCCGGCGCGATCGGCGCGCTGACGCCATCCGCGCCTTCCGATTGCTTGGGCTCCCCGCCAAAGTCAGCGTCCGCGGACGACATCGCCACATCCAGCTTCACGGGGCGATCGCGATGGTACACGCGCACCGTCAACTGTCCGGCCTCGGCGGGCCGCGCATCGGCGCGCACGTCGGCGATGGCCGAGTACGGCTGGATCGGCGGCGTGTCCAGGAACACGTGCTTGCCATCGCTGCGCCATGCGCCACGCGCCATGACATCGACCGCGCCGTAGCTCAACAGGTAATCAAAGCTGCCGTCCGCCGACAGCAAGAGTTCACTGCCGACTTCGCGCAAGCCGCGCAGGTAGTAATGGCCCGGCAGTCCTGACGCATTCGCGGATTTGCTGCCCGCCTTGGCGGTGGACCGCTTAGGCGACGCCGGCGATGCGCACGTCGTGGCCAGCGCCACATCCGCCGCTTGCAGGACACGCTTGAATTCCGGCGAGGACTGGCACATCAGCGTGTTCTGGAAAGATTGGCCCGCAGGTGCCGAAGCCGCATCGAAACGCGCGCGATAACGCGCCAGCAAGGACAGCATGGCGGGCTGACCGGTTTCCAGCGCGACCCAAGCCGGGCTGCGGCCGGAAGCATCGGGCGCATTGGGGCTGGCGCCGGCGGCCATCAGCGCGTCGGCCAGATCCGTGCGGCCACGCTCGATCGCCAGGTTCAGCGGCGTGTCGCCCCTGCCCAACGGTGCATCCAGATCCGCGCCCGAAGCCCGCAGTTGCGTCAAGACCTGCACCGCCGTATCCCGTCGCGCCACCACCCAATGCCGGCTTTGCAGCAACAACGACAGCACCCGTTCCGGCAAGGGCCCGGCCTCGCGCGCGCATCGATCTTCCTGGCCAGTAAAGCCTGCGGCCTGCAGTTGCGCGAAGTATCCCGGCTTGTCGATCAGATTGAATTCACCGCCCTCCGGCAAGCACGCACGCGCCAGCGCCTGGCCATTGGCCTGGCTGACCCGCTGCACCAGCGCCATATCGCCCGAGGCCACAGCCGCATTCAGCAACGCATACGGCGCGGGCGCTTCGGGCAGCCGCGGATCGTCCAGCTTCGCTCCGGCGCGCAGCAGGCGATCCAGCATCGCCGTGTCTTGCCGGCCAATCAACCAGTACAACGCGCTTTCGCCATCGGGCAACGCGGCAACCGGGTCCGCCCCTTTGGCCAGCAGCGCATCGACGACGGCAGCTTGGCCCGTCGTCACCGCAATCAACAGCGGCGGCGTGGCGGCGCGATCGTCCACACGATCGCCGTCGCGCGCGGCCGCCTCGACAGGACCCGGCGCCGGCGGGTTCACGGGCACGCCGGCATCGATCAGCATCAACGCCAGAGCGGCGTCGCGATTTTCCAGCGCCTGCCGGATCGCGCCTGCGCCCAACGTCTTCACGTCAAAACCCGCATCGATGAACAACCGCAGCATCGCGGCGCCTTGCGGGCCGGGCTCACGCAACAGCCGCGCCATCGGCGAACGCTGCGGATCGCGCAGCGCCGCGCGCAAGGTGTCGGCTGGCATGGCGGCGAGCAACTCACGCAGGATCGCCGCATCGCCCGTCTGCACCGCAGCCTCGAGCGCGGACTGCCGGTCATAGCCTTCGCGCACTAAACCCGGATTGGCGCCGGCCGCCAGCAGGCGAGTGACGGCCGGTGCTTGGCGCGCCCGCACCGCGTCGGCCAAAGGCGTGTCGCCGTAGGATTCGGCTGCATCGCCTTCCACTGGTGCCCCCAGCGCCAGCAGGCGCTGCAACGTATCGATATCGCCCTTGGCGGCGGCAAGATTCATGATGGGCCGCGCGGATGCTTCGACTTTCGCGAAGATCAAGTTCCCGCCGCCCGTCTGCGGACCGCGCTGCGCAAACGGCATGCCGGCCCGCAACAACTGCGCGGCGATGGCGGGATGCCCACTCTCGACCGCAGCCTGCGCGGCGTCCAGCCACACGTCACGTTCGCCGCTTTCCCCATAGCCGGTAGCCGGCACCGTACGAGGCCCCAGTTCCATCAACACCGGCACGGCGTCCGCATTGCCCAGGTAGGCGGCCAGCGCCAATACCGTCAGGCCGTCTTCCACCGCCGGTTTGCTGCCCGTCGCGGCCAGCGCGCGCAAGGGCTCGGCGCCTTCGGTCATTTCGACCATCGGTTCCCATGCCATGAAATCCGCGGCAGGCCGCAGCCGGCCTTGTTCGTCAGTAAACAAGCGTCGCACGGATTCATCCGCCGGTTCGTCGAAATCCGTGAACGGCCGGCTTGCTCCGGCCTTGAACAACGCCAGCACCATACGCGTCATGTCCTGGCGGTCGACCAGGCGCGGCAGATAGGTCATGCGCACCGCGAATTCGAAATCGCGGTTCAGCAGGAACTCCAGGGGGTTGCGGTTTTCATCGCCGCGCTGATCCGGTTTGGCGCCCGCCGCCAACAGCATATCCATGATGACGGGCGTGCCGTACAAGATCGCCAGATGCAAGGGCGGCCGGCGCGATTGGTAGGTGACGTCGTCCAGTGCGGGCGCAGTGGCCAGCAGCGCAGCCAACATGCGGGTGCGGGCCGGCAGCACCGCCCGATAGGCCTCGCGGATGCGGGCCGCGTCCTCTGGCGCGATGCTCCAGTAGACGTCTTTGGCCCGCAGCGCACGCGGCGGCGTCAGCAGCGCATGCAGCAAGGGCACGCCATCGACCGCGTAGTCGCCAGGGTGGTCGACCTGCCGCAACGCGGCCGCAAAAGCGGCTTCGTCGCTGCGGCTGACGGCGTCGAACAGGGCTTTGGTCTGCGGCGTATCGGCCGGCTTGTATTCGCGGTAGGGCGAATCGCAATCGCAGGCGCGTGGTTGCGCTTGCGGCGCGGCCGGGCCCGCTTGCGCCATGGCCGCCTGTCCCAGCGATATCGCCGCTGCGGCCAGCGCACCGGCCACCCAACCCAAGCCACTGTTATGCAACATCGCCCTGCCCTTGTTCGCGTCGCGAGCGCTGCGCTCGACAGGCCGAATCGTATCAGTCGGCGTCGCGTGTCTTGCGGGTCTGCTGCACCTGGACCTCGGCGCCACCCTGCGCGAAGCTCAGATCCAGCGCCTGCCCGGCAGACAAGGTGCCCGCATCGCGCACGATGCGGCCTTCGCCGTCGCGGGCAATCGCGTATCCCCGCGCCAGGGTGTTGCCGGGATCCAGTGCGCGCAGTTGCGCGGTGGCCGCCGCCACCCGATTGCGGTTCTGGACCAGCAGGCGGGCATGCGCCTGGCCCAGTTGGCGCACGGCGCCCGCCAGGCGGTCGGCGGCGCGGCCCGTGTCCGGTACCCGGTGCGTCAGCCGCTGGGCCAGCAGATTGACGCGCGCGGTGCGCCGGCCTTGCGGACCGGACCAGGCCGAAGCCAGGCGGAAGCGCAGGCTGTTCAGGCGTTCCCGCTGATGCTCCAGGCGTTGCGCCGGGGACACCAACTGCGCCGCCGCGCGATCCAGGCGCTGGGCGGCGCGCTCCAGGCGGCGTTGCTGGCCCCGCGCCATGGCCTGGGCGGTCTGCATGACGCGGCCCAGCAACTCGGAACGCGGCACGCAAGCCAGCTCGGCGGCGGCGGTCGGCGTCGGCGCGCGCACGTCGGCCACGAAATCCACGATGGTGAAGTCGGTTTCGTGCCCGACGCCGCTGATCACGGGGATCTCGCTGGCGGCCACCTGGCGCGCCAGGTCTTCGTCGTTGAAGCTCCAGAGATCTTCGATGCTGCCCCCGCCGCGAACCAGCAGGAGGGTATCGACTTCGGCGCGCTCGTTGGCCATGCGGACCTGGGCCGCCAGGCGGCCGGCGGCGTCCGCGCCCTGAACCGGGGCCGGATAGATAATGACCGGCACCTGCGGCGCGCGCCGGGCCAACGCCGACAACACATCGCGCAGCGCGGCCGCGTGCAGCGACGTGACAACGCCGATGGCGCGCGGCAGGCGGACAGGCTCCCGCTTGCGGGCCGGATCGAACAGGCCCTCAGAGGCCAATTGCTCTTTCAGGCGCAGAAATGCTTCATACAGGTTGCCCAGCCCGGCCCGGCGCATGGCGTCGGCCTGCAGCTGATAGTCGCCGCGGGCCTCGTACAGGGAAACCCTGGCCCGGATTTCGATCTGATCGCCAGCCCGGGGCACGAAACCGACCGCGCTGGCGCGGCTGCGGAACATGACAGCCCGCACAGAGGCCCGGCTGTCCTTGAGCGTGAAGTACCAATGCCCGGAAGCCGCCGCCGTGAAGTTGGAAATCTCTCCGCGCACCCATATTGCCGGGATGCTGCGCTCCAACAACTGCCCCACTGCTTGGTTCAGCTGGGCAACCGTCAGGATATCCCGCGCGAATGCGTTGTTTGTGACTGCAAATTCAATTGTCATGGGGCTTTCCGATGCGTACCTGTCCACAGGGCATACGTAGCGGGCCGCAATGATACCGCGTCCACAGTTTTTTGCAGCAACGGGCCTGATAGCCAGCAATTTCCGTGCAATTCATTGATTTATATGGGATTTTTACATAAACACTGCTGCGCCCTTTTGAAGCAAACAAGCGCAAGCCCTGTGCCCACAAGCGTTCCGGCAGAGTTTTACACAGAATTATCCACAACTTCTGTGGATAATTCCGGGGTCAACCCGCCTTGCCACAACCCCGCCGCACCGTTACAGTTTCGGCTTGATCAGATGCCGATGCACGCCACCTTGCGCGCCACGGTTTCCCGGGAGTTGAACGCTTTGCTTTCCATTTTGCGCGAGGCCGGCTGGCCTATCTGGCCCCTGCTGGCGACATCCGTGCTGGGTCTGGCGCTGATCTTCGAGCGCTTCCTTTCCCTGCGCCGCAGCCTGATCCTGCCCCGCGGCCTGAACGAGCAGGTGGCCGACATGCTGCGCAACCACCAGGACACCCCCGAATCGATCAACCGGCTGGAACGTAACTCGCCGCTGGGCCGCGTGCTGGCCGAAGTGATGCGTCACCGCCATCTGCCCCGCGAAGAACTGCGCAACGTGGTTGAAGACACGGGCCGCGCCGTCGCGCATGACCTCAGTCGCTACATCCCCGCCATCGGCACCATCGCCGTCGTCGCGCCGCTGATGGGCCTGTTCGGCACCGTGGTCGGCATGATCGAAATTTTCGGTTCGTACACGCCCGGCGGCGGCGACCCCGCCCAACTGGCGCGCGGCATCTCGATGGCGCTGTACAACACCGGCTTCGGCATCCTGATTGCCATTCCCGCCATGATCGCGCACCGCTACCTGCGCAGCCGCGTCGACGGCTACCTCAGCGCCATGGAGCAATCCGCGTCGCGCCTGGTCCGCGCCGTGTCGTCCTTTCCGGCTTCGCGCGAGGGACGTTCATGAATTTCCGCGGCTCCCGGGGCGGCCGCGATGAACTGGACATCAACCTGATTCCGCTCATCGACGTCCTGCTGGTCATCCTGATCTTCCTGGCGGCCACCACCTCGTTCGCGCGTTTCACGCAGTTGAAGGTAACGCTGCCCCAGGCGTCGTCGGAACAGGACACGCCCCCCGCGCTGGAAGTCGCCGTCAGCCAGGACGGCCGCTACGCTCTGAACGGCACGCTGATCGACGTTTCCACCCCGCCCGAAATCGCCGACGCCCTGCGCCAGGCCGCGGCCGGCAAGCCCGAGCCGCTGGTCGTCATCAACGCCGACGCCCAAGCCACCCACCAATCCGTGATCAACATCATGGAAGCCGCCCGGCTGGCCGGCATCGGCCGCGTCAACTTCGCCGCCCAGACTTCCCGGTGACCACCCCGCGTTCTTCTGCCTCGCTGCTGGCGCGCCAGTGGCAGCACGGCGGCTGGCTTTCGAGCCTGTTGCTGCCCCTGTCCGCGCTGACCGCATGGGCGGTGGCGCGCAAGCGCAGGCAATACCTGGACGGCACCCGCCCGGCCTACCGCGCCCCCGTGCCGGTGGTGGTGGTCGGTAACGTCTATGTGGGCGGCACAGGCAAGACGCCGATGGTGATTGCCACGGTCGAGGGCCTGCGCGCCCGCGGCTACACGCCCGGCGTGGTCAGCCGCGGCTATGGCGTCAAGATCGATGGACACGCCCGTGTCGGGACCGGCGCCCTGGAAGCCGCCCGCTTCGGCGACGAACCCGCCCTGATCGCCCGCGCCACCGGCGCCCCCGTCTCGGTGCATCCCAAACGCGCCCTGGCGGCCCAGGCCCTGCTACAAGCGCATCCCGAGGTGGATGTGATCGTCTCGGACGACGGCCTGCAGCACCTGGCGCTGGCCCGCGACATCGAAATCGTCGTGCAGGACGAGCGCGGCGTCGGCAACGGCCGCCTGCTGCCCGCCGGCCCCTTGCGTGAACCCGCCAGCCGCTTGCAGGATGTGGATGTGGTGGTCACCAATATCGGCACCGCCGACGGCCGACCGCCGGTAACGGGCAGTGCCCGTCCACGCCAGGTTCGGATGTGGTTGGAGCCGGGCGAAACCCGCCAGATCGAAGGTGGCGGCACCCGGCCGTTGTCCGCCTATGCGGGGCAGCCGCGCATCGCGGCCGCGGCCGGTATCGGCAACCCCGAACGGTTTTTCGCGACGCTGCGCGCCGCCGGTATCGCGCTGGATGCGACGCTGCCTCTGCCCGATCACCACGACTATGCGGAATCGCCCTTCCAGGCGATCACGGCGGAGACCATCCTCGTCACGTCCAAGGACGCGATCAAGTGCGCCGCCTTGCACGACGCACGGTTGTGGGAAGTGCCGGTGCAGGCCGCCTTCTCGGACCCGCAACTGTTCGATTGGCTGGCGCGGGCCCTGCGCCAGCCTGCCCCCGCCCGCGCCTAGAAAAACGCGGGCTTGGCAGCGCTGCGCTGCTGCGCATACTCCTGCAAGGCTCGCTCCCGCGCAGAGGAGGCCCGCATGCGGATCAGCGCGAGGGGCGCGTGCACCAGCACCAGCAAAGCCGCCAACGCCAGCCACGCCATGCGGGCCACGGCCGGCCATGGATCATCCAGGCTGCGCGAGGCATCCACGGTGATATCCGGCGCGCCCGACGCATCGGCGCCCGACGCATCGGCGCCCGCTCCCACCACCATGCCGGCAAGCTTGAACGGCATTGCGCCTTCGGGTGACATCACCGTCTTCTGCTGGCTCCAGGCCGCCAGCAGGTCCTCGTTGTGCAGGTCCTTCAGGTCGGGCAACGTGGCGTAAGGGCCGGGCAGCACGTTCAGAATCACGCCGCCCTTCTGGGTCGCTATCGCGCTGCGGGTCGCGCGGTCCAGCGCCGCCTTGATCGCCGGCTCCATGCTGGACCGGGCAAGCTCACGCAGACGGCGCACGTCGCGCGACATCAGCACGCCGTCATCCCTGCGCCCATTGGCGTTGAACGCCCCGGCCTCCACCAGCTGGAACAGCTCCAGCCAATTCCCGGGCTCTTCCCTGGCCAGCAGCAGGCCATCGACAAACGCTTTCTTCAAGTGGTCGCACGCGGCAATCGCAGCGCCGGTTGCGGACTCGCACGCCGCCTCGATGGTCAGCACGGTCTTACTCAGTCCGACGACGGTCTCGGCCGTCAGGGAGCGGGCACCGTAGAGCGCCATCGGGTTGTCGCCCATCTGGCGCATGGCCTGGCTCCGGATCATCATGTCCATCATCGGGTTGGGCCGGGTCTTCAGGAAGTCGCCCGAATACAGCTGCAGGATGGGCGCATCCACCTCCAGCGGAGCCGCCTGCGGCGTCGCCCCGTCCCACCGCAAGCGATGGCAATCGAAAGCCGCACGGTCGAACTCGTCGATGCGGCGCAACTCGCAGCGCCCGTGGCCCTGCAGCGACACCATCGTGCCGAAGCCCGGCGGGTCCTGGGTCAGGGCAGCCGCCGATTCATAGCTGCGAGCTGGCGTGCCGCGCAGCCAGGCGCTCGTCAACGCCGCATCGCCCTTCAGGTTGTCTGCCGTTGCCCACACCGCGATTCCGGCCAGTACCCCGACAAGCGCAAGCGTGGCATGGCGGCCCCAGTAGACACGCGGAAACCGGCGCTGCTCCTCATCCACCGAATAGTTGCTGCCCAAGCGCAGGACGGCGTAGTCGTCCACGCGCACGTCCACGTCAACCCGACCGTCGTCAGGCAAGGTCAGCGTGCTGCGCCAATGGTCAGGCAACTGGATCGGCAGCTTGTCGCCCAGGAACAGCTGGGTGGACACGGCCTGCGTGTTCTCCGGATTGGTCAGCACGACGGCATTGAGCTCGCCGCGCGCCCGGTTCACCTTCTGCGGCGCATCCGGCGCCCGGCGTCGCCAGGTCAGCCACAGCGCCAGCACCGCCAGCGCCGCCGCTGCGCCCGCAAAGGCGACACCGCCACAGGCCACGGTCGCGGCCAGGCCGGCGAAGACCAGCAGCCACACCATGGCAATCCAGATCCCGATCCCGGGGCGTTGGCGCTCGGCGATTTCTGCGGGTGTCTCATCGCGCTGGTTCAGGATCTCCACGCGCAGGGCGTCTGCAAGCTCGCGCTCGTCTTCCCCGCTTTCCGCCGACACGTCCACCGGCACCACGTCTTGCAGCGCCCCCACCTTGCCGCCCGACCACTGCTGGCCTTGCTTCTGCCGGCGCAGATCGCGGTCGCGGCCGCCGGCGATGTCGAATTGGCCGTTCAGGGCCACGACAATGGCGAATTTTTCCGTCATCGCCACTTCGGCCTGATTGTCCTCAAGCAGGTAGTCGCGGGCGTCATACGGCAACACCACGTCGACCCCGCCCAAGGTGTCATGCATGGTGGACCCGCCCTGGCCGGTCTGCAGCCCATGGCGCACGAAAGGCCCGGTTAGCGCGACGATGCCCTCATTGACAAGGCTGGCGGCCTTCTTGGGATTGGCGGGAGACACCAGGAAGGGTTGCACCAGGGCGCGTTCTTCGCTGGTCATGGGGCGCAGCGCCTCGCCCTGCTGCTTTAACTCGCGCAACGCCCCCTTGTTGTCGCTGCGCCGCACCATATAAGTGATCCAGCTGATGATTGACCAGGCCAGAATGATCAGCATCAATCCAATCTTGAGGGTGTTCGCATCCATTGCGCTGCTTTCCTTTACCGAGAAACGCGGCGGATGATAGCGACGAACCGTCCCCGAATTTGCAGCATTCAATGCAAAACATGACATGAATTAACAAATGCTCGGAAACCGGTATTCCTTTGGTCTGCGAATCAGGTCCGCCCCAAGGAAAGCTCCACGCTGTCCACCCGCAAAACTGTTTTAGAATCGCGGTCATGGAATCCCGACTTCTCGACATCCTCGTCTGCCCCTTGTGCAAGGGCCGCCTCGAACACGACCGGCAGCAAGCCGAACTGGTTTGCCGCGCCGACCGCCTGGCCTTCCCCCTGCGTGACGGCATCCCCGTCATGCTGGAGTCGGAAGCCCGCGCGCTGGACGAAACGCCCGCCGCCAACTGAACGCCCCCATCGTGAGCTTCATTGCCCTGATCCCGGCGCGGACCGCCTCGACCCGCCTGCCTGATAAACCGCTTGCCGACATCGCCGGCAAGCCGATGGTCGTGCGCACGGCCGAACGGGCCGCCCTGTCGGGCGCATCGCAGTTGTACATCGCGACGGATGATGTCCGCGTCCAGGCAGCTGCCGACGCCCATGGCCTGACCGCGCTGATGACGCGCGGCGACCACCCCACCGGCACTGACCGCCTGGCCGAAGCCGTGGAGCAGTTGGGCCTGCCCGACGATGCCATCGTGGTAAACGTCCAGGGCGACGAACCGCTGATCGAACCCGAACTCATCGACGCCGTCGCAGCCAAGCTCCAGGCCCATCCGGAAGCCGACATCGCTACCTGCGCCTGCCCGCTGGCCGACGCGGACGCGCTCTTCAACCCGAATGTCGTCAAGCTGGTCTGTGCCGTCGACGGCCGCGCGCTGTATTTCTCGCGCGCCCCCATTCCCTGGGCCCGTGACGCTTTGGCCGCTGGCGAACGCGTGCTGGCCGACGGGTTGCCCGCCTGGCATCACATCGGGCTGTACGCCTACCGCGTGTCCTTCCTGCGCCGCTTCCCGACCCTGCCGCAAGGCGTGCTGGAACGGTTCGAGTCGCTGGAACAGCTGCGCGCCATGGAACATGGCCACCACATCGTCGTCCACCGGGCCTCCAGCCCTCCTGCGGCAGGGGTAGATACCCCGGCGGATCTGGAGCGCGTCCGGTTGATCTACAGCAAACAGATATAAGGGTTATTTCCCATAGCGCGGCTCCGCATTGGCTGCTGCGTTGCGGCATAATCCCCCGGATCACAAAAAATAAACCCCATCAGGAGCACTCATGCGTCTTATCTTGCTCGGACCTCCCGGCGCCGGCAAAGGCACCCAGGCCGCGTTTCTCACCCAGCACTTTGGCATCCCTCAGATCTCCACCGGCGACATGCTGCGAGCCGCCGTGAAGGCAGGCACGCCGCTGGGTATTGAAGCCAAAAAGGTCATGGATGCCGGCGGTCTGGTTTCCGACGAGATCATCATCGGCCTGGTCCAGGACCGCCTGACGCAGCCCGACTGCGCGAACGGCTACCTGTTCGACGGCTTCCCCCGCACCATCCCGCAAGCCGACGCGCTGAAAAGCGCCGGCGTCAAGCTGGACTACGTGGTGGAAATCGAAGTCCCCGAAGAGGACATCATCGAACGCATGAGCGGACGCCGCGTGCACCAGCCCAGCGGCCGCAGCTACCACGTGCGCTTCAACCCGCCCAAAGTGGAAGGCCGTGACGACGTCACCGGCGAAGAACTGATCCAGCGCGACGATGATCGCGAAGAGACCGTTCGCCACCGCCTGTCCGTGTACCGCGAACAAACGCGCCCCCTCGTCGACTACTACTCGACCTGGGCACAGCAGAACGCCGCCGAAGCCCCGAAGTACCGCAAGATCTCGGGCGTGGGCGCCGTCGACGAAATCAAGTCGCGCCTCTTCGAGGCCGTCAACAGCTGATTGGCGCATTGATGGCCCACAGGCCTTCGGCGCCGGCCGGACGCGATGCGTTCCTGCCCCGGCCCGAAGGCCTTGTCACATTCGGCGCCCGCCGCGCCGCATTCATCCCCTTGAACTGATCTGGTGGTAGAGACATGGAAATCGCGAACAAGATATTCATCGTTACGGGCGGCGCGTCCGGCCTGGGTGCAGGCACCGTGCGCATGCTGGTGGAAAACGGCGCCAAGGTCGTTATCGCCGACGTGCAGGACGAGCCCGGCCAGGCCCTGGCGAAAGAACTCGGCCAGCGCTACGTGCATTGCGACGTGACGCAGGAAGCCGACGGCAAGAGCGCCGTCGCCGCGGCGCTTGAACTAGGCGCCCTTTTCGGCCTGGTGAACTGCGCGGGCGTGGCGCCCGCCGCCAAGATCGTGGGCAAGAACGGCGCGCATCCGCTGGACCTGTTCCAAAAGGTCGTGTCGATCAACCTGATCGGCAGCTTCAACATGATGCGCCTGGCCGCCGAAGCCATGAGCGCCAACACGCCCGAGCCCACCGGCGAACGCGGCGTGATGATCAACACCGCCTCGGTCGCCGCGTTCGACGGCCAGATCGGCCAGGCGGCCTATGCCGCCTCGAAGGCCGGCGTGGCCGGCATGACCCTGCCGATCGCGCGCGATCTGGCCAAGACGGGCATCCGCTGCATGACCATCGCCCCGGGCATCTTCGGCACGCCGATGATTTTCGGCATGCCCCAGGAAGTGCAGGATTCGCTGGCCGCCAGCATCCCCTTCCCCGCACGCCTGGGCCGTCCGGAAGACTATGCCAAGCTGGTCTACAGCATCGTCACGAACGATATGCTGAACGGCGAGACCATCCGCCTGGACGGCGCCATCCGCATGCCCCCGAAGTGATGTAGTACAAAGGCAGGCCCACGAAGTGGGCCGCCTTTTTTGTTTGACAGTCTTCACGTTCCACGCAGTCGCTTCGGGCCGGCCCGTACTTTTTTCAGTCATCCATCCATGAGCCTGTTCCGTTCGGCGGCCACCGTCAGCAGCTTCACCCTGCTGTCCCGCATTTCCGGCCTGATCCGAGACATCCTGGTCGCCCGCGCCTTTGGTGCCGGCCCTATCACCGACGCCTTCTGGGTCGCCTTCCGTATTCCCAACCTGTTGCGGCGCCTGTTCGCCGAGGGCGCTTTCGCCCAGGCCTTCGTGCCCATCCTGGGCTCCGCGCGCAACAACCGGTCCGAAGAAGAGGTCCGCACCCTGCTTGACCGCGTGGCCCTGCTGTTGACGGCCGCGCTGATGCTGATCACGCTGATTGGCATCGTGGCCGCCCCGTGGGTAGTGTCCGCCATGGCCAGCGGCTTGCGCGGCGCGGCCCGCGATACCGAATTCGGCGCCGCCGTCTGGATGACGCGGATGATGTTCCCCTACATCTTCTGCATGTCGCTCATCGCCTTCGCCTCAGGCGTCTTGAACACCTGGCGCCGTTTCGCCGTCCCCGCGTTCACGCCGGTACTGCTGAACCTTTCCATGATCGCCGCCTGCATCTGGCTCGCACCCCGCATGGACATCCCCGTCTACGCGCTGGCCATCGGCGTCATGATCGGCGGGGTGGCCCAGTTGGCGGTGCAGTGGATCGCCCTGTCGCGGCTGGGCCTCACGCCGCGCTTCTCCCTGCGTTTCCGCGAAGCGTGGGCCGACCCCACCGTGCAGCGCATCCTCAAGCAGATGGCCCCCGCCACGCTGGGCGTCTCGGTGGCGCAGATCTCCCTGCTGATCAACACCAACATCGCCACCTGGCTGACGCCGGGCAGCGTGACGTGGCTGTCGTTTGCCGACCGCCTGATGGAATTTCCCACCGCGCTATTGGGCGTCGCCCTGGGCACGGTGCTGCTGCCCAGCTTGTCAGCCGCGCACGCTCGCGACGACCACGGCGGCTACAGCGCCCTGCTGGACTGGGGCCTGCGCCTGGTGCTGCTGCTGGGCCTGCCTGCCGCGGTGGGCATGGCGCTGCTATCGGACGGCCTGGTCGCCACCCTGTTCCACTATGGCGCCTTCGCTGCCCAAGACGTGCTGCAAACCCGCCTGGCCGTCATTTCCTATTCGGTCGGCCTGATCGGCCTGCTGTCGGTGAAGATCCTGGCGCCTGGCTTCTACGCCAAGCAGGACATCCGCACACCGGTCAAGATCGCCATCGGCGTGCTGATCCTGACCCAGCTGATGAACGTGGCGCTGGTGCCGCTGATGGCACACGCCGGCCTGGCCTTGGCCATCGGATTGGGTGCGTGCCTGAATGCACTGGCGCTGCTGATCGGCTTGCGCCGCCGCGGCGTGTATCAGCCGGGCCCCGGCTGGGCGGTCTTCGCGCTGCGCCTGATCCCCGCGCTGGCCGCGCTGTCTGCCCTGCTTTGGTATGCCGACGGGCGGATCGATTGGATTGGCCTGCAGGCCCATTCCGGCCTGCGCGCGGCTTGGCTGGGCGGCGTATTGGCCGCCAGCGGCCTGGTCTACTTCGGAATGTTGTTACTCTTTGGCTTCCGTCCTAGAGATTTTGGACGACGTCCCAGCCGGTAATTTCGGCCGTTAGGGTACCTTCCCCATCAAAAAGCCGGCTTCAGCCGGCTTTTTTGCTTTAGATTCGTCAAGAATTGACAATCGGGCCGTAATCTTTGGTAAAAAACCTTTATTATTTACAAATTGCCATCGAAAGGATCCCCGCCAGCACCGCATGCGGGAAGATGAAGTGAAGTACGCCCAAGGACAACCCATGGCGGACCAGGTGATCAATTGGTTGCTGCTGCTGCGCTCCGGCAAAGCGACCGCGCAGGACTACAACGACTTCCTGGCGTGGCGTGCGGCTGACCCTGTCCATGAGAATGCCTGGCAACAGCTGACAGGCTCGCTCTCAGGATCGACATTCGGCCGGCTCGGCGACGCTTACCCTGCCGGGTACGCCGCCGGATCGCCCGCGCAGCCGCTGATCCCTCCGCCTCCGGCCATCATGCCGGCCCGACGCCGCTTTCTGACCGGCGCGCTGGCGCTCGCCAGTACGGGCGCTTGCGCCGCCTATGTCGGCAACGCCTATTACCCGCTGAACAACGTGGCCGCCGACGCCGCCACGGCCACGGGCGAGCGGCGCCGGTACGTGCTGTCGGACGGCAGCCAATTGCTGCTGGACGCACGCAGCCGCGTTAATCTGGATTTCACGCCCGCCTACCGCCAGGTCCGCCTGCTGGATGGCGCCGTGACCGTATCCGTCGCCCCCGATGCGCGCCGCCCTTTCCTGGTGCAGACCGCCGAGGGCACCGTGCGCGCCCTGGGCACCCGTTACATGGTCCGCCAGCAGGCGCAACGCACCGTCGTCGTGGTGCACGAACATGAAGTGGAAGTGGAAACCATGTCGGGCGCCCACGGTTCCGTGCGCGCCGGCACCGGCGCCCGTTTCGACGCGTCCCGCATGGATACCCCCCGCGCCGAGCTCATGGCCGAGGCGGCCTGGGAATCCGGCTGGGTCGACGCCCGCGGCCGCCCGCTGGCCGAAGTGATTGCCGCGCTGCGGCCCTATCGCACCGGCACGCTGCGCCTGTCCATGGCGGCTGGCGGCTTGCCTGTGTCGGGCCATTTCCCGCTGGACGACACCAATGCCGCGCTGGCGACCCTCGAAGACATGATGCCGATCAGCGTCCGGCGCTTCACGCCCTGGTTCGTGTCGATCAACGTCGCCGCCTGACAACGCTGTGCCTCGGGCCTGTGCCTGCGGCCCGCTTCGTTGTATACTCAGTACCGTGTTTTTATCCAGTAGGCGCCGCGGGTTTTTCCTCAAGGCTTTTTGAGGACCATCCGCCAGGGTTGTCCAGCTAAGAGTGCTCAAGTTTGGGAATTGTCTTTCCAGCTACGGGTTCTCCAGCCCAGGAACCTTTCCCTTAGCGCCCCCCGCCCGGTTGACGGGCGCTCCATCGGTAGATCAAACATTAAAAGCTTGCAATCCCGCAGGGACTTGCTAAAATGTTCGACTTTGCCGAATTCAACTTATATAGCAACATGGCCAATACCGCCCAAGCCCGCAAGCGCGCTCGCCAATCCGTTGAGCGCAACAAGCACAATTCCAGCCTGCGCTCGATGCTGCGCACCGCCATCAAGCGCGTTCGCCAATCCATCGCCGCTGGCGACAAGGCTTCGGCTGGCGAAGTGTTCCAGAAGGCCTCGAGCGTGATCGATCGCGTGGCTGACAAGAACATCATCCACAAGAACAAGGCCGCTCGCCACAAGAGCCGCCTGGCTGCCGCTATCAAGGCGCTGGCCTAAGATTCTGCCGCCCCTGCTTTTTGGGGCGTCATGAATACGGCAAATGAAGAAGGATGCCCCAGGGCATCCTTTTTTGTTGCCTGCTCGAAACGCCACGCGCGCCGCTATTCCTGCTACGCCCCGCCCTGCGCCATGCGTGACGCCAACTCGCGCTTGATGGCGTCGGCCGCGGCGGCTAGCGACGCCATGAACGCGTCCACCAGCGGATTTGCCGGACGATGTTCGGGAAACACCACGTTGACGCGAAACGGGAACGAGCGGCGCATCGGACGGATGTGCAGGCCGCGCCCCGCGAAATCCAGCGCCGTCAGCGGGTTCACGATGGCCAGGCCCAGCCCCTGGCGCACGAACGTGCACACGGACACCGCCGTGGGCGTCTCCACGATGGACCGCCGCAGCACCCCCGCCTCGGCGAAGGCTTCGTCGATCTGGATCCGGTAAGGGTCGCTGGACGACAGACTGACGAAGGCGTGCCCTTCGAAATCAGGCAGATCGATCGCCGGCTTTGCCAGCAACGCGTGCCCGTCGGGCAGCACACACACCTCGTCCACTTGCAATAACAGCTGCACACGCGTGCCGGCGGGCGCCGCGTCGTGTTCAGTCAACCCCAAGTCGTACCGTTGCGCCGTCAGCCATTCTTCCAGGAACGGCGACTCCTGCGCCTCGAGCGCCAGGCTGACGCCGGGATGCAGATCATGAAAGCGCCGGAACGCGTCGGGCAGGATCGAATGCGAGAACGCCGGCAAGGCGATCACCGACAACTGGCCACCCCGGAAGGCCCGCAAACGGGCAGCGGCGGAGGCCACGCGCTCCAGCCCTGCATAGGACTGCCGGATCTCGTCGTAGAGCGCCAGCGCCGGCATGGTGGGCCGCAGACGCCCGTGCACGCGCTCGAACAGCGCGAAACCGATGCTGTGCTCCATGCGCGCCAGTTCGCGGCTGACCGTGGGCTGCGACGAGCTAAGGAGCTCGGCCGCCCGAGTCACGCTGCCGGCAATCATCACCGCCCGGAACACTTCGATATGCCGATGCGTCAGCATGGGCTACCTCATATCAAGAATGAATGGACCTTGGAAACATAAGCATTTTACTGGATGCCTTTGAACAGGCATCATGCCGCCTGGTTTCAATTCCCAATCAAGGTCCGCCCGCCATGGCATTCGATCCGCGCCAACTCACCCAACTCGCCACCCAGCACGGCACGCCGCTGTGGGTGTACGACGCCGCCGTCATCCGCGAACGCATCGCACAACTGCGCCGCTTCGACACCATCCGCTACGCGCAGAAAGCCTGCTCCAATCTGCACATCCTGCGCCTGATGCGCGAGGAAGGCGCGGTCGTCGACGCCGTATCGCTGGGAGAGATCGAACGTAGCCTGGCCGCGGGCTTCGACCCCAAAGGTGAACCGGAAGGCATGGTCTTCACCGCCGACCTGATCGACCACGCCACGCTGGCCACCGTGCTCCGCCACGGCATCACCGTCAACGCGGGTTCGCTGGACATGCTGGAGCGCGTGGGCCAGGCCTCGCGCGGGCACCGCGTCTGGCTGCGCATCAACCCCGGTTTCGGCCACGGCCACAGCAACAAGACCAATACCGGCGGTCCGCAAAGCAAGCACGGCATCTGGATCGATGACGTCGCCGAAGCCGTGTCGATCGTGCGCCGCTACGGCTTGAAGCTGGTCGGCGTCCACATGCATATCGGCTCGGGCGTCGACTACGGCCACCTGTCCAGCGTCTGCGACGCCATGGTCGACGTGGTGCGCTCGCTGGACCACGACCTGGAAGCCATCTCGGCGGGCGGCGGCCTGTCCATCCCCTATCGCGACGGCGAACCGCGCATCGATTGCGACCACTATTTCGAGCAGTGGGACGCGGCCCGCAAGCGCATCGAGCAATTCCTGGGCCACCCGGTCCGGCTGGAGATCGAACCCGGCCGCTTCCTGGTTGCCGAAGCCGGCGTGCTGGTGTCGGAAGTGCATTCGGTCAACCGCCGCCCCGAGCGCGATTTCGCGCTGGTGGATGCAGGCTTCAATGACCTGATGCGCCCGGCCATGTACGGCAGCTATCACCGCATCTCGGTGCATGCGCCCGACGGCTCGGCCCCGCAGGGCGTGCCCGAAACGCGCATCGCGGTCGCCGGCCCCCTGTGCGAATCGGGCGATGTGTTCACCCAGGATGAAGGCGGCGTCATGTCCGACCAGCTGCTGCCGCAGCCGCGCATCGGCGACTTCATGGTCTTCCACAACGCGGGCGCCTACGGCTCGTCGATGTCGTCCAACTACAACAGCCGGCCGCTCGCGCCGGAAGTGCTGCTCGACAACGGCAACACCCGCCTGATCCGGCGCCGTCAGACCGTCAGCGAATTGCTGGCGCTGGAGGAATAAGCGGAAAGCCCAATCTGCAGAAGAACAGCCGCCGGGCCGCCCCAAGGCGGGGCAGCCCTGCCCTTTTCAGGTCGGGAAGGCGTCGCGCAGCGCGAACGTCGCCTGCTTGAACACTCCCAGGTCCGTGCCCACCGCGACGAAGTGCATGCCCATGTCCAGGTAGCGGCGCGCGTCTGCATGGACCGGCGCCAGGATGCCCACGGCCTTGCCCTGCGCGGTGACGCGCTGATGCAGGTGACGGATCGCCTCTTGCACTTCGGGGTGGCCCGGGTTGCCGATATGACCCAATGCCGCGGCCAGGTCCGACGGGCCGATGAACACGCCATCCACCCCTTCGACCGACGCGATCTCATCAACGGCATCGATGCCCGGACGGCTTTCGATCTGCAGCAACACGCAGATGTTGTCGTTGATGGTCTGCAGATAGTCGGGGACCGTGCCATAACGGTTGCTGCGCTGCGCGCCAGCAACGCCGCGGATGCCTTGCGGCGGATAGCGTGTGGCGGCCACGGCCAGCCGCGCGTCGGCCTCGGATTCGATGAACGGAATCAGCAGGTTGTAGAACCCGATATCCAGCAGGCGCTTGATCTGCACCGGATCGTTCCACGACGGCCGCCCTACCGCGGCGCTGGCGCTGCCCTGCAGGGCTTGCAGCTGCTGCAGGAACATCGGCACTTCATTGGGCGAATGCTCGCCGTCCAGAAGCAGCCAGTCGAAGTCCGCCAGCCCGACAAGCTCGGCCGTGATGTGGCTGGACATGCACATCCAGAATCCGATGAGTCGTTCACGGGCCAGGATGCGTTGCCGGAAACGATTGGGTAAGGGTGAGTTCATTGCCGCCTTCGTTTTTTGCAGAAAAGAGAATACGGAGTGTGCCGGGCCGCAGCCCGGCGGTACAACAGTCAGGGCCTGTTAACGCTACATGAAGCCTTGCACTGGCCCTAGTCCATGCGGGCGCCGGAGGCCTTCGCGGCCTTGCCCCACTTCGTGATTTCGTTGTCGACGAACGCCGAGAACGACTTCGGATCGTCGCCCACCACCACAAAGCCCACGCTCTCGAGCTTCTGCCGGATCTCAGGCGAAGCCAGCGCCTTGACGGTGGCCTGGTTCAAACGCTGGATCACGGCGGGCGGCGTCTTGGCCGGCGCCGACAACCCGAACCAGGATTCCGCCGAAAAGCCTGGATAACCCGATTCCGCCACAGTCGGCGTATCGGGATAAGCGGGATTGCGCTTCGCGCTGGCCACCGCCAGCGCGCGCAGCTTGCCGGAGGTGACTTGCGGCAGCAGCGTGTCCTGGTTCAGGAACATCACCGAGACCCGTCCGCCGATCATGTCGGTAATGGCGGCCGCGCCGCCCTTGTACGGCACATGCACCAGGTCGATCTTGGCATCCTGCTTCAACATTTCCATGGCGAGGTGGCCCGACGAGCCGCTGCCCGAACTGGCGTGCGTGTACTTGCCCGGGTTCTCGCGCGCCAGCCGGATGAAGTCCGCAAACGTCTTGCCGGGGAACTCCATGTTGGCGACCAGTACGTTGGGGCCCGTCGCCAGCAGCGAGATATGCGCGAAGTCGCTGTTGCGGTAGGGCATGTTCTGGTAGACGGCGTAGCTGATGGCGTTCGATCCCACGCCGGACAGCAGCAAGGTGTAGCCGTCCGGCTCGGCCTTGGCCACCACGTCGGAGCCGATGTTGCCATTGGCGCCACCCTTGTTTTCGACGATGACGCTTTGGCCCAACTCCTTGGACAGCTCGGCCGCCAGCAAGCGGCCCACGGAATCCGTGCTGCCGCCGGCCGGGAACGGCACGACCAGCTTGACGGGCTTGGCAGGCCAGGCGCCAGCCTGCGCCATCGCTGCCGCCGGCAGCAGGGTCAGCAAGCCGGCCGACGCCGCGGCCAGGATGGCAAGGCGTCTGTGCGCCACGGGTTTGTTCTGTTGCATGGTTGTCTCCTCATGGTTGTTGTAGGTATATCGCCCGGTGTCCGGGTCTGAGCCTATCGTCTGGGCCTATTGTTTGATGCGTTACGGCCGCATCAGCCGATGCAAATGTCCTCCAGCACATACGGCGTGCCGGCGCGCTCGCAGATACCACGCAACCGATCGGCCAGCGCGGCCGATATCGGAATGCCCTGGCGCAGCCGGCGCTCGCGTTCCGCCGCCTCGGGCTCGCCTGCCACCAGCACGGGCTCGTCCGGCTGGGCGGGCGGCGTGTCGTGCAACGCGTCGATCATGTCATCCATATCGGATTCAAACGACCCTGCGGCGCGGAACGCGTCGGGATTCAAGGCCAGGAAGAAATGCCCCACGTCGTCCGGTTCGCCCGGACGGCGGGTGGGCGCACGCCGAGCGGCAAAGGCGCTGCCGCTGAGCGTGCCGCCCAGGATCTGCGCCATCATCGCCAGGCCGTAGCCCTTGTGGCTGCTCATGGCCGACGTGCCGCCCAGCGGCGTCAGGCCGCCCTCGGGGCGCTTGAAGATGAACTGCATTGCGGCGTCGGCGTCGGTGACCGCCCCGCCCTGCCCGTCGACCGCCCAGCCCGGCGGCAGCGGCTTGTCCAGAAAGTCGTAGACCTTGACCTTGTTGGCGGCGACTGTGGTGGTCGCCATGTCCAGCACGAAGGGTTCGTTGTGGGCCGCAGGCGCGCCGAACGCGATGGGGTTGGTGCCCAGCATGGGCATGGCGCCACGCGTGGGCACCATGATGATGCCGTTGGCGCTGCTGGTGACCAGGCCGACCACGCCGCGCTGCACCGCGATGCGCGCATACACGCCGGCCGCGCCGAAGTGATGCGAATTGCAGACCGACACCGCGCCCACACCATGCGTAAGCGCCTTGTCGACCGCCAGGTGCATGGCCTGTGAGGCCACCGGGTAACCCAGGCCGCCCATGCCGTCGATCAAGGCGCTGGCCCCGCCGTCGCGTACGACCCGCGCGCGGGCGTCCAGCTTCAAGGAACCCGCGCGCCACTTTTCCTCGTAAGACGGCAGCATCGAAATGCCATGCGAATCGATGCCCAACAGATCCGTCTGCGCCATGAGGCCGGCCGTGGTGTGCGCCAGATCTTCGTCCATGCCCCAGGCTTGCAGCACCTGCAGGATCTGTTCGCGGACCTGCTCGACCGGCACGTTCTTCGCTATTGCTCCATTGCCTTGCACTCATTGTCTCCGTTGGTCGTTGATGTCAGTCGCGCTCGCGGTCAACCAGCCGGTGGCGCGCCTGCCCCAGATGGAACTGCATGGCCACGCGGGCGCGCTCGCTGTCCTGTTCGCGGATGGCGTCCAGGATGGTCGCGTGTTCGTCCACGACGCGTTGCGCGCGTTGCCGGGAACCGGTGCGCGTCAGGCTCAAGGTCAGCCGCATGAAGCCGTTGATGGATTCGTGGATGCTTTCCAGCACCCCCAGATAGAAGTCGTTGCCGCTGGCTTCGGCGATGCTGGCGTGAAACGCCAGATCGGCCTCGGGCGACACCTGGCCGTGCGTCAGGCTGTCGGCGAACGCCGCGTGGGCGTCGGCGATCTTCTTCAACTGTTCGTCCGTGCGGCGCAATGCAGCCAGGCGGGCCGCGTCGCCTTCCAATGCCACGCGCACCTCTTGCGCGCGCAGATAGGCGCTGACGTTCTGCACGTCGTTGAAGGTCTTCAGGCGGGGCGCGGGCTGATGGCTGACAAACGTGCCCAAGCCCTGATGCGCCGTGATCAGGCCATCGGCGCGCAAGCGCAACAGGGCCTCGCGCACGACCGGGCGCGATACGCCGAAGCGTTCCGAGATCTCGTTTTCGGAGGGCAGCTTGTCGCCCACGTTCAGTCCGCCGGACACGATCTGCTCGAAAATCTGCCCGTAGACCTGATCCGCCAGCCGCACCCGGTGCCCGCGTTCGAGCAGGGGCGAACCCGACGCGTCGGACTCGACGGGCGCCTGCGGCTCGGATGAAGTTGATGCTTTGGATCGGGCCACGAAACCTCCTGGATGCTTAGGCCTGTTCACCTTTACGGGAACAGCGCCCATCGTACCGCCAACAGGCGGTGCGACGGGAGGTGCGCAGCCGCCGCGTTCACGGTCAGGCCGCCACGGCTTCCTTGTCCCAGGCGGCCAGCGCGCGCGCGACAGGCGCCACGCGTTCGCGCTCGGCGTCGGAGATGCCGGTCAACAGCGGGAGCATCGGCCCCATGTCCGCCACGCCCGACAAGGTCACGGCGTCGTGCAGCACGCGGATCGGGCTGATGCCGTCGCGGCAGTCTTCCAGGCCCAGGTAATGTTCGCGCACCGCTTCGGCCTCGTCGTAGCGGCCTTCCTGCAGCAAGTGCAGCAAGCGCATCGAGCCGCGCGGAGCCACGCAGACCGAACCCGACGTGAAGCTCTTCAGGCCGAAATCGCGGTAGTGGACGATGGCCGGGCGTTCGCCGATGCCGCTGACGATCCAGCGCGCATCCACGGCTTGCAGCAAGGACGACAGGTACGGATCCTTTGCCGGGTTGTCGCGCACCACGGCGTACTTGAACGCGACGATGCGGCCTTCCTCGATCAGGCGCGCAGCGGTGGCCGGGGCCAGGTAGTCAGCCGACTTGATGTAGACCACGGCAGGTTTTCCCAGCGCATCGGTAAAGCGCCGCACGCCATCGGCCAGCCCGGCGTCCGTGTACGGAAACGACATGGGCAGCAGCATCGCCGTGGGGAACGGGCGCGAACGCAGGATTGCCGCCTGGTCCATCATCTTGCCGTAGTCGGGCCCGACCGACGGCAGGATCCACGTATCGGACCCCGCCAGCCCGGCCAGCATGTCCACGATGCGCGCGTATTCGCTGACGGCCACGTTGTAGAAGTTGGCGTTGCCGCCGTACATCACGTTGCGCACGCCACCGGCTTCCAGGTGACCCAGCAGCGCCTTGTTGGCGGCTTCGTTCAGGGAAAGATCGTCGTGGCGGGCCAACGGCGGCACGGCAATGACCGAACGCTGCAAGTCCTGGGCGGACACCGGGGAAGTTTTCATGGACGGGGCTCCTGGCTGATCCAGTTGTCAGATGAGTAAGGTGAAAAAAGTATACTTGGTTGACAAGCATAACCTCAATACCTATATTTGTTTGACAAGTAGAACGGCAACAAAACGCAGGGTGCCGCATGCGCCTTGCGGCTTGCCGCCTCGGGCCATGCCAGGGGCGGAATTCCCACAAACGATGCGCGGCCACGCGCACACCAAGGAGACACGTTCCATGCAAGCAGCCCCCCTGCGCCGCCGGTTGCTCACCGCCGCCCTGTTGACGGCTACCGCCTTCCTGCTGCCTGCGGCACCCGCCCTGGCCGACTATCCGGAACGCGATGTCAAGATCATCGTCCCCTTCCCCGCAGGCGGCACGGCGGACATCGCCGCGCGCGTCGTGGCGGCCGAACTGGGCAAGAGTTGGAACAAGTCGGTCGTGGTGGACAACAAGGCAGGCGCGGGCGGCAACGTCGGTTCGGCCGAAGCCGCGCGCGCCGCCGCGGACGGCTACACGCTGCTGATGGGCACCGTCAGCACGCATGCGATCAACCAGTCCGTCTACGCCAAGCTGCCCTACGACCCGGTCAAGGATTTCGTGCCCGTCACGCTGGTGATCCCGGTGCCGAACATACTTGAACTGAATCCCAAGTTCGCCGACAAGCACGGCATCCGCACGGTGGCCGACCTGATCAAATACCTGAAGGCCAATCCGGACACCGTCAACATGGCGTCCACCGGCAACGGCACCTCCACGCACCTGTCGGGCGAACTGTTCCAGAGCATGACGGGCACCCGCATGACGCACGTACCCTACAAAGGCAGCAGCCCCGCGCTGACCGATGTGATGGGCGGCTCCGCCGACCTGATCTTCGACAACCTGCCCTCTTCCATGGGCTACATCAAGGGCGGCAAGCTGCGGCCGCTGGCAGTCACCACGGCCGCGCGCTCGCCCGCCTTGCCGGACGTGCCGACGCTGGCCGAAGCGGGCGTAAAGGGATACGACGCATCCAGTTGGTTCGGGCTGCTGGCCCCCGCCGGCACACCGCCCGCCATCGTCGACAAGATCCAGCGCGACGTGGCGGCCGCGTTGCAGCAAGAGCCCGTGCGCGCGCAATTGCAGGCCCAGGGCGCCACGCCCACGGGCAACACGCCGGCGCAGTTCAAGCAGTTCATGGCGCAAGAGACCGTGAAGTGGGCAGAAGTCGTGAAAACATCCGGCGCCAGGGTCGACTGACCTGACGCAGATCCAGGCCCGCACGCAACGCGTGAGCGGCGGGCTTCTCATCATCACGCGAACCAGGAGACAACATGAACAAACTGATCTGCGCTTTCGCGGCGGGCGCCGCCATGCTTGGCGGGCCGGCGGTCCAAGCCGCCGGCTACCCCGAAAAACCCGTCACCATGATCGTGCCCTTCGTGCCGGGCGGCTCGTCCGACATCACCGCGCGCTCCGTCACCCCCGCGCTATCGAAGCTGCTGGGACAGACCTTCGTGGTCGAGAACAAGCCCGGCGCCAACAGCGCCATCGGCGCGCAGGCCCTGGCACGCAGCACGCCTGACGGCTACACCATGATGGTCGGCTCGATCGGCACCTTCGCCATCAATGAAGCGCTCTACAAAAACCTCTCGTACAACCCCAGCAAGGACTTCGAATACCTGACCCAGGCCGTGCGCAATCCCAACGTGCTGGTCGCCGCCACCTCCTTTCCCGCCGGCAGCGTCGCCGAACTGGTCGACTATGCGAAGAAGCACCCCGGCAGCGTCTCCTACGCGTCGTCGGGCACGGGCTCTTCGGACCACCTGTCCGCCGTGCTGTTTCGCCAGCGTACGGACAGCACGGGCGTGGACGTGCCCTACAAGGGCGGCGGAGCCGCGATCGCGGACCTGATCGGCGGCCAGGTCAACGTGTCGTTCCAGAACCTGGGCGCCGTGCAGAACCATATCAAGGCAGGCAAGCTGAAGGCCCTGGCCATCACGGGCGATGCGCGCACGCCCGAACTGCCCGACGTGCCCACGCTGACCGAGGCCGGCATCAAGGACATGGTGGTGTATTCGTGGCAAGGCTTCGCCGTGCCCAAGGGAACGCCGCCCGCGGTGGTGCAGCAATTGTCCAAGGCCCTGCAGACCGCATTGCGCGACCCGAAGACCGAACAGACGCTGCAAGGCCTGGGCTTTGAAGTTGTGGCCAATACGCCGCAGCAGTTCACCGCGTTCCAGCAAGGCGAGGTCAAGCGGTGGAAGGACGTTATCCAGAAGGCCAACATCCAGCTGGAATAGCCGGCGGGGCACGCACCAGGGGATGCACGCGGGCATCCCCTCAGCCGATTTCAAGGCTGAATCAAGTAGCATGACCGTTTTCGCCACCCACCCGTACGACAACATGACCACTAAGCATCGCATCATCCAGGTCGGCTCGCTGGCCGGCTCCCCCTCCGCCAACAAGAACCTAGCCGACCGGTACGACGTGGTAGAGCTGTGGAAATTCCCCGACCGCAAGGCCGCACTGGCCGAACACGGCAAGGGCATCACCGCGGTCGTCACGTCAGCCAACTTCGGCGCCAATGCCGAACTCATCAACGCGCTACCCGACCTGAAGGCGATCTGCAGCTGGGGCGTGGGCTACGAGACCATCGACGTCGAGGCGGCGCATAAGCGCGGCGTGCAGGTCAGCAATACGCCCGACGTGCTGACGGATTGCGTGGCCGACCTGGCCTGGGGCCTCTTGATCGCTGGCGCCCGCCGCATGGGCCAGGGTGAACGGTTCGTGCGCGCCGGCCAATGGGGCCAGGTGCATGGCAGCATACCGCTGGGCCTGCGCGTCAGCGGCAAGAAGCTGGGCATCGTGGGCCTGGGCCGGATCGGCGAGGCCATCGCCAAGCGCGGCACCGGGTTCGACATGGAGGTGCGCTATCACAACCGCCGCAAACGCGATGACATCGACTACGGCTACGAGGCCTCACTGGTAGACCTGGCCAAATGGGCCGACTTCCTGATCGTAGCCACCGTGGGTGGCCCCAGCACGCGCCATCTGGTCAACCAGCCGGTCCTGGAAGCGCTGGGCCCCAAGGGCATCATCGTCAACATCGCGCGCGGCCCGGTCATTGATGAAACCGCGCTGGTCGCCGCGTTGGAAGCCGGCAAGCTGGGCTGCGCCGCGCTGGATGTGTTCGAACACGAACCCAAGGTGCCGGAAGCCCTGACCAAGAGCGACAACGCCGTTGTCCTGCCGCACATCGGCAGCGCCACGCTGGAGACGCGCCTGGCCATGGAGAACCTGATGCTGGAGAACCTGCAGGCCTATTTCGACACCGGCCGCGTGATCACGCCGGTGGAATAAACGCACCCTGCGCCACGTCGGCGCAGAAGCGACAAAGACCTCCACGCCACCCAGCAACAAAAAAGCCTCTCGGTGCCCATACCGAGAGGCTTTCGACTTTCCGGTCCCGCGGGATCGGCAGTCTTCGTGCAAAGGAACTACTTTCGGGCTTTACAGCCCCCTGCTTACTTCGCCGGCGTCGTGGCGCCGGAATGGTCCATCTTCGATGCTGTGCCCGATTTGGCGGCCGCCGGTTTGGCGGACGTCTTGTCAGACTTGTGATGCTTGTGCTGCGCCTGGGTCTTGGTTTCGCCCGCCTTGGCAGAAGCGTCGGCGCCTGCCGCGAACGCCGAAGGCGCAGCAGCAAGACCGAGGCATAACGCCGAGGTGGACAAGAACGCAGCGATACGGGAGTGAGTCGTCATTTCATGAACTCCTGAATGTAAGGGCCGAAGCCCTTTCCGACACGGGGCGGCAACATCGCCGCTTACCCCGTACTCCGTTTGAAGGCAGGCCCTGCAGAAGGTTCACCGCGGAACCACAAAATTTCGGACGCTAACGTTTGCTAATACGCACCGCAAGCGCCGCACTCACGCCTCGAATGCCAGCAGCCCGACCGTGGCGAACAGCATCAGTGCAAAGCAGATTCTCAGCTTGCGTTCAGGAAGCCGGTACGCAAGCTTCACGCCGACAGGCACGAAGAGCAGGCTGCCGATGGCCAGCGGCAAGCCGACCATCCAATCCGCCTGGCCCGCCCATGCGTACGTGATCAGTGCGATGGTCGAACCGGGGATCACCATGCTCAACGCCAAGGCCTGTGCGGTGGTTTGCGGCAAACGGAAAACCGACGTGATGATCGGCACGGCCAACACCGCGCCGCCCACGCCGAAGAAGCCGCCCAACGTCCCGCACAGGATACCCAGCGCAATGGCGCGGCGCGGGGTAAAGGTGGGCGCCGGGCCCTTGTCGGCCCGCGGACGCCGGGTTGCGGGGCGTGCGGCGCGCCAAGTCTGCCAGACGTAGAACAAGGCGATGAAAAACAGGAACACCGCAAAGCTCTGGCGCAGGATGCTGGAGTCGATGCCCAGGGCCAGCCGCGCGCCCACCCACGTGAAGACCACGGCGCCTGCCGCCCCTGCGGCGGCCACGCGCTTGTCGATGCGGGTTTGCTGGTTGTACTTGCGCACGGCCATCGTGATGGCGGGCAACACCATGATCAGCGCCGTGCCTTGCGCCAGTTGCTGCGACATTCCCATCAGCAGCACCAGCGCGGGAATGGCGATGAGTCCGCCCCCGATGCCCAGCACGCCGCCCATGAAACCGATCAGGCCACCCGCGGCCAGGCACGCGGCGATAACAAACAGACTCACGTCTTGCTCCAGCAGACCCGGCCTTGTCCAGGATGGGCGATTCACTAAAGGGAAGTTCAACAGGCCCCGGTCCGGCACCCGCCGGCCCAAGGCATCAACGCAACTTGTCCAGCGCGGCGTCCAACCGGTCCACCGCCCAGATCTCCAGCCCTTCGATGGGCTGGCGGGGCGCGTTAGCCTTGGGGATCAACGCAATGGAAAAGCCCAGCTTGGCCGCTTCGCGCAAACGCTCCTGGCCACGCGGCGCAGGCCGGATTTCGCCCGCCAGGCCCACTTCACCGAACGCGATCAGGCCGCGCGGCAGCGGCTTGTCGCGCAGCGACGACATGATGGCCAACAGCACCGGCAAGTCGGCCGCCGGTTCGGTAATGCGCACGCCGCCCACCGCATTGACGAACACGTCCTGGTCGAAGGTCGTGACGCCGGCATGCCGGTGCAGTACCGCCAGCAGCATGGCCAGGCGGTTGCCCTCCAGGCCGACCGTCAGCCGGCGCGGATTGGGCGCGTGGGAACTGTCGACCAGCGCCTGGATCTCGACCAGCAGCGGCCGCGTGCCCTCTTGCGTGGCCATCACGCAAGAACCCGCGACCTGCTGCTCGTGCTGCGACAGGAACAGCGCCGAGGGATTGGCCACGCCGCGCAGGCCGCGATCGGTCATCGCGAACACGCCCAGTTCGTTGACCGCGCCGAAGCGGTTCTTGAACGCCCGCACCAGCCGGAACGACGAATGCGTGTCGCCCTCGAAATACAGCACCGTGTCCACGATGTGCTCCAGCACGCGCGGGCCCGCCAGCGCACCGTCCTTGGTGACGTGGCCGATCATGACGATAGCGATGCCCGTCTGTTTGGCCAGCCGCGTCAGTTGGGCCGCGCATTCGCGCACCTGCGACACCGAACCCGGCGCCGCGCTGAGTTCGCCGCTGTACAGGGTCTGGATCGAATCGATCACGGCGACCGTCGGCTTCTGCTCGGACACGGCAGCCTGGATGGCCTCCAGCCGGATCTCGGCCAGCAGGTTGACGTTGCCCGTCTGCAAGTCCAGCCGGCGGGCGCGCAACGCCACCTGTTCGGCGGACTCCTCGCCCGTGACATAAAGGACGCTTGTCGTCTGCGACATCGACGCCAACGCCTGCAGCAGCAGCGTGGACTTACCGATGCCCGGATCGCCGCCGATCAGTACCACAGCGCCAGCCACCAGGCCGCCGCCCAGCACGCGATCGAATTCGTCCAGCCCGGTGGGCTGGCGCGGCGTTTCGCGGGCTTCGATTTCAGAGAGGCTGCGCACGGGGCTGGCCGAGGCCAGCGGCGCGTAGCGGTGCGCCGACGCAGCAGGCGACGACGATTCCACGGTTTCTTCCAGCGTGTTCCAGGCGTTGCAATGCGGGCATTTGCCCTGCCACTTCGGGGTGGTGCCGCCGCAGTCGGCGCACACGTATACAGTTCGGGATTTGGCCATGCGCGAAAGTGTACCGGCAACCTGTCGTTCCAGCGCGCGGGCCGCACATCAAAACGCCCCTCTTGCCGAGCCCTTTGCGCCGTCCCGGTGCGTGAATCTGTCATTTCGCTTTCACTAACAGGGACAGTCTCAAGTTACATCATGCAAATAGAAGAAATTCCCTGCCGGAATTCCACAAATCGCGCATAATCAACGGGTGCAGCGCATTGTCGAACCGTCCCGTCAGGACGGCATACCCGGCGCCCAACGCCCTACTCGGGCGCAGCAACGGGAATCGCGGCGCAATCGCCCTGCGGTCTTTGCCTAGGCCGCATAAACCGGAACAAGACCCTAGCCACGACGAGACCGCCGGACCACCGGCGCGGCGCCCAGCAAAGGTCAAACGCGGATACGTCCAGCCACCGGGCGTAGGCGCGAGGAGTACGCGCATGAGCATTACCTATCGCCCCCCTTTCGATGAAGACGATGAACGGGATCTGCGCGCCCTGTACCGTAAGCCCAGACCCGGGACCAGTCCCGAACTTGACGCGGCGGTGCGCCGTACCTGGCACCCTGGCCACAGCTGGCATCCCGGCTGGGCCGCGGCCGCTTGCGCCGCCATGGTGGCCGGGCTATTCGCCTGGACCGACATGCGCGAAAGCGCCGACATGCAGGACGTGACCGCGCAACTGACGGCTCCCCACGAAGTCGGCACCAGTGCCGAACGCTCACCGGCGCCGGCCCCTGCTGCGCTGGCCGAAGCCCTGACCGGCAAGCAAGCTGCACCCCTCACCACCCAGCGCGTGGTGGCATCCCCGGCCGACACGGCCGCAAGCCAACCTCAGGCGGCCCCCGCGGCCCCGGAAACCGCTGCTGCCGAAACGGCGCAGCAAGGCGACGCCACGGCCACGGAAGTCGTGGCGTTCAGCGAGCAGGACGTCGAGGCCCGCGTGGCTCACATCCGCGCGTTGGTCCAGGACGACCAGCAGGACGAAGCCGTCGCGGCACTGCGTGAATTGCAGCAAGGTGCGCCGGACCTGACCCTGCCGGACGACCTGCAGGAACTGGCTCAGCAAAACCCGGCCTGAGCCCCGACCCGTCCCCGACATCGGCCCCGCCCCAAGCGGCGCCGATGGCGGTGTGGCGCGCAAGACGCACGCAAATATTTGGTCAAAAAATGGATGGCTTCTTGCTAACATAGCCGCCATGAGTCCGAGCTTCCACCACCGCAATCTTCCCCATCTGCTGCTTTACGCGCGCGAAACCCTGATGGCGCATTTCCGTCCCGTGCTGCATGCGGCGGGCGTCACCGAACAACAATGGCGGGTGCTGCGTACCCTGAGCGAAGTCGGCTCGATGGAACCCAATCAGATCGCCCGCAGTTGCCAGATCCTCAGCCCCAGCCTGACCCGCATGCTGGCCGGCATGGAAGAACAAGGCCTGATCAAGCGCGTGCGCTCCAGCGCCGACCAGCGGCGCCAGGAAATATCTTTGACCCCCAAAAGCAATAAGCTCATCGACCGCATGCGCCCGCAGGTGGATGCGAAGTACCAAGAGATCGAAAGCAAGATCGGCAAGGAATTGCTGGACCGCCTGTACCGCGACGTCGACGCCATGGTCGACCTGATCAAGCGCGACGCCGACGAAGCGTGACTCAGGCCGGCACCGGGAAGATCGCGTTGATCTGCCCCGTGCCGGAACTGGTGAAGTAATCGGTGACGATCTCCACCGGCTTGTCGTAACTGTCCCCCCCCAATAGCCCCAGCAGCATGGCCGTGTCATGCATGCCGCCTTCGCCGACGCAATGCTCGGCGTAGTCGGGCAGCATCGCGCAGAACGTCTTCCAATCCCCCTGGCGCCATAGCTCGACCACCCGCAAGTCGACCTGACGATGGAACTCGCGGCTGATCTGGTGCATGGCCGCCTCAGGGCTGCCGTTGTCGTTGAAGCGATGCGACAGCGATCCGCTGGCCAGCACGGCGACGCGGCTGTCGCTGGCCTCGATGGCCTGGCGCAGCGCCGCGCCGAATCGACGGCTTTCGTCCAGCGCATGCCATGCGCACCAGGCAGCCACCGACACTACGTTGAAGCGGCCGTCGCCATTCATGTACCGCATCGGCACCAATGTGCCGTATTCCAGCTCCAGGCTGTCGATCTCGTGCGAACGCGTGCCCACGCCCGCCTCATTGGCGCATTCGGCGATGCGCCGCCCCAGTTCGGGATTGCCGCGGTAGGCGTAATCCATGTCCTTGATGAAATGCGGCAGCTCGTTGCTGGTATAGCGTCCCTTGAAACGCCCGTTGGCGTTCACGTGATAGCCTGCATTGACCAGCCAATGCACGTCCAGCACCACGATCGTGTCCACATCCAGGTCGCGGCAACGCTGGCCGATGATGCGATGCCCTTCAATGGCGGCCTCGCGGCAACCGTGGTGCTTGCCGGGAAGTTCCGACAGATACATCGACGGCACATGCGTCACCTTGGCCGCCAGCGCGAGCTTACCCATGATGGTTGTCTCCTGATTCCCGAGGCTTAAACGCCCCATTTGGGGATGTGGTGGCCGCCCAGCGACACGCACACGTTCTTGATTTCGGCGAACACCTCATAGCTGTATTCGCCGCCTTCCCGCCCCGTGCCCGATTCCTTCGTGCCCCCGAACGGCTGGCGCAAGTCGCGTACGTTCTGGCTGTTGATGAACACCATGCCTGCTTCGATACTGCGCGCCAGACGGTGCGCGCGACCGATGTCGCTCGTCCAGATATAGGACGCCAGCCCGTACTTCACGTCGTTCGCCAGCGCCAGGCCCTCCGCCTCGTCCTTGAACGGGATCAGGCAGGCGACCGGGCCGAAGATCTCTTCCTGCGCGCAACGCATGCGGTTGTCGACCTCGGCCAGCACGGTCGGACGCACGAAATTTCCATGCGCCAGGTGCGCGGGCAAACCGGCTGGCTTGCCTGCGCCGCCCGCCAGGATGCGGGCGCCTTCCCGTTCGGCCAGATCAATGTAGCCTGTCACCTTTTCCCAGTGCTGTCGCGTGATCATCGCGCCCACATGCGTGGCCTCGTCGCCCGGGTCGCCAACCACCAGCCGTTCGGCGCGCGCCGCGAACTTGCGCACGAAGTCGTCGTAGATGCTTTGCTGCACGAAGATGCGCGAGCCCGCGGTGCAACGTTCGCCATTCAACGAAAAAATGGTGAACAGGGCGGCATCCAGCGCACGCTCCACGTCGGCATCGTCGAAGATCAGGACGGGCGACTTGCCGCCCAGTTCCATCGAGTACTTCTTGATGCCGCCGGCGCCAGCCAGGATCTTCTTGCCCGTGACGGTGCCGCCCGTGAACGAGATCGCGCGCACGCCGGGGTGCCGTACCAGCGCGTCGCCTGCTGTAGCGCCGTAACCCTGCACCACGTTCAGCACGCCCGCCGGGATGCCAGCCTCCAGCGCCATGCTGCCCAACTGGTCTGCCGTCAATGGCGACAGTTCCGACATCTTCAGCACGGCGGTATTGCCCAGCGCCAGGCACGGCGCCGTCTTCCAGGTGGCGGTCATGAACGGCACGTTCCAGGGCGACACCAGTGCGCACACGCCGACCGGCTGGTACAGCGTGTAATTCAGCATCTGATCGTCCACCGGGTACGTGTGGCCGTTCATCCGCGTGCAGACTTCCGCGAAGAATGTGAAGTTCTCGGAAGCGCGCGGAATCAGTTGCTTGCGCGTCTGCGAGATCGGCAGACCGGTATCGCGCGTCTCGAGGTCGGCCAGCATCGGCACGTTCTGGTCGATCAGTTCGCCCAGGCGGCGCATCAGGCGGGCACGTTCCTTGGCGGGCGTGTTCGCCCATTTGGGGAAAGCGTCCGCCGCGGCGGACACGGCGGCATCGATCTCGGCCTGGCCGCCCGCGGCGACCTCGTCAATGGCATCGCCGGTGGCCGGGTTATAGGTGACGAAGCGGTCTGCGCTGTCGACCTGCCGGCCATTGATCCAATGTTTGATGCTCACGTGCGCTCCTCCTGCATTGGGCGGCTCAATCTCGCCCGTGTTTTTAATTAACACGTTAACATTATGCCGGCGGCCGGGCGCTGTCAACGCCGGGAAATCCCGATCCGACCTGCCTGCCCAGCCACGTTCCGGGCGTTGCCGGCCCTGGCCTTTTTCACTATGATACTTAACATGATAACGATATGGTGAGCGAGACAACATGCCCCACATCTGGATTGAGTACTCGGGCAACCTGGACCTGGACACGCGCACGCTGATGCGCACGGTGCAGGATGCCGCCGTGGGCGACGGCACGCTGTTCCCGCTGGCGGGTGCCCGGACGCGAGCGCTGCGCGTGGACGACTGCCTGATTGTTGATGGCCATCCGGACAACGCCTTTGTCCACGTGGTGCTGCGCATCGGGCACGGACGTAGTGACACGCAGAAGACCGCGCTGGGCGAACGCGTGTTCCAGGCTTTGTCCGCCGCGTTAGCGCCGCTCATGGCCGCCCGCCCGCTGGGCATCTCGATGCAGATCGAAGAGGCCGACCCCGTGCTGAACTACAAGGTGAACAACTACCGCGATTACCTGGCCGCACGCGCCGCCGAAGCCGCCGCCGCATTGGCGGCCCCGCCCCGCACGGTAGTGGGCGCCGCGCTGAACACGCGCCAGGCGTTGCAGGCGTTGGGGGACACCATGGACGCCCCGCCGTACAAGGCCGCGCCCCAAGCGCCGGTGCTCTACATCAAGCCCGCCAATACGTATGCGCAAGACGGCGACGTCATCACGCTACCGGCCGACGTCGACGAGGTCGAAGTGGGCGCCTGCCTGGGCGTGGTGTTCTCGCGCCGCGCCACCCAGGTAAGCGAGGCGGAAGCGTTGGCCTACGTGGCGGGCTATCGCGTCGTGGCCGACCTTTCCGTCCCGCACGCCAGCTACTTCCGGCCTGCCCTCAAGCAGAAATGCCGCGACGGCTTCTGCCCCATCGGCCGCGATCTTGCGCCGGCGGCATCCGTGCCCGACCCCGACACGCTGGAAATCGAAGTCCATGTGGACGGTGTCCTGGCGCAGCGCGCCAGCACCGCCGATCTGGTCCGACCGGTGGCGCGGCTGATCGCCGACGTCACGCAATTCATGAGCTTTGACGCCGGCGACATGCTGCTGGTCGGCGCCCCTTACGACGCCCCGCGCGTCAGGGCCGGGCAGCGCTACGACATCCGCATCTTGCACGTCGGCACGCTGGGCAACCGGCTGACCGCCGCCACCGCCTGAGGATTCGCCATGAAACACGCACGCATTGTTTACGAAGGTGCCATCCACGCGGCGACCGAGGCGGGTCCGGGCCAGCTCCGTCTGGCCGACGGCCGCGTCCTGGCCGAAGAAGCCGTGTCCTGGCTGCCCCCCCTCGAACCCCGCACGACGTTCACGCTGGCCATCAACTATGCGGACCATGCCAAGGAACTGGCCTTCAAAGCGCCGGAGGAACCGCTGGGCTTCCTGAAGGCCGCCAACACCTTCGTCGGGCACCGCGCGCGAACCCTGCGCCCCGCCGACGTCGCCTACATGCACTATGAATGCGAGCTGGCGGTGGTCATCGGCAAGACGGCCCGCGGCGTCACGCGGGGCGAGGCCTATGACTATGTGGCCGGCTATACGGTGGCCAACGACTACGCGCTGCGCGACTACCTGGAGAATTGGTACCGCCCCAACCTGCGCGTCAAAAGCCGCGACACCTGCACACCGCTAGGCCCTTGGCTGGTCGACCGCGACGACGTCCCCGACCCCATGAACCTGAACCTGCGCACCACCGTCAACGGCGTCGAGACCCAGCGCGGCAACACGCGCGACATGGTGTTCGACGTGCCCGCGTTGATCGAATACTTCAGCGGCTTCATGACCCTGTCGCCCGGCGACCTGATCTTGACGGGCACCCCCGACGGCATCGTCAACGTCATGCCCGGCGACGAGGTCGTGACCGAAATCGACGGCGTTGGACGACTCGTCAACACGCTGGCTCCCTTCCCTTCCTGATCCCTTCGGACACCCGATGCTAGACACCCAAACCGTGCGCGCCATTGCCGCGCGCCTGCACGACGCTGAACGCACCCGTACGCAGATCCGCCAGATCTCCCTGGAACATCCCGGCATCAGCATTGCCGACGCCTACGCCATCCAGCGCGCGTGGATGGACATCAAGCTGGCTGAAGGCCGCGTCAAACGCGGCCACAAGATCGGCCTGACCTCACGCGCCATGCAGCAGGCGTCCCAGATCGACGAGCCCGATTTCGGCATGCTGCTGGATGACATGTTCTTCGAGGACGGCAGCAATATCCCCGCCGACCGATTCATCCTGCCCCGCCTGGAAGTCGAACTGGCCTTCGTGCTGGGCAAGCGCCTCGAAGGGCCGAACGTGACGCTGTTCCAGGTGTATGACGCCGTCGACTACGTGATTCCCGCGCTGGAGATCATCGACGCGCGTTCGCACGGCATCGACCCCGACACCAAGCGCCCGCGCAAGGTGTTCGACACCATCGCCGACAACGCCGCCAACGCAGGCGTCGTCATTGGCGGACGGCCCGTGAAGATCGGCGACATGGACCTGCGCTGGATCGGCGCCATCCTCTCGCGCAACGCCGTCATTGAGGAAACCGGCGTGGCCGCCGGCGTCTTGAATCACCCCGCCAATGGCGTAGTATGGCTGGCTAACAAACTGGCCGCCCACGACGTCGCGCTGGCGGCCGGAGAGATCATCCTGTCGGGGTCGTTCACCCGGCCGGTAGCCGCCCGGCCCGGCGACACGTTCAGTGTCGATTACGGCGTGCTGGGTTCCGTCAACTGTCATTTCATTTAACACGGCATGCAGTCCATGGACATCCTCACCAACACCTTCAAGCAAGCCTTGCGCGACCGTAAACCCCAGATCGGCCTGTGGGCCGGCCTGGCCAGCGCCTATACCTCCGAGATCGTCGCCGGCGCCGGTTTCGACTGGCTGTTGATCGACGGCGAACACGCCCCCAACACCTTGCAGACGACGCTGTCGCAGCTGCAATCGGTGGCCGCCTACCCGGTGGCGCCGGTCGTGCGCCCGGCCTGGAACGACTCGGTGCAGATCAAGCAGATCCTCGACACGGGCGCGCAGACCCTGCTTGTTCCGATGATCCAGTCCGCCGAGGAAGCCGCAGCGGCTGTAGCTGCGGTGCGCTACCCGCCCGCCGGCATCCGCGGGGTGGGCAGCGCGCTGGCGCGGTCATCGCGCTGGAACCGTATCCCCAACTATCTGGAACGCGCCAACGACCAGATGTGCGTGCTGGTGCAGATCGAAACGCCGGCCGGCATTGACGCGCTGGACAAGATCCTGGCGGTAGACGGCGTGGACGGCGCCTTCATCGGCCCGGCCGACTTGTCGGCCGGCATGGGTTATCTGGGCCAGCCGGAACACCCCGAGGTCCTGAAGACAATCGACGAGGCCATCACCCGTATCGTGCGCTCCGGCAAAGCCGCCGGCATCCTGCACAGCGGCGTGGCGCAGGCCAAGCATTACCTGGCACTGGGCGCGACCTTCGTGGCCGTGGGCGTGGACGCCGTGCTGTTGGCCCGCGCGGCCGAAAAGCTGGCGGGTGAATTCAAGGACGCAAAACCGGTGCAAACCGGCACGGGCCCCTATTAAGCCCGCGTGTCTTCCTGGCGCCTGAGCCCCGCCTCAGGCGCCTTCGCCATCCCCCAGAAGCGCATTGCGCTTCGCGAAATCGGCAAGTTCCAGCACCGACGTCATGCCCAGCTTTTGCTGCAAGCGCGTCTTGTAGGTGCTGACTGTCTTGTTGCTAAGCAACAGCAAATCGCCGATCTCCTTGTTCGACCGCCCCTGCGCAAGATATTGCAGCACGGTCATCTCGCGGTCCGACAAGCTCTTGATCATCGCCCCCTCGGACAACTGCCCGTGCTCCGGGGCTACCGCCGTTGACGGGAACACGCTGTACCCCGCCATCACGGCCTTGATCGCGCTGACCAGTTTGTTCAGATCTTCGTCTTTGCAGACAAACCCCTTGGCGCCCGCCTGCATGCACCGATGGCAAAACGCTTCGGAGGACAGCGAGGTGAGCACCAGGATATGGCTACGCGGATCGATGCCGCGCATCCGGGCGATCACGCTCAGGCCATCCAGCTTCGGAATGCCGATGTCCAGGATCACCACATCAGGCGACTGATCCCGGAACATCTGTACAGCATCAATGCCATTGCCGACCTCGCCAACGACCCGAAAGCCGTTCGTCTCCAACAGCATGCGCACGGCAAGGCGTAGCACCGGATGGTCGTCAACGATTAAGACTGTGTTCATGTCGGGATGGGCCTATCTCAAGAAGAAACCTCCGGCAATCGGCAAAACCGAACGCGTCGCACGCAGCGGTGCATCTGAGGACGGGGAATTTTAGTGCAAAGAAGACGGCGCAAGCCGTATGGCCGGCCGCAAATGGGGCCGGATTATCTCAATGTTTCCGTTTCCGGTCATGACTCGACATGCAGCGAGCCGCTTAGGAAATTTCCTACATAACGCTGCTACGCATCCTATTTCTCACGAACTTCCCAATTCCTACACTGCTTTCAGCTTCAACACGAGGTGATTCCAACAAACGCTCGCCGCCCTTTGTGGCTCCCCGGGGCGGTGGACTCGGAACACCCGGCTCGAAAGCTGCAACTACTATCCAAGGACATTGTGATGAAAAAAAATCAGTTGGCCCGCCTGATCGCATCGATTGCATTCGGCACGGCTTGCACCGCCGCCTTCGCCGCAGACAAACCCAACGGTGAAATTCGTTTCGAAGGCTCGATCGTCGAAGCGCCTTGCTCGATCGCCAGCGACTCCGTCAATCAAACCGTCCGGATGGACCAAATTGCCAGCGCCGAACTCAAGGGCGGCAAAAAGTCCACGCCCAAGTCGTTCAAAATCAACCTGCTCGGTTGCGACCTGACAGACGCCAAAAAGAGCGTCACCGCAACGTTCCAGACCAGCACGCCGTCCGACGCCTATGACGGTCTGGTCGCCATCCAGGGCGCAGCACGGGGCGCCAGCCTGGGCATCGCTGATGGCCGCGGCGAATTGATCAAGATGGGCCACGAATCGTCCGCCACGAAGATCTCCACTGCCACGCCTTCGATGGAATTCCAGGCTTTCCTGCAAGGCGAGCAGGAAGATGACGGCCAGCAAGGCAAGAAGGATGCCACCCTCGTTCCGGGCGAATTCCACGCCGCGGTGAACTTCACGCTGACCTACAAGTAACCCGCAAGCCGCAGAACCTGGAGCTGCGCCAAAGGCCGGCTCCAGCCCCTCGTTAGGAGGTGCCTGATGCACAGGTTCAAGGCAATTTCCGCCCCTTCCCGGACGCTATTCCTGCTGTTGGCGACGCTGTCCCTGGCTAGTCAGCAAGCACTGGGAAACGTACTGAACGGGCGCGTAACGATGACCGGATCCATTGCCACGTCCGCTTGCACCATGCGGGTGGATTCCCAGGACCAGACCATCGATATGGGTCCGCTGGCCCTTGCAAAGCTGGTCGACGGCGAGAGCTCCGTCCGAAAGGCCTTCCGGATCTACATCGAGGACTGCGCCCGCACCCAGACCGCTGGCAGTGGTGCAAAAGGCTCGCAGTCATTCGCCGTCACTTTCGAAGGAGACAGCGAGAGCCATCTCTTTCTGGCAACAGGCACAGCGCGAGGCATCGCCATGCGTCTGCATGACAGCAACGGCAATGCGATTTTGCCGGGCGCGTCACGACGCGAATACCTGTCGCCGTCCGGCGACACGACATTGAGCTATTTGCTCAGCCTGCAAGGCACCGGTCAAGCACTGAAGGCCGGCAATTATCAAATAACCGTCCGGCTGAGGATGCATTATTTCTGAGCCATTTGGGACGGATTCTTCACGATACCTCCAGAGGCTAAAGCAGTGATTTATCGCAAAGGTTTGATGAGCACCGCCTTATGCCTGGCGGCCGGCCTATCGCAGGCCTCCGACGAGGTCCAGTTCAACATGGATGTGCTGGATCTGAAAGATCGGCAGAACATCGACCTGAGCCTGTTCTCCCGCGCGAACTACATCATGCCTGGCGCCTACAACCTGACGTTGCATGTAAACCAGCAGCGGCTATCCGACACCCTCATCCATTTCCTCGCCCCGCCCGATGATCCACGCGGCAGCCTTGCATGCCTGGCGCCCGAACACGTCGCCGAACTCGGCTTGCGCCAGGGCACGATCGACAAGCTGGCGTGGTGGAACGACGGCGCCTGCCTGGATACCGGCAGCATACCCGGCATGCAGGTCAACACCAGCCTGGGCCAGGCGGCGATCTACGTGATCCTGCCGCAAGCCGATCTGGAATACACCGCACCTAACTGGGACCCGCCTTCCAGATGGGACGACGGCATTGCGGGCGCAGTGCTGGACTACAACCTGAACGCGCAAACCACCCGCCGCTCCCGCGAAGGCGACCGCAGCACCTATCTCAGCGGCAACGGCACGACAGGCTTGAACATCGGAGCCTGGCGTCTGCGCGCGGATTGGCAGGCCCAGGCCGAACGCGGCTCGGGCCGACCGACAAAGCAGCGGTTCGACTGGAGCCGCTTTTATGCAATGCGCGCCATTCCCGGGTGGAAATCCAGCCTGATCGTTGGGGAAGACTATCTGAACTCGAACCTGTTCGGGGGCTTTCGCTATACGGGGGCCAGCCTTGCCACCAATGACAGCATGCTGCCGCCGAACCTGCGCGGCTACGCGCCTGAAATCACGGGCGTGGCGCGCAGCAACGCCCGCGTGGTGGTAAGGCAACAAGGCCGTGTCCTGTACGAGACCCAGGTGCCTCCGGGTCCGTTCCGCATCCAGGACCTTAATGACGCCGTCAGTGGCAACCTGGATGTCAGCGTTGAAGAGCAAGATGGCAGCCATCAGAATTTCCGGGTCGCAACTGCCAGCATCCCTTACCTGTCGCGGCCAGGAAGCTTGCGCTTCAATCTGGCGACCGGCAAGCCTTCCGAATGGAACCATCGCTTGCAAGGCCCCGTGTTCGGAACCGGGGAGTTTTCATGGGGCATCAGCAACGGCTGGTCGCTCTTTGGCGGTGCCCTCGGCGCGAAGGATTATGGCGCCGTCGCCCTTGGCGTGGGCCGCGACCTGCTGGCATTCGGCGCCTTGTCATTCGACGTCACGCAATCGCGCGCCGTGGTCGGCGGCGAACGCCGGGTACTGATGGGGAAGTCCTATCGGGTCAGTTACTCGAAGCGCTTCGACGAATACGACAGCCAGGTCACCTTTGCGGGCTACCGGTTCTCGCAGAAGAACTTCACAAGCCTGAATGACGTGCTCAATGCCCGATACGAGGGCAATCCCATCAACCGCAGCAAAGAGATGTACACGATCTCGTTCAGCAAGCAATTCCGCGACCTGGGCACGAACGTGTACCTCAATTACAGCCATCAAAACTATTGGAATGGTCCAGTTAACAAGCGCTACAGCCTGTCTGCCTCGCGCTATTTCGACATTGGACGCTTGAAGAACCTGAGTGTTTCGTTGACGGGCTACAGCAATAAGGCCTACCACACGTCGGATAACGGCATGTACCTGTCGCTCAGCATTCCTTTTGGTGAAAAGGGTTCACTCAGCTATAGCGCGTCGTCAAACCGCAACGGCTCCACGCATGACGTGGGCTACTACAGCAGGCTGAACGATCGTAGCAACTACATGATCAGCGCAGGCCATGGAAACGGCGGCAACACCGCGCAAGGCTACCTGTCATACGAAGGATCGTGGGCACGAACCGTGGTCAGCGCCAGCCATCAGGCCGGCGCCTACAGCTCGATGGGCATGTCGTTGGAGGGCGGCGCCACGGTGACCGCGCGCGGCGCCGCCTTGCATCGCAGCGTCTCGCCCGGCGGAACCCGCCTGATGGTCGACACCCACGGCGTTGGCGGCGTTCCCGTGCGCGGCAACGCCGTGGCCACGGAAACGAACGGGTTCGGCAAGGCCGTGATCACGGATGTCAACAGCTACTACCGCAACCAAGCCTCCATCGACCTGGACCACCTGCCCGACAACGTGGAAGCCTTGCGCTCGGTCACACAGGCCACGCTGACGGAAGGCGCCATCGGTTACCGCAGCCTGGAGGTCATCTCCGGTGAAAAGGGGATGATCGCCCTGCGGTTGTCCGACGGCACGCCTGCGCCCTTCGGCGTCAGCGTGAAAAACCGCAGAGGCCAGGAGACCGGCATTGTCGGTGACGACGGGCAGGTCTACCTGAGCGGCATGCAAGTCGGCGAAGTCATGACGGTTGAGTGGGGCGGCAACAGGCCCTGCCTGTTCACCATTGCGACCGAAGCGGATTCTCCTGCCCTGCGCCAAGCCTACGAGTGCGAGCCCTAGGCGCGCCCCGCTCGCTGGCACGCACCCACCCTGACAACCTTATCAACAAGCCCTACCCTCAAACATGAAAATCAAGTTCATTTCCTCTCTTGCCCTGCTCTCATTGGCCACGCTGTTTACCGTGCAACACGCGACCGCCGCAGTTTCACTGGATCGCACCCGCGTCGTATTCAATGGCCAGGACAAGTCCGTCAGCTTGAGCATCAGCAACCAGAACGAACAGTTGCCGTACCTGGCGCAAGCCTGGATCGAAAACGAGCGCGACGAGAAGATCAGCTCGCCTCTGGTGGTGGTGCCGCCTATCCAGCGCCTTGAGCCGGGCGGCAAAAGCCAGGTGAAGATTCAAGGGTTGCCGGAGCTGGCGCAATTGCCGCAAGACCGCGAATCGATCTTCTACTTCAATTTGCGGGAGGTTCCTCCGCGCAGCGACAAGGCAAACACTCTGCAGATCGCGCTGCAAACGCGCGTCAAGCTCTTTTATCGGCCGGCGGCGCTCAGCAAGGCACCGATCGCCTCATCCACGCCTTGGCAAGAGCGCCTGACCTTGACGCGTCAAGGTGACAACTACGTCGTAAACAATCCAACGCCCTTCTACATCACGCTTATCGATGCCTCGGATCGCGTCAACGGCAAAACCCCGGATGCATTTGAACCCTTGATGCTCGCCCCGCAATCGCAAGCGCCCTTGAGTGTCGGCGTCAAGGTGCTGGGCGAAAAGCCCGTCCTGACCTATGTCAATGACTACGGCGGACGGCCCCAGCTGGAGTTCCATTGCTCGGGCGCCGAATGCACGGCCAAGCCGGTAGAGGGCCGCCGCTGAACGCGCAGCCACATTCGCATGGAAGAAACCATGAATCAGAAGCCAAGCAAGCGCAATGCAAAGTCCGCCATCTTGGTCGCCTTGTTGTTGGCGGCGAACCCAATCGTTGGGCTGACTGCAGACAAACCTGACGCGAGAGGCCCCCACGCCACGTTCCACGTTTCCGGCGCATTACTGGAAAGCGCATGCAGCTTGGCGATGGACTCCGCCTACCAGGAGATCTGGTTGGGCAACACCAGTACTGCGGACCTGAACCGTGCCGGGGATCAGGGCGCGCAGGTGGCCATCAAGCTACGGCTGCGCGGGTGCGTGCGGACCGAAGGCGGGCGGCGCGACGAGCACGGCGGAGCATTGGCCTGGAGCCGCGCCGAGCCCGTCATCGGCGTGACGTTCGGCGCATCGGCGGACATGGACAACGCGGAGCTTGCCAGCGTGACGGGAGCGGCCGGCTTCGGCCTGCGGCTGTCCGATGCCCTGAGACGGCCCATTGACCTGAACAAGCCCAGCCGCCCGTGGTTCGTGAAACCGGGCGACAGCGTGCTGACTTACTACGTCACCCCGGAGAGAACCTCGGCCCCACTGCGCCCCGGCGCATTTCATGCGTATATCAACCTCTATCTGACCTATGACTGACGTGACCGCCACCCCTCGCATCCCGCATTCGGAGCGCCTTTGCAGCCCGCTGCGCGCAGGTCTGGCCTTGATCCTGATATTGGCCGCCCCCTCGCTGTCGTTGGCCCAAACCGCTATCGCCAAGAATCAAGTCCGCGTTGAAATCTCCGGGACGATCCGAGCAAAAATACCCTGCATCATCAACAACAATAAGCCCATCGACATCCCGTTTGGCGATGTGCAGATTTCCAGAATCGACGGCAAGCAATACAAGATCACGCAGATCCGCTATACGCTCGACTGCCGGCGCGCCCTGTCCTACCCCCTCAATATGAAGATCTCTGGCAAGGGCGCCGACTTCAACTCCAAACTGCTCGGCATTCCGGGCCAAAGCAGTCTAGGCATCGCCCTGAAGCGGAACACGACCAATCTCGCGCTGAACGATTGGTTTTCTTTGACTCCCGCCTCGCCTCCGAAACTGGAGGCCGTTCTGGTCGCGCATAGCGAAGGAACGATTACGGGCGGCGAGTTCAGTGCTGCGGCCACCCTGATAGTGGACTATCAATGACATATCGTTTCCGACAACTGGCCCGAGCCCCCCTCGCCGGCGCGCTCTTGGCCGTCCTTGCGTCCGCAGGCAGCCATGCTGAACAGCCGAACATGAGATTCAACGGCTACCTGGTGGCTCCCCCTCCCTGCACTGTCAGCGACAATGGCAGACGTATCGAGGTCGCATTCAAGCAGAACATCAATACCAGCAAGATCGACGGCGACAACTACAAACAAATCGTTCCCTACCAAATCGATTGCCCAGGCATGAATCGGCCCGGCATAACGTGGAGAATGAAGCTGACGGTCAGGGGCACGGCCACCAAATTCGAACCAGCCGCGGTGCAGTCTTCGGTGCCCGATCTAGGCATCAAGCTGATCCTGAACAACTACCCGGATTTTGTCTTGAATACTGCCCAGGAAATAAAACTGGACGCCTCGCAATCCCCGCCGACGCTGGAAGCCGTTCCCGTAAAGCTGGCCGGCTCGCGCCTGCCACTCAAAGAATTCACGGCATCGGCCCTGCTGATCGCCGAGCTGTATTAGGAGACCACCATGCGCATGAAAAAGCAGGTCACCCGCAGCTTGGCCCTGCTGGCGGCAACCCTCTCCTGCATCGCCCCCGCGACCGGGGCTCAGCCTGCTGGCGACAATATGACCTTCTCGGGACGATTGGTCGCGGAAGCCTGCACGCTCAGCCCGGAAAGCGAAAAAGTGCGACTGAACTTTCTGTCGGTACCCGACAGTGCCCTTTACCTGAATGGCCGAACCCCCGGGCAACCCATCACGCTGCATTTGCTGAACTGCGACATCTCGCAAGGCAACAACAGCCTGAGCATTCACTTCGAAGGACCGGAAAGCAGCAAGCAGCCAGGCTTTCTGGCGTTGGACAGCGACGGCATTGCCGGGGTTGCCATCGGCCTGGAGACGCCGCAAGGGCATCGCCTACCCTTGAAAACGAAAAACGCCATTGGTCAGGTCACGGCAGGAACGAACAACATCGAGTTCATGGCTTATCTGCAGGGCGAAAAAGAAGCACTTGAAAGTCATCAGATAGGCCGCGGCGAAATCAAGAATGCCACGCTGACCTTCACGCTCACCTATGACTGAGATAGACGCGATGATTTCGGAAGTTTCCTACTTTCTGCCCGGAATCTGCCCCTAGCCCCGACCCGCCGCCGTACTTAGCATGAGCGACCTTGTTCACGTTTATGTCGGCGTCAAATGAAGAACCTTAACGTCCTAGTCTTGCACGACCACCCCTTTTCACGCATGGTCATCGTGACGGCGTTAAGAACGATGGTCGATGGCCGCATCTATGAAGCCTCAGAGGGCACCAAGGCCATCACCTTGTTGAAGGCTTGCGGAGGCATCGATATCGCCATCTGCAAACTGCATCACGAGGGCCAGGATGGGCTGGCCTTCCTGCGTGAAGCCAGCAAACTTTCCTTGATCCATTCCGTGATCACCAGCGGCATGCCAGAAACCGCTGTGCGCGACGGCATCGCCGCGGCGATTGAATGCCTGAATCTGGAGTACCTGGGAGATCTGGGAGGGGCGTTGCAGCCGGCTCGACTGGCATCGCTGATGGCCAAGTTCCGACGGGGCAGCCAGCGCCATGCCCCCGGCCATCATGGTCCGGCCTCACAGGAAGAGGTGCGGCAAGGCCTGAAGAACAGCGAATTCAAGGCGTACTATCAGCCCATCGTGGATATCGACGGCAAAGTCCTGCTCGCAGCCGAAGTGTTGGCGCGTTGGCATCATCGTTCGCGCGGCCTGCTCTCACCCGCACATTTTTTAGCGACAATCGTGTCCAGTGGCTTGATTGACGATCTTTTCCAGACAATGTTCGAACAAGGTCTGGCGATGCAGGCAGACCTGCGCGGGCAAGGCGTGTCCACCATGCTTGCATTCAACTTGCACCCTATTCAACTGACGTCGTCCGCCCTGAGTGAGCGTATCGGGGAAATGCTTGCGCAGTATCAGGCATCTGCCCACAACATCATGTTGGAAATCACGGAAGACGCGATGGTCAGCACACCCGCCCATATTCTGGACAATTTTTTGAAGCTGCGCGATATGGGTTGCGGGTTGTCCATGGATGACTTCGGCGCCGGGCACGCTTCGCTGGACCGTCTTTGCGCCCTGCCGTTCAATCAGATCAAACTGGACGCGACGTTCACGCGCAGCTTGAAGACCCAACCACGCGCCGCGACAATCATCCGCAGCGTCGTCGAGATGTCCAAAGCGCTGCAGCTGCCGTTGGTGGTGGAAGGCGTTGAAACGTTAGCGCAGCAAACCCGACTGCGTGAACTCGGTTGCACGATTGCGCAAGGGTATCTCTATGCGCGGCCCATGCCGACGGACCATTTCGTGGAGTTCTGCAGGACGCACGTCGGGGATACGATGCTTCAAGGCGCAGCTAGTACGGCTCTACCATCAGCACGGCGCTACCCGTAAACTTACCCAGGGTGACATCGGCGGGGATTTCCAGCTTGTCGCTCAGCTTCACGGTATTGATGCCGTCTTGCAGGCGCAGTTGGCTGGAGATAGGGTTGTCATTGACGAACAGGCGGCTTTTCCCCCCATTACTTAACGTCACCCGATCTTCGTCGCCTGCACCACTACCCGAGACAAGACGCATCCGCACATACGTGGTGCCATAGCAACGAATCTTCAGCTGGGTGCTGGCGCTGTGGCCATCCGCATCGGTATCGAAGATCTCGCCGTGAATCAGCTCTGCAGCGCCTTGCATTTCCATGATGCAGTTCGAGTACACATAGCCGCAATTTCCGTCGAAATTAGGTCCGACGTAGAAAGGGCTAGTCACCAGCCCCTCATCGCGGTCTGTTCGGATGATGACGCCGGAACAAACCTTGGATCCTGCCGCGCCCGGGATAAGCACTTTACCGCTCCAACTCAAGTAGCTCCATCGCTCGGCGAGGTCAGCGATTGAGTCGTTGCGGGTCGATGCTACGCAATACCAAGTGCAGTTCCCTACGGGAGTCGCAGCGTATATGCGGGAAGGATCGCTGGCCAGCCAATGTGCGGGCTGCATGATGGAGTTGTAGGGTACCTTCCGATCGCCGTCTTCCCCAACGATCTCTCGCTTGCCCACTCTCGTCGTAATGTGTAACTCGCCTGACCCCCCTTCGATGAACGGTGTAGTGACTGCAACGGGGTAAAGGAATGCATAAGCGTGGAACGAGACGCCTGCACCGATCAGCGCAGCGAAGACGCGGATCAGCAGATTGCGGAAAAGAACGGACATGGTGGGGGTGGAAGGCGGAGGGTTGCGCATCCCCTAGATGCTACGCACCGGACGGGAGATAACCATCGGCGGCGATTGAACATCGTGTAGGAATTTTCCTAAGCTCCGCGCCACAGCGGATATCGCCAACAGGTGGCATACCCCCGCAGACTCCCTACCGCTTCCCGCGCTGCGAGAGCAGGCCTTGTTCCAGGGCCAGAACGGCTTGCGTCAATGCCTGGATCGAAGATGCCAGTGCTGGCGCCTCTGCCGCCCCCCCTTGATGGCAGAGGCGCTCGACCTCCGCACACGCCTGCACCAGGCTGGTCGCCTTCAATATACTGGCGGCCCCTTGAATGCGGTGCGCAAGCTCCGCGACCTGCATCAGGTTGCCCTGCTCCGCACGGGCCTGCACCTTGGCGATGTCCTCGCGGTTGGTGCGTATCAGTTCCTCAAGCAACGCCCAATGCCGCCCATCATCGCCGCCAGCGATCTCAAGCAAAGGGGCCAGATCGAACAAGGGTGCATCCGCACGGATGCCGCCCCGGGCCGGCTCAGGCTGCGCCATGACGGACAGGTGGTGCGCCAGCCGTGCGCCCAGCGTGTCCAGACCAACGGGCTTGACCAGGCACTCGTCCATGCCGCCCTGCACGTAGCGTTCGATCTCTTCCGGTTGCGCGTCGGCCGTGACGCCAATGATGAGGGTCCTGTCTGCGTTGCGTTGCGCTTCTTCCTGCCGGATCGCCCCCGCCAGGGCAGCGCCATCCATGCCGGGCATGCGGCAATCCGTGATCACGGCATCGAAGGGGTGCATCCGCCACTTTTCAAGGGCCGCCACGCCATCTGGCGCGTCTTCCACTTCATGCCCCAAAAAGCGCAATTGCTGCGCCAATATCTGGCGGCTGACCGAATGGTCGTCGACCACCAGAATCTGCAGCACGCGAGGCGGCATCGGCTGCTGCCGCGACGGCAGGTCCGCCGCGGGCATGGCTGGCAGCGTCTGCAATCGAAGCGATACCCTGACTGTGGTTCCAACCCCCGGCGCGCTTTCAAGCGTCAGCCGGCCCCCCATCATTTCGCAGAGCGACCTGCTGATGACCAGCCCCAAGCCCGTTCCGCCCGTCGCGCCCGCCTCGCGTCCCGCTTGGGCGAACGGTTTGAACAGGCGCTGCTGGTCAGCTTCCGATATGCCGATGCCGGTGTCCTCGATCGCGATGTCGACCTGAAGCAAAGACGACTCGACGGCGTGGCCTTCCACATGGATCCGGACATGGCCGCCATGCGTATAGTGAATCGCGTTGCCCACGAGATTGGACAGCACTTGCTTGAATCGCAACGCGTCAATCAGCACGTCCGTCTGGATGCTCGCATCCATTTCCAACAGCAGGCGCAACCCCTTCTGACGCGCAAGGCCATCGAACACACGAGCGACGGATTCGACCTGCTCGCGCAAGCCGGCCCGCGCCGGGGTCAGGCTCAGGCGCCCTGACTCGATACGGGCAATGTCCAGGATATCGCCGATCAACGTCAACAAGCCTTGGGCCGAGGCGTACGCGATTTCAATACTGTTGCGGTCAATGGGTGCGTCGTCCGCGCGTTTCAAGGCCAATTCAAGCACGCCGATGATCGCATTCATCGGCGTGCGGATTTCGTGGCTCATCGTCGCCAGGAACGTCGTTTTGGCCCGGCTGGCCGCATCCGCCAGATCTTTCGCAGCCGCGAACTCCTGCACCAGATTGTGATGCTCGGTGATGTCCAGCCACCCGCAGATCACGCCGCTGGGCACGCCTGCGGCATTTTCGAACGGCTGCGCCCAATGATCGACCCAGGTCTCCACGCCACGTATCCGCACCCGATGCACGCCCGAGATCATCTCTCCCTTTCGCATCGCCTGCATGTAAGTATCGTGGAAGTCCGCTGCCGCCTCGAACTCGGCTGGCGGCAACTCCAATGCGGTCTTGTCCAACACGTCGGCCGCCTGCAGCCCCATCGCCTTGAGATAACTACGATTGCAGACCAGCATCCGCCCCTCGCCATCGCGCACGTAGATGGGCGGCGGCATGCTGTCGATCAGGGTCTTGACGAACTGCAACTGCTCCTTGAGCGCCTGCTTGGCTTGCGCCTTGGCGCGGATCTGGCGGCGAAGCATCGCGACCCAGACCAGTACGCCCAGCAACAACAGGGCGGCGGCGCCCACGACCTGGGCGATGATGACGCCGTAGTCGCGCCAGGTCTCGCCGCTCATGCCGGGTTCCGCTTTCCACCGGTTGGCGAATGCGCTCATCTGATAGGGCGTCAGAATCGCCAGCGTCTTGTTCAGGATGGATTGCAGTTCAGGATCGTTGCGCCGCACAGCGAAGCTGAGCGCCACGGGCGGGGAATCCAGCACGTCGCTGATCGCGAGTTCATCCTTGAACAGCCGACCGATGTAGTAGCGCGCGGCCGGCAAGGCCAGGACTGCGCCGTCCGCCTGTCCGGCATGGACCCGGTTCATGGCGTCCAGGCTCGAGCTTGCCTCCACGAGCGAGGCGGTCGGAAAGCGCGGCGGGGCCAGCTCGGCAGCCGTATGGCCCCCGCCGATCGCCAGCTTACGCACAGGCTGCCCCTGCCCGGCCAGGTCTCTCCGGGTGACAAGCACCAGGGGGTCCACGGAAAAAGGTTGGCTGAACCGGAGCACTTGCTCGCGCTCGACGGTTGGAGTCATCATGGCGATATCGGCCTCGCCGTCGGCGATCGCCTTGATCTGCTCGGGAAAGCTGCCTTTACGGCTGAAGGCGTCGAACTGGATCCCGGTCTGAAAAGTGACCATTTCCAGCAAATCGGAGGCGAGCCCGGAAAATGCCTTGTTCGAATTGAAGAAGGCGGCGGGTGCAAGGTCGTCGTTCAACACCACCCGCAGCTTGGGATGCGCCTCGATCCAGCGCAACTCGTCGGGGGTAAAGGAAATGTTCCGGCTTCCCGGAATGAAACCGCTGCCTGCCCAGCTACGCGCGATCTCGGGCAGCGTCTGTCCGATTGCGGCGATCGCCTGGTCCACCAATCCGCGGAGCCGGTCATTGTCCAGTGCCAGCGCGTAGCTGTACCGCGTCGCAATCTCTGTGTAGCGACTGAACTTCACGTAGTCGAAGAAAGACCGGTTGATGCTGTAATACGCCGCAAGCGCCCCGTCGACATACACATCCGCGTGGCCGAATGCCAATGCACCGAGCCCTTCGTCCGTGGAGGCATAGCGCACGATCTTCGCCTTGGGATAACGCGCTGCCACTTCGGCAGCCAACGTATCGTCTGCCCCGACGGCGACTTCCAGGCCGTCAAGGGCGGCGGGGAGGTCCCGCGTGTCGACCGCGCGTTTGAAAATCGCCACGTGATCGACGATGAAAGGCGAACTGAACGCCGCCACTCGGTGATCGTCGGGATGCGCCTCGCCGCCGACCATGTCCACCGTTTTCTGATCGAGCGCCTTCAGCGCGGCTTCCCGCGTCGGATAGGAGAGCAAGCGCAGGTTCAGGCCCAGCAATTGGGCCGTCAGCGTACTCACGTCCGCCGTGATGCCCTTATAAGTGCCGTCGCGGTAGACGATTTCGAATGGCGCCCGGTCCTCTTGCACGACCCCCAGCACCAGTTCCTGCTTTTGGCGCAACCATCGCCAATCGTCGTCCGAGATCGCCGGCACGGCCCGCTGAAGATGGACCTGGCTTTGAACGGTGAGCAGCAGCGGTTGCTGCGTCTGGGCGAGCGCCGGCGTTGCGGCGCCGAGCAGCCAGAACAACGCAAAGAAGAATAATCGCCGTACGGTCATTCCCTTGCCTAAGGAACTATGCAAGATCGAAATCGCGACGCTGCCGGCAGGGACGTGCCTGCGCGTTAAGAACGCCCGCCCAGGCTGCCCCCGCCATCCACGCCCAGCACCTGGCCGGTGATGAAGCCGGCATCGTCGGACAGCAGGAAGGCAATGGCGGCGGCGACCTCGGCCGGCGTGCCCAGGCGCTTCATGGGTACCGAGGCCAGCGCGCGCTTTTCACCGTCGCTGCCTGCCGGACGCGTGGCCCGGAACATTTCGGTTTCGATCGGGCCGGGCGCGACCGCGTTGGCCGTGACGCCGTACTCGGCCAATTCCAGCGCCCAGGTGCGGGTGCAACCGACCAGCGCGTTTTTGGCGGCCGAGTAAGCCGTGCGGTCCAGGCCGCCGTAGATGGCGCGGCTGACCACGTTGACGATGCGGCCGGCGCGGCGCACTTTCATGGATTCGACGAACGCCTGGGTCACCTGCACCGCGACGCGCACGTTCAAATCCAGCACGTTGTACAGGGTGGCCAGGTCGATCTCGCCCAGCGGCTGCGGGGACGCGATGCCCACGTTGTTGACCACGGCGTCGACGGGAAACTTGTCGCGGATTTCGCGCAGGACTTCTTCGGTGCGCCCGGCGTCGGCCAGGTCACAGGCGTACAGATAACCGGGAAAATCGACGTCCGTGGTGTTGCGCGCAATACCGACCACGTGACAGCCCATGTCGGACAGCCGTTGCGTAAGCGCCCAGCCTATGCCTTTGGTGGCGCCCGTAATGAGCACGCATTTGTCCTTCATGGGTGGAAACCTCGCAGTCTGTTTTCTGTGTCAAAAACGGGCGCTTGAGCGCCCGGTGTTCCAAGTAGACACCATCCGGCGTCGGCTGTCTTGTAAATTGCGTAGCAATTCTTGCCCTCCGGACACCCCTGGACGACAGCGGCCGTAGGCGACCGCGCCAGGGGAAAAGCAGGCCGTTCAGGCGTCACGGGTGACGGGAACGCGCGGCGCCAAGGCGCAGAGGAGCTCGTAGCCGATGGTGCCGGCGGCCTGGGCCACCTCGTCCACGGAGGGACCGTCTTCGCCCCAGAGGGTCACGGGTGCGCCCACGCCGGCGGCCGGGATGGGATCCAGATCGACGATCAGCATGTCCATGGAGACGCGGCCGACCAATTGGGTACGGATGCCGGCCACGACAACCGGGGTGCCGGTGGTGGCGTGGCGCGGATAGCCGTCGGCGTAGCCGCAGGCGACGATGCCGATGCGCATGGCGCGTTCGGCGCGGAAGATGGCGCCATACCCGACCGATTCACCGGCCTTGAGCTCTTGCACCGCGATGATCTCGGAGCTGAGCGACATGGCCGGCTTCAAGCCGAAGGACGCGGCTTCGGCGTCGGCGAACGGGGACGCGCCATACAGGCAGATGCCGGGGCGCACCCAATGCGTCTGGGTGGGCGAACCGACCGCGATGTCGGCGAAACGCAGTGTGGCCGCAGAGTTGCAGACGCTGATCGCCCCCGGCAGTCTATGCGTCACCGAATTAAAGACGGCCAATTGCTCGTTCACGCCTTGGGGGCCGTCGGCGCAGGCGAAGTGGGTCATTTTGCCGATCGAACCCACCGTGCCCTGCTGTTGCAGCAGCATGGCCCGTTCATGGGCGGCGGGATAGGCGGCCGGGCTGAAACCCAAGCGGTTCATGCCGCTGTTCAACTTCAGCATGATGTCCACGCGGCGGGCGAAACGCGCGCGGGCCAGCATGTCCAGCTGTTCGCGGTTGTGCACCGTGGTGCTCAGGTGATAGCGGTCGACAAGATCCAGGTCCGCCGGGTTGAAGAACCCCTCAAGCAGCAGGATCGGCCCCCCCCAGCCTGCCTCGCGGCAGCGGACGGCTTCGTCCAGGTCCAGCATCGCCAGGCCCTGCGCCTTGGAAAAGCCCGTTACCGCTTGCTCGATGCCGTGCCCGTAGGCGTTGGCCTTGATGACCGCCCAGATGGACGGCGGCAGGCCGGATGCCGCGGCGGCAGTCTGTTCAAGGTGGCGGCGCACGGTGGCAAGATTGTGCGCAAGGGCAGAAACGGAGACGGTGGCGGAAATTGGGCGCGGCATGATGTGAGATCCTGTGGCGCTTAAGTCTAACTGATCGCCGCCCGCGCCGGGCGTCATCGTGCCCTGATGAAACGACTACTCTAAAATGATGTCGACAGGGTCCCCGGGGACCCGACCCGAGCTGCTAATCATGTCTATCGATCACTACGAGAACTTCCCCGTCGCCTCGCTGCTCTTGCCGCGCAGGCTGCGCGGCGCCGTGACCGATATCTACCGGTTTGCCCGCGCCGCGGACGACATCGCCGATGAGGGCAGCGCCACCGACGACGAGCGCCTGGCCCAATTGGCGGCGTTCCGCACCGAGCTGCACCGGATCGGCGCCGAACCCGGCACAACGCCCCCGCCCGGCCTGCCGCCGCTGGCCGACATCTTCACCCCGCTGGCCAAGACCATCGCCCAGCATCAGTTGCCCATCACGCCGTTCTACGACCTGTTGTCCGCCTTCGAGCAGGACATCACCGTCAAGCGCTATGAGGACTACGCCACACTGGCCGACTACTGCACGCGCTCGGCCAACCCCGTCGGGCGCCTGATGCTGCACCTGTTCGAGGCGACCAGTCCGCAGGACACCGCCGAAAGCGACGCCATCTGCTCGGGATTGCAACTGGTGAACTTCTGGCAGGATGTGCGGGTGGACTGGCACAAGCACCGGGTGTACATCCCGCAGGAAGACCTGCGCCGTCACGGTGTCACCGAAGACGACCTGGCCGCCTGCCGCCTGACGCCCGCCTGGCGCGAACTGATGGCTTTCCAGGTGGAACGCACGCGGGCGCTGCTACACTTCGGCGCTCCGCTGGCGCGCCGCCTGCCGGGCCGCATCGGCCTGGAGCTGCGCCTGGTGGTGCAAGGCGGGCTGCGCGTGCTGGAGCGTATCGAGGCGAGCGGCTACGATGTATTCATGAATCGCCCCGAATTGGGCGCCAAAGACTGGGCCATCATGCTGTGGCGCTCTATCAAGTAACAGGCCCTGCCTAATCTATGACCCCTGACGAATACTGCCAGGAGAAAGCCGCCAAGAGCGGTTCCAGCTTCTACTACTCTTTCCTGTTCCTGCCGCCTGAACGCCGCCGCGCGATCACCGCGCTGTACGCGTATTGCCGCGAAGTGGACGACGTGGTCGACGAATGCACCGATCCGTCGCTGGCCCGCGTCAAGCTGGCCTGGTGGCGCACGCAGATCGACCAGATGTTCGACGGCAAGCCGGACCACCCGGTGACCCGGGCGCTGCAACCGCATCTGCAAAGCTGTTCGATCACCCGCGAGCGCCTGCTGGCCGTGGTCGATGGCATGGAGATGGACCTGGACCAGACCCGCTACCTGGATTGGCCGGGCTTGCGCAAATACTGCTGGCATGCCGCCGGCGTCGTGGGCGAGCTGTCCGCCGGCGTCTTCGGCTACAGCGATCCCAAGACGCTGGTCTACGCCGAAAAGCTGGGCCTGGCGTTCCAGATGACCAACATCATCCGGGACGTCGGCGACGACGCCCGCCGCGGCCGCATCTACATCCCCGTCAATGACATGCAGCAATTCGAGGTCAAGGCCTCGGACATCCTGAATGGCGAGTATTCGGACCGCTTCAACGCCCTGATGAAGTTCCAGGCCGACCGTGCCCGCGAGCTTTACCGCGAAGCGATGCGCAACCTGCCCGAATCCGACCGCCGGTCGCAACGGCCGGGGCTGATGATGGCCGCCATCTATCACGCGCTGCTTGACGAGATCGAACGCGACAACTGGCAGGTGCTGCACCAGCGCATTTCGCTGACCCCGCTGCGCAAGCTGTGGCTGGCGTGGAAAACCTGGGTGGGCGGCGGACGCGGACTGGTCCGCCGGTTGGCGCGGTGAAGGCGGCGGTTATCGGCGCAGGCTGGGCGGGGCTGGCGGCAAGCGTCGCCCTGCGCGAAGCCGGCGCCAAGGTCACCGTCTTCGAAGCCGGCCACACGCCTGGCGGGCGCGCCCGCCGCGTGTTCCATGGCGATTTCGACGCCCCGCTGGACAATGGCCAGCATCTGCTGTCGGGCGCCTACAAGCACACGCTGGCGCTGATGCGCCGCGTGGGCCGCAATCCCGATGCCCTGCTGATGCGCCGGCCCTTGCGCCTGGCTTCCCTGGATGGCCGCTTTCATCTGTCCGCCCCGCGCCTGCCCGCCCCGCTGCACATGGCGATTGCCATCCTGCGCGCACGCGGCCTGTCGTGGGCCGACCGCTTTGCCTCCCTGCGCCTGATGCGCGGCCTGAAGGCCATGTCGTGGATGCCGCCGCGCGACTGGACGGTGCAGCAACTGCTGCATTACCACGCGCAATCCGACGCGCTGATCCGCCAGGTCTGGGAACCCCTTTGCCTGGCCGCGTTGAACACGCCTGCCGCCACGGCCAGCGCGACGCTGTTTGCGCGCGTGCTGCGCGACAGCCTGGCCGGCACGCGCGCAGACAGCGACTTGCTGCTGCCCTGCACGGACCTCTCCGCCTTGTGGCCGGACGCCGCAGCGCGCCAGGTCACGATGCGCTACGGCAGCACCGTGCGCCAACTGGAGCCGTCGGACAACGGCATCGTCGTCAATCAGGAACGGTTTGACGCCGCCGTGCTGGCGGTGCCGCCCGCCTTCGCGGCCCGCTTGCTGGATGCGCCCTTGCGGCAAGCCGGCGCCACGGGCCTGCTGGATGCATTGAAAGCGTTCACCTATCTGCCCATCGCAACCCTGAACCTGCGGCTGGCCGAACCCTGGCGCCTGCCAGAACCCATGATGATGCTGCGCGAAGAAGCGGCGCGCGGCCACGTCGGGCAATGGCTGTTCGACCGCGCGCAATTGGCCGGCGACACCAAGGCGGGCGAACTGGCCGTGGTGGCCAGCGCCGCCACCAGCATCGCGGAACGCAATCGCCATCAGGTGATCGAGGCACTGATCGACCAGGTGGCAGAACAAGCTGCGCGCCATCCCGCACGCCTGCCGGCCATGCCGGAAGTGTCGGCGGCTGAGCTTCTGATTGAAAAACGCGCCACCTTCGCCGCGGTGCCGGGCCTGACCCGGCCGTTGAATTCCACGCCCTGGCCCACGTTGGCGCTGGCCGGCGACTGGACCGACACGGGCTATCCCGGCGTATTGGAAGGCGCGGTGCAAAGCGGGCTGCAGGCCGCCCGCGTCTTGAATCCTCGCGCGGATTAAGGACGAGTGGACTCGGTGGCGATGCGGCTTGCAGATTGCACCGCCCGCCAGCCGGGGGCCGGCAAGCCTCCCTAGCGCAGCAGATGCGCCGTGGCGATGCCCGCGGCCGTCAACACCAAGGATCCCGCCAGGCTGAGCCCGGCATAGCCCAGCGCGCTGCCGTAGGCGCCGCGCTCCAGCATAGCCACGGTTTCGGCCGAGAACGTGGAAAAGGTGGTCAGGCCGCCCATGAAGCCGGTGATGGCACCCAGGCGCACCCATGCCGGCCATTCGGGATGCCCCGCCACCAGCGCCAGCACCAGCCCCACCAGATACCCCCCCGCCAGGTTCACGACGAACGTGCCCCACGGCCAGGATTCGACGTTCAGCCACAGGCTGACCAGCCAACGGGTCCAGGCGCCCAGGATGGCGCCCAGGCCCACGGCCAGGAAGTTCAGGGGGATCAGGGTCTGGTAGGCGGTCATGGAGGTCAGGGGGCCCGGTGCTGCTTGAGCCGCAGGGAGAAAATCAGCAGCAGTATGCCAAAAAACACGGCGTAGATGCCGATGACCCACACCAGCGCCAGCGCGCCCGCACCGGGCTGCACGATGAGCATGGCGCCAAACAGGATGGACACCACGCCCGACAGGCCGAGCAGCCATTCGTTGCGGATTTCCTTGCGGAAGCGGATAGCCGCGATGACCTGGAATACGCCAGCCGCCAGCGCCCAGAAGGCGATGATGTACAGCAGCACCAACGCGGTCAGCCCGGGCCACAGGAAGGTCACGATGCCCGCAGCCACGCCCAGCAGGCCGACGATGATCAACGCCCACAGCGGTTTGCCGTTGTCGCGGATGCGTATACCGGCGATCAGCGCAAGCACGCCGTCGACCAGCGCAAACGCGCCCCAAACCAGCACCAATGCCGACAAGGTAATGGCCGGCATGAACAGCGCCATCAATCCGAACAGGATGGCGATGACGCCGCGCAAGGCGACCCACCCCCAATGACGACCGATATGATCCACCAATTGCGGTTCCAGCATGACGCCCTCCGGTGTTGGTAACGGGTGGCCTATCTTATCCCCGCAGGGCGGCAGCCGCCACGCCGCAGGGGCGCAGGGCGATGCGGCGCTTCGAAACGGATTGAAATTTCCATCTGCGCTTAGCACGGTGTTTTATAAGAGTAATTCTCATTAAATGTTAGAATCCGCGCCTTCAAATCGAATCCCGCATGGACAGTCAACCCACTCCCCGGCGCAGGGCCTATTGGCTCAAAACGCTGCATCAATGGCACTGGATCAGCTCGGCGCTTTGCCTGCTGGGGATGCTGCTGTTTGCCGTCACCGGCCTGACGCTGAACAACGCGTCGCACATCGAATCGAAGGCCGTCGTGACCAGCCGGCAGGCGCAACTGCCCGAGGCCGTGTTGAAGCAATTATCGGCGCCGTCCGGGCAGAAGAAGGCGCCCTTGCCCGCCCCCGTGGCGCAGTGGCTGGATGAGGAGCTGGACGCCGCCACCGCCGGCAAGACGGCCGAATGGTCTGCCGATGAGGTGTACTTGTCGCTGCCGCGCGCCGGCGGCGATGCCTGGCTGTCCATCGACCTGGCCAGCGGCGACGTCGAATACGAGCGCACGGACCGCGGCTGGATTTCCTACCTGAACGACTTGCACAAGGGCCGCAATACGGGCCTGGCCTGGAGCTGGTTCCTGGATATTTTCGCCGTCGCCTGTCTGGTCTTTTCGCTGACCGGGCTGGTGCTGCTGAAGATGCACGCCGGCAACCGCAGCGCGACCTGGCCCATGGTGGGGCTGGGCGTGGTGATCCCCGTGGTCCTGGCCCTGCTCTTCATCCACTGATTCCATCGATCCGCCCCTGGAGAACTCCATGCGCAAACTGCTCTTGTCGGCCCTCTTGGCCGGCCTGATCGCCCGAACGGCCCAAGCGGCCGATATCGGCCTGAACATCGAGGTGCCGCGCCTGGACGTGGCCGAGTACCACCGCCCCTACGTGGCGATCTGGATCGAAAACCCCGACCAGAGCGTGGCGGCCGACCTGGCCGTCTGGTACGACGTGGCCAAGAAGAACAACGAAGGCACCGAGTGGCTGAAGGACATGCGCCAGTGGTGGCGCCGCAGCGGCCGCAACCAGCAGTTCCCGGTGGACGGCGTGAGCGGCGCGACCAAGCCTGTCGGCAAGCATGCCCTGAGCTTCGACGCCGCCAGCAAGCCCTTGTCGGGCCTCAAGCCCGGCCAGTACGCCGTGGTGGTGGAAGCTGCCCGCGAGGTGGGCGGCCGCGAACTGCTGCGCATCCCCTTCCAATGGCCGCCGCAAAAAGCCGAGCAATTGACCGCCCGCGGCGAACACGAATTGGGCGCCATCGCGCTTGACCTCAAACCCTGATCCCATTGAACCGCCTTCAAGGAGCGCAACCATGAAATCCGCCGCCAAACTGGCCGCCGCCCTGGCGCTGTGCCTGCCCTTTGCCTCGCAGGCGCATGACGTCTGGATCGTGCCGTCCTCCACCGTGCTGTCGGGCACCGACAGCTGGATCACGGTCGACGCGGCCGTGGGCAATGACAAGTTCTATTTCAACCACGCGCCGCTGCGCCTGGACGGCCTGACTGTCATCGCCCCGGACGGCAACGCCGCCGAAGCCGAGAACCTGAACCGCGGCAAGCTGCGCAGCACCTTCGACCTGCAGCTCAAGCAAAGCGGCACCTATCGCGTGGCGGTCGTCAACGACGGCGTGTTCGCGCGCTGGAAGGAAGACGGCAAGAACAAGCGCTACTTCGGCAAGGTGGAAGGCATGGCCCAGGCCGTCCCCGCCAACGCGCAGGAACTGGAAGTGTCGCAAAGCCTGGGCCGCGTCGAAACCTTCGTCACGGCGGGCAAGCCCACCGCCGTCAAGCCGGTGGGCCGCGGCCTGGAGTTGGCGCCCGTCACGCATCCCAATGACCTGTTCACGGGCGAAGAAGCCACCTTCCAGATGCTGCTGGATGGCAAGCCCACCGCGGAACTGGAAGTGAACGTGGTGCCCGGCGGCAGCCGCTATCGCGACAAAGTCGGCGAAATCAAGCTGAAGACGGACAAGGACGGCAAGTTCTCGGTGAAGTGGGCGCAGCCGGGCTTGTACTGGATTGAAGCCGGCATGGAAGACGCCAAGGTCACCGTGCCGCAAGCCAAGAAGCGCCGCCTGTCCTACGCCGGCACCGTCGAAGTGCTGCAGCCCTAAGCGGCAGCAGGCGCGTGGCGACCTCTCCTTCCTATGCGCCGCGCGGCGCGGCGGCGCCCGCCGTGCGCGTCGCCTATGGCGCCATGCCGGTCGCGTTTGCGGCGCCGGCTGCGCTGGCTGGCGCAACCATGGGCACGACCTGGTCGGCCCGCATGGCGCTGCCCGCCGGTTGCAGCGATCAGGCGGCGCGGATGGCGATCCAGGCCGCCTTGGATGAGGTCGTGGCCCAGATGAGCACGTGGGAAGCCGGCTCCGACATCAGCCTGTTCAATCAGGCCGGCCCTGGCTGGCGGGAATTGCCCGACGCGTTCTTCCATGTGCTGCGCCATGCGATGGCGCTGGCGCAAGACAGCGCGGGCGCCTATGACCCGACGGTTGGCCCCCTGGTCAACGCCTGGGGGTTCGGGCCGCATCAACGCGCCTTTGAACCGCCCTCGCCCGCCGCCATCGATGCCGCACGCCTGCGTTGCGGATGGCAGCGCGTGGCGCTGGATACTGCGCGGCAAGCCGCCTTCCAACCCGGCGGCGCCTATCTGGACCTGTCGTCCATCGCCAAAGGCTACGGCGTGGACCGCGCCACGATGGCGCTGGACGCGCTGGGCATCACGCAATATCTGGTAGAAGTCGGCGGTGAATTGCGGGCACGCGGCAAACGGCCCGACGGCCAGCCTTGGCGCGTTGCCGTCGAAGTGCCCGACGCCAGCGATGACCATGCCCTGGCGCTGCCGCTTGAAGACCGCAGCATCGCGACGTCGGGCGACTACCGGCGCCATGCCGGCAGCGGCGAGGCCCGCTACGCCCACACCATCGACCCGCGCACCGGCCAGCCCGTGCGCAACAACGTGGCCTCGGTTTCCGTACTGCACCCGGTCTGCATGCAGGCCGACGCGCTGGCCACCGTGCTGACGGTGCTGGGCGAAACGGACGGCCTGGCTTATGCCCGCCGCCATGACCTGGCGGCCCTCTTCATCCTGCGCGACGCCGACGCCTATCGCGTCGCCGCCACCCCGGCGTTCCAGGCGCTGGCGCTGCCTCGCTGACCCCATGAGCCTGACCCGGTTGATTGCTGCGGCATGCGTGGTGGGGCTTTGGCTGCTGCTATGCGTATGGGCATGGCGGCGCGCCCGGCGGCTGCAAGCCCTGCACGCACAGGCCCTGCAAGCCCTGAACGCCCCCACGCCCGAAGACACATTGCTGGTCGCCTACGCAACCCAGACCGGCTACGCCGAGACCCTGGCCGCGCAGACGGCCGAATCCCTGCGCGCTGGCGGCCTGACGGTTCGCGTGGCGGCGCTTGACCAACTGGACCTGGCGCGCCTGACCACCTATCGGCGCGTCCTGTTCGTAGCCAGCACCTACGGCGAAGGCGACCCGCCCGACGCCGCTGCGGCCTTCGCCGGCCAGATGCAGGCCTTGCCAACGGCCGTCGGCGCGGCCCCGGCGCTGACCGGCATGCAATACGCCGTGCTGGCGCTGGGCGACAGCGAATACGCCCAGTTTTGCGGGTTCGGCCACCGGCTTGACGACTGGCTGCATGCCCAAGGCGCGACACCGCTGTTCGATTTAGTGGAAGTGGACAACGGCGACCCGGCAGCGCTGCGCCATTGGCAGCATCACCTGGGCCTGCTGGCCGGCCGCAGCGACCTGCCCGACTGGCAAGCGCCCGTGTACGACACCTGGCGCCTGGCTGGCCGCACCCTGATGAATCCCGACAGCCAGGGCGGCCCTTGTTATCTGCTGACGCTGACACCGCCCGCCGGCGACGCACCACGCTGGATGGCCGGCGATATCGCCGAGATCGGCCCCCGGCACGCACGCGGCGGCCCGGTACAGGCGCACCGCGAATACTCCATCGCATCCCTGCCGGAAGATGGCGCCATCCAGTTGCTGGTGCGCCAGATGCGCAGCGCGGACGGCGGCTTGGGGCTGGGCAGCGGCTGGCTGACCCATATTGCCGAGGAAGGCGACGGCATTGAACTGCGCGTGCGCGCCAACCGCAATTTCCATGCGCCGGACGACGAACGCCCGATGATCCTGGTGGGCAACGGCACCGGGTTGGCAGGCCTGCGGGCCTTGATCAAGGCGCGGCGCGCCGCAGGTCACCGGCGCAACTGGCTGGTTTTCGGCGAACGTAACGCCGCGCATGACCGCTTCTGCCAAGAGGACATCGCCGCCTGGCGGCAAGACGGCACGCTGGAACGCATGGACGCCGTCTATTCGCGCGACCAGCCCCAGCGCCGGTACGTGCAGCACCTGCTGCGCGAACACGCCGACGCGGTGCGATCCTGGGTGGACGCGGGCGCCGCCATCTATGTCTGCGGCAGCCTGCAAGGCATGGCAAGCGGCGTGGACGCCGCGCTGCAAGACATCCTGGGCGACGAGCGCCTGCAAGCCCTGCAGCACGGCGGCCGTTACCGCCGCGACGTCTACTGACGGCGCTTACTGCAGCTTGATCTGCGCGCGGTCGATCACGGTCTTCCAGCGGTCACGTTCGCTGCGGATCTGCTCAGCAAATTCCGCCGGTGTGTTGCCCAGCGGGAACGCGCCCGTCTCTTCCATCTTTGCCGCCGTGGCCGGATCGCGCACGGCCTGGGCGAAGGCTTGCGCCAGCTTGTCTCGCACGTCGGCGGGCATCCCTGCCGGCCCGACGACGCCGTACCAGGCGGTGACGTCGTAGTCCTTGTAGCCTTGCTCGGCGAACGTCGGCACATCGGGCAGCCGTGGGTTGCGCTCGGCGCCCGTGATGGCCAGCGCATGCAGATGCTTGCTTTTCAGGTAGGGCAACGAGGACGGAAAGTTGTCGAAGATCACCGGCACCACGCCGCCCACGGTGTCGGTCAACGCGGGCGCCGAGCCACGGTAAGAGATGCTGTTCATCTTGCCGCCGATGATCTGCAGGAACCAGATCATGCCCAGGTCGTTCACACCGCCCGCGCCGGCGTTGGCATAGCCGTCCTTGTTCGGATTGGCGCGCACGTGCGACACGAAGTCGGCCAGCGTCTGCGCGGGGAACTTCGGATTCACACTCAGGATGTTGGGGCTGGTGACCAGGTTGCTGATGGGCGTGAAATCCTTCACCGGGTCGTACGCCAGGTTGGGGAACAGGTGCGGCGCGGTGCCGTGCGTGCTGACGGTGGCCAGGCCCACGGTGTAGCCGTCCGGCTTGGCGCGCGCCGTGGCGACCATGCCGATGGTGCCCGAGGCGCCGGTGCGGTTTTCCACCACGATCTGCTGGCCCAGGATCTCGCCCGCCTTCGCCGCCGCCACCCGGCCGACGATATCGGTGGGGCCGCCGGCCGGGAACGGCACGATCAGGGTGATGGGATGATCGGGAAAGGCGGCGTGGGCCGCGGGCAGCACGGCGGCAAGCAGAAGGGCCGTACAAGTTTTGCGCATCATCATGATGGGGTTGTCTCCTGAAGGATGGTTGCTGTTGTTATTCGGGGTGCTGGTCTCGCGCGGCGGGTTCCCGGCGCAATATCTTTCCGGGGCGCGCCATGCCGTCGGCTGCCGGAAACACGGGCTGGCCGTTGACCAGCACGTGCTCGACGCCGGTGGACGCCAGCGTGGGCGACTCCCACGTGGCGCGGTCCACCACCGTGTCCGCATCGAACACCGTGATATCCGCCCACGCCCCCACGCTGAGCTGGCCGCGACCGGCCAGGCCGAACACGCGCGCCGGCAGCGCCGTCATCTTGGCGATGGCGGCCTCCAGCGTCAGCAGCTCGGCCTCGCGCACATAGCGGCCCAGCACGCGCGTGAAGCTGCCCCACAGGCGCGGATGCGGATGCGCATCATTGGGCAAGCCGTCGGAACCGACCATGCAGCATTCGTGCTGGAAGATGCGCCGTACTTCGGCTTCGTCCATCGCGAAGTAGATGGCGCCTGCCGGGCACAGCCTTTGGGCCGCGGTCGTCTTGTCGCAGCCCCAGCGCGCGGCGATGTCGGCAAGCGATTCGCCGCTGCATTCGGGATGCGGCGTGGACCAGGTGATGCGGATATCGTCGATGCTTTCGGCGCGCTCGGGAATCAGGATGGTGGAGCTGCCCGGGTACGGATAGATGTCCAGCGCCACGTCCACGCCTTCGGCGCGGGCGCGGTCAATGTTGGCCAGCGTGGCGCGGCTCTTGCCCCAGTTGCGCGGCATCATGCACTTGTGGTGCGACAGCACGGTGGCGCAGCCCGTATTGCGCCCGACGGCCAGCACTTCGTCCACGGCCGCTTCGACCTCGTCGCCTTCGTTGCGGATATGGCTGGTGTGCAGCGCGCCATGCGCCGCGGCCACGCGGGCCAGCCCCTCCAGTTCGGCGGGTTCGGCCACGCCGCCCGGCTGGTACGCCAGACCGGTGCTGAACCCCACCGCGCCGGCGGCGAGCGCCTCGGCCAGCATGCGCTGCATGGCCGCCTGTTCGTCCACGCTGGGCGCCGCCGTCGGATCACGCATGGCGGCCAGGCGCAGGTTCGCGTGGCCGACCAGCGCGGCCACATTGATCATCGGCTGGGTAGACCGCACTTCATCGAAGTAGGCCTGCATGTCCGCAAACAACGGCGTTTCGCCCAGCAGGGCCAGGGCCGCGGCGGTGTTGCCGGGCAGCGGCGCGGGCGCGCCGCTGACGCCGCAATTGCCGACCACGACCGAGGTGATGCCTTGGCTGGTCTTCCATTCCAGGCCCGGCTTTTCGACGAACATCAGGTCGTCGTGGCCGTGCACGTCGATGAACCCCGGCGCCACGATCTTGCCCCGGGCGTCCAGCCGGCGGGCAGCGGCCACGCCGGACAGGTCGCCGATCGCCGCAATGCGCTCGCCCGCCACGCCGACGTCGGCCCGCCGCCGGGGCGCGCCCAGGCCGTCGATGACCCAGCCGCCTTCAATGATCAGATCCAATGTTTCCTGCCGCATGATTGTCCTGCCTGGATGAAGGCCCTAGTATCGTTCGCGCGATCAATCTGGAAAAATTGTTTTTATTGATCCATCTATCGTGGTTTGAAATGAATCGCCTGCCCAAGCATGTCACCCTGAAGCACTTGACCGCCTTTGTTGCGGTGGCGCAGGAATCCAGTTTCACCCATGCCGCCAAGCGCCTGTTCCAGACGCAATCCTCGGTCACGAGCCTGGTACGCCAACTGGAGGAGGCTCTCGCCACCCAGCTCTTTGCACGCACCAGCCGGCGCGTGCTGCTGACCGCCGCCGGCGAGGAATTCCTGCCCCGCGTGATGCGGCTGCTGGCGGATTTTGACGGCGTGATCGAAGACGTGGTGCGCTATGGGGCGCTGGAACGCGGACGCGTCGGCGTTGCTGCGGCGCCATCGGCCATCACGCAGATCATCGCGCCGGCCGCGGCCGGCTTCTCGGCACAGTACCCTGCAGTGCGCCTGTACCTGAGCGACGACAATTCCGGCCGCATCCAGCGCAAAGTCGCCACGCGCGAGGTGGACTTCGGGCTAACCAGCCGCTGGGCCGACGCGCCCGGGCTGCGCTTCGACCCCGTGCTGGAAGACCGTTTCGGGGTGCTTTACCGTGCCGACGACACCGGCCTGCGGCCGGGACGCGACGGCACCATGCGCTGGTCGGACCTGGCCGAGCGCAAGCTGGTGGGGGTTGTCGACGAAACGGGGATCATGGCGCTTTTGCGCGCTCGGGCGGACTTGCCCATCGAGGCGGGCGCGCCCTTCTATGAAGCTTCCAGCACGACGTCGCAAGCGGCCCTGGTAAAGGCCGGGCTGGGCGTGGCAGTGCTGCCGGCGCTGGCCGCCCAACGCGTGCTGGAACCCGGCCTGGCCTACGCGCTGCTGGCGCGGCCGACCGTCGTGCGCACGGTGTGCATCATCCGGCACAAGGAGTATCCGTTGAGCCCGGCCGCGCAGGCGCTGATCCGCGCCATCCACGACTATCTGCGCGATGCACCGCTGCCGGCCGGCTGCAAGCGCGTGCCGGCCGGGAAGAAAGCGATGGCCTAGCCGGCGCGCAGTTTTACGTCCAGCGCCGCCAGGCCCGTCGCGAACACGCCCTGCCCCACGGCCTGCGCCACGTCGGCAAGCGGCGCTCCTTCCACCCGGAAGTCGGCCCACCATTCGACCAGGGTGTGGCCGCTTTCCGTGATGGGGCGCAGGGACACACCCGCCACGTAGTCGCGCATCGGCAGGTCGGTCTCGATGATGGAATAGCGCAGCGCGGTGCCGGGATCGTCCAGCATCAGCAGCTGTTCGCGCACAAAGCCCGAAGGCGCCAGCGTCAGGTGCCGCACGCTGCCCACCGCGTCATGGCGGCCACCGGCTTCCAGCCGGCTTTGCGCCACGCCGGGATGCCAGCCGGCCAGCCCGTCGAAGTCGCGGAACAGCGGCCAGACCGTTTCCAGCGGCGCATGGATGATGGCACTGATGTGGACGGTATGCGGCATGGGACCCTCTTAGAAAGTCAGGTTTTTGAACTCGCGCGTGGCAGCGGTCAGCGCTTGTTCGGTGGGCAGGCGCTCCATGGAACTGGCGCCGTAGAAACCATGGCAATGCTTGCAGGCGCGCAGCACGTGCGCGGCGTCCTCGGGCGTGGCGATGGGGCCGCCATGGCAGAGCACGATGATATCCGGGCGCACCGCCAGCGCGGCGGCGGCAATGCGGTCGATGGCGGCCACGCACCCGTCCAGCGTCTGCGAGGTCTCGGCGCCGATGGAGCCGCCCGTCGTCAGGCCCATGTGCGCGACGATGATGTCCGCGCCGGCCTTGGCCATCGCCACCGCGTCGTCTTCATTGAAGACGTAGGGCGTGGTCAGCATGCCCTTCTTGTGCGCCAGGCGGATCATGTCCACTTCCAGCGCATAACCCATGCCCGTCTCTTCCAGATTGGCGCGGAAGGTGCCGTCGATCAGGCCAACGGTGGGGAAGTTCTGCACGCCGGAAAAACCCTGGCGCTTCAGGTCGTCCAGAAACACGTCGAAGTCGCAGAAGGGGTCGGTGCCGTTCACGCCGGCCAACACCGGGGTTTTCTTCACCACGGGCAGCACTTCGCGGCCCATGTCGACGACGATCTCGTTGGCGTTGCCATAAGCCAGCAGCCCGGCCAGCGAGCCCCGGCCCGCCATGCGGTAACGGCCCGAGTTATAGATCACGATCAGGTCGATGCCGCCCGCCTCTTCGCACTTGGCCGACAGGCCCGTGCCCGCGCCGCCGCCCACGATGGGCGTGCGTGCGCGCACCATGGCGCGAAACTTGTCCAGCAGGTCGTTACGGTCGAAACGGGGCATGACGGCAATCCTTAATGGGTAGCGATTTCAAGAAAATGGTCGACCGCCGTCTTGGCGAACAGCGGGTCGTTGATGTGGCAGGGCACGCGCACCAGCCGGCGCTGCGGCGTCTGCACCAGGTTGGCCTCCAGCGCGGCGAACAGGGCCGCGTCAGCCTCGGGGTCCCAGAACGCCTGACCCGGCGCGTCCAGCGCGGACACGCCGCCTTCGGGGATCAGGAAGCGGACCGGCCCATCGCACTGGTTCAGCTTGGCAGCGATCCATTCACCTTGGGCGGTGTTTTCCTCGACCGTGGTGCGCATCAGCGTCACCTGCGGATTGTGCGGATAGAACTTGCGGCCCTGATAGCGTTCGGGAATGGTATCCATCCCGCCGAAGTTCACCATGTCCAGCGCGCCGCAAGAGCCGACGTAGGGCGCGCGGGTGCGGGCCACGGCGCCGAAACGGTCTTCGGTGCAGGCCAGGACGCCGCCGAACAGGAAATCGCAGACTTCGGTGGTGGTCAGGTCCAGCACGCCGCCCAGCAAATGGCTGTCCAGCAGCTTTTCCATCGACTGCCCGCCCGTGCCCGTGGCGTGGAACACCAGGCAGTCGTAGCGGGATTCCAGCAACGGCGTCACCTGCTGCACGCAGGCGGTGGTCACGCCGAACATCGTGATGCCCACGGCGGGCCGCCCATCGTCTTCGATGGCGACGCCCGCCTGGCGGAATGCGCCCGCGATCGCGCCGGCGGCATTGGCCAGCACGCGACGGGAGATGCGATTCAGCCCCGCCACGTCGGTCACCGAATACATCATGGCGATATCGGAGGGGCCGACGTAAGGCGCAACGTTGCCCGAGGCCATCGTCGACACCATCAGCTTTGGCGTGCCGATGGGCAGCGCGCGCATGGCCGGTGTGATCAACGCGGTGCCGCCGGAACCGCCCAGGCCCAGCAAGGCGCCGATGGCGCCGTTGCCGGCCGCGTAGCGTTCAAAGGCCAGCGCCATGGCGGCAATTGCCGTACCGCGGTCGCCGGTGAACACGGCCTGCGCGCCGCCGGGATGGCTGCGGGCCACTTCCTGCGCCTGCACCTGGGCGGCGCTGGCGGCGCCGGTGGTGGACACGTCCACCGACACCACGTCCAGGCCTTCGCGCTTGAGCAGATCCACCACGTACTCGGCTTCGTGGCCCTTGGTGTCGTAGGTGGCGGCGACAAAGACCCACCGGTTCGAATGCGTCATGGCTCCTCCGCGGGCGGCTACACTCGGTGCGCGCCTCGATATGTGAGGCCGCAAGGCCTGTAGAATCAAGAAATGAGACGAAAGAATCATACTGAGACACCTGTCTCACGTCAAACCTCCCTCGCCACCCCAGCCGCCCCGGCGGCGGGCACCGCACGCCTGATCGCGCCCGCCAGCCCACAGGCGGCAGCCAGCGGGGAACCCCCGCATGGGCCCCGCGCCCGCATGCGCAAGACGCTGCTGGACGCGGCGCAGCAGTTGATGGCCCAGGGGATCACCCCGTCCGTCGCCGAGTTGGCCGAACATGCCCGGGTCTCGCGCGCGACTGCGTACCGCTACTTCCCCAGCCAAAGCGCGCTGATCGCCGCCGTCGTGGATGAAAGCCTGGGCCCCATCCTGGCCTGGAACTCCGCGGCGCCGGACGCCGCCACGCGCGTGGACGAACTGCTGCGCTTCGCCTTTCCCCGGCTGGAAGCGCACGAGGCGCCCTTGCGCGCCGCCATCATGGTGTCATTGCAGCAGCACGCCGAAGCCAGCGCCGGCAAGGCGGGCAACGAACCGCGCCTGGTGCGTGGCCATCGGGTCGACATCCTGAAGCGCGCCATCGCCCCGCTGGCGGCCGACTTGACGCCGGCGCAGCAAGACCGCGTCGCGCAGGCGCTGTCGCTGGTCTACGGGTCCGAGGTGTTCCTGGTGTTGAAGGACATCTGGCACCTGGAGTTGCCTGAAATCACGGACGTCGTGCGCTGGACGGCGCAGGCCATCATCAGGCAGGCCGTGGCCGAGGCCAAGCCCGCCAAGCCGTAATCCTGGGCGGGCGCGACTGCCCCCGCCCATCTGGCTGTCATTCCCTCGTCACCCGCCGCGGGCATAGTTCCGCCCTTTCGCGGCCATGCCTTCGCAGGCCGCCAGACGTTGGAGTGTGTCCATGCAGTTCGAAGTATCCCGCTTGCGGCGGGCCGTCATGCCGTTGTCGCTGGTTTGCGTCACCCTGTTGAGCGCCTGCGGCGGCAGCGACGACGACGATGATGATGTCGTCACACCCACCCCGCCGGTGGTGACGGAGCCCACGCCGGTCGATCCCAAGCCGGTTGAGACCGGCGCCTGGACCGCGGGCGACCTGCACGTGCACACCTATCAATCGGACGACGCGCAAGTCAGCCTGGAAAGCGCGCTGGACCAGGCCTTCGACCGCTACAAGCTGGACTGGGCCGCGATCTCGAACCATTTGCGCCTGTCGGGCCGCGACCATACCGGTACGGCGCTTGCCGGCGGACCCGTGCCTTTTTCCACCGGCATGGCCCAGTACGAAGTGCCGTTCATCAAGACGGCGCAAGCCGCTGGCCGCTATGCCGGCAAGATCATCTTTTCGTCGTTCGAATGGGACATGCCCACGCATGACCACGTGAACATCGGCATCGGCGTGAACGACCCGATGTCTGCCAAGTCGCTGCAGGCGGTGGCCGAATTCGAATACCTGTTCACCAACCGTGACCCCGCCCTTTTCGACCCGCTGCTGGTGTCGCGCCTGGCAGGCCAGACGCGTGCGTTCACCACCCACGCCGATTCGCTGGCCGCGCTGAAATGGCTGCGCGACAAGCATCCCGACAGCTACATGCTGCTGAACCATCCGTCGCGTTACGCCGGCAAGTACACCGTGGCGCAACTGCGCGAGATGAACGATCTGGCGCCGGACGTCTTCTTCGCCATCGAAGGCATGGTGGGCAACCAGATGGAACCGGACCGCGGCGGCTACGCCACGGCCTATACCAACGCCTTCCTGCCCAACCGCACCTATGGCGGCGTGGACTATCTGGTGGCGCACCTGGGCGGCACTTGGGACGCGTTGCTGGGCGAAGGCCGCCGCATCTGGACCGTGGCGGATTCCGACTTCCACTTCCGCACGGCTTCGGGCCTCTACAGTTCGGGCTATGCGCCCGGCGAGTACGCCAAGACGCACGTCTGGAAGGACGGCAAGGACATGGCCTCGGTGGTTGCGGGCTTGAAGAGCGGCCGCATGTTTGGCGTATTCGGAGACCTGATCGATGCGCTGGACTTCCAGGCCAAGGGCGCAGGCGGCGCCGTGCACATGGGTGGCGAGCTGAAGGCGGCCAAGGGCGAGCGCGTGGAAGTCACCATCCGCTTTCGCAGCCCGGACAGCAACCACTACGAATACCCGATCGAAAGCGGCAACCCCACCTACGTCAAGCCTACCGTCAACCACGTAGACCTGATCATGGGCGAGGTCGGCACGCGCGCTGCCGCCGGCACGCCGGGCTACGACGCCGACACCAACCCGACGACCCGCGTGCTGGCCCGCTTCACGCGCGCCGACTGGACGGTGGATGCCGAGGGCTACAACGTCATCAAGACCACGGTGACGGCCGACAAGAGCCAGTACCTGCGGTTGCGCGGCACCAACCTGGGCGTGGACGTGGCCGGCGAAACCGCCGCGGGCGAACCGCTGCCCGACGCCAAGGTGGACCTGGCCGACAACGTGGCGCGCTTCAATGCCATCAACGCGCGCAACTACAACGACCTGTGGTTCTATTCGAACCCGGTGTTCGTGACGGTGGCGCAGTAAAAAGACGTGCCCTGCCCTCCACGCGCGATAACGGTCGCGCGTGGGCGGCAGCCTCCCCGGGCTACGCGGCGGTGCGTCCCCGGATGATTGTTGCTATTGAGGCAACATCATGGTCCCTTGGCCGGGCCTACTGCCGATTTCCTTGCGGACCTACGATTTGGGCGTTGTTCAAACACACGCCACACCCGCCCAACAGGGCCGGGACACGCAAATCCACCCAGGGAGTCACCATGAGCCAACGTCTAAACGCTTTCGCGCTATCGCCCGAACTGTTCAAGAAATTCGTCGAATTCGGCATGCTCTTGAAGTCCGGGACGATCGAGCAGTCCATCCTGGATCTGATCGAGATCCGCGCCTCGCAGATCAACGGCTGCGGCTTCTGCCTGGACATGCATGTGAAGCAGGCCAAGATCCACGGTGAACGCGAGCTGCGCCTGCACCATGTTGCGATCTGGCGCGAATCCACCGAGTTCTCGCCGCGCGAGCGCGCCTGCCTGGCCTGGACTGAGGCGCTGACCACCCTGGGCGCGCATGGCGTGCCCGATGACATCTATGAGCGCGTCCGGACCCAATTGTCCGAAAAGGAAATCTCGGACCTGAGCTTCGCCGTCATGGCGATCAATGGGTGGAATCGCCTGAACGTGGGATTCCAGACCGTGCCTGGCTCGGCCGACAAGGCGTATGGCCTGGACAAAGCCCAATTCAACTAAGGACGCATCATGAAAATCCTGGTAATCGGCGGGACGGGCCTGATCGGCTCCAAACTCGTCAAGCTGCTCACTGAGCGCGGCCACGAAGCCATCGCCGCGTCGCCGGCCACCGGCGTCAATACGATCACTGGCGAAGGCCTGGATGAAGCGCTCGCTGGCGTGGACACCGTGGTGGACGTCGCCAACTCGCCCTCGTTCGAAGACAAGGCGGTGCTGGAGTTCTTCCAGGTTTCAGGCCGCAACCTGCTGGCCGCCGAAGCCCGGGCTGGCGTGCGCCACCACGTCGCGCTGTCGGTCGTCGGTACGCACCGCCTGGCTGAAAGCGGATACTTCCGCGGCAAGATCGCCCAGGAAGCGCTGATTGTCAAAGGCGGCATCCCCTACACCATCGTCCACAGCACGCAGTTCTTCGAGTTTCTGGGCGGCATCGTGCAATCGGGCACCCAGGGCGACGAGGTGCTGCTGTCCCCCGCCTTCGTCCAGCCGATCGCGTCGGACGATGTGGCCCAGGCCATGGCCGATGCCACCCTGGCGGCGCCGGTGAACGGCATCGTGGAAATCGCCGGTCCCGACCGGGTTCGCCTGGCTGAACTGGCACAGCGCTACATGGATCGAATCGGCGATAAACGCACCGTGCGGGCCGACATAGGCGCACGCTATTTCGGTGCGCTGCTCAACGACGAAACACTGGTTCCGGGCGCCGGTCCTTGGTTGGGCAAGATCGACTTCGACACCTGGTTCAGCCGTTCGGGCGTACGAAAGTAGCGGCAACCCCGAGGACCTTATGCGCAAACTGCGGCCTCCTCCCCAAAGTCTCCTGGACAAGTACCGGGGCTCGGATTTCCATCCCCTGTACACCACCAGCGTGACGGTGCGCGGCGGAGAGGCCGCGCACGGCCGCGCCTCGGGCATCGCCATTTCGGATGATGGCGAACTGCTGGTGGAACTGCGCTTGCCCGCCGAAATGGGCGGCACGGGCGGGGGCACCAATCCCGAGCAGTTGTTCGCCGCCGGCTACGCGGCGTGCTTTCACGGCGCGCTGAGCATGCTGGCCGAGCGGGCGGGCCTGGCCATTCCGGATGCTTCCGTGACGGCCACCGTTTCGTTCGGCCGCGATCCCGTCGATGGGCTGTATACGCTGACCGCGAACATCAACATCCATCTGCCCGGCGTGGCCCGCGCCGTCGCCGAGGAACTGGTGCGCAACACGGAACGGCTGTGCCCGTACTCCAAGATGGCCCAGGACGGAATCGAAAGCATCGTTGCCTTGACGCAATAGCGTCTTACGCCTGTTTCGGCAGCAGGCTTTCCAATATCTGCAGGTCCCGCGCACGGATGCCTTCGGTCATGTAGTCAATGAAGACGCGCATGCGCGCTGGCAAGTGTTCGCGGCTGAGGAAGCACAGGTAATGCCCGCGGTCGTCCGGGGCGTATTGCGGCAAGCAGGCGACCAGAGTGCCCGCCCGCAAGTGGTCGCAGACCTGGTAGCCCGCCATTTGCGCAATGCCATGGCCGTCCAGCACCGATTGCAGCACCAGATCGGCATCGTTGAAAGTCAGCATGGCGGACGGCGCCACCTTGCGCAGCTGGCCGCCCACCTTGAATTCCCATTCGTAGACTCGCCCCGACGCGAACAGGAAGTTCACGCATTGATGGCCGGGAATTTCTTCGACACTGCCCGGCAGGCCATGCCTGGCCGCATAGTCGGGCGACGCGCACAGCATCATCTGCATGGGAATCACCTTCTTGGCGATCACGCGGCTGTCTTCCATGCGGCCGTTGCGAAACGACACATCGACGCGATCCGTGGTGAAGTCGGTGGGCCCGTCGTCAAGCAACAACTCAACCGAAATGTTTGGATTGGCCTGGCGGAACCCGTGCAGCAGCGGCGCGACGACTTTGCGGCCGAAACCCACCGTGGAACACACGCGCAGTTGCCCCGATGGCGGCCCCTCGCGCAGGTCCCGCATGTCGTCCAGGGCCCGGATGATCCGATCCACGCCCGGGTGGCACTCTTCATAGAAGCGTTGGCCCTCGGCGGTCAACGAGGTGCTGCGCGTAGTACGTACGAACAACCGGATGCCCAGTTGGTCTTCCAGCTTCTGCACACTGCGGCTGACGGCCGACCGGCCGATGCCCAGCCGGTCACCGGCCTTGGCGAAGTTGCCTTCCACCGCGACGGCGATGAACGCCATGACGCCGGCATAGCTGGTGGCGAAACTGTCGGCCAGGGAGTCCGGGCCAGTGGCCGGGGGAGCAGCCGGGGAAGCGGAGGGAGATGTCGGCATGATGGCGGCGTCGCAAGTAGGTTGATCCTACCGTTAAGACGGCGCAGCAGGTCATTTCGTGACATCGCCCGAAAAAAAGTTTTGTCCCCCGGGGACGAGACCCCGCATTCCACGCAATGGTTCGTCCCTTATTTCACAGGGGTCAACACGGGCGCCCCCTGCTTCTTGATCAGGACGACCAGGAACTTGGCGGGCTGCGTCTGACTGGCGTTGCGACCCACGGTGTGGACGTCGTGGGGGCCTTCGTAGAAGGTCTGCCCGGGGGTCAGCGTCACTTCCTTGCCGCCCTTGACCTGCATGACGATGCTGCCTTCAAGCACATAGACGAAGCTGTAGGCGTCATGTCGGTGGACAGGATCGGCCGCGCCGGGCGGGTAGTCGACGACGATCATCAGCGCGTCCTTGCCAGGGATGTCCGGGAGGTCCTTGCTCATCAGCTCCGTGACGATGGCGTCGGCCGGCGCCGCACCGGAGGCGGCGTGGGCAAACGGGCTCAACAGCGCGCCCGCGGCGATAAGCGGCAACGCGAACTTCGTGATCTTTGACATGGCCAATCCTTGGCAGCGTGAAGGAAAGCCCATCGTAGGAGCACCAGCGTTGCTGCGGTAGGTCCGCGCAGGGGATCACCATGTTGCCCCGCAGGCACCAACGCCCGCGCAGGACGTCGGTATCAGTCTTGCGCCAGCGCGGCCGAAATACGCGCAAGCTTGTCCGGATTGCGCTGCACCAGGACCCGCGTCAGACGCTGACCATCCGTTTCGTAGGCCTGCACCGATTCAAGGTGGCCATCGATGAAGCGCAACAGGGTCCATTGGCCGTTCACCTGAACGACTTCAGTGCTTAGGCCATCGCGGTAGCGGCGTTTGCCGGCATAGAACAGCTGTGCCAGGCGTTTGCCGCCCACCAGGCTGGCAAAGCTCGACACCTTGCCGCCGCCGTCGCCGATAAGCTCGGCGTCGTCGCTCAGCAGCGCATGCAGGCCGTGGAAATCGCTGCGCTGCATCGCGTCGGCAAAAGCAAGCAACAGGCGTTGCAACGTCGCACGCGGCACGGTCTGGCGGGGAGTGCCCTGGCTCAACTGCTGCTTGGCGCGGCGCACAAGCTGACGGACCGCGGCCTGCTTCTTATCCAGCGTCTGCGCGATGTCTTCATAGTCGGCGTCAAAGACCTCCCGCATCAGGAAAGCCGCACGGGCGTCCGGCGACAAGCGCTCCAGCATGTACAGAAAAGCCACCGACACGTCGTCGGCTTGCTCATGGATCTGTTCCGGCGTGGCTGGCGCGGCCATCAGCATCGGCTCGGGCAGCCAGACCCCCACGTAATTCTCGCGTTCGGCCTTGGCCGCGCGCAGGCGGTCGATGGACAAGCGGGTGGTGGCGGTGACCAGCCAGGCTTCGGCGTTCTGCACCGCGGCGCGGTCTGTGCCGTCCCAGCGCAGCCATGCTTCCTGCACGACGTCTTCCGCCTCGGCCACCGCCCCCAGCATGCGGTAGGCGATCGCGTACAGGCGAGGACGGTGACGCTCGAAGAGGAGCACGGAGTCGGTCATAGGGAGGGGATCAACGCCAAGCAAGGCGACGCGGGAGGAAAAGTATTTTGCCGCAGCCGCCCTGCGGCGACAAGCACGATGCGCCGGCGCCGCGCAATCGGATCCTGCCGCACGGGACCCCGTGGACTACAGCACGATCACGTTGACGGATAGCCCCGGCAGGTCGGCGCTGCCGTGCATCTGCTTCAAGTCCCGCTCGACCATCGTGCTCAGCCGGCTGATGGGCACATCGTTGGCACTGCCCTCGAAAGGGTTCTCCGTGCTTTCGCCCACCTGCTCAAGCGAGGTGTAGATCCACGAGATAATCACGCTGAAAGGCACCGCCAGCCATACCATCTGGGCATGCATGAATCCGCCGACGCTTTGCCCGATCTGATCGAACTGGGCCGCCAGGCCGAACGGCAACGCCACGCAGAACGAACGCACGAACAAGGTATTGATGATGGCGTACTGGCGCGGGTATGGGAAATTCTTGATGCGCTCGGCCTGCCCCTGTAGATCCAGCAGTTCCCTGATGCGGCTGTTGAGTTCGGCATACTCCGATGCGGTGATGGCGCCCTCGTCCAGCAGGCCTCTGACCGCGCGGCCCTGCATGGCAAGCAGCTGCGCCGCCTTGCCGTCGGCCGGCATCAACGCCGCGATCTCCGGTGTCGGCAGATACCGCGACAGTGCGGACTCCAGCGATTCGACACGTTCCGGGATCACGTACCGTCTCTGGTATTCCGCGTTGGGCCGGCTACCCGCGCTTTCCCAGACGCGGGCCTCGCGCAATTGATAGCGCAGCGCCGTCAACCAGGCCAGATGCCGGTTCACCAGGCCCGCGATCCGGCCCGGATCGCTCACGTAGGTATGGCTGATCACCCCCCAGTAGCGGCTGGCACTGACGATGCTCATCCAGATCTTCTGCGCTTCGACCGTGCGCGCGTAGGTCTGCACATTCTTGAAGCCGACCACGAAGGTGGTGGCCGTACCCAGCAGCGACACCACCGACAGCGGCAGCGTCAACCATTTCAGGCCGGCGACCTGATACAGCAGCACGGGCGCGAGGCTTAGCGCCAACAGGCCATAGAGGCTCCTGCGCGTCCAGATCACGAATTCGCTCAAGCGATAGGATTTTCCCAGATGCATGGTGTCGGCCTTGCGCCATCTGGCGCCCAATCAATGCGCGGTGAGCCGCGCCTTCGAACGTCGCGCGTCTTGCGACCCTCGGGATAAATGCTAGAGGGATCGCTTGCGGGGCGGTAGGGCCGCGACACGACGCATGGTGTTGCCTGGACGACACCAATCCGCTGCTGCATTCCCAATGCCCGTGCCTGTGCCCATTCTCGCAAGCCCGCACGCGGCGCACCACTGCGCCGCGCGGCGAATTGGTGCGCGCCGCACAACAGCGTGCTTCCCGGCGAGGACCTACCGCGCACCTGGGGCGCAGACCTACGATGCCTTCACTTTCCACGCAGCAAGCGCAGCAGCCCCGCAATACCTCCCCACCCCAACCGGAGCACGCCCATGACCCGCAATACCTTCACCACTCAGGACGGCACGCAGATCTACTTCAAGGACTGGGGCGACGGCCCGGTCGTCACCTTCTCGCACGGCTGGCCGCTCAACGCGGATGCCTGGGACGGGCAAATGCACTTCCTGGCGCGCAATGGCTTTCGGGTCATCGCGCACGATCGCCGCGGCCACGGCCGCTCGGCGCAGCCCTCCTCAGGCAACGACATGAATGGCTATGCCGATGACCTGGCGCAGTTGATCGAGACGCTTGATTTGAAAGACATCACGATGGTCGGCCACTCTACCGGCGGCGGCGAAGTGGTGCGCTACATCGGCCGCCACGGTACCCGCCGCGTGGCCCGGGCCGTGCTCATCGGCGCCGTGCCGCCCGTGATGCTCAAGTCTGCCGCCAACCCCGAAGGGCTGCCGCTTGAGGTCTTCGACGGCATCCGCGACGGTGTGGCCGGCGACCGCTCGCAGTTCTACAAGGCGCTGGCCATCCCGTTCTACGGCGCTAACCGCGACGGCGCCACGGTCTCGCAAGGGCTGCTGGACCAGTTCTGGTTGTGGAGCATGCAAAGCGGCCAGAAGAACGCCTACGAATGCGTCAAGGCCTTCTCGGAAACCGACTTCACGGAAGACCTGAAAAAGATCGACGTGCCGACGCTGTTCATGCATGGCGAAGACGATCAGATCGTGCCGGTACACGATTCGGCGAAGAAGGCGGCGCGGCTGGTCAAGCACGCCAAGGAGATCTATTACCCCGGCGCACCGCACGGCCTCACGGCCACGATGCAAGGCCGCGTCAACGCCGACCTGCTCGCCTTTCTTCGCGCCTGATGCCCCTGGCGTCGCACGGCAATTTGCCGCCAGTCGCCTGGCACATCCACGCCGGTTAGTCCGGCCCTCATTCAGGAGATTTCGCTATGCTTTCCACCGACAACACCTTGCACCCCGACAGCCTCAAGCCCATCGACCTCGTTCCGTCCCGGTACGCGGTGCAGGTGGGCGAGATCGACGCGCTGGTGGTCAGCGACGGCGTGCTGCCGTTGCCCACCTCGACGATGGCCACCAATGCCGACCCCGCTGACCTGGCGGATTGGCTGAGCCACATGTTCATGCCGCCGGATGCCTTCGACTGGCCGCTTAACGTGATGGTGGCCCGCAGCGCGGGCCAGACGATCCTTATCGATGCGGGGCTGGGCGGGCAGTTCCCGGGCTTTCCGCGTGCCGGCCAATTCCCGCAGCGCCTGGAATCCGCCGGCATCGCCCTGGAGTCCGTCACGGACGTGATCATCACCCATATGCACATGGATCACGTAGGCGGCTTGCTCGTCGCCGGCGTGAAGGAACGCTTACGTCCGGACGTGCGCATCCATGTGTCGGCAACCGAAGTCGCATTCTGGACGTCGCCCGATTTCACGCACACCGTCATGCCCAAGCCGGTGCCCGACGTGCTCCGTTCAACCGCTACGGCCTTCTACAACGAATATCGCGACCGGCTTGTGATCTTCGAAGACACGCATGAAGTCGCGCCGGGCGTGATCGTGCGCCTAACCGGCGGCCATACCCCGGGGCACAGCGTGGTCGACCTGGTGTCAGGCGGCGAGCGCCTGACCTTTGCCGGTGACGCCATGTTCCCGGTGGGATTTGACCATCCCGACTGGCATAACGGCTTCGAGCATGATCCCGAAGAATCGGCCCGCGTCCGCATCGGCCTCTTTCAAGAGTTGGCCGAGAACGGCGGGCTGCTGGTGGCGGCCCATTTGCCGTTCCCGTCGGTCGGCCGGGTCGCCGTCAACGGCGACGCCTTTCGCTGGGTCCCGGTCATCTGGGATTACTGACCGGGCGCCCCCGTTCAGCGGCAGCGCTCTGTCGGCAAGCCGTAGCCAATGGTGATGGCGTTGACCGGCACGTCCTTGAAGGCGGCCTCGGCAACGTCGTCGAAGCGGGTCTCGCAGTTGAACTTCGTGTTGATCACGTAGTCATTGCCCGCGGCCTTTTTCATGTGCGCTTCCCATTGGTCGGCGGCATCCGCCGCCTTGCCGCCGGCCAACACCATTTCCATCAGGACCTCCAGACCGCCCGCCGCGCGCGGTGCGACCCACAGCGCATAGGCCGACGGATCCACGGCATTGCCGCATTCCGTCAAGCAGCTTGCCGTGTAGCGCTGGCCCCGGCCGAACGCGCCGGGCGTGATGGGCTGGCCGGCCTTGGGCGCATATTCGCCGATGAAGCTTTGCAGGTCGGCTTCGCAGCCATTGGCCAATTCCATACGCAGCGCCGACACCTTGCCCCCGCCGATCGTGGCGGTGATCGGGCAGTTCTGGACGAGGAACAAGTGGTCGTTTCCGTTGGACTCACGCGGAATGCCGGCAACCGATTCGAAATAGCGCTGATTGGTGCCCAGCATGTTGGCGTTGAAGACTTCCTTCACCGTCGCGGCCTGCGAAGCGCCTGCGCCGACCATCAGGATACCCAGGGTCAAAGCCTTGAATTTCATACGGAATGACATTCCATCGTTAGTGGGTCGTGCGAAAAGGGAGGATGGCTACAAGCAGCCTGACGCGGATTGTAATCCGACACCATTAATCGGAAGCGACTGTGCATGCCGCTGGCAAGCAGCGCTTCCGGCGCGGTAGATGCCCTCAAATATAAGAAATAGTTATTTAATTGACCTTATTACCCGCCGTTGGTACATATAGACGCGCAACTGCACTTGGTTCCTGACTATTCTCACTGGAGGATTTTTATGAGCAAGCGAATTGTTGTCGTAGGCGGTGGGGTTGGCGGCACCATGCTGGCCAACCAGCTGGTCTCCAAGCTATATCCCGAGGTGTCGCGAGGCGAGGTCAGCGTCACGTTGTTGTCGGATTCTCCTGACCATTACTACAAGCCCGCCTTCATGTATGTGGCCTTCAATCTTTTCTTCCAGGAAGAGTTGAAGCGCCCGGAACGTTCTCTGCTGCGCCCCGAGATCCATTTCCACGTCGATAAAGTCACGCGATTTGAATTCAACAGCCAGGAATTGCTGACGCAGCAGGGCAAGCGCTACGGCTATGACTACCTGGTCATCGCCACGGGCTGCATCCCCGCGCCCGAACGCATAGAAGGCCTGAAAGAAGCCGGCGATCATTTCTATCAGTACGCGCCGGCGCGCCAATTGGCCAGCCGGCTGGCCAAGATCGACAAAGGCCGCATCTTCGTCAGCGTCACCTTCCCGAAGACGCCGAACGTGCCCCACCAATGCGGCATCGCGCCCATTGAAACCACCCTGATGCTGGACGACTATTTGCGCCGTCGCGGCGTGCGCGACAAAGTCGAAATCGTCTACACCTACCCCACCACGTCGCAACTCTTGCGCAACTGCCTGTTCCTGCAACAGCCCACTTGCGAGGTGCTGCCCGCCATCTTCGAGCAGCGCGGCATCAAGTTCCAGCGCGGCTTCACGCTGGCGCGCGTGGACCCGGAGGCGCGCGTCGCGTATTCCGCGGAAGGCGGCGAGCAACCGTTCGACATTCTGATGGCGACGCCGCCGATACGCGCCGTCGATGCCGTGCTGGAGTCAGGCGTATCCCAGGCGGAGGACAACGAGGGCTGGCTGCCGACCGATCACGAAACCATGCAGGTCTACGGGTTGCGCAATGTCTACGTCATCGGCGATACGGTGGACCTGCCAGTCAGCAAAGCGGGCGGCTCGTGCCACAACCAGGCGCCCGTCATCGCCAACAACATCGCGGGCGAAATCCGGCTGGGCCACCCTTGCAGCGTCTACGAAGGCCGGGTGCAGGCCGTTGCCCAGATGGGGCTGAATGCGGGCATGCCCTTGTGGTACGACTACACCCATGACGTGCAGCCCACGCCTCCGACCAAACTGGGCGGGCTGCTTCGGCACGGATTCAACCGGGGGCTGTACTGGGCGGTCGCAAGGGGAATGCTATGAACATGAATACCCATGATGAAACGCTGCAGGCGCTGGCCGGCAAGCTGCGTCCGCTTGTCGACAGCCAACGGCTGGACAACATCGTCGACCTGATCTCGCTGACTTCCGACCTGGTGGATCTGCTGGACCAGCCCATGGTGGAGAAGCTTGGGCTGCTGTCCGAACAAGCGGCGGGCGCCGCATGGACGGCCGCCAACAGCGTGCGCGCCGCCCATGCGCAAACGCTGACGGAAGCACATCCGCCCAGCCTGCTGGGGCTGCTGGCGCTGTTGCGTGACGAGGACACGCGGCGCGGGGTGGCGCTGGTGCTGCGCTCGCTGCAAAGTGTGGGGCGGCAGATCGGTGCGCAGCGGGCCGATTACACCGTCCCCTGAGCGGGCGCGCCACGGTTCAAAGGCCGGGCGTCGCCGATTGGGAAGCGGCGACGGGCCGCGGCCTGGAACTACCCCTTTACTTGTGAATAATCGTGATAATCTGACTCGCGGTTTTTTTCTCGATGCATTCGCGGTTGGCACGTTCAAGTGACTTATCAATATTCGTTGTTAAGGAACCCGTATGGCGCTCAAGGCAATTTGCTCGACATTGGCAGTGGCTTTCCTCATCGCGGGTTGCGGCACGCCGCCTTCTCAGAAATCCTCCCGGTACGACCAGCTTTCGCAAATTCCCCTGCAAGAGGGGTACCTTTCCAAAGCGGATTCCGCAACCCTCAAAGACGAATTGCTCTTTCAACGAGCCGTCCAGAGCTACTTGTGGGCGCAACCGGCGCTGAACATCTTCGCCATGAAGGAAGGATCCGAACGGCTGTTCGGCAAGGGCTACAACGTCCTTCCGGTGTGGAAAGAACGGCTCAACGCCAACACGCTGGTCACGACGCCGAACTCGGACGTCATCTACGCGATGGGCTACCTGGACTTGAAGCAGGATGGGCCCATGGTCCTGGACGTGCCGCCCGGTCTTCAGGGCATTCTTGACGACTTCTTCCAGCGCCCCATTTGCAACCCGACGCCCGTCGCGGAAAAAACCTGGTACCCGGAGCCGTACGCCAAGGATGTCTGGTGCGGCGACGTGGGCCTGCCCGGCCCCGACAAGGGCAAGGGTGCAAAGTACCTGGTCATTCCGCCCGATTACCAAGGCGAGATCCCGAAGGGCTACATCGTCTACAAGTCGCGCACCTACAACGTCTTCGTTTTCTGGCGCGCATTCTTCAAGGACCCCGCCAATCTCGGCGACCCGGTGGACCTGGTCACCCGCACCCGAATCTATCCGCTGGGTAAAGAGGCATCGGCCAAGCCCATGCAGTTTCCGGATGGGTCCAAGGCAACACCCAACATGCTGTACCCCACCGACGGCTCGGCTTTCGACATGTTGTCGCGGTTCATCGACAGCGAATACGTGGACCCCGTCGACGCCGACATGCGCGGCATGCTCGCCAGCATCGGGATCATCAAGGGACAGCCGTTCAATCCCGACGCTCACACGCGGGAAATCCTGGACAAGGCCGGCAAGACGGCCTACCGGATTGGCCGCGCGATCGCCTACGACCCTCCGCCCATCGTTCCCAACACGCGCTGGTATTCCGACCGGCAATGGGTGAATCCCTTCCCGGTCAATACGGAGTTCACCGGGCCTTCGTTCAAGTACCTGGATCTGCGGACCGGCTTTTTCGCGCTGGCGTATTCCGCCAGTCCGGCGATGGCCGTGAACATGGCGGGCATGGGCGCCAAGTATCCCGTCGCGTTCCGGGATGCCGACGGCGATCCGCTGTCGGGCGGCAAGTCCTACCGGCTTCACTTGCCCAAGGACATTCCGGCGGGCATCTTCTGGTCCGTCACCGTGTACCGGCCGGAAACCGCAGCGGGCCTGGCCAATGGGCAGCCGTTCCCTTCCATCAATACGATGGACCGGCCCGACGTCAATCCTGACGGTTCGACCGATATCTATTTCGGCCCCACTGAACCGGCGGGACATGGCAAGAACTGGTTGAAAACCGTTCCCGGCTCGGGCTTCTTCGTGATCCTGCGCCTGTATGGACCGAAGCAGCCGTTCTTCGACCAAAGCTGGAAACCCGGTGATGTGGAGAAGCTGAAGTAGCAAACGGAAGGCGCGCAGGCCTGGCCTGCGCGCCTTCTGGCCCGATCTCTGCGGCCCCCCGCCTGCGCCACGCGACGTTTTGGCGGCCGCATACGCACTCAATCTGGGATGAAACAATGAAACGCACCTTCCTGGCCGCCTTGAGCCTGAGCTTTGCCGCGGGTCTGCCCGCCCACGCCGCGGATACCGCCGCGCCGCCCTCCTACCCTTTCAACAAAGGTTTCCCGACCGAAAAGGCCAGCCAGCGCGCGCGCGACGACGCCGCCTTGCAGCGCGCGATCGTGGCGTACCGCTTCTGGTATCCCACCGTGTCCGTGGAAGGCATTTTCAACGGCAACCGAGCCGTCGGCATCGAAGACGGCAAGCAATGGGGCATTGCCGCAACAGGCCCCCGCCAGGTGGGGTTCACGCTCAATTCCGATACGCCGTACGGTTCAGGCGTGCTGGATTTGAAAGACGGCCCCATGGTGATCGAATTGCCCCCGGGACCGTTCATCGGCCTGGTGGACGACCACAACCAGGGCTGGGTGCTGGACATGGGCCTGCCCGGTCCCGATGCGGGCAAAGGCGGCAAGCATCTGGTGCTGCCGCCCGGATACACCGGCAAGATCCCCGAGGGTTATTACGTCGGGCACTCGAAGTCCTTCAAGAACCTGGTCGCCGTCCGAGCCTTGCCGGCCGAAGGCGACTTGCAAAAGGCGCTGGACGGCCTGCGCAACATCAAGATCTACCCGCTGGCCAGCGCCGATAACCCACAACCCCTGACTGCCGTCGACACGTCCAAAAAGGCGATGGACAGCACGTCGTTGCGCTGGGAAGACAACTTCCAATTCTGGGAGCGGCTCAACGGCATCATCCAGGCCGAAGCGCGCGTTCCCGAGTTTCTGCCCATGTACGGACTGCTGGCGGAACTTGGCATCGAAAAGGGCAAGCCTTTCCAACCCGATGCGCGCACCAAAGGCATCCTGACGCGTGCCGCACGCGAGGGTCGGGACCAGATGCTGGTGGGTGCCTTCGCCAGCACCCGCCCTGATCGCAAGAACTGGCCGGATCGGCAATGGGAGTGGGCGGGCCTGGTGCCGACCAACGCGCAATTTGAAACGCCGGCAGGCATCGACCTGGAAGCGCGCGACCGCTGGTTCGCCCAAGCCATCGTGGCGTCGCCCGCCATGTTCCGGCGCGATGCCGGCGCGGGCTCGCTGTACTGGCTGGGCGCGCGCGACAGCAAGGGCGCCTATCTGGACGGCAGCAAGCAGTACAAGCTGACGATTCCGCAACCCGTCCCGGGCAAGCTGTTCTGGTCGGTCACGGTGTATGACGCCGCGACGCGTTCGCAAGTCCAGACGGACCAGGACATGGCAGCCCTGCGCTCGCTGTTCGAACTGAAGGACGTGGACAAGACCAAGCCCGTCGAGCTGTACTTCGGGCCCAAGGCGCCCAAAGGCGGCGAGAACCGCTGGATCAAGACGCCGTCGGGCAAGGGGTGGTTTGCCTACATCCGCATTTACGGTCCTGAAACTGCCGCCTTCGACAAGAGCTGGAAGCCGGGCGACATCGAACTGGTGAAGTAAGCCTGCAGGCGCCGGCTGCACGGCACAAAAAAAGCCCGGCTTGCGCCGGGCTTTTGCTTGCGGGTTACTGCAAGGTTCGGGTGAAGACGAATTCGCCGTCCTGCCAGTCCACCGGCACCACGTCGCGCGGGCCGAACTTGCCTTCCAGAATCAGGCGGGCCACCGGGTTCTCGATCTGCTGCTGGATCGCACGCTTCAAGGGGCGTGCGCCGAACACCGGATCGAAGCCGGAGCGGGCTAGTTCCGCCAAGGCGGATTCGGTGACTTCCAGCCGCATTTCCTGCTTCTCCAGCCGTGCGCCAAGGCGACGCAGCTGGATGCGGGCGATGGACTCGATGTGCTGCGCTTCCAGACCATGGAACACGACCACTTCGTCGATGCGGTTCAGGAACTCAGGCCGCAGGGTCTGCTTGAGCTCGCCCCACACCACTTCCTTGACCACGTCGTACGGCTGGCCGGCCAGGCTCTGGATGTGATGCGAACCCAGGTTGGACGTCATCACGATCACCGTGTTGCGGAAGTCCACCGTACGGCCCTGGCCATCGGTCAGACGGCCGTCGTCCAGCACCTGCAGCAGCACGTTGAAGACATCCGGATGCGCCTTTTCCACTTCGTCCAGCAAGATCACGCTGTACGGCTTGCGGCGCACGGCCTCGGTCAGGTAGCCACCCTCTTCGTAGCCCACATATCCGGGCGGCGCGCCGATCAGCCGCGCCACCGAATGCTTCTCCATGAATTCGCTCATGTCGATGCGGATCAGGTGCTCTTCGGAGTCGAACATGAATTCGGCCAAGGCACGCGTCAACTCGGTCTTGCCCACGCCGGTCGGGCCCAGGAACAGGAACGAACCGTAAGGCCGCGCCGGGTCCGCCAGGCCCGCACGTGAACGCCGGATGGCGTCGGAGACCAGGCGCACGGCCTCGTCCTGACCCACCACGCGCTTGTGCAGGAACTCCTCCATGTGCAAGAGCTTCTCGCGTTCGCCCTGCATCATCTTGGACACGGGGATGCCCGTGGCACGCGACACGACTTCGGCGATTTCCTCGGCGCCGACACGAGTGCGCAACAGACGCGGGCGGGATTCGTCGCCCTCGGCATTTTCAGCAGCCTGCGCAGCCCCCACCTCGGCGGCCTTCAGGCGCGATTCCAGGTCGGGCAGCTTGCCGTATTGCAGCTCGGCCAATTTGTCGAACTGGCCCTTGCGTTGCAATTCGGCCATTTCCGCGCGCACGCTGTCGATCTCTTCTTTGATAGCCTGCGTGCCTTGCACCGCCGCCTTCTCGGCCTTCCAGATTTCCTCGAAGTCGTTGTATTCGCGTTGCAGCTTTTCAAGTTCGTCTTCAATGACGCCCAGGCGGCGCTTGGATGCGTCGTCGGTTTCCTTCTTGACGGCTTCGCGCTCGATCTTCAACTGGATGATGCGGCGATCCAGCTTGTCCATCACCTCCGGCTTGGAGTCGATTTCCATGCGGATGCGCGCACCGGCTTCGTCGATCAGGTCGATGGCCTTGTCGGGCAGGAAGCGGTCGGTGATGTAGCGGTGCGACAGTTCCGCCGCGGCCACGATGGCCGGGTCGGTGATCTCGACGCCGTGGTGGATCTCATAGCGTTCCTGCAAGCCGCGCAGGATGGCGATGGTGGATTCCACATCGGGCTCGTCGACCAGCACCTTCTGGAAGCGCCGCTCCAGCGCCGCGTCCTTTTCGATGTACTTGCGGTATTCATCCAGCGTGGTCGCGCCGATGCAATGCAGTTCGCCGCGCGCAAGCGCCGGCTTGAGCATGTTGCCCGCGTCCATCGCGCCTTCGGCCTTGCCCGCGCCGACCATGGTGTGCAGCTCGTCGATGAAGACGATGTTGCTGCCATCGTCCTGGCCCAGCTCTTTCAGCACGGCCTTCAGGCGTTCTTCGAATTCGCCGCGGAACTTGGCGCCGGCCAGCAGCGCGGCCAGGTCGAGCGACAGCACGCGCTTGCCGCGCAGGCTCTCGGGCACTTCGTCGTTGACGATGCGCTGCGCCAGGCCTTCGACGATGGCGGTCTTGCCCACGCCGGGTTCGCCGATCAGGACCGGGTTGTTCTTGGTGCGGCGCTGCAGGATCTGGATGGTGCGGCGGATTTCGTCGTCGCGGCCGATCACCGGATCGAGCTTGCCCTGGCGGGCGCGCTCGGTCAGGTCCAAGGTGTACTTGGACAGGGCTTCGCGGTTGGATTCACCTTCCGCGCCCGAGACGTTTTCACCGCCGCGCACGGCGTCCACCGCGGCTTCGAGGGCTTTTTTCTGCAGGCCCGCTTCACGCAGGATGCGGCCGGCCTCGCCCTTGTCGTCGGCCAGCGCCAGCAGGAACAGTTCGCTGGCGATGTAGGTGTCGCCGCGGCGGGCGGCTTCCTTGTCGGTACGGGTCAGCACCGCGTTGAGATCGCGGCCGACCTGCACGTTGTCGTCGCCCTGCACCTGCGGCAGCGCCTTCATCGCGCTTTCCAGCGCGGGTTGCAGGCGGTTGACCGCCACACCGGCGCGCGCCAGCAGGCTGCCTGCGCCGCTGTCCGGATCGGACAGCAAGGCGGACAACACGTGGACGGGCTCGATGTAGGGATGATCGTTACGGGCGGCCAGACTTTGGGCGTCGGCCAAGGCTTGCTGGAACTTGGTAGTCAGTTTGTCGAATCGCATAATGGTCGTTTGGCTTGTTGGGGAGCCTGACCGATACGTGCCGGCTGGCTCGATATCCTGAATATGCGGACAGATGAGAGAATTTCAACACCATCCGGCCACTTGTTTTGCTACGACGTGCAGCAACAATCCGACCTATGAGCATATACGTTTTTGTCTACGGCACCCTACGCGCCGGCGAAATCAATGATCTTGCGCAAGCGGTCGCCAAACGGGGCCTGCCCGCCGCCCGGCTGGTGGGTGCGGCGTCCGTGCCCGGCATGCTGGTCGACTTCGGCAACTGGCCTGGTCTGATCCCCGTAGCAGATGGCCGCCGCGTGCGCGGCGAGGTCTACCTGGTGGAGCCCGCCCTGATCGCGCTGATGGACGAAATCGAGGAATACGTGCCCGGGCAGCCCTGCTGTTTTGTGCGCCGCGAAATCATCGCGCGCCTGGAATCGGCGGAACGGGGCAACACCGAAATCCGCTGCCAGTATTACCCCATCGACCCGGCGTTGCGGGGCGCCGCGACCGATATCGCCGGCGAGGACTGGATCGCGCACCGGCACGGCCGGACGACCGGCGGCACCTCGTAAGACGGCCGTAGTAACAACAGACTACAATAGCTGTTGTCTTCACGCTTTACACCCGTTTCGCCCTCCCCGGCGCGCAACGGGCACTATAGAGGTCATCGTATGCAAAAACGGGTTCCCGTTGCCCCTGATGGCGCCCACTGTTCCACCTGCATGTTGGGACACGTGTGCGTGCCCGTGGGAATGGCCGCCGCCGAAGTGGAAAAACTGGATGAGCTGGTGAAAGAGCGTGTGCGCCTGGAAAAGGGCAAGACGCTGTATTCGCTGGATCACCCGCTTGATGCCGTCTACAGCGTGCGCTTTGGCAGCATCAAGACCCAGTTGGAAGACGCGACCGGCCAGATCCAGGTCACCGGCTTTCACCTGCCCGGCGAGATCGTCGGCATGGACGGCATGCTGGAAGGCAAGCACGTGTCGGCCGCCGTCGCGCTGGAAGATTCCGAAGTCTGCGTCATCCGCTTGAGCGACGTGGACCGCGTGGCCGCGCACCTGCCGTCGCTGCAGCAGCAGTTCCGGCGCCTGATGAGCCGCGAAATCACGCGTTCGCACCAGATGCTGGCGTCGCTGGGCGCCATGCGTTCCGAACAGCGCCTGGCGGCCTTCCTGCTGAACCTGTCGCAGCGTTATGCCTCGCTGGGTTATTCGTCGACGGAATTCGTGCTGCGCATGAGCCGCGAAGAAATCGGCAACTATCTTGGCCTGACGCTGGAAACCGTCAGCCGGCTGTTCTCGCGTTTCGCGCGCGAAGGCCTGATCAAGATCAACCAGCGCGAAGTCCGCATCCTGGATCTGCCTGCGCTCAAGCAGTTGCTGGGCCTAGAGACCTGCTGACGCCAGGCCGCGCCATGCGCCGCGCCCCCGCCCCTTCCGCGTCCCGACCCCAGCCGCACGCGCCCGCGCGCCGGCGATTCGGGCGCCGACTGGGCGTCGCGCTGGCCCTGGCCGCGACGCTTGTCCCCTGGGCCCTGCGCGCGCAGACGCCGCTGCCGGACCCCTACGATTACGACGAAACCGTTCCGGCGCCCAAGCGCGCCACGCCGTTGCGTTGGCAGACGGTGGAACTGGGCAAGCCAGGGCATCGGTACAAGATGCCGTTCTATGCTAACCGCGACCTGGCCCGCGACGACCTGCGCGATATCAAGCAGGTCCTGATCGTCATCCACGGCGTGAAGCGCGACGCCGACCGTTACTACGACACTGCCGCCGGCCTGCTGGCCCGCAACCCCGACCGGGCGCGCGACACGCTGGTCCTGGCGCCGCGCTTTCCCGGGTCCATCGATTCGGGTTTTGGCGGCATGGCCGCATGGCGCAAGGCCAGTTGGGAAGACGGCGAAGAGAGCATCCAGGCCGCCGGGCGGCCGCCCCCCGTAACCTCGTTCCAGGTGCTGGACGACCTGCTGCGCAGCCTGGACGACCGCAAGCGCCTGCCCACCCTGGCCAACATCGTGCTGGCCGGGCACTCCGCTGGCGCGCAGCTGGTGCAGCGCTACGCCGTGCTGAACAACACCGACGGCCCGCTGCGCCGCGACGGGCTGGCGCTGCGCTACGTGATCGCAAACCCCTCGTCCTACCTGTACCTGACCAACGAGCGCCCGCGCGCAGACGGCAAAGGCTATGCGCCGTACGAACGCGGCATCTGCCCCACCTACAACCAGTACAAGTACGGCACGGACAAGCTGCCGCCGTACGCGCGCGAAACCGACGACACACGGCTGTTCGTCCGTTATGCCGCCCGCGACGTGATCTATCTGCTGGGCGGGGCCGACAACAACCCCGAGCACCGCCTGCTGGACAAGACCTGCGGCGCCGAGGCGCAGGGCGCCACGCGCCTGGCCCGCGGCACCGCTTACGTGCAGTACGAATACCTGCTGGCCGCTCGCGGCGCGAAGCCGGTGCCGCTGCACCGCACCACCTTCGAGGTCGGCGGCGTGGGGCACGACAACAAGGGCATGTTCGGCTCCGTCTGCGGCGCGCAGGCCTTGTTGGGCAGTGGCGCCCAGGCCGGCGACCGGGCCGCGGCCTGCGACATCATCAAGCCGCGCGGCAAGTAACGCCGCAGCCGCTTGCAGGGCGCTGGCGCATCGCCAACCCTGACAAAAACCTGAATGAAAACTGTTCGCCATTACGTGCATTTCAGCGTGGGCAGGCGCAAGATACCGCGATGCATGTTCCATTTCGCGGCTGGCCTTGCGATCTTGACGGGCGAGGACAAGGCGCGGTCGCGTGTCCGGCGACTCCCGACAAGCTCACCCTGAGAACAGCTATGACGCAAACGTATCTCGCCATGCCCGACGCCAAACGCCGCATCAAGGCCATCTTCGTCGGCTCCATGGGCAACCTGGTCGAGTGGTACGACTTCTACGCCTATACCGCCTTCGCCCTGTATTTCGCCCCCGCCTTCTTCCCCTCGCATGACCCCGTCGTCCAGCAATTGAATGCCGCCACGTTGTTCGCGGCCGGCTTCATCGTGCGCCCGCTGGGCGGCTGGCTGTTCGGGCACATCGCCGACCGGCACGGGCGGCGGATATCGCTGATGGTGTCGGTGGTGATGATGTGCGTGGGTTCGCTGATCATCGCCGTCACGCCCACGTACGCGACCATCGGCCTGGCGGCGCCCGCGCTGTTGGCGCTGGCCCGCGTGATCGAAGGCCTGAGCCTGGGCGGCGAGTATGGCGCCAGCGCCACCTACCTGACCGAGATATCCGACCCGGAACACCGCGGCTTCTATTCCAGCTTCCAGTACGTCACCCTGATCGGCGGCCAGCTCTGCGCGATCCTGGTGCTGCTGCTGCTGCAGAACGTATTCCTGACGCATGAGCAGTTGGTGGAATGGGGCTGGCGCATCCCCTTCGTGATCGGCGCCCTGCTGGCCATCGTGACTGCGTTGATGCGCCGCGACATGCCCGAGACCGACTCGTACAAGGAAGCGCAGAAGACCAAGCCGAAGACCAGCTCGCTGCGCGGCCTGATGAAGTATCCGCGCGAGGTGGCGATCGTGGTGGGGCTGACTGCCGGCGGCACTGCGGCGTTCTACACCTTCACCACCTACATGCAGACCTTCGTGCGGCAGACCTCGGGCTTTACCGACATCACCACGACCTACATCATCGCGGCCTCGTTGATCTTCGCGCTGATCCTGCAACCGCTGTATGGCGCGCTGTCGGACAAGATCGGGCGCAAGCCGCTCCTGATCTTCTTCGGCGTGGCGGGGGCCGCACTGACGGTGCCCATCCTGATGACCTTGTCGAACACCCGCTCGCCCTTCATCGCCTTCCTCTTGATCTGCGGCGCGTGGGTGTTCACGGCCGGGTATACGTCGATCAACGCCGTGGTGAAGGCCGAACTGTTCCCCACCAACATCCGCGCCACCGGCGTCGCCGTGCCCTATGCGGTCACGGTGTCGATCTTCGGCGGCACGGCGCCCGCCATCGCCCTGTTCTTCAAGCAGCAAGGGCACGAAGCGTGGTTCTACTACTACCTGGCCGGCGTGATCTTCCTGTCGCTGCTGGTGTACGCGACGATGCGCGACACGAAGCACCAGTCGGCCATGCACCGGCACGACTAACCTAGGGAAATTCCCGACGCTGCCGGCTTGACGCCGGCAGTTTTTCGGGCGGATACTTAACCTTATGGTTAACTTAAACAACGACACGCTGGACAGCATCTTTTCCGCCCTGGCCGATGGCACCCGCCGGCAGGTGCTGGCCGACCTGGAACGGGGCACGGCATCGGTCAGCGAACTGGCCCGGCCCCATGCCATGTCGCTACCTGCCTTCATGAAGCATCTGCGGGTGCTGGAAGACGCCGGGCTGATCGCCCGCGCCAAGGACGGACGCGTGGTCAGTTGCACGCTGTCGCCCGAGCCCATGCGCGCGGCGTCCGACTGGCTGGCCCGCTACGAGAAGTTCTGGAACGGCCAACTGGATTCGCTGGCCCGGTACCTGTACCACGACGAGGAGATCCACCCATGGCAACCCAAACCCGCTCCGACAACGCCCCCCTCGAGCTCCGGCTCACGCGGCGCTTCGCCGCCCCCGTCGACCGAGTCTGGCGCGCCTGGACGGACCCGCAAGCGCTGATGCGCTGGTTCGGCCCGGCCGGCACGCGCGAAGTGCTGGTGGCCGACACCGACGTACGCGTGGGCGGGGCCTACCTGGTGGGCTTCGTCACCGAGGACGGACAGTCGCATTACGCCAGCGGCGAGTACCACGAGGTGCAGCCGCAGCGCCGGCTGGTCTTTACCTGGGCCTGGCGCGACACCCCCGAAGAAACGTCACTGATCACGCTTGAATTTGCTCCCGCGCAGGGCGGCACTGAACTGGCCTTCCTGCAAACCCCGTTTGTCGATCAGGCAACCCGCGACGGCCACGAACACGGCTGGGCAGGTGCGATGGACCGGCTGGCGGACCATCTGGCAAGCGCGGCCTGAATAGCCGTTTGCCTTGCCCAGGCCCGAGTGGCCTGCCACGCAAAGGAGTCGTACGATGCAGACCCCCCATCCTGTCGTATCCCGTCCCCAATGGGACGCCGCCCGCGAGGCCCTGCTTGTCCGCGAAAAAGGCGATGACGCGCGCCCAGGACGCCCTGGCCCGCGACCGGCTTGACCTGCCCTGGGTGCGGGTGGACAAGCCTTACCAATTCCAGAGCGCAGGCGGGCCGCGGGGCTTGGCCGACCTGTTCGACGGCAAGCGCCAACTGATCCTCTACCATTTCATGTACGGCCCGGATTGGGAAGAAGGCTGCGTCGGCTGCTCGTTCCTGGCAGACCATCTGGACAGCGCCCTGATGCACCTGCGCCATCACGACGTATCGGTGGTGGCGGTGTCGCGCGCGCCGCTGTCCAAGCTGGACGCCTTCAAACAGCGCATGGGCTGGCGCTTCGATTGGTTCTCGTCCGAGGGATGCGACTTCAACTTCGACTTCCACGCCTCGGTGCCGCAGGCCGATGGCAGCGTGGAAGAACGCTCGGGCGCCAGCGCCTTTTACTCGGACCCGGACGGCGAGATCTTCCACACCTACTCGGCGTTCGAACGCGGCGTGGAGCGCTTGGCCGGCGCCTACAACTATCTGGATTTCGCGCCCTTGGGCCGCAATGAAACCGGCCCCCACTTCAACCTGGGCGACTGGGTCCGTCACCATGACCGGTACGACGACGCCCCGAAGGCGTGCCACGCTTGCGCCTGACGGCGTACGCACCATGGCAGCGCTATGGCTGGCCTGCCTGGTAGCCATGGCGCTGGGCCTGTGGGTCGACACGCGCCAGACGCCTGCGGCGCTGCTGGCCAGCGAGTGCGGCGCACCGGGAGGGCTCCTGGACATGGCGTGGCGGCACGCCAGCCTGATGCCGGCCAGCAGCGCTGCGATGGCGCTGGCGGCTCTCGCGCCATGGCCGGTGGGGCGCACCCGCGCGCCGCCGCTGGGCCAACGCCTGCTCTGCGCGCTTTCCATGGCGATAGGGATGGTGCTGGGAGCGCGGCTGGGCGTCGCGGCGGCGCTTATGCTGAACGCGGCGCCCTTTGCCGGCATGGCACTGGGCATGGCGGCCGGCATGGCCGTGGGCCTGGCCCCGGTGCTGGCGATTAGCGTCGGGCGCCGGTAAGCGGCCGCGCCACCGCCGGCGCGGCTTCGATGGGCGCAGCAAGCGGCGCCTGGATCTCTAGCGGCGACGTGGCGTGCGCAACGCAAGGCAGGATCCAGCCTTCTTCTTTCTCGTCGCGCGACAGGCCGGGCCATTCAATGCGATAGGCCACCGAGCCCTCCAGCATCAGGCACATGCAGGCCCGGCAGGTGCCATTGCGGCACGAACTGGGCAGCTTGATGCCTGCGGCCTGCGCGGCCAGCAGGACGGACGTGCCCGCGTCGGCCTCGAACCGCAGGCCGGCGGGTTGGACCAGGACCGGGAACGCGGGCATGTCAGCCGGCGTTGTCCTGCCAGTCCAGCTGCCAGGCGCCGGACAGCACGTTCTGCATCCACAGCACGCAGGTCAGCGTCTTGGCGTCGGTGACTTCGCCCTTGCTGCACGCCGCCAGCAATTCGGCGGGGTCCGCGCTGATCACGTCCAGGAATTCGTCCTGATCCAGTTGCCGCGGACCGGCACGCAAACCGCGCGCGAAGAAAATGTGGATGATCTCGGTGGAATAGGCGATGGCCAGGTGCAAGGCGCCGGCGTGCGCCCATTGATCGGCGGTGTAGCCGGTTTCTTCCAGCAGTTCGCGTTTGCCGCAAACCAGCGGATCTTCGCCCGGGTCCAGCTTGCCGGCGGGAAACTCGGTCATGACGCGGCCGATCGGGTAGCGGAACTGGCGCTCCAGCAGAACGCGGCCGTCATCCAGCAAGGGGATCACCACGACCGCGCCGGGATGCACAACGTATTCGCGCGTAGCCGTATTGCCGTTGGGCAGGCTGACGGTGTCCCGCCGTATTTTCAGGAAGCTGCCTTCATAAGGTGCTTCGCTGGTCACCAGTGTTTCGACAAGATGGGTATCGGTTGGACGGGTCATGAGGGCGCGTGGGGATCTCTGGGTCTCTTCGAACAGTCAGGCGCGAAAGCGCCTTCGGCAAGCAGTGCAGCTTACCATCGCCGCCCGCGCGACCCGCCATTGCCCGCCCTGCCCGGGCCTACTTGGCGACCCGGATGACGACCTTGCCAAAATGGCCGCCGGATGCCAGGTGTTCAAAAGCGGCGGGGACTTCATCGAAACTGAATACCCGGTCGATGACGGGCACGATGCCCGCCACTTCCACGAAGCGCGCCACGTCCTCCAGCATCCTGCGGCTGCCGACAAAAATGCCTTGCAAGCGTTTGCTGCCGGCAATCAACGCCAAGGGCGCCACCGGCACGGCCGCGAACCCGCTGACGCCGCCGATCACCGCGATGGTCCCGCCCATGCGCGCCGCCGCCACGGAGCGCGCGAGCGTACCTTCACCACCCACTTCCAGCACGACGTGCGCGCCCTCGCCAGCGGTCAGGCGCAAGGCTTCGTCCTGCCATTCAGGCGTATCGCGATAGTTGATGAGGCCATCGGCGCCCATGGCCCGGGCCCGTTCCAGCTTGCCCGCGCTGGAAGACGTGATGATGGCGCGCAGGCCCGCCGCCTTCGCCAGTTGCAGGCCCCAGACCGACACGCCGCCCGTTCCCAGGAACAACGCCGTCTGCCCTGCTTTGGCGCCGCCCGCGACAAACAGCGCGTTCCAGGCGGTGACCGCCGCGCAAGGCAGGGTCGAGGCCTGCTCGTCGGTCAACGAGGGCGGCGTGGCCGCCAACGCGGACTCGGCGAAGACGCGTTCAGTGGACAGCACGCCGTCCGTCGCAGCGCCCGGGGCGATGCGCGTCGTGGCCGGCGTGACGTCGCCATCGATCCAATCGGGGAAAAACGAGCCCATCACGCGGTCGCCCGGCGCGAAGCGCGTCACGGCCTTGCCGACCTCAATCACTTCGCCCGCGGCGTCCGAGGCCGGAATGACCGGGCCGGAGGCGCCCTGCAGATAGTCGCCGCGCACCACCATCAGGTCGCGAAAGTTCAGTGATACCGCATTGATGCGCACACGCACATCGTGCGGCCCCAGCGCCTGGGGTTCGCGCGTAATACGCGTGAGGGACGCGATGTCTTTGCCGCTGATGACGGTATAGGCCTGCATGGTGGACTCCTGTTCGGTTTCAAGACTGGCCGCGTCGGCTGCCGATGACAGCGCGGCCGGGTACCGATAAGATATGCGGAATTCAGTTCAACAATGTCAACCTATATTATTTTCAATGGTTCCTATTAAGAACCAATACAGACAGGAAGGGCAGCATGGCCACGACGGGCAACCATGACAGGCTGAGCGGCATCGAAGTCTTCGTGCAGGCTGTGGAGGCCGGCAGCTTCGCGCTGGCGGCCGATCGCCTGAACCTCACGCGGTCCGCAGTGGGCAAATCGGTCGCGCGGTTGGAGGCGCGCCTGGGCGTCCGGCTGTTCCATCGCACGACCCGCCAGCAAAGCCTGACCGACGACGGCCAGGCCTACTACGACCGCTGCATCCGCGCCCTGGCCGAACTGCAGCTTGGCGAAGCCGAACTCGACAGCGGCCGCCGCGAACCCCAAGGACGCTTGCGGGTCAGCGCGCCGCTCGTGTTCGGCCGGCACTGCGTCGCCCCGGTCCTGCGAGAGCTGGCCATGCGCCACCCGCAACTCCAGCTGGACATCTCATTCAATGACCGCGTGGTCGACCTGATCGAGGAAGGCTACGATCTGGGCATCCGCGTGGGCGCCTTGCCCGACAGCGCCAGCCTGGCGGCGCGCAGGCTGGGGATGCAGACCATGGGCATCGGCGCGTCTCCCGCCTACATCCGGGCGCATGGGCGCCCGACGACCATCGACGAGCTGAAGCAGCACGCCGGCATCATCTACTCGCATGGCGGGGCGGAGCGCGGGTGGGAGGTGAAGGATGCGGAAGGCCAGGTCATCCCGTTGCGGGTGCAGCCGCGGCTGCGGCTGGACGACCTGCAAGCCATTGCGGACGCCGCGATCGCGGGCGCAGGGATCGCCTGGCTACCGTGCTGGATGCTCACCCACTACGTGCGCACGGGCGAATTGGACGTCCTGATGCATGGTGACCGGATGGCGGCGCAGGAAGTGCACGCGGTCTGGCCACAGGCCCGCTACCTGCCGGCCAAGACACGCACCGCCGTTGATGCGCTGGCGGCGCGTGTGCCCGCGATGCTGGCGACTTAAGCGGCGGGTCGTTCCAACGCGATCAGTCGAACTTGCGGCGGGCGTCCAGCGCCAGGCCGGCGCCGATGCTGCCGAACAGGTCGCCTTCCACGCTGCGAGCACCCGGCACCAGCGCCGACACGGTTTCGCGCAGGCGCGGCACGCGGCTGGAACCGCCGGTGAAGAACACCGTATCCACATCGGCCGTGGACACGCCGGCGTCGCGCAGCAGCGCGCCCACCGTGGTCTCGACCTTTTCGATCAGGCGGCCCACGCAGGCATCGAACGACGGACGCGTCACGTCCACGCCCAGTTCCGGCGCGATGCGCGACAGGTCGATGCGGGCCGACGGCGATTCCGACAGCGTGATCTTGGCCTCTTCCACCTGCACCGCCACCCAATGGCCCGCGCGCTGCTTCACCAGGTTCAGCAGCAGGTCGATCTTCTCGCGGTCGCCGGCTTCGGCGCGGATATAGGCGAAATGCTCGGCCGCCTTGCGCGTATAAGCCTGGTTGATGGTGTGCCAGCAGGCCAGATTACCGTACTGCGTGGACGGCACGTCCTTGCCGCTGCGCAGCTGGCTGCCCAAGCCCAGCAAGGGCATGACGTGCGCCAGGCTCAGTTGCTTGTCGAAATCCACCCCGCCGATATGCACGCCGCCATAGGCCAGGATGTCGTCGCGGCGGTCGGCCTTGCCGGCACGGTCCGGCCCCAGGCGGATCAGCGAAAAGTCGGACGTGCCGCCGCCGATGTCGATGACCAGCACCAGCTCTTCGCGGTCGATCTGCGATTCATAGTCGAATGCGGCGGCCAGCGGTTCAAACTGGAATTCGATGTCCGTGAACCCCACGCTGCGCGCGATCTCGCCCAAGGTGTCCTGGGCGGTCTGGTCGGCAGCGGAATTGTCGTCCACGAAGAAGACGGGCCGCCCCAGCACGGCGCGCGTGAAATCGCGCCCCGCAGCGGTTTCGGCGCGCCGCTTCAATTCCGCGATGAATCGGGTCAAGAGGACGCGAAACGGGATCGAACGCCCCTGCACTTCCGTCGAACCGTCGATCAGCGAACTGCCCAAGAGGCTTTTCATCGAGCGCATCAAGCGCCCGTCGTACCCGGCCAGGTAGTCGGAAATGGCGGCGCGGCCATAGCTGACCTCGGCGTCTTCGTCATGGAAAAAGATGGCCGACGGCAAGGTGGTCTTGCCGTCTTCCAGGGCGAGGAGCGCGCGTTGGTCGGGGCGGCTCCAGCCTACGGTGGAGTTGGACGTACCGAAGTCGACGCCGCATGCGGAGGAAATCATGGAGAATTCTGGGGCTTATAGCAAAACGGCGGACAAGTGTACTCGCTTCGCCGCCAGCGGGCAGGCGCCACGCTCGGTGGCCCTTCCCGCCCGCCCCAGGCACCGTCGCGTTCAAGCCGGCACCGCGCGCCGCAAGGCTGTGGCCGTAAACAGCAATGTGACGGCCGCTACCGCCACCCCGCTGGCAAAGCCGCCCCCATAGCCGACCTGGGCGGCCAGGCCCGTCATCATCGACGACGTCAGGATTTCGCCCAGGTCGCGCGCGCTCTGCACCGCCGTCATGTCCGTGCCCGATTGCCGCCCCTGCCGGGCAAAGCGCATCGCCAGCGTCATCAACGCGACCGACGCCGCGCCTGCCCCGAACGACCCCAGGCCTTGCGCCGCGAAGGCCATGCCTGGCCGGACGGACGTCCAGCCTTGGGCCTGCGCCATCCAGGCCAGCGCGGCGGCGCCGGATGCGGCCAGCCCCAGCGCCAGCACCTTGCGCGCACCCAGCTTTCCGATCAGCCAGGCGCCCCCGCCGCACCCCAGCAGCACGGTGACCAAGCCGCCGGCCATGCCGATGCGCCCGACGGCATCAAGCTCCCAGCCGGCGTCCACCAGATACAGCTTGGACAGGCCGTAGCCCGCCACTGCCGTCATCGCCGACAGGAAGGCCGCCACGGCCAGCGCCCACGCGCCACGACGGCGCACGAAGCCCGCGAGCGAGGCGCGCTGGCGCGGCGCAGCCGACTCCCAGCCGTCGAGCGGGGTCTCGCGCCAGGTCGCGGCCATCAGCAGGCTGAACGCCACGACCGCCGTCAACACGGCCAGCGCCCCACCCTGCCCGATGTAGCCCGCCATGATCAGCGCGCCCGGGCCTCCAAAGAAGAAACCCACCATCGTTCCGCCCACCTGCACGGCGTTGGCGCGCGCCAGCGCCTGGCCTTCGAAGCGTTCGGCCGTCAAGCCGTCGGTGGCGATGTCCTGCGTGGCGCTGGCCAAGGACGCCGCGGCCATCAACCCCACGACCCAGGCGGCGCTGGCGGACGAAATACCCAGCAAGGCCACGCCCGCCATGCAGGCCAGTACGATGGACTGCATCGGCACGATCCAGCTGCGGCGGCGGCCCGCGGACGGCCGCCAGCGGTTGTCGACCTGCGGCGCCCACAGGAACTTCAGCACCCACGGCAAGCCCACCAGCGGCAGCCAGGCCAGGGTGCCCAGCCCCGCGCCGTCGCGGCGAAGCAGCGTGGGTAATGCTTCCATCGCTACGCCCAGCGGGATGCCTTGGGAAAAATACAGGGCGGCGATCATGATGAACAAGCGCCCGTTTGCCAATCGATTCACGGTCAAGGTTTCCTATTGGGGGGATGCCGCCACGCGGCGGTGTTCGCTGCCGTGCCCCGGCGTCACGAACAGGATCTTTCCAGGACAGGCCACGTGCAGCCGGTGCCACACGCCGCGCGGCACCACGGTGCCCTGGCGGTGGTCCAGCGGCACGTCGGTTTGCCCGCCGTCGTCTTCCATCAGGGTCAGCACCACTCGCCCTTCCAGCACGCACAGCATTTCGTCGCCAGCGGGATGGCGTTCCCAGACATCGCCATGCACGTCGGCATCGCTTGCCACAGCCTTGATGCCGACCAGCCAGCCGTCTTGCGGCGACAGGCGTCGAAGCTTGCCCACCTGGCGCATGCCGCCGCCCTGGCCCAGCGCCATGAAGTGGTCGAGCCAGTCAAAAACGGCCCCCGGCAAAAGGGCTTCTTCGGTATTCATTATGAAAACTCCCGGTAAGTTAAGCGGGCTGGCGCGGCTTGCACGCCAGCCCGAAGCTGGCGGTCAGTACTGCGCGCGCAGCGTCAGCATCGCGTTGCGCGGTTCGCCGTAGCGGTTGTTCCAGGACGTGCCCGACAGGCTTTGGTAGTAGCCACGGTCGAAGACGTTGTTCAGGTTCAACGCCACCGTCACGTGCTTGTCCACGCGGTACGCCGCGCGCAAGTCCACCAGCGTGACGCCGCCCTGGCGCAGGGTCACGGGACCCGACACCGTCGAATACCCGGACTGCATCTGCACACCGCCGCCCACGCTCAGGCGCCGGTCCAGCACGGGCAGTGCATAGTTCGCCCAGACGCGGAAGATGTGCTTGGGCGTGAAGCTCGCGAACGGCTGCCCGTTCGAGATGGGATCTTTCACGTATTTGCTGGTGTTGAAGGTGTAGCCGCCGGCCACCGACCAGTTGGGCGTGATCTGCCCGTTGGCCTCGGCTTCGATGCCGCGGCTGCGCACTTCGCCCCCTTGGACGTAGTAGCAGTTGTTGCCCACGCAAGGCCAGTCGGGATCTTGCATCGCGCGGTCCTTCTGCTGGATCTGGAACACCGCCAGCGACACGTTCAGCGCCCCGTCCGCCAGTTCGCCCTTCACGCCGGCTTCATAGTTGGTGCCGGTGACGGGATCCAGCGGCTTGCCTTCGCGCGTCAACTGGCTTTGCGGCTGGAACACTTGCGCATAGCTGCCGTAGAGCGACCATTGCGAGTTCAGGTCCACGATCAGGCCGCCGTAGGGCGTGAGTTCGGGATCGATCTGTTGCCGCGCGCCCGGCGCCGTCTGGTTCCACCAGCTCATGCGCCCGCCCAGCACCAGGGTGACCGGATCGGCCAGCGAAAAGCGGCCCATGCCGTAGACGCCCTGCTGCTTCAAGCGCGTTTCGCCCGGCGACGCGTACGGGCCGACGCCCGGTTCCGGCACGCCATGCGGGTCCCAGTCGAACACATTCACCGGCACGTTCAACGCCGGTGTGAATTGGCCGGTGTATTGCTCGGACGTGGTGCGTTGCGCATTGCCGCCCAACAGCAGTTCATGACGGCGGCCGAACAATTGGATTGGGCCGCTGACATAGGCATCCACGCTGGCCTGCGTGTTGTCGAACTTGTAGGCGCCGCCCGTCAGGCGGGAACCCAGCCCAGTCTGACGGTCGATGGCGCCATACGCGCCGGCGTACTTCAGGTTGCTGTCGGCGGTCAGGTAGTTGGCGCTGACCTTGGCGGTCCATCCATCGCCAAAGCGGTGTTCCAGGTTGGCGAACACCCGGGTCGTGTCCCAGTTGAAGCGGTCCCAGGCGGCATCCAGATACGTGGACCGCGACAAACCGATATCGCCGCCGTCCTTGTAGCGCGGCACGCCCGCCATGTTGGTCGTGGAGCGGATGCGCTGGGTCTGCACACCGGCCGACAGCACGGTCTGCGGCCCCAGGTCCACCTCACCGATGGCATAGAGCAACGCCGATTGCTGGTCGGCCACATCGTAGAAATAGCCGCGATCCTCGACCGCGCTGACGATGCGCCCGCGTACGCTGCCGCTGTCGTTCAAGGGGCCGCCCAGATCCGCTTCGGCCCGATAGCGGTCCCAGCTTCCGGCGCTGACCGAACCATTGAACGAGAACTCGCGCTGCGGCCGCTTGCGCACCAGGTTTACCGTGGCGGCCGGATTGCCCGCGCCATGCATCAGGCCATTCGCGCCGCGCAGGATCTCGACGCGTTCGTACACCGCCATGTCTTGCGGCGACGCGGCCATATTGCCCATCAGCACCGGCACCCCGTCCTGTTCGAACGAATCCACCTTGAAGCCGCGGGCGTAGTACGCCGTGGTCAGCAACTGATAAGGCTGCACCGTGATGCCGGTGGCATGCTGCATCACGTCGTCCAGACTTTGCAGGTTCTGCTCGCGCATCTGCTCCTGTCCGATCACCGTGACGGACTGCGGGATTTCGCGCACGGTCAGCGGCAGCTTGGCCACCGTGGGCGCCTCCTGCGCCACGCCTTCGCCGCTTACCGTCACCGCCGGCAGCGATGGCGCATCCTCCGTCACCGCCGGCAGCGATGGCGCATCCTCCGCCATCGCCGGCCCTGCGGCCACCGCCAGCCAGAGCGGCCAATGCCCAACGCGCGCCATGCCCTGCCGCGGTCTGGCCGCCCGTGTTTTCACCTGTTTACGCACCGCCGTTCCTCTTCATTCATTATTGAGAATTATTCTCAAATAATTCTAGAGACGAGCCGATCTGCCCGCTGGCGATTGCGGAAGTTTCACTGGCGATTGCGGAAGTATCCCTGCGGAAGAGCTGCCAGACCCGGTATCAGTTGCGGACCACGAGGCTGCTGGGCAGCACGCCGTAGCGGCGCTGGAAGGCCTTGGTGAAGTGCGAATCGGTGTAGCCGCATGCGTAGGCCGCCTCGGATACGGTCAACGCGCCGGCGGCCAGCAAGGCGTGCGCTTGCTCCATGCGGCGTTCGCGCACAAAGGCGTAGACACTCTGGCCGAACAGCTTGCGGAACCCTGTCGTCAGCTTGTTCACATTGACGCCCGCCCGCCGCGCCAATTCGGGCAGCGAGGGCGGGTCCTGCAGATCCGCCAGCAGCAGATCGCGGGCGTGATGCAGCCGTTCGACGTCGCCGCGCGACAGACCGCTTTCCGGGGTATGTGCCCGCACGGGCAGCAAGGCGTTGAACGCCAACGCGGCCAGTTCCAGCGCCTTGGCAGAAAGGTATATGCGCTTGAGCGCCCCCTGCATCGGGCAGGCCAGCATCTGGTGGCCCAGCGCCAGCAGCGCATGGTTCACGCGCAGGTTGGCATCGGCGTAAGGCAGGCCGCCGCGCGGAGCCCGCAGCAGCGCGCCCAATTCTGCGGGTTCCATGGCAAAGGCGCCGCGCAATTGGTCCAGGCCGGTGCGCAGGGACACAAACTGCAGCGCCCTGCCGGCGCCGAACTCGTGCTCCATGCCCATCGCGTCCTGGCACAGGCTCATGTGCAACGATGGTCCGCTGACCTGCGTGGCCGGCGCCCCGCGCACGCTGTAGCGCAGGTCGCCGTCCAGCACCAGCACGAGTTTCAGCCCGGGGTCCAGGTGTTCATGCACCCGCTCGGCCTGCCCGAAGCACAGTGTGCCGCCCGCCAACGACATCGCGGGCGTGGCGGCGGAGACAGTCCAGTCAAGATCGGGGCGGGTCGCGGGCACGGTCAGGAAGGCGGCCGCGGATCGCGGGCGGGCAGAGTTGATGAGATTGAATATTATTACCGTTTGACTAGAACGGAAAGCCGGCCCTGCCTGCCGCCCGGCGCAGCCCTTACTGCTGGCGGCGCTGCTCCAGCTCTTTCAGGCACTGCGCCACGCCGGCCTGCATCTGCGCGTTCGACACCGCGGCGCGGTCCGAGACCTCGCGGCAGCGCACGTACTGGGCCTGGCTTTCCGCGGTATCCCGGATGACGGCAGGCGCCGCGCCCGGCGCTGGCGTGACCGTCATGCGCAAGGTGGAAGGCGGCGACTGGCTGCCGTCCTTGGAAGGCAAGCTGGGATATTGGTACTCCTGCGTGGCCGGCGGGGCGTTCTGCGCCTGCGCGGCGCCCGCCGCGCACAAGGCGGCAAACAGGAAAGCGGAAAGGGTGTGTTTCTTCATGGCGACCTCTCTTCGTATAAGCAATCGCCCTGGGGCGCAGACGCGATGGCCCGCCCCGGGCGAGCCGCCTTATCGTAGCGCCCCCCGCCAGCGGGTATCGTGCCAAGACGCTACAGCGGCGGCCGGAGTTGTTTCCCGCCGTTTCGGGCGCTACGGCTTGGGTGCCGCGGGCCGCGACTTGCGCAACGGCGCCAGCAAGGACGACAGGCCGTTGTGGTCCAGTTCGTGCATCAAGGCCAGCAGCCGGCCCAGCTCACCCGGCGGAAACCCCTTGCGCGCGAACCAGGCCAGATACGGGCCGGGCAGGTCGGCGATCAGCCGCCCTTTGTACTTGCCGAAAGGCATGTCCCGCGTGACGAGCAGGTTGAGGAGTTCAGGATCCATCAGTCTTGAGGCGTCGCTTCAGCGGGGCGCGGAGGCGGAAAAAACGATTTCGGCGGCCGGCACGGCTGCGATCTTCACGCCGAAGCTCGCGATCGCGGACAGCGTGGCGTTGTGATGCGCGCGGATCTGCGCACCGGGCGCGTGCGCCTTGTCTTGCGTGGTGTGGGCATCGGCGGCCAGCGTGACCGGCAGCCCAAGGCCTGCCGCGCGGCGCACGGTGGTGTCCACGCAGAATTCCGTGGCGTAGCCGCACACGACCAGCTCGGTCACCCCCGCAGCGGCCAAGGTCTGGCCCAAAGTCGTGCCCTGGAACGAATCGGGTGTCGTCTTGCGCACCCGGGCGTCCGCGGGCGACGGCACGAGGCGCGTGTCGAGTTCCCAGCCGGGTTGCCCATGCGCCATCGCCGTACCGGGGCTTTCGTGCTGCACATAGATCACCGGCACACCGGCGTCGCGCGCACGGCCAGTCAGGTCATTGATGCGGGCCAACACGTCGGCGGCGTCCGCAGGCGGCGGCGACGATTCAAACAAGGCGCGCTGCACGTCAATTACGATCAAAGCGGTTGTCATGGCTATCCACGTTCAGAGAGTGCGGGGAAGTCTACCCCACCCGGCCCGTCAAAATTCCAGCCGGCCACGTAACTCGCCGAACGGCACCATCACATGCTGGCGATACGCCGGCCGCGCTTGAAGCCGGTCGTACCAGGCGCGCACGTGCGCCAACGGCGGATGCGGGATATCCAGTTCGTAGTAGCGATAGAGCGACGTCGCGGCGGGGACGTCCGCCAGGCCCAATGCCGCGCCGCTCAGATAGGGCCGATCCGCCAACGCTTCGTCCAGCTTGCGCAGGCAGGCATGCGTGGCGTCCAGGCTGCGGGCAACGGCGGCCGTATCGCGCTGGGCCTCGGGCGTACGGTAATAGCCCCAGAACACGCCGACCAGGAAAGCAGGCTGCAGTGCGGTCTGCGCCCAATCCATCCAGGCGTCCGCACGTGCGCGGGCCGCCGGCTGTACGGGCCAGAATGCGGGACCGCCGTGGCGTGCCGCCAGATAGCGCAGGATCGCGTGCGACTCCCAGACGGTCACGTCATCGTCACGCAGCACGGGCACCTTGCCGTGCGGATTCATGACCAGGAACGCCGGCGTGTCCAGCTGGCCGAACTGGCCGCCCGCGGGCACATGTTCATAGTCCAGGCCCAGTTCGTCGGCCAGCCACAACACCTTCTGCACGTTGAAGGAACTGCGCCGGCCCCAGATCGTGGTCTTGCCGCAAGCCGCGCTCATTGTGCGAACACGATGCGGGGTTCGCAACGCACCGGAAAATTCACGGAATTCGCGATAAAGCAGAAGTGATGCGCGCGGTCGTGCAATTCGGCGGCCAGCGCCGCGTCGTCGCCCGCGCGGATCGTGACCTCCGGGCGCAAGGTGACGCGGGTGAACGCGCCGCCGCGCGCCGGATCCTCGGCCATGATGCCCTGCGCCTCGTCCCGGTAGGCCTCCACCGTAATGCCTTCGACCGCGCAAAAATGCAGATACCAGAGCTTGTGGCAGGCGGACAGCGAGGCCACCAGCATGTCTTCCGGGTTCCAGCGCGCCGGGTCGCCGCGAAACGCCGGGTCGGACGAACCGGGCACATCGGGCTTGCCTTCGGCCTGGATCACGTGGTTGCGCGAGTAGGCCGCGTAGCTGGAGGTGCCCGTGCCGGTATTGCCGGTCCAGTTCACCGTGACGGTGTAGTGATGTTCGCCTTTCGCTTTCGTCATGATGGCTCGGGATTCAGTGCCGTTGCGGCGGGGGAAGAGGTCAAGCGTAGCGCAGATTTCCGCCGCGCTTTACATCCCGTTTCAGCATGCCACCCTTACTGTCCGTATCGTGGACCCGTATTCCCAACAGGAGCTCGCCATGATGAAAACCACCCTGACCTGCACCCTGAGCCTTGCCCTGCTTGCCGGCTGCGCCCCGTTCAAGTCCCATGACGCCCGCGATACCCCGGCCGACGGACACACTGCACGCAATGCGCTGGACTGGCCCGGCAGCTACGACGGCACCCTGCCCTGCGCCGACTGCCCCGGCATCAAGACCCGGTTGACCTTGATGAAGGGCGACCGCTACGAGCGCCAGACCCAATACCTGGACCGCGAACCGCAGCCCGAGATCGTCTCCGGCACGTTCAGTTGGGAGTCGGACGGCAGCACAATCCGGCTGGACGCATCTGGCGACAGCCAGCGCTACTTCGTCGGCGAAAACCAGGTGACCATGCTGTATCGCGACGGCACGCGCCCGACCGGCCCGCTCGCCCCTCACTACGTGCTGCGGCGCGCGCAATAAGGCATCGCGCAAGCCCCGGGCTTCCGGCTATTCTTCTGGAATCGCCTGCGCCCGGCGGCGCGACCCCCACCCCAAGGAAGCCATGAAGACCGACCACGAGCTGCTCTCCGCCTTCGCCCCGACCGGGACGTTGCGCGCGTCCATCAACCTGGGCAACCCCATCCTGGCCAACACCGATCCCGCCACGGGCCAGCCCGGCGGCGTGTCGGTGGACCTGGCCACGGAACTGGCGCGGCGCCTGGACGTGAAGCTGGAGCTGGTGGTGTTCAAGTCCGCCGGAGAATCCGTGAACGCCGTGGCCGCCGAACAGGCGGACGTGGGCTTTTTCGCCATTGACCCGCTGCGCGGCGAGCAGATCGCTTTCACGGCGCCGTACGTCGTGATCGAAGGTGCCTACCTGGTGCGCCAGGATTCGCCCATCACCGCGATGGATCAGGTCGACAGCAAGGGCCTGCGCGTGGTGGTCGGCAAAGGCAGCGCCTACGATCTGTACCTGACGCGCGAACTGAAACAGGCCGAGATTTTCCGCGCACCCACGTCTCCCGCCGTCGTGGACACGTTCATGAAAGAGAACATGGAAGTGGCGGCAGGCGTCAAACAGCAGCTGGAAGGCGACGCGCAACGCCTGGGCGGGCTACGCCTGCTGGACGGCCACTTCATGCTGATCCGCCAGGCGATGGGCGTGCCCAAGAGCCGCGGCGACAAGGCCAGTGCCTATCTGGCCGCCTTTGTCGAAGCCATGAAGAAGTCCGGCTTCGTCGCCGAGGCGCTGGCGCGGCACAAGATCCAGGGCGCCGCGGTCGCGCCGCTGGAGGCTTGAAGCGCTTCACCCATCCCCCGATCTTCAACAAAAAAGGGCCGGACAATCCGGCCCTTTGCTTGCGGTACGCCCGCCTGCCTAGTGGCTGATCATCCAGGGCCTTGCGCCCGCGAAGGACTTCGCACCGTCAGGCGTGGTGCGCGTCTTGCCGGAGGCGCGTCCGCCGGAACAACAACCGCAGTTCATCCCGTGGCCGGCTCGGGAACTGCGCGGCTCATTCGCGCTGCGCTCATTGGTGGCGCGCGCACGATTCACGGCGGACGACAGCGCCGAAATCGCCGGCGCCTCGCCGATGATGCGGCCGGACATCGCGCCGCATTGCGGGCAACCCGCCGGATCGCGCCATTGCGCCAGCGGCCGCAAGGCCGTGAATTCGCCGCAATCCGCGCAGGCGTAGTCATACATGGGCATCGTTGGCTCTCCTAGCGGTCGCGTGACAGCGGCATGTCCACCCCGCCCTTGATGTGCTTGATGGGCCCGGCCGCCGAAGGCTGGATATCGAAGTCGAAGATCTCGGTCGGCAGCCACAGCGTCGCGCACGAGTTGGGAATATCGACCACCCCGCTGATATGCCCCTGCACCGGCGCGCAGCCCAGCAGCGAATAGGCCTGGGCGCCCGAATAGCCGAATTTCTTCAGGTATTCGATGGCGTTCAGGCACGCCTGCCGGTACGCCACGTTCACGTCCAGGTAATGCTGCTTGCCGGTTTCGTCCACCGAGATACCTTCGAAGATCAGGTAGTCCTTGTAGGCGGGCGTAATCGGGCTGGGCTTGAAGATGGGGTTCTTGATGGCGTACTTCTCCATGCCGCCCTTGATCAGAGTCACACGCATGTGCACCCAGCCCGCCATTTCGATGGCACCGCAGAAGGTGATCTCGCCATCGCCTTGCGAGAAATGCAGGTCACCCACAGACAGCCCGCCGCCCTTCACGTAGACCGGGAAGAAAACGCGTGCGCCGCGTGACAAGTCCTTGATGTCGCAGTTGCCGCCGTGTTCGCGCGGCGGCACCGTGCGTGCGCCTTCGCCCGCCGCCTTGTCGCGTTCGGCGCCTTGCAACGCGCCCATATGCGCCGTCTTGGGCGCCGGCGGATTCGCCAGCGGCGGCACACGGTTGGGATTGGTATCGATCAGCGCCTGCTCGCGCCGGTTCCAGGTGTCCAGCAGCTTCTTGTCGGGCAGGCAGCCGATCAGTCCCGGATGGATCAGGCCGGCGAAATTCACGCCCGGAATATGGCGCGACGATGTGAACATGCCGTGGAAATCCCAGATGGATTTCTGCGCATGCGGAAAATGTTCGGTCAGGAAACCGCCGCCATTGTTGCGGCTGAAGAACCCGTTGAACCCCCAGAGGCTGTCGGGCTTGGCGCCGATGTCCAGCAGATCGACAACCAGCAGGTCGCCGGGTTCGGCGCCTTCCACACCCACCGGGCCCGACAGGAAATGCACCGTGGACAAGTCCACGTCGCGCACGTCGTCGGCGCTGTCGTCGTTCTTGATTGCGCCACCGGTCCAGTCGTAGGTTTCCAGCACGAAATCGTCACCGGGCTTGACCCACACCGCCATCGGGATGTCGGGATGCCATCGGTTATGGATCTGCTTGTTCTCGTACGGGGACTGTTCCAGATCGACTTTGATGAGCGTGTTCGCCATTCTCTTTCATCTCCAACGTGACGTGTTGATAAAACAGAACTTTCAATCAATGAGCGTCCAATGGAAGGGATTCAAAAAAATCCGCAAGCGTCATTGATATGACGAGCACGGTAGGACAGTTTCAGGCAACGGTAAAGTGTGTTTTTACACAGCAGTCGTACGTCCTACCCCATCTATCCGCGCCGCAGCCTCATATCCAACCATGCCCATCAAGCGCAGACGGGCGAGTTTGGTGGCAAGGATGCCCAGAACAGCGCGCGATACTCTCCTTCATGGAGTTCAGGACAAGGACAGGTATCTAGCACGAAAATTTGTCAGTTTCATGAATAATCCCGGACCCAATGACACGATTAACTGAATCGCAAGTCGACGCGCTTGGCCTCAGCGACGCTGAACTTCACGCTGCGGCCAAGCGGCTCTGCCAACTTCGCCAACTCTCAGAAAGCCCGGAAAACCTGAATCTCTCTCTTGATGAGATAGTTCGGTTCCGCGAGGTGGAGATCGCTATCAACTCCACTACTGATGTCTACTAGGCGAGGCCAGCCCACGCTTTGATCTCTGCACCGGTAAGAGGTTTTGGCGAATACGGCAATACAGCCCCTTTGCCAACAGCGTCTTCAAGAGCAGGCAGAAATTCAGCAGGTTTCGTGATGTCCAGGGAATCAAAATCTGTAAAGCTGTAATTCCACCATTCGGATTGCAAGAGCCTCTCCACCAGCTTGTCGTCAAATCGAGGCTTGATCGGTTTAGCAGGATTACCGCCTACTATCATGTATGGCGGCACATCCTTGACGACAATAGATCCTGCTGCGATAACAGCCCCGCTACCAATGCGAATGCCTGGCTTCAGGGTGACGTTTGCGCCTATCCAGACGTCATGCCCGATGGATATCCGATGCTCAGAACTCGGCCTCTTGCTGACCGGATACTTCTTCCGCCGCTCTGCCGCGTGCCTAGCAAAAATCACGAAGTTCGGGTCGTAGGTAAACGACGAGGTAGACATCCACTCATGAGGATGGCGCGTTCCAAGAACTCCCATGTTCGCAGCGAGTGAACAATAGCGGCCAACCGATACGGACACCGGCAGATTTGACCAAGAATAAGAGAAGGCCCCTATGGAATAGAGGTTAGATCCGGTCAAAAAAGCTGTATTCGGTTCCAGCAGTATGGTTTCTTCAAAAGTCAACAGATCCTTGGGCTGATGACGCCTCGAACCGTCAATTTTGAAGTGCACACCAGCACTCTCGAATAGTTCGACCACCTTGGAATATTCAACCCGGTAAACCATTGCACCCCCCGATTTCGACTGAGCGGGATTGTACGATTACTGAAAAGAATTGGTGCTTGCCTGAGCGGCACCCTATTGCCGAATCGATGGCGCGGCCTAAGAGTGCGCGGCCCTCAAGCGAGAGCAGGTCCCTCCCAGTTTCCATGCAGTGGCAACGCCCGCGCCGCAACATGCCGGACGCGTTTTCGCAGCAGTTATGATGCGGAGCATCTTCAGCGCAATACCAAGGTCTTACCGTATGGCAGCATTGCACCGCCGGCCCCTGGCCGCCCTCCTGATCATCGCCGCCTTCGCGGGCGCATCCGCGCAAGCCGCAGACGACTGCGTGGCCCGGATCGACGCCGGGCTGGCCAGCATCAAGCGCGCGCAAGACATCCAGCGCACGCGCGAGGCGTCCAACGATCTGCAGTTGAATCGCGACCTGTGCCAAGGCCGCCTGGATTTGCTGGATGCGCGCTTTGCGCTCAGCGATGACTTCGAGGCCTGCCGCCGCCAGGGCGCGGCCTTTTCGGATCAGGTGGTCAAGACGCTGACCCGGGCGTCCGACGACCTGACCGATCTGAAGGCCGCCTGGATCCGGACCTGCGGCCCGCAGATGAAAGACTGATCAGGCCGCGACGGCCAGCTCTGCGCTTTTCGGGAAGAAGATGGCACGGCTGGGATCGAAGCCATACAGGTTTTCGAAATCCGCGGCGTCCGCGGCCAGCGCCAGCACCGATTCCAGGATGAAGTCCGCCTTGGCATCGGACAGCAGCGCACTGAAATTCAATCGGATGAACCCGGGTTTTTCGATTTCGCGGCCATCAAGAATGGCCTGGCGCATCTGTTGCGACTGGGCCTCGTCGATGTCCAGCAGGCGATGCACATAGGGCCCGGCGCACGCGCAGCCGCCGCGGGCCTGGATGCCGAACCGGTCGCTCAGCATGCGGGTCACCAGTTGCTGATGCACGAAGCCGCCCTTGCCGTTACGCACACGGAAGGAAAAGATCGGCAGGCGGTTCGCCGTCAGCGACCCCAGCAGTTCCAGGTGTTCTGCTCCGCGCCAGGCGGCAAGCGCCCGCTGCACGAAGTGGGCGTTGCGTTGCCGCATGAATTCAGCGCCCAAGGCTTCCTTGACCAGCAGGACCAGCGCGGCGCGGATGTCGCCGACCACGTTGGGGGTGCCCGCTTCTTCACGCGATTCCAGGCTGCCGCTGTAATCGTGGCCGGCAGGGGACACGAATTTGACGGTGCCGCCGCCCGGCCACGTGGGCGTGCTCTCGGCCACGGCGTCGTGCCGCACGATCAGCACGCCGGATGCGCCCGGGCCGCCGATGAACTTGTGCGGCGAGAACACGATGGCATCGATTTGCGCATCGGCCGCCGGCGACATCTGGATGGAGAGGTACGGCGCGCCGCCCGCGTAGTCCCACAGCATTTTTGCGCCCGACCGCTTCACCAGCCGCGTGATGGCGGGTACGTCGGCCACAATGCCGGTCACGTTCGAGGCGGCCGACAAGGCGCAGACGACGAGCGTGCCGTCGGGCGCTTCCAAAGCGGTAGCCAATTCGGCGAGGCTCGGTCCGCCTTCGGGGCTTTCAGGCAATTCGATGATGTCGGCGCCGCATTCGCGCCAGGGCAGGATGTTCGAGTGGTGTTCGTACGGGCCGATGATCACGCGGACCTTGCGGCCGGCCGCGATGGCCGCGTGCACGCCGAACAGGTGCACCAGCCGGTTGATGCCTGCCGTTGCGCCAGAGCCAGCAAAAATCACCGCATGCGCGTCGCTCGCGCCGCAACACCGGCCGACCACAGCACGCGCTTCGCGGCGCAGTCGCGTAATGAATCCGCCGCAAAAGGAAGCTTCGGTGTGCGAGTTGGCGTAGTACGGCAGCACTTGTTCAAGGACGAAGCGCTCGACCTGCATGAGGGCGCGGCCCGACGCGACATAGTCGGCGTAGACCAGCGGTTTGACGCCGAACGGGCCTTCGATAACGGCATCCTTGCCGATGAGCCCTTCGGCGAGCGCCGCCGCGGCATCCCCGGCTTTCAGGCTGTCTTGGAACTGCTGCAGGAGGCTGGGCTTGGCGGGGCGGGTCGCGACGGGCGTATTCATGATGATGCGGGTTCCGGTAAGTACCGAAATATCATACGATGGAACGGCATGAAGAAACATCACCGATATTTTGCGAAAAACACGCCAAAATAGATCATATGATCGAACAAATGGAAAAAATAGATAAGTTTGATCTTAGTATCATCAGCTGCCTGCAAAAAGACGGCGCGCTGTCCCAGCGCGAGCTGGCGGATCGGGTGGGTTTATCGCAGAACGCCTGCTGGCGCAGGCTGCAGCGCTTGAATGCCTGCGGCATCATCCGCGGCACGCGGGCCGAGGTCAGCCTGGTGGCGCTGGGCCTGGACTTGACGGTGTTTGTGATGATCCGCACCAGCCACCACGCCAAGGCCTGGGCCGACGGCTTTCGCCAGCACGTTGAACGCCTGCCAGAGGTCACCGAGTTCTACCGCATCGGCGGGGACTGGGATTACCTGATCAAGGTGGTCTGCCGCGGCATGGCGGGCTATGACCGGTTCTACCAGAAGCTGATCACGGATTTCGAGTTATCGACGGTAACCGGGTTCTTTGCCATGGAGGCCATCATCGAGAACCGGCCGCCCGACCTCAGGATGCTGGAGGGCTGATGCCCTCCCCCCAATCGTGGCCGGCCTGCGTCGGATCGCAAGCCGGGCCATAATGGGAACTTTCCCGAGCCCCCTGGCTCGAACTTCCCATTCGTCCCCATCGCGGAGCCCCGACCGGCCATGATTCTTTAAGCCCTCCCCCTGATCCTCCTTGCCGCAACACGCGGAAAAGGCGTCTCACCGACCCGGAGAGCTTTCCATGGCCCAGTCATTGCACGCGCCGCCTCAGGCGCATTCCCCCAATTCGCCGACGTCGGCGAACCCCCAACCGCCCGCGGCCTCGCCCTTTCTCAGCCTGCACCACCTGAGCCACGTGCTGCCCGATGGCCGCGTGCTGCTGGATGACATCAGCCACGACTTCGCCACGGCGCGCCACGGCCTGATCGGCCGCAACGGCGTGGGGAAATCGTTGCTGCTGCGGCTGCTGCACGGTGAATTCCCGCCGCAGTCCGGCCGCATCGTGCGCCACGGGCAGATCGCCTACGTGCCCCAGACGCTGCCCCGTGAAACCGGGGTGACACTGGCCGACGTGGCCGGCATCGCCGCGATCCTGCGCGCGCTCTCGAATCTGGAATCCGGCAGCGCGCGGCAAGAAGACTTCGATCTGGCCGACGGCCATTGGCTGATCCGCGAGGAATGGGCGCGAATGCTGACGGACGCCGGCCTGCCCGCCTGGGCGCCCGAGCATCCCGCCAGCGCGGCAAGCGGCGGCGAGCTGACCCGGGTGGCGCTGGCCGGCGCCCTGCTGCATGCCCCCGACGGCCTGCTGCTGGACGAACCCAGCAACCACCTTGATGCGCGTGCACGCGGTTGGCTGATGGAGCGGATCGCCGCCTTCCGCGGCGGCCTGATCGTCGTCAGCCACGACCGCGCCCTGCTGGACGCCATGTCGCACATCGTGCAACTGGCGCACGGCACGCTGGCCGGGCACGCCGGCAATTACAGCGCGTGGCGTGAGCAGCACGACCGGCAAGCCGCGGCCGCTGAAGCCGCGCTGGCCCATGCCCGCCACGAACGCGACGCCGGCCTGCGCGCCTTGCGCCAGCAACACGATGCGCAGCAGCAGCGCAACGCGCGCCACGCTCGCCAGGCGCGCGACACCAATCAGGCGCCCATCCTGCTGGGCATGAAAAAGGCAAACGCCGAAGGGCATGCGGGTCGGGAACGCTTGCGCCGCGAGCAAGCCCGCGCCAGCCTGGATCAAGCCGTCAACGCCGCCGTGGCCCGTGTGGCCCCATCGTCGGACGTGGCGCTGGCGTTGCCGCAGACGGCGGTGCCGACCGGCCGCCGGGTCTTGCATCTGGAGGACGCCATTGCGCCCTATCCAGAAGACGCCCGCGCGGTGAGCCTTACGCTCTCCGGCCCGTTCAGGCTGGCGGTCCAGGGACCGAACGGCTGCGGCAAGAGCACCCTGCTGGCGATGCTGGCGGGCGAACTGGCGCCGCAACGGGGCGTGTGCGACGTCCGCGTCCCCACGGCCCGACTGGACCAGCGTGCGTCAGGGCTGCCGCAGGACCGTTCGCTGCTGCAGACGTTGGACACGTCGGGCGCGGCGCTGCCGGAAGGCGAACTGCGCAGCCGCCTGGCGCTGCTGGGACTGGGTGCCGCGCAGGTGCAGGCGCCGTCCGCGACACTCAGCGGCGGCGAACGCATCAAGGCAGCGCTGGCCTGCGCCCTGTGGCGCCAGCAGCCGGCCCAACTGCTGTTGTTGGACGAGCCCACCAACCATCTGGATCTTGCATCCGCGCAGGCGCTGGAAGACGCCCTAGCGGACTACCCCGGCGCCATGGCCGTGGTGTCGCATGACGCGGCCTTCCTGGAGGCGATCGCGCCAACGCATACGCTGACGTGGACGCCGGCCGGGTGGCGCCTGACGGAACGGGACTAGCCGGCGGCGGCAAACAACTGACAGCGATCACGCGGGCCTGCCTTATTCCTGCGGGTTATCCCGAATGCCTCCATATCGACAAATCGTCAATAATTCGCCAACATTTTGTCATCGATCCGTCCCTCAGCTACCTTGTCCATGTCCGTATCCGTCCGGGACGCCATTGTTTCCTCCGCCCATCTCGCCTCGTCCGCCCCGGAGCTGTCCGAGGTGGAATTCGGCCTGATCATCGCGTCCCACGCCTTCAACCGCTGGATGGTGCGCTGCATGGCGTGCGCCGGCTTGCCCGAACTGACCTCGCTGGACATCCTGGTGCTCAACCACGTGTTCCATCGCGGCCGAGGCAAGAAGCTGGCGGACATCTGCTTCACGCTGAATGTCGAAGACACCCACCTGGTGAACTATTCGCTGAAGAAGCTGGAACGGCTGGGCGTGGTCCAAAGCGCCAAGACGGGCAAGGAAGTGATCTACACGACCACCGAAGCCGGCGCCGCCGCGATCCAGCGCTACGCCGAAGTGCGCGAGCAATGCCTCGTCAAATCGTTCATCGACTCCCCCGCCGCAGACGACGCCAACCACCAGTTGGCCAACACCCTGCGCACCCTGTCGGGCCTGTATGACCAGGCTGCCCGCGCCGCCACCTCGCTGTGAGAATCCACGTTGTCTAGCACTACTGCCTCTTCGTCCGCCCCGTTGCTGTCCGTACGCGGCGTATCGGTTGATTTCAATACCGACAACGGCGTGTTCCGCGCCGTCGACGGCCTGGACTTCGATGTCCGGCCCGGCAGGACGCTGGCAATCGTCGGCGAATCGGGCTCGGGCAAGTCCGTCACGTCCATGGCGATCATGCGGCTGACCGACTATACGAGCGGCCGCATCGCCACGGGCCAGATCCTGTTCCGCGACAACGATGGCCGCGAGACCGACCTGACGAAGGCCACCGACGAGCAGATGCGCGCGATCCGCGGTAACGACATCGCGATGATCTTCCAGGAACCGATGACCTCGCTGAACCCGGTCTTCACGATCGGCGACCAGATCGTCGAGGCCATCATGCTGCACCAGCAGCTGTCCCGGTCCGCCGCCCGCCAATCGGCGCGCAAGCTGCTTGAGAAGGTACGCCTGCCGGACGCCGAGCAACTGCTGGACCGCTATCCGCATCAACTATCCGGCGGCATGCGCCAGCGCGTGATGATCGCGATGGCCCTGTCGTGCCAGCCGCGCCTGCTGATCGCCGACGAACCAACCACCGCGCTGGACGTGACCATCCAGGCGCAGATCCTGAACACCATCCGCGAATTGCAGCGCGACCTGGGCACTGCCGTCATCTTCATCACGCACGACATGGGCGTGGTGGCCGAAATGGCCGACGACGTGGTCGTAATGCTGCGCGGCAAGAAGGTCGAGCAAGGCACCGTCGACGAGATCTTCAACGCGCCCAAGCATCCCTATACCCGCGCGCTGCTGGCCGCCGTGCCGCGGCTGGGCAGCCTGACCGGCAGCGACCTGCCGCTGCGCACGCCGCAGACCGTGCTGGATGGCGACACCCTGCGCGAAGTGGGCGAAACGCGCGAACAGGACACGGCGCGCTACGACGAACCGGTGCTGCGCGTTGAAAAACTGACCACCCGCTTCGATGTGGGCCACAACCTGTTCGGCCGCGTCACGCACCGCGTGCATGCCGTGGAAGAAGTGAGCTTTGACGTCTACCCGGGTGAAACGCTCGCGCTGGTGGGCGAATCGGGCAGCGGCAAATCCACCATTGGCAAGACCCTGCAGCAGCTCGTGGCCCCGACCTCCGGCGCGGTGCGCTACAACGGCCAGGACATCTTTTCGATGGACGCCGCGGGCCGCCAGCGCCTGCGCCAGGAAATCCAGTACATCTTCCAGGATCCCTACGCGTCGCTGGATCCGCGCAAGACGGTGGAGTTCAGCATCGCCGAACCCATCCGTACGCACGGCCTCCTCGCCGGCGACGCCGCCATTGCCCGCCGCGTGGGCGAACTGCTTGAGCAGGTGGGCCTGAAGCCCGAACACGCCAAGCGCTATCCGCACGAATTCTCGGGCGGCCAGCGTCAGCGCGTCTGCATCGCGCGCGCCCTGGCCAGCAACCCCAAACTGATCATCGCCGACGAATCCGTGTCGGCGCTGGACGTGTCCATCCAGGCGCAGATCCTGAACCTGCTGATGGACCTGCAAAAAGACCGCGGCCTGTCCTACCTGTTCATCACGCACGACATGGCGGTGGTGGAAAAGGTCAGCCACCGCGTTGCGGTGCTGTATCTGGGCCAGATCGTGGAACTGGGCACGCGCCGCCAGATCTTCGAATCGCCGCAACATGCCTATACCCGCAAGCTGCTGGCCGCGGTGCCGGTCGCTGAACCCGGCCGCCACATCGACACGTCGTTGATCGAAGGCGAAATTCCCAGCCCGGTCCGCCGCGTGGGCGACGAACCCGCCATCATCCCCCTGATCGAATTCGCGCCCGGCCACCAAGTGGCCCGGGCGGCTTGAATCCCCCTTTTTCCCTCGGCCCGACCCGACTTCCCGTCCCTGGAGCGAACATGCAATCCCTACGCACCACCTTCACCGCCGCCGCCCTGACCCTGGCGCTGGGCGGCGCGCTGCCCGCCGTCTTCTCGACCGCGCATGCCGCGGGCACGCTCAGCGTGGCCATCAACCAGGACCCGGGCAGCTGGGATCCGATCGACACCTTCGTGACCTTCTGGGGTTCCGTGGGCGGCAACCTGTACGACGGCCTGACGATGCGCGGCGCCGACCTGAAGCTGCAGCCGGGCCTGGCCACCAGCTGGGAATACCTGGACGAGAACAAGCGCCTGCGCTTCAAGCTGCGCGAAGGCGTCAAGTTCCACAACGGCGAACCCTTCAACGCGGAAGCGGTGAAGTTCACCTTCGACCGTCTGCTGGGCGCGGAAGGCGCCAAGGGCCCGCAAAAGTCCAACTACGACTCGATCGGCGAGGTCAAGGTCGTGGACGAGCACACCGTCGACTTCATCCTGAAGCAACCCGACCCCGTGCTGCTGACTAAGCTGGCCGGCTACGGCGCCATGATCGTGCCGCCGAAGTACATCAAGGAAAAGGGCGAAGACTTCTTCAACACGAACCCGGTCGGCACCGGCCCGTTCAAGTTCGAAAGCTACCAGCCCAAGGTCAATGTGACGCTGGCGCGCAATGACGAATACTGGGGCGGCAAGCCCAAGCTGGACAAGGTCGTGTACCGCTTCATCGGCGAACCCGGCACCCAGGTCGCCGAGCTGCAAGCCGGCCGCATCGACATCGCCACGCTGATCCCGCTGGGCCTGATCGACACCGTGAAGAAGTCCGGCAACGCCGACGTGATCTCGACCGGCGGCCCCGTGGCCTTCGCCCTGCGCTACAACACCAAGGGCGGCATCACCCAGAACCGCGACGTGCGCCGTGCGCTGATCATGGCCGTCGACCGCGAAGCCATCGTCAAGCAGCTGCTGCTGGGCCAGGCCAAGGTCATCGCCAGCTTCCAGGGCCCGCAGTCCTTCGGCTACAACCCCGAACAGAAGCCCCTGCCGTTCAACCCCGCCGAAGCCAAGAAGCTGCTGGCCGCGGCCGGCGTGAAGCCGGGCGCCACCGTGCAGATCGACGTGCGCGGCAGCGACTCGAACTTCCGCGAAGTGGCCCAGGCCGTGTCGGGCTACCTGCAAGCCGTGGGTGTGCGCGCGACCATCAAGCCGTACGAAACCGGCGTGCTGCTCAATGACATCATCCCGGGCGGCAAGACGGGCGAAATGTGGCAGAACCAGTGGGGCGGCTGGACGTACGACTACGACAACACCGCCTACCTGATGTACCACACGGGCCAGAAGTGGAACCCGTACGACAACGACGCCAAGCTCAACGGCATGCTGGAAGCGCAACGCACCGTCTACGACGTGAAGAAGCGCGAAGCCATGCTGCAGGAGATTGCCGGCTACGTGGCCGACCAGGCGCTGGAACTGCCGCTGTACAGCCTGAACACGATCGTGGGCGTGAACAAGCGCGTGAAGAACCTGGAAGTCCCCGGCGACATCCGTTTCCGCTTCCTTGAAGCCAGCGTAGATTGAACCCACCCCCGAAGCGCTCACGCGCTTCCCCCTCAAGGGGGCATGCCTAAGGACCGGCGGAGCCGGCTCCTTGGCATCCCACTGGCACTGTGCCCCTTGTGAAGCAATAACATTACCGACCTGTCCCGGCGCAAGCCGGGGCGGCGCCTTATGACCGGATTTCTCATTAAACGCGTGTTGCAGGCGGTCTTCGTGATCGTCGCCGTGACGCTGCTTGTCTCCTATGCCGTGCGCCTGACCGGCGACCCCGCGCTGATGCTCAGCCAGGGCTCGGGCAGCGTCACCGAACAGGACCTGGCCAACATCCGCCAGGCGCTGGGCCTGAACCGCCCCTTCCACGAGCAATACCTGTCGTACATGCAGGGCCTGTTGCACGGCGACTTCGGCCGCAGCTTCATGGGCGGCACGTCGGTCGCCAAGCTGATCGGCGACGCGCTGCCCGCGACGCTGATGCTGGCCTTCACGTCGCTGATCTTCTCGATCCTGATCTCGCTGCCGCTGGGCATCCAGGCGGCCATCAAGCGCGGCAAGACCACCGACCAGGCCATCCGTATCCTGTCGCTGGTGGGGCTGTCGTTCCCCAACTTCTGGCTGGCGCTGATGCTGGTGCTGCTGCTGTCGATCACGTTCCCGCTGCTGCCGCCTTCGGGCTGGAGCGGTCCGGCCAGCCTGATACTGCCGTCCTTGACGATGGCCATCATCCTCAGCGCCACCAATATCCGCCTGGTGCGCACGACCATGCTGGAAACGCTGTCGGCCCAATACATCATGGTGGCGCGCAGCAAGGGCTTGAAGGAACGCGTGGTGCTGTACAAGCACGCGCTGCGCAATTGCGCGATTCCGCTGATCACCTACCTGGGCCTGCAGTTCGGCGGCCTGATCGGCGGCATCGTCGTCATCGAGATGGTGTTCAACTGGCCCGGCCTGGGCACGCTGGCGTTCGACGCCATTTCCGGCCGCGACTACCCGGTGCTGCAAGGCACGGTCACCGTGCTGGCCACCGTCATCGTCCTGGTCAACCTGATCGTCGACATCGCCTATGGCATCGTCGATCCCCGTATCCGCACGCGGTAAGCATCATGCAGACAACCACCCCCACCGCCGCCGCTCCCAAGCCCTTCAAGCCGCGCAGCCGCTACCGTTCGCTGGAATTCGTGCTGGGCGCCCTGCTGACCGGCGTCATGGTCCTGCTGGTGCTGACCTCCGGCTGGCTGTTCCCGGACGGCGGCGAATCGATGGACCTGGCCGCCCGCCTGATGGCGCCCTTCTCGTCGGCCGCACATCCGTTCGGCACCGACCCGCTGGGCCGCGACGTGCTGGCCCGCGTGATCGTCGGCGGCAAGATTTCGCTGATGGTGGGCTTCGCGTCCGTCCTGGGCGGCGCCCTGCTGGGCATCATCATGGGTCTGATCGCCGGCTACTACCGCGGCTTCTGGGACATGATCGTCATGCGTTTCGCCGACGTGCAGCTGGCGCTGCCCTTCATCCTGGTGGCGATCACGTTCATCGCCATCCTGGGCGGCGGGCTGTTCAACGTCATCTTCTTCATGATCGTGTCGCAATGGGTGCAATATGCGCGCCTGGTGCGGGCGCAGGTCCTGGCGCTGCGTGAACGCGAGTTCGTGCTGGCCGCCCGCGCCTTTGGCGTGCGCGATCTGGCGATGATCCGCCACCACATCGTGCCCAATCTGCTGGGTCCGCTGGTGATCCTGATGACCTTGAACGTGGCCAACAACATCCTGCTGGAAAGCAGCCTGACCTTCCTGGGCCTGGGCGTGGATCCGATGATCCCCAGCTGGGGCGGTATGCTTGCAGATGGCCGCACCTACATGCAGACCGCATGGTGGGTCAGCGTCTTCCCGGGCCTGGCGATCATGCTGACCGTACTGGGCCTGAACCTGCTTGGCGACTGGCTGCGAGACCGCCTGGACCCCACCGGTAAGGTGTAAAGCACAAATGCCCCGCAAGGGGCATTTTTCCCATTGCCGGATGACGAAAGAACTCCGAAGGAACACAAAGCATGTCTTTGCTGGAAAAAACATTCGACCGCACGCTGGACGCCTGGACCCACGCCTACATGGCGCCCGCCTGGCGCGGGGCGGTCGTGGAAGGCTGGCTGTTTGAGGGCGTGGACGCCCGCCGCGCGGCGGAAGCCCGACTGGCGCAGGCGGGTGTGACGGCGCGCTTTCGCAGCGCGTACAAACCGCTGGTGCATTTCTTCCTGGAAGACGTCGAACGCGAGGGCCTCGTGTCCGCCCTCGTGCGTTACCCGTTGCACGAGCATGCCCAGGCCAAGCGCTTCACGCTGGAAGCCTACCCGCTGGTCGCCCTGATGGAAGGCGTGCGCGTGGTGATGCAGGCCGGCGCATCCGACCTGCACTATGACGTCACGCTGACCTACGCCGATGGCCGCAAGGTAGAGACGCGCGTCTTCGCCCCCAACCAGCTGGGCCAGGCCCAGGACGGCAAGCCTGAACTGTCGCCCACCGGCTGGCTGCGGGTGCGCGACGCCGACGGCCAGGTGCAGACCGACGCCGCCCAGGCCACCGAATACCAGCAAGTGTTCCGCAGCATCGTCGACACCGTGCGCAACCACCCCTGGGGTGCGCACGAGCCGTATTTCGACCGCCTGGAAATCCGCGTCGACCTGCCGGGCATGGACTTCGCCCTGCCCGTGGACGAAGAAATCGTCAGCACCTTCGAAGCGCTGCACGAGGATGTGTATTTTTCGTTGCTGGAACATTTCCAGCACCACTCCGGCCGCCCCTCCGGCGACCGCGGCCTGCAGCCCGGGCAGATCATTCCCGATATCCGCCGCCATGACGGCGCCGCGCGCGTGCAGATTTCGGTCGAACCGTTCGAGGCGCCGGCGCCCGTTGTTGCCTCGCCGCTTGACGCCGCGCTGGACCAGCGCCGTGAACCTCTGACGGCCGGCCAGATCGCCGGCTGCATGGCGGCGTTCGGCGGCGATGCATTCCAGGCCGTCTCCCGCCAGGGCCGCCCGGTGCTGGGCACCTATGTGCGCGGCCCCGGCCCCGCCGTCTTCATTTCCGGTGCGCAGCACGCTAACGAAACCTCCGGCGTCGTGGGCGCCCTGCGCGCGGCGCAGACGCTGGCCGCCCGCGGCAACGCCCACTTTGCGCTGATCGCCGCCGAGAACCCGGATGGCTACGCGCTCTTTAACCGCCTGCGCGAACACCATCCGCGCCACATGCTGCACGCGTCGCGCTACAGCGCCCTGGGCGACGACATCGCCTACCGCGAACACGCCCCATTCTTCGAACGCGACGGCCGCCACCAGGCCCACGCAATCAGCGGCGCGCAGTTGCACATCAACCTGCATGGCTACCCCGCGCATGAATGGACGCGTCCGCTATCCGGTTACCTACCCCGCAATTTCGAACTGTGGACGGTCCCCAAAGGCTTCTTCCTGGTGTTGCGCCATCATCCGGGCTGGAGCGAACGCGCGCGCCGCCTGATCGAGGGCGTGACGGCCCGGCTGGCCCGCAATGTACCGGGGCTGGTGGAATTCAATGCGCGCCAGTTGGAACTCTTTCATGCGCACGCGCTCGAATCCGGCTTCGACGTGTTGAACGGCATTCCGGTGCAGATCACCGAGAGCGATCGCGAAGAGCTGCCGCTGGCGCTGATCTCGGAGTTTCCGGATGAAACCGTGTACGGCGACCGCTTTGTTTTCGCGCATACTGTGCAAATGGAAACCGTCCTGGCGGCTACCGAGCTGTACCGTTCAGGACTGTAGGCAGGATGAAGGCGCGGCGGCCAAGGACCGCGGCGCCTTTGGACAAACAGAATCAATAAGAAAATGAATATCCGAGAACGCAATCACGGCGACGACCTGGTCCTGGCGGACATCTGGCTCCGTTCAGTGCGCGCCACGCATTCCTTCCTGACCGAAAAAGAAATCCAGGCCATGTATCCGCAGGTGCTCAACACCTACCTGCCATCGGTACGCGTGTGGGTCTGTGAAGACGATGCCGGTGAACTCGCCGGTTTCATGGGCCTGTCCGGCAACAAGGTGGAAATGCTGTTCGTGGACGCCAACAAGCGCGGCAAAGGCGCCGGCCGCCGGCTGCTGAACTTCGCGCGTTCGCTGCACGGCACCCTGCTGGTGGATGTGAACGAACAGAACCCGCAAGCCCACGGCTTCTACAAGCACTACGGATTCGAAGACGTGGGCAGGTCGGCCCAAGACGACGCGGGCCGACCGTTCCCGATCATCCACATGAAGTTGGCGGGTTGACCTGCACTTCGTGGCGGGCGCGCCAGGCTTTCAGCGCCTCGCGGTAGGCTTCCATGGCCTCGTCATAGCGGTCGTATACGCAGGGGATGCAACCGCTGTTGCAGCATTCCTCGGGCGCGGGGCGCTCCGGCGGAACGGGCTGCGGGTCGTTGTCTTCGGGAAGGATCGTCGTGCTCATGACGCAATGTTAGCGCCGATCCGCCCGCCCTCAGGCACTGGCTGGCGCGTGGGCGGCCCGCCATTCCCTGCGCCGGATTTCATAGCGGACCTTGGCGCTGGCATCGTCGCCTCCCGTTTCGCCCACATACCGCAAGCCGGTCTTTTCCATGACGCGGCGAGACGCCGCATTGGAGCGCAGCGCCACGGCTGACAGTACGTCCACCGGCAACAATTCGAACCCCATTTCGATCAGCGAGGCGGCGATCTCGCCCGCGTAACCCTGCCCCCAGCAGTCGGGCTGGAAGGCGTAGGCAAGCTCGATGGCGCCGTAGTCGCCGGACACGGTGTACTTCAGGCCGGCACGGCCCGCCAGCGCACCCGTGTGGCGATCTTCCAGCACATACATGCCATACCCGTACTCGTCCCAATGCGAGACGTTCTGCGCCACGTAGAGCCGGCTGGCGGCCGCATCACGCGTGCCGCCCATCGTCTCCATCAGATCGGCGTTGGCGTGCATGTCGGTGATGAACGGCAGATGCCCCTGCCGCATGCGCTGCGCGCGCAGCCGGGGAGTCAGGAAAATGTCAGGAAACACGGATTGCGGCATGACAAACGGGCCTATGAGGTGACGGCTCCATCATAGCGTCGCCGGGCCGCTACCGGCATCCTGTCTGCCGGTGCGACCCGTGTCTTACGCCGCCGTCGAAGCCGAAAACGGTACCCGGCTTACTTGGGCGGAAGCGCGCGCGCCGCCAACGGTGGATCAGCCTTCAGGATGTCGAAAATGCGCTTGCCCACGCGGCCGTCCTGCGGCAGGTTGCGGCGCTCTTGCTCGGCGCGCACCGCGTCGCGGGTCTTGGCGCCGGGAATGCCGTCCGCCACGCCGATGTCATAGCCGCGGCCATAGAGGTCTTCCTGCAGTTGCTTGATCTCGGCGCGCGACAGGCCGGGATCGTCCGTGGGCCAGGCCGCGACGATGCCAGGGCCGCCCTGCAAGCGGTTCAGCAGCAGCGACACGGCCAGGCCGTAGCGGCGCGACTGGTTGTAATGCAGGATGGCGTCGAAATTCACCGTGGCCAGGAACACCGGGCCCTTGGCGCCGGTGGGCGCAAACAGATAGGCCTGCTCGTCGTTGCCCGACGGCAGCTTGAGCACCGAGCCGTCGCCTTGCTTCAAGCCTGCCTGGGCCCATTGCGCGATGCTGCGGCGGTCTTGCGAACCCACGTACTCCGCATCGGGCTCGGGCGGAATCGCGGCGGCGATTTCAGCCGGCACGCGCACTTCCACGACAGCCGGCAGGCCATGCGTCCACTTGGCGCGGCGCTTGCGCAAATGGTTGGCGGTGGAGGCCAGCGCATCGGGCAGCGAGTTGTAGAGGTCGATGCGGCCATCGCCGTCGCCGTCCGCGGCCAATTCATAGAACGAGGTCGGGATGAACTGCGTCATGCCGAATGCGCCGCTCCAGGAACCCACGAAACTGTCGGCGGGGACCGTGCCGTCGCGCAGCAGGCGCACCGAGGCGTAGGCGTTCTTTTCCCACAGCGTCTTGTTTTCGGTGCAGGCGCGCGTCAACCAGGCGTTGAGCACGTCGGTCTTGCCGATCTGGCGGCCGTAGTTCGTTTCGATACCGAAGATGGCGACGAGCGTGGCCGGATCCACCTGATACTGCTGGCCGATCGCATTCAGTTGCGGCCCGACCTTCTTCATCACGGCGCGGCCGTCGTTGACGCGTTCATCGTCGACCGTCTTGGCGATGTAGTCCCACCAGCTTTCGCGCCCTTCCGGCTGGCCCTTGGCGGATGCCACGGTCGTCGGCAACAGCTTGGCGTTGGCGGTGTACTTGTCCCAGTCGGCCACCGTCAGGCCGTTTGCCGTGGCGCCCTTGCGCAGCTTTGCGATGCACGCCTTGGTGTCCAGTTCGGTCGGGATGATGACCGTGGGCGCCGCGGCAGGCTCCGTTGTGGCCGTCGCGGCGGGTACTTGGGTCGGGGCCGGGGCCGGGGTCGCCGTGGCGGCCGGAACCTCTGTGGCCGCGGGCTTTTTCGCCGCCTCTTGCGCGGCCGTCACATCGTCGAAGGAGCGCTTGGGCGTCAAGGCCGGTTGCACCGGCGCCGGGGCGGGCGATTGGACGCGCGAACCGGTCGCCGACTCGGGCGATTGCGCGTGGGCGGCGCTGGCGGCTGCCGCCATCACGGCGGCAGCCAGCAAGGCGCGGGAAAAGGTATCGATTCGAGGGCCTGAGGAACGCTGGCGCATGGTAATCCTGAAAAATCGAAGTCAGGCAGGATCGTACCGCGACCAGCCGCCGAAATCGAACCGCGCGCCGTCGAACCGCAACCTGGCGCTAGGCGCCCCGCTTGGCCAACAGCGCGGCCGGCGGCTCGCGCAGCACGCGCAGGCAGACGACCATGGCAATCACGCTGAACAAGGCAAAGCCCAGGCTCTGCCCCAGCATCACCCCTTCGGGCCCGCCGTAGTGCGCGCCCAGCCACACGAACGGCAAGGTGCCCAGGGTGGATCGCAGCCAGCCGATGACCGTGGAATAGGTGGCGTAGCCCAGGTTGTTGAACACCGCGATCGACACGAAGAACAGGCTGTTCACCGCCCAGGCGAAGCTGCCGTAGCGGCAGAAGAAAATGATCAGGTCGCGGCCCGGGCCCGTAACCTGGAACACGTCCGGCACCCAGGGCGCCAACACCGCCAGCACCGTGGCCGCGGCAAAGCCGTAGCACAACGCCCAGCGCGCGGTCAGCCTGACCGTCTGTTTCACTCGCTCCCACTGCCCCGAACCCAGGTTCTGCCCAAGAATGGGGCCGATGGCGCCGGGCAGCACGAAGAACAGCGAGTAGGCCAATTGCAGCACACGGTCCACCACCGTGGCGCCCGCCATGACACTGGGGCCGAAGCCCGCATACGTCGAGACGGTGAAGATCACCGCCGCGGGCGTAGCCAGCGTGGTCAGGGCAGCAGGCAGCGCAATCTTGCCGATTGCCGCAAGGTCGGCCTGCAGTGCGCGCCATGCCGGCCAGGCCACCAGACGATGCTTGCGCAACACCAGCCATGCGCCCAGCGCCACCGTGGCCAGGCGGCCCACGCCGCTTGCCCAGGCGATGCCTTCCATGCCGCCATCCAGCACGAAAATGACGATGGGATCCAGCGCGGCCACCGTGGCGGTGCCCGCCAGCAGCACCCACATGGACTGGCGGCCGTGACCCGCCGCGCGCAGCAGGTTCGACAGCATCATGCCCACCCCCATCACCACCGCGAAGGGCGTCGTGATCAGCACATACGACAGCAAGTGGCCACGCACGTCTTCCGCCAGGCCGATGGCCGCGGTAAACGGCCCGATCGCCGCCAGGAAGATTGCGCCGGCTGCCACCGCCGATCCCGCCATCAGGATCAGCGACGCCCCGGCCAGCGTCCGCGCGCGCCGCGCATTGCCGGACCCCAACGCACGCGACACCAGCGCCGCGCCGCCCACGGTGACGCCGATGCACACCGACGTGATCGTGAACTGCGTCATCGACCCGAAACCGACCGCGCCCAGCACGGCTTCATCTTTCAACGTGCCCAGGTAAAACAGCGACAGGAATTCCACCGCGAAGACGGCCAGCATGCTGGCCCAGCCCGTCAGGATCATTTCCAGCACATGCGGGCCCAGGGGCCCGGACACGAAGCGGGCGCGCGGATCGGCGGCAGGAGCGTCCAAGGCCCGCCCTACCGCAGCGCAGGCTGCTCGCGCAGCTGCCGCAAACGCTCGATGGCGTCTTCGTACCCTTGCGAGGCTGCCGCCTCGTACCAGCGCAGCGCGGCCTCCCTATCGACCGGCTCAAGCATCATGGCCTGCATGAACTGGGCGCCAGGATTGCCGCGCTGCGCGTCGGCCAGCAAGGCGCGTTGGGCCATGGCGTCCTGGCGCGGCGACTCGCCGTAGATGTGCGTGTCGCCACTCAATTCCCCCTCGACCTGATGGCGCAGCGAAGGCGGCGTGTGCGCGAACTGATGCCGCCAGAACAATGCGGTCAGCATCAAGGCGACAAGCAGGAAGACAATAGAGATGGACAGGCTTTTACGGCTCATGGATAGCGTAGGTTGAGGGCGACCACAGCCGCCCGAACGTGAAAGACAAGCCGGCAACAGGAACCGCGCTTACCGCGCGGCCGGCGCGAACCAATACTGGAACACACGGCCTTCGTTGGAATACCAGGGCAAGAGGCCAATGGAATCGGATTCGCTCCGCACGGTCACCAGCAGGCCGCCGGCCTCGGGGCGAAACAGCGCCACATGCCGCCGCACGCCCATGGATTCGTACTGGCGCCAATCGTGCCGCACGCTGACCCACAGCCGGCCCTGCGCGCAACCGGTGTGCCGGCGAATGCCGTCCGGCACGCCGGCCCTGGCATCGTGAGCCAGGGCGGCCGTATCCTGCGCGCCATTCAGCTCAGGCAGATATGCGGCCGACCGTGCCCCACGCCCGTCAAGCGCCAGCACGTCCCATCCGCCCGCCGCGCGCGTGAAGGCCACGGTCGCTGCGGGCGTCGACTGCCATTCGGGCAGCACAGGGTCGCGCATGCCCTGAAGATCCAGCGGGTAGATGAGGAAATTGCGCAAATCGTTCAAGGATTTTGCTTCGCGGTCGCCCGAGCGGTATTCGCCCTGCGCCTGGTACGTGCCCGTCAAATCCGGGCATTGCGTCGGGTCCGACGGCAGCACTACGGGCGTACCGTCCCGGAAGGGCGGCCACTTGACGGAGACCTCGTCCACCTTGGCGACGCCGCATGCGCTCAAGGCCAGCGCCATCAGCCCCGCGCCGGCAAGCCGGATCGTCCGTCGCGCGCCCAATACCGCTGCATTCATGACTGTCTCCCTACGAGCCGGCTTGCGGGCCGCTCCCACTGGCGTGCCCCGCGTTATTCGTTGTTTTGCCTGGCGACGAACTATATCCGAATCCCGCGCCGTCGTTGCCAAGCGCCCGGCGCGGGAGAATAATCGGCACATCCCCTCCGACCGCGCGCCATGACACCCTTCCGAGGCAAGCTCCGCATCCGGCACCTGGAAATCGTGCTGACCGTCTCTGAATTGGGCAACCTGTCCAAGGCGGCGGCGCAGTTGCACAGCACGCAGTCCGGGCTGTCGCGCGCGATCGCCGAGATCGAAGAGCTGGTGGGCGCCCGCCTCTTCGAACGCACAGCCAAGGGCACCACCTGTACGCCGCTGGGCGAGGCCATGTGCCGGCATGCCCGCCTGCTGTTGACCGACTTCCGTAAAGCCGAGATCGACCTGGCTGCCATGTCGCGCGGCGACGAAGGCAGCCTGACCGTAGGGTGCTTTTCGATGTTCGCCGGCTGGCCGGTCGCCCAGGCCGCGCGCGCCTTTCGGCAAGCCTATCCGCGCATCACCCTGACTATCGAGATCGGCACGCACGAACGCCTGATTGAAGACCTGGACGCAGGCGGCGTGGACGTGCTGATCAGCCGCTTCTCGTCCACGGTCAATCCGCAGATCTACCGTTCCACTACCTTGCTGGAGGACCAAGTGGTGCTGGCCTGCGCCACCGGCCATCCGCTGGCGGGGCGCACCGGCACCACGTTGGCGGACTATGTGGCCTACCCGTGGATCACTGCGCTGCCGGGCAGCCGCATCCGGGGCGAACTGGAAATGTCCCTGCGCAAGGCCGGACTGGCGATTCCGGATATGATCGGCGCCCTATCCCTGGAATTCGGCCGCGAAATACTGCTGGATGGGCAGTATCTATGGATGCTGCCGGGCAGCGTGGCCGCCGTGCGCCAGGCCCGCGGCGAACTCTTCGTGCTGCCGGCCCGCCCCGCCATCGGAAAATCGCCCCTGGCTGCCATCTGGCGCCGCGACCGCCCCAGTACGCTGCAGGCCCGCGCCTTCACCGAGCAGGTCGAACGCGCCATCCAGGCAGACAACATCGCACTGGCCGCGTAGGCGCACGGCCTCTGCCTTTGCATCACCCATTTTTATCGGAGCACCCATGTACGACTGGCTCAACACATTGCCCAAGGCGGAACTGCACCTGCATCTGGAAGGCTCGCTGGAACCCGAGCTGCTCTTCCGGCTGGCGCAACGCAATGGCGTGGCGCTGCCCTGGCCCGACATCGATGCCCTGCGCGGCGCCTACAACTACGGCAACCTTCAGGAATTCCTGGACCTGTATTACCTGGGCGCGGACGTGCTGCGCACCGAGCAGGACTTCTACGACCTGACCTGGGCTTATCTGCTGAAGTGCCGCGAGCAGAACGTGGTGCACACCGAACCCTTCTTCGACCCGCAGACCCATACCGACCGCGGCGTGCCATTCGCCGTTGTGGTCAACGGCATCCGCCAGGCGTTGGATGACGGCCGCAAGCAGTTGGGCGTGACCAGCGGCCTGATCCTGAGTTTTCTGCGCCACCTGCCCGAAGAGCAGGCCATGCGCACCCTTGACGAGGCCCTGCCCTTTCGCGACGCCTTCATCTCGGTCGGCCTGGACAGCAGCGAAAAGGGCTTCCCGCCGCGTCTGTTCCAACGGGTGTTCGACCGCGCCCGCGCGGAAGGCCTGCCGGCCGTGGCCCATGCGGGCGAGGAAGGTCCGCCCGAGTACATCTGGGAAGCGCTGGACCTGCTGAAGGTACTGCGCATCGATCACGGCGTGCGCGCCGCCGAAGACCCGAACCTGATCGCCCGCCTGATCGACGAACAGATCCCGCTGACCGTCTGCCCCTTGTCCAACACCCGGCTGCGCGTGTTTGAACACATGCGCGACCACAACATCCTGACGCTGCTGGACGCGGGCGTGAAGGTCACCGTCAATTCCGATGATCCGGCCTACTTCGGCGGCTACGTCAACGAGAACTTCCATGCGCTGTACGAGCACCTGGGCATGACCCAGGCGCAGGCGCAAGCGCTGGCCGACAACAGCCTGGACGCCCGAATCGCCAAATAGGCGGCACGTGAACCCTGCAACGCCCCGGCCATGCGGGTTGCGCATGGCAATGTTCAAAACCGGCATGGCTGCCCTGCCCCGATCGTCCCTACCATAGCCCCACGGCTGCGGCGCCCTCCGGACGCCGGCCGCACGACAACGATGCAAGGGGCAGGATATGAATCAACCCGTTCAGGCGGTGCTGCGGGCCGGCACCCTGACTGGCATGCGCGATGCGGGCGGCATCTGCCGCTATAGCGCCATTCCTTATGCGCAGGCGCCCGTGGGCAACCTGCGCTTCGCGCCGCCGGAGCCCGCGGCATGGCGCGGCGAGTTCGACGCCGCGCGCCCGGGTCCCGTGGCGCCGCAACTGCCCTCGCGGCTGCGCGGCGCCATGGGCGATTTCGATGCCCCGCAATCCGAAGACTGCCTGCACCTGACCGTGTGGACGCCCGGCGCGGACCGCGCGCGGCGGCCCGTGGTGGTGTGGCTGCACGGCGGCGCCTGGCAAAGCGGCGGCGGCGCGCTGGACTGGTACGACGGCGCGCGCCTGGCGGCCCGGGGCGACCTGGTGGTCGTGGCCGTCAACTACCGCCTGGCCGCGCTGGGCTGGCTGTACGTGCCCGCGCAAACGGCCAACATGGGCCTGCTCGACCAGGAAGCGGCCATCGATTGGGTGCTGGAGAACATCGAGGACCTGGGCGGCGACCCTGAACGGATCACGGTCATGGGCCAGTCGGCGGGCGCGTCCTCGATCTGCGCCATGCTGGCGCGGCAACCCCGCTTCTCGCGCGTCATCTTGCAAAGCGCGGCGCTGGGGCGCGGCTTTCGCAGCGCCGCGCAGGCCGACGTGCTGGGACAGGCGTTTCTGCAAGCCGCAGGCGTCGACTCTCTGGACGCGGCACGCGGCTTGCCGGTGTCCGCCCTGCTCGCGGCGCAGCAAGCCCCTGCCGTGCAGGACGTGCTGCGCGCCGAAGGCAGCAGCCGCAGCCAGTTCTGCCCGGTGCTTGACGGCCAGGTGCTGCCGCAGGACATCGCGCCTGCGCTGAAGCAGGGCGCCTCCCGCGCGGACGTGCTGGTGGCTTATACCCGCGACGAGATGGCCGCCTTTCCCGGCCACACGGCCGATGCGGACGGCCTGCAGGTGGGCGAGCAGGTCTTCGGCGCGCCCTCGCGCCAATGGGCCGAGGACGCCGTTGCGCAAGGCCGGCAAGCCTGGCTGGCGCGCTTCGACGTCGCGCCGACCGCGCGCTTCGGCGCCTGCCACTGCATCGAACTGCCGTTCGTCTTCGACACCGTGGACACCTTTGCGGCCGCCCCCATGCTTGCCGGATTGCCCGAGGCCCACGCCGCCCAACTGACGCGCCGCACCCAGGACGCCTGGATCGCCTTCATCCGGGGCGATGCGCCCGGCTGGCCGATGGCGCCACACCAGCACATCCAGGCCTGATTCCGCGGCCAACGCACACACCAACAACACAAGGGGAATTTCATGTTCAAGCAAACTGCGCTGGCCCTCGCGCTGGTCACGCCATTGGCCGCCGCGGCCGCGTATCCCGACAAGCCGGTGAAGATCATCGTGTCCAACCCGCCCGGCGGACCGGTGGACGTGATGCTGCGCGTGCTGGCCAGCAAGCTGGGCGCCGCCTGGGGGCAGCCGGTGGTGGTGGAGAACCGGCCAGGCGCCTCCGGCATCATCAGCACCAGCGCCCTGGTCAAGTCCGCGCCCGACGGCTACACGCTGGGCATGGTGGTGGCGTCCACCGTGACGATCGTGCCGTTCGCCGTGGATGCCCTGCCCTTCGACACGCAAAAGGACCTGCAGCCGATTTCGCTGGTGGCGCGCACCCCGTTCATCTTCATCGTCGCCAAGGAAAGCCCGATCAAGACCTGGGAAGACTTCGTGCGCGAAAGCCGCGCGCGCAACCTGAGCGTGGGCTCGTTCTCGATCGGCACGGCGTTTCATCTGGTGTGGGAACAGACAGCCCGGCGCGCCGGCATCAAGGCGCTGTACGTGCCGTCGTCCTCGTCCGGCAAGACGCAGAACGACCTGATCGGGGGCCAGCTGGATGTGGGCCTGGACGCGCCCTCCAGCGCCAAGGGCCTGATCGACAGCGGCCGCCTGCGCGCGGTGGCCATCACCAGCCCGGAACGATTCGGCGGCCTGCCCGACACGCCGACCTTGAAAGAGTCCGGCCTGGACTATGCGCCGCAACCCTGGATCGGGCTGATGGCGCCCGCCGGCGTTCCCAAGGACCGCGTCGCGCTGATCCAGAAGTCGGTGTCCGACATCCTGAAAGACCCGGCGATGCGTGCGCAGATGCAGACGCTGGGCATGATCCCCATCGGCAGCACGCCGGAGGAACTGGGCGCCACGATCGACGCAGACCGGACCGAGATGGCGCCGCTGATCAAGGAACTGGGCATCAAGCTGCAATAGGCGTCACCCCCTTGGCAAGCGCCGCACCGGTGGCGGCGCTTGCCGGATGGTATCGAGAATGCGTTCTTTTCAATTGACCGACGGTCAGTCGATAATTAGAATGATCTTTTCCCTAGCCGGTTTCTTCCATGCACCCCTCCCGCCGCCGCGCCCTCGTCCTGGCCGTCAACCTGGGCAGCTTCATCACCATCCTGGACATCAGCATCGTCAACGTAGCATTGCCGACCATGCAGGCCGCGCTGCGGATCGACATGGCAGGCCTGCAATGGGTGGTGGACGCCTATGCGCTGTTCCTGTCCGCCTTCATGCTGTCGGCGGGGCCGTTGGGCGACCGCTATGGCCGCAAGCGTTCGTGGCTGGCGGGCGTGCTGTTGTTCACGGTGGGTTCGGCGCTGTGCGGGTGGGCGACCACCCTGCCCGTGCTGCTGGCCGGGCGCGCCGTGCAGGGCGTGGCGGGCGCGCTGCTGATCCCCGGCGCGCTGTCGCTGCTGACGCAAGCGTTTCCCGATCCCAAGGCCCGTGCGCAGGCAATCGGTGTGTGGGCGTCATGCAATGCGATTTCCCTGATCGTGGGGCCGATGCTGGGCGGCCTGCTGGTGGCGCATCTAAGTTGGCAGAGCATCTTCCTGATCAACCTGCCGGTCGGCGCGCTGGCCATCGCGCTGGGCGCATGGGGCATCCAGGAAAGCGCGAACCCCGAGCACGCGGCATTCGATCCGGCGGGCCAGGCGCTGAGCGTGGTGTGGCTGGGCGCGCTGACGTACGGCCTGATCGCCGCGGGCGAACACGGCTGGGGGGCGGTGGACGCGATGGCCTCTCTTTGCGTGGCGGCCGTGGGGTTGGCCGCATTCCTCGTCGTCGAACATCGCGCGGCGCGGCCGCTGTTGCCGCTGGCCCTGTTCCGCGACACCGGCTTTGCCACCACCAACTTCGCGTCTTTCGTGCTCGGCTTTTCCGGCTACAGCAGCCTGTTCTTCTTTTCCCTGTATCTGCAGCATGTGCAGGGCCTGTCGCCGCTGGCGGCGGGATGGCGGATGGCGCCGCAGTTCGTCGCGGCCGGACTGGTGTCCACGGTGTTCGGCCGCCTGAATGTTCGCTTCGGCCTGCCGCGGCTGATGGTCGCGGGCTATGGCCTGATCGGCGTGGCCATGCTGGGCATGATGCGGTTCGAGGCGCACACGCCCTGGCTCGAGACCGGATCCCTGATGGTGATGCTGGGCCTGGGCATGGGGCTGGCGGTGCCGTCGACCAGCATGGCGGTCATGGCCACGGTGCCGCGCGAACGCTCGGGCATGGCGTCCGCCACCATGAATGCGCTGCGCCAGACGGGCATGACGATCGGCATCGCGCTGCTGGGCGCACTGATGAGCGGGCGCGCGGTCGACGCGTTGACGCGCACGCTCGCCCACGCCGGCGTCAGCGATGCGCACGGCGTGGCGCGCGCCGCCGTCACGCGGCATGTGATGCCCGAGCAGCCGGCAAGCGTCGCCGCGTGGTTCGCCGATGCGCTGGCCGGCGGCTTTCACGCCGCGATGCTGATCGCGGGCGGTGCATCGGTGGTGGCAGCCTTGCTGCTGTGGGTCGTGGCGCGCGGCGCAAAACCCGCGCTGCACGCCGCCTGAACGTGCGATTTCGGCGTTCGGAATTCCACCTTTCGGAATCAAACGGAGCGGATTTTAAGCATCCGTAACAAAGCTGCCGGCCGCGCGGCGCTTGGGTAAGATCCTCACCCAATAACAGGTTAACAACCACGAGGAGAAGACCATGCAGTCCCGCAAGACAGTGTTCCGGCTGGCCCCATTGGCGCTTGCCGCCCATCTGCTGATGGCCGGCCCCGCCGCCGCGCAAAGCGCGCCCGGCACGCAAGGCCCGTTGGCTCCAGCGCCCAACGCCGCCCTGTCCGAACAGATCGACCAGCGTGCGAAAGCGATCGAAGACAAGCTCATCGCCTGGCGCCGCGACATCCATCAACACCCCGAACTGGGCAACCAGGAAACGCGCACCGCCAAGCTTGTGGCCGACCATCTGCGCGCGCTGGGCATGGACGTGAAGACCGGCGTGGCAGGCACGGGCGTCGTCGCCGTGCTCAAGGGCGGCAAGCCCGGCCCGGTCGTGGCGCTGCGCGCCGACATGGACGCCCTGCCCGTCAAGGAACAAGTGGACGTGCCGTTCGCCTCCAAGGCCAAAGGCACCTATCTGGGCAAGGAAGTGGACGTGATGCACGCCTGCGGCCACGACACCCACACCGCCATCCTGATGGCCACCGCCGAAGTCCTGGCCGGCATGAAAGACCAGTTGCCCGGCAGCGTGAAATTCATTTTCCAGCCCGCCGAGGAAAGCCCGGCCGACTTCGAACCCGACGGCAAGAAGATCTGGGGCGCCAAGATGATGGTGCAGGAAGGCGTGCTGGACAATCCCAAGGTGGATGCCATCTTCGGCCTGCATGTGTCCAGCGCCTACCCGGCCGGCTGGCTGTCGTGGCGTAGCGGCCCGGCCATGGCCGCCGCCGACCAGTTCTGGATCGACGTCACCGGCAAGCAGACGCACGGCGCGCGCCCCTGGTCGGGCATCGACCCCATCGTCGTCAGCTCGCAGATCATCCTGGGCCTGCAGACCATTCCCAGCCGACAGATCAACAGCATGCTGGAGCCGGCCGTCATCACGGTGGGCGCCATCCACGGCGGCAACCGCATGAACATCGTGCCGGACAACGTCGCCATGACGGGCACCATCCGCACGTATGACGAAGGCATGAAGAAGGACATCCATCAACGCATCGCCCGCACCGCCGAGATGATCGCGCAAAGCGCCGGCGCCCGCGCCGACGTGCGCGTGGTCGAACTCTATAACGCCACCGTCAACAACCCGGCGCTGACCGAGCAGATGGGTTCCACGTTGCGCCGCGTGGCGGGCGAAGGCAACTATGGACTGCAGCCGAAGTCCACGGCATCGGAAGACTTTTCCTTCTACCAGGAAAAGGTGCCCGGCATGTTCTTTTACCTTGGCGTCACGCCCAAGGGCACCGATGTGGAGAAGGCCGCCCCCAACCATTCGCCGCGCTTCTACGTGGATGAGTCCGGTCTGGTGAACGGCGTGCGCGCCTTGTCGAACCTGACCATCGACTACATGGCCCGCGCGCAGAAAGGTAGCTGACGATCGGGCCATGCGCCCTTGAAGTGAACCCGCCGCGGCTTGCCGCGGCGGGCATAAGCAAACGGCTACAAATTCTTTGTCAGGCGTTGCCCGGTTTTCTACATTACGCCCCTTTGCCGCCCGCGCGGCCGCCATGTAGAAGCCCCGCCATGCCGCTCTCCCGTCGAAAATTCATGCTTGCCAGCGCATTGGCGCTGCCCTTGGCGCGCCCGCGCGCCGCACGCGCCGCCGTCTGGCCCGACCGTCCCATCCGCCTGGTCGTCACGTTCCCGCCCGGCGGCGCCAGCGATATCGCCGCACGCCTCATCGCACCGGTGCTGGCCGAACGGCTGGGCCAGCCGATCGTGATCGAAAACAAGCCCGGCGCGGGCTCCACCATCGGCGCCAGCCTGGTGGCCCAGGCGCCCGCCGACGGCTACACCCTGCTGATGTCGAATTCGGCGCCCTTGTCGATCTCGCCCGCGCTGATGCCGCAAGGCGGCTATGACGCGCTCTCCAGCTTCAACCACATCGCCTATGTCGGCGCGGTGCCCACCGTATTCGTCGTGCATCCGTCGGTGCCGGTCACCACCTTCGCGGAGTTGACCGCGTGGATCCGCGCACAAGACCAGCCCGTGCAGTACGGCAGCGGCGGCCTGGCCTCCGTGGGGCAGATCGTGGGGGAACTGTATTCCCGACAGACGGGCGCACGCCTGCAGCACATTCCCTACAAAGGGTCCGGCGCCATGCGCAACGACCTGCTGGGTGGACAGATCCGCGTTGCCGTCGACGCCCTGCCGCAAAACCTGCCGTTCCTGCGGACCGGCCAATTGCGCCTGCTGGCCGTCACCACCGCGCAGCGCGTGCCGCAAGCCCCCGACATCCCCGCCGTCGGTGAACTGGGTTATCCCGGCCTGATCGCCGAAAACTTCGTCGGCCTGTCCGGTCCGGCAGGCTTGCCCGATGCGGTGTCGCAGCGCGTGAACGAGGAAATCGGCCGCGTGCTTGAAACGCCCGACATCCGCGCGAAGCTTGAAGGGCAAGGTTTTGTGCTGGCCCGCAAATCGCCCGCCCAATTCACGGACTTCGTCCGTCTTCAGGCCGAGGCCTGGGGGCCGGTGGTGCGGGCCACGGGAGCCAGCCTGTGAGCGCCCGCCGGATACTGGTGCTGTTCGGCCGTCCGGGCCGTGGCGGATTCAACGAAGCCGCCGTGCAAGGCGCCGAACGCGCCGCGCAGGCCGGCCTGCCCTTGCAGCGGGAATGGATAGCCGCCAACGACGCCAAGACGCGCGCCGAGCGCATTGCACAGTTGTGCGACACGGCTCCGGATCTCGTCATCGTGCATGGCGGCCAGGGCGACGCGCCCGTCGCCGAGGTAGCGCCGCGATTTCCGGGCACGCAATTCGCCATCACCCAGGGGCATCACACCGCCCCCAATGTCGCGTCATACGAGATCCTGCAGGAACACTCAGCCTTTCTGGCAGGCGTGCTGGCCGGTTTGCGCACCAGCAACGGCCGGGCCGCCCACCTGTCGGGCGAGCGCGTGCGGCCGGGGTTAAAGGGCCGCGCCGCCTATGCCGATGGCGTGCGGCGCGTGACTGGCCAGGACCCGCTGACCGCATTCTGCGGCAACCAGCACGACCCGGAACTGGGCGCGGCCTGGACGCGCGCACTGTCGGCCCGGGACGCCCGCGTGCTGTTCGCCATGATGGATGGCGGCCGCGACGGCGTGACGCGGGTATGCCGCGAAACCGGCGTGTGGCAGATCGGCAATGTGCTGGACTGGGTGGCCCGCGATCCGCAGGTGTACCTGGCATCTGCCCTGGCGGACTCGGGGCTGTGCGTGGAGCGCGCCGCTGCCGACCATGCCGTGGGCGCGCTGGCGGTTGGCCGGATCACGCGCTTCGGACTGGAGGAAGCCGCGTCGCTGCGCCTGGTGGTCGGCGCCAAGGTCGGCGCGGAAGAACGCCGTGTGCTGGACGACTGGGCCGGTCAATTGGCCTCAGGCGCCATTGATATCGCGCCCGACTATGCCGGCGTGGAATTCGAGATGCCGGTCCGCCCCCTCCTTGCGCATTGACGCCCGCCGGCACGGTGGCTACAGTGGCCGGCAGCCCAGCGCCGTGTGAATTGGCGCCCTCGCCCCGTGAACCGCCGCGGTCCGCCGCAGCCCTCTTCTGGACCCTTATGAACAGCTACCGCGTCGGCATCGCCGGCTTCGGCGCCATCGGCCAAGCCGTGGCGCAATCCCTGGACGCCGGCTTGCCCGGCCTGTCCCTCGCCGCCGTCGCCGTGCGCGACCCCAAGGCTCCGCCGGCCTTCGCCTGGACGCAAGCCGCCCCGACCTTCACCACCATCGATGCCCTGCACGAACATTGCGACGTGGTGGTGGAATGCGCGCCGGCCGCTGTGTTCCGCAATATCGCCGAACCGGTGCTGCGCAGCGGCAAGAAGATGGTGGTGCTGAGCTCGGGCGCCCTGCTGCGCCACGACGACCTGATCGAACTGGCACGCCAGCACCACGGCCAGATCCTGGTGCCGTCGGGCGCCATCCTGGGCCTGGACGCCATCACCGCCGCCGCCGAAGGCGTGATCCATTCCGTCACGATGATCACCCGCAAGCCTGTGCGCGGCTTGCTGGGCGCGCCTTACCTGACCGACAACAATATCGACATCGCGGACATCACCGAACCGCGCCTGATCTTCCGCGGTTCGCCGCGCGAGGCCGCCGTCGGCTTTCCGGCCAACCTGAACGTGGCGGTCAGCGTGTCGCTGGCGGGCATTGGGCCGGACCGCACCACCTTGGAAATCTGGGCGGACCCGTCGCTGGAACGCAATATCCATCGCGTTGAAGTCGTGTCGGATTCGGCGTCTTTCTCGATGGAGATCCAGAACATTCCGTCGGCCAATCCGAAGACCGGCCGCATCACCGCGCAAAGCGTGATCGCCGCGCTGCGCAAGCTGACCGGGCCGCTGCGCGTGGGCACCTAAAGCCCCACCCGAGGCGCCCGGCCCACGCGGCCGGGTGGCCTCAAGCCGCGGCGCGCAATGGCTTGCCGGCGGCAGGCGGCGCCATCGGCCCCGCCGTCCAGTTGCCCGCGCCGTCCAGCACCAGCCGATGCGTGTGGAACGGGTCCAGCGTGCTGCGATGGCCCACGCTGACCAGCATGCAATCGGGCAAGGCGCTGCGCAGCAAGCTGTACAGCATGTACTCCAGCCCTTCGTCGGTAGCAGACGTGGCCTCGTCCAGAAACACGATGGCGGGCCGGTTGAACAGCACCCGCGCAAACGCCACCCGCTGCTGTTCGCCCAATGACAGGATGCGGGACCAATCCGCGACTTCATCCAGGCGCAGGGCCAGATGCCCCAGGTTGACTTGGCGTAACGCCTCGGCCAGGCGTGCATCGTCTTCCGGCTGCGACTCGCCGGGGTAGGCCACGGCGCCGCGCAGATCGCCCAGCGGCAGATAGGGCCGCTGCGACAGGAAAAGCGCCGCCGCGCCCTGCGGCCGGCGCACGTGACCTTGCGCGTAGGGCCACAACCCGGCCAAGGCGCGCAACAGCGTCGTCTTGCCGCTGCCCGAGGGGCCTTTGATCAGCAAGCTCTGCCCCGCGCGCATCTGCAGGTTCAGTTCGTGCAGCAACGTGCTGCCATCCGGCCGCGTCACCGTGACGCCGTGGATCTCCATCGCGTCGGGCAGCGGCTCGGTCTGCACGGACGGCAAGGCGCGCGCGGCTTCGTTGGCATCCAGGAATCCGTTCAGCCGGTCCAGCGTGGCACGGTATTGCGCAAAGGAATCGTAGGACGTACGAAAGAATGACAGGGCATCCTGCACCTGCCCGAACGCCTGCGACGTCTGCATCACATCGCCCAGCTTGATCGCGCCGCTGAAGAACCGCGGAGCCTGCAGGATGAAGGGAAACACCACCGCTACCTGGCTGACCGACAGGTTGAACCCGTCGAACTTCAGGCCCCGGTAGACCCGCGCCCACAAGTTCGCGATATAGGCCGTGAACCGCGTCCACAACGTGGCGCGCTCTGCCGCTTCGCCCTGGTAGAACGCCACGTTCTCGGCGTTTTCGCGCAGTCGAACCAGCGCGTAGCGGAAGTTGGCGGTCAAGCGTTCGGACAGGAAATTCAGCTGGATCAAGGGCCGGCCGATCTTGAAGGCGAACCAGGTCGCGACGGTCACGTACAGGAAGACCACAAACACCATGGCGCGCGGGATCTCGACGCCCGCGACCGACAAGGGGCCGGACAGGCCCCACAGAATGCCCGTGAACGCCACCAGCGACACGATCGCGCTCAACGCGCCGATGGCCAGCGTGCGTGAACCCGTGACGAACATCGCGATGTCCTGCTCGATGCGTTGGTCGGGGTTGTCAACGGGCGCATCGACGAAATGGCCGCGGTAGTAGGCGCCCGCACCCAGCCAGTCGCGCGTCAGCCGGTCGTTGAGCCACACGCGCCAATGGATGTCGAAAGACTGGCCGGCATAGCTGTCGGCCAGGGTGCGCACCACGTGCACGCACGCCAGCACCGAAAAGATGCCCAAAAAGCGCCAGAACGCGGAGGGGTCGAGTGCCTGCAGCGCACTGTAGAAGCCGTTGTACCAAAAGGAAAACAACACGGTCATGCGTACCGCCGCCATCGCCAGAAGCAGCAGCATCGCCAACGTCAGCAAGGGGCGCCAACTGCGCCGCGGCGTCAGGTACGGCCAAGCCAGGCGCCAGAATTTCCGGCCCCAATCGGTGCTGCGGGCCAGCACCATCGCCATCGCGGCCATCGCGATGGCCGTGATGCCGAAGGCGCGCACGAGCCACAGCGCGCTTTCCGTCAATTGCTGCTGCCAGTTCAGATCCATGGGCAAGCCCCCGAATAACCGTTTCTGGTTAGACGGGGCGGATGGCCCGGGTTCCGAAGAAAATGCCGTTTTAAGCCAGGCTTAAGCGTTCTGAAAGCGCGGCTGAACGCGCAGTGAAAGGCTGCGCGAAAATCAGCGCGGACCGAGGTCCAGATTGGCGAAAAGATCAGCCAGCGTGGGCACCGAACGGGCCGGCCAGATCGCGCTCAGGTCGAAGCTGGGCAAGCTGTGGCCGTCGCGCACTTCGCAAAAACGCACGCCGCCGAAATTCATCGTGCGGATCCAGCTGGGCAGGAGCGCCACGCCGCACCCGCCCGCCACGCAGGATAGGACGGTCAACGTCCGGTTGGCCTCCTGCGCCACCTGGGCATCGTGCCCGCCCTTGCGCATGGCGTCCAGGATGCCCGCATAGAACGCCGGCAACTGCGCCTGCGGATACATCACCAGCCCCGCTTGCGCGATCTGCGCCATTGATACCTGCCCGTCTTCCGCCACGACGAACTCGTCGGGCACCGCGGCCACCAGCCGGTCGCGCAACAACTGCCGTTCCCGCATGCGCCCGCCCACGGCGACCGGCGTGTGCATCAGGCCGATGTCGATCTCGCCCGTCTGCAAGGCCTCGGCTTGTTCGGCGTTGCTCATTTCGCGCAGGATCACGCGCACGCCAGGCGCTTGCCGCCGCATTTCGCGCAGCGCGCGCGGCAAGGTGTCGAAAAGCGCGGATGACACCAGCCCCACCGTCAACTGCCCCGCGCTGCCGCGGCCGATCTCGCGCGCCCGCTGCGCCGCCGCATCGATACGCGCCACGCTGGTCCGCACGTCTTCCAGGATGGCAAGCGCGGCCGGCGTGGGTGCGGCGCCCTGGCGCGACCGTTCAAAGAGGCGCACTCCCAGATCCTTTTCCATGCGGGCGAGCGCCTGGCTCAAGGCAGGCTGGGCGATGCCCAGCCATTCCGATGCGCGGCTAACACTGCCGTGGTCCACCACCGCCAGGAAGTAACGCAGGTGCCGAGTTTCCATATCAATCCGATATATATAAAGCGATTTTCCACAATAGAAAACTATACCCTGACTTCTTAGAATCCCGCCTTACAGAACAGCGTGGACAACGTCTGCGCACAGAACAGGAGACCGCCTTGCCCCCGCTCGCGACCGGCGCTGCCGTCGACACCCATGCGCACGTATTCCAGCAAGGCTTGGCGCTTGCCGACACGCGCCGCCACACGCCCGATTACGACGCGACGCTGGCCGATTACCTGGCGCTGCTGGATACGCACGGGCTCAGTCACGGCGTGCTGGTGCAACCCAGTTTTCTAGGCACCGACAACCGCTACCTGCTGGACGCCCTGCGCGCCGCCTCTGGACGCCTGCGTGGCGTGGCGGTCGTCGCCCCCGGCATCGCCGACGGCGAATTGCAGGCGCTGGCCGACGCCGGCGTGGTGGGCATCCGCCTGAACCTGATCGGCTTGCCCGTGCCCGAGCTTGCCGCCCCTGGCTGGCAGGCCCTGCTGGCTCGCGTGAATGCGCTGGGCTGGCACGTCGAAGTCCATATCCAGGCGGCTCGCCTGCCGGATATCCTGCCCGCCTTGCTGGCTGCCGCTTGCCGCGTGGTCGTCGACCATTTCGGCCGGCCCGACCCGGCACTCGGCGTGTCGGACCCCGGCTTTCTGTACCTGCTGCAACAGGCCGGCAGCGGCCGCGTGTGGGTCAAGCTGTCGGCCCCCTACCGCAACTGGCAGGCCGCGGACTGTGCCGCGTCCGGCCGGCTGGCCGCGCAGCAACTGCTGGCCGCCTACACCGCGGACCGCCTGATGTGGGGCAGCGACTGGCCCCATACCGAACACCGCCACCTGGCGTCCTACCCCACGGCAACGCAATGGCTGGACGCCTGGATCGACGACCCCACGCAACGGCACGCCGTGCTTGCCGGCACGCCGTTGCAGCTGTTCCAATTCCAAGGAGACAAACCATGACCCACCTGATCAAACGCCTGGCGCGCGGTAGCGGCCTGCTCGTTGCCGCCTGCCTGCTGGCCGGCGCCGCAAGCACGGCATCCGCCGCCTATCCCGAACGCGCCGTCACGCTGGTCGTGACCTATCCGCCCGGCGGCACCGTGGACGTCGTAGCCCGCCTGATCGGCCCCAAGCTGGCCGCCGAACTGGGCCAGCCCGTCGTCATTGAAAACCGCGGCGGCGCCGGCGGCATGATCGGCGGCGCGGTCGTCGCCAAGGCGCAGCCCGACGGCTACACGCTGATGCTGGACGCCTCGAACCACGCGCAGAATCCCGCGCTGCATTCCAAGATGCAGTTCGACACGCTCACCGCGTTCGCGCCTGTCTCGTTGCTGCTGCGCGTGCCGAACGTGCTGGTCGTCACGCCCTCGTACGAGGTCAAGACGGTGGCCGACCTGATCACGCTGGGCCAGCCCGGCGCCAAGGACCACGTGTATTTCGCGTCGGCCGGCCCCGGTTCGGCGCAGCACCTGGCGGGCGAACTGTTCAACCTGTTGGCCAAGACGCAGTTGCAGCATGTGGCCTACAAGGGCGGCGGCCCGGCCATGATCGACGTCATGTCCGGCCAGGTGCCCGTCATGTTCGCCAGCATGGGATCGGCCTGGCAGCACGTAAAGAACGGCAAGCTGCGCGCAATAGCCGTCGGCGGTCTGGAACGCTCGAAGACCGCGCCCGACCTGCCCACCGTCGCGGAATCCGGCGTGCCGGGCTATGAGACGTATGAATGGAATGCCGTCTTCGCCCCGGCCGGCACGCCGCCCGCGATTGTTGACCAGGTATCGCAAGCGCTGGCCAAGGTGTTGAAGGACCCTGCCATCGCCGAACAGCTGGCCGGCATCGGCGCCGAGCCGATCGGCTCGACGCCCGCTGAACTGGACACCTTCCGCCGCGCCGAAATCGCCAAGTGGCAGCGCGTCGTGAAGGAAGCGGACCTGAAGCTGGATTGAGTACTGCCGGGCCAGCCAGCCCGGTTGCCGGATTGCCGGTCTTGCGGCGCCCTTGTCGGGCGCCGCTTTTTTTCGCGCAGCGGCGTCCTGCCGGCGCAGCTATCATCATGGCTTGAAGCAGAATTGCGCAGGGACAGCCAAGATGGACAAGATTCGACTCGACAAGTGGCTTTGGGCCGCCCGCTTCTACAAGACGCGCAGCCTGGCGGTGCAGGAAATTGGCAAAGGCCGGGTCTTCGTGAACGACCAGGCCGCCAAGCCCTCGCGCGAAGTCGCCCCCGGTGATCGGGTCACCGTCCGCAAGGAAGACCCGGCGCTGCAGGTGCGCGTGGTTGCGGTGAGCGGCGTGCGCGGCCCCGCGCCGGTCGCCCGCCTGTTGTACGAAGAAACGCCGGAAAGCGTCGCGGCGCGCGAGCGCGCGGCCGAGATGCGGCGCCTGGCGCCGGAACCCGCCCTGGGGATCGAAACGGGCCGCCCGACCAAGCGCGACCGCCGGCTGATCGACCAGATGCGGGGCAAGTAAGGCGTGCCGGGCTGGCATAATCCGGCGCATATCCTTGAATTTCCGCAACGTCCATCATGAAACGCAGCTCAACCGGCGGCCTGGTCTATTCCACTGAAAGCGGCCGCATGTGCCCCGATTGCCGGCAGGCGCTGGCGCAGTGCCAATGCAAGGCTCCCTCTCCCGTGCCCGCTGGCGACGGCGTGGCCCGCGTATCCCGCGAAACCAAGGGCCGTGGCGGCAAGAGCGTGACCGTAGTCAAGGGGTTGGCGCTGGACCCGATCGCGCTGGGCGTGCTGGGCAAGCAGCTGCGCAACGCTTGCGGCTCGGGCGGAACGGTCAAGGACGGTGTGATCGAAGTCCAGGGCGACCACTGCGACCGCATCATCGATACCCTGATAAAAAGCGGCCATCGCGCCAAGCGCGCCGGTGGCTGAACCTGACGAGACCACCATGAACGATGTCGCCGTAAGCAGCGTCGCCAGTTGGCACGCCCATGTGTATTTCGACGGCGCCAGCCGTGATGCCGCGTTCGCGCTGCGCGAACGTGTGATCGCGCAGTTCGACGGCAAGATGGAAATGGGGCGCTTCCATGAGCGCCCCGTCGGCCCGCATCCGCAATGGAGCTACCAGATCGCATTCACCCCGGCGCACTTCGCCGAGATCTCGACCTGGCTGACCCTGAACCATGGTGCGCTGGATGTCTTCATGCATCCCAATACCGGCGATTCGCTGCGCGACCACCGCGACTGCGCGGTGTGGATCGGACGCAGCTACACGTTGAACCTGAAGGCCCTGGGCGCCTGAACGCCTACAGCGCCCGGCCCACGATCAGCGGGTCCAGCGCCATGCCGGCGTCGCCGCTCTTGCCTTCGTACGGCAGGCGGCTCAGCACATAGCGCATCGCATTAAGTCGCGCGCGCTTCTTGCAGTCGGACTTGACCACGATCCACGGCGCGTCCGCGGTGTCGGTATGCGCGAACATCGCTTCCTTGGCGCGCGTGTAGTCGTCCCATTTGTCCAGCGAGGCTAGATCCACCGGGCTGAGCTTCCACTGCTTGAGCGGGTGCACCTTGCGTTGCAGGAAGCGGCGGCGTTGCTCTTCCTGGCTGACCGAGAACCAGAACTTGACCAGATGGATGCCGCTCGTGACCAGATGGCGTTCGAAGTCCGGCACCTGGCGCAGGAAGTCCAGATACTCCTGCTGCGAGCAAAAGCCCATCACGCGTTCCACGCCGGCGCGGTTGTACCAGGACCGGTCGAACATCACGATCTCGCCCGCCGTGGGCAGGTGCTGCACATAGCGCTGGAAATACCACTGGCCCCGCTCGGTGTCCGACGGCTTTTCCAGCGCGACCACGCGTGCGCCCCGCGGATTCAAGTGTTCCATCATGCGTTTGATGGTGCCGCCCTTGCCCGCGGCGTCGCGCCCTTCGAACAGGATCACCACCCGCTGGCCGGTCGCCTTGACCCAGGCCTGCAGCTTCAAGAGCTCGACCTGCAGCTGGTACTTCTGCTTTTCGTAATTGCGGCGCAGCATGCGGTGGCGATAGGGATAGATGCCCTCGCGCCAATCGGTCGCCAGTTCCTCGTCGGGATTGCGGCGGCTGCTCGGCCCCTGCGTGCTGGCATCCAGCAACGCGCGATGCACGGCGCGCGCATCGTCGGGCGACAGGTCTTCGATGACGGAACGCAAGGCTTCGTGGGCCTGCGCCTCGGGTCCGACGGTGTAGCGGCGCGCGATGTCGGACAGCACCGACACGGTTTCCTGGCGGGCGGCGTCTTCCCGGGCGGCCACGCGCTTGCGGGCCTGCACCACCGGTTCAATAGGCGGCGCCGCTGTCGGCTGCGCCCGGCGCGAACCCGTGCCGGCGCGGGTGCTGGCGGTACGCTTGGCGGCAGCCCCCGCGCGCTTGTTCGGCGTGGCGGCTACGGCTTGTTCGGCTTGCGGGGTCTTGTCTGTCATGAATCCTGTCCTTGCTGCGCTTGTCGTCTGGCCCACGCCGGCCGGCCGATCGCCGACGGCCCCATCAGGCAAAGGCGAAACCCTACCGTGCGCGCCGAGGCGTGGATTTGACGAGAATCAAAGGTTGTAACATTTTTTACAGAATGCCGGCCCGGTACACTGCGCCATCTGTCTCCGATTCCGCCCCCTTGCCTGCCATGTGGTCACGCCTCAAGCGCTTCCTGAACGGCCCACCGCCCCCTGAAGATCCCTTGCGCGAGACCGTGCGTTTCGATGACGCCGGCCTCACCCGCGAAAGCGAACTGGCGCGCGCGATGGGCATCCAGGAGTTCTGGCCCTGGAGCGACATCCACGAATTCGGCTTCGTCTTCACGCAAGCGATGTATCCCGACCCCTGGTTCGGCGACTACATGGAAAGCTTGTGGTTCGTGCGCGTGCCTACCGACGGCGGTGGGCTGATGCGCATGGATCTGGACGAGCGCGTGCTGGACATCGACCACCTGCCGCCCGCCCTGCTGCGCAATCTGCCGGGGTTGGACATGGACGTGCTGCGCGCAGGGCGGGCAATCGCCGCCCGCGGCCTGCGTCATTTCGACGGCGCAGGCGAATGGGTCGCGTGGCGGCGCGACACCTGCGCCCCGTTCCCTACACCCGATCCAGGCCCTGCTTGAGATCGGCCAGGATGTCCTCTGGCGTCTCCAGCCCGACGGACAGGCGCAGCAGCCCTTCGGACAATCCGTACTTTTCGCGGTCTTCTGCCGAATAGCTGGCGTGCGTCATCGACGCGGGATGCTGGATCAGCGTTTCCGGGTCACCCAGGCTGACGGCGATGCGCGCCAGTTTCAGGCTGTTCAACAGGGTCCGCCCCGCAGTGAGCCCGCCCTTGAGCTCGAAAGCCACCAGGCCGCCGCCCGACGCCTGCTGGCGCCGCGCGATCTCCGCGCCGGCGGTGCCTTCCAGGCCCGGATAGAACACGTCCGCCACGGCCCCGTGCTCGCGCAGCAGCTTGGCCACCTTCAAGGCAGATTCGCTATGGCGTTGCACCCGCAGTTCCAGCGTCTTGATGCCACGCAGCACCAGGAAGGCCGTGAACGGCGACAAGGTCGCACCGGTGAAGTAGCGCAGCCCTTGCAGACGGATGGCGTCAATATGTTCCTTGCGGCCCACGACGGCCCCTGCCAACAGGTCGCCGTGGCCGCCCAGGTACTTCGTGGCGGAATGCAGCACGATGTCGGCGCCATGTTCCAGCGGGCGTTGCAGCACCGGCGTGGCGAAAGTGTTATCCACGATGGTCAACAGGCCCTTGCCGCGCGCGATGGCGGACACGGCCGCGATATCGACCAGGCGCAGGTTCGGATTGGCCGGCGTTTCGAAATAGATGGCGCGTGTCTTGGGACCGATCGCCGCGGCAACCGTCTCGGGCCGCGTAAAGTCGGCAAAGACCGCATGGATGCCAAAGCGGCTCAACCCTTGCGTGAACAAGGTGAACGCGGTGCCGTAGACGATCTGGTCCACCACGATCTCGTCGCCGCTTTGCAGCAGCGAAAACAAGGTGGCGGAAATGGCTGCCATGCCGGATGCGGTCACGACGCCGGCTTCGGCCCCTTCCAGCGACGCCAGCCGCTCTTCCAGCAGCGCCTGCGTGGGGTTGCGCGTGCGGCCATAGACATAGCCCTGCTTTTCACCCAGGCGGATCTGGTCGAAGGTTTCGATGCTGTCCTGAGTGTAGGTGGACGTCAGGTACAACGGCGGCGACAAAGCGCCCTGTTCCTCCAGAGGGTCGTACCCCAGGTGGATGGCGCGGGTGGCAAAGCCTTGCTGCGTGGTGTCGGACATAGCTGAACTCCTGTCATCGGATATTGCAAAGGCGTCACGCCCTTGCCGGAAAACTGCGTTACATTCAAAACCGTGTCCCCAATTTCTGGTGCGCCATGATTTCCCAGGACAAGCCTTTGCGATCCCCGCGTGCACGGCCTGGCTGGCTGCGCATTGCGCTGTTCGCCGGCCTGGCGGTGCTTGTGTCGGCCGTGGTGATCGGCCTGCGCAATGCCAGCGAACGCGAGCAGGAAAAAGTGGCCGCGGCCGAAATCCGCAAGGTCGCAGACACCTTGCAGCTGATGGTCACGAGCCCGGAAGGCGTGCCCGACGCCCTGCCGGTCATCGACCCCACGCCCAAGGCCACCGGGTTCTACGGCGAGCTGGAACGCATCATCAAGACCGTGGCCGGCGAGCGGCTGGCGCAGCACAAGGCCTACCTTCAAGACCTGAACGACATCGGCATGCCGCGACTGCTGGACGCGCACCGGCTGGCCCGGGACACCGGCCTGGTGGAAAGCCGGATGATTCTTGAGCAGGCCGAGCGTCTGGTGCCGAAATACCAGCAGCAAAGCCTGCAGGTCTTGAAGGACATGCCCGCGATGATCCGTTCGCTGGCGATCCGCGAACCGGAAAAGCAGAAAATGCTGACGGGCCTGGACGCGTCGCTGGCGCGGCGCAGCGCCAGCCTTGCGCAGGTCTGGACGCTTGAGACGCGCATCCTGCAGGAGTTCGGCCAGATGATCACGTTGCTGGACGACAACCGCCAGCACTGGTACGCGGACCACGACGAACTGCTGTTCGACCGCGACGACGACCTGAACCGGTTCCGCCAGCACATGGCGGCGATCGGCAAGATGTCCGCCGAACAGGAACAACTGGGCAAGCAGCAATTGGCCAGCATCCTCTCGGCGCTGCCCTGATCCGATTTGTCCGCCCGCCCGCATCGCCGCCCCGTGCCTACCGCTTGTGGTCGGCCCGGCGCGACAGCCATTCACCGGTGAACTGCACGATCGACACCAGCGCGATCAGGATCACGATCACCTCGAACATCACGCGGGTTTCATAACGCTCGTAGCCGTAGCGGATCGCCAGGTCGCCCAAGCCGCCGGCGCCCACGGCGCCGGCCATGGCCGATGCGTTGATCATGGCGATGACGCTGACCGTCATGCCGCCGATGATGCCGGGTAAGGCCTCGGGCAACAGCACGTGGCGCACGATGTGCCAGCGCCGGCAGCCCATCGCGCGCGCCGCCTCCACCAGCCCGTGATCCACATCATTCAGACTGACCTGCGCGATCCGCGCAAAGAACGGCACCAGGTTGGCCGACAGCGGCACGATGGCCGCCCAGGTTCCCAACGTGGTGCCCACCAGGAAGCGCGTGAACGGCAGCATGGCCACCAGCAAGATGATGAAGGGGATGGCGCGGAACGTGTTCACCGTGATCGACAGCACCTTGTTCAAGCGCGGCTTGGGGTACAGGTTGCCGGGCGCGGTCACCGTCAGCACCACGGCCAGCGCCAGGCCCGACACGATCGCGATGACGGCGGAGACGCTCACCATCGCCAGGGTCTGCAGGAACGCCTGCAGGTATTTATCAAGCATCGGCAGCGACATACCCCAGCACCTTTATCTGATCGGCCACCAGCGCGGCGCGCGCGGCCTCTTCCTGTAATGCGCCCGCGGGCACCGACACCAGCAGACTGCCCTGCGCATGGCCGCGCAACCGGTCCAGTCCGCCATGCAGCAAGGTGGCGCCCGGCCCCATTGCCGCCAAGGCCTGCAGCGACACGCCGTCAGGCCGACCCTGCCCAGTGAAACGCAGCCGCAGTACGGCAACGCCATCGCGGCCCTGCAAGTCGGGCACCAGCCGGGCCGCCAGGTCCGCGGGCAGTTCGTGCTGCAAGGGGCGCAGGAGCGCGCGCGTGGCGTCCGCCTGCGGGTTGCCGAATACGCGCCAGACCTCGCCTTGCTCCACCTTGCGGCCGCCGTCCAGCACCAGCACCTGGTGGCAGACTTCGCGGATCACTGCCATGTCGTGCGTGATGAGCACCACCGTCAGCCCCAGCTTGCGGTTGATGTCCTGCAGCAGCGCCAGGATGGATTGCGTGGTCTCCGGGTCCAGCGCGGACGTGGCTTCGTCGCACAACAGGATTTCCGGCTCATGCACCAGCGCGCGCGCGTGCGGCGGCGGGCTTCACGCCGGCCACGCGCAGCGGCAGCGCAACGTTTTCGGCCACCGTCTTGGCCGACAGCAGATTGAAGTGCTGGAAGATCATGCCGATGCGGCGGCGCAGGCCCACCAGCCCGTCTTCGTCCAGTTGGCCCACGTCCACCCCGTCGACCAGCACGCGGCCGGCGGAGGGGCGTTCCAGCATGTTGATGGACCGCAGCAGCGTGGACTTGCCCGCGCCGCTGCGCCCGATGATTCCGAAGACCTCGCCCCGCGCCACCGAGAACGACACATCAGACAGCGCCGCCACCGCGCCTTGCGGGCTTTGATAACGCTTTTGCAGCCCGTCGAAAACGATGTGGGCGTCCGGCCCAGCAGGCGACCCGGCCGCTACCGCCGAGCCGGGGTAGGAGAATTCGTGCTGCATCTCAGAAGACCGGGATCACGGAGCCTTCGTACTTGCTCAGGATGAACTGGCGGACTTCTTCAGAGTGGTAGGCCTTGATCAGCTCGGGCACCCACGGCGCGTTCTTGTCCTTTTCGCGCACGGCAATGATGTTCACGTAAGGATTGTTTTCCTTCTTCTCCACCGCAATGCCGTCGCGCGTGGCGATCAGGCCCGCCTGGTAGGCGAAGCTGTTGACGATGGCGGCGGTGTCCACGTCCGGCAGCGAACGCGCCAGCACGACGGAGGCGCTTTCCACGAAATTCAGCTTCTTGGGGTTGGAGGTCACATCGGCCAGCGTAGCGGTGCCGGTTGCCGGGTCGAACCCTTCCTTCAGCGTGATCAGACCTTGATCGCGCAGAATCACCAGCGCGCGGGTCTGGTTGCTGGGGTCGTTCGGGATGCCGACGCGGGCGCCGTCCGGCAGCTCTTTCAGCGACTTGTACTTCTTGGAATAGAAGGCGATGGGCGAGATCAGCGTGTTCGCCACCGGCACCAGCTTATAGCCGCGCTGCTTGATCTGGTCGTTCAGGAAAGGAATGTGCTGGAAGGCGTTGGCTTCCAGGTCGCCGTTGTTCAGCGCTTCGTTGGGGCTGGCGGTGCCCGTGATGACGACGGGCTCAACGGCCAGGCCGTTCTTCTTGGCCACCTGCGTCACCACTTCCCAGATCTGCTCGTCCACCCCGCCGCGCACGCCCACTTTCAGAGGCTTGGGATCCGCGGAGAACGCCGGGCCATGGAACATCGCGGCGGATGCCAGCACGGCGCCCAACAGCGTTTTGAGGACGAGCCGCGTCCGCTTGACGGGCGGGGTGTTGCCCTGCGCGGTGCGCGCACCTAGAAAACGGGTAGTCATGATGGAATCGCCTCTAAGTCAATGCAGTTATGAGAGAGACGATTCTAGGGAGGGCCCCGACGGGCACGAACGAATACTTCGTTGAGTCCTTATTACGGGGATCTTTGGATATGGCGCGGCGGCATAAGCCGCCCGTGCCGCATCAGAACGGCTTGACGACGACCAGTGTCACGATGACCGCGCAGGCGATGACGGTGAACGGCGCGTAGAGATCCACCGCCGGCGGCCGTTTCGGGCTGCCCTGCGCCATACGGCGCAACGCGGCGCTCTGGATGCCCAGCAAGGCGGACAAAGCCAGCGCGCAGCCGACCTTGATCCAGATCCAGTTCATCGCGAACCAGCCGAAGGTCATCGCCAGGTGCAGGCCGATCATCCAGGAGATGACCATCGCCGGCGTGGTCACCCACAGCGTCCACCGGCGCAGCGCACCCAGCATCTTGCGTTCCTTGGGCGCGTCATCGCCGTCTTGCGGCTGCGACGACAACAGGAACAGGGAGACGAACAGCGATCCGACGATCCAGGCGACGACGGCCGCTACGTGGGCCATCTTGAGAAGTTGGTATGTCATGGCCGGCATTATCACCGCTGGCGTGCGGCCTGAGGCGCCGAAAGCCCGCGCCGGATTGCGCCAAGGCAAACCGGCGCGACGCACGGACCGGGCTAGTTGCCGGACGCGGGCGCAGCGGGCGTTGCGGCGGGCGTCGCGCCAGGGGCCGGCGCCTGCACGGCCGGGGTGGCTGCGGGCGGGGTTGCAGGCGTGGCGGCAGGCGCCGTGGCCGGTGCGGTCGCAGGCGCGGCAGTCCCCGCTTCCGAATTGCCCGACGCGGACGGCGTTGCCGCGTGATTCGGTTCCGCCGCGGGCGACGTCTTGTCGGCTGCCGCCGGGGTGCCATTGGCGAGGGCCGGGTTCAGGGTGTCGGCCGGCGCGTCCGGCGCGACCACCGGATCCGCCGGCGCCGCCTGCGGCTTGCCCGGGTTGGCGCGTGCACGGGCCGGCGACGGCACATGCGGCGCAGCGGCGGCTTCGGCGTCCGGCAGGAAGCGCTGCAGCAGCTGGAAGAACCCTTCGTAGAACTTGGGGCGCGACACGGTCTGGCTGGCCGTCTTCACCAGCGAATCATCGCTGGACCCGAACGGCATCGACACCTGCCCCAGCACGCTCACGCCCACGCTGGCGGAACTGCTCGTGCGCTTGATCGAATAGCGATCCTGCACGGCATTGGCGAATACCGTGGCGCGCTGGTTGGCGCTGCCATCCGAGGCGCAGTCGATATTGAAATTGATCTGGGTATGCAGCCCATCTTCACCCTGGAAATTCTTGTGCCCCGACACCCGCGCCGGATCGAACCGGTCGATGTTGTAGCCCTGGCTCAGCAAGGCGCGGCGGCCGGCGTCGCAGGCGGTGGTGCTGGCGGTGGGGAACGTGCGGGAAAACACGTCGTTCTGGGTGAAGTCCTCGCGTTCATAGGCCGGTTTAGGGGAGGTACATCCCGCCAAAACGGCCGACAGGATGGCGAACAGAGGCAAAGCAACACGACGGGTAAAGCAGGGCATAAGGGGTCCGGCTGGGAGCAACAGCAAGCATTATCGGCCAAGAATGAAAATCCATATCAGGGACAGATTGCGCCGGTGATAGGTTGAAACAGGTTTGCCGCCGCTACTGGGTCTCGGCCACCCGGATGCACCGTACCTCGTGCCCCGCCGCCACGGGCTCGATATCGGGCACCGTCGCCTGGCAGCGCGGCTGCGCCAAGCTGCAACGCGGCGCGAACGAACAGCCAGGCGGCAAGGCAGCCAGATCAGGCGGGGAGCCCGGAATGGTTTCAAGTCGTTGCCCTTTACGCATCGCGCCGTGCGCCCTGCCCTTCAGCAAAGCCTGCGTGTAGGGGTGGCGCGGTGCCCGCAACAGGTCGGCGACCGTGCCTTGCTCGACGATCCGGCCGCCATACATGACGGCGACGCGGTCCGCGATTTCGGCGGCCGCGCCGATGTCATGGGTCACGAAGATGATGGACAGGCCCAGTTCGCGCTGCAATTCGCGCAACAGCAGCAGAATCTGGATCTGGACGGTGGCGTCCAGCGCGGTCGTGGGCTCATCGGCCAGCAGTACCTTCGGATTGCACGACAGGGCCAGCGCGATCATCGCGCGCTGACGCATGCCGCCGGACATCTCGTGCGGATAGGCCTGCAGGCGGCGCTCCGGGCTGGGGATTCGCACCCGTTCGAACAACGACAAGGCCTGCGCACGCGCTTCGGCGGCCGTCTTGCCCGTATGCCGGCGCACCATTTCTTCGATCTGGCGGCCCACGGTGTAGACCGGATCCAGCGCCAGCAGCGGTTCCTGGAACACCATGGACACCACCGGCCCGCGCATGGCCGCCAGTTCGCGCGAGTTCATCGCCAGCACGTCGCGCCCGTCCACCTGCATCCGGCCGCGCATGCGCGTGCGGCGCGGCGGATGCAGCCGCATCAGCGCGCGCAACGTTACGCTTTTGCCCGAGCCCGATTCGCCGATCAGCGCCACGGCCTCGCCACGGCCGACTTCCAGGTTCACGCCATTAAGCGCATGCACGGTCTTCGCGCCGGCCTGGAAAGCGACTTCCAGGTTGCGGATACTGACAAGCGGTTGCGGGGCGGACGTCATGCCAGCGCTCCTGAGGCGGCGTAGCCGGAATCGGGTTGATGGATCAGGCAGCGCACGGCATGGCCGTCGCCCTGCCGCGTCAGGTCGGGCGCCTGCTGCGCACAGACGGCGCGCGCCTGGGCGCAGCGCGTGTGGAAGCGGCAACCCGAGGGCGGATCGATAGGGTTGGGCGGGTCGCCCGACAAGGGCGCGGATTCGGTGCGCTGCCCCGGCTCCATCGACGGCATGGATCGCAGCAAGGCTTGCGTATAGGGGTGACGCGGCGCGTCGAACACTTGATCCACGGGGCCGAGTTCGACGACTTCGCCCAGGTACATGACCATCACGCGGTCAGAGATGTACCGCACCACATTCAGGTCGTGGCTGATGAACATGTACGTCAGCCCGAAATCGTCCTTCAGGTCCAGCAGCAGGTTCAGTACCTGCGCCTCGACGGACTTGTCCAGCGCAGAGACCGCTTCATCCAGGATGACGAGACGCGGATGGAGCGCCAGCGCACGCGCGATGTTCACGCGTTGGCGCTGCCCGCCGGACAGTTCGTGCGGATAGCGGCCGGCGAAGCGCTGCGGCTCCAGCCCCACGCGCCCCAGCAGTCCGCGCGCCACCGCAATGGCATCGTTCCTGGGCGTGCCGTGCACCAGCGGGCCGAAGGCGACCGAATCTTCGATGGTCATGCGCGGGTTCAACGACGAATAGCTGTCCTGGAACACCATCTGCGTCTGGCGGCGGAATTCGCGCAGCGCCAGTGCCCGCGAGCCGACCGCCATGCCGTCAAACACCAGTTCGCCGCGATCCTGGGTGATCAGTTGCATCACGAGCCGTGCGGTGGTGGACTTGCCGCAGCCCGACTCCCCCACCACGCCCAGGGTTTCGCCTTTCTTCACGTCGAAGTCAACGCCGTCCACCGCACGCACGGCGTTGCCGCCCCGCTTGCGCGACAGCGGGTCCCGCTTCAGCGGAAAGTGCTTGACCAGCCCACGCACGCTCAGCAGCGGCTGGGCCGGCCCGCCCACATCGCCGTGGGCGGCGCGTGCCGTCTCGATCAGTGCGCTCATTCCTTGACCTCCATGGCGGACCGCAGCCCGTCGGACAGCAGGTTGAATGACATGGACGTGATGAAGATCATCACGCCGGGCAACGCCGCCACCCAGGGCTGCGTGTAGATCGCGGTGCGTAGCGTGTTGAGCATCAGCCCCCATTCGGGTTCCGGCGGCCGCACGCCCAGGCCCAGGAACGACAGGCCCGAGGCCAGGATCATGGACACCGAGATCAGGCTGGTGGAATACACGAAGATCGGACCCAGCACGTTGGACAGCACGTGCGCCCGCACGATCGTGAAGGGCGAGGCGCCCGACGCCCGCGCCGCGTCAACGTAGTCGCTGCGGCGAACTTGCGCGGTGACGCTTTCGGCCACACGCACGACCTGCGGGATGAAGACGACGGTCAGCGACACGATGGCGTTGAAGATGCCCGCCCCCAGCGTGCCGGACAAGGCGATCGCCAGCAGCACGGACGGAAACGCGTAGAACACGTCCACCACCCGCATGATCAGCGTGCTGGTCCAGCCGCCCGCGTAGCCCGCCAGGATGCCGATGGCGCTACCCACCACGAAGGCCGCGATCACCGGCACGATGCCCATGAACAACGAGAGGCGCGCGCCCAGCATCAGGCGCGACAGCATGTCGCGCCCCAGTTCGTCGGCGCCCAGCGGATAGCCTTCGGTGCCGATGGGCCGCAGGCGCTTGAGCATCGACGCCTGGAACGGGTCCGCCGGCGAGATCCAGGGCGCCAGGATCGCCATGACGATCAGCGCCAGGATGACAGCGCCGGCGGCCAGCGCCACCGGATCGCGCCGCAGGCGGCGCAGCACGTTGGACCAGTAACCGGGCGACCGCGCCACCGGCGCCACGGCCGGGACGGCCGCCAGGCTTGCAAGGGAATCGGTCATGCGATCAGCTCCTTTCGATACGCGGGTCGAACAGGCCTTGCAGGATGTCGACGGCCAGGTTCAAGACCACGAAGAACAGCGCCAGCACCAGGATCGTGCCCTGCAGCAGCGGCAGGTCGCGCTGGAAGATGGCTGCGTTGAGCAGAAAGCCCGTGCCCGGCCAGGAAAAGACGGTTTCGATCAGAATGGAGCCGCCCAGCAGGTAACCCAGCTGCAGGCCCATCACGGCCAGCGCGGTGGGCGCGCAGTTCTTGGCCACGTGCAGGAAGACGCCCAGGTCGGTCAGCCCGCGCGCGCGCAGCCCCACCACGAATTCCTGCGACAGGGTCTCAGCCACCAGCGCGCGCACGGTGCGGGCGATGATGCCCATCGGGATCACCGACATGGTCACGGCGGGCAGGATCATGTGGCGGAAATGCGCCCAGTCCGCCACCCACTCCCCCGAACCGCCCGGGCCCGCGCCGGTAGGCGGCAGCCACATCAGTTGGGTCGAGAACACGATGACCAGGACCATGCCCAGCCAATAGTGCGGCACGCTGACGCCGACGACGGACACGAACGAGGCGACGCGGTCCATCGGTGAGTTGCGGTAATAGCCGCCCACGAAACCCAGGAACGCTCCCACGACAAAACCCAGCATCGTCGCCAGACAGGCCAGCCGCAGCGTATTGCCCACGGCGTTCAGCACTTCGGCGGCAACGGGGCGGCCGGTAGCGATCGAGGTGCCCAGATCGCCATGCAGCGCGCGCCACAGCCAGCCCGCGAACTGCTCGACGAGCGGACGATCGAAGCCGTAGAGCTGCATCAGTTGCCGCTGCAGGTCGGCTGATGCGTCGGGCGGCAGGATGGATACCAGCGGATCGCCGGGCGCCAGGTGGATCAACAGGAAACAGAGCAGCGCGACCCCCACCATGATGGGCAGGGCGTACACCACGCGCCGGAAAATGTAAGACAGCATAGGCGTCACCGGCTAGTGCGGGAAGGACGCCGCGCCGGGCGCCGTCCTTCCCGCGTTCAGGGTCAATCCATCGACATCGTGGCGATATCGATGAACCAGCTCTTGGGCTGCACCACGCCCTTGACCTTCGGCGACATGGCCCGCGGGCCGACGTCATGCGCAATCCAGACGAACGGCGCCTCTTCGACCACGCGCGCATGCAGCTTGGCGAGCGCGGCGTCGCGTTCTGTGGGCGTGAACGTCGTGCGCGCGTCCTTGATCAAGCCGTCGATCTCGGCGTTGCCGAAATAGCCCCAGTTGTTCGACGTGGGCGGGAAAGTCTTGGTGCTGACGAAGCGCACGATGGCGAAGAACGGATCCATGGCCGCGAAGCTGACGTTGATGGCGTCGCTGCCGTTGGCTGACGGGTCCTTGGCGCCCTTGCGCCAGTTAGTGAACAGCGTGTTCCACTCCACCACGTCGAAGCTCACGTCGAAGTAGCAGTCTTTCAGGTTCTGCTGCACGAACTCGTTCATGGGCAGGGGCTGCATCTGGCCCGAGCCCGAGGCCGAGGTCTGCACTTTGACCTTCACGGGCTTGGCCTTGGAATACCCCGCTTCGGCCATCAGCTTGCGGGCGGCGTCAGGGTCATACCTGATGTCGAACTTGGGGTTGCCCCACCAGGGATGGCCCGGCGGCACCGTGCCCTTGGGCTCGGCCATCATGCCTCCCAGCAGCTGCTTCAGTTCGCCCCGGTTCACGCACAGGTTGGCGGCCTGGCGCACGCGCTGGTCCAACCACGGAGACCCTTCCTTGAACGACAGTTGCCACGGCCACACGTGCGGCTGCTCATTGGAATAGATGACGAAACCCCGAGCCTTGATCGCGTCGAAAGCGTCGGGCGCGGGCGCCTCGATCCAATCGACCTGGCCGGACATCAGCGCGGCCGTGCGCGAGTTGGCTTCGGGCAGCGGCAGCATCACCACGCGGTCGATCTTCGGCCGGCGCTTCTCGTCCCAGTACCCGTCGTACTTCACGACTTCCAGCCGTTCGCGCGGCACGAACTTGGCCATCTTGAAGGGGCCGGTGCCTGCGGCGTCGGCCGCAAACGCGGCCCAGGCCTTCTGCGAGCGCTCGGCGGCGTCCGTCACCGACGCCGGAACCGCGGCCAGCTTCTTCTGCCATTGCGCAGGCGACGCCATGTACAGGTTGGTCAGGTTGATCGGCAGGAACGAATCGGGCTCGGACGTGGTCAGCTCCACCGTCAGGTCGTCGATTTTCCGGGCAGACACCAGCGTCGGCATACGCGAAGCCGTCACGCCCACCTGGCTGGGATCGAACTGCGGCGCGCTCTTGTCGAGCACCTTGCCCACGTTCCACACCACCGCGTCCGCATTGAAGTCCGACCCATCATGGAACTTCACGCCTGGGCGCAGCTTGAACACCCACTTGGTCTTATCGGCGGCATCCACGTCCCAGGACAGGGCCAGGCCGGGAATCAGCACACTGGGGCCGTCCTGCTTGGACAGGTCCCACTGGGTCAGGCCGTCGTACATCGGAATACCGGTGAAGCGGTTGCCCTCGAACCCCTGGTCAGGCTGGCCCAGCGTGCGCGGGATGTCGCCCGCCGTCATACCGATGCGCAGCACCTTTTCGGCATGCGCCGTGGCCGGCGAGAAGGCGGTGGCGCCCGCTGCCGTCAGCGCGAGCGCGGCGGCCAGGGATTTGATGCGGATACTCCGTGTCTGCATTGTGGTTCTCCAGGTACACGTGCACAGAGTTAGTACACAGAATTTGTATAAGCAAGTTCTGTGCCATGTGCAGGGCATCGGAGCGCCCGGGGCAGGCCCCGGGAAATGCAGTCAGGAACGGCGTGGGCCCGTGGCCGGCGGCACCACGTCAGCGCAGCGTGCGCCGCCGTGGTGCGGGCATGCGCGTCAGCGGATCATGCCGCCACGCCGGCTTGCGCCAGCATGGCGCGCAGCAGGACATTGCATCCCGCCTCCAGGTGCTCGGGGCGCGCGTCCTCGATCTCGTTGTGGCTGATGCCGTCCTTGCAGGGCACGAAGATCATCGCGGCGGGCGCCACGCGCGCCAGGTACACGGCGTCATGCCCTGCCCCGCTGACCACGTCCATGGCCGACAGCGACAAGGACTTGGCGCCTTCGCGTACCGAATCCACCAACACGGGAGCGAAAGGCTGCGGCGCGAAGTACACCACTTGCTCCACCTGGGCGGCAACGCCCCGGGCCGACGCCGCGGTATCCACCGCTGCGCGCAACGCGGCGTCCATGGCGGACAGCGTGGCGTCGTCGGCCGCGCGCAAGTCCACCGTCATGCGCACGCGGCCGGGTATGACATTGCGGGAATTCGGAAACACGTCCATCCAGCCCACAGTGCCGCGCGCATCCGGCGCGTGCGCCAGCGCGATCTCGTTCACGGCCAGCACCAGGTCGGATGCGGCCAGCAAGGCGTCGCGGCGCAGCGGCATGGGCGTGGGGCCCGCATGTGCTTCCACGCCTGTCAGCACCACGTCGTACCAGCGCTGGCCCAGGGCGGCCGTCACCACGCCAATCACGGTATCGGCCGCTTCCAGCACCGGGCCTTGCTCGATATGCGCCTCGAAGTACGCGCCCACGCCGTCCGGCTGCGCCGGCGGCACGGCGGCGTCGCCGTCGTAGCGGATGTCGCTCAAGGCCTGGCGCACGCTCACACCATCCCGGTCCTGTTGCGACAGCGCGTGCTCCAGCGTGAAGGCGCCGGCATACACGCCAGAGCCCATCATCACCGGCACGAAGCGCGACCCCTCTTCATTGGTCCATACCGCCAGTTCCAGCGGCGCCTCGGTCTGCACCCCGGCGTCGTTCAGCGTGCGCAGCACCTCCAGGCCAGCCAGCACGCCGTAGTTGCCGTCGAATTTTCCGCCGGTGGGTTGGGTGTCGATATGACTGCCCGTCATGACCACGGGCAGGCGGTTGTCGCGCCCTGGCCGGCGCGCGAAGATATTGCCGATGGCGTCGACGCGCACCTCACAGCCGGCGTCCATCGCCCAATTGACGAACAGGTCCCGGCCCTGCCGGTCCAGGTCGGTCAGCGCCAGCCGGCACACGCCGCCTTTCTCGGTGCCGCCGATGCGAGCCAGGTCCATCAAGGATTGCCATAAGCGCGCGCCATCCACGCGCAGGTCGGCCAGGGTGGGGGTTGCGGAGGCAAGCGTCATGGGAGTTCCTGTTCAGGGGACGGCCGCGGCATGCGGCATCGGTACGGGCCATTCTTGACTGTGTACCAGCGCCCTGCAAATACACAATCACATCGCGCCGGCCTCACTGTACAGGTCGTTGCCGTCCGCCTGTACAGGTCGCGTGCGCCCCCATACCCTGCCTTCCTATCCGTTCAGGGCATCACCTGCGCAGGCCGCAAGGCCGCCTGCGTGCTGTCCTCCAACGCCAGGCTGCGCCGGTAGCGGGCGCACCCCGCGGCCAGCAACACGATGCACAGCACCGTCGCGCCGCCCACCAGGATGGAGAGCGACTGCCCCACCGCCGCCGGCTGCTTAAACAGGCGGTCGGTCAGCAACGCGACCGCCGTGGTTCCCAGCCCCAGGCCGATCAGATTCGAGATCAGCAGGAACAGGGCCGACACCTGCGCGCGGATCTGGTTGGGCGGCAGGATCTGCATGGCCGCCGTGGACGTCGGCATGGGAAACGATGCGAAGAACATCGCGGGCAGCAGCAGACCCACCGACAGCCACAGGCTGTCCACCTGAGTAAAGGCCACCGCGGGCAAGGCCATGCCGACGGCGCCGATCACGCCGGCGCGCAAGGGCGCATCGCTGTAACCGCGCTTGGCCAGCCAGTCCATCAGCCAGCCGCCGCAGAACACGCCCGCGGTGTTGGCCACCAGCACCACCACACCCAGCATGTAGCCCACCTCGACCGGCGACATGCCGAACTTCCGTATGTAGAACGCGGGCGTCCAGCCCAGCAGCGCAAACAGCACCATGGCATAGAACGAAAAGCCCAGGTAATGGCAGAAGAACGTGCCCCGGTGCCGGCCCAGGAAGCGGACGGTGTCGCGCAGCGTGGGCTTTTGCGCCTGGCCCGCGGCATTGCGGCGCAGGCCCAGCCGCTGGGGATCGCGCACCGTCAACAGGATCAGCAGCGCCACCAACAGGCCGGGCAAGCCCACGATGAAGAACGTGACCTGCCAGGGCCGCATCGCGCCGATCCACGGCACCACCACGGTGTCCACGCTTTTCAGCAAGTCGATGACATAGCCGCCGATCAGGAAGGCCATGCCGCCGCCGATGAACGACCCGATCGAATAGATACCCACCGCACGCCCCAGCTTCTCACGCGGGAACATGTCGCTAAGCATGGAATAGGTGGCGGGCGACAAGGCGGCTTCGCCCACGCCCACGCCGATGCGCGCCAGGAACATCTGCGCGAAATTGCGCGACAGCCCACAGGCGGCCGTGGCCAGGCTCCAGAACGCCACCCCGATCGCGATGATCTTCGGCCGCGAATAGCGGTCGGCCAGCAAGGCGATCGGAATGCCCATGAAGGCGTAGAACAAGGAAAACGCCAGGCCGTGCAGCAGGCTGAATTGCGTGTCGGACAGCTGCAGATCGTGCTTGATGGGTTCGATCATCAGCGCCAGGATCTGTCTGTCGACGAAGGAAAATATGTACGCTAGCATGCATATCACGACGACGTACCACTCGTAGGCGTAGCTTCGTCTTGTCCCTTGCTGCCGGGTGGCGTCAGTCATGTTTTTCCCTTGGAGTGTGCCGGGATCGGGCTGCGTCCCGTTTGTCCATCTGTTGTAGGTCTTTGCGCAACCGGACTCTATACGCCGGACGCAACGACTGTTCCCACCGCGCAGGAAAGCATGTTCAACGACACCTATCCGCTGAACCGCCATTGCTTGCTGGACTCGGGCAACGCCACCGAGATCAAGGACCAGGTCAGCCAGCACCTGTGGTCGCACCGTATGTGCGTCGCTCAGGGGAAACCCTTGCAGTCACGGCTGTACGGCGTGTTCTTCGGCAGCGCGGCGCTGTTCGACCTGCACTACGGCGCGGAAGTCGAAATCGATGCCGGCGACATCGCCAGCTATTACCTGATCCGCATCACCTTGCAAGGCTCCGGCCTGGTCACGCTGGGCAAGCGCCGCGCGCTCATGCGTGAAGGCGGCCTGACGATCTCGTCGCCCTCGGAACCCAGCGTGATCAGCATCGGGCGGGATTGCCGCAACCTGATCCTGCGCGTGGAACGGCAGGCGCTGGAACAGCAGTTGCAACGCCTGCTGGACCGGCCGATCCGCCATGCGCTGGTGTTCGACCTGGAAGTGGACCCCGATGCACCGGGCCTGGCCGCCGTGCGCGAAACGCTGGACTACCTGTGCCGGCTGTACCAGCACCCCGCGATCGACGGCGTGACGCAGACACTGGCGGCAGGCTTCTCCGACTATCTGCTGGCCCTGCTGCTGACGCAGTTGCCCCACAATTATTCGGACCTGCTGCGCGCCGATCGCAGGCAGCCTTTACCCCAGCATGTGCGCCGAGCACGGGAATACATCGAAACCCACGTCGACGAATCCATCTCGCTGGCGGATCTGGCGGCGCACTGCGGCGTGTCGATTCGCACGCTGCAGAACGGCTTCACGCAGTTCCTCAAGCAAAGCCCCAGCGACTACGTGCGCAATCAGCGCCTGGCGCTGGTCCATGCGGCGCTTGAGTCCGCGCGCACGGGCGACAGCGTGACCGACATCCTGCTGCGCCATGGCGTGACGAGCTTCGGCCATTTCGCCACGCATTACCGCAAGCGCTACGGCTGCCTGCCGTCGGACACCTTGCGGCAGCATCGCGGATAAGCGCGGCCCATTCCCTTGCCGGATCGGAACGGCGCTTGCGCATTTTGCGCAGCCCGCGCCTGGCGCCGCCGCTAGGATCAAGCTTCAATCGAAGGAGCTTGATCATGCGAATCAGCGTAATAGGCGGCGGCCACGGCTGCTATGCGGCGGCGGCCGAGCTGGCGGAAAAGGGGCATGAGGTGCGCTGGTGGCGCCGCGACCGCAGCGCGTTCCAGGGCTTGCGGGATGCGGGCGCGTTGACCGTCACCGACTACCGCGGCACACGCCAGGTCCCGGTGGGCGCGGGCCCCGGTCATCTGCAGCTGACGGACGCTCTGGAAGACGCGGTGACCCATGCGCAACTATTGGTCATCCCGCTACCCGCCACGACGCACCAGGCGCTGGCGCCGGCGCTTGGCCCGCTGTTGCGCGATGGACAGGTCGTGTTCCTGCCGCCGGGCACCTTCGGCAGCTACCTCTTCGCCCGCGCCCAGAAAGACGCGGGCAATCCGGCCCGCGTCGCCTATGCGGAAACCGGCACGCTGCCCTACCTGGCCCGCAAGCACGGCAACCAGGTGGTGATCAGCGGCTACGCCACCCGCCTGCCCACGGGCGTATTCCCCAGCCGTCTGTCGGAGGAAGCCCTGGCGCTGCTGCGGCAGGCCTATCCGGCCATCGAACCCATCGAGGACGGCCTGTCCGGTGCGCTGATGAATGCCGGCCCGATCATCCACCCGCCCCTCATCATGATGAACGCCGGCCCGCTGGAACATTTCGACAAGTGGGACATCCACAACGAAGGCACGCAGGCCTCGATCCGCCGCGTGACCGACGCGCTGGACGCCGAACGCATCGCCATCCGCGTCGCCCTGGGCTATGCCGCGCCGCACTTTCCGCTGGCCGACCATTACGCCCGCGAAGGCGACGAATGGATGTACGGCCGCGGCGCCCACGGCAAACTGACCGATAGCGGCGACTGGCGCGAAACCATCGACCTGCATACCCACCGCTACATGCTGGAAGACACGCGGCTAGGACTGTCGTTCCTGGTGTCTGCCGGCCGGTGGGCGGGCGTGCCCACCCCGGTGGCGCAAGGCTTGCTGAGCGTCGCCAGCGCCATCACGGGACGCGATCTGTACGCCGAAGGCCGTACCCTGGAAGGCCTGGGGCTGGACGCCTTGTCGCGCCGTGGCATGGCCGAATTGCTGGCACAAGGATGCTGACCATGGCCGACAGAATCTGCGTGATCGGCGCCGGCCGCATGGGCGAAGGCATCACCCTGTCATACCTGCTGGCCGGGCGGGACGTGACGCTGATCGACATCAAGCCGCGGCAGCCCACAGAACAATCCGCGCACGACGCCCGCGTGCGGGCCAACCTGCGCCGCGAGCTCGCCACGTTCGGCCAACTGGGCCTGCTGGACGCCGGCCAGGCGGATGCCGTGATGGGCCGCGTGCGGCTGTGTCGGCGCGACGACGCCACGGCTGACCTGCAAAGCGCGCGCATCGTGTTCGAGGCCGTGCCGGAGCGGCTGGACGCCAAGCGCGATGCCTTCCAATGGCTAGGGGAAACCTGCACGCCAGACGCCGTCATTGCATCCACCACGTCCACCTTCCTGGTCACCGAACTGGCCGAACTGGTGCCGCACCCCGAGCGCTTTCTGAACGCGCACTGGTTGAACCCCGCCGCCTTGATTCCGCTGGTGGAAGTCAGCCGGGGGCCCAAGACGCGCGACGCTGCCGCCCAGCAGCTGCTGGAGGCGTTGCGCCAAGCGGGCAAGGTGCCGGTGCAGTGCGCGCCGTCCGCAGGCTACATCGTGCCCCGCATCCAGGCACTTGCCATGAACGAGGCCGCCCGCATGGTGGAGGAAGGCGTCGCCAGCGCCGAAGACATCGATACCGCCGTCCGGCTGGGCTTCGGGCTGCGCTTTTCGGTGCTGGGCTTGCTGGAATTCATCGATTGGGGCGGCGGCGACATCCTTTACTACGCCTCGCGCTACCTGTCCGAAGCCATCGGCCCCCGCTTCGCCTCACCTGAAGTCATTGCTCGCAATATGCAGGAAGGCCGCAACGGCCTGCGCGACGCCCAGGGCTTTTACGACTACGCCGGCGTGGACGTGGACGCCTACAAATTGGAGCGTCTGGGGCAGCTGTGCCAGCGGCTGGAAATCATGGGACTGCTGCCGCGCGCGGGCGCAGCCCCTGCCGAGCCCCAAACCGCCGCTGACGCTCAGCGCGCGAGTTCTTCCAGTATCCGGTAGGCCAGCCGCACGCGGGCCTCGTTCGGATAGTTCTTGTTGGCCAGGATCACGACCCCCGCCTTCCTGGCCGGCACGAACGCCACATAGGCCCCGAAGCCGTTGGTCGATCCCGTCTTGTTGATCCACACGGCATCCTGCGGTGCAAGCGGGGGATTCAGTGCGGCCGCCGGATGGCTCTGGCTGTTCAGCGTGCCCGCATTCGCTGTCAACAGCGCATCCAGCGTGGCGGGATAGGCAAGCTGCTCCCAGGCCAGGTCCTGCGTCATGTCCCCTATCCGGTAATAGCCCACGTGCGTGCGGGCGACGGCGCGCTGGATAGCGGCGTCGCCCGCCGTATTCAGATTGGCCTCGACAAAGCGCAGCAGGTCGCGCGCGCTGGTCTTCACGCCATAGGCCTCCGCCGCCAGCACGCCCGGATTCACGCGCACCGGCGCATCCTGTTTGTTGTAGCCCTGAGCGTAGTCACCCATCGCGGCGGCCGGCACGTCGATGTACGTGTGCGACAAACCCAATTTGGGAAACAGCGTCTTTTCCATGGCGTTGGCGAACGGTTCGCCCAGGCTCTTGGCGGCCACCACCCCAAGCATCCCGATGCTGGGATTGGCATAGGTGCGGTACGTGCCCGCTGGGTACTGGGGCCTCCAGGCCTTCAGGTAATCCATCAACTGCGCGTCGTTGCGCACGGCGTCGGGCACCTGCAACGGAAACCCTCCGCCGGTATGCGTGCCCAGATGGACGAGCGTCAGCTTCCCGAAATCCGACCCCTGCAAGACGGGCAGGAAGCGCGCGGGGCTGTCGTTCAACGACAGCTTGCCCAGCACTTCGGCATAGGCCGCCAGGGTCGCGGTGTAGGTCTTGCTGATCGAGCCCACCTCGAACAGGGTGTCGCGGCTGACTTTGGCCTGGGTCTGGCGCGAGGCCACGCCATAGCTGTAGAACTGCTGCCGGCCGTCCCGCGTGATGGCGATCGCCATGCCGGGCACGCCGTATTCGCGCATCACGGCCTGCGCGGCTTCGTCGATGCTGCGGCTGGCCGTGGTCGGGTCTACGGGAGGCGTCGGCGCGGCAAACGCCTGCGCAGCGCCTGCGCCCAGCGCCAAAACCGCCAGCCCCGACAAGGCGATGCGCCGGGTACTTTCAACTTGCATTCTCATGGTCCTATCCCTTCATTTCCAGCCGCTGCCGACCGCCCGACATAGTACTTACCCTGAATCCCATTCGACAAGAACTTGGCTATTCTCTATTCCGTCGATTCAAAACCGCGCAGAAGAGACTGGCCCTTGCGGCCGGCGCCGACGGAGCAACCGCCCCGGAAACTCTCAGGCAACAGGACTGCGCGAGTCTAGACAATCTGGAGAGAGGCGCCGTGCGCGCCCACCGAAGGGGATCCCGCCGTCATCAGCGCAGCGGGTGAAGCTCTCAGGTACCAAGACAGATGGGGTGCGGCGGCCAGTTCGGGCCGCGGCCACTCAATCTGGAGCCATCATGCCCCGCATCGCCATCATTGGCGCCGGTATCACCGGCGTCACGTCCGCCTATGCCTTGTCCAAGCTGGGATACCAGGTCACCGTCTACGACCGCCAGCGCTATCCCGCCATGGAAACGTCCTACGCCAATGGCGGCCAGCTGTCGGCCAGCAACGCCGAGGTCTGGAACAGCACCGCCACCGTCCTGAAGGGCCTGCGCTGGATGTGGCGCAAGAACGCGCCGCTATTGCTGAACCCCAAGTTCAGCTGGCACAAGTATTCGTGGCTGGCGCAGTTCATGGCGCAGATCCCGAACTACCGCGAAAACACCATCGCCACCACGAGGTTGGCCATCGAAGCACGCCAGCATCTCTTCGACATGGCCGAAGCCGAAGGCATCGACTTCGACCTGGAACGCCGGGGCATCCTGCACATCTACCACGACGCGGCCAGCTTCGACGCCGCCCGCCGTTCGAACGCGCTGTTGCAGGCAGGCGGCCTGGAGCGGTACGCGGTATCCGGCAGCGAAGCCCGCAATATCGAACCCACGCTGCAAACGGATTGCCACGGCGGCTTCTACACGCCGTCGGACGCCACCGGCGACATCCACAAATTCACGAGCGGCCTGGCGCGCGCGTGCGAACGCCATGGCGTCACGTTCGTGCAGGACGCCGACATCGAGCAGATCAGCCGCGACAGCCGTCCCTATGTGCTGGACGTCCTGCGCGAAGGCGGCACCCAGCGCGAGCAGCACGAAACCGATGCCGTCGTCATCTGCGCCGGCGCCGTCAGCCGCAAGTTCGCGCGACAGATGGGCGACACGCTGAACATCTATCCGGTCAAGGGCTATTCCATCAGCGTGCACCTGGACGACGCGCAAAGCCGGGACGCCGCCCCCCGTGTCAGCCTGCTGGACGAAGCGGCCAAGATCGTCACCAGCCGGCTGGGTGACCGTTTCCGCGTGGCCGGCACGGCGGAATTCAACGGCTTCAACATGGACATCCGCGCAGAACGCGTGCAGCCGCTGATCGACTGGACGCGCAAGCATTTCCCCAACATCCGGACATCGCGCGTGGTGCCCTGGTGCGGCCTGCGCCCCATGACGCCCAACATGATGCCGCGAGTCGGCCCGGGCAAGCGCCCGGGCGTGTTCTACAACACGGGCCACGGCCACCTGGGATGGACCCTGTCGGCGGCCACCGCGCAGATGCTGGCGGCAAGCGTCGGGAAGACGCTGCCGCTGCCTTGAGCTGGCGCCCGATCAGTAGCGCCAGGTCACGCCCACGGAGCCGGCATTCTCGCGATTGCCGCCTCCGAACTGGCCGCTGTAGGTGATGCCGATGGTGGCAGAACGCGACACCGCGATATCCACGCCCAGCTCGGTGAACGCCGCGTCGCGCGCCAGCGGCGCGCCGGATACCGTGAAGGGCTGGCTGCCGTTGAACGCCAGGCGGGTCCGCGATTCAACGTCGCCGAACGCGTGCCGCCAGCCTGCGGCCGCACGCAACACGCCCTCCGTCTTACCCGCGGAGAACGCCGTCTTGCCGCGCAGGCCCAGGGTCGTGGTAGTCAGCGAATTGCGGTTGCTTTCCCCGCTCAATGCCGCCAAGCCACCCGATTCCTGGAAGCCCCGGGTACGCGTGTCGGACCACGCCACGCCCGCGAACGGTTCCAGTTGCGCCCGCTCCGCCACCGGCCACGCATAACCGACTTCGGTGAAGAGCTGGCCCGTGCTGGCGCCGTAGTCCGCGGTCAGCTTGTCTTGCTGGCCCGCGACCGCAACGTTGCGTGTCGTGGAAACGTCGTGCCAGGTGTAGCCGGCGCCGACCAGCAGGTTGATCTTGCCCGGTCCGGCCTGGAAGGCCTTGCCGCCATAGACCGTGGCGCTGTAGCTGTCGACATCCGCCTTGGACGAATTCGCATCGACCCGGATGCGGCTATCGGTGTAGCCCAACGCGCCGCCCAAGCGCCAGCCGCCGCCCACCGCGTGGTCTGCACCGACGAACACGCCGCCGGTACGCTGATCCACGCGCGAGGCGTTGCCGTTGCCATCCAGCGTCTGCCAGGTGCCGACAAGCTCGGCCCAAGCGGGTTGCGCTGCCGAACCCGGCAGTGCCGATGCGGGCGACGTGCCGCCTGCCTGTGCGGTGGCGGCGCCCGGCGCAAGGCCGGCATCCAGATTGGCGCGCAAGCTCTTGAACGGCAAGTTCCGCGACAGTCCGCTCAGATTGTTCAGGCCCGACGTCACGCTGGCGTGCGCCTCTCCGGACAGGCTGTCGAACACGCCGGCGGGTGCGCCTTCCGGCAAGGTCAGCACGTACTGATACAACGGATTCGCACCGGACAGGCTGTCCAGCGCATTCGCGGCGGCGCGCTGGTTCGACGTGCCTGCCGCGTCGGCAAAGCGCATCGGACGCGTGCCCGGCGTGGACGGCGTGGTGGGTTCTACCGGCACGCGCTTGCGGTCCAGGCGCAAGGTGACAGCCTGCGCGTCATAGCCCAGGTTCGCATCCAGATACGCGAACGCGGACGATGCGGAATCGAACGCGCCGTTGATCCGGTTCGCAGTCAGAATCGTGTAGCTGCGCTCGCCCGCCAGATTGCCGTCCGGGCCGACATGCAGCACCGAACCACCCAGATTGGCCGTGCCGCTGACTGCGATGCGGTCGCTCTCGTTGGATTGCGAGTCCGCCTCGACCCGGTATACGGAACCGGCTTCCAGTGTCAGGTCGCCCGCCACGCGCAGCGTGCCGATGGAGTTCCCCGGCGCGATGATGCCACCCGCCTGCACGGTGGTGCCGCCGACGGTGCCCGTTCCTTGCAGCACGGCGTCGCGAGCCACCGTCACCTGGCCGCCCAGCTTGCCCTGCCCATTGATGCCGACCGACAAGATGCCTTGATCAATGCGGGTAGTTCCGGCAAAACCCGCGCTGTCGCCGGTCAACGCCAACATGCCGGCGCCGGTCTTGGACAAGCCGCCCGTTCCGGACAGGACGCCCGAATAGGTACTCGATTGCGGGGCGTCCATATGCAAGGCCCCGGCCGCACCCACGTCCACATTGCCGGACAAGGCACCGCCCGAGGCGGCCAGCGTACCGGCCGTCACGCGCCAGTTCTGCGCACTGCGGCCCGACAACGTCAGGACACCCGCGCCAGCCTTGGTCGCTTCGCCCGAGCCCGAGATGTCGCCGCCGAACGTTCCGCTAGCGGCCTGATCGAACACGACGAAACCGTTATTCAGCAGATTGCCGCGGATCGAATCCGTATTGCCCACCAGCGTGCCTGCTTCGACGCGCGTATTGCCGTAGGCATTGGTGCCCGTCAGCACCAGCGTGCCGGCGCCGAGCTTGACCAAGTCGCCCGCGCCCGACAGCGCCTGCCCCACCGTGAAGCGATTGCTGGCCGACGCAATATCGAACGCCCCGCCCTGCGTGCTCCACTGCAGGTTGCGCGACGTCTGCGAGAAGCTCTGGCCCGTCACGCGCAGCGTGCCGCCGTTGAACGTCAGGCCGCCCGAGGCATCGCCCAGGCTTGCATCCTGCGACACGCTTAACACGCCCTCCGACAACCGAGTGCCGCCCGTGTGATTGTTTGCGCCGTCCAGCACCAGCGTGCCGCCGCCCGTCTTGTCCAGCCCACCGCTGCCCTCGATCGGCGCGCCGATGGAGGCGGTCACGCCTGCCAACACGCGCAGCTCGCTGCCATCGGGTGCCGTCTGCAACGCCCCGCCGGCGCCCGCGAGCGGGCCGATCTGCCAGCCGTCAGACACGAATTGCAAGCCCTTGAAGCTCTGGGTGCCGGAGACCGACACCTGGCCGGCGGTGCCTTTAAACACAGCATGCTGCTGGCCCCAGGCACCCGACCAGCCTGACTGGCCGTCGGTCTCCCACTGCAGGCCACCGGGTCCCCATGTTCCTGAGCCGCCGGTCCAGACCAGCAAAGCATCAGGCGTAGTGACAGGAGCCACGCGCAGGTCGACGAAACCGGCACGCGTAGTGTCGATCAAGAACTGGTCGCGCGTATGGTTTGCCGGGATCGTGTCCAGCGTCAGTCCGTTCCCACTCAACGTACCGCCGTAGGCGAACAAGCGGTAGTAGCCGAGGGTCGGCTGCGCATTGTCGCGAATCTGCAGCTTGGCGTTCAGGTCAAGGTTGCCGACCACCCGGGTGGAACCGGTCGTGCCGGCGTTGGGCGCGTCGGGGCCAGGATCGCCCAGGTAATAGCGGAAGGTGGAACCGTCCTTGAGAGACAGGTCGCCGTTGATTCGCAATCGGGAATAACCTGAACTGACCAGCATGCCGCCCGCCAGAATGTCCGTCGTCCCGACTCGGCCCGTGCCCTGCAAGCGTCCGCCAGCGTTGATGGTCAACGTGCCGCCCAGCGAGCCATTCGCCAGATAGAGTTCTCCCCCGTCGACGATGGTGGAGCCGGAAAATCCAGAACCGTCTCCCGAGTAATCGAATCGGGCCGCACCTGTCTTGCGGATCGTCCCCTGCCCCGTAAACCGTTCGCCGGAAGGAAAGATCTCTGCATTATCAAAAACCACTTGCGCGCCCTGCGCAATATTGATGTTTCCCGGGGGGATCATCGATGAGCCCGGCCCGTTCACATAGCGGATCGTGCCGCTCTGAATGTCCACCAGTGCATTGAAACCACCCGTAGAGCCCGTGACGGTCATCGTGCCGGCGCCCTTTTTGATAAGGGTCGACTCCGAATATGACATGTTATTGGCCACAGAGAAATCGTCGCCACGGTTGAAGATCAGCGTGCTCCCGGCAGCGGTGGTCAAATATCCCGTTCCCAGGCTGCCTGTCGAACCGCCGGTCCCGATTTCCAGCGTACCGCCGTTGGTGATTTCCGTGCCGCCGCTGTAGGTGTTGTCTCCCGACAGCGTCAACCAGCCAGGGCTACTGTGAAATACCGCTCCGTACCCCGAGATGCCATTGGCAATGAGCGTACGGCCGGCTCGTTGATTGCTGAGCTTGCCATCATTCAAGACCGCACCCGTTCCCAGCGTACTCGACGAGTCCACCGGCGCTCCCGCGTCGGCAAGGATGATCTGCGAGGTATGGTCGATCTTCGTGGTGCCGGTGTAGGTGTTCGTTCCGGTCAGTGCGACCAGCGAATTTTCTGTCGCGCTGAGGTTGCCGGAACCCGAAATATCCCCCGAGGCGCCGCCAGTGAACCACTTGAACACCAGCGAACCGTTATTGAGGATGCTCTTGCCGGCGGAGCCATAGCTTCCGGTCCCACCAGCCAGCAGCGTGCCCTGTGCCACCTCGATCACGCCGCTCAGCCCTTGGTCGTGATGGTATTCAAACGTACCCGACGAGATCTTCTTGAACTTGGACCCGCCGAGTATCGCCCCGGAGAAGTTGCCCTCCTCTACGACCAGCGCTTCCTGCGAGCCCAGACCGACATTGATGGTGCCGTTGCCATGCAGATTCTTGATGTAAGCCGTGCCGCCTTGAAAGTCCAGCGTGCTGTCCTGATGCACATAGGTAGAAGCGGTCTGACGGGTAAGTTTGCTCAGCGCGTCGCTCCCTGCCGCATTCCTAAGAGTGCCCCCCATTACGGTGAATCCGCCTTCCGCACCGACCGTAATCGGGCCTCCGTCCGTCAATTGGATAACCCCCAGGTTGCCAATTTCGCCGAAATGCGCGATGCCCTGTAAATCCATGCCGCCGCCGATTGTCAGCGTGGCATATTGGTCTGCCTTCACAACGCTGCCCGTATTCTCATCGAATACGAGCTTTTGCAACGGCGTAAGGGCGGCATCCAGATGCGCCACCAATGTGCCGCCGGCCATGTGTACCGGCGCGTTAGCCAGGGGATTGAATGGCAGCTCGTGTATATCACCGACGCCAATCACCGTCCCCTGCGCCATCGCCGAGCTCAGCAGCATCGCGCCGCCAACTGCCCATGCCGGGACGAAACTGCGGGAGATCGCAAGCGCCAGCGGGCGGCGCGTCATACCTCGGGGTAATTCATTTCTGGCCATGGCGCCATATTGCGTGGCGTAATGCGGTGCTTTCTTGTTTCTCGTTTTCATACCGGATTTTGAATCTGACTGTTATTAACCCAGGCGTATGCCTGATGCGGCTTTCATTCAAATCACGCAAGCCGCGAGATAATAACCTACAAATTTTTACATCGAATCTCAAACCGATACGTTCGGCTGACGCGCAGCCGACATCCCCGCCGCACATGAATCAGGCGCCAAATGCCCATGCCGGTGAAGCGATCCCGCAGTGGTGAGTATCCAATCACTGTCCGGTGGCCCCGCCCCCGGACTGGCGCTTAATGCGCGCCCGGCGCCGGCCGGCACGCCATCGTGAACCCAAAGGTGTTGACCCCGTTTTCGCTGCGCACGAACACGTCGCCCTGGTGGATCGACGCGATGGCCTTCACGATGGACAGGCCCAGGCCATGGTGCTTGTCGCTTTGCGTGCGTGCCGATTCCACCCGGAAGAAGCGTTCGAACAGGCGCGGCAGCGATTGGGCGTCGATGGGGTCGCCCACATTGGAAACGCACACTTGGGCCATGCCGGCCTGCGCTTGCATCGCGACTGCGACATCGGTGCCCGGCTTGGCATAAAACGCCGCGTTCTCAAGCAGGTTCGCCAGCGCCCGGTGGAACAGCCTGCGGTCGATCAGCGCCCGCGCATCGCCCCTGAGCGTCACCGTCAGGTCCTTGTCGCCGAACAGCGGTTCGACATACTCCGTGGTCTTGGCGGCCTCTTCGCGCAACGACACGTCGCTCAGGTCCATCGTCATGCGGCCGACTTGCGCGTGCGACAAGAACAGCATGTCGTTGATGATGGACGTCATGCGCTCAAGCTCCTCCAGGTTGGACTGGAGCAGTTCCTTGAATTCGTGCACGTCCTTGCCCACCGCCAGACCCAATTGGGTCTGCCCCACCAGGTTGGTCAGGGGCGTGCGCAGTTCGTGGGCTACATCGGCGTTGAAGCTCTCAAGCTGGCGCCACGCGACCTCTTGCCGTTCCAGCACGCCGTTGAACGACACCGCCATGTCCTTGATTTCCGAGGGAAGATGCTCAGTACGCAAGCGCTGGCCGGAGTTTCCCGGCGCCAGACCGTGGGCTTGCGCACTCAGCCGCCTGACCGGGAACAGGCCCAGGCGGGCGATGAAGTAACCCAACAGCGCGACGAACAGGGTGCCGGCGACCGACATGCCGACGAGCGTGCTGGTGAAGGCGCCCAACGTCTCCATATAAGGCGTGGAATCCAGCGCGACAATGAAGCGGACCTCGGGGCGGCTGCCGACAGGCGGCAGGGTCGTGACGAAGACATTCAGCGGGCGGCAGTCGCCATCAAGCGCCAGCGTGGAATAGCCGTCGGGCACGGCGCGCCAATCCACGCCCCGTGGTGCGTCGACGCCGTAACGGTAAAAAGGGTCTTCGCTGACCACCCAGTGCTGCGCGTCGGGACCGTCGTCCGGCGCCAGGGCGTTGAGCTTGTTGATGACTTTCGCCCAGGACGCTTTGGAATCGCGCGACATCAGCAACGGATCCAGCAGTGAGTGGCGCAATTCCAGTTCGTTGCGCATCTGCTGCTGCAACGACGCTTTCAACGATCCATGCAGCAGCACCGCACAGACCGACACGATCAGCACCACGGACAGGCCGAACATCAACGCCAGGCGCGTCGAGATGGACGCCCTCATCGCTCAGTCGAGCGGTTGCGCCGCACCGGGCACATCGCGGCTTTCCAGCAGATAGCCCATGCCGCGCACCGTATGCAGCAGCTTGTTGTCGTAGGGCGCGTCGACCTTGACCCGCAAACGCCGCATGGCCACTTCGACCACATTGGCATCGCTGTCGAAATTCATGTCCCAGACCTGTTCTGCGATCATCAGCTTGGAGAGGATCTCGCCTTCGTGCCGGGCCAGCAGGCTGAGCAGCGCAAATTCCTTGGCCGTCAGGTCCAGCCGCTGGCCGCCGCGCATCGCCCGGCGCGCCATCATGTCGACCTGCAGGTCGGCAACCTGAAGCAAGGTGGATTCGCCGCTTGCACCCGCGCCCCGGCGCAACAGCGCCTGAATACGCGCCACCAGTTCCGTGAACGAGAACGGCTTGGGCAGATAGTCGTCGGCGCCCTTGCGCAGCCCTTTGACCCGCTCATCGACCGAGCCGCGTGCCGACAGCATGAGCACGGGCGTCTTCTTGCGCGCGCGCAGCAGTTCCAGGACGGTGTAGCCGTCGTGGCCGGGCAGCATGACGTCCAGGATGATGCCGTCGTAATCCTGCTCCAACGCCAGGAACAGCCCCTCGGTGCCGTCGTCGGCCACATCCACGGTGTAGCCCAGTCCGGTCAGGCCGCGTTTGATGTACGAGGCCGTCTTGGCCTCGTCTTCCAGTAGTAACAGGCGCATTTTCTTCGAGGGCCATCTCAATAGGTCTTGATTGGACGCGGCTGCCGCCGGGTTCCACCGCCGGTACGCATCCCTGCACCGGCGACAACGGCGCGCCGTCACTCTAGCCCGGCAACCCCGTCAAGAACATGACCTGAACCTGACGCAATTGTCAGCAAGGGTTTTGTCAGTTTTGTGACGCCCTCCCGTCAGCAACGGGTCACGCTAGGGTAAGTCGAGCCTGACTAGAGTGCCAGGAATCCAAACCTTCAAGCAAGTGCCGCCCGCCTTGCGGGCGCCCTGCGCCTGGCGACCATGAAAATCCTCTACACCAACTACCACAAGGGCGATGGCGGCGGGCACACCACCTATCTCACCACCCTGATCCAGCATCTGGGACCGCGGTATCACGTCACACTGGCCGCGCCGCAGGCGAGCCGCCTGTACCGGGAAACGCGACAGGCCGGCCTTGCCGAAGCCATGGCGGTGAACTATTCCAGCCGGATCTGGCATACGCCCGCCCTGGTATCGCGCCTGGCGGACATCATGGCGGCCGAGGAGTTCGACATCGTGCACGTCAACGGGTCGCTGGACCACCGCTGCGCGATGCTGGCCAGAATGAAGCTGGCTGGACCTGGGCCGCGTATCGTCTATACCAAGCACGACAACCATGCGGTCTCCGGGCTTGGATCCTTTCTGCGCGCAAGCCTGGCCACCGATCATGTGATTGCCGTCTGCGAAGACACGCATCGGAAACTGCAGCGATCGGCCTACGCACGGCGCCCCATCTCGACGGTGAAGAACGGCGTGGACACCGACCGGTTCCAGCCCTATCCGCAGGCGGCGGGTGCCAGCGTGCGCAGCAGTTGGCCCGTCCGCACGGCGGGCCGCCTCGTCATCGGCAGCAATGCCGGCACCGCCCCGTACAAGAACTGGCTGCATATGGTGCAAGCCGTCGCCCTGCTGCCCGCGCCCTTGCGCGAACAGTTGTTGGTCGCGGTGGCCGGGCAGCCGCCCACCGTCGAGCAGCAGGCCCGCGTCCTGGCGCTGGGCATGGCGGACCACGTCTACTACGCGGGCCACCTGTCCGATGTGCGGCCGTTCGTGGCGGCGCTGGACATCGGGTTTGTGCTGTCGACCCGGATCGAGACCATTTCTTTCGCTTGCCGCGAAATGATGGCGATGGGCAAGCCGGTGATGGTCAGCCGCTACGCGGGCCTGCCCGAAAACATCACCGAGGGCGTTGACGGCTGGGTGGTGGATCCCGGGTCGCCGGCCGCCATCGCGCACTGCCTGGCGCAGATCCTGACGCAACGCGAACGCCTGCGCGCCATGAGCGAGGCGGCGCGCGCGAAAAGCCTGGCCGAATTCGGCGTCCAGCGTTTCGTCGGCCGCACGCTGGACATCTACGACCGCGTGCTGGCCACCCGCCCTCAACGTGCCGGGGCGGCGGGCACGTCGCATTGATCACGACTACGAACCGGGACGCGCCTCAGCGTGTAGCCCGCCAAATCACGACCGCTGCGGCGTCAGGTTGCGGTTGCGAGCCGCGGCGCGCGCGGCATCGCGCTCGTCCGTGGGCAGGTAAACCGCGCACAGGAAGTTCGCGCCCGCGATGATGGCGAACATCAGCGCCAGGGGTGGCCAGTTCAGGCCGAACTTGTGCGCCACCCACAGCCCCACCAGCGGCGTGGTGCCACCGAAAATCGCGCCGCAAAGCTGGAAGCTGAGGGAAATGCCGGTATAGCGCATCTCGATCGGGAACGCGCGCGGCAGGTATGGGGCCAATACGGCGTAATAGGCGCCGATCAGGAAGATGGCCACGAGGATGCCGATCGCAATGTTGGTGATGTTGCCCGTCAGGATGAGCATCATCATCGGCACGGACCACAACGTCGCCAGCGCCGTCACGTACGCCAGGAAGCGGCGCTCGCCGATCTTCATCGCGACGTAGGAAGCCAGCGGGAAGCTGATCAGTTCGACCACGCCGGCCCAGGTCACCACGTCAAGGATCTGCGGGCGGGTGATGTTCAGATACGTGGTGGTGTAGGTGATCATCAGGGTCGTCACGAAGTAGAACCCCGAGATTCCCAGGAGGCACAGGCCGATTCCCAACGCCAGCGCGCGCTTGCGCTCGCGCAGCACCAGGCCGATCGGCGCAATGTGCTCCTTGCGCTTTTCTTTCAGCCGCTCTTCCATTTCCGGGCTTTCGTTCACGCCGCGGCGGATGATGAAGGCCACCAGGACCAGCAGGCCGCTCACGATGAAAGGCAGGCGCCAGCCCCAGCTCAGGAAGTCTTCCTTGGGCAGGTCGGAGACGATACGGAATACACCGGTGGCGAGGATCAGGCCGATGGGGCTGCCGTATTGCGGCGCGGACGCCAGCAACGTGCGCCATTTGGGCGGCGCGTGCTCGGCCGCGATCAGCACGGCGCCTCCCCACTCGCCCCCCACGGCGATGCCCTGCACCAGCCGCAACGCCACCAGCAGGATGACCGCTGCCAGGCCAATGGAGTGATACGACGGCAGCAGCCCGATCAACGTGGTCGCAATGCCCATCACCGTCAAAGTAATGATCAGGCTCTGCTTGCGGCCGACGCGGTCGCCCAGGTGGCCAAAGATCAATGCGCCGAACGGGCGCGCGAAAAAGCCGATGGCGAACGTGCCCAGCGAAGCCAGCGTACCCATGAAGGGATCGTCGGTCGCGAAAAACACGTCGCCGAACACCAGCGCCGCGGCGGTGGCGTAACAGTAAAAGTCATACCACTCGATCATGGTGCCAAAGAATGCTGCCGAAGCTGCGCGAACCGGCTGACGCCGGCTGCTCTTGCTGTCCATTTAATTCCCCTTGTATGCCTTGATGGCTGTGATTGACGATAGCAGCGACTGGCTATATCTTGTATAGCCACAAATGCCAATGTTCTAAGGCCACTTGATGAAAGAAGTGCTCCTCTCTGATCTCCTGGCCGGGGCCCTCTCGCGGGAATCCGAGCTGCCCTTGCAACGGCAGATCTACGAGATCGTGCGCCGCGGCGTGCTCGACCACACCCTGGTCGCCGGGCAACGGCTGCCGTCCTCGCGAGCGCTGGCTGAAGAGCTCGGGATTTCGCGCATTACGATCTCCCTGGCTTACGACAGGCTGATCGCCGAAAGCTATCTCACCGCCCGCGAGGGCAGCGGCACCTTCGTCGAACACACCGGCGAGCGTCCGCTGGCGGCGCCTTCCCCGGAAACGGCGGCCCGTCAGCGCCTGGGGCTGTCCACCCGCGGCGAAGTCACGGGCGGCGGCACGGGCGGACTGGGACAGCACACGGGCGCCTTCGTGCCGGGCATCGCGGACGCGACGCTGTTCCCTTTCCATGTCTGGAAGCGGCTGCTGTCGCGCCACCTGGGCAAATCCAACCTGGCGCTGGCGGGCTATTCCAAGGACGGTGCGGGCTTCGTGCCGCTGCGCGAGGCCATCGCGAACTACCTGCGCATTTCGCGCTCGGTCGTCTGCCAGCCGGAACAGGTCATCCTGACGGCCGGCACCCACCAATCCATCGACCTCTGCGCGCGCCTGCTTGCCGACACCGGCGACGCCGCGCTGGTGGAAAGCCCCTGCCACTGGGCCTTTCCGCCGCTGCTGACCGCCGCGGGCATCCGCGTGCAGCCCGCCCACGTCGACGAAGGCGGGCTGAATCTGTCCGCCAGCAAGGTGCCGAAGCGCGCGCGCCTCGTGATCAGCAGCCCTTCGCATCAATATCCCACCGGCGTCGTCATGCCGCTGGCGCGCCGCCTGGAACTGCTGCAAGCCGCGCGCGCAAGCGGACTGTGGATCATCGAAGACGACTACGACAGCGAATTCCGCTACGACGGCGCACCGATTCCGTCCCTGCAGGGCCTGGACACCGATGGCCGCGTCATCTACATGGGCACGTTCAGCAAGACCATGTTCGCCGGCCTGCGCATGAGCTACATGGTCGTTCCGGAACATATCGCGCACGCGTTCTCCAACGCCTGCGCGCGCATCTACCGGCCGGGGCACTTGCATCTGCAGGCCGCGCTGGCGGATTTCATGAACGACGGGCATTTTTCGCAGAACATCAAACGCATGCGGCTGGAATACGCGGAACGCCAGCGCCTGCTGCGGGAAGAACTGTTACGGCAGGTCGGCCCGATGGTCGAACTGTCGCAGGCCCGGGCGGGGCTGCACGTATACGCGCGCCTGTCACCGCAGGTGTCGGTGTCGCAGCTGGTCGCCCACGCGCAGGCCGAGAACATCGTGCTGGGCCAGCCCCACTTCCTGCCCGATCATGCCCAGGGCGACCGCAACGCCGTGGTGCTGGGCTATGGCGGCGTGCCGGGATCGCAGATCCCGGCTGGTGTGGAACGCTTCGCGCGCGCGCTTGACCGCGCCAGCAGCCCCTCGCCCGCAGCCCGGCCCAGACGCCGCCGCGCGGCGGCCTGAACGGGCCTCCGCGCGAGTCCTTGCCTACAGCTTGGCAAACACCTCGTCGGCCGCCTGCATCAACTGATCCGCGTTCTCCAGGCTGAACGGCAACTGCGGCCGCAGCTTGATGACGTTGCCGCGCAGGCCGGTAGCGCTCAGCAGCACGCGGTGTTCGCGCATCAGGTTCACGAATCGATGCGTCTCTTCGGTGGCCGGCGTTTTGGCCGCCTGGTCCTTGACCAGTTCGATGCCCATGAACAGGCCGTCGCCGCGCACATCGCCGATCCAAGAATGCTTGCGCGCCATCTCGCGGAACTTATCCCGCAGATAGGCGCCCGTGCGCGCCGCGTTGGCCTGCAGGCCTTCGTCCTGGATGACATCCAGCGTCGCCAGCGCCGCGGCGCAAGACACCGGATTGCCCCCGAACGTGTTGAAGTAGCGCGCATCGCGGCCGAAGCGCTCGAAGATCTCGGGACGCGCCACCACACCGGCTATCGGATGACCGTTGCCCATGGGTTTGCCCATGGTGACGATGTCGGGCACCAGGCCATGGCGCTGGAAGCCCCACATGCACGAACCGGTGCGCGCGAAACCCGCCTGCACTTCGTCGGCGATGAACAGCCCGCCGGCGGCGCGGATGGCCTCGACGGCGGGCGCCAGGAACGGCGCCGGATCGGTATAGACACCGTCGCTGGAGAAGACCGTATCCACCAGCAGCGCTGCCGGACGGATGCCATGGCGCAGCATATCGTCGATGGCCTCCTGCACCCGGGCGGCAAACCACACGCCGATCGTCGCGGGATCGTGCCGGTAGGTGTCGGGCGCGCTCACGGCACGCACGTCGACGCCCAACGGCACGGTCTTGCCCAGCGAGGGCGACACCGCGGCGACAGCGGCCGTAACGCCGTGGTAGGCCAGTTCCGTCACGATGACGCCGCTGGCGCCCGTATGGCTGCGCGCAATGCGCAACGCCAGGTCGTTGGCCTCGCTGCCGGTGCACGTGAACATCGCTTGCGACAGCGCGGACGGGAACGTGGCCACGAGGCGCTCGGCGTATTCCACCACGCCGTCGTGCAGATAGCGCGTGTGCGTGTTCAGCATCGCGGCCTGCTCGGCAATGGCCGCGACCACGCGCGGATGGCTATGGCCCACCGACGCCACATTGTTGTAGGCGTCCAGGTAGCGTTCTCCGCCAGCGTCGTAGAGCCACACGCCTTCGCCGCGCACGATGTGCAGCGGATTGTCATAGAACAGCCGGTAGGCCGTTCCGAGAACGCGCTGGCGCCGTTCGATCAGGGCGCGCTCGGCGGCGGGCAGGCTGCCGGCGGCAGCGGGGTCGAACGCGTTCAACATGGCCTTGTCTTTGCTCATGCAGGATTCTCCAAAGTGGCGCCGCAGGCCCGCGACAGAATGTCCCGGGCGCGCCCTTGCGGCAAGGCCGCCAGTCGCGCCAGGCCGATCCAGGCCGGGGCGTTGTTGCGCAGGATGTAGGTACGGTTTTCGGGGTGCTGCTTGGCTCGCCAGCCCGTGATGGCCACGGTAAGCAGCAGGCGCGCGGCAATCAGGTCCGGCAGCAGCGCGATCTCCGGATCCGTCAGCGGATTCATGCGGTGGTAGCGGGCCACGCACAGCGCAGCGCGATCCAGCGGGCTGGCCGAATCTTCCAGCAGGTACGAGCAGGCCACCGCAAGGTCCTGCACGAGCGGCGCCTGCACCATGTCGCCGAAATCGAGGATGGCCGAAATACGGTCGGGCTGCGCCGCGTCCACCAGGACGTTGTAGGGGTTCAGATCATTGTGGATGACCTGGCGGCGCAGGCCCGGCAGCGCCGGCCGCACATGCGCCATGAACCGCGCCAGGGTGCGCTCGGCCAGCGCGCGCTGGTCGGCGTCTTCGATGCCCGCCAGCAGATCCGCCACCTGTTCCGCGTGCTGCAGGTCCCACAGCAGCGTGTGGTCCGCAGTCGGATGCTCGAACCCCCGCAGGGCCAGATCGAAGCCTGCGAGCGCGTGGCCCAGAGCCTGCGCCTGCGACGCGCTGCGTGGGGTCCTGTAGAGCGGCGTGCCGGACAGAAAGGTGATCACCCGGATGGCGCGGCGCACGCCCGCCGGCCCGTCGTGCCAGTGCACGTAGCGGCCGTCGCGTGTCAACAGCAGGTGCGGCACCGGCAGGCTGCTGTCGGCACGCATCAGATGCAGCTGCGCCCGCGTCTGGAAGTCCGTCACCGCCGGATCCTCGGCGGGATGCGTGGCTTTCAGGACATAGGCGCTGCCATCGTCCAGGCGCAGGTGAAAATTCTGGTCGCGCTCGCTGCTGAGCAATTCCGCCTGGGCGCGCAGCCCGAAGACGTCCCAGGCAATCGCGCGGGCATCGTCGATGGTCAGTTTCGGGGCTTCGGCCGCAAAGAGCGCCTGTTCGGCCGTGGGGGTTGCGGTGCTGCGGATCGTCATGCGGCGATCTCTTCCAGGCCGCACCATTCGGCAATGAACAATGCGATGGTCTGCGTCACCTTGCGCACCGATTCCAGGTTCACCGATTCGTCGTTGCCGTGCGGCATGCGGCATTCCGGGCCGTAGACGATGGCCGGCGTATCCGCGTAGAGGCCATAGAACCGGGCGTCGGTCGCGGCCGAGGTGACGTATTCCTGCAGCGGTTCGTTGAAGACCGCCTCATGGCTGACCCGCAGCGCCGCCTCGACGTCCTCGGAATTCTTCAGTTCATAGCCTTCGGCCATGAAGCCGTGGTAGATCACCTTGGGCGGGTGCTTGGCGAGGAAGGGATCGCGCGCCGCCACTTCCGCGACGAACGCTTCGATCTCCGCGCGGGCGGCCTCCAGGCTCTGGCCCGGGAACACCGCGACGCGCATGTCGAAGGTGCACCAGGCGGGCACGCTGGAGGGCCAGTCGCCGCCGGCGATCTTGCCCAGGTTGAAGCGGATGGGATGCGGATGATTGCAGAAATGAGTGTGCTCGCATTTGCGGCCATTCCAGCGTTCTTCCAGTTCGTCCATCGCCTGGATCATGAAGATGGCTTTCTGGATGGCGTTGGCGCCCGCGCCCGAGAACGCCGCCGACGCGTGCTGGGGGTCGCCGTCGACCAGCACCTGGAACCACATGGGCCCGACCTGGGCGCGCATCAGCATCGGCAGCAGCGGTTCGGGAATGAATGCGGCATCGGCGCGGTAGCCGCGCTGCAGGCAGGCCAGCGCGCCGTTGCCGGTGCACTCTTCTTCCACCACGGATTGCAGGAACACGTCGGCCGCCGGCTGCAGCCCTACCCGGCGCAGCGCGTCCAGCGCCGCCATGCAGGCGATGAGGCCCGATTTCATGTCACCCGCGCCGCGTCCGTGCATCCAGCCGTCGATGATAGCGGGATCGTAGGGGTCGCGGCTCCATTGCGACCGGGGCCCCACGGGCACCACGTCGATATGGCCGTTCAGGATCAGCGACCGGCCCTGGCGGGTGCGCGAGCGGTGGGTGCCTACCACGTTGAACGCGTTGTCGTACGAGATGGCTACCGGCGAGAAACCCGGCATGTGCTTGATGGCGTCGATGTCGATCTGCCAGCGGTCCACGTCGTAGCCGCGCGCCGCGTACTGCGCCGCCATGAAATCCTGTGCGGCCGCTTCTTCGCCGCGCTGCGAGGGAATTCGGACCAACTGCGCCAGCGTATCGGTCTGGTCGGCATAGCCGTCATTGACGGCCGCGAGAATGCGCGCTTTCAGCGCTTGGGTCAGCTCGGGCATGGATGTTCCACGGTTAGGGACAATGCCAAAGATGATAGGGGTAATTGGCGCTAAGTAAGATAGCCAATCCCAAGCAGTTCATATAGCCACTTTTGGGCATTCCCCATGCGGAGTATCTGCGCCGGGATCTCATTCGTGCGCAGGGTCACTGATAGCGTTCGCGATAGCCCACCGGCGACATGCCGCAGTACTTACTGAAGATATCCCGAAACGCCTTCGTGTCGTTGTAGCCGACCTCGTACATCACTTCCGACACGCTCTTGCGCGAGGTCTCCAGCCGCTTCTTCGCCGCTTCGACACGGACCCGCTGCACGTATTCCACGATGCTGTTTCCGGTGGCCTGCCGGAACCGCCGTTCCAAGGTGCGGCGGCCCATCGCATGGCGGTCGGCCAGGTCTTCCACGGTGATCTTTTCCGTGTAGCGGCCTTCGATGTCATTCTGCACGGCGCGCACGACATCGTCGGCGTGGCCCTTCTGGCCCATGAACACCGAGAACGGCAGCTGGCTCTGGCGGCTCCAGTCCAGCTGGAAGTACTTGGCGCACCAGATGGCGGTGTCGCGATCCGTGTATTTCTCGATCAGGTGCAGCACCAGATGCGCGGCCGAAAACGCGCCGCCGCTGGTGTAGATGCCGTTGTCGGCCATGACGATCCGGTCGCAGACCCACTCCACGTTCGGGAACAGGCTGGCGTACAGGTTCTGCGCCACCCAATGCACCACCGCCTGCTGGCCGTCCAGCACCCCGCCCGCGGCCAGCAGGGCGGCGCCCATGCACAGGCTGGCGACTTCGCCGCCTTCGCGGTGGTGGCGGGACAACCAGTCGATGAGTTCACGATTCGACAGGACGGCGTCGGACACGGCGCCCAGCAGCGGCGGCGCGATGCAGATGTCGATGTCCGGCTGGTCGGCCAGCACCAGGTCGGCCTGCACCTTGATGCGGCCGTCGTCCAGGCTGACCTCGCGGGTCAGCGCCAGCGTGCGCACCTGGAACCGCGGTTCGCGGCCATGCGCCACCAGATATTCATTGGCCACCAGAAAGCCATGGCGCGCGGTTTCCAGGGAGGCGATATTGGCTCCCGTCGGCAAAAGGAAAGCGACGTTTTTCATCGCCGGGCAGCTCCGAAGATGCCCCCTGGGAAGAGGGCCAAAAACCCGCGCAGCGGATGCGGCGCGGCGGCGTTTTTCCAGACGCCAAGCATACGCCTGCCGACTGTCGCAATCCACCTGCAAGAATGTCGCAATCCCCTATCTGAAACCGCCCTCAATCCCGATACAGTGACATCTGCCGGCATCAAGGCCGGACGGCAGCGAGCGTGACCAGCGGGCATGCCTGACGCTGCTTAGAACAACACGGATCAAAGGAGTGGTTGATGGATAAGTACATAGATGGTTACCTGCTTGCCGTGCCCCGCGCCAAGCTGCCGACGTACAAGAACATGGCGGAACAGGCCATGGCCGTCTGGATGGAGCACGGCGCGCTGGACTACCGGGAATGCGTGGCGGAAGACATCGACAGGGAGGGCTTTGGCTCATTCACCGCGGCCGCGGGCGCCAAAGAGGACGAAACGGTGGTGTTCGCCTGGGTCGTGTTCGAAAACAAGGCCGAACGCGACCGGATCAACGCCCTCGTCATGGCGGATCCCAGATTGACCGGCATGTCCTGCGAAGGCATTTTCGATTTCAAGCGCATGTGCCTGGGCGGCTTCCATACCTTGGTCGGCAAATAAAAATCGGGCGGCCTGTCGAAATCGGCCGCCCTCGTTCGTCGTAGAGAAAGGAGGCGTCCGGACCGCATGGCATCCGGGCGCTCCGTCCCCCACTGATAGTCCACGATTCTGGAGACACACCATGGCTACGCCCGCAAAGAATCCCATCCCCGACGGCATGCACACGCTGACCGCGCACATCGTGTGCGAAGGCGCCTCGGATGCCATCGCCTTCTACAAGAAAGCCTTCAACGCCGAAGAGCTCGCGCGCTTGCCCGGGCCCAACGGCAAGATCATGCATGCCGCCATCCGTATCGGAGATTCCGTGCTGATGCTGATGGACGACTTCCCCGAATGGGGCAGCCTGGGCGCCAAGGCGCTGAAAGGCTCCCCGGTGACGCTGCATCTGTACATGAAAGACGTGGACGCGGCGATGAAGCAGGCCGTGGCGGCCGGCGCCACCGTGACGATGCCGGTGGCCGACATGTTCTGGGGCGACCGCTACGGCCAAGTCGTGGACCCCTTCGGCCACCGCTGGTCCATCGCCACGCATCAGTTCGATTATTCGCCCGAGGAAATCCAGCAGAACATGGCGAAGATGGGCGAAATGACCGGCTGCGGCGACCCGGCCGCCAAGCCGTAACGGCGGCTTACTGCGAATACGGCCCCAGGAAATCCAGCTTGCCGATTTTCACGCCGGCATTGCGCAAGATCGCGTACGCGGTCGTGACGTGAAAATAGAAGTTGGGCAGCGCGAACGTCAGCAGGTAGTCCTCACCGGTGAACTCCGGCTTGAAGTCGCCGAAGTTCACGACGACCTTGCGGCTTTCCGCGCCGTCCACCTGTTCGGGCGTCACGCTTTGCAGGTAGGCGATGGTGTCGGCGATGCGCTGCTGCAACTGCGCGAAGGTCGTCTCTTCATCCGGAAACTTCGGGGCCTGCCCGTGAGACAGGCGCTGCACGGCGAACTTGGCGGCGTCGCTGGCGCGCTGGATCTGGCCTGACAGGGGATACATGTCGGGCGCCAGGCGCGCATTGACGAGCGAGGCGGGGTCGAGCCCTTCCGCCTGGGCATGGGCGACCGCCTTTTCCAGCAGGTCGGCCAGCACGGTCATGCCGCGAACGAAGACAGGCACGGACGCCCGATAAATAGAGAGGGACATAGCTAATATTTCCAGAAAAGCCAGCCTGGGCGAAGCACGCGCTCCGCCTGCGTCAGGAATGCGGCGATCTTACGCCGCGCCCCGCTGTTTCCCCAGCCGGCGGCCTCGACAACTGCATTCCCGATTCGCGAACAATGGTGCCTACGGCGGTGATTGGCCGGCGCCCGTCCGACGCAAGCCCTGGAAGAATCGCCACACCAGCGCCGAGGCATCGGGGCCGCCGCGCGCGTGGTACTTCACCGAAGCATCCCCGCCGCTCCAGGCGTGCTCCAGCCGCGTGATTTCACATAGGCGCAAGATCGTCTTGCGTCCGCGCAGCAAATCCACGCGGCGGTACGCCTTGTCGGTGCCCAGCCCCAGCACGCGCTCGACCGGCACGTCTTCCGGGCGCAGGTCGTTCAACGCGCGGAACTGTTCGAACAGTTGCTTGCCGTTGCGGGGCGCCACCGCCGGATCCAACTGGCCTTGCAGAATCAACGCGGGCATGCCCAGACGGAATACAGCGGGGTTGGCCACGCCTTCCAGCAACGGCAGCAAGGGCTTGAGACTGCCGCGCCGCATGGTGCCGATGCCGCCCGTGGCGCTATGGGCATCGCCCACGACCGGGCCGGAATGCATGGCCACGGCGGCGATCAACGCAGGATGCCGCAATGCCACCAACGCCGCCATGCCCGCCCCCGCGGACAGGCCCGCGATGTAGACCCGCTCCGGGTCCAGTCCGTGCCGCGCGACTTCCGATCGGATCAGCGCCGCGATCAGGTCGGCCTCGGCACCCCCATGCTGGTCATCGGGCTGGAACCACCGCCAGCAGCGCTGGACCTGACGCGTCATGGATTGCTGCGGGTACAGCACCATGAAACCGCCTGCGTCGGCCCACTGATTCATGCGCGTGCCGCGGGCAAATGCCAGTGACGTCTGGCGGCATCCATGCAGCATCACCACCAGCGGCATGCCGGCGCGTGGCGCAGATACCGGGGTGTAGCGCGCGAAGGTCAGTTGACGCCCCGCGCCGTCAGAGAATTGCCGCGACGATTCCCAACGGCCGCCGCCCAATGAAGGCGCGGCCGGCTGGCGGGGCGTGGCGGCCGGCGGCGCCGGCTTGGCTGCCGCCTTGCGTGCCGACGTGGTTCGCTTCCTGGCGGCCTTGGGGGCTGCCATGCGCATCGCGGCGCGCTGGAGTTTGCTTAGTTTCTTTGCGGCTTTGAAAAACAGGCTGGTAAAACTGCGCGCCATTGCTAGGCCTCGGCCAGTAAACCTTCTCGACTTCGCGTCGGCGTCTAGACGCCGCGGGGCCGCTCGCTGCGGCACGCCGGCCATCGCGCCCGCAAGGTCACGGACGCCTGGATCTCAGAATCTTGGAGCCGGGCCGGGACCGCCCGTCAACAATTGCAGACAGGAGATCAACGCAACGGCGATCGTAAGGATGGACAATACCCTGACCACTTTACTGGAGTCGGGACGCGTCAACATGGCTGTCATCCGCGTAACGATGTATGCCCCAACCATAAGGCCAATTGCCGGAATCATCGGTGCCTCCCCTAAGAGTTTCTGTTGCGGCCGCGCGGTCGCGCAGTTCGCGGACGCGAGCCCGGGAAAAAGAACGTACACCGCCTCTGCGGACGGATTTATTTCTGCGTGAAATGTATCACAGAGTAACTTCGCAGCCGCGCATTGCTACGCGCCGACCCCTTGTGCGATTTGCACAAGATCAAGCCGGCCCGCATCAATCGCTCCCAACTGCGCGCGGCCGCTTGAGCGCGCCGCGCAAAGCGCCTATGGTGGAAGCCTTGCACCAACACAACAAGACGCATTCATGTTTCCCAACGACAGACCCCAGACCCTGGGCGAAGAAATCGCCAACACCATCAGCCATGGGGTGGGTGCGGCAGGCGCCCTCGCCGCTGCGCCCTTCCTGATCATTGCCGCCGTCCGCCAGGGTGACGCCGCCTTCATCGCGGGGGCCGCCGTCTTCGCGGCATCGATGTGCCTGCTGTACCTGGCCTCCACCATCTACCACGCGCTGCCGCTATGCCGCGCCAAGCAGATCTTCAACGTGCTGGACCATTCGGCCATCTACCTGCTGATCGCCGGCACCTACACACCGTTTGCGCTGGGCGCGCTGCGCGGCCCGTGGGGCTGGACCCTGTTCGGCCTGGTCTGGGGGCTGGCCCTGCTGGGCGTGGGGCTGAAGGCCAGCAAGCGCCTGAATCGCCCGGCCGTCTCGACGGGCCTCTACCTGGCGATGGGCTGGCTAGTGATCATCGCCGTGAATCCGCTGATCGAACGCGTGCCCACGGGCGGGTTGTGGTGGCTGGTGGCCGGCGGCCTGGCCTACACGGGCGGTGTGGTGTTCTTCGTGTTCGACAACCGCTGGCGCTACAGCCACTTCATCTGGCACCTGTTCGTGCTGGCCGGCACCGTGTGCCATTTCTTCGCGGTGCTGTGGTACGCGGCCTGACGCGCCGTCAACGGCGGCGGGCCGCGCCCGCCTCCGGCATCGCCAGCAGCCCCCGCTTCATCAACCCGCGCACACCAGGCACCAGCAGCGAACCGCCGAACAGCAGGTCGCGCCACAAGCCCGGGCCCGACGACTGGAAACACGGCGTCAGGGCGCGGCTCAGCGTCTGATACATGCGCGACGGCAGCAACCGGCTGCGCGCATAACGCCCCGGCCCCTCGGCGGCGCCGTACTGTCCCAGCGCGCGGGCCAGCGCCAGCGCGTCCAACACCGCCAGCGTCGCGCCCAGCCCCAATTGCGGGCTCATCGCATGACCGGCGTCCCCCACCGCACAGTAGGGTCCGGCGGCCAGTCCGCGCGGCCACGTGTGGCGGTAGGTGGCCACGGACAGATCCTCATGCCGGGACACCTGGTCCACGACCGGCGCGGCTTCGGGCCACAACGCCAGCAACTGATCTTTCCACTGCCCGATCGGCGCGGCGCGCCAAGCGGGCAAGGCATCATGGCGGATGCTCCAGAACAGTGACAGGCGCACGCCCTGCGGTCCGATGTCGGTAGGCAGCAGCCCCATCATCTGACGCGTGCCGCGAAAGCGCTGCAAAAGCTGCGTGGCCCCCGGCCAGTCCGGCGCCCAGAACTGCCCCCACAGCGCGCCCCATCGGTAGACGCGGGACTTGCTGGCCAATCCCACCTGTTCACGCAGCGCGGACGCCGCGCCATCGGCCACCACGAACACGTCGAAGGTGGATTCCGCCTGGCTGGCGCCGTCGCCATGGACCACACGCGCCCTGCCCGCCTGGTTGTCCAGCGTCTGGACAGGACAGCCGAACGAAAACGCGACGCCCGCACGCCGGCAGGCGTCGAACAGCACGCCGCCCAATGCCGCCCGGGTCACCGCGCGAGCGCCATCACCCGCGTAATCGATATCGACAACGCGCCAGCCGCGATGCGACACCCCCAGCAGGCGGTCGATCGGCGCGCCCACATTCAGCGCGGCCACGTCCACCCCAAGCGTACGCAGCGCGCGCACGCCGGGCGGCTGCAGCAGCAGGCCCGCGCCCAGGGTCGTGAAACCCGGGTGCTTTTCAAAGACGCGCACCTGATGCCCGGCCTGCGCCAGGGCGAGCGCAGTCGCCAGCCCGGCGCTGCCGGCGCCGGCGATCCCAACGGAAAGCGGTGATTGCGACAAGGTCATGGAATCCGTATCGGCGGTCGGCCCGTCACGGGCCGACATTCGTGCGGCGATAGTACCAACACACTAGTCCTGCCGCAGGTACTCCGTCGGGGGGCTGCCCAGCACGCGGCGAAACATCGTGGAGAACGCCGCCGGGCTTTGATAGCCGAAGTCCAGTGCAATGGTGGTAACCGGCTGCCCGGACGCCAGGCGCGCCAGCGCCAGCACCACACAGGCGCGCTGCCGCCACGCCGAAAAGGACATGCCCGTCTGCTGCCGGAAGTGGCGGCTGAAGGTGCGCAGGCTCATGTGCAAGCGGTCGGCCCATGCCTGGGGCGGCACACGCGCATCGGGCGCGGCGATGAAGGCGCGGCACAGCGAGGCCAGGCGCTTGTCTTGCGGCAGTGGAATATGCAGGGGCAGCACGGGCGCGCGATCGACCTCGTGCAGCAGCAAGGCCGCCAACGCGCCGTCACGGCCGTCCGGCTCATAGGCGGCAGGCATGTCCACGGCTTCCAGCAGCAGTTGCCGCAACAGCGGCGACACCTCGATCACCTCGCAGGCGCCGCGATCCGCGCGCGCGGCGCCGGGCTCGATGTACGCGCTGCGTGTGCTGACGTCCAGCATGCGCACCTGGTGCGTCACGCCCGCGGGTATCCACACGGCGCGCTGCGGAGGCACCACCCAGTTGCCGTCGCGGGTCTCCACCTGCATGACGCCGGTGGCGCCGTACAGCAGCTGCGCGCGCCGGTGCGCGTGGGCCGGCAGCAACTGGCCAGGCGGATAGTCGTTGCCGATGGCGACCACGGCGCGGTCCAGCGAATCGTAGCGGTCGATATGGGTATTGCGCATGGCGGACAGAGAGCAACCCGGCAGGCTTGGCCGAAATACGAACATTATTGACCAATCCTATAAAGCAGGCCAATACCGGCCGCCGTATCGTGACGCCTTCTCTGCGAAAGGATGGGCGGCATGCTTTATCTCGTACTGGCTTTGTTCGGCTGCGTAAGCGGCGTCACCACGGTCCTGTTCGGTTTCGGCGGCGGCTTTGTCGTGGTGCCGGTGCTGTACGGCGTGCTCACCGCTACGCACGGCGCGGGCGACGCCATCGGCCAATCCGCCATGCATATCGCGGTGGCGACGTCCACCTGCGTCATGATCGTGAATTCCATCGCCGCAACGCGCAAGCATCAGCGCGCCGGCAACATCGTGCGTGCCTACGTCTGGCCGCTGGCCGGCTTTATCGCCGTGGGCGCCCTGCTGGGCGCGTGGGCCGCGACCCGCGCCAGCGGCGACCTGGTGCGCTGGATCTTCATCGCCTACCTGGGCGTGACGATCCTGGACTGCCTGCTGCGCCAAGGTTTCCTGGCGCAGCAGCATGCGACGCAGGCGCCGCAGCCCTTGGGACAGGGCGTCGTGGTGGGCGGCGGCGTGGCCATCGGCGCCATCGCCACCTTCCTGGGGGTGGGCGGCAGCGTGATGACCGTGCCCTTGCTGCGCCGGCGCGGCCTGCCCATGGCCAAGGCGGCGGCAATGGCCAACCCGCTGACGCTGCCGGTGGCCATCGTGGGCACGCTTGCGTACATGGCGGCGGCGCGCGACCTGCAGGCCGCGCTCGCGCCGTGGATCGTCGGCTATGTCGATCTGCTGGCGTTCGCGGCATTGGCCCTGGGTTCGCTGGCAGGCATCCGGCTGGCCGCGCCGTTGATTCCCCGCATTCCCGACCGCTTGCACGCCCGCGTCTACGTCTTGCTGCTGGCGCTGGTGATGCTGAGCATGGTGCTGATCTGACCGTTCGGCACGCGAACCGCGCTGCAACGCACAAACCTAAAGACACATCGCGACCAGCAGCGACTACGAAACCGCGCAAAACGTATCCGCGGCCGCCCCAGGGGCGACCCTCCCACGCCGCGCTTGGATCTCGTGGCCTGCCGACACAGGAAAACACATCGCGAAACTTGTCCCACGGCACGTCCCGTCGTCATCATGGTCGGACATTCAACCGGAACAAGGAGGTTTCATGCAGCGTTCCACTTACGCATTCCTATCCGCCGCCATTCTGACGACGGCGCTGTCCGGTGCCCCCGCCCTGGCGCAGAACGCCAGCCAGCCGCCGGCTCAACCGCAGATGGCCCCCGCCATTTCGCAACCCACCGACCAGCAGCTGCAACGCTTCGCATCGGCATCGCAGAAGGTGTCCGGCGTGGTTGACGAATACCGCCCCAAGGTCGACGCCGCGAAGTCGGACGACGCCAAGCAGAAGGTGGTGCAGGAAGCGGACGCCAAGATGGTGCAGCTGGTGCGTGCGGACGGACTGACCGTCGAAGAATTCAATGGCATCGGCCAGGCCGTGCAGCAGGACCCGCAGTTGAAGCAGCGGGTCATGAACATGAGCCAGGGCGCGCCGAAGTAACCCAGGGCCGGACCGGGGATTGTCCGGCCTGCGCCACGCGTCTTCGGGCGCGTGGCGCTTTTTCTTGCGCGCCGCAACGCGCCGGACGCGTTATCCTGACTGCCGTCTTTATCCACTGGCACGTCCAAGGAGCACGGCATCTTGAACCCGGATCTCACCCTGTACGATTTGGCCGGCGCCGACGCGTCGCTACGCTTCAGCCCGCATTGCTGGAAAACGCACATGGCGCTGGCCCACAAGGGCCTGTCCGCCAAGACCGTGCCCTGGCGCTTCACCGAAAAGGAAGCGATCGACTTTTCCGGCCAGAAGCTTGTTCCCGTGCTGGTGCACGACACACATGTCGTCAGCGATTCGTGGCAGATCGCCTGCTATCTGGAAGACACGTTTCCCGAGCGGCCGTCATTGTTTGGCGGCGCGGGCGGGCGCGCCGTCACCCTGTTCACGAACGCCTGGGCGGATGCCACGCTGGTGCCGGTACTGGCGCGCCTGCTGCTGCCCGCCATCCACGGCCTGATCCATGAGAAAGACGTGGACTACTTCCGCGCATCGCGCGAAAAGCGCTTCGGCAAGCTGGAAGACCTGCCTGCGGGCTACGCCGACCAGATCGCGGCGTTGCGGGCGGCGCTGCTGCCGCTGCGCCTGACGCTCGCCAAGCAGCCCTACCTGGCGGGCGGCCAGCCTGGCTATGCCGACTACGCGGTGTTCGGCATGTTCATGTGGGCCCGCTGCACCAGCCCGCTTGTGCTGCTGGCAGACGACGACCCCGTCCATGCCTGGCGCGAACGGCTGCTTGATGCCTTTGACGGCATGGCCCGCCGCGCGCCGGTAGCCCCTGGCTGATCAGGTCTTCAGCCGGTAGCCCGTCTTAAAGATCCAGCGTACGCCGATCAGGCAGGCCACGAGGAACACCAGCGTCATACCGACGCTGACGCCCACGCTGACATCAGACACGCCGTAGAACGCCCAGCGGAAGCCGCTGACCAGGTAGACCACCGGGTTGAACAAGGTGGCGGTCTGCCAGAAAGGCGGCAGCATCTTGATGGAATAGAAGGTGCCGCCCAGGAAGGTCAGCGGCGTGATGATCATCAGCGGGATGATCTGCAGCTTCTCGAAGCCATCGGCCCACACGCCGATGATGAAGCCGAACAGGCTGAACGTGACGGCCGTCAGCACCAGGAAGCCCAGCATCCAGATCGGGTGCGCGACCTCGAACGACACGAACAGGCGCGCCGTGGCCAGCATGATCAGCCCCAGGATGATGGACTTGCTGGCGGCCGCCCCCACGTAGCCCATGACGATCTCCACGTACGAGATGGGCGCCGAATGGATTTCGTAGATGGTGCCCGAGAACCGCGGCATGTAGATGCCGAAGGACGCGTTGGCGATGCTTTGCGTCAAGAGCGACAGCATGATCATGCCCGGCACGATGAACGCGCCGTAGCTGACCCCGTCGATCTCGACCATGTGCGAACCGATGGCCGAACCGAACACCACGAAGTACAGCGACGTGGAGATGACCGGCGACAACACGCTTTGCATCAGCGTGCGCCAGGCCCGGGCCATTTCAAACAGGTAGATAGCGCGGATGGCGTAGAAGTTCATGATTGACCGTGTACCAGGCTGACAAAGATATCCTCAAGCGAGCTTTCCGATGAATTCAGGTCGGTGAATTCGATCTGTAGCCGGCTCAGGTCGTGCAGCAGCTGGGAAATCTGGCCGCCGCCCTGGTTGTCGTAGGTGTAGACCAGCTTGTAGCCATCGCTGGACAAGTCCAGCTGATAGGCGTCCAGCGCGATCGGGATGCCCGGCAACGGCGCTTTCAAGGTCAGGCTGAGCTGGCGCTTACCCAGCTTGGCCATCAGCGCGTCCTTTTCTTCGACCAGGATGATCTCGCCCTTGCGGATCACGCCGATCCGGTCGGCCATTTCCTGCGCTTCTTCAATGTAGTGCGTGGTCAGGATGATGGTGACGCCGCTTTCACGCAGCCGCCGCACCATTTCCCACATGCCGCGGCGCAGCTCCACGTCCACGCCCGCGGTGGGCTCGTCCAGGAACAGGATGGCCGGTTCATGCGACAGCGCCTTGGCGATCATGACGCGGCGCTTCATGCCCCCGGACAACGCCATGATGCGGCTGTCCTTCTTGTCCCACAAGGACAGGTCGCGCAGCACCTTTTCGATGTAGGCGGGGTTGGCCGGCTTGCCAAAGAGGCCACGGCTGAACGTGACGGTGTTCCAGACGCTTTCGAACGCGTCGGTGGAAATCTCTTGCGGCACCAGGCCGATCTTGGAGCGCGCGGCGCGGAAGTCCGACACGATGTCGTGGCCGTCAGCCAGTACGCGGCCATCGCTGGGATTGACGATGCCGCAGATGATGCTGATCAATGTCGTCTTACCCGCGCCGTTCGGCCCGAGCAAGGCGAAGATCTCACCGCGCTGAATTTCCAGGTTGACGCTCTTGAGCGCCTGAAACCCTGAAGCGTATCGTTTGGATAAGCCCTGAACTGATATAACCGGCTGCACACGAGCCCCCGACGTGATCGATAGCCGGAGATTTTACCCGCCACGCCGTTACAGCTTGTTCGGCGTGGCGGAACGCAGTGTTCCCGTTTCAGGGATTAACGCCCCCAGCGCAGCACCAGGGGGTCCAAGCGGCGGGCGGTTTCCAGGAGGCCCTGGCGGACCTCCGGGCGCATGGGCGGGAACGGGTGCCGGGGCGCCTCGCAATCGATCACGCCGCCGGCCTTCATCAGCGCTTTGGCGGTGAGGATGCCGCCCTGCCGGTTTTCGTAGTTGATCAGCGGCAACCAGCGCTCGTACAGGCGGTAGGCCTCATCGCGGCGGCCCGCGCGGTGTGCCTCGATGATGGGGCGGATGCCGTCGGCAAAGCCGCCGCCCGTCATGGATCCGGTGGCGCCCGCGTCCAGGTCGGGCAGCAGCGTGATGGCCTCCTCACCGTCCCAAGGCCCCTCCACCGCCGCCCCGCCCAGCGCGATCAGGTCGCGAAGCTTGGAAGCCGCGCCCGCAGTTTCGATCTTGAAGTACGACACCTGCTGGATCTCGCGCGCCATCTTGGCCAGCAGCGCGGCGGACATCGGCGTGCCCGCCACCGGCGCGTCCTGGATCATGATGGGAATGTCCACCGCGTCCGACACCTGCTGGAAGAAAGCCTCGACTTGCGCTTCGGGCACGCGGATCGTCGCCCCATGGTAGGGCGGCATGATCATCAGCATGGCCGCGCCCTGGTCCTGCGCGCGCCGGCTGCGCGCCGCGCATACCTGGGTGCTGAAGTGCGTGGTCGTGACGATGACGGGCACGCGGCCCGCCACGTGATCCAGGATGGTCCGCGTGAGCACCTCCCGTTCTTCGTCCGACAACACGAACTGTTCGGAAAAGTTCGCGAGGATGCACAGGCCGTCCACCCCCGAGTCGATCATGAAGTCCACCGCCCGCTTCTGGCTGGGCAGGTCCAGTTCGCCCGTCTCGGTAAACGGGGTGGGCACCACGGGGAAGATGCCGCGGTAGCGCGGCGTGGGGGTCGTGGGGGTCGTTGTCATCCGCGGGCCTATTCGATGATGTTGAAATCGTTCAGGTACTCGGTCTTCAGCGTCAGCCCCAGGCCCGGCTTATTGTCGTCCAGGTCGATGAAGCCCTCTTTGGCCACCGGCTCGCCGTCGAAGATGTAGTAGAACAGCTCATTGCCGACTTCCACGTCGAACATCGGGAAATACTCGCTCATGGGCGAGGCCAGCGTGCTCATGGTGAGGTGGTAGTTGTGCATCTGGCCGGCGTGCGGGATGACCGGCACACTGTAGGCCTCGCACAGCGCATTGATCTTGTGCGCCGCCGTGATGCCGCCCACGCGGTTCGTGTCGTACTGCACGACCGACACCGCCTTCCTGTCCAGCAGCTGCTTGAACCCGTAAAGCGAGAACTCGTGCTCGCCGCCCGAGATCGGGATCGACGTCAGCTGGTTCAGTTCGGCGTAGCCGTCGACATCATCGGCGATGACGGGCTCTTCCAGCCAGCGGGGCTCGAACTTCTCAAGCTTGGGCAGGATGCGCTTGGCGTATTCCAGGTTCCAGCCCATATAGCATTCCAGCATCAGGTCCGTGTCGTACCCGATGACTTCGCGCACGGCCTCGACCGACTTCAGGTTCTCGACCACGCCCTTCTGCAGATGCGCCGGCCCGTAGCCGAAGCGCATCTTGAACGCGGTGAACCCCTGGTCCAGATAGGTCTGCGCCTCGTCCTGCATCGCCTTCAGGTCGGTGCGGTACAGCTTGGAGTAGTAGACGGGGATCTTCTCCTTGGTGCGGCCGCCCAGCAGCTTGAAGACGGGCTTGTTCACCGACTTGCCCAGAATGTCCCAGATGGCGAGATCGATGCCCGATATCGCCGCCATCGTCACGCCCTTGCGGCCCCAGGCGTGCGTGGCCCGGTACATGCGCTGCCACAGGTATTCGTAGTCCCACGGGTCCTGCCCCACGACCAGCGGCGCCAGGTACTGGTCGATGATGGCCTTGGCCACGCGCGGGGCCAGCGCCACATTGCCCAGGCCCACGATGCCGTCATCGGTTTCCACTTCGACGACGGTCCAGCCGTGGAAGCGGAACGTGCTCATGGTTTCCTGCTTGGAATACAGCAGGTCCATGGCGTTGGAGCAGAAGTTGCCCTGGGGCGGCACGGTCTTGCCGGTCCATTCGAAAACACGGGCGCGGACGGATTTGATCTTCATGTCGGGTTCCTACTTGGAAGACGGGAAACGGTGCGATACGCCCATGCGGCAGGCAATCTGGAAGGCTTGCCAGGTGGCCTCCACGTTGGCGCGGCCCTGGCCCGCGATGTCGTAAGCGGTGCCGTGCGCAGGCGTGGTGATGGGAATCGGCAGGCCGCCCTGCACCGTCACCCCGCGCGCGAAGCCCAGCAGCTTGATCGCGATCTGCCCCTGGTCGTGGTACATGGTGACGATCGCCTGGAACTCGCCGGCCTGCGCTCTCAGGAAGATGGTGTCGGCGGGGAACGGTCCCTGCACGGGCAACCCCTCCTCGTTCAGCTGGCGCACGGCGGGCGCGATGATGTCGACCTCTTCGCGGCCGCACGTGCCGCCGTCGCCGCCGTGCGGATTGAAGGCGGCCACCGCCACCCGCGGCGCGGCGATGCCGTTAGCCTCGAGCGACCGGTAGATCAGCCGCGTGGCCGCCTTGATGCCGTCGATGCTGAGCGCCGCTGCGGCGTCCTTCAGCGGAATATGCGAGGAAACCCGCGACGTCCACAGCTCGCCCAGCGTGTTGAATTCACAGAAGTAGCCGGTGACGCCCAGGTACTGCGCGAAGTGGTGCAGTTCGTCGTCGTGCTTCAAGCCGCCCAGCTTCATGGCGAACTTGTTCAACGGCGCAAAACAGATCGCATCCACATGCCCGGCGCGCGCCGCATCCATGCAGGCATCCAGCACGCGCAGCACCGATGCGCCGCCCGCCGCCTGGGGCTGGCCCACGGTGACCTGGTCGGGCCGGATCGTATCCATCTCCAGCCACGCCGGCACGCAGGTGTCCGGCCGGTTGCGCACCGCCTCGATGCTGTCCACCGCCTGGGTCTCCACTTGAACGCCCGCCACGCGCTGGCCTTCGCGCCATAGCCAGGCATCGCCCACCAGCACGATGTTGGCGCGTTGGCAGGCCTCCGGCTTGGCAAGCAGGCGGGCGATCAGTTCGGCGCCGATGCCGGCGGGGTCGCCCAGGGTCAGGGCAATAACGGGTTGCGGTTGCGGGTTCATGCTGGGCTCATTCCACGGAAATGTTGTTCTTCTTGATGATGCCGGCGTAACGCTGGTTCTCGGTCTTGTGAAACTGCGCGAACTGTTCCTGGCTCATCGGGGTGATGTCCGCGCCGATCGCCAACAGGCGGGTCTGCGTTTCAGGCAGCGCCAGGATCTGGTTGACGTCGTCATGGATGCGTTTCTGGATGGCGGCGGGCGTGGCGCTGGGCATGTAAATGCCGTACCAGGCGCTCATCTCGACGCCGGGCACGCCGGCCTCGGCCATCGTCGGCACATCCGGCAGTTGGGCGTTGCGACGGGCGCTCAGCACCGCCAGCGCGCGCACCTTGCCGCTTTTGATGTGGGGGATGACGGACGACGCGGTCTCGAAGGCGATCTGCACCTGACCGCCCATCAGGTCCACCATGGCCGGGCCGCTGCCGCGGTACGGGATGTGCGTCATCTGCACGCCGGTGGCGTCCTTGAACAGCTCCGCCGCGATGTGCTGGGTGCTGCCGGAGCCACTGCTGGCGAAGTTGTATTCGCCCGGCTTGCTTTTGAGCAGCGCGATCAGTTCCTGCACCGATTTCGCGGGCACCTGGTTGTTGACGACCAGGATGTTGGGCACCGCGCCCACGAACACCACGGGCGTCAGGTCGCGGTCATTGTCGTAGCCCAGCTTCAGCAGATGGGGCGCAATCGCGTGGGCCGTCGACACGCCCATCACCATGGTGTGGCTGTCCGCCGACTTTGCGGCCAGATCCGCCGCCAGCGTGTTGGACGCGCCGGGCTTGTTCTCGACCACGACCGTCTGCTTGAGCATGGGCCCCAGCTTGTCGGCCACGGCGCGCGCCATGGCGTCGGTGCCGCCGCCGGGCGCCGATCCGACCAGCAGGCGCAGCGGTTTGGTGGGCCAATCTGCCGGTTGCGCCTGGGCGTGCGCCGGGCCGGGGGCCATGACGGACAGGCACAGGGCGCCCGCCGCCATCGCGGCCAATACGCGAATCTTCATGGTTGTCTCCTTGATGAATTCTTTGCCGCTGACGGGCAATTTGTTGTGAATGCATCTTAGGGAGAAGCTCCGTTTCCGTAAAATGAAACTTTCGCACCAATCGTTCACCTGAGGCGATCAATCATGGAACGCAACCTGAATGTCCCTGCCCTGTTGGCCAGGCTGCGCATGCGGCAGGTCGTGCTGCTGCTTGCCATCGACGACCGCGGCACCCTGCGCGCGGCCGCGCAGCAACTGAACATGACCCAATCCGCCGCCAGCAAGATGCTGCACGAGCTGGAATTGGCGCTGGGCCAGCCGCTGTTCGAGCGCGTGGGCCGCGGCCTGGCGCTGACACCCGCGGGCGAGTGCGTCATGGGCCATTTCCGCGGCATGCGCGGAACGGTGTCGTCGTTGGCCCGCGAATTGGATGAACTGCGGCTGGGCAGCGCCGGCAAGCTCTTCATCGGCAGCATCATGGCGGCCTCTCCCGGCCATCTGACCGATGCGCTGCTGCGGCTGAAACAGACGTACCCGCTGTTGGCCGTGGAAATTTCCACCGGCACCAGCGACCTGCTGATTGCGCAGTTGAACGAAGGCAAGCTGGATGTGGTGATTGGCCGCATGCTGACCCTGTCGGACCGCAACTACCTGTTCCGCCCGATCGGCGACGAGGCCTTGTCCGTCATTGCGGCGGTGGATCATCCGCTGGCCCGCAAGCGGCGTGTCGCTTTCGACGCGATGCAGGCCTATCCCTGGATCCTGCAGCCGCAAGGCAGCCCGATGCGTGACGTGATCGAACATGAATTCCGGTCCCACAACACGGCCTTGCCGCCGGGGTTGATCGAGTCCGCCTCCATCCTGACCACCACCAACCTGGCGATGAAGTCGCAGATGTTGGGCGTGATTCCGGAATCGGTCGCCAGCCGGTATGCACGCCACGGGCTGCTGGCGATCCTGCCCTACCAGATCCGGCAGTCGCTGGCGGCGTTCGGCAGCATCGTCCCGCGCGACCGCCCCTTAAGCGCGGCGGGGCAGCACTTTGTCGACTTACTGCATGAAAATGCGTGAAGATAGGCGCCTGTTAGGGAAAAAATAGACGCTGAGAGCAGTACAATCGAGCATTGCGCGATTCGCGCGTTTCACCTGAGGTACACCCGTGAGTGCATTGCCCGCCTGTCCGAAATGCCAATCCGAATTCACCTACGAGGATGGCGGCGGCTACGTCTGCCCGGAATGTGCGCATGAATGGTCGACGCAAGACGCCACGGCCTCGGACGACGACGCCCGCGTCTACCGCGATTCAGCCGGCAACGTCCTGCAGGACGGCGACACCATCACCGTCATCAAGGACCTGAAACTCAAGGGGTCGGGCGGGGTGATCAAGATGGGCACCAAGGTCAAAGGCATCCGCCTGGTCGACAGCGACCACGACATCGATTGCAAGATCGACGGCTTCGGCCAGATGAGCCTGAAGTCGGAGTTCGTCAAGAAAGTATGACGCGGCGCCCGCCAGATTGGCGGGCCCCCTGTCTCTCAGCCCCAGTCTTTCCCCCCCCTCCTCCCGTTCCACAGGGAGGCCGAGGGATTACAGCGGGTCTTCCTCGGCCGCTTTCGGCATCAGGTAGGCCGTCAGCGTGCTGGACAAGCCGGCCATCACCCACAACACGAAGAACGACACCGTGTAGAAGCCCATGCGCCCCGTGGGCACGTGCCCGAAGATCGCCACGTCCAACGGATCGATCAGCGCAAAGATCAGGGCGCTGCCCGCCGCAGCCGCCAGGAACGACGGCCACAGTATCCACATCAATGAACGCAAGCCCATTTGTGTCCTCCCATCAGGGATTGGCGCGCGCGGCTTCGCCGGTCTTGGGCGCCGCCTGCTCGATCACCAGGCCGCGCTTGACCACGCCTTCCAGGATCGGCTCGTGCGTGAAGTTGCTGTAGGCGAAGTAGATCGTGATGAAGCACCCGATCATGGCCGCGAACGGGCCAGCCATCAGGATCCAGGGCCACGGTTCGTAGTACCAGGGCTTGGGCGGCGGAGCGGATTGTGCGAGGGTCATGAGGTTCGTCCTTTACGTATTCAATCGGGCACGTAGAAGCTGGCGGGTTCGTCGGTTTCGATCGGATGGTTTTCGCCGTCGTGGCCGCGCGCGCGCAGCGTGATGGCATGCGCGCCTGGCGTGGCACCGGCAGGCGCCCGGATCACCATCGGAACCAGCTTGTTGGCGGCGGGTTCCACTTCAACCACGTCCGACCCCTGCTGGCCCGTCATCACAGCCAGTCCCGGCATGCCGTCTGCAGACAGGCGCAGGCGCATGGCGGTGTCAGACGTGTTGATGATCTGCAGGCGGTAGACGTTCTCGATCTGCCCGCCCGCCACTTCCCGACCCAGCGCGCCGCGGTCGCGGATGACGTCCACCCGCAAGGGGTTGCGCATCGCCAGCGACGCCACGAACGCCACCGCCATGATCAGGATCAGCGTGCCGTAGATCAGCACGCGCGGGCGCAGCAGATGCGAACGCGCGCTTTTGGCGGACAGGCCATCCTGCATGGCGCGGTCCGACGTGTAGCGGATCAGGCCGGGTTCATACTGCATCTTGTCCATGACCTGTTCGCACGCATCGATACAGGCGCCGCAGCCGATGCACATGTACTGCAGGCCGTCCCGGATATCGATGCCGGTGGGGCAGACCTGCACGCACAAACTGCAATCCACGCAGTCACCCAGGCCGGCGGCCTTGTGGTCCACCTTGCGCGAACGTCCGCCCCGCGGGTCGCCGCGACGCTTGTCGTAGGTAACGACAAAGGTGTCGGGGTCCACCATCACGCTCTGGAAGCGGGCGTAGGGGCACATGTATTTGCACACGGACTCGCGCATGAAACCGGCGTTGCCCCAAGTGGCGAAACCGTAGAACAGCATCCAGAACCATTGCCACGGCCCCAGCTGCAAGGCGAACAGCTCATGGCCCAGTTCGCGGATCGGCGCGAAGTAGCCGATGAAGGTGGACCCCGTCCACCAGGCCAGCGCGATCCACAAGAAGTGCTTGGTGATCTTCAGGCGAGCCTTGCGCCAGGTCCATGGGGATTCGTCCAGACGGATGCGCGCGATGCGGTCGCCTTCGACCTTGCGCTCGATCCACATGAAGATTTCGGTGTAGACCGTTTGCGGACAGGCGTAACCGCAGAACAGCCGGCCCGCCACGGCGGTGAAGAGGAACAGCGCCAGCGCCGAGATCACCAGCAGCACGGCTAGGTACACCACGTCCTGCGGCCACAGCACCAGACCGAACAGGTAGAACTTGCGTGCGCCCAGGTCAAACAGCACGGCCTGCCGGCCGTTCCATTGCAGCCAGGGCAGCCCGTAGAAGATCAGCTGGGTGATAAAGACGAAGGCGATACGCCAGCGGGCGAAGATGCCACTAACGGATCGCGGATAGATCTTGCTGCGCACACCCGCCAGGGTCTGCTCCAGCGTTTCCTGGCCGGGACGCGGCGGCCGCGTATACGGTTGCCAGGGCGGCGGGTCTCCGCCAGGCGGCGTGCCGACGCTTGCGGTTGACCCATCTTCCATTTGCTGCTCCGTACGGTAAGTCCAATGATGTGGGGGCCGCGAGACGCGCCCCCCACCTAAGCCCTGCTGTTCGCCTTACTTCGCCGCGGTAGCCGCAAGCGGCGCGGCCGGTGCCGCCGCGCCCTTCTCCGCGGCTGCCGGCTTGTTGTTCGACAGGCCCCACACCCACGCCGTCAGCACCTTGATCTGCTCGGGGTTCAGGATGTGCTCGTGCGCCGGCATGCGGTTGTCGCGGCCGTCCAGGATCGTCTTGACGATCGAGGCTTCCGAACTGCCGTACAGCCAGACGTCGTCCGTCAGGTTGGGCGCGCCCAGCAACGGGTTGCCCTTGCCGTCCACGCCGTGACAGGCCACGCAGAAATTGGCGAACTCGCGCTTGCCCCGGAACACGCGGATGTCGTCCGACGTCAAGCCCGACAACGAGCGCACGTACTGGGCGATGTCGCCGGCGGTCTTGGCGTCGATCGCCGCTTTCCAGGGCGGCATCACGCCGTGACGGCCCTTGGTGATAGTCTCCATGATGGTTTCCGGCGAACCGCCATACAGCCAGTCGCCATCGGTCAGGTTCGGAAAGCTGGGGCCGCCCTTCGCATCAGAGCCGTGGCATTGCGCGCACGTATTCAGGAACAGGCGCTGGCCCATTTCCAGAGCGGCCGGGTCCTGGGCCACCTGCGGCACGGTCATGGTCTCGAAGCGCGCGTAGATCGGGCGCACGGCCTCGGCCATCTTGGCCTGGTGGCGCGCGACTTCTTCCGTGCTGCTGTAGCCCAATTGGCCCTTGTACGAACCCAGGCCGGGCATGAAGAACAGGTAGCCCAGCGCGAACACGCACGCCAGCAGGTACATCCAGGTCCACCACGTGGGGACCGGGTTGTTGAGCTCGGTCAGGTCGCCGTCCCAGACGTGGCCGGTGTCTTCGACCTGGCCGTTGGCCGGCTTGTTGGTGAGCCAACGGCGCTGCGTGTACAGCAGCCACACGCACCAGACCACGCCGCCCACGGCGACGACCGAGATGAAATACCCCCAGAAGCCATTAACGAAATCGCTCATGACCGATTCGCTCCATCTTGTTGTGCCTGGCCGAACTCGTCGGGCAGGGCGAACGGCAGCATGGCCGATTCGCGGTTGGCGCTCTGGCGGCCGCGCGAGCAGGCCCACCAGACGATGCCGAAAAAGGTTGCCATCGAAATGGCGGTGACGATCGCGCTCAGGTAGCCCACCATGATCAGCCTCCCGTGGCCGCTTGCGCGGCGGGTTGCACGGCGGATTGCGCGGTAGGCGCTGCCGCCTTCTTGGCCGCTTCAGCCTTCTTGGCGTCTTCGGCCTGCTTGGCCTGGGCCTTGCGCACGCCTACGCCCAATTCCTGCAGGTAGGCGACCAGCGCGTCCTCTTCCGTCTTGCCTTCGATGGCCTTGGGTGCGGCCGCGATGTCGGCGTCGGTGTAAGGCACGCCCAGGGCGCGCAGGGCCCGCATGCGCTCGGCCACGTTCTGGCCGGTAATGACCGTCTTTTCCAGCCACGGATAGGCGGGCATGTTCGACTCGGGCACTACCTTGCGCGGGTCGCGCAAGTGGATGCGGTGCCAGTCGTCGGAGTAGCGCTCGCCCACGCGCGCCAAGTCCGGGCCGGTGCGCTTGGAACCCCACAGGAACGGATGGTCGAAGACCGATTCCGCTGCCGTCGAGTACGAGCCGTAGCGCTGCACTTCCGCCGCCAGCACGCGCACTTGCTGCGAGTGGCAGCCGACGCAGCCTTCGCGGATGTATACGTCGCGCCCCATCAGCCGCAACGGGCTGTAGGGTTCGACGCCGGCGACGGGCTGGGTCGTGCTGTGCTGGAAGAACAGCGGAACGATCTGGACCAGCCCCGCGAAGGACACCACCAGGATGCTGGCGATGATCATCCAGCCGATGTTCTTCTCAAGCGTCTGGTGAGAAAAGAAGCCAGGTTTCTTGTTGGCCATGATGTCCTCGTCAAACAGTAGCCGGCGCGGCGGTCGCAACGACCGGCGGGCGAGCGGCGTGGGGATCGTCCAGCGGAATGGCGGGGTTGACCGGTTGCGCGCCGCGCACCGTCTTCCACACGTTCCAGGCCATGACAAACACACCAGACAGGAACAACGTGCCACCCAGCAAGCGGATCAGGTAGTACGGGACGCGCGTCTTCAGTTCCTCGACGAAGCTGTAGACCAGCGTGCCGTCGGAAGCGGTATCGCGCCACATCAGGCCTTGCTGCACGCCGGCGATCCACATGGCAGCGATGTACAGCACCACGCCGATGGTCGCGATCCAGAAGTGCAGTTCGATCGCCTTCACGCTGTACATCTTTTCGCGGCCGTACAGGCGCGGGATCAGGTAGTACAGGGAACCGAAGGAAATCATGGCGACCCAGCCCAGCGCGCCCGAGTGCACGTGGCCGATGGTCCAGTCCGTATAGTGCGACAGCGCGTTGACCGTGCGGATCGACATCATCGAGCCTTCGAAGGTCGACATGCCGTAGAACGACAGCGCCGTCACCATGAACTTCAGGATCGGATCGGTACGCAGCTTGTACCAGGCGCCCTGCAGGGTCATGATGCCGTTGATCATGCCGCCCCAGGAGGGCGCCAGCAGAATCAGCGAGAATGTCATGCCCAGCGACTGGGTCCAGTCGGGCAGCGACGTATACAGCAGGTGGTGCGGACCCGCCCACATGTACGTGAAGGCCAGCGCCCAGAAGTGGACGATGGACAGGCGGTACGAATAGATCGGGCGGCCGGCCTGCTTGGGCACGAAGTAATACATCATGCCCAGGAAGCTGGTGGTCAGGAAAAAGCCCACCGCGTTATGCCCGTACCACCACTGCACCATGGCGTCCTGGACGCCGGAATACGCCGAATATGACTTCCACAACGACACCGGCATTTCGATGTTGTTGAAGATGTGCAGGATGGCGATGGTCAGGATGTACGAGCCGAAGAACCAGTTGGCCACGTAGATGTGCTTGGACCGGCGCTTGATGATCGTGCCGAAGAACACGATGGCGTAGGCGACCCAGACCAGCGTGATCAGGATGTCGATCGGCCATTCGAGTTCCGCGTACTCCTTGCTGCTGGTGAATCCCATCGGCAGCGTGATGGCGGCGGCGACGATGACGATCTGCCAGCCCCAGAACGTGAACGCGGCCAAGGGGCCACAGAACAGGCGGGCCTGACAGGTGCGCTGGACGACGTAGTAGGACGTCGTGAACAGCGCGCTGCCACCGAAGGCGAAGATCACCGCGTTGGTATGCAGCGGGCGCAAGCGGCCGTAGCTCAGCCATGCGGTATCGAAATTCAACTGAGGCCAAATCAGCTGCGCGGCGATAAAAACGCCCACAGCCATGCCGACAATGCCCCAAACCACCGTCATGAGCGCGAACTGCCTCACGATCTTGTAGTTGAAGGTATCGGCCTTGCTTGCGATTGCGGCGCAATCGTTCATCACCCTTCCCCCAAAGTAACAAATAGCTCCAGGCTCAGATGATGGGACTAGTCACACAAGTCGGCGTTGATATGGATCAAGCAGTGGATGGCCCGCAGGGGAACGCGGCGCCCGCGCAACGGAACTGCAAGAAGATGGGCGAATGTTGCGGTCGAGGCGGGCGCGTCGCCCGAACCTGAACCGCGATGCGCAGCGGCTTTCAGCCGCGGCTGGCGGGACCGCTGTCGTCGTCGCGCAGGATGGCCGTGCCGGCGTTGTCGGTGTCGTCGTACTGGCCGTTGAAGACGGCCCACCACAGCGATATGCCGATGGCCAGCACGAACAGCAGGGACAGGGGCAACAGCAGGTACAGGATGGTCATTGCGCGGCTTCCAGCGCGCCGGACGGCGAGAGTTCGCCGGACCAGTCCCGGCGGCACAGGCGCCAGGAGTTATAGGCCACCGCCAACGACGAGACCAGCATGGTAATGGCGGCCAGCCACGGCGTGACCCAGCCCACCAGCGCCAGCGGCGTCATGAGCAGATGCCAGACCAGCGATCCATAGAGGTTCTGGCGGGCCTTGTGGCGGGCTTGCCGCAAGAGTTCGTCCAGCGCGGCATCGGGCATAGACGGGTGCGCCGCCAGCGCCGAGTGCGCCGAAGCCATGGCCGTGGGCACCGCCATCGACATGGCGCAGGGGCAGCTCATGACCAGCAGCGCCACCATCACCGGGATGCTGTGCGCGGGATCGATGTAGGCCCACGCGGCAGCCGCTGCCAGCGCCAGCGCCACCTGCGCCAGGACGAAGCGCGAGGCCAGGCGGTCGGCGCGGGCGCCCAGGTCCAGGCGCTGGGCCTCGACCCGCTGGTGCCGCAGCCCGCCTGCCGCGCCGAAGGACTGGCGCGCGCAGAGCTCCAGGTATCTTGCTGTCAGCAAGAAGGCCACGAACATCGTGACGGAATCGAAATAGACTTCGCCGCGCCCCGTCCAGGTGGCGTGCACGCTGGGGATGAAGGCCGCGACGATGCCAAGCGCCACCGGCACGTCCATGCCGGCGCGGCCGTGGCGCAGGTTGTCGCCCGCGTGGCGCCAGATGGGCCACGCCGAATACAGCACCACGGGGATAGTCAGCGCGAAGCTGGCCCAGTTCATCAGCACGATGGCCCAATCCAGCGTTTCCAGGGCGTCGGCGGGCATGCTGTCGTGCCGCAGGTAGCCGGGCCACGCGAACATCATGACCTGCATCATCGCCAGCCAGGCAAGCGACAGGCGCACCAGCGCGTGGCGGCGCTGCTGGCGGTCGGCATCGGGCAGGCAGCCAGGAACGGCGAAGATCGATTTTGCTCGCATGCGCCGATGGTAACCAGCGCCCTGGCCAGGCGCCTTGATCTGGATCAAGGCCCTTTCCGCCCCTTTCCGAGGCGGGGCGGCCGGGGCCGCCGGCAGGATCAGGGGCGCTGCTGGCGCAGCACGTCCACCACGGCGCGCATCAGGGCGGCCAGTTCATCGTCGGCAATGGTCAGCGCCGGCGTCAGGTAGACGACATTGCCGAACGGGCGGACCCAGACGCCGGCCTCGACCAGCCGGCGTTTCAAGGCCTCGCGGTCGGCGATGCCGTCCAGTTCCACCACACCAATGGCGCCCAGCACGCGCACGTCGCGCACCCAGGGCAAGTCGCGGCAGGGTTCCAGGCCGGCAGCCAGCGCCGTCGACAGGCGTTGCGCCTGCGCCAGCCGGGGCTCGGACTCGAACAGGTCCAACGACGCGTTGGCGGCCGCGCAAGCCAGCGCATTGCCCATGAAGGTGGGGCCATGCATCAGCGCGTGCGCCGGGTCATCAGACCAGAATGCCTCGAAGACCCGGTTGCTGGCCACCGTGGCGGCCAGCGGCAGCGTGCCGCCCGTGAGCGCCTTGGACAGGGTGATGATGTCGGGCCGGATGCCGGCCTGCTCGAACGCGAACATCGTGCCCGTGCGCCCGAACCCGGTGAAGATCTCATCGAAGATCAGCAGCAGGCCGTGGCGGTCCGCCAGCCGACGCAGGCGGCGCAGCACTTCCGGTTCATGCAGCAGCATGCCGCCCGCCCCCTGCACCAGCGGTTCGACCAGGATGCCGGCCAGTTGCGGCCCGCGCGTCTCCAGGAATTGGTCCAGTGCTGCCATCGAGGCCTCGTCGCGCGGCAGGTCGACGATGTCGTGCTCGGCCAGCATGCCCCGGAACAAGCTGTGCATGCCCTCGTCCGGATCGCATACGGCCATGGTGCCGAACGTGTCGCCGTGATAGCCGCCGCGGAACGCCAGAAAGCGGCTGCGGCCGCGTTCGCCCTGGTTCAGCCAGAACTGCACGGCCATCTTCATGGCGACTTCCACCGCCACCGAGCCCGAATCGGTATAGAAGACCCGATCCAGCCCCGGGCCCAGCAATCCGGCCAGCCGGCGCGCCAGGGTCAACGCCGGTTCGTGGGTGAGCCCACCGAACATCACGTGCGGCATGGCGTCCAGCTGCGCGCGCACCGCCTGGGCGATGTCCGGGTGGTTGTAGCCGTGGCAAGCCGTCCACCAAGACGCCACGCCGTCGATCAGGCTACGCCCGTCGGCAAGCTCCAGCCGGCTGCCGTGGCTGCGCACGACCGGCAGCGGCGGCGTGGCTGTCTTCATTTGGGCATAGGGAAGCCAGATATGTGGCTGGCCCTGGGCCACCCAGTCGGGCGTGTGCATGATTGAACTCCGCAAAAACCGGCGGCGGCCCGGCGGCCCCGGGGAGGTTTGTCCCCGAAAACCGCCGCGCGCGCCTCCACTACAATGGCCCGCATTCTACGGCCTGGCGCGGGGCAGCCCCTGCCGCCGGTCGCTGCCGGAACGATTGATGTCAAAGCTGGATTCCCTGTTTTCCTCCGAGTTGGCCCTGGCCGACACCCGCCGCGTGCGACGCCGCCTGCGCACCGCCTCGGCGGCGCCGCCCGGCCGGATCGTGCTGAACGGCGCGCCCGTGCTGAATTTTTCCAGCAACGACTATCTGGGCCTGTCCAAGCACCCGCTCTTGATCGAGCGTGCCCAGGAATGGGCAGCCCGCCACGGGGCGGGCGCCCAGGCCTCGCGCCTGGTCTGCGGCAATCTTGACCTGCACGAGCAAGTGGAGGCCAAGCTGGCGCGCCTGAAAGGCACCGAAGCCGCCCTCGTGCTGGCCTCCGGCTGGCAGGCCAACGCCGCGGTGCTGCCCGCACTGCTGCGCGCCGCCGACACCCGGGGCGAGGTCGAGCTGTATGCCGACAAGTTGAACCACGCCAGCCTGCACCACGGCTGCCAGGCGGCCGGCGTGAAGCAGATCCGTTTCCGGCACAACGACCTGAACCATCTGGAGCGCCTGCTCGCGGCCCGGGCCGCAGAGGGGTCGGATAAGCCCGTCTCCCGGTTCATCATCACGGAAAGCGTGTTCAGCATGGACGGGGATCGGACAGACGTCGTCCGGCTAGCCGAACTGGCCGACCGCTATCAGGCCTTCGTCTACCTGGACGAAGCCCACGCCACCGGCGTGCTCGGCCCTGGCGGCATGGGGCTGGCCGGATTGGCGCCCGGCCGCATCGACCTGGCAATGGGCACGTTCAGCAAGGCGCTGGGCGGCTTCGGCGCCTACGTGGCCGGGTCCCGCGCGCTGTGCGACTACCTGATCAACACCTGCTCGGGATTCATTTACACCACCGCGCTGCCGCCCGCCGTGCTGGGCGCGATGGACGCCGCCTTGGACCTGGTGCCCACGCTGGACGCCGAACGCGCCCGGCTGGCGGCCGCCGGTGACCATCTGCGCGCCGCGCTCCAGGGCATGGGGCTGGACACCGGCGCCTCGTCCACCCAGATTGTGCCCGCCATGGTGGGCGACGAAGGCCGCGCGCTGGCGATCGCCGCCGATCTGGAACAGCGGGGCCTGCTGGCCGTGGCGATCCGCCCGCCCACCGTGCCTGCCGGTACCAGCCGGCTGCGCGTGACGCTCAGCGCCGCCCACCGCGACGCCGACGTGGCGCAACTGATCGCCGGCTTTGCGGCGGTGCTGGCATGACGGACGCCCACGCACGGCCCGTGCGCCCCACCCTGCTGTTCGTGCATGGCTGGGCCTTCGACGCCTCGGTCTGGACGCCGCTGCGCGCCGAACTGCGCGATTGGCCGCATGCAGTCGCCGACGCCGGTTACTTCGGTACGGCCCACACGCCGAAGATCGAAGGACCGGTCATCGCCATCGGCCATTCGATGGGCGTGCTGCGGCTGCTGCGCGGCTTGCCTTCGGATTGCCGCGGCCTGGTGTCGATCAACGGCTTCCCGCGTTTTGGCGCGGCGCCGGACTTCGACGCCGGCGTGCCGCGCCGCATGCTCGACCGCATGGTCAAGCGCCTGTCGGCCGATCCGGCTGCGGTCCTGCAGGATTTCCGCCAGCGCTGCGGCGACGCCTCCACCTTTGGCGAACCGCAGCTAGAAACGCTGGCCCAAGACCTGGAAGCGCTTCGCGATGAAGACCAGCGCGGCGCGCTGGCGGTCCTGCCCGTTCCGCTGCTGATCCTGGCGGGCCAGGACGACCCGATCGTCCCCGCGGCGATGACGCAAGCCGCATTTGGCGGCCGCGCCGGCGACGAACGGCATGAGCGGGAACAGGGCGGCCATCTGTTACCGGTGACGGACGCGTCATGGTGTGCGCGCCATATCGCCGGATTCATTGCCCGACTGACCCAGGCGGCCTGATTGCCTGGCCTGACTGCACGCACCATGACGCAAGCTCCACGCAAGCCGCAAGTCGCCGCCCGTTTCGGCGCGGCCGCGCACCGCTATGAAGACCATGCGCCTATCCAGCGCATCACGGCCGAACGGCTGGCCGGTGATATCGCCCGGCTGCGCCTGCCCCCGCGCCCCCGCATCCTGGAGATCGGCTGCGGCACCGGCCTGCTGACCCAGGCACTGGCCCGCCGGCTGGGGCCGGCCGACTGGACGGTCACCGACATCTCGCCTGCCATGCTCGCCACCTCGCAGCGCGGCCCGGCGCTGCCGGGCACGGCAAGGTTTGAAGTGCTGGACGGCGAATACCCCCAGGCGCTCGCCGGCCCCTACGACCTGATCTGCTCCAGCCTGGCCGTCCAATGGTTTACGGACCTGAACGCCGGCCTGGGCCGGCTAGCCGCGCTATTGGCGCCAGGCGGCTATCTGGCCGTCGCGACGCTGGCCGACGGCACATTCGGCGAATGGCGCACCGCCCATCACGCCGAGGGCCTCGTGGCGGCCACGCCACGCTACCCCGCGCGCGCCGCCATCCGTCCGGCCATGGGCAATTTGGCCGGTAGCGTGCACAGCGAACGGCTGATACAAAATCATCCTGACGGCCTGACTTTCCTAAAGGGCCTGAAAGGCATCGGCGCCACCACGCCCGCGCCCGGGCGGCCGCCGCTCAGCGCAGCGGCACTGCGGCGCGTGCTGGCAGCGTTTGACGAACAAGGAGCCACGGTGACGTATCACCTGGCCTACGGTATGTGGAAAAAAACGACTCAACGCCCCGTCGGGGTTTTCGTGACCGGCACCGACACCGGCATCGGCAAGACGCTGGTGTCCGCCATCCTGGCGCGCGCCTGGAACGCCGACTACTGGAAGCCGGTCCAGACCGGCGTGTCCGAAGAACCCGGCGACACCGACACCGTCGCGCAACTGGCCCGGCTGCCGCCCGAACGCCTGCATTTGCCGGCCTACGTGCTGCAAGCGCCGCTGTCGCCCTGGGCCGCCGCCACGCTGGAAGACACGGTGGTCGACGCGACCACCATCGTGCCGCCGACGACCGACGCCCCCTTGATCGTGGAAGGCGCGGGCGGCCTGTACGTGCCCATTGACGACACGCACATGATGATCGACCTGATCGCCCGCCTGGACATGCCGGTGGTGCTGGCCGCGCGCAGCGGCCTGGGCACCATCAACCACACGTTGCTGAGCCTGGAAGCGCTCAAGCGCCGCGGTATTCCCGTGCTGGGCGTCGTCATGAGCGGCCCGCTGTCGGCGGGCAACAAGGAAGCCATTGAACGCTTCGGCGACGTGCGCGTGCTGGCCGAAATCCCGCCCCTGTCAAAAGTGGACGCCGCCGCCGTCGACGCGCTGGCGCAGACCATCCCGCCGTTGGAAGACTGCCTGGCGGCATTGGGCGGGGCGCCCGCGGTGGCCGGCTAATGAACTGCGGCCACCCCCATCTTGCCAAATTTTGGCAAGCCTCCTAAGCTGTGGGAATGGGCACCATGAATATCTCCCTTCCGGACGCGCTGAAATCTTTCGTTGACGAACAAGTCACGGAACGTGGCTACAGCACCAGCAGCGAGTACGTCCGGGAACTGATTCGCAAGGATCAAGATCGGCTCCAATTGCGGGGGCTGATGATTGCCGGCGCGTCGTCCGCGCAGGGCGTACCCGCCGACGCCACCTATTTTTCCGACCTGCGAGCTCTCGCCAGCAAACGTCTCAAACCTGACGCATAGCTGTGAAGGGAAAGCCCGTCATACCTCGTTTGCAGGCAAACGAAGATATCGACACTGCCATCGCCTATTACTCTGACCAAGCGTCGGAACAAGTGGCACTGGGCTTCATTGATGCGTTGGAGCGTGCGTATTCTCACTTGAGCCGTCATGCCGCGACGGGGTCGTCCAAATATGCGCACGAACTCGATTTACCAGGGCTTCAATCCTGGCCATTGACTCGCTATCCTTACCTGATCTTCTATGTAGATTGCCCGAGTCATATTGATGTCTGGCGAGTCTTGCATCAACAACGGAACATCCCGGCCTGGATGCACGGTCCTGAAGGGTTGTGAGGGGAGCCGCTGCGCGCCAGGACGCCTGCCTCGTGGCATACACCTCCTCATCCCAGCGCCCCCCGTTCCCGCAACGCCGCCAAGCGCTCGGCTGACACCCCCGCCTCCGCCAACACCGCTTCGCTATGTTCTCCGAACGCGGGCGCGGCGCGGGGTGCATCCGGCTGGCTGCGGCCGAACTTGATGGCCTGGGCGAACCCGCGGTAGCTGCCCACCACGGGGTGCGTAAACGTCGTGACCATGTTTTCGGCCTGCACCTGCGGGAAGTCGAACATGTCTTGCACGCCGCGTGCGGCCGCGCAAGGCACCTCTTCGCCGAACCAGGCCTCCCATTCCAGCGCTGTGCGCGCGCGCAGCGCCTCGTGCAGTCGCGGCACGATCTCGTCGCGGTGTTCGGCGCGTTTACGCACCGAGTCGTAACGTTCGTTGGCGGCAAGCTCAGGCAAGCCGGTCTTAATGCACAGCGCCTGCCAGAAATGCGGCGTGTTGGCCGAGATGTACAGATACCCCTCGCCCGTGGGATGGATGCCCGTGATGCCGCCCGAGCGCATGTCGCGCCCGATGTCGCGCGGTTCGCCTTCGGCCCAGACCAGCCTTGCGGACTGCAAGGCCAGCGCGCTGCGCAACAGTGATACGCCCACGAACTGGCCGCGCCCGCTGCGTTCCCGCTCGTACAGCGCCGAGGCCACGCCCGCGGCCACCATGGATGAAGCGTAGTAGTCCACCACCGATCCATACAGGATCTCGGGCGGCCCCTCGGCCTTACCTTGCAACGCGCACATGCCGGTCATCGTCTGCAGCACCTGGTCGTAGCCGGCCTTGTCTTTCAACGGCCCGGTTTCCCCATAGCCGGTGACGGCGCAGTAGATCAGCCTGGGATTGATCTCGGCCAGCTGCTCATAGGCGATGCCCAGCCGGGCCGGCACGCTGGGCCGGAAGTTGTGCACCAGCACGTCCGCCTGCCGCGCCAGATCGTGCAGGACGGCCAGCGCTTCCGGGTTTTTCAGGTCCAGCACCAATCCACGCTTGCCGCGGTTCACGCCAAGAAAGGCGCGGCTTTCGGCATCCAGCGTGGACGGGTACTTGCGCAGGTTGTCGCCGCTGGGCGGTTCCACCTTGATGACGTCCGCCCCCTGATCCGCCAGCAGCGTGCAGCCATACGGCCCGGCGATGTAGGCGCTCAGGTCCAGCACACGGACGCCCGCCAGCGGACCGCCCGGCGATTGCGTTGCCGCCGCCATCATTGCGCGTGCTCCGCGTGTGTCGTCGCGAGCCCAAGCCCGGCCGCCACCCGCAATATCGCCTCGGCACGGCGCAGGAAAGGGCCATCGATCATGCGGCCGTCCACCACGAATGCCGCCACACCCTTGGCAGATGCTTCGCGCGCGGCCTCAACCACACGGCCCGCGTGCGCGATCTCGTCATCGGTGGGTCGGAACGCCGCGTTGGCCAACGGCACCTGGCGCGGATGGATGCAGCTTTTGCCGATATAACCCAGGCTGCGGGCCAGTTGCGCCTCGGCCCGGTAGCCGGCTTCGTCCTCGATATTGGCGAAGGCGGAATCGTAGGCGAACACGCCCGCCTCTGCCGCCGCCAAGCGCAAGGCGAACATGGCATGCTGCACCGCCACTGCCTCGCGGCGGGCGATGCCCGCCGGCTCGAAGAGATCGCCCAGCCCCAACTGCAAACCCGCCACGCTGGGATGCGCCGCCGCCAGGCGGGCCGCCCGGCGCAGCGCACGCGGCGACTCGATGTTCAGCAGCAAGCCGACCGGTTGATCGACGCCGTTGGCGCGGCGCGCCTGCTCGACCGCGCTGGCCGCCGCCACGACGTCGGCCTCGCTTTCCGCCTTGGGCAGGTTCACCAGGTGCAGCCCCGGCCGCACCACGGCCTGCACGTCCGCATGAAACTGCCCGGAATCCAGCGCATTGACACGCACGATCAGCGTCTTGCCCGACGCGGCGGCTTCGGGCGCGGCCAGCATGCGGGCCAGATGGCCGCGTGCTTCGTCCTTGCGCGACGGCGCCACCGCGTCCTCCAGGTCGAACGACAAGGCGTCGGCGGCGCCCGCCAGAGCCTTGGCGAACAGCTCGGGGCGCGATCCGGGTACGAACAGTTTGCTTCTCATGCTTGCACTCTGGGAAAGAGAGTTGATGCGGGGTCGGCGCTTACTGGATGGAGATGTTGCGGTCACGGGCCACCTGCTTCCACTTGGCGGCATCGGTCTCGACCAATTCAGTGAATTGCGGCACGGTCAGCGCAGCCGGCACCGCGCTTTCTTCGGCGAACATGGCGCGCATCTTCTGGTCGTTGACGATGCCGCGGATCTCGGCGTTCAGCTTGTCGACCAAGGGCGCGGGCGTTCCCGCCGGCGCCAGCACGCCCCACCACAGTTCCACCGAATAGCCGGGCTGGCCTTCACCAATGGTGGGCAGCGCCGGATAGAACTGCGACCGTTCGGGCGAGGTCACGGCCAGCACGCGCAGCTTGCCGCCCTTGAGCAGCGAGGCCGTGGATGCGAAGCTGCCGATCACGAAATCAACCCGGCCGCCGGCCAGGTCGTTCAGCGCATGCGACATGCCCTTGTAGGGCACGTGCGTGAACGACGTCTTCTCGCCCCCGGCCAGGATTTCGCTGGCCATCTGGTTGACCGAACCCAAGCCCGCGCTGCCGTAGGTCAGCTTGCCCGGCTCCTTGCGGCCAACGGCCAGCAGGTCGGCCATGGACTGGTAGGGTGAATCCTTGCCCACGACCAGCGCCATCGGGCTTCGCGCCAGCATCGCTACCGGCGCGAAGCTGCGCACGACGTCGTACTTCAGGTTGGTCTGCACGGCCGCATTGGTCGTGAGCGTGGACGACGACAGCATCAGTACGGAGCCGTCCTTCGGTGCGCGGGCCACATATTCCGCCCCGATCGCGCCACCCGCGCCGGGCCGGTTTTCGACGATGACGGTCGTGGACAGGCGCGCGCCCAGCTTTTCGGCCAGCACGCGGGCAAACACGTCGTTGCTGCCGCCCGGCGGGAACGGCACGACCATCGTGATCGTCGCGGGGACGGCGGGCGCCGCCTGCGACGCAGCCAATCCGGGCGCGCCCAGCGCCACGGTCAGGGCCAAGGCGGGCAATAAGGCGGCGCGCAGGCCGGCAAAGGACTTCGTCATGGGGGTCTCCTCGGTTGCGGTCAGGCGGGCGTCCGACGCCCTGCGTGCATGCCGCTTGTCGTTTTGTCTGAAGCGAATACTAGGACGCCCGCCTGGTGATATAAAGCGAGGATTCTTAAAACACTACGTGAGGATTTCTGATGAAGATCGAATCTTTCCGTACGCTCAATGCCGTGTTGCGCGGCGGCAGCTTCGCGGCGGGCGCGGCGGACATGAACCTGTCACCCAGCGCCGTCAGCCTGCAGATGAAGCAGATGGAGGAATACTTCGGACAGCCCTTGTTCGACCGCTCGGCGCTGCAAGTGCGGCCCAACGCCTTTGCGGCGGAAGTCGATGCCGTGCTGCAGGAGGCGCTGGCGCGCCTGGACGAACTGCGCCGGCGCAGCACGCCCGCTGTCGAAGGCCGCGTCCGGCTGGGCACCATCGAACCGCTGCAAGTGACGCTGCTGCCCCCGTTGCTGCGCAAGCTGCGTGAACGCTACCCCCTGCTGGACGTGCGCCTGGTGCGAGGACGCGCGACCGAGCTGACCGAAAAGCTGAAGAAGGGCGAGATCGACGCCGCCATCATCACGCAGCCCGAAACCGGGGGCTCCAGCCGCCTGGCCTGGACACCGCTGTTCCGGGAAACGCTGGTGCTGATCGCGCCGCCCGATTCGCACGAGACGCGCGTCGCCGACCTGTTCCAGCAGTACGAATGGATCCGTTTCGACAAGACCACCATCGGCGGCCGGCTTGCCGCGCGCTATGTCGCGCAGCATGCGCCCCATGCGCGCTGCCGCATCGAGATGCAATCGCTGGCGGCGCTGACGGCGCTGGTATCTGCCGGGCTGGGCGTGTGCGTGCTGCCCGAGCCGGGTCCGAACCTGCTGAACGTGCATCCGGTACGCGTGCTGCCGCTGGGCAAGCAGGCGCCCTACCGTCAGATCTCGTTCGTCTGCCGGCTGACCGACCAGGACAACCGGCTGGTGCAGGCGCTATTGGAAGGCGCGCGTCCATAACGCATCACGCGCATCACGCGCACAACGCGAGATCGGCGTGATGGAACTCAGGCACCACCTTCCAGTCGGGCCATGTCGATAAACGCCCGCAAGGCGGACGACACGCGCCGCTGCCGCGGGTAATAAAGCATGAAACCTTGGAACGGCGGGCACCATTCGTCCAGCAGCCGCACCAGCCGGCCCGACTCCAGGAGCTCGCTCACGTAGTATTCCGGCACGCTGCCGATCCCGATGCCGTCGACCGCGGCGCGCACCTCGGCATGCACGTCGCTTAGCGCGATGCGGCCCGTGACGTCCACTTCGATCGCCACACCGTCTTTCTCGAATTCCCATTTGTAGAAGCGGCCGCTGGCAAAGCGGTAGCGCACACACTCGTGCCGCATCAAGTCGTGGGGATGGCGAGGGATCTCGCGCCCTTCCAGATACGCGGGCGACGCCACGACGGCGGCGCGCAGGCTGGGGCCGATGGGCACGGCCACCATGTCTTCCGGCACGGCCTCCAGCAGCCGCACGCCGGCATCGAAGCCCGACGCCACGATATCGACAAAGCTGTCGTCTTCGCCGACTTCCAGCCGGATGTCCGGGTAGGCCGCCAGGAAACGCGCGGCGAACGGCATCAGCAGCATGTAGGAAGCCGCGCGCGACGTGTTGATGCGCAAGGTGCCGGACGCCGTCCCGCGAAAGTGGTTCATTTCCTCGAGCGCGTCGCCCAGGTCGCTCAGTACCGGCAGCAGGCGCTCGGCCAGCCGCTGGCCAGCGTCGGTCAGCGCCACGCTGCGCGTGGTGCGGTTGAAGAGGTTCACCCCCAGCCGTTCCTCCAGGCTGCGGATGGCATAGCTGACCGCCGAGGTCGACAAACCCAGTTCCTCGCCGGCGCGGCGAAAACTGCTGTGACGGGCCACCGCGGAAAAGGCGGCCAGGTGCGATAAGTTATCGGGCAGCATGATTATGCAAATTCTTCGAATAAAACATGCGGAAATTCTAGCTTGATCCCCTGGTTTCGCCGGAATATTGTGAACGCCTGCTCAACAGAATTTATTCGAGACCGTCATGATCCAAGCCCGAGGCTACGCCGCCCACAGCACCGATACCCCGCTCGTTCCGTTCAGTTTCACCCGGCGCGAACCCGGCGACGACGATGTGCTGATCGACATCCTCTACAGCGGCATCTGCCATTCCGATCTGCATCAGGCGCGCGGCGATTGGGGCAACTCCGTCTATCCGATGGTGCCCGGCCACGAAATCGTCGGCCGCGTCGCCCAGGTGGGCAAGAACGTCACCAAGTTCAAGGCGGGCGACTACGCCGGCGTGGGCTGCATGGTGGATTCCTGCCTGCACTGCAAGGCCTGCCGCCTGAACCTGGAGCAATACTGCGAAGAAGGCGCCACGCTGACCTACAACGACCACGAACGCGGCAACGACCAGCTGACCTTCGGCGGCTATTCGGACCGTATCGTCGTGCGCGAACACTTCGTGGTCAAAGTATCTGACACGCTGGACCTGAAGGCCGTCGCCCCGCTGCTGTGCGCCGGCATCACCACCTATTCCCCGCTGCGCCATTGGAAGGTGGGGCCTGGCCAGAAAGTGGGCGTCATCGGCCTGGGCGGCCTGGGGCACATGGGCGTGAAATTCGCCCATGCACTGGGCGCACACGTGGTGATGATCACGACGTCGGCCGACAAGGGGCGCGACGCCAAGCGCCTGGGCGCCGATGAAGTGCTGGTCTCGCGCGACCCCGAGGCCATGGCCGCGCACGCCGGCACGTTCGACTTCCTGCTGAACACGGTGCCCGTCAGCCACGACGTGAACCCGTACATGGCGCTGCTGGGCTTGAACGGCACCATGGCGCTGGTGGGCGCGCTGACGCCGCTGGACCCGATCCCGGGCTCGAACCTGATCATGGGCCGCAAGTCGCTGGCAGGCTCCGCCATCGGCGGCATGGAAGAAACGCAAGAGATGATGGACTTCTGCGCCGAACACGGCATCGTCAGCGATGTCGAAATCGTGCCGATCCAATCGGTCAACGACGCCTACGAACGCCTGTTGAAGAACGACGTGAAGTACCGCTTCGTGATCGACATGGCCTCGCTGGCCGCGGAACCGGCCGCCGCGTAGCATTCGTTGCGCAGGTGGGGTGAAAAAAAGGGTGCCCGAAGGCACCCTGAATCCACCCTACAACAGCACCTACAACTGCAACTGCAAATCCCTGCTCAGGCGATCAGGCCGCCTTCTGCGCCTTGCCGTGTTCGAACTGGGCCTCTTCCGTCGAGCCGGTCAGCGCGGTGGTCGAAGACTGGCCGCCTTCGATCGTCTGCGTGACGGCGTCGAAGTAACCGGTGCCCACTTCGCGCTGGTGCTTCACGGCGGTGAAGCCCAGTTCGGCAGCGGCGAATTCCTTCTGCTGCAGTTCCACGAAAGCGCTCATCTGGCGGCGGGCGTAGCCGTGGGCCAACTCGAACATGCCGTAGTTCAGCGAGTGGAAGCCGGCCAGCGTGATGAACTGGAACTTGTAGCCCATGGCGCCCAGCTCGCGCTGGAACTTGGCGATCGTCGCGTCATCCAGGTTCTTCTTCCAGTTGAACGACGGCGAGCAGTTATACGCCAGCAGCTTGCCCGGGAATTGACGATGAATGGCGTCCGCGAACTTGCGGGCGTATTCCAGGTTGGGCGTGGACGTTTCGCACCAGATCAAGTCAGCGTAAGGCGCATAGGCCAGACCACGCGAGATCGCCTGGTCGATGCCGGCCTTGGTGCGGAAGAAACCTTCAACCGTACGTTCACCGGTGATGAACGGGCGGTCGTTGTCGTCGACGTCGCTGGTGACCAGATCCGCCGCATCGGCGTCGGTACGGGCCAGCAGCAGCGTGGGCGTGCCCATCGTGTCTGCCGCCAGGCGGGCCGACACCAGCTTGGCCACGGCCTCGCGGGTGGGCACCAGCACCTTGCCGCCCATGTGGCCGCACTTCTTCACCGATGCCAGCTGGTCTTCGAAGTGCACGCCCGCCGCGCCGGCGTCGATCATGGACTTCATCAGTTCGAAGGCGTTCAGCACGCCGCCGAAACCAGCTTCAGCGTCGGCCACGATGGGCGCGAAGTAGTCGATGTAGCCTTCGTCGCCCGGGTTCTTGCCTTCCATCCATTGGATCTGGTCGCAACGGGCCAGCGAGTTGTTGATGCGGCGGACCACTTGCGGCACCGAATTCGCGGGGTACAGCGACTGGTCGGGATACATTTCCCCGGCCAGGTTGGCGTCGCCGGCGACCTGCCAGCCCGACAGGTAGATTGCCTTCAGGCCGGCCTTGACCTGCTGCATGGCCTGGTTGCCGGTCAGGGCGCCCAGCGAATTCACGAAAGGCTCGCTATGCAGTTGTTCCCACAGACGGGTGGCGCCGCGCTGGGCCAGCGTGTGCTGCACGCTGATCGAACCGCGCAGGCGGATGACATCTTCAGCGCTGTAGTCGCGCTTGATGCCCTGCCAGCGGGAGTTTTCAGCCCAGTCTTTCTGCAAATTGCGGATTTCGGTTTCGCGAGTGCTCATGGTGATGCTCCTGGTCAGTGATGAGAAGACTTCAAAAGATTCGCGTCTTGCATTGCGTGAATCGTTGGACAAAGTCTATGCCTCTGCTGCGGAGCAATGCAGGCTTGTGTCTTATAGAAGATGAAAAATGTTTTTCTTTAAAATCATCATCTTATATTCGACGTTTCGCATTATGGAACGATATTGTCATCTGTGAAATGGGCGCTCGTTGCACAGCAGCAGGGACTTTCACATGACGAGACTTACATTTCACAATACGAAAAATCGCCGGTTTTCGGACCGCCTACAATGCCCCCATTCCCGCTGATTCCCTGATTCCGCTATGACCCTGTCTCACGGCCCGCTGGGCCAGAGCGTGGCCTACGCCTCGCAATACGATCCTTCGCTGCTTTTCCCCATCGCGCGTTCGCACAACCGCGCGGCGCTCAATCTGAACGCCGGCAACCTGCCGTTTACCGGCGTGGACCTGTGGAATGCCTACGAGCTCTCGTGGCTGGACGCCAAGGGCAAGCCGCGTGTGGCCATGGCCACCTTCTCGGTGCCGGCCGACAGCCCCAACATCATCGAGTCCAAGTCGTTCAAGCTCTACCTGAACTCGTTCAACCAGACGCGCCTGGTCAATTCGGCGGCCCTGCGCGGCCGCCTGGAACGCGACCTGAGCGCCGCCGCCGGCGCCCCCGTGGGCCTGGACTTCTTCCTGCCGCAGCGCTTTTCCGAATTGCGCATGGGCGAAATGGATGGCATCTATATCGACAAGCTGGATATCGAGATCGATACCTACGAGCCCGCGCCGCAGGTGCTGCGCACCCGCCCCGGGGACGTGGTCGAAGAAACGCTGGCATCGCGCCTGCTGAAGTCGAACTGCCCGGTCACCGGGCAGCCTGACTGGGCCAGCGTGCAGATCCGCTACCGCGGCGCGCCCATCGACCGCGAATCGCTGCTGCGCTATGTGGTGTCGTTCCGCCAGCATGCGGAATTCCACGAGCACTGCGTCGAACGCATCTTCAGCGACATCATGCAGGCCTGCGCGCCCGAGCAATTGACAGTCTACGCGCGCTACACGCGCCGCGGCGGGCTCGACATCAACCCGTGGCGCAGCAATTTCGAAACCGCGCCCCCGGCGGACGTGCGCACCGTCCGCCAATAAGCGCGCCAGCCCCGCCCGCCCTACTTCATGAAGGGCTCGGGCCGGGGCGTGCCGTCTTCGGACGGCGGCAGCACCGGGTACTGGATCACCGGCTGGTCGCCGGTCAGCGTCTTCAGGAACGCGACGATGTCCGCGTTCTCTTCCGGCGTGAACTTGCGTCCCAATTGCAGGCGGCCCATCACATCCACCGCCTGCGTCAGCGTGGTGGCCTCGCCGTCATGGAAGTACGGATAGGTCAGCGCCACGTTGCGCAGCGTCGGCACCTTGAAGTTGAAGCGGTCGGCGTCCTTGCCCGTCACGCCGGCGCGACCCTCTGCCTTGTTGTCGGTCTTGTAGGGCTCGATCAGCCCCATCTTCTGGAATGAATTGCCGCCCACCGCCACGCCGTTGTGGCAGGCGACGCAACCGCTGTTCTTGAAGAGCGTGTAGCCCGCCAGTTCCTTGACCGTCAGCGCGCGGTCATCGCCCTTGAGCCACTGGTCGAAACGCGAGTTCGGTGTCACCAGCGTTTCCTCGAAGGCGGCCAATGCGCCTGTCACCTCATCGATCGTGATGCCGTCCTTGCCGAAGACCTGCTTGAACTCCGCGCGGTAGCCCGGAATCGAATTCAGCACCTGCACGGCCAATTCGTGCGAGGACGCCATTTCCATCGGGTTGGCGATCGGGCCGCCAGCCTGCTCGCGCAGGTCCTTGGCACGGCCATCCCAGAACTGCGCGATGTTCAGGCTGGAATTGAGCACCGTGGGCGAATTGATCGATCCCTGCTGCCACTTGTGGCCGATGGACGCCTTCAGGTTGTCGGAGCCGCCCATGCCCAGGTTGTGGCAGGAATTACAGGAAATGGCGCCCGAGCGCGACAGGCGCGGATCGAAGAACAGCTTCTTGCCCAGCTCTACCTTGGCGGGGTCCTTCACCACGGCCGCCTCGATCGGGGAAATCGGCTCCTGCCGGGGGTTGCCCACCGCGTGGCCCGTCCACAGCCCAAGAACCACGCCCGCCGCCAGCAACGCACTCTGCTTTCTCATGTGCTTTCTCCTGTTGAATAACCACTAATTATTTATGGTTATTACATCGGGAGGGGTGGAGCCCGGCCTTGCGGCGCGTCAACTGCCGCGGCGGGCGCTGAGGGATGCGAAGCCGGCTTGATATGCCGCAACCAGCGGATCAGTTGGCGGGTACGGATCAGTCGAGCGGCGCCTGGGTGCGCAAGTGCGCTTCCAGGAAGTCCACACACGCCCGGACCTTGGCCGACGCGTTCAAGCGGGTGGGATACACCGCCCACACGTTCGCTTCCTGGCGGTACTGCGGCAGCACCTGCACGAGCTTGCCCTGGGCGATCAGCGGCCCGACATCCCACATCGAACGCAGGATGATGCCCCGGCCGTCCACCGCCCACTGCACCACCATTTCACCGTTGTTGGCGGACAAGGGGCCGCGGACTTTCACCGTGTGCGCCTGGCGCCCGCGATGCACTCGCCATACGCCGAAGGGATGGTCGCGTTCCTTGATGACCAGGCAGTCGTGCGCGGGCAGCTCGGCCAGCGTGCGCGGCACGCCGCGTTCAGCCAGATAGGCAGGCGCCGCGCACAGCACGCGATGGTTGCTGGCGATCTTGCGTGCGATCACGTGCGGCGCGATGTCGTCGCCGACCCGCACGTCCAGGTCGTAGCCTTCCGCCGCCACGTCGATCAAGCGGTCGGCGACATCAAAGCGCACTTGCATCGCGGGATGCTGGCCCACGAACGCCGACAGCGCCGGCGCCACCACCCGCCGGCCGAAGCCAAAACTGCTGCATACGCGCAACAGGCCGCGCGGTTCACGCCGCGTGACGCTGACCTCTTCGACCAGATGGTCCATGTCGTCCAGCACGCGCTGCGCCCAGTGATAGACGCGTTCGCCGGCCTCGCTGATAACCACGCGCCGCGTGGTGCGGTGAAACAGCTTGGTGCCCAGGCTTTCCTCCATCAGCCGGATGCGCTTGGTGACGTAGGCGGGCGACATGCCCAGGCCTTCGGCAGCCTTGGAGAAGCTGGAGGCGCGCGCGACGGCGTTGAACACGCGCAGGTCGGCGGGCAGCAGGTCATTATTCACGATATGTGCACAGTCAATTCACAGTATGGTCCATTGTAAATGGCTGGGACCCGCGCCTACCATGGCCGATCTTGTTCTCTCTTCAGGCAATGCTCCCCATGTCCCAAGTTTTCAAAATCGCAGCGATCGCCGGCGACGGCATCGGCAATGAAGTCATGCCCGAAGGCCTGCGCGCCGTCCACGCCGCCGCCAAGCGGTTCGGCCTGGCCCTGCAAATCGACACCTTCCCCTGGGCCAATTGCGAGTACTACGCAGAACACGGCGAAATGATGCCGGCCGACTGGAAAGCGCAGCTGCAAGGCTACGACGCCATCTTCTTCGGCGCCGTGGGCTGGCCCGCGACCGTGCCCGACCATATCTCGCTGTGGGGGTCGCTGCTGAAGTTCCGGCGCGAATTCGACCAGTACATCAACCTGCGCCATGTCCGGCTGTTCGACGGCGTGCCCTGCCCGCTGGCCGGCCGGCGCGCCGGCGACATCGATTTCTTCATCGTGCGGGAGAACACCGAAGGCGAATACACCAATCTGGGCGGCCGCCTGTTCGCCGACACCGACCGCGAAATCGTCATCCAGGAATCCGTCTTCACGCGCCACGGCACCGACCGCGTCATGCGCTACGCGTTCGAACTGGCCAACCGCCGCGAACGCAAGCAGCTGACGGTGGCCACCAAGAGCAATGGCATCGCCATCAGCATGCCGTGGTGGGACGAACGCGCCGATGCCATGGGCAAGCACTACCCCGACGTCAAGACCGACAAGCAGCACATCGACATTCTGGCGGCACGCTTCGTGCTGCAGCCGCAGCGCTTCGACGTGGTGGTTGCGTCCAACCTGTTCGGCGACATCCTGTCGGACCTGGGCCCTGCCTGCACCGGCACCATCGGCATCGCGCCGTCGGCGAACCTGAACCCGGAACGCAAATTCCCGTCGCTGTTCGAACCCGTGCACGGGTCGGCGCCGGACATCTATGGCCAAGGCATCGCCAACCCGATCGCCATGATCTGGTCGGGCGCGCTGATGCTGCAGTTCCTGGGCAGCCAGGACGCGCACGACGCCATCCTGGCCGCCATCGAGCATTGCCTGAAAGACGGCCCGCGCACGCCCGACCTGGGTGGCACCGCCCGCACCGAAGACATCGGTCGCGCGATCGCCGCGCATATCGAGGCCCACGCCTGAAGCCTGGAAAGCAAAAAGCGCACCCTCGGGTGCGCTTTTTTTCGCGTGCCGCTTGCCAGCTGCCTGATCAGGACCGGGCGGCCACGCCACCTGCCATGACAGGATCGGCGCGGCGCGCCTGCACCGCGATCCATTGCGCCAGCAAGGCGGCCACGGCGAACGCCACGCCGGCGCCCACCCATGGGCCCTGGCGCAAACCGGCATCCAGCAGCATGCCGAAGGCCAGCGGCCCCAGCGCCGACCCCACGTCCATGCCCGAATACACCAGCCCGTAGACCGACCCCGTCGACCCCTTGGGCGTCACGCGGCGGATCAGCATGTCGCGCGAAGGCGCGGCCACGCCCGAGCAGAAACCGGCCAGGCCCACCACCGGGGCCGCCAGCGCGGCAGGCACCAGGCCCAGCGCCAGCACCACCAGCGTCAGGCCTGCCAGCATCAGGGCCACCATCACCGTGCGCTCCGTGCGCGGGTTGGCCGACACCAGGAAGCCACCGGCGGCCATGCCCACGGCGGACGCCACCATATAGCCGGACAACGCCGAGCTGGCCAGCACTTCGGACAGGCCGTACAACTGGTCCAGTAGCGGAATCGTGTAGTTCTGCACCGACGACAGCGCGACCGACGTGCAGGCGAAGAACAGGAACGCGCCCCACAAGGCCGGCTTGGACAGCAGCGTGGCCAGCGTGGCCAGCACGCCCTCTTGCGGTTTGGCCGCCGGCTTGATGGTCTTGGCATCGCCTTGGACGTCCGTCTCCAGGCCCGTGGGACCGCCAAGCAGGTTCCGGCCCAGCACCGTCAGCAGCAGCACCACCGCCACCAGGCCGGCGGCGCTATAAGCCGCCACGCGCCAGTCGGCCAGCAGGATGATCGTGGTCATGAACACCGGCGTCAGCGCCCAGCCCAGGTTGCCCGTCAGGCCGTGCGCCGAGAACGCGTGGCCCAGGCGGGACGCCGTGATGCGATGGTTGATGATGGAGTAATCGGCCGGGTGGAAGACGGAATTGCCGATGCCGCCGACGACCGCCGCCGCCATCAGCATGGCGTAGCCGTTAGCCGAACCGATCAGCAGGCCGGACAGCACGAAACACGTCAGCCCGAACCACAGCACGGGCCGCGCGCCGATGCGGTCGACGACGAAACCCGACGATGCCTGGCCGATGCCGGACACCACGTAGAACGTCGCCACCAGCGCGCCTACCCGGGCGAAGTCCAGCCCGAACGCGTTGGCAAGCGACACGTTGAGCAGCGGCAGCACCAGTTGGAAGAAGTGCGACGCGGCATGCGCCACGCCGATGAGCAGGATGGTCTGCCAGTCGCGTCGGCGGACGTCGGCGTCCGAAGGCAAGGTATTCGCAGCGGTGTTCATTGCAAAAGGCCGCGGCAGCGGCAAGTGGCGCGCGCCGTGAGGCGGCGCGCGGGTTGTCTCCGGCAACGTCCGGGCGGCCCGGGCGTCGTGTGCGCGGCGAATGCGGCGGCAAGGCCGGGCCGGATCGTGCCGGCCATCGCTCTTGAACTGTAACGGCGGCCGTCTTGCGCGAGCCGGGCCGCCGTTTGGAAATCAGGATACTGCGGGACTGCTTACAGCGCTTTCTCGCGGATGGCGGGCCAGGCGCGCTGCAGGTAATACAGCATCGACCAGACCGTCAGCACCGCCGCCACAATGATCAGCACGTCGCCCAGCAGCTTGGTGCTGATGCCGTAGACGGGCTGGTTGTACAGCAGGCAGGGAATCGCCACCATCTGGGCCGCCGTCTTGAACTTGCCCAGGCGGTGCACGGCCACGCTGGCGCTGGCGCCGATCTTGGCCATCCATTCGCGTAGCGCAGAAATGGTGATTTCACGGCCGATGATGATCAGCGAGATGAACGCGTCGACGCGGCTCAAGTCCAGCAGGACGATCAGCGCGGCGCACACCATCAGCTTGTCGGCGACAGGGTCCAGGAAGGCGCCGAAGGCCGAAGTCTGGTTCCAGCGGCGGGCCAGCCATCCGTCGAACCAGTCGGTCAGCGCCGCAATGATGAACGCCCAGGCGGCAAAGGTGTCGCGCGTGGGAACCGACATCCAGCTTTCGGGCAGGTAGAACAGCCCGACCACCAGCGGAATCATGGCGATGCGCAGCCATGTCAGGATAATGGGAACGTTAATTGGCATAGTGTCCGTATGCTACATCAGCCGGGTGACGCTGGCTGTATCGGTGCGGCCCGGCGGCCCCCCCCCGGCCGGTGGCTGAAAGCTATCCACGCAGGGCCTCATAGATGCGTTCGGCCAAATCCTGGGAAATGCCGTCCACCGACGCCAGGTCTTCGATGCTGGCCGATGCCACCCCCGAAAAGCCGCCAAAGCGCGCCAACAGCCGCTGGCGCCGCCGGGCGCCCACGCCTTCGATCTCTTCCAGCCGAGACACATTCCGTGTCTTGGCGCGCCGCGCGCGCATGCCGGTGATGGCAAAACGATGCGCTTCGTCGCGCACCTGGGCGATCAGCATCAACGCGGCGGACTCGCCGCCCAGGGCGACCGGGGGCCGTTCGTCGGCGAACACCAGGGTTTCCAGGCCGACCTTGCGCCCTTCTCCCTTGGCGACGCCCACCAGCGTCTGGATATCCAGGCCCAATTCGACGAACACCTTGCGGGCAACTTCCACCTGGCCCTTGCCGCCGTCGATCAGGACGAGGCCGGGCATTTGCGCGTCGCCGTCGGCGACTTTGGCGAAACGGCGCGTCAGCACCTGGCGCATCGCCGCGTAGTCATCGCCCGGGGTGATACCGGCGATGTTGTAACGGCGATACAGCGACGGTTGCATGTCGTGGTGCTCGAACACCACGCAGGACGCCTGGGTCGCTTCTCCGGCGGTATGGCTGATGTCGAAGCATTCGATGCGCAGCGCATCCAGTGCGGCTTCGTCGGTGTCCAGATCCAGCGCCTCGGCCAGCGCCAGGGTGCGGCCCGCGCGGGCGCCGGATTCGGTCAGGGCTCGCGCCAGCGCCATCTCGGCATTCTTCAGCGCCTGCTCCAGCCACGACCGGCGGGCGCCCTGCGGGCGCGTCAGCATCCGGGATGGCTTTCCGCCGGCCTGCTCGACCAGCAGGCCGATCAAGTCCGGGTCGGGCAAGGCGTGCGAACAGACCAGCACGGGCGGCATGGCGTTGTCGGTGTAGTGCTGGGCCAGGAACGCTTCCAGCACCTGAGGCGCGGCTTCGCCCTCGGCGTGCGACGGAAAGAACGGCTTATCGCCCAGGTGGCGGCCGCCTCGCACCATGGCGAGATTCACGCAGACCTTGCCGCCGGCCACGGCCACCGCGATGATGTCGGTGTCTTCGCCGCTGGTGTTCTCCATGGTCTGCTGATGCAGCACGCGCGCAAGCGAACCCATCTGGTCGCGCAGCGCCGCGGCTTCCTCGAAGCGCAGCTCGCCCGCCGCCTGCTGCATGCGGGTCTCGATCTCGCCCATCACGTCTTTGGCTTCGCCATTCAAAAAGCGCACCGCGCGCTGCACGTCGCGTTCGTATTCCGACGCTTCGATCGCGCCCACGCAGGGCGCCGAACAGCGCCCGATCTGATGCAGCAGACAGGGCCGCGAGCGGTTGGCGAAGACGGTGTCCTCACAGGTGCGCAGCCGAAAGACCTTCTGCAGGATCTGGATGGTTTCCCGCACGGCCCAGGCGTTGGGGAACGGCCCGAAGTACTGGCCCCGCTTGTTCGTCGCGCCGCGATAGTAGGCGATGCGCGGCCATTCATGGCCCGTGATCAGCAGGTAGGGGTAAGACTTGTCGTCGCGGAACAGGATGTTGTAGCGCGGCTTCAGGCTCTTGATGAGGTTGTTTTCCAGGATCAGCGCTTCGGCTTCCGAGCGCGTGACCGTCACCTCAAGCCGGGCCACCTTCGACACCATCTGGGCAATGCGGGGGCTGGCCAGGTTTTTCTGGAAATACGACGAGACGCGCTTCTTCAGGTCGCGCGCCTTGCCGACATACATGACTTCACCGGCCGCATCCAGGTGCCGGTAGACACCCGGCAGGTGCGGCAGGTCAGCCAGGAACGATTTGAGATTGAAGTCGTCGGGCATTCTGATAACGGCTTTCGGCCTGCAAGGTATCCCAGTCGGGCGCATCGAAACGCGGCATCAGGCGGCGGATGCGTTCGACCGATTCGGGCGCATGGTCGAACTTCAGGCGCGACAGCAGTTCGTCGGCCAGGTCCGGCCGGTTGCACACCAGCACCATGTCGCAGCCGGCGCGCAGGGCGGCGTTGGCACGGTCCAGGATGTCGCCGGCGACCGACGCGCCTTCCATCGTCAGGTCGTCCGAGAACACCACGCCGTCATACCCCAGGCGCTTGCGCAGGATGTCCTGCACCCAGCGCTTGGAGAAGCCGGCCGGATGCTTGTCGACCTTGGGGTAGATCACGTGCGCCGGCATCACGGACGGCAGCACGGCATCGCCCAACCACGCGTACGGCGCGGCGTCGTCCTTCAGAATCTCGTCCAGCCCGCGCGGGTCGACGGGGATCTCGTGGTGGGAATCCGCGCCCACGAAACCATGGCCCGGGAAATGCTTGCCGCAGGCCGACATGCCGGCCAGGGCCAGCCCCTGCACCAGCGCGCGCGACAGCATGGTGACCACGCGTGGATCGGAATGGAAGGCGCGGTTGCCGATCACCTTGCTGACGCCGTAGTCCAGGTCCAGCACAGGCGTGAAGCTCATGTCCACGCCGCAGGCGCGGAGTTCTGCGGCCAGCACATAGCCGGCCTCGGTTGCCAGGCGCATGGCCTGCAACGGATCGCGGTCCCACAGCGCGCCCAGGTCGCGCATCGCAGGCAAGGGAGTGAAACCGTCCTCGCGGAAGCGCTGCACGCGGCCGCCTTCATGGTCCACGAGGATCAGCAGCGGCGCGTTGCGGGCCTTGTGGATCTGACGCGTCAGCTTGGTCAGCTGCTTGCGGCTTTCGAAATTGCGGGCGAAGAGGATCACGCCGCCGACCAGCGGATGGCGCAGGCGGGCCTTCTCTTCCTTGGTCAGCGTGTATCCCGCCACATCGACCATCACGGGGCCGGGGGGCAGGACCGCCTTGGATTTTTTCTTGGCCATGGGGCTGTCCTTGTGTCTATGTCAGGCAAGGTGATGCCAGGCCCCTACACTAACAGGGGCAAGGCCTCACGGCTTGCGTTCGACCACCACGTACGCGGCGGCCATGTCGGATTCGTCGGTAATGGAGACGTGCGCCGCACCGAAACGCTGGTTATACCAATCCAGCAGTTCGGGCGCGATCACGAGCACCGGGCGTCCGCCGGGTGCGTTCAGGGTCTGCACGCGACGCCACGTCATAGGCATGCGCATGCCCAGGCCGATCGCTTTGGAGAACGCCTCTTTGGCGGCAAAGCGCGTGGCCAGGAAACGCACGCCGCGCACCGGATCCCGGGCGCGGCGCGCATGGAACTTCTGCAATTCTTCCACGCCCAGGATTTTTTCCGCGAAGCGGTCGCCATGGCGCTCCAGTGCACGCTCGATGCGATCGATGCGCAGGAGGTCCATGCCGATGCCGGCAATGGCGCCGGCGGGCGCGGGGGGCTTGGGCGTGTCAGACATGGGCGGGCCCCAGGGGCATCATCACAGGCCGCGCAGCGCTTGCAGGCGGGCCTGCACCATCAGCGCCTTCATGTCGCGCACGGCCTTTTCCCAGCCGTCGAACACCGCCTGCGCCACGATGGCGTGGCCGATGTTCAGTTCGGAAATGCCGTCGATCGCCGCCACCGGCGACACGTTGCCCACATGCAGGCCGTGTCCGGCATTCACGCGCAGGCCATGACGCAGGCCTTCAGTGACCGCCAGGCGGATGCGTTGCAATTCGGCCTGGGCGGCGTCGCCTTCGGCTTCGGCGTAGGCGCCCGTATGCAGTTCAATCACCGTCGCGCCGGCCTTGGCCGCCGCGGCGATCTGCACCGGGTCCGGATCGATGAACAGCGACACGCGGATGCCGGCTTCAGCCAGCAACCCCACGGCGTCCGATACCGGACCCATCGCACCCGCTACTTCCAGCCCGCCTTCGGTGGTCAGTTCGGTGCGCTTTTCAGGCACCAGGCAGACATCGCTGGGCTTGACCGCGCAGGCGATCTCGAGCATTTCGGCGGTGATCGCGCATTCCAGGTTCATGCGCGTGCGCAAGAGTGGACGGATGGCATACACATCCGCGTCCTGGATATGACGCCGGTCTTCGCGCAGATGCAGCGTGATCAGGTCGGCGCCGGCATCCTCCGCGCGCAGCGCGGCGGCCACCGGGTCCGGATACGCCGTATGGCGCTGTTGCCGCAACGTGGCAACGTGATCGATATTTACACCAAGTTCTATCATTGAGCAGTCGTCGTAACTTTGGTCGGTTCTTTCGTGGTTTCTTCCCAGCCGCCGCCCAACGCCTTGTAGAGCTCCACGCGGTTGATCAGCGCGGCCAAACCGGTTTGCACCAGCGACAGCTGGGCATTGAAGAAATCCACCTGCGCGGTCTGCACCTGCAGATAGCTGTCGATACCATTGGTATAGCGCAGATTCGACAGTTCCAGGGTGCGTGCGGACGAATCCTGCAACGCGCGCTGGGCGTCAAGCTGCGCGCCGTACGTGGCTTCGCCCGCCAGCGCGTCCGACACTTCCCGGAACGCCTGCTGGATGGACTGTTCGTACTGCGCCACCGCGATATTGTCGCGCGCCTTCGCCAGGTTCAGGCCTTCGCGGATGCTGCCGCCCGCAAACAGCGGCGTCGTGATCGACGGCGAAAAGCTCCAATAGCCCTGCCCGCCCTTGAACAGGTCGCCCAGCGACGGGCTGGCCACGCCCAGCAGGCCGGTCAGCGAAATCGTCGGAAAGAACGCCGCACGCGCCGCGCCGATGTTGGCGTTGGCCGCCTTCAGCTGGTTTTCCGCCGCGACGATATCGGGACGGCGCTCCAGCAGGTCGGACGGCAGGCCCGAAGGCACCGTGGCCAGCAATTGGTCGCGGCCGAACGTCGCCGGCGCCGGCAGGTCTTCCGGCAACGGAGCGCCCACCAGCAGCACCAGCGCGTTCAGCGCCTGCGCGCGAGCCCGGGCCAGCTGCGCCAGATCGGACGATGCCGTATCCAGCAAGGTCTTGGACTGGTTCAGGTCCAGTTCGGACGCCACGCCGCCATCGAAACGGCGCTTGACCAGGTTGTAGGACTCCTGGCGCGAGGCCAGCGTGCGCTGCGTCAGTTCCAGCTGGACTTCGGCGGCGCGCAGGTTGAAGTACGACTGCGCCACCGACCCGACCAGCGTGATCTGCACGCTCTTTTGCGCCTGCTCGGTCGACAGGTACTGCTGATACGCCGCCTCGGACAGGTTGCGCAAGCGGCCGAACAAATCGATCTCGAAGGTCGTCAGGCCGATGCCGGCCTGATAGGAACTGGAGATCGAGCTGGAATCGGGGCCGCCTGCCCGCATGTTGCCGGGCAGATGCTGGCGCTGGCCCTGGATGCCGGCGCCAATGCTCGGCCATTGCGCGCCGCGTTGCACGCCGTACTGGGCGCGCGCCTCTTCGACACGCTGCACGGCCACGCGCAGATCGCGGTTGTTGACGAGCGACAGCGAGATCAGGCTTTGCAGGCGCGGATCGCGGAAGAACTCGCGCCAGCCCAGATCCGCCGCGGGCGTGCCGTCTTGCGGCATCACCGATGTCGAAGGCTGCGACCCCAGCGACGTCGGATTGGCGTAGCCGCCGTATTGGACCTTGGGCTGGTCGGGCCACGCGCCCGTCACCGGGGCGTCGGGACGCTTGTAATCAGGGGCCAGCGAGCAGCCGGCCAGCGCCACCGCCACGAAGGCGGACAAGGCGGTCTGTTTAAACATCAGGGCTTTCATACCTTGCCCTCCGGGCCACCGTTGGGTTGTGCGGGAGTGGGGGTCGCGCCTGGCGCCTCGGGCGCCGTGCCGCCGGCAGCCTTCTTGGCGGCCTGCTCTTCTTCCCAGGCGCGCAGCTCGGCGCCCAGCAGACGCGGACGGGTCTTGAACAAGCCCAGCACCACCACGAAGAACGTCGGCACGAAGATCACAGCGAACGGGGTGGCGGCCAACATGCCCCCCAGCACGCCCAGACCCACAGCGCGCTGGCTGGCTGCGCCGGCGCCCGTGGCCATGGCCAACGGCACCACGCCCAGGATGAACGCCAGCGACGTCATCAGGATCGGCCGGAACCGCAGGCGCGCGGCTTCCCCCGCGGACTCGTAGAGGCCCATGCCCCGCGCATACTGGTCTTTGGCGAATTCCACGATCAGGATGGCGTTTTTGGCCGCCAGCCCGATCACGGTCACCATCCCCACCTGGAAGTACACGTCGTTCGACATGCCCAGGGCACTGACCAGCGCCACGGCGCCCAGCATGCCCAGCGGCACGACCAGCATGACCGAGATCGGGATGGCCCAGCTTTCATACAGCGCGGCCAACACCAGGAACACGATCAGCAGCGACAGGCCCATCAGGATGGGGGCCTGGTTGCCAGCCTGGCGTTCCTGATAGGACAAGCCCGTCCACTCGTAGCCGAAGCCTTGCGGCAGCTGCGCCACCAGGTTCTGCATTTCTTCCATGGCCTGGCCCGTGGTGTAGCCCGCCGCGGCGCTGCCGCCGATACGCATGGACTCGTAGCTGTTGTAGCGCACCACCTGGACCGGACCCTGGACCCATTCCGCCGACACGAAGGTCGACAGCGGGACCATGCCGCCCTGTGCGTTGCGCGCATTCAGCTTCAGGATGTCGGACAGCTGCATGCGGTACGGCGCATCCGCCTGCACCCAGATGTTTTGCATCCGGCCCATGTTGGGGAACTTGCTCAGGTAAGCAGAACCCACGGCGGTCGACACCAGCGATGCCGCCTCGTTGAAGTCCACGCCCAGTGCGGCCGCCTTGTCGCGGTCGATGTTCAGCGTCAGCTGCGTACCCGCCGCAAGACCCGTGATCCGGACCTGCGACAGCACCGGGCTCTTCATCGCCATGCCCATCAGTTGGGCGGTGGCCGCCGCCAGGGCTTCCGTGCCGCCCGAACCACGATCCTGCAGGCGCAGGTCGAAGCCGGTGGCATTGCCCAGGGACGAGATCGCCGGCGGCACCAAGGTGAACACCATGGCGTCATGAACGCCCATCAGCTGCTTCTGGAACGCGTTGAACGAGATCGCGCCCGCGGAATCCTCGCGGCCCTTGCGGTCCTTGAAGTCCTTCAACGTGGTGAACGCGATAGCGGCGTTCAGGCCGTTGCCGTTGAAGCTGTAGCCCTGCACCGTGATGATGTTCTCGACGGCCGGGATATTGCGGAAGTATTCCTCGACCTGCTCGATCACCTCGATCGTGCGGTTGGCGCTGGCGCCGGTGGGCAGCTCGATGTTGCTGATCACGTAGCCCTGGTCTTCCTCGGGAAGGAACGACGACGGCAGGCGCAGGTACAGCCAGCCCAGCAGCACGACCAGCAGCAGGAAGGCCAGCATCATGCGGCCGCCCTTGTGCAGGATGCGCGACACCCAGTTCTGGTAACCGTGTGTGGTGGCGTCGAACTTGCGGTTGAACCAGCCGAAAAAGCCCTTCTTTTCGTTGTGATGCCCCTTGGGCACCGGCTTGAGAATCGTGGCGCAAAGGGCGGGGGTGAACGTCAGCGCCAGCAGTGCCGAGAAGAAGATCGACACGGCCATGGCCACCGAGAACTGGCGGTAGATCACGCCCACCGACCCGCTCATGAAGGCCAGCGGCAGGAACACCGTCACCAGCACCAGCGTGATGCCGATGATGGCCCCGCTGATCTGAGGCATGGCCTTTTTGGTGGCTTCCTTGGGCGGCAAGCCTTCTGTCGCCATGATCCGCTCGACGTTTTCGACCACCACAATGGCGTCGTCCACCAGAATCCCGATGGCCAGCACCATCGCGAACATGGTCAGCACGTTGATGGAGAACCCCAGCGCCAGCATGACCGCGAACGAGCCCAGCATGGCCACCGGCACGACAAGTGCCGGGATCAGGGTGTAGCGCACGTTCTGCAGGAACAGGTACATCACCAGGAACACCAGCACCATGGCTTCGGCCAAGGTATGGAGCACCTGCTCGATGGACACCTTCACGTACGGCGCGGTGTCGTAGGGAATGGCGTACTTGATGTTGCCCGGGAAGTACTTGGACAGTTCTTCCATCTGCTGGCGCACGCCCTGCGCCGTGGCCAATGCGTTGGCGTCCGGCGACAGCACGACGGCGAACGCCGCGGTAGGCTTACCGTTCAGGCGCGCCCCGAACTGGTAGTTGTCGGCGCCCACTTCAATCCGGGCGACGTCGCGCAGCAGCACTTTGGAGCCGTCGGTGTTGGCGCGCAGGACGATCTTGCCGAACCCTTCAACCGTGCTCAACTGACCATTGGCCGTGACCGTGGCGGTGATGCGCTGCGAATCCGGGTTGGGCGGCGCGCCGATGCTGCCGCCCGAGATCAGGACGTTCTGCGCGGCGATGGCCTGATTGACTTCGGACATGCTCAGGTTGAAGCCCACCAGCTTGGCGGGATCAACCCAGACGCGCATGGCGCGCGGCGCGGCGAACAGCTGGAACTGGCCGACGCCCGCCACCCGCGATACCGGGTTCTGCACGTTGCGCGTGATGTAGTCGGCCAGCGCGGTCTGATCCAGCGAACCGTCGGTAGACGACAGCGTCACGATCATCAGGAAGCCGGTACTGGTCTGCTCGTATTTCAGGCCTTGCTGCTGCACGGCGGACGGCAACTGCGCAATCACGTTCGAGACGCGGTTCTGCACGTCCACCTGCGCCAGGTCGGGGTCGGTGCCCGGCGCGAAGGTGGCAGTAATCGTCGAGGTGCCGTAGGAATCGCTGACCGACTCGTAATAGATCAGGCCCTTGGCGCCGTTCAGCTTGTCTTCGATGATACTGGTGACCGATTCCGCCACTTCCTTGGCGGACGCGCCAGGGTAGGTGGCGGTGATCGTGATCGCCGGCGGCGCCACGTCCGGGTACTGCGACACCGGCATGTTCGGGATGGCCAACACCCCTGCCAGCAGAATGAACAGGGCAACTACCCAGGCGAAAATTGGTCGATCAATAAAAAATTGCGGCATGTGGGCTGACTCTGAAAGCGATGCTCACCAAAGGGGAACGCGGCGCTTGCTGCGCCGCGTGCCGCTTACGATTTCTGGCCTGCTGCCTTGTCCTGCTGGGCAGGCTCGGCAGGCTTGGGCGATTCGGCGGGGGCAGCCGGCTTGGCGCCGGGTTGCGCCGCCGCGGGCTGACCGCCGGGCGCAGGCGCGCCGTTCTTGTTCCATTGGCTGACCTGCACGGGCGCGCCGGGACGGATCTTCTGGAAGCCTTCCACCACGACGACGTCGCCGGCCTTCAAACCGCTGGTAATCAACCAGTTGTTCTTGAGGGCGCCGCCGGTGGTGACGGGCAGCTGTTCAATCTTGTTGTCCTTGACCAGCATCAGGCTCTGCGAACCGTCGGCGGTGCGTTGCAGCGCCTGCTGCGGCACGACCAGCGCCTTGTCGTTTACGCCCTGCTCGAGCCGCACGCGCACGTACATGCCGGGCAGCAGGATGCCGTCGGGGTTGGGCACTTCGGCGCGCAGGTTCACCTGGCCCGTGGACGGGTCCACGGTAATGCCCGTGAACAGCAGCTTGCCGGCGTGCGCGTATTCGGTGCCGTCTTCCAGCACGACGGTGGCGCGCGCCGTGTCCTTGCCCACCTGCTGCAATTGGCCGCTGGCGAACGCGCGGCGCAGCGTGGCCAGTTCCGCGGTGGACTGGGTGAAGTCCACGTAGACGGGGTCCAGCTGCTGCACCGTGGCCATTTGCGTGGCGGAGGTGGATTCGACCAGCGCGCCTTCGGTGACCAGCGGCTTGCCGATGCGGCCCGTGATGGGCGAGGTGACGTCGGTATAGCCCAGGTTGATGGCCGCGTTGTCCTGCGTGGCCTTGGCGGCCGCCACGGCGGCGTCGGCCTGGCGGAACGACGCCACGGCGTTGTCGTATTCCTGCTTGCTGACGGCGTTGGCCTTGACCAACGGGGCGTAGCGGTCGGCCAGCAGCTTGGCGCTGAACAGATTCGCCTGCGCCTGCTTCAACTGTGCCGTCGCCTGATCGTAGGCAGCCTTATAGGGCGCCGGATCGATCTTGAACAGCAGCTGGTTTTCCTTGACGTCGCCGCCCTGCTCGAAGGTGATCTTCTGGACGATGCCGGTCACGCGCGAGCGGATCTGCGCATCGCGCACGGCGTCCACGCGGCCCGGCAATTCGGAGACGATGGGAGCACGCTCGGGTTGCACAGTAATGACGCTGACCTGGGGCATGCCGGGATTCATCTGGGGCTTTTCGCCGCATCCCGCCAATATCAGCGCGAGGACGCCACCGGAAAAAGCCAGACCTGAAACACGTTTAGGCGAAAACCGCATTGAAACCCCCGCGTAGCGTAGTTAACCGCTTCAATTGACCGGGTCAGGGCAGCGCAGGGTTCAATCGCGGCAACAAGGCGCGATCAGAATAAGCCATGCGTCGATCATGACACGTGAATAGCCCGATAATGTAACTCAGTTATTGGGGAAATTACGTACTTTCGGGCCTTGACTCGCTGCGCGGAGGGATAAATAAGTAACAGGCTCAGCCGCTGGAAACCTCTCTGAGATTACCCAGGAACACATAGCCCACGCCGTGCACAGTGTGCAGCGGCAGCCGGGTGCCGGTTTGGAGGACCTTGTGGCGCAGCCGGCAAATGGCGACGTTCAGGGTGCGCATGCTGATGCGATTGCTGCCGGGACCGCGCGCGGCCATCAGATCCTCGCGCAACAGTTCCCGCTGGGGGTTCCGAAGCAGGCAAAGAAAGCAGGCGCGCTCCGTCGCGGTCAGGTCGACACGGGCGCCGCCGGGCGCCATCAGCGTCCATCCGTGGTACAGCAGGCTCCACCAGCCGTCGTTGCGTTCGGAATCATGAGCAAGAGGCGGGCCAGCGGAAACGGACTGCCGCGCTCGGCCCGCGCGCACCGGCGACGGGTTCGGGACGCCCAAGGGCTGGGAAGCCAAAGGGGTGGAGTCCATCGGGTTGGAAGCCAAGGGGTCAGGCGCATTCATGGCGGGTCTCCACCAGGGCCGCCGCGCCAGGCACGGCGGCAGCGGGATCCGGGAACAAGGTTGCAGGTTGTCCCGAAAGCCTACCGGGGTGTCCGACGTCTGGCGGCGCAATGCCTCAAATATCAGACTAGTCCTACCGCCCTGCCCTAACTGCGCTTGCCGTTGCGGTGGATATCGTGCGTTACGAAGCAGCTGTCTTCGGTGGGACGCGCCAGAATGCCTGGCTTGGCCAGCGTCCGGCGGATGTCCGACAAGCCGGATTCCCAGTGCTCGCGCATGGCTTCAGTGCCGAACTCGTAGTCCTTGGAGAAGCGCTCGAGGTGCTTGGACTCGTAGATCAGGTTGATGATGTTGGTCGCCGGCGTGTGCGACAGCTTGCGGATTTCAGCCAGCTCGGGCGCGCTGCGCTCGTCCTCGGGCAGGCGTTCCAGCAGACGCTGCAGGCCATGCCGCAGCTTCAGCACGCGCCGCAACTGGTCGGTGACCAAACGGGTCCGGCTGGAATACTGGATGTCCTTTTGCCGCTCGGCCACCTCTTCGAGTGTGGTCGGCAGCCCGCCGCGGGCAGGCCACAAGTCCACCTGGAAGGCCAGCGTGTCGCGCATGTTGTCAGTGGTCAGCACTTGCGCCAGCGGGGTGTTCGAGACAACACCGCCGTCCCAATAGTGTTCGCCGTCGATTTCCACCGATGGGAAGCCGGGTGGCAAGGCGCCCGAGGCCATGATGTGTTCCGGGCCCAGCTTGTCTTTCAGGCTGTCGAAGTAGGCGAAATTGCCCGTACGCACGTTTACCACGCCGAAACTGGACCGGACCGACCCGCTATTGAGCAGGTCGAAATCCACGAATTCGCGCAAGGTGGCGGCAAGCGGCGTGGTGTCGTAGAAACTGGTGGAGGCAGCGCCGCGGCCGTGCGCCCAATACGGCGGCGGAAAGCGCGGCTTGAAAAAGCCCGGCTGGCCGGAGAACAGCGCCTGGAACGCAGACAACTGGCCGTTCATGGCGGGCGAACCGAATCCGAAGGGAATGCCTTCGAACATGCCCGCCAGGGTGTCGCCCCACGGCACCGAGGCGAACCCCGCCGGACGGCAGATGCTTTCCCAGAATCCGCGCAGCCGGTCAACGCGCTCATCCTCGCGGGAACCCGCAATGATGGCCGCGTTGATCGAGCCGATGGAGATACCGGATATCCAGTTGGGCCGGATGCCCGCTTCGTGCAAGCCCTGGTACACCCCGGCCTGATAGGACCCCAGCGCGCCCCCGCCTTGCAGCACGAGGGCGACGGTTTCGTAGGGAGGCGTATCGCCGGTGTCTGTGGACTGGGACTTGCGGCGAGTGGTCATGCAGCTACCTCTGGCTAACGTTTGCTTTTATCCGGCACCTGCGGCGCGGCGACACCCGCGCGGAACGGATATTTGGCGAAGATCTCGGCAACGGCCTTGTCCACGCTTTGCGGCGAGCCGGCGGTTTCGGGATTCTGGACTTCGCCCACGGCGACGCCTTCCCACACCAGCTGCTTGCGGCGCGTATCGACGAGGTCGATGTTGAGGGTGCCTTCAGTGTACTGGTAGACGTCGTCGCCCCAGCCGTAACCAGGCCAGCCGCCGTAGAACCCTGACCGGTAGCCGTAGTACGGTCCCATGGGCGGCGGTGCCGGAGTGACCTGCGTCTTTTGCTGGAGCTTGGCGCTGAAGTTGACGAGCAGATCGGGATTGGTCGCGCTATAGGCATAGCCGCGCATTTCCATCTGGCCGCGAGTTGCGTCCTTGAGCCTTTCGGTCAACAGGCTGCTGTAGCCCGCCTTGTCCGTACCCAGCGGCGTCATGTAGCCGAACGTGCGGTACTGCGCGAAATCGGCCTGATGGTCGTAATCGCCTTTCACCGTCGGGCCCGATGCGCACGCGGCAAGCAATGCCGTCATGGAACCCGCTGCCACCCATTTCAACGCTTTAAACGCTTTCATGTCGTTCTCTCCGAGAGCCCAGGGCCTGAACATAGTGCCGCGAACCCCGTAAAGTTTCAACAGAATCTCATTCGCATCCTGAAATTCGCCGCCCGCAGTCGCCCCGCCAGCGCACGTGCGTCCATTACACTCCGGAATGACTCCTGACCCGATACACACTTGACCATGTTGGAACTAGACGGCTCGATCTGGTTTCGTTCCGGCGCCCAGACCTGGGGCGGAAAGAACCGCATAGACCTGTTGGCGCAGATTGACGCCACGGGCTCCATCACGGCTGCCGCGCGCGCCGTGGGCATGAGCTACAAGGGAGCCTGGGACGCCATCGACGCCATGAACAACCTGGCGGGCGAGCCCCTCGTCGTGCGAGCGGCCGGCGGCAAAGGCGGCGGCGGTACGCAACTGACCGATCGCGCACGCCGCCTGATCGCGACGTTCCGGGCGCTGGAGTCCGAACACCGGAAGTTCATGGACAATCTGACGCGCGCTGGCCTGGATGCCAGCGGCGACATCGACCTGATGAGGCGTTTCATGCTGAAAACCAGTGCACGCAATAAATTCCTGGGCACCGTCATCGAAGTCCGCACCGGCGCCGTCAACGACGAGATCCTGCTGCGCATCGCCGGCGGCCACACCATCGCGGCCACCATCACCCGCGAAAGCACGATGGAACTGGGCCTGGCGCCCGGCAAGGAAGCAATCGCGCTGGTGAAGGCGTCCAACGTCATCGTCGGCGCGCCCGGCCCCGGCCTGCGGCTGTCGGCCCGCAACCAGTTGCAGGGCAAGATCAGCGCCGTGCGTCCGGGCGCGGTCAACAGCGAAATCCTGATCGGCATGGAGGGCGGCACGACGCTCGTAGCCATCGTCACCAATGAAAGCGCTACCGACCTGGGACTGGCCGTGGGCGCGCCGGCCGTGGCCATTTTCAAGGCTTCAAGCGTGATCCTGGGCGTGCTGGACTGACGCGCAGCCTCGGCGTCAAACGCCCAGGTCTTCGTCGCGGCGGCGCACCTTGCCGTCGCGGACTTCAAACACTTCGTCGGCCAAGGCGTCGACGTCCGCCGGATCGTGGGTGATCAACAGCATCGGCACGTCCAGCTGCCGCTGCAGAACGTTCAGTTCCTGGCGCATCTTGCCGCGCAACTGCGAATCCAGCGCGGAAAACGGCTCGTCCAGCAGCAGGATGTCGGGCTGCAGCGTCAGCGCGCGAGCCAGGGCCACGCGCTGCTTCTGCCCGCCCGAGATTTCGTTCGGATAGCTGCCCACGATGGAGCCCAGCTCGAATGCGTCGACCCAACGCCGGGCTTCTGGCCCGACTTCGCGCTTGGGCGGGTTTAGCCAGCCGCGGCGCAAGCCGAACGCGATGTTTTGCGCCACCGTCAGATGCGGGAACAACGCATAGTCCTGAAACAGGTACGCCACGCGGCGGGATTGCGAAGGCAGGCAGATGCCCGCCTGCGCATCGAACAGCACCCGGCCGTTGATGTCGATGCGCCCGGCATCCGGCCGCAGCAGGCCTGCCACGGCGCGCAACGTCAGGCTCTTGCCCGCGCCGGACGGCCCGAACAAGGCGATGCGCTTGGACGACGACGTGAATGCGACATCCAGTTCGAAATGCCGGTCGCCTGACACCATGCGTTTATTGACCTGGATGCTGACGCTCATCGCCCGCCTCCGTTGCGCTGACCGGCGCCGATGGGCACCAGCTTGCCCGCCACCAGCAGGACGACGACGCAGGTCACCGACGTGACCAGCACCAGCAGGTTCGCGGTGCGGTCGTCGCCGGCCTGCACGGCTTCATAGATGGCGACCGACAAGGTCTGGGTCCGGCCCGGCAGGTTACCGGCGATCATCAGGGTTGCGCCAAATTCGCCCAGCGCACGGGCGAATGCCAGCAGCACGCCAGCCGCGATGCCGCGGGCAGCCAAAGGCAAGGTCACGCGGAAGAACACCCCGGCCTCGCCGACGCCCAGCACGCGCGCCGCGTTCTCCAGTTGGCTGTCCACGTTTTCGAAAGCGGCTCGCGCCGACTTGAACACCAGCGGAAAGGCCACCACGGACGCCGCGATCACGGCGCCTTGCCAGGTGAACACCAATTCGATGCCCCACCCCGCCAGCGTTTCGCCGATGACGCCGCGCCGGCCCAGCAAGACCAGCAGGTAATAGCCCAGCACGGTCGGGGGCAGCACCAGCGGCAAGGTCAGAATGGCGTCCAGCAGATCGCGGCCCGGCCAGCGCCAGCGCGACAAGCCAAACGCCGCGGCGGTGCCGGCCACCGTGGCCAACAGCGTTGCCCAGCCTGCCACTTTCAGCGAAAGCAGCAGGGGCACCCAAACCGGATCAGTCATCAGTTCCTGCTATTGAACAAGGCTCAGGGCTTCTGGAAGCCGTAGCGCGACAGGATTTCCTGGCCGGCGGGCGACAGCACATAGGCCACGAAGCTTGCGGCTTCCTTGGCGGCGGCTTCACGCGTCGTCACGGCGATGGGATAGGTGACGGGCGTTTGCGACGGCACGCGCACGGCGACCTTGACCTTGTCCGGCATGATGGCGGCGTCGGTGGCGAACACGAAGCCGGCATCCACTTCGCCGCGCGACACGTAGTCCAGGCTTTGGCGCACGTTCTGGGCCAGCACGCTCTTTGCCTGCACGGCGCTCCACAGTCCGGCGGCTTCCAGCGCGCCTTGCGTGTAGCGGCCGACCGGCACCGACGCCGGGTTGCCGTAGGCGATGCGCTTGACGTCGTCGCGCGTCAGGTCTTTCAGGGCCGTGATGTTGGCCTTGCTGTCCGTCGGGACGATCAGCACGATCTGGTTGGCGGCGAAGTCCACGCGGGAGGCGGGCTTGACGGCCTTTTCCTCGATGGCCTTGTCCATCGCCTTCTGGTCAGCGGACGCGAATACGTCAGCGGGCGCGCCCTTCACGATCTGCTGCAGCAGTACATCGGATGCGCCGAAGTTCAGGACGACCTTGGTGCCGGGGTTTGCTTTCTCGTAGCCTTGCGCCACTTCCTTGAATGCGTTGGTCAGGCTGGCGGCGGCGGACACGACCAGGTCGCCGGCATGGGCGCTCGCGCCCCAGAAGGCGGACAACGCCAGCGCCAGCAAGGGGCGTTTGCAAGACATATTCTTCTCCTCGGAAATCGCGATATCGGTAACGAAATATATATAGGTATATAACGCTAGTCAATTTGCAGCCAAAGCGCAAATTGAGCCAGATCAAACCCGTGGAAAAGCCGGGTTCAGCCGCGGGCGACCGTCGTGACGCGCACCGACTCGGGCGCCAGCGCGGCTTGCAGGCAGGCCAGTGCCCGTTCCGGCTCTGCCGCCCCGCACATGAAGATGTCCAGGGCCGCGTAACGGTGTTCCGGCCAGGAATGGATGCTGATGTGCGATTCGCTTAGCATGACCACGCCGGTCACGCCGGCGCCTTCGCCGAAATGATGGAAGTGGGCGCTCAGGACCTGGGCGCCGGCGGCCTGCGCGGCGGCAATCATCTGCGCCTCGAGCGCGGCGGCATCGGTCAGGAGATCGGCCGCGACGCCGCTGAAGTCCGCCAGCACGTGGCGGCCAGGCGTGGCATGCACCGTCACTTGTGGGATCCGCCAGAGGACCAGCCCGAACTGCCGGACGAGCTGCTGCCCCAGCTGCTGCTACTGCTGCTGCCGCCGCTTCCGCCCACCATGCGGACGCCGGGAGAGCTGGCGCCGGTGGCGGCCATCACCACGACCAGGGCATAGATGGCATACAGGAACTTGCCCATCGTCCTATTCGTCCTTTCCGGAAAGCTTGTCCGCCAGCTTGGCGGGGAACCACAGGAACGCCAACCCGATCAGGATCGGGACAAAGCGGCCATTGAAGATATTGCCCATGTTCAGGAACAGCATCCCGATCGTGGCGAACCACGCCCATTTGCCGTAACCGCCCGGCTTGCCGCCCAGCGGCAGGGACTTCTGCTTGGCCAGTTCGGCGTTGCCGAACCATTCGGCCAATTGCGCAGGGGCAACAGGCGCCGCGGCCGACCAGCCGAGTTCGGCCTCACCCAGTTCGCGCGTCAGTTTCAGCGTGCCGGCCTTGTAGTCGGTGATCTTGGTCGTGTCGCCCGCCTTGACGCGCCAGTTGAACGCGCCCAGCGGCACTTCCACGCGAGAGGTGTAGTCGTACAGCTTCTGGTACAGCTTGGAACGCCAACGCACGCTGGTCGCGTTGTTGTAGCTGGGCCAGGTGTCGCACACCTGCACGCGCTCCCAGCCTTCGTCCGTTTCCACCAGCCAGATAAAGCCCTTCTGCGGATTGAACAGCAGGTATTCGATCCAGTCCGAGGGCTCTTCGGGATCCGGGTCGGCGCATTTCATCAGGCCGATCAGCGTAAAGCTGGCGCCGTCGATCTTGGCCACCGCGCCGAGCGACAGCGTGGTCTTGATCGACTTGACCTTGTTCGCCTTCTCGATGACTTCCGCCGTGGGGCCCGAGCAATCCACCGTCGCCGCGCAGGACGGGCAGACCACCTGGGTGGCCATGGCGGCCACGAAGCTGATGGGGCCGCCGCAATTCGGGCACTCCAGCGCCTTGATCTGGCCGCGGAACCGGCCGGCCGTTTCCTCGACCTGCTCGTTGGTGCGCAAAGACCCCGCCTGCATGGCGGACAGGTCGAACGCGCGGCCAATGTAGAGCTCTGGCTCGGGGCCGTCGGAAAAATCCAGCGTCAGAAAGGCGTCCAGGCTGCGGAAATCCGCCACCTTGGCTTCCCAGCCGTCGCCGGGCACGAACGGCAGTTCGCCCTGCGCCCCGCCCGCCTTGCAGGCCCGCACATCGGCCGCAATGAAGCGCTGGCCGTCCAGCTTCAGCTCGTCGCCGGGCGCGATGTCGGCAAAGGCCGGCATGCCCTGCGTGGACTTGACCTTGCGGCGGCGCGTCAGGGCGTACTGGCCCGAGGCGTCCGACAGCCAGCCGTCGGTCCCGTCTTCGAACCAGACATACCACTCGTTCCAGTAGCCTTCGTCAAACCGCAGCTGGATGCGGCCGACCACGTCGAAGCGCTTGCTGTCGGACTTGCCGGTCGCCCCCAGGCACAGGGGCGAATAGTCTTCCAGCACGTCGGCCATTTCGCCGATGCGCCTGACCGAATCGGCATCCTTCAACAAGGTGCTGCGGCAAGCGCCGCAGACCGCCATGACCGAAGCCGTGGACGTGAACTTGACCGGGGCGCCGCACTGCGGACACAGAACCTGCTGCATGGGGCCTTAGCTGGTGAGTTTCTTCAGCACTTCCGCCTTGGCCGTGTCGTAGTCGGCGGCGGTGATCAACCCCTTGTCCAGCAAGTCCTTGAGCTGCTGCAGCCGCGCGACCGGGTCGACAGCCGCGGCAGCCGGCGCGGCCTGCTGGGCAGGCTGCGCTTGCTGGGCCGGCTGGCCCTGGCCTACGCCCAGGCCGGCCGCCATGGTCTGGCCCAGCGCGGCACCGGCCGCCAGGCCCGCACCGATGCCGGCGATGCCGCCTTCGTTCTGCGCCGCCAATGGGATCGACGTGGCCGTCTGGTACTGGGTGAATTTGCCCAGATCGCCCGCCATGCCCATCGAAATCCGCGTATCCAGCGCCTTTTGCAGCTCTTCGGGCAACGACACGTTTTCAACCGTGAAGTTGTCCAGCTTGACGCCGTAACGGTCGAACACCGGCGCCAGTTGTTCGCTGATGCTTTGCGACATCAGGCCCTGGTTGCCGGCGATGTCCAGGAACGGCACCTTGGAGCCGCCCAGCGCCGTCGTCATCGCCGCGACCACCATGTTGCGCAACTGCGCTTCCAGGTCGTCGACGGTGTATTCGTCGCGCGTGCCGCTGATTTCGCGATAGAACTTGGCGGGGTCGGTGATCTGATAGGAATACACGCCAAAGGCGCGCAGCCGCACCATGCCGAATTCGCTGTCGCGCAGCGTCACCGGCTGCGCCGTACCCCAGCGGCGGCCCAGCTGCAGGCGCGTGCTGAAGAAGATCACGTCCGACTTGAAGGGCGACTCGAACAGCTTGTCCCAGTTCTTCAGGTACGTCAGGACCGGCAGCGTCTGCGTGGTCAGCTTGTACATGCCGGGGCCGAACACATCGGCCACCTTGCCTTCGTTGACGAACACCGCCATCTGCGATTCGCGCACGGTCAGGCTGGCGCCGTACTGGATTTCAAAATCCTGCATCGGATGGCGCCAGGCGAGCACGCCATCGCGATCCTCGTTCCATTGCAGGATGTCAATGAACTGCTTGCGGATAAATGAACCGAGACTCATGGATTGTCCTCCCGTGTCAGATCGGATGCGGCGCGCCTGCCTTAAGTCAGGCAGGCGGCGTTGACGACGCCGGCGGACAGCGAGATCGCGCCGATCAGGCCGCCCATGGCGATATTGTTTTGTTCGATGGCTTCGTTCATCCCGCGGATGGTCTGCGCGACCACGACGTACACGACGATCTGCACCACCATGGCGGCAACGCCCCACACCAGGAACATGACGAAGCTGGCGTGCACGGCAATGCTGGAGCACAGGGTGAAGCTGAAACCGACGAGCGCGCCGCCATAGGACAGCACCGCGGCGATATTGCCTTCGCGGATCAGCTCGAATTCCTTGTAGCGCGTCACGGCGGTGTAGACCGCCGTGAAAATGCCCAGCATGACGAGCGCCGAGACGATATAGATCAGATAGGTCACCGCCGGATGCATCGCTTCTCCCATTGCCACCCTCCCAATTGCGCGCAGTATATACGCGGCGTTCGATATACTGCGAACGCATTTTTCGTGTCGGACACCTCATGCGCGACCGCGTTCTCATCCTATCGGTATTGATCGTTGCTTCCTGCGGTTTGGGCTATGAGCTCATCAGCAGCGCGCTGGCCAGCTATTTACTGGGCGATTCGATACTTCAGTTCTCTTCCGTCATCGGCTGCTATTTGTTCGCCATGGGCATCGGCTCATGGTTGTCAAAATATGTAAAAGACGAAGACGTTTTGAATCGGTTTATCGACGTCGAACTGCTGGTCGCATTATTGGGAGGGGTTTCCGCCGCCGTCCTGTTCCTGGTTTTCGCCTGGCTGTCCGCCCCCTTCCGCGCCGCCTTGTACGTGGGGGTGTTCGTCATCGGCCTGATGGTGGGCATGGAAATCCCGCTGGTGATGCGCGTCTTCAACCAGCGCAAGGCCGAATTCCGCGAAATCGTCAGCCGCGTGCTGACGTTCGACTACCTGGGCGCGCTGGCCGTGTCCCTGATCTTCCCGTTGCTGCTGGCGCCCAAGCTGGGCCTGCTGCGCACCAGCTTTCTCTTCGGCATCATGAACGCCAGCGTAGCGCTGTGGACCACCTGGCTGTTTCGCACCGAAATCCGCCGCCCTGGCGAAAAGGCCATCCGCGCCTGCGTGGTGATCGGTTTCCTGGCGCTGGGCTTCATCTATTCCAGCGCCATGACCGCCTGGGCCGAAAAAGGCCTGTACGGCGACGACGTGGTGCACGCGGAAACCACGCCCTATCAGCGCCTGGTCGTGACCCGTTGGCACGACGACCTGCGCCTGTACATCAACAACAACCTGCAGTTCTCGTCGCGCGACGAACACCGCTATCACGAATCGCTGGTGCATCCGGGCCTGCAGACCCTGCCCTGGGCGCGCAATGTGCTGGTGCTGGGCGGCGGCGATGGCCTGGCGGTGCGCGAAATCCTCAAGTACAAGAACATCGAGCACGTGACGCTGGTGGACCTGGACCCCGCCATGACCGGGCTGTTCTCGCGCTCGGAACCACTGGTTAAGCTGAACCAGGGGTCGTTGAAGGACCCGCGCGTCACCGTCATCAATGACGACGCCGGCCGCTGGCTGGAAACCCACGCCGAGGTCTACGACTTCATCGTGGTGGACTTCCCGGATCCGTCGAACTTCGGCCTTGGCCGCTTGTACTCGGTGCCGGTCTATCACCTGATGGCGCGCCACCTGGCCGAAAACGGCTACATGGTGATCCAGTCCACGTCGCCCTACTTCGCGCCGCGCTCTTTCTGGAGCGTGGACGCCACCTTGAAGGAAGCCGGCCTGAACACATGGCCGTACCACACCTATGTGCCGTCCTTCGGCGACTGGGGCTTCATCCTGGCCAGCAAGCGGCGCGACTACACGCCCCCCGACAAGATCACCGTGCCCACGCGCTACCTGGATCCTGCGACCACGCGCGAGCTCTTCCATTTCCCGGCCGACATGCCTGCCCTGGCGATGCCGCCCAATCGCTTGAATGAGCAGTCGCTCGTGCGTTATTTCGACGAGGACTGGCGCAAGGTCATCCGCTGATGAGACGCCGCAGCTTCCTGCTGGGCGCCACCGCCACGGCGGCGGTGGCGGGCACGGCCGGCTATTACCGGTCGCGTATCGTCGAGACCACCCCGGATGTCCATTACCCCGGCATGCGGGCCGGCCACGCCTTGCGCGACGGCGCAACGCTGCCCGTGCCGTCCGCCAGCTACCGGCACGGCGTCGCCATCCTGGGCGCCGGCGTGGCCGGCCTGTCCTGCGCCTGGAAACTGGCGCGGGAGGGCTACACCGATTTCGTCGTGGTCCAAGGCCCGGAATTCGCCGGCAACGCGGCGGCCGGCCGCCAAGGCGAACTGGACTACCCGCTGGGCGCGCACTATCTGCCGCTACCGTCCATGGCGTCGACCCACGTGCGCGAGATGTTGGCCGACTTCGGCATCATCGAACGCGGCGCGGGCGAACTGCGCCCGTACTACGACGAATCCATCCTGGTGCATTCGCCGCAGGAGCGCCTGCTGCGCAACGGGCATTGGGAAGACGGGCTGCTGCCCATGACCGGGCTGCCCGAGGCCGACGTGGCGCAGCACCGTCGGTTCCTGGCGCTGATCGACCAGTTGCACACGCAAGTCGGAAGCGACGGCCGCAAGGTATTCAGCATTCCCATCGTGCTGTCGTCGCAGGACCCCGCGTGGCGCGCGCTGGATGCGATGACGTTCAAGCAGTGGCTGGAGCGCGAAGGCTATACCTCGCCCGCCCTGCACTGGTATCTGAATTACTGCTGCCGCGATGACTACGGCGCGCAGTACGACGTGGTATCGGCCTGGGCCGGCCTGCACTACTTCGCCAGCCGCGACGGCCACGCCGCCAACGCCGGCGAAGGCGCGGTGCTGACCTGGCCCGGCGGCCTGGCCGCGCTGACGGACCGCATGCGGGACGCGATCAACCACAAGCTGGGGCACACCCGTTGGCTGCTTGCGGGCACCGCGGTCCGGGTGACGGAAACGCCCGCCGGCCCGCTCACGACCTGCGTGACGGACGGCCCCACGCCCGGGGCCTACACCGTGCAATCGGGCCGCACGGTCTGCGCCATGCCGCTATTCGTGGCCCAGCGCCTGTTGCCGGACATCCGCGCTTACGGCTATGACCCTGCCGTGCATGCCTCGTCGCATGCGCCGTGGCTGGTGTCCAACTTCGTGCTGGAAGGCTACCCGTTGGAAGCGCCCGGCGAACCGCTGTCGTGGGACAACGTGGTCTATCAAGGCCGCGCGCTGGGGTACGTCGTGTCCACGCACCAACTGCTGCGCGTGACCCGGTCGCCGCGCACGGTATTCACCGCCTATCACGCGCTAAGCGGGCAGACGCCGAATGCCGCGCGGCAATGGCTGGCCACGGCCAGCCCGCAAGCATTGCGCGACGAAGCCGCCGCCGATCTGGTCGCCGCTTATGGCCGCGAGTTCTGGCGCAACGCGCGCCGGCTTGACATCACCGTGCGGGGCCACGCGATGGCCTCTCCGCTATGCGGCTATCTGTCCAACCCGGGACTGGCCGCGCTGCGGAACGTCGACGGGCCGATCCTGTTCGCGCATGCGGACTTGTCCGGCTATTCCGTCTTCGAAGAGGCCTCGTGGTGGGGCGTCGTGGCGGCCGGCCGTATCCTGGGTCAAAAGGTCCCATCGGCCTGACGGACACCTGGCACAATTGTGCTTCAACACCGTGCAGGGGCTGCAATACAATCGCCGTCCTTGACGCTTAAAAGAACGACACATGGGAAAGCACGTCATTGTCCTGGGCGCGGGCATTGTGGGTGTCTGTTGCGCGCTGGAATTGCAGCGCCGAGGCCTCACCGTCACCCTGGTCGACCGGCAGGAGCCTGGCATGGAAACGTCCCTGGGCAACGCCGGCGTGCTGGCGCGCAGTTCGCTGATGCCGTTCAACCATCCCGGCTTGTGGCGCCAACTGCCCCGATTGCTCAAGAACGACACCGTCCAGTTCCGCTACCGCCGCAGCTACCTGGCGAAGAACCTGGGTTGGGCAGCCCGGTTTCTGTTGAACGCCCGACCGGCGGTCTTTCAGGAAACCGCGGCGGCGCTGGACGAACTGATCCGATTGTCGGCTCCGGAACACCTGCGGTTGCTGGACGCCAGCGGCGCCCGGCATCGCCTGCGCGACACCGGCTGGATTTTCCTCTATCGCTCGGAACAGGCCTGGCATGGAGGTGAGCTGTCCCGCCAAGCCTACGCGCAATTCCAGGTTCCGACCCAGACGCTGGCCCCGGCCGAACTGGCCGACCTGGAACCCGCGCTGGCGCCCATCTTTCATCGGGCGTTGTGGATCCAGGGTTCGTATTCGGTAGACGATCCGCATGAAGTGGTCGCGGCCTACGCCGACCTCTTCCGCCGCTCGGGCGGCACGTTCAGGCGTTTGGCAGCCAGCGGCATCCGCCACGACGGCCAGAGCTGGACCGTGCACGGCGCGCGGGGATCTGAAACGCTGCGCGCGGATCAACTGGTCGTGGCGCTGGGGCCCTGGTCCAAAAGCCTGCTGAAGACCACGGGTATCGATCTGCCCATGGCATTCGAACGCGGTTATCACATGCACTACAGCGGCCTGAACGGCGCGCGCGTATCCCGCCCGGTCTACGACACCGGCGGCGGCTATGTGCTGTCGCCCATGGCGCGCGGCCTGCGCCTGACGACGGGGGTCGAGCTGGACGACTGCGAAGCGCCGGCCAGGCCGGTGCAACTGGAATTGTCCGAAGCGCGCGCGCGCGAGGCATTCCCGCTGGGCGAACGGCTGGATCCGGCTGCCTGGCTGGGCCGGCGGCCCACGCTGCCCGACAGCCGCCCGATGATTGGCGAGGCCCCGCGCCATCCCGGCCTGTGGCTGGCCTTGGGCCACCAGCACATCGGATTCAGCACGGCGCCAGGAACGGCGAAAATACTGGGCGAACTGATGTTTGACGCCACCAGCCGAGCGCGCCATCACGCGTTCCGTCCCGGCCGCTTCATCTAAGACCTGTTAACTCTTTCGAGGAGAAGCCGTTGAGCCCGCAACGCCATGTCCCCGCCGGATTCCTGGGCGTGCTGATGCTGGACACCCGCTTTCCGCGGCCCCCGGGCGACGTCGGCAACCGCGAGACCTACTCGCGCGCCGGCATCCCGGTGCGCTTCGTCACCGTGCAAGGCGCCTCGCCGCGCAAGATCGTGCAAGACGCTGACCCGTCCTTCCTGCAGCCCTTCGTGGACGCGGCCGTGGCGCTGGCCGCGCAGGGCGCCCGGCTGATCTCAACCAGCTGCGGGTTTCTGGCCAGGTACCAGACGGTGCTGCAGGCGGCCGTTCCGGTGCCCGTCGTCACCTCCAGCCTGCTGCAATGCCGGGGCCTGGACCGTGTCGGCATCGTGACCTTCGATGCGCAGTCGCTGTCGCGCCCCCTTCTGGACGCCGTGGACGTTCCCGCCGACGCAGTCGTCGAGGGCATCGCGCCCGGCTGCGAGATGCACGCGCGCATCCTGGCTAACGCCCCCGAGATGGATCTGGCCGAAGTCGAACGCAATGTGGTGGATGCCGCCCGGCGCCTCGCGGCGCGCGATTCCGGCCTGCGCAACATCGTGCTGGAGTGCACCAACATGCCGCCCTACCGCGATGCCGTTGCCCGCGCCACCGGCCTGCCCGTGCATGACATCGAAACCTTGCTTCTGGCGCGCTGGCGCGAGCTGCCCTAGGCGCTGCGACACGCCCCCTGTCCTGCGACAAAAAAAAAGCGCGCGGCCTTTGCGGGCCGCGCGCTTTTGCTTGAACCGGACGGAATCAGCCGAGCAACAGCGCGTCGTCCGACAGCTTCTCGCCACGCACGCGTTCGAACATCGCCAGCAGGTCCGGCACGTCCATGCCGCGGCGCTCGTCGCCGGACACGTCCAGCACAACCTGGCCTTGATGCAGCATGACCGTGCGGTCGCCCACGTCCAGCGCCTGGCGCATGCTGTGGGTAACCATCATGGTGGTCAGCTGGTTCTCTGCGACGATGCGGGCCGTCAACTGCAGCACGAAGTCCGCCGTGCGCGGGTCGAGCGCCGCGGTGTGCTCGTCCAGCAGCAGGATGCGCGACGGCTGCAAGGCCGCCATCAGCAGGCTGACCGCCTGGCGCTGGCCGCCCGACAAGAGACCGATGCGGTCGGTAAGGCGGTTTTCCAACCCCAGGCCCAGGGTGGACAGGCGTTCGCGGAAACCGTCCTTCATCGATGCCTTGACGGCCCGGCCATAACCGCGCCGTGCGCCGCGCATTTGCGCCAGCGCCATGTTTTCTTCGATGGTCAGGTCTTCGCACGTGCCGGCCATCGGATCCTGGAACACGCGGGCCACGCGGCCGGCGCGCGCCCAGACGGGCTGGCGCGTGACGTCCACGCCATTGATGTCGATGCGGCCCGAATCGACCGGCAGGTCGCCCGACACGGCGTTCAGGAACGTGGACTTGCCGGCGCCGTTGGAGCCGATGACAGTCACGAACTGGCCCGACGGGATTTCCAGCGACATGCCGCGCAGAGCGCGGGTCTCGATGGGCGTGCCGGCGTTGAAAGTAATCTTGAGATCTTTAGCGGACAACATTTAAGTACTCCATTGTGCAGTCGCAGCACCTGCGCCGCGGAGCCGGCTTTGCCGGTCCGCCAGCGGCGCCCCCTTGAGGGGGAAGCGCCGCAGGCGCTTCGGGGGTGGGCTCATCCCTTCTTGCCGACCAAGCGGCGCTTGAGCATCGGGATGACCAGGGCGACTGTGACCAGCACCGCCGTGACGAGGTTCAGGTCTTGTGCTTTCAGGCCGATGAAATCGCTGTTCAACGCCAGGGCGATGAAGAAGCGGTAGACGATGGCGCCAATGATGACGGCAAGCGTCGCCAGCACCAGTTTTCGCGACGGCAGGATGCTTTCGCCGACGATCACCGCGGCCAGGCCGATCACGATGGTGCCGATGCCCATCGAGATGTCCGAACCGCCTTGCGTCTGTGCGAACAGCGCGCCGGCCAGGGCGACCAGCGCGTTCGACAACGCCATGCCGCCCAGGATCATGCGACCGGTGTTGACGCCCTGCGCGCGGGCCATGCGGCCGTTGGAGCCGGTGGCGCGCACGGCCAGCCCGGTCTGCGTGGCGAAGAACCAGTCCAGCGCCAGCTTGGCCAGGATCACGATCACGATCAGGATCAGCGGGCGGGCGACGTAGTCCGAAATCCAGCCCGGCTGCAGGATCGTGAAGACAGTGGGTTCGGTGATCAGCGGCACGTTGGGCTTGCCCATGATGCGCAGGTTGATCGAGTACAGCGCGATCATCATCAGGATGCTGGCCAGCAGATCCATGATCTTGAGCTTCACGTTCAACCAGCCCGTGACCAGCCCAGCGGCCGCGCCGGCGAAGGTGGCGATGATGGTGGCCGAAAACGGATCGGTGCCCGACGCGATCAGCGTGGCACAGACGGCGCCGCCCAGCGGGAAGCTGCCGTCAACGGTCAGGTCGGGGAAGCGCAGCAGGCGAAAGGAGATAAACACGCCCAAGGCCACCAGGCTGAAGATCAGCCCGATCTCCAACGCGCCTAACAACGAGAACAATGACATGGGTCAAATCCAATCAGGGTAAGGAAGGTGCATATTAAAGACTTGAAACGTCGGATTTCTTGCGTTTGGGGGTCAGTTTTACCCCAGCTTTCGCAATAAACGTTTCCCGGGCCGCCATTTTCGCTTGTTTCCTGCCAAAGCGTCTCCACGCGTGTCGGCAATGCCGCAAGCGGAGTCGTAGAAGACCGTTCAGGGAGCAAAAACGCCCGGTGCGGCACGCGCCGCGTTGGCGGGGCACCTGGCAATTCAAGACCAGCAGACTGCGCCGGGCCGCGAGCATCTTGTGAACGCTGCCGCCCTGAAGACCTGGGGGTAAGGCAAGACACCAAAAAAACCTAACAAAAACCCCGCGCACGCCGGATAGGCGTGGCGGGGTCCGCGCGGAACCGCTTTATTTCACGACCACCGCGGCCGACTTGATGATGGCATCCGACAAGGTCACGCCTTGCTTGGCGGCCGCGCCCGGATTCACATACAGCTCAAGCTTGGAGATCGTTTCCGACGGGATCGCGCCGGGCTTTTCGCCCTTCAGGATGCGCACGACCACCTTGCCCGTCTGCACGCCCAGGTCGCGGTAGTTGATGCCCAGGGCGGCGATGCCGCCACGCTTGACGCTGTCGGTGTCCGAGGCGATCAGCGGGATCTTGGCGTCGTTGCCGACCTTCACCAGCGATTCGTAGGCCGACACGACGTTGTTGTCGGTGTTGGTGTAGATGACGTCGACCTTGCCGATCAGGCTGCGCGCGGCGGAAGCCACGTCGACCGAACGCGGGGCGGCGGCTTCGACCAGGCTCATGCCGTACTTGGGCAGGATTTCCTGGAGCTTCTTCACGACCACGACCGAATTGGCTTCGCCCGGGTTGTAGACCATGCCCACGCGCTTGGCGTTGGGGACGATCTTCTTGATCAGGTCAACCTGCTTGTCCAGAGCCAGCAGGTCCGACACGCCGGTTACGTTGGTGCCCGAGGCGTCCATGCTGGCAACCAGCTGGGCGGCAACGGGATCGGTCACGGCGGAATACACCACCGGCACGTCCTTCGTGGCGGCCACGACGGCTTGGGCCGACGGGGTGGCGATCGCAACGATGGCGTCGGGCTTGTCGCCCACGAACTTGCGGGCGATCTGCGCGGCGGTGCCGTTGTTGCCCTGCGCGCTTTGATATTGCCACTTCAGGTTCTTGCCCGCTTCATAGCCGGCTTGCTTGAGCGCGTCTTGCACGCCGTCACGCACGGCGTCCAGCGCCGGGTGCTCGACGATGGCGGTGATTGCCACCGACTTCTGCTGCGCGGCCACAGGCGCGGCGATAGCCATCGCCAGCGCCATGGCGCCAACCGTCAGAAAATGTTTTTTTCCGATCAGCATACTAAGCTCCTTGAACCCTTGATCGTTGTTCGTTGGGGGTTGTCGTGGGGGTTTCGTGGGGGGTTTCGTCGTTATGGCTGCATCGGCGGCTTCCCGCCTGTTTGGCTAGCCATAAAGCCGTATAGTCTAACTTGCCGCCAAGCAAAATAACTTGGGGGGAATCCCTGAAATGGTGCATGCCGCTCACCGCATGCCCCACACCGGGGCACGCGGCGCCAATATACTAAACCGGCGGCGGGCCACCCTTTCCCGGCAGCCTGCCGCCGCATCCAAAGGCCCTACCATGATCAAACGCGCTCTAGGCCGTTCCGGCCTGCAAATCCCCCCACTCACCTTCGGCGGCAACGTCTTCGGCTGGACCGTCGACGAAGCTGGCACGTACTCGCTGCTGGACGCCCTGGTCGACGCGGGCCTGAATTTCATCGACACCGCCGACGTCTATTCGCGCTGGGTCCCGGGCAACCAGGGCGGCGAATCCGAAACGCTGATTGGCAAATGGCTCAAGCGTTCCGGCAAGCGCGACCGCGTGCTGATCGCCACCAAAGTCGGCATGGAGATGGGGCCCGACGCCCGCGGCCTGGCGCCCGCCTACATCCGCCGTTCGCTGGAAGCGTCGCTGGCCCGCCTGCAGACGGACCATGTGGACCTGTACCAGTCCCACAAGGACGATCCCGATACGCCGCTGACCGACACGCTGGCGGAATACGCCAAGCACCTCGAATCCGGCAAGGTGCGTGCCATCGGCGCGTCGAACTACACGGCCGTGCGCTTGTCCGAAGCGCTGATCACGGCGGAACGGCACGACCTGCCGCGCTATGAAAGCATCCAGCCGGAATACAACCTGTACAGCCGCGAGCCCTTCGAATCTGGCTTGCAGAGCCTGGTGAAGACCCAGCAGATGGGCACGATCAACTACTACGCGCTGGCCAGCGGCTTTCTCAGCGGCAAGTACCGCAGCGCGGCCGACGTGGGCAAAAGCGCGCGCGGCCAGAAGATTGTCGACACGTACCTGAACGACCGGGGCCTGCGCATCCTGAAGGCGCTGGACGAGGTTTCCGAGGACGCCGGCTGCACGCCTGCGCAGGCCGCGCTGGCCTGGCAGATCGCGCAGCCCGGCATCACCTCGCCCATCGTCAGCGCCACCTCGATCGCCCAGCTGGACGAACTGGTCAAGGCCGCCAGCCTGACGCTGACGCATGACCAGTTGACCAAGCTCAGCCAGGCCAGCGAGTGGCGCTAGGCGTCAGAAGCGCTGGGTCAGCGTGACCAGCGCGGCGCGGCCTTCGCCATAGAAGACCGAGTTGTAGAAGCCCATGGAGCGGTAGTACTTCTTGTCGGCCAGGTTGCGCACGTTCAGTTGCAGCTGCGTCTTGTCCGAGAAGTTGTACTGCGCCATCAGATCGAACAGCGCATAGGGCTTCTGCACGATCGAGCCGGATTGCAGGCCGTAATAGGTCTGCGCACTGGTCTGGCTCTGCCACCGCACGCCGCCGCCCACCGTCAGCTTGTTCCACGCGCCCGGCAAGCGGTATGCCGTGCTCAGTTTCAGCAGCTGCTCGGGCTGGGTGGTCTGCACCTTCTTGCCGGTGTTGTCCTTGGACTGGCGGTACGTGTAGCCCAGGAAGACGTTCCAGCCCGGCATCACTTCGCCGGCCACCTCGGCCTCGAACCCGCGTGTGCGGGTTCCGTCCAGGATGTAGTACCAGCCGTCGTCGTGCGCATAGTCGTAGCCGCCGTACTCGGCGACATCCTTCTGATCGGTCTGGAACACCGCCACGGACGCGTTCAGGCGGCCGTCCAGATACGACGCCTTCAGACCCGCTTCGTAGTTGTGGCCATATGCCGGCCCCGCCATCTCCCACGTCTGCGTCTTCACCATCTGCGGCTGGAAGATGTTGGTGTAGCTGGCGTAGGCGGTATAGGTGTCGTTCAGGTCATAAGTCACGCCCACATACGGCGTGACCTCGGAGTACGTGTGGGAATAGCCCGTCACGCCCCAGCTGGTTTCCGTCGATTCCCAACGGGTCCAGCGCGCGCCGGTCAACAGGTGCAGGCGGTCAGTCAGGCCCAGGCGCAGCGTGCCGTAGACGCCCGTCTGCTCGTTGCGGTTAGTCTGCGACAGCGCCAGGATGTCCCAGTTCGGCGCGGGCCAGTCGCCCGTCCAGTTCTTCACGTCGGGAATGGGGTAGGTCGCCTGGTCCGAGGTGTCCCAGCTTTGGTTCCACGCCTTGATGACCGAATGCGAAAAGCCCATGTTGAACTGATGGCGGCGGCCGAAAGCGTCGAAGTCACCGTCCATCGAGCCGCCGACCACGTCCTGGTCACTGCCGCCGACGAACTTGCGCAGCAGCGGCGGCGTCGAGAAGCCGTCGATGGTCACCGGCACGTCGGACGTGAACAGCAGCGGCGCGTCGAACTTGTTTTCCAGGCGGGTGTACGACAGGCGGGCGTTCCAGCCGTTGGCGAATCCGTGGTCGATCTGCGCGAAGTACTCGTGCGAATCGGTGTCCCAGCGCGACCATTTGGCGCCCATGGCCTGCCCCTTCGGCCAGTCGATCGGCTTGCCATTGGCGTCCAGGGCCGGCAAGCCGCCCCAGCTGATGCCGCTGGGACGCGTGCGCTGCACCGAACCGCCCACGCTGATGGTGGTGGCCTCGGCCACGTCCGCCTCGATGATGCCGTAGAGCACATCGCGCTTTTTCTTGTAGAGGTCCATGGTGTCGCCGCGCCGTTCCTTGGCGCCGACGATGCGCCCGCGCACCGAGCCGGATTCATTGAACGGCGTGGACAGGTCCACTTCGCCGCGGTAGGTGTCTTCGGTGCCGGCCGACAGCTTGAAGTCGCCCTGGAATTCGCGCGTGGGCCGCTTGCGGATGAAATTCACCGAACCGCCGGGGTTGCCGGTGCCGCTCATCAGGCCGGTCGCGCCGCGGATGATCTCCACATGGTCATAGATGACGGGATCCAGGTTGCCGTCGCCGAATTGGTAGATGCCGTTCAGCGGCTTGACCACGCCGTCGAACTGGAACGTGTCCATGGAAAAGCCGCGCGAGTAGTAGCTCAGCCGCTCGGACTCCGCCTGCTGCACGTTCATGCCGGTGGCGTTTTCCATGACGTCGCGTACCGACGTGATGGACCGGTCGTCCATCTGCTGGCGGGTCAGCACGCTGGTCGATTGCGGCGTCTCGCGCTGCGACAGCACCAAGCCGTTGGCCGAACGCATCCAGTCGGCGGTGTACAGCCCGGTGCCTTCGGTCGTGGCGCCCGCCCCCAACACGACCACCGGCGCCAGCTGGGTCGCCTGCTGGCCATCCACGCGCTGCAAGAGGTAATCGCCGTCCGCCCGGCGCACGGCTTCAAGTCCAGTGCCCGCCAGCAATGCGGCAAAGCCCTGGTCCACGCCGTACCCGCCCTGCAGGCCGGCCGTCTCCATGCCCACGGCCAGCGCGGGGTCGAACGACAGCAGCACCTGCGTTTGCTGGGCAAAGCTGGACAGGGCCGCCCCCAGCGAGCCCGCAGGCACGTTCACGCTGTGGCGGGCCGCGGCCACGGCGCCCGCGGACTGGGCCTGGGCGGGCGCGGGCGACACCGCGGCGCCGGCCATCGCGGCCAGCACCAACGCGGCAAACGCCTTGACACGCAGACCCGCCGGCGCGGCGGAATGGGAAGGGAAAAAGGGCAGAGACATTTCGTTGGGTTCCAGGCGAAGTGATGTGTTGCTTCACCCGTATGCCAATCGAGAATGCAAAAGTGACAGCGTGGTTCAGGTTTTTTTTGCCGCCGGGGCGCCCTTCCTCATTTTGGCCGGAGCACGACCCAGTAGCGCGTGTATCGGTCGGCGCGCACCGGCAGCGCGCGCTCCACCGCGGCCAGGACGCGGTCGGTGTCGCCCAATGGGAACGATCCTGAAATGCGCAGGCCCGCCACCGCCGGATCGCACACCAACCGGCCCTTGCGATAGCGGCTGAGTTCATCGACGAACGCATCCAGCCGCATCGCGTCGGCAAACAGCGCACCCTGGACCCAGGCGTCGGCGTGCGGCGCGGGCCTTGCGGCCTGAACGGTGCTTGCATTGAAATAGGTGCCGGCGCCCGCCTCCACGACCCGCGCGGCGCCCTCGCCGCCCGCCGCGGGTTCGATCCGGACCGCGCCTTCCGTCACGGCAACCCAGGCCTCGCCCTCCAGCAGACGCACCACGTAGCGGGTGCCGAGCGCGGTGATCCGCCCCAGCGGCGTGGCGACCGCGAGCGGGCGGCCCGGAACCGCAGGGTCCGCATGGGACGCGATATGCAACTCCCCCTTGCGCAGGACGATCAATCGCTGCGCGGCGTCAAAGCGCACGTCGGCCGCGCTGTCGGTATTCAGGGTAAGCACACTGCCGTCGGACAACGTGGTGACGCGGCGTTCGCCCACAACCGTGCCAAAGTCCGATGTCCAGGTCCGCCACGGCAGGCCGGCCGCCGCCGCCCCGCCCACGCCCAGCGCCAGCGACAAGGCCTTCAAGGCCTGGCGTCGGCCGCGCGACGGAACACGGTCCAGCACTGCCAGCCCGGCCTGTGGTTCGACCTGGCCGAACTGGCGCCCGAGCATCTCCACGCGGTCCCACGCCAGCCGATGCAGCGGGCTGGCGTCGATCCAGCGGCGACAGGCTGCGCCGTCCTCCGGGGTCGCCTCATCGGCGCCCAGGCGGACGAACCAGATACTGGCTTCGCGGATGACCGATTGCGGCAGTTCGGCCCGAGCCGTGGCGCGCCGGCTCACCAGGCCGCCAGGCAGTGCTGCATGGCGCGCGCCAGGTATTGGCGCACCGAACTGACCGACACCTGCATGCGCTCGGCGATCTCGCCATGGCGCAGGCCTTCCAGCTGTGCCAGCAGGAACGCCTTGCGCACCTTGGCCGGCAGTCCGTCGAGCAGGCGGTCGATTTCGATCAGCGCTTCCAGTGCCAGGGCGCGGCGCTCGGGCGATGGCGCGAACGCGTCTTCGACCAGCGCCAGGCTGTCCAGATACGCGCGTTCGATGTCGCGGCGGCGGAACAGATTGACCATCAGGCCGTGCGCGATGGTCGTCAGATAGGCACGCGGCTCGCGCAAGGTGCGCGTGTCGTCATCCCGCACCAGCACTTTCAGGTAGGTGTCGTGGGTCAGGTCGGCCGCGTCGAACGGGCACCCCGTCTTGCGGCGCAGCCAGTCGCGCAACCATGACTGGTGCTGAATGTAGAGCCCCTCGACGGGGGTTGGGGAACCGCTTTGACTCATGGCATTCGACGGACCGGAAAGCAGATTTACCAATGATAACGATTATCAATAGTAATCGGAAACCGGTCCGTGCGAGTGCATTAATCCAGCTTGACGCCGGAATCCTTCACGACTTTTGCCCAGCGATCCACCTCGCTGTCGACGAATTTGCCGAAATCGGCGCCCGTCAGCGTGGGGATCGACGACCCGTTGCCGGCCCAGGTTTCCTTGATCTTCGGCGTGTTCAAGGCCTTGGTGATTTCCACGGCCATCTTGTCGACGGCCTCTTTCGGCGTGCCGGCCGGCGCCCAGATGGCGTACCAGGTCGACACGACGTAGTTGGGCACGCCGGCCTCGGCGGCGGTCGGGACATCGGGCAAGGACGCCGAGCGCTCGGTGGCGGCCACCGCCAAGGGCTTGATCACGCCCGCGCGGATATGGCCGGACGACGAACCCAAGCCGTCGAACGCCAGGTCCACCTGGCCGCCGATCAGCGCCGACAGCATCGGACCCGCGCCCTGGTAGGGCACGTCGACCAGCTTGATCCCGGTCTGCATGGCGAAGAGTTCGCCGGCCAGGTGGTGCGTGCTGCCTTTGCCGGCCGTGCCGTAGTTGATTTCGCCAGGATGCTTCTTGGCGTAGTCGATGAATTCCTGCAAGGTCTTCACCGGCAGCTTGGTGGCGTTGATGACCACCACCTGCGGCGGCTGGGCCACCAGGGCGACGGGCACGAAATCCTTCTGGATGTTGTAGTTCAGGCTCTTGTACAGCGACGGGGCCAGCGCGTGGTGCGCGCCGCCCATGAAGAAGGTATAGCCGTCGGGCCGCGCCTTGGCGGCCACGCCTGCGCCAACCGTGCCGCCCGCCCCGCCCTTGTTGTCGATGACCACCGCCTGACCCAACTGCGTGGTCAGTTGCTGGGCCAGCGGACGGGCGAAGGTGTCGGTGCCCCCGCCTGCGGGGAACGGGACGATCAGCGTGATGGGACGCTCGGGCCATTGCGCGGCGGCGATGCCGCCGAAACCCAGGGCGGCCACGGCGAACACGGCCGCGGCGGTCTTGCGATATGTCATGTTGTCTCCTCTTTGCTGCATCATGGGGACGGCGCGGTTTTGTGCGTCTCGTCTCTTGAAATTCTTATGGAATGAAGCTGCCAGGACGGCGTTGCGTTGGGTGGGGATGGACCTCCTTGAATAAAAAAATGCCGGCCCATCGGGACCGGCATCCTGGCAGGCGTCAAAGCGCCTTATAGGTTTCGCGCAGCACGTTCTTTTGCACCTTGCCCATGGTGTTGCGCGGCAGCTGGTCAATGATGTGCACGCGCTTGGGCACCTTGAAGTTCGCGATGCGCGACTTCAGCTCAAGCTGCATGGCGCCTGCGTCCAGCGACACGCCGTCCTTGGGCACCACCACGGCCACCACGGCTTCGCCGAAGTCCGCGTGCGGCACGCCGATGACGGCCGATTCCGCCACGCCGGGCATGTCGTCGATCAGGGTCTCGATCTCTTTCGGGTAGACGTTGAAGCCGCCCGAGATGATCAGGTCCTTGCTGCGGCCAACGATGGACAGGTAGTCGGCCGGCACGTCGCGCCCGGCGGATTCCCCGCCCCAGCGGCCCACATCGCCCGTCTTGAACCAGCCGTCTTCCGTGAATTCTTCACGGGTCTTTTCCGGCATGCGCCAGTAGCCCGAGAACACGTTGGGGCCGCGCACCTGCACGTTGCCGATTTCACCCGGCGCCAGCGCAATGCCCGCGTCGTCAACCACGCGCACCTGCACGCCCGGCAGCGCGCGTCCAACCGTGCCGGCCAGGCGCTCGCCCAGCTTCGGGTCGTAGGGGTTGGACGTCAGCATGACGGTTTCGCTCATGCCGTAGCGTTCCAGGATGGCGTGGCCGCTGCGGGACTTGAAGTCGGAAAACGTTTCGGCCAGCAGCGGGGCGGAACCCGAAATGAACAGGCGCATCTTGGCGCACACGGCGCGGTCGAAACGCGGATCCGCCAGAAGGCGCACGTAGTAGGTCGGCACCCCCATCATCACCGTGCTTTGCGGCAGGTAGTGCAGCGCCTGGTCGGCATCCAGCTTGGGCAGCCAGATCATCTTGGCGCCGGCCAGCAAGGCGCCGTGCGAAGCCACGAACAGGCCATGCACGTGGAAGATGGGCAGCATGTGCAGCAGCACGTCGTCTTCGCGCCAGCCCCAGTATTCGTGCAGCACCTGCGCGTTGGCCGCCAGGTTGCCGTGCGACAGCATCGCGCCCTTGCTGCGGCCGGTGGTGCCGGACGTGTACAGGATGGCGGCCAGGTCATCCGGCTTGCGGGCCACGGTCTTGAAGGTTTGCGGCAAGCCGCCGGCGGCCGCCAGCAGCGTGCCGGTGCGGTCCTCGTCCAGCGTGTAGACGTGAGCGCAACCGGCGCGATCGGCCGCGCGCTGTACCCAGTCACGATTCTTGCTGGCGCAGACCACCACGGCCGGCTCGGCATTGCCCAGGAAGTATTCGATCTCTGATTCGCGGTACGCGGTGTTCAACGGCAGATACACCAGGCCGGCGCGCAGCGTGGCCAGGTACAGCAGCAGCGCTTCGGGCGACTTTTCGACTTGCACCGCCACGCGCGAGCCGGCCGGCAGGTCCAGCGACGTCAGCAGGTTGGCCAGGCACGCGCTGGCGCGATCGATGTCATCCCAGGTGTATTCAAGGTCGGGCGTTTCCAGCGCGACTTTGCTGCGGTCTTCGGGAAAGCCGCCTTGCAGGACAGCATAGAGGTTGGCGTTGCTCACCTTGGTCAGTCTCCGGAAAAGGAAGGGTCTACACCGGCCAGGAAAGCGCGCACGCCCTCCTTGTGGTCCCGGCTTTCGGCATAGGAGAAATAATCCTGATACTCGTCCTCGGTCAAGGCGCCGCCTTGGGCCAGCCTTGCGGACAAGCGCTTGTTGATGCGGGCGGCCAGCGGCGCGCCCTGGGCGATGCGGTCGGCGCTGCGGCGCGTGGCCTCGGCAACCTGATCATCCGCCACGATGCGGGTCAGGAGGCCCAGTCCTTGCGCCTCTTCGGCGCCGAACACGCGGCCTTCCAGCAGGATGGCCAGCGTGGCCGCACGGCCGGCCAGCGCCAGCAGCCCGCGCATTTCATCGGGCGCCATGGGAAAGCCCAGCCGGTTGATGGGTACGCCGAAGCGCGCCGACGCCCCTGCGATGCGCAGGTCGCATTGGCTGGCGATCTCCAGACCCCCGCCCACGCACACGCCTTCGATCTGCGCGATGACGGGATGCGGGCATTGGGCCACGGCCCGCAGCGCGGGCGCCAGGATGTCGCGGTGATAGCGTTGCACGCCTGCCATATCGGCGCGCTGGGCAGGAAACTCGCGGATGTCCGCGCCCGCGGCGAAGTTGCCGCCCTCGCCGCGCACGATCACGCAGCGCAGGGCGTCGTCGGCGGCAAGCTGCGTGAACACATCTTGCAGTTCACGCCACATGCCCACCGTTATCGCGTTCAGGCGACCGGGGTGCGACAGCGTCACCCAGGCCAGCGCCCCCTCGCGTTCCAGCCGCACGCGGCCAGTCACGTCTTCCGTCATGTCCCCTGCCCTTTTCTTCTTGATGGATGGCGCCGGGTATCCGGCGGTCAGGCCACGCGGCCCACGCTGCGGCTGACTTGCGGCTTGCCTTCGCCCAGCTTGGCCAGATTCGTGTCCAGCTCGTCCAGGTCGTACAGATAGTTGACCATCAGGCCGCAAGACTGCTTGAGCCCCTTCTGCGACGTGTCAGCCGCCCAGTTCAGGCGTTCGATGCGCGCGCCGTTGCCCAGGTGGAAACGCGCCACGGCGTCCAGCGGCAAATTGTTCTTCATGGATTGCAGATAGCTGGCGGCAAGGCGGAAACCCGCGCGCTTGACCACGTCCGACGTGCGGCCTTGCGCAGCCTGGGCCAGACGCGACACCCAGCGCTGCCCGTCCGGCACGCCTTCGCGCTTGCGTTCCTTGGCGCGCGCCTTGTCTTCACGCACGATGGCCTCGACGGATTCGGCGTCCAGCTTGCCGAGCCAGTCGGAAAACCCCGGAATCGGCGACAAGGTGGCGAACGACTTCAGCTTGGGCAGTTCGTCCAGCAATTGCTCGACCACGCGCTTGAGCAGGAAGTTGCCGAAGCTGATGCCCTTCAAGCCCGGTTGCGTATTCGAGATGGAATAGAAGATCGCCCAGCGCGCCTTGTCCAGGTCCTGCGGCGGCAGCGTGCTGTCCAGCAGCACCTGCACGTTGTCGGCCATCTGGCTGGCAAACGCCACTTCCACAAAGATGAGCGGCACGCCCGGCATCTGCGGGTGGAAGTACGCGTAGCAACGACGGTCGGGTGACACGCGGCGGCGCAGGTCGTCCCACGACGTGATTTCATGCACGGCTTCGTACAGGATCAATTTTTCCAGCAGCGACGCCGGCGAATCCCAGGTGAGCGGACGCAGCTCCAGCAGGCCCACGTCGAACCAGGCCGACAAGAGGCCTTCGAGCTCTTTGTCCAGGCTCTGGATACCCGCGACCTGCTTGCGCCAGCGCAGCATGTCGGCGCGCAGCTCCACCAGGAAGCGCAGGCCTTGCGCCTGGGCGTTGAAGCGCTTGAACAAGCGCGTGCCTTCGCCGCCCTCGCCCGCGTAGGTGGCCCGCACCTGCGCCAACGCGGCCAGCATCAGCCGGCGGTCCTTGCCGTCGGCTGCGCTGTACTGCTCGCACCAGCGGCGCGCCAGCTTGTTCGCAGCCACGTCCGTCAGGCGCGCCTCGAACAGGCGCCGCACTTCGGATTCGCTGGGCAGGCGCCCGCGCTCCCACAGGCGGCCCAGCCGCGTCATCAGGCTGGCGCTTTCGGCGGCCGATGCGGCGTCGATCGCTTCGGCCTCGGGCTCAGGCGTGCGTGCGCCCCGCGCGGGCGCGAGATTGGCGGGTACGGACATGGGCGGGCTCCTGGATGACGATGGGATCGGATAACGCCGGATCGGCGGCGTCTTCATTGGCTAATGCGCGCAGCGCTTCCAGCTGCCGCATCAAATGGGTGTGCGCGAGCGCCTGCGCGGCGTCGCTGTCATGCGCTTTTAAGGCGGCGAAGATGGCCAGGTGTTCGGCGCAGGACTGTTCGATGCGACCCGGCCGCGCCAGGCTGCGGTGCCGCGACAGGCTAAGCACCTTGCGCAGGTTGCCCACCATGTCCGTCAGCCACTGGTTGCCCGACAAGGCCTGCACGGCTTCGTGGATCAGGTAGTTGGTCTGGTAATAGGCGTCGATGCGGCCGGCCTTGGCATGGCCCGCCAGTTCGGCGTGCAGGGGCTCAAGCGCCGCCAGTTCCGCGTCGCTGGCCTTGCGTGCGGCCTCGAAGGCGCAGCGCCCTTCCAGCATGGCCATCAGCGGAAAGATGTCTTCCAGGTCTTGCGTGGACAGTTCGTTGACGAAGCATCCACGCCGCGGTTCCAGCCGCACCAGCCCTTCGGTGGCCAGCACCTTCAAGGCTTCGCGCAGGGGGGTGCGGGAAATGCCCAGCTCGCCCGCCAGCCGCATTTCGTCAATCCATTCGCCGTTGCTCAGCGCGCGCGCATGGATCATGGCGCGCAGCCGATCCGCGACTTCCAGGTACAGGGCTTGACGGACGATAGGTTGGCTCATGGGGGACGGCTTTGGCTGCGCCGTAATTCATAATTATGAATAAGCCCATGATAGAGCCCGGCGGGCGGAAAGGTAAACCCCCTTCCGCCCCGTGACTACCCTAATAAGATTTTGGGCGCCCGCGCGTTAGAAATGCAGCACGCCGTCCACGGCGTGACGGGTCAGCGCCCGCGCCCAGCGACGCGCGGGCAGGCCGTACTTGGCTTCCACGACCTCGGCGCGTTCCAGCAGTTCCGCCGGGGTGATCGCCAGGCTGGGGCCCGAAAAGGCCAGCACGATCTGGTTGCCCGCGTCGATTTCCGGCAGCAGCACCACGCGGTCATCGAACGCCTTGGACAGGTTGTCGATGTTCTTGCCGAAGCTGTCGTGGCGGCCAAACAGGTTGACCGCCAGCACCCCCACATCCCCCAGTACACGGCGGCAGTCGCGGTAGAACTTCACGCTGTCGCGCACCGGCCCTTGGGCCGCGGCGTCATACAGGTCGACCATCAGCACCGGGCAGCGTCCGGCGTTCATCGGGTCGGCCACCCATGCTCCGGCATCCGCGTGCTCGACCGTCAGCCGGTTTTCGCCCGGCAGGCGGAAGAACATGTGGCAAGCCGCCGTCACGCGCGGGTTCCATTCCACCGCCAGCAACGGGCTGCGCGTGTGCTTCACGCAGAACCGCACGAGCGATCCCGCGCCCAGGCCCAGCATGCCGATGGCCTCTTCCTTGGGCGGTTCCAGGAACAGCAGCCAGGCCATCATCTGCCCGGTGTATTCCAGCACCAGTTCCGACGGATTCTTGATGCGCATCGCACCCTGGACCCATTCGGTGTTGAAGTGCAGATAGCGGACGCCATCCACTTCGGACAGCGTCGGCTGGTCCAATTCAGAGGGGAAGTTCGATTTATTCATGGCGGGATTGTAGGTCGGACGCCGCCTGGCGTCAGGCGGCCCGCCCAGTCCGCCATCAGACGCGATACCTCCGCCTCGCATCAGATGGCGGAAGCGACCGCCTCTTCCTCTGCCGCGCCATCCCAGATTCGCTCCAGCAGCTCCGCGCAAGACGCCTCGGCATGCAGGCTGGCCGACAGGCGCAACACCCGCTTCAGATACAAGTGGACGTCGCATTCCCAGGTCACGCCCATCGCGCCATGCACCTGGATGGCATTCTGCGCAGCGCGACGCCCGCCCTCCACCGCCAGCAAGGGCACGTACAGGCTGTCGCGATCGGCGGAAAAATCCCTGGCATCGTGCGCCGACGCCGCCGCCATGCCGGCAAGCCGCGCGTCATCCAGCGCCATCCAGTCATCGGCCAGGCGATGCTTGATCGCCTGGTTGGCGCCGATGGCGCGGTCGAACTGGCGGCGCTCGCGGGCATAAGCCGCGGCCATGTCCAGCGCGGCGGATGCCGCGCCCAGCAATTCGGCCGAGCGCAGCAGGCACAGCCGCGTCCGCAGCCGCTGCCAGGTGCCGGCATTGACCTGCACATCGATGCGATCCAGCAATTCGGGGCGCGCCACCTGAGCCACCGGCATCGTGGGATCCAGGCCCGCGACGCCCGTCGCCGGCGCATACCGCTCCAGCCGCAAGGCCTGCGGGCCGATGTTGCGCACCGCAAGCGCCGGCACGCCGTCGCCCGCGCCCTCGAAAAAGGCGGACCCATCCGGGCGCAACGCCGCGTCGGCGAAATACGCGCCGCCTTCCATCATCGTGCGCGCCCATTGCGCGGGTGCGCCCTCCAGGCCGGCCTCGCACAAGGTGGGCAGCACGACCATATTGGCCACCAGCGGCAGGCTGAGCAGATGCCGCCCGGCGGCCTCGGCCACGATCCAGGCTTCGCGCAGGCCCAATCCCAGGCCGTCGGACGCGGTGGGCGCCAGCAGCGCGGGCCAGCCTTGCGCCGCGATGTCGGCCCACAGGGCCAGCCGGGCCTCAGCCGCGGGGCCACCCGCGCCGCGCGCCACGGCAGGCGGATGGCGATCGGCCAGGAAGCGCTGCGCCGCGTCTTGCAGCATGCGCTGGTCTTCAGTCAGGGGCAAAGTCATGTCAGCCTTTGGGCAAGCCCAGCATTTGCTCGGCGATGATGTTTCGCTGGATCTCGGACGTGCCGGCAAGAATGGTTTCCGCGCGCGACCACAGGTAGGCATGCGCCAGCGCCGCCGCTTGCTCGTCAGCGCCCTCCGCCAGGCAAGCCGTTTCGCCCAGCAGTTGCATCGACAGTTCCAGCAGGCGCTGGTGCGCCTCGCTCCAGTGGATCTTGGTGGATGAGCCTTCCGGGCCGGGCGGGTCGCCCCGCATGGCGGCGCTTAGCGCGCGCTGCGATTTCAGCGCCAGCACATGGCTGTCGGCCGCCAGCCGCGCCCACTTGTGGCGGACGGCCGCGGACGAGGCCGGCACGTGCCCGTACGCATCGGGGCGCAGCGCCAGGCGGCGCACCACAGCCAGCTCCTGGGCAAAGCGCACCAGACGGGGAATGAAGTAGGTGCCGCGCTCGAAGCTGGCGGCGGCCATCGCCACTTTCCAGCCCTGGTTCGCCTCTCCCAGCAGCAGGTCCTGCGGCACGAAGACGTCCTCGAAGAACACCTCGCAGAATTCGGCTTCGCCGGTGATCTGCCTGATGGGTTCCACGCGAACGCCAGGGCTGCGCATGTCTACCAGCAGGAAACTCAGGCCACGGTGCTTGGGCGCCTGCGGATCGGTGCGCGCCAGGACGAAGCACCACTGCGCGCGGTCGGCGAACGACGTCCAGATCTTGTGGCCATTCAGCCGGTAGCCGCCCGCCACCGCTTCTGCGCGCGTGCGCACCGATGCCAGGTCGGACCCGGCGCCCGGCTCCGAATACCCCTGACACCAGACCTCGCGGTTGGCCAGGATGCCGGGCAGGAAACGCCGCTTTTGCGGCTCGGTGCCAAAGTGCAGCAAGGTCGGCGCCAGAATGCCGTGACCGATCAGGTTCACGCCCAACGGCGCACCGCAGCGCGCATGCTCTTCATGGAACACGGCCTGGCGCGACAGCGGCAAGTCCTGCCCGCCGTACGCCTTTGGCCACCCCAGGCCGGACCAGCCATTGGCGCACAGGGTGTCTTCCCAGGCGCGCCGAAAATCCAGGTCGCGCGGCGCCGCGCCGCCCGGCCAATCCCGGGCAAAACGGGCATAGGCCGAAGCCAGCCAGCCGCGCAGTTCCTGGCGGAAAGCGGCGTCATCCTGCGCCGCGCTCTCCCATCGACTCATGCGTACTACTCCAGGCGGATGTTGGACTCGCGCGCCACCTTGGCCCAGGTGGTCACGTCTTGCCGGATGAAGGCGGAAAACGTCTTGGGATCGCTGCCGATGATGTCCAGCCCCAGTCCCACGAACTGCGCCTTCACATCGGGTTGCGCGAGGATCTGCGCCAGGTTCTGGTAGAGCTTGTCGATCACCGGCTGCGGCGTGCGCGCGGGGGCCACCAGGCCCAGCCACGGCATGGCCGAATAACCCGGCAAGCCCGAGGCCGCCACCGTCGGCAGGTCCGGCACCGAGGCCGACTGCCGCGTCGTGGTCACGGCCAGCGCACGCAGCTTGCCGTCCTTGACGAAGGGGCCCGACGACGCCCAGGCGTCGAACATCACCTGGATGCGTCCGGCCACCAGATCGTTCAGCGCGGGCGCGCTACCCTTGTACGGGATATGCGCCATCTGCGTGCCCGCCATGCTGTTGAAGAGTTCGGCTTCCAGGTGCGTCGAGCTGCCGGTGCCGACCGAGCCGTAGCTGACCTTGCCCGGGTTGGCCTTCAGGTAGACGATCAGTTCCCCCACGTTCTTGGCCGGGATCGACGGATGCACTTCCAGCACGTGCACGACCGACGCCACCTGGCTGACCGGCGCGAAGTCCTTGATGGGGTCGTAGTTGACCTTGGCGTAGATGCTGGGCGCAATGCCCAGCGACGACGCCGCCATCAGCAAGGTGTAGCCGTCGGGCTCGGCGCGCGACACGTAGTCGGACGCGATCATCGTCCCACCGCCCGGCTTGTTCTCGACAATCACGGTCTGCCCCAGCTTCGCCGTCAGGCGTTCGGCCAGCAGTCGGCTCATGATGTCCGCCGCGCCGCCCGGCGAAAACGGCACTACGATGCGTACGGGACGGGTGGGATACGGATCCTGGGCAAGCGCCGGGTTCGCGACGCCGATGCAGGCCAGCGCGACGCCGGCCAATAGTCTCTTCATCATGCTTGTCTCCTCCTGGGGATACGCTGCGCGAGGTTGCGTGATTGCGTGTTCGCGCTACGGGGTTGCGGGCAGGATCAGCGCGTCCAGCACCGCGACGCCTTGTCCTGCCTCTTTGATCAGCAATGGATTCACTTCAATTTCTGCCACTTCGGCGGGCGCCGCAAGCAGGGCATTGCCCACGGCGACGATGCTTCGGCATGCCGCAGCCAGATCGGCGCGGGGTTTTCCCCGGTAACCGTCCAGCAGCGGGTACGCCTTGAGTTCGCGCAGCATCTGCAAGGCGATGTCCTCATCCACGGGCAGCAAGCGGTGGCTGGTGTCCTGGTACAGCTCGGTCAGCACGCCGCCCAGGCCCACGGTCAGGACCGGGCCGAACACGGGATCGCGCGTGGCGCCCACGATGATTTCGGCCACGCCGCGCTCCATCTTCTGCACCATCACGCCGTCGATGCGCGCATCGGGCTGCGCCTGGCTGGCGGACTGGCGCACCTGGGCGCAAGCCGCCTGGACCGCCGCGTCGTCGGCCAGCCCCAGCGCCACGCCGCCGGCTTCGGTCTTGTGCGCGATGTCGGGGCTCAGTATCTTCAGCGCCACGGGATAGCCCGCGGCGCGCGCCTGGGCTACTGCCTCGCCAGCGTCGCGCGCGGCAGGCGCCATCGCCTGCGGCAGTCCGAAAGCGGCCACGTATGCACGCGCCTCGACTTCATTGCAGGGCAGCGCCGGCACGGGCGCCGCGTCCAGGCGCGGCATCGGCGCGATGCGCTTGGCGCCGCGCGCTTCGCACCACAGCAGGTACGGCGCCAGAGCGGACACGGCTTGCCCCAGGTCTTCGAACACGGCGACTTCCGCCTCGCGCAAGGCGGCGCGGCTTTGCGCCAGGCCGGTATCGATCGCGACGAACAAGCGCGCGTGCTGGCGCGAAGCCTCTGCCAGCGCGTCCGCCATGCGGTCCAGCATGTAACCCGGCGCATAGACCACCACCGCGTCGATCGCGTCCGTCGTCGCCAGCGCCTGCAGCACGGTACGCACGAAGTCCGGATCGTTGACTACGTTACCCGTCACGTCCACCGGGTTGCCGACCATGCCGTAATCGGGAATACCGCCGCGCAGCACCGCTTGCAGGGATTCGGGCAGATCGGGCAGGTCCAGCCCCGCGCCGATGAACTTGTCGGCCAGGATCGCGCCCAGCGCGCCCGACATCGTCAGCACGGCGACCCGTTTTCCCGCGCTGCGGTGGCGCAGCATCGCCAGGCTGGCCAGATGCGCCATCTGTGCGAAGTCCGACGCCTCGATGACGTTCAACTGGCGGAAGGCCGCCGCGTACACGCGCCGGTCCCCCGCCAGGGCGGAGGTGTGGGACCGCACCGCCTGCGCGCCCTTGTCGGTACTGCCCGCCTTCAGCGCGATCAGCAGCTTGCCCTGACGCTCAAGCTCGCGGCAGGCGCGCACGAAGCGGTCGCCGTCGCGCAACTGCTCGATGTAGCCCAGCACGATTTCCGTCTGTGGATCGGCCGCCAGATATTCCAGGTACTGCGAAAAATCCAGGCACGCTTCATTGCCGGTATTGATAAAGTGCGAAAACGGCAGGTCCAGCCTGCGCGCGATGGCGTACACCGCCGCACAGACGTTGCCGCTTTGCGTCAGCAGGCTGACGACGCCCGGGCCGGTTTGCGCCGGCGCCGTCTTGAAGACCGAGGCAAACGCCGTGTGCGCCTGCGTGTTCAGGTTGGCGAATCCCATGCAGTTCGGACCCGCCACGGCCATACCGCTTTCGGCGACGAAGGCTTCCAGTTCGTCCTGCAAGCGCGCACCCTCGCCGCCCGCCTCGGCAAAGCCGGCGGCATAGACAATGGCGGCGCGCACGCCTTTGGCGTGGCAGCGGCGCAGCATGGGCGTGACCTCGGCAGCGCCGATCGCCAGCACGGCCAGGTCCACCGGTTCAGGCACGGCTTCGATGTCCGGCCAGCAACGCTTGCCGAACACTTCCTGATACTTGGGGTTCACGGGATAGATGCCGCCGGCGTAACCGAAGCGGGTCAGGAGTTCCAGGGGCATGCCGCCGATGCGGCCGGCATTCGCGCTGGCGCCGATCATGGCGATGGACCCCGGGTTCAGCAGGCAATCCAAGGGCCTTCTCATGCGGCCTCGCCCTTCTTGTTGCGCTGGATGGCTTGGGCGAGCCCGCGCTCGCGCACCGCCTGGAATTCCTCGCTCAGGTGCGAGAGCTGGTGCGTGTCGAAGTGCGCCGACAGCGCCGTACGGAACCCTTGGGCGTCCGCGGTACGGTTCAGCGACCGCTTGATCAGGCGCAGGCCGAACGGCGGCGCCTGCGCGATGCGCCGCGCCAACGCCAGCGTGGCCTCATCCAGTTCGGCCTCGGACACGACGCGGTTCACCATGCCGATGCGCAGCGCTTCCTGCGCGTCGACCTTCTCGCCGGTGTAGAGCATTTCCTTGGCCTTGCGCAGGCCCATTACCCACGGATGGATCAGCACTTCGGTGGCGGCGGCTGCCAAGGTGTGGCCCACCGGATCCGAAAAGTATGCCGTGTCGGAACACACTACCAGGTCGCACATGTTGGCGATCATGAATCCGCCGGCGACGCAGGCACCCTGTACCTGGGCAACGGTCGGTTTCGGAAAGTCCCAGATGCGCAGGCAATAGCCGTAATAGCGGCGCGACTCGTAGTCCCAGCGCTCTTCCACGGTGAAGTCGGCGCGCTTGGCCTGGGCTTCCTTCAGGTCGTGGCCCGCCGAAAAATGCGCGCCGCGTCCGGCCAGCACCACGACCCGCACCGAATCGTCTTGCTCGGCGCGCGTCAGGGCGTCGTCCAGTTCATCCAGCATCTGCTGGCTTTGGGCATTGCGCGCGGACTCGCGCGCCAGGCTGATGCGGCATACCGAGTCAAAGCGCTCGACGGCCAGGGTGGCGTATTCCATAGTCTCCTCGTCTCTTGCTATGCCCGCGCTCGACACCGGCGCGGATCGACTGGATTGAATTAACGCACCTTAAATCCTAGAATACAAAATATTCGAATAATATTTCCCATAATATGAACAAACTAACTGCCACCGACGGCACGCAGAGCATGCGCCGCGCGCTTGGGCTGCTGCGCGTGCTGGCTCAACACCAGGAAGACGGCATCGACCTGCAAGGCGTGATGGGTGCCACCGGCCTGGAACGGTCGACCGCGCACCGGCTGCTGAGCTGCCTGCTGGAAGAACAGTTCGCCGAACGCGACAACAAGACCCGGCGGTACCGGCTGGGCGTGGATTCCATGCAGTTGGGGTTTGCTGCGCTACGGCGTACGCCCTTGCTGGACGCGCTGCGCCCCTTCGCGCAAAAGCTGGCGCGCCTGTCCGGCGATACGGTGTTTCTGGTCATCCGCCAGGGCGACTACGCCCTGTGCCTGTTGCGGGAAGCCGGGTCGTTTCCGGTGAAAGTGTTCACGATCGACCAGGGCGAACGACGCCTGCTGGGCGTGGGCGCCGGCGGCCTGGCACTGATGGCCAGCCTGCCGGACGAGGACATCGCGTCGCTATACGCCCGCCACGCGGCCAGCTACGCGCAGATCGGCGTGTCCAGCAGCGCCTTGATGAAGGCCGTGAAGCAGACGCGCACGGCCGGTTATTCCGAGATCGTGGATACGATCACGCCGGGCGTATCAGGGGTGGGGGTGGCGTTCCCGGTATCGGAACTGACCTGGGTGGCGTTCAGCTTCGGGGCGATCAGCAGCCGGCTGGACGGGCCACGCCGTGTGCAGATGGGCGCGCTGCTGCGCGCCGAGTGCCTGGCGTGGGCCCAGGACTACCTGGGCCACGCTTGAGGCGGCGCGTTCCGCCGCTGGCGGCGGAACGCGGTCGAGTCAAAGCGCCTGGATGGCCAGGCGCTTAAATGCGCTCGAAGATGGCGGCGATGCCTTGCCCGCCGCCGATGCACATCGTCACCAGCGCGTAGCGCCCGCCCACGCGTTGCAGTTCGTGCAGCGCCTTGACGGTGATGATCGCGCCGGTCGCGCCGATGGGATGGCCCAGGCCGATGCCGCTGCCGTTCGGATTGACCTTGGCCGGATCCAGCTTCAGCTCGCGCGACACGGCGCAGGCCTGCGCCGCGAAAGCTTCGTTGGCTTCGATGACGTCCAGCTGGTCCACGGTCAGGCCGGCGCGCTTGAGCGCGGCTTGCGTGGCCGGTACGGGGCCGATGCCCATGATGTCGGGGTCGACGCCTGCATGGGCGTAGGCGACCAGGCGGGCCAGCGGCTTGATGCCGCGCTTGGCTGCCAGCGAGGCGTTCATCAGCACCACGGCGCCCGCGCCGTCGTTCAGGCCCGACGCGTTGCCTGCCGTGACCGTGCCGTTCTCTTTCTGGAAGACCGGCTTGAGCGTAGCCATGGTGGCCGCCGATACATCGCGGCGCACGTGCTCATCGGTGTCGAACACGACTTCGCCCTTGCGCGTCTTCTGCACCACCGGCACGATCTGGTCGCGGAAGTAGCCAGCGTCGATGGCGGCTGCCGCGCGGCGATGCGATTCCGCAGCCAGCGCGTCCTGGTCCTGGCGGCTGATGCCGAACTTGGCCGCCACGTTCTCGGCGGTGACGCCCATGTGCATGCGGCCGAACGGATCCGACAGCGCGCCGGTCATCATGTCCAGCATGACGCTGTCGCCCATGCGGGCGCCCCAGCGCTGCGACGGCACGATGTAGGGAGCACGGCTCATGCTTTCTGCGCCTGCGCCGATCGCGATCTCGGCGTCGCCCAGCAGGATGGTCTGCGCTGCCGACACGATGGCCTGCAGGCCCGAACCGCACAGCCGGTTGACGTTGAAGGCAGGGGTTTCCTTGGCGATGCCGGCGTTCATGGCGGCCACGCGCGACAGGTACATGTCGCGCGGTTCGGTATTGATGACGTGGCCGACCGCGACATGGCCGACTTCGTCGCCCTTGACGCCGGCGCGTTCCAGCGCGGCACGGATGACGGTGGCGCCCAGGTCGCACGGCGGCACGTCTTTCAGCGCGCCCCCGAAGTCGCCGATGGCGGTGCGGACGGCCGAAGCGACGATGACTTCATTCATGGTGTTTCCTCCTTGTAATGCGTTCCATCATACCGCCGGCCAGCCGCCTCAGATCGTTCCCCGCCTCAGCCGCGGGGCTTGCGCGCGGCGCGCTGCGCGATGAAGGCGCCCACCGCCTGCGCGTGCGCGTCGGTCTTGTGCGCCAGCGCCTGGTACGCCGCCGACAGCTCCAGCAAGGTATCCAGCCGCACATGCTGGCTTTCGCGCAGCAGGCGCTTGGTCAGCCGTACCGCATCGGGGGAATTCGCCGCCATGCGCGCGGCCAGCGCATGGGCGGCGGGCAGCAGCTCGACCGCCGGCACCACCCGCGACACCAGCCCCCAATCCAGCGCCGTGCCCGCGTCGATGGCGTCGCCGGTAAACGACATTTCAGCCGCCCGCGCCGACCCGATCAGCCGCGGCAGGAACCAGGCGCCGCCGTCCCCGGGCACGATCCCCAGTTTGACGAAACTTTCTGCGAAGCTCGCCCCTTCCGCGGCAATGCGCACGTCGCACATGCAGGCCAGATCGCAGCCCGCGCCGACGGCAGGACCATTGACGGCGGCAATCGTCGGCACTTCCAAGGCATGCAGGGCCAGCGGCAGGCGCTGGATGCCGTGGCGGTATTCCTGGCGCAAGGCAGCGCTGCCGACCTCGGGGCCGATCTGCCGCTGCATATCGTTGATGTTGCCGCCGGAAGAAAACACGTTGCCGGCCGCCGTCAGGATCAGCACGCGCACAGCCGGGTCGCGCTCGATGCGCGCGAACGCCGCCAGCAGCTGGTCCACGATGCCGCTGCCGGTCAGTGCATTGCGCGTGGCCGGATCGTCTAGCGTCAGCGTCACAACGCCCTCCGCGCTTTGCTCGTAGTGCACAAGTTCCGTCATGCCTGTCTCCCCATGTTGAAGATGCCGGGTCAGCCGCCGTGCGCGAAGACCGATTCCGCAGCGTAGGCGTGGCGGCGGACGTCGTCCAATATTAGTTTTGGCGTTGGTGATACGAAATCGGTATCGAAAATCCCAAAAATAATATTGGACGGCCGCCGTCGCGCTCCGGGATAGTGGCCGTAGCCCCCCGTCAGTGTGCCCCTGACGGGCCGGCGCGGCACCGGAGGCCCCATGATCGATACGCTGGAACTCATCGCCATCCCGCCCGAGGATGAAGCCCTGCGCGCCGAGGTGCGCGCCTTTCTTGCCGACGCGCTTGACGGCCTGGAGCCCGACGAGCGCGCGCGGTCCTGGATGGGATACGACGCGGCCTTCAGCCGCCAGTTGGCCGAGCGCGGCTGGCTGGGCCTGACCCTGCCGCGGGAACATGGCGGCGCGGCGCGCGGCCACTTCGCGCGCTTCGTGCTGTCGGAAGAATTGCTGGGGGCGGGTGCGCCGGTGTCGGCCCACTGGATCGCGGACCGCCAAAGCGCGCCGCTGATCCACAAATACGGCACGGCGGACCAACAGGCGTTCTACCTGCCCCGCATCTGCCGGGCCGAGGCATTCTTCTGCATCGGCATGAGCGAACCGGGATCCGGTTCCGACCTGGCCAGCATCCGCAGCCGCGCCGAGCCCGTGGCTGACGGCTGGCGCCTGAACGGCAGCAAGATCTGGACAACCAACGCGCACCGCTCGCACTACATGATTGCGCTCGTGCGCACCTCCGGCACCGCGGACGACCGCCACCAAGGGCTGTCGCAACTCATCGTGGACCTGGCGCTGCCCGGCGTTTCCATCCGCCCCATCGAAGACCTGGCGGGCGATGCCCACTTTTCGGAAGTGTTCTTCGACAACGTCGAACTGCCCCACGACGCGCTGATCGGCGAAGCGGGTGCGGGCTGGGCCCAGGTGAACGCCGAACTCGCGTTCGAGCGCAGTGGCCCCGAACGCCTGTATTCCAGCATCGCGCTGCTCGAGTGCTGGTTGACGCATTGCCGCGGCTTGTCGGACAACGCCGGCGACCGCGCCACGCTGGGCAGCATCCTGTCGCAGATGGCGGTGCTGCGCGCCATGTCGCTGTCGGTGGCGGGCAAGCTGGCGGCGGGCGGCAGCCCCGCAACGGAAGCCGCGCTGGTCAAAGACCTGGGCACGGAACTGGAACAGCTTATTCCGCGCTTGATCGGCGATGCGCTGGGCCGCCGCCCCGATGTGCCGCCCCCGTTGCCGCTGCTACGCACGCTGGCGTACCTGGAACAGGTCAGCCCCACCTTTTCCTTGCGCGGCGGCACGCGCGAAATACTTCGCGGCATCATCGCCCGCGGTCTTGGCCTTCGATAAGGACGAACATCATGGACACTCTGCTTGGCGACGCCGCTGAACGCCTGTTCGCCCAGACTTGCTCGCCCGCGCTGATTCGCGGCATTGAACAAGGCCAACCAGCCGCCGCCGCGTGGCAAGCCTGCGAAGACGCCGGGTTCGCCGACGCGCTGGTCCCGGAGGCGCAGGGCGGCGCTGGGCTGGACCTGCCCGATGCGCTGCCCGTGATGCTGGCCGCCGGCCGCCACCTCTGCCCCTACCCGATCGCGCACACGATGCTGGCGCGCGCGTGGCTTGCCGGCGCGGGCCGCGCACGGCCAACGGGATCGATCGCCATCGCTCCGCACGGCCTGTCGATCCAGGGCAGACGCGTGATGGGCGCCAACGTGCCGTGGGTCCGCGTGGCGGACAACGTCCTGGCACACATCAACGGGCAAGCCTGGCTGCTGGCCACGCAAGCCGGCCAGGTCGAACCGAACGGCGTGCATGGCAGCCTGGACGGCGAGGCCTCGTGGGCACTGGCCGATGCGCAATGCCTGGGCAGCGGCAGTCTGCTGGACGAACTGGCGGCCGCCGCCTATGCCGGCCTGATGGCCGGCGCCATGGACCGAGTGCTCTCGCTGACGCTGGACTACGCCAACACGCGGGCGCAGTTCGGCAAGCCCATCGGCCGCTTCCAGGCCGTGCAGCAGCAGATCAGTGTGATGGCCGAACAGGTCTGGGCCGTCCGCATGGCCGCGCAGTTGGCGTTCCAAGGTGCAGGCGGCCGGCCACAGGCGATGCTGGCCGCGATGGGCAAGGCACGCGCCAGCTTGGCTGCGCCTGTCGTCGCCGACATCGCGCACGCGGTGCATGGCGCACTCGGCGTCACCGCGGAATACGACTTGCAGTTGTACACCCGGCGGCTGCGCGAGTGGCGGCTGGCCGGCGGGTCGGAATCCTATTGGCACGAACGCATCGGCGCCCATGCGCTGGCCAGCGGCGCGGATGCGCTGACCTACCTGCGCGCCGTATCATCCACGGGAACCATCCTCCCGGGCCGCCTTCATGGACTTCCGCCATCTACAACAGTTCCTGGTTCTTGCCGAGACGCTGAACTTCCATCGCGCGGCGGAAAAGCTGCACATGTCGCAGCCTCCGCTGTCGGTCTCGATCCGCAAGCTTGAAGAGATGGTGGGCGTGCCGCTGTTCGTGCGCGGCCGCCAAGGCGTGCAATTGACCGAAGCGGGCCTTGCCGCCCTGGACGAAGCGCGCCGCGCCCTGTTCCATGCCGAGCAGTTCCGGCTGGCCGCGCGCGCGGGCGCGGCGGGCGAAGGCGGCACCGTGCGAATCGGTTTCGTGGGGTCCGCCACGCACGGCATCCTGCCGCGCATCCTGCCTCTCTTTCGCCAACGTTATCCCGGCGTGACGGTCGTGCTGCGTGAAGCGACCTCAATCCGCATCATGCAGGACCTGGCGGAAGACACATTGGAGGTCGGCATCGTGCGCGTGCCGGTGGCCATGGGGTCAAACGTGCGCCTGGCCCCGCTGACCACCGAGAATTTCGCGCTGGCAGTGCCCAAGGGGCATCCGTTGGCGCGGCGCGGCCGCATCCGGCTGACAGACTTGGCAGACGAGGCCTTCATCATGTACACCGCGACGGAAGCCGCGGGCTTGCGCATGGCGGCGATCAACGCCTGCCAGTTGCGCGGCTTCACGCCCCGCATCACGCAGGAAGCGGTGCAGGTGCAAACGCTGCTGAGCCTGGTAGAAAGCGGGCTGGGCGTGGCGCTGGTACCCGCCGGCAGCCGTCGCCATCCCGGGCCCAATGTGATCTACAAGACGCTGGCCGATTTCCCTGCCGATGCTTCCATCGGCATGTCACTGGCATGGAATCCCGATACGGAACGCAGCGCCGCGCGCAACCTGCGCGAGATGGCCAGCCAGGCGTTCCGAGACAAGCCCGCCAAATATCCGGTGCCGCGCTTGCGGCAAGGTGGCCGGCAGGCTTAGGATGGAGCATGGTCGCGCCACAGCACCCCGCGGGGCTGGGCGTGCGGCGCGCGGTCCAACGTTGAACCTTGCCAGCGATTCGGGAGCACATCGTGAAGACAGTTGCTGAGATTCTCAGGGAAAAGCCGAACCAGTCCGTCGTAACGGTTTCACCGGACTCATCGGTGTACGACGCCATCAAGACCATGGCCGAGCGCAGCATCGGCGCGGTGGTGGTCGTAGAGGGCGATACCGTGCTGGGCATGCTGTCCGAGCGGGACTATGCCCGCAAAGTCGTCCTGCAAGACCGCTCGTCGCGCAGCACCAAGGTGCGCGACATCATGACGGACTCGGTCTATTACGTGGGTCCCGGCGATACGCGCGAGCACTGTATGGCCATGATGACCGAGCGGCACTTTCGCCATCTTCCGGTCATCGACAATGAAAAATTGATCGGGCTGCTGTCCATTGGCGACCTGGTCAAGGACGTCATGAGCGAACAGAAGTTCATCATCCACGAATTGGAACGCTACATCAGCGGCGGCCACGCCTGACGCATTGCCGCGGCGCCGATGGCCAAGCGGCGGGTCAGCCCGCCGCCAGGATCCGCGCCGCCGGCACGATCAGCCCCAACCCGGCGGCCAAGAGCAGCACAAAGACCATGCGCTTGATGGTCTTCATCGAACCTGCCGAACCATAACGGCGCGCCACCCAGGTCACGGCGATCACGACCGGAAATGCCTGCACGCTGAGCCAGAACGACGACGCCATGAACGCCCCTTGTCCGGTCACCAGGCCCAAGCGCACCACGGCGTTCAGCGAAAACAGCACCAGCAGGCTGTTGCGGATGGACGCCAGCGGCAAGGGCTGGCGATACAGGTGATAGACCATCGGCGGGCCGGCACTTGAGAACAAGCCGCCCAGCACGCCGGATATCCCTCCGAAGAATACGAATGACGCCTTGGACGACAGCCGCTCCAGCGGTTTGGCGCGCGCCACCAGCAGGACGGCGCAAGCCAGGATCGTGACACCCAGCAGCAGTTGCAGCAGCACCGTCGTCGACCCGCTGATCCACGTCAGCACGGCCACGCCCACGCCGACTCCCACCAGGCTGGCCGTCATGGCCGGCCCCATCAGCGACCAGTTCACCTGCGGCTTGGCGCGCGCCAGCGTCACGGCGGCATTCACCAGCGACAGCACGCTGACCACGTTCGCCACTTCGGACACCGACGCCAACTGGAATACGCCCGACAACCCCAGCAGAACGAGCCCGAACGCAAAGCCGGTCATGGTCTGGGCATAGGTGGCAAGCGCCACGCAGGCCAGGAACAGCAGATGTTGGGAGATGCTCATGCGTCGGGGATGTCGGAGGGCGGGCACGGATGGCGTGCGCGGCGCGGGGCTTTCCAAGGCGGCGATGATATCACCGGGGTATCGGCGCCCCCTCCCGGCGTCGCGCGTGCCGCAATCACATATCTTGTCACAAATAGAAGCGTCCCTGCACCCCGTCCCCGACGGACTGCCGCTATTCTTGCCGCCCTGTCAGTCCTTGCCGGTTAGACCTCGCCTGAATGACGCCCAAACACACCACGATCAATACCGTGACCCTGACCTGCTCGACTTGCGGCAGCGCTCAGTTCACCAAATTGGCCCCCAACGAATACCGCTGCAACCACTGCCACGCCTTGACGCTGGTAGAGGACGATGTCGCCCAGCGGCTGGAAAAGATCCTGCGCGGCATGCAGCAACCCAGCCCGACGCCGCAGGTCAAGCCTGCCGTGCTGGCGGCCATCGGCTTGGCCGTGGCGGCGGTGATCGCCATTCCCCTGGTGGCCTCGCTGCTGAGTTCAGGCCGTTCGCCGGTGCCGCAACGCCTGGTGCAACCGCCGCCGATCGATGCGTCGCTGGTGAAGCTGACCGACGTGCGCGAGGTACAGCAGCGCGGCCGCAAGCAGCTTGTCATGATGATGCGCAACGAGACCGGCAAGAAGATCGACGCGCCGCGCGTGACGGCGACCTTCTTCCAGGGCGAATTGACGCTGTCGTCGTCCTGGGGGTCGCCCTCGGCGCGCAGCTTGCAGCCTGGCGAATACGCCCCCGTGCTGATTTCCGTGCCGGACAAGGCCTACAGCCGCTACACGCTGGAAGTCGCCACCCCCTCGCCCGCGCGCGGCAAGAACAACGATGTGGCGCCCAGCAAGGTGCAACTGGTGCGCAACGACGGGTCGTACCGGCTGGTCGGCCTGCTGAAGAACCAGGGCGCGACAGAGGCCAACAGCACCCAGATCACCGTCATCCTCTACGGCGACGACGGCGCGATGATCGGCACCGGCAACGGCTACGCCACCGCCAGCCCTCTGGCGCCCGGCGCGCTGACGTCGTTCGACGTGCACTGCGAGATGCTCGGCGACGGCAACGTCGCGTCCTACGATTACATGGTGCAAAGTGAACGCTGACCGCTCCGAAGCGAAACCCCTGTCCCGGCCGGCCAAGGCCGGGCTGGTGCTGATCATCCTGGCCGCCATTGGCTTCGCGCTGTACAAGCACACCCCCGTGGGGCCCTGGGCCATGCAGAAATTCGCGCCCGCCCCCGCGCCGCAAGCCGCGGCCTCGTCCAAGGACACCGCGCCCAAAGAGGCGGGTCCTGCCAGCCGCATCGTGCGGGTCAGCCCGGCCAATACCCGGGTCATCGACCAGGTGCGCTTGACCACCGAAGAACTGCTGGACCCGGACTTTGCCCTGTTCGACCCGAAAGCGTTCAGCCTGTCCGCGCCGCGCCGGCTGCTGGACGAAATCGAACGCCCCGTTTTGTATACCGAGCTCGTCAACACCAGCGACACCTATGTGGCCCTGTCGCCACGGGTGAAAATCGCCGTCTTCGACGGGTCGCGCGCGGTGGACTTGCGCCAGGAATGGGAACTGCCTACCCACCTGTATCCGGGCGAGCGGGTGCCGGTGGCGCTGCCGGGCGGCCGCTATGACCGCGTGACCGAGATGAAGGCGGATTGGCGGCCCGTCAAGCGCGCTGCGATGCCCGGCCCCCGCCCCAAGCTGGCCGTCACGGTGGAGAACACCGAGGCCAACATCGGCACAGGCACCCTCAATTTCAGCTACCGCTACCGTTACAAGTACGTCACCGTCCACGGCCGGGTACGCAATGAGGACCAGGCGGAGGTCGACAACGTGCGGGTCTGGATCAGCTTGTACGACGCCCAGGACCAGTTGTCCGGCGCCACGTTCAAGGAACTGCGGCTGCCCAAGCTCAAGCCGGGCGAGAGCGCGCCATTCGAAGCCCAGGTCAAGCAATACGGCGGCAATTTCGCCCGGGTAGGCCTGGTCTACGACGCCGTGGCTCGCTAAGCCGGGAACGGGCGCCGCCTCTGCGCGCCTGACGAAAAAGGCGGCTCACGGGGCCGCCTTTTTCTTGCCCGCCCCGCACAGCCGCCCGCACGCCGTCGCCCGCAAGCAACAGCTATCGGCCCAAGTCTTATATAAGATATAAGACATTTGCTTGCGCCCCCCTCTTCCCTCTACAATTCCGCCAACAACCCTTCTTCCAACCCGACTTTGAGCAGGCCTCACATGCTGGATAACTACCGCCAACACGTTGCCGAACGCGCGGCTCTGGGGATTCCCCCGCTGCCCCTTACGGCTAAACAAACCGCTGAACTGATCGAACTGCTGAAGAACCCGCCTGCTGGCGAGGAGCAGAATCTGGTCGAACTGCTGACCTACCGTGTGCCGGCCGGCGTGGACGATGCCGCCAAGGTCAAGGCGTCCTACCTGGCCGCCGTGGCGCTGGGCAAGGAAGCTTGTGCGCTGATCAGCCGTGCCAAGGCGACGGAACTGCTGGGCACGATGCTCGGCGGCTACAACATTGGCCCGCTGGTCGACCTGCTGGATGATGCGGAAATCGGCACCATCGCCGCCGATGCGCTGAAAAAGACCCTGTTGATGTTCGACGCCTTCCATGACGTGAAGGAAAAGGCCGACCGCGGCAACGCCAACGCCAAGTCCGTGCTGCAAAGCTGGGCGGATGCCGAATGGTTCACCAGCCGTCCGGAACTGCCGGAAAGCCTGACCATCACCGTCTTCAAGGTGCCGGGCGAAACCAACACCGACGACCTGTCGCCGGCGCCTGACGCCACGACCCGCCCCGACATCCCGATGCACGCCCTGGCGATGCTGAAGAACAAGCGCGACGGCGCCGCGTTCGAACCGGAAGAAGACGGCAAGCGCGGCCCGGTCAAGTTCATCGAATCGCTGAAGGAAAAGGGCCACCTGGTCGCCTACGTGGGCGACGTGGTCGGCACGGGTTCGTCGCGCAAGTCGGCCACCAACTCGGTCCTGTGGTTCACGGGCGAAGACATCCCCTTCGTGCCGAACAAGCGCTTTGGCGGCGTGTGCCTGGGCAACAAGATCGCCCCGATCTTCTACAACACGATGGAAGACGCCGGCGCCCTGCCGATCGAGCTCGACGTTTCCAAGATGGAAATGGGTGACGTGGTCGAACTGCGCCCCTACGAAGGCAAGGCACTGAAGAACGGCGAAGTCATCGCTGAATTCGAAGTGAAGTCCGACGTGCTGTTCGACGAAGTGCGCGCCGGCGGCCGCATTCCGCTGATCATCGGCCGCGGCCTGACCAGCAAGGCGCGCGAAGCGCTGGGCCTGGCCCCGTCGACGCTGTTCCGCCTGCCCAAGGATCCGGTCGACACCGGCCGCGGCTACACGCTGGCCCAGAAGATGGTCGGCCGCGCCTGCGGCCTGCCGGAAGGCCGCGGTATCCGCCCGGGCACCTACTGCGAACCGAAGATGACCTCGGTCGGCAGCCAGGACACCACCGGCCCGATGACCCGCGACGAACTGAAAGACCTGGCTTGCCTGGGCTTCTCGGCCGATCTGGTGATGCAGTCGTTCTGCCACACCGCCGCCTACCCGAAGCCCGTGGACGTCAAGACGCATCACACGCTGCCGGAATTCATCAGCACCCGCGGCGGCATTTCGCTGCGCCCGGGTGATGGCGTGATCCACTCGTGGCTGAACCGCATGCTGTTGCCCGACACCGTCGGCACCGGCGGCGACTCGCACACCCGTTTCCCGATCGGCATCTCGTTCCCGGCCGGTTCGGGCCTGGTGGCCTTTGCCGCCGCCACGGGCGTGATGCCCCTGGACATGCCGGAATCGGTGCTGGTCCGCTTCAAGGGCAAGCTGCAGCCTGGCGTCACCCTGCGCGACCTGGTCAACGCCATCCCGCTGTACGCCATCAAGCAAGGCCTGCTGACGGTTGCCAAGCAAGGCAAGAAGAACATCTTCTCCGGCCGCATCCTGGAAATCGAAGGCCTGCCCGACCTGAAGGTCGAACAAGCCTTTGAACTGTCGGACGCTTCCGCAGAACGTTCGGCCGCCGGCTGCTCGGTGCACCTGAACAAGGAACCGATCATCGAGTACATCAACAGCAACATCGTGATGTTGAAGTGGATGATCGCCAACGGCTACGAAGACGAGCGCACGCTGGGCCGCCGCATCAAGGCCATGGAAGCCTGGCTGGCTGATCCCCAGCTGCTGGCTCCGGATGCCGACGCCGAATACGCCGCCGTCATCGAAATCGATCTGGCCGACGTGCACGAGCCCATCGTGGCCTGCCCGAACGACCCGGACGACGTCAAGACGCTGTCGGAAGTCGCCGGCGCCAAGATCGACGAAGTGTTCATCGGCAGCTGCATGACCAACATCGGCCACTTCCGCGCAGCCTCCAAGCTGCTGGAAGGAAAGCGCGACATCCCGGTCAAGCTGTGGGTCGCCCCGCCGACCAAGATGGATGCCACGCAACTGACCGAAGAAGGCCACTACGGCGTCTTCGGCACGGCCGGCGCACGCACGGAAATGCCGGGCTGCTCGCTGTGCATGGGCAACCAGGCACAAGTGCGCGAAGGCGCGACCGTCATGTCGACCAGCACCCGCAACTTCCCGAACCGCCTGGGCAAGAACACGAACGTGTACCTGGGTTCGGCCGAGCTGGCCGCCATCTGCTCGAAGCTGGGCCGCATCCCGACCAAGGACGAGTACATGGCAGATATGGGCGTCATCAACAAGAGCGGCGACCAGATCTACCAATACCTGAACTTCGACAAGATCGCGGACTACAAGGACGTGGCGGACGTGATCGAGGTCTAAGCCTCGCGCGATAGCCAGGTTTCCAGCCTGCACGACGGCCCCGGAGCGATCCGGGGCCGTTTTTCTTTGGCCGCCGCAAACGGATGCCGACCGAGCGGGTCAAAAAATTTCAGGGACGGAACTTTTCCGGCGATACGTTTTCATACAATCGCGCTACCTTGTGACACTTGGCCCTTAACCCGGCGCGGCTTGCCCCCTGCGCCCCCCTTATCCAGGAGGACGCCTGCCAATGACCCGGCTTTTGCTGCCGCCGCTGCTACTGCTGGCGCTTGCCGGTTGCGCCACCGCGCCGCCATCCAATCCCGAGAACATCTGCGCGATCTTCCGCGAAAAGCCCGACTGGCACGACGCCGCCCTGAAAGTGCAGAAGAAGTGGGGCGCCCCCGTCCCGGTGCCGATGGCCATGATGTACCAGGAGTCCTCGTTCAAGCAGGACGCCGTGCCGCCCCGCTACTACTTCCTGGGCATCATCCCCTGGGGCCGCGTCAGTTCCGCCTACGGCTATGCGCAAGCCAAGGACGAAACCTGGGCCGACTACAAGAAAGAGGCCGGCGGCTGGGGCTCCAGCCGAGACAACTTCGCCGACGCGCTGGATTTCATGGGCTGGTACATGAGCAAGTCGCAGCGCATCAACGGGGTATCGAAGTGGGATGCCTACGGCCAATACTTGAATTACCACGAAGGCTGGACGGGCTACCGCAACCGCAGCTACGACCGCAAGGCATGGCTGAAGACGGTGTCGCAAAAGGTGCAGGCGCGCGCGGAGAAGTTCACGTCGCAGTACAAGAGCTGCGAGGCGGATCTGACGCGGGGGGGATGGTTCTGGTGAAGAGGCGGCCTTAGCGCCGGCACTCGGGGACCGGCTTGCCGCTCAAGCCAGTGCCGCCAAATGTTCCACCGTTTCCGGGTACTTCTCCACCAAGCGGATGAGTGTTGTCGCCTGAGCATTGGGTTTTGCCCTGCCCTGCTCCCAGTTTTCAAGCGTACGAGCATTGGTCCGCAAGTACATGGCGAACACCGGCCGCGACATATTCAGGCGCTCCCGGATGGCGACCAGTTCGTCCGCCGAAATCGCCGCCAGCTCGCTCAAGCGGACCTTATGCGACCTAAGCGTGGCCTTCCCGTTGCGCTCGTCAGCCAACGCCGTGAACCCTTCAGTCAGCTCGGCAAAAATGTCGCGTTTCATCAGCATGTCCTTTCTCTCAATTCGGCTGCCAACAGCCCCTCAAGTGCCTTTCGTTGAACAGCACTCAGATCGTCCTGCTCGTCTTTGCCATAAACGGTGAAGAGCCAGAACTGCGCCCCCCCGGACCACCAGTAATAAATGACGCGAAGACCGCCTCGCTTGCCCTTCTGCCGGCGTAAGTCGGCAAAGCGGACTTTGCGAAGGCCGCCGGCCTTTTGTATCAGCTCGCCGGCCGTTGGATTGCGCAGCAACATGACTTGCAAGGCCAAGAATCCGGTGCCATCCAAGTAGGTGGATCGATGGCGCTGAAACGGGGGTAGCTCGACAAATAGTGCCTGCATAATTGTACGTTATCTGCGTATATTTCCATAAGCGCCGCAACGCGGCGGCCGGAGAGGCGCGGGTTCATCCAGAGGGTGACGATCCCACTACACAGGTACAAGCCCATCTACCAAAATATCGGACTATTGGGCGCAAAGACTCACGCGCATCAAGTCGGAAAGCCGGCGCAGAAAGCAAAAACCCCGGCTTGGCGCCGGGGTTTTGAATGCATGCCGGCTCATGCCGGTCGCGATCAGAAGTCCATGCTGGCAGACAGCAGGAACGTGCGCGGACCGCCCAGGACCAGGTAGCCGTTGCCCGGGTAGCCGCCCACCGACGACCAGTAGTTGCGGTTGGCGATGTTCTCCACGCGCGCGCGCAGGGTCACGACGTGGCCGTCGACGTCCACCATGTAACGCAGGCCGGCGTCAAAGCGGGTCCAGCCGGGGACCTTGAGGGTGTTGGCATCGTTCGCATAGGACGAACCGGTGTAGACCACGCGGCCGTCTACAGCCAGGCCCTGGACGCCCGGAATATCCCATTCCACGCCCATGTTGGCCTGGAAGCGCGGCACGCCGATCACGCGGTTGCCGTCCAGCGAAGCCGTGCCGGTCGAGCGCTGCTCGGCGTCCAGCCACGTCAGGCCGCCCAGTACGCGCACACTCTTGACGGGTTCGCCGTAGACGGTCAATTCCGCGCCCTGATGGCGGTCCTTGCCCGAGGTCGTCAGCTCGTTGCTGGCGTTGTACATCGCGCGCGGCTTGTCCGTGGAGAAGAGCGCCAGACCGGCGCCCAGCCCGTCGCCTTCGTACTTCACGCCGATTTCCTTTTGCTTGGACACGTATGGCTGCAGGCTCTGGCCAACGTTGGGCACCGGCCGGCCGTTGGCGTTCGCAGGCGCCGTCGGTCCTGCAACCAGCGCCTCAATGTAGTTCGCATACAGCGAAACGCTGGGCGCCACCTTGAACACGATGCCGGCGGCAGGCGAATTGCGGCTGGCGTCATAGGCGCCATTTTCCTTACCGGTGTTGTAGGCGTAGTCGCGTTGCGACAGGCGCTGATGGCGGATGCCCAGGGTCAGCAGCACCTTGTCGTCCAGGAAGGACAAGGTATCGCCCAGGGCGTAGCTGCTCATGCGCGTGCGCCCTTGCAGCGCAGGATTGTCGATATCGTTGCCACGCAGCGCACCGGCGCTGAAGGCAGGCTTGTCGTAAGACACCGGGTCATAGATGTTGGTGGCGAACGTGTTCGCGTAATCCATGATGTAGGCGTTCTTCTTCTTCAGATCGAAGAAGGACGCCGACACGACGAACTCATGGCCCACAGGACCCGTTCGCACCTTGGCGCGCAGCCCCAGTTCGCCGGTGTTGACGCTGTCTTCGCGGGTGTTGTCGAAGCGGTAGAAATTGCCCGCGCCCGTGCTGCCGTTGGTCAAGGTCACGTTGCCCAGCGAGTTCGCTTCATCGCTGCGTCGGAAACCATAGGCGGCCCAACCGGTCAGCTTGTCGCTGAAGTCATGTTCCGCGCGCACGGTGCCGAAAAAGTCGCGCTCGTTGGAATACGACCACGGTTGCGCATAGTTGGAGCTGGCGTCGGGCGCGTCAGGCACGCTGGTCACGCCTGCCCCCATCGTCACGTTCGGACGCGCGCGCTTGAGCTTGTTTTCCTGCCAGCCGATATCGCCCGACAAACGCGTATCGGCCGAGCGCCAATCCAGGCCCAACGACACCAGGCTGGTGCGGGAATGTTCGTCATCGATTGCCGTATCGCCGCTGCGCTGTGCCGCGTTCAAGCGGATGCCCGTGCTGTCGTCCGGACCGAAGCGCCGGGCGATATCGGTGGACACCTGGAACTGGCCGCCGCTGGAAATGCCGGTGGTGACACGGGTCAGCGGCTCGTTCGGCGCACGCTTGGGCACCAGGTTGATGACGCCGCCGATGCCGCCGCCGCCAGGCGTCGCGCCCGTCAGGAACGCCGAGGCGCCCCGCAGCACTTCCACGCGTTCGAACAGTTCGGTGGCGATGTACTGGCGGGGCAGCAGGCTGTACAACCCGTTGTAGGCCACGTCGTCCGAGCTCAGGATGAAGCCGCGGATGAAGTAGGACTCCTGGAAGTTGCCAAAGCCGCGCGCCACGCGCACGCCCGAGTCGTTCTGCAGCACGTCGCCCACGCTGCGCGCCTGCTTGTCCTGGATCAGTTCGTTCGTATAGCTGGTGATGCTGAACGGGGTGCTCAGGTTGTCTTGCGTGCCCAGCACGCCGACGCGGCCGCCCGTGGCCACCTGCCCGCCCGCAAAGGGCGCAGCCAGGCCGCCGGCCGACGCATCGGCGCTGGCCTCGACTTTGATGGCTTCCATCGACACGACAGAGCCGTTGGGCGCGGCGGGTTGGGCTTGGGGTGCGGTTTGACCGTAGACGACGCCCAGGCACGGCAGCGTAGCGGCCACGCAGGCAAGAGTTCTGATTTTCATATCGGGATCGAGAGGGGGCAAGAGAAGCGCGTCGCTGCGCAAAGAAACGCAAAATCCCGATGGGTCACGCACGGAAAACGGCTGATCAGTCGCACCACCGCAAGGCCGGAACGGCCTTGCCGAGCCCGTTCACCAAGGGGTCTTGAGGTCTTACGCAAGAAATCTTATCAAACAGAGAATCATTATCATTACGTCCCCAATAATAGAAAGACGGTTCGTTGTCTCCACGCAACAAACGCCCCTTATGGCGGCAGGGTCAAGCCGCCTGGTCCTGCCGCAACTGTCCGAAGTCGCCCGCCTCGTAGGCGGCCAGTGCCCGCGTCAGGTCCCGCTGACTCGCCATTACGATCGGGCCGTGCCGAAAGACGGGTTCGTCCACGGCGGGGCCGGCGATCAACACAAAATGGGCGGGCACCTTGCCCGCCATCAGCAGCAGCACGCCTTCATCGTCGGCGGATGTCGCCGATGCCGCCAACGCGGCCCCCTCTCGGAGCACGGCAAAATCCGGGTCCCCACCCTGCCGCTTCGGCAAGGGCGGCACTCCATGTCGACGATGCCGGGCACGCACCCCCAGCTCGCCCTGTACGGCGTAGACCCAGGCGTTCCAGCCGGGCGCAAGCGGAAGCAGCTGGGTCGCGCCCGGGCGCAGCCAGCCGTCCAGGATCATCAGCGCCTCGGGGGTGGCCAGCGGCGACTGCCAGCCGCCGTGGCTGCCTGCCACGACGCGGACGCGGCCGGCGTCCGTCTGAATGACCGGCATCTCCCAGGCGCGCAACAGCGACACGGCCGGTGGCAGGGTCTTCAACCGGTCCGGCAGGTTCAAGGCGATGCGCAGCCCGTTCAAGCGGGCCGGGCCCGTCGGCTGCTGCGTGCGCAGGATGCCCTTGCCGGCGACCGTCCAATGCAGGTCGCCCGCCCTCGCCTCATGGTCGTTGCCCGCGCTGTCCCGGCATTGCATGACGCCTTTGGCATCTTCCAATAGGAGCGTGGCGGCGCACAGGCCGGCGTACGGCAGGGGCGCGGCCGTGGGGCCGGTCATGATGAAGTGATCCACCATGACGACGGGCGACGGGCTATGGGAGAAATCGGTATGCAGGAACTGGCGGAGAGTGCAGGCCTCGCCCGCTGACTGGGGCTGGCCGGCAACGACGCTACTGAGATGGATAGTCAAAAAAGTGCTGCCTGATGAGGGAGTGACGCTAGGGCCTGTACACGCGAAAAGGAAGCTCCCTTTTGCGTGGACAGGCCCTAGCTGACGCGAAGCTTATGGGTTCCGCGTAACCCGCGCAATCCCCCATTTCCCCGCAGTCGCCGCGACGCCGGCCAATCTGCTCAGTCCAGTTTGATCTGGTTCGCCCGGATCACCGCGCCCCAGCGTTCGCGGTCTTCGGCGACGTACCGGTCGGTCTCAGCCTGATCGCGCGGTGCCTGGATCATCAGCCCCAGGGTCTGGAAGCGTTCCCGGAAATCCGGCTGCGCCATGACGCGGGCCACGGCATCCTGCAGGGCCTTGGCCTCGGCGGCCGGCGTGGCCAGCGGCACGGCAACGCCGAACCACGTCGCCGCGCGGAAGCCCGGAAAACCGCTTTCAGCCACGGTGGGTACGTCCGGCAGCACGGGCAGCCGCTCGGCCGTGGTCACCGCCAGCGCCTTGATCTTGTTTTCCTTCACCAGCGGCAAGGACGTGCTGATAACGTCGACCATCAGTTGCGTGTCGTTAGCCATCAATGAACTGAGCGCGGGCGCGCTGCCGTTGTACGGGATATGGGCAATATCGATGCCGGTGCGTATCTTGAGCAATTCGGTCGCAAGCTGTAGAGGGTTGCCGATCCCGACCGACGCATAGTTCAACTTGCCGGGGCGCGCCTTGGCATAGCTGACGAACTGCGCCCAGGTCGTGGCAGGCACCTCGTTGTTTGCCACAACCACCAGCGGCAACTCGGCCACCACCGACAGCACGCGGAAATCGCGCGCCGCGTCGTAGGAAATCTTCTGATAAAGCATGGGGTTAAGCACCATGCTGGCGTTGCTGGCCAGGAACAGCGTATAGCCGTCGGGCTGCGCGCGGGCCACCTGGGTGGCGGCGATCATGGTGTTGGCGCCCGGCTTGTTTTCAACCACGACCGACTGAAAAAGCTCGCGCGACAGGCGCTCGGCCAACACGCGCGACAACTGATCCGCCGCGCCGCCAGGCGTGTAGGGCACCACCAGTTTGACGGGCCTGTCGGGGAATGCCGCCAGGGCCTGCGGGGCGCCTGCGGCGCACACCAGCATGGCGGCCGCGGCGCGGCCGAACCAACGATTCATCTGCAACATGCTTGTCTCCCGAGTCTTTACCGACTCTTGTATTGGGTACTGCCTGAAGGGACTGGACGACGGCGACGGCGGCCTTTCGCAATGGCCGCACCGGGCCGCTACACCTTGCGCGCGTGGCCCTCCCAGAATTCCGCCCGCAGGCGGCGCTTGGCGATCTTGCCGTTGTCGTCGCGTGGGAGCGCTTGCCGCATTTCTAGCCCGCGCGGAACCTTGTAGCGGGCGATCCGGGAGGTCAGCCAAGTCATGGCGTCTTCCAGGTCCAGCGCGGCCCCGGGCGCAGGTTGGACCAAGCCCAGCAGGCGTTCGCCGAACTCCGGATCCGGTACGCCAAAGACCGCGCAATCGGCCACGCCGGGGTATTGCATCAGGTGGTGCTCGATTTCCGCCGGATAGATGTTCACGCCGCCCGAAATCACCAGATCCGATTCGCGGTCGCATACGAAGAGATAGCCGTCCTCGTCGACGTACCCCAGGTCGCCCAGCCCGATCAGGCCATCGCGCTCGACCGCCTGCCGCGCCTCGGGATGGTTGCGGTAGGTAAAGTCGGCATATGCCGGCTGGCGCACGTAGATGCGGCCGACCTGGCCGGGCGCGCACACCGAGCCATCCTCCGCGTAAATGCGCACCTGCGCGGGCCCAATCGGCCGCCCCGCGCTGCCGGGCTTGGCCAGCGCTTCATGCGAATCGATCGCGGTCACCATGCCCGCTTCGCTGGACGCGTAGGTTTCATGCACGACCGGCCCCAACCAGTCGATCATCGCGCGCTTGAGTTCCGGGGCGCAGGGCGCGCCCGTCGAAGCCACGAAGCGCAGCGAAGACAGATCGAATGACGCCCGCGTTTGCGCATCCAGCTTCAGCAGGCGCACATACATGATGGGCACGAGGTAGATCGTATCGATGCGGTGCTGCTCGATCAGGCGCAAGACCTCGACCGCGTCGAAACGCCGCGTCAGCACCAGCGTGTCGCACACGCGCAGCGCCACCTGGGCGAAGACGCTGGGCGCGCTGTGGTAGATCGGCGCCGGCAACAACGCGCGGCTCCCCTGGCGCAAGCCGTAGGCCTGCTCGACCACAGCCTCCACGGCCGCCAGGTGCTCGGCAAGCCGGTCCACCGGAAAAGGCTGGCGCACCACGCCCTTGGGGCGCCCCGTCGTGCCCGACGTATAGGCCATGTGGCCGCGCGGCGCGACCAGCGGACCGTCATACCGGGGCTGGGCGTTACGCCAGGCTTCGTAGTCGTTGGCCTCGAAGGCCGCGCCCGCGTCGGCCATGACCCGCAGCACGGGCAGGCCGGCCGGCAGCGCCGCCCATACCTGGCGCCACAGGTCGTCTTCGCCGATCAACAACTTCGCGCCGCTGTCGTTCACCAGAAAGGCCACCTCTTCGGCCGTGTAGTGCCAATTGATCGGACAGTAGTAGCAGCCCAGCCGCTTGCAGGCCTGGATGATTTCCAGATAGGGCATGCCGTTGCGCAGCAGCACCGCGATGACGTCGCCTTCGCGTATGCCCATGGCCGCCAGCCCCGCCGCCACCTGCTCGCCTCGCGCGGCGAGCGCGTCGCGGTCAAGCTGGAGGTCGCCCGCGATGATCAGTCCGCTCATGCCGGCTTCCCGGCGCGCAGCGCCTTGTCCTGCGCGGTTCGCGCTTCGATCGCGGCGCGCGCGGCAGCCCAGTCTTCCTCGGTCCATTCGAAGTACTGTTTGAAATACGCACCGTTGGCCAGATAGTCGCCACCGTCCAGCGCAATCGTCTGGCCGTTGATCCAGTCGTTGCCGGGCCCCAGCAGAAAGGCTGCCAGTTCCCCGATATCGTGCCCCGTGCCCAATCGCCGCATGGGGTTCTGCTGAATCAGCGCGTCCTGGCCGTCGCCATTCGGGCGTAGCCGCGCGGTCGCGCCTTCCGTGGGGATCACACCCGGCGCGATGGCGTTCATGCGGATCCCGTGCCGGCCCCATTCAACCGCCAATGACTTGGTCATCGCGTCGATGCCGGCCTTGGACATGGCCGAAGGCACCACGAACGGCGATCCGGTCCAGACCCAGGTCACGACGATGGACACAACGGCGCCTCGCGCCCCGGTGGCGATCCAGCGCTTGCCCACGGCCTGCGTCGTATAGAACGTGCCGCGGAACACCGTATCGGCAATGGCGTTGAAGCCGCGCGCCGACAGCTTTTCGGTCGGGCTGATAAAGTTGCCGGCGGCGTTGTTGATCAGGCTGTCCAGGCCCCCGTGCGTGGTCCAGATCCCCTCCACCATCGCGTCGACCGCGTCCGCGTCACGGATGTCCACCGCGTGGGCATGCGCCTCGCCCCCGTGCCTGGCGCGCAGTGCGGCGGCAGCTTCTTCGACCACGGACAAGCGGCGTCCGCACAGATGGACGGTGGCGCCCAGGGAGGCCAATTGATCGGCCATCGCGTAGCCCAGCCCGGTTCCCCCGCCAGTGACGAGGATGCGCTGGCCGCGGAACAAATCCGCCCGGAACATGCTTTGCGGCATGGTTTGTCTCCTGTTGTCGTTGGAATTGCCGGCACCGGACGCGTGGTGCCGATGCGGTTCAGAGCCAGAATATCAACGCGTAGATATCGCGACAATCCTCCACTCTGAGTAAACTCTGTTTCCTCATAGGCAACAATCGACGACGCCCATATCCACCTTGCCCACGCTAGACCTGAACCTGATCCAGCTGTTCGTGACCATCGTTGAAGCGGGCACGCTCAGCGAAGCGGCGTCGCGCCAGGGGGTCACCCGATCCCACGTCAGCCGCAATCTGCAGAAACTGGAGCGGGCATTCGGGGCGCAGTTGATCCGACGCACCACCCGCCGCCTGGAACTCACGCATCAGGGCAGCGTGCTGTACGAGCACGGCGTCCGCATGGCCCGGGAGGTGGAATCGGCGCGCCACGCCTTGCAGAAGCTGGGCGCCGAACCCACCGGCCACGTTCGCCTGTCGCTGCCGACCGGGCTGGGCGAACTGGATGCGCTGCGCCCGCTGTTGGTGCGCTTCGCGCTGGCGCATCCCAGCCTGAGCCTGCGCGTGCTGTTTTCCAACCGGGTCAGCGATTTGATCTCGTCCGAGATCGACGTGGCCCTGCGCGTGGTCTCGACGCCCCCGCAGGACTACGTGGCGCGCGAACTGGGGGACGTGAAATGGCACCTATGCGCCGCCCCGGCCTATTTGCAGCGCGCCGGCACGCCCGCGCATCCACGCGACCTGGGGCGGCTGGACTTTCTTTGCCCGCCCGGCCCAAAGCCCCAGGCGACGCTGCGCCTGCACCGCAAAGGGCAAACTTACGAGATCAAGCTGGCGCCCCGGCTGCAATCCGAATACTTCCCCTTCCTGGCCGAGGCGGCCCGCGACGGCGCGGGCGTGGCGCTGCTGCCGGCCTACATCGTGCAGCCCGACCTGCAGGCCCGGCGGCTGCGCGAGGTGCTGCCCGCCTACAAGGCAGAAGGGCCTGGCGACAAGCTCTTCATCCTGACCTCGCCCACCCCCTACCCGTCCACCGCCCAGCGCGCCCTGGTGGATTACCTGAAAGCCGAACTCGAGCCCCTGCTGCGCGAATTCCTCGCCTGAAACGCCCCCGCCCCGCCGGCCCCCGGCCCCCGGCGCGGCCCGCCATGCAACGGTAGGACTTCTTTGGTAAAACCGCGGGGTCTTGCAGGCTTGGCCCTTGTCCGCCAAAGTAGGGGTTTTGCAGCAGTTCCGGCTGCCGCTTTCCGGAACAGGGGCGGAACTTTGACGCGCCACCCAAGTCTTATATAAGATATAAGACATAAGGACGCGCACGGGCTTGTCTCCCCTACAATGACAAACGCGCCAAAACGCCAAAAAATGCCGCCTGCGCTTGGGAACAGCAAGCCAGGCAAAACCACGGAGTCCATCATGCCGCACAACACCCTCGATACTCTCAAGAATTTCAAGATCGGCAATAAATCCTGTCAGTACTACTCGCTGCCGGCGCTGGGCAAGTCCCTCGGCATCGATGTGCAGCGGCTCCCGGTGTCGATCCGCATCGTGCTGGAATCCGTGCTGCGCAACTGTGATGGCAAGAAGGTCACGGAAGAACACGTCAAGCAGCTCGCCAACTGGCAGGCCAATGCCCGCCGCGAAGACGAGATCCCGTTCGTCGTGGCCCGCGTCGTGCTGCAGGACTTCACCGGCGTGCCGCTGCTGGCTGACATCGCCGCCATGCGCTCGGTGGCCGACAAGATGGGCAAGAGCCCCAAGAGCATCGAACCGCTGGTGCCGGTGGACCTGGTCGTTGACCACTCGGTCATGATCGATTATTTCGGCACCAAGAATGCGCTGGACCTGAACATGAAGCTGGAATTCAAGCGCAACCAGGAGCGCTACCAGTTCATGAAGTGGGGCATGCAGGCGTTCGACACCTTCGGCGTCGTGCCTCCGGGCTTCGGCATCGTCCACCAGGTCAACCTGGAGTACCTGGCGCGCGGCGTGCATCAGGACAAGAAGAACAATGTCTACTACCCCGATTCGCTGGTGGGCACCGACAGCCACACCACGATGATCAACGGCATCGGCGTGGTGGGCTGGGGCGTGGGCGGCATCGAAGCCGAAGCCGGCATGCTGGGCCAGCCCGTGTACTTCCTGACGCCCGACGTGGTGGGCGTGGAACTCAAGGGCCAGTTGCGCGGCGGCGTCACCGCCACCGACCTGGTGCTGACCATCACCGAAATGCTGCGCCGTGAGAAAGTGGTGGGCAAGTTCGTCGAATTCTGCGGCGAAGGCACCGCCAGCCTGACGGTGGCCGAACGCGCCACCATCGGCAACATGGCGCCGGAATACGGCGCCACCATGGGCTTCTTCCCGGTCGACGAACGCACCATCGACTACTTCCGCGGCACCGGTCGCACCGAAGACGAGATCGCCGCCTTCGAAGCCTATTTCAAGGCCCAGAAGATGTTCGGCATCCCGGCCGCCCAGGACATCAACTTCACCAAGCTGCTGACGCTGGACCTGTCCACCGTGGCCCCGTCGCTGGCCGGCCCGAAGCGCCCGCAAGACCGCATCGAAATCGGCAACGTGAAGAACACGTTCATCGACCTGTTCTCCAAGCCCATCGCCGAGAACGGCTTCAACCAGCCCGCCGAAAAGCTGGGTGAAACCTTCACGACCAGCACCGGCACCAAGATCAAGAATGGCGACATCCTGATCGCCGCCATCACGTCCTGCACCAACACGTCGAACCCGAACGTGCTGCTGGCCGCCGGCCTGCTGGCCAAGAAGGCCGTGGAAGCCGGCTTGAAGGTGCCCAAGCACATCAAGACCTCGCTTGCCCCCGGATCGCGCGTCGTCACCGACTACCTGACCAAGACGGGCCTCCTGCCCTACCTGGAAAAGCTGGGCTTCGACGTGGCCGCCTACGGCTGCACCACCTGCATCGGCAACGCGGGCGACCTGACGTCGGACCTGAACGAAGCCATCACCGGCAACGATCTCGTCTGCTCGGCCGTGCTGTCGGGCAACCGCAACTTCGAAGCGCGCATCCACCCGAACATCAAGGCCAACTTCCTGGCCTCGCCCCCGCTGGTCGTGGCCTACGCGCTGGCCGGCACCGTCACGCGCGACCTGATGACCGAACCGGTGGGCAAGGGCAAGAACGGCGACGTCTGGCTGGGCGACATCTGGCCCACGTCCGAAGAAGTCGAAGCACTGATGAAGCATGCGCTGGACCCGAAGGTCTTCGAAGCCAACTACGGCCAGGTCAAGAGCAACCCGGGCAAGCTCTGGGAGAACATCAAGGGCGTCAACGGCGACACCTACAACTGGCCGGAATCGACCTACATCGCTGAGCCGCCCTTCTTCGAAGGCTTCGGCATGACGCCGGCCGCCATGCCGGCCGTCAAGGGCGCCCGCGCGCTGGGCGTGTTCGGCGACTCGGTCACCACCGACCACATCTCGCCCGCCGGTTCCATCAAGGAAACCTCGCCCGCCGGGAAGTGGCTCAAGGCCAACGGCGTCATGAAGGCCGATTTCAACAGCTACGGCTCGCGCCGCGGCAACCACGAAATCATGATGCGCGGCACGTTCGCCAACGTGCGCATCAAGAACCTGATGATCCCGTCGCTGCCGGACGGCAGCCGCTTCGAAGGCGGCGAAACGCTGTTCCAGCCCACCGGCGAACAGATGTCCATCTATGACGCGGCCATGAAGTACGTGGCCGACGGCACGCCCACCGTGGTGTTCGGCGGCGAAGAGTACGGCACCGGATCGTCGCGCGACTGGGCGGCCAAGGGCACCCAGCTGCTGGGCGTGAAGGCCGTCATCACCCGCAGCTTCGAACGCATCCACCGCAGTAACCTGGTGGGCATGGGCGTGCTGCCGCTGCAGTTCAAGGGCGCCGATAGCGTGCAATCGCTGGGCATCACCGGCGAAGAGACCTACGACATCTCGGGCCTGGAAAACGGCATCAAGCCGATGCAGGACGTGACGCTGACGATCACCCGCAAGGACGGTTCGAAGCAGGACGTGACGGTGCTGCTGCGCATCGATACCCCGATCGAGGTCGATTACTACCAGCACGGCGGCATCCTGCCCTTCGTGCTGCGCCAACTGCTGGCCGCCTGAGCCCGCGCGCGGCCCTCGCAATAGGGAAAGCCCCGGAACCTTGCGGTTCCGGGGCTTTTTTTACGCAGGCAATTGGCGGATTCAGTCGTCGAACTGATAGGCGTCCATCGCCAGCGCCCCGTACGAGATCTCGTCGTTCAGCCGCTTGGCTGATGCCCCACCCGCCCCCAGCGCCACGTACAGCGGCATCAGGTGGTCGTCATGCGGATGGGCCTGCATGGCGCCAGGCGCCTGGGTCTGCCAGTCCAGCAGGGCCGGCACGTTGTGCTCGGCCAGATTACGCGCATACCAGTCCTGGAATGCCGGCACGTAAGGCACGGCGGGCGCGTTCTGCGGCATCCGCACGTGGCGCAGATTGTGTGTCAACGACCCGGACCCGATGATCAGGATGTCCTCGTCGCGCAAGGGTGCCAGCGCGCGGCCCAACTCCAGTTGCCCCGCGGCGTCTCGCCCCATGTCGAGCGACAACTGCACCACCGGCACGTCGACCTCGGGATAAAGGTAGCGCAGCGGTACCCAGGCCCCGTGATCCAGCGGCCGGCGCGGATCGCGTTCAGCGGCGATCCCGGATTCGGCAAGCAGCGCCTGCACTCGCGCCGCCAGTTCGGGCGAACCCGGCGCGGCGTACTGCAGGGTGTAGAGCTCGGGTGGAAAGCCGCCGAAATCATGCCAGGCCACCTGCTTGTCACGCGTGGACAGCGCCAGCCCTTCGCCCATCCAATGGGGCGATACCACCAGGATGCCGCGGGGCTTGCGGCCTTGCGCAAGGCTCCAGTCCGCCAGCACGGGGCCGGTCAGGCCGGGTTCGACGGCCAGCATGGGCGAGCCGTGGGAAACGAAAAGCGTAGGCCAGCGCATGGCGATGCCTCCATAGATCAAGTCGATGAAAGCATTTTCGGATGTTTCTATTCAGCAATAAACCCCCTTCGCGGGGATAATCTGTTGCCATCTAAGCATCAATTCGGACACCTGCGCCAACGCATGCCCTCCGGTCTCCATGACAGCGCATGAACCGCACGCCCGGGTCCGCCCCCAATGCCGAGGCGCGCGGCGGGCGTTAAACTACACCGTTACACCACTTACTGGACGTCCTCCGAAGTTATGGCCCGATCCCGCAGCCAATCCGCTCCCCGCATGACCCGTGACGCGACCCGCCTGGTTGCGCTTGCCCAGGCGCTTAACCGCTCGGGCAGCCGCGTCGAAGACGTGTTCTGGGAGAACCAGCTTGGCGAAGCGATTCCCAAGCTGCTGAAGGCTGGGCAGGACGCCCCGCTGGAAGCAGCCCTGGACCACCTCGCGCAAAGCGACATAGGCGCCTACGAAGTCTTGATCGAACAGGCGGAAACCCTGTCCGAATCAATGAAGATCGAAAAGAACGGCGTCCTGTACGACGTCTTGCTGATCGTCGCGCCCATCGTCGCCTGGACCCGTTACGCAATTCCCACCGGCTCCGTCGCGGCGCCCGCCCAGCAGGCTCTGCTGGCCCAGTTGCATGGCCATGTGCTGTCCAGCCAGGCGCGCACGGCCTTGATGCCCATGCTGGTAAGCGTGGACCAGATGCCCCGCACCTTCGGCGAAACCTGGCAGTGGCTGCAACGCCTGGGCTCGCAGGCGCTGGGTGCCGAAACCACCAAGCCGGCCCTGAACACCGAAGCCGAAACCGCGAACATGCTGGCCGACACGCGCTACATCATCGGCGCCGTGGCGGTGCCCGAGAACGCGCCCATCTTCCGCTGGCAGGAACAGATGGGCGAAGCCGACGCCAGCCGCGACGCCTGCCAGGAACAGTGGGCCGCGCAGGCGCAGCCCACCCTGGCCGCCCTGATGCCGGGCTGCGGATTCGAAGCGCTGCTGCCTGACGCCTATTACGTCAGCAACCGCGAAGCGGACCGCCGGGTGCGTCCCTTGTCGCTGCGCGCGGCCATCAGCTGGCTGGAAGGCGCGGTCAGCCTGGAAGCGTCGCAGTTGCGCGCGGTCGTGGCCGGCTGCGGCGAAAGCCGCATCGACGAATACCGCATCGGCTTCACGGCGCGCAACAACAACGACGTTTACTACGGCTGCGTGTGGCCCTTGTACGGGCGCGAGGAAGAACTGCCGTCCGACGAAGGCCAGCCCGATGTGGTCGACGAGATCACGGCGTTGCTCAAGGAATACGGCGTGACCGAAGTGCGACGCATCCCCGGCGTGCTGCCGGCGGAATACTGCGAAGACTGCGGCGCGCCCTACTTCCCGAACCCGCTGGGCGAACTGGTGCACGCCGAACTGCCCGAAGACGCCGAAGCCGCGCCCGCCAAGTTCCACTAAAGCCGCCATGCAAGCAGACATCTTTTGCCGGGTCGTCGACAACTACGGCGACATCGGCGTCTGCTGGCGGCTGGCGCGCCGGCTGTCGCAAGGCCGCGGCTGGGATATCCGCCTGTGGGTGGACGACCTGGCCAGCTTTGCGCGCATCCAACCCGGCATCGAACCCCTGGCGGCACGGCAGCAGCTGGGCGGGGTGGACATCGTGCATTGGTCTGATGCGCCGGACCCGGCCCTGACTGCGCGCGACGTCGTCATCGAAGCGTTCGCCTGCGATCCCCCGCCGGCGTTCGTGGACAGCATGCGACGCGTGCATCCGGTCTGGATCAATCTGGAATACCTGAGTGCCGAGGCCTGGGTGGAAAGCTGCCACGGCCTGCCGTCGCAGCGGCCAGACGGGCTGGTGAAGCATTTTTTCTTTCCCGGTTTCACGCCCGCCACGGGCGGCCTGTTGCGCGAACCCGGGCTGGATGCCGAACGCGACACCTTGCAGGCGTCCATGGACCAGCAGAACGCGTTTCTCCGATCGCTGGGCGTGGACGAAGCCCTGTTGTTGCGTCGCCGCGACGGTGCCCGCACGGTGTCCCTGTTTTGCTATCCCACGGCGCCGGTCGATGCGCTGGTCCAGGCGTTGGCGGCCAACGCGCAACCCAGCGTGCTGCTGGTTCCCGAGGGCGTGGCCCCCGGCCTCGAAGCCGCGTGCGCCGCGCCCGGCTTCCCCCTTCTGGCGCGCCTGCCCTTCGTGGCCCAGCCGGATTTCGATCGCCTGCTCTGGTGCGCGGACCTGAACTTCGTGCGCGGCGAAGACTCCTTCATCCGCGCGGCCTGGGCGGCACGCCCGCTCGTGTGGCAGATCTACCCGCAAGAGGAAAACATCCATCTGGAAAAGCTGGAGTCCTGGCTGGCCCGCTATCCGGCTCCCGATCCTGCGCATGCGCTGATCCGGGCGTGGAACCAGCCCGAAACCGCGCAGACGGCTGCAGCCACTGCCCAAGCCCTGGCGCCCGCCCCCTGGCAAGCGTGGTGTGCTGCCGCCCGGCAATGGGATGCCACCCAAGCCAGCCAGCCGGATCTGGCTGAAAATCTGGCGGACTTTTGCGCAGACTTGGCCAAGAAACGTTAGAATAGAGAGTTTTCTGAGTCGCCCTGGATTTGTCGGGCCTCAACAATGAACGCCTCCCGGGGTGTGCATGAAACCGCAAGCAGGGTCTTTTGCTGGGTCTTACGGCCCGTCTTCCGACCCCTTTCTTTTGTCCGTGTCTTTCGCGGCAGCGGCTTTTTGCAAGCACGGCGAGTGCACCCATCACCCCCGGAGTTTTATCGATGAAAACCGCTCAGGAATTGCGAGTCGGCAACGTGGTCATGGTCGGCAAGGATCCCCTCGTGGTCCAGAAAGCCGAATACAACAAGTCTGGCCGTAACGCTGCTGTTGTGAAGCTGAAGTTCAAGAACCTCTTGACCGCCTCGGCCAGCGAATCGGTCTACAAGGCCGACGAAAAGTTCGAAGTCGTCCAGTTGGATCGCAAGGAGTGCACCTACTCCTACTTCGGCGACCCGATGTACGTCTTCATGGACGAAGAGTACAACCAGTACGAAATCGAAGCCGAAAGCATGGGCGATGCCCTGAACTACCTGGAAGAAGCGATGCCCGTGGAAGTGGTCTTCTACGACGGCCGCGCCATCTCGGTTGAACTGCCCACCACGCTCGTTCGCGAAATCACCTACACCGAACCCGCCGTCCGTGGCGATACGTCGGGCAAGGTCACCAAGCCGGCCAAGATCAACACCGGCTACGAACTGAACGTGCCGCTGTTCTGCGCCATCGGCGACAAGATCGAAATCGACACCCGCACGAACGAATACCGCAGCCGCGTCAACAACTGATCCGGCCAGCAGGTACAAAAAAGCCAGACCTACCGATCTGGCTTTTTTTTTGCCCATATTGCCGACATCTTCTACTGCAAACGCTCATCGTCCAGGAAGTCGGGCACCGCCATGACTTCGATGCCATCGTCGGCCAGCGCTTCGCGCTCTTCGGGCGTGGCCGTGCCGCGGATGGGACGCTCGTCGGCGTCGCCCTCATGGATGCGGCGCGCCTCTTCGGCGAAACGCGGCCCCACGTTTTCGGTATTGCGCAGCAGCGCGCGCACCTGCTTCATCACGACCGCCTGCAAAGCGGCCATTTTCTCGGCGTCTGACGCGCCAGCCGGCACGGCGGGCGGTTGGGCCGGCGCATGCAAGTGGGAGACGTTCAGGCGCGGCGCAGACAGACGCTTGGTGATGCTGGCCGACCCGCAGACGGGGCACGTGACCAAGCCACGCGCCTGCTGCGCGTCATAGTCATCGTGCGATCCGAACCAGCCTTCAAAAACGTGGCTGTGCTCGCACTGGAGGTCGAAAACTTTGAGAGCCATGGTTGCTATATGGGGTCCAGCAGCCAGAATACAAGAATCCGCCCGTGGCGGGCGCCATCCTCCCGCCTCAGGCGGGGATAGGGCAGCCTCCAAGTAAAAACGGGCCCGAAGGCCCGTCCTGGCGATTGGCGCCGCTTACTTGCCGCGCTTGGCGGCCGGGCTGGCGTCGATTTGCGCCTGCTGAGCCTGCAACGAATCGATCTGGCGCTGCAGATCACGCAGTTGCTGGCGCACGTCCTTTTGCTGATCAGCCAATGCCGTGGTTTCCTGGCGCGATTGCTCCTGGCGGGCCGCGACCTGCTCTTCCTGCTGCATGCGCAGCGTGCGGTCGGCCTGCAAGGTGCTGAGCTGCGCGCTGCGGCTGGCCAACAGCTTTTCGGCGTTCGCGTATTCGGCTTGCAGCTTGATGCGCTTGATGTCCACTTCGGCCAGGTCCGCAGATTGCGTGGTGAACGCGCGGTACGTGGCTTCCGCCTGCTTTTCCGACACAGTCTTCAGCACACGCCAGAAGTCTTTCTGTTGGAACAAGGCGACGTAATAGGTCAGGTCGTCCGGCTTGAACAGCAGGCTGGCGCCGTACGTGCCGTTATAGGCGGTACGCAACTCGGACACCTGGCGGTTCTGGATCAGGCCTTGCAATTCGGCCACGGTGGACGATGGCCGGGCGGCAGCCGTGGGCGCGGCGGCGGGCGGCGGCGGCGTCACCGGCGTGGATGCGGCCGGCTTGTCCTCGACCTGCTTAACCGTGGGCCGTGGCGCTTCGGATTGCGCGCTGGCGCAAGCCGCCAGGCCGGACAGTGCCGTGCCTAACAGCGCCATGCGAGTGGCGGCACGGATAAATTGGACGTTCATGCCTTCCCCAAAAAAATCGTTGCGGAACTATAGCAATTTATTTCGCTCACGGCAGACCCACTTACATTCGCCGCAAGCAAATTTGTGGCCCTGTACGGGCCTTTCCCTATTGCATGATCAGGATGCCTCGACCGTCCCTTCCGCCGTTTCGCCCTGGCCGCCCCCCAGATGCAGTTTGCGCATCTTTTCCCAGAGCACCTTGCGGCTGATGCCCAAGGTATTGGCGGTGTCCTGGCGGCGCCAGCCGTTGACGTCCAGCGCGGCCAGGATACGGGCGCGCTCGGCGCGCTCGGCATCGGTGAAGACAGGCGGTTCGCACAGCGTGCTGGCCGTGCCGAGCGTGCCGGCGGCGCGCAACGGCTCGGCGATCTGGTCAAAAATGCGCTCGATGCGCGCCTGATCCCAGCTCTTGAACTGCCGGCGCATGATGGCCACGCGCTCGGCCACGTTGGACAGTTCGCGCACGTTGCCCGCGTAGCGGGTGCGCGCCACGCGCTCCAGCAGCCAGTCCGGCGGGTCGCCCTCGCCGCCCAGGCGCTCCAACAAGGCGCGGAAAATGGCGATCTTCTCTTCCGCCCCCCGCTGTTCCAGATTCGGAATGCGCAGTTCGATCACGGCCAGGCGGTAATACAGGTCTGCCCGGAATTCGTCCTGGCCCACTAGCACCCGCAGATCCTTGTTGGTGGCGGCAACCAAACGGAAATCCACCGGGATCTCCACGCTGGAGCCCAGGCGCGTGACCGCGCTCTGCTCCAGGACGCGCAGCAGCTTGACCTGTTGGTACAAGGGCAAATCGCCGATTTCGTCGAGGAACAGCGTGCCGCCGTTGGCCTGCTCGAAATACCCCTTATGAGCGCCGACCGCGCCGGTGAAGGCGCCCTTGGCGTGTCCGAAGAAATGCGCTTCGAACAGGCCTTCCGGAATGGCGCCGCAATTGACCGCCACGAACGGGCCGTCCGACCATTCCGCCCGGTCATGCAAGAGGCGCGCGATACGCTCTTTGCCGACGCCCGTTTCGCCATGGATCAGCGCGTTGCTGCGGCAATCGGCGAACATCTCGGCTTCGGCCAGCAACGCACGCATTGGCTCGGACACCGCGATCAAGGGCTGTTCGCGCTTCGGCGCGGTACGGTTGAACTGGTCCAGCGTTCCCAGCAATTCGAACAGCAGCTTGCGCAAGTCCGCCGTCGTGAACGCCAACGGCAGCGTGTAGGAATATTCAGGCGGGTAATAGCGCGAATCGCGCCCCCGGGATTCGGCCGCAACCCAGATCACCGGCAGCGCCTGCACCGCCAGCCAGTCGTAGCCGCTGAACCGGTTGTCGCCCATCACCGACACGGACACCAGCGCCACGGCCGGACGCGTCGGATCGCGCGGCGGCGGAAACGCGGTGCCGGCGTCCGCCCGCACCAGCGACACATCCATGCCGGCCAGGCAACGCTCCGCCCGGGAGGCAATATCGGAAGTGCCTTCCCACACGTACACGTCGAACTCGTCGCGGGCGAATTTCTGGGTCATAGCTTGGATAGCAAGAAGCGGGCAAAAATCACAGGCATCCTCAGAACACCAAACGGGGTTGCCCGCAATCAACGGACAGCAGCGATACATCGGTCTGGCCCACGCTCAGGCCCAGCACGTCAAGCAACTGTTGCAGCAGCCCAGACAACGGCGCCAGCACGGGCTGCAGCAGGTTCACGACGATGGACAACACCCCGCCGACCTGCGAGCTGCCGCTAAGCGCCATCGTGGCCACCGAGTTGATGCGGCACGTCCGGATGGCGCTCGGGGTAATGCCCAACGCGCAGACCACATCATTGACGGGCGCCAGCAACAGCGAACTCAGGATATTGCCGACCAACTGCAAGGTCCCGCCCAGCACGCCGGTCAAGCCGCCAGTGGTCAAGCGCGCGCTCAGCTGGTTCAGCGCGGTGGTAGACCATTGCAGGTTATTGACCACCTGCGTGATGGAATTGCCGGCGTTGTTGCCCCCACCGCCCACCAGATCCGTCGCCAGCGCCGTACGTTCGGCCGGCGTGAGCGGCGTACCGGTATTGAAAAGATCGCCCAGAATGCCGCCGATCAGCGCATCAGACAGGTTGGACGCCAACGCGCCCAGATTGATCGATGTGGCGGTGACGGTCTGCGTCGACGGAGTCCCTGGCGGTTCGGTCAGCGTCACGGACACCGGCGCAGCCGAATTGAAAACAGGCAATGTGACCTTGGCGGTCAGCGGCAGGATACCCAGCACATTCAAAACCTGATGGCGCTGAATGGCGGCAAAGGAGCTGGGTTGGCAACTGTTGGTCAGCGACACGAAGTGCGCGGCGTTCTGGTCGGTGTTGGACGTCATGCCGGGAAAGGTTCCCAAGCAGACGTTCGCCACGGATGAGGTCACGGCGATCGTGGCTTGCGATGGCGTCAACGGCGCCTGGCACAGATTGGTCAAGGTGCCGGTGGACTGCGCCACATCGATGATGATGGGCAGGTCCACCTTCGTGCCCAGTGTATTGGCCAGCAGCGGCCCTACCAGCGGGATGTTGCTGGTATTCACGCGCAGGTAGACGCGGATTCCTGCGCTCGTCGCCTGGGTGCCAATGCCTCCGACCGCGAGCGTGGGTGGCTCCACGACCCGCACGCGCGCGTCCACGCCCAACAGCGGCACGCTTAACCCCAGGTTGATCAGGTTCTGTCCGTTGGCGACGACCAACGCGGTTTCAAGCAGATTCAAGGCATTGACGTTCGCCGCCAGGGCACCTGTGGCGTCTCCCCCCACGACGGACAGGTTCAGCACGCCGCCGTCGCCAAACAGCTTGACCGGCAGGTTCAGCGGCATCACCGCCAATACCGTATTGATGGCGTTGTTAATCAGTCCGATGCCGGCGCTGGCGGTACCGCTCTGGTTCACCACGGTCAACGTGGCGTTCAGCAATTGCCCCAGCGTCAGATTATTGACCGCAGCCAACTCTGCAGGCGTGCCCACCCCGGTTGCCACCGACAAGGGCAAACCCAAGGCTTTAAGCAAACCCGAAGGCGTGATGTTGACGCTGGCCAGCCCTGCAGCATCCAGCACATCCAATTGGGCGGGCGTTGCGCCAACGGTCGCCAGCAACTGCGACAGCAGGCCGCCCCGCTGCAAGCGCAGCAGGCGCGAGCCCACCATGAATGCCGCGACGGGCCGCGTGTTCGTAGCCACCGCCGTAGTCGTGACTTGCGTGCCGCCGCTTGCACCGCCCGAAAAATTGGGAATGATGCTGGTGAGCCGCTTGCTTACGGTCACGCGCACCGCGTTGAAGGACTGCCCGCTGGTGGGATCGAAGATATGCATGCCGGACGGATCGGTCCGGGTGGAATCCCAGACCTTGCACTCAACCGTCACGTCGGCTGCCGTGAAGGTATCGAAAAAGCTGGGCACATTGGCCAACGCCGACGTCCGCCCGGCGGCCACAGCCCGCGTGCAGTCCGCGGCCGCCCCCATGCTCAGCACCTGGACTGCCGATAAAGCCGCCAGGTCCGCCCCCTTCTGCATCTCGCGCTTCATATAGAAGCTGTAGGCAAGGTGCGCCACGCCAAGTAGCACCAGTCCTACCAGCACAGCGAACACGACAGCCACGGTAATGCTGCCGCGCTGGCGCAGCAGGGAAGCAGATCGCAAAGGGGTGGCTGGCATGATCTGGTGCTCCGGCTCCTGTCCGAGCCTTAATTCGTGTTCTTGGTTTCCACGCGTTTCTGGAACCATTCCGGAATCGGGTGCGTGAAGCTGTCCACGTAACGGTTCCAGGCCGCGGTAGACACGGGCCCCAGGATGGGCAGCGCGCCCCCGGCGCGGCGGCCGTCGGCCTGCGCCGCGAGCAACCCGCGCGTGACATCGCCGAAATCTTCCCGGCCCTCCGCCGCTGTGGCAGCCTGCGGGCTCGCCTGCACTGGCGCAGGTTGCGCCGCCGCTGCGCCGGGCTGCGGCAAGGACGACGGCACCTGCTGCACGACGGGCCGATCCGGCAACGTCGCCGCCGGCACCGGCTGGGCGGCAGACGCAGCAGCGCCGTTGGACATAGTGCCGGTCAGCGGCGTATTGGATTGGGCCTGGGCGCTTAACGGCGCGAACGCAGCCACGGTCAGGGCCAGGGAGAATGAACGAAGCATGCGAGCTTGAGACATAAACGGTTTCCTGAACACGGAGTTAACGCACGATGGGCCCATTGCCCAGGCCTTCCATCAACGGACGCATCATCGGCATCACGGCGCCCTCACCGCTGGACACGCGAGTGGGCGACGGACCGCCGACCGCCGCTGCCGGCAGGGGCGCCGGCGCGCGATAGCTGCGAATCTCGGAGGCCAGACGCAGGACCTGACCCCGCGCCTCGTCGCCAAGCTGGGCCTGATCCATCAATCGCTGAGCTTTCACGGCGTCGCCCTCGACCAACAGCAATACCGCCATATTGGCCAGGACCTTGCCGTTCTCCGGCGCCAGTTCCGCCGCTTGGCCAAGCGGCACCCGCGCGCCGTCCACGTCACCGGCCCGCAGCCTCGCATAACCCAGGTCTCCCAGGATGCGCGCATTCGTAGGCGCCAGTTTGGCCGCCCGTGAAAAATCATCGACCGCCTGGTCGAACTGGCCACGTCCGCCTGCGATCAAGCCCAGGCCGTGCCAACCGTCCGCCGCTTGCTCGCCGCGGGTCAGCGCGCGATACGCCTGTTCGCTCAGGGCGATCTGCCCGGTCTGGCGCAGGGCGTCAGCGCGCATGACCGCCACGCGGTTGTCGTTGCCGAATTTCTGCTGATACGCGTCGATGTACGCCAGCGACGCAAAATAACGTTCCTGACGCTGCGCTTCGGCAATCAGCGACAGCATCATCTCCGGTTCCTTGGGACGGCGCCGACCTTCCGCCTCGTCCTCTTTCTGCCGCGCCATCGCCTGTTCCTGCTGCTGTTGCTGCATCAACTGCCACGCGGTTTCCGCGCTATTGGTCTTGCATCCGCTCAAGCCCGCGGCCGTGGCCGCCACTGCAGCGACAAGTGTCCAGCGCACCACACCCTGCCGACTTCTCCTAGCGCCCGACATCATGTTCCCCCCATGCGCGACATCGCGCGAATCACCGCGATAAACCCCGAGCCGCCCGTGACGATCAACAGCGCAGGCAGCAAGGTGACGATCATGACGCCCGTCATCTTGACCGTGGTCTTGCCGACCTTCTCTTTCAGTTCCAGTCGCCGGGAATCCCGCAGCCGTTCGCCAAAGCGATTCAGCGGCTCTTGCACGGCTCCCCCATGCTGATCCACCTGAGCGATCAGCCGGCAGATGGCGGACAGGTCATCGTTGTCGAACCCGCCCGCCAGCCTGGCCAAGGATTGTTCACGCGTGCGTCCGCGCACATACAGTTCAGAGGCCAGGCGCAATTCGTGCGACAGCACTGGCAACACCTGGCCGAACTCCGTGACCAGCACCTGCATGCTCTGATCGATGGACAGCCCGACACCTTGCAACAGGCGCAGCAGGTCGATCAACAGGGGCAATTCGTCCGCCGCGAGCCGGCGGCGCTGCGCCACGCGGCGCCGCACGACCCACTTGGGCAGCATGTAGCCAATGGCGAAGCCAAAAAACGCCGCGACCAATATTCCCGACAAGGAATCGACATAGTGATAACGCAACCCGAGCGTCACTGCGGCCACGGGCAACAAGATGGCAAGGCCGAACCGAAATGCCACAAAGCGCGACCTGGCGGTCGCCGGGTCGGCGTAGCCGGCGATATCCACCAGCTTGCGGTCTTCACCCGCCAGCAAGGCTTCGGCCAGCCGGCCTTCGCTCAAGCGTTTGCCAAACGAATCGGCTGCGCGCGTGGCGGCCGCGAATTTTCCCTGCCCGTCTTGCGCCGGCAGCGCCGCCGAGGCCGCACCGCCCATTTGCCGCGAGGCCAGCGCGTGATCGACGATCTGCCGGTTGCGGCTTTGGCCGCGCAACCGGCGCACGATGCCAATACCCAGCACCAACATCGCCGCCGCAATCAGCATCAAGCCCATCGCCAGTACGGAAGAGACGCTCCACGCCTTCAGGATATCCATCACCGCTCCCGTCAAATGGACTTCGCCATGCGATACAGCCAATAACTGCCGCCGATCTGCAGCAACACGGCGGTCATGAGCATCTTGAATCCCGCCGGGTCGCGCCACAAATTCATGAAGAGATCGTTGTTCGTCAGCATGATGAAGCCCCCAATACCCACCGGAAGCAACGCCAGGACCCAGGCAGACAGCCGGATTTCGGCGGAACTCGCCGACAACTCATTGCGCGCCTGCGCCACATCTCGCATGAAGGCAGCCATCCGTTCCAGCACCTGATCACTGCGTCCGCCGAAACGCATCGCCAGCGACACCACCGCAGCGATCATGTACAGCTCTTTCAAGCCGTACAGGCGGGACACATGCACCAGGGCCGCGTCCAGTTCCTTGGCCGAGCGGCTCAGGCTGGCGGCCGTCTCGACCACTTCCCGCAACGGTTCATCCGTGGTGGCGGCTGCGGTCTGGAACGCGGCGCCCATGCTGTTGCCGATGGTGACCAGACGAACGATGTTGTCCAGGAACGCGGGAAGTTGCGAAATCATCCGGCGCTGGCGCTTGTCGGCCCGCAACCACAGCAGGAAATATTCCAGGATGCCGACCAGCAACAACGTCACAATGCCGGACACGATGCCCAAGGCCAGCCAAGCCAGCACCGTGGCGCCCACCAAGGGAAGCGCAAGGCGCAGATAAAGCCCGGTGCTTTGCCGCACGCCCGCCAATAGCAACAGGCGGTCCCAACCCGGCAGCCCGCTGCGCAGCGCCCGCGCGCTGTCGAAAATCGGTTCGGGTGTGGACGGTGTCTCGCGCCCCCGCTTCAGCTGGTTTTCCAGAAACGTGGAGCTCGCGGCCCGGCGCGCGCCGCTGTTGGCATGGCGCCAAAGCAGCACCGCGCCGATGGCCAGCACCACCGCCAGGCCTGCCAGTACCAGGGCTTCCATCATCAGCGCCTCCGGCTCCAGAATCCGCCGCCGTCGTTGTCGCCCGGCGTGGGATCGTTGTTGCGCGCCTCGGTGCGCATCTTGGCTAGCTTGGGCGTATGGGGATGGATTCCCAGCCAGTTCCAGCGGTCTTTTTCTTCGCCGTCGGGCGTCGTGAAGGTTTCGTGCCGGTAGAGTTCCTGCGTGGAAATCACGTTGTCGCCCATGCCGGTGACCTCGGTCACCGACAGCACGCGGCGCTTGCCGTTGGACAGGCGACCGATCTGCACGATGAAATCCAGCGCGCTGGCAATCTGCCTGCGCAAGCTGTCTTCGCTACCCTGGAACCCTGCAAAGCCCGCCAGCATTTCGATCCGGTACAGGCATTCGCGCGGAGAGTTCGCGTGTATCGTCGCCATCGATCCTTCGTGGCCGGTGTTCATCGCCTGCAGCATGTCCATGACTTCGGCGCCGCGCACTTCGCCCACCACCACCCGGTCCGGCCGCATCCGCAAGCTATTGCGGATCAGTTCGCGGATACTGACCGCGCCGCTGCCGTCGAATCCGCCCTGGCGCGATTCCAGACGCACGACGTGCGGGTGGTTCAGCGACAGTTCCGCCGTGTCCTCGACGGTGACGACGCGTTCCGTTTCCGGAATAAAGAACGCCAGCGCGTTGAGCAGCGAGGTCTTGCCGGAACTCGTCCCGCCGGACACGAGCACGTTGCAACGGTTCTTGACCGCTTCGTGCAGCAGCCGGTAGATCTCTTCGTCAAAAGAACCCAGGGTCAGCAAGTCCGCAGGCTTCAACGGGTCTTGCCGGAACTTGCGGATCGACACCATGGGGCCGTCCACGGCCAGCGGTTCGATCACCACATTCAAGCGGCCGCCATCGGGCAGGCGCGCATCCACCATGGGGCTGGATTCGTCCAGCCGGCGGCCGATGGGCGCCAGGATGCGCCGCACGATGCGCAACACGTGCTGGTTGTCGGTGAACCGCAGCGTCTCGCGCGCCAGCACACCGCGGCGCGAGACGAACACGTTGTCGTAACCGTTGATCAGGATGTCTTCGACGGCCGGATCGGCCAGCAGGTCCTCGAGCGGCCCCAGGCCCGCCAGCTCCTTGGTCAGCGCCTCGGCGATCTGCCGCATTTCCCCTTCGTTGATCGGCACCCGGCGCAAGCGCACGAAACTGGCGACCTCGATATCGACGAATTCCTGGATCGCCGACCGCGCCCACCGGCCGAACTCCGCGCCCAGTTCCTCGATGCGAGAAAGCAGGTGCTCGTAAGCCGCCGTCTTTACTTCCTGGAAGCGGTTCGACGCCGAAAAACCCTTATCGCCGTCCCCGCCAAACTCTATCGTCGCTGTCATGATCATGTCGGCTTCCGTTGCAGTCCTTCGCGTCGTTGCGTTAACCGACGACCATACGGCGGTGCACGCCGGGCAGCCACGTGGCCAGCCAGCTTGCTCGCCCTCCGGGCGTACTGTCTTCCGCCCCCAGCTTTTCCACCAGCGTCTGTACGGCGCGCACATAGACGTCGCGCTCAGCGTCCTCATGCAAGAGATGCCCTTGGTTCGTGCACACCATCAAGGCCAGCGTGCGGTCAGGCAAGGTGCCCACCAACTCCAACTGAAAACGTTCGGCAATCTGCTGTGCCGTCATGCCGTAGCGTTCGTCATAGCGATTGACGATCAGGCCCAGGCTGCGCCGGTCCACATGCAGTTGCTCCAATTCCTGCAGCAACCCGGCCAGCGACACCAGGGCGCCGACGCTCTGATCGGTCACGATCCAATTCTGCTCGGAAGCGCGCGCCAGGCCCGCCACGAATTCAGGGTTGGTGAAGCCGCCTGAATCGGCGATCACCACGCCGAAATGCTGGCGCATGCGCTCGAACACCAGGAGAGAATCGGATTGCGAAACGTCGCGCATCTGGCTCAGGTCTCGCGGCAACGACAACACGCTCAGACCGTTGGGCGTATGCGGCATGGCCGAGGCCAGCAAGGTGGAATCCAGGCGGCGCAGGTTGCGCGCGGCTTCAGAGAAATCGAACTCGCCGCCGATGTTCAGATAAAGCTGGCAATCGCCCACGGGCCAGCCAAGGTCCATCAGGGCAACACGGCTGGACAGCGGCAGTGAGGCGCCCGATTCCGCCGCTACCGCCTTGGCGCCCTTGCCTCCGTTGGCCGTGGCGCGCGCGCCGTGCGCCTGCTTCAGACGGTCTTGCGCCATATGCGCCAGATGCACGGCCAGGGTGCTGGCACCCACGCCAGGCCGCGCGCCAAGCAGCAGGACGCTACGCCGCGAGCCATCGCTGCGGCCGCCGTCCGTCTGCGCATCCAGCAGCCGAAGCACAATATCCTTGATTTCCTGCGGCGCGACCGTCGGATCAACAAAGTCGCTGACACCTGCCCGCAGCGCGGCGATCGCCCCCTCGGGCTGGCTCAACAGACCCACCGCCACGCGCGGCAATGTCGGGGCGATGCGCGCCAGCGTGCGCGCCAACTCGGCCGACTTGAACAGCTTTCCGGGCTCGTCTTCGCTAAGTGTGAAATCCAGAAACACCACCTGGGGCGAAATTTCCGCCAGGCGCCGCGCCAACTCTTCCGTCCCGGGAGACTCCTGGGTCAGCATCCCTATGTCGCCCAGCACCTGCCCCAACTGCACGGCGACATCCGCGCCTTTGGAGCAGAACAGAAACCGCTTGCTGTTTTGCAGGCCAACCCACTCGCTTGCATGTGTCTTCATATTAGTCACCGCGAAAAACCCGGCATTTGTTGGCCGCCCATGGGACCCGTCAGGTAGTAGCCCCAGGCGTTAAAGCCGTTGTCCGCACGCTCTTGCTTTTCTCCCGGCAGCGGCAAAGTCACCCCGCGTGCGATGGGGCGGACAAGCCGCGGCGTCACCACGATCACCAATTCCGTTTCGTCCTGCGTGTAATCAAGACTGCGGAAAAATGACCCGATGATCGGCAAATCACCCAGCAAGGGGACTTTGCTGACCATCGCCTTGGTCTGGCGCGACACCAGCCCGCTGATCACGAAGCTTTCGCCATCGCCCAACTCAACGGTGGTGTCGGCACGGCGGGTGCGCAGCGCCGGGATGATCGAACTGGAATCCGTGCCGCTGTTGAGCACGATGCCGTTGCTGTAGTCCAGTTCGCTGGCTTCGGGCGCCACTTTGAGCGAAATGCGGTCACGCGACAGCACCGTCGGCGTGACCGTCAGCCCGATGCCGAAGGGCTTGAACGTAACGGAAACCGTTCCCAGGCCGCCCGCCTCGGGAATCGGCAGTTCGCCGCCCGCAAGGAAGCTGGCGCTTTGCCCGGTCATGGCGACCAGCGTAGGTTCGGCCAGCACGCGCGCCATGCCGTTGGTCTGCAGCAAACGCAAATTGGCGGAGAAATTCTTGGTGTCGTAGAACAGGGAAAAGCCCGACGCCGCCGAAGCGAGGCTGGAGGGGACCAGACTATTGGTCGCGCTCCAGGGGCCGCTGCCGCCCGCGCTCCAGTTGATGCCGGCTTCTTTCATGACCGATCGCGACACCTCGACCACCTTCACCTCGACCTGCACCACACCGCCGGTGCCAGCCGAAGACACGTCGACAACATTCTTATCGCCCCCTACGGCGGACGCGGCGATAAGGGTGGAGGCTATCTGTCCCATCGGCGTCTCGGCATGGCCTGACACCACCGCCCGGTCTCCCGCGATGTCGACATTGGCGCCGCCCGCGATGCCTCGCGTGGCCAATGCGCCCTGCACGCTGCCCCCCACGCGCAGGTTCCAGATTTGCGGCGCGGCGTTGTTGCCGGTCCATATCTGGAGCTGCGTCGTCCCTGGTTTTTTGCCATAGACCAGGATCGATCCCGCCCGCTTTCCCGAGGCCGGCAAGACTTTCACGTCCGCAACGTCTGGGTCACCGATCGCGATGCGCGCCGGGACCGCCCCGTCCAGCAGCAGCGTCTGCTGCCCCTTTACGGCCAAGGCAAGATCACGAGCCGGCGCCGGCGCATTCGCCCCGGGCGCGGCGTTCTGCGCACGGACGGCGGCGCCGTAGTTCATCGCCGCAGCTGCCGACAGGATGCAGATCATGGTGGTGCGCTGATATTTCTTCATTGTGCTGAATCTAGTCATAAGAAGGATTCCAGCCACGCGCGGCGTCTGGCCGCGCGAAGCCACGATCAATAACGCACACGTTCGGATTTGTCTCCGCGCAAGATTTCCACCGTCCTGCCGCCTCCTCCGCCAGTGGCGGCACCGCGCACGGGTGCCGCTGGCGCGCGCGCATTTGTCGTTGTGCCGTCAAGCTGGACCAGGCTTTCACCGGCAAACGCGCGGTTCGGTCCTTCCTTGAGTGCTTCGCGCTGTTCAGGCGTCAGGTCTGCGCGGACCGGCAGTACTGTGCCGCGCTGGGCGAACAGCTGCGTATCGGGCACGCTGTCGTCGTTCAAGGGGCGCAAGGCCAATTGCAGACGTCCCGAGCGGCTGGCCAAAATCAGTTGATTGACTTGTTCGACCCGCACGGCCAGCACCGCCGTCTTGGCGGGTTGGCTGGGCGCGCCCTGCTGTCCATCGGCCTTTGCTTCCGGGCCGTCCACGGAGTCCTTGCCGTACGCCAGCACGCGCACCTGGGACTGAAGCAAGCGCGCTTGGCCGCCCGGCACCTCCTGCCCCTTCTCGATCATGAAGAAGACGTCGACCCAGTCGCCCGGCGCGACGCGGTTGCCACCGCCGATCACTTCATCCACGGCAATCGCCACCGCGCGCTCACCCGCCTTCAATTGGCGCGCCAGCCCCTGAGCCAGCAAGCTTGGCAACAGCGGATCGCCAGCGGAGATATCGACCTTCGCGACCGCACCTTCCAACGGCGCTACGCTGTCATAGCCGCCAGACAGGGCTGCCTGCCACTCGGCGACCGTCAACATTTTTCCCGTGTCGATGCGAGTGCCCGCCGGGATGGGTTCCTTGGCGACGACGACCCGATAAAGTTTTACCGGCGCAGCGGCTGGCGCCGTCGACACGGGCGCAACGCCGGCGGGAGGCGCGCTGGGTACGGACGCCAAGCGCCAAGCGACAAAGGCCAGGACCAGGCCCGCCACCAACAACAAACCTGCGACGATCTTGCTCAAACTGCTCATGGTGTCCCTTGCGATATCTGAACAACGGCTTGCGAACGCAATCGGGTAGGGATCCAGTTCGGACCCATGCCCGGCAGAGTGGTGATCAGGCGCTGCAGCGTGGCCAGCAATGGCCAGGACTGCGTGTCATACGTCAGGGCGACGGTGGCGCAATTGGCTGGCTGGCCGCCCGAGCCGACCCACGTGCACGGTCGCGTTGCCGTCGTGCAAACGACCGCCGAGCCGGTGGAAAAGGCGCTCATCGCCGCGGAACACGCGGCCACGGGCACATTCGATTGACCATTGAACTGCGCAAACACGGCTGCGCGGGCGCCGTCGGTCGCCGCCGACGCCAATTGCTGCTGCATCCAGAAAAGCACGCCAAAGCTGAGCACACCGAAGATGAACATCAGCAGCATGATCAAAGTCAGGGAGAACTCCAGCGCCGCGATGCCACGCTGCGGCGACCGGGCGGGATGCCCGTTGCGGTTCCGTATAGGGGCGCGCATATCAGCTCTCCCCATTCAGATGCACCGTGGCGCGGGCGCGAAGCACGCCGGAGGCCGGCATCAACACGGTATTCATCAGCGGCAACGACGGAATGAGCGGATGGGCGCCATAGGCGTAGGACACGGTGACCTCGACCTGACCCTGCGCGAGCGGCATGCCGCTGCATGTTCCGCCTGCCGAACTACTGAGCGCACCAGAACTTCCGCAGACCGCAACCTGGACGCCTGCGGCGGACATGGAACTGATCCATTGGGCCTGATACAGCGCGGCATCGCGTCCGGCATTGGCCCGCACCGTCAAGGAAGGCGTGCCGCTTTGCCACTGCAATACCTTTCGCGCGCCATCCTGCGCGGCAAGGGTCACGGATTGCTGTGCGGCGGCTACCAGCGAATACGTCAGAATCGCGTAGAACACCAGGAAGAACACCACGAATACCAGGCCGAATTCAAGGGCATACACGCCACGCTGAGCGCGGCGGCTCCCATATACGCGGCGTACGGAATTTGGCGAAGACGGTCGGTCACTGGCCAATAGCGCGACGCGATCAGATACAGCAAGCCGTGCAAGCCGGCCAGCAGGCTCGCCAGCACCAGTGTCAGGATCAGCGGCGCGATCCCCAGCAGCAAGCCGAGTATCGCGATGGCCTTGACGTCGCCCGCGCCCATCAGACGCCTGCCCCATAACAACAGGAACGGTATTGCGGCCAGAAAGCCGGCGATTGCCATGAACCAGCCGGGCCATCGAGGCGGATACACCCAACCAGGCACTGCCCAAGCCGCGGCCAGCCAAAGCAGCTGCGCCACGAACCCCACAACGATCAACGCGTTGGGAACACGGCGATAGCGCAGATCGTTGTAGATCAGCACCAGATTCCAGCAGGCGAATAGCAGCCACCACAACACTTCCCCTGGATACAAGGCGGGACCTTCCGATAATTCAGCAAACCAGACTTCAGAAGTGTTCAAACGGAACCGCAGAATGCTGCTGAAGCCAATGAAATTTCGTACAGCCCGCCTGCCGGATGGCCCAAAGGGCCATCACGACATGGACTAGGCTTGCTGGGCGTTAAACTGCCCCGCCCTGGGAGGTAAGCTTGGCGCCCAAGTCTGTGAACAGACTGGTCAGGCCTCCAGTAAAGAAGCCGATTGCGGCGATGATCGCTACCGCCATCAGCCCGGCGATCAGCCCGTATTCCAGGGCGGTGATGCCTTCTTCGTCATTCCAGAACTGCGCAAGTTTCGCTTTCATGTCGAGCTCCTAAGACTCGATTGATAATTGAGCTGCGCCGTCGAGCGACACCAGCCCCCTATGCCCGGAACTGCTTGCTTTGCGGGAGCATTCCTCGCCCGCGTGCAATCCGGGGCCCTACTAACCCGGCCCTAGCGTGGACCCTGGCACCTTGCCAGACTCCGACACCGGCGCCGATTCAATAATCGAGTCGATCCGCTGCGCCATACGGGCGCGGAACCGGGTCGATGCCCGCTGCAACTGCCAACGCATGATCAGCAGCGTCACGGCGGACAACGCAAAAGCGATATATGGAAGCATGAGCCCGCCGATTTGCAGGCTGGAAGAGTCGCGCGGCGTCGTGCAGATAACCGTGCCGGCGGCCGCACCGGTGTAATGCATGCCGCACACGGCGATTGCCATCAAAATGGCGGCTCCGCCGCGCTGAAACTCATTCTGCGTATTGAAAGCCAGCCACAGCGCGGCTGACGCAGCAATTACCGCGATGAGCACCGATAAAACAACCATCGGCAGATTCCAAAGCAATACGGCCGGCATGCGCATGGCGCCCATACCCAGATAATGCATGGCAGCAACGCCCAGGCCAGCGGCCAGTCCGCCCACCAGGCAACGTCCGAAGGTGAAACGGTCGCGGCCCACATACCAGAACGCCCACCCGGAAAAACCCGCGGCGACCACGAAGCTGAGTATGGTGAGGCCAAGCTGATAACCCACGTCGAAGGGCAGGTTCTGCGCCTGCATGCCGATGAAATGCATGCTCCAGATACCGACTCCACCCATGGCCACGGCGCCGATGAGGATGTAACCGATACGTATTTCACCGTCCTGGGTTTCAGTGCGGATACCCGCCGCAGCAAGCAGCGCCACATACGAGCCAAGCACCGCAGTCAGGAACGAGAGCGCGACCAGCCCGCCATGAAACGAAAGGGGAACGATGTCGCCCGGGTTCATGAACGGCCCCAATGAAATGGCCTGTATTCGCCGCGTTCCGCGGTCAGGCATTCCCGAGAAGTACTGCAGTCACACGCGCCCATCTTGTGGACCCCCGATTGCCCGAAAACCGATGTGATTTGATACGTTTATATAGTCTTATCTATTAACATTTAATACACATCAGGGTTTACGCGAATATTCGTGATACTTAGGCCCCAGACATGTAACGGATATCCTGAAATTTATATCAATCCTATTAAAAACCCCTAGTTAACCCTGATATTTCGTATATGAATCGGTTCCTGAGCATTTCGCAATGTTGTTATCTTGTCGTTTCCGATCGGTCACAATGAAATAAATTGTCATTATCCTGGGCGGCTGGCACCATAACCGCCTGTGGCGTTCGCAAACACTTCTTACCTGTGTTGCGTCCCTAGATATATTCAATATCTAACGAATATCGAATACATGACCGGACAGCGCCTGAAGAAATGAGAGATACAAAAGGCATGAGACGTTCGTACCCGGCAAGTCCGCTTACCCTCGCCCTTATCTGCGCCCTTGCCTTCAGTGCGAATGCACGCGCGGATGGCCCGCTGCGGGGCAACCCCGTTGACTCGCTGCCGCAGTTGGAAAGGCCGCCAGGCGCTCAGCAGCCCCCTCCTGTCGTGGAAACGGCCACGCCCGAACAATTGGCGTTGCAAGCCAGGTTGGCGCAACGCATCGTGCCACTCAACTTCGACGTCAGCGGCGTCCACGCCATTCCCTTCGACGAGGTATCGGCCATTCTTGCGCCGCTGTCCGGCAAGGAAATCAGCCTGGGCGAATTGGTGCAGCAGGTAGACAAGATCACCCAGCTATACCGCGATAAGGGGTATCCCCTATCGTTCGCGCTGGTGCAGAACCAGACATTCGCCAATGGGCTGGTTGTGGTGACCGTCGTCGAGGGCTATATCGGAAACGTGCGAATCGAAGGCGATATCGGCAATGCGCTGGACCGCCTGGAAACGCTGGCTGGCCCGTTGAAAGAAGACCGTCCGTTGCAGCAAGCCACGCTGGAACGCCAACTGAATCTGATGCGCACGGTGCCGGGCGTGAAGTTCACGCCTAACCTGGATCTTCCGCGCCGCGCGGACGGCGCGACGGAACTGGTGCTGACGGCATCACGCCAACCGGTGAGCGTGACAGGCGGCGTTGCCGATCTGGGCACCGGCATGCAGCCAATAGTGAACCTGGGCACAAACAGCCTGACGCCGCTGGGCGAGCAGGTGAAACTGACCGCATCCGTCCCGTTCAATAGCGACGACGTCAAATACGTCATGGGCGAAGTGCGCGTGCCGATCGGTCCGGACGGATTGGCGATCAAGGTCGACGGCTATCACTATGACGCCAGGCCCCAGGACGATGCCATCGAATACCTGGGATTTGAGCGGCGGGTGAAAAACGACCGCGTCGGCGTCGGCGTCAGTTATCCCTTTCTGCTGAACAACACCCGCTCCCTCACAGGGACGCTGGGTGTTTACGCCGCAAACTCCAAAGACCGGTACGACTCGCGCACCTCGGACCTCTGGCTGCAGCAGGACGCAAGAGTGCGCGCCGCCAACGCTGAGCTTCGATATATTCAGGTCTCAGAAAGCAAGACAACCGACGTTACCGCCAGCGTATCGAAGGGGTTTGATGCGGCGGGTGCGAAAAAGGACATTGCGACCAATTATGGATATTCGGCCACGCCAATTCTTGATCTGGATTTCACGCGCTACAACCTGAACGCGAAACAAACGTTTGCGTTGCCCGCGCAGTTCGGCCTGACGTTTTCCGGGGCCGCGCAATATTCCAGCAATATCCTGCCCTCGTCCGAGCAAGTCTCTTTCGGGAGCTGGCGGTATGCCATGGGGTATGCGCAAGGCGAGCAAAGCGGCGACAAGGGCGTGGGTGTATCGGCCGAAGTCAACCGCCGTTTCGGCACGGGTTGGGAATACCTGTCTAGCGTGCAACCGTATGCCTTGGTGGACTATGCCCGCACTTGGTACAACAACAAGGGCTTGCAGGCGATTAACCAACGGCACCTGTCCTCGGTTGCCCTGGGCCTGCGGTTCACGGACGATAAATACTATCTGTTCGATTTCAACGTCGCCAAGCCGATCGGCTCGGCCTCGGTCAACAATGACCGGGACGTGCGCTTCAACGCCAACTATTCCCTGTTCTACGACGCGTTCTGACCCAGCGACAACGCCTTCCCGACCGACCGCGCCTGTGTTCACAGGCGCTTTTTTTTGCGCATCCCACACACCACGTTACGTAACGTCGCCCGTAACGTAACGGGAAATAACCTGCCATTCGTAACATTCGCAGGGTTTTTGCCGTCGCAAAAATGAGGGTTTCTCAAGCTTGGTGCAAACCCTCAAAACAACGAACAAACCCATGATTTATAAGGAATTTATTTAGTAGCCAATATCAACTACAAGCAAAAACGCAGCCGCTGGACAAATGTTGGCACGGTTTATGCATGGAGAGACGTATCGGGCAGTTTCATCGCCTGACCTATCCAACCCGAGGAGCTCGCCATGTATACCAAAGTAGACGCAAAGCGCATTCAACGTATTTTGACCTCCACCGTCATGGCCGCTGCTCTGATGAGCGCACTGGCTGCTTGCGGCGGCGGTGGCGGAAGCGGCAAGAAATCAGCCGGCCTGCCCGGTACCGATATTCCGACGAATCCGGGCGGCAACAACCCGGGCGGCACCGATCCTACCAACCCCGGCGGGACCGATCCGAATACGCCCGTTAATCCCGTGACGGCCGGCCTTCTGCAAACCACGTTGGGCAATACCGGCAAGGCCGTGGACAACACGCTGCCGCTGAATCTGGGTACGACGTTGGGCGGCGTGGGCAAGGCGCTGGATCCTACCTTGGCGCCTGTCGTCAATACGGTGGTCGGGCTGACCCAGGAAGTGGGCGCCACAACCGGTCTGGGCCAACCCGTGGACGGCGTCACCAAGCAAGTGGGTGGCCTGGTCAGCGATTTGGGCACCACGGTCAAGGGCACCGGCCTGCCGGGCGGCTTGAGTTCCGGCCTGGGCGGCCTGGTCGATGGCCTGGGCAAGACGGTGGCCAGCACCGGCGGCCTGCTGAACGCAGACCCCGCCAATCCGCAGCCGTTGACGACCATCCTGGGCAATGCGACGAACGCCGTGGGCGCCTTGACCGCCGGCCTCTCCGGCCAAGGCGGCCTGTTGAACCCGGTCACGCAAGCCGTTGGCGGCATCACCGGCGGCGTGCTGGGCGGCCCCTCCAAGCCGATTCTGGAGCCGGCGCTGGGCAACGTGGGCAAAACGGTGGACAACGTGCTGCCGCTGGGCCTGCAGCCCACGCTGGCCGGCCTGGGCGCCGCGCTTGACCCCACCGCCAGCCCACTGGCTGGCACGGTCACTGGCCTGACGCAACAGCTGGGCGCGACCACCAAACTGGGCGCCCCGGTCGCCGGGCTGCTGACGAACCTGGGCGGTACCCTGGCCTCGGCCGGCAGCTCCTTGCCTGGCAATACGGCAGGCCTGAATGGCGTGCTGCAAGGCCTGGGCGGCGCGGTTGCCAGCGCGGGCGGCTTGCTCAATGCCACCCCGGGCAATCCGAATCCGCTGGGCGCGACGCTCGCCAACGCCACGGGCGCTGTCGCTTCGCTGACCTCCGGTCTGGGCTTGGGCGGCGTGACGGGTGGACTGACCGGCGGTGCTGGCGGCACGGGTGGCTTGCTGAGCCCGATCACCGGCCTCCTCGGCGGCGTGGGGGGTGTGGGCGGTACGCCGGCGGCAGGCGGCGTGGGCGGCCTGCTGGCGCCGGTGACGGGCTTGTTGGGCGGTGTGACCGGCGCAGTGGGTGGCGCGACGGGCGGCACGGCCAACGGCGGTTTGCTGGGTGGCTTGCTGGGCGGAGTCACCGGCGGAACGACCGGCGGCACCTCGGGCGGCACGTCCGGTGGCACGGCCAACGGGGGCTTGCTTGGCGGCCTGCTGGGCGGCGTGGTCGGTGGTGTCTCGGTCAGCGCGACGACGGGTACGGGTGCCAGCGCTGGCGCCAGCGCCGGCGGCGCAGCCGGTGCTGGTACGACCAACGGCGGGTTGCTGGGCGGCTTGCTGGGTGGAGTCACCGGTGGCGTGACGGGTTCGTCGACGACGGGCGGCGCGGCCAACGGCGGCCTGTTGGGTGGCCTGCTGGGCGGCCTGTCGGCCAAGAAGTAAACCATCACATCCGCAAGGGAGCGACATCATGCTGCAACAAGAATCCATCGTTCACCATGAGCATGTGACCGTGATGCCTGAATCTCGCACGAGTGACCTGCGCCCGGGAATGCTTGACGATATCGCCCTGATGCTGGGTCGGCAGTTTTCGGTGTACAACGCCGCATGCCAGTCGGCCCTGGCGGAAAAGCTGGGGATCCCCCTGGCGGATCTGAAGGCGCTGGAACTGGTGATGGAGTTCGATGCCTTGCCCACCGGGCAGCTCGCCCAGTTGATGGGCATCAGCTCCGGCGGCGCGACCGCCTTGATCAACCGGCTGGAGGCGGCAGGCTACGTGCAGCGCGGCCGCCACCCGCTGGATCGCCGGATGATCGTGATCCGGCCGGTCGAGGAACAATGCCAGCACCTGTCGCAGGAGCGCCAGTGGATTGCCGAAGCTGTCATGCTGATGGCGCGCCGCTACGACACCACCGAGCTGGAAACGGTGCATGCCTTCCTGGCGCAATGCGTCCGCACCTTGAGGCACGACACGCTGGTTTGGCTGGAAACGCGCAGCGCGCATCACGACGATCACTGACCCCAATCCGCGCGCACGGCGCCGAGTGCCCCGCACGCCCTGATCCGACAGGATCAGGGCGTGTTTTTCATGGCGTCACCCGGGCGGCGTACCGAACTGCAGACGGGGAACGGCCGCCAGCAACCGGCGCGTCAGTTCCTGCTGCGGTGCATGCAGCACGGCATCGGCCTGCCCCAGTTCGATGATGCGCCCGCCATCCATGACGGCGATGCGATCCGCCAGATACTCAACCACGCCGAAATTGTGCGTGATGAACAGGTAGGCAATACCCAGTTCGTCCTGAAGCTCGCGCAACAGGTCCAGGATCTGCGCCTGCACGGAAACGTCGAGCGCAGACGTGGGTTCGTCGCAGATCAGGACTTTGGGTTCAACCGCCAGCGCGCGCGCAATCGCGATGCGCTGGCGCTGCCCCCCCGAGAATTCATGCGGGTAGCGCGTCAGCGTGTTGACCGGCAGGCCGACCCGCTCGATCAATTGCGCCGCATGCGCGGCCCGCGCTTCCATGCTCATGCCGCGGCGCAGGGATGCCAGGCCTTCGTCCAGGATGTCGCCCACGCGCATACGCGGATCGAGCGAGGCGTAGGGATCCTGGAACACGATCTGAATGTCCTGGCGCAGGTCGCGTAGCGTGCGCCGTTCGGCCGACAGCGCATCCTTGCCTTGCAGCATTGCCCGGCCGGAAATCCGCGCCCCCTCGATCAGACGCAGCAGCGCCTTGCCCGTGGTGGTCTTGCCACAACCGGATTCGCCCAGCAAGGCCAGCGTTTCCCCGGCCCGCAACGAGAACGTCACGCCGTCGACCGCTTTTACCCACGACACGATGCGGCGCAGCGGGCCTTTGCGCACGGGGTAATGCACCTTGAGGTCTTGCACGTCCAGCACCACGTCGCCGGGCTTGCGCGCCGCGCGCTGGCCTGCCGCGCGGCCGTCTTCGCGCGCCATCGCCTGGCGGCGCTGTTCGGTCAGCGGAGTGCCACGCTTTTCAAAGGTGGGAATGGCCTCGAACAACTGCCGCGCGTAAGGGTGCTTGGGCGCCCGGAAAAATTCCTCGGCGCTGGCGCTTTCAACGATTTCTCCGCCGCGCATGAGCGCCACGTGATGCGCTACGTTCTTCACCACCGCCAGGTCGTGGGTGATGAGCAGCACGGCCATGCCCATCTCCCGCTGGATGTCGGCCAGCAGGTCCAGCACCTGCGCCTGCACCGTAACATCCAGCGCGGTCGTCGGCTCGTCGGCGATCAGCAGCAGGGGCTCCGCCGCCAGCGCGATCGCAATCATGACACGCTGCTTCTGCCCGCCCGAGAACTGGAACGGGTAGTCGTCCACGCGCCGCTCGGGCTCGGGAATGCCCACCCGCCGCAGCCAGTCCACCGCACGGGCACGAGCGGCCGCGCCGCGCAGGGGCGTGTGCGCCGTCAGCGTTTCGATGATCTGGTCGCCCACGCGCATGACCGGGTTCAGGCTGGTGGACGGCTCCTGGAAAATGATGCCGATCCGCCCCCCGCGCACCCCGCGCATGGCGCTTTCAGGCAGGCGGTTCAGGTCTTCGCCGTCCAGGTCGATCTGCCCGCCGACGATGCGGCCGGCGTCCGGCAGCAGACGCAGCAACGCCAGCGCCGTGATGCTCTTGCCGCATCCGGATTCGCCGACCAGCGCAAAGGTCTGCCGTTGGGAGATGGCCAGCTGCAAGCGCTTGACCGCGTGCGTCATGCCGCTTTCGCCGGCGATGTCGACATCAAGGCCCTGCACATCGAGCAAAGGCGCGTCGTAGCTCATGGCGCTTCTCCCGACTTGGACGGACGCGGATCGGCGGCCAGCGCCGGCGCTGGGCGGCGCCCGAACAGGCCTCCCAGACGAGCCATGCGGCTGGGCTTGTAGCGGCGGGTGCGCGGATCGAACGCATCGCGCACGGCATCAGCGAACAGGTTGGCCGCCAGCACCAGCGCCAGCATGAAAATGAAAGCGGTCATCAGGCTCCACCAGATCATGGGATCGCGCGACATCTCCAGCCGGGCGCCATTGATCATGGAGCCAAAGGAATTCATGCTGGGATCCACGCCGATGCCTAGATACGACAGCACGGCTTCGTAGAGCACCAGGCCCGAGAATTCCAGCACCACCGTGATCAGCACCAGATGCGCCACGTTGGGCAGCATGTGGCGCGTCATGATGCGCCAGTGCGATACGCCGAACGCGCGTGCGGCCTGCACGTATTCCAGTTCCCGCAGCTTGAGCGTTTCCGCGCGCAACAGGCGGCACAGCCCCGCCCAACCGGTCAGGCCAAGAATCATGCAAAGCAGGAACAGCCGCAGGTCCGCGCGCGCGACCGAGGTGTCGAACAGGTCGGCGTGGTTGTCGATATAGACCTGCATCATCAGCGCGCAAGCCGCCACCAGCAGCACGCCGGGAATCGAGGTAATGGTGGTGTACAGGTACTGGATGGCGTCGTCGACCTTGCCCTTGAAGTATCCCGCCGCAATGCCGAAGATGATGGCCGGCGGCAGCATGGCGATGGTGGTCAGGCTGCCGATGACCAGCGCCGTGCGGATGCTTTTCAGCGCTTGCCACAGCACGTCGTTGCCGATGCGGTCGGTGCCCAGCGCGTGGTAGCCGCTGGACAGGCCGGCCAGCGCACCGGCCGTCAGGCAAAGCAACGTGAACGTCACCGCCATGGCGCGCCACGGGATGTCGGCATGGCCGCCAAGCAATTGGCCGGCTGCCTCGGACGCCGACCCGGTGCGCCGCGCCAGGCAGGCGTACAGGATGATGGTAGCCAGCAACGCCACGCCCAGCCCACCGGCCAGGCCGAGTCCCAGGCGCTTCAGGACATCGCCCATATGCTGTTCGTCGGGGTAGGTCAGATGGGTGGCCGCGCCGCGCAAGCGCGGATAGTCGCGCACCGGCTTGCCATCGACCACCATGGTTTCCTTCAGGAACAGGTTCGCCGCCAGCGGCTGCGAGTAGTTCTTTTCGGGGCTGGTCAGCACGGTGCCCGACAGCAGGCCATCGAGCGCCGACTTGACGACAGGCGCATAGACCGGCGGGGCATCGGCGGCCGCACCCGCCACAGGAGGCAACTGCGGACGGTAATGCACGGAATCCAGCAGGCCCACCAGGGTGAACGCGACCAGGACGACCGCGGAGCACATGGCGGGCGTGTCGCGCGCCACACGCCCCCAGGTCGCGCGCAGGTTCGGACTGCGGCGCACCCGCCAGACGTAGGCCAACGCGCAAAGCGCCATCAGCCACAGCGCAACATCGGTCCATAGAAAGACGATCTTCGGCATGGCGGCTACTCGAAACGGACGCGGGGGTCAGCCAGCGTGTAGGAAATATCGGCCAGGATCAGCCCCACGATGTAAAGCGCCGCGCCCAGGAACACCATGGCCCGCACGACGGAAAAGTCCTGCGCATTGATGGCGTCGATGGTGTAGCTGCCCAAGCCTGGGATGCCGAAGAAAGACTCCGCGATCAGGCTGCCCATGAACAGCAGCGGCAAGGCAGCGACCGTGCTGGTCAGGATCGGCAGCATGGCATTGCGCAGCACGTGCCGGAACAGCACGACGCGTTCGGCCAGCCCCTTGGCGCGCGCGGTGCGCACGTAGTCCTTGCCGATTTCTTCCAGGAACAGGGTGCGGTAGAAGCGCGCCTCGGGCCCCAACCGCGACACGATCGCCACCAGCACCGGCAACGCCAGGAACTTGACAACGTCCAACCCACCCGCGAAGCCCGAGAATGGCACCAGGCGCATGAGCTTGGCGAAGACCCATTGGCCGGCGATGATGTAGAACAGGCTGGAGATCGACAACAGCAGCACGCACACCACCACGCCCCAGAAATCCAGCCGCGTCGCCCGGAAATACACCAGCGTCAGTGAAAACACGATGCTGACGAAGAGTCCCAGGATGAACGTGGGCACCGCCAGTGCCAGGCTGGGGCCCATCCGGGTCTTGATCTCGCGGCCGATATCGCGGCCGCTGTCAGACGCACCAAACTCCATCACCAGCAGGGGCACCGACCGCTGATAGAACACGGTATCAGTTAGCCGGGCCGCCCCGTCGGCTTTGGCGTTGAAGAAGAGCGGCTTGTCGTAGCCGCGCTCGACCTTCCATTTTTCCACCGCGTCCTGGCTGGCGCGCTGTCCGCCGATGGCCAGGCGCGCCATGTCGTCCGGCGTGTTGACCGCGAAGAACAGGATGAAGGTGAAGAGGTTCACGCCGATCAGAATCAGCACGCCATACAGCAGCCGGCGGATTACATAGCCGATCATGATTAATGCTCCTTACGGACGCCAGGTCCAAAGGCCGTCTGGCGTTCGCGGCGCTTGAGCGCGACGTACGACGGCCAGATCGCCAAGGCCAGCAGCAGCACGAACAGGCCGATCGGCCACCACCTTGGGAAATTCCATTCGTCGATCTTCTGCTGCCGCAGCGCGGGGTCGAGCTTCAGGTACTGGAGCGTATTGCGCACCATCTGCGTCGGCTTGGCGTTGCCGACCCATTGCTGGTAGGCGCCGCCCGACATTGGGAAAAAGCCGAACATCCACGGCGCGTCGCGCTGCACGATCTCCACCATCCTGGCAATCAGCTTTTCCTTTTCCGGGCCGTCGTCCAGGAACTTCATCTGCTCGAACAGCTTGTTGAATTCGGGGCTGTCGTAGTTGGCCGCGTTCTCGCCGCCGCCTTTGGCCTTGGCGTTGGGGCCATACAGCAGGAACAGGAAATTCTCGGCGTCGGGATAATCGGCGTTCCAGCCCCACAGGAAGATCTGCGCCGCGCCGCGCGTCATCTTGTCCTGGAAGCGGTTGTAATCGGTGGACCGCAAGTCCAGCTGCACGCCGATCTTGTTCATCTGGCGGCGCATCCAGTCGAACTGCGGATTCGACCCGCCCCCTTGCATGGCGTCGTAGTACAGCACCAGCGGTGCTCCCGTCTTGGCATTGCGGCCATCGGGATAGCCGGCTTCGGCCAGCAGGCGGCGGGCCACGTCGACGGACTTGCGCTCGGGTTTGCCGTCCACCAGGTCGTACACGACAGGGTTTAACCCTTCAGGCAGTTCGCGGTAACCCAGCACGCCGGGCGGCACCGGTCCCTGCGCCACGGAGGCCTGGCTGTTCTCGAACACGGCCACATATTCTTCCCAATCGAACACGATGCTGATGGCCTGGCGCAGCTTGCGGTTCTTTTCCGCCTGCTCGGGCGTATCGCCCTTGCCTACGACGGGATCCAGCCAGTTGAACCCCATATACCAATTGGCAGTTTCGACCGTGGTGGGCAGGCGGATGCCGCGCTCGCGGTACTGGCGGGCCTTATCCTGGCTGTCTCCAGCTGCGACCAGCATGGCGACGCCGTACTCGCCGCGCTCGATCTGCGGCGCGTCGTAATAGCCCTGCATGAATTTCCCGATCAGCGGGATCGCTTCCTTTTCCAGGCTGAACACCGCGCGGTCGATGAAGGGCGTAGGCTTGCCGCAATCCGCCAGCAGGCCGGCCGCCTTGTCGCCGGGTTCGCCGTCGCAAGGGTAGGGTTCACCGTGGAAATTGGGGTTGCGCACCAGCACGTGGCGGCGGTTCGGCAGCGATTCGGCCAGCATGTAGGGGCCGGTCCCGACAGGCCAGGTGTTCAGCGACAGGTCGTGCGAGGCCATGCCCGGCTGGTTGTAGAAACGGTCGGCCTCCCAGGGGATGGGCGCCGTGAACGTCATGGCCAGCCAGTACTTGAACTGGGGATATTTGCCGGTAACCCGGATGCGAAGCGTATGCGGGTCCAGCGCCTGGACGCCGGTAAAGCCGTCGGCTTCGCGGAGATCCAGCCAGGGCGGCGTGCTGCCGCCGGGCAGGTCGCGGCGCATGTCGCGGTCGCGTTGACGCAAGCGGTCGCCGTATTCCTTCATGCCTTGAATATGATCGGCCATCACCGAATAGATGGGCGACACCACGCGCGGGCTGGCCAGGCGGCGGAACGCGTAGACATAATCGTCCGCGGTGAGTTCGCGCGTGCCGGTCCGCGGAAAGTCAGGAATATAGAACTTGTCGTCCAGTTCGCCCGTGGCCAGCGGGAAGTAGTCGTAGCTGCCGTCGGTCTTGCGGGCAAAGGCTGGATGCGGCTGGAAGCGCACGCCAGGGCGGATCTTGATGTCGTAGACGCTTTCGGCGATCTGTTCGCCCGGCGCGTCAGCAGGCAACGGTTTACCCTGCGCATCCAGATAGAGCGGCGGAGCAATGGCCTCTGCCGAGCGCGGCACCAGCTCGTAGGGCCGCTTCAGGTAGTGATAGCCGTACAACGTCTCATAGATGTTGTAGGTATAAGGCGTTTCGTCCACGGAATAAGAGCTGGCCGGGTCCAGATACTTCGGCGAACGCTGCGTGAACGCGGAGTAGAACGTGTTCTGGCTTTCCGCCCCGGACGGATACGGGCTGTTGATCGGGCTTTCTTGCGAGCAGCCCGCCACTGCCAGCAACAGCAGCGTGGCCGTCGCCCAGAGCCGCTTGAATGCACGCATGGAAACCTTCCCTTCAAATCGTTGCGACAGAGAATAGCAAACGCGGGACGGAGCCAGTACCCAGGCATCCCCCTAGCGGCCGCGTCGGGCAGTCCGAAGCCGTCCTACTCAGCCGCACTGGCGTTGACGCCAGCAGTCGTAACGCCATTTCCAGGGCTGCATGGCGCCCTGCTGTACCCACAGGCCACGGCCGGCATCCTTGGCCTGGCGTTGCAGGTCAGGCATGGCCTTGTCGCGCAGGTAGTCGCCCTTTCTGGCGGTATAGGCCCAGGCGTAGCCGGCCTCCACCTGCAGGCGGTTGGCCGAGCGGCCGTCTTCAAGGATCAGGGCGCACACGTCACGGCCGTACTGGTCTTTCTCGTAGCACTGAGCGGTCAGGGTCTTGCCTGCCACCAGGTTGGCCAGATTCTGCCGCGCGGCCTCGGCATAGGGTTGCCCGGGCTGATCGGCGCCGTGGCCTTCCTCCGGTGCATCGATGCTGTCCATGCGGATGCGCCGCTGGCCGTCCGGCGCACGCAGCGTGACGGTATCGCCGTCGGCCACGTTGACGATGGTGCCGGTCAGTGTGTAGCTGCCCTGAGGTACGCCGCCGGCCGGCGCAGGGCCGGAGCGGGAAGGGGCTTGGGTTTGGCCAGGTGCCGTCGATGTGCCCGTGGCCGGCGGACGGGGCGCATCAGGCCCCGAAGGCTGCAGCCAATTGACGATGGCGCCTGCCGCCGCAAGAATCACGGCGACGATCAGGGCGGTCAGCTTGCTGCCACCGCGAAAGGAAGGTTTGCCACGCACCGGCCGGGCTCCAGGTTAGAAACGCTGGAAGTTTGCCACACGCCGCGTGCCGCCAACCGCCCGGCGTGCAGAAAAGGACTGCGTCCGGTCCTACAGCCAGCCCGATTTGCGGAAACGCCAATACAGGATGGAACAGACCGACACGATGACGCCCAGCGTGATGGGATAACCCCAAGGCGACTTCAGTTCGGGCATGAATTCGAAGTTCATGCCATAGATGCCGGCGATCGCCGTCGGTACGGCAAGAATAGCGGCCCAGGACGCGAGCTTGCGGGTGGTGTCGTTCTGCGCAGCCTGGCCGATCATCAGGCTGGCTTCAAACGCGAAGGCCAGCGACTCGCGCAAGGCATTGAACAACTCATCCACGCGCAGCACGCGGTCGGCGACCTCGCCGAAATACGGGCGCGCGTGTTCGTCCACTGCCGACATCTCGACCCGCGCCAGCCGGCGGCAGATCTCGGCCATCGGTGACACCACGGTGTGGATGCGCAACAGGTCGCGGCGCTGGCGGTACAGCCTGCGGATGTCGGAATCCTTGGCGCCGCGGATCAGCAGTTTCTGCTCGGCGCCTTCCACCACGCTTTCGATCTTGCCGGCGGCGGCCACATAGCGGTCGACCAACCAGTCCAGCACCTCGGACGCGACGTAGTCGCTGCCGCGCTTGAGCAGGTCGGGCGACGCCTCCAACCGTTCACGCAAGGGGCTGTGGGCGGCCGTTGCGCCACGGCGCACGGTCACCAGGAAGCCGTCGCCGATCAGCAGTTGGGTCTCGCCGAAGATGGGGCGCTCGGCCTCGACCTCGACGGTGATGGTCACGATGAGGACCATATTGCCGTAGTCAATGATCTTCGGGCGCCGGTGCGGTTCCAACATTTCTTCCTGGTTCTTGCCGCAGGCGCCGAGTTCTCCGGTAACCCTGGCCAGCAATTCCGGCGTGGGATTGCGCAAGCCGATCCACAGCATGCCGGGCGGCTGCCCCTGCGGCTGGCCGTTGTACCGGCTAATGTGCTGCCCCACCTCGTCGATGGGCACTTCCCGATCGCGGCGCCCGTTCACATAGGCTATCGACGCGACCACCTCGCCCTTGTGGGCGTCGGCGAAATTCTCTTCAGCGGACATGGACTACCTCAGGCAATGCGATCCCTACCGGACAACTTATGGGTATCGGCCGATGATAGCCCAGGCTCGGGCCGGTGAAGGTTTGAGGGCGCCCCGCGCCGCCTCTAGGAAAACAGACTGCGGACCCGTTTGGTCACGTCGATGCTGGGGGCCTGCGGTTCCTTGGGCTGGCCGCCGGGTAGATCAGGCAGCGCGGGCGGCTTGGGCAGATGGTCAAACAGCGGCAGCATGGCATTGGTGATGTAGCGCGTGCGCGAACCATAGACGTGGCGGTCGCCCATGCCCGTCTGCTGGTGCACATAGAAGCGTTGCGGCACGATCAGCTGCAAGCGCTCTTTGGCCCGGGTCATGGCCACGTACAGCAGGCGGCGCTCTTCCTCGATCTCTTCGGCGGTGCCCGTGCTCATGTCGGACGGGATGCAGCCGTCCACCACGTTCAGCACATAGACGGCCTTCCATTCCTGGCCCTTGGCTGAGTGGATGGTGGACAGGATCATGTAGTCTTCGTCGCGCGACGGGGCGCCGGATTCGTCGCTGGTGGCGTCGGGCGGATCCAGCGTCAGTTCGGTCAGGAACCGTTCCCGCGACGGGTAGCCCGCCGCCAGCCGCACCAACTGGTCCAGGTCGGTCTTTCGCACGCGCGCATCGTCATACAGGCGTTCCAGCTGGCCGGCGTACCAGCGCAGGGCCAGGTCCACGTCGGCCGGCCAGCGCAGGGCGGGATCGCACAGCGCCGCATACGTGTCGGCGAACGCGCCCCACTCTTCCTGCGCCGCCGCCCCCGGCTTGAATTCGCGCAGTGCGCGCAACGGTTCGGCGGATGCGGACATGGCGTCCATCAACTTGCCCGCCGTGGCCGGACCAATGCCCGGCATCAGTTGCGCCACCCGGAAGCCCGCCATGCGGCCACGCGGATTTTCAGCCCAACGCAAGAGCGACAGCAGGTCTTTCACATGCGCGGCTTCCAGGAAGCGCAGGCCGCCGAACTTCACGAAGGGAATATTGCGGCGGGTCAGTTCCAGTTCCAGCGCGGCGCTGTGGCTGGCCGTGCGGAACAGAGCCGCCTGCGACTTCAGTGTGGCGCCGCCCTCGCGCTGGGCCAGCACCTGGTCGGCCACCCACCGCGCCTGCCCAGCTTCGTCGCTGACCGTCACCAGCTCGGGCAGTTGCGACGAGGCGCGGTCGGTCCAGAGGTCTTTGGCGAAACGTTCCGTCGCCAGCCCGATCACGGCGTTGGACGCGTTCAGGATGGGCTGTGTCGAACGGTAATTGCGGTCCAACGTGATGACGCGCGCCGGCTCGGGAAACTGATTGGGGAAGTCCAGGATGTTGCGCACGGTGGCGGCGCGGAAGGAATAGATGGACTGGGCATCGTCGCCCACCACCGTCAGCCCGCGGCCGTCCGGCTTCATTGCCAGCAGGATGGCCGACTGCAACCGGTTGGTGTCCTGGTATTCGTCCACCAACACATGGTCGAAGCGCGCGCCGACGTCGGCGGCGATGCCGGGGTCGGACATCATCTCGGCCCAATACAGCAGCAGATCGTCGTAATCCAGCACTTGCTGATCCTGCTTGGCGGCCACATAGCCGCGGAACAGGTTCTTCAGTTCTTCTTCCCATTGGGCGCACCAGGGAAAGGACGTCTTCAGCACGTCAGCCACCGGCGTCTGGCTGTTGACCACGCGCGAGTAGATGGCCAGGCAGGTGCCCTTCAACGGAAAGCGCGACTTGGTGGACGACAGGCCTTGCTCGTGCCGGACCATGCCCATCAGGTCTTCGGCATCGCCGCGGTCATGAATGGTGAAGGCTTCGGACAAACCGATACGCAGCGCGCAGTCGCGCAAGAGGCGCGCGCCGATGGCGTGGAAAGTGCCTGCCCAGGGCAAGGACGGCGCCTGCTGCGAGCCGCGCAGGTTCATGACCCGCTGCAGGACGGATCCCACGCGGCGGTCCATTTCCTGGGCGGCGCGGCGCGAAAACGTCAGCAGCAGCATGCGCTGCGGGTCCGCGCCATTCAAGATCAGGTGCGCCACCCGGTGGGCCAGCGTATTGGTCTTGCCCGACCCCGCCCCGGCGATGACCAGCAGGGGACCTCCATCGCCCGACGCGCCATGCGCGCCATTGACGCCGAATTCGGCGGCTTCGCGCTGGGCGGGGTTCAGGTCGGCCAGGGGGTCGGGGCGGCTGTTTGACGGGGCGGGATTCTGTTCGGGCATGACGCGTAGGAGGCCGCTTGGCGCGCCGGGGCGTCGCGCGCACGATGCGCGGCCACGGGCCAAATGACTGGCTATATATCCAGCTATCATAGCAGCGTGGCCACCCCACCCCTTCACGCCCTCCGCCCTTTCCCATGCTCATCCTGACCGGCACCGCCTCCTGGACCGATCCCACCTTACTGGCCTGCGGTCGCTTCTACCCGCCCGGCGTCCGCAGCGCCGAGGCCCGGCTGCGGTTCTACGCGTCGCGCTTTGCCATGGCCGAGGTCGATTCCAGCTATTACGCCCTGCCCTCCGCGGAAAACGCCTACCTGTGGGCGCAACGCACACCGGATGATTTTGTCTTCAACATCAAGGCGTTCCGGCTGTTTACCGGCCACCAGACGCCGCTTGCTGCATTGCCCGCAGACATCGGCCGCGAATTGGACGACTGGCCAGACCCCGTCATCTATCACGGCCAGATGCCCGAAGACCTGCGCGACGAACTCTGGCGCCGCTACCAGATGGCGCTGGAGCCGCTGCGGATGCCGGGCAAGCTGGGCGCGGTGCATTTCCAGTTTCCGCCCTGGATCCGGCGTGATGCGCGCGGCCGGGCGCACGTGGCCGAGTGCGCGCGGCGCATGGAAGAACACCTGATCTCGGTGGAATTCCGGCACCACAGCTGGTTCGAGACCCCGACGGCCACGGCGGACACGCTCGCGTTCGAACGCGACCTGGGCGTGGTGCATACCGTGGTCGACGCTCCCCAGGGCTTTGACAACACGGTGCCCGCCGTTTGGGAAAGCAGCCATCCCGAACTGACGCTGCTGCGCTTGCACGGCCGTAATGCCGCGGCCTGGAACGTATCCGGCACGGCCTCGTCGGGACGCTTCCAGTATGAATACACGGAACAGGAACTGGCCGAATTGGCAGAGCGCTTTTCGCGGCTGGCGACGCAAAGCGCCCAGGCGCATGCCGTGTTCAACACCAATTTCGAAGACCAGGGCATGCGCAACGCCGCCGCATTCGCGTCCGCGCTACTGCCGTTCTAAGGCCGCGGTGTCGACGCTGGCGTTCAGGCCGCTGCGGGCTTGCGAGCGACTTCCGCCAGGCTTTCCAACAGCACTTCGAACTTGCGCGCGATGTCGTGCTCGGGCACACAGGCGTAGCCCAGCAGCAGGCCCGGCCGCCGCCCTTGCGCATTCACGTAGTACCGCGACAACGCGCGCGTCAGCACGCCTTTGCTGCGCGCCACGTCGACCACGCGCAAATCATCCATATCCGGCGGCAGGGTCAGGACCAGATGCAGGCCCGCCATGCTGGCGTCGCGGTGCAGCCAATCCGGACCCAGCCGGCGTTCGATCAGGTTGACCAGCATCGCGCGGCGCCGACCATACAGCATGCGCATCCGGCGGATATGAGCCGCGTAATGGCCTTCGGCGATGAACGTCGCCAGCGCCGCGTGCGTCATCAGATGCCCCTCGCGGTAGAGCTCTGCATGCGCCGCCTGGAACGCCGCAGTCAGCGGCTTGGGCAATACCAGATACCCGACGCGCAGGCCCGGGTACAGGGTCTTGCTGAAGGTGCCCATGTAGATGACGGGCGCATCCGGCTCCAGGCCCAGCAGCGATGCGATGGGCCGGCCTGAGAAACGGAATTCGCTGTCGTAATCGTCTTCGATGATCCAGCTGCCACATTGCCGCGCCACGGCAAGCAATTGGCGGCGCCGGGTCAGCGACATGACGGGGCCCAGCGGATACTGGTGCGAGGGGGTCACGAAGATGAAGCGCGGTGGCGTACCCACGGCGTCCGGCAGGCGCATGCCTTCTTCATCGACCGGCAGGTGCACGGTATGCAGGCCATTGGCCTGCAGGATGGTGCGGGCGCCCCAATAGCCCGGGTCTTCGACCCAGGCGGTCTCGCCGGCTTCGCCCAGGATGCGGGTCGTCAGGTCGATGGCCTGGTGCGAGCCTTCGGTGATGATGATCTGTTCAGGGTCGCAGTCGATGGAGCGCGTCAGCGCCAGATGCTGGGCCAGCGCCTCGCGCAGCGCCGGCAGGCCGCCGCCGTAGGCATAGGTCAGCAGATCGGGCGACGGGTTGCGCCATAGCGAACTGAAGATGCGGCCGAATTTCTTGTGCGGGAACTCGGTCAGGTCGGGCACGCCGGGCATGAAGGCGCCCCATTGGTAGGGCGAGGCCGACACGCCATCCACGATGGCCGCGCCGCGCGGCGACAAGGCCGGGCCCGGCTGCGACTTCGGCGGCTGGCGCAGCCGGCGGCCGCTGGCCAGGTAGGAATCCGGCACCGAAGCGTTGACGAAGGTGCCGTTGCCCTGGCGGCTGCGCGTATAGCCTTCGGCCAGCAGCTGGCTGTAGACATGCACCACGGTATTGCGGGCGATGCCGAGTTCGGCAGCCAGGTCGCGCGAAGCCGGCAGGCGCGAGTCCGCGGCGATGGCGCCGTCCAGGATCGCTTCGCGGATGCCGCGGTACAGCCGCTTGTTCATCGGCTCGTTCGCCCCATCGGCCAAACGCAGCAGCAGCAAGTCACCTACAATGGACCGCAATTGGTTCTACCTGTTTTATTAAAGTGGTTCCCACAAATGGGGCCATCGTAGCATTAAATAAGGTTTTTCCCGCCCACCACGTTCCCCGAGGCAGAGATGAAGAATCAGGACCTGAATACCCGCCGTTCCTTGGCCACCCCGCGTGGCGTCGGCGTCATGTGCGACTTCTACGCGGTGCGCGCCGAAAACGCCACGCTGTGGGACGCCAACGGCAAGGAATACATCGATTTCGCGGGCGGCATCGCCGTGCTGAACACCGGCCACCTGCACCCCAAGGTCAAGGCCGCCGTGTCCGCCCAGCTGGACAACTTCACGCACACGGCCTATCAGATCGTGCCGTACGAAGGCTACATCTCGCTGGCCGAACGCATCAACCGCCTGGCCCCCATCGACGGCCTGAAGAAGACCGCGTTCTTCACGACCGGCGTCGAAGCCGTTGAAAACGCCATCAAGATCGCACGCTCGGCCACCGGCCGTTCGGGCGTCATCGCCTTTTCGGGTTCGTTCCACGGCCGCACCATGCTGGGCATGGCGCTGACCGGCAAGGTCGCCCCCTACAAGCTGTCGTTCGGCCCGATGCCGGGCGACATCTACCACGTGCCGTTCCCCAACGGCACCCAGTCCATCACCGTGGCGGATTCGCTCAAGGCGCTGGACCTGCTGTTCAAGTGCGACATCGATCCCAAGCGCGTGGCTGCGATCATCATCGAACCGGTGCAAGGCGAAGGCGGCTTCAACATCACCCCGCCTGAACTGATGACCGCCCTGCGCAAGCTTTGCGACGAGCACGGCATCCTGCTGATCGCCGACGAAGTGCAAACGGGCTTCGGCCGCACCGGCAAGCTGTTCGCGATGGAACACCACTCGGTGCAGGCAGACATCATCACGATGGCCAAGAGCCTGGGCGGCGGCTTCCCGATCTCGGGCGTGGTCGGCCGCGCCGACGTCATGGACGGCCCGGCCGCGGGCGGCCTGGGCGGCACGTACGCCGGCAACCCGCTGGCAGTCGCCGCCGCACATGCCGTGCTGGACGTGATCGCCGAAGAAAAGCTGTGCGAACGCGCAACCGTGCTGGGCGACAAGCTGCGCGCCCATCTGGAAGGCCTGCGTGGCAAGGTGGCGGGCATCGCCGACGTGCGTGGCCTGGGCTCGATGGTGGCGCTGGAACTGAACGACGCCAACGGCAAGCCGGACGCTGAAGCCGTCAAGCGCGTGCAAGCGCGCGCGCTCGAGCAAGGCCTGATCCTGCTGAGCTGCGGCGTGTACGGCAACGTGCTGCGCTTCCTGTACCCGCTGACCATTCCCGACGCGCAATTCGACCGCGCACTGGTTATCCTGTCCGAGGCGCTGGCCGCCTGATGCCCAGGGCCTGAACACCCGATCTTCGGTTGGGCAGGCATGGCAATTGCGGGCGTGTTGCGGTTTACCGCCACGCCCGCAGCCGTTTCCTGGCCCTGCTGCATTTCATTCAAGGAGACTCCGATAATGACCGCTTTGACCCATCCCCTGTCGCGCCCTGAACTGCTGCGCGACGCCTGCTACATCGACGGCAAGTGGGTAGGCGCCGGCAACGGCGCATCGATCCCGGTGGACAATCCCTCCACCGGCAAGACCATCGTGTCCGTGCCCAAGCTGGGCCGCAAGGAAACCGAACAGGCCATCGCCAGCGCCCAAGCCGCGCTGCCGGCCTGGAGCGCCAAGACGGGCAAGGAACGCGCCGCGATCCTGCTGAAGTGGGCGCAGTTGATGATGCAGAACCAGCAAGACCTGGCCGCCATCATGACGTCCGAACAGGGCAAGCCCGTGACCGAAGCCGCCGGCGAAATCGCCTACGCTGCCTCGTTCCTGGAATGGTTCGCCGAAGAAGCCAAGCGCATCGACGGCGACGTGCTGCAAAGCCCGAAGGCCGGCCAGCGCTTGCTGGCATTGAAGCAGCCCATCGGCGTCACCGCCGCCATCACGCCGTGGAACTTCCCGGCCGCCATGATCACCCGCAAGGTCGGCCCGGCGCTTGCCGCTGGCTGCACCATGGTCGTCAAGCCCGCCCAGCAGACCCCGCTGACCGCGCTGGCGCTGGCCGTGCTGGCCGAAGAAGCCGGCGTGCCGGCCGGCGTGTTCCACGTCATCACCGGCAGCTCGCGCGATATCGGCGCGGCGCTGTGCGAGAGCGAGGTCGTGCGCAAGCTGAGCTTCACCGGATCGACGGAAGTCGGCCGCACGCTGATGGAGCAATGCGCGCCCACCATCAAGAAGCTGTCGCTGGAACTGGGCGGCAACGCGCCCTTCATCGTGTTCGACGACGCCGACCTGGACCGCGCCGTGGACGGCATCCTGGCCTCGAAGTACCGCAACGCCGGCCAGACCTGCGTGTGCGCCAACCGCATCTACGTGCAGGCCGGCGTGTATGAAGAGATCGCCAAGCGCCTGGTGGCCAAGGTCAATGCCATGAAGGTGGGCGACGGCTTCGCCGACGGCGTGACGCAAGGTCCGCTGATCGACGCCAGCGCCGTGGAAAAGGTGCAGGAACACATCGCCGACGCCACCTCGCACGGCGCCAAGGTCATCGCTGGCGGCAAGCCGCATGCGCTGGGCGGCACGTTCTTCGAGCCGACCGTGGTGCGCGACGTGACCCAGTCGATGCGCTTCGCGACCGAAGAAACCTTCGGCCCGGTGGCCCCGCTGTTCCGCTTTGAAACGGAAGAAGAAGTCATCGGCATGGCGAATGACACCATCTTCGGCCTGGCCGCCTACTTCTTCACCCGCGACTACGCCCGCATCTGGCGCGTGTCGGAATCGCTGGAGTACGGCATCGTCGGCATCAACACCGGCTTGATCTCCAACGAAGTCGGCCCGTTCGGCGGTGTGAAGCAATCCGGCCTGGGCCGCGAAGGCTCCAAGTACGGTATCGAGGAATACCTCGAGATCAAATACTTGTGCGTCGACTTGGGCTAAGAGAAAAGGCCCCCACGCCGCGCACGCTACGCGTGCTTGCTGCCCCCCGAGGGGGCGGCACCGCCTTGGGGCGGCCCTGCGGCGGTGCGGCCCCCACGCCGCGCACGCTACGCGTGCTTGCTGCCCCCCGAGGGGGCGGCGCGGCGTCCTAAGGGATAAGCGGGTTTCGGCCCGCTTATCCCCACCAACTGTGGACAACCCGGCAGATAACTCCTGCATAGCCGGAAAAAGTCCTTTCATTCCAGTGACTTGCAAAACACGATCAAATGCCGCTCAGGCGTGATAGATTTGCGCGTTCCCTGGATGAGTCAGTATGAGCAGAACTTTTACCCGCGAGGACACCCGCAAGCTTGCCGTCGTGCTAGCCGAAACCGCCCTTGCGGAGGTCATGCCGCGCTATCGCAACCTGCCGGAAGGCTCGGTGCGGGGCAAGAGTTCGCCGCGCGACCTGGTGACCGACGCGGACGAGGCGGCTGAACGCCTGATCGCCGCCCGCCTGGCCAAGCTGCACCCCGGCGCCGTACTGATCGGCGAAGAGGCCTCCGCGCGCAATCCCGCCCTGCTGAACATGCTGGTCGACGCCGACCTGGCCTTTTTGATCGACCCCATCGACGGCACCCGCAACTATGTGGCTGGCTTGCCCCTGTTCGGCATGATGATCGCGGCCTGCCATCGCGGCGATGTCATCGCGGGCGTGATCTACGACCCCGTCAACCGCGACAGCGCGCTGGCCGTGCGCGGCGAAGGCGCCTGGATGGAATACGAGAACGGCCGGCAGGCCCCGCTGGCAGTCGCCAGCCCGGCGCCGCCCGAAGACATGGATGGCCTGATCGCCACGGGCGCCCTGCCCGAACCGTTGCGCACCACCGTCAATAGCAACCTGTCGCGCCTGGGCAGCACCGCATCGCTGCGCTGCGCCGCCCATGAATACCGGATGCTGGCAGCCGGCCATTGCCATATCGCGCTGTACAACCAGCTGACGGCCTGGGACCATGCGGCGGGCTGGCTGCTGCACCGGGAAGCCGGTGGGTACGCCGCGCGCTTTGACGGCTCGCCCTACAAGCCCACGCATCGCACGGGCGGGCTGCTGTATGCGCCGGATGCCGGCAGCTGGCACGCCGCCCGCAAGGCGTTGCTGGGCGACGGGCTTGAGCCGCTAGAGACGTAAAAAATGGGGGTTATCCCTAGGAATTATCCACAGTTCCTGTGGACAACCCTATGGAAAGGTCTGTAACAGAGCGAAAAATCCCTTACGGGGCAAGCACTTGCTTAGACCGGTCAAAAACCGGCCGGCAAAAAGCGTGCCTATAAGGCATCCAACGCCACCGCACAGGGCTGTTCCACCTTCAGGGTCAGCAGCGGATCGGCCCGCGTGCGGCCCAGGTTGATGGCGGCGATCGGCATGCCGTTACGGGACGCCGCGGTCACGAAACGGTAGCCTGAATACACCATCAGCGACGAGCCGACGACCAGCACTGCGTCGGCGCTCATCAGGCCGGCATTGGCCCGGTCCACGCGATCGCGGGGCACGGTTTCACCGAAGAAGACCACGTCCGGCTTGACGATGCCGCCGCAGCGCGGACAAGGCGGCACGGTGAACCGCGAGAAATCCTCGCCCTCGAGGTCGGCGTCGCCATCGGGCGCATCCGTGGCGTCCAGCGACGTCCATTCCGGGTTGCCCTGCAGAAGCGCCTCTTGCCACGGCTGGCGGCCGCCGCGCCAGTCGCAGTTCATGCAACGCACCTCGTCCAGCCGGCCATGCAGGTCCACGACTTCGCGGCTGCCCGCCGCTTCGTGCAGGCCATCGACGTTTTGCGTGACCAGCACGGTGACGTGGCCGCGCGACTCCAGCCGCGCCAGCGCGCGGTGCGAATCATTGGGCTTGACGCTGCCGAAACGGCGCCAGCCGACCATGCTGCGGGCCCAATAGCGGGCACGCGCCAGGTCGTCGCCCATGAAGGTCTGCAGCGTCATGGGCGGCTTGCGCTTCCATTCGCCTTCGGTATCGCGGTAGTCGGGGATGCCGGAGTCAGTGCTGACGCCCGCCCCCGTCAGTACGAACAGCCGCGGGTGACGGTCGACGAAGCCGCGCAGCGCGGCCAGATCCGAGACTCGTGTATCCATCCTGACTCCTCTGTCCTGGCCGCCCGCGCACGCGGCGCTGCGCGCATCGATAAAGGCGGTTCAGCCGCCCAGGCCGCAATCCGGCATGTCGCTGACCAGGCTGGCCTGCGTGACGTTGCTGCCCGGGGCCACACTGCGCGTCAGCCAGACGTTGCCGCCAATGGTCGAGCCCTTGCCGATCGTGACGCGGCCCAGAATCGTGGCGCCAGCGTAGATTACGACGTCGTCTTCGATCAACGGGTGGCGCGGCAGGCCTTTCTTCAGCTCGCCGTTTTCACCGGGCGGGAAGCGCTTGGCGCCCAGCGTCACCATCTGGTAGAGCCGCACGCGGTCGCCGATGATGGCGGTCTCGCCGATAACCACCCCCGTACCGTGGTCGATGAAGAAACTGCGGCCGATGGTGGCGCCGGGGTGGATGTCGATGCCGGTGTCTGCATGGGCGATCTCGGCCACGATGCGGGCCAGCATCGGCACGTTCAGGCGGTACAGGACGTTAGCCAGGCGGTGATGGATCATCGCCGCCACCCCGGGATAGCACAGCAGCACCTCGTCGACGCTGTGCGCCGCCGGGTCGCCCTGGTAGGCCGCGGTCACGTCCAGGTCGAGCGCGGCGCGCACCCGCGGCAGCTCGGCGCCGAACTGGCGCACGATCTCGATGGCACGCCGCTGGGTTTCAGCGGGGTCCACGTGTTCATGGCGGCCCACGTATTGCAGTTCAAGACAGACCTGGTGCAGCAGCGCGTCCAGTGCGGCGCCGATGGTGTGCCCGACGTAGAAGTCTTCGACTTCCTCGCGCAGGTCGATCGGACCCAGGCGCATCGGGAACAAGGCGCCACAGAGGTCCTTGACGATCTGGCGCAGGCTTTCCTGCGACGGGAACTCGCGCAAGCCCGAGTCTTCGCGCAAGCGGCCGCGCGGGCCGCGCCAGGCGACGCGCGCGTCGCGCAGGCCGGACACGATGCTGTCCAGGTTCCAGTGGGCCGGCGGCAGGTAGGAGGGGCCGCTCATTGCCACTGCTCCGGCAAGGCGCCGTGCTGCCCGGCATACGGATGGAATTCAAACATGGAAGTGCCTCACTGACGGTGCATGGCCCCCGGCGCCAGGCCGCCGGGCCATGTTGCTACGCAATAATCCCGTCAACTGTAACCGCTAGCGCCCTTTTTCCGTAACCCATCCGACACGGCATTGGGGTTATGCGGCGGCCTGGGTAGCGGCGGCCTCCCCGTGCCCCGGCGGCAGCTGGCCGGGCGCGTCGTAGCCTTGCGGATTGCCTTGCTGCCAGCGCCACCCGTCGGCGCACATGGCGGCCACGTCGTGCGTGCTGCGCCAGCCCAGCAAAGCGGCCGCCAGGGCGGGGTCCGCCCACATCCGCTCGATGTCCCCAGGACGCCGCCCCTGCGTGCGCACCGGAATGCGGCAGCCATTTACCCGTTCAAAGGCATGCACCAGCTCCAGCACGCTGGTGCCCTGCCCTGTGCCCAGGTTCACCGCCACGAAACCCGGGTGATCCTCGGAATACGACAAGGCTTGCACATGGCCTTGCGCCAGGTCCATGACGTGCAGATAGTCGCGCACGCCCGTGCCGTCGGCCGTGTCGTAATCGTCTCCGAACACGCGCAGGAACGGCTGCCGGCCCACCGCCACCTGGGTGATGAAGGGAAACAGGTTGTTGGGCAGGTCGCGGGGGCTTTCACCGATCAGCCCGCTGGGGTGCGCGCCGATGGGATTGAAATAGCGCAGCGTGACCGCACTGAAAGCAGGAGACGCCGAGCAGACATCGCGCAGCATTTCCTCCACCATCAGCTTGGTGCGGCCGTAGGGGTTCGTCGGTGCCAGCGGGTGCGTTTCGGTGAACGGCAGGTATTGCGGTTCGCCATAGACCGTGGCCGACGAACTGAACACCAGCCGCGCCACGCCCATCTCGCGCATCGCATGCAGCAAGGCCAGCGACCCCGCCACGTTGTTGTCGTAGTACTTGAGCGGATCGGCCACCGATTCCCCGACGGCCTTGCAGCCGGCCAGGTGCAGCACCGCCTGCACGGGCTCGCCCCGGCCCGCGGCGTCGGCCAGCACCGATTCCACAAGACCGGGGGTACGGATGTCGCCCTCGATCAGCGGAATCGGCACGCCGCACAGGCGCTCGACGCGGCGCACGGCCTCGCGGCTGCCGTTGCTGAAGTTATCCAGCACCAGCGGCCGCTGGCCCGCCGCCAGCATCGCGACCAGCGTGTGCGTGCCGATGTAGCCCGCCCCGCCCGTCACCAGCACATGCAGGTCCGCCATGCCGGCCCCCGTCAAAGGTGCGCCGCCACGCCCGGCACCCATGCGTGCCGCGAACGCGGTGCCTGGGCATGGCCGCGATAGCGGTCGATCCAATACGACGTGGAGGCGTCATGGCCCCAGTCCACCACCCCAGCCGAAACCGGCACTGCCAGTTCGCGTTCGATGCCGGTGGCCAGGCGTTTGCCCAGTTCCACGCCCCATTGGTCAAAGGGGTTGATGCCCCAGACCACGCTCTGCACGAACACTTTGTGCTCGTACAAGGCCAGCAGCGCGCCCAGGCCCCGCGGGTCCAGCTGGCGCAGGACGATCAGGGTCGACGGCCGTCCGCCCGGATGCACCATGTGCTGAGCCAGGCTGAGCGCGCGTTCCTGGTCGTCGATATGCGCCACGTCCAGGAGCGCCTGCTCCAGGCACTTGCCGCGCAGCAGCGCCTGCCGCTGGGCCAGGCAATTGGCCAGCAGCATGCGGTGTGCGTCGGGGCTGTCGGTATGGCCTTGCAGGCTGGCGATGAAGTCCACCGGCGCACCGTCTTCGCTCTGGTGCAGCCACTGGAAGAACGTGTGCTGCCCATCGGTACCCGGCATGCCCCAGATGATCGGCGCCGTCGGCACGCCCACGGCCGTGCCGTCGCCAGCGACCCGCTTGCCCAACGACTCCATTTCCAACTGCTGAAGGTACGTCACCAGGTGCAGCAAGCGCGCGCTGTAGGCGGCGATGTTCAGGGAGTTGTGACCCAGCACGCTGCAGTTCACCAGACCGGCCAGCGCCAGCTGGATCGGCGCGTTCGAGGCGAAAGGCGCCTGCTGGAAGTGCTGGTCCATCGCTTCGGCGCCCGCCCGCATGCCGATCAGTACGTCGGCACCCACCGTCAATGCGATCGACAGGCCGGCGACCGACCATACGGAATAGCGTCCGCCCACCCAGTCGCACATCTTGAACACCTGGTTGGCCGGCACGCCCAGGGCGCGCGCGGCAGGCGCGTTCGCCGTGACCGCCGCCAGATGCTCAGACACGTCGGTCACGCCGCCCTGCTTGAGCCAGGCGATGGCGGCCCGCGCGTTGTGCAGGGTCTCGGACGTGGTGAAGGATTTGGACGACACCACCACCAGGCAGCGGCGCGGGTCCAGCCCGGCCACGGCGTCATGGAAAGCATGGCCGTCGATATTGGAGACAAAGCGGATCTGGCGACGCTGCCCCGGGCCGCCGAAGGCCTGGATGGCCAAGCGGGGGCCCCAGTCGCTGCCGCCGATACCGATATGCAGCACGGAGGAAAAATCGGCCGTCTGGTCTACCTTGCGCACGAAATCGGTCATGCGCGAATACTCGCAGACGGAATCCGCATCCAGGCCGTCCGGTTGCTCGCGGGTACGCCCGGCGCGCAACGCGGTATGCCAGGCCGGCTTGCCTTCGGTCCAGTTGACCGGGTCGCCTGCGAACAACGCGTGGCGCGCATCCGCCAGGCCGCGCGCCTGCAGCAGGTTCAGCGCCGCCGCCTCCAGGGCGGGGGACTGCCGTTGCATGGTCAAGTCCACGCACAATCCCGCCGCTTCGATCACTTTCAACGTGCCGGCGTCCAAACCGGCGCTTTGCGCGGCCTGCGCAAACGCCTGCCACTCGGGGCTTTGCGCCAGGCCGGAATTGGCCCTTAACGCCTCAATCGCATAGTTGGCCTTACCCATCGCGTGATGCTCCTTAGAACGGTAAACGAACGTGAGGTGCAATGCGCCGGAACGCGTTGCGGAAGTCCTCCTCGATACGGGCCAATGCGGCCACGGTGTCTCCTTCAAAACGCAAAACCACCGTCGGCGTGGTGTTGGACGGACGCGCCAGGCCGAAGCCGTCGGCATAGTCCACCCGGACGCCATCCAGATCGTTGACGGAGATGGCGCCAGGGAACTCCCCCTGCGCGCGCAGTGTCTCCACCAGTTCGAACTGCTCGCCTTCGGCAGTGTCCAGCTTGATTTCAGGGGTCGCGCAGGACTGCGGCAGGCTTTCCAGCAAGCCTGACGGGTCGGGCGCTGCCGAGAGGATCTCCAGCAGCCGGGCAGCGGCGTAAATGCCATCGTCAAAGCCGTACCAGCGCTCTTTGAAAAACATGTGGCCGCTCATCTCTCCAGCAAGTAGCGCTCCCGTCTCCCGCATCTTGGCCTTGATCAGCGAATGGCCGGTCTTCCACATGGTGGCGCGGCCCCCCGCCTCGACGATGGCGCGCGCCACGTGGCGGCTGCATTTCACGTCGTAGATGATCTCGGCGCCCGGGTTGCGCTCCAGCACGTCGCGCGCGAAGAGAATCAATTGCCGGTCGGGCCAGATGATCTGTCCCGATTTCGTCACCACCCCCAGCCGGTCGCCGTCGCCGTCAAAGGCCAGGCCCACTTCGCAGTCGGAATAGCGCAGGCAATAGATCAGGTCTTGCAAGTTCTGCGGATCTGCCGGGTCGGGGTGGTGGCCAGGAAACGAACCGTCCACTTCGCAGAAGAGCTCGGTCACTTCGCAACCCAGCGCGCGGAACAGCGCCGGCGCCACCGCGCCCGCCACGCCGCTGCCGCAATCGATGGCGATCTTCATCGGGCGCGCCATGCGGATGTCGCCTAGCAGGCGGGCCGCGTAGCAGGGCTGGATCTGCATCTGGGTGCGTCCCCCCGCCACGGTGGCCGATTCGATCGGCAAGCGCATGGCGTCGCGCAAGGCCGTGATGCCTTCGCCGTACAGCGACGCGCCATCCAGCACGATCTTGAAGCCGTTGTGGGCCGGCGGGTTGTGGCTGCCCGTGACGGCGATGCCGGCGCCGGTGTCCATCAGGCGCGTGGCGAAGTACACCATCGGCGTGGTGGCCATGCCGATATCGATGACGTGCATGCCCGCCGAACGCAGCCCCGCCTGCAGCGCGGCCGCCAGTTCCACGCTGCTGATCCGGCCGTCGCGCCCGACCACGATCGAGCGCGCGCCCTGGTCCCGCGCCTGGGTGCCTACCGCCATGCCCAGGCTGTGGGCAAAGCGCGCATCGATCTCGTCCGGCACCGTGCCGCGTATGTCATAAGCCTTGAAAACCGCATCCAGAATTTGCGGGGTATCCCAGCCAAAAGTTCCGTGCATGCCAGTTTCTCCGGGTGGCGTTATTTGGGGCCGTTCTGTTTGAAATCGCCGTAATACGCCGCACGGGAATACCGATAACTCCCATACTTGGACCGGAAGCCGAAGCGCTCCGGCATGAGCTTGAGCCCGTTGAACAACACGCCGTCCACCGGCGCGCCGGCCTGGATCAGCCGCTTGGCCGTTTCGCGGATCTCGCCCACGGTGTTCATGCCGGAGCGCACCACCACCATGACGGCCGCCGCATGCGTGCCCACCACCGCCGCGTCGGGCGACGACAGCACTGGGGCCGTATCCAGGATCACCATGTCGTACTGCGACGCCAGTTCGCGCAGCGTGGCGCCGAACACCGGCGAGGCCAGCAGTTCCGACGGATCAAAGGTCACCGCGCCTGTGGCGATGAAGTCCACGCCTTCGGACACGCTGTGCTTCCTTACGCGCGTCAGCGGGATGGTGCCCGACAGCACTTCGAACAGTCCGTCCTCTTTCGGCACGCCGAAATAGCGGTTCAGCTGGCCCTTGCGGAAGTCGGCGTCGATCAGCAGCACGCGCTTGCCCACGCCGCCCTGGATGAAGGCGAAGTTGGCCGACAGGAACGACTTGCCCACGCCCGCCACAGGCCCGGTGAACATGACCATGTTGTTGGCCGACTGTCGCAGCGACGCCTGCAGCACATTGCGGAACGAACGCAGGCTTTCGATGGGCGGCGCGTTGCCCTGGCTTTGCGCGAGCAGCGCAGGCACGGTCGCGTTCTTGCGGCGGCTGCGGCGCCACAGCTTGTCCTGCATGTCGCTGTACGGGATGGCGGCCAACACGGGCAGGCCCGTGTAGCGTTCGACGTCCTCGGGTTCCGACAGGCCGCCGAACAGCGCATTACGCACGAAGGCGCACAGCATGCCGAAGATCAGGCCGATGGCCGTCGCCACGCCGATGATGATCGCGGCCTTGGGGCGCACGGGACGGTCGGGTTGCACGGCCGCATCCAGGATGCGCACGTTGCCCACCTTGCCGGCGCGGATCAGCCGCAGTTGCTGCGCGTTGTTCAAGAGGCCCGTGTAGAGCTCGGTGTTGACGCGCACGTCACGCACCAGGCGCACCACGTCCTGCTCCAGGTCCGGCAGCTGCTTGATGTTGTTGCCGATGCGGCTGACGTCACCGGAGAGCGACGTAATCTGCCGGTCGATGGCCACGATGCTGGGATGGGTCGGCGCAAAGCGCGTGATCAGTTCCTGCCGCTTGGAACGCAGCTCCATCACCTTGGTCTGCGCGTCCACGGATTGCGCCAGGATGAGCTTGGCTTCTTCGCTCAAGTCGATCGTGCCGCGCTTGTTGCGCAGCGCGTTGTACTTGGTTTCGGCGGCGTCCAGTTCGCCTTTCAGGATGGGCAGCTGCTGCTCCAGGAACGTCAACGACTTCTCGGCCTGCGCCGACTTGCGATTGACGTTCTGCTGCACGTATTCCTGGCCGATCTGGTTCAGCACCGCGGTGGTCAACGCCGGGTCGTTGCCTTCCAGCGTGACGCCGATCACGCCCGATGCGCGGCCGCGCTCGAAGATGCCCAGGTGCGATTGCACGTCTTCGATCGCCGCCAGGCGCGAGCTGCGCGACACGGTGAACTCGGTGCCAGGCCGGCCTGCCAACGCGTCGATGTGCACGTCCATGGCGCCGCCGCCGGGCAACAGGAAATGTTCAGGCTTGCCCACGGTACCGTTGAACGTGGCGCCCGTGAACTTGTCGGTCAGCGTGTAGCGGCCTTCGCCCAGCGTCGTCACGCGAAACGGCTTGCCCAGCCATTCATTGGGCACGTCCAGTTGCGAGATTGCGATGGACTCCCCGCCCCATGCATACCCGCCGCGCGGCAGGCTGGACGGATACGGCAGCGCTTCGTAGCGCTGCGCCAGCCATTCGCCCACCACGGGGAAATAGCGCGGCTTCGCGTGGATGTAGAGCAGAAATTTGTCGACAGCGGGCCCCACCACCATGCGCGAACGCAGCACTTCCATTTCGCCGGACGTCTCTGCCTTGGTGTCGAACATGGCGGAGACGTCGCCCAGCAGGCTGCGCGCCTGGCCATTGGGCATTTCCTCTTCGACCTGCACGATGATGTCGGCCGAATAGACCGATGGCGTCACCATCACGTATGCCAAGGCGCCGAGAAAGGCGAGCAAGGTGATGGCGATGATCATCCACCGGTTCGAGACGATCGCATCCACGTGGGACGACAACGGGGTTTCCTGCTGGCGAGCCGGAACGTTCGGCTCGAATGATTCGATGGGCAACGACATGCAGCTCTCCAGACGTGGGCGCCGCCGCGGTCGCGGCGCCCCCAAAGGCGTGGTTTAGGGTCTGGCGACCCCGAAAGTCGGACTAGTTGATCGATTTCACGGTCTGTACCGTTTGTGCGCTCGGGAACAGGTTGCTGATGAAGCGGTTCCACCGCACCAGCGCTGCCGTATCCACGAACACGACGTCTTTGGGTTCCAACTCGAACTTCGCTCCTACCGCCAGAGCCTGCGGCGACTTGGAGTTCAGATGGAACACCAGCGGCGTCGCCTGCTCGGTACTACGCACTACAAAAATCTGCGACGCGTCAGCCGTGAGCTGGTTCGGTCCTCCCGCCATGCCCAGCGCCTCGGTCAACGACATGCGTCCGTCGCGCATCACCACCGTGGTGGGCAGGAACACTTCGCCCATCACGAACACCTTGCTGTCGTCACGTGGCGTCACACGCACGATGTCGCCTGACTTCAGCATGACCTGATTCAAGTCCTGGCCACGTTCGATCAGCGCCGGCAGGTTCACGCGGGTACGGCGGCCATCACGAATCACATAGACGGCGCTACGGTCGGCGGTGGGCAGCAAACCTCCCGCGCGGTTGACCGCTTCGAGCAGAGTCATCGGGATGTCATTGATGGCAACCGTGCCCGGCAACTTGACCTCGCCTTCGACGTAGACGCGCTTGCTGCGATAGCCAAGCACGCGTACTGTGATCTGCGGATCCTGGATGTACTTGCCGGAACTATTGACTATGAGATTGCGCGCCTGAAGTTCCGTCAACCCCGCCACTTTCAGCAATCCCGTATAGGGAAATTGGATGTATCCAGTGGATGACACCGTATAGCCCGGAATGCCCGAGGCGGTATCTCCCATGACTAGTTCGGTCACCCCTGTCCCGATGGCGTAGGTTTGCGTCGGAAGGACGAGCTCGGGGTGATCCCAGACCACAATGGAGAGGATGTCTCCCGGGCCGATGCGGTAGGGCTCGACGCTGCCGACCAGGCGGTCCACGCCGTCGTTGTCGATCAGTGCCTGGCGGGCCCGCAAGTCGTCCACGACCAGCGACGGCGTGATTTCCTTGATCGGGGCCACGGAGTTCGGATCCAGGGGATCTACGAGGTGGCTGGCATTAAAGGTCATACCGGGAGACAGGGCGCAAGCGCCCAGCGAGGACACGAGCGCGATAGCGGCGATGGCTCGGCTCAACGTTCCGAAAAATGTCGTCATGGCAAATCCACTGTGAATGACTTCGTTGCTTGGAATGGAGCCCGATGCGTAACGGGTTGCGACATTCCACTCTCTTTTCGAAGCCCCGCACATTCGACGGATGCCCTAAGCCTTCTCCTACATCGTTTGGAGGTTTCGGGTACGCCTTGCACTCAATAAGATTTCGTCGGTAGCCACATGTTTTGCGGCAGTGCATCGTTTTTTTTCGCCGCAAGAGATTCTCCACGAACAGGAGTGCGCGATGGACCCGTCCAACTCGGACACGTCGGCAAGATTCAGCGGAGCAAGCTATCTATACCGCTTGCTCGATGCCGCGATCGTGATCACCTGCGGCCTGACTGCCACCGGTTTGAAATTCTCGGACGATGCTCTGGCGGACCCACCGCAGATCCATCTGTTCCTCGTCTACTTGTGCGGCTTGGGCGTGATCGCCATCTTTCCGGCGTTCCGCCTGTACGTGTCGTGGCGGGGCCGGCTGCTGACGGATCTGGTGGTGCGCAGCCTGATGGCCTGGGCCACCGTGTTCGCACTGGGCATCCTCGTCAGTTTTCTCATGCATCAGACCGCCGCGATATCGCGCATATGGGCGGCTACCTGGTTCGGCATGTCGGCCTTGACGCTGGCGGGTGTGCGCATCGCCGTCTATGCGGCGCTGGGCGCAGCGCGCGACCGGGGCCTGAACAAGAAGAACGTCTTGCTGGTGGGCTTTGGCGCACTGGGCCATGACCTGTGGCGCCGCGTCGAACGGTACCGGGGCGCAGGCTACACCGTGGCCGGCATCTATGCCGAACCGCATGAAAGCCTGCCGCCGCAAGTACGCCGCCTGCAGGACCTGGATAACCTGCACGCCTTCGTCCATGAACACAACGTGCGCGAGATCTGGATCGTCCTTCCGATGGAGGCGGGCCAGGAATTGCGTGAAGTGCTCTATCACCTGCGCAACGACCTGGTGGATATCCGGTGGATCCCCGATGTGATGTCGATCCAGCTGCTGGGCCACCGCATCGGCGAATTCCTGGGCTTGCCCGCCATCCAGCTCAACAGCCTGCCGGCCGCCGGCGTGCGGGGCTGGGCCAAAGAGGTCTTCGACCGCAGCTTCGCCTTTTGCGCGCTGATCGGCTTGTCACCCCTGATGATCTCCATCGCCCTGATGGTGAAGCTGACGTCCCGTGGCCCCGTTTTCTTTACCCAGCCGCGGCTGGGCGTGGACGGCAAGGTGTTCCACGTCTACAAGTTCCGCACCATGACCGTGCATCAGGAACATGGCACGGTCACGCAGGCGACCCGCAACGATTCCCGCATTACCCGCATCGGCGGCTTCCTGCGGCGCACCAGCCTGGATGAGCTGCCGCAGTTCCTGAACGTGCTGATGGGCGACATGTCCGTCGTCGGGCCCCGCCCGCACGCGCTGGAGCACAACGAAATGTACAAGGACCTGGTGCAGCGCTACATGATGCGCCACCGGGTCAAGCCGGGCATTACGGGCTGGGCCCAGGTCAACGGGTTCCGGGGGCAGACGGACACGCTGCGCAAGATGAGCGACCGCGTCGAGCACGACATCTACTACATCCAGCACTGGACGTTCCGGATGGACCTGCTGATCATCGCCCGCACGGCCGTGTCGGGATGGACGGGCCGCAATGTCTACTAAGCCTTTGGGATGGCCGGGCCACAGCGCCCGCACGGACACGAGCCGCGGCGGCATGCTGGCCCAGGCCGACTTCCGCCAGGCGGTGGAGATGCTGCCGCTGGTGTCCATCGACCTGTTGCTGCGCGACGCCAATGGCCGCTATCTGACAGGCCTGCGGACCAATCCGCCGGCCCGCGGCGCCTGGTTCGTGCCCGGCGGACGCATCCGCAAGAACGAATCCCTGCGCAACGCGCTGCGCCGCATCGCCAATGACGAGCTGGGCCTGGCCATCGCGGCCGAGGCCTGGACGCCGCGCGGCGTGTACGAACACTTCTATGGCACCAATTTCGCGGGTGAAGCCGGACGCTCCACCCATTACGTCGTCCTCGCCTACGAGGCCGAGTTGTCGTTGGACACCGCTTGTCTTCCGCAGGCGCAGCACCAGAGCTACCGCTGGCTGCCTGCGGAAGAGATCGCCGCCGACCCCGGCGTGCATCCGTACACCCAGGCCTACTTCAAGGAGTGAGCGCCATGACGAATCCCCCTCCCCCCTACCGGGCTGTCATCCTTTGCGGCGGTTCCGGTTCGCGCCTGTGGCCGTTGTCGCGCGAACTGCTGCCCAAGCAGTTCATCCGTTTGACCGATGCCCGCAGCCTGTTGCAGAACACGCTGCTGCGCCTGGGCTCGGCTAACGCCCAGGCCAAGCCGATGCTGGTGTGCAACGACGCCCACCAGTACATCGCCGCCGAACAGACCCTGGAACTGGGCATCAAGGACGCCGAGGTAATCCTGGAGCCATTCGCGCGGAACACCGCCCCGGCGATCGCCGCGGCCACGTTGCGGGCCATGCGGGACGGTGAAGACCCCATCATGCTGATCATGCCGTCGGACCACGTGCTGGAGGACGGCGAGGTGCTCAGCGCGGCCTTCGCCGCCGCCTACGAGGCCGCGCGCCAGGGTGCACTGGTGACCTTCGGCATCACCCCGACCGCGCCGCTCAGCGGCTACGGCTATATCCAGGCGGAAGAACCCGGCGTCATGGCGCCGGCCCGCCGCGTGCGCCGCTTCGTCGAAAAGCCGTCGCCCGAGGTGGCGCAGCGCTTCATCGACGACGGCGGCTACTACTGGAACAGCGGCATGTTCGCCTTCCAGGCCTCCGTCTTCCTGTCTGAAATGGCCCGCCTGGCCCCCAAGATGCTCGAGCAGGTGCAGGCGGCTGTGGCCACCGGCCATGGGGAAAGCGGGCTGTTCCATCTGGACGGGCCGTCGTTCGAGGCTTGCCCCAGTGATTCGATGGACTACGCCATCATGGAACGCACGGACAGCGCCGTCGTCATCCCGCTGGCGGCCTCATGGAGCGACGTAGGGGCCTGGGACGCGGTCTGGGGCATCGCCCAGAAGACGGTGGAGGGCAACTCCACCACAGGCGACGTCATGGTCGAGGATTCCCGCAACTGCCTGATCCACTCCACCAGCCGGTTGGTCGCTTCGGTGGGCCTGGACGACATCGTGGTGATCGAAACGGCCGACGCCGTGCTGGTGGCCCATAAATCCCGGTCGCAGGACGTCAAGCGCCTGGTCGAGATCTTCAAGACCCAGCACCGGTCGGAACTGAACCACCACCGCGAGGTGCAGCGCCCCTGGGGATCGTACGACTCGGTGGGCCATGGGCCGCGCTACCAGGTCAAGCGCATCACGGTGAAGCCGGGCGCCCGCCTGTCGTCCCAGATGCACCATCACCGGGCCGAACACTGGATCGTGGTGTCGGGCACGGCGCGCATCTACAACGGCGACAAGCAGTACCTGTTGACGGAGAACCAGTCGACCTACATCCCGCTGGGCGAAACCCACAGCCTGGAAAACCCCGGGAAGATCCCGCTGGAAATCATCGAGGTGCAATCAGGCGCGTACTTGGGTGAAGACGACATCGTGCGTTTCCAGGACCTCTACGGCCGTGTCTGAAAACCCGGTGCAAGAACCCTTCTGGCGGCGCGGCATGGCGCGGATCTGCCTGCCTGTGGCGGGGTTGTTCTTCGCCGTGCTGGTGACGGTGGGCAACCTGCCCGGGCTGGCGGCGGACATGTCGGATGCCTTCGGCGACAAGCGTCTGCACCTTGTGGCTTACGCCTTCCTGACCGCGTTGATCTACCTGTCGGTCAACCGGCGCCCGGCCCTTGTGGCCATGCTGGCGATCACGGCTTTAGGTGCCCTGGACGAATCAATCCAGTCCTTTTTTCCCTACCGACAGGCTGAACTCTTAGACCTTTTGGCCGATATCTCGGCGGCTGGTGCAACAGTAATCTCATTGCACATCGGTTCCGCAGCCTTCGGCTCCTTTCGTGCAGTCACTAAGTCTTAAGGATACAACCATGCCAAAACGGGCACTGATTACCGGCGTTACCGGCCAAGACGGGGCCTACCTGGCGGAGTTCCTGCTGGCCAAGGGCTATGAGGTCCACGGCATCAAGCGGCGCGCTTCGCTGTTCAACACCGCGCGCATCGACCACCTGTACCAGGATCCTCACGACCAGCCGCGCAATTTCGTGCTGCATCACGGCGACATGACCGATTCGTGCAGCCTGATCCGCATCGTGCAATCCGTTCAGCCGGACGAGATCTACAACCTGGCGGCACAAAGCCACGTGGGGGTGTCATTCGAAGAGCCTGAATACACCGCCAACGCCGACGGCCTGGGCACCTTGCGCCTGCTGGAAGCCATCCGCATCCTGAAGCTGGAGGAAAAGTCGCGCTTCTACCAGGCCTCCACCTCTGAGCTGTATGGCCTGGTGCAGGAAACGCCGCAGAAGGAAACCACCCCCTTCTATCCGCGCAGCCCCTACGCCGCCGCCAAGCTGTACGCCTATTGGATCAGCGTGAACTACCGCGAAGCCTATGGGATGTACGCCTGCAACGGCATCCTGTTCAACCACGAATCGCCCAAGCGCGGCGAGACGTTCGTCACCCGCAAGATCACCCGCGGCCTGGCGCGCATCGTCCTGGGCCTGCAGGAATGCCTGTACCTGGGCAACTTGTCGGCCCTGCGCGACTGGGGCCATGCGCGGGACTACGTCGAAATGCAGTGGCTGATGCTGCAGCAAGAGACGCCCGAGGACTACGTCATCGCCACCGGGATGCAATACAGCGTGCGCGAATTCATCAATACGGCGGCGCGCGAGCTGGGCATCCTGCTGGCGTGGGAAGGCGAAGGGCTGGAGGAGACGGCCACCGTGCTGTTCTCGCCAGTCCATGACATCAAGCCCGGGCAGGTGATCGTGCGCGTCGATCCGCGCTACTTCCGTCCGACCGAAGTGGAGACGCTGCTGGGCGACCCCACCAAGGCACGGGAAAAGCTGGGCTGGTCGCCGCGCACCACGTTCGCGCAGCTGGTCAAGGAAATGGTGGAGAGCGACCTGAAGGACGCGCGCCGCGACGCGTTGGTCGAGCAGAACGGCTACGAAATCTACGCCTACAAGGAGTAGTCCGCCATGACGAACCTGGACCAACGCGTGTTTGTCGCCGGCCATCGCGGCATGGTGGGCGCCGCGATCACCCGCGAACTACAGCGGCGCGGCTACCCCCATGTGCTGACCCGCACCCGCGCCGAACTGGACCTTGAAAACCAGAACCAGGTGCACCGCTTCTTTTCGACGACCCCCGTCGACGTGGTGTACCTGGCGGCGGCCAAGGTGGGCGGCATCCTGGCCAACCAGAATCATCCGGTCGATTTTCTATACAAGAACCTGATGATCCAGTGCAACGTGATCCGCGCCGCCTATGCGGCCGGCGTGCGCAAGTTGCTGTTTCTGGGTTCGTCATGCATCTACCCCCGCGAGGCTGCGCAGCCGCTGCGCGAGGACGCTTTGCTGACCGGCCCGTTGGAATCCACCAACGAGCCGTACGCCATCGCCAAGATCGCGGGCCTGAAGCTGTGCGAAGCCTACCAGCGCGAGTACGGCGCGCGCTTTATCTGCGCCATGCCGACCAACCTGTACGGCCCGCATGACAACTACGACCTGCACAGCAGCCATGTGCTGCCGGCGCTGATCCGCAAATTCCATGAAGGGCGCGAATCGGGCCAGGAAAGCGTAACGATCTGGGGCACGGGCACGCCGCTGCGCGAGTTCCTGTACGTGGACGATCTGGCCCAGGCCTGCGTGACGCTGATGGAGCACCCCGACGCCGAAGGCATCTACAACATCGGCGCGGGCAAGGACATCTCCATCGCGGACCTGGCGGCACTGGTGGCGCGGGTGGTGGGTTACCACGGCCGCATCGTCTACGACACCACCAAGCCCGACGGCACGCCGCGCAAGCTCATGGACTCGTCGCGCGTGCAGGCGCTGGGCTGGCGGCCCGACGTATCGCTCGTCGACGGCATCACGCTGGCATACGGCCACTTCCTGCGTGAACGCGCCGAACAACCCCAACAGGCGCTGCCCGTGGCCTGACGGCCGCGCCAGCATGAACCATAGGCCATCCGATGCTTGGATTCGTCAGGAAACACATCGCCGGCAATGCCTCTTTCTGGGGGCTGGTGGAATACGGCATCGGCCCGGTTGCGGCGCTGGTGGCCCTGCCCATCCTGTTCCGTCAACTGGGCACGGTGGGCTTTGGCCAGTATTCGATGATCATCGCGCTGGCCGGCTTCGGCAACGCCGCCAACCTGGGTGCGGCCGTGACTGCGACCAAGCTGGTGTCCGAACGGCTGCACGAACCAGGCGGCGCCTACCGCGCAGCCGGCGTCAGCATGTCGCTGATCGGTTGCGCGCTGGGCGTGGTCACGCTGGCTGCGGTGCTGCTGTGGGCGGTCGTGGGCCTGGGGTGGCCCGCCGCGACATTCGGCGGCGTGGCCGTGACGCTGCTGGCCATGCCAGCGCTGGCCATCTACCTGACGCAGCAATATGACCAGCTGTTTTCGGGCTGCCTGAAGGGGCGCGAGGATTTCCGCGCCACCGCGCTGTGCGAGGTCTTCAGCCGTTCCGGCACGATGGCGCTGGCTTGCGCCACGGCCTGGCTGACCGCGTCACCCACCTGGACGGGCGTGGCGCAGGCCTTCGGGCTGCTGATCGCCGGCACCGTGAAGATGCGCGTGTTCTCGCGTGCCTACGGACGGGTGCTGGTGCGCCCAGTGCGCGACCGCGCCGCGATGATGGACGCATTCAAGTTTTCGCGCTGGTCCTGGTTGAACAGCCTGAGCGCGCTGGCGTTCGGGTCCGTGGACCGCGTGCTGGTGGGCAGTTTGATGGGCCCGGCCGCGCTGGCGATCTACACCGTCGGCGTGCAAGTCGGCCAGATCATCCATACCGCGGCGGTGGCGATCTTCCAGAAGGCCATGCCGCGCGTCAGCCGCCTGTCGGTGTCGCCGCCCTATGCGGGCGCCGCTGAACACGAGATCCGCCGCATGATGCTGTGGAACCTGGCGCTGTCGACCAGCGCCACGCTAGCCGTACTCGCGGTCAGCCATCCGCTATTGAACTTGCTGCTGGGCGACAACGTGGCGACAGGCCATCTTGCCACCTTCCGGCTGCTGATCGTGGCATCGGGGCTGCTTTCCCTGAATGCCGCGGCGCACTTCTCGCTGCTCGGCCTCGGGAATTCCCGCGCGGTCGCCATCCTGAACGGGTTGGGCGGACTGGCGATGCTGTGCGTCATGGCGGGATTGGTACACGCGGCGGGCGAGCACGCCGCGGCTTGGGGCCGCATGGCCTACGCGGCAATCACGCTGGCTGGCGTCGCTCTCGCCATCCGTCAATCGCGCCCCGACTTCCCGGGCGCGTTGCCAGCGGCCACTCGATAACCCCAACATGTTGAGGTCTTACATGCGCAAGCGTCATAACGAGTACTCACGTCAGCTCATCGACTTCGTCCGCGAGCTTCGTCCGCCCGCGCCGATCGCCGGGGGCCTGTTGCCCAAGGTGACTATCGTGACTCCCTCGTTCAACCAGGCCAAGTTCCTGGAACGCACCATTCTTTCCGTGCTGAACCAGGGCTATCCGCGGTTGGAGTACATCATCATCGATGGCGGGTCGACCGACGGCAGCGTGGACATCATCCGCAAGTACGAACGCTACCTGACCTACTGGGAAAGCACCCCGGACCGCGGCCAGTCGCACGCCATCAACAAAGGGTTCGAGCGCGCCACCGGCGACTACGTCGGCTGGCAGAACTCCGACGACCTGTACTTTCCCGGTGCGCTGCGCAAGCTGGGTGCGGCTGCCGCGCGGGGCCGTGCGCCGATCGTCAGCGGCAACCTGTTCGTGGCCGACGCGAACAACCAGATTTTCCGCAAGATCCACTACACGCCGGTCAACCGCGGCACGCTGACCGTGGTGAAGGCGTCCATTCCCAACCAGTCGGCCATCTTCCGCCGCGACCTGCTGCGCAAGTACGGACTGCTGCAGGAAAGCATGCGCTACTGCATGGACCTGGAGCTCTGGAGCCGCCTGTTGCGCGAAGGCAAGAATCTGATCGTGCCGGACGCGCTGGGGGTCTACACCGCGCATGACGAGACCAAGACCGCGCTGATGCAGGACGTGCTGCTGGAAGAGCGCGAACAGATCGTGACCCGCATCCGGCGCACCGAGCCCGGGCTGGGGCGGCTGTTCGAACTGTCCTGCCGCGCGTCGAAGGTCGCAGCCCATGCCCGCCAAGGGGACTTGTCCTACCTGTTCGAAAAGCTGACGACCAAGATCTTCGGACGCGACGACTGGGCCGCCCACTAGATCCCCTACCAGGACACCCCCATGAGCCCGCACCGCCGCCTATCCACCCTGCACTTGCTGGGGCTGTTCGCGTTCACCGCCCTGGCCCTGAACGACGACCGCTTCATCCTGGGCGTGGGCAGCTTCAAGCTGTCGCCGTTCGACGTGCTGTTCGTCGCCATGCTGGCCGTCAAAGCGCTGCGGCTCGCTGAGCCCAGCGCCTACGCCCTGCCGCGCGGCCTGCTCGGCGCGCTGCTGGGCCTGCAGGCGATGTCGGTGATTTATTTGCTGCTGGTGTCGGTGCACCACCCAGGCATCGAGACGGGCGACGTGGCGCGCGACTTGCGCATCGTGTTCTATTTCCTGTGCACGCCGTTCCTTTGCTACAAGGACATCGACAGCCCTGCCGCCTACGCCGTGCTGCAGAAGTACATCGTGGCGGCCTGCCTGGCCGTCGCCACGCTGATGTTGCTGGAGCAGCTGCAGGGCTTCAGCGTGGCCAACCCGTTGCGCAACGTGCGGCTGGGCGTCTGGGCCATTCCGTTCGGCGTCGTCTCGCTGCTGTACTTCCGCCGCACACTGAACGTGTCCGGGCCAAAGGCCTACGCCTTGACGGTGTACATGCTGCTGGCGCTGGTGTTCTCTTTGAACCGCAGCCAGTATCTGCAATTGGCGGTATCGGTACTGATCGCCGTGCTGCTGGGATCCGGCCCCGAGATCCGCCGGCGCGCCGTGCTGATCTTCGCGCCCGCCGCTGTGGCCGGGGTGCTGGTGTTCGCCAGCATCGGCTATCTGGACGTGCTGACCAACCGCATCTTCAGCGTGGAAAAGCTGGACGAGGACTCCAGCTACGGCGCCCGCATCCAGGAAATGCAGGGGCAGATGGACTTCTTTGCTGAAAGCCCCGTGTTCGGCAAGGGTGCGGGCTTTCGCAGCTGGGTAATGGGAGAGAACGGCTTCGAGCTCAGCACCTTCGCGCACAACTCCTGGGCGTTCTACCTGATGAAGTTCGGCGTAGTGGGCACCATCATGATCATGCTGCCGCCACTGCTGATCCTGCTGCTGACGCTGCTCAAGCGATACAACCATCCCGGGCTGGAGATGCACCGGCGCTACCTGCTGGCCACCGCCCCCATCTACATCTTCATCGACTCGCTGTCGGGCGGCCTGGCCTACGCGCCCAAGACCGCGTTCACCGGCTTCCTGCTGTGCTATTGCCTGTCGCTGATGCGCAATGCGCAGATCATGCCCGTGCCGCAGGCGGACACGCCTGGTTCGGCACTCACCCCCAGCCACCGTCCGGACACCGCGCGCCGGGCGCTACCGCGAGTGATTCCCCATGCCTGATGTCCTGTTTGTCGCGCCCGACTTGCACGGCGGCGTCGGAAGATGCGTCGCCTTCATCGTGGACGCCTTGCCGGAACAGGGCGTCGATTCCGCGCTGTTCCTGCTGCGTTCGCGCAACCGCGAATACCCGGTAGGCAATCCGCAGGTCACCCGCGCGCTGCCGGTCATCGAATCGCCCACCAAGCTCCGGCTGATGCTGCCGCTGGCGTTCATGCGTCTGGTGGCACAGATCCGGCGCGACAAGCCTGCAATCGTGTGCTCGCACGGCTTGCTGTGCAACATGCTGGTGGTGCTGGCGAGGAAGCTCCTGGGCGGCACCTTCCGCACCGTCGCGTTCGAGCACAGTAGCCCGGCCATCCATTACGGCGCGTCGCGGATGCGGCGCCTGAAGTGTTGGCTGGTCAGCCAGACCTACCGCCGCCATGACGCCGTGGTGGGCGTGTCCCGCGGCGTGAAGGAGGACTTGGTCAGCATGTTTCCGCCGTTGCGCGGCAAGGTGCACACCATTTACAACGGCGTGCCGCTGGACAATGTGCGCAAGCAAGGCGCCCAGCGCCAGGAAAGCGGCAGCGATACCCCGTATCAGGTGGTGGCCGTGGGCCGCCTGGAAGCGGTGAAGGATTACGCCACACTGGTCGACGCCGCCGCCCTGTTGGACGATCCCGGCATCGCCTTCACCATCCTGGGCGAGGGCTCCGAACACGACGCGCTGCAAAAGCGCATCGACGAACGCCCTTCCCGCACGTCGGTCACGCTGGCTGGCCACATCGACAACCCCTTCCCCGTGATCGCGGGCGCGGGCGCCTTTGCGTTGACCTCCATCCGCGAGAGCTTCGGCAACGTGCTGGTCGAAGCGCTATGCCTGGGTGTACCGGTGATCTCGACCGATTGCCCGCACGGACCCGCGGAAATACTGGATGCGGGCCGCTACGGCCTGCTGGTGCCGGTCGGCGACGCCGCGGCGCTGGCCGATGCTGTGCGTCGCCTGGCCTACGACGGCAGCATCCGTGAGCAACTGGCCGCGCAAGGCCCCGAGCGCGCCGACGCCTTTTCCCTAGAGCGGCATTGCCGCAACGTCATCGCGCTATTCCAGCCGCTGATGCAACGCGGCACGCCTTGAACAGGACAGCATCATGCAGAAAATACCGGTTTCCGTAGTGGTCATGACGAAGAACGAGGAACGCAATATCGCCAAGTGCCTGAAAGCGCTGGTGGAATTCGACGAGGTGTTCGTCGTGGACTCCGACAGCACCGACGCCACCTGCTCCATGGCCACGGCGCTGGGCGCCCGCGTCTCGAACTTCCAGTGGAACGGCAAGTACCCCAAGAAAAAGCAGTGGTGCCTGGAACAACTGCCGTTCTCGCACCCAGTCGTGCTGTACGTGGACGCCGACGAGGAAATGACGCCCGAGCTGGCTGCCGAAATCCGCGAGGTCCTGCCGCGCTTCGCGGCCGGCGCGGGCGGCGCCTTCGTGCCGTTCGATTACGTGTTCTGCGGCAAGAAGCTGGAACACGGCCACCGCGTCTACAAACTGGCGCTGCTGGCGCGCGACCAGTCCCGGTTCCTGGACTACGACGATCTGGACGTGGCCCACATGTGGGAGGTCGAAGGCCACTACCAGCCGCAGGTCAAGGGCGAGACCTTTGCGCTGCGCCAGCGCATGGTGCACAACGACCACGATTCGCTTTTCCATTATTTCGACAAGCACAACCGCTATTCGGACTGGGAAGCCAACCTGCGCACCAAGGGGCTGATGAACGACCCGCGCGAAGCCAACGTGGGCGCGCGCGCGCTGCTCAAGCGCATCTTCCAGGCCATGCCGTTCAAGGCGCCGATCTCGTTCCTGCATTCCTACGTCTTCCGCCTGGGCTTCCTGGACGGCAAGGCGGGCTACGACTATGCGGTGGCGCGCGCCATGTATTACTGGCAGATCCGCATCAAGACCGAAGAACTCCAGAAGGCGCGCCTGGCGCGTGACGGCGACACGCAGGCCGACACCGTGGCGGGAGCCGCCAAATGAGCACACTTCAGCAACTGGATCGCTTTGCGCTGGCCCCCGGGCAACGCGGCCGCTCCGCGTTGACAGTGCAGCTGTGGTGGATGGTGCAAGGCACGGTGTTCCGATGGTCGCCGCAGGTGGCATACGGTTTTCGTCGCTGGCTGTTGCGCTGCTTCGGCGCGCAGGTCGGCCGCAAGGTGCTGATCCGGCCAACGGCCACGGTGACTTATCCGTGGAAGGTCCAGATCGGCGACTACGCCTGGATCGGCGATGACGCCGTAATCTACAGTCTGGGGCCCATCCATATCGGCGCACATGCCGTGGTGTCGCAACGCAGCTACCTGTGCGCGGCCGACCATGATGCGGGCCAGCCGGATTTCCCTCTGCGCGAACGCGCGGTGCGCGTCGAGGACGGCGCCTGGGTGGCGACCGATGTATTCGTCGGCCCAGGTGTGACGATCGGCCGCGAAGCCGTGGTGGGTGCGCGCAGTTCGGTGTTTCGCAACATGCCGCCCGCGATGGTGTGCCACGGCAATCCGTGCCGGCCTGTCCGCCCCCGCATGCCGACGCCGCCATGAAGATACTGATCTACGGTATCAACTACGCGCCGGAACTGACCGGCATCGGCAAGTACAGTGCCGAACTCGCTGAATGGATGGCTGCGCACGGGCATGAGGTCAGTGTCGTGACTGCACCGCCCTACTACCCGCAATGGCAGGTCCACGACGGCTACCGCGCCGGCCGCTACCGCAAGGAAGAACGTGCCGGGGTCACGGTGCGCCGCGCGCCCCTGTGGGTGCCAACGCGCCCCGGTGGGCTCAAGCGTCTGATTCACCTGGCCAGCTTCGCAGTGTCCAGTCTGCCGTCACTGCTGCGAGCGGCCGCCAGCCGGCCGGACCTCATCCTTGTGGTGGAACCCGCCTTGTTCTGCGCGCCCGCCGCCTGGCTGACCGCCCGCCTGTGCGGCGCCCGCGCGTGGCTGCACATCCAGGACTACGAAGTCGACGCGGCGTTCGAGCTGGGCCTGCTCAAGGGCGCCGGTTTGCGCGCCCTGGTCAAGCGCGCCGAACGGTGGCTGATGCGCCGCTTCGACCGCGTGTCGACGATCTCGCACCGCATGCTGGACCTGGCGCTGGCCAAAGGCGTGGCGCCTGAGCGCGCGGTGCTGCTGCCCAACTGGATCGACGTCAACGCCATCACGCCCCGCGCGGACGGCGGCGACTACCGCGCCGAGCTCGGCATTCCCCAAGACGCAATCGTTGCGCTGTACTCAGGCAACATGGGTGGCAAGCAAGGGCTGCAGACGCTGGCCGACGTAGCCCGTCAGCTTGCCGACGACACGCGGGTCTGGTTCGTATTCTGCGGCCAGGGGCCGGAACGCGCGCCGCTGCAGGCGCGCTGTGACGGCTTGCCGCGCGTCCGGTTCCTGGATCTGCAACCGGCGGCCCGGCTGGGCGCGCTGCTGAACACGGCGGACATCCACCTGTTGCCGCAGCGCGCCGGCGCGGCTGATCTCGTCATGCCGTCCAAGCTGACCGGCATGCTGGCCAGCGGCCGCCCCGTGGTCTGCGGGGCCGCAGCCGGCACGGAACTGGCCGACGTCGTCGCGCATTGCGGATTGCTCACCCCGCCCGAAGATGCCGACGCCATGGCACAGGCCATACGCACGCTAAGCAGCGATGCGCACGCCCGCCAAACCCTGGGCGCGTCGGCACGCCAGTACGCGCTGACCCATCTGCACGTAGATGCGGTGCTGGCCGCGGCCGAACGCGAGTTCGCCGCCGTAGTCGGCGCCAAGGCCAAACCGGCCTCCCTGAAAAGCCGCACACGCGAGAGTGATACGTAGGATGGGTGGAGCGCGAGGGTTGTAGGATGGGTGGAGCGCGAGAGTTCTTAGACAAGGACTCTTGCGTTCAGCGCGCGCAACCCATCACGCAGCGGCTGCGCTGTGGCCGAAGTTGCCAAGAAATCACCGCTGCTTGATGGGTTACGCGCGCTGGGCAGAAACTTTCTTGCCTAAGCACTCTCGCGCTCCACCCATCCTACGGTTTCCCATCAGGTGATTGCGGCGGGAACAACCGCCCCCGCCCCGCTCCCTGTCAATTGCTGTCCGCTTTCCCCTGTGCCAGCGCGCCGCCGCTTCGGACCAATCCCATCTGCACCGCGATATAGGCCGCTTCGGCCTGGTTGCGCGCGTTCAGCTTCCAGTACAGCGTGCGGGCGTGGCTCTTCACTGTGGCGACCGATATGCCAACCTGCTGGCCGATCTCCCGCATTGTCTTGCCCTGCACCAGCAGCTGCAGGATTTCTTCCTGCCGCTGCGTCAGTTCGCGTAGCTCCTGCACTGGCGCGTGGGAGACGGCCTGGGGCCGGCCAGCCGGCTGGGGATAGCACTCGCCACCCGCCATCACCAGGCTGACGGCCGCGGCCAGCGCGTCGGGGCTTGACGCTTTGGGCAGGTATCCCGCAACACCGGTACGCGCGCATACGCCCATGACCGAAGGGTCCAGCACGGAGTAAAGCACCAGAACCAGCCGGGGCATGAAGAAAGCCATCGCCTGGGAGATGAGCCCGATGTCCTGCTCGGCCATGCCGCTGCAACCGACGACCAGTAATTCCACTGGACGGTTGATCGAACTGGACATGTTGAGCAGATGGGCTGGCGAAATAGCCAGGATGTCGTCGGCGTTCCGGACACGTTCCAGTACATGCTGGATAGCGACGCGAAGCAGAGCGTAGTCTTCGATCAGTACGGTTGTCATCCCGGGAGGAACCTTGTGACGCATGGCCCATACACGGTTCCCATCACGCCGGCGCATCAGGCTGCCAAGGCAGGTTTTGGCGGTGCGCCGGCATGACGGGAATCTCGTCCGCGCTATTGGATCGCGATGGCGAGGCGTTGTGATTCGCGCTCTCAACCCATGCTTGCGGACACAACCCATGCTATCAGCGGCTACGTCCGCTGAATCTCGGTCAGGAGGATGATTGGTGGAGGAAAGGCGTGCCGAGCGGCACGCCGGGCCCTGCTATGTATGCCTTAGCCAGGATGGCTATGAGGACCCGGCAGCAACGGAACCTGTGCGTTCCAGGCTGCCGGGCAGGCAGCGCAACCCGCTACTACCCCAGCTTGCGCCCATAGATCTGCCCGGCGTCCGTATCCCTGCCATTGGGATCATGCCATTCCAAGGTCGCGCCACGCTGCAACGCCGCGTATACGGCCTCTCCCTTGTTCTTGACATGCAGACGCTGGTAAAGCGTGCAGGCATGCGTCTTGGCAGTAGCGACCGAAATATTGAGCATCCGGCTGACCGTCTTGATCGGATAGCCCCTGGCCAGCAACACCAGGACTTCGTACTGACGCGGCGTGATCTGAAGCAACTGCGCCCCGGCGCTGACCGGCATCGTGCCCTTTCCGGATGCGTCGTCGGCATCGCGGGAAGGCAAGGCGCAAACCGTAGCCGCAGGCGCCTGCAATGCCTGCTCGCTGGGGAAGCACTGCCCGCCTGCCATGACCAGGCGTATCGCGGCTTCCAGGATTTCGACCGAAGCGGTCTTCATCAGGCAACCGTACACGCTTGCGCCAGGCAGGCCTTGAACCGGCATCGGCAAGGGCATCACGTCCGTCAGAAGCAGAATCCGCTTCGGGGTGAGCACACGCTGGATCTCGTGCAATGCGCTCCATGCCTCGTCGGTATCTACCGGCAACCCGTAGATCAGAAGATCGGCGCCAGCGTGCGCGCCGTCGGCCTTGGACAAATCTGCCAGGCCCATCCCCTCGATTTCCCACACATCATCCAACTTGCTAAGTATCTGCCACAACCCCAACCGCAATAGCGGATGAGCTTCAATCAGGACCATCTTGGCCATGGTGTCCTCCCGGTTTTTCGACGGGCCTAGAAGGGATCTTCGCTGTGCTGAAGACTATTTTTTTTCCAACCCTGCGGTGGGTGGTCCGCACCATCCCGGAATATCTAATGAAGCTGGACCGGGGCGTTTGGGCTGGGCAACTTTGGTAGCCAACATAACGGATGGCATGAACCCATCTTATGGTTCGAAACTGCCAAAATCAAGACGTTTCAGGGCGATATAATCCGATAAAAACAGAAATCATTCGTTAGCCTTAATCACTCTCGTAAATAGGGATGAGATACCTGTCTCCCCCTTTTTACCGCTAGGGTTTTCACCAAGAATCCATGGTCTTCCCAGGAGATGCCCTGCGATCCTCACCCTGCGCAAGCGCAATGGGGACGGGGATGAGGGGGTGGAAGCGTTCGAAAAAAAGCCGCAGCGGGGCACGCCCCCGCCGCGGCAAGAAAGTCCGATTTTGGATCAAAAGCCTATCTATATGTTTCCACGGACACACCCTGCCCGTGCAGGCATCTTGCAATCGAAATATGGGTAACATTTTTATTTTTGTGCCGGAGACGTCATTTACTCCATATAGGCGAAGTCAAATACAGTATGACCCCCTTGGTGGTGCCAATGGTGCATCGAAGCATGACGCTTCCTCAAAAAGCTCGCGTAGTGGATTTCGCCGTCCGTTTCGACGTAGGTGGTCGGCGAGAGCTCCTCGATCCGGTTCAGCGAGACGCCCTTGCCGTAGTGGCAGAAGCCCTGGTACTGAGCGCATCGGATCACGTCTCCGCTAGGCGAGACAACGATTCCGGCGTTACGAGCCCGCATCGGGTTGCGCACGATAGGGTTGCACGCGTGCGGCGTCCAGACGGTGGATCGCGGCGAATCCGAAAAAAACGCGAAAAGCTCGTCACAGTGGCTTTGCCCGTCTGTTCGATCAATATTCGTTAATAACCACCAGTATTCTCCGTGTTTAAAAATAATAGTATCCACGGCGGATATATTGGTCATCAGCGTGACATCAAGCTCCCATTTAAGCGGAAACTCCGTGCACTTCCATAATTCAATACTGCGGTTTCCGCACGTTTCCGGCACCATGTACGTCACGCCGTCGTGTTCGAATATATATGGAAACGACAGGTGATAAGGCAGGTTCAGGGCGGTGCCAAGCAGCCGGAAAGCCCCGTCGGAGTAGGTCGCGACCGAAATTGTCCCCTTGCGGGAAGTGAAGTCGTAATCCTCGAAAAAAATATATGGTTTCTTGTCGTGGGTATATACAAAGGGGTCCGCGAAAAAACGCCCCTTCGGGGGTTGCAACACCTTCGCCTCGGATATCACCGCCTGTTGCCGCGATGACGGAAACATGCCGATCCGCCATCGGACATTACGTTTCATGATGCGGCGCACAATCAAATCCGATATTAACCAGGCCTGACGCGCGATATATGCCGCACTGTCCCACTCCGCCGGATCCGGCCGGCGCGGCCCGCTCATGATCTGCATTTCAGGCGCCGCCAAAGCCTGCCTGGCGCGGGCCAGCGCCTGCAGGGCGTCGTAGACCATGAAATTTCCCAGGCTGAACGCACGAGCCTGATTTTTCAACCAGAACACTTCCGTGTTGAAACTGCGCTGGTCCAGCAGCTCATCCTGATCCGCTTGCGGACCGACACGCCAGAGTTTCACCGTGGTGTGATCCTCGCGTTGATAAACCTCCCAAAAACCGGCATATCGACTGGTCGACACCGCGATATCCGAATAGCTCAGTTGCCAGACGCCCAGCCGCGCCCACCCCATCATCTGGGCCCGTGTGGCCAGCGACGCACCCAGCGTGATCACCAGGTCCAGACCCAGCGCGGCCACGACGTCCTCGCCCGGCGCGCCCTTATCCGGTTCCCGCGGCATCAGCGGCAAGACCGGCACGCCGGCCGGCATGCTCTGCCGCATGTCGCGGCAATTGGCCAGCATCTGGCGCTGCTTGACCGGCAGCAGCCGGGCTTCGAAGCGCGACAGCGTGCCGAACAGCGCCTTCATGCCCAATCGCGGCGCCTTGCCCATGCCTTCGGGGGATATCACCAACAAGGCGGACATGTCGAAGTCCTGACTGTGGATCAACCACTCCGCCATCTCATGCATCCAGCCGGGTTGCTCATACCCGTCAACCAGCAGTCCCACTCGGTAGGTCTTCATTTGTCCTGCTCCTGTGTCAGGGCGCACGGGTAGCCGCAGCGGTCTGGCAAACGGGCCCGCGTCACGTATCGCCGGTGCAATGCGTTCAAGTCCTCGCGCTGATACTGCGGCGTTTTGGGCGCGTGTTCCAGACCACATTCATCCTAGGTCGGCCGCCCGAGGGCAAACGCCTCACCCCCCTGCCTACGGTCGATGTTCGGGTCGTCCGACTGCGCGAGCCGCCTCATCCATCTGGTCTATCTGGCCCAGTGCCCTAATACCTGAAGGGTTCATGGCGACCGGTACTTCAGTACCTGAAAGGTTCAGATCAACCGGTGCAGGATCGCCATTACGGGTAAACCCTATTGGGGATAGCCGAGGCTCGCTTCTCGGACTTCGCTACCGCATAATGTTTTTAAACGAACGTTTGAATTCAACCTTATGCAAGAAATCAGAACCCCCAACACCCGCGAATCCATCCTGGACACAGCCGAAGCGCTGTTTGCGCAACAAGGCCATGACGGAACATCGATGCGACAGATCACCGGCGCGGCCGGCGTCAATCTGGCATCGGTGAACTATCACTTCGGCTCCAAGGAGTCACTCGTGCAGGCGGTGCTCAAACGGCGCCTGGAGGTCCTCAATCGCGAGCGTCTGCGCCTGTTGGATGAACTGGAGTCGCAATCCGGCGGCAAACCCTTGAAGCCGTCGCTCATCGTGGACGCCTTCTTCGGCACGCTGCTGCGGCTGGCCGCCGATCCCGCGCAGGCGGGCAGCACCTTCCTGCCGCTGCTTGAACGCACCATGACCGACCCGTCCGACTTCATTCGCGCGCTGTTCGCCGAGGAATACGCCGACGTGCTCGAGCGCTACCGCAATGCCCTGTTCGCTGCGCTGCCCGACGTGCCCAAGGCCGAAATCGTGTGGCGCTTCCAGTTCATGCTTGGCGCCACGTCGTACGCCATCATCGGCACGGACCTGCTGCGGTCCGTCACGGGATGGACGCTGGACGAAGCCGAACAACCCGACAACCCCGACTTGCTGCTGCCCCGGCTGATGAGCTTCCTGCTGGGCGGGCTGCGCGCACCGCTGCCGCCCGTGGCCGGCACATAGCGGGCCCCGCGGACCGGCAGCCAGAACAGAACCCATACGGAGACAAAGAAATGAACGCAGTCCTCATCGCGCTGGTCGTCATCGCGCTCCTTGCTGCCGTCGTGCTGGGCGTGCGCCCCATCCGGCGGGCGCTGCTGTCCGCGCCGATCTTCAACCTGTACCGGAAAGTGCTGCCGCAGATGTCAGACACTGAGCGCGATGCGCTGGAGGCCGGCACCGTGTGGTGGGAAGGCGAACTGTTCCGCGGCCGGCCCGACTGGAGCCGCCTGCTGGCCTACCCGCGTCCGCGCCTGACCGACGAAGAGCAGCACTTCCTGGACAACCAGGCAGAGCAAGCCTGCCGCATGGTCAATGACTGGAGCGTCACGCAAGAACGCTACGACCTGCCCGCCGATGTCTGGACCTACCTGAAGTCCCAGGGTTTCCTGGGCATGATCATCCCCAAGGAATATGGCGGCCTGGCCTTCTCGGCCTACGCCCATTCCGAAATCGTCACCAAACTGTCCACGCGCTCGTCCGCGCTGGCCGTATCGGTCATGGTGCCCAATTCCCTCGGCCCCGCCGAACTGCTGCTGCACTACGGCACCGACGAACAGAAGAACCACTACCTGCCCCGCCTGGCGCGGGGCGAAGAAGTGCCTGCCTTCGCGCTGACCAGCCCCTGGGCCGGTTCCGACGCCGCAGCCATCCCCGATAGCGGCATCGTGTGCAAGGGCGAATGGCAGGGCCGCGAAGTGGTCGGCATGCGCGTCACCTGGGACAAGCGCTATATCACGCTGGCGCCCGTCTGCACCTTGCTGGGCCTGGCGTTCCGCCTGTATGACCCCGAGGGCCTCCTGGGCGGCAAGAAGGACCTGGGGATCACTTGCGCGCTGGTGCCGCACGACCATCCTGGCGTAGACACCGGCCGGCGCCACTTCCCGCTGAATGCGATGTTCATGAACGGGCCCACCCGCGGCACCGATGTCTTCATGCCGCTGGACTTCATCATCGGCGGCCCGGCCATGGCGGGCCAGGGCTGGCGCATGCTGATGGAATGCCTGGCGGCGGGCCGTTCGATTTCGCTGCCCTCCTCCAACACCGGGATGTCCAAGCTGACGGCCCGCGCCGTGGGCGGCTATGCGCGCGTGCGCAGCCAGTTCCGCATGCCGGTAGGCAAGTTCGAAGGCGTCGAAGAAGCGCTGGCGCGCATCGGCGGCCATACCTACATGATGGATGCGGCGCGCAGCATGACCGCAGGCGCCGTGGACCTGGGCGAAAAGCCCTCGGTCGTCTCGGCGATCGTGAAATACCACGTGACCGAGCGCGCGCGCCAGGTCGTCAACGACGGCATGGACGTGATCGGCGGCAAGGGCATCTGCCTGGGCCCCAACAACTTCCTGGGCCGGGCGTATCAGCAGATCCCCATTGGCATCACCGTCGAAGGCGCCAACATCCTGACGCGCAGCCTGATCATCTTCGGCCAGGGCGCGATCCGATGCCACCCCTATGTGCTGGCCGAAATGCAGGCTGCCCAATCGCCTGACAGGAAGCAAGGCCTGACCGATTTCGACCGCGCGTTCTGGGGCCATGTCGGCTTTGTCGCCCGCAACAAGCTGCGCGCGCTGGGCACGGCACTGACCGGGGCCCGCTACGTCAGCGTGAACGCCGACGTAGCGCCGGACATGTTGCGGTACTACAAGCTGCTTAGCCGCTATTCCGCCGCCTTCGCCTTGTTGGCCGATACCTCGATGCTGGTGCTGGGCGGCAGCCTGAAGCGCCGCGAACGCCTGTCGGCGCGGCTGGGCGACGTGCTGTCCCAGATGTACCTGATCAGCGCCACGCTCAAGCGCTTCGAAGACGAAGGCCGCCAGGCCGCCGACGCGCCACTTGCGCACTGGTCGATCCAGGACGCGCTGTTCAAGCTGCAGGAAGCGTTCGACGGCGTGCTCGCCAACTACCCCAACCGCTTCGTGGCCTGGAGCCTGGCCCGCATCATCTTCCCGTGGGGCCGCACGCAGTCGCCCCCCTCCGATCAGCTTGGCCAGGACGTGGCGCGCCTGCTGATCAACCCCAGCGCCACGCGCGACCGGCTGACGGCGGGCTGCCACCTGCCCGCCACAGCCGAAGAACCCGTGGGCGCCATCGAACAGGCGCTGGCTGCCACGCTGGAGGCCGAACCCATCGAAGCCAAGATCCGCGAACTGGAAAAACGCGGCGCGCTGGAAGGCAACCCGCAGGCCAACGTACGCGACATCGCGGATGCCGCCTTTGCGGCCGGCGGCATAACCGCCGAAGAATATGCGGTGGTGAAACGCCGCAACAGCTTGCGCGATACCGTCGTGAAAGTGGATGATTTCCCCTTCGACCTCGGCGCGTCGGGTGCAACCAGGCCCGCCGCCGAGCTCAAGGTCGCCTAAGGGAGGGAACGGATGGCATTCAAACCGGTTTACGTCGTCGACGGCGCCCGCACGCCCTTCCTGAAAGCGCGCACCGGGCCCGGCCCCTTCTCCGCCGGCGACCTGGCCGTGCAGGCGGGCCGCGGCCTGCTGCTGCGCCAGCCCTTCGCGCCCACGGAATTCGACGAGGTCATCGTGGGCTGCGCCGCCCCTTCGCCCGATGAAGTGAATATCGGCCGCGTCATCGCGCTGCGCCTGGGCTGCGGCAACAAGGTGCCCGGCTGGACGGTGATGCGCAATTGCGCCTCGGGCATGCAGGCATTGGATTCCGGCATCGCCAACATCCAGTCCGGCCGCTCGGAACTGGTGCTGGCAGGGGGCACGGATGCGCTCTCGCGCGCCCCGCTGTTGTTCTCGGACGACATGGTGCGCTGGTTGGCCGGCTGGTACGCGGCCCGCGGCGTCGGCGCCAAACTGGCCACCTTGCGTCGCTTCAGGCTGAAGAACCTGGCCCCCGTCATCGGCCTGTTGAAAGGCCTGACGGATCCCGTCGTGGGTCTGTCGATGGGCCAGACCGCCGAAAACGTCGCCACCCGCTTCGGCATCGATCGCGCGGCCATGGACGCCTATTCGGCCGGTAGCCATCAACGCGCACTGGCTGCACGCGCAGCCGGCGTCATGACCGAGATCACGCCGCTCATCGATACCCAAGGCAAGCTGTATCACGATGACGACGGCGTGCGCGAAGACTCCACGCCCGAAAAGCTTGCCAAGCTCAAGCCCGTCTTCGACAAGCCCTGGGGCAACATCACCGCCGGCAACAGCTCGCAAGTGACCGACGGCGCCGCGATGCTGGTGCTGGCTTCCGAAGCGGCCGTCGCCAAATGGAACCTGCGCCCCCTGGGCCGCATCGTCGACAGCCAGTGGGCAGGCCTGGATCCGGCACAGATGGGCCTGGGGCCCGTGCATGCAGCCACCCCCATCCTGCAACGCCACGGCCTGGGCTTGAATGACCTGGATTTGTGGGAGATCAACGAGGCCTTCGCCGCCCAGGTGCTAGGCTGCCTGGCGGCATGGCGCGACGACGCCTATTGCCAAGCGCACTTCGGTACGCCAGCATGGGGGTCGCTTGACCCCGCCAAGCTCAACGTGGACGGCGGCGCCATCGCGATCGGGCATCCGGTGGGCGCCTCCGGCGCCCGCATCGTCCTGCATCTGCTTGACGCCCTGAAGCGCCGCGGCGCCAAACGCGGCATGGCGGCCATCTGCATCGGCGGCGGCCAAGGCGGCGCCATGCTGGTTGAAACCCTGGACGAGGACCGCCCATGACGACGTTGGACTCGCTTTCCCACTGGCGCCTGGAGCGCGACGCCGACGGCGTGGCGTGGCTGACGTTCGACCGGGCGGGCAGTGCCGTCAACGCCCTGTCGGCCGACACCATGGCCGAACTTGCCCAGGTGCTGGACGCGCTGGACGCCGCGCCGCCCAAGGGCTTGATCATCCAATCCGGCAAGGCCACCGGCTTCATCGTGGGCGCGGATGTCAATGAATTCGCCAGCCTGGACACGCCCGAACAGGGCCGCGCGCTGGTGGCCCGCGGCTGGAACCTGTTCAAGCGCCTGGCCGCCGTGCGCTATCCCACGCTGGCGCTGATCCAGGGTCACTGCCTCGGTGGCGGACTGGAACTGGCGCTGGCCTGCCGGTACCGGCTGGTGGCTGACCAGCCCGGCACGTCGCTGGCGCTGCCCGAAGTCATGCTGGGCATCTTCCCGGGCTGGGGCGGCATGTTGCGCCTGCCGCAAGTCATCGGCGCGCCCGCCGCGCTGGACATGATGCTGACCGGCCGTGGCGCCGATGCGCGCCGCGCCGCCGCGCTGGGCCTGGCCGACGCCCGCGTGCCGCCCCGCCTGCTGCGGGCGGCTGCCCGCCAGACGGTGCTGTCGAACAAGCCGCCGCGCCGTGCGCGCGGCCTGGGCGGGCTGGCCAACCACTGGCCGCTCAAATCCATCGTGGCCAACCGGGCCCGCAAGCAGATCGCCGCCAAGGATCCCCTGGGCCACTACCCCGCCGCGCCCGCCATCGTGACGCTGTGGGAAAAGCATGGCGGCAACGCCCTGCTGGCGCCCGAGCTGATCGACGGCATCATCGCGTCGGACACCGCCCGCAATCTGCTGCGCGTATTCCGCCTGCAGGAACGCCTGAAGGCCAATGGCAAGCAAACGGGCGTCACGCCCGCGCGCCACGTCCACGTGGTGGGCGCCGGCGTCATGGGCGGCGACATCGCCGCCTGGTGCGCGTTCAAGGGCTTGACGGTCACGTTGCAAGACCAGGACATGTCACGCATCGCCCCGGCCATCCAGCGCGCAGCCACGCTGTACGCGCGCCGCCTGAAAGACCCGCGCCTGGCGCGCGCGGCGTTCGACCGGTTGATCCCCGACCCGGCGGGCAACGGCGTGCCGCTGGCCGATATCGTCATCGAAGCGATCAGCGAACAACCCGAAGCCAAGCGTTCGCTGTACCGGTCGCTGGAGCCCCGCATGAAGCCGGGCGCGCTGCTGGCCACCAACACCTCCAGCCTGTCGCTTGAAACCCTGCGCGCCGGTTTGGCGCGCCCCAAGCAACTGATCGGCATCCACTTCTTCAACCCGGTGGCCAAGATGCCCCTGGTCGAAGTGGTGCATGCCGAGGACGACGCCAGCGACGCGCTCACGCGTGCCTGCGCCTTTGTCGGCCAGATCGACAAGCTGGCGCTGCCCGTCAAGAGCGCGCCCGGCTTCCTCGTCAACGCCGTGCTGGCGCCGTACATGCTGCAGGCCATGCGCAGCGTGGACGACGGCGTCGCGCCGGAAACCGTGGACGCCGCCATGGTGGCGTTCGGCATGCCGATGGGACCGCTGGAATTGGCCGACACCGTAGGCCTGGACATCGCGCGTGCGGCGGGCGAGGAACTGGCCGGCGGCGCCGAGCCGCCGCGCTGCCTGGCCGAACGGCTGGCGCGCGGCGACCTGGGCAAGAAAAGCGGCAAGGGCTTCTACACCTGGCGCGATGGCAAACCGGTCAAGCAAGGCGGTGCCAGCCCGGCCACTGCACCGGCGGGCCTGGCGCACCGTCTGATCCAACCGCTGATCGACGCTACCCGGCAACGCGTGGAAGCGGGCGTCGTGGCCGACGCCGACCTGGCCGACGCGGGCGTGATTTTCGGAACGGGGTTCGCGCCATTCACGGGCGGACCCCTGCATTACCAAGGCAGCAACCCGAAGCACCGCAGTGAAACGGCTCACGCCGATTAGACCGGCCCGACAAGCAGACCGGCAGTGCAATAGAGACATACATCCAACTCGAGGAGGCAGTACCATGCGCAGACGTTCATTGTCCCTGAGCACCTTGTCGGCCATTGTGGTCGGCCTGGGCGCATCCGCAACGTCCTACGCCGCCGGCTTTCAGCTTTTAGAGCAGAACGCCAGCGGGCTGGGCAACGCGTACGCGGGCTCGGCGGCAAACCCGGAAAACGCCAGCATCATCTACTACAACCCGGCAGGGATGACCTATCTGCCCGGCATCAACTTCTCGGGCGGGGTCAACCTCATCAAGCCCTCGTTCAAGTTCTCGGACAACGGCAACAGCCGCAACCCCAGCGTGCCCGGCATTCCGGGTTCCGGCCTGAACGGGTCGGTGCCCACCGGCGGCAACGGCGGCGACGCGGGCAACCTGGGCGTCGTTCCCAACCTCTACGCTTCCTGGCAGTTGAACGAGCAGTGGTACATCGGCCTGGGCGTCGGCGCCCCGTTCGGCCTGATGACCGAGTACGACGACGGCTGGGTCGGCCAGTACCACTCCAACAAGTTCGAGATCAAGACCATCAACGTGAACCCGTCGATCGCCTACAAGGTCAACGACAAGTTCTCGATGGGCTTCGGCGTGAACTGGCAGCACATCGACGCCAACTACAAGAAGAAAACGGTGGTGCCAATCGCCGGCCTGCCGCTGGCCACCAACGGCGATGCGGACCTGAACCTGAAGGGCGACGCCTGGGGCTGGAACGTGGGCTTCATGCTGCAACCGACGGAAGACACGCGCATCGGCCTGTCGTACCGTTCGAAGATCAAGCACACGGCCAAGGGCGATACCGACATCACCAGCATCGGCCCGACCAAGGCATCGGTCTCGTTCGACGCCAAGGCCTCCGTGGACCTGCCCGACTCGCTGATCCTCAGCGCCACGCACCAGCTGAACGAACGGTGGGAGCTGCTGGGCGACGTGTCGTGGACGGGCTGGAGCAGCATCCCCGACCTGAAGATCCGCAACTCGGGCGCCGGCGCTCGCGACGACGACCTGCCGCTGAACTTCCGCGACACGTGGCGCGTCGCCGTGGGCGCGAACTACAAGTTCGCTCCCGACTGGAAGTGGAAATTCGGCCTAGCCTATGACCAGTCGCCGGTTCACAAGGAAGCCGACCGCCCGACGTCGTTGCCCGACAACGACCGCTATTGGTTCTCGACCGGCGTGCAATGGGCCGCCACCAAGAACACGACGCTGGACCTGGGCTACACCTATCTGTACCTGCGCAAGACGGACATCGACACGACGTCCGGCAATCAGCTGACCAAGGGCCGCGTGGCGGGCACCTATGACAGCAGCGGCCACATCGTGGGCCTGCAACTGTCGTCCCGCTTCTAGCCTTGCACGGGCGAGCGGCCCCGCGCCGCCCGCCCGCTTTTCCAGGAGAATCCCTTGAGCAAGTTCGTCGTCAAACACGTCGCCGTCCTGGGTGCCGGCGTCATGGGCGCGCAGATCGCCGCCCACCTGGCCAATGCCGGCGTGCCCGTCACGCTGTTCGATCTGGCCGCGGCCGAAGGCGACCGCAACGGCATCGTCAAGAAGGCGCTGGCCGGCCTGAAAAAACTGGAACCCGCGCCGCTGGCCGGCACGGCCCGCATCGCCCTGATCACCCCCGCGAACTACGACGACCATCTGGACGCGCTGCGCGGCTGCGATCTGGTCATCGAGGCCATCGCCGAACGCATGGACTGGAAGACGGCGCTGTACGAGCGCATCGCCCCGCATGTGTCGCCCGACGCCATCATCGCCTCAAACACGTCCGGACTGTCCATCGACGCGCTGGCCAACGCGCTGCCCGCGAGCCTGCGTGACCGCTTCTGCGGCATCCATTTCTTCAATCCGCCCCGCTACATGCGGCTGGTGGAGATCATCGCCACGTCCCACACGCAGCCTGCGGTGCTGGACCAGCTGGAAACCTGGCTGACGTCGACGCTGGGCAAGGGCGTGGTCCGCGCGCTGGACACGCCCAACTTCGTCGCCAATCGCATCGGCGTGTTCTCGATCCTGGCGGCCATGCACCACACCGCGCGCCTGGGGCTGGGGTTTGACGAAGTCGATGCGCTGACCGGCCCGAAGATCGGCCGCCCCAAGAGCGCTACCTACCGCACGGCGGACGTCGTCGGCCTGGACACGCTGGCCCACGTGGTCGGCACGATGGAAAAGAACCTGCCCGACGACCCCTGGCACCGCTACTTTGCATTGCCCGCCTGGTTGTCCGTCTTGATCCAGAAAGGCGCGCTGGGCCAGAAGACTGGCGCCGGCGTCTACCGCAAGCAGGGCAAGGACATTCTGGTGCTGGACCTGAAGGCGCAAGACTACCGGCCCAGCGCCGGCAAGCTGGCCGACGAGGTCGCCGCGCTGCTGAAGGAACGCGACCCCGCCCGCCGCTTTGCCGCACTGCGCGCCAGCGAGCATCCGCAGGCGCAGTTCCTGTGGAGCCTGTTCCGCGACATCTTCCATTACAGCGCCGTGCAGTTGGAGCACGTGGCCGACAATGCACGCGACCTGGACCTGGCCATGCGGTGGGGCTTCGGCTGGGCGCAAGGCCCGTTCGAAACCTGGCAGGCCGCCGGCTGGCAAGCGATAGCCGCCGCGGTGGCCGAAGACATCGCCGCCGGCCGCGCCATGAGCGACGCCCCCCTGCCCGCCTGGGCGCTGGAACCCGGCCGCCAAGGCGTGCACACGCCGGAAGGCTCGTATTCCGCGCGCACCGGCCGCCTGCATCCGCGTTCGGCCCTGCCGGTGTACCGCCGTCAATTGTTCCCGGAACGCGTGTTCGGCGAAGGGGCCGATGACCGCGGCGTCACGGTGTGGGAGAACGAGGGCGTGCGCCTGTGGAATCTGCCCGACGTGGACGCCGGGATCGCCATCCTGTCCGTCACGTCCAAGAACCACACGCTGGGCGGCGAGGTGCTGGAAGGCGTGCTGCAAGCAGTCGCCCGCGCAGAGCGCGAATTCGACGGCCTGGTGATCTGGCACGAGCCCCCCTTCGCCGTCGGCGCCAACCTGCAGCAAGTGGTCGAGGCTTGCGCAGCCGGCCAATTCGACATGCTGGAAGCCATGGTGGAAAAATTCCAGCGTGCCTCCCAATCGTTCAAGTACGCGCAGATCCCCACCGTCGCTGCCGTGCAGGGCATGGCGCTGGGCGGCGGCTGCGAATTCCTGATGCACGCCTCGCACCGCGTGCTGGCACTGGAAAGCTATATCGGCCTGGTGGAAGCAGGCGTCGGCCTGATCCCGGCAGGCGGCGGCAGCAAGGAGTTCGCCGGTCGCGCGGCCGCCTTGGCCGCCAAGACCGCCACCCCGGGCGAGGTCTTCCCCTACCTGCAACCCATTTTCCAGACCATTGCCACGGCACAAGTCGCCAAGAGCGGGCTGGAAGCCATCGACACGGGTTTTGCGCGCGAGCACGACATCGTGCTGTTCCATCCCGACGAGCTGCTTTATGTGGCCATCGGCCAGGCGCGCGCCGCGGCCCAGGCCGGCTACACGCCGCCGCCCCGCCTGGCGAACATCCCGGTGGCGGGCCGCAACGGCATCGCCAACTTCGAGATGGTGCTGGTCAACATGCGCGAAGGCGGCATGATCAGCGCTCACGACTATCGCGTGGCGCGCAGTGCCGCCGTGGCCCTGTGCGGCGGCGAGATCGAAACCGGCACGAAGGTGGACGAGGAATGGCTGCTGGCGGTGGAGCGCCGCGAATTCGTGGCGCTCTTGCGCACGCCTGAAACCCAGGCCCGCATCCGCCACACCCTGGAAACCGGCAAGCCTCTACGGAATTAATCCCCCCCGCAGCGCCTGCGGCGCTTCCCCCCAGGGGCGCCGGCTGCGGACCGGCGGAGCCGGATCCGCGCGGCCCCGCTTGTGTTGGACCGTGGTGCGTTGGGAGCGGGGTTTATAGGTCTCGCTGTTGATTGTCTCGCTGTAGAGATATGAGGAGTTGAACATGAGCAAGCAGATTCAGGACGCTTACATCGTCGCCGCCACACGCTTGCCGGTGGGCAAGCGCAATGGCGCCTACATCACCACCCGCCCCGACGACATGCTGGCCGCCGCGCTGAACGGCGCGCTGGCCCAGGTGCCGGCGCTGGACACGGCGCGCATTGAAGACGTGATCGCTGGCTGCGCCATGCCGGAAGCCGAGCAAGGCATGAACGTGGCACGCATCGGCCTGCTGCTGGCCGGCCTGCCGCAAAGCGTGGCCGGGGTCACCGTCAACCGCTTCTGCGCATCCGGCCTGCAAGCGGTGGCGGATGCCGCCGCCCGCATCCGCACGGGCGAAGCCGACATCATGATCGGCGCCGGCACCGAATCCATGAGCGCCATGCCGCAGATCATGGGCAACAAGGTGTCGATGAACCCGGCCATCTTCGCCCACGAAGAGAACATCGGCATGGCCTTCGGCATGGGCCTGACCGGCGAAAAGGTCGCTGAACGCTGGAAGGTCTCGCGCGAGGATCAAGACGCTTTTGCGCTGGCCTCGCACCAGAAAGCCTGCGCCGCCATCGCGGCCGGCCACTTCCGCGCGGAAACCACGCCATTCGAAGTGGTGTCGCATCTGCCGGACGGCGCCAGCGGCGCCGTGCGCGTGGTGCGCCGCCTGGTTGAGGTGGACGAAGGCCCCCGCCCGGACAGCAGCGCGGAAGCGCTGGCCCGGCTGCGCCCCGTGTTCGCGGCGCGCGGCAGCGTCACCGCGGGCAACAGCTCGCAGATGTCCGACGGCGCAGCCGCCGTGGTCCTGGTGTCCGACCGGATCCTGCGCGAATTCAACCTGAGCCCGCTGGCGCGCTTTGTCAGCTTCTCGGTGGCCGGCGTACCGCCCGAAGTCATGGGCATCGGCCCGGTCGCCGCCATCCCCAAGGTGCTGGAACGCGCCGGCATCACGCAAGATGCGCTGGACTGGATCGAACTGAACGAGGCCTTCGCGGCGCAGTCGCTGGCGGTGATCCGGGAACTGAAGCTGGATCCCGCCAAGGTCAACCCGCTGGGCGGCGCCATTGCACTGGGCCACCCGCTGGGCGCGACGGGCGCGATCCGCACGGCCACGATCACGCACGGCCTGCGCCGCACTGGCGGCAAGTACGGGCTGGTCACCATGTGCATCGGCACCGGCATGGGTGCGGCTGGCCTGTTCGAGGCGATGTGATCCAACCCTATTGGTTCAAGAGCCTGTCGCCGCAATGGCGCGCGCGCCTGATGCGGGTGGGGTTCAACCTGCATCCGGCGTTTCGCGCCACCGGCGGCCGCGTGCTGCATGTGTCGCCGGACTTCCAGCACATCCGCATCAAGCTGCCCCTGCAGCGGCGCACGCGCAATATCGTCGGGTCGATGTATGGCGGGTCGCTCTTCGCGGTAACCGACGGCGCGCATCCCACGATGCTGATGTCCGCCCTTGGCGCGGACCACATCGTGTGGGACAAGGCAGCGTCGATCCGCTTCCGCAAGCCCGCGTACACGACCCTGTATGTGGACTTCCGGCTGCCGCCCGGAGAGATTGCTGAGATCCGCCGCATCCTGGCGCGGGACCATGAGACGACCCGCACGTACACGGTGGAGTTGAAGGACAAGGACGGCGTGGTCTATGCCGTCGTGGAACGCACGATCTATATCGCCGACAAGAAGTTCTACAAGCGAAAGAACACAGGAGGAGACCCATGCATCCCATCTCTGGAGGGCGATCCGCCGCCCTGAGCTTCATCGTTGCCGCTACCCTGGCGGGTGCGCCTGCGTTTGCCGCCGACATGGACGTCGCGGGCGTGCGCGTGCCGGAACAGCTGTCCGAAGGCGGCCACGCGCTGGTGCTCAACGGCGCCGGCGTGCGCACCAAGTTCGTCGTGAAAGTCTACGTGGCCGCGCTGTACGCCACCGCCAGGAGCAGCGACGCCGCGGCCCTGGTCAACAGTGCGGAGCCTCGCCGCATGCGCCTGCAGTTGCTGCGCGACGTAGACAGCAAAAGCCTGGACGACGCGTTGCAGGAGGGATTGCGCGACAATACGCCGAAGCAGGAGCTTGCCGCGCTGAAAGCGCCAGCAGACCGGTTGTCCCGCCTGATGGCCGAGATCGGCACCGCCAAGACGGGCGACGTGGTCGACCTGGACTTCGACGCCCGGGGCGTCACGGTCTCGGGCAACGGCAAGCAACTGGGCCGTGTCGACAGCCCCGAGTTCGCGCGCGCCTTGCTGCGTGTCTGGCTGGGTGACAACCCCGCGCAGGCCTCCCTGAAGAAAGCCCTCTTGGGCAACTAGGCACGACGATGGAACGAATCTGGCACAAGAGCTATCCCTCCGGCGTTCCCGCGGAGATCGAGATGGACGGCGTGACGACGCTGGTCTCGGTCGTGCAGGAAAGTTGCCGCCGCTTTGCGGACAAGACCGCCTACATCAGCATGGGCAAGTCGATGCGCTACGCCGAACTGGACGCGCTGACGCGCGACTTTGCCGCATGGCTGCATGCCAACGGGCTGGGCAAGGGCGACCGTGTCGCGCTGATGATGCCCAACCTGCTGCAGTATCCGGTCTGCCTGTTCGGCGCGCTGCGCGCCGGCTGCGTCGTCGTCAACTGCAACCCGCTCTATACCGCGCACGAGCTTGAACACCAGTTGGCCGATTCGGGCGCGCGCGCCATCGTAGTGGCGGACAACTTCGCGGCCACCTTGCAAAAGGCCCTGCCCCAAACTGCGATCGAGCGCGTGCTGGTGACGTCCATCGGCGGGATGCTTGGGCCCGTAAAAGGCCGGCTGGTGGACTTCGTGGTCCGCCGCGTCAAGCGCATGGTGCCGGCGTGGTCGCTGCCCGGCGCCGTCCGGCTGGGCGACGCCTTGCGTGCCGGCCGCAACATGCCATTCACTGAGGTACCGCTGGACCAGCGCGACCTCGCCTGCCTGCAATACACCGGCGGCACGACGGGCGTGGCCAAGGCGGCGATGCTGACGCACGGCAACCTGGTGGCCAACCTGAGCCAGGCCCATGCCTGGATCAAGCCATTGGTAAAAGAAGGCGAAGAGTGCGTCGTGACGGCCCTGCCGCTCTACCACATCTTCGCGCTGACGGCGAACTGCCTGACCTTCATGAAGATCGGCGCCAGCAACCTGCTCATCATCAATCCGCGCGACATCCCCGGCTTGATCAAAGAGATGGGCAAGGTGCCATTTTCCGCCTTCACCGGGGTGAACACGCTGTTCAACGCGCTGCTCAATCATCCCGATTTCGCCAAACTGGACTTCTCGCGCCTGCGCCTGACGATGGGCGGCGGCATGGCGGTGCAACGCGCCGTGGCCGACCGCTGGCGCGCCGTTACCGGCAAGTCGCTGGCGCAAGCCTACGGCCTGACCGAGACCTCGCCCGCCGTCACCGTCAACCCGCTGGACGTCAAGGTGTTCACCGGTTCGATCGGCCTGCCGGTGCCGTCCACCGAAATTTCCATCCGCAATGACGAAGGCCAAGAGCAAGGCATCGGCGAAAGCGGCGAAATCTACGTGCGCGGACCCCAGGTCACGCAAGGCTATTGGAACCGGCCCGACGAAACCGCGCTGGTGATGTACCCGGACGGCTTCCTGCGCACAGGCGACATTGGCTACGTCGATGAAAACGGCTACGTATTCCTCATCGACCGCAAGAAGGACATGATCCTGGTGTCCGGCTTCAACGTCTATCCCAACGAGGTCGAAGATGCGGCCGCGCTGCATCCCGGCGTACGCGAAGTGGCCGCGGTCGGGGTGCCCGACGAACGCTCGGGCGAGGCGGTGAAGCTGTACGTCATCCGCAAGGACCCCGGGCTGGACGCGGAAACGCTGATCGCCCATTGCCGCACGCAACTGACCGGCTACAAGGTGCCGCGCTACGTGGAGTTTCGCGATGACTTGCCGCGCACCAACGTGGGCAAGATATTGCGGCGGGAGTTGAAGCCGGAGGCGCAGAATGCCGCCCCCCAATCCCAAACCCGCTCCGCGGTAAAGGCCTGAGGGCCGCCCCGCCTACCACTGCCCGAAAAACACACCGGCGCGCTTGTGCGCGTTGGTGGCGTTTTCCACGGCTTCATCGCTGATCGTGGTGCGGCGCTTGCCGCGCAGCATCCAGTCCAGCAAGCGTTCACGCAATTCCGCGCGCACCCCCGCGTGCGCGCTGCTGGTACCCAGATCCTGGAACTCGTCAGGATCGGCATGCAGGTCGAAGAGCTGCTCGGGCTCGTCCAACCAATGCACGTAGCGCCAGCGGTCGGTCCGCACCGACCAGGCGCGCGCGTTCTGCGGCGTCTTGCCGCGCAGCACCCGCGCCTGCCGGAAGCTGTAGTCCAGTTCGGAAAACACGCAATCCCGCCAAGGCGTGGCGGCATCCCGGCCATGCAGTAGTTCCTGCAGCGCCCGGCCCTCCAGCCGATGGCCCGGTCCGGCCGTCCCCAGCGCGCGCAGCACGGTGGGCACCACGTCCACGCTCTCGACCATGTCCGCCAAGGCGCGGCCGCGCGTGGCATCGGCTGCGGCCGACGGGTCCATTACGATGAAGGGAACCCGCTGCACGGTGTCGTAGAACAGTTCCTTTTCGCCCAGCCAGTGGTCGCCCAGGAAGTCGCCATGATCCGCCGTGAACACGATCAGCGTGTTCTTCATCAGGCCGGCGCCTTCCATATAGTCGAAGAGCCGGCCCAGGTGGTCGTCCAGTTGCCGGATCAGGCCTTGATAGGCGGGCCGCACCACGCGCACGCATTCGTCCGTGGAGAAGCTGACGCTTTCTTCCTGCTGGCGGTATGCGGCGACAACGGGGTGCGCGTCCACCAGTTCTTCGCGGTTGCGCCGCACGGGCAGGCATTGGTCGGCGGTATAGCGCTGGTGATAGGGCGCTGGCGCCATGTAGGGCCAGTGCGGTTTCACGTAGCTCAGGTGCAGCACCCAGGGCTGGTCGCCGCGCCGCTTCATGAAATCCAGCGCCTGGTCCGTCATGTAGGCGGTCTCGGAATGCGGCTCGGCGACTCGCGAGGCCAGATGCACGTTGCGCATGTTCCACCCGCTGACGACGTTGCCGCCAGCATCCACGCCCGCGATCACGTAATCGGTCCAGGGGTCCACGCTGTCATAACCGTTGCGGCGCAGGAATGCGGGGTAGCCGCTTTCCTTGCCGGGCGTGTGATGGCCGTCATAGCGGTCCAGCTCGGTGAAGCCGCCCCGGCTTAGCAACACGCCCAATTCGGAGGCGCCATCGATCGCCAGCCGCTCCATGCCCGCCTTGTCGGGGATGATGTGGGTCTTGCCCGCCAGCGCCAGCTCCCGCCCCTGCCCGGCCAGGTACTCGCCCAGCGTGATCTCGTTGACCGATAGCGGCACGCGGTTCCAGGTCGCGCCATGGCGCGACGGGTAGCGCCCCGTGTAGTAGCTCATGCGCGAGGGGCCGCAGACGCCGGAATTCACGAAAGCGCGGTCAAAGCGCACGCCGCGGGCCGCCAGCGCGTCCAGGCTGGGCGTCTGCAAGTAGGGATGGCCATAACAGCTCAGGTGGTCGGCCCGTAGCTGGTCGGCCATGATGAACAATACGTTCTGCACGGTGCCCATGTCGGCTCCTCTTATTGCGTGGCCGTGAAGCCGGAGGCCCGCACCACCGGTTCCCATTGCTTGCGGTAGGCGGCCAGCGCGTCGGCGGTGCCGGCAGCATCGAGAGAAACCGGTTCCAGGAACACGCCGCGCACGGCCTCCTGCATGGCGGGTTCGCGCAAGATGGCCGCGATGTCCGCGCCCAGCCGGTCGACCTTGGCCTGCGGCATCGCGGCCGGGGCGAAGAAGGCGTTCCAGCCGTCGGCCGCCAGGTTCACACCGCTTTCCTTGAACGTGGGCACCTCTTTCAGATCCGCGTCACGGGTGTCTCCGGACGTGGCCAGGATGCGGATCTTGCCCGCGCGGTGCTGCGGCAGCAGCGTGTCCAGCGTATCGATGCCTTGCGGCAGGATCCCGCCGATCAGCTCCGAGATCAGCGGGGCCGATCCCCGGTAGCCGACCACTTCCGGCTCCTGCTCGATCTCGCGCCCGAGCATCAACGCGAAAAAGTGGGGCAAGCTGCCCGTGGCCGGCACGCCCACCGTGAACTGCTTGGAGTTCTGGCGCAGCCACTGGCGCAATGCGGCCACATCCTGAATCGGCGAACTGGCCGGCACCGCCAGCGCGAACTTGTAGCGGCTGGCCAGCGACACGGGCTTGAAGTCCTGCTGGGCGTCGTAGCCTGGTTGGGCATAGACCAGCGGCGCCACCACCATCACGGCCGGGTTGGCCAGCATCAGCACGTTCTGGCTGGCAAGCGCCGCATGCAACCCCTGCGCCGCGATACGGCCGCCGGCGCCGGTCTTGTTCTCGACCACCACCGACACGCCGGCGCGGTCTTTCAGCCGGTCAGCCACCAGCCGCGCAATGCGATCCGAACTGCCGCCTGGCGGATAGCCCACCACGATGGTCAGCGGGCCGTCCAGCGGCGCTTGCTGCGCACAGGCCAGCGGGGCCAGCCCGGTCAACGCCGTCGCCACCAGGGCGCCCATCATCCATTTACGCAATGTCTTCTCCTGGAGACAGTGGCCCGCTGTCGGTTATGGTTATCCATGCTTGGCCGGTACCCGATTGAGTGAGCGGACTGTAGCAACGCGGCCGTTGGTTGATCTAATCCAGGACTTTCCATAACGATATGCACGCCATGCCATCCACGCCCCTGTCCGAGCCGCCCCATCTGGCGGACATGCTGATGTACCGGCTGTATCAGGCTTGGTCGCAAAGCAATCCGGTCTTCGTGCGGCTGTGCGAAGGCCGTTTCGGCATCACGCGTCGCGAATGGCGGATCCTGGCCTGCGCCGTCGAAGGCGGCATCATGAACTCGGCCGAACTGGCCGCGGCCGCCAAGCTTGATTTACCCCGCACCTCGCGCACGCTGGGGACGCTGTGCGAAAAGGGCTGGCTGCGGCGGCTTCACGACAGCGCCGACCGCCGGGTCGTGCGCGTGGAGGCAACCGCCGAAGGCATCGACCGCTACCAGCGCCTGCTGCCCGAGGTCGCCCGCCTGAACGACCTGCTGGTGCAGGACCTGAGCCTCGATGAAATCGCGCTGCTGCGCGACTTCCTGGCCCGTATCGAACAGCGCGGGCGCCGCATGGCCGACGACAATATCGTCTCGGAAAAGGCTAGCCGCCGCGAAGGCGGCACGCGCCGGGCGCGGTACGCCTGAAACGCCATTTGTCGCGCGAGGCCAACACCCGTCCGCTGCGGGGCACCGAAACCAGAAGCCGCTCCAAGCCGCTGATAAATATGGAATTTAATGCGATAAAACTGCCCGCGCAGCCAGTTTGCAGGGCTTTTTTACATCTGCGATCACCCTGATTTCGCGTGTCCGGCCGACCCTCAATTAATAATAATTATCGTTGTTATTCCTATATGTAATCGGCCGCCAAGCAGCCGCCGGGGAGATCTCTTGAAACGCCACCCTTATCCGACCACGCATCGAGCGCGGTCGCAGACCCTGTTGCCCGTCACCGCCCTGCTGGCCGCCTGCTTCGGCGCGGCGGCTCAGGCCCAACCCGCCCCACCCGGCCCGTCCACCGAGCCCGCCACGGTACTTCCCGCGGTGCAGGTCACCGGCACGGGTGAGACCGCGACAGGTCCCGTCGACGGCTATGTCGCGACGCGCAGCGCCACCGGCACCAAAACCGATACCCCGTTGTCCGAGACTCCGCAGGCCATCACGGTGATTCCGCGCGGGCAGATCGTGGACCAGGGATCGCAGAACGTGCAGGACGCGATGAATTACGCGGCTGGCGTGCGGCCCAACGCCTACGGCGTGGACAACCGCGGCGATTACGTCCGAATCCGCGGCGTGGAACCGGCGCAATACCTGGACGGCCTGCGTCAGTTCTTCAACTACAACAACCCTCGCACCGAGATCTACGGAATGGAACGCGTGGAAGTGCTGCGCGGCCCGTCTTCCATGCTGTACGGACAGGGCAGTACGGGCGGCATCGTGAACCTGGTCAGCAAGCGCCCGCAGGCCGAAGCCCAACGCGAGATCGGGGTGGTGCTGGGCAACGACAACCGCCGCGAGATACAGGCGGACCTGACCGGGCCGGTGACGGAAGACGGTCAGTGGCTCTACCGCGTCGTGGCGGTGGGCCGCGACAGCAACACGCAGGTTCAGCACGCGCCCGACGACCGCCTGATGCTGGCGCCTTCCCTCACGTGGCGTCCCAGCGCCGCCACCTCGCTGACCTTGCAGGCCCTGTGGCAAAAGGACAAGGCCGGCACCACCCAGTCGTTCCTGCCCTGGAGCGGATCGGTGCAGGAAAATCCGAACGGCCGCATCCCGACCCGCCGCTTTGTCAGTGAACCGGGTTTCGATGCTTACGATACCGAGCAATTCAGCGTGGGCTGGCTGTTCGAACACCAGTTCAACGACACCTGGAAGTTCCGCCAGAACTTTCGCAACACGGTCAGCCGAGTCGACTACCAGTCGCTGTACCCGAACGTCTACGGTGACCGGCGCGGCAATTCGTACATCGATGCAGACCAGACCACCACCGACCGCTTCTTCTACGTCAACAAGCCGCGCATGCGTACGCTCTTGGCTGACCAGAACATCGAAGGCAAGCTGAACTGGGGCCGCACCGAGCACACCGTGATCTTCGGGATGGATTATTCGCACTACCGCGAAACCAGCCAGACGGCCAGCGGCCTGGGCGCGCCACTGAACCTGTATCACCCTGTCTACGGCAACCTGCCGGAATATGAACTCTCCGACACGCCGAAGCAGAAGCAACAACAGTTGGGCTTCTACGCGCAAGACCAGATCAAGTTCGACAAGAACTGGATCTTCCTGGCCGGCATCCGGCGCGACCGCGCCGACAACCGCATCGACGGCCAGGACAAGGAAACCGACTACGCCACGACCAAACGCTTTGGCCTGATGTATGCCGCCGACAACGGCTGGTCTCCCTACCTGAGCTACAGCGAATCCTTCACCCCGATCGCGGGTTCCGACTTCTACGACCAGCGCTGGAAGCCCATGCGCGGCAAGCAGGTCGAGGCCGGCATCAAGTACATGCCGAAGGATGCCGACATCGAGTTCACCGCCGCCGCCTACGATTTGCGGGAGAAGAACCGGCAGACCAACGACCCGAACAACCCCAACAACCAGATCCAGGCGGGCAAGACGCGCACGCGCGGCGTCGAACTGGAGCTGCGCGGCCGGGTCACCAAAGACGTGGACGTGATCGCCAACTACATCTATACCGATCCCGATCCGCAGCTGGAAGGCCTGCCCAAACACATGGCGTCGCTGTGGGGCAAATACCGCTTCGCCCTAGCTGGACAACCGGGCTTCGCGGTGGGCGCGGGGGTGCGCTACCTGACGGCATTCCGCGATGGCGGCGCGCCGCAGACACCGGCCGTGACCTTGTTTGATGCCATGGTCAGCTACGACAATGGCCCATGGCGCTACGCGTTGAACGTCAACAACATCGCCGACCGTACCTATGAAGTCGTCTGCCTGGACCGTGGCGACTGCTTTTACGGGGCGCGCCGCACGGTCATGCTGAGCGGGGCCTACCGCTTCTAAGGCAGCACACGAACTCCAGGATGGGGAAAACCTGTACGTACCGGCTGTACGTACAGGTGTACACTACGGTTTTTCAACCCCCACTGACAGACGCGTCAACGAACGTCTGCAACCCACCAGAACCGTCCTGGAGACTCCCGCAAGTGTCGACCGCCGCCTCTTCCCGCTCGCCCTTTTTTGGCACCATGCAGAAAATCCCTGGTGGATTGATGCTGGTGCCGCTGATCCTGGGTTCCCTGATCGGCACCTTCGCCCCTGATGCACTGGCCATCGGCGGCTTCACTACCGCCCTCTTCAAGAACAGCGCCCTGCCGCTGATCGCCCTGCTGATCTTCGCAACCGGCACGCAAGTCAACACCCGCACCGGCGGCCCCATCCTGGCTACCGCCGGCACCATCCTGTTGATGAAGACGCTGGTGCCCGCCACGCTGATCATCATTCTGGGCAGCTACGTCGGCCTGGACGGCGTGCTGGGCGTGTCGATCCTGGCCATGCTGGCCGCGTTCGACAACAGCAATGGCGGCCTGTGGCTGGCCTACACCGGCCAGTACGGCGATGCCCGCGACCGCGGCGCCTATGTGGCCAGCGCGGTCAACGACGGCCCCTTCTTCAGCCTGCTTTTCCTGGGCGCCTCGGGCCTGGCCGATATTCCGATGATTGCCCTGGTGGCGGCACTGGTGCCGTTCCTGCTGGGCGTCGTGGTCGGCAATCTGGACCCGAAGTGGCGCGACGTGCTCAAACCCGTGCCGAACATCGTCATCCCGTTCTTCGCCTTTGCGCTGGGCACCGGCATCAACTTGGGCGCCGTCGTCAGCGGCGGCATGAGCGGCCTGATCCTGGGCCTGATCATCAGCCCCATCACCGGCGGCCTGGTCTACCTGGGCTATCGTATGATCCTGCGCCGCGGCGGCAAGAGCGGCCTGGGCTTTGCTGCAGGCACGACGGCCGGCAACGCCATCGCCACGCCCGCCGTGGTGGCGGCAGCCGACCCCAACTTCCAGCAATACGTCGCGACCGCCACTGCGCAGGTCGCCGCATGCGTGCTGATCAGCTCGATCCTGGCCCCGATCCTGGCCTCGTATTTCCTGAAACGCGCGGGTGAACTCAAGTCCGAAGATGCGGACGTAACCGGCGGCACGCCCACCTTGGGCGAGGCCCGTGGAGAAGCGCTTTGACGCCCACCATCGCCATCGTTGCCGATGACCTGACCGGTTCCGGCGACACCGCGGTGCAGTTCGTCCGCGCCGGCTGGAGCACGCATCTGTCCATCGGCGGCGCCGAAGAAGCGCTGTCGGGCCCGGCGACCGAGGGTGTCGAAGTGCTGGCGGTCACGACCAACAGCCGCGCCCTGGCCGCCGCCGACGCCGCCGGGGTCATCCGGCAGAACGTCGAACAACTGCGCGCCGCCGGCGTATCGCGCCTGTACAAGAAGGTGGACTCCACCTTGCGCGGGGCCTTCAAGGCCGAGATCGACGCGGCGCGCGACGCCTGGGGCCCGGACACGGTGGCGGTGATCTGCCCCGCCTTTCCTGCCACGGGCCGCACCGTCGAACAGGGCATTCTGTATGTGAACGGCAAGCCGGTCACCGAGACCTCGGCCGCGACCGATCCGGTCACGCCGGTGACCGAAAGCCACATCCCCACCTTGCTGGGCTGCGCCCACGTCGCGGCGCAAGCGGGCGATACGCCCGACACGCTGGCCGCGCGCATCCGGCAGGCGGGCAACACGGTCGTGGTTGACGCCGCCACCGATGCCGACCTGGAACGCCTGGCGCGCGCCATCGGCCTGCTCGGTGAACACGCGCTGCCCGTAGGCGCGGGTGGCCTGGCCGTGCCGCTGGCCCGCGTCTGGGCCGGCGCCGACCAGACGGCGCCCGTCGTCGTCGTCGTGACCTCGCAGCACAGCGCGGCGCGCGCGCAAGCCGCCGCCCTGCAAGCCTCGGGCGCAGACACCTGGACACCGTCGCTGGCCCAACTGGCCGACGACGCGGCATGGCAGGCCTGGAGCCAGCCGCTGCTGCAACACCATGCGCAGGCGCCAGCCGAGGCCGGCACCGTGCTGTTGCTGGCGCCTGAAGGACAACTCGACGGGCTGGACTCCGAAACGGTTGCCGAGCGTCTGGGCAGCCTGGCGGCGCAATTGATCACGACGTCGCGCGCGGCGGGCGTGGTCGCCACCGGCGGCGACGGCGCGCGCAGCGTGCTGGTGGCGCTTGCCGCCCGCGGCATTGCGCTGGTGGATGAAGTAATGGGCGGCGTGCCCCTGGGCACGCTGACCGGGGGCATGGCCGCGGGCCTGCCCGTGGTGACCAAGGCCGGCGGCTTTGGCACCGAAGACGTATTGGTTCGCGCAGTACGCGCGATCCGCGACAGGAGATTCAAGCGATGACACAACCCCAACCCAACAAGCTGCCTTTGCTGGCTGTCACCCTGGGCGACGTGGCGGGCATCGGGCCGGAAATCACGGCCAAGATGCTGATGGGCCATGACGAACTGCGCCAGAAGGCCCGCCTGCTGGTGGTCGGCGACGTGGACGTCATGATCAAGGCCGTGCAGGGCCTGGGCGGCGACGCCGCCATCGTGCGCAAGCTGGACCGCGCAGCGGACTGCACCAACACCCCGGGCACGATCGAAGTGCTGCAAGCCGGCCCGTCGCTGGCCCACGTCAAGCTGGGCGAAATCAGCGCCGACGCCGGCGACGGATCGGTGCGTTTCGTCACCACGGCCTGCGCCCTGGCGCGCGCCGGCGAAGTCGACGGCATCGTCACCGCGCCCTTGAACAAAGCCGCCATGCACGCCGCCGGCCACAAGTGGCCCGGCCACACCGAACTGCTGGCCCACGAGTTTGGCGTGAAGACCTTCTCGCTGGTGCTCTCGGCCGGCGACCTCTACATCTTCCACGCCACCACCCACGTGTCGCTGCGCCAGGCCATCGAAGACCTGACGCCCGTGCGCATGCGCGCGGTGCTGCGTCTGGCCGGTTCGTTCGCCAAGGCACTGGGCCGTGGCGACCAGCCGGTGGCCGTATCGGGCCTGAACCCGCACGCCGGTGAAAACGGTATCTTCGGCAGCGAAGACGCCGATATCCTGGCGCCCGCCGTGGCCGAAGCCAACGCGGCCGGCATCCTGGCCGCCGGCCCCATCCCGGCCGACGCCCTGTTCCCGCAAGCGGTGCGCGGCAAGTGGCAGTTCGTGATCGCCTGTTACCACGACCAGGGCCACGCGCCCTTCAAGGCGGTCTATGGCGATGACGGCGTAAACATCACGGTAGGCCTGCCCGTCGTGCGCGTGTCCGTAGACCACGGCACCGCATTCGACATCGCCGGCAAGGGCATCGCCCGCGAAGACAGTTTGATCCTGGCCGCCGAGCGTGCCGCGCATCTGGCCCCGGGCTGGACGCATGTGTGGGAAACTGCGCGGGCACAAACCGGAGGTTGATTCCCATGGCGCCCGCCACGCACGACGCATTGCCCGTTCTTGATCGCACAGGAGACATCCCGCTGCACGCCCAGGTTGCGACCCTGCTGCGGGGCTATATCCGGACGAACAAGCTCGCGGCCGGCGCCGTGCTGCCCAGCGAGGCCGCGCTGTGCGATCGCTTTGGCGTCGCGCGCAGCGTGGTGCGCCAGGCGCTGGCCGCCCTGGCCACCGAGGGACTGATCCAGCGCGAGACCGGGCGCCCCGCAACCGTGGCGGCGCCCCAGGAACACCGGCGGCTGGTGCAGCGTTCAACCGGCCTGTACGAGCAATTCGCCCAATCAGGTGTGGCCTTGCAGACGCGTGTGCTGGCGTTTGCGCGCGCCGAGCCGCCCGATGACGTCGCCGCCTTTTTCGGCACGACCCAGTTGCTGATGCTGGAGCGCCTGCGCCACGTGGCAGACGCCCCGCTCGCCTACGTGCGCACCTGGCTACCCGCCGACGCGGTGCCCGGCCTGCGTGCCGATGACCTGACCGATGCGTCCCTGCACGGCGTGCTGACGCGACGCTTCGGCCTGCGCCCGGGCGCCGGCCGCAACCAGATCCGCGCGGTTGCCGCGGACGACCGGCTGGCCGGCTTGCTGGATACCCGGGCAGGCACGCCGCTGCTGATGCTGCAAGGCCAGGGCATGGACCAGCACGGCCGGCCGCTGGAATGGTTCACGACCTGGCACCGCGCCGAGCAACTGGTGTTCGATGTGGATGTCAGCGTGGGTCACGAAAGCGTGCAGCCCCGGCTGCAGGACACCCCGGCCCAAGCCGAACCCGGCCATGCCGCCCCGGCCGGCATCGTGCCCGATGGGCATGACCCGCTGGCCCGCGCGCAGGCACTGGTGGCGGAACTTTCGGCCGAACTGGCCCGCCTGCGCGGCAAGTCCTGATCGGATCTTGCGGGCCAGGGAGGGACGCTTGCCGACCAGGCTTCCCCTACCCAGCCTGGCGACCTGGCCGCGCGATCTTCATGCGCTGGCAGCCTGCGCGGCCACCTGCCGCGCCAAGGCCTTGCGATCCACCTTGCCGACCGCATTTTCCGGCAGGCGATCGATCCACACGATATCGCGCGGCACATAGATGCGCCCCAGGCGGGCCAGCACCTCGGCCTGGATCGCCGACGCCTGCAACGCGTCATCCACCATGCCATCGCCGTCACGCTGCACGAAAATCACCGGGACTTCCCCCAGGTCCTCATCGGGCGCGCCGACCACGCAGCACGCCGCCACGCCGGCCAAACCGGTGACCACGCCTTCGATCAACGCCGGCGAAATGTTCTCGCCGCCCCGGATGATGACGTCCTTGATACGGCCGGTGATGCTCAGATACCCCTGCTCGTCGAACCTGCCCAGGTCCCCGGTACGCAACAGCAAGGGCGCCCCGCCGTCCGCGTCGTCCACGCCCAGATAACCCAGCATCAGGCTGTCGCCTTCGATGCAGATCTCGCCTTCGCCGCCCGGTGCGGCCTGCGAGCCGTCCGGCAGCCGCAAGGTTACGCGCTGGCCCGCCAGCACCGTGCCCACCGAGCCCACGCGCCGCGCCCCGGGCGGATTCATCGTGGACGTGCAGGTCGCCTCCGACAAGCCATAGGACACCACCAGCGGGCAGCCCAGAAAGGCCTCGATACGCCGGTGCAATGCCTCGGTGATCGGCGCCGACCCGCAGCGTGCGAAGCGCAAGCCCGCCAGGCTTTGCGGGTCGAACGTCAATTCCAGCATGCGGGCGTACATGGTGGGCACGCCGGTGATGATGGTGGGCAGGAACGCGCGCAGCAGGCCTGGCATGTCGTCCGCCCGGAAGCGGCCGGCCAGCGCCACGCTGGCGCCCGCCAGCAGCGGCGTGAAAATCTGGTTGTTCAGGGCGTTGGTGTGATGCAGCGGCATCACGTGCAGCAGGCGGTCGTCCGGCGTCAAGCCGGTGTGCGCCAACACGCCGCGCGCATTGTTCGCCAGGCCCCGGTGGCTGAGCAGCACGCCTTTGGGGTTGCCCGTGCTACCGGAGGTAAAAAGCAGCAAGCCAGGGTCGGCTGCCGCGACGTCGCTGCCCGACCAATCCCCCGGCCCCTGCTCGATGTCGCTGGCTGCCAGCAGGCGCGCTGGCGGCAGGCCGCAAGCCTCCGCCGTCGCGGCGTTGGCCACATCGTGCAGCATCCAGGCCAGACCCACCGCCGACACGCGCCGCGCCGTCTCCTCGACCGACAGGCGCGGCTCCAGCGGGCAAGGGCAGGCCCCCGCCGCCATCACGCCCAGGATGGCCAGCACTTGCGCCAACGAACGCTCCATCGCCACCGCCACGAAAGCGCCGCGCGGCACACCGGCCGCACGCAGGCCGCCGGCCACCTGCCCCACCCGGCGATACAACGCCGCATAGGTCAGCGTTTCGTCGGTCGTCACGATGGCGGGCCGCGCCGACCATTCAGGCTGGCGCCACGCGCGTTCGCACGCCACCGCGAGCGTGGCCTCGGCAATCGTCATGGCGGTCTCCTAGCGCAGCGCGACGGCAGCGTCGCGTTCGAATTGACCGTCCGCATCCAGCTCGCGCAGCGCACGGGCTTCGGCCGCCGTGGGCGGTTCGGACGGCACGGCGCCGGTGGCGTCGAACTCGAACCCCGTGCGTTCGCGCACTTCAGACAGGCTGGACTCCGGATGCCACGACTGCAAGGCCAGCTTGCCATCGCGCTTCACGAACACGGCGATCGGCGTCACCACGCCATGGAAGCCGCCCCAGGACGTCATGAAATCCAGCTTCTGCACGAACGTGCGGCGCGAGTGTTCCGTGCGCCACGTGCACGCGCGCCGCGCCGTGGGCAGCATCACCGCCCCGCCCCCGCCGCCCGGCAGGCGCACCTTGGGCTCGTGCCAGTCGCCGATGCAGGAATTGTTGGCGCAACCCGCGCCGTCGATCTGCGCCGCCCCCAGGAAGGTCAGGTCCATGCGGCCCCGCGTGCACAGATCGTAGAAATCCTCGTTCGAGAAAATCGACGCCGTGTGCTCGGCCAGCACCGGGTCCGAGCTCGATATCGGAATGTGCGACGGCCGCGGATTCACGCCGCCGGCCACGTTGATGTAGACGAAGTCCCAGTCATAGGCGCGTTTCGCCAGCAGGCACGCCAGCATCGGCATCGTGGAATTGACGCCGCTGAACGTGATCTCGTCGGGGCGGATGAAACGCGCCAGGTTGGTGACGATGTACGAAAAGCCCGACCATTGCTCAGCCATGATTGCCCCCTTGCGCTTCGGGCGCCGCGGCCAGATGCGCTTGCAGATCGCTGTTCTTGTCCATGTATGCCTCTACCGCGGGATAGTCGATGGCGTAATCCGGCCAGCACGATCCCGGCCACGCGCTGCCCGGCGCCACGGCGTAGGCCTGCACCATGAAGTACGGCACCAGCGTGGATTCCGGCTGCGCTTCGAACACCGCGCTGTCGACGACCTTCTCGGCCACCACCAGCACGCTGCCTGCGGCGCGCGACATGATGCGGTCCCAATGCGCCGTGCCGTGCACGCGCACATTGCCCAGCGCGTCCACTTCAGAAGCCTGGATCACGGCAAAGTCAGGACGAATGGCCGGCACGACATACGTCTTCTCGCCACTACCATAAGGGTCGTCCAGGCAGGCCCAGCCATTGAGCGCCGGCAAGCCGCTGCCATGCAGGCCGCCGCAAGGCTGGAACGGCACGCCGAACGCCGCCGCCCGCAACCCCGCCGTCAGGCTGGCGCAGGCATGCTCTTCCAATTCGACCTCGCGGCGCTCCACGGCGCGCCGATACCAGGGCGCCAGTCCGAAGTTGCCTTCCATCGCCACGATGCCCGCGCGCACGCGGCGCAGCACGCCGGCGCGGCACAGGATGTCCACGTCGTAGCCGGGCGATTGCTTGATCAGTTCAAGATCGCGCTTGCCCTGGCGGATCAGTTCGCGCACGAACGCGAACGGCCCGCGGTGCAGGAAGCTGCCGCCCAGCGCAATGGATGCGCCATCCGGCACCAGCGCGGCCAGCTCCGCCACCGAGCACTGCTTGTTCTTTTGATTGAAACCCGAAGCCATTGTCTTGTCCTCCCCTGCTGATTCTTGGTGCCCTAGCGCGCCTGCAGATAGGCGGCCACGCGGTCCTTCAACCCCGGCGCCGCCGCCGAACGCACCAGGCGCGCCAGGTCGGCATCCGGCGTCTCAAGCGACAGGGCCGCATACAGCTGAACCCGGCTGGCGTCCGTCAACGCGGCTGCCGTTTCCGCCGCCTGTTGCTCGATTTCAGGCCATTCCTGCTGCTCGGCAAGCCGGCTGGCGAAGCCGTCACGCAACGCCTCTTCCGCATTGAACGTCGCGGCTTGCTCCAAGACCGTCCGGGCCCGTTCAGCGCCCACCAGCGCGGCAAAGCGGCGCGTACCCAGCACCAGGCCGAACTTCAGCCCCGGCATGCGGAACGTGGCATCCGGCGCGCTGATGCGCCACTTGCACGCACCGAACAGGTCGACGCCCGCGCCGAAATTGCGACCATGCGCCAAGGCCACCGTCAGGCAGGGCGATGCCGCCAGGCGCTGCAGCAAGGTTTCGATGCGCACGAAGCGCAGCAGCAGGTCGCCCTCGCTTTGCGCCTGCCAGTCGCCGAAGTCGAAACCCGCGCTGAAGTTCTTGCCCTCGCCCTTCAGCACGATCAGCCTGGCACCCTGGGCCTCGGCCGCGTCCAGCGCCGTGATCAGCGCCTCCACCAATTCGGCCGACAGCGCATTCATCTTCTCGGCGCGCGTGAGCGTCAGCACATGCCGCGCGCCCTGCTTGTCGATATGCAGAACGCCGCTCATGCCGTCGCCCCTTTCTTGGCGCCGCGCAAGGCGCCCAGCACCTCGTCGTTGTGTTCGCCCAGCGCGGGCGGACGCAAGCGCAGCGCCGTGGTCTGGCCGTCGAACCGCACCGGCAGGCCAAAGGTGCGGGTCTGCACGCCGTTGGGCAGTTCCACCGGCTGCACCCACCCCATGTGCTCCACCTGCGGGTCGGCCAGCACTTCGGAATATGTGTTGATCGGCGCGCACGGCACGCCGGCCGCACGGAAGCGCGCCAGCCAGGTCTGCGCATCGTCATTGGCGAAGATGGCTTCAAGGATTTCGCGCAGCGCCGTCTGGTTACGGGCGCGGGCGCTGGTGTCGGTAAAGCGGGGGTCGGCCAGCAGGTCCTCGCGGCCCACGGTCGCGCAAACGCCCTTCCACAGCGCCTGGTTGCCCGCGGCCATGCCGAAGTAGCCCCCCTTGCATCGGAACGCCTGGTACGGCGCGTTGCGCGGGTGCGCCGACCCGAGCTTGACCGGGTCCTTGCCGCTGCCGAAGAACTCCGACGTCTGCAAGGCGGCGATGCCCAGCGTTGCGCCCAGCATCGGCACGTCGATGTGCGTGCCCTGCCCGCTGGCCTGGGCTGCGCGCAGCGCCGACGCGATGGCGAAGGCGCCGTACAGCCCCGCTGAAAAGTCCGCCACCGGCACGCCGCATTTCACGGGTTCGCCGCCGGCCTCGCCCGTCACGCTCATGATGCCGCTCATCGCCTGGATGGTCAGGTCAAACCCCCCTTCCTGCGATCGCGGGCCCGATTGGCCGTAGGCCGAGATCGAGCAATAGACCAGCTTGGGATTGGCTTCGCGCAATTGCGCATAGCCCAGCCCCAACCGGTCCATCACGCCCGGCCGGTTGTTTTCGATCAGCACGTCGGCGGTCAGCGCCAGTTCGCGCGCCAGGGCCAGGTCGCCCGGATCTTTCAGGTTCAGCGTCACCGACTTCTTGTTGCGGTTCAGGGACGCGAAGTTCTCGCTGTAGCCGTCGGAGATGGGCGGCCAGCTGCGCAAGGTGTCGCCGCCCTCGGGGTTTTCCACCTTGATTACGTCGGCGCCCATATCCGCCAACAACATGCCGCAAAACGGCCCCGCCGCGACATTGCAAATCTCCAGCACCGTGATGCCGGCAAGTGCCGAACTGGGTGTCATGTCTGACCTCTCGTTATAAAAATTCAATATTTAGGATTCGAAAAATATTATAAGAGCGCGGTTTGCAGGATGGCATCATGCCGGACGGATTTATGACATTCACCCGTGTTTCCTAGTGCAATCCCTAGGTGACGCGCTTAATTGTTGACCAGCATATCACCGTGTGGAATTCTACGTAAACCATTTATTGGAATACAAGTCCTATATTTTAGGACTTATAGAACAGGGTCGCAGCGCAGCAAGCCCCCGCAGCCGCAGGGGCCCGCGCAGAACGGCCCGACCACACCAAGGAGACTCCCCATGAAGCAAACGTGGCGCATTGCGCTCGCCGGCGCCGTTCTGGCGCTGGCCGCCGGCCCTGCCCAAGCCCAGGCCTGGCCCTCGAAACCCGTGCGCATGGTCGTGCCGTTTCCCCCAGGCGGCGCCACGGATGCCGCCGCGCGCATCTACGCGCAACACCTGGGAGATCTTCTGGGGCAAGGCGTGGTGGTCGAAAACAAAGCGGGCGCGGGCGGCGAAATCGGCGCCGAGTACGTCGCCAAATCGGCGCCCGACGGCTACACACTGCTGATGGGGGCCGTAGGCAGCCATGCTATCCACGCCGCCATGCCGGACAAGCCGGGCTATGACTTCGCCACCGCATTTGTCGGCGTCTCCATGGCGACCAGCATGCCGATGGCGGTCGCCGTGAACAGCAAGGTGCCCGCCACAAACGTGCAGGAACTGATCGCGCTGGCCAAGAGCAAACCCGGCACCATCACGTTCGGATCGGCAGGCCCGGGCACGTCGCAACACATGGCGGGCGAACTCTTCCAGGTGGTGACGGGCACCCGCCTGATGCATGTGCCCTACCGCGGCAGCGGCCCGGCCATCACCGACTTGCTAGGCGGCCAGATCGACATGGTGATCGAAACCCTGCCCGCGCTCCTGCCGCAGGTCGCCAGCGGCAAGATCCGGCTGCTGGGGGTAACCACCGCCACGCGCGCCACCGCGCTACCCGACCTGCCCACACTGATGGAGCAAGGCGTGAAGGATTATTCCGTCGCCACCGCCTACGCGTTGCTGGCGCCCGCCGGCACGCCGCCTGCCGTCGTCGACAAGCTGTCGGCTGGCATGCAGAAGGCCGCCGCCATGGGCTCGGTGCAGCAGGCCGCGTTGAAGCTGGGCGCCGATGCCGTGGCCACATCGCCCGCCGACACCAGCCGCGTGCTCAAGCAGGAAGTCGCCCGCTGGGCGGACGTGGTGCGCATGTCGAACGCCAAATGACGCCTGCCCACGCATCCTCCCCATCGATGGCCGCGGACCTGGCCATCGTGGGCGGCGGCTCGGTCGCCGTCAGCCTGCTCTACCAATTCCTGCTGGCACTGGAAGCAGCGGGGCGCGGCCCCGCCTCCCTCCCCTTGCGCGTTGCGCTTTTCGAACCGCAAGCGGAGCCGGGGCCGGGCGGCGCCTACCAGTCAGACCTGCCCAGCAACTTGCTCAACATCCCCGCCGGCAACATGTCGGCGCGGGCCGATCAGCGGATGGACTTCGTCGACTGGCTGCGCGAGCAGGATCCCGCCTGGCTGCGCGGAGCGGGCGTCGAGGCCGTCGCTCCGTCGGACTTCCTTCCGCGGCCGCTGTTCGGCGCTTATATGCGCGCCGTCCATGCGCGTTGCCGCCAGTTGGCGCCATCGTTGGGCGTGACATTGCTGCATGTGCAAAGCCGGGTGCAACGCGTGTCGCCGCTGCCCGATGGCGCCGTCTGCGTGAATCCGGACGAGGGGCCGCCATGGCGTGCCCGCCAAGCGGTGCTGTGCAACGGCAACCTGCCTTCGCAGGCCTTTCCGCATCTGGAAGGCGCGCCAGGCTATTTCAACAGCCCCTACCCCGTCGCCGAATTGGCAAACAGGATCGCGCGGGATGACGCCGTGTGCGTCGTGGGCACCAGCCTCAGCGCCGTGGACGCCATCGCCGCCTTGCAGCAGTCCGGCCATCGCGGGCCCATCCTCTGTGTATCGCGCAACGGGCGGCTGCCCTCCGTGCGCAGCCCCCACAATCAGCCGCCCGCGGCGTTGCGCCACCTGAGCCGCGACGGCGCCTTGCAACTGGCCGCACGCCACGGCGGGACGCTATCTGTCGAGGTCATCACGCAAGCGTTGAAAGACGAGGTGCGGGCGATGGGCGGCACGCTGGACGCCGACGACGTGCTGGGCCTGGACGCAGACGCGCACACGGCGCTGGAAGAAGAGATCCGCCGTTCGTCGCAAGCGGCCCGCCCCTGGCAAGCGGTGGCCGCCGCCACCAACGCGGCGGTCGATCAGATCTGGCATTTGATGCCCGCCTCTGAACGCCGCGTTTTCCAATCGCAATGGCGATCCCTGTGGATGGCGCGCCGCGCCACCTTTCCGATGCGCAATGCGCTGAAACTTCAGGCGCTGTTCCAAAGCGGCCAGTTGCAGGTGCGGGCGGGTTATGTGGACAGCCACTACGACCCGGCGGACCAGCAGTTCCAAACGCGCCTGCGTGGGGCCGATGGCCTCGTCACGCAGGCCAGCCGCCATCTGGTCAACGCCACGAGCTTCTCGGTCGATGCCGCGGCCACACGTGATCCATTGGTCGCCACGCTGCTGCAGGACGGTCATGCGCAGGCGGACCCGTTCGGCGGGCTCGCGCTGGACTACGAATCGGGTTGCCTGAAAGATGCGCGGAACGCGGTGCTGACGCAGATCTCGGTGCTGGGCAGCCTGGCCGGCGGCACCTACTTCTGGACCACGTCGATGGATGTGAACGCGCGCTTGGCGCGGGATCAGGCGCAGCGCCTCGCAATTGCGCTCGCGCGGCCGGCGCCGCTTACTGATCCAGGAAACCCCGCCGATAGCCCATCCCCTGCGAGATGGCCTGCGCACAGGCCGACACATCCGGCGCCAGCTGCTTCATCCTAGCGGCGCTCAGGCGGTCCAGCGGGCCGGAGATACCCACCGCCGCCACGGGCTGGTCCAGGCTGTTGAACAGCGTCACGGCCAGCCCGCCCACGCCTTCGCGCCATTCGCCACGGTTCACGGCGTAGCCCGCGCGGGCGATCTTGCGCAGCTCGTCTTTCAGCAGCGCCATGGACACGATGGTGGACGGCGTGTGCCGCACCAGTTGCTCGGCATAGCGTTCGACATAGCCGTCAGGCTGGTAGGCCAGCAAAGCCTTGCCGGTTGCGACGGCGTAAGCGGGTGCGCGGCCGCCCACCATGGAATAGGCCCGGATGGGCTGCGGGCTGTCGATCTTGTCGACGTAGACCACATCAAACCCGTCCAGTACCGACAAGTGCACGGTTTCGCCCGTCTGGTCAGCCAGCGTGCGCATGAACGGGGCCGCCAGTTTGCGCACGTCAAGTTGCGCAAGCTGGCGCGCCGCCAGTTCGAACAGGCGCACCGCGCCACGGTATCCGCCGCCGTCATCGTCCTTGATGACGTAGCCGGCGTGGATCAGCGTTTGCAATGTGCGATGCGTATTGCTGCGGGTGAGGCCAACCCGCGCGGCCAGCGCATCGATGGTGCGCGGCGGATTGTCCACGTCGGTCACCGCCTCCAACACCATCAGCCCCTTGAGCAGCGTCTTGTCCATGCTATTTTTTCCTAATATTTAGGACAGGAACATAGCATGAGACGCCGCGCGCGAACAGCGCTTTCGGGGCGCGGCGCTCAGCCTTTCAGCCCGGGGATGGTGGCACGCACGGCGGCGGACCGGTCCCACAGATTCGGCAGGCTGGGCGACGAATAGCCGGAGACAAATGGCTTGGGCTGCCCCGTCTGTGGATCATAGACATGGCGCGACACCGCACCGATGTTGCCGCCGTACAGGTGCACACTGATCGACACGCGATCCGCGAAGGCGTTGGACACGCGATGGATGTCGCCCTCTTCAGGCGACAGGCGTTCGACGTCACCAGGCTGCAAGGTGGTGGCCTCGCCCGCGGGCGTCAGTTGGCCGTCCGGATGGCGCACGTAGCGCTGATTGATTTCGGCGCCGCGCAGCATGCCCACATAGCCCCAGACCTCATGGTCATGCACCGGCGTGAACTGCCCTGGTCCCCAGACGAAACTGACCAGCGAAAACCGCTCCAGCGGATCGCAATGCAGCAGGAACTGCTGGTAGTACTGCGGATGCGGCGTGGTACAGGCCTCGGGCAACCAATCGTCGTGGCGCACCAGGTCGGCGAAGGCCGCTTCCAGCGCCGGCGTCTGCGCCAGCCCGTCCGGGGTGGCCAAGCGCGTCGCGGTGGCGATAAAACGGCGAAGCCGGTCCAGACCGGGTGAAGCGTCGGGCATTGCGTGTCTCCGTGTCGGCGAGAAAATCCCAGATGAGAAAACCAGTATCCACCATTCGGGATACTTGCGCACGTTTATCCCTGTCGCGATCACGGCGATGGGAGCCAAGCCGCGCTTGACAGGCCTGGGCGTAAGCGCGCAGCGTATCGGACTATCTTCCAGGTTGAAAATGACGAGTACTTATCAAGATATTCCGCCCACGCTGGTGGAGACGTTACACGGCGCACAGCGCGTCGTCGTCTTCACCGGCGCCGGGGTTTCCGCGGAAAGCGGCATCGCCACCTTCCGCGATGCCTTGACCGGTTTGTGGTCGCGCTTTGATGCGCAAGCACTGGCCACACCCGAAGCGTTCCGCGCGCATCCCGATGTGGTCTGGGGCTGGTATGAATGGCGCCGCGCACAAGCGCTGCGCGCCGAACCGAACGCCGCGCACCGCGCCATTGCGGCGTTGGCGCGCCACGTGCCCGAATTGATCGTCGTCACGCAGAACGTGGACGACCTGCACGAGCGTGCCGGCAGCCCTCAGGTAGCGCACCTGCACGGCAGCCTGCATGCGCCGCGCTGTTCATCTTGCGGTACGCCGCAAGCGTTGTCCGGCGGCGTGCCGGAGGAACCCCACGAAGGACGCCGCCTCGCGCCGCCCGCCTGCACGCATTGCGGCGCGCCGGTGCGGCCCGGCGTCGTCTGGTTTGGCGAAAGCCTGCCTGCCGACGCATGGAGCGACGCGCTGCGCGCGGCCGAACAATGCGATCTGCTCTTCTCCATCGGCACGTCGGCGCTGGTCTACCCTGCCGCTGAATTGCCGCAACGCGCACTGGCCGCCGGAGCCACGGTCGTTCAGGTCAACCCGACCGTGACGCCGCTGGACCGGCAAGCGCACTGCAATTTGCACGGCGCTGCCGCCGACGTCATGCCCCGCCTGCTGGCGGCGGCTTTCGGCGCCACGGGCCGCTGACCACCCTCCGCCACACTCTAGCAACAGGCCCCTTGCCGATGGGCGACGCGGGCTTGATCGCGTCATGTCTGGTGAAGATTTGTGAAGATCTTTAGGGCCGTTGTGGAGTAGAAACAAGGTTGCTGCAGCAGTCGAGGGGAAACCCCAAATCTCACCGCTTCGTCACCGGATTACAGTGGCGCAAGCTGTTTCGGCCGTGGAGAGCATCATCCCTTTTTCCTGGAGACTTCCCGATGTCTTTGTGCGCTCATCAGACGGTGTCCTGCATCGTGTGGTGCGCCACGCCACGACCACCGAAACCATCGCCAAACTTGAGAGCGTTCCCAGCAATTACCACCTAGATTGCGAGTGCATGCTTGATAACGGCGAAACGCTTTCCTGGATAGGAAATAACCAGTATCGTCAGACTAATGGCGGTGCGATCTACACCGCCGAATCCGATATCACGACGCCCCGAGGCGAATCCCGCAAAAGCGGCGCCGCCAAGCGAAGTGGGCCGGATGCATACAGGGCAACCCCGCACAAGAAACTGACTGCGGAGCGCGCTCGTTTACCACTAGCTGTCGTCAATCTAAAAACCGGCAACGATTGGAGCTTGATACGCGCCTGGCGCGAGCACCTCAATATCAGCACTGCGGATATGGCTGCCCGGCTTGGCGTGGATCACTCTATCTACATTGAATTGGAACGGCCGCGTCCACGGCCTCGCCAGGTCATCCTGGATCGCGTTTCGGAAGCATTGGGCGTGTCACCCGACCAACTCGATGATTCATTGTTAGGGGGACGTTTTCAGTAGCGCAGCGAGGGGGATTCCCCTTGGCTCCGGAAATTGAAGCGTCCACGTGACTTTGGCGCCGCATGAAAGACGGCCCCGCGCAGGAGGTAAGCAGTATGCTCGGCACCGCAAGACGATTGACGGACGTGCTGGTCACGTCCCCTGATGGCACCCTGTACCGCATTGAACGTTTCGTGGCCGACCTTGACGCGTATTCCGCGCTGGGCACGTCGCGCTTTGATCCGAAGATGCATTGCATCTGTCGGACCAGTTCAGGCGAAAAAGTCACCTGGCTTGGCGGCCAGGCGTACGAGATGCTCAAAAACGGTATCTCGCTGACGGCCGTCGACCGACGACGGCGGTGAGCCCGTGCCCTACCGCGTGAATCGATCCACCAGGAAGTCCACGAAGGTCGTGAGCTTGGGCAACGCCTGCCTGTCCTTGGGATACAGCAGCGAGATCGGGCGCGCGGCGGGCCAGTACGGCTGCAAGATCGGCACCAGCCTGCCCGCGCGCACGTCATCACCCAACAGCAGTTCGGGCTGCAGCACCACGCCAAAGCCCGCCAGCGACGCTTGCCGCAGCGCCTGGCCATTGTTCGACACGAACCGGCCGGTGGGATACCCCACCTGATTGCCGTCCCCGCTGTTCAACTGCCAGCCCGTGCGGCGGCTCCAATAGGAAAAATCCAGGCATTGATGCCGCACCAGATCGTCCGGCGTGGCGGGCGTTCCGTAGCGCTCCAGATACGCGGGTGCCGCGCAGACTATCATCTGGTAGCGTCCGATCGTGCGCGCGACGAGCGTTGAATCCGCCGGTTCGCCGATCCGCACCGCCAGGTCATAGCGCGCCGCGACGATGTCTTCCACCGCATCGCTCAGCACCAGCTCCACACTGACATCGGGATAGATGGACAGGTAGTCGGCAATGGCCGGCGTCAGCGCGAATGAACCGAAGGTCACGGTCGAGGTGATGCGCAAATGGCCCCTGGGCGTCAGGCGCAAAGCTTCGGCGCCCTGTTCAGCATCGCGGATCTCGGCCAGGATGGTCTTGCAGCGCGCGAAATAGGCCTGACCCGCCTCAGTCAAGCTTTGCCGGCGCGTGGTGCGGTTCATCAGGCGTACGCCCAAGCGGGCCTCCAGGCCCTTGACGTGCTTGGCCGCCATGGCCGCCGACATCTGGTGCCGCGCCGCCGCCGCGGTCAGGCTGCCCAGCTCCACGACCGCCACGAACACTTCCATGCTTAGCAAGCGGTCCATGAATTACGCACCCTGAGTGTGAAGTGTTTCCACCATTCCTGGATTTTTCCATGGAAATCGAACGGCGAGAATGCTTGCATGCACTGGCGCTTGGCCGGTGCGCCCCAAAGCCAACAGATTTCGGGCAATCCCCGGGAGACCCTTATGAAAATCATCCTTATCGGCGCCACCGGCACCATCGGCCGCGCGGTCGCACAAGAGCTCGGCCAACGCCACGACATCATCGCCGTGGGCAAGACCCAAGGCCAGTACCAGGTCGACGTGACCCGCAGCGACAGCATTCGGAACTTGTTCGAACGCGTGGGCAAAGTGGACGCGATCGTCTCCACGACCGGCACCCTGCACTTCGGCCCGCTCTCCGAAATGACGGCAGACCAGTTCAAGATCGGCTTGCATGACAAACTGCTGGGCCAGGTGGACCTTGCGCTGATCGGCCAGCACTACGTCAACGCGGGCGGCTCCATCACGCTTACCAGCGGCATCGTCAGCGACGAACCCATCCGCTTCGGCGCCAACGCCTCGGCGGTCAATTCCGCCATCGACGGTTTTGTGCGCGGCGCGGCCGTGGAGCTGCGAGGCATCCGCATCAACTCCGTCAGCCCGACCGTGCTGCAGGAGTCGATGGCAAGCTATGGCCCGTACTTCCCCGGCTTCGAAGCCGCGCCCGCCAGCCGCGTGGCCCTGGCCTACAGCCGCAGCGTCGAAGGCGCGCAGACAGGGCGCGTGATCCGGGTGTGGTGATGCACGATTGACCTGCTGCAGCGGACTTGGCAGCAGTCGCCCAGACAAAAGAAAAGCGGCTTGATAGATGACCATCAAGCCGCTTTTTGTATTGCTTTTGCCTTTCGGCTGAACCGCGGCATCGTTGATACCGCGTGTTCAAAATAAGGTGGCGCGCCCGGCAGGATTCGAACCTACGACCCCCTGGTTCGTAGCCAGGTACTCTATCCAGCTGAGCTACGGGCGCTCCGAAAGAGGCGTGTTTATAACATGAAAAAATACCATCGTGCAAATCGGGGGCCGAAAACCCGCGGTTTTCGGGGATGCACGATGCCTTGCGCCAGATCAACGATGGCTTGTGCCCCCGCGCAGTACGCTGAATGTGCAGCAATACAGGACCGGATCCTGCCCCACCGCGCATGCAGGCAAACCATGGCCAAGAAATTTCCGATGTATCCCAAGCACCCCGAACGCATCTGCTGGGGCTGCGACCGCTATTGCCCGACCGACGCGATGAGTTGCGGCAATGGCTCCGACCGCACCATGCACCCCATCGAACTCCTTGGAGACGATTGGGCAAGCGTGGGGGATTGGGGATTCGAAGACACCGATGATGCGCGGCACGGCGCGCAAACTGCGGCCACACAAGCGCCGCAGCACTGAATTTCCCGGCGCAGTTTCAATACGCATGCACGCCATGCGCCGGAAAAACAAAAAGGCCTTCGATACGAGATCAAAGGCCTTTCCATTTTCTTTCTTTGGCGCGCCCGGCAGGATTCGAACCTACGACCCCCTGGTTCGTAGCCAGGTACTCTATCCAGCTGAGCTACGGGCGCTCCGACAAAGAGGCAAAATTATATCAGAATAATTAAGCCGTTGGGGCTGCTGCTGCCCCTATTTGCTTTTTCTTTTAAGTTTTTTCGCATCCTGCGTTCACAAGGAACATGGGGTACTGAAAACTTGGCGCGCCCGGCAGGATTCGAACCTACGACCCCCTGGTTCGTAGCCAGGTACTCTATCCAGCTGAGCTACGGGCGCTCCGA
>NZ_JBYSYN010000001.1:0-73347 GCF_058783475.1 Achromobacter sp. FW305-C-13 | reverse complement strand
CCTTGGCGCGCCCGGCAGGATTCGAACCTACGACCCCCTGGTTCGTAGCCAGGTACTCTATCCAGCTGAGCTACGGGCGCATCAAAAAGCAAGCCTTGAATAATAGCGTTGTTTCAGAAAACGTGCAAGTCAGGGGCGAGAATATTCCATACCGATCCGCATCGCGGCGCCCTCCTTGCCGCTGCCTGCCTCCCCTGCGTACAGCTTTCTGACAGCGGATAGTCACACCGATAGAACGTTGGCTCTTTAGCCTAGCGGCCGTTAACGATGCCGGCTGTCATCCGGCGATCCCGTGGCGCAATGACAGTGCGCCACGTTACCCGCAAGCTCAAGAGTGCATCCTCATGTCTGACAAAGAAAAGAACACCGGCGCGCCGTCCGCCGCTCCCACGGACGCGGAATCTCCCGTACGCCCCACGCGCCGCGGCTTCCTGACCGGCATCGCCGCGCTCGGCGCCAGCGCTGCAGCGATGGGCGCCTTGTCCGGTTGCTCAAGCGATGACGACGATGACAGCCCCGCCACGCCCACGCCGGATCCCACGCCGACGCCCACTCCCGCGCCGGATCTGACCCAGAAGTTGCGTGCCAACGTGAAGACGGTGGTCGTGATCTTTGCCGAGAACCGCAGCTTCAACAACTTGTTCGCCAATTTCCCCGGCGTGGAAAAACCGCTGTCCGCATTGACCGCGGCTGACTACGCGCAGAACGACCGCGACGGCACGCCGCTGTCCGTCCTGCCACCCGTGTGGAACGGCATGGTGCCCACGTCGCAACAGGCCAACCACATCACGTACCAGGTGGATCAAGCCGCGCCCTACATGAACAATCTGCCCAACGCGCCGTTCGTGCTGCTGGGACCGCAGGGTGAACCGCTGCCCCAGGGCGTCGTCACGCGTGACCTGTGGCACGTGTTCTATCAAAACCAGATGCAGATCAACGGCGGCAAGAACGACCGCTTCGTCGCGTGGGCCGACTCCGGCGCGCTGGTCATGGGCCACTACAGCGATTCCGCCTACAACCTGCGCCTGTGGACGCTTGCCCAGGAATTCGTGTTGTGCGACAACTTCTTCCAGGGCGCATTCGGCGGTTCGTTCCTGAACCATCAATATCTGGTCGCGGGCCGTCCGCCCTTCTACCCCGATGTGGCGGACTCAGTCGCCAAGACCCAGATCGCACAACTGCAAAGCGCCGATCCCGCCGATCCGCGCCTGCAGCCCAAACCCGCATCGCCCGCCAGCGCGCTGACCGGCATTCCGCAATTCGGCGCCAGCGCGCTGACGCCGGACGGCTACGGCGTGAATACCATGGCCCCGCCCTACTGGCCTTCGTTCAGCCGCGACGCCACCGACCCGACGCTGGCCGACGCCACCAATCCGCAAACGATGGTGCCGCAAACCCACAACAACATCGGCGACCTGATGACCGCCAAGGGGCTGGACTGGGCCTGGTACGCGGGCGGCTGGCAAGCCGCCGTGGACTCCACGGCCAACACGGGCTTTCCGTCGTCGCCTAATTTCCAGGCGCATCACCAGCCCTTCAACTATTTCAAGAGCACCGCACCCGGCACCGCCGCGCGCACCGCGCACCTGCGCGATGGCGGACTGGGCGACTTGTCGTCCACCAACAAATTCCTGGCCGACGCCGAAGCCGGCAAGCTGCCCGCGCTGACGTTCTACAAGCCGCAAGGCAACCTGAACATGCATGCGGGCTACGCGGACGTGGACTCGGGCGACCGCCATATCGCCCACATCGTCGACAGCCTGCGCAAGAGCGCGCAGTGGGAGAACATGGTGGTGGTGGTCACCGTCGACGAAAATGGCGGCTGGTGGGACCACGTGGCGCCCCCGCAGGGCGATCGCTGGGGTCCGGGCACCCGCATCCCCGCGCTGGTGATCTCGCCCTTCGCCAAGAAGGGCACCGTCGACCATACGGTGTACGACACCGGCTCGATCCTGCGTCTGGCGACGCGCGTGTTCGACCTGCCGATGCTCGAAGGCCTGAAGGCACGCGACGACGCGATGTCGGCGCGCGGTCAGCACCCCATGGGCGACTTGACCAATACGCTGACGTTCAGCGCCTGAGCGCGGTTGCCGACGGCGTGCGCCGCCCGCCTTCGGCGACCTAGAAAAGCGTGAGTGTGGGCCGCCGGGCGCTGCTGCCGTTCCATGCGGCGGGCAGCCCGGCCGCCTCCGCGGCGCGCACGATCAGTTCCCCTACCCGCACCATGTCGGCATCCCCGCCTTCCGGCGCGCCCCAGAACGCCAGTTCCAGCCGCCCTTCCCTCTTGGCGCGGTTGCGGTCCTGGCGCGTATAGAAGCAGAATCCGTGCAGGCCGGCGGCTGCACCGCCGCGCTCGTGAAAGATCTCCGAGCAATCGGCAAAGCCATCGGACTGCGTCATGCCCGCATCCTGGAGGGCCACCAGCCCCGCCTGCGTCAACGATGCAAACAACGCATCCAGCCGCGCCTGCGCGTCGCGCCATTGCGCTGCAGTGAGCTTGACAGGTTCGGGCTCCGGCTCCGGCACTTCCAGCGCCACGCCGGTCAGCGCGGACAGCAGCTCCTGCACCTCGGGCATCATCGCGTTCACGGTGATGTGATTGCCATGGGCATCGCGGATATCCACGCGGGCGCCCGCGTCGATCAACAATTGCACCGCGTCCGTGCTGGGCGCGAACTCGGCCGCCAGATACAGCGCCGTGCGCCCTTCACGATGAAATTCCAACGGGCTGCCGGCGTCGACCAGCAGCTTCAACACCGCCAGGTTCTCGGAGATCTCCGTGTCGTTGGCGCCCATCGCCGCTTGCTGCAACGCCGTGAATCCATACGCGTCCACGGTTGCCGGGTCCGCGCCCGCCTCCAGGCAAGCCTGCACCCCTTTCACATCGCCGCTGCGGGCGGCGTCGAATATTTTGCTGAGTTTCAAGGCGGCTCCTAGGTCTGCGCGTCGCCCGCGCCGTGCACAAGCATTGCATAGATTTCCGCGACCCTTTCTACCGTGATGCCTTCGCGTTGTTCGACGGCAAGCGGGTGGTTGGTCGGCTCCAGTTCAATCGATGGCCTGACCCCACCATCGCGCAAGTGCACGTGCGTCTTCAGGCTCAAGGTGTCCGGATAAGGCGCCAACTGCGTATTCAACCAGCCAAACAGGGGCGGCGTCTGAGCACGTTCAGAGAGCTCAAAAGTGCGTACCCAGGTTTCAAAGCTGGCCAGGCTGACCGACACCCATACGCCCCACACAAAGGGCTCGGGATGGCCATGGATGGGCAGCTCGATGCAGCCCCGCACGAAGAAATGCTCCTCGTCGATCACGCAGTCGTCGCTGCCCAGGTCGCCGCGCTGCTGGCGTTCTTCCGGCGCAAGGCGGTAATAGCTTTCAGGCGCATCGGCGCCAAAGCTGGGCAGGCCGTGATGAACCTGATCGCACGTGGCGCATTTGAATGAGAATTCCATATTCCGGACAGGCAGGGAGAATGCGCAGATGATAGCAACCGGCACGGCGGGAAAGCTTTATCCTAGGAACCTCTTCCCATCCATCGCATCCCCGAAACGGCTCCTCACGTGAAACACCTGCTCGCCAGCTTGGACAAGCTGGCAGATTTCGACGAAATCATCGATGTGCGCTCGCCGCTGGAATACGCCGACGACCATATTCCCGGAGCGATCAACGCGCCCGTGCTCAGCAACGAAGAACGCGTGCAGGTCGGCACCCTGTACCGTCAGGTCTCGCCCTTCGAAGCGTCGCGCACCGGCGCGGCCATCGTGGCGCGCAACATCGCGCGGCATCTGGAGACCACCTTCGCCGACCGGCCGCAAGGATGGCGCCCGCTGGTCTATTGCTGGCGCGGCGGCAAGCGCTCCGGCTCGATGACCGTCATGTTCAACATGATCGGCTGGCGCGCGCGCCAACTGGACGGCGGCTACAAAAGCTATCGCGGCGCCACACTACAGGCGCTGGACACGTTACCCGCCGCGCTGCGCTGCGTGGTGCTGGTCGGCCCCACCGGCAGCGGCAAGACGCGGCTGCTCAACGCGCTGGCTCAGGCTGGTGCGCAAACGCTAGACCTGGAACAGCTGGCTTCGCACCGCGGATCGCTGCTGGGCGCCCTGCCCGGCATCGCACAACCCTCGCAAAAGCGCTTCGACACGCTGCTGGCCGCGCGCCTGCGGGAGTTCGATGCCAGCCAAGCCGTGTACGTGGAAGCGGAAAGCCGCAAGATCGGATCGATCGCACTGCCGCCCGCGCTGCTGCAGGCCATGCACTGCGGCGCCTGCGTCGAAGTCATCTCCTCGCGCGAAGACCGCGCCGCCTTCCTGCAGCAGGATTACGCGCAGCTGTTCGAAAACCCGGACTGGCTGAAAACCCAACTGCAACGCCTGCTGGGCCTGCACAGCCGCGACGTCATCAACGGCTGGCTGAAGATGGTGGACGAAGGCCAGCGCATCGAGCTGGCCCGCGAACTCATCGACCGCCACTACGACCCCGCCTACGCCCGCAGCAGCCACACGCATTTCACGCAATTGCCGCAAGCCACACGGATGGCTTTTCGGCCAAATGACGCGGATGGGGTGGAACAAGCCCGTGCCTTGCTGGCAGCGATTAATTCCTTACAGCCCAACCCATAACGGGCTGACCGTTTCGCGTCGCCGCCATTCACAAAGACGCTTCTGCCCAGCTCCCCACGGTTTTTTCAGGTGGCGAACATGCCCGGGAGTGCGTGATATAAATAGGCCCCAGAATCAGAGGCGCGTGTTGCGCCGCCAGCTACGCAATCATGCCCAAATCTGAAAAGGGTCGCGGCCTTCCCACTGGTTGGAGCGCCCTCGCTCATAACAGTTGGACGCGAGGCGATGCGAAAGGCGCAATTAGCATCGTCCTGGCAGACTTGAACCGTCAAGGTCCGCAAAAGCCGTTAGGGAGCATTCTCCAATTCGCGTTTTATCTCTTTGAGATAGGCGATTTTGAAGCAGCTGCGGGCATCCTGGAGGGTGCCCGCGCTGGATATCCACGAGATCCGCAGTTATTGCTGAATCTGGCGATCTGCCTCACTAAGACGAAACGGTATGAATTCGCTGGCGATCGACTTGCGGAATTAATCGAAATACAACCGCACAACACGGTCGCATGGGACGCGCTGTGCACCTTGCGTCGCGCTCAAGGCCGACTCGATGAGGCCGCTCAAGCTGGCGCTCAAGCGCTGAAATTGAAGGATGATGGCCAGCCTGAAGCGCCTTCGAATTGGAAAGTGCCGGCCGAAAGCCCGTCAGCTTGGCTCCGCGCTACCGGCAAAGACTCGAACGGGGTCTTGTCTTTTTCGCTTTGGGGTTCAGGCAAAAGCTACTTACGCGGCGCGATCGACAACACATTGGCAGCGCCGGTGTTGTATCCGGGCTGGCGCGTCCGTTTCTACCTCGACAACACGGTCCCGATTGGCGTGCGCGAAGCGCTATCGATGCTGGGGGCCGATGTACGGATGGAAACTGCAGGCCAAAGCGATCGCCAGCGCCTGACCTGGCGTTTCAAAGTCGCCGACGATCCGCATGTAGGACGATACGTTGTGCGTGACGCCGACTCGGTTGTGAGCCAACGCGAACGATCAGCTGTAGAAGCATGGATTGCATCGGACCGCTGGTTCCACGTCATGAGAGATTGGTGGACGCACACGGATCTGATGCTTGCTGGAATGTGGGGTGGAATCGCCGGAGCCCTGCCCAACATGGAACGCTTGTTGAAGACCTATTCGCCACCGGCCGTGACGAGCAGGACCATCGATCAATGGTTCCTGCGAGACCAGGTCTGGCGCTATGTCCGCACCAGTTGCCTCGTTCATGATCGTTGCTTCCCGGCGCCGCACGCCGTGCCGTGGCCCGATCCTGCGCCGGCCGGCGACACGCATGTAGGCATGGACGATCACATCCTGGCTACGGATATCCAGGCGGCCAGATTGCGCGACGCGCTGAACCTTCGCATTCCGGATTGGCGTGAACGACTCGCGTGCCTGGACTTGTAAAGACACGTGGTCCTGAAGGTATTGACGTGAAGGCGCCGGTGGAACAGCAAGACACTCAACCTTTCGCATAAGGATCTTGGCAACCATGACCGAATCTCGCCACGCCACGCTGGAGATCAGGCGGCTCACCCCAGCCGAATGGAAGCATGCCCACCCGGTTATCGCTCAACTGCGGTCTCTGGACGAAGCAGAATTCCTGGCACGGGCGCGCCGCCAATCGCATTCAGGCTATGAGCTTGTCGCGGCCTTTCTGGACGGAAAGATCATCGGGGTCCTGGGCATGCGGCCCGTCCACACGTTGGCGCGCGGAGCCCACCTGCATGTTGACGACCTCGTCGTAGACACGGCGGTGCGCGGCAGTGGCGCTGGCCGGGCCTTGATGGATTACGCCGAACGCGATGCGCGCGCTCGTGGCATGACGGCAGTGTTTCTCGATGCGCGGCCGGATGCCGTTGCGTTTTACGAACGCGAGAACTATCAGCTGCATGCGGCGCCTTCGATGAAGAAGGTGCTTGCGCCCTGAAGGAAAGGCGGCCACGGTCGGTCACCGAGCAAGTAACCTCAACCCATGAAAAAACCCCGCAATCACTTTCGCGATTGCGGGGTTTTTATCTTCAGCACTGGCCAGAAGCCAGTACTAAAGCTTATCTGGCGGAGACGGTGGGATTCGAACCCACGATGCAGTTTTTAGCCACATACTCCCTTAGCAGGGGAGCCCCTTCAGCCTCTCGGGCACGTCTCCGAAAAGAGAACGAGATTCTAGCACGAATTTTTGGAGTATTTCCCGCGAAGCGGGCTATCGATCAAAAAAACGTGCCGGAACCGTTGTCTTTATTCCTTGGCGCCCGGCGTCTGATCCAGGCCGAAGGCCTTGTGCAGCGCGCGCACGCCCAATTCCATGTACTTGTCGTCGATGATGACGGACGTCTTGATTTCGCTGGTGCTGATCATCTGGATGTTGATGCCTTCTTGCGAAAGCGTCTGGAACATCAAGCTGGCCACGCCCACGTGCGAGCGCATGCCGATGCCCACGATCGAGACCTTGGCGACCTTCTCGTCGGTGGACAGTTCGCCCGCGCCAACGGCCGGGATCACTTCGCGCTTGAGCAAGTCCACGGCACGCGCAAACTCGTTGCGGTTCACGGTGAACGAGAAGTCGGTCGTGCCAGCCACGGACTGGTTCTGCACGATCATGTCGACGTCGATATTGGCGGCGGCGACCGGACCCAGGATAGAGAAAGCGATGCCCGGTTTGTCGGGCACGGCCAGCAAGGTGATTTTGGCTTCGTCGCGGCTGAAGGCGATGCCGGAGACAACGGCGGCTTCCATTTTTTCGTCTTCCTCAAAAGTAATCAGCGTGCCCGAGACCATTTCTTCGTCGAGCGGGATGAGCGGGTCGGTCAGCGAGGACAGGACCCGGACCGGTACACGGTATTTGCCGGCGAATTCAACCGAGCGGATCTGGAGGACCTTGGAACCCAGCGACGCCATTTCCAGCATTTCCTCGAAGGAAACGACGGCCATGCGGCGCGCTTCGGGCACCACGCGCGGATCGGTCGTGTAGACGCCGTCCACGTCGGTGTAGATCAGGCATTCGTCGGCCTTGATGGCGGCGGCCACGGCCACGGCCGAGGTATCCGAACCACCACGGCCCAGCGTCGTGATGTGGCCTTCCGGGTCGATACCCTGGAAGCCCGTCACGATGACCACGCGGCCAGCGTCGAGGTCGGCGCGGATGCGCGCGTCGTCGATGGAGCTGATGCGCGCTTTCGTGAAGGACGAATCCGTACGCACGGGCACTTGCCAACCGGCATAGCTGCGCGCCGGCACGCCTTCGGCCTGGAGCGCAATAGCCAGCAAGCCGCTGCTGGCCTGCTCGCCGGTGGCGGCGATCATATCGAGCTCGCGGCCGTCGGGTTGGGGCGCAATTTCGCGTGCCAGGCCAAGCAGGCGATTCGTTTCGCCCGCCATTGCCGACGGCACAACAACAACCTGGTGGCCTGCGGCGTGCCACTTCGCGACGCGACGCGCCACGTTTCTGATGCGCTCGACCGAGCCCATCGAAGTACCGCCATATTTGTGAACGATCAGGGACATCTCGTACTCTGGCTGGGAACCCGCCGCAAAGTGGTGGCGGGCAAAACCATATATTCTAGCGCGGCGGTAAAAATTTGCTCAGTTTGAGGAAATTTATGTTCATTACGCGGCTATTTTTCTGCGGATTCTTTCCAAAGCAGCCGTTTTTATCCTCTGGGCTCGACCCAGACCCGTCCCCGATGGCATCGGACCACATGCCCCGCCTGCTCCACACGAAGCTGGCGGTCATGGCCCAGGCTGTGCAGTTCGCGCAGCTGGCGCAGCAGGTCGCGCATGCGTGCGTCGGTGGGCATGCGGGCGCCATTCTGCGCCAGCCAGTGGCGCAGCACTTGCGCCTGGCGCGCCGCCGACAATCCGCGCCACGCTTGCAGCGAAAAACTGGCGCCGTCCGGGCTGGGGTCCAGCCGGGCGAAATCCTCGCGGGCGACCTCGCCCAGGATTTCGGCCGCTTCGGCCATGTGCGCCGCATGCCGGGCAACGATGCCCCGCCACCCCGGCCAGCGGCCGTCCAGCACGGGCGCCAGCAACTCGCGCACCGCAGCGCGCGTATAGCGGGGATCGGAATTGGTCGGATCCTGCACCGGCCGCCAGCCGCAGGCGGCCTCAACAGCCGCCGCAGCCTGCAGGACCGTAGCGCGGTCCTGCCCTAGCCAGGGCCGCAGGTACCAGACGCCGTCACGTTGCGTGGCCGCCGACATGGCCGCCATGCCTGCCAGCCCGGTCCCACGCAACAAGCGCAGCAACACGGTTTCGGCCTGGTCGTTGCGATGGTGGGCCAGCAGCACATGACGAATTCCGTCAGCATGGGCCAATTGGGCCAACGCTGCGTAACGCGCGTCGCGCGCCGCCGCTTCGATGCCCTTGCCGGCCGCTTGCTCGACCTGCACTCGTGCCTCGGCGACACGCACGCCCAGCAAGCTGCCCAGCGCATGCACCTGGCGCCCCCACGCATCGGCGGCGGCCTGCAAGCCATGATGCACATGGAACAAGGACAGACCGATGCCCAGCTCGCGGGCCACGGCCGCCGCATGCACCGCCAGCATGGCCGAATCCGCGCCGCCGCTGACGGCGACCGCGATACGCGCGAGATGCGCGGGACGCTCGGGCAAGGCCAGCAGGGCTTGGCGCAGCGCGGCGGCCAATTCCGCGGACACGGGCAGCAAAGGGGGGCCGGAATGCACAACGCCCGACTCGGCCTGTACGGGCGTGTCGGGCGTTGGCCGGACGTTCATGGGAATGGCGCGGGTAGCGCGGTCGCGGCGCCGGCTGGCTTGCCGACGCCCCTGCCCGCCTTACGCGCGCACTTCCTGGTAGGCGCCGTAGGACAGCAGGCGCTGGACGCGCTGTTCCACGAGCTGCTCGGGCGTCATGCCCTGCAACTGGCGCAGGGCGTCGCCCAATGCGCGGCGCAGCAGGCGCGCCATGACGCGGGGGTCACGGTGTGCGCCGCCCACGGGTTCGTTGACCACGCGGTCCACCAGGCCCAGGTCCTTCAGTCGCGGGGCGATGATAGCCAGCGCTTCGGCGGCGTCAGGCGCCTTGTCGGCGCTGCGCCACAGGATGGAGGCGCAGCCTTCCGGCGAAATCACGGCGTAGGTGGCGTACTGCAGCATCAGCACGGCGTTGCCCACGGCAATAGCCAAGGCGCCGCCCGAACCGCCTTCGCCGATGATCGTGCAGATCACGGGGACCTTGAGTTCAGCCATGGCGTACAGGTTGTGGCCGATGGCTTCGGACTGGCCGCGCTCTTCGGCGCCGATGCCCGGATAGGCGCCCGGGGTATCCACGAAGGTGAACACGGGGATGCCGAATTTTTCAGCCAGGCGCATCAGGCGCAGGGCCTTGCGATAGCCTTCAGGACGCGGCATGCCGAAATTGCGGGCGGCGCGTTCCTTGGTGTCGCGGCCTTTCTGATGGCCGATCACCATGCAGGGGGTGCCATTGAAGCGCGCGAGGCCGCCGATGATGGACTGGTCGTCGGCGTACATGCGGTCGCCGTGCAGTTCATGGAAGTCGGTGAACATTTCGCGCACGTAGTCCAGCGTGTAGGGGCGCTGGGGGTGGCGGGCGACAAGGGCCGTCTGCCACGGCGTGAGCTTGGCGTAGATTTCCTTGGCCAAGGTCTGGCTCTTCTGCTGCAGACGTCCGATCTCGTCGGAGATGTCTACCGCTGAATCGGCCTGCACGTAGCGCAGCTGCTCGATCTTGTTTTCAAGTTCGGCCAGCGGCTGTTCAAATTCCAGAAATGTATTGCGCATGTAGTGTGGTTCCGTAGATGGGCTGCCTGGTGTGCATCAGTATTGAACCGGTGTCGGTTCCAGACTGCGCCATAAGTACCAGGTTGCCACGGTACGCCAGGGCTGCCACGCCAGCGAGACTTCGCGAGCCTCGAAGCGCGAGACAGGCTCGCCACTGAAATAGTGTAGCGAGATTGCCTTGAGCAACCCGGGATCATCCAGCGGCAGGACGTCAGGCCGCTGTAGATTGAAAATCAAAAACATCTCCGCCGTCCAGCGCCCGATGCCCCGGATGGCGACCAATTCAGAAATAACGGCCTCGTCGTCCATGGCCGCCCACTTTTCAGGGTGGACGCGGCGTTCGCCGAAATGCACGGCCAGGTCCAGCACGTATTCGGCCTTGCGTTGGGACAAGCCCGCCTTGCGCAGCCCGTCCACGCCCACGCGCAGCACGGCGACCGGCGTGGGGCGCTTGCCCACGGCATCGATGAACTTGGTCCAGACGGCGTCGGCCGCCTTGGTGGAGATCTGTTGCCCGATGATCGCCCGCGCCAGCGTCACGAACGGCGTGCCGCGCGAGGTCAGCCAGACCTCCGGATGCTGGGGGATAACCTTTTTCAGGATACGGTCGCGCCGCATCAGGTGGGCGACGGCGGCCTCCCAATATTCGGGTTTGGGGATGTCGAGATCGGCGGTGGACATATCGGGCGTATCCACTGGGCTCACGCCCGGCGCCATTGCGTCAAGCCACCCGGCTTGTCGTCGAGTTCAATGCCGGCATCGCGCAATTCGGCGCGGATGCGGTCGGCTTCCGCGAAGTTGCGGGCCGCCTTGGCGGCTGCACGCGCGTCGATCAGCGACTGGATCGCGTCGGCGTCCAGCGTGGCGCGCTGGCCTTGCTCGATGGCCGCCGCGGAATAGCGAGTGGGCGACTGGAAGTACGTCGCCGGATCCTGTTGCAAAAGGCCCAGCAGCGAGGCCAGCGCCTTCAACTGGCCGGCGCTGCGCACACTCTTGCCGCGATTGGCCTCGGAAGCGAGCTCGAACAGGGCTGCGATGGCGCCCGAACTGTTGAAGTCGTCGTCCATGGCGGCCTTGAAGGCCTGGGCCTGCGGCTCGTTCCAGTCGATGCCCTGGTCGTCCGCCGCCACGTTCTGTAGCGCCTGGTACAGGCGGTCCAGTGCGTTCTGCGCGTCGACGAGGTTGTCGGGCGTGTAGTTTTGCGGGCTGCGGTAGTGGTTGCGCACGATGAAGAAGCGCACCATTTCCGCTTCACGCGGGTTGACCGGGTAGGACGCCACGTCCGCAGCCGGGTCGCCCTGGGCGATGGTCTGGCGGATGGTGCGGAAATTGCCCAGGGACTTGGACATCTTGTCCGAATCGACCATGAGCGGGCCGCAATGCATCCAGATATTGGCCAGCGTGCCGCCAAAGGCGCCTTCGGTCTGGGCGATCTCGTTTTCGTGGTGCGGGAATTTCAGGTCTGGACCGCCGCCATGGATATCCAGGGGCAGGCCCAGCAGGGACTTGCTCATGGCCGAGCACTCGATGTGCCAGCCCGGACGGCCCAGGCCGTACGGCGACTCCCACTTGGTGTCGTCGGGCTCCTCGGCCTTGGCCGATTTCCACAGCACGAAGTCCAGCGGGTCGCGCTTGGCCGAACCCACGGCCACGCGCTCGCCGGCGCGCAGGTCGTCCAGCGTCTTGCCGGACAACTTGCCGTAGCCGGGAAAGCCGCGGACGGCGTAATTCACGTCGCCGTCGTCGGCCTGGTAGGCCAAGCCGTTCTTCTCGAGCTTGCCGATGATGTCCAGCATCTCGCCCACGTACTGGGTGGCGCGCGGTTCGCGGTCGGGCGACTCCACGCCCAGCGCTTGCTCGTCGGCGTGCATGGCGGCGATGTAGAACTCGGTGACTTCGCCAATGCGGCGGCCGGTTTCAACGGCGCGGCGGATGATTTTGTCGTCAATGTCCGTGATGTTGCGGACGTAATCGACAGCCAGCCCGCTGGCGCGCAGCCAGCGCTGCACGACGTCGAACGAGACCAGCATGCGGGCATGGCCAAGATGGCAGAAGTCATACACGGTCATGCCACACACGTACATGCGCACCTGACCAGCCTGGGCCGGTTTGAACGGTTCTTTGGTACGCGATAACGTGTTGTAGATTTGCAGCATGGCGCTTTAGGATTCGTCTAATTGCTTCCGGGGCGGATTCGGAAAGTTGCTTGCGAAGGACAATACCTTCGCAGCCTGCCGCCAATACCATCATCATCGAATACCGACGACTGGTCTTGCCTGGCCTTCAAGTGCGGGTCGGCGTTTGCTCAGCATTTGCCCCACACTCTGGGTCCCAGACCCTGGCCCTACGCCCAATGTCGAGCCAAAAACTCAACCGGGGCTAAAATGGCGGTCGTCAAGTATAGCAAGCGGCCCGGTCGCGCGCGTAAGTGCAAGCCGGCCACGACTTTTAACGGATACCCACGTGACTATCAAGCCGCGTTTTTATGTCGCCCTGCTCGCCCTGGCTGTCGCCGGCGCGCCGGTTGGAGCCGCCCTTGCCCAGTCGATGGCCGGCGGCGGGGGTGCCAGTCCCAATGCCACCCGCACCACGCTGGACCCGATTCCTCCCGAGGGCGGCTGGGACGGCCTGGCCAAGCTGCTGGAAGCCGCCAAGCCCGGTGTCGACACGCGGCTTGCGCCCTCACCTTCGCAGGTCACCTCGCGCATTGAAATGCTGCTGAACCGCGGCGACGTCAACGAAGCCCTGGCACTGATCGAAAAACGCGAAGCAGAGATCAAGGACCAGCGTGGCACCGACGTGCAACTGATGTTCCAGCACGCCCGCGCCCTGGCCGCCTTGAACCGCACGAACGAGGCCATCGACATCTACACCGACATGACCACGCGTTTCCCGGAGCTTCCGGAACCTTGGAACAACCTGGCGGCTCTATATGCCAGCCGCGGTGAACTTGAAAAAGCGCAAGATGCCCTGCAAATGGCATTGCGCGCCGACCCCGGCTATGCGGCTGCCCGAGCCAATCTGGGCGACCTGCAACTGCTGCAGGCCCTGCAAACCTACAAGAAGGCCGCCAGCGACGGCGTGCCGGGCATGCAGGACAAAGCCCGCGAAGTCGAAACCATGCTGAAGGATAAACAAGGCAAATGATGTCCCGTTACTCCCCCTTCCACCTGCTGCGCCTCACGGCGTGCTCGTTCGCGCTGGCCGCATTTGCCCCGGCCGTAGTCAGCGCCGCTCCCGCAGCCACTTCATCCACCTCCACCTCTGAAGGCACAAAAGCCATGAGCACCAATCCCCGCGTCAAGCTCGTCACGAACCAAGGCGACATGGTCATCACCCTGGACGCCGCCAAGGCGCCCAAGACCGTCGAAAACTTCCTGACCTACGTCAAGGAAGGCTTCTACAACGGCACCGTGTTCCATCGCGTGATCGACGGCTTCATGATCCAGGGCGGCGGTTTCGAACCCGGCATGAAGCAAAAGCAGACCCATGCCCCGATCGAAAACGAAGCCAACAATGGCTTGAAGAACGACAAGTACACCCTGGCGATGGCCCGCACCAGCGACCCGCACTCGGCAACCGCGCAGTTCTTCATCAACGTGTCGAACAACGACTTCCTGAACTTCACGTCGCCCACGCCGAACGGCTGGGGCTACGCGGTCTTCGGCACCATCACCGAAGGCACGGACGTGGTCGAAAAGATCAAGGGCGTGAAGACCGGCAACAAGGGCTTCCACCAGAACGTGCCGAACGAAGACGTGATCATCGAGAAGGCCGAAATTCTTGAATAAGATTGCCCTGCCCGGCCCGATCTGGCTGGCGTCCGACTTGCACCTGGGGCCGGCCACGCCGGCCACCTCGGAGGCCTTCCTGGCCTTTTTGCAAGCGGCGCAAGAAGAAGCTGCCGCCCTGCTGCTGCCGGGCGACATCTTCGATGCCTGGATCGGCGACGACGTGATCCGCGCCGCGCCGCCGTGGCTGGCCACGGTGTTGACGGCGCTGCGGGAAACCGCCGCGCGCATCCCGGTCTGGCTGGGCCGCGGCAATCGCGACTTCCTGATCGGGGAAGAACTGGCCAACACCGTGGGCGCCAAGCTGTTGCCCGAACCCGCCCTGCTGGAAACGGATTTCGGCCAGGTACTGCTGACTCACGGCGACGAATTCTGTACGGACGACGCCGCGTACCAGCAGTTTCGCAAGATGGTCCGCGATCCGCGCTGGCAGGCCGAATTCCTGGCCAAGACCATTCCGGAACGCCTGGCGATGGCGCAGCAGGCCCGTGGCGAAAGCCAAGCGGCCAACCAGACGAAGTCCATGGAGATCATGGACGTCAACGGCGCCGCTATCGACGCCATCTTCCGCGAGACCGGCGTGCGCGTGCTGGTGCATGGTCACACGCACCGCCCTGCCCGCCACGTGCTGGAAGTGGATGGCAAGAAGCGCGAGCGCTGGGTGCTGCCCGACTGGGATTGCGACCACGTGTCGCCGGCCCGGGGCGGTTGGCTCATCATCGACCGCGATGGCCTGGAGTTCTACGATCTGGAAACGTAGGAGGGATGCCGCGCGCAGCCGATCCCACGATGCAAAAAGGGCTTCGCAATTGCGAGGCCCTTTTTTATCCTGCCGCCCGAAGGCTTAGCGGGTGAAGATCCAGGCCGCCACCACCGCACCGAACACGATGCGGTACCAGGCGAACACGCGGTAGGTGTGGTTGGCCACGAAGCGCAGCACGGCGCGCACCACCACCATCGCGCTCAGGAAGGCGGCAATGAAACCCACGGCGATGCCGGACAGGTCGTGCTGGGTCAGCACGCCGAAGTTCTTGTACATGTCGAAGACGGCCGCGCCCAGCATCGTGGGCATGGCCAGGAAGAAAGAGAACTCGGTGGCCGTCTTGCGCTGGATGCCGGCGATCATGCCGCCGATGATGGTGGCGCCCGAACGCGAGGTGCCCGGGATCATGGCAAAACACTGCGCCACGCCCACGCCCAGCGCCTGCTTCCAGGTGATCTGTTCCAGCGTGTAGGCGGAGGCCCGTTCGTCGGAGGCCGTGTCATCCGCCGCGCCCGGTTGGTCGCCCGGCGTGTGGTGCGTCCTGCGCTCGACGTACAGCATGATCAGGCCACCCACCACCAGAGTCACCACCACCACGCCCGGATGGTAGAACACCGACTTGATCGTCTTGATGAAGATCGCACCAATCACGGCAGCCGGCAGGAAGGCGATGATCAGGTTGCGGGCGAACGCCACTTCGCTGGGCACGCCGGTCAAGGCGCCCCGGATCAGCTGCAAGAGCCGCGCGCGGAACACCCACATCACAGCCAGGATGGAGCCCAGCTGGATCACCACCTCGAACACCTTGCCGTCGCCGGACTGGAAATTGATCCAGTCGCCGACCAGGATGAGGTGGCCCGTACTGGACACGGGGATGAATTCCGTCAGGCCTTCCAGAATGCCCAGGATGAATGCCTTGATCAGATAGAGCGCGTTTTCAGTCACGATAGGTAGGAGTTCCGGTTAATCGTTGGCAAGCGATGCTTCATCGGAGAGCATTTCCTGGGGCCGCTTCTCGACGCGCACCAGCGCGATGCGGCGGCCGTCCATTTCCAGGACTTCAAACCGGAAATGCTGGTGATGGATTTCGTACTCGCAGACATCGCCCGGCTTGGGCAGATGCCCGAAGCGCGACAGCAGATAGCCCGCCAGGGTCGAAAAATCTTGAGCCTCGTCGACCAGGCCTTCGGTTTCCAGCACCTGCTCGACATGGTGCAGGTCGGCCGCCCCGTCGATCTTCCAGGTGTTGTCGCCGTCAGCGACGATGTCGGGCAGTTCGTCCTCGTCGGGGAATTCACCGGCGATCGCCTCGAAGACGTCGATGGGCGTGACCAGGCCTTCGATGGCGCCGAACTCGTCGGCCACCAGCACCAGTTGGCCGCGCGAACGCTTGAGCGTGTCCATCAGGCGCAGGATGCCGATGGCCTCGTGCACGATGATGGGGTCACGCAGGCGGTTGCGGCGCACCCGGCCTTCAGTAATCAGGTCGGCCACCAGGTCCTTGGCGCGGGCAATGCCCAGCACCTCGTCCAGCGATCCCCGGCAGACCGGGAAGAAGCTGTGCGGGGCCTCGGTCAGTTGGCGGCGGATCAGTTCGGGATCATCGTCGATGTTGATCCAGGACACGTCCGTGCGCGGCGTCATGATCGAGCGGATGGAACGTTCAGCCAGGGTCAGCACCCCGCTCACCATGTTGCGTTCTTCGACGCCGAAGGCCGGCATGGACGGGCCGTCCGCGTTGGGCAGGTCGGGCTCGTCGCTGGCGGGCGGGCGTTTGCCCAGCATGCGCAGCACGGCCGAGGCCGTGCGTTCGCGCATGGGGCGGCGGGCGTCCAGCTTCAGCAGGTTGCGGCGCGCCACCTGGTTGAGCGCTTCGATGGCCACCGAGAAACCGATGGCGGCATACAGGTACCCCTTGGGCACCTTGAAACCGAAGGCTTCAGCCAGCAGCGAAAAGCCGATCATCAAGAGGAAGCCCAGGCACAGGACCACCACGGTCGGGTGCGCATTGACGAAGCGCGTCAGGGGCTTGGAGGCCAGCAGCATGATGCCGATGGCGATGATGACGGCGATCATCATGATGGCCAGGTGATCCACCATGCCCACGGCGGTGATCACGGAGTCCAGCGAGAACACCGCATCCAGCACCACGATCTGCGTGACGATGACCCAGAAGCTCGCGTACACGCGCGGCCCGGACGAGCCGGCGTGCTGCCCGCCCTCCAGGCGCTCGTGGAGCTCCATCGTGCCCTTGAACAGCAGGAAGAGGCCACCCACCATCAGGATCAGGTCGCGTCCCGAGGGGGACAGCGGACCGACGGAAAACAGAGGGGTGGTCAAGGTGACCAGCCACGACATGACGGACAAGAGGCCAAGCCGCATGATGAGGGCCAGGCTCAACCCCATGATGCGCGCGCGATCGCGTTGCGCAGGAGGCAGTTTGTCCGCCAGGATGGCGATGAAAATCAGGTTATCAATGCCCAGGACGATCTCAAGGACGACCAGGGTAAGCAAGCCGACCCACGCAGCGGGGTCTAGCAGCCACTCCATCAGGAGCTCCAGAAGTTACACGACCGGTAATCGTACATGGAAATGCCATGACACGCCGGTGACACGCCTCGTCCGTATGCCTGATGGGCAGCGGCGCGACCAAAAAAAAACCGGCCCGAAGGCCGGCTCCGTACTGCGTGATCCGTGTCGGGATCAGGCGGCCGACGGCGGGTTCAGCGACGTCAGCATTTGCGTGAAGATCTTCGGGCTGGCGGCCAGCACATTGCCGCTATCCATCCAGCCTTGTTCGCCGTCGAAGTCGGCGATCAGGCCGCCGGCTTCCAGGACCATCAGGCTGCCGGCAGCCAGGTCCCAGGGCTTCAGGCCCACGCCGCAGAAGCCGTCCAGGCGGCCGCAGGCGACATAAGCCAGATCCAGGACCGTGGCGCCCAGGCGGCGCACGCCCGTCGCGCCTTCGGCCATCTGGCGGAAGCGCTGCGAGCCCTGTTCGGGGTCGCCGGCGCTGGGCCAGTGGGCGCCCAGCAGCGCCTCGTGGTAGCGGGTGCGGCCCGAGACGCGCACCCGGCGATCGTTCAGGAAGGTGCCGCTGCCACGGCTGGCCGTGAACAGTTCGTTGCGCGAGGGGTCATAGATGACCGCTTGCGTGACCTGGCCGCGCTGCGTCAGCGCGATCGACACGGCGTAGTTGGGCAGGCCGTGGATGAAGTTCGTCGTGCCGTCCAGGGGATCGATGATCCACTGGAATTCGGCCTGGTCGGGACCTTGCAGCCCGAATTCCTCGCCCAGCACGGCATGGTCCGGGTAAGCGGCATGCAGTGTTTCGACGATGGACTCCTCGGCGGCGCGATCGACTTCCGTGACATAATCGCGCGGCCCCTTGCGAGCCACGCTGAGTCGTTCCAAATCCATGCTGGCACGGTTGATAATGGTGCCGGCACGCCGGGCCGCCTTGATGGCGATGTTGAGCATCGGGTGCATAAAATTCCGTACGTATGCGGTGGGTTCGCGTGATGGTAGGCCACTTGCCGCCCCCCGGGTCCGTCGTTGCCCCAACCGGGGAAATCGACCCAAAAAACCAGGAAGGCACTAAGCCAAACGTGCCATTTTAAATGACTCAAGCATTTTCACGTGTTCGCTTCGTTATGGTGAACCCCAGCCACCCCGGAAACGTCGGTTCGGCGGCCCGTGCGATCAAGACGATGGGCTTCTCGGAACTGGTGCTGGTCGAGCCTAAATTCCCGGATGTAACAAGCCAGCCGGAAGCCGTGGCGCTTGCCAGCGGCGCGCTCGACGTGCTGGAAAACGCGCGCATCTATCCGTCGCTGGAAGCCGCCCTGGCCCCCGTTACGATGGCGTTCGCCCTGACCGCCCGGGTGCGCGACCTGGGCCCCCCGCCCTGCGACATCCGCCAGGCCGCCGATCTGGCCTGCGCCCATCTGGGGGATACCGCAGAGGGCGTAGCCGCCATCGTGCTGGGCACGGAGCGCGCCGGGCTGACCAACGCCCAGATCGCGTTGTGCCACCGCATCTGCCATATCCCCGCCAACCCCGAGTACAGCTCGCTGAACGTCGCCCAAGCCCTGCAACTGGCCGCCTGGGAACTGCGTTACGCCTTGCTGGTGGACCAGGGCGCGGCGCTGCTGCCCGCCTCCACCGCCCAGGAACCCGCGCGCGGTGCCGAGCCGGCCTCCAGCGAAGCGGTGCAGGCGTTCCTGGCCCACTGGGAAGAAGCGTTGATCGGCGTCCAATTCCTGGACCCGGCGCACCCCAAGAAGCTGATGCCGCGCATGCGCCATCTGTTTTCGCGCCCGGCGCTGACCCGCGACGAGGTGGACATGATGCGCGGCGTCTGCACCGCGATGCTGGCCACCGCGAAGCGCAACGGCGGCGCAAAAAAATAGGGACGGGCATCGCCCGTCCCTGGTGCATCGAATTCCCGGCGGCAGGCCGCCGGGAATTCCGATGATCAGTCCACCGTGGCGCCCGAGGCCTTGATCACAGGCGCCCAGCCATCCACTTCCGACTTGATGAACTGGCCAAATTCGGCCGGTGTCGTCTTCACGCCGACGGCGCCCAGCTTCTCGAAGCTGGTCTGTACAGAAGCCTTGTCCAGCGCTTGCTGCATGGCCGCGTTCAGCTTGTTGATCACTTCCGGCGGCGTGCCGGCGGGTGCCAGCAGGCCGAACCAGGACGACACGTCGAAATCGGTGAAGCCCGATTCCTTCATCGTGGGCAGGTCCGGCGCGCTCTTGGAGCGGTCGCTGGTAGTCACGGCCAGGGCACGCAGCTTGCCCGATTGGGCATGCGGCCATGCCGAGGGCATGTTGTCGAACATGAACTGCACCTGGCCGCCGATCAGGTCGGTCATGGCCGGGGCGCTGCCCTTGTAGGGCACGTGCAGCACGTCGATGCCCGCCTTCATCTTGAACAACTCGCCCGCCATGTGGATGGAGGTGCCGCTGCCCGACGAGGCGAACGCCAGCTTGCCGGGGTTCTTCTTGGCGTATTCGACCAGCTCTTGCACCGATTTCACCGGCACTTGCGGGTTCACGACCAGGATGTTCGGCACCTTGGCGCCCAGCGCCACGGGTGCGAAGTCCTTCGTCAGATCGAACGTGACGTTCTTGTACAGCGTCTGGTTGATGGCGCTGGTCACTGCCACGAACAGCAGCGTGTAGCCGTCAGGGGCAGCGCGCTGAACTTGGTCGGTGGCGATATTGCTGCCAGCGCCCGGCTTGTTCTCGACCACGAACGATTGGCCCAGGCTCTCGGTGAGTTCCTTGGCCATGATGCGGGCGATCACGTCCGTCGTGCCGCCGGCGGAAAAACCGACCACGATACGGACAGGCTTGTCAGGATAGGCAGCGTGGGCGGAACCCATGGCAAAGGCGCTTGCGGCGGTAGCCAGAAGGGTGGCGGCCAGACGCCGCAGGCCAGGCTTGTGACCTGTAGTCATAATGTCTCCGTGCAGGTACTGTCCATCTAGTGGACGATTTGAATTATTGGATGATGCATTCTGAGCTATACACACGGGTTGCATCAAGGTAGAGTCCACGCTACGGACAATGGTTTTCCCTTGACCGTTCCGCAATAACCTACAGTTTTCAGAGATTTGCATGCAAGACAGTGATGCCGCGGCCGCAGGCCCACGCACGTTGCGGCGCGGGTTAGCCGTTCTGGCCGCCTTGCGCGACCAAGGGCCCGACGGCCTCAGCGTGACAGATATCGCCCGCCTGACGGGCATACAGCGCCCCACCATTTACCGCTTGCTGGCCGCCCTGCTCGACGCGGGCCTGGTGCTGCCGGTGACGGGCACCAAGAAATACCGCGCCCAGCTGGCGGTGGACCCGGACACGCGCTCGCGTGATCCGCGAGTGCGCCAGTTGCTGCCCGTGCTGCGCCGTCTGGCCGACCGCACGGGCGATGCCGTGTTCCTGGTGGTGCGCGATGAAGACGACTCCATCAGCCTGCATCGCGAGATCGGCAGCTACCCGGTGCAGATCCTGGCCACGTACGCCGGCAAGCGCCAGCCGCTGGGCGTGGGCTCGGGCGGCATGGCACTGCTGGCCGCGCTGCCCGACGACATGGCCCGCGGCATTGTCGAGCGCAACTCGGGGCGACTGGACGAATACGGCGGCATGACGCCGCAGGAAATGTACCGGCTGATTGAAAACACCCGGGCGCGCGGCTATTCGGTGGTGGGCAACCACGCCGTGCGCGGTGCGCTGGGCGTGGGTTGCGCGCTGCTGGATTCGCAAGGCGCACCGCTGCTGGCCGTCAGCGTCACAGCCATCATCGACCGCATGCCGGCCCAGCGTCAGCGCGAAATCGCCGGCTGGATCAAGGCGGAACTGGCGCGCCTGGCGATGCAGGCCTGAGCGGTCCGCGCGGCCCACTTAGCCAAAAAAGCGGGCGCCTGACGGCGCCCGTTTGCATTGCTGCCTACCCCGCAGATCAGGTCGCGGCGCTCGTAGGCGCGTCGGACTTGCCGGCCGTCTTGGGGTTCTGGATCTCGCGCAGCGGAATCGGAGGCTGGAAGCCGGCCTCTTCCAGGCTGCTGCGGATCTGCTGGTACAAGCCCCAGCGCAGGTCCCAGTACTTGCTTGTTTCGGCCCACACGCGCACGTTCACGATGACGCCGTTTTCCTTGTAGTCGAACACCTTCACCAGCGGCGCCGGATCCTTCAGCGCGTCCGGACGGGCGTCCACGATGTTCTGCAGCTTGGCCACCACCGCGTTCAGGTCGTCGCCGTAACGCACCGGCACCGGAATATCCAGGCGGCGGGTCTGGTTGCGGCTGTAGTTGGTGATGGTGGCGTTCCAGACCGTGCTGTTGGGCAGCGTCAGATGGATGCCGTCGCCCTGGATGAGCCGCGTGAGGAAGAGACCCACTTCGGCTACCGTGCCTTCCGCCCCGGAACTCAGCGCGATGTATTCACCCGCGCGGATGGGACGCAAGATTAGCAGCATGATGCCGGCGGCGATGTTCTGCAGCGTGCCTTGCAACGCCAGGCCGACTGCCAGACCGGCCGCGCCCAGCACGGCGATCAGGCTGGCCGTCTGCACGCCGAAGCGCGCCAGGACTGCAATGACCGTGAAAATGCGCACCGCCCAGACGACCGTGCTGTAGAACATCGGCACGATGGTGGGATCGATCTTGCTTGAACGCGTGGCCGCGCGGCGGACCCAGCTGCCCAACAGCGATGACACCCACCAGCCGATGACGAGGATCAGCAGGGCAACAAGCAGATTGATGCCCATATCCACCATCCTGGGAGCCCAGGCGTTAAATTCCCTCAAGGCGTCTTCCATGGAATCTCCTGCGAAAAATTGCGACCGAAAACTGTATCAGATGATCGATAAGCCAAGGGCCGCAATGCGGCCCTGGTATGTCAAGCTTTGTAAGCATACGCCCGACGGGCGCGCGGCCAGATGTCAGGCCGGCACGATGCGGAAATGATTGTCCCAGGACACCTCGCGCGACGGGGACAGCACCGGCGATTCCCTGCCCGCGGTATCCGTGCGCAGCATCGCGCCCAATCCGCTGCTGACCAGGAAGCCGGCATCGGCGGCGGGTGCCACGCCGCAACCATCGGCCAGCAGTGTCGTGCCCAGGCAGCGGCCGCTGGCGGTGTCCCAATAGATCACCTGTCCGCCGACGGGGCTGGAGGTGGCCACGATGCCGCCCGCCGCGTCCACGGTGACCGACCCCACGTAGTTGCGCATGTTGCGCAAGGTCTCGACCGGCCCTTCGAACAATTCCAGCTGCGCGCCGCGGCGATGCCGCCCCACCAGCGCCGGACGGTCGGCAGCCGGCCCCATGTACTGGCAGCCGAACCACACGCAGCCGTCGGCCGCCAGCGCCAAGTGCCGGATCGATAAGCGATGCAGCTCGGGCGCCAGTTCCACTTTTTCAAGCAGCTGGCCGCTGGCGGCGTCGATATACGCCAGCGACGGGCGCATCGTGTCCAGGTTCAGTTCCAGCTTGCCGTAGTCGGGATGCGTCAGGATGCCGCCGTTGGCCACGCACAGCGTCTTGCCATCGGGCATCAGCACCACTTCATGCGGGCCGATGCCACCGGAATCGAATTCGCCCACACGCCGCCAGGCGCCGCCGGGCGAGGCGTCGTAGATGCCCAGGACGCCACGGCCGCCCTCGAAGTCGTTCTCAGTGGCGGCCAGCAGCCGGCCACCGGCGATGAAGGCGCCATGGCCGAAAAAATGGCGTTCGTCGGGCATCGGCAGCGCCTGCGGCTCGTCGCCGCCACGCAAGGAAAACGCCACGGCGAAGAATCCGGGTTGCCGGCCGAACACGACCGCACGCTGGCTGGCGGGGTCGATGGCGAAGCTGTGCCCGCGCGCCGGCATGGGCACGACCAGGCGGTCGCGGCCGGTTTCGTCCAGCAGCACCGCTTCGTCGCGCCCGCCGCGCTTGCGCGCGCTCAGGTACAACGGCCCGCCATCGGCGGGCAGCACCGCCAGCGCCGCGCCGGGAGACAGCCCCAGCGCCGCGGCCAGCGACAGGAAGCGTCGGCGATCAATCCCCATCGAGCGCATTGAATCCGATGGTGACGCCCAACGCCGGCGCCAGGTCCTGATCGACGATGGCCTTGGCGTTCTTGATCGTGAGCGACGCCAACTGCAACTGGCGGCGGCCGTCTTCGTCTTTCAGCGTCGCCTCAAGCGGCGTGGGCACCGCCTGCAAGGTCTGCGCCGCATTCTGCAATTCGCCGCGCACGGCGACGTCCATCCACTCGTCGCCGCGGGGCAATGGATAGCCACCGGCTTGATAGAAGGCCTTCAGCCCGTCCAGGTTGGCCGCCAGCAAACGCGTGGACAAATCGCTGCGCCAGAAAGCCGCGCGCTTGGGACGCGCCGCCTCGGGCGATTCGCCCAGCACCGGCAGGATCTTCACGTCGCGGGCGAACTGCAAGCCGGTGGACAAGGCCTTCATGGCCTCGGCCGCCACTTCCTGCGGATCGCGGTAAAGGTCGTTGCCGGCTTGCGGCTTGGCGAACTGGCGGCCGAATTCGCCCTGGGCGCTCCAGGCCCGGGCCACGTCGCCGGAAATCGTCGCGACGTTGGCGGCCACGGCGCGGGCGTAGTCGCATGCATAAGCGAACGTCGGCGCGCTGGTCTGCTTGAGTAGCGCAGGCTCGCCATACAGCACGTATTCCAACGCGGGCAATCCCTGCACGGCGACGCTGCGGCCTGCCAGCGCGCCCGGCGCCAGCACGGCAGGGTCACCCGCCGCAATCAACTGCTGCACTTGCTTGGGCATCACGCCGCGCGTGTCCGGCCAGAAGGCCAGGCGCTCGAAACGGTTGGCCTGCACCAGCGGACCGAAGCGCAGAATCTCCACGCCCGACCAGGCCAGGGCCAGGTTCGTGAACGCGTCGCCCACGCGCGTGGCGCCCGCCGCATCCGGTTTGGCGCACCAACCGCCCAACGCGCTATTGAGCGCGGCAGCGGCGTCCGCCATCTTGCCCACGGCCGGGCGGGCGTAGTCACGCGCCAGCCGTTCGCCCAAATCGGCGGGCAGTCGGGCTTGTGCGGCCACGGGCGCGGCAGCCAGCAACACGGCCGCCAAGGCATGCTTGAACACAGGCTGGAAGGATCGGGCCATCACAGCGACTCCAGGAAACGGATCAGGTCGGCGCGTTCTTCGGGCGTCATCGCCACGACGCGGTCACGCGCGGGTTTGCCCGCGCCGTCATGCCACAGCACGGCTTCCAGCAGCGTGCGGGCGCGCCCGTCATGCAGCCAGGTGGCATTGGGATTCACGGTCTTGGTCAGGCCGATGCCCCACAGCGGCGGCGTGCGCCATTCGCGGCCGTTGGCCTCGCCATCGGACACGCCGTCGGCCAAGCCCTCGCCCATGTCGTGCACCAGCATGTCGGTGTAGGGCCAGATCAGCTGGAAGCGGTGCTCCGGCTGCTTGGCATTGCGGCTCGTCACATACTTGGGCACGTGGCAGGCCACGCAATTGGCTTCGTAGAAAAGCTTCTTGCCCGCCAGCACGCGCGCATCGTCCGCGTCGCGTCGCGCCGGCACCGCAAGATTGGTGGAATAGATCGTGACGAAGTCCATCAGCTTGGCCGGGACTTCCTCAGGGCCGAAGCGCGGCTGTGCACCATGCGGCATGTCCAGGCACTGCTTCTGCGACGGCGTGCAATCCCCCGAGTGCTTGGGGAACATCGGCGTAGACAGGCCCATGTCGTTGGAGAACGCGGCAGCGCTTTGCTGCTCGACCGTGGGCTGCCCGGCCTTCAGGTTGAAGCGGCCCAGCACGCGCGCGCCCGTGCGCGCATCCGTGACCCAATTGGCCTTACCGACGATGCCGTCGCGCTTGTCCGCGCCCACGTTGGCCAGGATATCGGCCTCGTGGATGGATTCCAGCAACCCCAGCCCGATCATGGGCGGCGCCAGACGGGGCGAGATCTGCGTGTCGGCGCGCATCGGCCCGTAGCCGAGGTTCTCGATGCGGTAGGTAGGCTTCATCAACGTGGCGGTCTCCTCCCCGTTGAGCGCGACCGCGATGGGCTCGTATTCGATCTCCATGCGGCCTTCGGCGGGCAGGCCCGCCACCGCGAAGTTCTGCAGCTGCACGCCATAGACGGGTTCGGGCAAGGCCGCGAGCTCGCCCGCGGCAAGCTTGGGGTGCCCGCGATCGGGGCCGTTCGGCACGGCCAGTCGCAGCAACAGCGCCACCGCGTCCGTGCGCTCCAAAGGATCGAAACCCGGCACCGTGCCGCGTCCGTCCTTGGTATGACAGGCCTGGCACGACCGTGCGTTGAACAGCGGCCCCAGACCGTCGGACGCCTGCGTGGAAGCAGGCGCCGACACCCAATCCTTGCGGAACAGGCCGTTGCCGACCTGGAATTCCTGCCGGCCTTCGAAGCTCATGTTGGCCGACGGCTGCGAAAAGATATCGGCGTTGATGAGCTTGTTGGTCGTGGCCGCGCCGGCCTGCATGGTCTCGAAGGTTTCCACCTTCGAGAAATCGCGCGTGGGCGCGGTAATCGCGGTAACGCGCTTCTGGTCTTCGGGCGTCAGGTCATCACGCCCGGCGGGCACATCAGGTGCGGCGGCGGCGCCGGCGTGAGCCGACGCCGCCAGTACGGCGGCTAATACGAGTTTCACTTGAATACGGCGTCGGGTTTATCCAGGCTGTCGGAACCTTCGATGGCGACCTTGCCCAGATCCAGCAACGCGATCACGCGTTCCAGGCTGCGGGTCTGGTCCACCAGGCGGTCGATGGCGGCCTGCACCATCGCGTTGCCTTCCTTGTTGCCGTCGGCAATCATCTGGTCGTAGGTTTCGACCGTTTCGGCGCGCGTCTTCATCGCCTGCATGGCCGCCACCGTGGCGTCCAGCTTGGCGCGCACTTCGGCGTCCAGCTTCGGGTCCTTGGCCTTGACCAGTTCCGACAGGCTGGCGCCCTTGACTTCCTTGCCGTCGATGCGGGTGTAGGCGCCCAGGTAGACGTTGCGGATGCCCAATTGGTCGTAGTAGTGCGCGTTGTGCGTGTTGTCCGAGAAGCAGTCGTGCTCTTCTTCGGGGTCGTGCAGCATCAGGCCGAGCTTCATGCGTTCGCCGGCCAGTTCGCCGTACGACAGGCTGCCCAGACCGGTCAGCATGGCGATCAGGCCAGCCTTGGGGTCTTCTTCGACGGCCTTGCGCGCAGCGCCGTCCTTCTTCCAGTTGCCCACCATTTCTTCCAGGTCCGTCACCAGCAGATCGGTCACGGCCTTCAGGAATTCGATGCGGCGTTCGCAGTTGCCGCCGGTGCATTGCTTGGTGTCGAAGTCCGTATGCGGACGGTTGCCCGAATGGCGTTCTTGCGGCGTGCCCTTGCGGTCGGCCGGCGCCGGGCCCGTGCCGTTCAGGTCCTGGCCCCACAGCAGGAATTCGATGGCGTGGTAACCCGTGGCCACGTTGGCCTCGTTGCCGTCGGCCTCGTGCAGCACTTCGGACAGCAGTTGCGGCGTGATCTTGCTGACGTCGACCGTCTTGCCGCCCACCGAGATCTTGGAATTGGCGATGACGTTGACGGCGTAGTAGGCGTTTTCGTCGTTTTCGGTGCCGTAGGACGCATCCACGTAGTCGATCAGGCCTTCGTCCAGCGGCCAGGCGTTCACGCGGCCTTCCCAGTCGTCGACGATGGGGTTGCCAAAGCGGTAGGCTTCGGTCTGCTGATACGGCACGCGGGCCGCCAGCCAGGCTTCGCGCGCGGCCTTCAGCGTTTCGGGGCTGGGCTTGGCGACCAGGGCATTGATGGCGGTGCGCAGCGTCTTGGCGGCAGTCAGCGAATCTTCATAGCCCGCCAGCGCCAGATCCGAATAGGTGGCGACCACGGCCTTGGGCTCAACCGCGGCGTGGGCCGTTCCCCCGAATACCGCGGCGGCCAGCACCGCACCCAAAAGCAACTTGCGCATCGACTTTCTCCCGTAACTCGAACGGTGTCCGCCCCCGCGGCGGGCCGTTCCGACTTCAATTTTGTGGATGCGAGTGTAAACAATTTTCGTTTGATATTCAGCGTAAAGTCAGATACCTGACGTTTTTTTGAACGTAAAACAAGGACGAATCCACGCTGAACGCGGCTGTGGACCGCTACTATCCGACATTCCCCGTCCCTCATTTCTCCGCCATGGAACTCCGCCAACTCCGCTACTTCGTCCGCGTGGCCGAACTGGGCAGCATCGGCCGCGCCGCACGCGATCTGGGCGTAGTCGCCTCGGCGCTCAGCCAGCAGATCAGCCGTCTGGAAAGCGAGTTGGCCACGCGGCTGTTGATGCGCACGCACACCGGCGTCGTGCCCACAGCCGCCGGCACGGCGTTCCTGCGGCAGGCGCGGCTGACGCTGCGCCACGCTGAAAACGCCATCGCCGCAGCGCGCGAAGCCCGGCTGTCGGGCATGGTCAGCGTGGGGTTCGCCCCCACCACGGCATCCGTGTTGGCCAAGCCGTTCTACGCCGCGATGGCCGAGCGCTATCCCAACGTGCGGCTGCACCTGGTCGAAGGCCTGTCGGGCAACCTGGGCGAACAACTCAATAACCGCCGGCTGGACCTGGCCGTGCTGTTCCAGAACGACAGCGGCCAGGCGCGCAGCACGATTCCCGTCCTGGACGAAAGGCTGTTCCTGCTGGCGCGGCGAGGCATGTTCGCGCTGCCCGACGGCGAACCCGTCACCATCGCCGAACTGGCGGCCTTGCCGCTGGCGGTCACCAGCAAGGCGCATGGCCTGCGCGCCTGGGTGGAAGCCGCGTTCGAGCGCGCGGGCATCGAGCCTTGGGTCGAAGTCGAGGTAGACGGACTGACCACCTTGATGGACCTGGTGCAGGCCAACGCCATCGCCACCATCCAGCCGGGCGCCGCCGTCGCACGGGCCGAAGCCGGGCTGCTGAACATGCACCCCATCGACGACCCGTTCCTGTTCCGGCGCAACGCGGTGCACTGCATCAACGAAGACGAGCTGTCGCCGGCCGCGCTCGCCGCGCGCGTGGTGCTGGTGGACGTGATGCGCGCGCAGGTGCGCCATGGCGCGTGGCCGGGCGCGACCCTTCTCGATTCGTGATGCCCCCATGCCGGCCGCATGTCTAGGCCGGGGAAGGTCCCGCGGATAAATTGCATTCGTGGACGCCGCGGCATGGTGCTGCGGCCATGGACCTTCTCGAACGCTGATGACGACTGACACCCGACGCCCGGGCTTGCTTCCCATTCCTTCCATGCGGCCGCATTGTTCCGAACAGGAATGGCAGGCCCGCGTGGACCTGGCCGCCTGTTATCGGCTGGTCGAACGCTATGGCATGGCCGACATGATGGCCAATCACATCTCGGCGCGCGTGCCGGGCGAAGACAATGCCTTCCTCATCAACCCGTACGGCATGATGTACGAAGAGATCACCGCGTCCAGCCTGATCAAGGTGGACCTGGACGGCACCATCCTGGCCAAACCCGATTACGGCGACCTGGACTACGGCATCAACAAGGCGGGCTACGTGATCCACAGCGCCGTGCATGCCGCGCGCCATGAGGTGGATTGCGTGATCCACACGCACAGCTGGGCGTCCATGGCGGTAGCTTCCCTGGACTGCGGCCTGCTGCCGCTGACGCAGACGGCCATGCGTTTCCTGAAGATCGGCTATCACGACTACCAGGGCGTGGTGCTGGATTTGAAGGAACAAGCCTCCCTGCTGCAAGACCTGGGCCAAGGCGAAGCGCTGATCCTGCGCAACCACGGCGCGCTGACCGTCGGCCGGACGGTGGGCGAAGCCTTCAACTGGATGCACCGGCTGGAACTGGCATGCCGCGCGCAATTGGCGGCGATGGCCACCGGCGCGCCCCTGCGGGCGGTCAGTCCTGCGGTGCTGGAAGAAACCTGGAATAACTATCAGCCCGGCACGCGGCGCCCCTATGGCGTCATGGAATGGCCGGCCCTGTTGCGCAAGCTGGACCGCATCGACCCGGGCTTCCGCGACTGATTCTGCGATTTTCCATGGCGCCGGCCGACGTGGCGGCACGGCGCCGCACAAACCAAGACAACAACCACGAACGGAGACGATATGAACACTGCCCGAGCCCTGCTCGCCGCCGCAGCGGCGGCGTGCGCCTGTACATCGCTGCCTGCGATGGCCGCGGACTACCCCGACAAGCCCGTCAAAGTCATTGTGGCGTTCACCGCCGGCGGCACGACCGACACGCTGACCCGCAGCATGTCCAATTCGCTGTCCAAAAAGCTGGGGCAACCGTTCGTCGTCGAGAACAAGCCCGGGGCCGGCGGCAACATCGGCACCGAGTTCGTCGTACGCGCCGCGCCGGACGGGCACACCCTGATCGTCAATTCCGTCGGCCCCATCGCGGTGAACGCGTCGCTGGCGAAGCTGCCGTTCGATCCGCTGACGGATCTGGTCCCGATGGTGCAGATCGCCACCGTGCCGAACGTGCTGGTCGTGCCGCCCTCTTCCCCCGCCAAGGACATCAAGAGCTTCCTGCAGTACGTGAAGACGGCGCAGCATCTGAACTACAGTTCCACCGGCGTGGGCACGTCCTCGCACCTGTCGAGCTACATGCTGATGGATCAGCTGGATGTGGAAGCCACGCACGTGCCCTACAAGGGCGCCGACGCCGTCAACGACTTGCTGGCGGGACGCATCGACTTCATGTTCGCCACCATCCCGTCCGTGATCGGTCAGATCCGTGCCGGCAAGCTGCGGCCGCTGGCGGTCAGCACTCTTCAGCGCTCCACCACCCTGCCCGAGCTGCCCACCATCGCCGAATCCGGCTACCCGGGCTTTGATGCCGGTTCCTGGTTCGGGTTCTTCGCGCCCAAAGGCACGCCGCCCGCCGTCGTCGACACCATCAACCGCGAAGTCAACGCGGCCCTGCCGGCGCTACAGGCGCAGATGCTGAACGAAGGAGCCGAGCCTGTGGGCGGCACGCCCGGGCAGTTCGCGACCTTCATCCGGCAGGAACACGACAAATGGGCGGCGCTGGTCCGCAAGTTCGAACCCAGCGCCAATTGACCGTCCATGACGCAACCTCAAGCTATTCGCATTCTGTGCTCGCCCGCCGAAGCGCCCGCCTTGCGCGAGGCACTGCCCACTGCGGGCGCGCGCTTCGTCCTGTGCCACCCTGAAGACGGCCAGCCCTGTGATGCGCAGGTGGCCTTCGTATCCCGCGACATCACGGGCGCCTCGACCAAGTTCCAGATCACGCCCGAGACCGCACGCTACTACGAGGCCATGCGCCACGCGCCCGAGCTGCGGTGGGTGCACGTGCATTCGGCCGGCGCCGACCGCGAGATCTACCAAAGCCTGCATGCGCGCGGGGTCGCCATCACGACCTCGCAAGGCGCCAGTGACGCGGTAGTGGCGCAAACCGCCATCGGCGGCGTGCTGGCGCTGGCGCGTCGCCTGCCCTTGCTGGCCGCGGACCAGCGCGACCGCGCCTGGCGCCCGCTGTTGGGTGCCCGCACGCCGCGCGACCTGGCGGGCCAGCATGCGGTGGTGGTCGGCTGGGGCGGCATCGGACAGCGCATCGGCGAGTTGCTGCTTGCCCTGGGCCTGACGCTATCCGTGGTGCGTCATTCCGACACCCCCGTGCGCCAGGCGCGGCATACCGTTACCTACAAGGACCTGGCGGGGCTGCTGCCCGGCGCGGACTGGCTGGTGCTGGCCTGCCCGCTGACACCCGCCACGCGGGAACTCGTGGACCGCCAGGCGCTGGCCGTCCTGCCCGCGCATGCCTCGATCGTCAACGTGGCTCGTGGCCATGTCATCGATGAAGCCGCGCTGATCGAAGCCCTGGCCACCGGCCGGCTAGGCGGCGCTTTCCTGGACGTGTTCCAGCAGGAGCCGCTGCCGCCGGAATCCCCGCTGTGGACGCTGGAAAACACCATCGTCACGCCGCATAGCGCGGGCTTCTCGGACGGCAACCGCGCGCGCGTGCGCGGCCTGTTCCTGGCGAATCTGCGCCGATGGACACAAGCAGAGCCCCTGGCCAACCGGCTGGCCGGCTAAGGCATTGCGGTGCGAACAAAAAAAGCCCGGACATCGCGTCCGGGCCAAAGTTCCAGCCAAGCTTTCAGGCCTGCGCCCGGCAGCGTTACCGCTGCAAAGGCGCCTTGGCCGTTTCCTTCGCCGCCAGCAGCGCGATCGCGGTCACGATCAGCGCAGCGGCCACATACAGCGAAATCGCCAGGGTCGAGCTCCAAGACTTGTACAGGCTGGCGATGATCAGCGGCGCGAAACCGCCGCCCACGATGCCGGCCAGCGTGTAGGCCAAGGACGAACCGGCGTAGCGCACGCGCCCCGGAAATTGCTCGGTGATGAACGCCGCTTGCGGACCGTACATCAACGCATGGATCAGCAGGCCCACCACCACCGCCGCGCAGATGGCGATGGGATGCGCCGTATCCATCAGCACAAAGAACACGAACGCCCAGATCATGCCCAGCACCGCGCCCGCCAAATACACCGGTTTACGGCCGATCTTGTCGGACAGCGCGCCGCACAGCGGGACGGCAATCGCATTCAGCGCCGCGCCCAGCATGGTGGCCGTCAACGCCATGGGTCGGGACAGGTGCAGCACCGTCGTCACGTAGGTCAGCGTGAACACGACGACCAACGCATACAGCACGTCCGAACCAATGCGCGAACCGCCCGCGATCAGCAATTGACGCCAGTACTGGCTCAGCACCTCTTTGATGGGCGTGCTGGCCGTCTCGCGCTTTTCTTCCATTTCGCGGAACACCGGCGTTTCCTCGACGCCGCGGCGCAGCCACAGGCCGAACATCACCAGCGCCACGCTGGAGACGAACGGAATGCGCCAGCCCCAGGCCTGGAAGTCCTCGGCGCTGACAAAGGCCGTCACCAGGGCGATGAAGCCGGTGCCGATCAGCGTGCCGCACGACGGGCCAACCTGCGTGAAGGACGCGTTGCGGCCGCGCTGGTCCGGCTTGCCGTGCTCCATAGACAGCAGCACCGCGCCCGCCCACTCACCGCCCAGGGCCACGCCCTGCACGAAGCGCAGCGCCACCAGCGCCACCGGCGCCCACACGCCCCACGAGGCATAAGTTGGCAACAGGCCCATCAAACCGGTCGAGACGCCCATGATGACCAGCGTTGCGACCAGCACGAACTTGCGCCCCAGGCGATCGCCCAGGTGGCCGAACACGAAGCCGCCCAAGGGCCGCGACACATAGCCCACCGCATAGGTCGAGAACGCCAGGATCGTGCCCGTCAAGGGATCAAAGGACGGAAAGAAGATGGAATTGAAGACCAGCGCCGCCATCAGGTTGTAGATGGTGAAGTCGTACCACTCCAGCGTGGTGCCTACCGAGCTGGCCATGGCCAGCCGGCGCATCTTGTTCGGCGTCGCCGCGGTGTTGGCCGCCTTCGCGGCGTGCAAGGCATGTTCTGCCATGGATTTCCCCTTGTTGTATATCGGTAGAGAGTCGGGCGTAGCCGCGATTTAGCGCAGGTCAGAGGCGTTCAGCTTCCAGCCCAGTTCAAGCAGCCAGCCATCCGCCGGATCCGTCTTGAAAACGCTGGCCGCCTGTTCGCGCAGAGCATTCGCGGCGGGCTCGGTGCTGGCCTCGACGACGAACAGCGGCGCCAGTTGGCGGTTGTCTTTGGATTCGCGCGGCAAAGGCGTGCTGAGCGTGGTGTCGGGCACCAGCAAGTAGGACTGAACGAAGCCGTCTGCCTGGGACAAGGCCTGGCCGACTTCGCGGGCCTGTGCAATCAGCGCCGCCGCGTCGTCCGCCATCGGCAAGGGCAGCACCACCAATTGGCTGCCGCTGCCGAACCCCGTCACGGCCTCGACGGCGCAGACGCGGCGCATCGGGTCGCGCATGCGATCCAGGTTGGCGATCGACCACGGCGTCTGGCGTTCAAAGGCGGCGCGGTAGTCGGCGGTGGTGAAGGCAGCCAGCGATTCGGTGCGGTACAGGCCCAGGTACTTGCGGCCGCCGCTGCGCGACACGTAACGCGCGCCAGACAGGAAGCCGGGGATGCGTACGCGCTCTTCGACATGCTCGCGGTCGTACCAGCGGTTGAAATCGGGTTCATCGGCCGCCCCGACGTCGGACGCGACGAAGAGCAGGCCATTGGGAGTCGAGGCAGATGCGGCAGAGTGGCTCATAGCGGAAGACCAACGTTCCTTCAATTTCAGAAGGCCACATCTTCATCCGCCGGGCGGGACAGGGACAAACGAGTAATTCTTCCTGCCAGCAACAGAATTACTGAGCGCTATCCTAGGGATAACACTATTGCGCCGATCCGAAACGCGGTTCCGCGACCGACGTCGTGAACTGGTCGGACGCGCGGCTGGCCAGTTCCGCAACCAGACGGATGGCGTCCGACCCGGCGCTTTCCACATAGCTCACCACCAGCAGTTGCGGGGGCACCGGCATGTCGCTGCGGATCACCTGCACTTCGCCGCGCGCCACATACTCGTAGATGGGCGGCAGCGGCACCAGCGCGCGGCCAAAGCCACTTTTCACCAGCCGCGCCAGCGCCGAAATGGAGCTGACGCAGTGCACCTTGCCCAGCGGCATGCCGGCCTCGCGGTACAGCGCCTTCAGCGCTTCGTGCGGCTGCGAGCCTGGGCTCATGGTCAGCACGGGTTCGCTCAGCAATTGCTGCACGGTCAGCGAATCCTCATCGCCCGCGCGCCCCACCCAGCCCATTTCCATCGGCAGGCAGGCGGTGCTGATGATGCCGGGGTCGCTCAGCAGGTCTGTCTGCAGCGCGATGTCCAGCGCGCCTTCGCGCAGGCCCCGGTGCAGCGCGCGCGTGGTTTCGGACGTCAACTGCACTTCGATGCCCGGGTAGGTGGACTTCAGGTTCGTCAGAAAGCCGATCAGCCAGGTGTGCACCACCGTTTCGATGGCGCCGATGCGCACCAGGCCGAAGACCTCGTCGCCCCGCTTTCCCAGCGACAGGATCTGCTGGCGGATTTCCAGCAAGCGTTCGCCGTAGTCCAGCAGCCGGGTACCGACCGCGGTCAGCCGCAGTTCCTTGGCGTCGCGCTCAAACAGGCGCGCGCCGATGTCTTCTTCCAGCGAGGCGATGCGATTGGCCACCGCCGCCTGGGTGATATGGAGACGGTCGCTCGCGGCCCGGAAACTGCCCAGTCGCGCCGACCACAGAAATGCTTCGACAAAACGCGTATTCATCTTGAACCGGCGCCGACGGGCGGCGCCCTTCTTCCCGTCTGCTTCAAACGCCCGGGGCGGCAAGCCCCGGTCCGCGTACATGCTACCGCCTAACCGCGCGGATGCGGGCCCGCGCCGTTGTTGCGTCCCCTTAAGTGGTGCGCCATGCACCAAAGTGGATCATTTCAGGCACCAGTGCGACGCCCGGGAATGCATCCGTCATAGGGCGCGGGCCCGCTGGCGAAAGTTGGCACGGGTCTTGCTTAAAGACTGGTATGCAAGCTTGTCTACAAGGCAAGCGCCGTCACCGGAAACACCGAGAGCACACCAGGAGCCCCCATGATCAACCGCAATGCGCCCTACGCCTTCAACGCCACCCGCCGCCGCCTGATCCAGGGGGCCGCGATGGGCGCCGCAACGCTGGCCGCGCCCGCGCTGGTACGCGCGCAGTCGGGCCCGGTGATCCGCATCGGCTTCTGGCCCGTGGCCGCCGGCCTGCCCTTCTACGCCGCCATCGAAAAAGGCTACTTCAAGGAAGCCGGCCTGAATGTGGAACCGCTGAAGTTTGCGGGCGCCCAGCAGGTCATGGAGGCCATGCTGGCCGGACGCGCGGACGGCAGCGCCAACGGCACCGGCTCGGCCAACCTGGCTATCGGGGAAATCGCCTCGCCTGGCCTGTTCAAGATTTTCGCCTCCAATCCCAGCAACGCCAAGAACGTGCTGGACGAGTTCATTGTCGCGAAAGACAGTCCCATCAAATCCATCGCAGACCTCAAGGGGAAAAAGGTCGGATCTGGACCCGGCATCCAGAACGCCACGCTGGCCAAAGCAGTACTGGAGCGCGCCGGCGCAACCGGGGCAACCGTGGTCGAGTTGGCGATCAGCCAGCACGTCGCCGCGGTTGCCGCCGGCCAGTTGGATGCTTGCTACACGCTGGAGCCCACAGGCACTGTGGGTCGCTTGAACGGCACCACCCGCGTGCTGGAAACCGGCGTCATCGCCAAATACGTACTGGGCGACCCGATGGCGCCGTGGTTTGGCGGATCGGCCTCGCTGACCACCGCCTTCCTGAAAAAGCATCCTGAAGAAAGCAAGAAATTCATCGCCGCCTATGCGCGCGGCATCGAACTGATCCGTACCAAGCCCGAAGAGGCGCGTCCCTTCATGAAGGGCTACACCGCCATCGAAGGCCCGATGACCGAAGCCGTGCCGCTGGCCGCCTACACGCTCTACAACGAGTTCACGCCCGGCGACATCCAATACTTTCAGAAATTCTTCGACCTCTTCACTGACAAGGGAATCTTCGCGCAGAAGGTCGACGTATCGACCATGCTTTACAAGGGCTGATCCATGACCGCAACCACCGCAAGCGGCGCCGCCACAGCGAAGAAGCCGCCCGCCAGGTTCAACGGAACCCGTCTCTTGCCGCTGATCGGCCCGCTGGCGCTGTTCGTGGTGTGGGACCTGGTTGTACGCCTGCAACTGGTCAGCCCCGTGCTCTTGCCCACGCCCAGCGCCACGGTCGTGGCGTTGGTCAAGGGCCTGGCGGGGGGCCCATTGCTGTGGGACTTCCTGTCGTCCTTGAACCGCACGCTGCAGGCCTTCATCATCGCCGGCGTCATCGGCGTGCCCTTGGGCGTGCTGCTCGGCAGCAATGAAAAGGCCTATCGCAGCGTTGAATTCCTGGTGGATTTTTTCCGATCCACCCCGTCGTCCGCGCTGATACCGCTGTTCCTGATGATCTTCGGCGTGACAGACATGAACAAGATCGCCATCGCCGCTTTCGCGGCGGTGCTGGTCATCCTGTTCAACAGCGCCTACGGCGTCATCAATGCGCGCAAGCAGCGCGTGATGGCGGCGCGCGTGATGGGTGCGTCGCGGTGGCAAATCTTCAAGGACGTGCTCATCTGGGAAAGCCTGCAGCCCACGTTCGTGGGTCTGCGCAGCGGCGTGTCGATGGCGCTGGTGATCGTGATCGTGGCGGAAATGTTCATCGGCTCGGACAGCGGGCTGGGCAACCGCATCATCAATGCGCAGCAGGTGCTGAACGTGCGCGAGATGTACGCGTCGATCCTGGCGGCCGGCGCCCTGGGCTATGTGCTGAACATTCTTTTTCTCATGCTGGAAAAGCGCGTAGTCCACTGGAGCGGCCGATAAATGTCCACCGTCATCAACCCCATCATCGCCCCCGCGCCTGCCGCAGCACCGTTCGCGCCTGGCCCGCTCGGCACGCACATCACCATCCGCGGCCTGACCAAGTACTTCGCGGGCTGGCCGCTGTACGAAGACTTCAACCTGGACATTCCCAAAGGCAAGATCGTCTCGGTATTCGGCCCCAACGGCTGCGGCAAGTCCACGCTGATCAACATGATCGCGGGGCTGATCCCCATCGACGCCGGCGAGATCCTGTTCGACGGCAAGTCACTGGCGCAGACCAAGATCGGCTACGTCTTCCAGAACTACCGCGAAGCCATGTTCCCGTGGCTGCGCACCATCGACAACATCGCCTATCCGCTGCGCCTGGAAGGCCGCAGCAAGGCCGAGGTGGACGCCCGCGTGGAAGAACTGGTGGCGTCATTCGACGTCAAGTTCGACCTGAAACGCTACCCCTATGAATTGTCGGGTGGCCAGCAGCAGACGGCCTCCATCATGCGCGCGCTGGCCCCCGGCCCCGAAGTGCTGTTTCTGGACGAGCCGTTCTCGGCGCTGGATTTCGAGATGACGCTGTTCATCCGCGAAAAGCTGCAGGAAGTCTTCATGCAGACCGGCACCACCATGCTGCTGGTCTCGCATGACCTGGAAGAAGCCGTGTACCTGGCCGACCAGATCCTGCTCCTGACCAAGCGGCCCACGCGCGTGGCCGAAATCCTGGACTACGCCGACGCCCGCCCCCGCACCGTGGAAACGCTGTCCGAACCCAGCTTCATCCAGATGAAGAAACTCAGCCTGGAAATCTTCCAGCGCGAAGTGCGCAAGTAAGCAAGCCAGTCACCATCCAGTCCACCGGGAGAGTCCGCCATGACCCAGGAAACCATCGATCAATACGTGCGCAGCGCCTTGGCGCTGTCGGGGTATGCCTTGCGCGAAGCCACCACGGCCGAGGTCGTGCAGCAGTTCTCGCGCATCCACGACATTGCGGCCAGCTTCGTGGACGAAGCGCTGCCCGTCGAGCTGGAATCGGCTTCGGTGTTCCGCCCGTGACCGGCCCCGCCGCAGACATCGCCCGCCAGGTCGCCAGCGGCGAGCGCAGCGCCGTGGCCGTGCTGGACGCGACGATCGCGCGCATCCGCGAGCACGATCCCCGCTACAACTGCTTTACCGCAGTCACGGAAAGCCGCGCGCGGCAAGAGGCGGCGGCTATCGACGCGCGACGCACCCGCGGCGAACCGTTACCGCCGCTGGCAGGCGTGCCCTACGCGGTAAAGAACCTGTTCGACATCGCCGACGAAGTCACGCTGGCCGGCGGACGAGTCAACGCCTCCAACGCGCCGGCCCCCCAGGATGCGCGGTTGGTAACCCGCATGCGCGAGGCTGGCGCGGTGCTGGTCGGCGCGCTGAACATGGATGAACACGCCTACGGTTTCACCACCGAGAACACCCATTACGGCGCATGCCGCAACCCGCACGACACCAGCCGCATCGCAGGCGGCTCGTCCGGCGGCAGCGCCGCCGCCGTGGCGGGCGGTCTGGTGCCGCTGACGTTGGGATCGGACACCAACGGGTCTATCCGCGTGCCGGCTTCGCTTTGCGGCATCTTCGGCCTGAAGCCCACCTTGGGCCGCTTGCCGCGCACGGGGTCCTTCCCCTTCGTGGGCAGCCTGGACCATCTGGGGCCTTTCGCCGCCAGCGCCAGCGATCTGGCTGCCGCCTACGATGCCTTGCAAGGCCCGGACGCCGACGACGCGGCCTGCGCGCAATACGCCGTCGATCCCGTCCTGCCTGGCCTACGCGCCGGTGCGCGCAACCTGCGCGTCGCGGTGCTGGGCGGGTACTTTGCGGAATGGGCCGGCCCGCAGGCGCGTCGCGCCGTCGAGATCGCCGCCCGTGCGCTGGACGCCACCGCCGTCGTCGAACTGCCCGGCGCAGCGCAGGCTCGCGCCGCCGCCTTCATCATCACCGCGGCCGAAGGCGGTGCGCTGCATCGCCGCCGGCTCGTCACGCACTACGACTATTACGAACCGCATTCTCGCGACCGTCTCGTCGCGGGCAGCCTGGTGCCCGCCGCCTGGGTGCAGCAGGCGCAGCGCGTGCGTCATCGCGTCTATCGCCAAGCGCTGGCCTTGTTCGACCAATATGACGTGCTGATCGCGCCCGCCACGCCCGTTTCCGCCACCAAAGTCGGCACCGACTGGTTGACGCTGGCGGGCAAGTCTTTGCCGGCGCGCGCCAGCATGGGTCTTTTGACGCAACCGATCTCTTGCATCGGTCTGCCGGTCTGCACGGCGCCCACCTGGCCCGAAACCGAGCAGGACGGGCATCTGCCGCTAGGCGTGCAATTGATCGGCGCCCCCTGGCGCGAAGCCGACTGTCTTGGCGCCGCCTACGCGCTGGAGCAGGCCGGCGTGTCCCGGGTCCGTACGCCCTGAACCGCCCCTTTCCCGATTCCCTTTCAAGGCAACGCTATGGAAACCGCTTTCACCGCCATCGACATGCCGCGCACGCTGGCCGACACGGCCTACGGGTCGCTGAAACGGGACATCCTGGACTTCCGGCTTGCCCCGGGCGACCGCTTCACGGAAACCGAGATCGCGGACCGCTTGCAAGTCAGCCGCACGCCCGTGCGCGAAGCGCTGTTCCGGCTGGAACGCGAAGGCTATCTTGAGGTGCGGCAGCGCAATGGCTGGCTGGTCAAGCCGCTGGACTTCAATACGCTGGACCACTTCTATGAGTTGCGCAGCGTGCTGGAAATCGCGGCCGTGCACGCGCTGTGCACCCCAGGCCAGGTGCCGGCCCCCCTGCGTGCGTTGCATGCGCTGGCCGACATCTGGCTGGTGGACGACAGCGAACGTTCCACCGACGGCGAGTGGCTGGCCGACCTGGATGAACGCTTTCACATCGACCTGGTGGCCGCGGCCGGCAATCCCGAGATATCGCGCGTGCACCGCGCCGCCACCGAACGCATCCGCATCGTGCGGCGGCTGGATTTCACCTTGCCCGACCGCGTCGGCAAGACCTACGAGGAACATGGCGCAATCTTGCGCGCGCTGCTGGCGCGCGATGCGCCCGACGCCGCCCGGCTGCTGCAATCCCATATTCAGGATAGCCAGACGGCCGTGCGCAAGATCACGCTGCACCGTCTGTATTCCACGCGCCGCGCCAAGGCGGCCTAGGCGCGGTCCAGGATGGTCTTCAACCCGCCCGCAGCCAGCGCTGCAGCACGCGCGTGATGACGGGGATGCAGACAAACACCATGATGGGCGTCAGGATCACGCTGGTGATCAACACGCGCCAGAATATCGGCAGGATGCTCAAGTGCTCGCTGACCAGTATCGAGAACACCAGCAGGACCGGAAAGTAGGCCAGCCAGATGCTGACGGCCTGCTTCCAGCGCGGCGGCGCGCTGGCGGCCTTGGGCGCAAACCAGCCCTCGGTGCCGCTGACCCGGTGTTCGTGGCTGGCCCGCACCAGCGTTGCCCCGCGTTCCAGCCACATCCGGCGCGGCAAGGATTTTTCCCAGCGGTTCAGGCTGGCCGCATCGGTAAAGCGCAGCACGATCTGATACTGGTCGCCGCCTTCGGGCGGTTGCAGCACGCCCGACCCGAGAAAGCCCGGGAACCCCGCCGCGAGGATTTCGCCCTGGCGCATCCAGGACAGAAAATCGCTATAGCGCTCGGGCGCGATGTGCCGGGTAACCAGCATGGTCACCGGGGCGGAAAGGGCGGAACTGGACATGGCGGAACTCCTGGGCAGCGGTGCAGCGTGTTATGTCATGCGAATGCAGTGTTAACCCTAGCAAGCGGCATGCCAGCCTTGCGGCGCAACAATCCCCCTGGGCGAATGGCGTTGCGAACGCCACCGCGGACAATTGACGCACCGCACCAGACACCATATTGGTGATTACCCTAGAACTCGCACCAGAACGGTGCATATGGAGAAGACGCATGGAAATCAACCTGCCCGACGTCGTGGCGGAAGTGACAGCGGCGTTCGAGCGCTACGAGACCGCCCTGGTCAACAACCAGGTGGACGTGCTGGACACCCTGTTCTGGGATAGCCCGCACACCTTGCGCTACGGCGCAGGCGAAAACCTGTACGGCTACGACGCGATCCGCGCATTCCGCGCCGGGCGCTCGCCGCAGGGCCTTGCCCGCCGCGTGCTGCGCACGGCCATCACCACCTACGGCACCGACTTCGCCACCGCCAACCTGGAATTCCAACGCGACGGCAGCGAGCGCATCGGTCGCCAAAGCCAGACCTGGATGCGCACGCCCGCGGGCTGGCGCGTAGTGTCCGCGCACGTTAGCCTGATGACATAAAGTTGCCACGGCGCGCCGCCACACTCGACTGGCCTGCGTGCGATAACGATATTCGGAATCGGCATTGAGCAGGCTGCTGTCCAGGTCTACACTGAGCATTCCATTTCCCGTTGGAGCACACGCCTCATGAGCACCTACAAGATTGCTGTTTTCGTCGGAAGCCTGCGCGCCGCCTCCATCAATCTGCGGCTGGCCCGTGCGCTTGAAAAGCTGGTTCCTGCCGATTTCAAGTTCGAGTATGTGAGCCTGGGCGACATCCCGCTCTACAACCAGGACAACGAGAACAATCTGCCCGCGCCGGCCGCCAAGCTCAAGCAGCAGATCGCCGACGCGCAAGGCATCTTGTTTGTCTCGCCCGAGCACAACCGTTCGCTGCCCGCCGCCATCAAGAACGCGATTGACTGGGGTTCGCGCCCGTGGGGCCAGAATTCGTGGCCCGGCAAGGCCGTCGGCATCGTGGGCGCATCGCCCAGCGCCGCGGGCACCGCAATGATGCAGCAGCACCTGCGCAACATCCTGGCCGCCGAAGGCGCCAATGCGCTGACCACGCCCGAAGTCTTCCTGCAATATTCGGAAGGCCTGGTCGACGACCAGTTCACCATCACCAACGAAGGCACGCGCAAATTCCTGCAAGGCTGGATTGACCGCTATGTGGATTGGGTCAAGAAGCTGAACAGCTGATCGCCGCCGCTGCCGGCCAGGGCCACGGCCCGGCCGGCGCCGATCGCCCGATCTACCTCCGGGCGATCAAGCCCCCCGATGCGTCGGGGGGCTTTTTTTATAGGACGGATTCGTCACTCTTCCTCAGGTACTCCAGACACCGGCTGACTATCATGCTGATGTCCCGTGACTTGCCCTGCGTTTCGCTGGAGAAGTGATGTTCATCCCGCTCTTGATTCTCAGCCCATTGGCAATGATGTGGCTGCTGGCCTTGTGGCATCACCCGCCTGCCCGGCGGCAAGCGCGGATACTGGCGCGCGATCTGTGGGCTCCGCTTCTGCAGGCGCTAACCAAACCAAAGGGCAAGCAACGGGATGCGTTTGCGCAGTTCTTTGCAGGCACTGCGATCGCAAGCAGCGTGGGGGCCGCCTCTATCGCATTCGAGACTCCCGCGGATCAAGCGGCATGGGCGTGGTATTTGAAATTGGTCGCACTGATAGTGGTGCTGTTGCTGACGCTGGCGCTGGCTAGCTATTGCTACCCCCGACGCCGCGGCGTCTGGCGGCAAGGAGGGTTGAATGGAATTCGGAACCGTCGTCATGTTTGGCTACTTCGCCGCCGTGGTCGGCTTCGGCCTATTCGTCGCCAACAACATCGCAAAGGCCGACCAAAAGAAGCGGCGTGAGCTATCGCGTCGCCGGCGTCGCCGCCCTGCGGCATGACGCCGGCTCGATACTTATCCCCGCCAACTGTGGAGAACGTTGAGGACAGCTTTGGGGTAGACCGGAAATCCCCTGTCCTGCCAAGCACTTGCAGGGGGTGATCAAACAATGCCCAATCATCCTTTTGGATGAGTTTTCGCGATTTTATCCACGAAAAGGCTGGATGCCTGTCCAGGCCTTTACTGGCATGAAGACCGCATGTGGATTTGTCCCAGCATTCTGTGGAAAAGCATGAGGACAGCTTGAGGGCAGGTCCGAAATCCCTTGCGATATCAATGCCCTGCAAGGGGTGGTCAATAAAGGCCCAGAGGCGGGATTTGCAGCCCGGGTTGTCCCCGCCAAATGTGGATAAGCCTGAGGACAGTGTGCGGGTAGTCGCCAAATCCCCTTATGCAGCAAGGACTTGGAGCGAGCGGTCAAGAAACGCTCAGCCAGATGCGTAAAGCGGCACGGCCTCGACCCTTGCCAAGCGATGGGGATAAGCAGACAGGCTTGTCCCCATCGAATGTGGACAAGCCTCTGAACAGTCGGATAACAAGCCTGAAAAGTCCTTATCCGACAATCACTTGGAAGGGCTGCTCAAAAAAGACGCAGCACGGACATCACTCATTGCCTTCCAGCCGCATGCCAATCTTCAACCCGACCTGCCAATGCGCCACCTTGCCGTCCTTGATGTGGCCTCGCACTTCGGTCACTTCGAACCAATCCAGATTGCGCAGGGTTTCCGAGGCGCGCTCGATGGCTTTGGCGATTGCATCATCGGTGGACTTGGTGGAAGAGCCCACCAGTTCGATTTGCTTGTAGACATGGTTCGACATAGCTCGTCTCCGCTAACGATGTGAGTCTTCAATCGTCGGCCCAAGCGCCTTTCCGGCGCTTACGACCGGCAATCCATTCGAACACACAGGATACCTCCGCAGCGATAGAGTGGTGTTACGAGTTCCGTCGCCCGGTCTCGACAGGCGACGGAATCCGCTCCCGCAACCCAGCAAGGAGACCACCATGCCTGAACGAAAAACCCTGGAACGCGCCAAGCGCGACAAACGCCAAGGCAAGTCGGCATCGACGCAGGCCGGAGAATTCGTGCGCGAAGAAATCGACCACGTCCGTGAGGGCAAGCACGGCGTGCGGTCCACCAAGCAGGCCATCGCGATCGGACTGTCCGAGGCGCGCCGCGCTGGCGTGAAGTTGCCGGCTTCGAAGGGCGCCAGCGCGGCGACCAAGCGCAAGGCTGAACAGGACACCCGCGCGGCCAAAGAGGGGCACGCCAAGTCCGCCACGCGCGCCCGCGCCACCACCGCCGCGTTGAAAAAAGAAAGTACCAAGCCCGCGTCGCGCGCCGCGCTGTCCCGCCAAGCTACCAAGACCGCCAGCCGGCGCACGGCGGCGGACCGCTCGGCAGCCGCCAAGAAAGCGGCCGCCACCAAGGGTGCGGCGGGACGGTCCGCCGCGGCGAAGAAAGCGGCCCGCACGCGCGCAGCGAACAAGCAGGCGGGCGGCGCGCACCATCGCGCCGCGCATTGAACGAGGCTGCACCTAGCCTGCGTCGAAGAGCCTGAAGCGCTCCTGCAGGAATTCGCGCATGCGTTTGACGGCGGGCGACAGCAGCATGCGATGCACGCACAGCAGGTACAAGGGTGATGGCTCGGTGACGTAGTCCGGCAGCAGTTCAACCAGCCTGCCCGCGCGCAGATCGGACAGCACGTCGTAGCGTGACTTATAGGCCACGCCGTGCCCGGCCAGTGCCCAACGCCGCACCAGGTCGCCGTCGTCGCCCACGCGGTCGCCCTTGACCGGCACCGTCGTGCTGGTGCCTTCGCGTTCAAAGGTCCAACGGTCATGCAAGGTTTCGCCCAGCACGAACGACAGGCAATTGTGGCGGCGCAAATCGGCGGGCGCCTGCGGCACGCCATGGCGCGCCAGATAGGCGGGCGATGCGCACACGACGCGACGGTTGTGCTCGGCCAGCGGCAGCGCCACCAGCGCCGAATCGTTCGGCGTGCCATAGCGGATGGCGATGTCGACCGGCTGGCGATACAGATCCGCCAGCCGGTCGCTGATGCGCACCTGGAAGCTGACGCGCGGATGCTGGTGCTGAAAATCGTCCAGCCAGGGCAACAGCACATTGCGCCCCAGGTCCGAGGGGATGGAAACCGACAGCGTGCCCGAAATCGCGGTCTTGTCGCGAGCCATCGCGTTCTTGCCGGCTTCCAGCGTGGAGATCGCCGACCGGGCGTACTCCAGGTAGCGTTCCCCATCGCTCGTCAGCCGCAGGCTGCGCGTCGAGCGCACGAACAGGCGAGTCTCAAGCGTCAATTCCAGCCGTTTGAGCGCGGCGCTGGCCACGGCGGGCGTCAAGTCCAGTTCGCGCGCAGCGGCGGAAAAGCTGCCGTGGTCAGCTGCCGCCACGAAGATCTTCAAGTCCTCGAACCGGACCATGATCGCCTCATTTTCAAAAAAGTATTGAAACTGAGTCGGATGCTAGCCGGTTTTTCATCGCGGCGGACTGGGTAATCATGGCCCTGTTCCCCGACATCTTTGGAGTCACCGTATGAAAATTGAACTGAACGGCAAGAAAGCCCTGGTCACCGGATCTTCTGGCGGCATCGGGCTGGCCATCGCCCTTGGATTGGCCGAAGCCGGCGCCGAAGTCGTCCTGCACGGCCGCAATGCCGACAAGCTGGCCCTCGCTGCCCAAGCCATCACCCGGAAATTCCCCACTGCCCACGTGAGCACCGTGCAGGCAGACCTGGCCACGGCCGATGGGGCGGCCTCGGTTTGCGCCGCCCATCCCGATGTGGACATCCTGGTCAACAACGCCGGCTTCTTCGCGCCCAAGTCCTTCACCGAAATCACCGACGACGACTGGCAGACGATGATGGACACCAACGTCATGAGCGGCATCCGCCTGTCGCGCTACTACCTGCCGCGCATGATGGCCGCGAACTGGGGCCGAATCATCTTCATCTCGAGCGAATCCGGCGTGCAGATCCCCGCTGAAATGATCCACTACGGCGTCAGCAAGACAGCCCTGCTAGGCGTGTCGCGCGGGTTGGCCGAACTGACCGCCGGCACCGGCGTCACGGTCAACGCGGTGCTGCCCGGCCCGACGCGCTCGGAAGGGGTGGCCGACTTCTTCGCGGAAATGGCCAAGGAACAAGGCGTGTCGCAGGACGACATGGAACGCGACTTCATCGCCCAGCACCGCCCGACGTCGCTGCTGCGCCGCCTGGCCACGGTGGAAGAGGTAGCCAACATGGTCGTCTACACCTGCTCTACGCAAGCCTCGGCCACCAACGGCGCCGCCCTGCGCGTCGACGGCGGCGTGGTCCGCTCCATCCTGTGATTTCCGCCCTTACCCCACACCGAGCCGCCCCATGAAAGCCATCGCCTATTTCAAGAACCTGCCCGCCGACCACGCCGACGCCCTTCAAGACATCACGCTTGACGAACCCGTGCCCGGCGACCATGACCTGCTGGTCGACGTGCACGCCATTTCCGTCAACCCGGTAGACGTGAAAATCCGCGCCAACCGCGCGCCCAAGGACGGCCAAGCCGAGGTCATCGGTTGGGACGCCGCCGGCATCGTGCGCGCCGTGGGCGCCAAGACCAGCCTGTTCAAGCCCGGCGACCGTGTCTGGTATGCCGGCGCACTGAACCGGCCGGGCGCCAATAGCGAACGCCATGTGGTCGACGAGCGCATCGTCGGCCCCATGCCCGACACCCTGGACTTCGCCCAGGCCGCAGCCCTGCCGTTGACGACGATCACCGCCTGGGAGCTGCTGTTCGACCGCCTGCGCGTGCTGGACAACGCCGCGCCCAGCCAGCGCACCCTGCTTGTCATCGGCGCGGCCGGCGGCGTGGGGTCGATCCTGGTGCAGTTGGCGCGCCAGTTGACCGGCCTGACGGTGATCGGCACGGCCTCGCGTCCCGAAACGCAAGCGTGGGTGCGCGAGCTGGGCGCTCACCATGTCATCGACCACAGCAAGCCCCTGACCGAAGAGCTCAAGCGCATCGGTTTCGATCAGGTCAGCTATATCGCCGGCCTGAACCAGACCGACAAGCACTTTCCGCAGATGGCGGCGGCAATCGCCCCGCAGGGCAAGATCGCGCTGATCGACGACCCGGCCGCCATCGACGTCCGCTTGCTGAAAGGCAAATCCGCGTCGCTGCATTGGGAATTCATGTTCGCGCGCCCCCTGCACAACACGCCCGACATGATCGCCCAGCACGAACTGCTGAACCAGGCGGCCCGCCTGATCGACAACGGCACCCTGCGCACGACGCTGGGCGAGCACTACGGCACGATCAACGCCGCCAACCTGCGCCGCGCCCACGCGTTCATCGAAAGCGGCAAGGCACAGGGCAAGGTCGTGCTGGAAGGGTTCTGAACCGGGCGTTTGCCGGGGCATCCCAGGGGCTTCGCCCGTTTCCGGGCGGGGCCCCTCGCCATTCAGGCCGGAAAGCGGTAAAAACGCGGGCGGACTGTTCCGCACGTAAATTACCGGGAGCTTCCCCTGCTTGCCCATTTAATCGATCAAACGCGAGAGCCGCTCCTGTGGGGAATGGTCGCGTTTACCCTGTTGATGCTTCGGCTGGCTCCGTTGCAGGGCTGGAAAGCCGTCATCGTGGCCGGCGTCGCTGCCGGCATGGTGTTCGACACGATCCAGTTCCGCGTCGGCCCGCCCCGCCTGTGGGACTCGCTGGTCTTCGGCTCCATTCTGGCGGCCCTGCTGGCCGCAGCGGTCTTGGAAACGGCCTTTCACTTGTTCGCGCGGATACGCGCCGGGCGTGCTCAAGGCTGAAGGTTAGGCTAGCCGCGCCCTTCCCGCTTGGCGCGGGCGTGCGGGTCATTGATCTCGGTGTCGAGTTCCGTGATCAGCCAATCGAACCAGCCCTTTTCCGTGCGCGCGTACACCACTGCGGCAGGCGTCTTGCCGTCGCGCCAGCCGGCCTGATGCGTGTCCATCCACGACGCCAGGCTCTTGTGCGGCGCCAGCAGGCCCGACAACCAGGTCCAGACGTAGTCGGGCACATTGCGCCGGAAACCCTTGGCGCTGGCATAGATGGTGGGCTCAAGCGGCAGGCTGCCCGAGCGGGCCAGCTTCTCCTGCACCCGGCGCAACGTCTCGGCTGCGGCCTGCAATTGTTCGGTGCTGAGCTTTTTCACGTAGGGACTCCTGGGTTGGATTTGCCCGGATTATCGCCGGAGGTACCGGCGCTTTCCAAGCACTGCGTTCTGAGGCAGCAGGGTTCAGCGCTAGCCGCGCGGCAGGGTCAGGCCCAGCAAACAGGTGGCGCTGAACCGGGCTCCCGATTCCAGCGTCCGCATGCCCGTGCGTGTATCGCCGTCGGCCGCCCGGTTGAAGGCATCCGCGACATTGGTGACCGGCTCCACGCACAGAAAGTCCGAGCCCGGCGCGGTATAGACCACAAGATGCGCAAACGCGGGATCCGCGTGTAGCGCCAATTCACGCCCGTCCGCCCAGTGCAGGGTGGCGCGCCCTTCCCATTGCGACAGATAGGTATCGCACCCTTGGGCCGACTGGCGCAACTCGCGCACATGCTTGACCCGGCTGCCCGTCGGTATGCCGTCCTCATCGGCCGGCCACACTCGCCGTGCATTCAGGGTGACCCGCTCGGCGGTGAAGTACGGATGGATGCCCAGTCCGAAAGGCATGGGCGTATCGCCCTGGTTGGTGATGCTCAAGGACAAGCTCAACCCGCGCGCGTCCAGCCGGTAGCGCTGCACGCATTCGAACGGCCAGGGCCATCCCAGCACGCCGGCCGGCTGGCTCAGCACTAGATCAACACGGTCTGCCGCAAGGTTGCGCACCTGCCACGCCTGGAACAGGCCGGCGCCATGTATCGCGTTGGGGCGGCCTGCCACAGATTGCAGCGCATGCCGCGCGCCATTGAAAGTGAACACGCCATCGCGGATGCGGTTGGAATACGGCGCCAACGGGTAGGACCCCGCCCGCGGCCATTTGCCCGCCGGCCATTGGGTCGGCGTCAGCGGCACGATCCAATCCAACGCACCGGTCGACAAGCGGGTCAGGCGCCCTCCGCCACCAGGCGCGAATTCGGCTTGATGCCCACCGCCTGAAATGACGACGCGCTCGGTCGCATCCAAAGGGTCGGCAAAAGGGTATTCCTGCATCAGCGGCTCCCGCGGCAGTCACAGTGCCACGTCGCAAGATTGTGACGCCGGCATCCTGCGGGGGCAAGTTGGGCTAGCGGGACGGCGCCGCCGCAACGTCCGATGCGCCCGGACAAACAAGTCCCAACCCTTCTCCCTGCCCCCCGCTCCGGCCCGATACAATCACGGGCATGAATTCAGCAACACAAAACACCGCCGCCGACGCCCACGCGGGCCACACCCCAATGATGCAGCAATACCTCCGCCTGAAAGCGGAGGCTGGTCCCTTGCTGCTCTTCTACCGTATGGGCGACTTCTATGAAATGTTCTATGAAGACGCGGAGCGCGGCGCGCGTCTGCTCAACCTGACGCTGACCAAGCGCGGCTCGTCCAACGGTATTCCCATCCCGATGGCCGGGCTGCCCGTGCACGCCATGGAGCAATACCTGGCCCGCCTGGTCGCGATGGGCGAATCCATTGCCATCTGCGAACAGATCGGCGATCCGGCCGCGTCCAAGGGGCCGGTTGAACGCCGCATCGTGCGCATCGTCACGCCGGGCACCCTGACCGACGACGCCCTGCTGCCTGCCAAGGCCGACCGCGCGCTGGCCGCCGTGTTCGTCACCGGCAACGCTCGCGCCCCGCGCGCCGGCTTGGCCTGGCTGAACCTGGCCAGCGGTGAGTTCCGCGTGACCGAATGCGCGCCGGCGCAGTTGGAATCCGAATTGCACCGCATCGCCCCCGCGGAAATTATCTGCGCCGACAGCGCCGACTTCGATTTCCCGTTCGAAGGCGCCCGCGCCCGCGTGCCAGACTGGCACTTTGAAAGCGACGGCGCGCGCGCACACCTGCTGGCGCATTTCAAGACGGATACGCTGGCCGGCTTCGACATCGAAGACATGCCCGCTGGCGTCTGCGCGGCCGGCGCGCTGCTGCGCTATGCGGCGCGCACCCAGTCGCAGGCGCTGGCCCACGTGCAAAGCCTGTCGGCCGAGCGCCCTGGCCAGTACGTGTTGCTGGACCCGGTGACCCGCCGCAACCTGGAACTGACGCAAACGCTGTCGGGCGAAGATTCGCCTACGCTGTTCTCGCTGCTGGATGGCTGCCGCACGCCCATGGGCAGCCGGCTGCTGCGCCGGTGGCTGCACCATCCGCTGCGCGAAAACGAGCAGGCACTGGCGCGCCAGCAAGCCATCTCCGCGCTGCTGGCCGGCCGCATGGACGTCGAACAGACGTTCGGTTCGGCAGGCCTGCTGGAAGCGCTGCGCGCGGCGCTGAATGCCTTCCCCGACATCGAACGCATCGCCGCACGCCTGGCGCTGCGCTCGGTGCGCCCGCGTGAGCTGGCCAGCCTGCGCGATGCGCTGGAATCCCTGCCCGCCTTGCGCGACTTGGTCGAACCCATGGCCGACTCCCCGCGCCTGGGTGAGTTGATTTCGCACCTGTCTGTTGACCCGGCGCTGGCCGCGCTGCTTGTGCGCGCCATTGCGCCGGAGCCCGCCGTGGCTATCCGCGACGGCGGCGTGCTGGCCACCGGGTTCGATGCGGAACTGGACGAACTGCGCGGCTTGGCGGCCGACGGCGGCGACTTCCTGATTCAGCTGGAAGCCCGCGAGCGCGAGCGCACGGGCATCAACAACCTGCGCGTGGAATTCAACCGCGTGCATGGCTTCTACATCGAAGTCTCCAAGGGCCAGACGGCCAAGGTGCCGGAAGATTACCGCCGCCGCCAGACGCTGAAGAATGCCGAGCGCTACATCACGCCTGAACTCAAGACGTGGGAAGACAAGGTGCTGTCCGCGCAGGACCGCTCGCTGGCCCGCGAAAAGTGGCTGTTCGAGCAACTGCTGGACGTGCTGGCCGAACACGTGCGGCCGTTGTCGGACTGCGCGGCCGCGCTGGCCGAACTGGACACGCTGGCCGCCTTGGCTGACCACGCGCGCCGCCACGACTGGATGGCGCCCGACCTGTCCGAGCAGGCCGATATCGATATCGAAGCCGGCCGCCACCCAGTGGTGGAACACGCCATTGAGCGCTTCACGCCCAACGGCTGCCGCCTGGACCCGGCGCGCCGCATGCTGTTGATCACCGGCCCGAACATGGGCGGTAAATCGACCTACATGCGGCAGGTGGCGCTGATCGTGCTGCTGGCGCGCATCGGCAGTTTCGTGCCCGCCACGCGCGCCCGCATCGGCAAGATCGACCGCATCTTCACCCGCATCGGCGCCGCCGACGATCTGGCGGGTGGACGCTCGACCTTCATGATGGAAATGACCGAGGCGGCCGCCATCCTGTCGGCCAGCACGCCTAACAGCCTGGTGCTGATGGACGAAATCGGCCGTGGCACATCCACCTACGACGGCCTAGCGTTGGCGTGGGCCATCGCCTGCCGTTTGTTGGCGCACAACCGCGCGCTGACGCTGTTCGCCACCCACTACTTCGAACTGACCCGCCTGCCGGCCGAACAGCCCGCGTCCGCCAACGTGCATCTGGCCGCGGCGGAATCGGCCAGCGGCATCGTCTTCCTGCATGAAGTGCGCGAAGGCCCCGCCAGCCGCAGCTACGGGATCCAGGTGGCCCAGCGCGCCGGCGTGCCGGCAGCCGTGATCCGCCAGGCCACGCGCGAACTCGAACGCCTTGAAGCACAGGGTGCGCCCACGCCGCAATTGGGTCTGTTCTCGGCTGCGGCGGATGCCGACGCGCAAGCCTACGCCGAAACCGAGCGCTCGGACGCAATCGAGGCGCTGGACGCCTTGCGCGAATCGCTGGCCGCCATCGACCCCGACAGTCTTACCCCGCGCGAAGCGCTGGATGCCCTCTACCGTCTTAAGAAGCACCTTCAATGAACCTCGACCAACGCCTGCCGCTGCTGGGCAACCAAAGCCCCAACGACTTCATGCGCCGCTACTGGCAGCGCAAGCCGCTGCTGATCCGCCAGGCCATCCCCGGCTTCAAGCCGCCGCTGACGATCGCGGCCATCAAGAAGCTCGCCCGCCGCGACGACGTCGAATCGCGCCTGATCTGGCGCGAGAACGGCGAATGGCAGATGGAAAACGGCCCGTTCGCACGGCTGCCCAAAGACAACGAAGGCGATTGGACGCTGCTGATTCAAAGCGTGGACCTGCTGAGCGACGCGGCATCTGAACTGATGGGGCTGTTCCGCTTCATTCCCGACGCCCGCCTGGACGACGTGATGATCAGCATCGCCAGCCATGGCGGCGGCGTGGGCCCCCACTTCGATAGCTACGACGTGTTCTTGCTGCAAGCCGCCGGCGAACGCGAATGGCGCTACGGCCGCCAGAAAGACCTGTCCCTGGAACCCGGCCTGCCGCTGAAGATCCTCAGCAACTTCCAGCCGGAAGAAAAGGCGGTGCTGGTCCCCGGCGACATGCTCTATCTGCCGCCGCAGGCGGCCCACGACGGCATCGCCATGGGCGATGGCTGCATGACCATCTCGATCGGATTCCGCGCCCCCACGCAGGCCACGCTTGCGCGTGGTTTGCTGGAAGCCGCCGCCGACCAGGTGATGGCCCGCGTCGGCCTGTTGGGTGGTCCCTACGGTGAACCGGCCCTGCCCGGTCCCAAGCTGTCCGCCGTCTATCGCGACCCGGGCCAGCCGGCCGTCGACACGCCGGCTGCACTGCCTGATGATCTGGTGACCGCCACGCTCGCGACCGTTGAAAAGCTGCGCTTCGACGATGCGTTGGCCTCGCGCTTTTTGGGCTGCTGGCTGACCGAACCGCACAATCTCAGCGTGTTCGACGCCCCCGAGGGCATGGACGTGGACCTGGAAGAAGACTGGCCCGCCTCCGGCCGCCTGGTGCTGGATCGCCGCAGCCGCATGCTGTATCGCGGCAAGCAGCTGTTCATCAACGGCGAAACCGCGATGACACCCGTCGACGCCGCACTGCGCACGCTGGCCGATGCCCGCAGCCTGGATTGCGCCGACCCGGCCTGCGCGAAGCTTTCCGACGACGCCCGTTCATGCCTGGCGGACTGGTTGGATTCGGGGTGGATCCGCTACGTCCCGGCGTAGTATCCGGACACGTCCGCGTATCTGACTTGCACAGAACGCAATCAGGTCTGTGCTGGCAGTCACATAAGGAAAGACATAACACCTAGCTGAAAGGTTTGTTGCCGTTGGGATGCGACCTTTTTAACTTTCACACGCGATCGGCCTTCAGCTTCCTGTAGCCTGAATTCTGGTTTCCCCTAAGGGGGTTTCAAGAGTCGTCATCTACAGGAGTCCAAAAATGATGAGCAAAACCTTGATTATTGCCTCGGTGCTGGCAGTGTCGCTCAGCGCTTGCAACAAGAAGGAAGATGCCCCGGCGCCCGCGACCAACCCCACTCCGGGCGCAAGCACGCCTGCTCCGTCGTCCACGCCTCCGGCCACGTCGCCGGCTCCGGCGCCCGCACCCAGCACCACGCCTGGCGGCGGTTCGAATACCCCGGGCGGCTCGACCACTCCGGCGTCTTAATAAAACAGAGACGAACCCCCGCTCTGAAGACGTGAAAAAGCCCCGGCAGCGACACTGCCGGGGCTTTTTTACGCCTGCCTATTCCCTGCTACTTCCAAAGCGATAGGCCCGCCAGCAGCCCGCCCGCGGAGAGCCCGTCGTGAAGCCACGGCGGACCCATGAAAAAGGCCCCCTTGCGGGGGCCTTTGCATCAAACCGGCGACCAGGCACCGGTTCGGCGCGCTTTACATCTTGTCTTTCAAGACGCTCAGCAGGCGCTGGGCCGTCGCACTGTTGTCGCGGGCGCCCGTGGAATCCAGCACCGTCACCGTGGTCTGGTCGCCCGTGGCGGCCAGGTGGATACGGTATTGCGGCGCCTCGGCCTTCTTGTCGCCCGAGAACATGCGGCCGAAGAAGCCCGGCTGCTCGTTCTTTTCGCCGGTGTCGGTATCGACGTAGCGCACGAAGTAGTCGCCTGCAGAGCGGTCGCGGTCGTCCACGGCGAAGCCGCCGCCGTCCAGCGCCACGCCAACGCGGCGCCATGCACGGTCAAACGATTCGGCCACGAGCAGGGATGCGCCCTGCGCACGGACATCTTCCTGCACCGCCGGCTTCTGCGGCGCGGCTTCCGCCTGCTGCACCAGCTTTCGGGCGTTGTCCACGTCCGAACCCAGGTAGACCATCATGCGGGCGAGCATGGCGGCGTTCAGGCCCGGATCTTCCTTACCGTTCTGCCACTGCACCTGGCCGCCGTCGGAGCCGACGCGCTTTTCGAGCATCTGGCGATGGCTGACATAGACCTCGGTATGGCCATTGACGCGCTCGACGCGGGTACGGAATTTCTCGCGTTCGCCGCTATCCCAAGCCGATTCCAGCACCGCGCCCAGTGCCTGGCGCAGCCAGCTTTCCGGGATCTTGGCGCGGTTTTCCGCCCAGTCGGTTTCAATCAGGCCGGCGCTGGGGTTGTTGCTGGCCACGGTGAAGCCGTTCTCGGTCCAGAAGTCCACCAGACGCGGGAAGACGTCTTCGGGAGCACGGTCCACGACCAGCCAGCGCAAGTCGCCGTCACGCTCGACACGCATGTCCTGGCGGCCGGGAAGCACGTTGCTAGTCTTCGGGGCGCTGGCTTGCGCCTGGCCCTGTTGCTGGAACTGCGAGTACGTCGTCGAGCCCGAAGCGGGCGCGCGGTAACGCGGATCGCTGTTGGCCTGAGTCAGATCCGGCGGGATGCTCAGAGGCTCTCCCCGCTGGGTGACGGCGCTCTTGTAGTTGACGGATTCTTCATTGCCCAGGAATTGGTTGACCTCGCTGCAGCCGGCCAACAACACCACAGACATCAATGCCGACAAACCGGCATGACGCTTGTTCATACGTATCCTCACGATATTTAGAGCAGACCCGTTTCCTGGAGCGCGCGACGCACGACTTCGTGGTTCTGCGTGCCCAGTTCAACCAGCGGAAGCCGGTAGCCCAGTGCGCTCCGGCCCATTTCGGCCAACGCCCACTTGACGGGGATGGGATTGGCTTCAACGAACAAAGCCTTGTTCAGACGCGCCAGGTACGCGTTAAGTTCACGAACCTTCGGCACATCGCCGGCCAGCGCGGCAGCGCACAGGTCACGCATGAGCTTGGGGGCCACGTTGGCGGTCACGGAGATATTGCCGCGCGCACCCAGCAGGATCAGGGCGGCAGCCGTGGGATCGTCCCCGCTGAACACCTGGAAACTTGCCGGCGCTTCGCGCAGCAGGAGGCCGCCGCGGGCGATGTCGCCGGTGGCGTCCTTGATGCCGATGATGCCGGGCACCTGCGCCAGGCGCAGAACCGTATCGTTGCTCATATCGGCAACGGTGCGGCCCGGCACGTTGTACAGGATCGTCGGCAGATCGACGGCTTCCGCGATGGTGCGGAAGTGGCGATACAGGCCCTCTTGCGAAGGCTTGTTGTAATAGGGGACGACCGACAGGCCGGCCTGCGCGCCGACTGCCTTGGCGTGGCGCGTCAGGTGAATGGCTTCGTCGGTGGAGTTGGCGCCCACGCCAGCGATGACCGGGATGCGGCCAGCGGCATGTTCGACCGCGACGCGGATCAATTCCGCGTGCTCTTCCATCGAGACCGTGGGCGACTCCCCGGTGGTGCCCACCACCACCAGCGCGTCGGTTCCTTCCTGGACGTGCCAGTCGATCAATGACCGGTAGGCAGCGTAATCCAGGCTGCCATCGGGCTGCATGGGAGTGACCAGGGCCACCAAGCTGCCCTGGAAATTAACGCCTGCGGCGGTTGCAGGGGATGCCATAAATGTAGGGCTCCAACGCCCCACGGCAGGATGCCTCAGGGCCAGAATCAATGAAACCGCTGAGTTTAACGGAAATTGGCCGAAATCCTACAGAAACCACTGAACGATAGTCGTTCCAAATTCGTACACCGGACGCATCAGAAGCCACAGCACATCGGTGACCAGAAGGACGATGACGATCATCAAGCCGTAGGGCTCGATTTTCGAGTATTGCCAGGCCAGGCGGTTGGGCAGCAGGCTGAACAGGATGCGTCCCCCATCCAGCGGCAGGATCGGCAGCAGATTCAGCGCCATCAGCACCAGGTTGATGTTCACGCCGGCCACGCCCATCTGGAACCAGAAAGACTCCTGCATGCCGGATTCCAGCATCAGGCGCAGCGAAAACGCCCAGAGAATCGCCATCAACAGGTTGGCCGCGGGGCCGGCCAGCGCCACCCACAGCATGTCGCGCTTGGGACGGCGCAAACGGCCGAAATCCACCGGTACGGGTTTGGCCCAGCCGAACAGCATGCCCGGGCTGCCCAGCAGCTTGGATGCCAGCAGGATGACGACCGGCACCAGCAAGGTCCCGACGGGATCGATGTGGCGCATCGGATTCAGGCTGACGCGGCCGGCCTGGAAGGCCGTGGGGTCGCCGAACATTCGTGCCACGTAGCCGTGCGCGGCTTCGTGCAAGGTGATGGCGAAGATGACCGGGATCGCGTAGACCGCAATGGTTTGGATGATGTCGTTCATGGCGAGCCGGATTGTAGATGAGCCACGTGCCGGCAGGGGCCGGCACGCAAGGCACTACGGTGGGGGATTGATTCAGGCAAGGCCAAGCGTGGCCGGGTCGCCACGACCCACGCGCACGACCACCGGATCATCGCTGGTCAGGTCGATCACCGTGGTCGGCGATTGCGGGCAGGCGCCCGCGTCGATGATGGCGGCCAGATCGTGGTCGTAGCGTTCGCGGATGTCTTCGGCGTCATTCAACGCTTGCGTATCGTCTTTGGGGATCAGCGTGGTGGAAAGCAAAGGCGCGCCCACTTGCTCGAGCAGGCCCAGCATGACCGCATGATCCGGAACGCGGATGCCGATGGTCTTGCGAGACGGGTGCGACACACGCCGCGGCACTTCCTTGGTGGCTTCCAGGATGAAGGTCCAGGGGCCGGGCGTCGCGGCCTTCAACAAGCGGTATTGCTTGTTGTCCACGCGGGCGAAGTGGCCGATTTCAGCCAGGTCGCGGCACAACAGTGTCAGATGGTGTCTTTCGTCCAGGCCACGTAACCGGCGCAGGCCGTCCGCGGCGTCCTTGTCGTCCAGGCGCGCGACGACGGCGTAGCTGGAATCGGTGGGTACGGCCACAAGGCCTCCATCGTTCAGCCATTGGGCTGCCTGCTTGAGCAGGCGAGGTTGAGGATTCGCAGGATGAATAGATAAATACAAGGCCATGGGATTATCCTAACACTCTTGAATGCCGCCCAACATGGCGCGGCGATGCAAAATGGCGGGAACGCCGACCCGCCCGGAGAAACAGTATGCGCCTCGATGACTCGCGTGAAAGCGACAATGTGGAAGACCGACGTGCCAGTGGTCCACGTATCGGCGGCCGTGGAACCATCGGCATCGGTACGATAGTACTTGCCTTGGTGGCCATGTACTTTGGCGTGGATCCCAACGTGGTCCTGCAAATGGCCGAAGGGCCGCCCCAGACGCAGCAGCAGTCGCCGGCCACCCGGCCGCCCGTCGACGACCCGCAGGCGCGCTTTGTCGCCAAGGTGCTGGGCGAAACCGAAGACACCTGGAGCGCAATCTTCCAGAAGGATTTGAACCGCCAGTACGTCGCGCCCAAGCTCGTGCTGTTCCGCGGTGCCACGCCCACGGCCTGCGGCACGGGCCAATCCGCGATGGGCCCCTTCTACTGCCCCGGTGACAGCAAGGTCTATATCGACCTGGCCTTCTTCGATGAATTGCAGAACAAGTTCAAGGCGCCGGGCGACTTCGCCCAGGCCTATGTGATTGCGCATGAAGTGGGACACCACGTGCAGCATCTGCTGGGCATTTCGGACCAGGTCGACCAGCTGCGCCGCCGCAATCCGGCGCAAGCCAATGCGCTGTCGGTGCGGGTGGAACTGCAGGCCGACTGCTTTGCCGGCCTGTGGGCGCAACGCGCCAACGCCGCGCGCAACATCCTGGAAGGCGGCGACGTCGAAGAAGCGCTGGCCGCGGCCACAGCCATCGGCGACGACCGGCTGCAAAAGCAGGCCCAGGGCTATGCCGTGCCGGACTCCTTCACGCACGGTTCCTCTGCCCAGCGCGTGCGCTGGTTCAAGCGCGGACTGGAAAGCGGCAACATCAAGCAATGCGACACGTTCGCAGCCAGCTCGCTCTGATCCGCCACTGACCCGTTTTCACGCGCGGACCCTTTAGCTGTATGGATATACAGTTAAAGGGTCCGCACCGTCTTCATCTTGTAAGATTACGCCCCCTCGCCCTGTTGCGCGCATGAGTTCCCTGCGCCCTTGGCGAGCGGCGCAGCGCATCCGTAGCGCAATTCCAAGACCCTAGATCAGTTCCATGGCCAACAAGTTCGAACCGTTAATCACCGTTGATGAGGTGCAAGAGATCCTTGCCGAACCCAAGGAAACCGTAAAACCGATCTCCTGGATCCCGAAGCCCGCCGCCAACAACATCCAGTGGATGGAGTTCGCCAGCGCGTGCAAGGTCAAGGGCGAAGTGCGCGACGATGTGATTTTCCGCGTGATCTACCGCGGGGCGCGCACCGCGGTGCACGGCCAGGCCACGATCTTCCTGACGGAAGCGTTCTGTGCCAGTCTTTTCGTCGGCCCGCATCGGGTGTTTGGCGTGGATACGGATGACTCCTTCCACACCAGCCTGGTGGGCGTGGGCCGGCCGCAGTACCGCAAGCCGCTTGCGGACCGCAGCCATGAACATATCTGGGTGGACGAAGGCGAAGGCTATGCCGAACCCATCGTGCCCGCCCTGCACAATATCGGCACGCTGATGCAGTACTTCCTGCCGCGGGCGAACCTGACGCTTGCCGGCGGATTTGCGCATCCCCTCAAAGGCCGCCAAATCGAACTGATCCTATGAGCAATTTTCTGGAAGCCTCCGGCTGGACCGTCCTGCCGGCCGGTGAACACGCCATTCGCGCGGTGTCCCCTATGACCCTGGGGCTGGACGGCCAGCACGCCGCCTTCTTCATCGCGCACCCTGACGACACGTCGTTCTACCTGACCGACGCCTGTGAGACCTCTATGCATGCGTCCAGCTACGGCATCGACGTGGGCGCCAAGCGCATCGACCTGCTGAATGAAACGCCTGGCGTGAGCCTGGCGCACTTCGATCGTGACGGCGCCATCGTCGCCTCGGGTCCCAACGAACAGCTGCAGGAAGCCCTGTGGGATGCGGTGAAGCTGGCCATGGCCTTGTCGTTCCAATGCGCCAAGTGGATGCCCCGATTCAGCCAGTTGCGCTTTCGCGCCCAGGTTGGCCGCGCGCTGGCTGAAGGGGTCGGCCCCAACCGCATGGTCAAGGGCGCGCGCGCCAAGGGCAGCAGCGGCCATACGGCTGATTTCGCGTTTGCCGTCCGCGCAGCGGGCAGCACGGCGCTGACCTACATCGAACCGATCGCGCTCAAGGCCGGCAAGAAGATGGATTGGACGCAGGTCTACCAGACGCACGGCAAGATGTCGGACGTGAAGATGGCGGATGCGCGCAATTCGCGCATGGTCATCCTGGAAGACGGCGCATCGGCAGAAGAATTCAAGAAGGCCGTGACCATCCTGGAGCAGTCCGCAACCGTGCAGACGCTAGCCAAGACGCGGGACTGGCGGGAAGTCTTTTCCGGCTAGGACGGCATGTTCGTCAGGCCGTCGACGATCTCGCGGCCATGCAATATGGCCGCGTGCACCGCTTCTCGCGGACTGAAGACGAAGCCGCCTTCGGCGAAACGGGGAACCGGGTATTCGTCGCCGCCTTCCAGCACGGCGCCTGCCTGAACCACCATTACCGATGCGACGAATACGGGGCCGCTGGGCAGCGCCGGAACCTCAGCGTCCGCGCCCCGGGACACCTTGGCCGTCAGCCGGTATCCCTTGTAGATCAAGTTGTTTTGATGCACTTCGGATGCCCTCTTTCTGCGATCGAGCATACCTCGCCTGTCCATGACAGTTCAGATATGTTTTGTAACCCAGGCAGAAAATAGAAACATTGTTGCAGTACAACAAGTGCGTCCCCGATTCTCGAATAGCAAGAAAACCGACGGCTAACCGGCCGCAACGGCAAGCCTGATGCGGCCTGCGGCCCGGCGCGGCGAACGCGCCGTACCGCCTTGCCGCTGATTTACGGGGCTTTCCCTAGGTCCTGTTGCGAAAGCGCATCTTCGGACGGAGTCATGCCTGTTGCCTGCATGTATTCGGGCAAGGTCCAGCCCCGACCAAGCAGGAACATCCGGGTATGCAGGTCCTCCAGGACCTCGGACCGCACGTCAGCCCCGAGATAACGCAATTGCTTGCGCCGCAGATCGACGTGACCAAGCTCGTAGTGCCGCGCCAGCCCCATCCAGAGCCGGTGCGCGCCGGTGGATTGGCGGGCGCCGCTGAAGATGCACAGCCCCGCATCCAGCCCCCACCGGTACACGGCGGTGGCCAGGCCCATGCCTTGATAGGCGGCGGCATATTTGGAGTGCGGCGCGCGCACGTACGGATCTGCCCGCCTGCCCACTTCGATCAGCCGGTTGAACACCGTGTAGCCCGCCACCCGGTCCCGCCGCACATCCACCACATACACGTAGTACTCGCCGTCGGCTTCGCGATAGCGAAGCACGATGCCAGGGATGTCGGTCTTGACCTCCGGCAGTCCGTGCAAGCGATCCCAAGGGCGATGCATCCGATCGTGTATGGCATCGAGTTCTTTCTCCACGTCTTGCGGAGCATGATTGACGTCGATGCGAAGTTCCGTCACGAAACGCGAGAAGGAACGGAATGCGTGCAGTGCCAACGTAGGCAAGGCCACCTCCTGTACAGGGTTGATTAACGAGCGTTGATGAACGAAAAAAAAGCCGCATTCGCGGCTGGGAATGGATGTGTTCGAAGTGCCGTCTACATGACGGAACCGTATTGGCGCAGCGGGGACGATTTCAGGCTATGCCGCGGCATGCGTGCCCTCCTGCCAGCCGCCGGCCGCCTGCGCGTCGGCCTTGCCGAAGAAGGCCGGAAACTGCTGGGCGCCCTTGCGCGTGACCGCCAGCGCGCGCGAATCCAGGTCTTTGGTGATCCAGCCGCGCTGCACCAGCGCATCCAGCAAGGCCGCGCCCAGCGCGCCCCCCAGATGCGAACGGCGCTCGCTCCAGTCCAGGCACGCGCACGCGAAACGCCGGCGGCGCTGCCGCGCCTGCGCAGCGTCAACGCCGATTTGCGCCAGCGACGCTTCGCCCAGCGGGGTCAACGCGTAGTCGCGGCCATCGGCCACCAACCATTGGCGCGCCAGCATGGCGTCATGGATACGAACGGCAAGCGTGCCGGCCATGTGGTCGTAGCAGGTCCGGGCCTCGCGCAGCGCGGAGGGCGTATTGGGTTTGAACGGCACACGTTCGGCGCCCGCCACGACGAGCAGGGCCTCCAGCGCATGCGCGACCTCGCTGTTGGCCAGCCGGAAGTAGCGGTGCTTGCCCTGCACGGCCATATCGACCAGCCCTTGCTCGCGCAGCCGCTGGAAATGGCTGCTGGCCGTGGAGGCGCCGATGTCGGCGGCCGCAGCCAGTTCAGTCGCCGTGCGGGCACGGCCATCCAGCAGCAGGCACAGCATGCGCGCGCGGGCCGGATCGGCAATGGCGCCTGCGACCCCGGAGAGATTGATGTCGGCGAACTCGTATTCCATGATTCGCTGTAGACCAAAGTGTTGTGTGCAAGGCCTAAGCATACTGCGACTCATCCCGATAAGACACCGGACTCGTACCAAATCCCATGCCCGCTGCCCACTCCTTTTTCGGCTGGAAAGTCCTCGCCGCCACATTCACGCTGGCCATCTTTGGCTGGGGCGTCGGCTTTTACGGACCGCCCGTGTTCCTGCATGCTGTGGTGCAACGCACCGGCTGGAGCGTGGCGCTGGTCTCCGGCGCCGTCACCCTGCACTTCCTGGCGGGCACGGTGGTGGTCGCCAACCTGCCCCGCCTGTATCGCCGCGCCGGCGTCCCGCAAACCACGTTCGGCGGGGCCGTGCTGCTTGCGCTGGGGGTCGCGGGCTGGGCCGTGGCCCAAGCGCCGTGGCAGTTGTACGCCGCGGCGGTGGTGAGCGGCATGGGTTGGGTGGCCTTGGGCGCGGCGGCGGTCAACGCGCTGATCGCACCGTGGTTCGTGCGGCGGCGGCCCACTGCGCTGGGCATGGCCTACAACGGCGCCAGCGTGGGCGGCATCGTGTTTTCGCCGCTGTGGGTGTTCCTGATCGCGCAGGCCGGCTTCGCGCAGGCCGCGCTATGGGTGGGGGTCGTGATGGTGGGCGTGATCGCGGTGCTGTCCCGCAAGGTGTTCGCCGTCACGCCGCAGCAACTGGGGCAATTGGCCGACGGCGACGGTGCGGCAGCGCCGGCATCGGTGGCGGCGACCGCCCTGCCCCGCGTGGGAAACCTATGGCGCGATCGCGCCTTCCTGACGCTGTCCGGCGGCATGGCGCTGGGGCTGTTCGCGCAGATCGGGTTGATCGCGCATCTGTTGTCGCTGCTGGCGCCGCTGCTGGGCGCGCAGATGGCGGGCGTGGCGATGGGTGTGGCCACCGCAGCCGCCATCGCGGGCCGCACGCTGGTGGGATGGCTGATGCCCGCCGGCGCAGACCGCCGCAAAGTGGCCTGTCTGGCCTATGCCATCCAGATCTGCGGATCGCTCACGCTGATGCTGGCGCCGGACCATGGTTGGGCGATATGGCTGGGCGTGGTGTTGTTTGGATCGGGCATTGGCAACGCGACATCGTTGCCGCCCCTGATCGCGCAAACGGAATTCGCGCGCGAGGACACGATGCGCGTGGTGCCCTTGATCGTCGCGCTATCGCAAGGCGCCTACGCCTTTGCCCCGGCGTTGTTCGGCGTGTTGCGCGCGGTATTGGACGGGACGGGGCAGTCGATGGTGGGTTTCCTGGCTACGGCCGCCTTGTTGCAAGCGGCCGCCATCGTCTGCTTTGCGGCCGGCCTGGGCGCCACCGCCTTCAGGCCAAGCCGCCCCGCCGCGCCACCAGTCCAGCCATGACGGCGTTGCCGCCCTCGCTGGCCAGGCCCTCGGCCACCCCTTGCCGGTCGGCCGCCGTGCGGTTCTGGCTGACCTTCCATTTGCCTTCAATGCGCGAGATCGGGATTTCGACGCCGATGATGGCGCGCATCTGCGCGGCAATGAATTCGGGCGGCGCCTGATCCACGCTCCAGGGTTGCGTGCGCGCCTTTTCCTGGCTGTCGGTCAGGGCTTCAAGCTGGGCGCGCAACCATGCCGGGTCATCCTGGATCACCGGGGTGCCCCAGACGTGCACCGCCACGAAATTCCACGTCGGCACCACCTTATGGGTTTCCGCCTTGGTGGCGTACCAGGACGGCGTGATGTAGGCCTGCGCGCCGTGGAACGCCACCAGGCATTCCTGGCCCGCCGCCAGTTGCGCCAGTTGCGGGTTGGCACGCGCCACGTGCAGCCGCAGCACGCCGTGCGGGCCTTCGGGATAGAGCAGACAGGGGATGTGGTTGGCCATCAGCCCGCCCTCCCCGCTGGTCATGATGACGCCCAGCGGGTGGGCGCGGATGAAGTCGTGCTGGACGGCAAGATCGTCTTCACGGAAAGCGGACGGCAGATACATGATGGGGCGCTAGGGAGGCAGAGAAAAACACAACATACCGCCTTCGTGGCCCCATGCACAGGGCCATCGGAATTCTGTTTTATGGAGCCAGGGGAGCCGTCCCGGCAGGCCGGCAAACGTCCTTCTACCGTCGGACGCGCTCATAGGCCTGATTCATGCGGTCGCGCGCCTCGGTTTCACGCGCGTACGCGAGGTCGTAGCTTTCCAGGCACCCTTGCGTGGGGTTGGGCCATTTGATCGCGGCGATCGCTGCGGTGAGCTCGTCGCGGGCGCGCTGCCATTCCTTGACTGCGGCATACCATTCCTTGGCGGTGTCCATAGTTTCCTCCCTATGTGCACGCCTTCCATCGTAGTCCTGGCGCCGCCTGCGCGAACGCGCCGTCGCCACGGAAAAAAGGATGAGCTCCATTTCCCTAGAGGGTTTACCCAAACTGCGCGGCATCCGCCGCCGCAGATTCCTGCGCCGGTGGGCGTGAACAGGCAGATAATCGGAAAAGCGTCGGCACGGATGCCGCCACTGCCTGGAAAGGAACGATCATGATCTCTCGATTGACCTTGGCCGCCGGCTGCGTCGCCATCGCCCTGGCGGGCTGTACCAACCTGCCGCGCGCGCAGGACTACTCCACCTCGCTGGGCGAGGATCAGACGCAGCTTCAGCCCGACCCGAGCTGGAGCGCCGGCCGCATCTGGACCCGCCCGGGCCCGCCGATCGGCAGCGTGTATGAGAAAAAGCTCATCCTCGAACCGATGACCTACATTGCCGGCGACCGCCCGGACGACCTGGAATTCAAGGACAACGCGGCGTTGCGCGAGCGCGTGCTGGCCTACATGAACGAGGCAGTACGACGCGAATTTTCGGAAGCAGGCTATCAATTGCTGAATGCTCCCGCACCCCATGCGCTGCGTATCCGCGCGGCGATCACGGGCACGTTCAAGAACGACCGCGATCCCCGGGCGATGGAGTACATTCCGATCGGCTACGTGATCGGGCAGACCGCCAAGGCCGCCGGCTACCGCGATGAATCGGCGCGGCTGCTCATCGAGGCTTCGGTGCGCGACGCCAACACGAACGAGTTGCTGATCGCGTCGCTGGGCACCGTCACCGGCAGCAATCTTCCGCCGGACCGCAAGCCCACGGCAGACGACGTGCGCACGGCGATCGACGATTGGGCGCGCCAGGTGCGCCTGCAGTTCGACCGCAATTGGCAGGGCGCAACACCCTGAACGGCAAAGCGCGCCGCGCCGCGACGCCGGATCCGCGATAACATGCGCCGCCGCGTCACGCGGTTGCGAGGCTTGCGGGAACCGAAAGGGCAATCACCGCAAGCGGGGAACATTCCGGCCGCCCGTGCGGTCCAATCCCCGAAATTTTTACTTAAAAATCACGATGTGATGAATATTGACGTCAACCCTCACTTACTCATGGCCACGGCTAATGCTACTGTTCCGCCTGTGCAAGGAGTACATGCAATGGATCAGAAAACGAAGCCCTGGGCTTTTCCCAAACCCCATCCGGAAAATACCCCACGTGGTGAGCGCAACAAGCAGGAGTTCGACGCTCCGACCGAAACCCCGAAGCCTGCGCCTAAACCGCGTAGCAAAAAAGAACCGCCGGCCGCCAGCCGGGCGCGTTCATGACACTGTCTGCCTGGTCACGCGCCGCCGTCCTGGCAGCGCTGTCCTTGCTTTCCCTGGCCGCCGTGGCCGCCCCCGATGTGCAGACCGGCGACCTGGTATTCCAGCAATCCCGGTCAGCGCAAAGCCTGGCCATCCAGCAAGCCACCCACTCCCCCTACAGCCACATGGGCATGATCGTGACGCGTCAGGGCCGCCCCTACGTGCTGGAGGCGGCTGCCCGCGTCAGCTACACACCGCTGGACCAATGGGCGGCGCAAGGGGAACGCGGCCACTACGTCGTCAAGCGCCTGCGTGACGCCTCGACGCTGACGCCCGCCGTGCGCGAACAGCTGGCAGCCGCGGGCGCCGCCTATGTGGGCAAGCCTTATGACCTGGTGTTCGCCTGGTCGGACGACCGGATCTATTGTTCGGAACTTGTCTGGAAGATCTACCAGCGCACGCTGGGCCTGGAAATCGGAGCGCTTGCGCCGCTGAAGGGCTTTGATTTGAGCTCGCCGGCCGTGCAGGCCAAGATGCAGGAACGCTACGGCCGCGACATCCCCTGGGATGAGCCGATCATCTCGCCCGCGGCCATGTACGATTCAGACTTGCTGACAACGGTCGCCGACCGCTGAGCCCTCTCTGGAGCGCGCCGGAACCCCATGGCTGCTTCCCTTCTGATTGGCATCGCCATCGCGCTGGTTGCCGCCTGGGGCGCACTCGCGATGTGGATACGCGCGCCCTTGCCTCGCGCCGCACGCGCTGCGCTGACGATAGGCTGGCTGGCCTTGGCGCTAGCCGCTATCGCCGCGCTGGCCTGGCCGGCCTGGCAGCCTGCTGCCTACGGATTCGCCGCGGCGGTCGTGGCGTTGCTGGCGTGGTGGCACACCATCCGGCCGTCCAATGACCGCGACTGGATTCCGGAAGTGGCGCGGCAGACGCACGGCGAGGTCGACGGCAACCGCGTCACCCTGCACAACGTGCGCAACTTCGCGTGGCGATCCCGCACCGACTTCACGCCCCGCTGGGAAACGCGGCATTACGCGTTGGACGAACTGCAGTCCGTGGATGTGGCGCTTTCTTACTGGAACCGCCCCGCCATCGCCCATGCACTGGTGTCTTTCGGATTCGGCCACGAGCGCTACGTGGTGTTCTCGGTGGAGATCCGGCGCAAGCAAGGCGACAAGTTTTCAGAGATCGGCGGCTTCTTCAAACAGTACGAACTGAGCGTCATTGCCTCCACCGAGGAAGACAGCCTGCGCGTACGCACGAATGTGCGTGGCGAAGACGGCTACCTGTACCGCGTCAACATGCCGTTGGAGGCCGCGCGGTCGCTTTTCATGGCGTATGTGGGCAGCGCCAACCGGTTGCGGGACACGCCGCGCTTCTATCACACGCTGACCGCCAACTGCACCACCATCGTGTTCCAGATGGCCCGGCGCATCGTGCCGGGCCTGCCGCTGGATTACCGGCAACTGGTATCGGGCTACCTGCCGGAATATCTTTACGGCCTGGATGTGCTGCAGGGCGCGGACAACGTCGGGCAATACCGCCGGCTGGGCCGCTATACGGACCGGGCGCGTGCCAGTGGAATACCCACGGCGTTTTCGCGGACTATCCGGCAAGGCGTGCCAGGCATCGAATCTTCGTAAGTGCTTGCAATGACCACCATCATGGATCCCACGCTGCGCGGCAGCGGAAAAATCACCGGCGTGTTCTTCAACGCGGACGAAGACGTGGTGGCCGTCGCCTCGGAATTTCCCTTGCTGGCCAACCCGCGCGCCCGCGCCGCCTACGGGGGCCGGACACTGCGCTACCGCGTTGCGCTTTACCGGTGCGACAGCCTTGTCCCTTTCGCCGCGTTCGACGATCTGGCGTTTCCCGTCAACGATGTGGGCTTTCATCCCGCCGGCACGTCCGTCGTGATCGGGGCCGGCAGCTATGACGGCGGTTACCTGTTCGAAGGCGATCTGGTGGTCTGGGACTGGCAAAGGCCACGCGGCAGGCGCCTGTTCAACAATGTCCCTGAAGTCATGCGCTGCCGTTTTGACGCCGCCGGGGACAAGATCGAAGCCTGGGTGCGCCCCTGGGACGAAGAGTGGGGCGCACCGGACGATGACCCCGACGCGGCATTCGACACCTTGTTCGTCGTCTGCGCAGACGCGCCTGGCACGGCCGCCGCCCCGCGTTATCCGGTAGACCTGGAGCTTGATGCCGCAGCCATCGCCCCGCGCATTGAGCCGGCGGCCGATTCGCGCACGCCGCAGGCACGCCTCATGGAATGGTTCGGCCTGGACGCCTGGACCGAACGGGGCGCCATTAGGGACATCGCCTGGCTCAACGACGACCGTATCGCCGTCGTGCACGACGCCTGTCAACTTGAGATCTACCGAAGCGACGGCGAACGCCTTGCCGCCTACGCCGGCCCCGGCCACGGCGCTGAACTCCTCCGGTGCCCCGGCCTGCTCGTGCATGTCGTGCAGACGTCAGATCATCCGGGTACTTTCGGCCGGCAGGATTCCCGGCTGTACGCCCTGGCGGAAGACGGCCTGCATCTGACTCGCGCCTACGACGGCGAACTCACCTTTTCCAGCACGCCGCAAGGCGCGCTGCTGGGGCGCCAGAACCGCTTTCATCTTGCAGGCACGCGGGCGCAGGATGTCCTGCTGGACGTGGCTACCGGTGTGGAACGCCGGCTGGACCTGGGCCACTACGACTGCTTCAACCATTACATCGGCATACGCGGCGCCCCCTGCTTATTCATGCTGCAGGGCACGCCGGCCAGTTCGCACGAACACAAATATCTGTGCATCGTCCAGCCCGATGGCAGCGTGCGCCGCCTTTGGCCCTTGCTGAAAGCGGACCGCACGTCGGCCAGCCATGCGATGGAACTCTGCGGCTGCTACGTCGACGACGCGCAAGGCGCCAGCGTGATCGTGTCCGGCAAACACTACGCGCCCCAAGCTGGCAACGAGTACACGGGATTCCTCTACCGCAAGCCGCTGGATCGCGACCGCGAGCTGTGGCGCCTGCCTACCCGCGCATCGGCCAGCGCCATCGTCCCTATGCCAGAGGCCGGCCTGATCGCGGCGGCCTTCCTGGATGGCAGCTTGCAACTGATCGACGCGCGGACCGGCACGGTGCGGCTGGACGCCAAGGTGCGCGTGGATGGACTGCCCACCCTGATCTTCGCGCTGGATGCCGCCGGCGACAGGCTGGCGGTGGGCACGGTTGATGGCCGCATCGCCATCGTGGATGCCAGCGCGCTATGCGCCAGTGCTATGGAGGATCGAACCGCGCCGCTGCGCACCGTGGATCTGGACGCGGACCTTCGCGCCCTTTAGCCCGCCCAGGCCACCACCTTGTCCCGTCCGGACGTCTTGGCCTGATACAAGGCCTGATCCGCACGCTTCAAGACCGTATCCGGGTCATTCCCGTCGTCAGGCCAGCGGGCGGCTCCGATCGAGACGGTGACATGGCCCACGCCGCCCGGCATCGCGTGCGCGCGGGTGGCCTCGCGGATCCTTTCGGCGACGGCGCTTGCCGCGTCGGCCGATGCGCCCGGCATCAGCACCAGAAACTCCTCGCCGCCGACGCGGCAACAGGCGTCTTCCGCCCGCACGCTGCCACGCATGATGTCCGCCAGCGTCATCAAGACCTGGTCGCCGGCCGCATGGCCAAAGGTATCGTTGACCTGCTTGAAATGGTCCAGGTCCAGCGCCAGGACGGCAAAGGCCTGGCGGGAGGCCATCAGCCGGGCGAGCTCGCTGGCAACACCACGGCGGTTCAACAACTGCGTCATCGGGTCCGTCATGGTCTCGGCGTTCAACTTGCCGATCTGGCTTTCGTGCTGCGCCATGGTGAAGCCGACGGCTTCGCGCAACTGTTCGGCCTCGAAGTAATTGGCCTTCACCGACTGGATCAACGGAGCCGCCTGCGTGTCGTCTCCGGACTTCATCGCACGCGCCAGCACCGATAACGGCTTGGCGATCCAGTACCCCATGGCCGACACCGCCAGCAGCATGATCAGCGCCGCGGGGATCGAGTATTCGAAGATTCGCCACATCAGGCCATGCAGCGGCGCGAGCGTCGCCGCCACCGGCCGCTGCACCACCACGCCCCATCCGCCCAGCTGCATGCGCGCATAACCGGCCAGCATCTCCACGCCCACGCTGTTGGTCACCGGCATCGCCCCGGCCTCGCCGCGCTGCAGGGCCTGCACAACCCGGTTGTTCTTCTGCTCGGTGCCGATCCAGCGATGTTCGCGGTGATAGAGGATCCTGCCATCCGCCCCCACCACAAAGACATACGAGCCGTCGCGGTAGAAATGCTCTTGAAGCAGCTTGTCCAGTTCCGTGTTGTGCTGCAGGTAGATCGCGGCCCCGACAAACCCCAGGTACTTCCCCTGGGCGTTCTTGACGGGTTCGGTCAGCGCCACGGTCCATAGCCCTTGCGACGACAGATAGGGAGGCGTCACGTTGCTTGCCTGCGACGCGCCGCGCAGGTCCACGCCGGCGCTCGTGCGGCCTTGCGTCTCGGCCCCTGGCAGCATCGACGCATAGGCCAGCATGTCGCCTTTGGCATCCACAATGGCCGCGGCGATGATCCCGTCGGACTGCTCCGCCACGCGCACGACCTCTTCGCGCATCGCCGCCGGCGTCTCCAACATCCCGGCGACCCGGCTGGCGCTGGCTTTGAGCTGCTGCTGGATCGAGCCGATGTACAGGTCCACCACCTCGGCGAGCTTGACCGCGTACGCGCGGTTTGCCTCCATGGTCGTGGCGACCAGTTGTTCCTTCTGCACGTTGTAGGCCGCGAACAGCGCATTGGCGAAGGCCACGGTAGCGCTGAACACCGAGAGGCCGACAACGAGTTGAAGCAAGGTGATCCTGGGCTTGCGCAAACGGCCTCCTGATGTTCCGTATCGGGATATCGCAGCCCGGTACTATCCGGCCCGCATTTTTTATCAGATACGTTCTAGCATCCCGAAGCCGGATCAACCACCAGAACTCGCTCGGCGCGGATCAAAAAAACAACAGCATGGGCTCCTTGCCGTCTGCGTGGAATCAGGCCTTGCCTGCGGCAGCGGTCGCAGCGGGCGTAGCGCGGAACGAGACGCCCAGGCGGTTGAACGCGTTCATCAGCCCGATCGCGTAGGTAAGGTCAGCAAGCTCCTTGTCGCTGAACTCGGCTGCAGCCGCGGCATAGTCCTCGTCGGGAACGCCGGTTTCCGACACACGCGTGACGGTTTCCGCCCAGGCCAGCGCGGCGCGCTCGCGGCCGCTGAACACGGCGCCCGCCTCGTGCCAGACCGGCACCAGCACCAGCTTGTCGACGGTCAGTCCGGACTTGATGAGGTCGCGGGAATGCATGTCGATGCAATAGGCGCAGCCATTGATCTGGGATACCCGCAAATAGACCAGGTCGATCAGCGTTTTAGGAAGCCCGCATTTCTGCAGGTAGACATAGACGCCGCCAAAGGCTTTGTAACCGTCGGGGGAGGCATTGGCGTAATCAAGGCGGGAGGTCATGGTGGGGTCCTGGAAGGGAATTTGGAGGCTCAATAGTGCACCGTCTTGGCCTATACATATAGAGCCATAATCAACAATAACGACTAGACCATGAATCAACGCTCCGCGCACAGGGCACGCCAAGTGGCATTCCCGTCCCGGATCTGCCGACGAATATCGGCGGGCGTGGCGTCGACCTGGCCCGCATCGGCGAAATAGACCGGTCTTGCATGGTCGCAGTATTCAACGCCGACCCGGGCCGGCGCCACGCACCCAGTCACGCTTAAGCTCATCAGCGATAGCGGCATCATCCATGCGCGCCGTCTGGCCTTGTACATCCCTTGCCTCCTTGCGGGCACGATCGGCCTGCCTGGTAATACTCGCATCGCGTTCTTGGCGCTCGTCCTCTCGCCCGGCGCCTCGGCCGCGCAGATACGCCGCGACCAGCAGGATGACGGCCCCGCTCGCGGCAATCACTCCAGCCTTAAAGCGGTTAAGCCAGTCGCGCATGCTCACCCTCCACCACTGCAGCGGCCTGGGCGTAGAGCGCCGGCCACGTACGCGGATGCGGCTTGCCTGGACGCCAGGTCCGCAGATAGAGCTCCCACGCGGCTTGTGCATCGCCGAACGGCGGCAGACGCTTGGCGTCGGTCCACAGCAACAGGCGCGCGAAAGCGCAAGCGAGTACATCGTCCGCCTCCAACGCCGCGTAGACGGCCGCCGTCACCGGCGCCACCCCGCGGAGCGCGCACATTCTGCTTGCTTCATCCCGGCTGGCGGAATGCGTCAGCACGCCGCGTACACCTCCGCCCTGTTCGAACTGCCAGAACCCGCGCGCCGGCCCCCCGATCTGACGCCGGTGCAGAAAGCGGCTTTCCTGCAGGCCGATCGCCAGCAGCATGACCCGCGCCTCGGGCGTGTCCATCCGCGGCGGCAGCAACGCCAGCGCCGGGTTGATGGCATTGCGCGTGAGCAGGTCAAGATCCATGGCCGTCTCCCCCGCCCTGCCGCAAACCCAGCACTTTGGCGCGCACTTCCGCCAACCACGCCAGCACGCCCTTTTGCCGCATGCTTGCCATCCACCGCATATAGGCGCCCAACACCCACCAAGCGGGCAGTCCCGCCAGCAGCATGCTGGGGCCAAGTACGTAGAACTTTGCAAGCAAGGCGTCATCGCTGCCGGCGCCGTGATGCGCCAGCCAGGTCATGGCTTGCATCAGCCCGGGCTTCCAGGCAATGACGGCGCCGGCCAGCGCGGGCCCGAACAGGAACGAACACGCAACGGTGGACACGGTACGCACTGTGAATTCCCTGACCGTGCGCGGCGGCATGATCAGGAGGCCGAGCATGGCGGTAATCGCCGCGGGAATGCCGTACGCCATGGCGACTTTCAAGGCCGCGAGGCCTCCTAGGCCTGTAGAACCGGGTTCCATAGATGTGTTGCTCCTGAAGACGGTTCGCATGATTGCCTGCCGTTCGGACGAAAGCGCCCCCGGGCCGTCCAGTTCAAATAAGAAAAGCGGATATGCGTTACAACCTGGGGCTTTTGCTTCCATGAAACCCTGGTCCCGCCGTCAGCCCCGCAGAAAGTCCACGCCCACCTTGTCCGAAGCGCTTGCGCGCTATTTGGTGGAGGTGTCATCGACGAAAAAGGGTCATACGTCCGAGGTGTCGATCGCACGAATCTGGCGGGGCACCAGGTTGGCAATTCGGCCGGTTGACCGAATCCGCAGCTCTGATCTGATGGAACTGCGCGATGAATGGCTCAAGGACAAGGCGCCGGCCACCGTAGTAAGACGGATGGCGTTCCTATCCCACGTTTACACGGTAATTCGGAAAGACTGGGGCTTTGACCAACTGGCCAATCCCGTGCAACTGGTTCGGCGGCCAGCGGTAGACGATGCCCGAGATAGACGGCTGTTTGACCGCATTACGCTGCGCGGGATCTCCGATGACCAATGTCCGCGCAAAGAGCTGGATTGGATCATCCGGGCCACGCGCTCCCCCGAGCTTCCGACCATCCTGACCGTCGCAAAAGAAACAGGCATGCGACGGTCAGAAGTCGTTGGAATACTCCGAGAAAACTTGGACATGATGCATGGGGTCGTTCACTTGCCTCACACGAAGAATGGCCGCGCACGCGATGTGCCCTTAACCCCAAGGGCGCGTGAAACCTTAAGACGCTGGCTCACGGGAAAGCCGATGCGGGGTCGCATTTTCTCAATGCAACCCGGATCGGTCACACGCGCATTCATTCGCGCCAGGCGGCGCGCCCGGCAGCACTACGAGGGCATGTGCCGCCAACTTGGCCGCCGACCCAACGCGGCGTACTTCCGCGATCTGCGCTTTCATGACTTACGGCACGAGGGCACCTCGGAACTCGCCACGGTGTTCGAGATGCACGAGTTGGCCAAGGTCAACGGCAACGTCGACACGCGCATGCTGCTGCGGTACTACCATCCACACGGACGCGAGCTTGCTCAAAAACTTGCGCGCAGTGCTCTCGGCAAGCGACAACTCGATGAAATGCGCAGGGAGCGCCAAGCGGATTTCGACGCTCTGCCGCTTGCCGCTTAACGCGTTTTTCTACGGCACCGCAACTGCGTCCGGTGCCGACTGCTGTGGCGGGACATCAGTGAGCCACGCGGGAAGAGGCCCCCAGCCCGGATAGCTGACGTCCACACCGTTGACGGTACGCACGTTGCCCAGCGTGTATTGTTCGCCCGTTTCCGCGAACCACAGAGACGTATCGCGGTGGTCCTCGACCAGCCTCCACTTATCGCCTTCGCGGCGAGGCCTGCTGCCGACCTCGGTCGCTGGCGGCGCGTCCAAATAAGCACCAAACGGAATATTGAACGATCCCGGTGACAGAGAGAGCTCATTCGCCACGGATTCGTAGAGGTACAGACCATTGCTATCGGTTTGATATACGGCTTTCTGCATGTATTTTTTCCTAACAGTGAGATTTGCACTGCAAATGCGAGGTCTTTGGGATCGAGGCAGGGCGGAGACGTTCAAAGCCATGTTCATACCCTGACTGCTGGCG